>CAWJVN010000001.1:0-964156 GCA_963846365.1 uncultured Chloroflexia bacterium
GAGGCTGCGCCTCCCCCCGCTCAGGCCCAAGACATCGTGCGCTGGCGCGCCCGATGCCGGGGCCTACCCCCCTCCACGCCGGCACTCGCCGGCGACGCGCGCTTCGCGCGCTTTGCGTCTTCGCGCCGGGCGGCCGAGTACCACGAGGAACGCTGCGCGTTCCTCACAGCCACTCGCCGAGCAGCTCGACGGGTGAATTGCTTGACCCCCGCAGCCGCACCCGGCCCTTCCGGCGGCGACTTGCTTGCTCGGCGTAGCAGCGCAGGCGTGAGGAACGCGAAGCGTTCCTCCCTGGTAGCTCGGCGCCCGGCGCGAAGATGAAGAGCGCGTGAAGCGCGCGTCGGCCGGGAGTCCGGCCGTGGAGACATCCCACGCCGATAGGTTGTCAAGGGGGAGGTAGGGATCGCGTCGAACGCGGCACAACGGGTGCCCGGGGACGTCCTCATGCCACGGCCGCTCTCGCCGTCCAGGCGATCTCTTCGGCGTACCTGCAGCGATGCCGCAGGCAGCCATGGATGATGCCGACCCAGCGGTTGGCGACCATCCGCAAGGCTTGGTGGTGATCCTGCCGGCGGGCTCGCAGGGCGTCGTAGTAGGCCCGCGCACCCGGTGAACAACCCAGCGAGGAGAACGCCCAGCGGTCACATGCGTCGGCCAGCCAGGCGTTGCGCGCGAAGCGGGCCACCACCACCCGTTTGGTCCCTGAGGCTCGGGTGATCGGTGAGGTTCCAGCGTAGTTCTTCCGTGCTTTAGCATCGGCGAATCGGGTCGGCTCGTCGCCGAACTCCGCTAGCACCCGGGCGCCGAGGATGGCGCCGAGTCCGGGAAGACTGCGAATGATCTCGGCGTCCGGGTGCGCTTCAAAACTCTCCACGAGCTCGCTCTCGAGGGCGGCGATCTGCTCGGTGGCCGCCTGGATCAGGGTCACCAGCGCGCGCACGGCGCTGCCGTGAGCACGGGCGACCCGCGGCGGAGCCTCGAGCTGGGGGCTGCGGAGGATCTGCTGGATGGCCTGGGCCTTCTCGTCCAGCTGCTTGCGACGTCCTGCCTTCTGGAGCACCGAACGCACCTTGGCGACCGACAGGTCGCGTCCCTCGGCCGGGGTCGGGGCACGCTGGAGCAGCATCAGGGCATCGGCAGCACCGAGCTCCTTGAACGCGGTCAGGATGGCGGGGTAGTACTGGCGCAGGGCGCTGCGCAGCTGGTTGACCTGGCGCTGCCGCTGCCAGATCAGCTCCTTGTGGGAGCGGGTCAGCACCTTCAAGACCTCGGCAAGCTCGGAGTCGCCGACGTGGCGCCGATGGTTGTGCCGGTCGGTGCGGACCAGGTCGGCGAGCATCTTGCTGTCGCCGGCATCGGACTTCGCTCCCGAGACCGAGTGACGCTCGCGGTAGTGGCTGGCCGACTTCGGGTTGATGGCATAGAGCTCGTAGCCGGTGGCCAGCAGCGCTTGGGGAAGCAGCCCGGTGGGGGTCTCGATGCCGATGATCACGGTGGAGGGGTCGTCGCTGTGCTCGGCGACCAAGGCGTGGAGCCTGCCGATCCCCTGGATCGTGTCGGGGATGCGCAGGTTTCCCAGGACCGCGCCCGCTGCATCGAGCACGGTGACGTCGTGGTGGACCTCGGCCCAGTCGACGCCGACGAAGATCATGGACAGCTCCTCCCTGGACGGTGGCGAGCCAGAGGAGAGCAGCGGCACCCTAATGGATAAGTGCTCAGGGGCACGACATCCCACCAGCCGTCACAACTCTCCTCACCGAGCAGCGGGGGCACGGTCTCCACGGAGGGCTCAGGCCCAGGGGGGAGAAGTGCTCGCCCGCTGCCGGCTCGGACAACGGTCCACAGTTTCCACCATCGCGCACCCCCTCCCTCGCGCTCCCTCCCCACCACTACGACGAGGAAGTGGTACTCACCGTGAGATGGCTTCGCCATCTGCCCATTAGGGGGGTAGCACACGGCATCGGGCGCGCCAGCGCACGATGTCTTGTGCTGAGCGGGGGGAGGCGTAGCCTCCCCCCGGTAAGAACGTGTGGCAGAGCTACCTGGTACCTCCACGCGTGTGAGATCCCCCGAGCAACCCCCGGGTACCACCACCCGTCGCAGATCACCCGAGCAACAGCCGGGTACCTCCACCCCGTCGCAGATCCCCCGAACAACACCCGGGCCACTCCACCCGTCCCAGATCCCCCGAGCAACACCCGGCCCCCACCAACCCGACCCGCCCACCCGAAAAAGCCGCCGGGACACCACCGCAGGTTTCCGGGGGGGTCGCTCGTTTACCTGAGTGAGCCGGGGCGCCCGCCAGCCCCGGCTCATTCTTTTTCCCGGGACCCCACGAGGCGGAGACGGGCCGGTGACCGTGGCCTGGGATACTGGCCCGATGCTCACCGCCACGCCCTCCCCCACCACCGCGGCCAGCTTCGAGTCCCTCGATCCCGCCACCGGCGGCCTCGTCGGACGGTTCCCGCTCGACGGGCCGGCGGAGGTCGGCGCCGCGGTCGAACGCGCCCGCGTCGCGGCGGGGTGGTGGGGTGCTCTCGAGCACGGCGAGCGGGCCCGGCGGCTGCGCGCGCTGAAGGGGCTGCTCGCCCGCCGTGCCGAGGAGCTCGGCGACCTCGTCCATCGCGAGAACGGCAAGCCGCGCACCGATGCCTTCCTCGAGATCATGCTCGCCATCGACCACCTCGAGTGGGCGGCGCGGAACGCGCGGCGGGTGCTGGGGCCGCGCCGGGTGCGCGCCGGCCTGCTCGCGGCCAACCAGGCGGCCAGCGTCGAGTACCTGCCCCTCGGAGTGATCGGCGTCATCGGGCCCTGGAACTACCCCGTGTACACGCCGATGGGCTCGATCTCCTACGCCCTCGCCGCCGGCAACGCGGTGGTCTTCAAGCCCAGCGAGTTCACCCCGGCGATCGGCCGCTGGATCGCCGACGCCGCCGCCGAGGCGATCCCCGAGCAGCCGGTGCTCCAGGTGGTCACCGGCGCCGGCGAGACCGGGGCGGCGCTCTGCGTCTCGGGGGTCGACAAGCTCGCCTTCACCGGCTCGGCGCGGACCGGGCGGCGGGTGATGGCCGCCTGCGCCGAGCGCCTGACCCCGGTGCTCCTCGAGCTGGGCGGCAATGACGCGATGATCGTCGACGAGGACGCCGACCTCGACGCCGCCGCCCACGCCGCGGTCTGGGGCGCGCTCCAGAACGCCGGCCAGGCCTGCATCTCGGTGGAGCGCGTGTACGCGGTGGATGCCATCCACGACCGGTTCGTCAGCAGGGTCACCGAGCTCGCCGGCAGGGTCCGCGCCGGCGAGGGCGAGGGCTCCGACATCGGCCCTATCACGATGCCGGCGCAGCTGGATGTCATCTCCCGGCATCTCAGCGACGCCTTCGAGCGCGGCGCCCGGGCCGTGGTCGGCGGCCCCGACGCGGTGCACCCCCCCTACGTCGATCCGGTGGTGCTCGTCGACGTCCCCACCGACGCGCTGATCCTCCGGGAGGAGACCTTCGGCCCCACCCTGCCGATCGTCCGGGTGCGCGACGCCGACGAGGCGGTGCGGCTCGCCAACGACACCCGCTACGGCCTCGGCTCGGTGGTCTTCGCCAAGCGCCGGGGGAAGGAGCTCGCCCGCCGGATGCGCGCGGGCATGACCAGCGTCAACGCGGTGATCGCCTATGCGGCCATCCCCAGCCTGCCCTTCGGCGGCGTCGGCGACTCCGGCTTCGGGCGCATCCACGGCGACGACGGCCTCCGCGAGTTCTCCCGGGCCAAGGCGACCACGGCGCTGCGCTTCCCGCTCCCCGTCGACCTGCTCAGCTTCGACCGGCCGCAGGTGGCGGTGCGTGCGGTGAAGGCGATCACCCGGCTGCGCCACGGGCGGTAGCCGGAGCCCAGCCCTCAGCGGTCCCGGCCGAGCGCCTCGATGAAGGCCATGCCCCGGGGCGTGCCCAGCCCGGTCACGTCGTCGTACCCGCGCGTGGTGTGCAGCGAGTGGGTCTGCGCGAGGGTGCGGAGCGAGTACACCAGGCCACCGGAGGGGTCGAGCCGGTTGGCGTAGTCGACCCGCACCGCGGCCAGGGTCGACTCCGGGGCGACCACGTCGCGGAACGCCTCGGTGCCGCCGAGCCGGTAGAGGGCGGGGTTGAGAAACCCGTGGTGCATCCCCGCGTGCTGGTCGGCGAGCAGCACCATCGCGGCCACCAGAGGCGCGGCCAGGCTGGTGCCGCCGATCCGGTACTCGCCATAGCGCACCCCGTCGGGGAAGGTCTGGCTGACCCCGACGATGATCCCGGTGTTGGGGTCGCCGACCATGGCGAGGTCGGGGACGGTCCGCGCCCGGGCGCCGCCGGCGTGGCGCGACAGCGAGTTGGGGACCGCGCGCGACTGGTAGCCGGGCTGCTCGAACACCCGGCTGGTGCCCCCCCGCTGCCGTAGAGGAAGGTGCCCGGCGGCGACGGCCAGGCGCCGCCGGCCAGGGTGGTGCGGTCGACGCCCCAGCCGGTCTCGAAGATCCGCTCGCCGTCGGCGCCGATGCCGAGGCTGGTGCCGCCGGCGCTGGTCACCCACGGTGCCGAGGAGGGGAAGTCGACGGCGCGCTCGCCCCGGCGGGCCACCTGGTCGCCGTTGTCCCCGGAGGCGAAGATCACGGCGATGCCCTCGATCGCGGCCTGCAGGAAGGTGTCGGCGAAGGCCTGGAGCTGGGCCCGCCCCGCGGTCTCGCCGGGGCTCCCCCAGGAGTTGGTGATCACCAGGGCAAGCTCGCCGTCGAGAACGGTGGTGATCGCCTCGTCGAGGGCGGTGTTGCTGCAGTCGCGGGCGCCCGCATAGACCACCCGCGCCCGGGGGGCGAGGAGGTGGACGGCCTCGACGTCGAGGCTCTCCTCCGCGTACCAGCCCCCGGGGTCGCAGTGGGTGCCCGCCTGCGGGCTGGTGAGCGGCCGTGCCCGGATCTCGGTGAGCTGGTCGCGGCCGAAGGGCACCAGGCCGCGGCTCTGCGAGTAGCGGTCGACGTCGGCGCGGATGGTGGGGCTGGCGTAGGCGTCGGTGACAGCCACCGTCTGGCCGCGCCCGTCGAGGCCGTCCCGCCCCGCATGGGTGAGGCCGTAGACGGCGCGCAGCTGGGCCGCGCTGTAGCCGCAGGGCACGTAGGGCGGCACCGTCCCGTAGGCGGGAGGCAGCTCGGTGGCGAGGCGCTCGCCCCACCAGGCGCTGCACGGTGGTGCGTTGACGAATCCGGAGGGTGTCGCCGCCCCGGCGATGGCGTGGTCGGGACGGACCAGGGCGCCGCCCTCGTCGAGGCCGCTCACCGCCACCACTCCGTGCAGGGCCGGCATCGACGGCGCCACCGTGGGCCCGCGGAGCACCCGGTCGCCGACGCGATAGCCGGCGAGGCCGGTGCCGAAGGCGGCCGCGACTCGCGCGGCGGTGCCCTCGGCGGCGACGAAGTGCCGGTTGGCGGGGATGTCGACAACCCTCAGCTCCTGGCTCCGGAGCCAGGCGGCCACCGCCTCGACGTCGGCGGCGGCCGGGGCGAAGCGCTCGCGGAACTCGGCGGCGCCGAGATGACGGCCGTAGCGCGGGCTGCGCGGATCGGAGACCGCCTCGGCGAGCCGCACCGCCTCCTCGGGGTTGCGCCACGACATGTAGACGGCGAGGTCGACCAGCTCCGAGTCCGGCACCGGCGCCTCCCGCTGCGCCGGCACCGCCCACTCCGGGACGCTGCCCGCCAGGCTCACCCGGACCTCGGCCGAGGCCACCGAGCGGTGCGAGGCCAGGCCGGTGAGCACGGCGGCGGCGGGGCTGAGCACGAGCAGGCCCAGCCCGGCCAGGCGCCGCCGACCGATCATCCACCACCGCCTTGGAGTGCCACCGCCGAGGGGGCCGAACGATGCTGGTGCCAACGCGCCGCTGTCAACGCGCCGCCGCGAGCGCCTACGCCGCGGCCATGAAGGCGGCGATGTCGGGGGTGCCACGGCCGGTGCAGTAGTCCCACCCCGGGGTGGCGGCGTGGAGCACCTGGGAGCCGGCGACGATGTCGTTGAAGGCGGCGGCGGGCACCCGATAGATCACCTGGTCGGCGAACCCCAGCCCGCCACCATGGGCCTGCTGGGCGCGCGCCCAGACCCCGAGCCAGGCGGGCGCGCTGGCGCTGGTGCCGCCGTAGATCCCCTCCCTGCCGTCGACCACCACCGAGTAGCCGCTCAGCGGGTCGGCGTCGAGGCTCACGTCGGGGGTGCCGCGGCCCACCCCCACGAAGCTGCCCCCGGCACCCGACTGGTAGGCGCCGGGCCGCTCCACCTGGGAGATGCCGCCGCCACCAGCCTTCCACGCCACCTCCCGCACCGCACCGGGCTGGCCGGTGATGGTGGTGCCGCCGACGCTCACCGCGGAGGTGCTGGACGCCGGGTACAGGGGGCCGGGCAGCCCCGCCGGGACGCCGTTGACGGCCACCACCGCGGGGCAGAAGGAGCCGCTGTCGCCGCTCGCGGCGAAGAGACTCTGTCCCTGGGTGACCGCCTGGAGCATCAGCGGGTCGAGGGCGTCGACGATGCCGGTCAGGTAGGCGACGCTCTCGCAGGCGCCGAACGAGGCGCTCGCCTGGGGGGCGCGATCGTCGGCCACCCAGCGCGCCATCATCGACGCGATGTCGCCGCTGCTCAGCGAGGTGGTGTCGTAGACCAGCAGGTCGGTGACGTCCGGCGCCATCCCGGTCGAGACCTGGGTGTCGAGGTCCCACTCCGGTGAGCCGCCGAGGTCGGTGGAGGGCGCGCCCACCTGCACGGTGGTCCAGCGCACCCGGGGCAGGCCGCGGCGGCTCTCGAAGAGGGCGAGGTCGCTGCGGGCGTGGCTGACGTCGCCGGCGGCGAGCACCGCGATGGTCTGGCCGGCACCGCGCACCGCCGCGGGCGCGTTGTAGAAGCGCCAGAGGTCGGCCGGCCCGTAGCGGGAGAGGTGCACCGAGGGTGGCCGTGGCACCACCCCGTCGGGGAGGGGCGATGGGTCGGCGGGGGGGCGCAGGGTGGGCTCGAGGCGGCCGAGGTCGCCGAGGCCGAGCACCGCCCGCACCCGGCCGGCGAGGCCGTCGGGCAGGCGGGCGTCGCGGTCCGGCGCGACATAGTCGAGGCCGGGCGCATGGTGAGCGTGGAGCCGCACCCCGAGGGCGCCCTCCACCACCGGGCTGGGCCCGCTCAGCCGCACCAGGGTGCGGGTGGCGGAGACCGACGTCACCGCGAGCCCGCTCCGCCGCGCCCACTCCGAGACCGCCGCCACCGAGGCCGGCTCGGCGCCGAAGCGCGTCGCGAACGCGCCGGCGGCGAGGAAGTGGTGGTAGGCCGGGTCGCCGGGGCGGTGAACCGCGGCGGCCAGGGCCGCGGCCCCGGCGGGATCGCGGAGGGGCAGCACCAGGGTGAGGTCGAGCCGGCGCGGGGCGATCGTGCCCCGGTCGACGGCGCCGGCGACGCGCAGCTGCTGGAGGCCGGGCACCACCGGCGCGGACGGCGGAGCCGCCGCCCGGGCGGCGGGGACGGCGGCGGTGAGCACCAGCGCGGCGACCAGGCCGCGCAGGAGGTGTCGGCCTGCGCGCACGGGGGGACCTCCGGGTGGCGGGAGTGCCGGGTGGGCGGGACTGTCGCGACATCATCGTCGGCCCTCGGCTCGGGTGTCCACCACGAACGGGCCGAACCGGGACGCCGGAGCCCTCGCGCGAGCGGTCCCGGTGAGCGACACTGTGAGCACCGTGAGATCCGGCGCTCCTCCCCCCGGTGCCACCCGGCCGCAGCGACCCCTGCGCCGCTATCGGGAGAGCGTCTGCTTCCTCGTCGCCCTCGGCCTCTACCTGGTCGCGTGGTCGGCGGTCCGCGGGGGCTATGCCGCCTCACCCCACGGCTACCGGCTGCTGGGCGCGCTCGGGTTCGCCGAGGCGGTCTCGCTGGCGCTGCTGTTCTGGCTCCAGCAGACCCGGCTGATCCGCACCCCCATCCCCTGGATCTCGATCGCCTGGAGGACGCTGCCGGTGTGGGCCGCGATCGAGGTGATCCTCGGCGTCGCCCTGGCCCGCGCCCAGGGTTAGCCGCCCCCCTCCAGGCCGAACCAGGCGGCGGTGGCGGCGAGGCCGTCCTCCACCGCGGTCCGGGGCTCCCAGCCCAGCCAGCGGCGCGCCCGCCCGCCGTCGAGGCTCACCCGCGCCACCTCGCCGGCACGGGCGGGGGCGCTCTCCACGCCGCCGCCGCCGGCACGGTCGAGCAGGATCTGCACCACCCGGCGGACGCTGGTCTGCTCGCCGGTGCCGACGTTGACGACGCCGGAGCGGCGCGCCCCGATGGCGGCGAGGTTGGCGGCGACCACGTCGAGGACGAAGACGAAGTCGCGGGTCTGCTCGCCGCTGCCCACCACCAGCGGCGGGCGGCGGTCGCGGAGGCGGTGGCAGGTGATCGCCACCACCCCGGCCTCGCCGGTGCCGTCCTGGCGGGGGCCGTACACGTTGCCGTAGCGCAGCGACAGCCCCTCGACCCCGTGGCGCTGCCGGGTGGCGGCGAGGTAGCCCTCCTCGGCGAGCTTGCCCGCTCCGTAGGCGGAGCGGGGCCGGGGCGCCAGCCCCTCGTGGGCGGGCAGCCGGGCGGGGTCGCCGTAGACCGCGCCTCCGGACGAGGCGCTGACGATGCGGCGCGCGCCCGCGGCGCAGGCCGCCTCGTACAGGGCGACGGTGGCGGCGAGCACCGCCCGCACGTGGGCGGCGGGGTCGCGGAGCGCGTGCGCCACCCCGCCCCGGGCGGCGAGGTGGAGCACCGCGCCGGGACCGAAGGCGCGCAGCCCCCGGGCCGCCGCCGGGCCGCCGCAGTCGGCCTCGAGCACCTCCACCCCCGGCGGCGGCGCCGCGCCGCAGGGGTGGCTGAGGTCGTCGACGACGAGCACGGAGACGCCGGCGGCGGCGAGCGCCTCGACGGTGTGCGACCCGATGAACCCCGCCCCGCCGGTGACCGCGACCCGGACGGGAGGCCGTGTCTCGCCCGCAGCTATTGCGGGCCCTCGCGCAACCGCTGGCGCAGCTCGGTGCGGCGGATCTTGCCGCTCACCGTCTTGGGCAGCTCGCTGACGAAGTGGACCTCGCGCGGGTACTTGTACGGAGCGGTCACGGTGCGGACGTGGTCCTGCAGCTCCCTGGCCAGTTCCGGTGTGCCCTCGACGCCGGGGACGAGGATGCAGAAGGCGGTGACGATCTGGGTGCGCTCGGGGTCGTCCTTGCCCACCACCGCCGCCTCGGCGACGGCGTGATGCTCGACCAGCGCGCTCTCCACCTCGAAGGGACCGATGCGGTACGCCGAGCTGGTGATGACGTCGTCGGCGCGTCCCTCGAACCAGAGGTAGCCGTCGGCGTCGCGGCGGGCGTGGTCGCCGGTGAGGTACCAGTCGCCGACGTGGCAGGCGGCGGTGGCGTCGGGTTCGTGCCAGTACTCGCGGAACATGCCGATGGGCCGGTCGGGCCGCACCCGCACCGCGATGTTCCCCTCCTCGTCGTCGGCGACCGGGTCGCCCGCGTCGTCGACGATCTGCACGTCCATGCCCGGCGTGGGCTTGCCCATCGAGCCGGCGCGCACCGGCATGCACCGGTAGTTGGCGACAAGGTTGACTGTTTCCGTCTGGCCATAGCCGTCGTAGACGGTCAGGCCGCCGGTGCCCTCCTCCCACACCCGCATCACCTCGGGGTTGAGGGGCTCGCCCGCGCTCAGGCAGTGGCGCAGCGTCCCCAGATCGTGGCGCCGGATGTCGGTGAGCACCAGCATCCGGTAGAGCGTCGGCGGCGCGCAGAACGTGGTGATGCCGTTGCGCGCCACCACGTCGAGGATCAGGTCGGCGTCGGGCTTCCCCATGTTCATGTTCACCACCTCGACGCCGGTGGCGAACTGGCCGAAGAGCTTGCCCCAGGCGGCCTTGGCCCAGCCGGTGTCGGAGATGGTCCAGTGCACGTCGTCGGCGCGCAGGTCCTGCCAGTACCGGGCGGTGATGGCGGCGTGGCCGATGGCGTAGGACTGGGGGTGGAGCACCATCTTCGGGTAGGCGACCGTGCCACTGGTGAAGTACACGAGCATGGGGTCGTCGCTCGCCGTCGGGTTGGCGGCGGTGTCGGCGTCGCCGGCGGACGCGAGCAGGCCGGCGAGCGGCAGCCAGGCGGCCGACGGGGCCTCCCCCACCACCACGTTGGTGCGCAGCGTGGGCAGCTGGTCGCGGACGGCGTCGACCTTCGCCGCGCCGTCGGTGTCGACCACCGCGGCCACCGCGCCGGAGCGCTCGATCCGGTAGCGCACGTCGCGGCTGGTGAGCATGGTCGGGGCCGGCATCGCGATGGCGCCGATGCGGATGGCGCCCAGCACCGCCGTGTACCACTCCGAGATCCTCGGCAGCATCACGAAGATGGGATCGCCCCTGCCGACGCCGAGCGCGGTGTAGGCGTTGGCCATGCGGCGGCTCTCGCGGCAGAGGTCGGCATAGCTCTGGCGGGAGACCACCCCGCCGGCGGCGTCCAGCGAGAGCAGCGCGGGCCGGTCGGGGCCGCTCGCCGCCTGCCGCTCGAGCACGTCGAGCACGAAGTTGAAGCGTCGCGGCACGTCCAGCCGGAAGCGGGCGCGCTCCGCCTCGTAGTCGGTCATGTTCGGAGCCGCATCACGCCCGGGCCGCGCCGTGACCGCCATGGTCGATCCTCCTCCGTCACCGTCTCCCCTGCAGCCGGGGAGTATGCCAGCGTGGCCCGGCGGGGCTTCAGGCCGAGGTGTCGAGGGCGCGCAGCCGGGGCAGCACCTGCTCGGCGTAGAGCCGCAGGAAGCGCGCCTGGTCGGGCCCGGGATGATGGAACACCAGGTGGGTGAAGCCGAGCTCGAGGTAGGGGCGGATGCCGGCGATCTGCTCCTCGGGGTCGCTCGACACGATGAAGCGCGAGGCGGTGCGCTCCACCGGCAGCGCGTCGGCGAGCCGCTCCATCTCGATCGGGTCCTCGACCCCCACCTTCTCCTCGGCGGAGAGGGCCAGCGCGCCCCAGTGGCGGGTGTCCTCCATCGCCCGCTGCCGGTCGGTGTCGTACGAGACCTTCATCTCGATGGTCAGCTCGATGTCGGAGGGGTCGCGGCCCGCCTTCGCCAGCCCCTCGCGCACCGCCGGGATGAGGGTGTCGCGGTAGAGCTCGGGGGCCTTGCCGCTGGTGCAGATGAAGCCGTCCGCCAGGCGTCCGGCGAGGCGCGCCGCGGCCGGGCCGGAGGCGGCGACGTAGAGCCCGGGGGGCGGATCCGGGCGGTCGTAGAGGGTGGCCATCTCGGTGCGGAAGTACGTGCCCTCGTAGCTCACCCGCTCCTCGGTCCAGAGCCGCCTGATCAGCTCGCAGGCCTCGCGGAGCCGGGCGAAGCGCTCCTTCTGGTCGGGCCAGGTGATCCCCACGGGCACCTCGTTCATCGCCTCGCCGGTGCCCACCCCGAGGAAGACCCGGCCGGGGTCGAGGCAGCCCAGGGTGGCGGTGGCGTGGGCGACGATCGCGGGGTGGTAGCGCAGCGTCGGAGTCACCACGCTGGTGCCCATCCGCACCCGCCGGGTGCGCTCGCCGAGCGCGCCGAGCCAGGCGAAGGAGAAGGGGGCGTGGCCGCCGGTGTGGCGCCAGGGCTGGAAGTGATCGCTGATCACCACCGAGTCGAACCCCACCTCCTCGGCGAGGATGCCGAAGTCGAGGAGCTCGCGCGGACCGAACTGCTCTGCGGATGCCTTGTAGCCGAGGGTGAGCACGTGGGCCTCCGTTCACTCTCCGACGTCACCGCGGATGATGCCGGAAGGGGGCGTCGCTCAGCCCAGCAGGCGGGCCACCGTGAGCGCGGCGGGAGGGCCCTGCTCGGGGGCGGCGTGGACGTCGATCTCGGCGTCGCCCGCGGCGCACAGCCGGGTGACCAGTTCGGGCTCGTCGAGGGCGGGGTGGCGGGCGGTGTAGGCGCCGAGCAGGGTGCCGTCACCGAGCAGCAGAACGCCGACGTCGGACGCCGTCACCACCCGGACGCCGCCGGTCACGCGGCTCTCGGCGAGGTGCTCGAGGAGCGCGGGAAGGCGGACGAAGGAGGCGTGCAGGCGGCGGAAGCGGGCCACCAGGTTGACCATCTGTCCCAGTGCCACGGCCACCTCGGGGCGGTAGACGGGCACGGTCATGTCGTGCTCCTCCTCCTGCCCGGCGAGGGGGAGGTGGAGGCTCTCCAGGCGGCGGGTGCCGCTGCGGCCGGTGGCGAGCAGGGCGACCACGTCGCCCCGGTGGAGGATCGCGGCCTGGGCGCGGCCGCCGCCCGCGGTGACCAGGGCGCCGCTGTGGCCGCGGCCGCCGAGCTCGCGGAGCAGGGAGGGGCCGTCGACGTAGCTCGAGTGCAGCACGCCGAAGAGCCGCTCGCCGTCGGGCATCGGGCAGGGACGGATGATCGCCGCCGGCGCCAGCGGCCAGCCCGGCGGCGGCGGCTCCTCCTCCGGGGGGATGCCCCCCGGGACCCCCGACAGCCGCGGGGGGACTCCCCCCGCACCCCCCTCCTCCGGGGGGATGCCCCCCGGGACCCCCGACAGCCGCGGGGGGACTCCCCCCGCACCCCCCTCCTCCGGGGGGATCCCCTCCGGGACGGTGACGAGGTGGACCCGGGCCGCGGTCACCGGGCGCGGCGCGGGCGCCGTGGCCACCGCCACCGCGGCGCCGCCGTCGGCGACCAGGGCACGCCCGGCCACCGGCTCGGCGGGGGCGCGGCGGCCGCTGACCTCCTCGATCCACTGGGCGGGGATCGAGCGCAGCTCGGCGGCCACGAACCCGGCCACCGAGACCGGGCGCGCCGCAGGCGCCCCCATCGCCACCGCCGCCGGCAGCTCCAGCCGCAGCGGCGGCGGAGAGGTGCGGGGGGAGGCCCCCCGGTCGATCACGGGCAGGTGCAGGTCGGGGAGCGCCGGCTCGGCGGGCGCGGCCGGCAGGGTGGGCGGGACGGGAACCGCGGCTGCCTCGGGCGCCACGACGGCGGACGGCACCGCGGTGGGGGCCGGAGCGGTGGATCCGCCGGTGGTCGGTGGGACGGAGGCCGGTGGCATCGAGCCCCGCCACGCCCCCCACCGGCGGATCCTGGATGAGCCACGACCACCGGCAGAGAGGGAGAGAAGAGCCGAGCGCAGGAGTCGGACGAAGGAGTGCATGCAGTGCCCGCCGAGGGAGTGCGGTCGACCGGGGTCGTGGCCCAGCCCCCCAACATGTTGGGGAGCCGCGGAGACCGTAGCACAACCCATGGGGCTTTGGGGAACCCCTGTTCGTTCCGCGGGTCAGCCCCGCAGGGCCAGCTCGCGCACCGCGGCGGCGGCCCCGTCCAGGCTGGTGACCGAGGCATGGGCGGCGCTCACCGGGGGCTGCGACGCCCCCGGCGCGACCCGGATCGCGCGCATCCCCAGGCTGAGCGCGGGGAGCACGTCCTTCTCCTCGATGTTGCCGATCATCACGCACTCCCCGGCTGCGCACCCCGCCGGCGCCAGGGCGGCGAGGAACATCGCCGGGTGGGGCTTGCGCCGGCCGACGTCGACCGAGGAGACGATGCCGTCGATCAGCGACAGCACCCCGAGGGCCTCGAGGTCGCACCGGTAGGTCTCGGCGTCGCGCCAGTAGGCGTTGCTGACGATCACGGTGCGCAGCCCCAGCGCGCGGAGGCTGCGGAGCAGCCGGTCGGCGCCCTCGAAGAGCTCGACGAGCCCGGCGGCGGGGGCGTTCATCGCGCCCCGCACCGCCGCCGCCTCCGCTGCGGTGAGGGGGAGCCCCAGCCGCCCGGCCACCTCGAGCACCAGGCGGTCGGTGTCCTGGACGAGGTCGCCGGAGAACCCGGTCGCCGCGTCCTCCAGGGCCGCGCGGAGCCGCTCGAGGAGGCCGGGACCGGCGCCGGGCAGCACTGCGGCGAGGCGCCGGACCGCATCCCCGGGCGGAGGCGATGCGGTGGCGCGGTCGGGCCAGAGGGTGCCCCCGACGTCGACCAGCGCAGCCCGCAGCATCGTCACCGCCACCGTGCCACGGCCAGGCCCGCAGCCAGCGCGACCATCGACCAGGAGAGCGCCCGCAGCGCCTGCTCCAGGGGGCGCAGGAGGTCCTGGGCGTCCCACCGAAGCTCGCTCCCATCGTCGAGGACCAGCCCCGCCGAGGCCTCGCGGACGTGGCGCCGCAGCAGCCGGGCGGGGGTGCTGAGGTGGCGCTGGGCGCAGCTCAGCCCGAACGCCGCCGCGGCCGCGGGCAGGGCGGCGACCTCCAGACCGCCGGTCTGAGCGACATTGGCGGTGAGGACCGGGAACGCGCCCCAGCCGGCGGCGAAGGCCGCGGTGGTGTGGAGGCGGCCGCCCAGCAGCTCGAGGTTGTACCCGAGCACGAGGATCACCCCGAGCACGATGAAGGGGATCAGCACGGGCCCGACCCGGCCGACGCCGGCCACGCCGAGGCCCACCGCTCCGGCCAGGGCGGCCACCGAGATCGTGGTGAGGGTGCCGGAGGGCACCGAGGTGCCCAGCGGCCGGCCCTGGAGCTCGTCGAGCAGGTGGGCGGTCACCCCGACCGCGAGCAGGAAGGCGATCAGCGTGGCAAGCAGCCGGCCGGCGTCGAGCCGGGGCGCCAGCGAGGCTCCGATCACCACGTAGGAGAGGTGCCAGGCGGTGTAGGGCGGGTGGAGCAGCGTCCACCACTGCCAGAGGCCGCCGCGACGCGCCGCGTAGAAGGCCGGCCTTCCATCCTCAGCCACCCGCCCTCCTTCCCCACATCACCACGCCGCCGCCCAGGCTCATCGAGCGGATCCCCACGGCCTCGATCCCGGCCGCCTCCCAGGCCCGCCGGTGCCATTCCAGGGGGTGGCGGCGGTAGTGCCCGGAGATGCTCGGACCGAGGAAGCGGCCCACGTCGAACCAGGCACGCCCGAAGAGGGCGCCGGCGCCTGGCAGGACGAGGCGGGTGTGCAACCACCAGCAGCCCCGCCAGATCGCGGCGCTGGGTACCAGGAACTCCAGGCTGGCGAGCGTCCCCCCGGGGCGGACCACGCGGGCGAGCTCGCTCAGGGTCGCGGCCGGGTCGGCCACGTAGCGGAGCAGATAGGTGAAGGTGAGGGCGTCGAAGCTGGCGTCGGGGAAGGGGAGCTGCTCGGCGCGCCCCACCAGCAGCCGGATCCGGGGCTGCGCTCCGCGGCGGACCCGCTCGGCGCCCCGGCGCAGCATCGCCTCGGTGAGATCGAGGCCGACCACGCTCGCCCCGGTCCGCTCGGTGAGGAGCAGGGCGACACCGGCGGTGCCGGTCGCGACGTCGAGGACGCTGGCCGGGGCGGCCGCGGCGACCCGGTCGACCATGGCGCGCCGCCAGCGGCGGTTCTGGCCGAAGGAGAGCACCTCGGCGAGCAGGTCGTAGCGCCGAGGGAGTGGCGAGAACAGCCGGCGGGCGAAGCCTGCGGGGTCACTCTGCTGCACGTCCCGCAACAGTAGACGGTCCCGGCCGGGTCGGTTGCGCCGCAATGGCGGCGGGTCGTAGCGTCGCCAGATGGCCGCCCTCACCCACGACGCCGTGGTCGTCGGCGCCGGCCCCGCCGGCGCGCTCGCCGCCCTCCACCTCGCCCGCCAGGGCCGCCGGGTGGTGGTCCTCGAGAAGGCACGCGCCGGCCGCGACAAGCCCTGCGGAGGCGGGTTGACGGTGCGGTCCTGGCGCGACCTCGAGGTGCCCATCGACGACCTGGTGGTGGCCCGGGTCGGCATCGCCGACCTCCGCTGCGGCCCCCGGCGGGCGGTGCGCGTGCCCCTCGGCGCCGACGGGGTGCTGATGGTCCGCCGCCGCGACCTCGACCGGCGCATCGGCGAGGCGGCGGAGCAGGCGGGCGCCGAGCTCCACCACCAGGAGGCGGTCACCGCCGTCGAGCCCGACGGCGGCGGGGTCGAGGTGCGAACCGGCACCGGCCGCTACCGGGCCGCGGCGGTGCTGCTCGCCACCGGGGCGGAGGCCCCGCTGCGCTCCGCGCTCGGGCTGGCGCCGCCCGCCGGCACCATGGCGGTGGCCCTGGAGCTGGAGGGACGGGCCCGGGTCGCCTCACCGGGGGACGACGCCTTCGTCTTCGACTATGCCGTCCCCGGCGGCTACGCCTGGGCGTTCCCCAAGGTGGGCCACCAGGGCTGGTGGAACGCCGGCATCGTCACCGGCCGCAGCGGCCTCGGCGGCGAGCTGCGCGGCCGGCTGGCGCGGTTTCTCGACGAGGTTGGTCTGGACTTCGAGGAGCTCTCCGCGGAGCGCGCCACCGGGCGGCGCATCCCCCTCTGGGGCGGCCGGCGGGTGCTCCACAGCGGCCGGGTGGCGCTGCTCGGCGACGCCGCCGGGCTCGCCGACCCGTTCTTCGGCGAGGGCATCGCCGAGGCGCTGGCCAGCGCCCGCCTCGGCGCCCGCGCCGCCGGCGAGGTGATCGAGGGCCGCCGCGACGACCTCGGCCACTACACCGCCGCGGTCGACGCCACCCTCCGCACCCACCTGTGGCGGATGCGCCAGGCCGCACGCCTGGTGTACGCCGCGCCCACCCTCACGCTGCGCGCCCTCGCGGTCTCGTCGCACCTGCGAAAGCTGGTCACGCGCGCCGCGACCGAGCGCCTCGCCCGCGACCCGGCCAGCTGAGTGCCACGCACCGTGGCCGCCCCACAGCGCAGACAGCAGCGGCGCCGGCGAGGCCGGCGCAGGGTCAAAAGAAAAAGGGCCGGCGCTTGGCCGGCCCCCATTCTTCGAAAGATCTCTTTCGACCCGGCTGTCAAAGCCGGGAATCGGTCTGAGTACCGTGATGTCGGTCGCTGCCCCAGACCATCCGCGAAGGTTGACCCTTCACTCGCGTCCGCACCCTGCGGTGCGAACTGGTGGTCGGGGCTCTAGCTCTCGGCCCGGCCGCGCCTCAGGCGCTGCCAGCAGGTTCGCATCATGTACGGCGATCCCTCCGACAATTGCCAAACTTCGTGTCGCCTAGGATGCCGCACCGGACCGCTCCCGTCAACACCCTGTGATGTTCCGTTACACCGCAAGGAGAGTCGGCGTGTGCGGACCGCGTCAGCCGACGCGCTCGGGCATGCGGCTCTCCACCCACCGGCGCAGCGCGTCACCGCTCTCCCACGAGGTGATCAGCGCGTACCGCGGCGCGGGCCCCGGATGCCACACGACGTGGTACAGCCGCTGCGTGTCGATGAGCAGCTGCATCCCGCGGTGCAACCGGACGCGCAACTCGGTGGCGGGATCCTCGCGGTCCTCGCGGAGCACGAAGTACGAGTCGGGGCAGTCGCTCAGCTCCAACCACGAGCGCACCACCCAGCCCTCACCGTCGGGGTTCAGCCGGTTGTTGTCGTCGAGGTGCAGCTGGCGCAGCGCCGCCTGCTCCAACTCGTACGGATTGAGCTTGATGACGCGCACGCGGCCGAAGCGCGCACCGACACCTTCGACGTAGTCGACCAGGGTCGGGCAGATGGAACGGTTCTTCGTCCACACGCCGTCCTTGTCGGGTTTGCCGTGGTCCCAGAAGCCGCCGCACTCCATCTCGCCGAGCGCCGAGGCGATGGGCGCGAAGTTGGTGTCGCCGCCGCTCTTCCAGTCCATGTAGTCGAGGTCCAGGAACTCGCTCTCCGGCACCGGCGGACCGTTGTAGTCACGCAGCACGACGAATCCCCTCTCGGCGAGGACATCGAGCTTCTCATGCATGGGATGTCGACCTCGTTCTGATGACGGTGGAGTGGACGATCGCGGGTCAGGGTAGGACAGTCAGCAGGGCTTCCGGAGCGCCTCCAGCACCTCATCGTGGAGCAGCCCGTTGCTGGCGACCGCGCTGCCGCCGTCGATGCGCGGCCGGCCCTCCAGGTCGGTGAACCGCCCCCCCGCCTCCTCGACGATCCGCAGCAGCGGGGCCAGGTCCCAGGGGGCGACCTCGGGCTCGACGGCGACCTCGACGCAGCCCTCGGCGACGAGCACGTGCGACCAGAAGTCGCCGAAGCCACGGGTGCGGGCGCAGCGCCGCGCCAGCGCCAGGAACGGCGCCTCGAGGCCGCGGACGGCGAAGCCGGGGACGCTGTCGTAGGCGAGCTGGGCCCGGTCGAGCGAGGCCACGGTCGAGACCCGCAGCGGCCGCCCCGAGGCGTACGCGCCGCCGCCGCGCACCGCCCACCAGCGCGCCCCCAGCGCCGGCGCCGAGACCACCCCGACCTCGATGGCGCCCTCCACCTCGAGGGCGATCAGGGTGGCGAAGACCGGGATGCCACGGACGAAGTTCTTGGTGCCGTCGATCGGGTCGAGGAACCAGCGCCGCGCACCGCCGCCCGCGCTGCCGTACTCCTCCCCCACCAGCGCGTCCTCGGGACGGGCGGCCTCGATCCGGGTGCGGAGCTCGCGCTCGACGGCACGGTCGGCCTCGGTGACCGGCGAGCCATCCGGCTTGCGCTCCACGGCGAGGGCGGCGCGAAAGCCGGCCATGCTGATGCGGTCGGCGCGGTCGGCGAGCTCCAGCGCGAGGGCGAGGTCGGCGTCCACGGCGGCTACAGGTGGATCCCCGTGGCACCGGTGACGAAGTACTGCACGGACGCCTCCTCCTCGGCCCCCACCCCTCGGTTCGCCGCCCCGGCAGGATACGGGGCGCGGGGAAGGCGCCGTCATGGCGGAGAGGCATATTCTTGACATCGGCGTCAACGCCGCGCCGATCCCCACCACCGAGGTCGTCATCCCATGCCCGAAGCAGTCATCGTCGCCACCGGCCGCTCGCCCATCGGCCGGGCCATGAAGGGCTCGCTGGTCGACCTGCGGCCCGACGACCTCACCGCCCACGTGGTCTCCCGGGTGCTCGACAGGGTGCCCCAGCTGGACCGCGGCGAGATCGATGACCTCATCCTCGGCTGCGGCCTTCCCGGCGGCGAGTCGGGCTTCAACATGGGCCGGGTGGTGAGCCTGCTCGCCGGCCTCGACGTCCCCGGGACCACCATCACCCGCTACTGCTCGTCCTCGCTCCAGACCACGCGGATGGCCTTCCACGCGATCAAGGCGGGCGAGGGCGACGTCTTCGTCAGCGCCGGGGTGGAGACGGTCAGCCGCTTCCTCAACGGCAGCTCGGACATGCCCCAGTGCCAGAACCCGCGGCTCCAGCCGGGGAATCCCGAGGGCTATCCCGACGTCTACATCGCCATGGGGCAGACCGCGGAGAATGTCGCCGACCGCGAGGAGATCTCCCGCGAGGAGATGGACCGGTTCGCGGCGCGCAGCCAGAGCCGCGCGGTGCAGTCGCAGGTCGACGGGTTCTTCGACCGCGAGATCATCCCCGTCCAGCGTCCCGACGGCGCCATGGTGAGCCGCGACGACGGGCCCCGGCCGGGCACCACCGCCGAGGTGCTCGGCACCCTGCGGCCGGTCTTCCGCGAGAACGGCAGGGTCACCGCGGGCAACGCCTGCCCGCTGAACGACGGCGCCGCCGCGGTGGTGGTGATGTCCGACGTCCGCGCTCGCGAGCTGGGGATCACGCCGCTCGCCCGCATCGTCTCGACCGGACTGAGCGCGCTGGCGCCCGAGATCATGGGCCTGGGGCCGATCGAGGCCTCGAGGCAGGCGCTGAAGCGAGCCGGGATGACCATCGACGACGTCGACGTGGTCGAGATCAACGAGGCGTTCGCCGCCCAGGTGATCCCCTCCGCGCGCGGCATCGGGCTCGACGCCTTCGACGACCGCCTCAACCCGTTCGGCGGGTCGATCGCCCTCGGCCACCCCTTCGGGATGACCGGGGCGCGGATCACCTGCACCCTGCTCAACGGCCTGCGCACCCTCGACAAGCGGATCGGGCTGGAGACGATGTGTGTCGGCGGCGGCATGGGGATGGCGATGATCCTGGAGCGGCTCGACTGACCCACTGCGAAACCTCTGTGTGGGCAGCGGCGTTCTGGCTTGGACTGCGGACCGCGCCGCGGCCAGGGTGCTTTCCGAAAAGTTCCAGGGTGTTACGGTTCCTCCCATGATCTCCACGCGTCCCCGCTCTCTTCCCGCCGCCCTGCTGGCCCTGGCCGGCTCCGTCGTGCTCAGCGCCTGCTCCGGCTCGTCCGCCGCCGGCCAGGCCCAGGCGGGCGCGGGCGCGCCCAAGGCCGCCCCGCCGGTGATCGCCATCTCACCCGGCGACGGTGACGGCTCGGTCAAGCTCGACACCCCGGTGCGGGTGAGCAGCATGGACGGCAGGCTGGACACCGTGGTCCTCCACTCGGTCGCCGATCCCACCCCGCTGGCCGGGCAGATGTCCGCCGACCACGCCAGCTGGACCTCGGGCGCGCTCTTCGACCCGGCCACGAAGTACCTGGTCGAGGCCACCGCGAAGGGGCAGAACGGGCTGACCGGGGTCGCACGCGCCGGCTTCACCACCGAGGCCACCGCCGGCCGCCTCACCGCCGCGCCCCAGCCCGCCGACGGCAGCACCGTGGGCATCGGGATGCCGGTGATCCTCCGCTTCAACAGCCCGATCCCGCCGGAGCGGCAGGCGGCGCTGATCCAGCGGGTGACGGTGCAGTCGGTCCCGGCCACGGTCGGGGCATGGCACTGGTTCGCCCCCACCGAGGTGCACTGGCGGCCCAGGGAGTACTGGCAGCCGGGCACCAAGGTGACCGTCACCGCCAACCTGCGCGGCCTCGACGCCGGCAACGACATCTGGGGCCTCGGCGACTTCGGCTACTCCTTCGTCATCGGCGAGAAGCACATGTCGACCATCGACACGGTCAGCCACCAGATGACGGTCACCGCCAACGACCAGGTGGTCCACACCTACCCGATCAGCGCCGGCCGGGCGAGGAACCCGACCATCAGCGGCGTGCTGGTGGTGCGCTACAAGCAGTACGACGTGCTCATGGACTCGCAGTCGATCGGCATTCCGCGGTACTCACCCGACGGCTATTACGAGCACGTGTACTGGGACACGGCGGTGTCCACGTCCGGCTACTTCGTGCACAGCGCACCCTGGTCGATGTGGGCGCAGGGCAGCTCCAACGTCTCCCACGGCTGCGTGAACCTGAGCCCGGCGCGGGCCCAGGAGTTCTACCAGTTCAGCCAGATCGGCGACGTCGTCCAGGTGACCGGCAGCTCGCTCGCCGCCGACGCCAGCGACGGCGAGGGCGACTGGCAGATCGCCTTCGATCAGTTCGCCAACACCGGCGCGGGAGCGGCCACCCCTCCGGCGACCGCCCGGCCGGGCGGCGGGCTCTGAGCCGCGAGCCGGCCGCGTAGCCGCCGGCAGCGCCGCTCCCAGTCGGCCACCCAGCCCTCCGCCGGGGCGCCCCGCAGCGCCGACAGCCGCCACCCCTCGAGCCGCGAGCACAGCTCCAGCGAGCCCTCGGCGACGGCGAGCGCCTCGGCGTGGCGCTGCAGCCGTTCCAGGCTGACGGCGAGGGCGCGGGCGGCGCGGAGGTCGCTCGGCCGGCCGCGCCAGAGCCGTCCGAGGATCTCGACCGCCTCGGCCTCGGCCGCGCCTCCGCGGCGGCGCAGCCGGGCCGCCAGGGCGTGGGCAGCCTGCCGGTCCCACGGCCCCCGCGCTCCGGCGACGGTGGCACGGAGGTGCTCATCGACCGATTCGGCCACCCCGCTGCGCTCGAGGTGGACGGCGAGACGGTAGCGGTCGGCGGGGTGGACCGGCGCCACCATCCGGCCCTCGAGGTGGGCGGCCACCCGCGCGGCGAGCACCATGGTCGCGCAGAGGTCGAGCTGGTTGTGGACCACCACCCCCTCGAGAACCCCCCAGCCGGCCCCCCGCAGCCAGGCCTGGTACCGGGCCGGCGCCTCGCAGCCCGGCACCTCGCCGTGGCGCTCGAGACCGAGCAGGTCGCGCTCGGCGCGGCCCAGAGTGCAGGCGCCGAGGCGGTCGCGGAAGAGGCGGCGCACCGGCACCAGCACGTCGCAGTGCATCCCCGCCTCGAGCGCCGCGGAGTCGAGGCGGTTGACCACCAGCCGTGAGCGCAGCGCGGGCACGTCGAAGCTGCGGCCGTTGTAGGAGACCAGCACCCGGCGGCCGGCCAGCCGCCCCAGAGCCGCGAGCAGGGCCGCCCGCTCCGCCGCCGGGTCGACGAGCAGGACCTGGTCGATCTCGAGGCGGTCGCCCCGGGGCACCCCGATGCCGGCGAGGAAGGCGAGCACCCCGCTGCCCCGCAGTCCCAGGGTCTCGAGGTCGAGCACCGCGGCCGAGGACGCGTCCCAGAGCGGCCGGTGCGGCCCGGGATCGCCCAGGGTGAGCCGCAGCAGCTGGGCGGCGGTGATCGGCCCGGGGGCGCCGGCGCGCTCCAGGAAGGGCCCCAGGTCGACGCTCACCCGGCGCACCCAGGCGATCCCTCCGCCCACCTCCTGGGGCTCGAAGCCTCCCCGACGGGCGCCCTCGGCGCGCCGCTCGCCGACCGTCTCGGCGTCTCGGGCGACCCGGGGGCGCGGAGCCGCGGAGGCGCCGCCGCCGCCGAGGCGCGCGAGCCGCTCGCGCAGTGCCGCCACCGCGGCGGCGCGGTCGGCGACCTCCATCAGTCGCCCGTGGCGATGTGGATCAGCGCGCGGGTGCTGCGCCGGGCGTCGACCGAGGCGGAGGGGGGTCCGACGCAGGAGGGGCAGCCGGCGCGGCAGCCGCAGCCGTCGACCAGCTCGCGGGCGGCGGCGAGGAGGCCGGCCTGCTCGCCGAAGAGGTGCTCGGCGAAGCCGATGCCGCCGGGGACGGTGTCGTAGAGGTAGACGGTCGGCCAGCCGCCGGCGATGCCCTCGCGGCGCTGCATCGCCGGGCGCCAGCCGGCCACCTGCTCGACCGGCTCGGTCACCGGGACGGGCCGCAACGGCGCCACCGGGGCGCCCGTGGCCGGGGGCAGCGGCGCGCCGCGCAGCTCGGCGTGGCGGCCGAGGTCGCGGGGATCGCACATGCAGAGCAGGCAGGCGGCGTGGTGGAGGGCGGCGGCGAGCCCGCCCAGGCCGGTCTCGACGGTGGCCCGGTCGAGCCCGCCGAGCGCGGCGGGGTCGAAGGCGAGCCAGGCGGCGGAGGTGTGGAGGTCCTGCTCGGGCAGGGTGATCGGGCCGGCGCCGATGGTCTCGTGGGTGAGGAAGCGGATCTTCTTGTAGATCGCCGCCAGCCGGCTGATGCGCACCTCGCCGTGGCAGCGCCGGCAGCCGGCCCCCTCCGGGCCCCCGTGGATCTCGAGCACCGCGATCGACAGGCGGATCTCGGCCACGGTGTGGTGGTCGACGGTGACCGGGTGCACGTACGCCCGCTTCTCCTCCCAGTCGAGCCGCTCGACGTGGTACTGGGCGCCCTGGTGGATGTAGACGGCGTCGTCGTGCACCAGCACCGGGGCGGCGAACTGGTCGACCTCGCCGACCACCCGCCCGTGGCTGCCGGGCCTGCCCCCGGCGCTCGCCGCCCACTGCCCCTGCGGCCCCTGCCCGGGGCCGTCGGGCACGGTGCTGGTGTCGATGATCACCACGTTGCCGGCGCAGGCGGTGCGCAGGCTGATCGCCTCGGCGGGGAAGGCGTCGGCGCTCCAGAGGTAGCGGCCCGCGGAGCGGTGCACCAGCCCGTCCTCGGCGAGGCAGTCGAGCAGGGCGCCGACCTCGGCCCGGCCGAAGCGCTCGCCCTCGTCGAAGGCGAGCTCGAAGGCGGCCGCCTGGACGTGGCCGCCGAGCACCAGCAGGTTGTCGGGGTCGATCAGGCCGGACTCCGGCGGCGATTCGAGCAGGTACTCGGGGTGCTTGACGAGGAACTGGTCGAGGGGGCTGTCGGTGGCGATCAGCACCCCCAGCGAGGTGGTCTCGCGGCGGCCCGCCCGGCCGAGCTGCTGCCAGGTGCTGGCCACGCTGCCGGGGTAGCCGACCAGCACCGCCGCGTCGAGCCGGCCCACGTCGATGCCGAGCTCGAGTGCGTTGGTGCTGACCACGGCGCGGACGCTGCCGTCGCGCAGCCCCGCCTCGATGGCGCGGCGCTCGAGCGGGAGGTAGCCGCTGCGGTAGCCGCGCACCGGGCCGGAGCGGCCCGGCGCCGGGGGCGGATGCAGCCGCTGGAGATAGGTGAGCAGCACCTCGACCGAGCTGCGGCTGCGGGTGAATACGAGCGTCTGCAGGCCGCGGCGCACCAGCTCGGTGGTGAGCCGGCGCGCCTCGAGGGTCGCGGAGCGGCGCACCCCGAGGGCGCCGTCGACGAGCGGCGGGTTCCAGAACCACAGCCGCCGCTCCGCCCGCGGGGCGCCGCTCACGTCGACGCAGTCGACCGGCCGCTCCAGCAGCCGCTCGGCGAGCTGGCGGGGGTTCGCGATCGTCGCCGAGCAGGCGATCACCACCGGGTCGCTGCCGTAGAAGTGGCAGAGCCGGCGCAGCCGCCGGAGCACGTTGGCGAGGTGCGAGCCGAACACCCCGCGGTAGCTGTGCAGCTCGTCGATGACGACGTAGCGGAGCTGCTGGAAGAGGCGCACCCAGCCGGTGTGGTGGGGAAGGACCCCGGTGTGGAGCATCTCCGGGTTGGTGACCACGATGTGGCCCGCCTGCCGGACCGCCCGGCGGACCCCCGGCGGGGTGTCGCCGTCGAAGGTGGCGGCGCGGAGGCCGGGGGGCAGGTGGGCGGCGATGTCGCCGAGGGCGGCCAGCTGGTCCTGGGCCAGCGCCTTGGTGGGGAACAGCCAGAGCGAGCGGGCCTCGGGGTCGCGCAGCCAGGCGTCGAGGACCGGGAGGGTGTAGCAGAGCGACTTCCCCGACGCGGTGGGGGTGACCACCACCACGTCGCGCCCCGCCAGCGCCCGCTCGACCGCCTCGGCCTGGTGGGAGTAGGGCCGGTCGACACCCCGGGCGCGCAGCGCCTCGACGAGCAGCGGGTGGAGGCCGGCGGGCCAGGGGGCGTGGCGCGGCGGCCGGGCCTCGAGCCGGGCCTCGTGGACGATGCGGCCCGACAGCGCGGGGAGGCGGCGCAACTCGTCGAGGGCGGCGGCGACGTGGTCGGCGGGGAGGGCGGCGATGCCGGGGGCGTCGGGCATGGGCCTCTCAGCCTAGGCGAACATCGGTTCGGTCCGCAAGTGCGGGGGCCGGGGACCACCCTCACGCGGCGGAGCCGTCACACTTGTCACCCATGACATCCGACGCCGCCACCCCGACGGTGACCCGGCTCCCGAACGGGGTCACCCTGCTCGACGCCCCCATCCCCTTCAGCCGGAACGTCGGCGTCGTGCTCATCGTGCGGGCCGGCTCGCGGGACGAGTCCGCGTCCACGGCGGGTCTCGCCCACTTCCTCGAGCACCTGTTCTTCAAGGGCACCCGGCGACGGCCGACCACGATGGACATCAGCCGGGAGGTCGACCGCCTCGGCGCCATCACCAACGCCTACACCGACACCGAGGAGGTCGCCTACTACGCCGAGGGCCCGGCGACCACCCTGGCGCCGCTCGCCGACATCCTCACCGACATGCTCAGCCGGCCCCTCTTCGCCCCCGAGGAGGTGGAGCGCGAGCGCAACGTGGTCCTCCAGGAGCTGGCCGCGCGGCTGCTCCGCCCCACCGGGTGGATCGGCGACCGGCTGCTCAGCGTCGCCTTCGGCGGCGGCCAGCCGATGTCGTGGTCGGCGGCGGGCTACCCGTCGGTCGTCGCCGAGGTCAGCCGGGAGGCGATCGTCGACTACCACCGCTCCTTCTACTCGCCCGAGTCGATGGCGCTGGTGGTCAGCGGCGGCGCCGGTCTCGGGGTCGAGGAGGCCGCCGAGCTGCTCGCCGACGTGCCCACCGCGAGCCCGCGACCGCGCATCCCCGCGGTCTGGGGGCAGGGTGAGCGCTACACCGCCAACATCCGGCCGCTCTCCGCCCAGGAGGAGCCGCAGGTCGACCTGGCGCTGGCGCTGCCCGGCATCCCCGCCCACGACCCCGACCGGGCCAGCCTGGCGGTGATGACCCACGTGCTCGGCAGCGGCATGTCATCCCGGCTCTTCCACACCGTCCGCGAGCGTCATGGGCTCTGCTACCGGATCTCCGCCGGCCACGAGTACTTCGAGGACGCCGGGCTGTTCACCATCTCCACCGCCACCCGGCCCGCGGACGCGGCCCGGGCGGTCGAGCTGTCGATCGGGGAGCTGCGCCGCCTCGCCGTCGAGCCGGTGGGCGACGACGAGCTCGAGGCCGCCCGCGCCTCGATGATCGGCCGGCTGCTCCGCAGCACCGAGACCGCCGGGAGCAGCGCCCACTGGTACGCCGCCCGCTGGCGCGCCGGGCTGCCGCTGCAGACCCCCGACGACCGCGCCCGCGCCATCGCCGACGTCGGCCCCGAGCAGGTGCAGGCGGCCGCGACCAGGATCGCCGCCGGTCTCGACCAGGTCCGCCTGGCCTTCGTCGGCCCCGAGGACCAGGGCGGGGAGATCCTCGCGGCGGCGTCGTAGGGTCCGCCCGGGCCTACGCCTCGAGGCGACCCGTCGTCTGGGCGAGCCGGACCAGGCGCCGGATGTCCTCGCGCTCGGGCGCGACCGCGACGATCTTCCGGTACACGGCGAGGGCGCCGGCGTCGTCGCCGCGGGAGCGGAGCAGTTCGGCGATGCGCTCCAGATAGCCGGTGGCGAGGGCGACCTCCCGGTCGGCGAGGCAGACGTCGGCGAGCCGCCAGAGGGGCGCCTCGTAGACGGGGTCGGAGCGCCAGCCGGCGAGGTAGCAGTTGGTCGCCGAGCGGTTCTGGCCGAGGGCGAGACAGCGGTCGCCGCTGTCGAGGGCGAGGTCGGCGGTCTCGCGCCCGGGCAGCTCGGCGGCGAGGCGCTGGAGCAGCGCGGCGGCCTCGGCGCCGCGTTTGCGGCGCAGCTGCTCCTCCACCAGCTCGCGGGCGGTGGCGACGTCGGGGATCCGGTCCGGGGCGGCCTGACGGCCCCGGCGGCGCCTGCGCTCCGGCTCGGCGAGTGCGGCGGCGATCCCGGCCGCCTCCTGGGCCGCCCGCACCGCCTCCTCGCGGCGCTTCTGCGCCATCCGCTCGGTGAGCATCTGCTGCCGCGGCGACTGGCGCACGCTCCAGCCGCCCGGGGCGGGCGGGGGCAGCACCGGCACCGCAGCGGCCGCATCGGCGGTGGCCGGGACCACCGGCGGCGACGGCGGCGCCGCGGGCAGGTTCCAGCGCGACGCCACCGGGACCGGCGGCGGCGGTGGAGCCACCGGCGCGGGCACCGAGGCGGAGGCGATCGCATCGCCCACCAGCGCGGGATCGGTGAGGTGGAAGCCGTCGCGCGGCGCGATCGGATACAGGCTGGGGGCGAGCGGCACCACCGGCGCCACCGCCGCCGCAGGTGCCGGAGGCGCCGGCAGCGTGTAGAACGCGGGGTGGATGGTCGCCGCGGCCGTGGATTCCAGCGGCGGCGCCGGCGCACCCCCGGCGGCGGGGGGCGGGGGCGCGTCCCGGCGGAAGGTCGGCGGCACCCGCATCGCCTCGGGGTCGAGCACCCCGGGAGGCGGCAGCGCCTCCATCAGGCGGAGGCGCAGCAGCACCGCGCGCGCGGCCGAACTCCTCGGCGTCCTCGATCTCGGCCAGCATCGCGGCGGCACGGGCCTCCGCCTCGGCGGCGCGCCGGGCGGCCTCGGCCTCGGCGGCGGCACGGGCCTCGGCCACGGCCGCGGCATAGGCCTGGGCTGCGGCCGCGGCGGCGGCGTAGGCGGGGGGCGGCTCGGGGGCGGCGCCGCCGGCGAGGGCGGGGAGGTCGACCTCCAGTCCCTGGGCCATCGCCTCCTCGAGCAGGCTGCGGAGCGCCGAGACCTCCTCCGCGGCGGCGTCGGCGAGGTCGACCAGGCGGCCGGCCTCGGCCTCGCTCCACGCCTGCTCGCGACCGGGCTCGGTCTCGGAGCGGGCGATGGCGCGCGCCACCTCGGCGGTGACGGTGTCGTCGGCGCCCACGATGCCGCCGAGGTCGAGATTGAGGGCCGGGTCGCCACCGGCACGCTGTGCCGCCTCCACCTCCTCGACGCCGATCAGCACCTGCCCCCACCGCGCCGGCCGGGCAGGTTCGAGCGGGGCCACCGGGGCCGACGGCGGCGAGCTCGCGGGAGCGGCGTCGAGGGCGAGGAGGAACTCGTAGATGGAGCGCCGCAGCCGCTTGCTCAGCGACCGGGCGAGCTCCGCGGAGCCGGTCTCGAGCGCGAGGTGGGCCGCCTCCTCGGCGACACCCAGCAGCGAGGTCTCGTCGAGGGTGCCGCGCTGCTCGAGCGCGGTCAGCCGGTTGTCGAGCAGCGACCGCAGCCCGGGCAGCTCGGCATCGGGTCCGAGGGCGGCGATGCCCTCACGCCAGGAGCGTCGCAGGGCCGCGGCGCTCGCGGAGGGGTGCTGAACAGGTTGGGAGGAACCACCCGGATGATCCACACGACCGATTCTCCCGGCCCGCGGTCAAGTCGCCTGCGTCGAGCCGTTGACGAACCCGTGACAGGAGCGACGGGTCCGGCTACGCCCCCATCCGCTCGATGACGGCGTCGGCCACCTCCGAGGTGCCCACCGCGGTGGGGTCGTCGCGGTCGGGCTTCATGTCGTAGGTGACCCGCCGGCCCTCGGCGATGACCTCCGAGACCGCCGCCTCCAGCCGGTCGGCGGCCGCGGGCTCGCCGATGTGCCGGAGCATCATCACCCCGCTGAGCATCATCGCCATCGGGTTGGTCCGGTTCAGCCCCGCATACTTGGGGGCGCTGCCGTGGGTGGCCTCGAAGAGGGCGATCTCGTCGCCCATGTTGCCCCCCGGCGCCAGCCCCAGGCCGCCGACCAGGCCGGCGCAGAGGTCCGAGAGGATGTCGCCGTAGAGGTTGGGCATCACCATGACGTCGTACAGCTCCGGCTTCTGCACCAGCTGCATCGCCATGTTGTCGACGATCCGGTCCTCGAACTCGATGTCCGGGTACTCCTGGGCGACGGTCTCGGCGACCCGGAGCCACAGCCCGTCGGTGTGCTTCATGATGTTCGCCTTGTGCACCGCGGTCACCTTCGACCGCCCCTGCTGGCGGGCCCAGCGGAAGGCGAAGTGGAAGACCCGCTCGGTGCCGTGGACGCTGATCGGCTTGATGCTGATCCCGCTGTCACGGCGGATGTCGCGCCCGGAGAGCTCGCCGATGAGGTCGATCAGGCGCAGCGCCTCGTCGCTGCCCTCGGCGAACTCGATCCCGGCGTAGAGGTCCTCGGTGTTCTCGCGGACGATGATCAGGTCGACCTCGGAGTACCGCGAGCGCACCCCCGGGTACCACTTGCAGGGACGCACCAGCGCGTAGAGGTCGAGCTCCTTGCGCAGCGCCACGTTGACGCTGCGGATGCCCTTGCCCACCGGGGTGGTCAGCGGGCCCTTGATCGCCACCCGGTTGCGGCGGATCGACTCGAGCACGTGGTCGGGCATCGGCTGGCCGTACTGCTCGACCACCCCCAGCCCGGCGTTGTGGATCTCCCACTCGATGTCCGCCCCGGCGGCGTCGATGGCGCGGCGCGCCGCCTCGCTGACCTCCGGGCCGACGCCGTCGCCGGGGATCAGCGTGATCGTGTGCCGCGGCATGCGCGCATCCTCCAGGAACAACCCTCACCGCCGGCGGGGCGCCGCCGCGACCGGGCGCCCAGTCTGCCAGAACACGAACCGCCTACGATCGGCCGGGTGTGGAGCGACCCCCTCCCCTCCTGGTACGCGGGCCACGGCCGCCATCACCTGCCCTGGCGCCACACCCGCGACCCCTGGGCGGTGCTGGTCAGCGAGGTGATGCTGCAGCAGACGTCGGTGGGCCGGGTGCTGGAGCGCTGGGGGCCGCTGCTGGAGCGCTGGCCCGATCCCGCCAGCCTCGCCGCCACCCCGCTCGAGGAGCTGCTGCGGGCCTGGGACGGGCTCGGGTACCCGCGCCGCGCCCGCGCCCTCCACCTCGCCGCGGCGCGTCTCGCCGCCGGCGGCTGGCCGGAGGACGAGGCGGGGCTGCGCCGGCTCCCGGGGGTGGGCCCGTACACCGCCCGGGCGCTGCTCGCCCTCTGCCTCGACGCCGCCGGGCCGCCGCCTCGCGACGTCAACCTGGGACGGGTGGCGGCCCGTGCCGGGCTCGGGGTCGAGCCCCACCAGGCGTCGCCTGCGCGGCTCGACGCGGAGCTGCTCCGCTCCCGGCCGGCGGGGATGAGCGCCCGCGACCACACCCTCGCGCTCTTCGACCTCGGCGCCACCGTCTGCCGCGCCCGCGTCCCCCGCTGCGGCGCCTGCCCGGTGGCGGCGGGATGCCTCTCGCGCGAGCGCCTCGAGGGCGCACCGCCGCCCCCGCCGCCCCGCCGGCAGGCGGCCTGGGCGGGCAGCCACCGCCAGCTCCGTGGGGCGGTGCTGCGCGCCCTCCTCGCCGCCCAGCCGCCGGCGGGCGCCGAGGCGCTGCTCGCCCGGGTGGGCGGCGCCGCCGCGGCGGCGCGGCCGGGCGCGGTCGAGGCCGCGGTCGCGGAGCTCCACCGCGAGGGGCTCATCGCCGAGCTGCCCGCGTGGATGGGGAGCGGTCCCCCGCCGACCACCCGGTAGCATGGCCCGCATGGCGACCTCCTCCGACTGGCTGACCGAGGCGGAGCGGTGGCTGTGGGGACGGGAGTCGTTCAGCTTCATCCCCGACCGCGATCTGCCGGAGCCCCGCGGGGTCCCCGAGCGCGGCGGCGGACCGCGGGTGGTCTTCGCCGGGTTCCCCTCCGACTACAGCCTGGCGTTCCTGCTCGGCCTGCTCCGCCTCGACGTCGATCTGGTGGGCATCGTCACCAGTCCCGGAGCCCACCCCGCCATCCTCGGCGACAATGCGCTGAGCCGGATCGCGGACCACCTCTCCATCCCGCTGCTGCGCCACTGGCGGATCAACGACGAGCACGCCCGCCAGGACATGGCCGGCCTCCGGCCCGCGCTCGGCGTCATCGCGAGCTTCGACCAGATCCTGGGGGCGCGGGCCCTGGCCATCCCCGACCAGGGCTGGCTCAACATCCACCCCAGCGCGCTGCCCGCCTACCGCGGACCCGAGCCGATCTACTGGACCATCGCCGACGGCGCCACCGAGGCGGGCGTGACCCTGCACCGCGCCGTGCCCAAGTTCGACGCCGGGCCGATCATCGCCCAGCGCCGGCTCCGTCCCGCCGCCGACGAGACCGCCGGCACCCTCACCCGGCGGCTCAGCGCCCTCGGCACCGAGGCCCTCGGCGAGGCGGTGGCGGCGATGCTCGCCGGCGACCCCGGGGTGGTGCCCGACCTCGCCGAGGGGTCGTACCGGCCCTCGGTCGGGCACCGCCACCTCACCGCCGCCGGCTCCGCCGCCGAGGCCGAGCGGATGGTGCGCGCGGGGATGCCCAACATGCCCGCCTGGGTGGAGGTGGAGGGCCACCCCGTCTTCGTCACCCGGGCGCGCACCGTGGCCGACTGCGGGGCGGCCGAGGGCCTCCGCTATCACGACGGCTGCCTCCAGGTGCTGGAGACCGCGGTCGCCTGCGGCTGCCACCACGACGACGTCCACTGCCCGCACCGCGAGCGGGCCGCCGACTGATCACTCGGTCGGCGAGGGCTCCGTCGAGGCGTCCTTGCTGTCCCGCTCGAGGCTGATCCGGCGCTCGAGCATGCGGCCCATGAAGTAGCCGCGGCAGTTCGGGCAGCGGGTGCGCTCGATGTGTCCGCGGAGCTGCTGCATCAGGTGCAGGGGGGGCGCGACCGGGGTCATCAGCTTGTCGACGACGAGGCGGAACTGCATGCAGGTCAGCAGCACCTCGGGAAGCGTGCCGTCACCGAAGACGACCACCGCCAGAGGTCCGATGCCGCTGCGTTCGGAGTACATCACGGAGAGGAGAACGGCCCACACCGACCCGATCCTGCGGTCGCGGTGGCTACCGGCCTCCCCAGGCCCCCTGGGGCCGGTGCGGGACGGCCTCGCCGTCGAGCCAGCGCACCAGCCACGCCTCCACGGACGGAGCCTCGCGCTGCAGCCACTCGGCTGGGCGCAGGCCGAGCTCGAGAGCGCTGCCCACCCCGGAGAGCACCTCGCCGCCCCGGGCGTCGAGGCAGAACAGGACGCCGTCGCGGGCCTCGGACAGGGGCAGCACCGCGGTGGGCCAGGCCTCCACCGTGACCACCAGGCTGCGCCCGCCCGGCCGCGCGGGGTACGGCGCGCGCGGGGGCCGGAGCATGCCCTCGTAGACGCCCACCAGGTCGTCGCCCTCGGGGTCGCGCCGGCCGCTGCCGATGCCGTAGAGCGGCACCGGGCCGACCCCGCCGTTGGCCACCTCGAGGTGGAGACGGCGGAGGCCGGCGGGAAGGGCGAAGCCGAGCCGCGCCTCCGCCTGCTCGATCTCGGTCACCGTGGCGCGAGGCGGGATCGGAGTGCCGTCGGCGAGGCAGCGCTGCCGGACGCGCGCCAGGACATCGGCAATGTCGACGATCGCCATGGCCGTCCATGCTGCCTGAACGACGGGTCGGTCTGCTGGCCCGGCCGGACCGGTGCTCAGACCGGCCGGTAGACCCCGGCGCCGGTGCGCTGGAACTCGTCCGACTTGTCCCGCATCCCCGCCTCGAGCGCCGCCTCGGTCTCCAGGCCGTGGGTGCGGGCGTAGTCCCGGACCTCCTGGGTGATCTTCATCGAGCAGAACTTCGGCCCGCACATCGAGCAGAAGTGGGCCCGCTTGGCGCCGGCGGCGGGGAGGGTCTCGTCGTGGAACGAGGCGGCGGTGTCGGGGTCGAGCGAGAGGTTGAACTGGTCCTCCCAGCGGAAGTCGAAGCGGGCCCGCGAGAGCTCGTCGTCGCGCGCCTGGGCGCCGGGATGGCCCTTGGCCAGGTCGGCGGCGTGGGCGGCGATCTTGTAGGCGATCACCCCGTCCTTCACGTCCTTGCGGTTGGGGAGCCCGAGGTGCTCCTTGGGGGTGACGTAGCAGAGCATCGCGGTGCCGTACCAGCCGATCATCGCGGCGCCGATCGCCGAGGTGATGTGGTCGTAGCCGGGGGCGATGTCGGTGGTCAGCGGGCCCAGGGTGTAGAACGGCGCCTCGTGGCACAGCTCGAGCTGCAGGTCCATGTTCTCCTTGATGCGGTGCATCGGAACATGGCCCGGCCCCTCGATCATCACCTGGCAGTCGTTCGCCCAGGCGACGGTGGTGAGCTCTCCGAGGGTGCGCAGCTCGGCCAGCTGCGCCTCGTCGTTGGCGTCCGCGATGCACCCCGGCCGCAGCCCGTCGCCGAGCGAGAAGGCCACATCGTAGGCGCGCATGATCTCGCAGATCTCCTCGAAGTGGGTGTAGAGGAAGCTCTCCTGATGGTGGGCGAGGCACCACGCGGCCATGATCGAACCGCCCCGGCTGACGATGCCGGTGAGCCGCCTCGCGGTGAGCGGCACGTAGCGCAGCCGCACCCCGGCGTGGATGGTGAAGTAGTCGACGCCCTGCTCGGCCTGCTCGATCAGGGTGTCGCGGTAGGCCTCCCAGCTCAGCTCCTCGGCCTTGCCGCCCACCTTCTCCAGGGCCTGGTAGATCGGGACGGTTCCGACCGGAACCGGGGAGTTGCGGATGATCCACTCGCGGGTGGCGTGGATGTCCCTGCCGGTGGAGAGGTCCATGATCGTGTCGGCGCCCCACCGCGCCGCCCAGGTCATCTTCTCCACCTCCTCCTCGATCGAGGAGGCCACCGCCGAGTTGCCGATGTTGGCGTTGATCTTCACCAGGAAGTTGCGGCCGATGATCATCGGCTCGGTCTCGGGATGGTTGACGTTGGCGGGGATGATCGCCCGTCCCCGGGCCACCTCGGTGCGCACCACCTCGGGGTCGACACCCTCGCGGAGGGCCACGAACTCCATCTCCGGGGTCACCACGCCCCGGCGCGCGTAGTGCATCTGGGTGACCGCGACGCCGCCCCTGGCGCGCAGCGGCCGCACCGACTCCGCACTCCCCTGGTACTCCTCGACATCGCCGCGCTCGCGGATCCACGCCGCCCGCACCGGCTCCAGCCCGCGGTGCACGTCGGTGCGCACGCTCGCATCGGTGTACGGCCCGCTGCTGTCGTACACACAGAAGACCGCGTCACCGTCCTCGAGCACGATCTCCCGGACCGGGACCCGGAGGTCGGGTCGCGACCCCTGGAGGTGCGCCTTGCGGCTGCCCCGGATCGGAGTGGCGGATGCCGCGAGGTCGGTGGGCGCCTGGGCCATCTGACGTCTCCTGCTGGGTGTCACCCGCCGGAGACGCGCGCGGGCGGCCACGGACGGCGGCGCGCACCCGGGCGCCCGCCCCTCGGCCGGCCCGCTTTCCCTTCGCTCGTACTAACGAGATCAGGTTCCAGGAGTTGGTGGTCCTGATACCACCTCTCAGCTGCTCGCTCCCCCAGCGGGACGCTATTCGGTTGTCGGTGGAGAAGGATACTCCGGGTGTGGTCCGGCGCCCCGCCCCACCGACGCGGCCAGCTCCTCGATGGCCGCGAGGCAGAGCCCCGGGTGGGAGAGCGGCACCAGGTGATCGGCCCCGGCGAGCACCTCGAGCGTGACCTGGGGATGGCCGGCGGCCAGCTCCTCGAGCAGGCCGAGGTCGGGGAGCGGGTCGGTGCCGCCGGTGAGCAGGCGCACCGGCACCCCGGCCTCGACCAGCCAGGCTGGGCGGGCGGTCGCGCCCACCAGCTCGGCGAAGCTCTGCGAGTACGACTCCCAGGTGTGGCGGACGCCGTCGAGGGCCACCGCCAGGGGCAGCTCGGGCCGGTAGGTGGCGGCCACCCGGCGCGCCAGCCGGGGACGGCGCATGCACATCGCCCGGCAGAGGTGGCGCGACCAGGGGGTGTCGGTGCAGAAGGTGCGCTCGGTCCAGGTCAGCGCCCGCCGGGTGGCGGCGCGGGCGCCTGCCGGGTCGCGGTAGAGCGGCGGCGAGACCAGCAGCAGGGCGCCGACCAGCCCGGGGTGGTGGCGGGCGAGGGCGAGGGCGACCAGGGCACCGAAGCTGTGTCCGGCGACCACCGCGGGGGCGTCGCCGGCCCCGGCCGCCGCAACCGTCGCGGCCACCGCGGCCGCGTGCGCCTCGAGGCTGTACCCGGAGGGCGGCCAGGGTGAGCCGCCGAAGCCGAGCAGGTCGGGGACGAGCAGCCGGTGGCGCGCCCCGAGGCGGTCGAAGGCGCCGCCCCAGAGCCGTCCCGAGGCGGCGAGCCCGTGGAGCAGCACCACCGGCGTGCCGGCCGCGCCCGCCCGCCGCGCCACCAGCGGACCGCAGTGGCGGGCGGGCAGCGGCTCCTCCCAGCCGAACGCCGCCCTGCGCTGCAGCGACGCCGCCCGCCCCGACCGCCAGCGCATCGTCACCGGCTGCACGCTACCCGCAGGCGGCGCACCGGCGCCGACCTGCGATCATCGACCGATGGACTTCGAGCTGAGCGGCGAGGACGCCGCCTTCCGCGACGAGGTGCGCGGGTGGCTCGCCGCCCACGGCGAGCAGATCGCGCACACCCGGGCGGTCGACTGGGAGGCGGGCGGCGAGGCCTTCGAGCGCTACCGCAGCTGGGAGCGGGCCCTCTTCGACGCCGGGCTCGGCGCCGTCGCCTGGCCCGAGGAGTACGGCGGCCGCGGCGCCTCGATGGTGCAGCAGGCGATCTTCAACGAGGAGTACATCCTCGCCGGCGCCCCCGACCGGATCAACCGGCTGGGGATGGGCCTGCTCGGCCCCACCCTGATGGTCCACGGCACCGCCGAGCAGCGGGCGCGCCACCTGCCCCGCATCCTCGCCTGCGAGGAGATCTGGTGCCAGGGATACAGCGAGCCCGACGCCGGCAGCGACCTCGCCGCGCTGCGCACCCGGGCGGTGCGCGAGGGCGACGAGTTCGTGGTCGACGGGCAGAAGATCTGGACCTCGCTGGGTCGTTTCGGCGACTGGATCTTCACCCTGGTGCGCTCCGATCCGGACGCGCCCAAGCACCGCGGGATCACCTTCCTGCTCATCGACATGCACAGTCCCGGGGTCGAGGTGCGCCCGCTGGTGCAGATCGACGGCAGCGCGCGCTTCGCCGAGGTGTTCTTCACCGGCGTGCGCGTCCCCGCCGCCAACGTGGTGGGGCGGGTGGACGACGGATGGTCGGTGGCGATGACCCTGCTCGGCTTCGAGCGCGGCGGCGGCCTCTACGGCCCCGCGCTCTTCAACCGCATCCTCCGCGACGTGATCGAGCTGTCGCGCAGCGAGCCCCGCGGTGACGGCGTCGCCGCCGACGACCCCGACGTGCGCCGCCGGGTCGCCCAGTCGTACATCGAGACCCGCGTCTACGAGCTCACCGTGCAGCGCGCGCTCACCCGGCTGGCGCGTGGCGAGGCGCCCGGTCCCGAGGCCTCGCTGAACAAGCTGTACTGGTCGGAGATGAAGGTGCGCCTCGACGAGCTCGCCCTCGACATCCTCGGTCCGCGCGCCGAGCTCGGCCGCGGCTCGCCCGAGGCGGAGCACGACGGCGGCTGGTACGCCGACTACCTGTACGCCCGTGCCGGCACCATCTTCGCCGGCACCTCCGAGGTGCAGAAGAACATCGTCGCCCAGCGGGTGCTGGGCCTTCCCCGCGAGTAGGGACCGCGCATGGACTTCGACTTCTCCCCCGAGCAGTACATGCTCCGCGACACCGTGCGCGACCTGCTCCGCCGCGAGTGCACCCCGGCCGCGGTGCGGGCCGCATGGGCCTCGCCGACGGGGCGCTCCCCGGAGCGCTGGCGGAGGCTCGCCGACCTCGGCGTGGTCGGGCTGACCGTCCCCGAGGAGCACGGCGGCGCCGGCATGGACGAGGTCGACCTGGTGCTCATCCTCGAGGAGGCGGGGCGCGCGCTGCTCCCCGAGCCGCTGCTGGAGACCACCGCGGTGGCCGCGCCGCTGCTGGCCCGCGCCGGCTCCGACGAGCTCCGCAGCCGCTGGCTGCCGCGGATCGCGAGCGGCGAGGCCGGTGTCACCGTGGGCCTCGCCGGCTCGCCGTACGTCGCCGACGCCACCGCCGACCTGGTCATCCTCGAGCGCGAGGGGGCGCTGCACGCGGTCACCCAGGACCGGCTCAGCCTGCGGCCGCTGCGCTCGATGGACGGTGCCCGCCGGCTCTTCGCGGTGACCGCCGAGCTCGGCGAGGACACCGTGCTCTCGAGCTCGCCGGAGGACGCGCGCTGGGCCTTCGACCACGCCGCCGCCGCCTCCGCCGCCGAGCTGGTCGGCGTCGCCGGCGCGATGCTCGACATGACCGTCGGCTACGTGAAGCAGCGTCAGCAGTTCGGCCGGAGGATCGGGTCGTTCCAGGCGGTGCAGCACAAGCTCGCCGAGACCCTGATGCTCGTCGAACTCGGCGCGCGCGGCGGTGTACTACGCCGCCTGGGCCCTGGCCAACGACGCCCCCGACGCCGGCATCGCCGCCAGCGTCGCCAAGGCCTACGCCAGCGACGCCGAGCGGCGCACCAACCTCGAGGCGCTGCAGCTCCACGGCGGCATCGGCTTCACCTGGGAGCACGACCTCCATCTGTGGCTGAAGCGCGGCAAGGCGCTGGAGCTGCAGCACGGCGACGCCGATCTCCACCGCCGGCGGATCGCCGACTGGATCTACGCCCCTGCCTGACCCCGCTGCCGGCCCGATGCGACGGCGCCGCCCCCGGGTGGTGATCGTCGGCGCCGGCTTCGGCGGGCTTGCGGTGGCGCGGGCGCTGCGCGGGGTGCCGGTCGACGCCGTCCTCGTCGACCAGCACAACTACCACCTCTTCCAGCCCCTCCTCTACCAGGTGGCGACCGCGTTGCTCGACCCCTCCGAGATCGCCTACCCGGTCCGCGCCGCGCTGCGCCGTCACCGCAACGTCGACTTCCGGCTCGCCCGGGTGACCGGCGTCGACCTCGAGGGCCGGCGGCTCGCCACCACCGGGGGCGAGCTCGCCTACGACCACCTGGTGGTCTCCGCGGGAGCGGTGAACAACTTCTTCGGGCTCTCCTCGGTGGAGGAGCACACCCACGGCCTCAAGTCGCTGGGCGAGGCGCTGGCGGTGCGCAACCACCTGCTCACCTGCTTCGAGCAGGCGGCCTGGAGCGACGACCCGGAGACCCGCAGGCGGCTCCTCACCGTGGTGCTGGTGGGCGGCGGCGCCACCGGGGTCGAGCTCGCCGGGGCGGTGAGCGAGCTCGTCCACCTGGTGCTCCGCAAGGACTTCCCCCACCTCGACCTCGAGGAGGTGCGGATCTGCATCGTCGAGGCCGGCGACACCCTGCTCGGCGCCTTCGCCCCCTCGCTGCAGCGCGCGGCGATCCGCAGCCTGGAGCAGAAGCGGGTGAGCCTCGCCCTCGGCGCCCAGGTGGCCGGGGTGGACGAGCGCGGGGTGTCGCTCCGCGACGGCAGCCGGATCGAGGCGGCGACGGTGGTCTGGACCGCGGGGGTGAAGGGCTCTCCGGTGGGCGCCTGGCTCGGCCGGGTCGACCGCCAGGGCCGGGTCGAGGTGGGTCCGACGCTGCAGCTGCCCGGCCACCCCGACGTCTTCGTGATCGGCGACCTCGCCCGGGTGGCCGGCGGCCGCGGCGATCCCCTCCCCCAGCTCGCCCCGGTGGCGATGCAGGAGGCGAAGCACGTGGCCCGGACCATCGCCGGCTCGCTCCGGGGGGAGGCGCCGGCGCCGTTCCGCTATCGCGACAGGGGCACGATGGCGACCATCGGCCGGAACGCCGGGATCGCCCAGATCGGCCCGCTGCGCCTCGGCGGGTTCCTCGGGTGGGTGACCTGGCTCACCGTCCACCTGCTGCTGCTGGTCGGCTTCCGCAGCCGGCTGGCGGCGCTGCTGAACTGGGCGTGGGACTACCTGGCGTACGACCGGCCGGTGCGCCTCATCGCGGCGCCCGCCCCGAGCCCCGACGACCCCGAGCCCTGACCGGCGCAGGAACCGGCAGGCGCCGCCGTTTCACCCTCGTGAGCCGTTCGTGCGCGCCCGCACACCCGCCGAAGCCGCCGTGTCGGTGACAATGGCCGCCACATGAGCACTGAGGTGACGCCTCGCCCTGCCACCGGCCCGGGCACCACCGGCTTCCCGGTCGGAAAGGCGGATGTCGCCTGCATCGGCCCGATCTTCGCCCACAACATGTGGCTGCTCTTCTCGACTCCGATCGGGCCCTCGCTGCTCGGCCCCCACCCGCTGCTGCTCTCGTTCCTCCGGGGCAGCCTCCCGGCGATGATCACCACCGGCGCCGTCGCCCACCGCGGCGACTTCCCGCTGGGCCTGGCGCTGCTCGCCCCCCTGTTCATCACCTGCTTCTCCGACCCCTTCTACTACTGGGCCGGCCGGCGCTACGGACGGAGGGTGATCACCTACATGACCGGCCCCAGCCCGCGGGCGCAGCGGCGGATGGCGCGGGCGGAGCGGATGTTCGCGCGCTGGGGGGCGCCGATGATCTTCCTCGCCTATTTCATCCCCTTCCTGCCCCAGTGGCTCTGCCTGATGGCGGCGGGTGAGATCAAGATGCGGATCTGGGTGGTCGCCCTCGCCGACGGCCTCGGCGCGATGTGCTTCATCCTCACCTACGTGATGCTCGGCTGGTTCATCGGCAAGCCGGCGATCGACCTCGCCAACAACATCTCCCACTACGGCCTCTACCTGACCGGCGCCCTGATCGTGGTCGTCTTCGTGATCAGCTTCCGCCGCGCCATGGCCCAGCAGGAGCAGCCCAACCGGCCCCAGGACTAGTCCCGCTGGTCCCTGCCGGCCAGCGCCCTCACCAGCCGGGAGGCGTCGACGGTTCCCAGCCCGGTGGCCAGGTCGTAGCCTCGCGCCGCCTGATAGCCCTTCACCGTGACCATCACCGGCACCGCCGCCGCGCAGGCCGTGGCGCAGAAGGTGAGGCTGTTGTCGCCGCCGACCACGTCGACGATCCCGGCGGCGTCCTCGCGCGCGAGCCGGTAGAGGCGATCGTTGAGCACGCCGAGGCGCCTCCCGGCCGCCTGGCCGGCGATCGCGACGACGCCGGCGAACAGCGGTGTCGCCTCGCTGGTGCCACCGACGAGGTGCCACCCACCGGCGGATGCCCTCGGGTTGGCGAAGCTGTAGTAGAAGACGGCGGCGCCGTCGACGGCCGCGCTCATGCTGACGTCGGGCGTGCCCCGGTGGTCGCCGACCACGCTGCGCACCGAGTTCCTGGAAGCGAGGACGGTCGAAGATGCTCGACACCCCTCCCCCACCCGCGCCGCCGCCGTCGTCGTTCCACACCCGGTCGGGTGAGAGCCGGTTGCCGGCGGCGTCGAGGTCGAGCCGGGTGCCTCCGACCGACGTCACCAGCGGGTCGCTGGAGGGCCAGGAGGTGACCCGCGTCGGGTAGCAGCAGCTCTGGTCGAGCCGGGCGTCGGTGGCTCCGTTGTCACCGGAGGCGCCGAGCACGGTGATGCCCTCCTCGGCGGCGTTCTTGAACGCGGAGCGGAGTCCGAGCAGCGCCGCGGCCGAGGGGAAGGTCTGCTCGGTGGCGCCGAAGCTCTGCGAGATGACGTCGGCGAGGTGGTGGTCGACGACGTGGTTCTCGGCGCGGACGATCTCGGGGAAGCCGGTGATCCCCTCGGTCTCCGACACCGGGGTGACCACCAGCAGCAGCTTCGCGCCCGGCGCCATCGCGTGAGCCCACTCGACGTCGAGGGTGGTCTCCTCGGCCCAGCCGACCATGTCCTGGTTGGCGGGATCGAAGGCGGGCGGAGCGCCCGCCGGGTGGATGACGGTGAGCTGCGGGGGGTCGGCCAGGCCGAGGGTCTGGTCGAAGTGGTGGAGGTCGGCGGCGATGGTGGGCGAGCCGAAGGAGTCGACGATGGCGATGGTCCGCCCCCGGCCGTCGAGGCCACGGGCGAGCAGCGGTTCGAGTCCGTAGGCGTGGCGCAGCTGGGCCGGCCGGTAGCAGGACCGCTGCAGGTGGGCGCGGCACCAGGCGGTGTCCGGGGGGAAGGTGAGCGACTCCCGCGCCACGTGTCCCGCGATCGCCGGCCGGGGCGCGGTCGCCGCCCGCGCCGGCGCACCGGCGGCGGTGTGCGCCGCCGAGGCGGCGACGAGCAGCAACAGGGCGCCGGCACCGAGGACGGCGGCGCGAGGCCTTGGACTCATCGCGTTCTCCGGAGGGCGGTCAAGCAACCGAACGGATCATAGGGAGCCGGGCGAGGGGGCACCAACCTGCCGCTCCGGGACTACGTTTGTATGATGGTCGTGTTATCAGCTCAACCGGGAGTGGAACATGGCCGAGCAGCCACCCGATCCCCGCCGTGACCCGCGCACGCCTCCGAACCCCGGTCAGGAGGCGGCGCCCGACGCCAGCACCGAGGGCGTCGATTCCCGGGTCGTGCCCGAGGGCGACGAGATCGAACGCGTCGCCGAGTCCTCCTCCGGCCCCGGCGCCGGCGAGAGCGAGCTGGTCAAGGTCACCACCCCCCGCGACGTCGACGACGATGACGTCCCCCGCCACCCGACCCTCGGCAGCCCGTAGCCGGGCGATGTGACGGAGTGGTGCGGGGATCCACAGAGGGTTCCCTCCGGGGCGGTGCGGTGGGACAATCCCGCCCCCGTCCCTCCGGCTCGAGGTGATCCCACATGGCAGCTCCCTCGACCCTGCCGCGCTCCGGAGAGAGCGCCGCCCCCTCCGAACCCACCTTCGTCCGGCTCGCCTCCTGTCCGCAGTGCTCGGGCCGGCGCCGGGTGCTCATGGAGGTGGCCGGCGACATCCGCGGCCGCTGCCTCGGCTGCGGCGCCGAGCTGCCCCTCCCCCTCGCCACCGAGCGCACCCACCGCATGCGCGTGGTCGGCCGGGCCGGCCAGGGCGTGGTGGAGATCGACGCCGGGGCCTGAGCCCCGCCGGCCGCCGGTTCTCTAGCCGGTGGCCCCCTCGATCCGCTCGTGGCCGGTGTAGACGTTCATGCCGCCGTCCCGGAGGAACCCGACCAGGGTCATCCCCGCCTCCTCGGCGAGCTCGATGGCGAGGCTCGACGGCGCCGAGACCGCGGCGAGCACGGGGATGCCGCCGAGCAGCGCCTTCTGGACGAGCTCGAAGCTGGCCCGTCCGGAGGCGAGGATGAGGTGGGACCGCAGCGGCAGCCGCCCGTCGGTGGCCGCCCAGCCGATCACCTTGTCGAAGGCGTTGTGCCGGCCCACGTCCTCGCGGACGCAGACCAGCCGCCCCTCGGCGTCGAAGAGGGCGGCGGCGTGGAGCCCGCCGGTGCGGTCGAAGACCCGCTGCGCCTCGCGGAGCCGCGCCGGCAGGGCGGCGAGCAGCTCGGCCGAGACCCGCACCGGGTCGCCGGCGACGTCCCAGCGCGCCCGGGTGCGCACCGCGTCGAGACTGGCGCGGCCGCACAGGCCGCACGAGGAGCTGACGTAGAAGGCGCGGGCCCGGGCGGGGTCGAATCCGGGGGCGGAGGCGGTGAGCTCGACCTCCAGGATGTTGTGCCGACCGTCGGCGGCGACCTCGCAGGTGCGGATGGTGGCGATCTGCTCCGCTCCCGTGATCACCCCCTCGGTGACCAGGAAGCCGACCGCGAGGTCGAAGTCGTGGCCGGGAGTGCGCATCGTCACCGCCACGGGCACGCCGCCGGCACGGATCTCCATCGGCTCCTCGACCACCACCGCATCGGTGGTCCACGAGCGGCCCTGGGGGCCGAGGCGCAGCAGCCTGCGCCGGCCGCTCGCCGCAGACGTCATCAGCCGCCACTCGCCTCGGCCATCCCCGGCGGCGGCAGGGCGACCCCGCCCGGTCCCGGGTGGGCGGCCTGACCGGTGGCGCGGCGCCACAGCGGCAGCACCCGGTCCTCGATCATCCGCCAGCTCGCGACCACTCTGCGGCGCTCCTCCTCGGCGAGCGGCACCGTCGCGGGCAGGATCTCGCCGGCGAGCCAGGCGCGCGCCGCCCTGCGACCGAGCTCGAGCGAGCCGCCGAGGTGGGTGAAGTCGAGGACGCCGCCGAGCCCACCCACCTCGATGAGGTGCAGCGGCACCCCGGCGCCGGCGGCCGCGGCCAGCGAGCGGCGTCGCTGGTGCAGCTGGGCGACCAGGGTGGCACGGTCGATGATCGCCCCGAGCCCGACCGGGAGGTTGCTCAGCTCCGAGGTGCTGGCGTCGACGAGGATGATCGTCCGGGCGCCGCGGCGCACCGCCTCGTTGACGCCGAAGTTGTCGATGACGCCGCCGTCGAGGAAGAGCCGGTCGTCGAGCGGCACCGGCGGCAGCACCGTGGGGATCGCCGACGAGGCCCGAACCGCCGCGGCGAGCGGGCCGCGGTCGAAGTAGATGAGGTCACCGCTGAGCAGATCGCAGGCGCCGATGGCGAGGGGGATCTGCAGGTCCTCGAACGTGAGCTTTCCCAGGGCGCGCCCGAGCAGGTGCTCGACCCGGTCCGCGGAGAGCGCCGCGCTGCGCCGCCAGGCGATCGCCCCGGCGTAGCCGAGAAGCATCCCACGCATCACCCGGCGCACCTCGGGGTCGGTCCACCAGTACTGCAGGGCCCGGGCGTTCTCCATCTCGGGGTGCGCCGCCAGCCAGGAGCCGTTCCAGGCGCCGATCGAGGTGCCGACGATCAGGTCCGGGCGCAGCCCGTGGGCGACGAGCTCGATGACCACGCCCGCCTGGGCGGCGCCGCGGGCTCCGCCACCGCTGAGGCAGAGGGCGACCGGAGCGCGGAGCGCGGCCAGCCGGGCGGCCACGACCGAAGGGGTGCCACTCATCATCGGAGCCTACACCTGCCCGCTCGCACGTCGCGTCGCACCGCGATGACACCCCCATGAGGGATGGTCGTGCCCTTCATATGAGAGCAACGCCGAAACCGCCGACTTCCTTGCCCGTACGAACCGCCCGGCGCGGCGGTCGCCACTGCACGAACGTCCGAAAGGTACCTCGCCGGGACCGTTGTGACAGCGCCGGTACCACCTTGTATGCGGTCGGCGATGTCGCGGCCGCCACGGCGTTCCGGTCGCCGGTGTCGACATCTCCGGCGCCCGCCGCCGGACCTACCCCGCCGCGGGCACGTCGACGACGGTGAAGTGGGTGACCTTGTCCACCGCCCGGCCCTCGACCCCGGCGCGGACGTGGTGCGGGCCCGCCTTCTCGAAGACCATCGTGACCGGCACCGCGATCAGCGCCCGCTGGTCGGTGCCGACGATCGCCTGGGGATGGCGGCCGACCAGCAGCCGACCCGAGACCTCGGCCAGCTGCCGGTTGTCGTCGTCCTCGACGCTGATCCGCACCACCAGCGGATCGTCGGTCTCGTTCCAGTCGACGAGGAAGCCGGCGGCGATGGCGAACTGGGAGATCGGCGGCGGCGACCCTGGCGGCGGGTTCTGCGGGACCTGACGCTGGTGATGGGTCCAGGCGCCGCCGAGGAGGTGGAGCTTGCTGTCCGGCGAGACCTGGGCGGCGTCGCAGAGGATGAGGAAGTCGACGGAGGTGGGCATGGCCGGGATTCTCGGGGATCGAGCCACGGCTACGGCGTCACCGTGACCACGGTGAACATGCCCTGGTGGAAGTGGGCGGGGAGGTTGCACACGACGAGGGACGTCCCCGGCTGGGTGAGGTCGACGGTGCGCGCCTGCGACGCGCCGGCGTCGAGGTCGTCGCCGTCGCTGACCTTGGTGATCCCAGCGCCCTCCTCGTTGATCGCGCCCGTGGCCTGCAGCGGGTACTGCGCCAGCGGGAGATCGCTCTTGAACACGAGCAGCTCGTGCTGGATGGTGCCGGTGTTCACGATGTCGAGGGTGGCCTTCCCGGTGTGCATCGTGACCGGGACGTCGACCTTCCACTCGCTGAGGGTGACCCGCTGCGCGGTGACCGCGGCGACGGCCGCGGTGGGGGCCGGGCCGGTCGGCACCGCGGCGAGCGGCGGAGCCATCGAGCCTCCGCACGCGCTGAGCGCTGCGGCGGCGAGGACGAGGCCACCGGCGGCGGTTGCGCCACGGCGAGCACGCCCGGCCCGCGGGATCGGGGTGCCGGTGATCGGGATGCTCTGCCGCATGGCTGGCTCCTCCTCCGCGCCCCGCATCGGACGGCGGCGCGGACGCTGACGGTGTCCGGTCGGACCCGTCCATCGTCGGGCGATCCCGCCTCCGGGCACAGGGCCGTGGGTCAGCTGCTTGGCGCCAAAGGTCCCGGGGCCTCGGTCGCTGCCGGGGGGAGGCCACGCCCCCCCCGCACGACGACGCGCCGGCTAGCCGGGGAAGTCCGAGGCCTCGAACAGCTGGCGGATCTCCACCTCACCGTCCCGGAACGGCGCCCGGGACATCCATTCGACCGCCTCCTCCCGCGACCCCGCCTGGATCAGCCAGAACCCGGCGACCAGCTCCTTGGTCTCGGTGAAGGGTCCGTCGATCACGGTGCGCCTCTCGCCCGAGAACCGGATGCGAGCGCCCTTCGAGCTCGCCTGCAGCCCCTCACCGGTGAGCATCACTCCCGCCTTCAGCAGCTCGTCGTTGAATGCGCCCATCTCGGCGAGCGCCTCCGGGGTGGGGAGGGCACCGGACTCGGACTCGTCGGTCGCCTTGACGATCACCATGAACCGCATCGTCATCTCTCCTGGTGCGGGTGGTCGGGTGAGCCACCCTCTATCGATGACGTCGAACAACCCGCGGGCCGATTCGACATCAGCGGCGACCGCCCTCGATGTGCCCCAGGGCACGGGCCGAGGTGAGGGAAAAGTGTGGCGCGCCCAGGAGGATTTGAACCCCCGCGCACGGATCCGTAGTCCGCTGCTCTATCCGGGCTGAGCTATGGGCGCGCGCTGCCACCGGCGCGGTGGGAGCGGAGTCTACACCCCCCGACCGGGGGCCGCCCCGAGCCGCCGGCGCGCCACAATCCATCGTTCCCACCATCCCCCTCACCGGAGACCGAGGTGCCCGAGACCGAGGACCTGGCCACGCAACCCTGGCTGTGCGGGCTGATCGCCTGCGCGCTGCGCCGCGAGGCGCTGGCGGTGCGCGCCGTCCTCGGGGCCCGGCGGCTCAGGTGGAGCTCGGTGCCCGCGGGCCGCGCCGGCGAGGCGTGGACCTGCGTCACCGGCTCCGGCACCCTCGCCGTGGTGGTCTCCGGCCCCGGCGCCGAGGCGGCGCGCCAGGCCGCGTCGTTCTGGATGCCCCGCGCCCGGGAGGTGGTGGTCCTCGGCGCCGGCCCCGCCACCGGGCTGGTGCGCCCGCCCGCGGTGGTGCTCGACGGCGACCCGCGGCTGCGCTTCCGGGCCCGTGACGTCGGCGCCGCCGGGGTCGAGGTGGTGGACGGCCGGGTGGGGCACGTCGAGATGCCGATCCGCTCCCCCCAGGCCTGGGAGAGCCTCGCCGGCGCCGGCTACGCGGCGGTCAGCGCCGAGCTCGACCCCTGGCGGGAGGCGGCGGCGGCGGTCGGGGGCACGGCGCTGGCCTGCCAGGGGATCCACGAGCAGATCGAGGCGCCGGAGCGGGTGCTGGTGGCCGCCCACCGCGACGACCGCGGCTGGGCGCGGCTGGAGAGCGTGGTCCAGCCGCGCGTCCGCAGGGCCCGTGAGGTGGCGTCCGCGGTGACCGGCGACGCCGCGCGCTGCGCCGTGGCGGCGGTCCTCGGCCCCGCCTGAGCAGGCCCGGGGGGAGGTGCATCCCCCGGGGGGGTGGGAGCCCCTCCCCTGCCGGGCGCCGGACCAGGCCACCCTCACGACCACCGCCGGGGCACGTGCACGCAACTGGCCGCTGCCCCCATGATGGGTCGCAGACGATCCGCGGAGGCAGGCTGTGCGTCAGCTCGCCGGCAGCGCGGACGATCGCGGAGGACGCAGATGTCGGTCACCGGACGCACGACCTCGGAGCAGGTCACCGCCACGTCGGACCTCGCCACCGTCGGCGAGCTCGCGAAGCAGCTGCGGGTGGACGGCATCCGGGCGAGCACGAAGGCGGGGTCCGGCCATCCCACCTCGGGGATGTCGGCCTCCGACCTGATCGCGGTGCTGGCGGCGCGTCACCTGCGCTACGACTGGTCGAACCCCAAGTCGCCGGCCAACGACCACCTGATCTTCTCGAAGGGCCACGCCTCGCCGCTCAACTACGCGCTCTTCAAGGCGGTCGGCGTGATCTCCGACGAGGAGCTGATGACCTACCGCGAGTTCGGCTCGCCGCTGCAGGGGCATCCCACGCCGGTGCTGCCCTGGGTCGACGTGGCCACCGGCTCGCTCGGCCAGGGCCTGCCGATCGCGGTCGGCGTCGCCCTCGCCGGCAAGTACCTCGACAAGCTCCCATACCACGTGTGGGCGCTCTGTGGCGACAGCGAGCTCGCCGAGGGCTCGATCTGGGAGGCCTTCGACAAGGCCGCCCACTACGGGCTCAACAACCTCACCGCGATCTGCGACATCAACCGCCTCGGCCAGCGCGGACCCACCGAGTACGAGTGGGAGATGGACGTCTACCAGGCCCGGGTCGAGGCCTTCGGCTGCCGCGCGATCGTCGTCGACGGCCACGACCTCGAGCAGGTCGACCGCGCCCTGGAGGAGGCCCGCGCCGAGCGCGACCGGCCGGTGGCCATCCTCGCCCGGACCAAGAAGGGTTCCGGCTTCAGCGAGGTCGAGAACAAGGACGACTGGCACGGCAAGGCGTTGCCGCCGGACATGGCGGAGCGCGCCATCAAGGAGCTGGGCGGCATCCGCGACCTGACCGTCGCCAACAACCCGCCCGAGCCGGGCACGCCGAGGACCGCCAAGGCCGGCACCGTGAAGCTCCCCACCTACGAGCTGGGCACCAAGGTGGCGACCCGCCGTGCCTACGGCGACGCGCTCGCCGCCCTCGGCGCCCGCCCCGACGTGGTGGTGCTCGACGCCGAGGTGAGCAACTCCACCTACGCCGAGTTGTTCAAGAAGGAGCATCCCGAGCGCTTCTTCGAGATGTGGATCGCGGAGCAGCAGCTGGTCGCGTCGGCGGTCGGCATGAGCGTGCGCGGCTACGTCCCCTTCGCCTCCACCTTCGCCGCGTTCTTCACCCGCGCCTACGACTTCATCCGGATGGCCAGCATCTCCGAGGCCGACATCCGGCTGAGCGGTTCCCACGCCGGCGTCGAGATCGGCGCCGACGGGCCCTCGCAGATGGCGCTCGAGGACCTCGCGATGATCCGCGCGGTGCGCGGCTCGACGGTCCTCTACCCCTCCGACGCCAACGCGGCGTCGAAGCTGGTCGGGCTGATGGCCGACACCGACGGCATCGTCTACATGCGCACCACCCGCGGTGCCTACCCGGTCATCTACGGGCCCGACGAGACCTTCACGGTCGGCGGCTCGAGGGTGGTGCTGGAGCACGACGACGACAGCGTCGCGCTGATCGCCGCCGGGGTCACCCTCCACCTCTGCCTCGACGCCGCTGCCGAGCTCGAGAAGGACGGGATCAACGTGCGGGTCATCGACCTGTACTCGGTGAAGCCGGTCGACGCGGCCACCCTGCGCGAGGCCGCGCGGGTCACCGGCGGGCGTCTGCTGACGGTCGAGGACCACCACCCCGAGGGCGGGATCGGCAGTGCCGTCCTCGAGGCCCTCGCCCAGGACGAGCAGCCGCCGCGCGTGGTCCAGCTGGCGGTCCGGACCCTGCCGACGTCGGGCACCCCCGCCGAGCTGCTGGGGGCGGCCGGGATCGACGCGCCCGCGATCGTGGCGGCGGCGAGGAGGCTGGCCGGAAAGGGCTGACCGGCGGGAGGAGGCGGTTCCGGCCCGACTCCTCCCCCGTCAGAGCGGCCGGCGGGACAACCTGAGACCATATCGGGATGGACCGCAATCCTCTTCACGCGCTCACCGAGCACGGCCAGAGCGTCTGGCTGGACTTCATCAGCCGTGAGCTGGTGACCACCGATCAGCTGACGAAGCTCGTCTCCGAGTACGCCGTCAGCGGGATGACCAGCAACCCGACCATCTTCCAGAAGGCGATCGCCGAGGGCGACCAGTACGACGCGCATCTGCGCGAGCTGGTCGGCGCCGGGGTGACGTCCCCCGACGACCTCTTCGTCGAGCTGGCGGTCTCCGACATCCGCCACGCCGCCGACACCCTGCGCGCCATCCACGACCGCACCGGGGGCGGCGACGGATTCGTCAGCCTGGAGGTCGCCCCCGACCTCGCCGACGACACCGAGGGGACGGTCGCGGCGGCGAGGTTCCTGTGGGCCAAGGTCGACCGTCCCAACCTGATGATCAAGGTGCCCGCGACCCCCGCGGGCATCCCCGCGATCGAGCGGCTGATCGGCGACGGCCTGAACATCAACGTCACCCTGATCTTCGCGCTCGGTGCCTACGAGACCGTCGCCGAGGCGTACATCCGGGGCCTCGAGCGCCGCGCCGCCGGCGGCCACCCCGTCGACAACCGCTCGGTGGCGTCGTTCTTCGTGAGCCGCGTCGACACCGCCGTCGACCGGCTGCTGGAGGAGCGCCTGAAGGAGCGGCCCGACGACGCCGAGCTGCGCTCGCTGCTCGGCAAGGCGGCGATCGCCAACGCCAGGCTCGCCTACGAGCGGTTCGAGCAGATCTTCCGCGGCGAGCGTTTCGCCAGCCTGCACGCCCGGGGCGCCGCGGTGCAGCGGCCGCTGTGGGCGAGCACCAGCTCCAAGAACCCCGCGTACCGCGACGTCTACTACGCCGAGGAGCTGATCGGTCCCGACACCGTCGACACCATGCCGCTCCAGACCATCCATGCGTTCGCCGACCACGGCGAGGTCCGCGGCGACACCGTGCGCGAGGACCAGGCCGGCGCCCACCGGGTCATCGAGCGGCTGCGCGCCGCCGGTATCGAGATCGACACCGTCACCCAGCAGCTGCTCGAGGCCGGTGTCACCCAGTTCGCCGACTCCTACCGCGAGCTGATCACCGGCATCGCCGAGAAGGTCGACGCCCTCCACGGCGGCCAGGTGGCCACTCCGGCACGCTGATGGAGGTCGGAACCAGGTCGGTGGCGCAGGCCAATCCGCTGCGCGAGGGGCTGCGGCTCGACCGCACCCCGCAGCCGTGCGCGCTGGCGATCTTCGGCGCCACCGGCGATCTCACCAGGCGGAAGCTGATGCCCGCGATCTACGCGCTCGCGGTGCAGGGTCTGCTGCCCACCGGCTTCACCGTCGTCGGCGCGGGGCGCACGGCGCTGACCGACGACGAGTTCCGCGCCGCGATGCGGGAGGCGGTCGAGCGCTTCGGCCGCCTCCCGGTCACCGACACCCAGTGGACGGCCTTCGCCGAGGGCGTGCGCTACGCCTGCGTCGAGCTCGGCGACCCCGAGGGCCTGGCCCCGCTGCGCACCGTGCTCGAGGAGGTCGACCTCGAGCGCGGCACCATGGGCAACCGGGTCTACTACCTCAGCATCCCGCCCAGCGGCATCGCCACGGTGGCGCGGCGGCTCGGCGAGGCGGGGATGAGCCGGCCGCTCAGCGCGGAGGGCTTCGTCCGGCTGATCGTCGAGAAGCCGTTCGGCCGCGACCTCGCCAGCGCGCGCAGCCTGAACGAGGAGCTGCACCGCGTCTTCGACGAGAGCCAGATCTACCGCATCGACCACTACCTGGGCAAGGAGACGGTGCAGAACCTGCACGTCTTCCGCTTCGCCAACGGCATCTTCGAGCCGGTGTGGAACCGGCAGTACATCGACCACGTGCAGATCACCGTCGCCGAGTCGATCGGGGCCGAGGGGCGGGGCGCCTACTACGAGGAGTCCGGCGCGCTCCGCGACATCGTCCAGAACCACATCATGCAGCTGGTGGCGCTGGTCGGCATGGAGGCGCCCGCGGACTTCCAGCCGGAGACGGTGCGCGACGAGAAGGTGAAGCTGCTCCGCGCCATCCGTCCGATCCACCCCGACGACGTGCTGGAGAGGACCGTGCGCGGCCAGTACGGTCCCGGCTGGGTCGAGGGCGAGCACGTCCCCGCATACCGCGAGGAACCGGGGGTCTCGCCCGCCTCGCTGCGCGAGACCTTCGTCGCCATCAAGGTCGACATCGACAACTGGCGCTGGGCCGGAACCCCCTTCTACCTGCGCACCGGCAAGCGCATGCCCCGCCGCGCCACCGAGGTCGCCATCCAGTTCCGGCGCGTCCCCCACTCGCCGTTCGGCGGCCAGGCCGCCACCCCCGCGGGCGCGCCCACGCCGGGGTCGATCGACCCCAACCTGCTGGTGGTGCGCATCCAGCCCGACGAGGGCATCACCCTGCGCTTCAACGCCAAGGTGCCGGGCCAGGCGATGCGCATCCGCACCGTGAACATGGACTTCCTCTACGGCAGCTCGTTCCTCACCCAGTCGCCCGAGGCCTACGAGCGGCTGTTGCTCGACTGCATGCTCGGCGACGCCACCCTCTTCGCCCGCGAGGACGAGGTCGAGGAGGCCTGGCGGCTGTGCACCGCCATCCTCGACGGCTGGCGCGCCCATCCGCCGCAGGGCGACGAGCTCCCCAACTACGAGGCCGGGACCTGGGGGCCGCAGGCGGCGCACGACCTGCTCGCCCGCGACGGCCGCGCCTGGCGGCGGCCGTAGCCGTGGCTGCCACCGGCGGGGGCCTGCTCCGCGCCCAGCACGTCAGCGGGCTCCACGCGGTCACCCGAGAGCTCGCCGAGATGCGCGCCTCGCTGCTCCGCGCCGGCGACGAGACCCGCGGCGTCCGGCTCTCGGTGCTCACCCTGGTGGTCGCCTGCGCCGATCGGGAGGGCGCCGAGCAGGCCGCCCAGGTGGTGGAGCGGACGGCGGCGAGCCATCCCACCCGGGCGATCGTGGTCGTCGCCGACCCGGCGGCCGCGCCCCGGATCGAGGCCGACCTCAACCTGAGCTGCTCGGCAACCCGGGGCGAGCAGATCTGCGTCGAGCTGGTCCGGCTCGAGGTCGGCGGCGAGACCGCCCTCCACCTCCGCAGCGTGGTGAGCCCGCTGCTGCTGCCCGACGTCCCCGTCCACCTCTGGCTGGCCGGGGCACCCCCGCTCACCCAGGCGCTGAGCCCCGACGCCCTCGAGCTCTGCGAGCGGCTGGTGCTCGACAGCGACGCCTATCCCGACCCCGCCGCCACCCTGGCGACGCTGGCGCGGACGGTGGAGCGCGTCCCCTCCGTCCCTCCCATCGGCGACCTCGCCTGGAGCCGGCTCCGTCCCTGGCGGGAGCTGCTCGGCCGTGCCTTCGAGACCCGCGAGCTGCGCGGCTTCGCCGGTGGGATCGAGGAGGTCGAGGTGCGCTGCGCCAGCACCCCGCCGAGCGCCGAGGCGCGGCTGCTCGCCGGCTGGCTGAGCTCACGCCTCGAGCGTGCGGGATCACCGGCGCCCGCGGTGATCCACGTCCCCGGCTACGGCAGCGCCGGCGCGGTGCTCGGGGTGGCGATCCGCGCCCGGCACCGCGACCGCATCGCGCGGGTGGAGATCTCCGGCGAGGGCGACCGCCACACCACCTCGATCACCGTCGAGGGGGGGATGCGGAGCATCTCCTCCACCTGGATCAGCGGCGCCGAGCGCCCCGGCCTGGTCGAGCTGGTGGGCACCCAGCTCGAGGAGCAGGGTGCCGACCCGGTCTACCTCGCCGCCCTGCTCGCCGCCGCCGGGAACACGCCGTGACCCCGCCGCTGCCCGGGACCGTCGGGGTCGCCGCCGACGCCGGCGCCCTCGCCGAGCGCGCCGGCGCCTGGGTGGTGGCGACCCAGGCGGCGGCGATCGCGAGCCGGGGCGCGTTCACCATCGCCCTCGCCGGCGGGAGCACGCCGACGGAGCTGTACCGGCGGCTGGCGGGCCCTCCACACCGCGACGCCCTCGACTGGTCGCGCTGGCACGTCTACCTCGGCGACGAGCGCGCCACCCCTCCCGACGACCCGGAGAGCAACGACCGGCTCGTCCGCGAGACCCTGCTCGACCACGTGCCCATCCCCGCCGCCCAGGTGCACCGGATGGAGGCGGAGCGCCCCGACCTCGACGCCGCCGCCGCGGAGTACTCGGCACTGCTCGAGGCCACCCTGCCCACCGGCCCCGCGGGCGCGCCACGGCTCGACTGCGTCCTCCTCGGCATCGGTACCGACGGGCACACCGCCTCGCTCTTCCCCGGCACCCCGGCCCTCGACGTGGTCGACGCCTGGGCGACCCGCGGGCTGGCCACCTACCAGCCCTACGACCGGATCACCGTGACCTTTCCGCTGATCAACGGCGGCGCCGCCGTGGCCTTCCTGGTCAGCGGGGAGTCGAAGCGGGCCGCGCTCGCCGGGGTGGTCGCCGGGACCGTGCCCGCGGGCCGGGTGCGCCCCACCCACGGCGAGCTGCGCTGGTTCCTCGACCGGGCCGCCGCCGGCGACGCCGGGTGACCGCGGCGATGCAGCCGCTGGCGCCGGAGGCGGCGTCCAACGGAGGCGGCGCGCTGCCGCCGCGGCTCCCCACCCGCCCCCGCGTGGAGCGGCTGTGGGACGGGCACCTCAGCGCCGAGTGCTCGCTGCAGGGTGGCGGGGCGCCCGCCTGCCCGGCCTGCCTGACCGCGGCGCTCCGCCAGCTGGGCCGGGACTGAGGCGCCCTCCGCGGTGCCGGCACAGCCGGCGAACCGCCGGCGAGGGCTGGAACGGCCGAGTTGAAGCGACAGCCTCTTTGTAACGATTCGTACCACCGGCGTATCCTCAATTCCCTGCCGACCATCCGCACGACCCTGGAGGATGAACGTGGGAAGCGTTGCTCAGGAGATGGTGACCAAGGCCGGACTCGATCGCGACGTGCTCGTCGACAAGCTGGTCCGCGCCGCCGCCGCCGAGTTCACCACCTTCTACTACTACACGGTGCTCCGCGTGAACTCGATCGGCATGGAGGGAGAGGGTCTCAAGGAGATCATCGAGGACGCCCGCATCGAGGACCGCAACCACTTCGAGGCGCTGGTGCCGCGCATCTACGAGCTCGGCGGCCAGATCCCCCGGGACATCCGAGCGTTCGCCGACGTCGCCGGCTGCCCGGACGCGTACCTCCCGGACAGCATGGCCGGCAACGAGTCGGTCGCCAGCCTGCCCGGCAGCCTCAAGACCGAGATGGGCGAGTATCCCAGCCTCTCCCCGGGCGGCAACGGTGGCAAGCCGACCGGCTCGCCCAACCAGATCCACGACCTGCTCCGGGTGCTGGTGGAGGCGGAGCGCTGTGCGATCCGCACCTACAGCGACATCTGCGATTACACCTTCGGCAAGGACCACCGCACCTACGCGCTGTCGCTCGCCATCCTCCACGAGGAGATCGAGCACGAGTCCTGGTTCAGCGAGTTCCTCGGCGAGGGGCCGAGCGGCCACTTCCGCCGCTCCACCCCCGGCGAGTCGCCCTTCGTGCGCGGCTTCATGAGCTCGGACCTCGGCCGGTAGGCCGGGTCCTCCGACGCGGCTCGGGGCCGTCGCCGTCCCTCGGGACGGCGACGGCCGCCGTCCCGAGGAAGATGGGCGGATGACGCCGCGCACCGGTTTCGCCCGGGCCCTCCCCTCCACCGAGGTCGACCACCGGGTCCACCGCGCCGTGGTCGAGGGCATCCCGGTGCTGCTCGCCCGCCTCAGCGACGGCCGGCCGGTGGCCTTCGGCACCACCTGTCCCCACGAGGGCAACCCCCTCGACGAGGCGCGGATCTGGTCGGACGAGGTCGACTGCCCGTACCACCACTACACCTACGACCTCCGCACCGGCCGCAATGCCTACCCGGCGCGGGTCTTCCCCGCCGGGAGGCGGGCCTGCCTGCGCGACCTCATCCTCTACGACGTGGAGGAGCACGACGGCTATGTGTGGGTGGGCCCGCGCCGCCGCGCCCCGGCGCCCGAGCCGTCCGCCGAGAGGTGAGCCCGGCGCTACTGTGTGCGCCATGGCCGGACTGCGCGACAGCCGCACCGAGGCGGGGCTCCGCACCGCGTTCGCCCGCGAGGCGGCCGCCAACCGGCGCCTGCTGCACTTCGCCCGGCGCGCCGACATCGAGGGGTGGTCGGAGGCCGCGGCGGTGCTCCGCGGGCTCGCCGAGGGCTCGACCGGGCATGCCCTGGGCCTGCTCGAGATCCTCGAGGAGACCGGCGACCCGGTCAGCGGCGCCCCGATGGGCAGCACCGACGAGAACCTCCGCAACGCCCTCGGCACCGAGAGCTACGAGCACGCCGAGATGTTCCCCGGCTATGCCCGGGTCGCCCGCGAGGAGGGCCTCGCCGGCGTGGCCGCGTGGTTCGACCTGCTCGCCACCGCCGAGGGCGGCCACGTCCGGGCACTGCGCCGCCAGCTGCCCCCGGGGGGTGCCGGCGGGGGCTGAGGGGCGGTCACCGGGCCGCCCGGCTGCAACACCGGGCCGTGTCCGCTGTCTTCTCCTGTAGGGACGCGCGGCCGCCACCCCCCTGAGACGGCACTTCCTCGACGGCGCCCGAGCCGGGCTGCAAAGGTTGAGACGCCTCGGAAGCCCCCTCCGCTGGGTCGGAGGGACGAGCCGTCGTCAGCGCCGCGCGTCCCCCGCCCGGCCCTCCGGCCCTCCGGACCCCCGGACCCCCGGACATGGCGATGCCGCCTCCCCGTGCGAGCCCGAGCTCGCCTGGGAGGCGGCACCCGCCGCCCGCCGGTTGCCTGGCTAGGACTTGTCGTAGTACTCCTGCGAGCCGATGAAGGCCGCCATCACGTTCTCGTCGTGGACGCCGTTCTGCATCGCGTGGACCCAGTAGTCGACGTCCGAGACGGCGCCGGGGCCGCGGTGGAGGAAGGTGGAGAAGTAGCCGATCACCTTGGTGTTCAGCTGCTCGGTGGAGCCGGTGAAGAAGTGGGCCACCTGGGTGCGGCTCCAGCCGCTCCGCAGGGCGTTGAGCCAGTTCTGCCTGCCGGGGGCGTCGGGGGCGCGGCCGAGGACGACGTGGTAGAGGCCGTCGACCCAGCCGCCGTCGGTGCCGCCGTGGGTGGCGTAGAACTCGTCCGAGGAGATGAACAGGGCGGCGAGCTGCTCGTCGGTGGTGCCGCCGTTCTCGAGCTGGCCCACCCAGTAGCTGACGCCGCCGGGATCGCCGGCGCGGCCGAGGTAGGTCTGGTAGGTGGCGTTCACCACGTTGGTGAGGTACTCGGTGGTGGTGGTGAAGGTGAGCGCGACCTGGCCGCGGGCGCCGCCGAAGGTGAGGAAGTTGCCGAAGTACTCGACCCCGGCGTCCTCGCCGACGCGGTGGAGCACGTCGTTGTAGGCGCGGTAGATGAAGCGGCTGAGCTGGCCCGAGTCCTTGGTGCCGGCGGTGCCGTTGGTGATCGCCATGGTCTGGCTGCACGAGAACAGCGAGTTGGGCGAGGTGACGGTCACCTTCTTGGTGCCGACGGCGTAGCCGGCATGGATGGTCGCCGAGGCGACGCCGGACGCGTCCGTCGCCGCCGAGGCGCCGGTGATGTTGAGGCCGGGATCCGCGGTGAAGGTCACCGGCTCGCCGGCGGCGGGAGCGGTGCCGTTGACGAAGGTGGTCGACGCCGTCGAGGTGCTGGTGCCGTCGGCGACGATGCCGGCGGGGGCGAACTTCAGTCCCGCCGTGGCGCAGTCGGCGTTGCTGGAGACGCTGTTCAGGGTCTGCGCCGCGGACTGGAGGTTCGGGGTCACGCCGGCGTCGACCGCCACCAGGCTCTCGCTCCTCGGCGCGGTGGCCGGGGCGATGTCGGCGGTGTAGCTGCCGTCATGGGCATCGGTCATCAGCACCGCGTTGGCGCCGTCGCCGTTGCGGACCAGGTACACCTTCGCCTCGCCGGGGACGGGCCCCTTCTGAGCGTCGGCCACGTGAGCCACGACGTGCGCCTTGGTGGTCGGGGTCGAGACCTGAAGGCGGGCCGGGGCGGGGACGTCGAGGGTGATCGTGGCGGGGGTGCCGACGATGCTGAACAGTGCGTTCGCGGTCTGACCCGTGCAGGTGCCGCCCCCGATGGGGACCGGCGGCGGAGAGGACGGCCCAGATGTTCTCCAGTCCGGCGGTGGTGGGCGCCTGGACGTAGGCCGTTCCCTTGCCGGAACTGCCAGGCGCACGTTGAGCGACGGCGACCAGGGGCCCGTCGCCGCCGGGCCGAACATCGACGTTCCGTCGGTGCTCACGGTGCCGAAGGTGCTGACAAGCAGACTGCTCGCGCAGGCCTGACCGCCGTCGATCGAGACCAGCGCGGTCGACGTGTGGTCGGGAGGCAGCGTGGCCGGGGCGACCGCGACCGTGCCGGCGGCGACGGTGCCGGCCGCGGTCGCCGCGGTTGGCATCATGAGCCGGGATCCCCCGGCGGCAAGGAGCGACACGGTGATCACACCGATTGCCGTTGTCGTTGTGGGGGTCAGGCGCTTGGTCATCACGTCCTCAGCTGAAGCAAGAGAGGGAGGGGCCAGAGGAGACGGGTCTCGCCCCGGAAATCCGGTTCCGTCCTCGTGGGAACGTCGAAACGCCGCAAGTTCTTGCTCCGGGATCCGCCGTGGGAGGATCTGCGACCGTGCCGTCGCAGATCCGTGACAGCCGCGGGCCGACCCGGGCCACCCGCCGCCGGCCGTGATCGTTGTGCCTGCAACGACGATGCTAGGATGGGCGGGGTGGCCCGCCGTCCCGATCCCGAGCGCCTCGCCGCCTGGCGCCTGCTGCTCGAGACCCACGCCGCCGTCGTCGACCGGCTCGGGGCCGAGCTCGAGGCCGAGTGCGGCCTCCCCCTGGCCTGGTACGACGTCCTCCTCCAGCTCTCCGGCGCGCCCCAGGGACGGCTGCGGATGCGCGACCTCGCCGACGCGGTGCTGCTCAGCCGCAGCGGGCTGACCCGGCTGGTCGACCGGATGGTGGCGGCCGGGCTGGTCTGCCGCGAGGCCCACCCCTCCGACGGACGCGGCGCCAACGCGGTGCTCACCCCGGCGGGCCGGGCGGCGCTCCGCCGCGCCGCGCCCGTCCACCTCCGCGGCATCGAGGCGCACTTCGCCCGCCACCTCACCGACGCCGAGGCCGGGGTTCTCCGCACCGCCCTCGACCGGGTGCTCACCGCCGAGCTCGGAGCGGGCCGGACCCGGCCTGATCTGACAGCCTCGCTATAATGAAAGAAACAAGCCACTCACTACGGAGGTGCGGCGATGAGCACGGCACCCGACCGCCGGACGGGCACCGCGACCGGCGGCCCGCTGGAGCGCCTGGACGAGGAGTTCGCCGCCGGGCACGGCACCACCGCCTCCGAGTCCTCGCTCGAGGAGGAGAAGCACCCGGAGCTCCACCCCCAGAGCCCCGGCGAGCTGGGGCACAAGATCAAGGAGGAGGCCTCCGAGGGGCGCGGCCCGATCGACAAGGCGAAGCGGGTCCTGCAGGAGCTCGACCGCGACATCTCCGGCGAGTACGAGCGCCGGGAGGATCCGGAGGCACCCCCGGCGAATCCCGACACCGATCGCTGAGATCGCCCCTGTCCCACCGGTTCGTGCACACAATCCACAGGCTTTGCCACAGGCACACCCCCGCAGTGCGGGTGATCATCGGCCCCCTCCGGGGCCCAGCGGCAGCTCCTCGACCACCGCGTACTCGGCCCCCCGAGGCGTCGGATCCGAGCGGAAGAGGGTGAGCCGGTCCACCGCGAACGGCGGCAGCTCCGGCTCACCCGCGACCGCCGCGGCCCAGGCCGCCCGTGACCCCGCCGGCCATCCCGGGCGCGGCCGCCCCAGGGTGCAGTGGGCGGAGAACGGACGCTCCTCGATCTCGAGGCCGGCGGCCCGGAGCCGCGACTGAGCGGCGACGGCGAGCGCCGTGAGCGGCTCCAGGCCACCGGTCACCCCGAGCCACAGCACCCGTGGCTCCCCCCGCCGCGGGAAGCTGCCCAGCCCGCCCAGGGTGAGCGGGAAGGGCGCGGACGCGGCCGCCGCCGGACCCACCGCGGCGACCACCTCGCCCACCCGGGCCGCGTCGAGCTCGCCGAAGAAGTGGAGGGTGAGGTGGAGGCCCTCGCCGCGCACCCAGCGGCAGTCGCGCCCGGGGACGGCGGCGGCGAGCTCGCCGAGGAGCGCGCCGGCCGGGCTCAGCGCGGGCTCGCGCACGGCGACGGCGAGGAAGCTGCGCACCCGCGCCCCGGCTAGGGTCGCGGGGTGAAGCCCGTCCCCGCGCCCGAGGGGGCCGGCGCCGCCGGGGTGGCCGTCGCCGCGCCCGGGGCCGGCTTCGAGGGGGCGCACGGCTGGAGCCCGACGTCGAGCAGCACCCGCAGCCGGTTCGCCTGGCAGTCCTCCTGGATCGCCTGGAAGATGGCGGCGGCGAACCACGGCGGGCGCTCCCGCACCGTGTAGGGACGGGGCGCGGCCACCAGGATGCGATGGAGGCTGCGGGAGGTCGCGGTCTGGCCGTCGAGGCGGAGGATCTCGTAGCCGGCGTCGTCGCGGATCGGGTCCGACACCCGTCCCACCGGCGCCGCCTTCACCGCGGCCACGAACCCCGCGTCGGAGGCGCTCAGCTGGGCGAGGTTGAGGGCGCCGAGGTCGCCGCCCCTCGGCCGCGAGCGCTCGTCGTCGGAGAGCTGCTGCGCCAGGGTCTCGAACGGCGCGCCCGCCGCCAGCCGGGCCTCGACGTCGGCGGCGCGCTGGGAGGCGAACAGGTCCTGGAGCCGCTCCTCGTTCAGGCGCGAGCGGACCGCGTCGCGGAGCTGGTCGAGGCTTCCACCCGCCTCGGCGAGCTGGCGCCCCAGCTGGGCGTCGCCCCCGGCGGCGCGGGCGTCCGCCGCCAGCTCGGCGGCGACGTCGGCATCGCTGGCGGCCCGGTGGCGGTAGCCCGCCTCCTCGGCGATCACCTGGTCGACGATCAGGCTCTCCATCACCCGCCGCCTCACCCCCGCGAGGAACGCGGGGTAGGGTGCGTCGCCCGGCTGCGGGGCTCCGCCGGCCTGGCGGATGGCGGTGAGCGCGCTGTTCAGACGGATGTCGAACAGGGCGGCGGGGATGCCGGTCCCGGCGACCTCGGCCACCGGGCCGCGCGGCGGGGTGGTGCTGCCCCGGCCCATCAGCTGGGTGGTGGCGACCACGCCGCCGGCGACGGCGGCGAGCACCACCGGGACGAGCACCAGCAGGCGGCGGCGCCGCCGGGGTGGAGAGGCCATCGGGCGGCATGGTAGCGGCCCGCGCCGCCGCGCCTACCGGTCCGCGGTGCGGCGAACCGCCGGACGGGTGGCGGTCCACACCGCCGCCAGGCCCACGAGCACCGCGCCGCCGGCGATGGCGTCGAAGAGCGGCACCAGGTGGGACACCAGCCCGTAGACCAGCGTCCCCAGCGGCTGCAGCCCGGCGAAGGTGGTGGTGTAGAGCCCGAGCAGCCGCCCCCGGAGGGCGGGGTCGGTGTCGGTCTGCAGCAGGGTGCTCATCGACGTGTTCATCGCCAGGAAGCCGAAGCTGATCGCCACCAGCGCGGGCAGCGCCAGCGCCAGGCTGTGCGACCGGGTGAGGGTCACCAGCCCGGCCGCGTAGACCACCCCTCCGGCGCCGAGCATGCGCACCCGCGCGGCGGGGCGCCCGCGGCGGGCGATGAGCAGGCCGGCGGCGAGCCCGCCCACCCCCCCGGTGCTGTACAGGAGACCGAGCACGGCGCCGCCGCCGTGCAGCGAGGTGCTGGCGAACACCGGCAGGTAGGGCATGTACGACACCCCGAAGAAGGAGAGCACCGCGGCGCAGATCACCACGCAGCGCACCAGCGGGTCCCGGGCGGCCGCGGCCATGCCGGCGCGGAGGCCGCGACCCACCCCGGTCTCGGAGTGGACCCGGGGCGGGATGTCGGGGACGAGGGTCAGCAGCACCGCGATCGGCACCAGGTAGGCCAGCGCCAGCACCAGGAAGCAGTACCCCGGCCCCACGCTCACCAGGAGCTGGCCGGCGAGGGCGGGGCCGATGATCCGGCACGTGCTCATCGCCACCGAGCCGAGGGCAACGGCGCTCACCACCAGGTCGCGCTCGACGAGGTCGGCGACCAGCGCCTGGCGGCTGGGGAGGTCGACCGCGTCGGCGGCGCCGAAGATCAGCGCCACCGCGATCACCGAGCCGAGCGAGGCGCGCCCGGTCAGCGCCAGCACCGCCAGCGCGCCGCTGCTGACGCCGAGCACGGTCTGGGTGACGAGCAGGATCCGGCGGCGGCTGATGCGGTCGGCGACCGCGCCTCCGACCAGGGAGAGCGCCACCGCGGGGACCCCGTCGGCGGCGGCGACGATGCCCACCGCGGTCTGGCTGTGGGTGAGCTGGTACACGAAGTAGCCGAGGGCGACGATCTGCATCCAGGTGCCGATCAGCACCGGCCACTGGGCCAGCCAGTACCAGCGGAAGGGGCGCACCCGCAGCACCGGGGGCAGCACCCCCCGCGGCGACCTGGACGCGGGCGGCTGGCAGGCGTCCATGCAGCGATGATCCCAGATCGCCCGAAGACGTCGAGAATCGCCGTCGTCGCAGACGCTCTAAATCACGGAAACCTCCGGCTCGCCATCGCCGGCGGTGAAGCGCTCCGGCGAGTAGGGGGCGAGGTCGATCTCCGGGCTGCCGCCGACCAGCCGCTCGGCGAGCAGGTGGCCGATCGCCGGGCCGTGCATGAAGCCGTGGCCGCTGAATCCGCAGCAGAGCCACAGCCCGGGCCGCCCCGGCGCCTCGCCGACGATGCCCTGGTGGTCGGGGGACATCTCGTAGAGGCCGGCCCAGCCGGTGCGGATGGCGGTGCGCTCGAGCGCGGGCAGCCGCCAGGTGGCGTGCTCGATGAGGTGCTCGAGAAAGTCCCAGGCGACGCTGGTGTCGAACGAGGGGGGCTCGTCGGGGTCGCTCATCCCCAGCAGCAGGCCGTCGCCCTCGGGATGGAGGTAGAAGGAGGTGTGGAAGTCGACGGTCATCGGCACCGGCCGGCTCAGCGCGAAGGTCTCGGTGAGGAAGATGTGGCGGCGGAACGGGGTGACCGGCACCGCCACCCCCGCCAGCCGGGCCACCTCGGCGGCGTGGGGGCCGGCGCAGTCGACCACGAGGGGGGTGGACACCCGGCCGCGGGCGGTGCGCACCGCCGCCACCGCCTCGCCCTCCAGGTCGATCCCGGTCACCTCGATATCCTCGAGCACCCTGGCACCGTGCCGCCGGGCGGCGGCGGCATAGCCCAGGGTCACCTCGTTGGGCCCGGCGAGCCCGTCGGTGGGGCACCAGGTGGCGGCGACCAGGTCGTCGCGGCGCAGCTCGGGCACCAGCTCGAGGGCGCCGGCGACGTCGAGCAGCTCGACCTCGCGCAGCCCGGCGGCGCGCTGGACCTCGACGTTGCGGGCGAACTGCGCGGCCTCGGACTCGGTGCTGGCGAGCAGGAGGTAGCCGATCTGGCGGAGCTCGGCGGAGACGCCGATCTCCTCGGGGAAGCGCTCCAGCATCGCCCGGCTCAGCCGGCTGACGCGCACGTTCACCGCCGTCGAGAACTGCTGGCGGACGCCGCCGGCGCAGCGCCCGGTGGAGCCGCCGCCGAGCTCGCCGCGCTCCAGCAGCAGCGGTCGCATCCCCCCGCGGGCGAGGTGGTAGGCGAGCGAGCACCCCACCACCCCCCCGCCGATGATCACGCAGCCGGCGGTGGCGGGAAGCTCGTCGGAGCTCACGTCGGGGGACTTCCCCCGGGCCGCTCGCGGGCAGCGCCCCCTGGCCGGCGGCCCTGGCCCCCGGGTCGCCGCCCTCCGCCGCCGGACCGCCGTCGAGGAAGGCGCCGAGCAGCTCCAGCTGGCGGCGCACGTAGGCCTCGTTCCAGCCGTGGCCGGCGTCCTCGACCAGGGCCAGCCGGCAGCGCTCCCAGCCCCGGGTCAGCCGCCGCAGCCCCTCGCTGTCCACGATCCTGTCGCCGGCGGCGGCGATCAGCAGCACCGGCTCGGGGTGCGCCGCCACCAGCCCGGCGTCGTGGACCCGCAGCCCGTCACGCAGCCACTCCCGCGACGCCCGCGGATGGGCGCGGCACTGGTTGGCGAAGTTCACCTCGGCGGCGCGCCGGTCGACGTCCGCGCCCTCGACCATCAGGCGCTTGTAGAGGTCGCTGACCAGCCGCCGCCGGCTCAGCCAGATGACCCCGTCGAAGAGCCCGGGCGCGGTCATCGCCGCCACCTGCACGTGGAAGCGGCGGCGCACCAGCTCGGGGGCGAGCAGCGGGGTGTGGAGCAGCATCCGCCCCACCTGTCCCGGCCGCCGCCGCGCCATCGCGCACGCCACCGGCGACCCCAGGCAGAGCCCGCCGAGGTCGAAGCGCCCCAGCCCGAGGTGGTCGACCAGCGGCTCGACGGCGGCGGCGATCGCCGCCGACGTGTGCCGCCCCGGCAGCGGCGACGACGCACCGCACCCGGGCAGATCGGGCACCACCAGGGTGCGCCGCGTGGAGAGCTCCTCGAACCAGGTCTCGAAGTTCTCGGCCGACCCGAGGAACCCGTGCATCAGGACCAGCGCAGGTCCCGTTCCGCCGATGAGGTAGCGCAGACGGCGCCCGCCGGTGTCGAGGAACCGTTCCTGCATAGCGCGGCATTGTGGGGCCCTGTGGACCCCTAGGTGTCGATCTGGGCCCGCTGCAGCCTGCCGCTGTAGTCGACGTAGATGCTCTTCCACTCGCTGAACTGATCCAGCGCCACCGTGCCGGCCTCGCGGTGGCCGTTGCCGGTGTTCTTGATCCCCCCGAAGGGGAGCTGGATCTCGGCGCCGATGGTCGGGGCGTTGACGTAGACGATGCCGGCCTCGAGCTCGTTGATCGCCCGGAAGCCGGTGCGGAGGTCGGTGGTGTAGAGCGAGAGGCTGAGCCCGTAGCCGGTGCCGTTGGCGACCTCCAGGGCCTGGTCGAGCGAGTCCACCGGGATCACCGCGGTGGTGGGGCCGAAGATCTCCTCCTGGGCGATGCGCATCCCGGGGGCGACGCCGGCGAACACGGTGGGCCGGTAGAAGCAGCCGCGGGCGAGCTCGTCCTCGCGGGCGACCTCGCCGCCGAGCAGCAGCTGCGCGCCCTCGCTGAGCCCGACCTCGGTGTAGCCGTGGATGCGCGCGAGCTGGCTGGGGTTGATGACCGGGCCGACGTCGACGCCCTCGACCAGGCCATCGCCGAGGCGGAGGCGGGAGGCGCGGCCGACCAGCGCGTCGGTGAAGTCGGCGAGGCGGCGGCGGTGGACGATCAGCCGCGAGGAGGCGGTGCAGCGCTGGCCGCTGGTTCCGAAGGCGCCCCAGAGGGCGCCGTCGACGGCGAGCTCGACGTCGGCGTCGTCCATGACCACGATGGCGTTCTTGCCGCCGAGCTCGAGCGAGCAGCGCTTCAGCATCCCGCCGCAGAGCTCGGCGATGCGGCGGCCGGTGGGGACGCTGCCGGTGAACGAGACCGCGGCGACCCCGGGGTGGCGCACCAGCGCCTCGCCCGCCTCGGGGCCGAGGCCGAATACGATGTTGACGACACCGGCAGGAACTCCGGCCTCCTCGAGGATCTCCACCAGCCGCAGGGCGCAGAGCGGGGTGTCCTCGGCGGGCTTGAACACCACCGTGTTGCCCGCGAGCAGCGCGGGGAAGAGCTTCCAGGTGGGGATGGCCACGGGGAAGTTCCAGGGGGTGACGATCGCGACCACGCCGAGCGGCTGGCGCATCGTCATCGCCCACTTGTCGCGCAGCTCGCTGGGCACCGTCTGGCCGAAGGGCCGCCGCGCCTCGCCGGCGATGAACTTGGCCATGTCGACGCCCTCCTGAACGTCGCCGCGGGCCTCGACCAGCACCTTGCCCATCTCCCGGGTCATCAGCCGCGCCATCTCCTCCTTGCGCGCCTCGAGGAGCAGCCCGGCGCGCAGGATGATCTCGCCGCGGGCGGGCCAGGGCGTCGCCCTCCAGGCGGCCTGGGCCGCCGCCGCCGCCGCCACCGCGGCGTCGACCTCGGCGGCGCCGCTGCGGGGGAAGACGCCGATCACCTCGTCGCGACGGGCGGGGTTCAGCGAACTCGAACACCTCGTCGCCGGCGGCCTCGACCGAGCGGCCGCCGATGTGGTTGCCGAACCGCTCCACGGCGGGGGTCATCGTCGGGGGGCTCCCCCGTTCCCCCCTGCGCAGGACCCGAGCGCCAGCTCGAGGATCTCCAGGCCCTGGTCGAGCTCCGCCTCCGGGATGGTGAGCGGCGGGATCAGCCGGATCACGTTGTCGTCGCTGCCGCAGCTGAGCAGGAGCAGGCCGTGGTGCAGCGACTCCTCGCGGATCCGGCCGACCACGTCCGGATCGGGGGCCCCCTCCGGGGTGGTGAACTCCAGGCCGATCATCAGCCCGAGGCCGCGGACGTCGGAGAGCCGCGGGGCGATCGCCGGCCAACCCCGGGCCCGCTCCAGCACGGCGTCGCCGAGGCGCGCCGAGCGCTCCACCAGGCCCTCCGAGCGGATCGTCCGGATCACCGCCACCGCGGCGGAGCAGGCCACCGGGTTGCCCCCGTAGGTGGTGCCGTGGTCACCGGGGTGCCAGGCGCTCATCACCTCGCGGGTGGCCACCATCGCCGCCACCGGCATGCCGTTGCCCAGCCCCTTGGCCAGGCACATGATGTCCGGCCGGGTGCCGGTGTGCTCGACCGCGAAGAACCGGCCGGTCCGGGCGAAGCCGGTCTGCACCTCGTCGGCGACGAGCAGGATGCCGTGGCGGTCGCAGAGCCGGCGCAGGCCGGGCAGGAAGCCCTCCGGGGGCACCACGTAGCCGCCCTCGCCGAGCACCGGCTCGACCACCACGGCGGCGACGTCGCCGGGGTCGACGGTGGTGGCGAGGAGGCGCTCGATCTCGGCCACCGCGCTCTCGCCCTCGCCCTCGCCGGGATAGGCGACGTGGTGGACGCCGGGGAGCAGCGGGCCCATCCCGGCGTGGTACTTGGCCTTCGAGGCGGTGAGGCTGAGCGCCCCGTAGGTGCGGCCGTGGAAGGCCCCGAGGAAGGCGATCACGTCGCTGCGGCGGGTCGCCTTGCGGGCCAGCTTGATCGCCGCCTCCACCGCCTCGGCGCCGCTGTTGCAGAGGAAGACCGACTCGAGGCCGTCCGGGGCCACCGCGGCGATCTCCTCCGCCGCCTCGATCATCGGGAGTGTGTGCGCGGTCACCGAGGTGTGGAGGACGCGGTCGACCTGGGCGTGGACCGCGGCCTGGACCGCGGGATGGCCGTGCCCCAGGTTGGTGACCCCGATGCCGCACCCGAAGTCGAGGACGTCGCGGCCGTCGACGGTGTGGAGGTGGGCGCCCTGGGCGCGCTCGACCACCAGGTCGCTGTAGCGGCTGTAGCAGGTGGCGACGTGGGCGGCGTCGCGCTCGCGCCACCGCGCCGCCAGGTCCGGCCCGGGCTGGTCGATCTGGGTCACAGGTGATCTCCGAAGGGCCGCCGCCGCTGGGACAGGGGCACGGCCGGGCCCCGTCCTGAGGGTACCGCCCGAGCCGGGCACCAGATCGGCCGATGCCGAAAAATCACCCATCAGTTGATTGACATTCACCCTCCCCGGCGCGTATCCCAGGGTGGGCGTGCCAGGCTTACGGAAAAGTCACGCATCAGCAGAGCTGCCGGAGCGACCAGACGCGCGCCCCGGCCGGTCAGAGGAGATCCGATGGAACGCATCAAGGCCCGAGTTCCTGCCGGGACTCGGCATCGTCTCCCTCGCCGCGCTCGCCGCCTGCGGGACGTCCACGACCGGCGGCGGCGGCGGCAACGGCGGCAGCGGGCCGCTCAGTGCGTGTGTGGGTCAGGTGACCGTCGCCAGCGACCTGCCCACCAGCGGCGGCGACGCCTCCATCGGTGGCGGCACCGAGAAGGGGGCCAAGCTCGCCGTCGACCAGGCCAACGCCGCCAAGCTGCTCGGCGGCTGCACCATCAACTACATCGCCAAGGACGACTCCTCGGTGGCGAAGGGCAAGCACGACCCCCAGCAGGGCGCCCAGAACGTGACCGCCCTGGTCGCCAACCAGGCGGTGGTGGGGATCGTCGGCCCCTTCAACTCCAGCGTCGCCGTCGCCGAGCTGCCGATCACCAACAAGGCCGGCGTGGCCCAGATCAGCCCGTCGAACACCGACCCCGGGCTGACCATCGTCGGCACCGACCCGGACATCGACACCGCCTCGCTGAAGCCGACCGGGAAGACCACCTACTTCCGGGTGATCTCGAACGACGTGGTCCAGGCCCAGGTGATGGCCCAGGTCGCCTACAAGGAGATGAACCTCAAGAAGGTCTACGACATCGACGACCAGGAGACCTACGGCAAGGACCTCTCCAACTACTTCGACCAGGACTTCACCAAGCTCGGCGGCACCGTGGTCAAGCGGGTGTCCCTGCCCGGTGACACCAAGGACTTCCGGGCCCAGATCACCGAGGCGCAGGGCCTCGGCGCCGACTCCGTCTTCTTCGGCGGGGTCGCCTCCAACGGCTCGGGCATCCTCAAGAAGCAGATGGCCGACGCCGGCCTCACCGCCCAGTTCCTGAGCGGTGACGGCACCGTCGACCCGCAGTTCTTCGTGGACGCCGGCGCCCAGGGCGACGGCGCCCAGGCGTCGAGCGCGCCCGACACCACCAAGCTGGCCAGCGCCCAGCAGTTCATCACCCAGTACAAGCAGCGCTACGGACAGGACGTGGTCGCGTACTCGACCTACGGATACGACTGCATGAACATCCTGCTCCAGGCGATTCACGACGTCCTCGTCGACAATGGCGCGAAGATCCCCGCCGACCCCGCCGCCTTCCGCACCAGCGTGATCGCGAAGGTCCAGGGCATCGACTACAAGGGCACCATCGGCGAGACCAAGTTCGACGCCAACGGGGACACCCTCAATCACCAGTTCAGCGTGTACAAGGCCACCGGCAGCAAGTGGGTGGGCAGGGAGACCGTCTCCCCCTCTGCGAGCTGAGGGCGGTACGCTGATGCACCGGCGGGAGAGCGGGGTGGGCCCCGCTCTCCCCGCCCAGCGCGGTGGCAGCCCGGGCGAGGGGGGCGCGCCGGGAGGATGACTGTGGAGAGTCCGGGAGAGGTGCGGGCGGTGCTGCCGCCGCTCGCCCGCCTGCGGTCTCTGCTCCGGGGAGGCCGCCTCGCCGAGATGAGCGGCCAGGCGTTCCCGATCGTGCTGATCGGCGCCCTGGTGCTCATGATCATCGACGTCGCGGTGCGCAGCGGCGTCTCGGTGGCGGGCTCGCAGCTGGTGAACGGAATCACCAAGGGGGCCATCTTCGCTCTGATCGCGGTCGGCTACACCATGGTCTACGGGATCATCGAGCTGATCAACTTCGCCCACGGCGACGTCTTCACCCTGAGCGCGGTGTACGGCAAGGAGATCGGGCGCGGTCTCAGCTGGATCGGCATGAGCCTGTGGGGCGTCAGCCTCGGCTCGCTGGCGACCCGGGGCCCGCTGGGGCTGGCGGTGGTCCTCCTCATCCTCTTCCCCCTCACCATGGCCGCAACCGGCATCACCGGCGTGCTCATCGAACGGGTCGCCTACCGGCGGCTCCGCGACGCGCCCCGCCTCGCCCCGCTGATCACCGCGGTGGGGGTCTCGTTCATCCTCGAGGGGTCGATGCTGGTCACCCAGGGCAGCAGCAACGTGCGCACCGACAAGGACGGCTGGATCCACGGCATCGCATTCACCGCCGGCGGCGTCGACGTGCACTGGGCCGACCTCTTCGTGGTGGGGATGGCGCTGCTGATGATGTTCGTCCTCCAGGCGTTCATCCGCTCCACCCGGCTGGGCAAGGCGATGCGCGCCACCGCCCAGGACCGTGACGCCGCCCTGCTCACCGGCGTCAACATCAACCGCACCATCGCCGCCACCTTCTTCATCGGCTCGGCGCTGGCCGCCGCCGGCGGGCTGATCTACAGCATCTTCTTCGACTCGGTGGTCTGGAACCTTGGATTCGGGTTCGGCATCATCGCCTTCACCGCCGCGGTGCTCGGCGGCATCGGCAACATCGTCGGCGCCGGCCTGGGCGGCTTCCTCATCGGCCTGATCTACGTCTTCGGCGGGCAGATCACGTCCGGCCAGTGGAGCAACTCGATCGTCTTCACCATGCTGATCGTGGTGCTGACCTTCCGGCCCGTCGGACTGCTCGGGATGCGGGTGCCCGACCGTGCCTGAGCAGGTGGCCGGCCGCGCCGCCGCCGACGTCGACCTCCCCACCACCGCGGCGGAGACCCGCGAGCAGGAGTCCTCCTCCGTGTACTGGCTGCTGGTGATCAGCGGCCTGGTGATGCTCGTCGCCGGCTGGCTGCTCCCCTGGTTCGTCGAGCCCACCGCCAACGGCATCGGTGCCAGTCCGATGGACGCGGCCGCCTCGCCGCCCCGGGGGATCGGCAGCCTGCTCGTCTACCTGATGGGGCTGTCGCTGCTGGGACTGCTCGCCGGCGCCGTCCACGACGGCGTGTGCCTGCGGCTGGGACGGGGCCGCCCCTACCGCTGGGCCCGGCAGCGCGCCGTCCTCGCCGCGGCGGGGATGGTCTGCACGATCGCGATCTGGTACCTGATCGCCCGCCGCCGCGAGGAGGCGCTCTTCGGCGAGCTCAGCCCCCTCGCGCTCACCGACAACGCGGTGTGGCTGACGCTCACCGGCTTCGCGCTCTGCTGCCTCGCCTATGGCTTTCGGCGGCCGATCGTCGCCCGCAGCGGGCTGACCCTCGCCGCCGTCACCCTGGTGATCGGGGCGCTGGCACCGCTGATCTTCAAGCAGTCGACCGAGTTCATCAGCTGGGCGGCGGGGGCGGCGGCGATCTACACCCTGCTCGCCCTCGGCCTCAACGTGGTGGTCGGCTTCGCCGGGCTGCTCGACCTCGGCTACGCCGCGTTCTTCGCCATCGGCGCCTACACCTGCGCCTCGCTCAACTCCTCGCGCCACGGCGACGTGCTCCACCTCCCGTTCTGGCCCTACCCCTTCTGGGTGATCCTCTTCCTCGGCGCGGCGGTGGCGGCGCTCGCCGGCGCCCTGCTGGGAGCGCCCACGCTGCGACTGCGCGGCGACTACCTGGCCATCGTCACCCTCGGCTTCGGCGAGATCATCCCCGACGCCGTCAACAACAACTTCCTCGGCCAGACCGGCGGCCCCAACGGCATCACCGGGATCCACCATCCCAGCCTGTTCGGCCACGACTTCGGCATCGACCCGCGCCCCTACTACTACGCCCTGCTGGTGCTCATCGCCCTGATCATCGTGGTGCTGCGCAACCTGGAGCGTTCGCGCATCGGCCGGGCCTGGGTGGCGATCCGCGAGGACGAGGTGGCGGCCAGCGCCACCGGCATCAACACCGTCAGCACCAAGCTGCTCGCCTTCGCCATCGGCGCCGCGGTGAGCGGGTTCGCGGGCGCCTTCTACGGCGCCGAGCTGGGCATCGTCTCGCCCGACGACTTCCAGTTCGCGGTGTCGGTGACGGCGCTGAGCACGGTGGTTCTGGGCGGGATCGGCAGCATCACCGGCGCCGCCGTGGGCGGCCTGCTGATCAGCTTCATCATCTTCTGGATCCTCCCCCACGCCCAGGAGTGGTCGATGACCTTCGGCAACACCACCGGCTTCACCGCGCTGTCGAGCGTCGACTACAGCAAGTACGTCTACGTCGCCTACGGGGTGATCCTGGTCAGCATCATGCTGCTGCGCCCCGCCGGGTTGATCCCCAGCCGGGCGCGCAAGGTGGAGCTGCAGGCGGGCGCCGAGTCCGAGCCGCTGGCGGCGGTGCGGGGGCGGGCATGACCGAGCCGCTGCTGCTCGAGGTGGACGGGGTGGTCAAGCGCTTCGGCGGCCTCTTCGCGGTGAACGGGGTCTCGTTCGAGGTCGAGCGCCAGGCGATCGTCTCCATGATCGGTCCCAACGGCGCCGGCAAGACCACCGCGTTCAACTGCATCACCGGGCTGTACCCGGTCGACGGCGGCGACATCCGGTTCAACGGGACCAGCATCGTCGGACTGCCCCCGCACCGGATCGCCCGGCTGGGCATCACCCGCACCTTCCAGAACATCCGCCTCTTCGCGTACATGACCGCGGTCGACAACGTCATGGTCGGCGAGCACTGCCGGATGCGCGCCGGGGTGTGGGACGCGATGCTGCGCACCCCCCGGGCCCGCCGCGAGGAGCGCGCCGTCGAGCAGCGGGCTCTGGCCACGCTCCGCCGGCTCGGGCTCGACCAGTACGCCGACGTCTACGCGCGCAACCTGCCCTACGGCCTGCAGCGCCGCCTGGAGATCGCTCGCGCCCTCGCCAGCGGGCCCAGCCTTCTGCTCCTCGACGAGCCCGCCGCCGGGCTCAACCCGCAGGAGAAGGTGGAACTGATGGGGGTGATCTCACAGCTCCGCGACGACGGCCTGACCATCTTCCTCATCGAGCACGACATGCGGGTGGTGATGGAGGTCAGCGACCGCATCGTCGTCCTCGACCACGGCGAGCGGATCGCCGAGGGACCCCCGGCCGAGGTGCGCGCCGACCCCCGGGTGGTCGAGGCCTACCTTGGCAGCGGCGCCGCCGAGCGGATGCGCACCACCGCATGACCGAGACGGCCACCCCACCCGAGCCGGCCGCCGCCCCGGCGCCGGCGGCCCAGCCGCTGCTGGAGCTGCGCGACGTCGACGTCCTCTACGGCCGGGTGCAGGCGTTGCGCGGGGTCACCCTCCACGTCGAGACCGGCGAGGTGGTGGCGCTGATCGGCAGCAACGGCGCCGGCAAGACCACCACGCTGCGGGCGATCAGCGGCCTGGTGCGTCCGGCGCACGGCGAGATCCTGCTCGAGGGCAAGGAGATCCACCACCTGGGAGCCGAGCTCATCGCCCGCCGCGGCGTCGCCCATGCCCCCGAGGGGCGGCGGCTCTTCAGCCGGATGACGGTGCGGGAGAACCTGGAGATGGGGGCGTTCTCGCGGCGCGACGGCACCGAGCTGCGCGCCGACTACGACCGGGTGTACGAGCTCTTCCCTCGGCTGCGCGAGCGCAACGGCCAGCTCGCCGGCAGCCTCAGCGGCGGCGAGCAGCAGATGGTGGCGATCGGACGGGCGCTGATGGCGCGCCCCCGGGTGCTGCTCCTCGACGAGCCCTCGCTGGGGCTGGCGCCGATCCTCGTGGACGCCATCTTCGACGTCATCCGCGAGATCAACGCCGCCGGCACCACCATCCTGCTCATCGAGCAGAACGCCCTGCTCGCCCTCAACGTCGCCCGCCGCGCCTACGTGCTGGAGACCGGCAGCATCGCGCTGAGCGGCAGCGCCGCCGAGCTGCAGCAGTCCGAGGCGGTGCAGCGGGCCTACCTGGGGATGTGACCGGGGGCGGGCCGGCCGGAGGGCCGCGGCCCCGGGTGCGGGCGGGGCCGGCGACCGGGGTCGACGGCCATCCCCGCCTGCGGGGGCTGCCCCCGGCGGCCGCCTGGGTGCTGCTGGAGGCCGACGGCGCCACCCCCGGAGCCCCCCTCGCGGCGCTGCTCCCCCACCTGCTCGAGCACCTCGCCCCGGAGGCGACGGCCTGGGTGGCCTGGCTGGACGGCCCCGCCGACCAGGTGCGCTACCTCCTCGAGCTGGCCGCGGCCGAGGGGATGGCCGCGACCGCCGGGGGACGCCCCCGCCGCGCCGGTCTGCGGCTGCCCGCGGGCCATCCCCTGGCGGCCGCCCTGCTCGGCGAGCGCAGCGCCGGCCGCTGCCTGGTCGGGCTCGCCGTCGAGCGCCCCGGAGCGGCCGGGGGCGTCCCCGCCGCGGCGGTGGTCGGAGCCTGCGGGGGGCGCTGGGGGCTGGCCGCCGCCGCCGCCGGCCTCGAGCCGGCGCTCGCCGCCGCCGCCGCGACGGGGGCCGCCGCCGGACACGATCCGCGTCGGGTCCCCGGGGGCTCCGCACCGCTGAGCCGCCGGGCCGCGTTCGCCGCCGCCGCCGCCGCCGCCGCGCTGGTGACCCTGCTCGCGGTGACGGCCGTGGCCTGGCGCCATCCTGGCCCCTCGCCGCCGCCGCCGAGCCCGCTGACGGGCGGACCGGCGCCGGAGGCCCGGCAGCGGGCCGCGGCCGCCTTCGACGCCGTCCGGGGTGAGCTCGTGCTCTTCGGCGGCAGCGCGGAGAGCACCCCCGGCCTCGACCTCGGCGACACCTGGGCGCTGACGCCGGCGCGCTGGCGGCGGCTGCGTCCGGCGGCATCACCCTCGCCCCGCTTCGGCGCGGTGATGGCCGGCGACCCGGCGCGGCGGACGGTGGTGCTCTACGGCGGCCAGCGCCGCGCCCCGGCGAGCCAGACCCTCGACGACACCTGGACCTGGAACGGCGTCACCTGGTCCCGGCAGGACCCGCCCACCTCACCGCCGCCCGGCGCGCTCCCGCGCGGCCTGGAGTTCGACGTCCACACCGCGACCCTGGTGCTGGTGATCGAGCGCAACTCCGCGGCGGGGACGGGCCTCGAGACCTGGACGTGGGACGGCTCCTCGTGGGCGGCGCACCCCGGCGCCGCCACTCCGCCGCTGCGCTGGATGGCCGGAGCGCCCGACGCCGGGGTGCTCGCCGTCGGCGAGCCCGACCCCGGCAACCGCGGCACCACCTGGCGGTGGGACGGCGCCACCTGGCAGCGCCTCACCCCGGCCACCGAGGTGAGGGTGGAGCCGCTCAGCGCGGTGATGGCCTACGACCCCGGGACCAGGCGCACCCTGCTCGTCGAGAGCGAGTTCCTCGACGTCGAGGGGCGGCCCGCGGGGGGGACGTGGACGTGGGACGGCCGGTCCTGGAGCGAGCACCACTCCACGCCGCCGGTGGTGGCGGCCTTCGGCGTCACCACCCCGCTCGTCGCCCGGGAGCGGCGGCTGGTGCTGGTGGGGGGATCGCTGGGACGGGGCGCGTACCGGGAGGCGTGGGGTTGGGACGGCTCCGCCTGGCGGCGGAGCTGAGCTACATCGTCCGCAGGGCGAGGTAGCGCTTGACGTCGGGCAGCACCACGGCGGCGCCGAGCCCCGCCGTCACCAGACCGACGGTCACGAGCAGCTTGACGAGCATGTACGTTCCTCCATGAATCCCCGCAGGGTCGAAAGTCTACAGCTTGGCTGTCAGCCTAGCCGCAGGGACCCGTTCCGGTCAGGCGACCATCGCCTTCGCGTACTCCTCGCGGAAGCGTCCGCGGGCGCGGAACAGCAGGGTCTCGATCGCTGAGCAGGACACCCCCAGGCGATCGGCGATGGTGCGGTAGTCGAGACCCTCGATCTCGCGGAGCACCAGCACCTGCCGGTGGCGCGGATTGAGGCGGTCGAGCACCGAGACGACGAAGCGGGCGTCCTCGCGCTGCTCGACGTGCTGCTCGGTGTCGATCACCGAGACGGTGCCGGCAGCGGGCTTCACGTGGAGCATGTCGTCGATCGACTGCGCCGGCTGGCGGCGGAGGGCGCGGATGTGGTCGATGGCGAGGTTGGTGCCGATCCGCAGCACCCAGGCGCGGAACTTGAGGTCACCCTCGGTGCCGATCCGCTGGGCGGCGCGGAGAAACGTCTCCTGAGCCAGCTCCTCGGCGACGGCCTCGTTTCCGCAGAGCCGGGTGAGCCGGCGCACCACCAGCGGGCGGTGACGGCGATACAGCTCCTCGAAGGCCCAGACGACGCCGCCTCGGAAGGCGTCGACCAGGGCCTGGTCGTCGAGTTCGGTGAGAGTGTCGGAGACCACTTCTGACGCATTCCTTCTCTTGGGGGGGCCGCAAGAAATCGTGCGTCCCACCCCATGAAGGCCCCGACGCCTCTCGGTAAAGATTTGTTCGCGGCGCGTCGCAGGACGTCCGCGACGCCACGAAGCCCACACCCGCCCGGCAGCTACCGGCCGGCGGCGGCCACTCCGAAGACCAGGCCGGCGAGGACGATGAAGAACCCGTACTCGAGCAGCGGCGCCCGCCCCAGCCGTCCCGCAGAGGCACCCCCGAGCAGGCCGCGCAGCCCGTACCAGAGCAGCAGCAGCGAGACGGCGGTGGCCGCCTGGCCGAAGAGGCCGCCCGCGATCGCGGCGGTGACGGCGGTGATCCCCCCCACCGTCAGCGCCGCCAGGGCGGTGCGCCGCAAGGCCACGCCGTCGGCGCGCACCGCGTCGTAGGCGGTGGCCGTGGTGCCGAGCAGGACGACGGCGCCGCGCACCCACCAGGAGAGCCCGGGGCTGGCGCCGGCGAGCACCGCGGGCACGCACACCAGCACCGCCGCGACCTCGCGCAGCTGGCGGCCCGCCGGGGTCTCGAGGCCGGCGGCCCGCATCGCGGCGAGGTGGGGCGCGCCGGCGATCACCGCGGTGCCGATCAGCACCGCGAGCGCGTTGATGCGGAGGTCGCCGCTCCCCGCCAGCGAGACCGCGAGCGAGATCACCGCTGCCACCGGGAGGATGAAGGTGTCCGGCCCGGGGCGGGTCTCCTCGGGGCAGAGCACCAGGTCGTAGTGGATGATCGCCAGGGCGGTGAGCACCACCAGGGCGACGTCGAGGCCGAGGCTGACCACCCAGCCGGTGGTCTGGGGCCGGACCAGCACCGCGGTGAGCGCCACCGCGGCTCCCACCACGCCGTGGAACAGGGGCGCCGGCACCCGCGCGACGGTGACCGCGCGGATCTCCCGGACGATCCCCAGCGCCCGCCGCGCCTCGTCGGCGTAGAAGGCGTGGCCGGTGCGAACCGGCGAGGCGGGCGGCTCGGCGGCGGGCTCGGCCTCGACGGCGGCGGCGCCCGGGTCGGGCAGCTCCGCAGGGACCGCCGGCGCCGGTCCCCTGAGCTCCACGGAGGCCCGTGCGAAAGCGCCCGGACGGGGGAGCGGGCTCACGCCTCGCTGGTGCCCGCCCGGCCGTAGTCGTCGGAGAGCCGGACCACGTCGTCGATCTCGGGCGAGGAGACCTCGACGAGGTCGACGTCGGTGACGGCCACGAAGCGGTGACGGCGCCCGGGACGGACCCGCGCGCTCATGCCCTCGCCCATCCGATGGGTGACGAGCTCGCCCTCGTCGTCCTCGAGGACGAGGTCGAGGTCGCCGCGAAGGACCAGGATGGCCTCGTCCTTCTGCACGTGGTACTGGAGGCTCAGCTTCTGCCCGGCGTCGACGTGGATCACCTTGCCGAGGTATCGGTCGGTGATCGCCCAGCGGAGCTCGTATCCCCAGGGCTTGTCGACCCGGCTGGCGCCGGAGGGGCTCACCGGGCTCGCCCCGACCCCGCTCAATGCGCCACCGCCTCGGCCGGCACCGGGATGCCGAGGAAGCGTTCCAGGGCGGCCAGCAGCTGCTGCACGCGCTCGGCGGTGGGCGCCTCGCTGTAGACGCGGATCAGCGGCTCGGTGCCGCTGAAGCGCACCAGCGCCCAGGAGCCGTCGGCGAGGTAGAACTTGAAGCCGTCGTCGGAGCGGCTGCGCACCACCGCCTCGCCGGCCAGCTCGGTCGGGGGGTTTCCGGCCACCCGCTCGTACATCTCCTGCTTGCGCTCCTGGTAGCCGTCGCGTGCCATCGCGATGTCGTGGCGGGCGTAGGCGTGGGGACCCACCAGCTCCTGGAGGTGGGCCAGGATCCTGGAGAGCGGCATGGCGTAGTCGACCACCGCCATCGCCACCATCAGCCCGGCGAGGATGCCGTCGCGCTCGGGCAGGTGCCCGCGGAAGCCGAAGCCCCCGGACTCCTCGCCGCCGATCAGCGCGTCGGTCTCGGTCATCCTCGGGCCGATGTACTTGAAGCCGACCTGCAGCTCGTGGACCGGCACCCCGAAGAGCTCGCCGAGCCGGTCGACCATGCCGGTGGTGGTCAGCGAGCGCACCAGGTCGCCGCGCAGCCCCCGATTCTCCAGCAGGTACATGGTCAGCAGCCCCATCACCTGGAGCTGGTTCACGAAGACCCCGCGCTCGTCGATGATCCCGACCCGGTCGGCGTCGCCGTCGTTGGCGATGCCGAGGTCGTAGCCGCCGCCCCGCATCCGCGCCATCGCCTCCGGCATCCACTGCTCGATCGGCTCGGGGTGCATGCCCCCGAAACCCGGGTTGCGCTCGGCGTGGAGCTCGTCGACACGGGTGCTGCCCCCGGCGAGCAGCCGGGCGACGTAGCCGGCGCCGGCGCCGTACATCGGCTCGTGGAGGATGGTCAGGCCGGCGTCGCGCAGCCGCGCCAGGTCGATCATGCGGCCGATCTGCGCGGTGTAGTCGGGGAGCGGGTCGAGGTACTGCACGGTGCCCGCGGCCAGCGCCTCGGCGAAGGGCATCGCGGTCACCCCCTCGGCCTGGGCGCGGGCGCTGAGCCGCTCCAGCTCGACGACCACCTCGGGCGAGGCCGAGCCGCCGTAGTCGGGCTTGTACTTGAGGCCGTTGAACTCCGGGGGGTTGTGGCTGGCGGTGACCACCACGCCGCCGGCGGCGCCGCGCGCCACCACCGTCCAGGACGAGACCTGGGTGGGGGACGGGCCGTCGAGGAGCAGCACCGACCGGCCGTTGGCGGCGAGCACCCGCGCCACCTCCTGGGCGAAGAGCTCGGCGCAGTAGCGGGTGTCGTGCCCCACCACCACCGGGCGGGGGTCGCCGGCCAGGTACCAGGCGACCGCCTGGGCCACGGACCGGACGTTCTCGTAGGTGAAGTCGTCCGCGACCACGGCGCGCCAGCCGTCGGTACCGAAACGGATGGGCGTCGCGGTCACGGGCGGCATTGTACCCGTGGCCTCCGTCCGCCACCCGGTCCGCGGTGCCGGGGCGCCACCAGTGCGGGCACCCTGGGTGTGCATACTCGCCGGGTGCGTACCTGGCATCAGCTGCTCGCCCCGCTCGCCGGCGGCCTGCTGCTCGCCGGCTGCGGCGACCCGGCGGTGGTCGACCAGGCCACCACCCGGCCCCCGCTGGCCGCGCCCGGGGTGGTGGTGACCCAGACCGGCGACCCGGACGTCGCCATCCCTCCCGGCGGGGTGAGCTTCCGCCTCGACGCCGCCCGGCTGCTGGTGGTCGACCTCCGGCTGCGCTCCACCGCCGCCACCCCGCGGCTGGTGGTGGTGCGGGCCAGCCTCTTCGACTCCGGGGGCAGGCTGGTCGGCGACGCCGGCGGCTCCGCCGTCGACGTCCCGCCGGGCGACGGCACCACCCTGGAGCTGACCGGCCCCACCCCCACCGGGACCATCGCCGCGGTCACCCTGGAGGTCCACACCGTCCCCGCGCCCTCCTCCGCGGCGAGCCCGGGCCCATGACCCGGGCACTCGCGGGGGTCGACGTCGGCGGCACCAAGATCCAGGTGGTGGTCACCTCGCTCGACTTCGAGGTGCTGGGGCAGAGCCGTGGCCCCACCCCGCCCACCGGTGGGCCGCCCGCCGTCGTCGAGACCCTCTGCGCCCTGGTCGACCAGGCCCGGAAGGACGCCGGCGTGGACGGCCTCGCCGCCCTCGGGGTGGGGGCGCCGGGAACCATCGACAAGGCCACCGGGGTGGTGGCGCGCAGCCCCAACCTGGCCGGCTGGATCGACCCCTACCCGCTCGGCGCCGAGCTGGAGCGGCGCACCGGCGCCCGGGTGAGCGTCGACAACGACGTCCACGCGGGGTTGCTGGGCGAGCTCCGGCTCGGCGCCGCCCGGGGGCTCACCGACGTCCTCGGGGTGTGGTTCGGCACCGGGGTGGGCGGGGCGCTGGTGCTCGGCGGCGAGCTGCGGAGCGGCCCCCACGGCGCCAGCGGCGAGGTCGGCCACGTCTGCGTCCACCCCCGCGGGCGCCGCTGCGGCTGCGGGCGGCGCGGCTGCCTCGAGGCCTACGCGGGGCGCGCCTCGATGGAGCGGCGCGCCCGCAAGCTGGTGGCCCAGGGCCGGAGCACCGATCTCTTCCGGATCATGGAGCGGCGCGGCATCGACCACCTCACCTCCGGGGTGTTCGCGCGGGCGCTCGCCGCCGGCGACGACCTCGCCCAGGACCTCATCGACGACGCCGTCGCCGCCGCCGGGGCGGGGATCGCGTCGGTCGTCAACGCCATCGACGTCGAGGCGGTGGTGATCGGCGGCGGCCTGGGCAGCCGGCTCGGCGAGCCCTTCGTCACCCGGGTCGCCGCGGCGATGCAGCCCCACCTCTTCGTCACCGGGGCGGTGAGCGTGCGCACCGCGGGGCTCGGAGACCTCGCCGGCGCCCTCGGCGCGGCCGTCGCCGCCGGCGGCCTGCTCGGCTAGAGGCTAGAGGAGCTCGGTCCGCCCCGCGCCACGGAGCAGGTCGACGATCTCCCGCACCGCCTGGGCCTGCTGCGCCGGCACCACCAGCACGGCGTCGCCGGTGTCGACCACGACCAGGTCGTCGACCCCGACCAGGGCCACGATGCGGCCTCCCCGGGCCTCGACCAGGCAGCCACGCGAGCCCGCCACCACGGCGTCGCCGGCGAGCACGTTCCCCGCCGCATCCCCCTCCCCGGCCAGCCGGCGGGCGTCGAGCAGGTCGCGCCAGGAGCCGAGGTCGGACCACGGGAACGCGGCGGCGACGACGCTGAGCCGGGCGCCCCGCTCGAGCACCAGGGGCTCGACCGCGGCCGCCGGGATGGCGCGGTAGCGCTCCGCCGCCGCCGCCTCCCTCCCGGCCGCGCCCAGCGCCGCCACCTCGGCGAGGGCGGCGTCGACCTCGGGGGCGGCGGCGCGCAGCTCGCGCTGGAAGGCGGCCGCCGACCAGGCGAAGAGCCCCAGGTTCCAGAGGTGCCGGCCGCCGGCGATGAAGGCCTCGGCGGCGGCGAGCGACGGCTTCTCGGCGAAGCCCACTGCGACGCTCGCGGGCAGGGTGGGGGCGGGGCAGAGCCCGGGGGGCGGCGGCGACACCGGCGGCTGCCAGCTCGACGCCGGGTGGGCCTCGCCGACCTCGACGTAGCCGAAGCCGGTGGCGGCGAACTGGGGAACCAGGCCGACGGTGGCCAGGCCGTCGGTGGCCGCCGCCCAGCCCGCCGCCTCCCACACCGCCTCCCGGTAGGCGGCGTCGTCGCCGACGTGGTGGTCGGCGTGGACCGAGCAGATCACCGCCTCGGGGTCGGCCGCGGCGACCTCCCGGACGGCGAGGCCGAGGGCGGGCCCGGTGCCCCGGGGGGCGGGCTCGGCCACCAGCGAGCGGCGGTCGAGCCCGGTTCCCTCCAGGTCCCTCAGGCAGGCGTCGGCCTGGTCGGCGACGGTGACGACGCGGACCGCGGCGCCGAGCGGCAGCAGCCGCTCGACGGTGGCGCGCAGCAGCGAGGTGCCCCCCGGGCCGAGGGGCAGCAGGTGCTTGGGGAGCGCCCCACGGCTCAGCGGCCACAGCCGGGACCCGCTCCCCCCGGCGAGGACGAGGACGTGGAGCACCAGGTCAGACCGTCGCCAGCACGCCGGTCACCAGGGGCTCGGTGCCCGCCGCCTCGGCGAGGTCGGCGGCGTGATCCGTCCGCTCCCAGGGAAGGTCGAGGTCGCTGCGACCGAAGTGGCCGAACGCGGCGACCTGCCGGTAGATGGGACGGCGGAGCTGGAGCTCGCTGATGATCCCGATCGGCGAGAGGTCGAAGTGCTCCTCGACGAGGGCGGCGATCTGGTCGACCGGCACCCGCTCGGTGCCGAAGGTCTCGATCCGCACGGAGACCGGCTTCACCACGCCGATCGCGTAGGCGAGCTGGATCTCGCAGCTTCGCGGCGAGCCCGGCGGCGACCACGTTCTTGGCCACGTAGCGGGCGCCGTAGGCGGCGCTGCGGTCGACCTTGGTCGGATCCTTGCCGCTGAAGGCGCCGCCGCCGTGGCGGGCGTAGCCGCCGTAGGTGTCGACGATGATCTTGCGGCCGGTCAGCCCGGCGTCGCCCTGCGGGCCGCCGATGACGAAGCGCCCGGTGGGGTTGACGTAGCGCTTGGTGTCGCCGTCGAGCCAGGCGGCGGGGATCACCGGCGTCGACCACGTGCTCCTGGACGTCGTGCGAAGATCTGCTCGTTGCTGACGTCCTCGGAGTGCTGCACGCTCACCAGCACGGTGTCGACCCGGCGCGGCCGGCCGTCGTCGTCGTACTCGACGGTCACCTGGGTCTTGCCGTCGGGCCGGGCCCAGCGCAGGGTGCCGTCGCGGCGCTCCTCGCTGAGCCGGCGGGCCAGCTGGTGGGCGAGCTGGATCGGTGCGGGCATCAGCTCGGGGGTCTCGTCGCAGGCGAACCCGAACATCATCCCCTGGTCGCCGGCGCCGCCGACGTTCACCCCCTGGGCGATGTCCGGCGACTGCTCGTCGATGCAGACCAGCACCCCGCAGGTCTCGTAGTCGAAGCCGTACTTGGCGCGGGTGTAACCGACCTCCCGGATGGTCTGGCGCACCACCCGGGCGATGTCCACGTAGCAGTCGGTGGTGATCTCGCCGAAGACCAGGGCGGTGCCGGTGGTCAGGGCCGTCTCGCAGGCGACGCGTCCGAGCGGATCCTTGGAGAGGACGGCGTCGAGAACGGCGTCGGAGATCTGGTCGGCGATCTTGTCCGGGTGTCCCTCGGTGACCGACTCCGAGGTGAAGAGGTTGCGTCGCGGAGTGCGCATGGCAGGTGTCTCCCATCCCCCACCGGCAGCCACCGCGACGCCCCGTGCGCCGTTCGGCCCGCTCCTGTCCGGGGTTGTGTGACGATGCTAGCAGCCGTCCCCGGCAGGGTGTATTGTCTTTGTGTCTCAAAGCCCTGGCGCCGCTACGCGCCGGATGGAGGATCTAGGCGCGTGTCGGTCGACCAAACCCTTCGCTGCCGCGAGTGCGGCATGGATTTCATCTGGACCGCCGGTGAGCAGGAGTTCTTCGCCTCTCGCGGATTGGTCAACGCCCCCTCGCGGTGCCCCTCGTGCCGCGCCGCCCGCAAGGCCGCGGGAATGAACGGCGGTGGTGGTGGTGCCGGCGGTGGCTTCGGCGGCGGCCCCCGCGGCGACCGGCCCCCCCGCGAGATGCACGAGGTGACCTGCGCGTCCTGTGGCGGCGTCGCCCGGGTGCCCTTCGTCCCGCGCGGCGACCGCCCCGTGTACTGCAGTGAATGCTTCCGGGCCGGAGTTCGATGAGCGGGGATCTCCCCGCGTCCTCTCTCCCCATCGGAACCAGGGTCAGCTTTCCGTACGGCGGCAGCCGCCGTACGGGTGTGATCTCCGACGTGTCGCTGATGCCCGACCCGGGCGGCAGCGGGGCCACCACGCTCGCCTACCTCGTCGACGTGGGCGCGCGAAAGGTCTTCGTACAGGGCGACGGCATCGCCCCCGCAGGCGAGGGTCCGCTGGTCAACGACACCGAGGGCGGCCCTCCGCAGCGCCGCCGTGGCGGGGGCGCACGCCCCCGCCGCCGCCGCTAGCCCGGCTTCCTACTCAGCTCCCGCCCGGGCCCGAGGCCCGGCGGGCCTGCTCGACCAGCAGGCGCTCGCCCTCCTCCCGCTCGTGGCGCACCCGGCGCCGGTGCCACCACCAGGCGCCGGCGCCGAGGACCACGACCACGCCCAGGCCGGCGTACCCGGCGCGTGACACCAACGTGATCGCGCGCTGCCCGGCGATCAGCACGACGCCGACGACCACGCCGACCCAGAGCGCGGCCCCGACCACGTTGGCCACCATGAACCGCAGCGCCGGCATCCGGTGGATCCCGGCCAGCGGCCCCATGAAGATGCGCAGCAGCGGGAGGAAGCGCCCGCCGGCGACCACCAGCCATCCGCGGCGTTCGAAGAAGCCCTCGGCGACGGCGACGCGGCGCTGGTCGTAGACGATCCGGAGCAGCGGCATGCTGCTCACCCGGTGGCCGTGGCGACGGCCCACGAGGTAGCCCGCGGTGCTGCCGAGCACCGCTCCGGCGAACCCCACCGCGGCCACCAGCAGCGCATCCAGCCGGCCCTGGGCGGCGAGCAGCGCGCCGGTGATCAGCGCCGTCTCCCCGGGGATGGGGATGCCGAGGGTCTCGATGCCGACCCCGAGGAAGACGATCAGGTAGGCGAGGGAGCCGACGTGGTCGACGAGGGTGTTGAGGGCCTGGGCCACCTCGCTGCGCCGTCCCGGGCCCGGCCGGGCTAACCGCCCTGGGCCATCCGCTGGAGGCGGGCGATCCTCTCCTCGAGCGGCGGATGGGTGGAGAAGAGCCGGGAGAACGACGGGCGCCTGCCCCCGAAGGGATTCACGATGAAGAGCGGCGCCACCGCCGGCGCCACCTGCATGGGGATGCGGCGGGTCGCCGAACTCCAGCTTCTGCAGGGCGTTGGCCAGGGCCAGCGGGTCGTGGCAGAGCTGGGCGCCGCAGGTGTCGGCCTGGTACTCGCGAGCGCGGCTGATCCCCAGCTGGATGATGGTCGCGGCGATCGGCGCCACGATGATCAGCAGCAGCACCGTCACCCAGGAGTTGCCGCCCTCGCCGTCGCGGTTGCCGCCAAGGCCGCCGAAGATCAACGCGAACTGGCCCATCTGGGCGATGAAGGAGATCCCCATCGCGATCGTCGCCGCCAGCGAGGCGGTGAGGATGTCGCGATTGCGGACGTGGCACAGCTCGTGGCCGAGGACGCCGCGGAGCTCACGCTCGGTGACCAGGTTGAGGATGCCCTGGGTGCAGCAGACCGCCGCGTGCCTGGGGTTGCGGCCGGTCGCGAAGGCGTTCGGCGAGGGGTCGTCGCAGATGTACACCCGCGGCTTGGGCATCCTCGCCGCAGCGCAGAGCTCGTCGACGATGCGATGGAGCGCCGGGAACTGCTGGGGCGTCACCTCCTGGCCGCGGACGGCGGCGATGGCCAGCTTGTCGCTGTTCCAGTAGGCGATGCCGTTCATCCCCAGGGCGAAGATGGCAGCGATGATCAGCCCGCTGCGATGCCCGATGGCACCGCCCACGAGCAGGAAGAGTCCGTCGAGGAGGGCGAGGAGGAAGGCGGTCTTGACGTTCTGCCACATGGTGCGGGTCGGCTCCTGAGGGGTACCCGGACGATGAGAGGGATCCGGGCGTGAGACTACCCCGTCACGCCGCAGATTACCCGTGCCGGGTGACCTGCGGATAAACCGGTGGGCCGGAGGTCAGGTGATGAGGGCCCCGAGGTGCTCGCCGGCCGCCTCGAGCGCCGCCGCCGGGCCGGCGCCGAGCGTTTCCGCCGCCGCTCGCAGGGTCTGCTCCACCTCGGCGGCACCCACGTTGCCGAGGTGCCCGACGCGGATGCCGCGGCCGGCGAAGCTGCCGAGGCAGCCCGCCACCACCACCCCACGGGAGGCCATCCCGGCACGCAGATCGGCCTCGACGACCCCCTCGGGGACGGCGAGCACGCTCAGCGTCGGGGCCAGCGCGGCGGCCTCGGTGAGCGGGGTGAGGCCCAGCGCCCCCATCCCCGCGCGCAGCCCCGCGGCCACCCGGCGGTGGCGCTCGAAGCGCGGCCCCAGCCCCTCGGCCTCGATGGCGTCGAGCGAGACCCCGAGGGCGCGGATGAGGCTGGTGGGGTGGGTGGAGAAGTAGCGGGTCGGCTCCTCCATCACCGGCTCCCAGCGGCGCAGGTCGGCGTAGTAGGCGGCGATCGAGCCGAGCTCGGCGCGGCGCTCGCGGGCGCGCTCGGAGACGGCGGCGACGGTGAGGCCGGGGGGGAGGCCCAGGCCCTTCTGCGCCCCGGTGATGACCACGTCGACGCCCCAGGCGTCCATGGACTCCTCGACCGCCCCGGTGGCGCAGACCCCGTCGAGCACCACCACGGCGCCGCACTCCCGGGCGGCGGCGACCAGCCCGGCGACGTCGGCGAGCACCCCGGTGCTGGTGTCGACGTGGGTCACCGTGACCACGGCGGGCGCGGGGCCCGCGGCGCAGACGCGGCGCAGCTCCTCGGCGTCGAGCCGCCGCCCCCACTCGGAGCGCAGCGGCACCACCTCCTGGCCGAGGGCGGTGCCGATCTCGACGAAGCGGTCGCCGAAGTAGCCCTCGCTGCACACCACGACCCGGTCGCCGGGGCGGGCGTGGTTGACCAGCGCCACCTCCATCGCCAGCGTCCCGGAACCGGAGATGACGTGGACCAGCGCCGCCTCCGAGCCCACCAGCCCGCGGATCCCCCGCTGGGCCCGCCGCACCGCGGCGGCGTTCTCGGCGGAGGTGTGACTGCGCACCGGCTCGGCCAGCGCCTCGAGGACGTCCGTCCGCACCGGGACGGGGCCGGGGATCATCAGCAGCGGCTCGGTCATGAGCGCCGATTCTCGCAGACACGGACGTCGTGGCCGACCGGTAACCGGGCCATAACCACTTCCCGGCCGGGGGGATGGATGCTGATCCTCGATGACCGGTGCCGGGGCGAGCCGCGGACGGGCGGGGGTGACCCTGGCCGCGATGCTGCTCTGCGCCGCCGCCTGGCTGGTCCCCGACGTGGACGCGCCCACCGCGCCGGCGCCGGCGGGTGTGGTCGTGGCCGGTCCCCCCGGGGCGCCCCGGCAGGCCACGGTGGTGAGCGCGATCCGCGGTGGCGGCGCCGGGCCCACCGGTCCCGCCGCCGCGGTGCTGCCGCGGATCGGCGCTGACATCCTCCCGCTCACCCGCACCTGCGCGCGCGGCCGGGGGCGGGGCACCCCGACCACCTCGGCGCAGTGCGCGGCCTGGGGCACCTCGGGCCCGGTGAACATCGTCGTGGTCTGGGCCGGCGCCGCCGCGCTGCCGCCGGCGCTGCGGCTGCCGCCGGCACCGTGGCGGCGGGCGGCGGGGGGCTGGCTGGTGGCGGCCGGCGCCACCCTCGCCGGGCCCGCCGGGTGCGCCGCCGGCGGCCACGACAGCCAGGAGCAGATCGAGCTGCGCATCGACGCGGTGACCCGCCGCCACCTCAAGCTGATCCACGCCCGCTGCGGGACCGCGGCGGCGCCGCTCGGGGTGGTGTTCGGCGACGCCCACACCGACCGCTGGGAGCCCGGCTGCGGCGACCGCGCCGTCGACTGGGACGCCGCCCGCGACGACCTGGTCCACACTCTCTCCCGGCTGCCCTCCTTCGTCCGGGTCGACTACGCCGCCTCCCCGGTCGCCGGCCCGGCCTTCCCCGGCGGGTGCGGCCGGATGGTCGCCTCGGACGGCCGGGTCGCCCACGTGCTGCTGTCCGCGCCCCCCCGCTGAGACGGCCCGGCACCGCCCCGGCCTACGCTGTGCGCCGGCGTCGAGACGGCGGGTTCAGGGAGGAGTGGTGGTGCCCACGACCGAGGCGAGCGGGGCGAGCATCCACTGGGAGGAGCAGGGCGAGGGCGAGCCGCTGCTGCTGGTGATGGGCTTCGGCCTCAGCAGCGACGCCTGGGTGCCGATGCTGCCCCTGCTCGGTGGCTTCCGGGTGATTCGCTTCGACAACCGGGGCACCGGCGGCTCCGGCCCGAGCGGAGACGGCTACACCGTCGAGACCATGGCCGCCGACGCCGCCGCGGTGCTCGACGCCGCCGGGGTCGAGCGGGCCCACGTCCACGGAGTCTCGATGGGCGGCATGATCGCGCTCAGCCTCGCCCTCGACCATCCCGACCGGGTGGGCTCGCTGCTGCTCGGCTGCACCAGCGCCGCGCCGCTGCACCTCGCCACCGGCGGCCAGGTGGTCGAGCTCGCCCAGGCCACCGCGCAGATGAGCTCGGACCCGGGGGCCGCCCTCGACCGCCTGCTGCCGCTGCTGTTCAGCGACGCGTTCCTCGCCGAGAATCCCTCGGTGCGCGATCTCGGCCAGGTGCTCACCGCCTCGGGGGCGCGTCCCGAGGAGGCGCTGGCGACGATGCGGGCGATCGGCGACCTCGCCACCGGCCGGGCCTTCGACGTCTCCGGCCGCCTCGGCGAGATCGCCGTGGCCACCCTGGTGCAGCACGGCACCGCCGACCGCCTCATCCCCGTGGAGGAGGGTCGGGTGCTGGCCGCGGGCATCCCCGGCGCCGAGTACCAGGAGATCGAGGACGCCGGCCACGCCTTTGCGATGGAGCGCCCGCTGGAGGCCTTCGGCCGGATGCTCGGCTTCCTCAGCGCCCACCCCCTCGGAGCCGGCTGAGGGCGGGGGGAGCCGCGTGCTCCCCCCGCCGTCGATCCATCCGTCCGTCGTTGCGTTGATGTGAGCTAGAAGGCCGCCGTCCCCGCGGGGCTGCCGAGACCGGTGGGGCCGTCCCAGCCGGCGGCGGGGGCGCAGGAGGCGCCGAACAGGCAGAGCAGGGTGTTGCTGCTGCCCTGGGTGATGTCGTTGAGCGCCGCGGCGCTGGCGTAGGCGCGGCCGGCGCCGGTCAGCGACCGGACGTTGCCGGCCACCGCGTAGACCGCGGCGATGATCGGCGCCGCGGCGCTGGTGCCGCCGGCGACCGACCAGCCCGCCGACCGGTAGCTGTTGTAGACGGCGACGCCGGTGTGTGGGTCGGCCACCGCGGCGACGTCGGCGAGGCTGCGCCGCGAGCAGGTCGAGTCGTGCTGCCAGGCGGGCTTGGGCTCGTAGGCGCTGCAGCCGCTGCCGCTGCCGCTCCAGGCCGTCTCGGTCCATCCCCGGGCGCCGCCGCCCTGGGTCAGGCTGGTGCCGCCCACCGCGGTGACCATTGGCGAGGACGCCGGGTACATCGCGCCGTAGCCGTTGTCACCCGAGGCCGCCACCAGGGCGACGCCGGGGTGGGTGAAGTACTGGAGGTCCCAGCCGACCTGGTCCGAGGTCTCCGAGGAGCCGAAGCTGTTGCTCACCGACCCCACGCCGGAGCCGGCGGCGATGTTCTCGGCGGCGCCCAGGGCGGTCATGTCGGCGCTGTCGGCCTCGACGAGGAGGATGCGGCAGTCGGGACAGGCCGCCGACACCATCTCGAGGTCGAGGCTGATCTCCTGCGCCCAGCCCGCGTCCGGAGCGGGGAGATGCTGGCCGCCGCGCTGGTCGACCTTGTGGAAGCAGCCGCTGGCGCCGGTGCAGGCCGGGATCCCGAACGCGGCCCGGTAGACGTTCATGTCGGCCTCGGCGTTGGGATCGTCGAAGGCGTCGACGATGGCCACGAAGCGCCCGCGATTCCCGGACGCGCCGGGGAGGTTGTACGCGGAGCGCAGCTCGGCCGGGCTCAGCCCCCCGGCGGGGCCGGCGCCGGGCGCCGCGGAGCGCCGCGCCGGCGAGTGCAGGAACAGCCCCAGGCAGCGGGCGGTGCCCGCCGGAGCCGGGCCGCAGGCCGGGGATGCCGCTCGCGCCGCCACCGGCTCGGTCGCCGGCGCCACGCCCTGCATCCCCATCAGGGCCACTCCCATCGACACCATCACGCCGGCGATGCGGCGGACCCCCCGTCTCGTCACCTGTATCCCTCCAAGCTTCACTCCCGACCCGGTGGCGGGGCTGGGGCAGCCGCAACGTGGGGCGCCTCTTCCAAAAACGCCAAACCTCGCAGAAGCCAGCGGTTTAAATGAAAGAGAGGGGCGGGGCACATTGCCCCACCCCCCTCGCTCCGGGGTCCCCCTCTCTCGAGGCCCCCTTTCACCCGTCTACAGGCAGCCGACCACCGGAAGGCAGACGTTCGCCGAGACGGGAAGCGACTTGGTCAGGTTGCCGGTCAGGCCGGAGACCGACGGGACCGATACGGGAAGCGCGTGGGTGACCGAGCCCAGCAGGCCGTTGACGGTGCCGGTCACGGTGTTGAGGGTGCCCGTGACCGTGCTGGTCACGCCGCTCACCGAGGGGATCATCGGAAGCGCCGGCAGGGTCACCTGCGGCACCGCCGGGACGTTGAGGTTGATCGAGGCCTTGGAGCCGGCGGCGCTGGTCTGCGCGGAGGCCGAGCCACCGGTGACGCCGCCCAGGGTCGAGGTCACGGTGCCGACCACCCCGGGGAGGGTGCCGGTGGGATCGAGGCCGGTGACGGTGCCCAGCGTGCTGCTGATGACGCCGGTCGGGTTGCTGCCCACGAGGGAGAGGATGCTGGTCGGCGCGCCGAGGATGCCGGTCACGCTGCCCAGCGGGCCGCCGGAGATGAGGCTCATCAGGCTCATCGGATCGCTGATGGCGCCGGTCACGGTGCCCATCACGCCGGAGAGCGCGGTGTTGCCGATCAGGCCCTGGAGCACCGACGCGCCCGGGATGGTGCCGAGCAGCGCGTTGGGATCGGGAAGCATCGACAGCACGCCGCCGACGTTGCCGGCGCCGCCGGTCAGGCCCTGCACGGGAGCCAGGATCGAGCTGACGCTGACCAGGTTCAGCAGGCCCATCGGGTTGCTGACGATTCCGGTCACGAAGCCGGTGGGATCGTTGAGGACGCCGCTGGGATCCGGCAGGCCGGGAATCGCCACCGGCAGCGGCGGCAGCGGCAGGCCGAGGGACTGTGCGAGCGACTGCGCGGAGCCGAAGAGCGACGCGGTGTCGACAGCGGGGGCGGAGATCGCCGGCAGGCTGGCGACGTCGAGCTGCATCGACACCGGGCCCGAGGCCGAGGTCGACATCGCCGTCTCGGCGAATGCGTGCGACCCGCCGATGGCGAGCGCCGCGGTGGCGCCGGCAAGGGCCGCCGACCCGACCACAAGGCTGATCCGTCTCTTCATGGATCTGTTCCCCACGTGGGCTGCACCCCACGCTGTTCTCCGGAGAGAGGCTCCGGCCGAACAGGGAGACGACGGCCGGTGTGGTTCCCTTGTGGTGCGCGGTGCGTTTGTGACATGTGGTGACAGGTATCGCGATCCGGTCACAACCGTCACAGCCCGCGGTCGTGGTGCTAGGCGGGGCGCTCCCACCGCCAGGGCTCGCCGCCGTGCCGCGCCAGCCGTCCCGCGGCCAGCAGCAGCATCAGGTGGGCCAGGGTCTCGCCGTTGGCCGCGCGGCGCATGAAGGGCGGAATGTCCGGCCACGGCCGCGACCAGGGCAGCGCCACGGTGAGGTCCCAGCAGGTGATCCCCGGGGTGGCGGCCACCATCGCCTCGATGGCGCCCAGCCGCTCGGCGTGATGGGCGAGCAGGTCGTCGACACGAGAGGCGAGGTTACGGAACCGGTATTCGTGGGCGGGCAGCACCTCGTCGACGTCGAGGCCGCGCACCTTCTGGAGCGCGTCGAGGAACTCGGCGAGCGGGTTGGGACGCTGCTGCGCGTGCACCGAGATGTTGGGGCTGATCCGCGGCAGCACGTGGTCGCCGGCGAGCAGCAGCCGCTGCGCGGAGTCGTAGAAGCAGAGGTGCCCAGGGGAGTGCCCGGGGGTCCACACCGCGCGCAGCTCGCGCCCGCCCAGCTGCACCACGTCGCCGTCGTCGAGGAGGCGGTCGGGCTGGGTCACCTCCACGAACTGCCGGATCGACATCGAGGCGGAGCTCAGCTCGTCGAGCTCGAGCTGGGGCACGCCGCACGAGCGCATCAGCTCCGCCATCCGGTCGAGCAGCGCGTCGACCTCCTCGTAGCGCTCCGGCAGCACCGCGGCGTCGGCGGGGTGCAGCCCCACCCAGGCGCCGGACGCCTCCCGGATCCGCCCGGCGAGCCCGTAGTGGTCGGGGTGGATGTGGGTGACCAGCACCGCCCTCACCTGCTCGATGGTGGCGCCAAGGGTCTGGAGGCCGGCGCCGAGCGTGGCCCAGGCCTCCTCGGTGTTCCAGCCGGCGTCGACCAGGGCGATCCCGTCGTCGCATTCCAGCGCGTAGACGAGGACGTAGCGCAGCGGGTTCCTCGGCAGCGGCACCGGGATCGACCACAGGCCGGGACGCACCTCCTCGACCGGCGGCATCACCCCGTCGCGCCAGGCCTGCAGCTGCGCCGCCCCCGTGACCTCGATCACACCGGGAAGACGCCGTGGTGGCGGGGCACCTCGGTGCGCCGGCGCGACGCGTAGGCGGCGAGGCGGGCGACCAGCTCGTCGCGCAGCAGCGGCGCCGGCACCACCGCGTCGACCACCAGCTCGCCGGCGAGCTTGAAGATGTCGATGTCGTCGCGGTACTCGTCCTGGAGCCGCTGCACGTAGGCGGCCCGGTCCTCCTCGGGGAGCTCCTGGATCTTGTTGTAGTAGACGGCGTTCACCGCCGCCTCCGGGCCCATCACCGCGATCTGCGCGGAGGGCAGGGCGATGGTGCAGTCGGGTTCGAACGCGGGGCCGCACATCGCGTACAGCCCGGCGCCGTACGACTTGCGCAGCACCACGCACAGCTTGGGCACGCTGGCGGCGGCGAGTGCCGCGATCATCTTGGCGCCGTGGCGGATGATGCCCTGGCGCTCCACCGACGAGCCGATCATGAACCCGGGCACGTCGGCGAGCCAGACCAGGGGGATGTTGAAGGCGTCGCAGAGGGTGACGAAGCGAGCCCCCTTGTCCGCGGAGTCGACGAACAGCACGCCGCCCTTGAAGCGCGGCTGCGACGCGACCACGCCGACCGCCCGGCCGTCGATGCGCGCGAGGCCGGTGATCAGCTCGCGGGCGAAGAGCCGCTTAACCTCGAGGAGCGAGCCCTCGTCGACCAGCGCGCGAATCACCTCGAGAGCGTCGTAGCCGCGCGCCGCCTCCAGCGGGATCACCTCGTCGATCGGCCTCGCGGTCGCCAGCGGCGGCCGTGGCGGCGCCGGCGACGGGGTCTCGCGCCAGTTGGCCGGCATGTACGCGAGGTACTCGCGCGCGGTGCGCAGGGCGGCGTCCTCGTCCTTGACGAGGATGTCGCCGCAGCCGCTCACCGTGCAGTGCATCCGGGCTCCGCCCATCTCCTCGAGGGTGACCCTCTCTCCCACCACCACCTCCGCCATGCGCGGCGAGCCGAGGTACATCGAGGCGTTGCCCTCGACCATGATCACGGCGTCGCAGAAGGCGGGGATGTAGGCGCCACCGGCGGCGCTGGGGCCGAACAGCACGCAGAGCTGGGGCACCTGCCCGCTGAGCCGCACCTCGTTCTGGAAGATCCGCCCGGCGTGCCGCCGCCCGGGGAACATCGCGACCTGGTCGGTGATCCGCGCCCCGGCGCTGTCGACCAGGTACACGAGGGGGACCTGCAGGCGCTCGGCGGTCTCCTGGATGCGCACGATCTTCTCGACCGTCCGCGCCCCCCATGAGCCCGCCTTCACCGAGGAGTCGTTGGCCATCACCGCGCAGTGGCGGCCGTGGAGGACGCCGATGCCGGTGACGACGCCGTCGGCGGGGAGGTCGGGCGCCTCGCAGTTGGCGAGCAGGCCGTCCTCGACGAAGGCGGTCTCGGGGTCGAAGAGCCGGGCGATGCGCTCGCGCACCGGCAGCTTGCCCTGCTCGGCGAGCTTCTGGCGGGCGCGCTCGGAGCCGCCGGCGCGGGCGCGGGCGAGCCGCTCCTCGACCTCGGCGGTGGTGTGGGCGCCGCGGGGCACCGGCGGGTCGCCGGCCGCGGGGGGGACGGGATGCGGCGGCGCCTCAGCCATCGGCGCCCCCCCCGGCGGCGACGCCGACCCGCTCGGGGTGCCAGACGCCGGCGCGGTGCAGCCTGCCCGGCAGGGTCATGCCGAGGTCCTCGCCGAGCCGCTCGGCGACGGCGCAGTAGGCGTCGAGGTCGACACCGCTCTCGGCCCCGGCCGCGTGGAGCGCGAGGAGCGTGTCCTCGCTGCAGACGTTGCCGGTGGCCCGCGGCGCGAAGGGACAGCCGCCGAGCCCGCCCACCGAGCCCTCGAACCGCCGCACCCCCGCCGCGTACGCGGCGAGGACGTTGGCGACCCCCTGGCCCCGGGTGTCGTGGACGTGGAGCGAGAGCCGCTCCGGCGGCACCACCGCGGACACCTCGGCGCAGAGCGCGCTCACCCGCGCCGGCTCGGCGACGCCGATGGTGTCGGCGATGCCCACCTCGGCGGCGCCGCGGGCGGCGATCTCGGCGCAGAGCTCGACCACCCGCCGGGGGTCGACCTCGCCCTCGAACGGGCAGCCCCAGCACACCGACAGGGCGACGTCGACGACGCAGCCGGACGCCGCCGCCGCCGCGGTGATGGCGGCGATGTCGTCCAGCAACTCGGCGACGCTGCGGTTGATGTTGCGCCGGTTGAAGGAGTCGGTGGCCCCGATGGTGACCAGCACGTTGTCCACGCCGGCGTCGACGGCCATCTCGAATCCACGCAGATTGGGGATCAGCACCCGGATCCGGCCGCGCACCTCCTCGCCGAGGGCGGCGAGCACGGCGGCGGCGTCGGCGAGCTGCGGCACCCAGCGCGGGCTGACGAACGAGGTGGCCTCGACCCGGGGCGCGCCGGCCTCGAGCAGGCCGCGCACCAGCCGCACCTTGACCTCGGTGGGGACCGTGTCGGAGAGGTTCTGGAGGCCGTCGCGCGGCCCCACGTCGGTCCAGAGGATGGAGCGGTTCATCTCGTTCGTCATCGGGAGGGCGGGCACGGCCGGGCCCGCATCGGGGCGCGATCACCGTACCAGAGCGACCGCCGGGGTCGGCTTGGCCCCCGTCGCCAAACTCCGTCACCTCTCCCTTCCCCTCGGGCTCGCTGCGCTCACGCGCAGGATGGAGGGGTCCCCTCTCTAGAATGCCCCCCGTGGCGCCGAGCATCCCCACGCTGCGCATGGAGCGGACGCTGTGGCACTCGGGGGCCCGGCGGGTGGTCGGCGTCGACGAGTGCGGCATGGGCAGCCTCTGCTCGGCGGTGGTCGCCGCCGCCTGCCTGCTGCCCCCCAACTGCCGGCGCATCGCCGGGGTGCGCGAACTCCAAGACGCTGTCGGCGCGGCAGCGCGAGCGGCTGGCGGCGGAGATCCGGCGGCGCACCGTGGTCGCGGTGGGGGCGGCGTCGGTGGCGGAGATCGACCGCATCAACATCTACCACGCCAGCCACCTGGCGATGCGCCGGGCGCTGCGACGCATCGGCGCCTACGACCACGTGCTCGTCGACGGGCGCCGCATCGCCGGATTCGACGACGTCGGGCCGCACACCGCGGTGGTGGACGGCGACGCCCTCTGCTACGCGATCGCGTGTGCATCGGTGGTCGCCAAGGTCACCCGCGACCGGCTGCTCGCCCGCCTCGCCCTGCGCCACCCCGGCTACGGGTGGGAGCGCAACGCCGGATACAGCACCCGCGAGCACCTCGAGGCGCTGCGCACCCTGGGAGTCACCCCCCACCATCGCCGCAGCTTCGCGCCGTCGCGCTCCTGCGGCGCCGAGCAGGGCGTGCTCGACCTCGACGGGATCGTGGTGAGCAGCCTGCCGGCGCTCGCCGGCGGGGGGGCCTGACCTAACCGGTCTCGGGCGGCTGCATGGTGGCGCCGCAGGCGCTGCAGAAGCGCGCCCCGGGCGCGGCCGGGACGCCGCAGTCGGGACAGGCGGGCGGGAGCGGGACGGGCGGGGGCGGTGCGGTCTCGTAGCGTCGGAGCAGCGGCGGGCGGATGCCGCGGGCGAGGAGGAGCAGCGAGAGGTAGCCCCCCGCCGCCCCGCCGACCACTCCCCAGAGCAGCAGGGCGCCGAGGGTGTACTGCATCCCCGGGCCGAAGAGGAAGTTGCCGCCGGGCACGCCGCCGGGGATGCCGCCGAGCCCGCTGAGCGAGAGGGTGCCGCCGCCGTCGAGGAGCACGACCACCACGAAGCCGATCACCGCGAGCGCCAGGCCGCCGAGGGCGCCGTCGAGCAGCGCGATCTCGACCGACGCCGAGCCGCGGCGGCGGGCGGCGACGTAGCCGGTGAGCAGGGTGACGGCGATCGGCAGCGCCACCGCCGCCCACAGCCAGGCGTCGTGGTCACCGGCGAGCAACCCGTAGTCGGTGGTGCTCAGCGGCGTGCCCACGGTGACGGTGGGGATGATCAGCGAGTAGGCGATCACCCAGGCGGCGAGGGTGGGCAGGGCGAGCACCAGGTAGACGACCGCGGCGACGGTGCCGGTCGGCGACGAGGGCAGCGGCCGGGTGGTGACGTCGAGGAGGGCGGTGCGAAGCACGGTGCCGGAGTCGCCGAGGTGGGTCGCCGCGCCCACCACCCCCAGCAGCGCTCCCAGCCCCAGCGCCGCCGCGGTGCCCACCAGACCGGCCTCGAGGATCCCCCCCATCCCCCCAGCCGGGCGCTGACGAGGGCGAGCGGCGCGCGCGGAATGGCGGCGCCGAAGAGCCGCCGGAACATCCCCGCGAGCGAGCCGGCAAAGCCGAGCAGGAGCCCCCAGAGCAGCAGCAGGCCGTTGTCGGCACCGACGGTCAGGCGGTCGCCGCGGGCGGCGATGACGATGCCGAGGATGAGCATCCCGGTGGTGTAGGTGACCGCGATCACCGCGGCCCGGAGCACCACGTCGCGCATCCGCCGGGGGGGCACCAGGCGCACGCAGACGGCGCCCGCCACCGACAGCACCATCGCGGTGAAGAGCATGCCGAGGCCAAGCGGGAGACGCACCACCAGCCCACCCTCGCCGGCGGTGAACGACACCCCGACCCCCTGCATCGACCAGAGCATCGCGTTCCAGTCGGTGAGCAGCCCGTTGGTCGACCCCGCCTGGAGGCAGCCGCCCTGGAGGGTGCCGGAGAGCGCCCCGGCGGAGCACCCCTGGCTGCCGTGGGCGGCGCGGACCAGGCCACCGATGGCAAGCCCCTGCAGCGCCACCCCCACCACCCCGCCGAGCCCGCAGACGACCCCGGCGCTCACCGGGCTGCGCCGGGCGAGCCGGCGGAAGGCGCCGACCAGGCTGATGTCGGGCCGGGCCGCGCCGGTCGGCGACTGCGGCGGCGGCGGATCGGGGGCCGGAGGGAGCTCCCCGCCAGTGCCGGCGTAGCGGTCGAAGTGCTGGGTCGGCACCTCGCCCGCCGAGGCCACCAGCCCGGCGCCGGGGGCCGGTGGGGACGGCTGCTGGACCGGGTCCGGCGGAGGTGGCGGCGGCGGGAACACGGCGGCGGCGGTCATGGGCGCGGCGGAGACCGGGATCGGCTCGGGCTCGGGCTCTGCCGCCTCGTCGAGCTCGGACTCTGGCTCCTCGTCGAGCTCGGGCTCCTCGGCCGCCGGGGGCAGCTCCGCGCCGCAGCCGACGCAGAACCGGGCCTCGCCGCTGAGCACCCGCCCGCAGCCCGGGCACGGCCGCTTCGCCTTCACGCGCGCCATTGTGGCGTTGTCGCGCAGGGCTGAGGGGACCGGCGGCGGCGCCCCCCCGCCGCATCCTGACCCATCGGTCAGTACATGAAGATCACGGCGACGTACCACCAGCCGGAGCTGCCCTGGACCCAGCCGACGCCGACGGCGCGGTACTGGGGATCCAGGAGGATGGGCCGGTGCTCGGCGCTCTGCAGCCAGAGCTGGTTGATCAGCGCGGGGTCGGGGGCCTGGTCGTAGGCGCCGAGCACCTCGCCGAGCCCCTGCCAGCTCACCCCCTGGGAGTTGACGTCGTCGATGTAGCCGGTGTGGGTCATCTGCCCCTGGGCGGCGATCTGGGCGGCGTGCTCGAGGGCGGCCCGGGTCAGGGCCGCGTCGGGGCGCAGGTCGGTGAGCCCGTTGACGCTGCGCGCCTGGTTGAGGGCGGTCAGGGACTGCGCCGCGGGCCCGTCCAGCTGCGCGGCCACCGGGGCCGGCGCCGGCGGCGGCGGCGGGGCGGTCGGGACGGGCACCCGCACCCGGGCGGGCGGCGGGGGCTGGGGCGACCGGGTCGCGCTGCCGGGCCCGAGCGCCACCGGTGGCTTCCGGCGCGGCGGCGGGGCGGGGGCGGCGGACGATGGCGCGACCGCGGGCGGCGGCGCGGTGGGCGGCGCCGGGGACGGCGTCGCCGGCGCCGGGACCCACGTGGGGATCGCGACGCCGGTCGGCAGCGGCACCGAGTCGGCGCCGAAGGGGGGCGGCAGCAGGGCGAGCACCAGGCCGGCGGCGAGGCGCTGATCGCCGACGGTGGTGGCCGCGGTCAGCTGCAAAGGGGAGCGGTCGGGCTCCCAGGCGGCGAGCCGGGAAGCGGGGCCCGCGGCCGCCAGGGCGATCGCCGAGACGACCCCGGCTGCCACCCCGAGCTCGGCCGCGAGGCGAAGTCCCCCCCACCCGAGACGTCCTTCCGTTGTCTTCCCGGCTCGCACGTCCCTGCATACGAGCGGGCGGCCCCATTCCTTGCGGGCCGCTCACCCCCCGGGGGGAGATGGGCGGGGATCAGGAGCGGGTCAGTGGCATCCGCAGGAGGTGCCGCAGCCGCCCCCGCTCGGCCGTGGGGCGGGTCGCGGTCCGGGGACCGACGCCGCCGCGCCGGCGTGCAGCGCCACCTGGCTGATCAGCGGCATGGTGGTGCGGCCCTCGCAGCTCGGGCACACCGCGGCCAGCTGGCGGTCGGCCATCGGACGCAGCAGCTCGAAGGTCGAGAGGCAGGACTGACAGCGGTATTCGTAGAGCGGCACGGGGCGATCCTCGGTTGGGGCGGTGGGCAGGCTCAGTGTAGTGCCCGGCGGCGGCGGCGGCGGCGCACCAACCCCTATCCTCCCCCTCAGCCTGCGGACCGCCGCGGCCGTGCCGCCCCTGCCTCCACCTGGGAACACCCGTCATGAAGACCATCGAGATCAACGGCGTCACCGAGCAGATCATCGAGCGCAGCGACTACCCCGTCGAGCGGCAGCGCGCCATCCTCGGCGACGAGGTCACCGCGGTGCTCGGATACGGGCCGCAGGGACGGGGGCAGAGCCTGAACCTGCGCGACCAGGGCTTCAACGTCCTGATCGGGGTGCGCCCCGGCCGCAGCATGGACCGCGCCCTCGAGGACGGCTGGGAGGAGGGCGAGAACCTGCTCAGCATCGAGGACGCCGCCGAGCAGGGCTCGATCGTCCAGTACCTGCTCAGCGACGCAGCGCAGATCGCCATGTGGCCGGAGATCAGCAGACGGCTGAGGCCGGGCGACTGCCTCTACTTCTCCCACGGCTTCGGCATCGTCTTCCACGAGGACACCGGCATCGTGCCCTCGGAGAGCGTCGACGTGGTGATGGTGGCCCCCAAGGGCAGCGGCCTGACGGTGCGCAACCACTTCCTCGAGGGGCGCGGCATCAACGCCTCCTTCGCGGTGTGGCGCGACGCCACCGGGCGCGCCCGCGAGCGCGCCCTCGCCACCGCATTCGGGATCGGCAGCGGCCACGCCTTCGAGACCACCTTCGAGCACGAGGTCTACAGCGACCTCACCGGCGAGCGCTCGGTGCTGATGGGCCTGATCCAGGGCGCCTTCAAGGCCCAGTACGACGTGCTGCGCTCCCACGGCCACTCCCCCAGCGAGGCCTACAACGAGACCGTGGAGGAGGCGCTCCAGAGCCTCTACCCGCTGATCGGCGAGAAGGGCATGGACTGGATGTACGCCAACTGCTCGACCACCGCGCAGCGGGGCGCGCTCGACTGGGCGCCGCGCTTCGAGGCGGCGGTGAAGCCGCTCATCGAGGAGTGCTACCAGAGCGTGGTGCGGGGCGACGAGGCGCGCATCGTCATCGGGGCGAACAGCGACGAGGGCTATCGCGACCGGCTCAACGCGGAGCTGAGCACGATGGCCTCCCAGGAGCTGTGGGAGGCGGGCCGGGTGCTCCGCGACTTCCGTCCCGAGCGGGTGACCACGGCGGGCGACGGCGGCAGCTGAGCTCAGGCGGGTTCCGTTCTCCTCCGACGGGCTTGACGAGCGAACGGATGTTCGCTACCATCGGTGCATGCCGCTGCCACCGATCGAGATGGACCTCCCCTTCGACTCCGGTCCCACCCCGGTGGACGACGAGGTGCGCGCCCGCCGGCGCACCCACCTGATGGAGCTGCCCGGGATCGACGAGGCCACCGCCGCCCGCCTGGTCGGCGCCTTCCCCACCCTGGGGTCGGTCTACGCCGCCTCCGAGGAGCGCCTCCGCGAGGTGGTGGGCAGCGTCGCCGCCGCCCGCATCCGCTGGTTCCTCGACGCCCCCCTCAGCCTCCCCACCGGCCGCACCCGGCGCCCGCGCTGGCGCTCGGCGGCCTGACGGCACTCCACCCTCACGAATCAGGGGTACGGCACGGCTATGATCGCGCCACAGGGGGCCGCAGTTTTTCTCCGATCGTCGGGGCGAGCGGCCTCGCTCGTGGCGGAGACATGGAGGTTGTGGTCATGCTCAGGGGCCGTAAGTCGGCAAGCGCTCTCGCCGACGGCGCGCGCGGGCGCGGATCCGACATCGCCGAGGGTATCGGCTCGGCTGCCGGCGAGGTCGGCAGCAAGGCCGCTGAGACCGTGAGTGAGCTTGCCGAGAAGGCCGGCGTGATCGCCCGGGAGGCCCAGAAGGCGGCCAGCCCGGTGATCCGCAGCGCCGTGGTGACCGCGGCCGGCCGGGCCCGCTCCGCGCAGAAGACCGCCACCCCGGTGGTGCGCAGCGCCGCCGCGACCGCCGCCGAGGCGCTGAGCGACGCCGCCGAGCACGCCGCCGAGGTGCTCTCCGAGACCGCCGGACGCCTCGCCCAGCCCGCCGAGGAGCTGCAGCTCAGCGCCCGCGAGCGCCTCGCCGACGCCAGCGAGCAGCTGGCGAGGAGCATCCGCCCGCGCCGCCGCCGCAGGCTTCGCGCGGTGCTCATCGGCACCGGCGTCGTGGGCATCGTCGCCGGGGTGATCGTCTCCCCGCTCGGTGCCCGCCTGCGCAGCCTGGTCGGCCTCGGAGGCGCGACGCCCGAGCCGGCCCCGACGACCCCGGGCATCGTCCTGCCGGGCGACCCCGAGACCACCCCGGAGAGCGCCGGCGAGTCGGTGGCGGCCGGTGAGCCGGGCGCCAACGGCGACCGGGTGCTCAGCGCCGGCCGCACCGCGCGGACCGCGAAGAGCGAGTAGCCGCCGCGCGTGGGTGGCGGGTGTCCCGCTAGAGGACGCCCGCCATCCGCAGCGCGTTCATCAGCGGCGCGTGCAGGCTGATGATCGCGAGGACGCCGAGGATCGTCCGGCGGCGCCGCGGGCCGATCAGGGTCAGCGCGGCGGTGAGGACCGCCATGCCCAGCAGCAGCTTGACCGCGAAGGCCAGGCTGGGATGCGCGGTCAGCGGGCCGGCGAAGATCGGGTTGGCCTCGGCGAAGCGCCCGCTGCTCAGGGCCACGTGGGTGGTCACCGCGTCGAGCAGCTGGCCGACCATGAAGGCCACCGCGATGATGCGCACCACCGGGTCGGCGAGCGAGCCCAGGCGGGAGGCGGCCATCGCGACGCGCAGCGGCTGCGCGGTTGTCTCCTGGACGGCCATCTCGCGCTCCTCCTGATCGGGGATCGGCACCGCCGGCGGCGGGTATCCGGCTGCATCGGTGGTCTGAGGGTGTAACGACGACGTGACGTGAACAATTGCGGCGATCATCGGCGAGGAAGGATGGGTCGGGTACACTCGCCGTCCCATGCCCGATGATCGCCCCCGCGGCCGCCCCCCCTTCGCCCCGCAGCGTCCCCGTCCCGCCGGCGCACCTCCGTTCGCCCCGCGCGGCCCCGGCGGCCCGCCCTTCGCCCCGCGCCCCGGTGGCGCGCCCTTCACCCCACGACCCGGGGGCGCGCCCTTCACCCCACGCCCGGGAGGCGCGCCGCCTCCGTCCGCACCACGCCCGGCTGCCGAGCAGCTGCACACCGTGCGGCTGCGCGACGGCGAGCGCGAGGTCGAGGTGAGCGGCTCGGCCGGATTCGTGCGGCAGCTGCTCGACGACCTGCCCGCGCTGCTGGGACGGCTGCGCGCCGAGCCCGGACCGTCCCGCCCCGCCTCCATCTCCATGCCTCCCCCGCCCACCCTCCCCGCGGTGGTGGCGGCGCCGGCCGCACCGACCGAGGCGGGCGCGACCCGGGCCGACCCCCCCGACCCGGCGGGGGCGCCGGTCGAGGTCGAGACCCCCGAGCCGGCCACCAACGGCCACGGTCCCGTGGATGCGCTCACCCGCCAGGTGCTCGGCATCATGCGCAAGAGCGGACGGCCGGTGAGCATCGCCGAGATCCGCCAGCGCCTCGCCGAGCCGGTGAGCGGCCAGCAGGTGCGCCGGGTCCTGGAGCGGGCGTCGGAGAGGGTGGTCAACACCGGCGGCCGGCCGGCCGAGTACCGCCTCCGCTAGCCCGCGGGGCACGTGCTGACCCTGGCCGCCCTCCCCTGGGCGGCCGCCCACCGCGACCCCCAGGCGGCGCTGGTCCGCCTCGAGGGGGACACGCTCACCGCCTCCGCCCTCGACCGCGCCGCCGCCGGGGTCGCCGCCTGGCTGGAGCGCGAGGGGACCGGCGCCGGCCACCGGGTCGCGGTCCTCTGCGGCAACGGCCTCGCCTTCCCTCCGCTCTACTACGGCGTCCTGCGCCGCGGCTGCGTGGTCGCCCCCGTGTCCACCAGCTCGCCGCCCGCCGAGGTCGCCCGGGCGCTGCGCGCGATGCGCGCCCGGGTGGTCGCCTGCGACCCGGAGAACGCCGCGGTCGCCGCCGCGGCCCTCGAGCTGGCGGGCACCGGCGCCCGCCGGCTGGTGGTCGCCGAGACCCCCGGGGGCGCGCCGCCGGGCCGCGACAGCCTCAACCTCGCCGCCCTCGTCGAGCATCCGCCCACCGACCCGCCGCCGCTGCCGGCGGCCACCCCGGCGGTGATCCTCGCCACCTCCGGCACCACCGGCACCCCCCGCCGTGCCCTCCACTCCCACGCCGGCCTGCTGCTCAACGCCGCCGCGGTGGCCACCGAGATGCTCGGCCTCTCCCCCGCCGACGTCCAGCTCGGTGCCCTGCCGCTGGCGCACAGCTTCGGGATGAGCGCGGTCCTCAACGCGTCGCTGCTGGCCGGCGCCGCGGTGCGCCTGCTCCGCCGTCCGGCCCTGGCCGAGGTGCAGCGGCTGCTCGCCGGCGGCGAGGTGACCGTCGTCCAGGCGGTGCCCACCCTGCTCGCCCGCCTCGCCGAGGCCTCGACCGCGCCCTGGACGGGGGTGCGCCTCTGCGTGGTCAGCGGGGCGCCGCTCCCCGCGGGGCTGCCGGCGCGGATCCACCGCGGCCTCGACGGCCGGCTGCTCGAGCGCTACGGCATGACCGAGGTCTCGCCGCTGACGGTGCGCGAGGTTCCCGCGGACGGCGGCGAGCCCGGGGACGTCGGCCTTCCCCTCCGCGGGGTGGTGGTGCGGATCGCCGGGGGCGGCGCCGAGGGCGAGCTCGAGGCGGCCGCGCCCTCGATGTTCCTCGGCTACGACGGCGACCGCCGCGCCACCGCCGAGGTGCTCCGGGGCGGCCTCCTCCGCACCGGCGACCTCGGACGGGTCGGCGCCGGCGGCCGGGTGACGGTCACCGGCCGGCTCAAGGAGGTGATCGTGCGCGGGGGCAACAACATCGCCGCGCGGGAGGTCGAGCGGCTGCTCGAGTCGCATCCCGCGGTGGCCGAGGCGGCGGTGCTGGGAATGCCCGACCCCGACCTCGGCGAGGAGGTGGCGGCGGCGCTGGTGCTGCGTCCCCGGAGCCCGGGCGACCCGGTCGCCGAGCTCGAGCGGCTCTGCCGCGAGCAGCTGGCCGAGTACAAGCGGCCGCGGCTCTGGCACGTGCTCGACAGCCTCCCCCGCACCGGCTCGGGGAAGGTCCGCAAGGGCGAGCTGCGCGAGCTCCTGCTGCGAGCGCCCCGCTGAGCCCGGGAAGCACGCACCCTCCAAAGACACCACAAGGTTCAGGGACAACGAGCGTTGTAGAGACGGTTCCCGCACTGGGCTGACACCACTTCCGGGGGCCGCCCACCCCTCCTCCTCGGTGGGCGGCCCCTTCTCTCGGGCCGGTGGGCGACGGCGCGGTCGTGCGGTGCGTTGGCGATACCATGCCGCCCGTGACCGCGCATCCACGGCCCTCGGCGCGGCCGCCACGCACGCTCCGGGGCGACCACTCCTGCGAGCTTCCCGATGTGGCGCTCGTCGACGCCGGCACCGACGCGCTGGTGGCGGCGCTGCTCTGCCGGGTGGGTGAGGACCTCACCCGCGAGGGCCTCCGCAACACCCCGGATCGGGTGGCGCGCAGCCTCGACTTCCTCACCAGCGGCTACCGCCAGGACGTCCACGACGTGGTCAACGGCGCGGTCTTCGCCGAGCCCTACTCGGAGATGGTGCTGGTGAAGGACATCGAGGTGTACAGCCTCTGCGAGCACCACCTGCTGCCCTTCTTCGGCCGGGCTCACGTCGCCTACATCCCCGACGGCCGCATCATCGGGCTGAGCAAGCTCCCCCGCCTCGTCGAGGTGTTCGCGCGGCGGCTGCAGGTGCAGGAGCGGCTCACCACCGAGATCGCCGAGGCGGTCGACGAGGTTCTCGCACCCGCCGGGGTCGGCGTCATCATCGAGGCCGTCCACCTCTGCATGATGATGCGGGGGGTGCAGCAGCAGAACAGCCGCACCGTGACCTCGAGCATGCGGGGTGTCTTCCTCGGCGACCCGCGCACCCGCGAGGAGTTCCTCTCGCTGGTGCACAGCGACGTGCGCCTGAAGCCATAGCGGCTAGACGCGGACGTCCTCGCCCTCGGTCTGGAACATGCCCCAGAGGACCGCGAAGAGCACCGCGGCGGCCTGTGACCAGCGCCGGGCGAGCTCGCGGTGCACCGTGTCGCCGCGGCGCAGCCCCAGACCCTCGGCGATCAGGATGACGATCGGGAAGCCGACACCGAGGCAGGCGACGACGATGTGCCTGCCCAGCGAGAGGGCCATCTGGTACCGGGCGGCGAGCAGGCTCGAGCCGGCCGCGGCCAGCATGCTCACCGGCGGTCCCACCGGTCAGGGGGTCCTCGTGCCGCGCGCCATCGGGGACGCGTGAGCGCTGCCGGACGGCGTCGCGGCCGCTCCGGCGGTCACCGACTGGCTGACCGGCGCGGAGGTGGAGGTGGCGAAGCTGGGACTGCCGCTGTAGACCGCGGTGATGCTGTGGGGCCCGGCGGTGAGGGTGCGCAGGGTCAGGGTGGCCCGGCCGCCCGCCAGCGGCCTCACCGCCAGCACGGTGGACCCGTCCCGGAAGGTCACGCTGCCGGTGGGCGTGCCGGCGGTGGCACTGACGGTGGCGGTGAAGGTGACCGGCACGCCGCTGCGGGAGGGATTCGCCGAGGAGGCGACCGCGGTCTTCGTGGCGGTGGTGCCGGGCGGGCTCACCGTCTGGCTGACCGCCGCCGAGCTCGACGTGGCGAAGGTGGGATCGCCGCCGTAGACGGCGGTCAGGGTGTGCGGGCCGGCGGTGAGCGACGAGGTGACCAGGCTGGCCCGGCCGCCCGACAGGGGACGGATCGTCAGGGTGCTGTCGCCGTCGCGGAAGCTGACGCTGCCGGTGGGCGACTTGCCGGCGCCGGTGACGGTGGCCACCAGGGTCACCGCCTGTCCCACCGTGGAGGGGTTCACCGAGGAGCTGAGGGCGGTCGCCGACGCGGCGGTGCCGGCGGTGGCCACCGTCTGGGTCACCGCCGGCGCGGTCGACGCCGCGTAGGTCGAGTCGCCGCTGTAGTCGGCGGTGATGGGATGGTCGCCGACGGTGAGGGTGCTGATCGTCAGGCTGGACCGGCCGCCGGAGACCGGGCGGGTGGCGAGCAGGGCGGCGCCGTCCTTGAAGTCGACCGTCCCGGCCGGGGCGCCGCCGCCGGCGCCGACGGTGGCCACCAGGGTGACCGCCTGGCCCTCCACCGAGGGATTGAGCGACGAGCGCACCGCCGACTGTGTGGGGGTGAGCGCCGGGGCGGCCACGGCGGTCACCCAGATCGCCGACACCGCGGCGGTGCCGAGTCCCACCGCGAGGGTCAGCAGATGGGGACGGCGGCGCGCCAGAGCGCGGCGTTGGAGCTCGCGGGGGCGTGTGGACGTGGACGTGGACATGAGGGAGCCCCTCCGGTGCTGCGACGTAGGCTGGATTGCAGCCGGTATTGTCACAAGCTCGGGGCGGACTGGCAAGGAGTGGCAGACACTGGCAACCGGCCTGGTGAGGGGATGAGCACCGCACTGTCGTGGATCGGGGTCGCCGTGGGCGTCGTCATCATCGTGGCGACGCTCAACAGTGTCCTGATCACGATGGTCATCCCCCGGTCGACCAGTTCGTCGATCACCACCGTGGTGGCCGTCGCCGTCCGCCGCGCATTCGTGCTGCTGGTCGACCGCCTCGACGACTACACCGCCCGCGACCGCCTCTGGGCGTTCGGCGCTCCCGCGTTCCTGATGGCCCTGCTGGTGGTGTGGATCCTTCTGCTGGTGCTCGGCTTCGGGCTGGTGATGGCGCCTGGGCAGGGCTCGCTGGCGGACGGCCTCCGCCTCGCCGGCTCGTCGATGTTCACCCTGGGATTCGTGACCCCGCAGGGCGGCGCCTCCACCGCCCTGGTGTTCGTCGCCGCCGCCGGGGGCCTGGTGGTGGTCGCACTCGAGATCGCCTACCTGCCCACCCTGTACGGCGCCTTCAACCGTCGCGAGCGGCTGGTCACCATGCTCGAGTTCCTTGCCGGCACGCCGGCCTGGGGTCCGGAGGTGCTGGCGCGCCACGAGCTGATCGACAACGTGGTGAAGCTGGGCAGGCTCTACGAGCTGTGGACCGACTGGGCCGCCGACGTGTCGGAGAGCCACACCACCTACCGCACCCTCGTGTACTTCCGGTCGCCGCACCCGATGCGTTCCTGGATCGTCGGGCTGCTCGCGGTGCTCGACGCCGCCGCGCTGCACATCTCCCTCAACCCGCTGAGCGCCCCCGCGGACGCCCGGCCGCTGCTGCGAATGGGCTACGTGACGATGCGCGAGCTGGCCGGCGACCAGCGCCTCGGCTTCGACCCGGACCCCGACCCGGACGATTCCATCCAGCTCACCCGCGAGGAGTTCGACCACGCCCTCGCCCACCTCGAGCAGGTTGGATGGGTTCCCGAGCGCAGCGCCGACGAGGCCTGGGTGCACTTCCGCGGCTGGCGGGTCAACTACGAGGAGGCCGCCTACGCGCTCGCCGCCCACCTCGACGCGCCGCCGGCGCTCTGGTCGGGTCCACGCCGGCGCCGCGGGACGGTCGCCGTGGCCCCCGCCCGGCCTCCTCACCGCGAGCCGAAGGACGTCGAGAAGCTCCGCAGCACCACGGCCAGGCGCCGTGCGGCGCGGCCGGGCGCGGCCGCTCCCGAGACCCCGCCCGATCCGGACCGACCGGTCGGGGGGCTGGCGCCCCCGCCGGGGATCGGGTAGGGTTCGCAGCCGGGCCCGACGACGCCCGCCGACCATTCCCCCCACGTCCATGCACCTCCCGGCGACGACGCCTCCCGCTCCCGTCCCCGTCCTCCGCCTGCTCGGCGTGCTGCTTGCGCTGAGCACGGCCCTGGGCGTCTGGTTCGCCGCCCCCACCCCGGTGCACGCCGCGGTCGCCGCCCGTTACCCGGCGCAGGCGGTCGGCAACGACATCTCCTTCCCGCAGTGCGGCCACAGCTACCCCGACGACCCCGCCTTCGGCATCGTCGGCATCACCGGGGGACGCGCCTTCACCGGCAACCCCTGCCTCGCCTCGGAGTTCGCCTGGGCGCGCCGGGCGGGATCCCACGCCTCGGTGTACCTCAACGTCAACTACGCACGGCCGGAGTACCAGAGCTTCGCCGCTCACGCGCTGCGGGGTCCCGCGGGCTCCTGCGAGCCCGAGCAGAACCCGTGCACCGCCTACAACTACGGCTGGAACGCGGCCGCCGACGCGGTCGCCCGCGCCGCCGACGCCGGCGCCGAGCCGGCGATGTGGTGGCTCGACGTCGAGACCGCCAACTACTGGGCCAACTCGCCCCGCCTCGCCCTCAACGCCCAGGTCATCCAGGCGGCACTCGACATGCTGCGGTCGCGCGGCATGAGCGCGGGCATCTACTCCATCAACGAGATGTGGAGGCGGATCGCCGGGCGGGACTTCCGGCCCGGGGTGCCGGTCTGGTACGCGGAGACCGATCCCGCCGCCGGATATCCGAGCGCTGCGCACTACTGTGACCCCGCCTACGCCTTCACCGGTGGCGCGGTCTGGCTGGTGCAGTGGAGCGACAGCGTCGACCACGACTACGCCTGCCGGGTCAGCGCCCCGCCGCCGCCGCCGCCACCGGCTCCGGGCGGATGCCTCCTGCCCAAGCCGGTGCCGGTGTGCCTGGTCCAGAGCGCCCCGAGCCCGCTGCCCCAGCCGCACCGCGAGCCCTGACGGACGCAGAGGGGCCCGGGACGCATCCGCGCCCCGGGCCCGGGAACAGGGGTCAGCCTTGGGAGGAAAAGGTCACTCGTAGGTGGTGGTGCGAACGTGACGCTCGGTCGTGTCCGCGTAGGCGTCGCTCCGGGGGGCAGTGGTGATGCGCACCAGCTTCACCACCAGGTAGGCGGCCATGAGGTAGACGAGCATCCCGATCAGCGAGCCGATCTCGACCACGTTCGCCCGGCTCACGTAGTCGGCGGTGATGCCACGGAACGGCGCCACCAGCGGGGCGCTGAGCCCGTAGATGAAGGAGACGAATCCGGTGTCGTTCGCGGCCGCCGCGCGGAAGACGACGCGCAGGCCGACGATCGCCTCGACGAGGCCGAGCACGAACCAGACGGTCTGCACCACCCGGAAGGACGGGTCGCCCGACACCACGGTGCGGCGGCGCGCCATCACCGGCCTGCCGGAGATGTGTGCCTCGTCGATCTCCTCGGCGACGATCGGCGTATCGGTCATGGTCATGTGGATCTCCTCTCGGGCGGCCGTCGCGGCCGCCACCGGTTACCCAGTCTCTGATCAGAGCCCGCCGACACTGACTGATGAAGTTATATCAGCGATATCAGAGTTTGTCAAGGGATAGACGCGATCGGAACCTCTGACCAGTTCCAGAGGGGCTGCCTACTCGCTCCTGGCGTAGGAGCGGAAGCGCCGCACGACCTCGGGGATGAGGTTGACCGCGACCCGCGGGTGGGCGATGAGGAAGTCACGGAAGCTGCCGTTGGGCAGGACCAGGCAGCGGAGCATGGTCCGGGCGCGAACGGTCGCGGTGCGCGGCCCGCCGTCGAGGGCGCTCACCTCGCCGAAGAAGTCGCCCGGCCCCAGCTCGGCGACCAGGATGCCGTCGGCCTCCACGGTGGCACTGCCGTCGAGGATGAAGAAGAACTCCAGCCCGGTGCGGTGCTCGTGGAGCACGCCGTGCTCGGGGAGGAAGGTGGTCTCGTCGAAGGTCCCGGCGATCTCCTGCAGCTCCTGCTTGGAGATCCCCGCGAAGAGCGGCGAGCGCGCCAGCGCGGGTACGACGTCGTCCCGAGCCCTCATTCGTGGTCTCCGCCCCCGTCAACTCCTGCAGGGTCCGGGTCGCCGGACGGCCTCGACATGATAATCGAGGCCCTCAGCCGGCCTCCTCCACCCGCGGACCGCGGAGGCGGTGGAGGTCGACCCGGCCGGGGAGGCCACGGAGGTGGTGGCGAGGCAGCCGGGCCCACTCGTACCCGGCGGCGGTGGCGTCGCGGAGCGCCGAGTCGCCGACGACGGTGCCCGCCCGGGCGACCTCGGCGATCCGGCTGGCGAGGTTGACGGTGTGCCCGAACCAGTCGCCGGCGCGCGGCACCGCCGGCCCGAAGGCGGCGCCGGCGTGCAGGCGGGGCAGCGCCTCGACCTCGGCCTCGACCGCCGCGCCGAGCCGGAGCAGGGAGTCGAGGAGCGCGGCGGGGTCGGGCGACACCAGCATGGCGGCGTCGCCGAGGTACTTGACCGGCCGCACCGGCGGGGCCACCGTCGCGGCGGTGAGCGCCGCCAGCCTGCCCGCCACCCGCCCGACCTCGTCGGGAGGGACCCGCGACCCCAGCCGGGTGAAACCGGACAGGTCGGCGAAGGCGACCGCCACCTGCTCGGCCCCCGATGCTCCCCCGGCGGCGACCCGGGACCGGCTGAAAACCTCCGAGCGGATCGCCTGTTGGAGATGCTGGGTGAGGTGGTGCTCGAGGGTCTGGCCGAGGAGGGGACGCAGCTCCTCGGCGACGGCGCGGTAGCGGAGGGCGACGTCGAGCTCGGAGTCGCCGGGGTGCAGGAACGCCTCCGCCACCATCCGCACCACCGTCTGGGCGAGCGCGGGAAGCCACTGCCCGGAGATCCGCGCCATGTCGAGCAGGCCGTCGGGGGGCAGCCCCGCCTGCACCACCCGGGCGAGGACGCGCGCCGCCTCCACGTCCTCCTCGCCGGCCACCGGCAGCTCCGCCGAGGGAAGGGTGAGCCCGAGTGCGGTCGCGTAGGCGCGCAGCAGCTGCGGATCGACGCCGGCACGCTCGGCGACCTCGTCGAGCGTGTACCCGCCGCGGCCGCCCAGGGCGAGCTCGGCGGGGAGCAGGGCGAGTCGGTTCTCGGCGGAGGCGGCGGTCAGCTCCTCCAGGGTGGCGCCCTGGCGGGTGAGCTCCTCGAGCAGCTGAATGCGGACCCGGCGCTCGGGCTCGGAGCGGCCGTCGAGCAGACCGGCCTCCTCCCACCGGCCCGGGTCGCCGGGGTCCGGGTCGGCGCCGGCTCCGGCGCCCTGGCTCAGCAGTGACCGGCGCCGTGCACCGCCGCCGCCGCTTGGAGTCGCGGCACCCCTCCCCCGCCACCGCGGGCGGTGGAGAGGATGCGCTGCCGCGCCTGGGAGGCGTTCAGCCCGCAGGCGAGCAGCAGCGCGAGCACGCCGGCGACGTGGGGAGCGGCGAAGGACGTTCCCTGCTCGGCCAGGTAGCCGCCGTTGGTGATCGCGGTGGAGAGCACCTGGCCCTTGGCGTGGGGGCCGCTGGACGACTGCCCGCTGTCACCGCCCGGAGCGTAGATGTTCACCCCGCTGCCGTTGGTCGAGTAGGGCGCGACCGAGGCGTCGGGCCCCAGCGCCCCGGTGATCAGGGCGACGTCGGTGATCGAGTCGTAGTCGCCGAAGGGGAGCGAGCTGTTGCCCGCGGCGAGCGCGACCGCGACCCCGCTCTGCGACGCGGCTCGCACCGCGCCGGGGATGCTGCTGCCGGAGAGCAGCGGGGCCAGCGGGATGTCCGAGCCGAGGCTGATGTTGATGACCTTCGCGCCCCGGGTCACCGCGTATTTGATGGCGGCGGCGACGTCGGGGTCGCAGCCCTTGCCCGACTTGTCGATCACCTTGATGATCAGCGCCCGGGCGTCGGGGGCGACCGAGGCGATGCCGACCCCGTTGTTGGTGGCGGCGACCATGAGCCCGGTGGTCATGGTGCCGTGGCCGACGTCGTCCTGCACCGACGCCTGGTCGGTGGCCTGGAGGGTGCCGTCGCATTTGGTGAAGCGGCCCCCGGGGACCAGCCGGCCGGCGAGATCGGGATGGTGGAAGTCGGCGCCGGTGTCGATGTCGGCGATGAGCACGCCAGCGCCGGTGCTCGCCGTCCACGCCCCGGGCGCGTCGATGCTCGCCGGCGCGCCGGTGAGCGGCCACTGGTCGTGCTGCACGAGGTACGGGTCGTTCGGGGTGGCGGTGCCCGCCGCCTGCGCCGGAACCGCGGCGACCAGGGCGGCGATGGTGGCGCAGCCGCAGAGCAGCCACCGCCGGCGCATCCGCCGCTCCGGCGGCCGGGGGTGGTGGGCGTCCCGCCCGCGACCGTCGCACCCGTGCACGAGAGGAATCCTACGCGCCGGGGGCGCGGCGTGCCCAGGGGCCCCCTTGCGAACGGTCTGACCGAGGGTCGGCTACAGTGCAGCCCCGCGCGGGCGGGTAGCTCAGCCGGTTAGAGCGAGGGGCTCATAACCCTTGGGTCGCAGGTTCGAATCCTGCCCCGCCCAGCCTGTTCCTGAATACGAGTCGGCGGTCTGCTGACCGGGCGGACAGAGGATCTGACCACAACTTTGACCACCACTTGGGTGGTCGGACTCCCGCAGAAGCGAGGACATCGCCGCCGCAGCGCCGCGGTGCATGGCGGGAGTCACGTGGCTGTAGGTGTCGAGGGTGATCGCCACCGTGGCGTGGCCGAGCATCTCGGAGACGATCTTGGGGTGGACCCCGGCGCCCAGCAGCAGCGTCGCCGTCGAATGCCGCAGGTCGTGGAAGCGGATCCGCGGCAGCCCGGCCCGCTCCAACAGGGGGACGAAGGACCGGCGGAGCATGTTCTGCGGCTCGACCAGGCGGCCGACCTCGTTGGCGAAGACCAGGTCGTTGTCCTCCCACGCCGGCCCGAGCCGCAGCCGCTCTGCCGACTGACGCTCGCGGTGGCGGCGCAGGGCGGCGACCGCTTCGGAGGTGAGGTGGACCGACCGGCGGGAACGGGCCGTCTTGGGCTCGCCGAGCCGCAGCTTGCCGTCGCCGCGATACAGGGTGCTCCGCACCGCGGCCAGCGCGACCTCGAGGTTGACGTCGCGCCAGCGCAGCGCGAGCAGCTCGCCCTCGCGCATGCCGGTGGTCAGCGCCATCATGTACAGCGCCCCGAGGCGATCCCCCTCGGCGACCGCGAGCAGAAGCCTCGCCTGGTCGGGCGTCAGGGCGCGGATCTCCGAGCGCGCCCGCCGCGGCGCGGTCACCAGGGCTGCGACATTGCGCATCACCAGCCCCCAGCGCACCGCGTCGACGAGCGCCCGCCGGATCACGGTGCGACCTGATCTCCTGGGAGCGGAGCAGGACGTAGACGTAGCTCCTGCTGCAGTGGAGCAGCTCGGCCACCTCGCGGACGTCCAGCAGCCGTCGCTCGCCGGGTGACGGCGGAGCTGGCGCCGGCGGGGTGGGGTGGGTCCACGGAGGCAGGTGTCCACCCAGGACCACCTCCTGCACCTCGAACTCGGGCGGAGGCCCGGTCTCCGCGCGGTCACTGAGCAGCCAGTCGTCGAGCACCCGGTCCCACCGCGGATCGGCCCAGGCGGGCACGCGCTCATCCATGGCTCGCGTCCCCCGGCTCGCGGTCGATCATCGGCGGCGGAGCCTGGGCACGCTCCCATCTGGGCACGGCACCCACCACGTAGCGGTCGAGCCGGTCGACCCAGACCGCGGACACCGTCTCCCAGGCGGTGCCACAGAAGACGCAGGGCCTGCTCTCGGAGTCGTCGAGCAGATCCTCGGCGTTCTCCGCCTCCTTGAGCCCGCGGAACACGCCCGTGGTGATCAGGAGCCGGCGCCGATGGATGGCGCGGTGGAGCTCGAGGACGTCGTTGAGCCCATCCTCGCGCGGCGCCGTATCGACCTCGGTAAGCTTCGTGCAGTACTTCACCACCTCGCGGACGGCGCCGCCCATGTCGCCCTCGAAGTCGGCCCGCACGGCACGAATGTCGACCACGTAGCTGTCGCCGGTGATGTCGCGCCACGCGTCGACGAGGCAGCACTGGTTCAGGGCATGCGGGCATGAGATGCGCCCGTGGATGCAGAACTCGCCGTAGTCGTCCGGCGTCCGCCCGCGCAGACACGTGCCCGACGACCGTGCGATCAGCACGTGGAGGTGGGGATGCCAGAGCCCGGAGCCCTCACCGCGCTTGATCTCGATCGTCGCCACCGAGCCGAGCACCGACCTCCACAGCGTCCGGGTGCGCAGGGTCCGGAAGTCCTTCCAGCAGCGGTCGATGGAGCCCTCGAGCACGTCGCTGTCGCGGTAGGTGAGGGTGAGCAGAGCGAAGCGGGTGATCCCGCCGATGCGGAGCTCGTCGACGCGGTCGCGCACGCGGCCGGCGAGCTAACGGCTCCGCAGCCGCGAGCAGTGGTTGCACATCCGGTGGGTGCACAGGTTCGCGCCCACCAGCGACGGCCTCGCGCACGGATCGCACTCGCAGTTCGGCGCCCGGAAGACCAGCCGCTCCCCGCAGTGCCGGATGCGATGTCCGATTCGGCGCTCATCCGCGGTCGCTGCGTCCACCTCGAGTTCCTCCCCCGATCCGCCGGTTGCGGCGGTGGCGCGCCGACCAGCCCACGTTGTGCCGCTGGAGCCCCTCGACCCGAGGCCAGCCGACCAGCTCCGGGTCCGTCCGACGCTCCGCAGCCACCTGATCACCGCCCCCGTGGACGTCGGTGGACGCTGGTGGACAGGCACTTTTCCGATACTCGTAAGGTATCCAGTGAACAGACGAGGGCCCCTCGGCGGCGCCGTCGACCTGGTCGCAGACGTGCTCATCGACGTGCCTTCGAGCGCGGCGAGCCGCGGGCCGAGCTGGACCGCGCCGTGGTCGAACGCGCGGACGGCGGGTGGCGCCGCGGCCAGCCGGCGGGAGCGGGGGGAGGACCCTCTCCCCCCTGCGCCCCCCTCATCCCCCGCCCTCTCGTGGCGTGCCCGGTGCGGGCGTCCGTCGGTGCCTGCGCCGGCGTCGTGGTCGAACGGCGAAGAGTCCACCTCGGTGCCTGCGGCGTCGCGCAGCCGAGGCCAGCGGGCGAGCGAAGCCTCGGGTGGGCCCACCGCCGTAGCGGCCGTCTCGACGAGCTCCCGGGTGCACCCATCCGCTGAAGACGTGACCAGCTGATCGACAACGGGGTCGGCCTCCTGGGCTTCGCCCCCGGCCGCCCCGGCCATCCGCGGAAGACGAACACAGGCAGGGGCGCACCCCTGCACGTCAATCGGGTCGGCGGCGTCGTCGTGATCCCGTGGCCCGCTCGGCACGGGCCGCCATACGCTGTCGGCAGTCACACTGAACCCTCAATCACCTGTTCAGGTGACGCCCGCGTGGCGCCGCGCTCGCGCGCGTGACGGTCCGCTGGTGAGGCGGCCGGCGTACATTTCCCCGGCGGCGGCGGCTTCCTCCGGCACCGCTCGTCGGGGGCATCTCGGACCCCGTCCCCGCCGATGGCCTCGGCGGCTGGGTGGCCACTCTCAGCGCCCTCTTCCCAGGGAGGACGGCCCTGCGCGGACCGCAGCAGCAAAAGTGAGCGTCCCCCGCCGGCTGCCGTATTCACCACCGACGCGCTTGGGGCTCCTGGAGCCCGGTGACCCTTCCGCGCGACCCGACCGGCTGCCGGGGAGCCTGGGGACACCGAACGTCCGTGCGTCAAGGTACCACACGTCGACGGATCGACCCGACCGGGCGACCGGCCAGCTCCACAGGTGGAACCCGGGGAGGGCTCAGAGCGTCCATGACCACGATGACCTCGCTTCGACCCGCGTCCACCCGGTTTTGGCTGATCGCCATGGGCACGGTCACGGCCGGGGCCTGTGGCGGAACGGCCACCCAAACTCCCGCTCCGACGAGTGGGAGTGCAGCCGTCTACCCTTGCAACCTGGTCACGACCAGCCAAGTTGAGCGCGTGGGCGTTTCGCTCTCGCAGGGGATCCCGGTGCTGGCCACCAGCGCGTCTGGTCGGCCGACGGATCCGGGTTGCACGTTCGTGTTGAGCGGCCCGCATCCGGGAACCGAACACGTGCCGGTTGGCCAGGTTCAGATCACGATGGTCACAGCGGCAGAATTCGCGCGTTGCCACGTGGACCCGCTGGGGGGTGGGATCTCCCGACCGATTCATCTTTCGAGCACTGATGAGGCGGTCCTGGTTTGGGGCCCCGGCTTCGGAAGCGTGTGTGCACGCCGCGGTGGAACCAACTACATCGTGCTCAGGCCCGGGCAGCACGAAGACAGCTTCGTGGAGCAGGCTGTCGCGGAGGCGGTGGCAGCTCACCTGAAGTAGCCTGCCGACCGCCGCCGACGCTCACCAGGCGCCGGGAATGCGGGCTAGGTTGTCCTCAGAACGAGGCGTGACGGCGGGCGGCCTGATTACCCCAGCCGACGACGGGCTCATGGACCACGTGGACGAGCTCCACCGCCAGCTCAAGGCGGGCGAGCTCGAGACCCACACCCACGAGGAGGTCCTCGAGCGGCTCCAGCGGTTCGGGATCCGCCGGCCCCTGGCCGACGAGGCGAGAGACCCCGGTCGTTGAGGCTCCACCGAAACTACTGCCAGTCACTCAGCCACAGCCGCATTTCATGCTCCGCGGGCCCAAGCGGCGCACCGGTCCACATCGGGTAGAAGAAGACGAACCCGGCCAGGACCATGCCGAGCGCGGCGTACGCGACCGGCGCCAGCCCGATGCGGTGGCCGAAGAGGACGACGTGGGAGCGGCGCAGCGAGGTGAGCGCGTAGGCGTAGGCGAGGGCCATGAAGGGAAGCGCTCCGAGCATATGGTAGAAGAACAGCACCCGCTTCTCGTTGCCGAGCACCCACATCAGCCATGCGGCGCTGTAGCCGAGCACGCAGAGCGCGGGCACGAAGCGCCGTGACACCACCGCCGAGATCACCGCGCCCACGCCGAAGACGACCATGAGCGCTAGCCCCAGGGCGTAGGGCGCCATGCTCGGGTGCACCGCCACCACCCCGGTCTCGGCGGCCTTGAAGTAGCGGATCATCAGCCCCACCCCGGCGACCATCACCGCGCCGACGGCGAGCCGCCACCAGTTGGGGCCGCGGGTCATCGTCCAGACGCAGAAGAGCAGCGCCGGGATCGCCGGCCACCACACCGCCGGGTTGCCCATGTCAGTGATCCACGAGGTCTCGGGATTGCCGCCGGCAGTGGTGTGGTGGTCGTAGTCGGCGTAGAAGAGCACCGGATGCGCCATCACCGGCCACGTGTACCAGCGCGACGCGTAGGGATGCGGCCGGCACTCGATGTCGTGGTAGTTGAGGCTCGCCTTGACCTGCCCGGCGATGTTGCGGATCGCGGTGGGGATGCTCGGGATGGCGTGCCCGGCGATGAGCACCGCGGTGCCGTTCGAGTGCCGGATCAGGGGGATGTCCTGGTGGTCGTCCTTGGGGTTGGGCCCGTCGCGCAACCCGGCCACGGGGTCGCAGGAGACGAAGTGGTAGACGGTGTCGTGGGGGATCGTGAGGTAGCGCGAGTAGCTCGCGCAGAAGATCGACCCGGCGAGGAGCGCCGCGGCGCCGTAGTGGAGGATCGCCCTCCTCCCGGCGGCGTCGCGCCACATCCGCGCCTCGCCGGAGCGCGGCCCGGCGACGCCGCGCAGCGCCGGTACCAGCCGCAGCGCCAGCGGCTCGAGGAGGCGCCCGAGGATCAGCGCCGCCGCCACCAGGCTGGGGGCGAGGGCGGTGAGCTTGGCGGCGAAGGCGAGGCCGACGACGGCCGCCAGGGCGTGGAGCGTTGCCCGCCACTGGGCGCGGGTGCGCGCCTGCCAGTGGAGCAGGAACGCGTAGGTGACGCAGATGGCGAGGAAGATGGCGATGATGTCGATGACGCCGGTGCGCAACTCGACGAACTCCAGGCCGTCGAAGCCGACCAGGATCGCGGCGGCGACGGCGAAGAAGCGGTCGCGCCGCAGCCGCCGGGCGATGAGATAGACGACGCCGACGAGGAGGCTACCGGCGATCGCGCAGCTTAGCCGCCATGACCACCCGCCGAACCCCAGCCAGGCCATCGGTGGCGCCATCAGCAGCTTGGCGAGCGGCGGCTCGGGGTCGAAGTAGTCAATCGGCGGCTGGTGCAGGTCCTCGGCAGCGTCGACGGGGAAGTACACCTCGTCGAAGACGAAGCCGCGGTGTGGATACGACGGCTCCTTGCCATGGGTGATGTTCCCGTGCGCGTCAGCCGGGACTCCCTCAGGGCTCTGGTGCGAGTCTGAGTTGTTGTAGGGGAAGCCCAGTCCCCAGGCGGTCACCGGCGCCCGGGAGAGGGGGTTGCTCAGGGCGTTGGCGAAGATCGGGCTGCCGACGCGGAGCAGGAAGGCGCTGACCACGAGCACCAGCAGCCAGATGACGTCGACCCTGTCGAGGTCGAGGAAGGCCCGCGCCCCGGCGCGCGGCGCCACTCCCAACGGCCGCGGCTTCACCGGTGCGGCTTCAGACCGCCCACCGATCACGCCGCCGGCGCTGATCCACCAACACCGATCGTCAGCGTGCGGTCGGGGAACACCACCCGCAGCTCGAGCTGCCCACCGAGCGCCTCGACGTACCGGCTCAGCGTCGACAGGTACAGATCCTGCTTACGCTCCAGCTGGGAGATGTTCGCCTGGGTGACGTGGAGCGCCCCGGCCAGCTCGACCTGCGTGAGGCCGACCTGCTCACGAAGCGCCGAGAGGCTCAACGCGTCGCGCATCGCCTGCCGCTCGGTCTCGTAGCGCTCGCGCGCCTCCGGGTCGCCTTCCAGCCGCTTCTCGAATCGCTCTCGCAGGGTGGCAAAGTTCTTCCGCTCGGTCATCGGTGCGCTCCCTCCTCCTCGAGCTCGCCGAGGTGATCGTCGTACAGCTGGTCGGCCACCGGGATCATCTCCGCGTACCATTCGGTCCACCGATCCCGCTTGTCACCACCGATCAGCAGGATGGCCGAGCGGCGCAGGTCGAAGGCGAAGAGGATGCGGATCGTCTCGCCACGCGGCCGCAGCTCCTTCATGTTCGGGTGCCGCGAGCCCCTGACGGTGTCCACGAACGGACGCCCGAGCGCCGGCCCGCTCTCCTCCAAGGCCCCTACGGCGATGATGATCGGCCCCTGCTCCTCCACGGTCAGGCCGTCCCACCACTCCTCGAACTCGTCGGTGTACTCGACCGACCATGGCCCACCCATTATAAGCGATCGCTGATATAAGTCAACAGTTATTGCTCCTCGGGTTGGGCCTGCCGCCCACCAGCCGCGCAGTGAGCCTGCCACGGTCGATGCCCCATCCGCCCGAAGGTCAGGCAGCCTGCCGCCGCGCCGGCCCCCCGTGGGACCCACCCGCCGACGCCGCCAGCGGTGGTGATCGCCAATCCTGGCCGAACTGACCACCACTTTGACCACCACGTCGGCGGACACCCCTGGACGCACAGGGGCAAAATCGCCTCAATCAAACCACATTCTGAACGCAGAGGGCCTCACGTGGACGTCCCTGGACTCCCCGGGGGCGGCTCATAACCCGTGGGTCGCAGGTTCGAATCCTGCCCCGCCCAGCCCGTTTCCGAATACGCACCGACAGTCTGCTGACCGGTCGGTCGGAGGATCTGACCACAGTCGACGAGCTCCACCGGCAGCTCAAGGCGGACGAACTCGTGATCCACGCCCATGAGGCCGGCCGCGCACGGCTCCGGCGGTTCGGGATCCGCCGCCCATCGCGGACGAGGTGGATCGCGACAGCAATTGAGCTGTCCCGGTCCTCCCGAGCGCCCCGAGACCGCGCCCCTCAGGTCACGCGGCCGGCGCTGCCCCCCCACCGACCCAGACACTCAGCGTCCGGTCGGGGAACACCGCCCGCAGCTCCAGGTGCCCCCCGAGAGCCTCGACGTAGCGGCTGAGCGTCGAGAGATAGAGGTCCTGCTTACGCTCCAGCTGGGAGATGTTCGCCTGGTGACGTGCCCAGGGCGGGAGCATTCGCTGGGACCTCGACGCCAACTCGGGCTCGGACTCGCTCCCGGGCGGTCCCGCCATGGTCGTTGGACCCGCCGGGACCACCTCCGGCGATTTGCCCGGCCCGACGCAGACAGCCTCGTCCGGCGCCGACTTCCCCGTTGCTCACCAGCAACGCTTCTGGCTTGTTGGACGTCTCAGTCTGTTCAGCGGGCAGGACGCGAACAACGTGCAATGCTCCATTGACCTGGCCATAACGCATCAGTAAGGATGAGACCACAGGCAAGAGTGGATTCCTGTTCGGCGAGGAGGGGCGGGCACTCGCGGCCGCTCAGGGGTGGACCGACGTCTACATCTGCGGCATCGACACCGACATCTGTGTGCTCGAGACGGCGGTCGACGCAGTCGAGCTCGGCCTGACTCCCCACGTCGTCACGGATGCGTCCGCGAGCCATGCCGGCCCGCGCCAGGAGGCCGGGCTGAATTTCCTGGACCGATTCATCGGCACAGGCCAGCTGATCACCACCAGTGACCTGGAGCCGCGCCTCGTCCACGAGGATCTCCCCGCCCACTGAGCTCGAAGGCCGCACGGCCGTGTCCACCCGGGAAGTCGTCCGGTGGTATCAGTGGTTGGTAACGGCGGAGGTGGCGCCGGCTGGCGCGCGGTGGCTCGTCACCGCCGACGAACTCAGGCCCGACACCCTGTGCTGGCCTTCACGGACACTCCTGGCCAGAACTGACCACCAGGTTGACCACCACTACGCTGCCCCTCCGCCACCGAGCTCCGAGGACCCCGCTGACCGACGCTCAGACGGTGGGCGCGTCTCGCGTGGAGGCGCCGCGCCAGCCCTGCAGAACCGTCTCCATCTCGGGCCACACCCGCTGCCGCGCCTCAGCGCGAGGGATGCCGGACATCAGCAACCGGTCGTACGCCGTGTCCTCGTGCCGCACCGAGGCGACAACGGCCAGGGTGATGGCGTCGGTGTCGAATGCCCGTGCGGCGGCGGTGCGACCCACCCGCCCGCTGCTCCGGGCCCCGGCATGGGCGGCGATCGCATCGGCCCGGGAGCTCGGACAGCCGGGAAACAGCCGCTCGATCTCCCGCGCCAGACGTGCCTGGAAATCGGCATCCTCCCGCTCGCGGCCGGCGCGCGCGGCGACCCGCCGGCGGCCGCGGACCTCGTCGTCGACCTCGCACTCGTGCTCCGCACGCTCGAGCGCGGCCTCCTCGACGAGGATCCCCTGCCGCTCGTACCGCTTCCGCGTCCGGCTGAACCGCACCACAACCGCGCTCAGCCCGCTCGCCTTCTTCGCACGCCGGCTGAGGGTGGCATCGCCCGAGGCCAGGAACACCAGGTGCTCGAGGTCGGCGCAGGTCAGGCACACCGGTCCCGAGTTCCTCCATCAGGAGAAGGGAACCGCCGGGCTCGTCGCACAGCGAGCAGGTCCAGTCCTTCAGCGGCTGGATGACCACCAGGTCCGGCGGCTTGCTCTGCCGCTCCTCGAGCCGCCCCCGCGCCCGCTCCCCGAGATCGGGCGACAGCCAGTGGGTGCGATAGGCCCGCTCGATCCGGTCGTCGCCGCTGACGCTGAACTGCAGCGGGCAATGGTCCCGTGTGGAGGCGAGATACGGCGTCTCGCTCGGGGCGAGGCCACGCTCCACCGCCCAGCCCTGAAGGACACCGACGGCGGTCGAGAGTTGCTCCGGGGTGACCGAGCCGGCGCTCTCCAGGCGCGGGACGCGGCCCTGACGCCACCGATCCACCTTCGCCGGATGCAGCCACCGGATCCCCACCAGGACGTCGATGGGGCTGACGAAGCGCTTCTCGGCGAGAGCCGTCTCCGCAGCCTCGACGACGCGGCGTTCGAGCTTCGGCCGGTTGGCGTGATCCATGCATGACCCCGAAACCGGGTATCGACCCCCGGAGTCTACGAGGTCAGCGGACGGTGATCGTCCCGCCCATGCCCGCGTGGAAGGTGCAGACGTAGGCGAGGCTCCCCGCCCTGGGGAAGCGCAGGCGGAAGCTCTCGCCACCCTGCATCGGCGAGGACTGGACGTAGCCGTCGAAGGTCACGTTGTGCGGGGTGGTCCCGGCGTTGCGCCACTCGACCACGTCCCCGACCGCGATGGTGGTGGTGGCGGGGCCGAAGGCGAGGTCGTCGCTCTCCCTGATCACCGCCGCCGCCGCCGTCCCCGCCGGCACCGGCTGGGGCCCGTCCGGGGGCGGGGTCGTGACCGCCGTGCCGCCGTTGCCGCACCCCGTCAGGGTCAGCAGGGTCCCCGTGGCCATCCCGATCAGCGTGGCCTGCCGCGCTCGCATCGCCATCACCTCCCGACGCCGTCATGGGGCTCAATGACCCACTGCAATCGTAGGTCATCCACCCCAAACACCGATCAGGGGAGTCAGGCGCTCAGGACGGCTGCCCGGCGCCGCACCGCGACGCGGCGGTACAACTGAGGCGTGTCCTCTCCGCTCCCCCCCGATCCCACCGGCGGCCCCACGGCGGCGCCCGAGGGCCGGGTGCACCGGCCGGACAAGCAGCTCTACATGCTGCTCATCGCCCTCGCGGCGCGCACCCGCGCCGACTGCCTCGGCCGTCGCGTCGGCGCCGTGATCTGGCTCGAGGGCAGGGTGCTCTCCACCGGCTACAACGGCACCCCGTTCGGCATGCCCAACTGCTCCGAGGGCGGTTGCCACCGCTGCGCCAACCGCGACGCCGGGCCGTTCCAGCGCGGCGGCGCCTACGACGTCTGCCTCTGCGTCCACGCCGAGCAGAACGCGCTGCTCACCGCCGCGCGCTTCGGCCAGCGCACCCTCGGCGCCTCGGTGACAAGCACCACCCAGCCCTGCTTCGGCTGCCTGAAGGAGCTGCTCCAGGCGGGCATCACCGAGGTCCGCTACCTCCACCCGTGGGACCCGGTCGAGGCCTACGGCGACCCCGCCCTCGCCACCCAGTACGCCGCGCTGCGCAGCCGCTTCGCGGTCTTCGAGCGGGTCGGCGACCCCTCGATGGACACCCCCGCGCTCTTCGCGCCCGTGCTCGACCCCCCGGACGGCGCCGGCTGACGCTCAGGCCTGGTCGACCCGCTGCTCGCGCTGCTCGACCAGCGCCGTCGCGATCTGGCGCACCCGGTCGAGGGTGTCGATGTCGTCCAGCCCCTTGTCGTGACGCCAGCGGGCGATCCGGGGGAATCTCAGCGCGTACCCGGAGCGGTGGCGGGTCGACTGCTGCACCGAGTTCGAACGCCACCTCGATGACGATCTCCGGCCGCACCGTGCGGTGGTGACCGTGGTCGGCGACGGTGGAGTCGAGCAGCAGCCGGGTCATCTCCGCGATCTCGACGTCGGTGAGACCGGTGTACGCCTTGCCGACGGTGGCGAGCTCGTCGGACCCCTCGGCGACACGTACCGCGAAGGTGACGTCGCTGAGCACGCCCCGGCGCTTGCCGTTGCCCCACTCGGCACCGACCACCACACAGTCGAGGGTGTCGAGCGGCCGCTTCAACTTCAGCCAGGCGAGCCCGCGCCGCCCCGGGGTGTAGGCCGACTCGGGGTTCTTGGCCATCAGCCCCTCGTTGAGCCGCGCCCGCGCGTCGGCGAAGAGGGCGTCGACCTCGGCGGCGCCGGTGGCGCGCTCGAGGTGGGCGACTGCGAACCGGCCGCCGAGGCGCAGCTCCTCGAGCCGCTCGCGGCGTTCCCGCAGCGGGGTGTCGAGCAGCCATTCGCCGCCCTGGTGGAGGAGGTCCCAGGCGGTGTACACCACCGGCACCGCGTCGAGCACCGCCCGGCTCGGCGACTTGCGTCCCAGCCGGGTCTGGAGCTCGGAGAAGGGCAGCACACGGCCCTCCCGGAACCCGAGCAGCTCGCCGTCGAGGACCATCTCGCCGGGCAGACCCGCGGCCGCCTCGACGATCTCGGGGAACTGCCCGGTGATGTCGCGGAGGTCGCGGCTGTAGAGGACGGTGCGCTCCGGCCCCCGGTGGAGCTGGCAGCGGATGCCGTCGTACTTGTCCTCGACCCACACCTCCTCGCCCATCCGCGCCACCACCTCGTCGGCGTCGGCGACCGGCGAGGCGAGCATGTAGCGCAGCGGCGCGCCCAGCCGCGGCGCGGCCTCGGCGAGGCGGTCCTCGGCGGCGAGCACCGCCACCGCGCCGAGGTCGCCCATCAGCATGTCGGCCCGGGTCACCGCCACGGGGGGACGCCCGAAGGCGCGGGCCACCGCCTCCTCCACCAGCCCCTCGCGCAGCCCGATGCGCATGTCCCCGCTGATCAGCTTGGTGACGTAGCGCGCCTCGTCCGCGGTGCAGGCGCGGAGCAGCTCGGTGAGCAGCACGGTCCGGGCGCCGGTGCCGGTGGTCGAGGCGATCCGGTCGAAACCGGCCGCAACCTCGAGCAGGTCGAGCCCGGGGCCGCGGTGACCTGCGGCCTGGAGCAGGTCACGCACCACGTCGCCGCTGTCGGCGTGACGGCGGTACGACTGGGCCAGCTCGGCGTCGCCGGCGCCGGTGAGCGCGAGCAGCACGCTGCGCATCGCCGCGAAGCCGACCATCAGCACCCGCCCGTCCCAGGCGGGGAAGATCCGGCCGGCGAGGAAACGGGTGGCGACGGCGAGGCGATCGACGTCGAGCGACGCCAGGTACTCGCCGAGGACGCGCACCTTCTCCAGCTTCGAGGAGGTGGCCGCGATCGCGTCGGCGCACTCGGCGAACCGGCGCATCAGCCGAGACCGAGCTCGAGCTGCCGGCTCGCCGCCAGCGCCTCGGCGCGGACGCCGCGGCGGCGCAGCTGGTGGGCGAGGTCCTCGGCGAAGCCGAAGAGCGTGTACACCTGCGGCGCGCGGCTCCGCTCGACGTAGCGCAGGAGCTCGTCGAAGTCGGCGTGGTCGCTGAGCGCGAAGGCGGCGTCGCAGCCATGTCGCAGGCAGGCGCCCCGCTCCACCGCCCAGCCGCTGATGTAGGCGGTGCGCCGCGGGCGGATCCGCTCCACCCACGACCGCCCCCGCAGGTGCGGCGGGCAGATCACCACCGCGCCCGGGGGCAGCGCGCCCCCGCAGGGCTGCGCCGAGGGCAGCCGCACCCCCATCGCCCGGTAGATCTCGGTGACGGTGAAGAGCGAGCCGCAGAGCACCACCGGCAGCCCCGCCCCGGCGAGGTGGGAGAGCACCTCCTGGCCCTTGCCCAGGGAGTAGGCGTAGAGCACCGGCGTCACCCCCGCGGCGACGCTGTCGAGGCAGAAGTCGCAGATCGCCCGCACCACCGCGTCGGTGGGCGGGAAGCGGAACTGGGGACGGCCGAAGGTGGCCTCGACGATGAGGACGTCGCACTCGATGTGCTCGAGCGGCTCGGCGGTGTGGGCGGCGCGCAGCTTGATGTCACCGCTGTACACGAGGCGCACCCCGCGATGGCTCACCAGCACCTGGCTGGAGCCGAGGACGTGACCGGCGGGGTGCAGCGAGAGCACGGCGTCGCGGTGCTCCACCTCCTCGCCGAAGGCGAGTCCGACGCCCGGCGGGTCGGCGGTGGCAGCGCGCCGGCGGCGGCGCGACCCGGTGCGCAGCGCCATCACCCGGCGGGTCGCCTCGGTGCAGATCGACCGGCGGTGGCGGGCGATGTGGTCGCCATGGGCGTGGCTCACCACCGCCACATCACGACCCGCGCGCGCGTCGATCCAGAGGTCGAGCGCGGGCAGGTGGACGCCCCGCCGGTACCTGATCTCGTACGGGACCTGCATGCGGGCTCATGGTAGAGCTCTGCCGGGACAACTCAGTACGGCAGCTCGTGCTCGTCCATGCCGAAGTGATGCCCGACCTCGTGCAGCACCGTGCGCCGGATCTCCTCGCGCAGCGCTCCGAGGCTGCCGCAGACGTTCTCGTGGTTGCGCTGGTAGAGCACGATCCGCTCCGGCCAGTCGTCGCCGGCGAGCGCGGTGCCGCCCTCGTAGATGCCCAGGGTGTCGGGATCGAAGCCCCTGGCCACCTCGTCGGGGTCGGGCAGCGGCTCGACCACCACCAGAGCGTTGCCCAGCCGCGCCTGGAAGGCAGCGGGGATCGTGGACCAGATCCGGGCGGCGGTGCGGTCGAACTCGCCCGAGGCGATGCGCACCGGGACCACGTACTCCTCGGGGTCGAGCCGGGCGGCGCGGCGGAAGGCGGCGTCGGCGGCGGCCCCATCCTCCTCCCACAGCGAGAGGCGGCCGAGCAGGTGCCAGCCGTCGGCGTCCTCGGGGTCGAGGTCGACGCCGGTGCGCGCCGCGGCGGTCGCCTCCGCGAATTCGGCACAGCGGTAGGCGCACTCGGCGAGCTCCATCCACGCGGAGGGGTTGCCGGGCGCGGCCTGGCAGGCGCGGGAGGCGTCCTTGCGGGCTTCGGCGAAGCGCTCGAGCTCGAAGAGGGCCCCGGCGCGGAGCAGCAGCGCCTCGACCACCTCGCCACCGGGTCCACCGCGGCGGGCCTCGCGCAGCGCCCCGGTGGCGAGGTCGAGGGCGCGGCGGGGATCGCCGTCCTCGAGCGCCCGGGCGGCGAGCTCGAGCCGCTCGGCGGGGTCGCCACCCCGGTCGCGCAGCCGCGGCAGGCGCACCGTCAGCCCTCGCCGAGCGGAGCGCGCACCACCGCGGCCGGCTCGGGATCGAGGTGGCCGAGCGGGCCGTGCCCGGCGCCGAGCCCGGGGGCGCGCAGCAGCGCCGTCCGGACGTAGGCCCGGGCGCTGGCGACGGCATCGAGCGGCGCGATCCCGCGGGCGAGGAATGCGGCCACCGCCGCGCTGAGGGTGCAGCCGGTGCCGTGGGTGCCGCGACCGGGCACCCGGGGGTGCTCGAGCTCCAGGCACCGGCCGGTGGCCACCTCGCAGACGACGTCGACGACCCGGGCGCCGGGAAGGTCGCCACCGGTGACCACGGCGACCCGCGGACCCAGGGCGCAGAGCGCCCACCCCGCCTCGCGGGCCTCCTCCACGGTGCCGGCCCGCCGGCCGCTGAGCGCCGCCGCCTCGGCGCGGTTGGGGGTGACCACCGTCGCCAGGGGCAGCAGCAGGGTGCGGAGCGCGTCCACCCCCGGTTCGGAGAGCAGCGCCCGCCCCGAGGTCGAGCGCATCACCGGGTCGACCACCAGGTTGACGGCGCGGTGGCGGCGGAGCCCGGCCGCGACCGCGGCGACCACGGCGGCGTCGCCGAGCATGCCGGTCTTCCACGACGCCGGGGCGAGGTCGGCGGCCACGGCGTCGATCTGGGCGGCGATCACGTCCGCGGGGATGAGGTGGACGGCACCGATCCCGGAGGTGTTCTGCGCGGTGACCGCCGTCACCACGCTGGCGCCGTAGACGCCGCAGGCGGCGAAGGTCTTGAGGTCGGCCTGCAGACCGGCTCCGGCGGAGGGATCGCTGCCCGCCACGGTGCAGGCGACCGGCAAGCTCATGGCGGGCCGATGCTACTGACAGACGGTGGCCTGACGCGTTGGTGACGAAGTGTCCATCGCCGGTCGGGATGGAGGCACGCCGGGGTAGAACGTGGACATGCAGGCCCGCCCCCCCGTCGCCGACGCCTCGTCCAACCAGGCGCTGCGCGCCGCGTTGCTCGCCGCCGACACCCCGGCGCGGGTGCCGGCCCAGCCCACCGTGGCGGCGGCGACGCCGTCCCCGGCCCATGACAGCACCATGCTGCCCACCGCCCCGGAGCTGCTGGAGGCCTCCCCGAACATCCAGCGCCTCTGCGAGAGCTATCACCGCAGCTACCGCCACATGCTCGCCCGCAACCGGCGCCAGCGGCTCGGCCTGGCCGTGCTCGTCGCCGCCGTCGGCGTCGCCGCCGTGGTGCTCGCCCAGAGCCACGCCGCCACCGTCAGCGTGGCCTCCAGCCTGGTGATCGCGGTCGGCGTCGCCAGCGCCGCCGGCGTCGCCCTGCTGGCGCTGCTCTGGGTCCGCGACGACCGCCGCCTGCGCAACGTCCAGGGCGACCGGCTGCTCCGCGCCCTGCAGTTCAACTGCAGCCTCCACGAGGAGCGGCTGCACGCGTTCCGGCGGCTCTCCCACCCCACCGCGGCCTTCTTCGACTGCTATGCGCTCTGGCGCGAGCAGCACCCCGAACTCGGCGGGTGGTCTGGCCGCCGTGGTGCGCTCGATGCGCAGCCTGGGCGGCGCCACCGGGTAACCCGGTTCGCTCACCCCGGCTACCATCTCGGGCGATGGACGCGGCGGCGCGCTTCGGCGAGGTGAACCTCATCTCCGATCCGCTCCACGGCTACATCGAGATCACCAAATCGGGCCACGGCGCGCCCGGCGAGCAGCAGCTGCTCGACAGCGGCTGGCTGCAGCGGCTGCGCCGCATCCACCAGCTCCAGTCGGCGTGGTGGGTCTTCCCCACCGCCGAGCACTCCCGCTTCTCCCACCTGCTCGGCTCGATGCACCTGGCCAGCCTCTTCGCCCGCCGGGTCGACGCCTCGTTGCGGGCCGCCTTCCCCGACGCGCCGTCGCCCGCCCTGGTCGAGGAGACGCTGCGGCTCGCCGGGCTTCTCCACGACGTCGGCCACGGCCCCTTCGGCCACTTCTTCGACCGCGAGGTGCTCGCCCGCCACGGCATCGACCACGAGGACGTCGGCCGCCACCTGGTCACCGAGCAGCTCGGCGACCTGGTCGCCTCGCTCCGCGCCGGGCCCGGCGGCGGCTTCGCCTCCGGCGAGAGCGTCGACCCCCGCTGGGTGGCGTGGGTGATGGCGCCCGCGGAGATGGACGGCTATCAGCCCCCGGCATGGCTGCGCGCCTGCAAGCCGTTGCTCTGCGGGCCCGCGACCGTCGACAACCTCGACTACGTGCCCCGCGACGCCTACATGTGCGGGGTGAGCGCCGGCGCCGTCGACGTCCGCCGGCTGGTGCACTACACCTTCGTCAGCGGCGACACCGTGGTGCTCCACGGCCACGCCGCGGCGGCGCTGCAGATGTTCCTGCAGGCACGGCTCTACCTCTACACCAACATCTACTTCCACCGCACCGTGCGCCGCATCGACCTGTCGATGCGGGAGATCTTCGCCGAGACCGTCGAGCACCTCCTCCCCGGGAGCCCGCTCGAGCATCTCGACGACTACCGCGCCCTCACCGACTGGTCGCTGCTCGAGGCGGTGGAGCGCTGGCGGCGCGCCCCGGCCGGAAGCTCCGAGCACCGCCTCGCCCAGGCCTGGGCGCGGATCACCGAGCGCCGCCTCCGCTGGCACCTCGCCTACGAGATCAGCGCCCGCACCGGCACCGACCTCGGCGACCTTCGCGAGCGCATCGTCGACGCGCTGCCGGCGGCGCTGCGCGGGGTGCGCTTCGAGCTCGACGTCGCCAGCATCAGCGTCGCCCCCCACAACCCGATGGCCGAGGACGGCATGGTCGCCATCTGGGACCCGCTGCGCGGCGAGGTGCTGCACAGCCGCACCGCCGAGCTGGTGGCGCGACTGCCCCAGCACAGCCTGCAGATCCGGGTGTTCACCGACGACGAGCGCGCGGTGTCGGCACTCAACGCGGCCTCGGACGCGGTGCTCGCCTGACCGGGCCGGAGCCGAGGCGGGACGCACCGAGCGCCCCGCCCCGGCAGCTCAGACCGCCGCCATCTCCCGCAGCTGGGTGAGCCGGAGGCTGTTGCCGGACGGGTCGCGGAATCCGGCGTCGATCCCGTAGGGGCGCTCCTCCGGGGGCTCGGTGAACTCGACGCCGCGGGCGGACAGCTCCTCGTACGTCGCCCGGCAGTCGTCGGTGGTCAGGAAGACCGTCCCGGCGAAGCCCTTCGCCATCAGCGAGCGCACCTGCTCGGCCGTCTCCGGGTCCATGACCGGCGCTCCGGGGATGGCCATCAGCACGATCGAGATGTCGGGCTGGCCGGCGGGCCCCACGGTGAGCCAGCGGAAGTCACCCATCTCCGGGAGGGTCACGTCTCCGCGGAGCTCCATGCCGAGCTTCCGGGTGTAGAAGTCGAGGGCGACGTCCTGGTCGTGCACCCAGACCTGGGCGGTGGCGATCCTCATCATCGGGGTCTCCTGTGGGTCGGGGAAGGGTCGCCGTCCACGCTACCCGCCCGCGGCGCGGCCGTCTTCTCGAAACGTGCGCCGTTGGGGGCGGCCGTGGGCTCGGACGACACAGGCCGGCACCAGCGCGTGGAGCGCGGCGGGCGGGAATGCCGTGCGGTACGCCGTCGGCGAGCGGCCGTAGGTGCGGGTGAAGCTGGTGGTGAAGGACCCCACGCTCTCCCACCCCACCGAGACGCAGATGTCCGCGACGGACCGGTCGGTGGTGCGCAGGAGCGCGGCGGCGCGCTCGAGCCGGCGGGTGAGCAGGTAGGCGTGCGGCGGCTCGCCGAACGCACGCCGGAACTCGCGGCTGAAGTGGGCACGGGAGAGGTGCGCCGCGGCGGCCATATCGTCGACTCCGATCGGCTCGAAGTAGCGGGCGTCGGCCAGGTCCCTGCCCCGGAGCAGGCGACGGGCCAGCGGGACGGGAGCCATCCGCCGGATCAGGCCCCGGGTCCCGACGCCCCTGCGTCGAGCAGCTTCCTCGCGTCCGCCAGGCTCATGTCCGCGGCGGGGACGATCAGGTCGGATGCCCGCACGTCGTCCCGGGGCAGCCGCTCGCCCATGTCGTTCACGAAGGTCACGAGCCGGCGGGTCAGCCGGGCGAAGTCCTCGGCGCTGTCCTGTTCGATGGCGCGGGCGAGGTCCTCGTCCAGCCCCTCCAGCGCGGAGCGGGCGTTGGCCGGGAGCCGGTACTGGTCGTCGCCGGCGATCCGCACCACGATGCCCGCAGCCTCCAGGCGGGGCGGCTCCGCCGGCGCCTCCAGGGCGAGCTGGCGCTTCATCTCCAGCAGCTGCCGGTCGACGGTGGACTCGGCGGCGCTGATCCGCAGCCGGGCCTCGAGGTCGTCGCCACGACCGACGGCGTCGAGCGCCCCGGTCTCGGCGAGCTGGCCGACGGCGGCGGCCCGCGCCTTCATGTCCTCCACCCTGCCCTGGGCACGGTCGATCATCAGCGAGACGTCCGCCATCTGCTCGGAGAGGCCGGTCACCCCCTCCATCGCCCTGGTGCTCGCCTTCGCCGCCGAGTACTGCGCCTTCATGGTCTCGCGCTGCCCGCGGAACGCCTCCACCTTGCCGCGAAGCCTCTCCCCCACCACCTCAAGCTGCTGCTCCTGCTCGCGCAGCTGCTCGATCTGCGGGTCGAGGCCCTCGATCTGGACCCGGACCAGCTGGGCCCGGGAGAGGGCGGTGCGGGCGAGGTCGTCCTGCCCCTGCTCGACGGCGAGCCGGGCGTGCCCCTGGAGGATCTCGAACTGCTGCTGCAGGGTGTCGCGCTGGGCCTCGAGCCGCTTCTGCGAGGTGAGGACGTCGGCGATGCTGCGGCGAACCGTCTGCAGGTTCTCGAGCATCTTCTCGTAGGAGAGGTCGAGGGCCTCGGCGGGGTTCTCGGCCCTGTCGAGCACTCGGTTGGCCTTCTGCTGGAACACCATCGAGAGGCGGCGGAAGACGCTCATGGACTTAAAGTACATCGCCGCGGCGCGCGATTGCAGTCAGCACGCGGGCCACGGCGTCCGCCGCGGATCCGGCGCTCACCACCCCCGGGTCGGGCCCGGCGGCACCGGGGGCGCGCAGCTCCCAGGTGCGGAGGCCCACCACCGGCCGGCCGATCCGCAGCGCCAGGGCGATCTCGCTCAGGGTGCCATGGGCACCGCCGATGGCAACCACCGCGGCAGAGGCGCGGACCAGCAGGCCGTTGCGCAGCTCGCCGAGGCCGGTGGGGAGGGCGAGCCCGACCTCGGGGGCGGCCTCCTCGGGATCGTCGCCGGGCAGCAGCCCGACGCAGAGCCCGCCGGCCGCCCGGACGCCCCGGGCGGCGGCCGCCATCACCCCGCCGAGACCGCCGCAGAGCACCACCGCGCCCGCCTCGGCGAGGCCGCGGCCGACCGCCTCGGCGAGCCGCTCCTCCTCCGCGGTGGCCCGACCCGGGCCGCAGACGGCGACCAGCGGGGCCCGTCCCATCAGCCGCCGGCGGCGAGGTCGGCGGGGGCGGCGGGAGGGGCGGCGATCGCGCCCGCCCGCAGCGGCCGGTAGGTGAGGTGGGCGAGCAGGGCGACGGCGACGCAGATCAGCGCGGTGCCGGCGAAGAGCGCGCCCGCGGCCCGGTCGGCTCCATGGTGGCCGCCGCGGATCGCCGCGGTGTAGGCGGCCCCGGTGACCCCCAGCCCGAGGATCACGCCGGCGTTCCGGGCGGTGCTGAGAAAACCGGCGGCGCCGCCGAGGGCGCTGCGCGGGGCGGTCGCCAGGGCGGCGGCGGTGTTCGCGGACGAGAACAGGCCGTTGCCACAGCCGAGCACCAGCAGGCCGACCGGGAGCAGCGCCGGGACGTAGGCGGCGGCGGCGAGGGCGGAGAGCAGGAAGCCGGCGGCGGCGAGCAGCATCCCCGCCGCGGTGGTGGTGGCCGTGTGGCCGGAGTTGCCGAGGCGGCCGCCCCGGCGTGAGGTCAGCGCGATCCCGACGCCGATGGGGATGAAGGCGGCCCCGGCCACCGCGGCGCTCGCCCCGTGGGCGTTCTCCAGCCAGAACGGCAGCAGGGCGAAGCAGGACATCAGCGAGCCGGTGCTGAGCAGGGTGGCGAGGGTGGCGGCGCCGAAGCGGCCGCCGAGCCAGCGGCGGTCGATGATCGGCGCGCTGCCGCGCAGCTCGGCGACGACGAGCACCAGCCCGCCGGCGGCGGCCACCACCAACCACCGCGCCGCCGGCCAGTCGCCGAGCGCCGGGCCGGGGATCGAGGCCACCCCGGCGCCGAGGCCGAGGAGCAGCGCCGCGAGGCCGGCGGCCCCGGGCAGGTCGAGGCGTGCGGCGCGGCCCGCGGGGACGCTGCGGGGCACCGCCCGCAGGGTGATCAGCACCCCCAGCGCGGCCAGCGGCAGGCCCGCCCAGAACACCGCCTGCCACCCCCAGATCGCGACCAGGGCGCCGCCCACCGGCGGCCCCACCAGCCCGGCCAGGGCCTGGGCGATGACCAGCACCGCCACCGCCCGGCCGGCGCCGCGGGGACGGGCGTGCTCGGCGGTGAGCGCCAGGCTGCCGGCGGTCAGCAGGCCGCCGCCCACCGCCTGCACCGCGCGGCCGGCGAGGAGGATCCCGAAGTGCGGTGCCAGGGCGGCGACCACCGAGCCCACCGCGAAGACGGCGAAGCCGGCGAGGTACGCCTCGCGGCGACCGAGGCGGTCGCCGAGCCGGCCGAGCACCGGCACCGTCGCGGTGACCGTGACCAGGTAGACGCCCAGGGTCTGCTGCGCCGCCGCCGGGGAGATGCCGAAGTGGCGGGCCATCGGCTCGGCGGCGACGGCGACGATGGTGGCGTCGACCATCCCGATGAAGGCGCCCACCACCAGGGCGATGCGCAGCGCCCGCCGCCGCGGGGCATCGCTGCCGGCGGGCCGCTCCGGACCGGCCGGCGCCGTCTCCCGCAGCCCGCGGCCCGGCGCCAGCGCGCTGCGTCCCACCTAGGTCTTGATCGGCAGCCGCGGACCGCTCGGCATCACCGGCCCCGCCGAGGCGCGGAAGTTCTCCTTGCTCACCTCGGCGGCGATGTGGGAGGCCACGTTGCGGAAGACCGCGCTCATCGGGCTGTCGGGCGCTGCGACCATGATCGGCTGGCCCTCGCCCCCACCCACGCGGATGCGCGGATCGAGCGGGATCTCGCCGAGGAAGGGCAGGCGGTAGCGGCCGGCGAGCTCGCGGCCCCCGCCCTTGCCGAAGATGTCCGTGGTCTCGCCGCAGTGGGCGCAGACGTAGCCGCTCATGTTCTCGATCACCCCGAGCACCGGCACCTTGAGCTGCCGAAACATCTGGATGCCGCGGCTGACGTCGGCGATGGAGACGTCCTGCGGGGTGGTGACGATCACCGCGCCGGTCAACGGGATGCTCTGGGCCAGCGACAGCTGGGCGTCGCCGGTGCCCGGGGGGAGGTCGACCACGAGGTAGTCGAGCTCGCCCCACTCGACGTCGTAGAGGAACTGGCGGATCGCGCCCGACAGCATCGGCCCGCGCCACACCACCGCCTGGTCGGGCTTGAGCATGAGGCCGATCGACATCGCCTTCAGGCCGTACCCGGTGAGCGGGAGGATGCGATCGCCCATCGCCTCCGGCTGGCCGGTGAGCCCCAGCATGATCGGCACGTTCGGCCCGTAGACGTCGGCGTCGAGCAGGCCCACCCGCGCCCCCGCCTGGAGCAGCGCGAGGGCGACGTTGACGCTCACCGTGGTCTTGCCCACACCGCCCTTGCCGGCGCTGACCGCGACCACGTTGCGCACCCCGACGATCTCCTTGCGGCCGGGGATGCCGCGGGTGGCGGTGACGTTGGCGTCCCAGGTGATCTCGATCCGCTCGACCCCGGGGACCGAGCCCACCACCGCGGCCTCGATGTCCCGCTGGATGCGGTCCTTGAGCGGGCAGGCGGGGGTGGTCAGCACCACCCGCATGAAGGCGGTGCCGCCGTCCACCCTGATGTCCTGGACCATCCGCAGGGTCATCAGGTCCTTGTGGAGCTCGGGCTCCATCACCGTGCTCAGAGCACGCTCCACCGCCTGCACCACACCAGTCTCCGCCATGTGATCGAGTATAGCCGCGGGCCCCTCGACGCCTGGCCCGGCCGCGCCCGGTACCCTGGGCGGATGACGGCTCGCCTCCCCGAGGCGGGAGCGCCCGCGGCGGTGCTGGTGGTCGAGGACGACCGTGCCCTGCGCCAGGCGATCGTGACCAACGCCGAGCGGGCCGGCTACACGGTGACCGCCGTCGCCGACGGGCTGGCCGCCGGGGAGGCGATCCGCTCCGGGGAGTACGACGTGGTCCTTCTCGACATCGGGCTGCCCTTCGTCGACGGCTGGCGGATCCTGGGGGCGCTCCAGGGCCGCCGGGCGCCGTCGGTGATCGTCATCAGCGCCCGCGGCGAGGAGGCCGACAAGGTGCGCGCCCTCGACATGGGCGCCGACGACTACCTGGCCAAGCCCTTCGGCGCCGACGAGCTGCTCGCCCGGCTGCGGGCGGTGCTCCGCCGGGTGCGTCCCCCGGCCGGCCCCGCGATGACGGTGACCGCCGGCGACGTCACCGTGGACCTGGGCGCCAGGGCGGTGACCCGGGCGGGCCGCGAGGTCACCCTCTCCCCCACCGAGTACCTGCTCATCGCCGAGCTCGCCCGGCACGCCGGCCAGGTGGTCGACCACCGGTCGCTGCTGCAGCGGGTGTGGGGCCCGTCGTACGCCAGCGAGCGCAACTACCTGTGGACGTTCATCCGGCGGCTCCGGACCAAGCTCGAGGTCGACCCGGCGGCGCCGGAGCTGATCGTCACCGCCGGCCGCAACGGCTACCGGTTCGGGCCGCCGGCCCACTGACCCGGTCCCCGAGCGGGTGCGGCCGGGCGCCGTGTGCGCCCGGCCGCTCCGTTGCTGCGGTTACTCCTGGTCCGGATCCGACCCCGGACGCGCCTTGGCATTGCTGCGGTTCTGCGGCTTGCCCGAGATCGCCCCCGCGGACGGCGGGGCGGTCGGGACGACCGGCGCCGCCTGCACGGTGAGACGGGCCTCGAGCGCGGCGTGCCGTCCCAGGGCGGTGGCGGCCTCCTCTCCGCTGAGCAGGGAGAGGCTCTCGGGATCGACCCCCAGGGCCTCGCCGAGGGTGGTGCGCAGCTGCGCCGCGATCGATCCGCCGCGTCCGTCGGTGTCGCCGGCGGCGACCCCCGCGAGCTCTGGGACACCGTCGAGGATGGGCACCGCGACCCCGACCACGTCGACCACGTCCTCGCCGTGGATGGCGAGGTCACCGGTCTCCAGCTCGGCGTCGGACATCCGCAGTTTCACGACCAGGCCGATCAGCTTGAGGATGACGAAGGTCGCGACCGCGTTCCAGACGATGATCACGGCCAGCGCGAACGCCTGCACCAGCAGCTGGTGCGGGTTCCCGTGGATCAGACCCGCGAAGCTGACGTCCGGGTTTCCCTTGGTGCCCAGGTACTGGATCATGTTCGGCGAGGCGAAGACGCCGGTGGCGAGGCCGCCGAGCGCACCGGGGAAGCCGTGGGTGTGGATGACCCCGAGGGTGTCGTCGACCCGCTTGAACGGGCCCCGGTTGCTGAGGTAGGTCATCGTCGCCCAGGGCAGCGCGCCCGCCATCAGGCCGAGGAGCATGGCGCTGAAGCCGGAGATCCAGCCCGCTCCGGGGGTGATCGCGACCAGGCCGGCGATCATGCCGTTGATCATGCCGGGGGTGTTCGGCTTGCCGGTCTTGATGATGTCGAGGACCATCCAGGTCAGCAGGGCCATGGCGGTGCAGACGTGGGTGTTGAGGATCGCCGCGGCGGCGTCGGCGTTGGCGAAGTACGGGTCGCCGCCGTTGAAGCCCGACCAGCCCAGCCAGAGCAGGCCGCCGCCGGCGACGGCCATCATCAGGTTGTTCGGCTTGCAGTTCTGCCGGTCCTTCAGCAGCCGGGGCCCGATCACCGCGGCCGCGGTGAAGCCCGAGACCGCGGCGGCGACGTGGATGACGTAGCCGCCCGAGTAGTCGAGGGCGCCGAGCTGGGCGAGCCAGCCACCGCCCCAGATCATGAAGGCGCCGACGGTGTAGACGCAGGTGATCCAGAGGGGGGCGAAGATCATCCACGCCTTGAAGCTCATCCGGCCGAGCACCGCGCCGGCGAGGATGATCACCGTGATCGCCGCGAAGACGAACTGGAAGTAGACCAGGGTCGAGCCGGGGAAGTGCAGGTCGGGGATCAGCCCCCCGAGCAGCGGGATCGCCGCCTGGTGCAGCTGGTCGCCCGCGCCGAGCGCCGGATGGGGCACGCCCACCAGGTTGCGGAAGAAGTTCGGGCCGCCTCCGCCCACGGGTGCGCCGAAGGCCATGTTGTAGGCGAAGAGGGTCCAGACCACGAGCGTCATCGCGAACGCGTAGACGACCATCAGCGCCGAGTTGACCGCCCACTTCCGCTTGACGATGCCTCCGTAGAGGATCGCCAGGCCTGGGATGCTCATGATCCCGACGAGCGTCGCCGAGATCAGCTGCCAGGCGTTGTCGCCGGGTACCAGCCAGTTTGGACTCGGTGTCATGCCTTCCCCCTCTTGCTGCGCCGGCCCACCCGGCTTGTGAACAAATACGGCTGAAACCCGGGTCAAATCACTGTGCGCGTCACCTCAATTTGGGACAGGGGGGCTCATGCGGATCGCACAAGCCATACGGTGCGTGCTGCCCAAACGCCCGGACGAAGGCCCCATCCGGGGAGGGCGCGGCGCCCGATCAGCCGGTGTTCTGAACTCCGGCGGCGATCCCGTTGATGGTCCCGTGCACCAGCCGGAGGAGGGCGTCGCTGCCCTCGCGGCGCCATCCCTCGAGGAGCAGGACCTGGAGCTCGTGCAGCGGACGCAGTGCCCGGCCGCGGGCGGCGAGACGGCCGCGCAGGTCGGGCTGGTGGTCGAGCAGGCCCTGGCCGCCGCGCACCGCGAGCAGCGCCTCGGCGCAGCGGTCGTACTCCTCACGCAGGCGGGGCAGCCAGCGGTCGGCGCCGGCGCCCCGGGCCAGGCCGGCGTACAGGGCGCCCACCTCCCAGTCGGTCTTGAACACGACCATCTCGAGGTTGTCGACGGTGGAGCGGAACCAGGTCGACTCGCGGTAGAGCGCCCGAGCCGCCTCCAGCCGGGGGGGGTCGTCGGTGAGCATGCCCAGGCCGCTCCCCGCCCCGAACCACACCGACGCGACCACTCTCGCCTGGGCCCAGGAGAAGTGCCAGGGGATCGCCCGCAGGGCTCGGGGCAGCGGGTCGGTGGTGCGCCGGGCGGGGCGTGAGCCGATCGCCAGCCGCTCGATGGCGTCGATGGGGGTGAAGGCGCGGTGGAAGATCGCCATCCCGGGGTCGGCGTACCACTCCTCGTAGACGGTGCGGCTGCGTGCGTTGACCTCCTTGAGCCAGTCCGGCATCCACGCCGGGTCACCGCCGCCGGTGGCGCTGCTGGCGAGGGCGAGCAGGGTCTCGGCGAGGTGGCCGGCGCCCACCACCGGGTCGTCGAAGCGCAGCGAGATCGACTCGCCCTGCTCGGTCCAGCGCAGCCGTCCGTCGAGGGTGCGCGAGGGCTGGGCGAGCACCGCCTCACCGGTGGGCCCGCCGCCACGGGCGACGGTGCTGCCCCGGCCGTGGAAGATGAAGGGGCGGGCGCCGTGTGCCTCGCACGCCGCCGCCACCTCGCGATGGGCGCGCCGCAGCGCCAGGGCGCCGCTGAGGTAGCCGCTGGCCTTGGTGGTGTCGGAGTAGCCGAGGAGGACCTCCTGCTGGCCGGCGTGGCAGCCGAGATGAGCCACGTACTCGGGGAGGGCGAACATCGTCCGCAGGGTCTGGCCGCAGGCGTGGAGCGCGCCCTCGTCCTCGAAGAGCGGGGAGATCCGGATGCGCTCGTCGAGCGGGGGGTGGCTGCGCAGCAGCCAGAGGGCGACCACCATCTCCGCCGGACCGCTGCAGCCGCTCAGCACCAGCGAGCCGCCGAGGTCGGGGTTGCGGCGGAGGAAGTCGGCCCAGACCACCAGGCTGTCGAGCAGCTGGTCCTCGGCACCGCTGTCGGCGGTGGGCGGCCCCGAGGCGGTCAGCTCGGCGAGCAGCGCGGCGGGCTCGCCCCAGAGGCGCTTCGCCCGCGGCGTCGCCGAGCCGGCGAGCGCCCGGAGCACCGTGCAGTGGGTGCGCACGTCGAGGTCGACGAGGTGGAGCCCGGCCAGCCGGCACCAGGCCCGCCAGCGGCCCAGCAGCGGCTCGACCAGGTGATCGGCGCCATTGCGCTCCATCTCCCCGGCGATCCGCTCGATGTCGGTGGCGAGGTCGGCCCGGCTGCGATAGGTGGTGGGCGACCCGGTGCCGACCCGCTCGGCCACCACCTCGGCGAGCAGCCGGAGCGCCTCGCCGACGAAGCGGCGCCCGGTGCGGTCACCGGCGTGGATGCGCAGCCAGCGCCGGGTGCGGGGCTCGAGGTCGTCGAGGGTCAGCGGCAGGGTGAGCTCGCCCACCGCCCGCAGGGCGAAGTCGCGATGCCGGGCGCGGGCCATCTCCCCGGCGCCGCGCAGCGCCGCCTGGAGGTCGGCGGCGGTGCAGAAGGGGTTGCCGTCCTGGTCTCCCCCGATCCAGCTGCCCAGGCGCAGCCGGGCGGGCATGGCGGCGGTGGCGTGCGGCTGGGCCAGGTTCTCGACGGTGATCGCCGCCTCGGCGAGCGGCCCCCGCAGGAAGGTCTCGACGAACCTGATCTCGTCGGCGACGGTGACCGTGGAGTGGCGCACGCTGTCGGTGCGCCAGAGCATCTCGACGGCGACCTCGAGGTCGGCCTCGGCCCCGGCCGGAGGGCTGTCCCCGAGCAGCCGCTCGAGAGCGGCGCGCACCTGCTCGAGCCGCCGGCGCAGCGCCAGCCGCCTCGCCTCGGTGGGGTGGGCGGTGAGCACCGGCTGGGCCACCACCCCGGCGAAGATGGCCGGGTCGCTGGCGCGGAGCGCCTCGAGCGCGCCGCCCGAGCGGGTGAGCTCGCGGCTCTGCTCCACCAGCTCGCCGAGGTTGGTGAGGTGGAGGGCGGTGCTGGCGGTGCGCACATCCAGGGCGACCGGCTCGGTCGAGCCGTCGACGCTGACGCGGTCGACGACCCGCTGGAGGGTCTGCAGCAGGATGCCGACGGAACTCGACACCGCGCCACTCTACCCGGTGCCGTTTCCCGACAATGTGCGGCCAGGAGGTTCTCGAGGTGCAACGCAGCTTCCGTCTCACCGCCGAGGGCGCCTGGGAGACCACCGACCGCGGCGTGGAGGTGCTCCAGACCCCGGCCCTCAACAAGGGGGTCGCCTTCACCGAGGAGGAGCGGCACGCGCTCGGCCTGGTGGGGCTGCTCCCCGCCGGGGTGCTCACCCTCGAGGAGCAGGCGAGGCGGGCCTACCGGCAGTACCGCGCCCAGCCCACCGCGCTGGGCGGCTACGTGTATCTCAAGCTCCTCCACGACCGCAACGAGACCCTGTACTACCGGCTGCTCACCGATCACCTCCACGAGATGCTGCCGGTGATCTACACGCCCACGGTCGGCGAGGCCATCCGGCACTACAGCAACGAGTTCCGCCGGCCGCGCGGCGTCTACCTCTCCATCGACCATCCCGACGAGATCGAGACCGCGTTCGCCAACTTCCGGGTGGCCGGCGGCGACGTCGACCTGGTGGTCGCCACCGACGGCGAGGCCATCCTCGGGATCGGCGACTGGGGCGTCGGCGGCATCGACATCGCCGTCGGCAAGCTCGCGGTCTACACCGCGGCGGCGGGCATCGACCCCTCCCGGGTGATCCCGGTGATGCTCGACGCGGGCACCGACAACCAGGCGCTGCTCGACGATCCCTTCTACGTCGGCAACCGGCATCCGCGGGTGCGCGGCCAGCGCTACGACGACTTCATCGACGCCTACGTTGCTGCCGTCACCGGCCGTTTCCCGGGGGTGCTGCTGCACTGGGAGGATCTCGGCCCCGGCAATGCGCGCCGCATCCTCGACCGCCACCGGGAGCGGATCTGCACCTTCAACGACGACATGCAGGGCACCGGCGCGACGGTGCTGGCGGCGGTGCTCTCCGGCGCCCGCGCGGGCGGGCTGCCCCTGGCCGGCAACCGCATCGTGGTCTTCGGCGCGGGGACCGCGGGGTGCGGCATCGCCGACCAGCTCCGCGACGCGATGGTGGCCGGGGGGATGTCGCGCGAGCGGGCGACCCGGCGCTTCTGGTGCATCGACCGCCCCGGCCTGCTCACCGACGACCTCGGCGGCCTGCGCGACTTCCAGCAGCCCTACGCGCGGCCCGCCGGCGAGGTCGAGGGCTGGGCGCGCGACGGCGCCCTCGGCGGCATCACCCTCGAGGAGGTGGTCCGACGGGTGCGGCCCACCGTGCTCATCGGCACCTCGGCGGTCGCCCGGGCCTTCACCGAGGGAGCGGTCAGCGAGATGGCCCGCCACACCCCGCGGCCGATCATCCTGCCGCTCTCGAACCCCGCCGAGCTCGCCGAGGCGGCGCCCGGCGACCTGCTCGCCTGGAGCGACGGCCGCGCCCTGGTGGCCACCGGCGGCCCCGCCGAGCCGGTCACCCACGACCGGGTCACCCACGTGGTCGCCCAGGCGAACAACGCGCTGCTCTTCCCCGGCCTCGGCCTCGGCGCGATCGTGTCCCGAGCCGGGCGGGTCACCGACGGGATGCTCGCCGCCGCGGCCGCCGCGGTCGCCGCCGAGGTCGACCTCTCCGGGCCGGGGGCCGCGCTGCTCCCCCTGCTCGACGCGGTGCGCGAGGTCTCGGTGGCGGTGGCCTGCGCGGTGGCGGGGGCGGCGGAGGCGGAGGGGGTCGCCGAGGCCCCGCTCGGCGACGCCGTCGAGGACGTGGTGCGCGCGGCGATGTGGCGCCCCGCGTACCGCCCGGTGCGGCCCTGGCCGGCGGCCCGTTGAGCGGGCGGGTCAGGGGGGCGCGGCGGGCAGGCTGAAGGCGAAGCTGGCCCCGCTCCCCGGAGCCCCGTCCTCGAGCCAGACCCGGCCGGCGTGGGCCTCGACCAGGCCGCGGACGATGGCGAGACCGAGGCCCGCACCTCCCCCGCCCGCCGCGGTCTCCCCGGCGCCCCGGGCGAAGCGGGTGAAGAGCCGCTCGCGCAGCACCTCGGGCACCCCGGGGCCGCGGTCGACCACCCGGACCACGATCATCGAGCGCGCGCCGCGCACCGCCCGCACCGTGATCGGGCTGCCCGGCGGCGCGGCCCGGTCGGCGTTGCGGAGAAGGTTGTCGAGAACCTGACCGAGCCGGTCCCAGTCGGCGACCACCAGGAGCCCCGCCGCGCCCTCCCACTCCACCGGGCGCGACGGCGAGCCGACGTGGAGGCGGTCGACCGCGGCCTCGACGGCGTCGGCGAGCTCGATCGGCTCGAGGCGCAATTCCAGCGCGCTGCCCTCGATCCGCGCCATGTCGAGCATGTCGCCGACCAGCCGGTTCAGCCGCCGGGCCTCGGTGGAGATGCTCTCGACCTCGTCGCGCAGCCCGGCGTGGAGGCCGGGATGGGCGAGCAGGCCGGTGCTGTTGGTGAGGATGCTGCCGAGCGGGGTGCGCAGCTCGTGGGAGACGTTGGCGAGGAAGTCGCGGCGCACCCGGTCGCTCTCCTCGAGGACGCGCACCTGCTGCTCGGTCCGCGCCAGCCGCACCGCCACCGCCGCCGCCTCGGCCTGCTCGCGGTTGAGCCGGGCCAGCTCGTCGTTGGCGCGGCGGAGCTGCTGGGTCAGCGCCTCCGCCGCCAGCTGGGAGCGCCGCCGCCGCGAGCCCACGCCCCCCACCAGCCCGGCGGCGCCGAAGAAGACGGCGAGGTAGACCAGGTCCTGCTCGCCGCCGATGGTCAGGGTGTGGAGCGGCGGGATGAAGTACCAGTCCACGAGCAGGAAGCTGGTGGCAGCGGCGAGCACCGCCGGCCCCAGGCCGAGGCCGACCCCCAGGAGCGCGACCAGCCCGAGGTAGAGGAAGACGTAGTCGCGGTGCGGCGACGCGCCCAGCGGCACCAGCACGGCGGTCAGCGCCAGCGGTCCGAGCACGGCCGCGGCCGCCCCGACGGCGCCGCCGAGGTGGCTGGAGGTGCCGGCCGAACCCATGCCCGCATTGTCCCGAGAAGCGCGCGGCCGCCGCCCGAGGGCGTCGAGGACCGTTGCTAGCATGTGGACACATGAAGGGCTCCCGGCTCGTCCACGACCTCGGACTGCAGGTGGGTGCCCCCCAGGTCCTCGACCGGCCCGCCGACCTCGCCGCCTACGGATACGACGCCTTCGGCGCGTCCGGCGAGCGGCACCTCCCCGACGCCGTGGTCTTCCCCGGCTCGACCGCCGAGGTCTCCGCGGTCGTCCAGGTGTGCGCCGAGCACGGGGTCGCGGTGGTCCCGCGCGGCGCCGGCACCGGCTACTCGGGCGGCGCCGTGCCCCGGACCGGTGGGGTGGTGGTCAGCCTCACCCGGATGAGCGCGGTGCTCGGCCTCGAGCCCGAGGCGATGCGGATGCACGCCGAGGCGGGGATGGTCACCGGCGCGATCCACCGCCGCGCCCAGAGCTGCGGCCTCTACTACCCGCCCGACCCGGGCTCGTCGCCCACCTGCACCGTCGGCGGCAACGTCGCCTGCAACGCCGCCGGGCCCCACACGCTGCGCTACGGCACCACCGCCGACTACCTGGTCGGCGCCACCGTGGTGCTCGCCGACGGCCGGGTCGCCCACCTCGGCGAGGGCGGGGACGGCGGCGTCGACCTGCTCCGCATCGCCTGCGGCTCGGAGGGCACGCTGGGGATCGTCACCGAGGTGCTGCTCCGCCTCCTCCCCGCGCCGGCGGCGCGGTCGACGGTGGCGGCCGGCTTCGCCGGCATGGAGGACGCGGCCACCGCGGTGGCCGCGCTCAGCGCCGCCGGCCTGGTCCCCGCCGCCGTCGAGTTCCTCGACTCGGCAGCGCTGCGGGCGGTGGCACGCACCGGCGTCGACGCCTACGCCCCCGACGCCGGCGCCCTGCTGCTGGTCGAGCTCGAGGGCGACCTCAGCAGCGTCAACGCCGAGCTGGACGCCGCCATGACCGCGATCGCCGCGGGCTCGCCGGCGGCGGTCGAGATGGCCGCCGACCCCGCCGGGCAGCGGCGGCTCTGGGCGGCGCGCAAGGCGATCAGCGCGGCGGTGGCCACGGTGATGATCGGCAAGGTGAACGAGGACGTGGTGGTGCCCCGCGACCGCATCGCCGAGCTGGTCGCCCGGGTGCGCCGCCTCGGCGCCGAGCACTCGGTGCCGGTGGTGAACTTCGGTCACCTCGGTGACGGCAACCTCCACGCCACCTTCCTCATCGACCCGCGCCTCCCCGGCGACCGGGCCCGCGGCGATGCCGCCGCCGCCGGCCTCTTCGACACCGTGCTCGACATGGGGGGAGCGATCACCGGCGAGCACGGCGTCGGCGCCTCGAAGCTCGCCTACGTGGAGCGGCAGCTCGGGCCCGGCACCGTGGCGCTGATGCAGCGGATCAAGGCCAGCCTGGATCCCGCCGGCCTGATGAACCCCGGCATCAAGGTGCCGCCTCGCAGTGGGGGCTTCGTGTGAGAGTCGCTCACAGGGGCGCGGTGGGCCGGGCGGCGGCGCGCAGGGCGGACGCGGCCGATCGCTTCGCGATCGACTCGCTCGGATCTCGCGCCTGGGGTATGGCGCTCGATACGCTGCCCTGCGCGCCGCCGCCCGTCCCCCCGCTGCGTGGAGCGACAACCCTCGCCTCCATGCTCGCGGTGAGCTGAGAGCGCTCTCGAAGCCCGCGCGTGGCTGAGCGTCTCTCAGCCCTGAGCGAAGCCGCGATCCGAGGCGTGTCGCTCGCAGCAGCGGGGAGCGCCCACCGTGAGCGACTCACGGCCCGAGGACCGCAGCGAGCGACCCCGCGTAGTCGGTGTGGGTGATCACGTTCGCGAGGTCGCGGCCGTCGGGCTCGGCGTCCATGGCGGCCTCGTAGACGAAGGAGTAGACGTTGGCGAGGGTCCAGTCGCCGAAGCCGATCTCGGCGAGGGCCCGGGGGAGGTCGGGGTCGGCGTTGCCCCGCTCCAGGGTCTCGGTGGCGGCCTGGTAGAGGGCGACGAGGATGCGCAGCTCGACCTCGTACTCCTCGATCAGCTCCTCGCGGGCCTTCTCGGCCTTGAGCTTGGCCAGGGTGCGGCGGACCTGGCGGATCTCGATCTGGTACTCGTCCACGGGATCAGCGCCGCACCCTGCTGAGCAGCTCGACGAGGCCGCCGTCGGGGTCGAGGACGTAGGCGGTGCGCTCGCCCCAGTAGCGGTCGGCGGGGGCCTGGAAGCTGGGCGCGCCGGCGGCGACCGCGGCGGCGTGGGCGCGGTCGACGTCCTCCACCTCGAAGGCGAGCTCGATGGCGCCCGGGGGGCGGCCCAGCGACTCGTCCTCGACGCCGAGCACGGCGGCCATGGCGCCACGCTCGTAGAGGCCGAGGCGCACCGAACCGCAGTCGAACTGCGCCCAGTGCTCGGTGCGCTTGGTGAGGGTCAGCCCGAGGACGCCGCCGTAGAAGTCGACGGCGGGCCCAAGGGAGCCGACGAAGCGGACCACGTACCCGAGCCGGGCAGCCATGCCGAACCCACCGGCCCGCGGCTAGAAGAAGACGTGGTGGAGCGCCACCGTCGGTGCCATCAGGATCGCGATGATGTTCATCACCTTGATCATCGGGTTGATGGCCGGTCCGGCGGTGTCCTTGCAGGGGTCGCCCACGGTGTCACCGGTGACCGCGGCGGCGTGGGCGTCGGTGCCCTTGCCCCCGTAGTGGCCGTCCTCGATGTACTTCTTGGCGTTGTCCCAGGCGCCTCCGCCGGTGGTCATCTGCAGCGCCACGAAGATGCCCACGACGATGGTGCCGAGCAGCATCGCCCCCAGCGCCTCGGGCCCCAGCAGGAAGCCGACGACCAGCGGCGCGATCACCGGCAGCAGGCCGGGGATGATCATCTCCTTCTGCGCCGCCGCGGTGACCAGGGCCACGCACTTCGCGTACTCCGGCCGGGCGGTGCCCTCCATGATCCCCGGGATCTCCTTGAACTGGCGGCGCACCTCGACCACCACGCCGCCGGCGGCCCGGCCCACCGCGAGCATGCAGAGCGCTCCGAAGATGAAGGGCATGATCCCGCCGAGGAAGAGGCCGACGATGACCGTGGGGGCGGTCAGGCTGAAGCTGAACATCCGGCCGTCGCCGTGGTTGGCGAGCACGTCGGTGTAGCTGGCGAAGAGGACCAGGGCGGCGAGCCCGGCGGAGCCGATCGCATAGCCCTTGGTGACCGCCTTGGTGGTGTTGCCGACGGCGTCGAGCGGGTCGGTGACGTTGCGCACCGACTCCGGCATGTCCGCCATCTCGGCGATGCCGCCGGCGTTGTCGGTGATCGGCCCGTAGGAGTCGATGGCGACGATGATGCCGGTCATGCTCAGCATCGCCATCGCCGCGATGCCGATGCCGTAGAGGCCGGCCAGCGAGGCCGAGGCGAGGATCGAGATGCCGATGATCAGCACCGGGATCGCGGTGCCCTCCATCCCGATCGCGAGGCCCGCGATGATGTTGGTGGCGTGGCCGGTCTGCGAGGCCGCGGCAATGGTCTTCACCGGCCAGAACTGCGACCCGGTGAAGAACTCGGTGACCGCCACCAGCAGCACCGTGGCCACCACCCCGATCACCGCGCACCAGAACAGGTTCATGGGGTCGTGGCCGAGGACGCTGCCGGCGAGGTCGCCGTTGTTCTTGAGGGTGTACGTGACCAGCGCGAAGAGGACCACCGCCACCAGCACCGAGACCGCGAGGCCCTTGTACAGCGCACCCATGATCCAGCCGTTGCGGGGCAGCTGGACGAACTGGGAGCCGATGATCGACGCGAAGATGCTGATCCCGCCGAGGATCAGCGGGTAGAGGACGTAGGCGAGGATGGGCCCGCTCTGGGTCTTGAAGAGGAGGCCGCCGAGGAGCATGGTGGCGACCGCCGTCACCGCATAGGTCTCGAAGAGGTCGGCGGCCATGCCCGCGCAGTCGCCGACGTTGTCGCCGACGTTGTCGGCGATGACCGCGGGATTGCGCGGGTCGTCCTCGGGGATGCCCGCCTCCACCTTGCCGACCAGGTCGGCGCCGACGTCGGCCGCCTTGGTGTAGATGCCGCCGCCGAGGCGGGCGAAGACGGAGATCAGCGAGGCGCCGAAGGCGAATCCGGTGAGGGCGTCGAAGTCCTTGAAGAGGCCGTAGGCGACGACCACGCCGATGAGGCCGAAGCCCACCACGAAGAAGCCGGTGACCGCGCCGCCGCGATAGGCCATCCGCAATGCCGGCTGGATCCCGCCCCGGGCGGCCTCGGCGGTGCGCAGATTGGAGCGCACCGAGATGTTCATTCCCACGTAGCCGGCGGCGCCGCTGAGCACCGCGCCGAGCACGAAGAGCACCGCCGTCTTGATCCCCAGGGTGATCCCCAGGAAGACGGCGATCACCGCGCCGATGCCCGCGATGATCGTGTACTGCCGGTTGAGGTACGCCTGCGCCCCCTCCTGGATGGCCAGGGCGATCTCGCGCATCCGCTCGTTGCCCTCGGGCTGCTTCAGCACCCAGAAGATGAGATAGATGGCGTACAGGAGGGCGAGTCCACCGGCCAGTGCGATGGGCACGAGAACGTTCAGGGTCATGGGCACCTCGTCGGCATCGGCGACCACAGAGAGGCAATGGGGGCCGCGAACCGGGGGATTGTAGCCGCTGGGCAACGCCGATCGCGCCGAGGCATCCGGGCCCGCTGCTACCGTTCCCGGCATGGCGGACAGCGCTGCGGGAACGGTCATCGTCGCCGTGGGCGACGAGATCCTCGGCGGCTTCACCCTCGACACCAACTCCCACTGGCTGGCGGGACAGCTGCGCGAGGCGGGCTTTCCCTGCATCCGCATCGTGGTGGTGCCGGACCGGCTCCCGGCGATCGTGATGGCGGTGCGCGCCGCCGTCGACGATCCCGCGGCGGCCCGGGTGCTGGTCTGCGGCGGGCTCGGCCCCACCCCCGACGACCGCACTCTCGAGGCCCTCGCCACCGCCCTCGACCAGCCCCTGGAGGTGCACCCCGACGCCGAGGCGCACGTCCAGCGCGTCGTCGACAGGATCCACGCCGCCGGCTGGATCGAGAGCAACCGGATGACTGAGCCGAACCGGAGGATGACGGTGGTGCCCCGGGGCGCCACCGTGCTCGCCAATCGCAGCGGCATGGCGCCGGGGCTCGCCTATCCGCTCCCCGCGGCCGGCGGCGTGGAGCGCTGGCTGCTGGCGCTGCCGGGGGTGCCCCGGGAGCTGAAGCGGATCTTCGCCGAGGAGATGCTGCCGGTCTTCTTCGTGGGCGGCTCGGCGCCGATCGTCGTCGAGCTGCGCTACCGGCACGCGATCGAGGCGGAGTTCTTCGAGCCGATGCGCCGGCTGGAGAGCGAGTTCCCCGACGTCCTGGTCGGCTCCTATCCGCAGACCGAGACCCGGGAGCTGGTGATCCGGGTGCGCGGCGCCGACCCCGGGCGGGTCGAGGCGGCGTTGGGCCGGATGCGGGAGCTGCGGCCGCCCTCGCCCGATCCCTAGCGGGCGGCGCCGCGGGAGCCGGAGCCGGGGTGTCCCGGCCCGGCTCCGCGCCGGCGCTCAGGCCGTCTCGGTCTGCTTCATGTTGCGGGCGCGCGGGCCCTTCGGGCTGTTGACCACGTCGAACGTCACCGCCTGTCCCTCCTCGAGGGAGTCGAAGTCGACGGTGCTGAGCTCGGTCCGGTGGAAGAAGACCTCGTTGCCGTCATCGGCGCGGACGAAGCCGAACCCGCGGTCGTGGATGATCTTCTTGATGCGGCCTTCGGGCACTGAGGCTGTCCTCCGGGACGTGCTGACCTCGGTCCGCTACCCAGACGTGTTCCCGACCACGACGGGACGGCCTCGGTCAGCGGGAGACGCTGCGAGAACACACTGAGGGGTGGGCCGCGCGGCGCTCCCCGGACCCTCCGGTCCGGGCCCTGCGCAGTGCGGCGCCTCGACCGAGGATACCAGGGGAGGACCGATCCGGGGCTCGCTCACCTCGTTCCCCCGCCCTCCTCCAGCGCCCTCGCCGAGGCCCCCTCGCGCTCCCGCCGCCACTCCGAGAAGAGGTCGCGGGCGCTGTCCGGGAGGGCCCCGTAGTAGTCCTCGGGATCGAGCCGGCCGGGCCACGGATCGGCCGCCGCCACCGCCGGCTCGCGACGCGCCGTCGCCGCCCAGACCTCGCCGGCCTGCTTGGCCTCGCCGCCGGCGCGGCGCAGCCCGTGACGCGCCAGCCAGGGGCGGCGATCGTAGGGCGGCGCCTCGACGACCCGGCCGGTGAGGTCGCACCAGGAGGTCGCCACCAGGCCCGCCACCCCCACCTCGCCGAGCCGCGAGAGCAGGTCCGCGGCGTGGCCCCCGGCGACGTCCTCGGGCACGGTGACGGTGTCCTCGACCGCCGGCGGTGGCGGCGGCCCGGTCTCGGGCTCCGCCTCCGCGGGCGGTGGCTCCCGGGGCTCGCCGGAGGCCACCCCGGTGGTGACCACCAGCGGCGGGGCGGTGCCCGCGGGGGACGCCAGGCGCAGCGCCAGCTGGGCGAGGAACACGGTGGGGGCGGGGTCGAGGGGGTCGTCGGCGAGACGCAGGTGCTGGGGGAGCACCAGCAGGCCGAGCTGGTCGAGGTGGGGGGCGAGCAGCTGCGGGCGCACCGCGCGGGCGATCAGCAGGTCGGCGGCGCCGAGGGTGAGCATGCAGCGGTCGCCGCGGGCGCGCACCCGCCCGGCCATCAGCTCGGCCCAGGCGGGGAGGTGGGTGACGCGCCGGGGGCGGACGGTGCTGGCGGGGTCGTGGCCCAGGTCCCAGGCGAGCACCGCGGGGTGGTTGGAGAAGGCGTCGAGCAGCGCCTCGAGCCAGGCCACCCCAGCCTCCTGCATCAGCGGGTCGGCGTACGGGTCGCGGGGACCGCCGGGCTCGACGCTGCCCTCGCAGACCACCCGCACGCCGGTGCGCGGCCGCCTCCGGTCGACCATGTAGCGGGGCAGCATCACGCAGTCGCCGAAGGTCTGGATGAAGAGCACCGGCACCACCCCGAGGCCGAGGCCCCGGGCGGTCTCGAGCAGGTCGCCGAGCTCGCCGATGCGACGCCGGCTCACCCCGCGATGCGACGGCATGAAGGCGTCCCAGGGGAGGTGGACGCGCACCGCCGGGAAGCCCTGGGCCCGGGCGGCGGCGAGGTCCGCGGCCACCCGCACCGCCGGGAACGCCTGCCAGAGGTAGGGACCGGTGGAGGCCGGCCAGTAGGTCACGCCGCAGAGCAGGGGGTCGCCGGTGGCCGTGCTACTCCCCCCGGAACTCGGCCGGGCGCTTGCCGAGGAAGGCCTGGAGGCCCTCGGCGGCGTCGGCGCTCTGGAAGACCTCGAGGAAGGCGCGCATCTCGGCGCGCAGCCCCTCCTCGAAGGGGCGGTCGAGGCCCTCGAGCACCGCGCGCTTGGCCAGTCCGAGCGCACGCGTCGCCATCGCGGCGAGGGAGTGCGCCTTCTCCATCACCGCCGCCTCGAAGCCCGCCGGAGGCAGGGCGGCGTCGACCAGGCCGATCGCCAGGGCCTCGGGAGCGCGCAGCCGGCTGGCCTCCATGATCATCTGCAGCCCGCGGGCGCGCCCCACCAGGCGGGGCAGCCGCTGGGTCCCGCCGGCCCCGGGGATGATCCCCAGGGAGGTCTCGGTGAGCCCGATGGTGCTGCGTCCGTCGTCGGCCATGAGCCGGTAGTCGCAGCAGAGCGCCAGCTCGCAGCCGCCGCCGAGGGCGTGGCCGCCGATCGCCGCGATCACCGGCTTGACGACCCGCTCGGGGATGCTGAAGCGGTCGAGGAAGGAGGCGCCGTCGCCGATCCCCATGCCGCCGCCGGCCATCATCCCGATGTCCGCCCCGGCCATGAAGAAGCGCTCGAGGGCGCTGGCGATGACGATGCAGCGGACCGACGTATCCTCGCCCAGCGCCTCGACCGCGGCGGCGATCGCCTCGATCAGGTCGGGCGAGATCGCGTTCGCCTTCGGCCGGTTCATCCGGACCACGGCGACGGCGCCGTCGCGCTCGACCGCGACCATCGGCGGGGCGTCCGGGGTGCCGCTCATCAGAAGGTGAAGAGGTCGATGCCGCCGGCGACGTGGAGCACCTGGCCGGTGACGTACCGGGCCTCGGGGGAGCAGAGGAACACGATCGCGTGGGCCACGTCCTCGGGCTCGCCGGGCGCCCGCATCGCGGTGCGCAGCACCATCCGGTCGTTCATCTTGGGATTGCCCATCCTGAAGGCCTCGGTGGCGATGATCCCCGGCGCCACCACGTTGGCGGTGATGCCGTAGCGGGCCCCCTCGAGCGCGGTGGTGCGGGCCAGGCCGACCATCGCCGACTTGGTGGCGGCGTAGGACGCCTGGCCGAAGCCGCCCAGGCTGCCCGCCACCGAGGACATGTAGACGATCCGGCCGCCGCCCGCCTGGCGCATGTGGGTGAAGGCGGCCTTGGTGCAGTTGTAGGCGCCGGTGAGGTTGACGCTGACGTCGCGGTCCCAGAGCTCGTCGGACTGGGTCTCGATCTGGGCGACGTGATCGAGGGTGGCGGCGTTGTTGACCAGGATGTCGAGCGAGCCGAACTCGGCGACCACGTGCTCGAACACGCTGCGCACCTGCTCGCGGTCGGTGACGTCCATCTTGATCGCCGCCGAGCGCCGCCCCATGGCGCGGATCTCCTCGCTGGTCCGCTCCGCGTACACCACGTTCTGCGAGGTGAACAGCTGGGCGAGCGCCGACTGCGCCCGCTCCGCCGACCGCTGGATGTCGGGATCGCTCTCGATGAGGATGTCGGTGACGACGACGTCCGCACCCGCCCTCGCCAGCGCCAGGCAGTCGGCACGGCCAAGCCCGCGAGAGCCGCCGGTGACCAACGCGACCTTGCCCGTCAGTTCGAACATGGGCCCCTCCGCTCGCCTCGCCTGGTGATGAACCGGGCCGCAATTATGGTCAGCTGGCCTGTGCCAGCCTCGCCTTCCCCGCGGCGCGGCGCTCGCCGAGGACGTAGCGGCTGATCACCAGACGCTGGATCTCCGCGGTGCCCTCCCAGATCTGGTAGATCTTGGCGTCGCGCATGAAGCGCTCGACCGGGTACTCCTTGATGTACCCGTAGCCGCCGAGGATCTGGACGGCGTCGACGGTGACCCGCATCGCCATGTCACCGGCGAAGAGCTTGGCCATCGAGCCCTCGCCGCGGCCCATCGGGATCCCCTGCTCCGCCATCCAGCCGGCGCGCCAGGCGAGCAGCCGGGCGGCGTCGATCTCGGTGGCCATGTCGGCGAGCTTGAAGGCGATCGCCTCGTGCTTGGCGATCGGCTTGCCGAACTGCTCGCGCTCCAGCGCGTAGTCGCGGGCGAACTCGAAGGCGGCGCGGGCGATGCCGATGGCGCCGATGGCGACCGCCGGCCGGGTGGCCTCGAGCATCAGCATCGCGCCGATCGCCCCGGGCCCGGTGGCCTTGCCGTCCTTGTCGAAGCCCAGCCGCGCCTCGTCGGGGACGAAGCAGTCCTCGAAGATCACCTGGGCGGTGTGCGAGGCTCGCACCCCGAGCTTGCGCTCCTTGCGGCCCTGGCGCATCCCGGGGTTGTCCTTCTCGATGACGAAGCCGGTGATGCCCGCCGGGCCGGCGGTGCGGTCCGTCGTCGCGAAGGCCACCTGGAGGTCGGCGATGCCGCCGTTGGTGCAGAACTGCTTGGTGCCGTTGAGCAGGTAGCCGCCGTCGACCCGGGCGGCGGTGGTGCGCAGCGCCAGCGAGTCCGAGCCCGAATCTGGCTCGGTCAGGCCCATCGCCGCGATCCTCAGGGTCCTGGGGTCGCAGAGCTGGGAGATGTACCGCTCCTTCTGCTCCTCGGTCCCCATGGCGATGATCCCGGCGCCGGCGAGGCCGCTGGCGAGGATCGAGATCGCCATCCCGGCGTCGCCGAAGGTGAGCTCCTCGGCGAGGATCAGCTCGGAGATCCGGTCGAGGCCGCCCCCGCCGTACTGGGTGGGGAACATCGCCGCCGGGCCGATGCCGAGCTCGTGAGCCTTGCGCATCACCTCCCAGGGGGTCTCCTCGTGCTCGTCGTAGTGATCGGCGACGGGCCGCATCTCCCTGGCGGCGAACTCGCGCACCAGCGCGCGGATCTCCTCCTGCTCGGAGGTGAGGCTGAAGTCGAGTGCCATCTGTCTAGGACCTCGGTGGACCGAGCCGGATCTCGGCCCGCCCGTTGGTGAGCACGCGCTCGCCGCGGTCGGAGACGGCCTCGAGCGAGAGCACGGCGGTGCCGGCCTCCTCGTCCACCTCGGCCACGGTGCCGGTGCAGGTGATGGTGTCGCCGGGGAGAAGGGGCTTGCTGAAGCGGCAGCCGATCGCGGCGACGCGATCGCTGCCACCCGCCCAGCGGGCGACGGCGTCGGTGAGGATGCCGAGGTCGAGCATGCCGTGGGCGATGGTGCCGGGCAGCCCCACCATCCGCGCGAACTCCTCGTTCACGTGGATGGGGTTGTGGTCTCCCGACGCCTCCGCGTAGGCGTTGATCTGGTCCTGGGTGACCCGGCGGCTGAGCGGGGTCATCTCGTCGCCGACCCTCAGGCTGCTCACGACGGCGCCCCCCGCATGATCAGGAGGGCGCGGCCGCTGCAGACGGCCCGCCCGTCGCGGGCGGCCTCGAGCTCGACGTCGATGAAGGTCATGCCCCGCTTCTCCTGCACCGACGCGATCCGCGCCTGGCTGTCGACCACGTCGCCCGGCCGCACCGGCTCGTGGAAGCTGAACCGCTGCTCACCGTGGATGAGTCCGGCGAGGTCGAGGCCCAGCTCGGGGTCGCCGAAGAGCTGGCCGAGGGTGGGGAACAGGCAGTAGACGGCGGCGAAGGTGGGCGGCACCGCCTCGGGCTCGGCGACGGCGCCGTCGCCGGCGATGGCCTCGGCGAAGGCGCGGGCACGCTCCGCCTCCACCACCTGGCCGGGCGCTCGGTACACGCGGCCGGCATGGCTGGGATCAGGCATCACACACCTCGCTGCCGGGAAGTCTGGCGCCGGCACCCGCGAGGATGCCACGCCCGGCCGTCTCCCCCACGTCGTCTGCCACCTCGGAGATTGACACGGATGTCAATCCTATCACCGGCCGATGTAACGCGGCGCGGCATTCGTGTCAACGGATCGCGCCGCCGACCTCCTCGGGGCGGTTCCAGTTGGCGAAGCAGCGACCCTCGGGGTCGACCGCTCGCCAGGCCGCCTCCTCGACGATTCCCAGCCCGGGGCCGGCCAGCGCGGTCCGCAGCGCCCGCTCGCCCCGCGCCAGCGCGGCCGTCAGCGCCGGTGCCGCCGCCGTCGCCCGGAGCGCGAGCGGCAGCGGCTCCACCCGGTGGCGTCCCGCGCAGCAGGCGGCGAGCAGCCGGGGATCCCCGGCGAGCCGGTCGAGCAGCAGCCCGACCACCGCGGGGACCAGGGTCGGCATGTCGCAGGCCACCGCGACCGCCAGCGGGGTGCGGACCGCCGCCAGCCCGGCGACCACCCCGCCGAGGGGCCCGGCGCCGGCGACGGTGTCGGCCACCACCCGGCCGGTCAGCCCGGGCACCGGGTGCCCGGCCACCACCACCTCCTCGACGAGGCCGCGCAGCGCCTCCACCGGGCGCATCCCCAGCGGCCGGCCGTCCACGACCATGCTCGCCTTGTCCCGGCCCATCCGCCTGCTGCCGCCGCCGGTGAGCAGCAGCAGCGTCACCGCCGGCGGCGCCGTGACGCCGGGCGTGCTCACCCCAGGGTGATGTGGTGGAACGCCTCGGCCGCGGCCAGGCCGTGGGGCGCGCCCACGTCGGCGGCGCGGCGCGGGACCAGCTCGCGAAGGCGCTCCTCGGTGATCTGGCTGCGGTGCTCGCGGAGCGCGTCGAGCTTGCGCTCGAGGGTGCCGGAGATGTCGACGAGGCAGGTGGGCTCGACCGGGCCGGAGAGGAAGACCTGGGTGACCCGGTGCGGCGCCAGCCCCTCCTCCACCAGCTCGGGGAACACCAGCGGGTCGCGCGCCGACGGGTAGACGGCGTCGAGGGTCACCTCCCCGGCGGCGCGGTGGTCGGGATGGTTGATGTATCCGGGGCCGAAGCGGCGGGTGGGGTCGGAGGTGAGCACCGCCTCCGGCCGCACCCTCCGGATCACCCGCACGATGTCGCGGCGCAGCTCCAGGCTGGCCTGGAGGATGCCGTCGGGATGGCCGAGGAAGACGACCTCCTCGACCCCCAGCACCGCCGCGGCGGCGCGCTGCTCGGCGATCCGCTCCTCGGCCACGGTGCGGGGGTCACGGCCCGGGTCGGAGGTGCCCTTGTCGCCGTCGGTGCAGAGGCAGTAGGTCACCCGGGTGCCGGCGCTGGTCCAGCGGGCCAGGGTGCCCCCGGCGGAGAACTCGGCGTCGTCGGGGTGCGCCATCACCACCAGCAGGGAGGCGGGCGCCGGGGGATCGATGACCACGACCGGGGAGTGTAGATGCGCCCGGGCTCGCGACGGCCTCGCCGGCGGACGGCGCCCCGGTCAGATCGCCCGGGACAGGGTCTGGGTGCGGTGGAAGCGCACCCGGCACTGGTCGCAGCGGAAGACGAGCCGCAGGCCGAGACGCCCGATCACGAAGGGCTCGCGACTCTGACAGTTCGGACAGACGGCGTGCATCTGGGCATATTCCCCGGGGACGTTGCGAAGGGGGAGCTCAACCGGCTTGTACTTCCTCATCTCGTTTCCCTGAGAAGCGCTGCGGCCCGCCGTGTCGGGGGGCTTTTCCTGGGTGGCATTGTACCAAGGCGATGATAGCGTCGGTGTCATGAATTGCCTCTTCCGCGCTTCGGGGCGGAGCGGGCGACCCGGGCCCGCAGCCGGGCCACGGGGGAGTGCGAGAAGAGTCGGAACTCGCTGAGCAGGCGCTGGCGGCGGTGGTCGCGGGGGGCGTCGGCACGGCGCACCGCGAACAGCTCGGGCCGGCTGGCCCGGATGTCGCCGATGGCGGCGCGCACGTAGACCGCCACCAGGCTGGCGGCGGGGACGGCGAAGAGCGCGCCGAGAAAGCCGGCCACCTCCACCCCGGCGAAGACGGCGAGCAGGGCGATGAGCGGGTGCAGCTGGACGAAGGCCGCCTGGATGCGAGGGGCGAGCACGTAGCCCTCGACGACGTGGATGGCGAGGAAGAGGCCCAGGGTGGCGAGCGCCAGCAGCGGGCTGACGGTGGCGGCGAGGAGCAGCGCCACCGCCCCGCCCACGAAGGGGCCGACGATGGGGACCAGCTCGAAGACCCCGGCGGCGAGCCCGACCACCAGCGGGAAGGGCACCCCGATCATCGCGCAGCCGACCCCGGCGAGGGTGCCGATCATCAGCGCCAGCAGCAGCTGGGCGCGGACGTAGCCGCCGACCACCACGCCGATGGCGTCGAGTGCGAACTCGGTGTTCACCCGCAGCCGCGCCGGGAGGACGTGGAGCAGGCCGGCGCGAAGGCGGTCGCCGTCCTTGAGCAGCCAGAACGCCACCACGAAGACGATGACGGTGTCGACCACGGCGCTGAGGGTGCCGGTCAGGCTGCTGAGCAGCAGGCTGGAGAGCTGCGACGAGATCGCCCGATCGCTGCTGCCGATGTCGAGACCGCTGACCGGGATGCCGCGCTGCTTGAGGAACGCGGAGAGGCGGGTGAGCTGCGACTGGCCGCGGCCCACCAGCCGCGGCACCTCGCCGGCCAGCGACCGCGCCTCGGTGACCACCGGCCCCGCCACCAGGTAGACGAGCAGGCCGATGAGCACCAGGCCGCCGACCAGGGTGACGAGGATGGCCACGGTGCGGGGCAGGCGCAGCCAGCGGACCATCGCCTCGACCGCGGGACCGACGACGAACGCGACCACGCCGCCGAAGATCACATAGAGGATGACGGTCAGCACCGCGCGCGCCACCGACCCGGCGATCACCAGCAGCTGGTAGGCGAGCACCGCGGTCGCCATCACCGCCGCGGCGCGGATCCACCACCAGGTGGACCGGCGGAGCCGCGCCGCGGTGGGCGGCTGGCGGACGGGCGGCAGCGGATCGGCGCTCACATCCGCATCATGCGCCGGGCGGGCGCGGTGCGGCGAACCGAACTCAGCGGGCGCGACGCTAGCAATATGCATGACTACCCCCATATCAAATAAGCGCCGTTAACACCTGGCAAAGAACCGGATCGAAACAGCGCACATCGCTTTGACACACGATTCGGCGCTCTGCTAGCCTCCCGCCAACTTCTCCGGAGCCCTCCTCTCGGGCACTTTCCGGAAGCGGCCATCAACCTGAGCGTTGAAGGGAACCCTATTGCCGGTGCGTGATCAACTCCTGCGCCACGCCTGCGCAGCGGTGGCAGCGCTGGCGATTCCCCTCCTGGTTCCGAGGGCCGCAGCCCACCTCCCCTCTCTGTCGGTGAGGGCGGAGGTCGATGGCAGCGCCGCCCGGGTCGGAGCCACGGTGGTCCGTCCTCCGCTCCCGGTCATCGACAACGAGCGACCGGCCCAGACCGTGAGGGTGTCCGCGGGTGACAACCTGCAGAGCCTGGCCGCATCCTTCCACGCCGACGCCGGCGCGATGCGGTGGGCCAACGGCCTGGTCGACCAGGCCCAGCCCCGGCCCGACACCCCGCTGCTGCTCCCTCCCGGCCCCGGCGCGCTGGTGCAGGCGCAGCCCGGCGAGCTGCCCAGCCACCTCGCAAGCCGGCTCCGCGTGGACCCGCGGGTGATCCTCGACTACAACAGCCTCCACAGCGACAGCCCGCTGCCGACCAACACCTGGATCCAGGTGCCGGCGGCGGTGGCGCCGGCGGGCGCGGTGCCCTCCAGCGCGGTGGTGCCGCTGCCCACCGGGGTGCCCGGGGTGCCGAGCTCGCAGGCGTCGCACGGCGTCAACCCGAAGTTCCCGTGGGGTCAGTGCACCTACTACGTGTCCACCAGGCGCAACGTGCCCTGGAACGGCGACGCCTGGACCTGGTTCAGCAACGCCCGTGCCTATGGCAGGCCCGAGGGCAAGGTGCCGGTGCAGGGCGCGATCGCGGTGATGTGGGGCAGCTGGTACGGCCACGTCGCCTACGTCGAGCGGGTCAACCCGGACGGCAGCTTCGTCGTCTCGGAGATGAACGTGAAGGGCGTGGGGGTGCGCGACGAACGCACCATGACGGTGAGCAGCATCCCCCTCATCGGCTTCATCTACTGAGCGTCGACCCCTCCGTCTTCACCGGCTCGGGGCACAACCGAGCGCTCGGACTGGTGCTGGACGAGATCAGCCCCACCCGGGTGACCGCACGCCTCACCGTCGACGAGCGCCACCTGCAGCCGTTCGGCATCGTCCACGGCGGCGTCTATGCGGCGATCGCCGAGGCGATCGCCAGCATCGGCGCCTCGGTCAACGCCTCGAGCCGCGTCCCCGGCACCGCGGTGGTCGGCCTCGACAACCACACCTCCTTCCTGCGCGCCACCCGGATGGGCACGGTGATCCACGCCGAGGCCGTCCCCCGCCAGGCCGGCCGCCGCACCCAGAGCTGGGACGTGACCATGCGCGACCCCGACGGTCGCGAGCTCGCCGTGTCACGCGTCCGTCTGCTCGTGCAGCCGATGTCGGACCTCCCACACGGGCCCACGGTGTCTTCGTAGGGGCGCGGGCCGTGGGAGCAGAGCGACGGTGGCGGCTCGCGACACGGGATCTCGCAGCTGTATGAGGGAAACCGAACGCCGAGCCCTCTCAGCCGCCCGGCCGGCCCCGAATGCCCAGCGAGCCCGGGATGCCGTAGCGGCCGATCCGCTCCCCGCAGCGGACGGCCGGCCGCGCCCCTACGAAGCCGCCGGCGGAGGTTCAGCCCGCAAAGCGGTACCCGATGCCGGGGACGCTGTGGATGTAGGTGGGCTTGTCGGGCTCGGGCTCGATCTTGCGGCGTAGCCGGTAGACGTGGGCGTCGACGGTGCGGGTCTCGATCTCGACCTCGTAGCCCCAGACCCGGCGGAGCAGCTCGCCACGGCTCATCACCTGGCCGGGGCGGGAGGCGAGCAGGGCGAGGAGGTTGAACTCGGTGAGGGTGAGGAGCACCTCCTCGCCGTCGCGGAACACCTGGCGGCGGCCGAGGTCGATGATCAGGCCGGTGAACTCGAAGCGGTCGCGGGGCTGCTCCTGGGGGGTGATCTCCGCCCGGCGCAGGTGGGCGCCGATGCGGGCCATGAGCTCGCGGACCTCGAAGGGCTTGGTGACGTAGTCGTCGGCGCCCAGCTCCAGCCCGACCACGACGTCGATGGTGTCGGCCTTGGCGGTGAGCATGATGATCGGCACCCGGGAGCCGTCGGCGCGGAGCCGCCGGCAGACGTCGAGGCCGCTCATCCCGGGCAGGTTCACGTCGAGGATCACCAGGTCCGGGCTGCTCTCCCGCGCCATCTCCAGCCCCTCGGTGCCGTTGCCGGCCTCGATCAGGGTGTGGTTCTGGGCGGAGCAAGCGAGCCTGACCACCTCACGGCTGGGCTGATCGTCCTCCACGATGAGGATGGTCTTCCCCGCATTGCTGCTCATACGCGGCCCGCCTCCAGGAAGCTCGAGATCCGACGGACGAATTGTGCGACTTCGATGGGCTTGGTGATGTAGGCGGCACAGCCGGCGGCCAGGGCCTCCTGCTCGTCGCCCTTCATGGCGTGCGCGGACAGGGCGACCACGGGGATCCTGGCCGTCTTGGGGTCGGACTTGAGCATTCGGGTCAGGGTGATGCCATCCAGTCCCGGGAGCTTGACATCCATGAGCACCAGATCGTAGAGCTCCGTCCGGGCCTTCTCCAGCCCCTCGTTGCCGTCGATGGCCACATCGACGCGGAAACCATTGCCGTTGAGGACCATCCTGGTCAATTCTCGGTTGCTGGCATTGTCCTCGATCAGCAGGATGCGGTTGCGGGCGTGCCCATTGTCACCGTCGATCCCGAGCAGTGGGATGCGGAAGGTGAAGACCGAGCCGTGGCCGCGTCCGCTCTCCACGCTGATCGTGCCGCCGTGGAGCTGCACCAGGCGCCGGGTCAGGGACAGTCCCAGGCCGGTGCCCTGGACCTGGTGGGTGGGCTCGCCGTCGACCTGGAAGAACTCGGTGAAGATCAGCTCCTGGTGCTCGGCGGCGATCCCCACCCCGGTGTCGCCCACCTCCACCAGCAGCTCGGGACCGTTGCAGCGGGCATGCACCCAGACCTTGCCACCCGCCGGCGTGAACTTGATGGCGTTGCTCAGCAGGTTGTACATCACCTGCTTGAATTTGCTCTTGTCGGCACGAACTTCGAGGTCGGCGGGCTGGATGTCGTCGCTGAGGGTGAGGTCGCGGCGCTCGCTCAGCGAGCGGATGACGTTGCGCACCTCGCGGAACGCGGCGGACACCGCGAAGGTCTCATAGGCGAGCTCCATCCGCCCCGCCTCGACCTTGCTGAGGTCGAGCACGTCGTTCACCAGCTCGAGCAGGTGCCGGCCGGAGGTGTGGATGTTCTCGAGGCAGTCCTGGCGCTGCTGCGGGGTGAGGTTCCCGACCAGGTTGTCCTTCAGGATCTCGCTGAATCCCAGGATCGCGTTCAGCGGGGTGCGGAGCTCGTGGCTCATGTTGGCCAGGAACTCGCTCTTGTGGCGGCTGATCTCGCGGATCTGGGTGTTCGCCACCTCGACCTCGCGCTTCTGCAGCTCGATCTCGGCGAGCTGCTCCTTCTGCTGGGCGTAGAGGCGGGCGTTGTCGATGCTGATCGCCGCCTGGTTGGCGATGATCCCGACCATCGCCCGCTCCAGGCTGGTGAAGGGCTGGACCGTCCGCCGGGCCAGGCAGAGGGCACCCACCAGGTGCCGGGGCGACTCCAGCGGCATCACCAGGGTGGAGCGGGGGGCGTAGGCGAGGTCGAGGGTCTTGAAGCGCTGGTCCCGGGTGGCGTCGTCGACGGCCACGGTGGTGCGGTGCTTGACCGCCCAGCCCACGATGCCCTCGCCGACCTCGAACCGGGCCACCCGGCCGACGCTCTCCACGTAGGGAAAGGTGGCCATGGCCGCGAGGGTGCGCCCCTCGGGATCGGCGAGGAAGACGGTCGCGGCGTCGCAGGCGACCAGTTGTGAGGTCGCCTTGAGCATGAAGTCGATGGTCTCCTTCAGCTCCAGCGACGAGGTGAAGAGCTTCCCCACCTGACCCAGCAGGTCGACTATTACCTTGTCATCCATCCGACCGGCGAGTATAAGCGACACCCTGCCGAATTCAGACACGATGTGACAGACCCCCTGTCGGGGTGGTTGCCGGCGGTGCGAATCAGCCGGGGCGGGCTTTGAGCTCCTCGATGACCTGGCCGATCACCTTGAGGGCGTCGCCGACGATCCCCAGGTCGGCGAGCTTGAAGATCGGGGCCTCGGCGTCCTTGTTGATCGCGACGATGTTCTTGGCCCCCTTCATCCCCACGGTGTGCTGCATCGCCCCGCTGATCCCGCAGGCGATGTAGACGGTGGGCTTCACCGTCTTGCCGGTCTGACCGACCTGCATCGCGTAGGGCACCCAGCCGGCGTCGACCACGGCGCGGCTGGCGCCGACCGCCCCGCCCACCAGGGAGGCGAACTCCTCGAGGAGGGCGAAGTGCTTGGGGTCGCCGAGGCCGCGGCCGCCGCTGATGACGATCGGCGCCTCCTCCAGCTTGGGGCCGCTGGCCTTGTCGATCACCCGCTCGACCACCCTGGCCGACCGGTGCTGGTCCGCGATGGGCACGTCGACGGGGACGACCGTGGGGGCGCCGCCACCGGAGGGCTCGGCCGCGAACGACTTGGGCCGGATCAGCACGAGCGCGGGCCCCTTCCCCTCGAAGCGGGTGCTGACGTTCTGGCTGGCACCGAAGATCGAGCTCTCGACGCTGATGCCGCCGTCGACGCTGACGTCCAGGCCGTTGGAGATCACCGGCACGTCGAGCTTGGCGGCGAGCCGGCCGGCCACGTCGCGGCTGGTGTACGTCGTGGGGAAGAGGATGAGGTCGGGCGAGTGCTCGCCCGCGAGCGCGGCCAGGGCGTCGGCGCCGGGGCCGCCGAGGAGCAGGTCGGCGTAGGCGGGGTCGGTGCCCGCGTACACGGTGGTGGCGCCGTGGTCGCCCAGCGCCGCCGCGGCCGCCTCGGCCTCGGGGCTGAGGCACACCGCCTCGACGGTGCCCCCCAGGGCGCGGGCCCGGGTGAGCAGCTCGAGGGCGGGCGTGATCGGCTGTCCGTCGAGGACCTCGACGAAGACCCAGACCCGGTTCAGTGCCATGGCTCAGATCACCTTCTTGGCGGCGAGGAACTCGACGACGCGGTGGGCGGCGGTGCCGTCGTCCTCCACCACCTCCCCCGCCTTGCGCTGCTCGGCGGCCTGGACGGAGACGATCGCCTGTCCCGGCGCCAGCCCGTCGAGGCCCAGGTCGGCGACGGTGAGGCGGTCGACCGGCTTCGACTTGGCGGCCATGATCCCCTTGAGCGAGGGGTAGCGGGGCTCGTTGACGCCGGCGGTGACGCTGACCACCGCGGGCAGGCCGGCCTCGACGTTGTCGTACCCCGCCTCGGTCTGGCGGCGCACCTTCAGAGAGGTGCCGTCGCTCTCGACGGTCTTGGCGAAGGTCACCGCGGGGACGCCGAGGTACTCGGCCAGCGCCTGCGGGACCACCCCGGTGTAGCCGTCGGTCGACTCGGTCGCGGTGATCACCAGGTCGAAGCCCTCGCGCGCGATCGCCGCGGCGAGCACCTTGGCGGTGGTCAGCGCATCGGCCCCGGCGAGCGACGGGTCGCTGACCAGCACCCCCTTGGCGGCACCCATGGCGAGCGCCTTGCGGATCGCATCGAGCCCCTTCTCGGGCGCCATCGACACCACCGTGACCTGGCCGCCGTGGGCCTCGGCGAGCTGGAGGCCCGCCTCGATGCCGAACTCGTCGCCCGGGTCGAGGACCACCTCGACACCGTCGCGCTTGAGGTTGTGGGTGGTGGGGTCGAGCTGGCCCACCGAATTGGGATCGGGGACCTGCTTGACACAGACGACGACGTTCATGAGTGCTCCCGTGCTGTCCTCGCCATGGCCCGGGACGCGGCCTGCTGCGGCCCCAAACCGGCGGCGCTACTCTACCGAATCGGTTCTGCGCATCGGCCTGGGGCAGGGCCTACTGCGAGGGCGGCCCCTTGGCGCCCTGGGGCAGCGGCGGCAGGTAGGGCGCGGGGTCGGTGGGAGTGCGGTCGACGCGCACCTCGAAATGGGTGTGCGGTCCGGTGGAGTTGCCGGAGGAGCCCACCAGGCCGATCAGCTGTCCCTGCTTCACCCGGTCACCGGGGTGGACGCCGAAGGTCTGCAGGTGCCCGTACAGGGTGAAGGTGTGGGCGTCGTGGGCGATGATCACGTGGTCGCCGTAGCCCTCCGAGCTCCGCGAGGCGGCCACCACCACCCCGTCGGCGGCGGCGTAGACCGGGCGCCCGAAGGGGGTGGCCAGGTCGATGCCGGTGTGGAAGTGGGGGTAGCCGAAGTACGGCGGCTCGAAGGGATAGCCGCACGGCCCCCAGAACTGGGTGATCTCCGAGCCCGGTACCGGCCAGATGAAGCGCGCCTGCCCCGGGGGCGGCGGCGGCGCCGTGCCCACGAAGAGGTGGTGCTGGTAGTAGTACTCGCCCTCGTCCCAGGCGGCCTGCTCGGCGGCGAGGATGGCCCGGTCGATCTCCTGGATGCGGAGGTCGGCGATCGACTGGGCGAGGGCGGCGTCCTGGGCGTCGGCGGCGGCGATCTCGGCGTTGGCGGCGTTGATGCCGCTGCCCAGGCTGGCGATCAGCGCCTGCTCCCTGGCCACCTGGGCGATGAGCTGGCGCTGCTGGTCGGCCAGCTGGGCGGCGGCCTGCCGGGCGGCGGCGGCGTCGGCGGCGGCGGCGGCGGCGGCGGCGGCGGCGGTGGCGAGGTCGTCGCGCACCTTGCGCACCAGTTCGGTGCCACGGTCGGTGAGGTGGCTGAGGATGGCGGCCCGGGAGAGCAGCTCACCGAACGACCCGCTGTTCACCAGGTACTCGAGGAAGCTCTCGGAGTGCACGTACCGGCTGCGCACGAAGGCGGAGAGCAGCGCCCGGTCGGCGACCGCCTGCCGCTCGAACTCCGCCTGGCGCACCCGCTCGCGGCCCTCGCGGACGGTGGCCTCGTGGTAGGCCTGCTCCGAGGCGGCGATCTGCTTGATCGTCTCAGCGATCGTCCTGCGGTTGGCGGTCACCAGCGCGGCCAGGCTCTGCTGCTGGTCCTGGGCGGCCTGGACCCCGTCGGTGAGCTTCTTCTTGGTGGCGTCGATCGACGACCGCCGCCGCATCGCGTCCTGCAGCTGCTGGGCCAGCGGGTCGGAGGGCGTCGGCGCCGCCGTGGGCGTGGCCCGGGGCCGGGGTGGCGCGGTGCGCGCCGCCACCTCCGGCACCCCCAGCGCCATGAGCATGAGCGCGATCGGGATCGCCATCCGCCGCCGTCTCCCCCCGGCGCGTGGACGTTCATTCGGAACCCGCCTTCCCAATCCTTCCTTCAGGGCCGTCCCGGTACACTCGGCCGATGCAGAAGAAGCAGTACTCCGCGCCGGCCCAGGTGATCGACCCGTCGGTCAAGTATGAGGCAACGATAGCAACCGACAAGGGTGACATCGTGCTCTCCCTGGACGCCGCGCGCGCACCCAAGTCCGTCAACAACTTCGTCTTCCTCGTCCGCGACGGCTTCTACGACGGGCTCACCTTCCACCGAGTGGTCGATGATTTCGTCATCCAGGGCGGATGCCCCGAGGGAACCGGACGCGGCGGTCCCGGCTATCGCTTCGAGGACGAGCCGGTGCAGGGCGAGTACATCGCCGGCGCGCTGGCCATGGCCAACGCCGGCCCCAACACCAACGGCTCGCAGTTCTTCATCTGCACCGTCGACGACCGGCACAAGCTCGGCAAGTCCTACAACCTCTTCGGCCAGGTGGTGAAGGGGATGGAGGTGGTCGGCAGCATCCGCCAGGGCGACGTGATGCGCTCGGTGACCATCCGAGAGGCGTAGCGGACGCGCTGATGGCTCCAGGCCTGCTCGCGGTCCACGCCCACGCCGACGACGAGACCATCACCATGGGCGGCACCCTCGCCCAGTACGCCGCCCGCGGGGTGCGGACCGCCAACGTCTGCTGCACCGACGGACGGCTGGCGACGATCGTCGACCCCACGATGGTCGAGGAGGAGGTGCGGCCCCGCCTCGGCGAGGTGCGCCACGCCGAGCTGCAGGCGGCCCTCGACATCCTCGGCGTCGGCGAGCTGCACTGGCTCGGCTACCACGACTCCGGGATGGAGGGGGCCGACAGCAACCGCGACCCCGACTGCTTCTGGATGACCCCGCTCGACACCATCGTCCGGCGGCTGGTGGGCGTCATCCGCGAGTTCCGCCCCGACGTGGTGGTGACCTACGACGCGTTCGGCGCCTACGGCCATCCCGACCACGTCCAGGCGCACCGGGCCACGGTGCTCGCGGTCGAGGCCGCCGGGCACCCGCGGGTCCATCCCGAGGTGGGCACGCCCTGGCAGGTCTCGAAGCTCTACTACACCGCCTTCGCCCGCTCCACGGTGGTGAAGATCATCGAGCTGGCCAGGCGGGCGGGCATGGAGAGCCCCTTCGGGGAGAACCCGGAGAACGTCGAGTTCGGCACCCCCGACGAGCTGATCACCGCGCGGATCGACTGCGGCGAGTTCCAGGGGGTCAAGCGCCGGGCGCTGGTCGCCCACCGCAGCCAGATCAGCGGCGACTTCCCGCTGATGAAGGTGCCCGAGGAGGTGCTCCGCGAGCACTTCCCCACCGAGCACTTCACCCTGGCGCTCTCCCGGGTTCCGGTCCACCCCCCCGAGGACGACCTGTTCGCCGGCATCGCCGGGTAGCCGGAGCCGGCCGGATCCACGGCAGGCAGAGAGCCTAGGGGATGACCGGGCTGGCGAGGTCTGCGGAGACCGCGATCACCGGAACTGTGCCGCCGTTGGCGAGCTCGAACACGTACACGGGGACGAGCCACGCCTCGGTCCCGTCGGCGCGGTCGCCCCAGCCGAGGCCGAGGTGCACGCCGGTCACGGTGACCACCACCGGCGGCGGCGCCGGGTGGGACGTGGGGACGGGCACCGGGGGGAGCAGCGGGCCCGACGAGGGTGCGGGCACCGGCGCCCCCGGCAGCGGCGTCGCCGGCTCCACCCGACCCCCGGTGGGCTGGGCGATCGCCACCGGCGGCAGCGCCTGCGAGACCCCGTTCGAGCCGTCGGCGACGCCCATCATCGGCACCGGGCCGGGGCCGCCGCGAAGCGTCCAGGCGCCCCCCTGGCGGAGCCGGTCGAGCCCGGCAATCACCCCGACCAGCGGGTAGTCGCCGGCGCTCGCCGGGCCCGCGAGCCAGCCCGAGGCGCCGAGCAGCGCGCCGTGGGGGCCGACCGTCACCGACCACGGGGAGGAGGTGACCGAGACCCCGCCAACCGCCGGGGAGATGCTGACGAACCACTCGGACACGCCCCCGGAGCTGGCGGCGGTGGCGCCGCCGAGGTCGAGGCCGGCGCCGGTGAGGGCGGTGCGCGCCCGCTGCTCGGCGTCCGCTCGCGAGGGCAGGCCCGGCACCGCGGTGGGGACCGGGCAGGGAGGGCTGGCCGGCGGCGGGACGCTCACCGGGGGCCCCGGAGCCGCCGGACCGCTGCCGGGGGCGCTGCCGGGGGCGCTGACGTTGCCGGGCACCGCCACCGCGCATCCCGAGGAGCTGATGCCCGAGGAGCCGCTCTGCGCCAGCGTCCAGGGGAGACCGGCGCTGCGCCGCACCGTGAGGACCGAGCCCGCGCCGGTCACGCTCCATCCCGAGGTGTCGGCCTCGACGGCGCCGGCCAGCCCCAGCGCCCGGGCGAGGCGGCCCACCCGGTCGTCGGTGGTCGTCGCGGTCAGCCGGTAGGCGGTGGCGTGGGCGGCGAGCGCGGGCAGCGTGCCCTCGACCCGGTACTCGACCCGGCCGTACGGGATCGCCGGCTGGAGCAGCCCGATCGCACCCGAGGTGCCCGTGCCCGACGCGGAGAGCGCGGGGATCCGGGAGGGCGGCGCGGTGGAGCTGCGCCCCCCGCACCCGGCGATGACGACGGCGGCGGCCAGGAGGCCGGCCAGCGGGGACAGGCGGTGGATGGTCATACCGTGAGGACGCCGGCAGGCCCGGTTCGGTTCCCTACTCCCGCTCGAGGAGGCGGTGGAGGGCGCGCTGGGTCTCCCGGATGTGGACGGCCATCGCCTCGGTGGCACCGGCCACGTCACCGGCCACGATGGCGGCGAGGACGGCGCGGTGCTCCCGGGTCGAGTCCTGGTGGATGTCGTTCGTGTCCAGGGCCTCCATCGGCGTGAACAGGCGTCCCCTCGCCTTCTCCATCGCCTCGTACATGTACGGGTTCCTCGAGGCCGCGGCGATGGTCAGGTGGAAGATGGAGTTGGCGCGCCGGAACTCGTCGATGCCGTTGCTGCGCGCCTCGGTGGCCCGCTCCAGCTCCTGGGTGGAGAGCTCCAGCCTGCGGAGATCGTCGGCGGAGCGGCGTGCGGCCGCCAGCCCCGCGGCCCCGGGCTCGACCACGAGCCGGAACTCGAGGATCCGGTCGAAGGCACCGAGCTGGCGGCGCAGCTCGCGGCGAACCTCGGCCGGCGACGGCCGCTGTTCGCAGATGACCGCGCCTCCCCCGGCGCCGCGCCGGCGCTCGATGAGCCCCTCGCCCTGCAGCATGCTCAGGGCGTCGCGGACGGTGACCCGGGAGACGCCGAGCTGCTCGGCGAGGAGCCGCTCCGGAGGGAGACGCTGCCCCTGCGGGAGCAGGCCGAGCCGGATGCGCTGGCGCAGCTGCGTGGCCACCCGCTCGTAGATCGCGGTCGACGCGATCGGCGTGTCGCTCGCCGCCTCGGCGGCGGGGACGCCACCGGCGGGATCGTCCCCCGGGGCGGTCCGGAGCCACTCGGGGATACGCGGTTCGACGACACGGCCCGGCACAACTGGACCTTAGCCGGGGCGGAACTGGGCGGTCAATGGCTTGACCGTCCGAATTTCCTAAAGTATGTTTTACAGACCTTTACTCCGGTTGCCTCTCCTCAGACCGGAGCGGGGCGGTGGCACCGCCTATGGAGGGTCCGCCATGAACCTGGTGGGATTCCTGGTGCTCGTCCTCATCCTGCTCTGGGCAGTGGGCGCGCTCGGCACGCTGAGCGTCGATCCCTGCTCCGCCGGCCAGCACGGTGTCTGTCTGACCTGGAGGCACTGAGGGGCGGCCGGACCCCGGTCCGGAACCCCGGCCGGGCGGCGGGCCGGAGGGCCCGCCGCCCGCTGAGGGTGCGCCTAGGCGCGCTCCACGATCATCGCGATGCCCTGGCCGCCGCCGATGCACATCGCGGCCAGGCCGAGCTCGACGTCCCGCTTCTGCATCTCGTGGAGCAGGGTGGTGAGGATCCGCGTGCCGCTGGCGCCGATCGGGTGCCCGAGGGCGATCGCGCCGCCGTTCACGTTCAGCCGGTCCTCGGGCACCGCCAGCTCGCGGCCGACCGCGACCGACTGGGCGGCGAAGGCCTCGTTGAGCTCGAAGAGGTCGATGTCGCGCGCCTCGACGCCGGCCTTCGCCATCGCGCGGCGGGCCGAGGGCACCGGCCCCATGCCCATGATCCGCGGCTCCACGCCGGCCGAGGCATAGCTGCGGATCCGCGCCAGCGGGGTGCGGCCCTCGGCCCTCGCCCGCGAGGCGCTCATCACCACCACCGCGGCGGCGCCGTCGTTGATGCCGCTGGCGTTGCCCGCGGTCACGCTGCCCGCCTTGTCGAAGGCGGCACGCAGCGCCGCCAGCGACTCCGCGGTGGTCTGGGGCCGGGGATGCTCGTCGACCTCGACGGTGACCGTCTCCTTGCGCTTCTTCACCGGGACCGGGACGATCTCGTCCTTGAAGCGGCCGCTGGCCATCGCCTCGCCGGCCTTGCGCTGCGACTCCGCGGAGAAGGCGTCCTGGTCGGCGCGGCTGACCTCGAACTCCCTGGCCACGTTCTCGGCGGTGATGCCCATGTGGCAGTCGTCGAAGGCGCACCAGAGCCCGTCGCGGATCATCACGTCGACCAGCTGACCGTGGCCGAGCCGGTAGCCGTAGCGGCCGCTGTCCATCAGGTAGGGCGCGCGGGTCATGTTCTCCATGCCGCCGGCGACCACCACCTCGGCGTCGCCGAGGCGCACCGCCTGGGCGGCGAGGGCGACGGTCTTGAGGCCCGATCCGCAGACCTTGTTGACGGTCATCGAGGGGATGCCGGTGGACAGGCTGGCGCCGATCGCGGCCTGGCGCGCCGGGTTCTGGCCGAGGCCGGCCTGGAGGACGTTGCCCATCAGCACCTCCTCCACCGTGTCCGGATCGATGCCGGCACGGCGGATCGCCTCCTGGACGGCGATTCCCCCGAGCTGGACCGCGGGCATGTCCATGAAGACACCGCCCATGGTGCCGATCGGGGTGCGACAGGCGCTGACGATGACCGCGTCTTCCATGGTGATCTCCGGAGCTGGGTGACGGCCTCCACTCTAGCGCGGGGTCCCCGACCCACGGCTTCGACTCAGGTGGGCAGGAGCTCGGCGAAGGCGGAGCGGTAGCGCTCGAAGAACGCCTCGGGGGAGAAGTGGTGTGCCTGGGGCCCGCGCACCTCGACGACGTAGGCGGCGGCGAGCGCGCCCAGCCGCCCGGCGCGGCCGAGGTCGTAGCCGCGGCGCAGCCCGGCGAGCAGCCCGGCGAGATAGGCGTCGCCGGCGCCGGTGGGGTCGACCACCTCGGCCACCGCCGCCACCGGGATCTCGACCACCCCCTCGCCCGAGTGCAGCCGGCTGCCCCTCCCGCCCAGGGTCAGCGCGATCAGGGCGCCGCGCTCGCGCAGCTCGTCGACGCCGAGGCCGGTGCGGCTGCGGAGCATCTCGAGCTCGTAGTCGTTGCCGACCACCATCCAGGCGGCCTCCAGCCCGGTGCGCAGGGCCTCCTCGCTCAGCGACGGGATCTGCTGGGCGGGCGCGAAGACCAGGCGGTGGCCGAGCTCGGTCGCCTGGGCGATGTGCGCCGCCATCGCATCCGGGGCGTCGGGGGCGACCACCACCGTGTCCACGTCGGCGCCGAGGCGGCGCAGGTCGATGGCCCCGGCCCGCGCCATCGCCCCCGGGAAGAACGCGGTGATCTGGTTGTCGTCGAGGTCGGTGGTGATGAAGCAGGAGGCGGTGGCGACGTCGTCGCAGCGCAACGCCGTCGAGGTGTCGACGCCGGCCTCCTCCAGGGCCGCGCCGTCGGCGTCGAAGTCGTCGCCGACGGCGGCGCAGAGCAGCGGGCGCTCGCCGAGCAGGGCCAGGGTGTAGGCGATGTTCGCCGCGGTCCCGCCGCGGCGCCGCTCCAGCCGGTCGACCAGGAAGGAGACGTTGAGGATGTGGGTCTTGTCCGGGAGGATGTGCTCGCCGAAGCGCCCCGGGAAGACCATGATGGTGTCGAAGGCGACCGAGCCGGTGACGGCGATCTGTGGCATTGGACGATCGTAGCCGCCGCGGATCAGCCCCCGGCGGCGGCCACCTGTGCGTCGCTGGGCGGCGAGACCGTGATCCGGCTGTTGGGAGCGTCGACGGCCAGGTGGAGGCGGATGTGCACCAGGTCGAGCGCCGCCAGCGCCGTGCCCGCGGGCGGAGACTGCCGGCCGAGGTCGACGGCGACGTCGAGGCGGCGAAGCAGGCGGTCGTCGTGTCCGGTGTCGAGGTCCGCGGTCGCCGCGCTCACCACCCGGCGGAGGGTGTCGGCGTCCGCGCCGGCGAGTTGCGAGCCGGTGGAGTTGCCACCGCGGGCAAGCAGCGCGACCAGGTCCTGGAAGAGCGGGACCACGTCCACCCGTCCGGTGATGTGGTCGAGCTTCGTGCCGGCCGAGCCGGTCGACGGGGCGAGCTGCGGCGACGTGAGCCAGCGGTCCGGATGGATGTCGGAGAGCCCGGTGCCGGCCCCCGACTGGCGCAGCTGCGCGGTCGCCTGGGCGGGGAGCCGGGTGGCGCGGCCGCCCGCCACCGAGAACGCCTCGCGGCCGGTGCTGACGATGTGGCCGGCGGGAGCGCCGCCCTCGCCGAGGCGGGTGGAGACGAGGTCGGCGACCGGCAGGCCGGCGCCCTCCGCCTGTGCGAACGGGCCCTCGACGGCGAACCCCGCCTCCCGCCCGTCGCGCACGCTGAGCGACACCCGGAGGCTGAGCCGTCCGCTGTGGATCGACGGCAGGTTGCCGCTGGTGTCGTGGAGCGCGTCGGACGCGGGATCACCGCAGCCGGCGACGGTGGCGCCGAGGACCACGGCGCCGAGGACGGACACGACCGAGCGGATCATGGCCTGGAACCTCCCGAGGGATTGGGCGCCGAGCTCGGCGGCGCCGCCGAGCTGGGGGCCGAGGAGGCGCGGGGCGCCTGCGACGGCGGGCCGCCCGCCGCGGAGGGTGGCGGCGAACCACCACCGGGAGCCGCGGATGCCGCTGCGGACGGCGCCGAGGAGGGGGCGGCTCCACTGGCCTGCGGGGCGGGTCCCCCACCGGACGCGGAGGGCGGGGCGGAACCGCCCTGGGTCGAGGCCGGGGCGGAGGCGCCGGGGGTGCCGGCTCCCGGGCTCGCGCCGGCGGCGTCCGGGCTCGCCTGCCCGCCTGGCCCGCCCTGGTTGTCGGGACCGTTCTGACCCCGCTGCTCACCGGCGGGGACCGGCACCACCTGGGTGGCGAGCACCTGGCGGATCTGGCCGACGATCTGGTCGACCCTGGCCTGGATCTGGGTGATGCTCATCTGGGTGTGGTTGTCGGCAAGCTGGGCGAGCTCACGGCGGATCTGCCGCAGCTGCTGCCGCCCCTCGCCGGTGAGCCGCACCGGTCCGTTGGTGCCGACCACGAACTGCACCGCGGTGGCCAGGGTGTCGCAGAGGTTGCAGAGATAGTTCACCGCAACCGCGGTGTTCTGAGGTGCCACCGTGCTCGGACTGCCCTCCACGAACACCACCTGGATGGCGATCGCCACCGTCTGGCAGTTGGTGCAGCTCGAGTAGGCGATCGCGGTGTTGCTGGGAGCGACCACGTCGCCGGAGACGGTGCGCACCTGGAATGCGAGGTCGAACACCGAGGTGCCGCTGCCGGTGTTCACCGCCACCGCCTGGTTGCTGGGGCTCCCGCCACCACCGCTGTCGGCGCGGGCGGTGAGCGGGGCGCCGGCGACGGCGAGGGCCGCAGCGGTGAGGAGGATCGACAGCGGTCTGAGCATAGCGCGCCTCGGGTGAGCGGTCGGGCCGGTCACGGCGTCGACGTGGCGGTGGGCTGCGGGGCGGCCGACGCCGGCGCAGCGGTGGGGGTGGCAGCGGCGCCGGTGGCGGCGGGCGACGGCGATGCGGGGGCCGTCGCCCTCGGCGCGAGGTGCGGCGACGGTGTCGGCGCGGCCGTGCTGTCCGCCGCCGCCGGGACGGGCGTGGGGCTGGCGCCGGGCGAGGGCTCGGGTGTGGGAGTGGCCGCGCCGGCGGGCTGGGCCGGGGGCTGGTCCCACTGCGCGGGGGTCACCCCGTGGCGCACCGTCGTCGACACCGACGCCAGCCCGCCCTGGAAGGTGCCCCGGTCGCCGGGCTGGATGGGACGGTAGTTGCCGCGGGGCAGCCACGCCGCAGCCAGCAGGAGGAGGGCGCCGGCGACGACCGCGACGGCGGTGCCGCGGAGCACGGGCCGTCCGTCGGTGCTCCGCCAGAGGCCCCCGCCGAGCCGGCGCACGGTGCGCGCCAGGGTGTACACGAGGCCGACCGTCGGCAGCGCCAGCAGTACCGCCTGGAGGCCGGCGAGCAGGCCGGCACCGATGGCACCGTGCGCAAAGGAGGTCAGCGCGTGCGAGCCCTGCTGGGTCATCGAGTCCCAGGCGGTGGCGAGGATGCGCGGCGCGTGGACGATCAGCATCGCGTAGACGTAGAGGATCAGCGGAATGGTGAGGATCACCCAGGCGGTGACCGCCGCTCGCACCCAGGGCTTGAGCTGGTCGACGCTGGCGTCGGTGGGCCTCCAGGGGAGCAGGCTGGTGAGCGTGGGCTTCAGCCGGGCGAAGAGGTCGGGGACGCCGACGAGGTCGCTGACGATGTAGTAGCCGTCCAGCCGCAGGAACGGCATGAACTGGTGCAGCACCTCGATGTGGAGCAGCGCGATGACGGCGAGCAGCGGCTCGAGGTGGGTGACGGCGTACACGCCGAACAGGCCCAGCATGAAGATGAGGTTGAAGTAGACACCGCCGAGGTCGGTGCGCAGCCGTCCGCCCTTGCTGAGCCGGTAGGAGTCGGTGACATCGGTGTAGAAGGCGGGCCAGACGATGTAGACACCCGCTCCCATCACCCCCGGGGTGCCGCCCCCGTAGCGCAGACCGGTGGCATGTCCGCACTCGTGCAGCGCCGCGGCGGCGATGACCAGGCCGAGCACCACCACCAGCAGCGCCGGCTGGTAGAGCAGCTGGCGCATCGCCTGGGCGACCCCGTGCATGCCGAAGAGCCACGCATCGGCGGTGGCGATCCCGACGAGCACCGCGAGCAGCACGGGAGGCAGGAACAGCGGGCGCAGCACCGCCGTCACCGTGTTGACGGCGCCCGGTGGCACCACCCCCTTGCGCAGGTTGAGCGCGAGCAGCTGGCTGCTGCGCTGCAGCTTGGGACTGGTACCGTCGGCGGAGGCGAGGACACCCAGCGGCCGCAGCCGCGAGTTGACCAGGTGGTCCACGTTGTCGGAGCTCACCCGCCTGCCGTACGCCTCGCTGACCTGCTCGGCGATCGCCGCAAGGTCGCGGGTGCCGTCCGCGGCCTCGGCGATCAGATACAGAAGATGGGACAGCTGCAGCACCTGGCCGTCGCTGCGGCGAACCAGCCAGGGCGCCACCTTGAAGCCGGAGTCCTCGTACTCGCCGCAGAGCTCGATGCCCTCGGCGCGGCGCGGCGGCGTCGCTGCCCGGTCGCTGCGTGGGGTGTGGTCGCGACGCCCGGGCGCCGGCGGTGCCGCTGTGCTCACCTGGTCCCTCCCCTCTGGTGGTCAGCCGTGGAGGCGGCCGGGCGGGTGATGCCCGCCCGGCCGCACCGGGTCAGTTGGTCTGGGTGATCGGCGCCGTCTGCTCGGCATTGGCGTAGGCCACCGAGCCATCGGAGAGGACGTTGGCCGCGAGCGCGAGGTTGACCGGCGCGGCGATGTTGGTGTTCACCAGCGACATCGCCTCCCGCTCGGGAAGCTGCTCGCCCTGCTCGGCCTCGAGCTCGGCGTCCGAGAGACCCTCGACCTCACCGTCTCCGCGACTCTCGAGGTCTGTCGTCGCGTCCTCGTTCATCCCATCACCCTCAGTTGGTCTGGGTGATCGGTGTCGTCTGGTGGGCGTCGGCGGCGGCGACCGCCCCGTCCGACAGGACGTTGGCGGCGACGGCGGCGTTGACCGGCAGCGCCAGGTTGGCGTTCACCAGGGACATCGCCTCGCGGTCGGGCAGCTCCTCGCCACCCTGCGCTTCGAGCTCGGCGTCGCTCAGCGCCTCGGTCTGCTCGGTGGGCGCCGCCGCGTCCTTCCGGGCCATGGTGGTGTCGTCACTCATCTCGTGGCTCCTCAGCTGTGCTGGGTGATCGGCGCCGTCTGGGTGGCGTCGGCGATCGCGGTCGAGTGGTCGCTCAGTGCATTGAGGGCAACCGCCGCGTTGACCGGAGCGGCCAGGTTGGCGTTGACCAGGGACATCGCCTCGCGGTCGGGCAGCTCCTCGCCGGCCTGCGCCTCGAGCTCCTCGGTGGACAGCTCGCCGTCGGGCTGCTTGGCGATCTCCGCGCGGGTCTCGTCAGTCATGGCCTTCCTCCGTGATGGGTGTGCCCGCCGTTCCCCGGCGCCGTCGCTGCGACCGACGCGCGCTCTGGACGATGGGCGATTCGCTGTGGACGGACACCACCGACGCGCCGGGCTCGCCGATCGCCGCCGCAACCACGGCGTTGACGTCTGCCGACACGTCGAGGTGCTCACCGTGGTGCTGGACCACTCGCCGGATCACTCGGTGAATCCGCATTCCCGCACCTCCTCTCTCTGCGCGCCGCCCCGACGGGCGACGCGTCACATGTATATCAGTTGATACTTCTCATGTCAATTTTCAGCACTAGAACCATGTCGTGTTCGTGGAATGTGAGCGGTCTGGCGCGACTCACCACGAGGCCGGGCGGCGGCACAATGGGATGGTGGCGCTCCACCGAGTTCCTCCGCCCCGCCGCCACCGCGGTGAGCCACCCGACGGTCACCGGCGAACCCGTCGACGGGGTCGGGTCGGCCGCGCTCGCCGAGGCGGTCGAGCTCTACCACCGCACCTACACGACCCTGCTGCGCAGCACCGGCGAGACCCGGCTGCGGGTGCTGGAGTCGTCCCACCGGGCGATGGGCTCCAGCCTCCACCCCCTCGCCGCCTCCGCCGAGATCGACCTCGGCGCCTTCCTCTACGCCTGCCGGCGGCTGCCCCCGGAGATCCTCCGGACCTCGCTGGTGGTGCTCGGCCAGTCGAGCGAGGTCTTCGCCCGCCACGGCTACAGCTTCGAGGGCTGGGCGGCGACGGGCGCGCCCGGCCGGCGGCGCCGCTGGTACCACGACGGCGGCTCGACCCTGGCGGTGCTGGTCGCCAGCGCCTCCGACGTCGACGACCTCGTGCCCACCCTGGTGGCGTTCCAGATCGAGTGGAACAAGCTCCACCAGCGGCTGCGCGCGGGCGGCGTGCCCGGGGCCGCCGGGGGTTCCCCCTCGGCGGCGGAGTGCGCCTCCGCCCTGGGCGGCCGGGAGGAGGACTGGGCGCAGCTGATGGAGGTCTGGGACGACGGCTTCCGCGACCACCTCGCCGAGGTGGCCGGACGGCGGCTGTCGCTGCGGGTGCGCATGCTCGGCGGCACCCAGGTGGGCTCGGCGCGGGTGACCCGGCGCTGGTGGGCGCCGGTGCTGGCGCTGCTCCGCGAGCAGGGGGTCGCCGACCGCCCCGTCTACTTCGTGAGCAGCAACTCCCACTCGGTGGTCAACCTGGTCAGCGGGGCCGCCGCCCAGCGCCAGCAGGAGCTGGTGGACTTCATCGACCAGCAGGGCCCCGCCGAGATGCGCGACGAGCTGCGCCGCTTCCGCGCCGGCACCGCCGAGGGCGACTGGTCGAACTTCCTCTACTACGCGGCGCGGCTCTACTTCCGCTCCCTCCCCCAGGACCACCCCGAGCAGCTGCAGCGGCGCGAGGAGGAGCGGCGGCTCGGCATCTTCCACGTGGTCGGCGACACCGCCCTCGACGTCGCCGCCCAGGTCATCGTGCTCGACCGCCTCGACCCCGCCCGGCTCGACCCCCGGCTGCTCCCCGTCGACGCCGCGGCGCTGGGGCACAGCCCGGCGGTGGTGGTCAACATCGACTACCCGCTGGGACAGTCCGCGTACAACATCCTGCGCGAGATCGCCGAGACCGTCGGCGAGCTGCGCGGCGTCTACACCCTGGGGAAGGCGGCGACGCTCAACGCCGACGTCGGCGACGTGATGCTGTCCAGCGTGGTCCACGACGAGCACAGCGGCAACACCTTCTGGCTCGACAACGCCTTCGGCGTCAACGACATCGCCCCCTTCCTGCGCTTCGGCAGCGGCCTCGACAACCAGCGCGCGGTGACCGTCAAGGGCACCTTCCTGCAGAACCGCGGCCACCTCGACTTCTACTACCGCGAGGCCTTCACGGTCGTCGAGATGGAGGCCGGGCCCTACTGCGCGGCGATGTACGAGCTCAGCGAGTCGGGCCGCTACCCGACCAACGAGCCGGTGAACTTCTCCAAGCTGCCGATCGACTTCGGGGTCATCCACTACGCCTCGGACACGCCCTTCACCCAGGCGCGCACCCTCGGCGCCCGCGGGCTCTCGTACCACGGGATGGACTCGACGTACGCGTCCTCGGTGGCGATCATCCGCCGGGTGCTGCGCCTCGAGGGCGCCCTCGGCGGCGGCGAGCCGGCGGTGACCCGGTCGGCCCACCGTCCCCAGCAGGGCTGATGTCGCTCATCGCCCTCGACGGCGTCAGCGTCGCCTTCGGGGCCACCACCGTCTTCAGCGGCCTCGACCTGCGCGTCGAGCCCCGCGACCGGCTCGCGGTCGTCGGCGCCAACGGGGCGGGGAAGACGTCGCTGCTCGAGGTGATCGCCGGCACCGCCCCGCCGTCCGCCGGACGGGTCGAGCGCGACCGGCGGATGCGCATGGCCCACCTCACCCAGCAGTCGCCGCCGCCCTCGGCGCCGACGGTGCTCGCCGAGGTGATGGCCTCGCGCCAGGACGTCGCCGCGCTGCAGTCGGAGATGGCGGCGCTGGAGCAGCGGCTCTCCGCCGCGGACGCGGGCGACCTCGAGGCGCTGATGGCCCGCTACGGCGAGGTGCAGCACACCTACGAGGCGCTCGGGGGCTACGACCTCGAGGCCCGTGCCCGGGCCGCCCTGGGCGGGCTCGGCCTCGACGCGGAGGCCCAGCGCCGCCATCCGCGGGCGCTGAGCGGCGGGCAGGTCCGGCGGCTGGAGATGGCCAAGCTCCTCCTCCAGGACGCCGACCTCATCCTCCTCGACGAGCCCACCAACCACCTCGACCTCGCCGCCATCGAGTGGGTGGAGGAGTTCCTGCGCGGGGTGCCCGCGGCGATCGTCGTCGTCTCCCACGACCGGCGCTTCCTCGACGGGGTCTGCACCGGGGTGCTGGAGATCGCCCACGGCGTCACCGAGGAGTACCCGGGCAACTACTCCGCGTACGTCCGGCTGCGGGTCGAGCGCCGCGCCCGGCGGCGCAAGGAGTGGGAGGAGCAGCAGGACCACATCAACCACCAGGAGGACTTCATCCGCCGCTACAAGGCGGGGCAGCGCGCCCGGGAGGCGCGGGGGCGGCAGCTCAAGCTCGACCGCCTCGAACGGGTCGCCCGCCCGGTCGAGGACGAGCGCCCGCGGCTGCGCTTCACCTCCTCGCCGGGGTCCAACGTGCTGCTGCGGGCCACCGACCTGGTGGCCGGGCGGCAGGGCCGTGGCATCGCCCGGCTCGACCGCGCCGTTCTCGGCCCCGGCGACCGGGTCGCCATCGTCGGCGCCAACGGCAGCGGCAAGAGCACCCTGCTCCACACCCTCGGCGGCGATCTCGAGCCGGTGGCGGGCACGGTGACCCGCGGGGCGCGGCTGCGGATGCGCCTCCACCGCCAGGAGGAGGCCCAGCCCGACATCGAGGACACCGGCCGCACCGTGCTCGACGAGCTGCTCGCCGACCACCCCATCGGCGAGGAACGGGGACGCACCGTTCTCGGCAGCCTGCTCTTCAGCGGCGACGAGGTCTTCTCCCCGGTCTCCACCCTGAGCGGCGGCGAGCGCGCCCGCCTCGCGCTCGGCCGGCTCGCCCTCGACCCCACCAACCTGCTGCTCCTCGACGAGCCCACCAACCACCTCGACATCCCCGCCCAGGAGGTGCTCGAGGAGGCGCTCCAGGGCTACCCCGGTGCGGTGGTGCTGGTCAGCCACGACCGCGCCCTCATCGACGCCATCGCCACCCGGGTCTGGGCGGTCGAGGCCGCCGGCGGCGGCCCCGCGACGGTCCGCGAGGTGCTCGGCGGCTACTCCGACCTGCTCCGCGCCCGCCGCGCCGCCGCCACCGCCGCGGCGGCGGCGCCCGCTCCGCCCCGGCGCGCCCCCGCCCCGATCCCGGTGGGCGGGGGCGGCCAGGGGGGAGGCGGCAGCGGGGAGCCCGTCCGCGAGCGGGCGCGGGAGCGCCCCGACGGTGAGCGGCGGGAGCGGGCGCGGGGCCGGGCCCGCGCCGCCGAGGTGCGCCGGCTCGAGGACGAGATCGCAGGGGTCGAGGCCGAGCTCGCCGAGGTGCGACGGCGGCTGGCCGACCCCGCCACCTTCGCCGACCCCGCCACCGGCGCCGAGGCCGGCCGCGACCACGACCGGCTGGAGGGCGCCCTCGCCGAGCTCTACGAGCGCTGGTCGGAGATGGCCGGCTCGACCTGAACCGGCACCACCACCGAGGCGCCACCGCCCCGCCGGCCCCGGTTGGTGAGCGCCGTCCCGGCGAGGATGAGCACCAGTGCCAGCACCGCCGCCGGGCGCACCGGCTCGCCGAGGAACACGGCGCCGTAGACGAGGGCGAAGCCCGGGAGCAGGTAGGTGACGGTGAGCGCTCCGGTGGCCCCGAGGCTGCTGAGCAGCCGGTAGTAGAGGACGTAGGCGATCCCGGTGCCGCCCACCCCGAGGGCGATCAGCGAGAGCACCGCGTGGGTGCTCACCGGGTGGGCGGGACGGCCGGCGGCGAGGGCGAAGGGGAGGACCAGCAGGGCCGCGAGGCCGTTGGCGCTGATCGCCGGCACCAGCGCGGGATCGCCGGCGAAGACCCGGCGGCCGAGCAGGGCGCCGATGCCGTAGAGGACGGGCGCGCAGAGCAGCACGCCGAGGCCGAGCAGGTCGACCTGGCCGCCGAGGCCCTCGATGAGCACCAGGGCGACGACCCCGCCGAGCCCCACCGCCAGGCCCGCGGCCCGCGCCGGGGTCAGCCGCTCGGTCTCGGAGCGATGCGGGAGGCAGAGCGCGAGCAGCGCGGAGCAGAGTGGCGCCGCGGCGTTGCAGATGGCGGCGATCCCGCTGGCGACCCGGGTCTCACCCCATGCCAGGCAGAGGTAGGGCAGGGCCGCGCTGACCAGCCCGACCAGGGCCGCCTCCGGACGGCGCAGCCCGGCGAGCGCCCGGCGCTGTCCGGTCACCACCGCGTAGAGGGCGACGGCGAGGGCGCCGAGGGCGAGCCGGGCCTCGACCACGCCCACCGGCGGCACCTCGAGCACCGCCACCCGGATGAAGAGGAAGCTGGCGCCCCAGAGGGCGGCGAGGCTCAGCAGGCGAACCGCGTCGCCGGCTGACATCAGCTGAGGCGGAAGGGGCGCACCCCGCTGAGGAACACCAGGCCGCCCACGAAGACCGTGACCGCCGCCGCCACCACGGTGGCGATGAGGGCGGCGAGGAGGATGCCGAGCACCCCCGTCGGTCCCTGCGACGGGGCGGGCTTCGCCGCCACCGGGGGCGGATGCGTCCCCGCGGGCGCGGGGGTGCCGACCACCACCACCAGGCCGGTGAAGACGCCGTCGTCCCAGACGAACTGGTTCTCGCCGGGGGTGGGGCTGAGCTCGATGGCGAAGTAGGCGAGCCCGTCGCTCCCCGACTTGGTCGAGGCCTGGGTGCCCTGGGGCCCGACGGGGTGGCGGCTGGCGTCCGCCGCGGCCACGGTGGCGCCGGTGCCGGGGGCCGACTGCACCCGCATGGTGACGGTGCGTCCCGGCTGGGGCGCGTCCTGCGAGTTGGCCTCGCGGATGTAGTAGGCGAGCGCCGTCCCCGCGGTCTGGGGCTGCTGGCGATCCACCTTGTCGTAGCCGAGCACCCGCACCGGGACGAGGGCGAGGAGGGCGGAGAGCGCCAGGAGGCCGAGGAGGAGGAGGCGGCGGCGGCGCGCAGCTGGTTGCATCCGGGGCCCCATCCTACGGCTGCCGCACGGTCGGGGTGGCACGCGCCGGGCACGATTTGCGGCCGGCGCGGTGGCTGAGCGACAGTGGCCCGGTGGATCCCCTGGAGACGGGCGGCGGGCTGCCGGGGCGGCAGCTGGTGTCGCCGGAGCAGATCGCCGCCCGCATCGCCGAGCTCGCCGCCGAGATCGACGCCGCCTACGCGGGGGTGGACAGCCCGGTGGTGCTGCTCTGCGTGCTCAAGGGCTCGCTCTTCTTCACCGCCGACCTGGCCCGGGCGCTCTCCGTCGCCCTCGAGATCGACGCCATCGCGGTGCGCTCCTACGGCGCGGGCACGGAGAGCTCCGGCACCGTCCAGCTGCTCAAGGACGTGACCACCCCGCTCGGCGGGCGCCACGTCCTCATGGTCGAGGACGTGATCGACACCGGCCTCACCACCTCCTTCCTCTACGAGCACGTCGAGCGCCACCGGCCGGCGTCGCTGCGGCTGGTGGCGCTCCTCGACAAGCCCGGCCGGCGGCGGCGACCGGTGCGGATCGACTTCCGCGGCTTCGTCCTCGCCGACGAGTTCGTCGTCGGATACGGGCTCGACCTCGACGAGCGCTTCCGGAACCTGCCCGGCGTGCATGCCCTCGTCCAGCCCTGACCGCGGCGCGGCGGGGCGGCTGGCCCCCGCCGCGCTGGTCATGGCCACGGTCGCGGTCTCCTTCTCGGCGATCTTCAACCGGCTCGCCCCCGACGGCCCGGCCACCATCGTCTGGGTGCGGATGGCGATCACCGTCCTCCTGCTCCTCCCCCTCGCGCTCCGCGACCTCCGGGCCGGCGCCCTCCCCCGCTCCGCCGGCGATTGGATCGTGGTGACCCTGAGCGGCGTCCTCCTCGCCGCCCACTTCCTCTGCTGGACGGCGTCGCTGCGCCACACCTCGGTGGCCTCGAGCGTGCTCCTGGTCTCGCTCCACCCGGTGCTGGTGGCGGTGCTGGGACGGCGGCTGCTCGGCGAGGCGGTCTCGCTGCGCCTCGTCGCCGGGCTCGGCCTCGCCCTGGTGGGGACGGTGATCACCGCCGCCGGCGACCTCCGGGTCAGCGGCGCGGCGCTCGGCGGCGACCTGCTCGCCATCGCCGGGGCGGTGACCTTCGCCGGCTACCTGCTGGTGGGCCGGCGGGTGCGGTCCCGCTACGGCGCCGCCGGCTACTCGGTGCCGGCGTACCTGGTGGTGGCGGCGGTGGCGCTGCTGGTGGTGCCGCTGAGCGGGAGCGCGCTGGTCCCCCGGCCGCGGACGGTGCTCGCCTGCCTCGGGCTGGCGGTGGTCTGCACCGTGCTCGGGCACACCGTCTTCAACTGGACGCTGCGCCACCTCCGGGCGGTGGTCGTGAGCCTCGCCTTCCTCGGCGAGGCGCCGATCACGGCGCTGCTGGCGATCCCCTTCCTCGGCGAGCGGCCGCCCGGGAACGCCGTCGCCGGCGGGGTGGCGGTGCTCCTCGGGCTCGGCTTCGCCCTCACCGAGCCGGCCCCGGTCTCGATCGCCGACGAGGCGGCGGCGCAGTAGCGCCGCCGCCCCGGCTTCCCGCGGCTCAGCCGGCGGCACACCGAGGATCTGGAGCCCGCCCCCGGCCATGAAGAGCACCGCGTCGGACGCGGGCAGCGCCGGCAGCGTGACCCGCTCGGCGAGGTGGCGCCGCGCATGTTGCACGACTCCCGGGCCTGTTGTCCGCTCGGATCGAACGCATCACAAGCCACAGAAGCTACAAGGGCTCAGGCCCTCCGGAGGGCGGCGAGAGCGGGCCCGGAGCAGGCGCGGCGGCGGTGTTCGCCATGTAGCCGCCGACCACGGTGGCCACCCCGCCGAGCAGCGCCAGGAACCAGCCGAAGCCGAGGCCCGAGGAGACGCTGACGACGCCGCCACCGCCGGTGCTCACGAAGGCGTCGTGGTACTCGACCCAGAAGAGCAGGCAGCCGAGGATCTCGAGTGCGCCGCCCGCCATGTAGAGGACGGGGTCCGGGGCGGGGAGATCGGGCAGCCTCACCGTGCCGGCGAGCAGCCGCCGCGCGACCAGCAGCCCGGCCACGCCGACCAGGGCGAGGAAGGTCAGCCATCCCCAGCCGTGGAAGCCGCTCGCCCCACCGCCGGCGCCACCGCAGAAGGCGCCGCTGCACGAGATCGAGATCCAGTTCAGGAGAAGGCCGAGGAGGACGACGACGGAGGCTGCCCCGATCACCCTCTCCCCGGGAGAGAGCCGGCTGACCATCTGTCGCAGGTCGATGCGCTCGGATTGGCTCATGGACTCGGTCCCCCACGTGGCGATGGCGGCGGTGATCGCCGTTGCGTGACTCGGACACCCATTCTCGGGCCTGGACGGGGCCCGCGACCACGTCGACGCCGGCAGGGTCAGCAGCAGGCTGTGACCGCTCGCAACCTTTCCGTCACCGGTGCTTGATCGATTCAAATGGTGCGCTTGACCAGTATTGACCGATCGCCGTTGTCGGGCGGCGGAGCGAGCGCAGCGGATGAGCGGATACGAGGTTTGGGAGGAAACGTGACGGCGTCCTGCAGCGGTCGCAGGTCCCACCGGCGCGCCCGGGGGCAGAACCTGATCGAGTTCGCCCTCATCGCGCCCCTTCTGTTGGGCCTCGCCTTCGGCATCTTCGACTTCGGTCGTGCCGAGTCGGCCAACCTCACCGTGACCAACGCCTCCCGCGAGGCGGCGCGGTACCTCGTCGCCCAGACCATCAGCAAGGGCGCCGCCAACTCCTGGGGGAACTCCTGCCCCTGGAGCTCGGGCGCGCAGGCGCCCGCGATCGACAGCGGCGCGGGCAAGGCGTGGAAGCAGGTGCAGACGGCCAATCTCGACGTGAGCAAGGTGTCGATCACGGTCTACTACTACAGCAGCTCGAACGACCCCTCCAGCGACACCAACCACTCCCATGCGGATCTCACCGAGAGCTGCGCTGGATCGTCGGCCACACCGACCGCGAGCAGCGCGTACGCCGTGGCCTCCGGGGATTGGGTCGTGGTCTCGATCCAGTACGTGTACGCGACCACCACCCCGCTGATCAGTCAGGTGTTCCCTCACCTGACGGTGACCGACACCACCACGATGGTGGTCGAGTGAGCCCGCCCGGGCTCCCCACGCGCTCCGCCCCGGCCGGCGGGGAGCACGCGGTCAGTCGCTGGTGGTGGTCGCCCTCGCCGGCGTGGCCCTCATCGGCATGACCGGCCTGGCCCTCGACGGCGGCTACGAGGCGGGCGTCTACCGCGCCGCCCAGAACGGCGCCGACGCCGGTGCCCTGGCGGCCGCGCGCACCATCTACAAGGACCGGGCAACCCCACGTACGCCACCAGCTCGGCGCTGTGCAACGTCCCCTCCCCCGCCGTCGCCCCCTGGTCGACCGCCGAAGTCGGCCCCAAGCAGGTCTATCTCAACAACAGCCAGGCGGTCCCCACCTGCACCCCCAAGACGCTGACCACCTACGCTCCCGCGGGGCCGGACGGGCTTCACTCGTACGGGGCGCTGGCCACCGTGGACACCTCCACCGGCGTGAGCGGCATCGCCACCCTGGTCTCCCACATCGGGGTCAACGAGGCCACGGCGGACGTCACCGCCAACCCGACCCCCGCGGCCAGTGGCTCGGTGGACATCGCCAGCCTGCAGGCGAGCCTCACCGCGATCTCCAACTCCCTGCTCTCCGCCAGCGGCAGCTCGACGGTCTTCGCCTGCTCGAGCAGCGCCTCGGGGGCTGGGGCCAGGCAGATCGTGCCCGCCGCGGGCGGCAGCTGCCCGGGCAATGCCCTCTCCCTCAACCTGGCGCTGCAGATCCTCCTGGTCAGCCTCAACGTCAACGTGGTCAGCCAGCTTCGGCCTCACCGGGAACCTCGCGACCAACGGGGCGGGGATCACCCTGGTCAAGCAGGCCCTCTCCTCGGTAGTCCCGAGCAGCGGGATGGCTCAGCAGCGCGACTTCACCCGGGTGGTCGGCGCCAGCGGCGGCGGCAGCCTGGGCGTGCTGGGCACGGTGAGCATCAACGCGAACGCGGGCAGCACCAGCTCGACCACCGGCAACCTCGGCGGTACCACGACCGGGGTCGACACCACCGTCAACATCGCCGATCTCAGCGCCACCATCTCCGGGATCGCCTTCGCGGTCAGCGCCTTCGATGCCACCGCGCGGGTGAGCTACAACCCCGCCACCGGCTTCCAGGCCACCACCACGTGCAGCCTGCTGTCCGGGCAGGGCACCGCCCAGTTCAAGGTCGCCGGCGCGTCGGTCACGATCAACGCCGACTGCAGCTACACACCGATCGGCATCCCCGGGGTGCTCACGGTGAGCTCGACCAAGTCGGTCAACTGCCAGACCGGTCCCTACGGCCAGGTCTGCACGGCCAGCGTCTGCGTGCTCGACGTCAACGTGCTCTCCACCCTCGCCGGGGTCAACAGCATCCACGTCTGCCTCGGCAAGGCGCAGGCGAGCGCCGACTTCAAGCCGGCCACCAGCACCGGCGGCATCATCGTCACCTCGCAGATCCCCTCCCCCACGTTCTTCCTCGGGGTGGTGGGGGCGCACACCACCAATCGAAGGCCCAGGCCGCCGCGACCCCTCGGCAGGTCACCGACGTCTCGTCGGACACGTTCGCCGCCGCTCCCTACGCAGTGCCGTACCAGGCCACCGAGAAAACCGGAGGTGCGTCGTACTGCAACGGCAGCTACGGCCCGCTGGTGCCGGGGTGCAACTACGACCGTGTGGGGCTCGGGGATGGACGGCAACGACGCCATGGAGAAACAGTTGTGCCCGCTCACGCCCGGCACCTCGTGCTGGCGCGGGAAGCTCGCCGCGGGCAGCCAGCACGCGGTGGGTCAGTTTGTGACCGCGGCGTCCGGTTCCGGCACGGGCCCAAACCCGCTCATCAGCGGATCCCGCTACCTGCTGCTCCCGGTGATCGAGCAGGACGGGAAGGTCCGGCAGTACGGCCTGTTCGCGGCCACCAGCGACGATTACATCTTCACCCTGGCACGCACCGCCGACCCGACCACCAACCCGGTGGTGGTGGCACCCATCGCGCAGGCGACGACCACCAGCGGCTGGATGCCGAACGACGAGGGTGCGGTCTCCACCAAGCTCGTCGACCCGAGCTACTTCAACGCCACCGGATGGAGCTGACCCCGATGCCCCGGCGCCTCACCCGTCTCGCCGCCGCGGCGGCCGCCTGCCTCGGCGCCGCGCTCGCCTCCGCCCCCACCGCGCTCGCCGACAGCACCGCCCCGCCGGTGGTGACGAGCGTCTCGCCGCTGCTGCTGGTGCCCAACGGCCAGCGCTTCCGCATCACCCTCACCGGCTTCAACCTCGCCTCCGTCAACCAGGTGTTCCTCAACCCGGTGGTGGTCGGCCGCAGCTTCAGCGCCGCCGGCGACACCATGCTCCAGGCTGCACCCTCCCCGCCGACACCCCCGCCGGCGACTACACGGTGCGGGTGGTCTCGACCGCCGGCTCCAGCGACCCGGGCAGCGCCCAGGTCACCGTCGGCAGCGCGATCGCGGCGGCGCCGCCCGCGGCCAAGCTGCCGTCGGTTCCGAAATACAGCTTCGCCCCGGCGCCGGTGCCGCGCTACCAGCCCACCACCGGGGTGGTGGATCCGGTGCCCTCCGCGACCGCCCCCGCCCCCACCCACGCGCCGATCAACCCGCTGCTCCTGCTCCCCCTCGGCATCGTCCTCGGCGGGCTCGGCTACCTGCTCTGGGGCCGGCCCGGCCGGCTCTCCGCGGCCGAGCGCCAGGGACTGACCGCCCATCTGATCGGCCGCCCCGTCCAGGCGCTGCACATCGGCCGCATCTGCCTCCAGTGCGGCCGCCTCCACTTCGTGCTCGCCACCCGCCGCGATCTCTGGCAGGCCGGGCAGTTCTGCAGCGCCACCTGCTTCGTCGCCGCCCAGGAGGACGACTCCGCGGCCCGCGCCGGAGAGACCACCGCGGTCAACCGGATGCGCGAGATGTTCGTGTACAGCGAGCTCGAGCACAGCCTCCAGGCCGCCCTCGCCGGCGAGGTGCTGGAGCTTCGCACCGGCGCCGCGCCGCTCGACGAGGCGGCGGTCGAGGAGGCGCCGGTCGAGGCGCCCGCCGAGGAGGAGCTGGTCGAGGCCTCCGGCTAGACGCTAGACCGGCACCCGGGTCAGGAAGTACAGCAGGTGGCCCGGGACCACGCCCATCATCACCGTGACCACGAGGATGTAGAGCATCGCGGTGGCCGGCTGGTTGGCGCGGATCCGGGCGTAGTGGAGGGTGAGGCCGTTGACGGCGGCGGTCATCACCAGCCCGGCGACCACCACCAGCAGCCAGAACGAGGCGCCGTAGCGCTCGCCGACCAGGCTGGCACGCACCCCGCCGTCGGCGGAGAGCAGGGCGACGCCGACCGCCACCGCCTGCACCGCGACCGCCGCGAAGATCAGGTACACGGCGCGGCGCAGCGGCCGGAAGGAGAGGTCGGGAGCGATCAGGTACCAGTGGCCGAGCAGCATCCCGGCCAGGGTGCTGCCGGCGAGCAGGGCGGCCGGGACGAAGGCCACCGCGCCGGCGAGGCCCCCCATCCCGGAGAAGGCGAAGGTGGCGGCGGCCCTGCCGATCGCCACCGCGCCGCACCCCACCGCCACCGCCCCGACCACCCGCCGGGCCGGGTCGGTGCCCACCGCGCAGAGCAGCGTGTACACCCCCAGGGCGGCGGTGAAGCCGACCATCCAGTGGACGAAGCCGGCGTAGCCCCCGGCGTCGACGGGGTGGTGGAGCAGCTGCGCCGGGTCGGGGAGCAGCGCGGCCATCGCCAGGCAGATCCCCATCATCGCCAGGCAGATGGCGGCGGTGGTGCCGAGGAAACCGCGCCCCACCTCGCCGAGCAGGTCGCCCGCATAGGTGGCGGCGACGGTCCCGACCGACAGCTCGGCGAGGACCAGGACGCCCACGATCGGCGCCAGGGCGGGGATCGACATGAGCCCCATCCTAGGCAGACCGCGGCGGGGCGTGACAGAAGTCGTCGTGCGGTACCGTTGTGCTCGCCTATGGACGAGAGACAGCCGAAGCCGTCCGGCCGCCCCCAGGATTTCACCGACCTGGTCAGCGAGCTCGGTGACCTGGTCGAGACCCTGGGTCTCGAGGAGGGTCCCCCGCCGGCGCGCGCCCGCCGCAGCCGTCCGCCCGCGGCCCGGCGCAGCCCGCTCCGCCCGGCGGCGTCCGCGGACCCGGCCGCGCCCGTGGCGGCGGTGGCCGTTCCCGAGGTCGAGACCGCCCACCAGCCGGAGACGCCGGCGACCGACGCGATCCTCGACGACACCACCTACTGGGTGCCTCCCGCGGAGATGGTCGAGCCGGGCGGGCGCCCCTGGTCGCCCGCCGCCGCCATGGAGCTGCTCCCCGGCAGCCGCGAGGCGGCGGCCGCGGCGATCGCGGCGCGGCCGCGCTCGGGATGGCTCATGACCGTGGCCGCGTGCACCGCGGTGGCGCTGGCGCTCTTCGCGCTGGTGGTCAGCCACATCGACCTGGCCAGCACCGGCGGCCCCGACCAGGCGGTCAGCGCCGCCCCCTTCGCGGTCAGCCAGCTGCGCACCGTCGCCGCCGACAGCACCGCCGCGGTGGCGACCGCGCCCACCACCACCCGCTTCCCCACCTCGACGAACCACCTGTTCATCGAGATCCAGTACGCCGGCGCCACCCCTCACGACAGCCTCCAGTTGCGGGTGATCCGCGACTCCGACGGGCTGCCGCCCCCCACCGTGGTGCAGGACCACACCTACCGGCTCGACAACCCCGAGGGGAAGGGGACGGTCACCGTCGAGCTCACCGCCCCCGCGGGCACCGCCTTCGCACGCGGCCGCTACACGGTGAGCGTGGTCCACGGGCAGAATGCGGCCCAGACCGTCGACTTCACCATCGGCGACGGCGGGGCCTGACCCCGGCGGCGTCGCCGCCTTGCTAGGCTGCCCGCCGATGAGCGTCGCCGCCAGCGCCCTCCACGAGTCCGACAACCCGTGGCGCAACGCCCAGAGCCAGTTCGACGCCGCCGCCGGGCTGCTCGGGCTCGAACCCCGGCTTCGCGCCGTGCTTCGCGAGGTCCGGCGCGAGTTCACGGTGCGCTTCCCGGTGGAGATGGACGACGGCAGCGTGCGGATGTTCACCGGCTACCGGGTGCAGCACAACACCACCCGGGGCCCGGCCAAGGGGGGCATCCGCTTCCATCACGAGTGCAGCCTCGACGAGGTCAAGGCGCTGGCGATGTGGATGACCTGGAAGTGCGCCCTCGCCAACCTGCCCTTCGGCGGCGCCAAGGGCGGGGTGATCGTCGACCCCGGCGCGCTCAGCCACCGCGAGCTCGAGCGTCTGACCCGCCGTTTCGCCACCGAGATCACGGTGCTGATCGGGCCGGAGTCGGACATCCCCGCGCCCGACGTCAACACCTCGGCGGAGATCATGGCCTGGATCATGGACACCCTCTCGATGGAGGCCGGCCACTCGGTGCCCGCGGTGGTCACCGGCAAGCCGATCGACATCGGCGGCAGCGAGGGCCGGCACCGGGCCACCGGCCGGGGGGTGACGGTGGTGACCCTCGAGGCCTGCCGGCACCTGAGGATGGAGCCGGCGCAGACCTCCGTGGCGGTGCAGGGGTTCGGCAACGTCGGCAGCGTCAGCGCCCAGCTGATGCACGAGGCGGGCTTCCGGGTCTGCGCCGTCTCCGACGTCACCGGCGGCGTCCACGACCCCGCCGGCCTGGACATTCCCGCCGTCCTCGAGCACCGCCGCACCGGCGGCACCCTCGCCGGCCTCGCCGGGCTGCAGCGGGTGAGCAACCAGTCGCTGCTGGAGCTGCCCGTCGACGTGCTCGTCCCCGCCGCGCTGGAGAGCCAGATCACCGCGAGCAACGCGGCCCGCATCCAGGCCCGGCTGATCGTCGAGGGCGCCAACGGGCCCACCACCACCGAGGCCGATCACATCCTGGAGCGCCGCGGTGTGGTGGTGGTCCCCGACATCCTCGCCAACGCCGGCGGGGTCACCGTCTCCTACTTCGAGTGGGTGCAGGACCTGCAGTCGTTCTTCTGGTCCGAGCCGGAGATCAACCGCCGGCTCGAGGCGGTGATGCGCCGCGGCTTCGCCCAGATGGTCGAGGCGGCCCGGGCCCACACGGTGTCGTGGCGGATGGGCGCCTACCTGGTGGCGGTGCAGCGGGTCGCCGACGCCACCGCGGTGCGGGGCATCTACCCGTGAACGGCGCCGGGCCTCCCCCGCCGCCCGACCAGCCGGGGGCGACGCCGCCGCGGGCGCAGCCGCCGCGGACGCCGCCGCCCAGCTACCTGCCTCCGCCACCGCCGCGCACCCGTCCGCCGATGGCGCCGATCGAGCCGCTCGGCCCGGAGCGTTCCGGGCCTCCCCCGTGGGTCTGGGTCGCGGGCGGGGTGGTGGCCGCCGCGATCGTCGCCGTGGTGCTGGTGCTGGTGCTGCGCTCGGGCGGCGGCGGCCCGCTGGTGGTGGGCACCGACGTGAGCCTCGCCTCCACCTCCGAGCGCAGCGGTGACTGCGTCACCACCGTCCATCTCACCGCGACCGGCAGCGTCAGCGGAAGCGGAACCCTGGTCTACCGCTTCGAGCGGAGCGACGGCCAGCAGACCGCCGACACCCGGCTCGCGGTCGACGGCAACACCGGCTTCGAGATCACCGAGGACTGGCGGTTCGCCGGGGTGCACCGGGGCGGCGGCACGATGGTCTTCCGGATCGTCTCGCCGACCACCCGCGAGGTGCGGCGTGACCTCACGGTCAGCTGCCCCTGATCCCCCCGGGGACCTCGACGTCCGCGGCGGCTGCCTCCGGGTCGCCGCCCGGGCGCACCACGTCCGCCTCGTCGAGGCCGGGCTCGGCCGCCTCGCCGCCGAGCTGCGCCGCGAGCTCGCCGCCGCCGAGCCGGCCCTCCCCGCCTGGGAGGACAACCACCTCGACGGCGGCGACCCCGAGGTGCGCGCCGGCTGGACGCTGCTGCTCAGCGCGCTGAACTTCTGCTTCTGGGAGGACGAGCCGCGCTGGCGGGTCGAGGGCGCCGACGGCTACATGGCGCTGGCGGCGGCGCTGCGCCGCGCCCACCGCGCCGGGACGCCGGTGGCCCGGCCCGCCCACCAGGCGCGGTGGAGCGTGGAGGACCTGGGCGCCGTCCTCCGTGGCGACCCCGGCGGCCCGGCGGCGCCACCGCTGCTCGCCGAGCGCCACGCGGTGACCGCCGAGCTCGGCGCCTGGCTGGTGGAGGAGCACCGCGGCGCGGCGCTGGCCCCGCTGCTCGCCGCCCCCTCGGCGGCGGCGCTGGCGGCGACGCTGGCCACCCGGCTGCGCGGCTTCCACGACGTCACCGTCCATCGCGGCGAGCCGGTGGCGCTGCTGAAGCGCGCCCAGATCGCCGCCCACGACTGCGGCCTCGCCCTCGGCGACGACGCCCCCTCGGGCCTGCGCGACCGCCGCGGGCTGACCGCGTTCGCCGACTACAAGGTGCCCCAGGTGCTCCGCGCCGCCGGGGCGCTCGCCTACACCCCCGAGCTCGCCGCCGCCGTCGACTCCCGCACCGAGCTGGCCGCCGGGTCCGAGCCCGAGGTCGAGATCCGCGCCCTGACCGTGGTCGCCGTCGACCGCCTCTCCGCGCTGCTCGCCGGCCACGGCCGCGAGCTCGACGCCCCCGCCGTCGACAGCCTGCTCTGGTGGCGCGGCCAGGGGCTCAGGGAGCCTCCGTATCACCGGACCCGGACGATCTGGTACTGACCGGGCGCGCGCCCGCCCTCACCCGTGGGCGACGTAGTTCCAGCGGGCTCCGGTGGCGTAGCTCTCCTCGAGACGGTCGAGGCTGTACGGCCCGTCGCCGTCGAGGTCGAAGATGCGCAGCCCGGCGGCGTCGCAGAGCAGGCGGTGAAGCTCGCCCGGGGTGCTGCCGTAGTGGTCGCTGGCCCCGGGGCCGTGCTCGACCACGACGGTGGGGCGGTGCTCGGCGATGGTGCGCAGCGCGCCCGCCAGCACCAGGCACTCGGCGCCCTCGACGTCGATCTTGATGAACGCGGGGGCGCACCCCGCGGGCAGGTGGTCGTCGAGACGCTCGGTGGCGACGGTGATGCGCTCGCACTCGACCGCCCGCGGATAGGTGCGCTCGCGCAGCCCGCTGTACTGGGGCATGTCGCGCACGTGCACGTAGGCCGACTCGCCGTCGCGGTCGGAGAGGGCCGCCCGCCGGATGTCGACGCCGGGAAAGCGCTGCACCAGCAGGGCGTGGAGGTGGGGCAGCGGCTCGTAGGCGAGGTGGTGGCCGCGGGGCGCGACCCGGACGATGTCGGCGAGGACGTCGCCGTGGTGGGCGCCGACGTCGATGCAGTCGGCGTCGGCACGGAGGGTGAACGACAGCAGCCGCCGGAGCAGGTCGCCGTCGAGGTCGTTCCGCGCCTTTGCGGGGTCGTCGCGGTCGAGCCGCCCGGGGGCGAGCAGGTCGACGGCGCGATCACGCAGCCGGCGGAGGGAGGGGGCGGCCCCGCTGGCGACCGCCAGCCGCCGGACGGCGTCGCGCGCGGCCGTGGCTACGCCCCGGACACCGGCAGGCTGCGCACCAGCACCGACGGCGCGCCGACGAAGCCGGGGCCGAAGGTGAAGCGCAGGTCCGAGCCCACCGCCTCGACGGCGCCGAGCAGGTCGAGCAGGGTGCCGGCCACGGTCATCTCGCGGATCGGCGCGCCGCGCACCCCGCCGGCGACGGTGAAGCCGCCGATGCCGAGCGAGAACTCCCCGGTCACCGGGTTGACGGTGTGGAGGCCGTGCACGTCGGTGACCAGGATGCCGTCGCCCATCCGCGCCATCAGCTCCTCGGGGCCGGCGGTGCCGGGGAGCAGCACCAGGTTGGTGGGTCCGAGCTCGGGGGTGCTGCGGTAGGAGCCGCGGGCGGCGTTGCCGGTGGAGCGGGCGGTGCCGTCCCGGCGCGCCGTGTAGCTGTTGTGGAGGTAGGAGCGCAGCACCCCACCGGAGATCACCTCGGTGCGCTGGGTGGGCACGCCCTCGGCGTCCCAGGGCCGGGAGGCGAGGCCCTCGCGGAGCCGGCCGTCGTCGACCAGGGTGACGCAGCTCGCCGCCACCGCCTCGCCGATCCGTCCGGCGAGCAGCGAGCGGCCCTTCTGCACCGCCTCGGCGGAGATGCTCGAGGCCAGGGTGCCGACCAGCGAGGCCGCCGCCCAGGGCTCGAAGATCACCGGGACGGTCCGGCTGGGAAGCCGGTCGGCGCCGAGCAGCCCGGCGGCGCGCTCCGCCGCCTCGCGGCCGCAGGCGGCGAGGTCGAGGGCGCTCGCCGAGCGGCCGTAGGTGAAGGACATCCCCGCCTGCATCTCCTCGCCGCGCTCGGCGATGGTCTCGACGTACCCGTAGGCGACGGTGGCCTCGAAGGCGGCGGCGACCCCGCGGGTGGTGTAGAGCTCGTTGCGGCCGCGCTCGTCGGCGTAGACGGCGCCGCTGGCGCGCCGCACCTCGGGCACCGCGGTGGTGGCCAGCCGCTCGAGCTCGAGCGCCATCGCGACCCGCTCCTCGACCGAGAGCGCGTCGAAGTCGGCGGCGACGAGGTCGAGGGCGCCGTTGGGGACGGCGTCGGGGAGGCCGGCGTGCTCGTCGGGCTCGTTGACCCGGCACGCGGCCAGCGCGGTGTCGACGAGCCGGCGCAGCCCCTCCTCGGAGAGGTCGGAGGTGTAGGCGAAGCCCATCCGCGAGTCCGCGAACACCCGCAGGCCGATTCCCCGCGACTCCGCCGAGGTGAGCGACTCCACCTCGCCGCCGAACGCCTTCACGGTGAGCTCGGCGCCGTGGTGCACGTAGGCCTCGGCGTCGCCGGCGCCGCCGCTGACGGCGCCGTCGAGGATCCGCCCGGCGGCCTCGGCGAAGCGCAGCCCGGCGGCGCCGCTCACAGCTGCACCCCGGCGACGCGGGTGCCGCCGACGGTCAGCTCGGAGATGCGCAGGTGGGGCTGGCCGACGCTCACCGGCACCGCCTGCCCCTCCTTGCCGCAGGTGCCGGGGGCGAGGCCGCAGTCGTCGGCGACCATGTCGACCTTGCGGAGCGCCGCCGGGCCGTTGCCGATGATGGTGGCGCCGCGCACCGGGCGGGTGATCCGCCCGTTCTCGATCAGGTAGCCCTCGGTGACCGCGAAGACGAAGTCGCCGGTGACCGTGTTCACCTGCCCGGAGCCGAGCCGCTTGGCGTAGAGGCCGTGCGGGGTCGAGGCGATCAGGTCCTCCACGGTGGACTCGCCGGGGAGGATGTAGGTGTTGGTCATCCGCGGCATCGGAATGTGCTGGTACGACTGCCGCCGGCCGTTGCCGGTGGAAGGGCGGCCGTCCTGGCGGGCGCGGAGCCGGTCGAACATGTACCCGGTGAGCACCCCCTCCTCGATGAGCACGTTGCGCTGGGTGGGGATGCCCTCGTCGTCCACCCGCAGGGTGCCCCAGGCCCCCTCCAGGGTGCCGTCGTCGACCGCGGTCACCAGCGGAGAGGCCACCAGCTGGCCCATCTGCCCGGCGAACACCGAGGCCCGCTTGGCGATGTGGTCCGCCTCGAGCCCGTGGCCGCTGGCCTCGTGGAAGAGCACCCCGCCGAAGTCGTTGCCGATCACCACGGTCATCGTCCCCGAGGGCGCCGGCTCGGCGTCGAGCAGCAGGGTGGCGCGGCGCGCCGCCTCGCGGGCGGCGTCGGTGAGGACCGGCTGGTCGAAGAGCTCGAAGCCGGTGGCCCGGCCGGGGGCCTCGTAGCCGCTCTGGACCTCGCCGCCGCGGGCCGCCACCGCCTGCACGAAGGCGCGCACCCGGGTGCGGCGGTCGCGTGCGAGGGTTCCGTCGCTGTTCGCGACGATGATCGACTGGATGCCCTCGGCGTAGGTGGCGGTCACCTGGCGCACCGCGGCGCTCTCCTCGCGGGCGGCGACGTCGGCGGCGCGGAGCAGGTCGACCTTGCGGCCCATGTCGACGCCGTCGGGGGGGATCGCCACCACCTGCTCGCCGACCCGGCGCTCGCGCAGGTCGATGGCGGCGCCGTCGGCGCCTCCCCTCGCGGCGGCGGCGGCGGTCTCGGCGGCGCGGAGCAGCCCGGCCTCGGTGAGCTCGTCGGTGTAGGCGAAGGCGGTGCTGAGCCCGCAGACGACGCGGATCCCGGCGCCCTGCTCGGTGCCCGCCTGGACCCGCTCGATGCGGCTGTCCTCCATGGCGATCGAGGTGCTCCGGCGCTGCTCGACGAAGACGTCCGCGAAGTCGCCGCCACGGCGCAGGGCGCGGTCGAGGGTGGTCCGCAGGACCGCGTCGTCGATCACCTGATCTCCTCGGGGCACGCCGAGCCGGTACCGGCTCACACCTGCGCGCGCCCCCCCCGCCGGATTCTACGGGAGCCTCACCCTCCGGCCGCCCGTGCGACCCACCCGTGACCCCGGTCATCATCCCCGCCGATGGCCGTCGAGACCGCCGCCCCCGCCCCACCCCGCCGTGCCGGCAGGGCGCGCGAGGCGGCGGCCGGCCTGGGCGCGCTCGCCCTCCTGGTCGGCCTCGCCGGGCTTCTCTTCCTCCCCGCCTGGGGCGACCCCGCCCACCGGGTGATCGGCGGCCACGGCGACGCCGAGCAGTCGATGTGGTTCCTGCGCTGGCTGCCCTGGGCGCTGGCCCACGGCCACAACCCGCTGCTCACCGACCACATCGGCCACCCCGCGGGGGTGAACCTGATGTGGAACTCGTCCCAGCCGCTCACCGCCCTCGCCGCCTCGCCGCTCACCGCCGCGGCCGGCCCGGTGGTCGCCTACAACGCCATGGTCACCCTGGCGCTGGGGCTGAGCGGCTGGTGCGCGTACCTGGCGATCCGCCGGGTCGGGCCCGGCCGGGTGGCGGCGCTCGCCGGGGGCCTGCTCTACGGCTTCTCCCCGTACATGCTGGCCCACGCCCCCGGGCATCTCGACCTGGTCATGGCCCCGATCCCGCCGCTGCTGCTCATCCTCCTCCACGAGACGGTGGTGCGGCGGCGCCGGCCGGCACCGCTGGTGGGCGCCGCCATCGGGCTGCTCGCCACCGCCCAGCTCTTCCTCGCCGAGGAGCTGCTGGCCACCGAGGCGATCGCCGCGCTCGCGGTGCTGGGGGTGCTCGCGGTGCTCCACCGCGACCGCATCGGCGACACCCTGCCCCGGCTGCTGGTGGCCCTCGGCGCCGCCGCCGCGGTGTTCGCCGCGCTCGCCGACTGGGCGCTCGCGGTGCAGTTCCTCGGGCCCGGACGGCTGCGCGGGGTCGACGCCGTCCCCGGGATCTACGAGACCGACCTGCTCAACCTGGTCCTCCCCGGCGACTCCCAGCGGCTCGCCCCCGGCCGGGCGCTGGCGATCGCCCGCCACTTCACCGGCAACGGCTCGGAGCAGACCGGCTACCTCGGCATCCCCCTGCTCGCGGTGCTGGCGATCACGGTGGCGCGCCACCGCCGCGACACCCTGGTCCGGGCGGCGGCGGGCGCCGGCGCGATCCTGGTGCTGCTCTCGCTGGGGCCGACCCTGCACATCGGCGGGCACCACACCCACCTGCCCCTGCCCGGGCTGGTCCTCGCCCATCTGCCGGTCCTCGAGAACCTCCTCCCCGGCCGGATCATGCTCTACGCCTTCCTCGCCGCCGCGGTGCTGCTCGCCGTCTTCCTCTCCGACCTGCGGGTGCGCGGGCCGGCGCGTCCCACCCTCGCGGCGGCGGCGCTGCTGACCGCGGTGGCCGCCACCCTGCTGCCGAGCACCCCCTTCCCCAGCGCGACGGTGTCGACGCCGGCCTTCTTCACCGGCGCGGGGGTGCGCCGGATCCCCGAGGGCGACGTGGTGCTGGTCGCGCCCTTCTCACGGCGGGCGGTGCCCACCGAGGCGATGGTCTGGCAGGCCCTCGGCGAGATGCGCTTCCGGATGCCCGAGGGCTACTACCAGGGCCCGGGGCCGGGCCGCACCCGCCTCTACGGCCCGGCGCCCTCGGTGACCTCGGCGCTGATGGAGCGGATCTGGGCGGAGGGCAGCGCCCCGCCGCTCGACCCCGACCTGCGCCGCCGGGTGGCCGCCGAGCTGCACGCCTGGGGGGTTCGCGACGTCGTGGTCGGGCCGATGAGCCACGGCGACCTGATGACCGCGGTGATGACCTCATTGCTGGGCCGGCCGCCCCGGGTCTGGGGCGACGTCGGGCTCTGGACCGGGGTCGACCCGGCTCAGGTGGTGCCGGACTCCCAGCTCGCCAGGTAGCGCTCCTGCTCGGCGGTCAGGGTGTCGATGGTCACGCCCATGCTCGTCAGCTTGAGCCGGGCGATCTCGCGGTCGATGTCCCCGGGCACGTCGTAGACCTCGGGCGCCAGCGAGGCGTGGTTGCGGGCCACGTACTCGGCGCACAGCGCCTGGTTGGCGAAGGACATGTCCATCACCGCGGCGGGGTGCCCCTCGGCGGCGGCGAGGTTGACCAGCCGGCCCTCGGCGAGCACGTGCAGCACCCGGCCATCGCCGAGCCGGTGGGCGGCGACGAACGGTCGCGGATGGGTCACCGAGGTGGACATGTCGTCGAGCGCCGCGAGGTTGATCTCGTCGTTGAAGTGGCCGCTGTTGGCGATGATCGCGCCGTCCTTCATCACCTCGAGGTGGCGGCCGTCGACGACGTTGAGGTCGCCGGTGACGGTGACGATCAGGTCGGCGATGGGCGCCGCCTGCTCCAGGGTCATCACCCGGTAGCCGTCCATCACCGCCTCGAGGGCGCGCAGCGGGTTGACCTCGGTGACGATCACGTGGGCCCCGTGGCCGGCGGCCCGCATCGCCAGCCCGCGCCCGCACCAGCCGTAGCCGCAGATCACGAAGGTCTTGCCGGCAAGGAGCAGGTTGGTGGCCCGGATGATGCCGTCGAGGGTGCTCTGGCCGGTGCCGTAGCGGTTGTCGAACATGTGCTTGGTGTCGGCCTCGTTGACCGCCACGATCGGGAACTTCAGCGCCCCCGCCTTGGCCATGGCGCGGAGGCGGATCACCCCGGTGGTGGTCTCCTCGGTGCCGGCGAGGACCCCGGGGAGCAGGTCCTCGCGGTCCTTGTGGAGCTGGCTGACCAGGTCGGCGCCGTCGTCCATGGTGAGGTGGGGCTCGCACTCGAGCACGGCGCGGATGTGGTCGTAGTAGCGCGGCGAGTCCTCGCCCTTCACCGCGAAGGTGGGGATGTCGTGCCTGGCCACCAGCGCCGCCGCCACCGGGTCCTGGGTGGACAGCGGGTTGCTGCCGCAGAGCCGCACCTCGGCGCCGCCGGCCTTGAGGGTGATGGCGAGGTTGGCGGTCTCGGTGGTGACGTGCAGGCAGCCGGCGATGCGCAGGCCGTCGAGGGGACGCTCGACGGCGAAGCGCTCGCGGATGAGCGCGAGCACCGGCATCTCCCTGGCCGCCCAGTCGATGAGCCTCTGCCCCTCGTCCGCCAGGCTGAGATCGGCGACGTCGTGGGCCATGGTGGTCATGGGCATCGGGTCCTCCTGAAGGAAGGTCACGCGCGGCTAGAAGCGCACCAGCGCCACCCGGGGCAGATCGCCGAGGGCGCGGGCACCGTCGAGGAACCCCAGCTCGATGAGGAAGGCGACCCCGACGATCTCGCCGCCGAGCCGCTGCACCAGCTCCACCGTCGCCGCGGCGGTGCCGCCGGTGGCGAGCAGGTCATCGACCACCAGCACCCGCTGTCCGGGACGGATGGCGTCGGTGTGGATCTCGAGCACGTTCTCGCCGTACTCGAGCGCGTAGCTTACGCTGATGTGCTCGGCGGGCAGCTTCCCCGGCTTGCGCACCGGGACGAAGCCGGCGCCGAGCAGGTAGGCGACCGCCCCGCCGAGGATGAAGCCTCGCGACTCGACCCCCACCACCAGGTCGATCGACTGGCCGGCGTGGGCCTCCACCAGCCCGTCGATGGCCGCCCGGAAGGCGGCGGCGTCGCCGAGCAGGGTGGTGACGTCCTTGAAGAGGATGCCCTCGCGAGGGAAGTCCTGGACGTCCCTGATGACCGCGCGGAGGCGGTCGGCGAGCTCGGCGGCACCCATCGAGGCCGGAGTCTACGCAAGCACCGCGACCACCGCGTCCCGGAACCGGCTGCCGATCACCTCCCAGTCGAGCTCCTCGTCGACCAGCCGGCGGGCCCGCACCGCCATCTTCTCCCCCTCCTCCGGGCTCCGCAGCGCGGCCGCGACGGCGGCGCCGAAGGCCTCCGCGGACGCCGTCCAGAGGTGCTCGCCGGGGCGGGCGTCGACCCCGCGGGTGCCCAGCGGGGTGGACACCACGGGCAGGCCGGCGGCGAAGTACTCGACCAGCTTGAGGTTGGTGCCGGAGCCGCTGAGCATGGGGTTGAGGCCGAGGTCGGCGGTCCAGAGCAGACTGCGCTTCAGCGCGTCGGGCAGCTCTCCGCAGAGCACCACGTTGCCGGGCAGCCTCTCGCCGTCGAGGGCGGCGCAGTGCCCGCCCACCATCAGGAAGATCACCTCGGGCAGGCCGGCGGCGATCGCCACCACCCGGCGGGCGGCCTCGATGTTCGGGGGGTGCCAGCTGCCCATGAACAGCGCCGAGCCGGAGGGCGTGGCACCCTCGAGGGTGCCGGCGATCGCCTCCAGCCAGCGCCGCCGCCGGCGCCGGCGGCGCTCGCCGCCGACGAAGCGGGTGGCGCCGCCGTCGACGCCGTTGGGCACCACCGCGAAGCCGGCGTCGCCGCCGTACTCCTCGCGCAGGGCGCGGGCGTCGTCCTCCGAGCAGGCCGCGACCAGGGCGGCGCCGCGGACCACCGCGCCCTCGACCGCCCGGGTCTCCGCCAGCAGCCGCGCCCCGGTCTCGGTGGCGGGCAGCACCGCGGCCTTGAGCAGGAAGGCGGCGTCCTGGGCGTCGTGGATCACCGGCAGCCCCGGCGCCACCGCCGCCAGCGCGGGCTGCAGGTAGGGGTGCACCAGCACCGCCGCCCCGGCGCCGGCGGCGGCGCCACGGAGCCGGTCGAGGTACTCCGGGGTGCGGGTGATCAGCGACGCGGCGACGATGTCGGTGACCGGCAGACCCACCTCGGCGGCGATCTCCTGCTCGCGGGCCTCGTGCTCCGCCGACTTGGGGATCACCGTCTCGGCCAGCCCGGGGGCCAGCTCGATGCGGCGGATCGCCTCGCCGTGGGGCACCAGGCTGAGCAGCTCGACGTCGCAGGACCGGCCGAGCGCGGCGAGCAGGTGGAGGGCGCGCAGCTGGCCGCCGCCGCGGCGGGGGTGCACCGCGAAGGTGGAGAGCGCCACCACCCGGGGCCGGCCGGAGTGCGCCGCCCCCACCGCCGGCCGCGGCGGCGGCGGCGTCAGCAGCCTCTCCACCACCGCCTCCCAGGACACCGCACGGGCCCGCAGCCGCCCCGAGGCGCCCATCCGCCGGGCCAGCGCGGGGGCGGCGCAGAGGCCGCGCAGCGCCTCGCCGAGCGCCTCGGCGGTCGCCGGCACCACCAGGCCGGTGACGCCGTCGACGACCAGCTCGGTGGGCCCGCCGGAGTCGTCGCAGGTGACCACCGGCTTGCCGCAGGCCATCGCCTCGAGGGTGATCAGCCCGAGGTCCTCGTCGCGGGGGACGAAGGGCACCGCCAGCGCGTCGGCGTAGAGGTCGCGCAGCGCCCCGGGGTCGACCGGGCCGAGCAGGCGCACCCGCGGGTCGGGCGCGGCGAGGGCCCGGCAGCGCTCCAGGTCGGGGCCGCCGCCGGCGATCAGCAGCTCGACCCGCTGGGGCACGTGGCGCATCGCCTCGATCAGCAGGTCGATGCGCTTGGGCGGCTCGACCCGGCTGGCGGTGAAGAAATGGTCGAACCCTCCACACCGCGCCCCCCCGAGGTCCGAGGGTGGAGACACGACCTCGACGGCGGCGCCGGCGGGGAAGTAGCCGGGGCGGGCGGCGACGGTGCGCGAGATCGCCAGGTGGCGCCGCACCCCCTCGAAGGCGGCGCCGTCGAGGAAGTGGACGACCTCGCGGGCGAAGGGCCCGGGCAGGGCGAGGGCGGGGTGGTCGGCGCCGCGGCGCTGCACCGTCTCGGCGAGCCGGGCGATCAGCTCCAGCGCCGCCGCCCGGCCCCGGCGGCGGCGCATCAGCTGCTGGAGGCCGCCGAGCTCGGGGTCGAGCAGGTCGACCCGCTCGGGCAGCCCGGTCAGGTGATAGGTGTCGTAGAGGCCGCGCAGCCGGTGGAGCAGGTACACGGTGTGGTTGGGGTGGGCGACCATCCACGCCGGGTACTTGCCGGTCACCACCATGTCGAAGTGGCCGAGATCGAGGCGGGCGAAGGCGTCGTAGCCCGCCACCAGGCCGGCGAGGGTGTGCTCCCGCACCGGCAGCTTGATCAGCTCGGCGAGGTTGCCGGGGCTCTCGTTGATCGCCCGGACGAGGCCGTTCCACACCCGCTCGGCGCCACCGGGGGTGAAGGGCACGGGGCTGGGGGCGACCACCGCGACCCTCATCCGCAGAGCCTCTCGACGCCGTCCATGATCTGGCCCATGGCGCGGTCCCAGGTGTACTCGGCGGCGGTCTCGCGGGCGCGCTCGCCCATGGCGTGGGCCAGGCCGGGGTCGTCGCGGAGCCGGGCCACCGCCTCGGCGACCGCCCGGCCGGTGGGCTCGACCACGAAACCGTTGACGCCGTCCTCGACGGGCAGGCAGACGCCGCCGCCGTCGCGGCAGACCACCACCGGCCGGCCCGCGGACATCGCCTCGATCACGGTGAGCCCGTAGTCCTCGAGGTGGGCGGGGGCGACCACGCAGAGGGCGCCGGCGTAGAGGCGGGCGAGCTCGGCGTCGTCGACGTGGCCGAGGAAGGCGATGTTGCCGGCCAGCGGGGAGGCCGCCGCCACCCCGTCGGGGAGGACCCCCCGGTTGAGCCACAGCTCGGCATCCCCCACCGCGTCGAGGTCGACCCCGGGCATCGTCAGCCGCCGGGCCAGGTCGATGGCGAAGCCGAGCCGGCCGCCGCCACCCACCAGCCGCGCCGGCAGCTCGGGCAGGTACGCCATCGCGTGGACGAACAGCTCCGCCCGCTTGGGGAACTCGTGCCGGGTCACGCAGAGGACGTGCCCGCCGTCGCCGGCGTCGCTCTGCGCCGCGGCGGCGAGCACCAACTCGTGGAGGCCGGTGCCGGCGAGGTAGACGCCGACGTTGTCCTCCAGCCCGTTGTAGTGGCGCAGCCGCTCGCGCACCACCTCGGACGCCGCCAGGAACAGGCCCACCTGCGCGAGATGGCGGTGGTCGACGCGGCGCACCACCGCGGCGGCGTGCCGCTGCAGACGGGCGTCGGCGAACCCGGCGGCGATCCACGCCTCGCAGAGGTCGTAGTAGAGCCGCTGGTGGTGGGAGAAGAGCGACAGGTGGCGGCGGTGGCCGGTGGCGAACGAGGGCGGCTGGGTGCTGACCAGCAGGTCGTACGCGCTCGCGTCGATGCGCTGGAAGGCCTCCATCGCGGCCATGTAGCGCACGAAGGCGGGCAGTCGCAGCCGCAATGACCGCGGCACCGCGACGCCGTACGGGACCGGGCTGGTGGCGTCCATCTCGACGCCGATCCAGTGCACCGAGTGCCCCCGCGACACCAGCTCGAGCTCGACCCGCGACATCACCTTCTCGAAACCCCCGACGACGCCGAAGTCGGGCTTGGCGATGGCGATGCGCATGCTCAGGGCTGGAGCGAGTTGACCCTGGCGCGCAGTGCGGCGAGCTCATCGGCGAGCGCCTGCTGCCGGCGCCCGCCCTCGTCGACGGCGCGGCGCAGCTCGGCCGTCTCCCGGCTCAGCCGGTCGACGGAGTCCCCGAGGTCGGCGAGGTCGGCCTCGGCGGAGGCGAGCAGGCCCGGCACCGCGGCGAGACGCCGGTCCAGGGCGCGCAGCGCCTTCAGCACGTTGTCGTTGTAGACCACCTGCTCCTTGGAGAAGAGGTGGGCGATGCGCAGCACCCCGCGCTTGAACAGCAGCATCCGCTCGGCCTCGGAGAGGTCGCTCCCCATGTGCGCGTGGGCGGCGGCCCGGCCGATGAACCCGGCGGCGGCGCCCGGCGGCGGCTCCGGCGGAGCCGCGGGAACCCCCGGGGAGGGAGGGTTGCCGAGGGCCCGGGAGGCGATCTCGTCCAGGTAGTCGAGGTCGGCGTCTGCGGTCACGTCGGCTGAGGCTGGCTGGGGCACGGGGGGCCGCATCGTACCAGCCGGGGTCGATAGACTGCCCCGCGCGATGGCCGCCGCGACCTCAGCCGAACCGCTCGTCACCCCCTCCCCGCCGCCCACCGGCGGTCGTGGCATGCGGCGTCACCTCAACCTGACGCGCGAGCTGGCGATGACCCAGTTCAAGCTGAAGTACACCGGGTCGGTGCTCGGCTACGTGTGGTCCCTGCTCAAGCCGCTGATGGTCTTCGCGATCATGTACGCGGTCTTCGACCGGCTGCTCCACGCCGGGGCGACGTCCGACCGCTTCACCCTGCAGCTGCTCGTCGGCATCGTCATCTGGACCTTCTTCTCCGAGACCACGGTCACCGCGGTCAACGCCATCGTGGTCAACGGCAACCTCATCAACAAGGCGTCGTTCCCGCGCGCCATCCTGGTGATCGCGTCGAGCCTGACCGCGCTGATGACGTTCGCCATCAACCTGACTCTGATCGTGGTGATCGCCGGCGGGGCGCGCCAGCTGTCGATGGGCTGGCACTCACTGCTCGCCGTGCCGCTGCTGGTCGAGCTCTACGCGCTGGTGATCGGGATCTCGCTGATCCTCTCCGCGCTCTTCGTCTTCTATCGCGACCTGGGGCACATCTGGGAGATCGCGACCCAGCTCATCTTCTACGGCTCCGCGGTGGTGTTCCCCCTCAGCCCGCGCTTCCTCTGCCACGCCCCGCCCGGCCAGCCCGCGCCGACGAGCTGCGGGGTGGTGCGGCTGATGGCCTCCAACCCGGTCGCGCAGATCATCGAGGACCTCCGCCACGCCCTGGTCACCCAGGACCCGCGGGTGCCCTGGACCGAGACCATCCTCGGCCCGGCGGTGGCGGTGCCGCTGCTGATCGTGGCCGCGGTGCTGGTGATCGGGGTGGTGCTCTTCCGCCGGCTCGCGCCCCACTTCTCGGAGAGCCTCTGAGACCGAGGCCGGGTCAGGGGGCGGGCCGGAAGCCCCGCCAGCGCCGGCGGAACCCGTGGTCGGCGCGGGCGAGCAGCTGGCGGTCGCCGCCGCTGTTGCCGTAGGCCCAGATCTCGGCGGGCTCGCCGCCGAGCCAGTCCTCGAGGCGGGCCACCTTGGCGGCCCCGCGGACGTTGCCGCCGCTGAGCCGGCCGGTCAGCCTCCCGCCGGCATCGACCTCGAGCCCGGTGGCGAGCACCGCGTCGACGCCGAGAGCGCGCCCCAGGGGGGCGAGGTAGAGGGCGGGCGAGGCGGAGACGATCACCAGCCGGTCGCCGCGGCGACGGTGCCACTCCAGCCGCTCCAGCGCGGTGGACGACATCTCCGAGCCGAGCAGGTGGCGGGCGAAGCCCTCGGCGACCGGCTCGACCTGCGCCAGCGGCAGCCCGGCGACCAGGCCGCGGAGCAGCGCCTCCTTGGCCCGCCCGCGCGAGATCACCCCGGCGCCGGCGGCGAGGATCAGCGGGAGCCGGGTGAGCACCACCCGGGCCAGCGCCCGGCCGCCGCAGAGGCGGTGCAGGAACGGCACCAGGCTGTCCTTCCGGCTCAGGGTGCCGTCGAAGTCGAACGCGGCCACCCGGCGAGTCATCGAGCCGAGGGTACCCCGGTGGCCCGCGCACCGGCCCTCTACCCGACCCCCCGGGCGACGGGGTCGTCGAAGCTGGCGGAGAGGCTCACCGGCGGCGCGTCGCCGAACTCGCGCACCCGTCCCCAGGCGGTGACGGTGTAGCCGCCTCCGGAGTTGGTGACGCTGATGCCGCGGGCGATGTCCTGACCCGCGAAGTAGGCGGTCGACGAGGCCGGCGGGGCGTTGCCGACCTGGTGGATGCCGTTCCAGCCGTCCACCACCCAGCCGCTGCGCCCGTCGGAACGCAGCGCCAGGCCGCGGGCGATGTCCCAGTTGGGCCAGTAGCCGCTGCTCCGGATGAACGGGGCGCCGCCGAAGGGGTGGATCCCGCCCCAGCCGTCGAGCACGTAGCCGCTGACCCCGTCGGCACGGAGCGCGACCGAGCGGGCGATGTCCCAGTGCGGCCAGTAGGCGGTGGCCGCCACCTCCGGGGCGCCGCCGAACGGATGGAGGCCGCCCCAGCCGTCGAGCACGTAGCCGCTGACCCCGTCGGGGCGGAGTGCGACCGCGCGAGCGATGTCCCAGCCCGACCAGTAGGCGGAGGCCGCCACCGCAGGCGCCCTGCCGAAGGCGTGGAGCCCGCCGTAACCGTCGAGCACGTAGCCGCCGGTGGCGCCGGGCTGGACGGCGACGCCGCGGGCGATGTCCCACCCCGGCCAGCTCACCGCCTGGGCCACCGGGGCGGCGCTGCCCCAGGGATGGACGCCGCCGTAGCCGTCGAGGGCGAAGCCGCCGGGCCCGTCGGCGCCCCTCAGGCCGCGCGGTGCCAGCGAGGCGCGCAGCCAGCCGATCACCGGCATGCCCAGCCGCGCCGGCATGGTGGTGCCGTCGATGGGCAGCCGTGCCTTGCCGGTGGGGTTGGAGAGCGCCCAGTTCTGCTCGACGATGTCGACGTGGTCGCTCGCCGCGGCGGCGACGACGGCGACGTGCCCGGCGGGCGAGTTGGAGGTGCTGCCGAAGACCAGCAGGTCGCCGTACTGGGGCGCGACCGCGCCTCCGTTGGGGAGCTGCTGCCACGGGACCCGGAGCCGTGGCCCCACGTCCCACATCTGGTACGCATACGCGACCGGCCACATCGGTGGCGCGCCGAAGCGCACCGACGCCCAGCGCTGGGCCAGCTCGACGCATTCGTACTCGAGGCCGTAGGTCTGCGCCGTGTCCTGATTGCCGCCGCCGTTGCTGTACACGTTGAGGTCACCGAGCGCCGCAGACGCACCCGCCCAGTCGGCACCGGCGACCAGCACCGTGCCATAGGGAACCGGCTGCGCGCCCGCCCATTGATGGGCCAGCAGCACCGGTGTCAGCACTGCGACAGAGACGGCAAGAACGTGGAGAAGGACGCGTCGGACGCGCATGACGGGCGGACCCTAGCAGAGCGGACGGGCACTCGTCAGCACGCAACCGAAACCGCATTGCACCGTCACCGCGCGGAGACGGCGGTTGCGGCCACGGGTTTCGGTTACAGACAATGGCACCGCGGGTGGGTTTCCGGACTGCCGGAGGGTGGGTCGCGGCCTCGCTCCGGCGCCGCCGCTCTGGTAGGCTGCCCGCGCTGTGCTGCAGGAGGACCGGGTCGACGTGGCCGCCCTGGTGGCCGAGGTGGAGGCCGAGGTCGCCCGGCGCCGGGCCGCCGGCGAGTACCCCGAGGAGCTGCTCGCCCGGCTCCGGGCCGGCTTCACGGTCGAGGAGGAGAGCGAGCCCCCGGAGGCGCTCGCCATCGTCGAGAGCAGCCGCCCGCTCCGCTCCACCCGGCCGGTGGTGGGCCCCGCCGTGGTCTTCGGCAAGCGTGCCCTGCGCCGGCTGCTGAGCTGGTACGTCCACCCCGCCGTCCACGACCAGAACCGCTTCAACCTCGCCCTCCTCCGGGATCTCCGCGCCCTCGAGGCGCGGCTCGAGCGGCTCGAGCGGCAGGCCGGCCGGACCGGCCGGGACGGCGACGAGGCCGATGGGTGAGGCTCGCCTTCGTCACCCCCCGCTACGGACCGGAGATCCTCGGCGGGGCTGAGACCCAGGTCCGCGACTACGCCGAGCGGCTCGCCGCCGCCGGCCACCGGGTCGAGGTGATCACCAGCTGCGCCGTCGACCACCACAGCTGGGCGGACGCGCTGCCCGCCGGCGACAGCAGCGTCGCCGGGGTGCGGGTGCGGCGCCACCCGGTGACCCGTCCCCGCGACCACGCCCTCGCCGCCCGCCAGCAGCCGGTGCTCGACGCCGGGCTCAGCCTCGGCGAGGGCGGCGAGCGCGCCTGGGTCGAGAACACCGGGCTCAGCGAGCCGATGCTGGAGGCGATCGCCGCCACCGCCCCGCGGGTGGACGCGCTCCTCTTCGCCCCCTACCTGTTCGCCAGCACGGTGCTGGGGGCGGCGGTGCGGCCCGACCGCAGCCTGATCATCCCCTGCCTCCACGACGAGGCCTACGCCCGCTTCGCGCCGGTGCAGGCGACCCTGCGCGGCGCCGCCGGGCTGATCTTCAACACCGAGGCGGAGCGTGACCTCGCCGCCCGGCTGCTCGGCGGGCTGCCCGCCCACCGGGTCGTCGGCGAGGGCTTCGAGGCCTGCCCCGGGGTCGACGGCGCCGGGTTCCGCCGCCGTCACCGCATCGGCGGCGACGCCGTCGCCTACGCGGGCCGGCGCGAGCGCGGCAAGAACTACCACCTCGTCCTCGAGTACCTGACCCTGTACGCCCGGGCGCTGTCGCGGCGCGGGCCGGTCACCCTGCTCTCCATGGGGGGCGGACCGCTGCAACCCCCGGCGGCGGCCCGTTCGCTGGTCCACGACCTCGGCTTCGTCAGCCACGGCGACATGCTCGACGCCCTCGCCGCCTCGCTGGCGAGCGTCCAGCTCTCGCGGATGGAGAGCTTCTCCCGGGTGCTGATGGAGGGCTGGCTGTCGGGAACCCCGGCGATCGTCGACGCCGGCTGCGCGGTCACCCGCGAGCACTGCGCGGAGAGCGGCGGCGGGGTGTGGGTGAGCTCGGCCGAGGAGTTCGCGGCGGTGGTCGACCGGCTCCGCGGCGACCCCGGGCTGCGCGCCGCCCTGGCCGCCGCCGGCCGCGGCTACGTGACCCGCCGCTACTCCTGGCCGGCGGTGCTCGGCCGGCTCGAGGCGGCGGTGCGGGAGCTGGCCGGCTGAGCGCCCCCGCCGTCCACCAGCTGCTCCCCGTGCTCTCCTACGGCGACGCCATCGGAGGGGCGGTGCTGCGGATGCGCGCGATGCTCCGCCGCCTCGGCTTCCGCTCGGAGATCTACGCCGACCTCATCGACCGCCGCCTCGGACGCGAGGCCCGTCCCGCGGACGAGCTGCCGGGGCGGCTGGGACGGGACGACGCCCTCCTCTACCACCTCTCCATCGGCTCCCCGCTCGCGCGGATGGTGGAGGGCACCCCGGCGCGGCGGGTGATCGTCCACCACAACATCACCCCGCCGGACTTCTACCGGGGCACCAGCCCCCGGGTCGTCTACTGGCTGGAGCGGGGCGAGCGCGAGCTCCGGCGCCTGGTGCCGCTCGCCGACCTGGTGATCGGCGACTCCACCTACAACCTGGAGGCGCCGCTGGCGGCGGGGGCGCGGCGGCACGTGGTGGTGCCTCCCCCGGTCGACCTGAGCCGCCTCCGCCCGCGGCGGTCGCGGCCGGCGCAGCCGCCGGTGGTGCTCTTCGTCGGCAGGATCGCCCCCAACAAGCGCCAGGAGGAGCTGATCCGGGTGCTCGCCGCGCTCCGCGCCACCGCGGTGGCCGACGCCCGGCTGGTGCTCGCGGGCAGCGCCGACGACACCGGGGGCTACCTCGCCGGGTTGCGCCGCCACGCCGAGCGGCTCGGGGTCGGGGACGCGGTCGAGATCCCCGGGCGGCGGCTGACCGACACCGAGCTCGGCGCCCACTACGCCTCCGCCGGCGTCTTCGCCTGCGCCAGCGACCACGAGGGCTTCTGCATCCCGCTGCTGGAGGCGATGGCCTTCTCGGTGCCGGTGGTCGCCCACGCCGCCGGGGCGGTGCCCGAGACCCTGGGCGGCGCCGGCCTGCTGGTGAGCGGCCGCGACCCGCTGGTGTGGGCCGGGCTGGTCGGCCGGGTGCTCTGCGACCGGCGGCTGCGCGACCGCCTGGCGGCGGCGGGGCGGCTGCGCCTCGCCGACTTCTCCGAGGCGGCGATCACCCGGCGGCTCGAGGCCGCGCTCGCCGGCATCGGGGTCACCCCGCCGCCGCGGCCGAGGCCGAGGTGGGGGCGCTGAGCCGCCTGGTCATCGACGGGCGGGCGCTCCAGGACCGCTCCTCGGTGCGCGGCATCGGCACCTACGTGCGCGGGCTCTGCGAGGGGCTGGTGGGGCTGGGGGTGCGCCCCGAGCTGCTCCTCCGCGCCGGCGCGCCGCCGCCCCCCGAGCTGGAGCGGTGGGGGCTGTCCGGGGCGGCGACGGTGCCGGTGCTGAAGCGGCGGCTCCAGCCGGTCGCCGACCACCTGCTGGTGATGCGCGCGCTGCAGCGGCTGCGCCCCACCCTGTACCACGCGGTGGAGTGGGCCCAGCCGCTGCGCTCGGCGGCGCCGGTGGTGGTCACCGTCCACGACCTCATCCCGTTCCTCTACCCGCACCTCTACCCCTGGATGCGGCGCGAGCGGCTGGCCGCGCTGCGCCTCCTCCGCCGCGCCGACGCGGTGGTGGCGGTGAGCGGGTGCACCGCCGCGGACACCGTCCGCCTCGCCGGGGTCGACCCCGGCCGGATCACCGTGGTGCCCCACGGCGTCGCCGCCGCCTTCGCTCCGGCCCCCGCCGCCGCGGTCGAGGCGGTGCGCGCCCGGCTGGGGCTGGAGGGGCCGTACCTGCTGTCGGTCGGCACCTTCGACCCGCGCAAGCGGGTGGACCTGCTGATGGAGACGGCGGCCCGGCTCGAGGGCCTCACCCTGGTGGTGGCCGGCGACCAGGGCGCCTACGCCGGAGCCGTCGCCGCCGCGGCGGCGCGCGCCGGCGTCGCCGCGCGCACCCGGGTCACCGGCCACCTGCCGGCGGGTGAGCTGGTGGCGCTCTACAGCGGCGCCGAATGCCTGCTGTTCACCTCGGGATACGAGGGCTTCGGCCTGCCCCTGCTCGAGGCGATGGCCTGCGGCACCCCGGCGGTGGCCTTCCGCAACTCCGCGCTCGGCGAGGTGGGCGGCAGCGCCGCGCTGCTCGTCGGCGACGGCGACGGCGCCGCGCTGGCGGCGGCGGCCCGGCGGCTGCTCGACGACGCCGGGGCGCGTGCCGAGCGGGTCGCCGCGGGCCGGGAGTGGGCGGCCGGCTTCACCTGGGACGCCACCGCCCGGCGCACCCTCGAGGTGTACCGCAGCCTCCATGGAGTGTGACGAACCCATGCCACAGGTTGTGAGCACTGCGGTGGACAGCTACCATGCACGGCGCCACCCACCCCTCTCGGTCCTCCTGGTCATCTGGGTCCCCGCATGAAGCACTCCGTCTCCGCACCGTCGACCCGTCTGCGCAGAGCCGCCACCGCGGCCGTGCTCACCGCCGTGCTCACCGCCGCCGTGCTGGGGCTGGTGCGTGCCGCCGGTCAGAGCGCCCCCCCGACGTCGGGGATGCACGACCCCCGTGTCGGCGTGCACGCCCTCCAGGAGCGTCAGTACGGCGCCGCCGTCGCCGCACCCGCCACCGCGCTGCGGATGTCGCCGCTGCAGACCACAACTCGGGCGGCGACCACCGCCGCCCCGGCCGCGGTCGGCGGCCCGGCGCGCGAGGTGCTCGGCTTCGCGCCCTACTGGGACCTGGCGAACTGGCGGCAGTGGCAGCTGTCCCGGCTCTCCACCATCGCGTACTTCGGGGTCACCCTCGACGGCAATGGCAACCCCATCAACGACGCCGGCTGGACCGGCTGGCAGAGCCAGCAGCTCACCGACCTGGTGAGCGCGGCGCACGCCGCCGGGGTGCGCGTGCTGGTGACGGTGAAGTGCTTCGACCAGCCCTCCATCGCATCCATCGTGAGCGTCCCCGCCCACGCCCAGACCGCGGTCTCCACCGCCGTCTCCCTGGCCCGCCAGCGCGGCCTCGACGGCGTCGACATCGACTTCGAGGGCGCCGCCTCGCCCACCTACCCGACCATCGCCCAGGACCTCACCCGCTTCATGGGCGCGCTCACCGCACAGACCCACGCCGCCATCACCGGCAGCGAGGTGATCATCGACACCTACTCGGGCTCGGCGAGCTGGGACGGCGGGCTCTTCAACATCGGCGCCCTCGCCCCCAACGTCGACGCCATCTTCGTGATGGCCTACGACATGAACTTCGACAACACCCCGCAGCACGCCTCCGCGGACGCCCCGCTGAACGGCTGGACCTACAACGACACCACCCTGGTGGGGCAGTACCTCGGCAGGGCGCCGGCGTCGAAGATCATCCTCGGCATCCCCTACTACGGCTACAAGTGGGACGTGAGCGGGCCCATCCCCAACGCCCCCGACAGCGGGACGGCCCAGGCCCAGACCTACAGCGGCACCTTCGACGACTTCTCCTGCGCCCAGCAGCTCACCCGGCAGTGGGACGCCACCGCGGCGACCCCCTGGGCCACCTGGTACTCGCCGGCGTCGGGCGATCCCTGCGGCGCCAACCACAACAGCTGGCGGGAGCTGTACTACGAGGACGTCACCTCGATCGGCGCCAAGTACGACCTCGCCAACCGGTCGAACCTGCGCGGCGCGGGCATCTGGGCGCTCGGCTACGACGACGGCCGCACCGAGCTGTGGGACCTGATCGGCAGCCACGTCAACGTGTCCCGCGCTCCGGTGGCCCACGTGACGGCGCCCGCCGGACCGGTGGGCAGCACCGACGTCGCGGTCACCTGGGGGATCGACGCCGGCAGCGTTCCGGCCACCTCCTACCGGATCTGGTCACGGCAGGACGGCGGCGACTGGGTGGCGTGGCTCACCACCGCGGCGACCTCGGCGACGTTCCACGGCTTCGCCGGTCACGGCTACGGGTTCTACGCCGAGGCGTTCGGCGCCGGCGGCCACGGCTCGGGGGCGCCCAACGCGGCCACCCCGGCACAGGCGGTCACCCAGATCGCCGCCGGCGCGGCCCACTCCCAGCCCTTCACCGGGCTGTACGCGGTCGACGGCTATGGCGTCCTCCACCCCGGCTCCTCCCCGCCGATGACCACCTCCGCCTCCTGGCCGGGGTGGAACATCGCCCGCGGCCTGGCGATCGCCCCGGGCGGCCAGAGCGGCCAGATGCTGGACGCGTTCGGCGGTCTCCACCCCGTCGGCGGCGCGCCCTGGCTGCCCGGCACCGCCTACTGGAACGGCTGGGACATCGCCCGCGGCCTGACCCTCGCCCCCGGTGGGCAGGGCGGCTACGTGCTCGACGGCTGGGGCGGCCTCCACCCCTTCGGCAACGCCCCCGGGCTGAGCGGCACCGCCTACTGGCCGCACTGGGACATCGCCCGCGCCATCACCCTGAACGCCTGTGACCCCTCCGGTCGGGGTGGCTGGGTGCTCGACGGCTGGGGCGGCATCCATCCCTTCGGCAGCGCACCCGGGGTGGGCGGCACCGCCTACTGGCCGAGATGGGACATCGCCCGCGCGATCGTGAGCACCTGCACCCAGGGACGGCCCGGCGGCTACGTCCTCGACGGCTGGGGCGGCATCCATCCCTTCGGCGGCGCCCCCACGCTGAGCGGCAGCGCGTACTGGCCGAACTGGGACATCGCCCGGGGCATCGCCGTCCTGCCCGGTGGTGGCGGCGGCTACGTCGTCGACGGCTGGGGCGGCTTCCACCCCTTCGGCGGCGCCCCCAACGTCGACGGCCCCGTGTACACCCCCGGCCACGACCTGGTGAGGGGCGCCACCGCCAGCTGATCTCGGCCGACGAGTGGGCGCCGGGCCTCGAGCCAGGGGAGGAGCGCCCCGCCACCGGACGTGCAGAATGCCCCGGTGCCGGACAGCGACCGTCGGCTGCGCGTCGTCACCCCCCGTTTCGGCGACGCCGTGGTGGGCGGCGCCGAGTGGGTGGCCCGCGAGCTGGCGCTGCGCCTCGCCGCCGCCGGCTGGCGGGTCGAGGTCTTCACCACCTGCGCCGTCGACGCGGTGAGCTGGCGCAACCGGGAGCCGGCCGGCACCGGACACGACGGCCCGGTGACCGTGCACCGCTTCCCCACCGCCATCCGGCGCCCTCCCCGCCTCTTCCACCAGCTCAGCCGGGTGATCTTCCGCCTGCCCCCGCGGCTCCGCCCCGAGGCGCTCTGGGTGGCCCTCCAGGGCCCCTACGCCCCCGGGCTGGTGCGCGCCCTCGCCGCCGCCCCGGCGGCCCCCACCCTCTTCCTCCCCTACCTCTACCACCCCGCGCTGCGAGGCGCCCCGCGCAGCCGCGGCGCCCGGCTGCTGATGCCCGCCGCCCACGAGGAGCGCCCCCTCGGCCTCCGCTCGGTGGCCCGGCTGGTCGACGCGGTCGACGGCTTCCTCTACGCCACCCCCGAGGAGCGGACCCTGCTCGAGTTCGCCCATCCCGCGGCCGCGACGCGGGCCTGGCGGGTCGGCAACGTCGGCCTGGAGCCGCCCGGGGACGTCGACCCGGGCCGGGCGCGGGCGCGGCTGGGGCTGACCGGGCCCTACCTGCTCCACGCCGGCCGCGCCGCCACCGGCAAGGGGATCGACGAGCTGCTCACCGCCGCGGCGCTGCTCCGCCGGAGCCATCCTGAGGTCACCCTGGTGCTCGCCGGCGACGCCGGGGCGGGCGCCGGCCCCGAGCCGGGGGTGGTGCGCACCGGGCGGCTGGAGCGGTCGCTGCTCTGGGACGCGGTGGCGGGCGCGGCGGCGGTGGTGGTGCCGAGCTTCCTCGAGAGCCAGTCGCTGCTCGCCGTCGAGGCCTGGGCGGTGGGCCGGCCGGCGCTGCTCAACGCCGCCTCGCCGGCGCTCGCCGGCCAGGCCGGGCGCAGTGGAGGGGCGGTCCTCTACCGCGGTGCCGCCGAGCTCGCCGCCGCCGCCGCCGGCCTGCTCGACGACCCCGACCAGGCCGCCGCCCTGGGGGCCTCGGGCCGCCGCTTCGTGGAGCGCCGCTACCGGTGGGAGGCGGTGCTCGCCGGGATCGCCGGCCTGGTCGACGAGGCCGAGCGCCGGGCGCCGCACCGGCGCTGATCCCGTATCATGCGGCGCCGCGCGCGCAGACGGCCGTGAACGTGGAGGAGCCGAGCTGAGCACCGCTCTCATCACCGGGATCACCGGCCAGGACGGCACCTACCTGGCCCAGCTGCTGCTGGAGAAGGGCTACACCGTCCACGGCCTGGTGCGCGGCCAGAACAACCCGCGACTCGCGATGGTCGAGCGGCTCTGCCCGGGGATCGAGTTCGCCGAGGGCGACCTGCTCGACCAGTCATCGCTGATCGCCGCGCTCGAGACCTGCCAGCCCGACGAGGTCTACAACCTCGGGGCGATCAGCTTCGTCGGCCTCTCCTTCAAGCAGGCATCGCTCACCGGCGAGATCACCGGCCTCGGCGTCGTCCGGATGCTCGACGCGATCCGCACCGTGAACTCCAACATCCGCTTCTACCAGGCGTCGAGCAGCGAGATGTTCGGCAAGGTGCGCGAGACCCCGCAGACCGAGACCACCCCCTTCCATCCCCGCTCCCCCTACGGCGTGGCCAAGGTGTACGGCCACTACATCACCGTGAACTACCGCGAGAGCTACGGCATGTACGCGTGCAGCGGGATCCTGTTCAACCACGAGTCGGAGCGGCGCGGCCTCGAGTTCGTCACCCGGAAGATCACCAACGCGGTGGCGAAGATCAAGCTGGGCCTGCAGAAGCAGCTCTCGCTGGGCACGATGACCTCGCAGCGCGACTGGGGCTTCGCCGGCGACTACGTGCGGGCGATGCACCTGATGCTCCAGCAGGACGCGCCCGACGACTACGTCATCGCCACCGGCGAGACCCACAGCGTCGAGGAGTTCTGCGCGCTGGCCTTCGCCCACGTCGGGCTCGACTGGCGCGACCACGTCGTCACCGACCAGAGGTTCATGCGCCCCGCCGAGGTCGACCTCCTCATCGGCGACGCCTCCAAGGCGCGCGAGCAGCTCGGCTGGACCACCACGGTGACCTTCCCCGAGCTGGTGGCACGGATGGTGGACAGCGACCTCGCCGCCCACCGCGCCGCGCTCAGCCAGGGCGTCGCCGGCGGCTGACCCGGCGACGCCCCGGCCCTCACCGGTCCGGGGTCAGCGGCGCTCGCGCCCCGTGACCGCGTCGCGCATCCGGTCGACCACCGCGGACGCCTTCCCCACCGTCGCCTGCACCGCCGGGTTGGCGGGGACGTTGGGGTGCGGCCGGGTCGGCGCCGCCGCCTTGGCCTTGTTCATCACGGTGCCGACCTCGTTGAGCCGGGTCTTGGTCAGCGCCTCGCGCACCTTGGGGAAGAGCTCCTTCTCCTCCTCCTCGACGTGGTCGCCGATCAGCCTCTGGAGCCGCCGCAGCTTCTCGGCGTAGGCCTTGGTGTGGGTCTTGTCGATCAGCTCGTCGAGCTTGGCGAGGACCTGCTTCGCCTCCTGGTGCTCCTCGATCCCGTGATCGATCATGGCGGCGGCCGCAGGGACCTCCTTCTTCACCATCGGGTAGAAGAACTCCTCCTCGATCGCGGCATGGATCGAGAGCTCGCGGATGATGCTCTCGGCCGCCGTCCTCCTGGTGTCGTCGTCGCCGCCGTCGAACTGGCTGAAGAGCTTCTCGACGGCGCGGTGGTCGCGGGTGAGCAGCTCGATGGCATCCATACAGGGTGGCCTCCCAGAAACGTGACGGTCACTAAACGTGATAGCAACCATATCAGTATGTTCTCTCGGGCGGGAGGCGCCGAGCCCGACCGGGCAGCGAGGCCGGCCGGGATTCCCCCTACAGCGGTGAGGTGCCGGCTCCGGTGGGGGGCGAGACCCTGCCCGGCTGAGCGCCGTCCGCCCTCGCCGGCGAGGATTCCCAGCGCCCGGTGGCGCGACCCAGGATCCGGGCGTGCGGGCCCCCCTCGGTCCACCAGGCGATGGTGCGGCCGAGGCCGTCCTCGAGGCTGGTCTGCGGCTGCCAGTCGAGGAGCCGCCTCGCCGTGGAGATGTCGGGCCGGCGGCGGCGGGGATCGTCGACCGGCAGCTGCCGGTGGACCGGCGCGCTCGGGCTCGCGGTGATCCGGCGGATCATCTCGGCGAGCTCGAGGACGGTGATCTCGCTGGGATTCCCCAGGTTCACGGGCAGGTGGTAGTCGGCGTAGAGCAGCCGCACCAGGCCGTCGACGAGGTCGTCGATGTAGCACAGGCTGCGGGTCTGGGAGCCGTCGCCGAACACGGTCATCGGCTCGCCCGCCAGCGCCTGGCTGATGAAGGCCGGCACCGCACGCCCGTCGTTGCGCCGCATCCGCGGCCCGAAGGTGTTGAAGATGCGGGCGATGCGGGTGTCGAGGCCGTGGGCGTTGTGATACGCCATCACGAAGGTCTCGGCGGCGCGCTTGGCCTCGTCGTACACCCCCCGGGGACCGACCGGGTTGACGTTCCCCCAGTAGTCCTCGGGCTGCGGATGCACCTCCGGGTCGCCGTACACCTCGCTGGTCGAGGCGAGGAGGAAGCGGGCGTTCTTCGCCTTGGCCAGGCCCAGCGCCTTGTGGGTTCCGAGCGTGCCCACCTTGAGCGTCTCGATCGGCATCTGCGCGTAGTCGATCGGCGATGCCGGCGACGCGAAGTGGAGGATGGCGTCGACCTCGCCCTCGACGTAGAGGTACTCGGTGACGTCGTAGTGGCGGAACGAGAAGCGCGAGTTGCTGAGGAGGTGCGCGATGTTGTCGGCGCTTCCCGTCAGCAGGTTGTCGAGGCACACCACGGTGAGGCCGCGGTGGAGCAGCCGGTCGCACAGGTGCGACCCGATGAAGCCCGCACCTCCGGTGATGACCACCCTGCGCACCGCCGCCCCTCCAACCGCAGGCCTGCCCGGCCCGGCGCCGAGCATGATGGCACGGTCAGTCGCCGGCGTGGGGAGGGGGGGCGCCGGCGTTCACGACGGTCTCGACCGAACCGTTCTGCGGGCGCCCGGGCTGGACCTCGAAGGCCGCGGAGCGCGGCGAGGCGGCCGCCGCCGTCACCGCGCCGGCCGGTGGCCGCCACCGGCGGTAGCGGAGCAGGGTGCGCAGCGCCTTGAGCCCGTCGGTCGCGGTGAGCTTCTTGCCCTCCTCGCGCGAGCGTGCCGCGTAGCCGATCGGCACCTCGTACACGCGGTGGCCCATGCGCAGCAGCTTCGCGGTGATCTCGGGCTCCATGTCGAAGCCGCGGGCACGCAGACCGAGGGAGAGGGCGACGTCGCGGGGCATCACCTTGTATCCGGTCTCCATGTCGGAGAGGTAGCAGTTGTACAGGAGGTTGGTGGCGAGGGTCACCAGCCGGTTGCCCATGACGTACCAGAACGAGTACGCGGTGTGGCTGCTGAACGCCCGGCTGCCGAAGACCACCTGCGCCCGGCCGCTGCGAATCGGCTCGAGCAGCCGCGGGTAGTCGGCGGGGTCGTACTCCAGGTCGGCGTCCTGGATGACCACCACCTCGCCGCGCGCCTCGCCCAGCGCGGTGCGGATCGCCCCGCCCTTGCCCTGGTTGCGCGCGTGGCGGAACGCGCGCACCCGTGCGCCGTCGGCACGCGCCTGCATGATCTCCCAGGTGCGATCGGTCGAGCCGTCGTCGACGAGCACCACCTCGAGCGACACGTCCACCGCCAGCACGGCGTCGAGGATCCGCTCGAGGGTGCGCTCCTCGTTGAGTGCCGGCACCAGGACCGACAGGTACGGGGTCGGGCTCGCGTTCTGGCTCACGTCTGTGTCCCGGTGGCGCGCCTGCGGCGGCGCCCGCACTCTACACGACGCCGGAGGCCGGCGGCGGGCCCCGAACCGGCCCTCGGAGTGGCTCGCGACGGTGATAGAGTGCGCCGGCCGTGGCCACGTCGACCGCCATCCCGCTGGAACCGGCCACCCCCGAGCGGGAGCGTTCCGTGCCACGGCCGCGGCGCCGGCGGCCGGGTGCGGCGACGGCGATGCTGGCGGTCTACCTCCTGCTCGCGCTCGCGCTGCTCGCCGGCACCTGGCTCGCCGCCGAGCCCAGCTGGGCCGGGGTGGACGCCGACGCGCCCCTGTTCGCGTGGTACCTGCGCTGGACACCGTTCGCGGTGACCCACCTGCACAGCCCGCTGTTCACCGACTACCTGCACTTCCCCGACGGTGCCAACCTGATGTGGAACACGTCGATCCCCCTGCCCGCGCTGCTGATGTGGCCGGTCACCGCGGTGCTCGGACCGCTGGTCGCCTACAACGCGCTGGCGACGCTGGCGCTGGCACTCTCGGCGTGGTGCGCGTTCCTCGCCATCCGCCGCTACACCACCCGCACCGTCGCCGCCGCGGTCGGCGGACTGCTCTACGGATTCAGCCCGTACATGCTGATGCAGGCCCGCGGTCACCTCCACCTGAGCATCGCGGTGCTCCCGCCGCTGCTGCTCCTGATCGCCGACGAGATGCTGATCCGCCAGCGGGTCTCGAGCAGGGTGCTGGGCGCGGCGCTCGGCGTCCTCGTCGCCGCCCAGCTGCTGATCGGCGAGGAGCTGGTCGCCGCGGGCGCGCTGGTGGGCGCGATCGGGGTGGGGCTGCTGGCGCTGCTGCACCCCTCCGAGGTGCGGCGTCGCGCCCCCCACGCCGCGCGGGTGCTGGGGGTGGCGGTCCTGGTCGCCGTGGTGCTGTCCGCGTATCCGCTCGGGGTGCAGTTCCTCGGCCCGCAGCGGGTCGGCGGCCTCCTCCAGCCCCGCGACACCTTCGTCGCCGACCTCAGGTCCTTCGTGGTCCCCAACGACGTGGAGCTGCTGCCCGTCCTCGGCCGGTTCCCGGCCCTCGACTCCGCGCCCTACGTCGGCATCCCGATGCTGCTCCTGCTGGTCGTGTCGCCGTTGCTGCTCCGCCGCCACCGGGTGGTGGTCTTCGCCACCCTGCTCGGCCTGGTGGTGGCGGTGCTGTCGATGGGTCCCCGGCTGCACCTCGGAGGCAGGCCGACGTCGATCCACCTGCCCTGGCGGGTGGTCGGCGGGCTGCCGCTGATGGAGAACGTCCTCCCCATCCGGCTGATGGTCTTCACCTACCTGCTGATCGGCGTGGTCGTCGCCGTGCTCCTCGGACACGCGCTGGGTGCCCGGGCACGGTGGTGGCGCGGCGCCGGCGTCCTCGCCGTGGCGATGGCGCTGCTGCCCCTGTTCCCCGCACTCCCCTTCCCGAGCACCCCGGCGCGGGTCCCCGCCTTCTTCACCGGCGCGGCGGTGACCCGGGTCCCCGAGAGATCCTCGCTGCTGGTGACCCCGTACTACGAGCTGCGGCCGATGCTGTGGCAGGCGGAGGCGGGGATGCGCTACCGCACCCGGCAGGGCGGCGTCTTCACCCCCGGGCCGAACTTCAACGCCCCCTCCTCGCCGCTGTCCTCCGAGCTCGCGGCCCTCGACGGCGGGCTGGTGGCACCGCCCGCGACCCTCTCGGAGGCGCAGCGGGCGCCCTACCTGGAGGCGCTCGCCGCGGGAGGGGTCGGCACCGTGGTGGTCGGCCCCTCACCCGGGAGCGCCGGACTGGCGCGCTTCTTCGAGGTGCTGCTGGGGCGGCCTCCGGAGGTCACCGGCGGGGTCGCGGTGTGGTGGGACGTCCACCCCTGAGGACCGGCGCGGTTCAGCCCGCCGCGGCGCCGCGGACCAGGTTGCGACCGGGGGTGTACACCGGGCCGTCGACGTTGGGGGCGCCGCCGAAGGGGTGATAGCCGCCCCAGCCGTCGACGACGTAGCCGCCGCCGCCGGGGAGGACGGAGATGCCGCGGGCGATGTCCCAGTTGGGCCAGTAGGTGGTGGTCCCGCCCACCCAGGGGGCGCTGCCGAAGGGATGGATGCCGCCCCAGCCGTCGAGGACGTAGCCGCCGGGGGTCCCCTGAATGCAGGTGCTCACGATCGCACGGGCGATGTCCCAGTGTGGCCAGTAGGCGGTGCCGGCCAGTGAGGGGGCGCTGCCGAAGGGATGGAGGCCGCCCCAGCCGTCGAGCACCCAGCCGCCCCGGCCCGAGGGGTCGCAGGCGTTCAGCGCGATGCCGCGAACGATGTCCCACCCCGGCCAGTAGGCGGTGCCGGCCAGCCCGGGGGCGTTGCCGACGGAGTGGAGGCCGCCCCAGCCGTCGACCACATAGCCGCCCTGGCCGTCGGGGGCGACGGCGAGGCCGCGGGCGATGTCCCAGCCGTTCCAGTACGCGCTCGCCGTCAGACCCGGCGGCATCGCCCCGGTGGCCCCGAAGGGGTGCAGCCCGCCGTAGCCGTCGAGCACGTAGCCACCCTGGCCGCCGGGCGCGAGCGCCAGGCCGCGGGCGATGCTCCACCCCGGCCACTCGGCGGTGGTGGCCAGCGGCGGCGAGGAGCCGGGATGGAGGGCGCCGTAGGCGTCGACCGCGTAGAGACCGGTGAACGGACCGGTCTGGGCCGAGCCGGAGACCGTGGCGGTGGCGTCACCGAGGCCGTTGGGCGGGCCGCTGTCGAACCGCCCGTTGTGCACCTCCGCATGGAACGTGTACGTGTGCCCGGGGAAGCCGTGGAAGGTGGCGCCGGTCGCGGAGGTGTCGGTCCACCGCACCCAGGGGCCCGCGTTGTCCTGCACCCACAGGGTGTAGGAGCCCACCATCACCCCCGCGCCCGGCGACCAGGAGACGCCGAAGGCGGCGCTGCCGGTGCTCGAGGGGGCGTTGACCAGGGCGGGGGCGACGAGGCCGCCGACCAGGCTGCCGAGACCGGTGGGACCGTCGTAGGCGGGCGCGGCGTTGCAGAGGAGGCTGGGGTTGCAGGAGACTCCGGCCGGGTGGGTGTTGGCGGTGATGTCGCTGATCGAGCCGGCGTTCTGGTAGAAGGCCTGGGCCCCGGGGGCGTAGTAGCCGAGCCCGCCGCTCAGCGCCCAGGCCCCGGCGACGAAGGGCGCGGCGGCGCTGGTGCCTCCGATCGGCATCCAGCCGCCGGCGGCGCTGTCGTAGACGGCGACGCCGGTGCTGAGATCGCTGACCGCGGAGACGTCGGCGACGGCACGGCCGTTGTTGGGGCAGCCCACGCCGGCCTGCCAGGAGGGACGCTGCTCGTAGCGGCTGCAGCCGCTGCCCGCCCCGGTGGGAGCGGTGGAGCCTCCGCAGCTGTTCGGGTCGGCGGTCGCCCCGACCCAGGCGGTCTCGCGCCACCCCCGCAGGTTGCCGCCGGGGAGGAGCGTGGTGCCCCCCACGGCGGTGACGTAGGGCGAGGCCGCCGGGTAGCTGGTCCCGTAGCCGCAGTCGCCGGTGGCCGCGGTGAAGGCGACGCCGGTGCGGTTGAAGAGGTAGTCGTGGTTGAGCTCGTCCGGGTTCTCGGTCATCCCGAAGCTCATGCTCACCTCGGTGGCGCCGCTGTCGATCGCCCGCTGGATGGCGGGATAGATGTCGCCGAAGTTGTCGGAGCGGGCCTCGACGAGGATGATCCCGCAGCGGGGACACCCCGCCGACGCCATGTCGAGGTCGAGCGAGGTCTCGATGTCCCAGCCGTAGGTGTTCGAGCCGCCGCCCATGTCGATCTTGCGGAAGCAGCCGTTCGCGGTGGTGCAGGGCGGCAGGTTGAAGCGGGCCCGGTAGGCGGCGAGGTCGGCCTCGGCCGAGGTGGTGTCGAAGGCGTCGATGACGGCGATCACCTGGCCGTTGCCGCTGCTCACCGGCAGTGCATAGGCGCTCTGGAGGTCGCCCGGGGTGTAGCCACCGGCGGGCGCCGAGGTGGCCGCCGGGCGAACCCGGCCGCTCTGGTCGCGGCTGACGTGCATCCGCGCGAAGCAGCTGGCGTGCTGGGCGCGGACCTGCCCGCAGGCCGGCGCGGCCACCGTGGAGGTGGAGGCGGCGGAGGCGGCGGCGGCGACGGTGGCGCCGGGGACCGCCGCGGCGGCCGGTGACATTCCCATGGCGAGGGCGGCGAACGCCGTCAGCATCCCCGGCAGGGGGCGGCGGCGGACCCGGCGCAGGGCGGTCGCGACGGTCTCTCGGGGCGTCATCCCCGATGTTGTAGCAGCGGCCTCCGGCAGCCGACTTCACGTCCCGATCACGGTTCATCACCGCGCTGTTACGTCCGATCGACGCGTTCCGTCAGCCCTTCTCCGCGACCACGTACTCGATGTAGGCGCCGAACATCAGCCGGGTCTGGGCCTCGAGCGCGGGCATCACGCTGAGCGCCAGACCGACCGGCGGGTAGAGGAAGAGCTGGAGGTCGGCGTACCAGCGGCGCCACCAGCGCCACTCCGCCGGCTTCTCGCACATCTGCCGGTCGGTGTGGATCAGCACCAGGGTGTTGAGCAGGGTCAGGGTGAGGATCCCGAAGGTGCCGTACCCGATCCACTGCGCCGCCGAGCTGAGGCTGTAGTCGAGGTCGATGAAGGCGGGCAGCAGGCCGCCGAAGAAGAGCAGCACCGGCAGCGTCGTCCAGGTCAGGTGGTTGAACACCAGGTAGGCGAAGCGCCGGGCGCGCAGCCGCCGGGGGATCTCGCGGTGCTCGAGCATCCGTGTGGCCACGTAGGCGATGTCGGTCACCCCCCACGCCCAGCGCTTGATCTGGTTGTACTGGGAGACGTGGGTGCTCGCGTAGTCGCGTGACCGGGGGGCGTCGCCGGACACGGTGAGAAAGGCGGGGCGCACGTTCAGCCGCTCGCCGTAGCGGAAGAAGCACTTCCAGAAGAAGCGCGAATCCTCGGGGATGACGTCGCTGTCCCAGTAGCCCACCTCGGTGAGCAGCCGCATCGGCATCGTGTAGGAGGAGAACATCACCAGCCGGTGGGGGTTGTCGTGGAGGAACATCTGCCACTGGGTGGCCGCGGTGGCCATCACCCGCACCGCCGCGGGCACCTTCCACAGGTTGTTGGTGAACAGGGGCACCGGCTGCCAGATCGACGTCTGCCGGTCGGGCGCGGCGCAGAACTGCGCGGTGATGCAGGCCCAGTACTGGGGATGCAGCCGGAAGTCGGAGTCGAGGTCGGTGACCAGGGTGCGCGCCGGGTCGAGTCCGAGCTCGTCGCAGGCGCGGCGCAGCTCCGGGCCGCCGTAGGCCATCGCCGCCGACTTGCCGACGACGATGCCGGGGAGCAGCGGATCCTTGATGTGGAGGAACGCGAGGAAGCGGTCGCCGAACTCCTCGCGCAGCCGGGCGACGTTCTCCCAGCCGCCCACGTCGGTGACCCTGGTGATGATCGCCACCACCCGCTGCCGGTCGGGGTAGTTCTGCGCCGCGAGTGCGGCGACGGTGCCGCGCAGCACCGAGTAGCTCTCGGTGTAGGTGGGGATCAGGGCGCACTGCACCACCTCGGTGGGGTGTGGCGCCCCCTCCGGGACCTCCATCTCCAGGCAGTGCGCCCACCAGTCGGTGGCCTCGGTCACCTCGATGCGCCGCAGCGAGCGCCGCACCGACCGCACCGTGAGGGTGGTGCGCACGAACCAGTAGCAGTCGAGCAGGATGGCGCCGACGCCGAGCACCCACAGCTTGGTGGGATCGTTGAGCCGGATCGCAAAGGCGACCGCCACCGGGGACAGCAGCACCAGCCAGGTCAGCGCGCCGGGGAGGATCTCGAGGAGGCGGCGCTGCGCGCCCGGGGAGAGCGACACGGGCCACCGGCGAGCGATCATCGGTGGGATTCTAGGGGGGTGGCCGCCGGGGGACGGCCGCGGACGGCCGTGCTGGCCCCCCCATCCCGTATGCTCCGGCACCTCGGGTCCCCTCCCCCAGCCTGCCGCATCGGCGCCACTGATTCTCGCGAGCCCCACAGCCTGCACATGCCAACACGCCGCAAGCCCGCAACGAGCGCTTCCGACAAGCCCGACGACGCCCGCGCGCCTCGCGCCGAGGCGGCCGAGGACGATGCCGAGGCGGCGGAGCCCGAGATCGACGACCCCGACATCGAGGTCGCCGCGGTCGACGACGACACCGACGACGCCGAGGTGGGGATCGTGGTCGCCGACGACGACGACCTCCCCGCGGACATCGACGAGGACGACGTCGTCGCCGTGGTCGCCAAGCCGGCGCCGGCACGGCCCGCGGCCCGGCCCTCGCCGGGGCGGCCGCCCAGCGCCAAGGAGGAGCCGGAGCCGCCGTTCAACATCGGCGAGCGGGTGCGGCTGATCCAGAACACCCGGCCGCGCACCGGCACGCCGATCGGCGACTACCCGGTGGGCTCCGAGGGGCGGGTGGAGACGGTGCTCAGCCAGACCGCGATCATCCGCTTCGACCGCGCCTCCGACACCAAGGAGGTGGTCGCCTTCGTCTGCCTCGAGAGCATCGACGAGGAGGCCAAGGCGGGCCGGGCGGCGCGGGAGAAGGAGAAGCAGCGGGAGGAGGCCGCGGCCGCCGAGGAGCGTGACCGCACCACCCGCAAGGAGAGCTCGTAGGGTGCCTCGGCTGCCGCGGCTCGACCCCGGCCGGGCCCGCGCCGTGGTCCGCCTGGTGGGAGCCGCGGGGATGGTGGTCGGCGCCGGCAGCATGGCGATCCCGCGGCTGGGCCTGAGCGCCGTCGGCCTGGAGGCCGAGGGGCGCGGGGTCGCGTTCATGGCCCGGCTCTTCGGCTGCCGCGACCTGGTGCTCTGCGCCGGGCTGCTGCGGGTGGCGGCCGAGCCGAGGGTGGACGTCCGCTGGCTCGACCTGCTCGCGGTGATGCAGGCCGGCGACCTCGCCCTCACCGCCGCGATGTACCGCTCCGGCGGCCTCAGCCGGCGCGGCCTCGCCGTGGTGCTCGGCTCGGCGACCCCGACCCTCGTCGCCCTGGTGGCCGCCCGCCGGACCCTCGCCTGATTCAGTCGGGCAGGAGCGCCCGCCGGCCGACGCTGTGGTAGGCGAAGCCGAGGCTGGTGAGCAGGGGGGCGTCGAGGCAGTTGCGGCCGTCGACCACGACCTTCCCGGCGACACTGCCCGCCACCCGTCGCCAGTCGAGCCGGCGGAAACTGGGCCACTCGGTGACCAGCACCACCGCGTCGGCGCCACGCACGCAGTCGTAGGCGTCGGCCACCAGGGTGGTGTCGGGGAGCAGCGGGGCGGCGCCCTCGAGGGCGGCGGGGTCGGTGGCGGTGACCGTCGCCCCCATCCGCTCGAGGTGGCGGATGACGTCGAGGGCGGGCGCCTGGCGGAGGTCGTCGGTGCCCGGCTTGAAGGCGAGCCCGAGCACCGCCAGGCGCCGGCGGTCGACGCTTCCGCCCAGCGCCTCGCGCACCTTGGCGACGAAGCGGCGGCGCTGCATCAGGTTGACCTCGATCGCCGACTTCAGCATCCAGAAGCTGTGGCCGTGCTCGGCCGCGGCCGCCTCCAGGGCGCGGACGTCCTTGGGGAAGCAGGAGCCTCCGAAGCCCAGCCCGGCGTCGAGGAAGGCACGGCCCACCCGGGGGTCGAGGCCCATGCCGTCGGCCACCGCCCCGACCTCGGCGCCGGTCAGCTCGCAGAGGTGGGCGATCTCGTTGATGAAGGAGATCTTCAGCGCGAGGAAGGTGTTGGTGCCGTACTTCACCATCTCCGAGCTGGTCGAGTCGGTGATGATCACCGGAGCGTCGAGGTGTCCGAAGAGGGCGGCGACCCGCTCGCAGGCGGCGCGGTCGTCGCCGCCGACGACGATGCGGGTGGGGTGGTTGAAGTCGTGGATCGCCGAGCCCTCGCGGAGGAACTCGGGGCACGACACCAGGGGGAAGCCCGGGGCGAGGCGGGAGGAGACCATGCTCGCCGTCGTCCCCGGCGGGATCGTCGACTTCACCGCGATCACCGCGCCGCGGGCGGCGTTGGCAGCGGCGCTGGCGACGGCCTCATGCACCTGGGAGAGGTCGGCCTCGCCGTCCTCGGCCGGGGGCGTGCCCACCGCGATCATCACCACCCCGGCGTCGCGCGCCCCGACGGCGATGTCCCCGGTGACGTGGAGCCGTCCCGCCGCCAGGAGCCGCTGGAGCATCTCCTCGAGCCCCGGCTCGTGGATCGGGCAGCGGCCCGCCCTCAGCCGCTCCAGCCGGCGCGGCTCGATCTCGACGAGGTGCACGGTGCGCCCCGACTCGGCGAGGCAGACCCCGGTGACCAGTCCCACGTAGCCGGCACCGACGACGCAGACCACCTCGTCACGGGGAGGGGGGGGCATCGGTCACCTCCTGAGGCGGACGCGCACCCAGCATACGCCGCAGGGCGGCGGGCTGCGGCTAGCCCTGGGGGCGGTCGAGAAGGGCGGCCGCGGCCTGCGCGTACACGCCGCGGTACTCGGGGGGGAGGAGCGCGGCGATGTGCGCCCCGACCTGGTCGGCGACGCCCTGGTGGTCGCGGCGGGGGCCGGAGAGGTCCGGGGTGAACGGCCTGCCGTACTCGAGGGTGACCGGCACCCGGCGGGGCAGCTTGCGGCCCTTGACCAGCGCCTTCTCGCTGCCCCACACCGCCACCGGGACCACGTCGCAGGGCACCTTGCGGAGCAGGAAGCCCACCCCCGGCTCGGCCCGCTGCATCCCCGGAGCCTCCACCCGGGTGCCCTCCACCCAGAGGATCAGCCGGCCGCCGCGCTCCAGTGCCTCGATGGAGGTGCGCAGCGCCCAGCGGTCGGCGGTGTGGCGGTCGACGGGGAAGACGTTGCAGCCGCCCCACATCCAGGCGATCGGGCGCCTGCCGAAGAGCTCGCGCTTGGCCATGGCGTAGTTGGCGCCCGGGGTGTTCCCCCCGACGATCAGGGTGTCGAGGGCGCTGAGGTGGTTGCTGGCGATGATCAGCGGGCCCTTCTCGGGGAGGTTCTCGAGCCCGACCACGCGGAGGTGGCGGCCGAGCGCGAGCCGCACCCCGAGCCGGGCGGCGTTGGCCACGACCGTGTAGCGGAGGGCCCGCCGGCCGTCGTCGCGCACCGGGAAGTGGCTCGGGAAGCCCGCCGGGACGGGCTGCGCGCGCCGCGCCTCACGCTCCGCCGGGGGCGCCTCCGGCCCGCTGGCAGCGGCGGTCACCGGCCCTCGCCGGTGGCGGGGGCACGGCGCAGCGTCGCCTCCAGGTGCCAGACGGCGCCGCCGCCGTCGGTGGCCATCCGCACTACGTAATGGAGGGAGTCGCCGTCGACCTCGAGGTCGCGCTCCAGCCGGGTGACCGTCTTCGCGGTGGGGGTGCGCTCGACGGCGGCGGTGGCCAGCCGCAGCCGTCCTCCCTCGACGGTGCCGAGCTCGATCTCGGCGAAGCCGGTGGGATGGGCCATGGTCACCTCCACCGCCCCGCCCGGCGCGGGACGCCAGTAGCCCATCTCCGCGTGGAGAGGGCGGCCGTCGTCGAGCGCCGTCGTGCGCTGGGTGTAGGCGAGGACCGGCTTGCCACTGTGCCGGAAGACCACCTCCTCGCGGTAGCCGAAGGGTGCTCCCCGGCCCCACTGTCCCCTCCCCTCTCCCCGCCACTCGCCGAGGAGCATCGCCAGCGGGGCGAGGTCGGGGTGGAGGGTCGGGGCGGTCACGCCCTCATGGTGCCCCAGCCACGTCGCGCTCCGCAGCCCCGTTCGCCTCCACCACCCCGGGCTCGTCCGCGGCCGGCATCGGGAGCACGGCGCGGCGCCCCTCGTAGAGGGCGACGTCGGCGCGGGCGACCATCGTGGCGGCGGTGTCGGTGGGCTCGAGGGCCACCAGCCCCCAGCTCACCGTCCGTCCCCCGGTGGCCGCCTCGATCCCCGCGGCCACCGCCTCGAGGCGGTGCTCGGCGTCCTGGGTGTGGGCCCCGAAGAGGGCGCAGACGAACTCGTCGCCGCCCCAGCGGATCACCAGGTCGTAGGAGCGCAGCCGGGTGCGGAGCACCAGGGCGACGTCGCAGAGCAGCCGGTCGCCGGCGGCGTGGCCGTGCTGGTCGTTGACCAGCTTCAGCCCGTCGACGTCGAGGAAGGCGACGACCAGCCTGCCGTCGGAGCGGCGCGCCCGATCGATCTCGCGCTCGAGGGCGGTCATGCCGGCGCCGCGGCGGAGCACCCCGGTGAGCTCGTCGGTCGAGGCCTGCTCGTCGAGGACCCGGACCCGGTCCTGGAGGGCGCGCAGCCGGGCCAGCCCGGTGGCCGCCTCGCGACCGCTGAGCAGGGCGAGTCCGGAGGCGTCGAAGCCCAGCGACGCGGCGAGGGCCTCGCGGAGCTGATCGTCCGAGAGCGGGCGGTCGCCGAAGCCGGAGGACCCGCGGCCGATCACGAGCGCGGCGCCCGGGGGGCGGTGGTGAACGGACGGTCGAGGCAGGCCACGTGCTGGAAACGCGTCAATCGGTCGGGTGCTTGCGGTCCCCCCCAAGCCTGGTCCGCCCGGAGAGCGCCAGGACCAAGATTGCGCCGAAATGGCACAACCCAGTAGACAGGTCGAACGCGTCGTCGTACTCTTGCTGATGCGCGCGTCGCGGCGATGTACTGCCGGGGACGCGGAGCAACAGGAGGGGAGAGATATGATCGGGGAGAGCCCGATGGTGAGTGGCGTGATCCACGTCCTCACCACGTCCGCGCCGGCTCGCCGGCGCACCGCGAGCGCCGCCGGGCAACCGGCGGCTGACTCCGTGTCGCGGCCGGTCGCACCCCGGACCCGCGCCACCAGGACACCGGTGTCGAAGGTGGTGACGCTGCCGCCACCGCCACCGGGAGCCGCGCCGGCACGGCCGGTGCCACCGGCGCCGCAGGCCGACGACGACGACATGAGCCTGATCCGCGCCTACCGGAACGGCGACGTGCGCGCCTTCGAGGTCTTCTTCAGCCGGTACCGCGATCGCATCCGCAACCTGTGCCTGCGCTACCTGCCCGAGGAGGCGGCCGAGGACACCGTCCAGGACACGTTCCTCCAGTTCGTGCGCACCGTCGACCGGATCGACGAGAGCTACCGGGTCTCGTCCTGGATCCAGCGGATCGCGGTCAACCTCTGTCACGACGAGCTCCGCCGCCGGGGGCGGCGCAAGCGCCTCTTCGAGCCCGCCAGCGACGTGACCGAGCTGGCGATGATGTCGGTGGCGGACAGCGACCGCACCCGGCAGCCCGAGACCGCCCAGGAGCTGCAGCGCACCCGCGACCTGGTCTGGGACGTGGCCGCGACGCTGCCGCCGCGGCAGCGCACCGTGCTCGCGCTCCGCGAGCTGCACGGCATGCCCTACCACCTGATCGCCGACCGGCTGGGCACCAGCACCAGCGCGGTCGAGACCCTGCTCCACCGCGCCCGGGAGCGCTTCAAGGCGGAGTTCCTCCGCCTCGAGGGTGCGCAGCCGGGAATCGCCGCCTGCCGGACCACCGCACACCTGCTGGAGGACCCGGCGGCGATGCGCCCGCATCAGCTGCGCCGGGTCACCTCCCACCTCGGCGTCTGCGCGCGCTGCAGGCTGCGCTTCGCCGCCACCCTCGACTCGCGGGTTCCCGACCGGCTGGCGAGCTGACCGCCCGCCCGTCCACCACGCCGCGCGCGTGCCCCCCCTCGGGGTGCGCGCGTGGCGATCCGGGTGGGCCCTCAGCTGCCGCCGCGGCGCGGGTCGTCGCGGACGCCGTCGGTCTGGAGCACGCCGTCCGGCATCAGCCGGATGGTGCCGTCCCGGGCGAGCTCGAGCACCGCCCGGATCCAGTGCTCGACGTCGCGTCCGGCGGGGCGACCCTCCTCCTCCCAGATCTCGTAGGCCCGGGCGCGGATCCGCTCCTCGACCGCCGGGTCCATCCGCTCCCTCAACCCTGCTCGCTCCCTCGTCCGGATGCCGCCTGACCAGCCGGAGTATGCGGTCTGGGGACCGCCCCGAAGGGCCGCTGCGCCTCCGGTCGATCCTGCATCATGGCGCCATGCCCAGCCTCCCGTACCGGGAAGTGGCGCCCTGGACGCGCCGCCAGCGACGCGTGGCCGGCGGGCTCGCCGCGATCGTGGTGGTGGCGGCGGCGGGCACTCTCGCCTGGGCGGAGACCCACCGCGGCGGCTACGGGGAGTCGGCCGACGGCTGCGTCAACGTGCTGGCGCCGAGCACCATGGGCGGCGGGGTGCTCCACCGCTGCGGCGACGAGGCCCGGACGTGGTGCCGTACCGAGTACGCCGCCAGCGACCGGCTCGCCCGGCTGGTGCAGCCGCAGTGCCGCCTCGCCGGGATCACCCCCGACCCCTCCCCGGCCGTCAGCCCGCCCTGACGAACCCCGGCGGCGGGGAGCTCCCGGCGCCGTCGTCGTACGATCGCTGTAGCCTGCGGTCGACGTGGATGCCATCATCCTGGCCCTGCTGCCCGCCATGCTCTTCGCCGTCGCCGGCGCCGTGCTCCTCGTGCATCTCCGCAACCAGGACGAGGGCGGCAGGTACCAGCACGAGGAGTACCGCCCCGAGGACACCTCCGGCAACGGCGGCGGCAACGGCAACGGCGACGGCCCTCCCGGCCGGCGACGCCCGCCCCGGCGTGGCGGTTGAGCCTACGAGGGTGCGCCGATCCGGGTCTTCGCGCCCTCGTCGTCGACCACCTCCACGTCGCGCACCGACGACACCGGCACCCGGATGTCGCCGTGGATCGACTCGGCCTTCTCCAGCGCACTGAGCGCCAGCACGAGCTCGTCGCCCTCCACCCGGAGCTCCGCCATCCCGGCCTCCTCGTCCTGACCCTGCCCCCTGGAGGAATCGAACCTCCCTCAACCGGTCAACAGCCGGCTGCTTCAAATCGGGCATTGCCGAGTAGGCCATTCTTGATCTTGGGTGCAGCGACCGGCAAGCGAGCAGCTCTGCTGTGCAGCGACCGCCACGTCGGTCTCCTCGCCGGTGTCACGCGCCGCCGGAAGGCCCCGGATGGCGGGGCGAGACACGGTGGGACGTGCCGTGTCTCGGGGTAGGGTCGCGCGCGATGCCCCGGATCAGCGCCTTCTACGGGATCGTCGTCTGGCTGTACTGGAACGACCACCAGCCTCCGCACTTCCACGCCGGGTACGCCGGCCAGGTTGCCTGATCGCGATCGCCGACTTGGCCGTGATCCGCGGCTCGCTCCCGCCCCGCGCGCTCCGGCTCGTCGACGAGTGGGCCGAGCTGCACCGGGCCGAGCTCGTCGAGAACTGGAGACGCGCGCAGCGCCGCGAGGCGCTGGTACCGATCGCGCCACTGCCGTAGGATCGGAAGGTGATTCCGGCCATCGTCAGCGTGAGCCCACTCGACGGGCATCGCCTCCAGGTCGTGTTCGACGACGGGGTCGTCTGCCTCGTCGACCTCAGCGAGGACCTCTGGGGACCGATGTTCGAGCCGCTCCGCGACCCCGAATACTTCCGCCAGGTGCGGGTCGAGCCGGAGGGTCATACGGTGAGCTGGCCCAACGGTGTCGATATCGATCCCCTGGTGCTGCACGGCGACTTCCCCCCGTCGCCGCCATCACGCCTCCGGGTCGACCGGGTATCCGCCGGAGCGGCCTGAGAACCAGGTTCTCATCGGTTCGGGCCGAGGCGGACGCTCCCAGTGGCGGGGTCTCGGTGTGGTGAGCAGAGCCCGTAGAGCGACTCAGAACTACATGAACCGTGATCATCAACCCTCTGCAGTGTAGCGACCGGCTCTGCAGATTCCCGGCCGAATTCACACCACATCCATGTGTAGTCCACGGCATGCCAGTCGCTGCAACTGAACTCGAAATCGAGCTCTAAGCTGCCCCCTGGAGGAATCGAACCTCCCTCAACCGGTTAAAAGCCGGCTGCTCTACCGATGAGCTAAGGGGGCTGGCCGGCTGATTGTAGGCAGCCCCCGCCCCCGGGCCCGGTCAGAAGCAGGTCCAGCTGGAGTAGGTGTGCCAGGTGCCCTGCTGGTTGCGGATCCACTGCACGCAGTGGTTCGGGTCGTGGGAGGGGCCCGCGGCGTAGCTGAGCGGGACCGTGAGCCCGGTGTCGAAGTTCCTGATGCCGTTCAGGGCGGTCACCAGCGACAGCGGGGTCACCGGCTGCGGGCCGATCCGGCGCAGCGCCTCGACGAACAGCTTGGCGGCGATCCAGCCCCCCTCGGTGTAGACGTCGAGACCGGCCACCTGGTTGGGGAAGTAGTGCTGCACGGTGTTGAGGTACTCGCTGATCGCCGGCGAGTTCAGGTGCTCGTCGGGCTCGAGGTACCAGGTCAGCGATTCCGCACCGTAGACCGCCGGTCCGTACTGCTTCGCCGCCGCCGGCTTGTCGAGGCCGGGAGCGAGGACCCTGGGGTGGTAGCCCTGGCGGTCGAAGGCCTGGTACATCCGAGCGTAGGAGAAGGGGTCGAGCACGCCGACCACCGAGTCGGCGCCCTCGAGGCGCAGCTTCACGGCGATGTCGGTGTAGTCGGGCTTGGTCGCCTCGACCAGGTCGGCGCTCTTCTCCTGGATGCCGTTGCGGTGCAGGGCCTCGGTCAGCGCCTGCTCACCCGGCGCCGACGCCGGCGAGTTCACCACCAGGATCGCGGGATGCTGGATCCCGACGTCCCTGGCGTGGGAGGCCATCGCGTTGGCGCCCTCGCTGAGGATGTTCATGCTCACCGGGTACGACAGCGGCGACTGGAACTCGGCGGGGAGGCCGAGACCGCCGATGACGGGGACGCCCTTGGAGGTGATGTAGGGCACCTCCGCCTGCTCACCGCTCACCGACAGCGAGCCCACCATGGCGAGGATGCCCTGGTTCATCAGCCGGTCGGAGCACTGGTGGGCGCGGGTGGGGTCGAACGCCGAGTTGCAGTCGATCAGCTGCAGTTTGTAGCCGTTGACCCCGCCGGCGGCGTTGACCATGTTGAAGTAGGCGCGGACGGTGTCGCGGTGGGTGGTGGTGTCGAGCGGCCCGGTCTCGTCGAAGATCCCGCCGACGGTGATCACTCCGTTGGCGACGCCCGCCGGGGCCGAGGCGGGACGCCCCGCCGCCGCGCCGGGCGCCGCCGCGCGCGGTGCCGCGGCGACCGGGCCCGTCGAGGTGGCCGCGCCACCACCGCCGGCTCCGCCGCTCACCGCACCGCCCGAGGCCGCGGTTCCCTGGCCGCTGGCGGGGAGGCCGGCGGAGTCCTGGGCCCCGCCCGAGGCGGCGGCGCCGGTGCTGGTTCCGGGCAGGCTCTGGACGACGCTGACCGGCTCCGCGTTGCTCCGCCCCAGCTCGTAGGCGGCGGCGCCGCCGAGGACCAGGGTGGCCACCACGCTCAGGGTGATCAGCGCCACCGCGACCCGCTCGCGCACCTGCATCGCCTCCCTCCGGCAACCCCCCCGGTGGCACACCGGGGGCACGGTCATCGTACCGAGGTGGGCGTCGGGGGTGATTCGACGCGATCGGAGGGAGCCGTCCAGCGCAGCTCGGTGAGCCGCCCGAGGCGGTGGCGGGCGGCGTAGCCGGCGCAGCCGTCGAGCACCTCGAGCGCGGCGCCGCAGTCGGCGAAGCTCGCGGTGCCCACCTGGACGGCGTCGGCGCCGGCCACGAAGAACTCCAGCGCGTCGGCGGCGGCGGAGATCCCGCCGACGCCCACCACCGGCACCCGCACCGCCGCCCGCACCGCCGCCACCGCGGCGAGCGCCAGCGGCTTGATCGCGGGCCCGCTGAGCCCGCCGGTGCCGCCGCCGGGCAGCACCGGCCGGCGCACCCCGAGGTGGACCTTCATGCCCACGAACGTGTTCACCGCGCTGATCGCGTCCGCCCCCGCGGCCTCGACGGCGCGGGCGACCTCGGCGATCGCGGTGACGTTCGGGCTCAGCTTCACCACCAGGCAGAGCCCGGTGACCGCCCGCACCGCCTCGACCACCCGGGCGGCGGCGTCGGGGTCGCGGCCGAAGTCGAGGCCGTGGGCGATGTTGGGGCAGGAGATGTTCAGCTCGATGCCGGCGACGCCGGGCACCCCGTCGAGGCGGCGCACCACCGCCACGTACTCCTCGAGGCCGCCGCCGGCGACGTTGACCACCACCGGCACCCGCCAGCCGGCGAAGCGGGGCGCGTAGGCGGTGGCGACGTGCTCGACCCCGGGGTTGTGGAGGCCGATGCTGTTCAGCATGCCCCCGGTGGTCTCGGCCACCCGCGGCGGCGGGTTGCCCGCCCGCGGCAGCAGGGTGGTGCCCTTGGTCCAGATCGCCCCCAGGCGCTGGATGTCGACCAGCTGCTCGAACTCGAACCCGTAGCCGAAGGTGCCGCTGGCGACGCCGACCGGGTTGGGCAGCACCAGCCCCCGGCCGAGGTCGACGGCGAGGTCCGGCCGGCTCACGCCACGTGCGCCGGCGGCAGCGCCGCCAGTGCCTCCCAGTCCACCGCGGCGACCGGCATCACCGGACCCTCGCGGCAGCAGAGCGCGAAGCGGCTGCCGGCGCCGTCGCGCACCGGCAGGGCGCAGCCGAGGCAGGTGCCGAAGCCGCAGCCCATCGGCGCCTCGAGCGAGGCCTCGACGACCGGCGGCAGGGCGGCGCCGGCCCGGCCGAGCACCGCGGCGAACGCCACCAGCATCGGGTTGGGGCCGCAGGCCCAGAGCGCGGCCGTGCCGCCGAGCTCGCCGGTCACCAGGTCGGTGACGCGGCCGCGGTGGCCCCGGCTGCCGTCGTCGGTGGCCTCGACCACCCGGATCCCCGGGTCGCCGCCGGAGAGCCGCTCCGCGGGGTACAGCCGCGCCGCCGAGGCGGCGCCGTTGAGCACCACCACCTCCGCGGCGCCAGCCTGCCGGGCCCGCCGCGCCGCCAGCGGGAAGGGGGCGCAGCCGAGGCCGCCGGCGACGCACAGCACCCGGCCGCCGGCGGGCACGGTGAAGCCGGTGCCGAGCGGGCCCAGCGACTGGAGGGGGTCGCCGGGGCGAAGAGCGGCCAGCCGCCGGGTCCCCTCCCCCACCGGCTCGAAGACGAAGGCGCAGACCTCGCCGTCCACCCGGGCGACGCTGAAGGGGCGGCGGAGCAGCGGCAGCGGCGGCGGCCCGCAGCGCAGCTGGGCGAACTCGCCCGGCCGGGCGGCCGCGGCGAGGTGCGGGAGGCGCACCGACAGCTCGACGAGGCCGCCGCCGAGGTGCTCGACCCCCACCACCACGCCGCGCTCGTCGGCGGCGCGGCCGAGCTCGGAGAGCCGGGCCGCCGGCGCGGCGGTCACCGGCCGGCGGCGACGGTGCCGTCGCGGTAGCTGCGCACCGTGGCGACGGCGATCCGCTCGCCGGCGTGGTGGCGGCTCATCACGTTGACCAGCGCCGCGGCGGTGTCGAGCCAGGTGCAGCAGGGGATGCGCCGCCGCGCCGCGGCGAGGCGGATGAGGAACCCGTCCTTCACGCTCCGCGGCGCCGAGCCGTCGAAGCTGGCATCGAAGCGGAGCTCGTCGGTCTGGATGCCCGACGGCGTGTTGATCACCAGCGACACCCGTCCGTCCTCGATGACGTCGATGACGTTGGGGCGCCCGTTGCCGAGCTTGCCGACGGTGACGGCGCTGATGCCGGCGTCGCGGAGGGTGGCGGCGGTGCCCTCGGTGGCGTAGAGGGTGAAGCCGAGGCTGCTGAGCTGGGCGAGCACCGGCAGCGCCTCCGGCTTGTCGGCGTCGGCGATGCTGCAGAGCGCGCCGCCGCTGCTCGGCAGCGACCCCAGGGTGGCCAGGAAGGCCTTCTCGAGGGCGGCGCCGAGGTCGACGTCCACCCCCATCACCTCGCCGGTCGACTTCATCTCCGGGCCGAGCACGCTGTCGACGGCGGTGAGCTTGACCATCGAGAACACCGGCGCCTTCACCGCCACCAGCGGCCGCTCCGCCGCCACGCCCCCCTCCCAGCCGCAGCCGGCGAGGGTCTCGCCGAGCATCACCCGGACGGCGAGCTCGACCATCGGCACCCCGGTGACCTTGCTGAGGAAGGGCACGGTGCGCGATGCCCGGGGGTTCACCTCGATGACGTGCACCCGGCCGCGATGGACCACGTACTGGACGTTGCAGAGGCCGCGGACCCCGAGCGCCAGCGCCATCCGGGTGGTGGCGTCGACGACCTGCGCGCGCACCTCCGGGTCGAGGGCCGCGGGGTACACCGCCATCGAGTCGCCGCTGTGCACGCCGGCGCGCTCGACGTGCTCCATGATCCCGGGGATCACCACGGCCTCGCCGTCGCAGATGGCGTCGACCTCGACCTCGGTGCCGAGCAGGTACTTGTCGACCAGCACGGTGCCGCGGCGCCCGTTGTCCTGGTCGGGCACCGCGGCCATCGCGGCGACCAGGTAGCGCTCCAGCGCGTCGCGGCCGTGGACCACCTCCATCGCCCGCCCGCCGAGCACGTACGAGGGCCGCACCAGCACCGGGAAGCCGATCCGATCGGCGATCGCCAGCGCCTCCACCGGATCGACGGTCGCCGCCCCGGGGGGCTGGGGGATGTCGAGGGTGCGGAGCAGCGCCTCGAAGCGATGGCGGTCCTCGGCGGCGTCGATGGCGTCGACCCCGCTCCCCAGCAGGGTCACCCCGCGCGCGGCCAGCGGGGCGGCGAGGTTGATGGCGGTCTGGCCGCCGAACTGCACCACCACGCCCCGGGGACGCTCGGCGGCGATGACACCGGCCACCGCCTCCTCGTCGAGGGGCTCGAAGTAGAGCCGGCTGCTGCAGTCGAAGTCGGTGGACACCGTCTCCGGGTTGCTGTTGACCATCACCGCCTCGGCCCCGCGGCGGCGCAGCGCCAGCGCCGCCTGGACGCTGCAGTAGTCGAACTCGATGCCCTGGCCGATCCGGATCGGTCCCGAGCCGAGCACCACCACCGGGCCGGCGTCGCCGCTCTCGCGCACCCTGCCGGCGGGCCCCTCGTTCTCCTCCTCGAAGGTCGAGTAGTAGTAGGGCGTCGAGGCCTCGAACTCGGCTGCGCAGGTGTCGACACAGCTGTAGACGGGCACCAGCGCGGCGGCCTCGCGGGCGCCGCGCACCGCCGCCACCCTCACCGAGCACAGCTCGGCGATGCGGGCGTCGGCGATGCCCAGCCGCTTCGCGGCGGAGAGCGCGCTCCCCTGCAGGCCCTCGGTCCGCAGCCGCTCCTCGGCGGCGACGACGGTGGCGAGCCGCTCGACGAACCACGGCATGTAGCCGCTGCGCGCCGCCAGCTCGGCGACGGGGACGCCGCGGCGCAGCGCCTCGAGGAGGGCGAAGAGGCGGCGGTCGTTGGGGGCGTCGATCAGCACCGCCGAGCCCAGCTGCGCGGCATCCGGCCGAGCCTGCTCGAGCGAGCGGATCGCCTTCACCATCGCCGCCTCGAAGGAGCGCTCGATCGCCATCACCTCGCCGGTCGACTTCATCTGGGTGGTGAGCCGCCGGTCGCCCTCGGGGAACTTGTCGAAGGGCCAGCGCGGGATCTTCACCACGCAGTAGTCGAGCGCGGGCTCGAAGGCGGCGCAGGTCCGCCCGGTGACCGGCGTTGGGGATCTCGGCGAGCCGCCGGCCGGCGGCGATCTTCGCGGCGACGCGGGCGATCGGATACCCGGTCGCCTTGGAGGCCAGGGCCGAGGACCGCGACACCCGCGGGTTGACCTCGATGACGAAGTACTCGTGGGAGTCGGGGGCGAGGGCGAACTGCACGTTGCAGCCGCCGGCGATGCCCAGCGCGTTGATGATCCGCAGCGCGGCGCTGCGCAGCTGCTGGTACTCGCGGTCGGTGAGCGTCTGCGAGGGCGCGACCACGATGGAGTCGCCGGTGTGCACCCCCATCGGGTCGAGGTTCTCCATGTTGCAGACGGTGATGCAGGTGCCCGACGCGTCGCGCATCACCTCGTACTCGATCTCGCTCCAGCCCACCAGCGAGCGCTCCACCAGCACCTGGCCGATCGGCGAGGCGGCGAGGCCGGAGGCCACCGTCTCGGTGTACTGTGCCTCGCTCTCGCAGATCCCGCCGCCGGTGCCGCCGAGGGTGAAGGCGGGACGGACCACCAGGGGCAGCCCCAGCTGCTCGCGCAACGCCCGCCCCTCCGCCGGGGAGGAGACCGTCGCCGAGGCCGGCACCGGCTCGCCGATCTCGACGAGCAGCCGCTTGAAGAGCTCGCGGTCCTCGGCGGCGCGGATGGCGCGGAGCGGGGTCCCCAGGAGCCGCACCCGGTTGCGCTCGAGCACGCCGGCGTCGTCGAGGGCGATGGCGAGGTTGAGCCCGGTCTGGCCGCCCAGGGTGGCGAGCAGGCCGTCGGGCCGCTCCCGCTCGATGATCCGCTCGAGCACGGGCACGGTGAGCGGCTCGACGTAGACGGCGTCGGCGCTGTCGTCGTCGGTCATGATCGTCGCCGGGTTGCTGTTCACCAGGACGACGCGGATGCCCTCCTCGCGCAGCGCGCGGCAGGCCTGGGTGCCGGCGTAGTCGAACTCGGCCGCCTGGCCGATGACGATCGGCCCGCTGCCCACCACCAGCACGCAGCGCGGCGGGTCGGTGCCGGGCCCGGGCTCGGGCGCCGTCCGCAGCACCGCCGGGCGGCTCGTTCCTGCCGCCATCGACAGGAACTCGTCGAACACGGGGGCGCGGTCCTGGGGGCCGGGGGCGCCCTCGGGGTGGTACTGCACGGAGAAGGCGGGCAGGCCGCTGTGGCGCAGCCCCTCCACGCTGCCGTCGTTGAGGTTGCGCTCGCTCACGTACCAGCCCGATCCCTCGGGGATCGACCCGCCGTCGACCTGGAACTCGTGGTTCTGCGAGGTGACGAAGACGCCGCCGCCGGCGAGGTCGTGGACGGGGTGGTTGCCGCCGTGGTGGCCGAACTTGAGCCTCGACGTGGTCGCGCCCACCGCCCGGCCGAGCACCTGGTGGCCGAGGCAGATGCCCAGCAGGGGGACGCGCCGCTCCAGCAGGGCGGCGCAGAGGCGCACCGCCTGGGGGATCACCGCCGGGTCGCCGGGCCCGTTGGAGAGCATGACCCCGTCGGGGCGGTGGCGGAGGACGTCGTCGAGGGTGGCGTCGCAGGGCACCAGCACCACCTCGGCGCCGCGGCTGCGCAGCGCCCGCAGGCTGTTGCGCTTCACCCCGAGGTCGACGGCGACGATCCGCACCCCGGCGAAGGCGCCGGTCCCGCCGGCGGCGCTCAGCGCGCGCTCGAGGGTGGGGTGCAGCGGCTCCTCCCAGAGCGTCCACGGCTCGCGGAGCGAGCACTCGGCGACCAGGTCCTGGTCGCCGACGTGGGGCGCGCTGCGGGCCCGCGCCACCTGCTCCCCGGGGCGCATCGCCGCCGCCGGGCCGAGCACCGCCCGCACCGTGCCGTGGTCGCGCAGGTGGCGGGTCAGGGCCCGGGTGTCGACTCCGCGCAGGCCGGGGACTCCGTTGCGGCGCAGCTCCTCGTCGAGGCTGCGCTCGCCGAGGGGGTGGCCGATCTGCGGGGAGAGCTCGCGCACCACCATCGCGCGCGCCCACACCCGCGACGACTCGGCGTCCTCGTCGCGGCAGCCGTAGTTGCCGATCAGCGGGTGGGTCATCACCACCACCTGGCCGGCGTAGGAGGGGTCGGTCGCGACCTCCTGGTAGCCGGTCATGCAGGTGTTGAAGACCACCTCCCCGCTCACCTCGGGCACCTCGGCACCGAAGAGGACGCCCTCGAAGCAGCGCCCCGTCTCCAGGGCCAGGCGGCCCCGCTCAGCCACGGGGCACCGCGGTGAGCCCCGGCAGCTCCAGCGACGGGGAGAGGTGGACGATGGCTCCCTCGGAGACGGTGAGCAGCACCCGGCCGCGCAGCGGCACGCCGAGCAGCGGGGTGTTGCCGCTCCGCGAGCGCAGCGGCTCGGCGCCCACCACCCACTCCCGGTCGGGGTCGAAGAGCGTGAAGCTGCAGGGCTGGGCCAGGCGCAGCCGCGGCTCGCGCAGCCCGGCGGTGGCGCCGAGCACCCGCCAGGGGCCGGAGGTGAGCCGCTCGACCAGCACCGGCAGCCAGGGACCGCCCATCCCGCCCAGGGTGAGGCAGGTGGCGAGCGCCGTCTCCAGCCCGATCATCCCCGGGGCGGTATCGGCGTAGTCGCCCACCTTGTCCTCGGCGGGATGGGGGGCGTGGTCGGTGGCGACGGCGTCGAGGACGCCCTCGCGGAGCGCCTCCACGAGGGCGCGGCGGTCCTGCTCGGTGCGCAGCGGCGGGTTCACCTTGCGGAGCGCGGGGGGGTCGGGCTCGCGCTCGAAGGGCAGCCACATCGCGAGGTGGTGCGGGGTGACCTCCGCGGTCACCGGGAAGTCGAGCTCGCGGGCGGTGCGGAGGAGGTGCAGCGAGCCGGAGCAGGAGAGGTGCTGGAGGTGGAGCCGGCCCCGGCCCGCCTGGGTGAGGGCACGCAGCGCCTGCTCGACCGCCACCACCTCGCACTCGGCGGGGCGGTGGGGGCAGCGAATCACCGAGGGCACGTCGGGGTTGGCGGCGGCCACCATCGACTCGTCCTCGGGGTGCACCAGCACCACCCGGTCGACGTCGGCGGCGGCGCGGAGGGCCTCGGCGAGCAGCCGGGTCGGCGCCGCGTTGCGGCCGTCGTCGGTGAAGGCGGCGGCGCCGGCCGCCGCGCAGGCGGCGGTGTCGACCAGCTCGCGGCCGCGCAGGCCCGCGGTGACCGCGGCGGCGCTCAGCACCCGCACCGGGGCCTGGCGGGCGCGCCGGCGGGCGTCGGCGAGGCGCTCCGGGCTGTCGACCGGGGGGCGGGTGTTGGCCATCGCCACCAGCTGGGTGAAACCCCCCACCGCGGCCGCCTCGGCGCCGCTGCTCACCGTCTCGGCGTCCTCGCCGCCGGGCTCGCGCAGGTGGGTGTGGAGGTCGATGAAGCCGGGGCAGAGCACCACCTCGGGAAGGCCCGGGGCGCGGGCGAGGTCGAGGGTGGGCACCTGGTCGGTGCGGATCCGGCGCTCGATCGCCTCGATCCGGCCCCCCCGCAGCCAGACGTCCATGTCCACCTGGTCGCGGCCGGCGAGCGGGTCGATCACCCGGATGCCACGGAGGACGACGTTGAGCACGGTCACGCCGCCGGCCCCCCGCCCGGGGTGGCCGGCTGCGGCTCCACCAGCCAGGCTCCCGCCCCCGCCGGGTCCCACACGACCTCCACCCAGGAGCCGGCGGCCACGGGCAGGTTGCGGCCGACATAGGTGGCGCGCACCGGCAGCTCGCGGCGGCCGCGGTCGACCAGCACCAGGGGCTCCACCGCGGCCGGCCGGCCGTGGTCGGCGAGCAGGTCGAGGGCGGCCCGCAGGGTGCGCCCGGTGTGGATGACGTCGTCGACCAGCACCACCGTGGCCGCCTCGACCCGCGCCGGCCCGAGCCCGCCGCCGCCACCGCCCGCCGGGGGCACCCGGCGGAGCGCCCCGGCGACCGGCCGGGCGGGTCGGGGCCGGTCGTCACGGTAGTCGCGGACGTCGAGGGCGAGGAGCGGCGGCTCCGGCTCGCCGAGCTCGGCGAGCTGGTCGCGAAGCCGATGGGCGAGGGGCAACCCGCCGTCGCAGACCGCGGCGAGCACCACCCCGGCCAGCCCGGGATGGCGCTCGCGGACCTCGTGGGCGAGGCGGCGCACCGCGCGGGTGAGCTCGGCGGAGTCGAGCAGGCGGGAGGACGCCCCCGGCGGCGACCCGGTCATCCGGGCAGGTTCTCCCCGAGCAGCATCTCCAGCAGCGCCATCCGCACCGCCACCCCGTTGCGCGCCTGCCGGAAGTAGGCGGCGCGGGGGTCGGCGTCGACCTCGGGGTGGATCTCGTCGACCCGCGGCAGCGGGTGCATGACGATCGCCGCCGCGGGCAGCCGCTCCATCACCCGGGCGTCGATGCGGGTGTCGCCGCGGGCCCGGCCGAAGTCGGCGGGATCGGCGAAGCGCTCCTTCTGAATCCGCGTCTGGTAGACGACGTCGGCGTCGGCCACCGCCTCGATGAGGTTGTCGGTGACCGTGTACGGCACCCCGCGGGAGTGCAGCAGGCCGAGGATGTCGGGTTCCATCTGCACCACCTGCGGCGCCACCAGGGTGATCCGCACCCCCTGGTACAGGGTGAGCAGCAGCGCCAGCGACCGCGCGGTGCGGCCGTGGCGCAGGTCGCCGCAGAGGATCACGTGGAGCCCGTCGACCCGGCCCAGCTCGCGGTGGATGGTGACCAGGTCGAGGAGCGCCTGGGTGGGGTGCTCCCCGGGGCCGTCGCCGGCGTTGACGATGGGCACGCCGGCCACCGCGGCGGCGCGGGCGGCCGCCCCGGCTTCGTCGTGACGGAGGACGATGACGTCGGCGTAGGCCTCCACCATGCGCACCGTGTCCTCGAGGGTCTCGCCCTTGATGGCGCTGGAGAACTCCCGGGCCGCCTCGGTGCCGATCACCGAGCCGCCCAGCCGCACCATCGCCGACTCGAAGGAGAGCCGGGTGCGGGTGCTGGGCTCGTAGAAGAGGGTGGCCATGATGCGGCCCTCGAGCCGGCGGTCCCGCACCCCGTCCAGGGCGGCGGCGCGCTCGACCACGTGCTCGAGCAGGTCGCGGTCGAACTGGTGCGCGCTGACGACGTGGTCGAGGAGGCGGGGCTGGGCCGTGGTCACCATCGTCTGCCCTCCTCCGCCGGCGAGGCGGGACGGCAGGGAGGTGCGCGACGCAGCTGCCGGGTCGCCGGCGGGTGCGCCACGATCCCCTTGCCGGCCTCTCCGGACCAGCTTGAAGTGGATCGGTCGGCGGTGCAGTCTACAGAGGCGAACGGCTGTCCGGCAGGCCTTCGACGGGGTCCCCCCCGGGCCCCTCGGCGCGCAGCTCGGCGAGCCGTTCGTACAGCTCACGCTCCGCCGGGGTCGGGGCCGGCGGGACGGTGATCCGCACGGTGAGCAGCAGGTCGCCGTGGGCGGCGCGGCCGAGGCCGGGGATGCCCTTGCCGCGCAGCCGCAGCGCCCGGCCCGCCTGGGTGCCCGGGGGGACGGTCACGGTGAGCGGCCCGGCGGGGCCGGCGAGCCGGATCGCCGCGCCCAGCACCGCCTGGTGGTCGCGCACCTCGAGGTCGGCGACGAGGTCGCGGCCGCGCACCGTGTGGCGGGGATGCGGGAGCAGGTGCACCCGCAGGTAGATGTCGCCGGGGGGACCTCCGTCGCGGCCGGGCCGGCCCTCGCCGGCGACCCGCACCCGCGAGCCCTCGGCGACCCCGGCGGGGATGCGCACCTCGACCTGGCGCTCGCCCAGGGTCAGCAGCCGCCGGCCCCCCGCGATCGCCTCGTCGAGGGTGACGTCGACGGTCTCCTCGAGGTCGGCGCCGCGGCGGGGGACGGCGGCGCGGGTGCGGAAGGTGCCGGTGCGACCACCGGCGCCGCGGAGCAGCTCGTCGAGGTCGAGGCCGCCGTCGCCGAAGAAGGTCTCGAAGAAGTCGCCGCCGGCCTGGGGGGGCGGGGCGGCGGCGGCCCCGCTGCGGCGGGTGAACTGCTGCCGCCGCTCCAGCTCCTCCCAGTCGGCGCCCAGGCGGTCGTACTTGGCCCGCTTCTCGGGATCGCCGAGCACGGCGTTGGCCTCGTTGACCTTCTTGAAGCGCTCACCCGCCGCCGGGTCCTTGTTGACGTCGGGGTGGAGGGTGCGCGCCAGCGAGCGGTAGGCGGCCTTGACCGCGGCCTGGTCGGCGTTCTTCGGAACGCCCAGCACCGCGTAGTAGTCGGTGTACTCCATCGCTGCTGCGTACCTCGCGCCGGCCGGTCGCGAAACGGGATGCCTGAAGCGGGTGACGCGTTCGTCGGCGCGCCGCCCCCTACAATGACGGAGTGGCAGTGACCGCGACCGGGCGCTTCGGCACGCGACGGCTGGCCTGGGTCGCCGCCGTGCTGGTGACCGCGATCGTTGCGATGCTGTGGATGGCACACCACCGCGCGCCCCACCCCGGCTCGCCGCTGGCGGCGCGGCTGGCCGCCCTCCGCGGCCTCTGGCCCGCCGACCGGCGGGCGCCGCTGCTCGTGCTCGGAGCGGTGCTGCTCGTCGCCGCGGTCGACGTCGCCGTCGTCGTCCTCGCGACCGGCGGGCGGGGCCGGCGGCTGGCGCTGCCGGGGGGCGTGGCGCTGGGCGCGCTGGTGGCGCTGGTGACCCTTCAGGGCCTGCACCAGGGCGAGCACCTCGTCCAGGTGCTCCAGCTGCTCGCCACCGGCGGCAACGCCGACCTCGCCCAGGGGGTGGTGACCCGGCTCAACCAGGAGCTGGTCCACCTGGTCTGGACCTCGAGCGTCTGGGTCGGATGCGCGGTGCTGCTCCTCCGCTTCCGCCATAACCGCTGGCTGTGGGTGGCCTTCGCGGTGGCCGGCCTCCACGATGTCGAGCACGTCTACCTCTACCTGGTCTCGCTGCAGCCGGCCATCGAGCTGCACGGCGGGGTGAACGGCATCCTCGCCACCGGCGGCCTGGCCGGCGGACCGCTGCAGCGGCCCTACCTGCACTTCCTCTACAACCTGCTGGAGGTCGTCCCCCTGGTCGCCGCCCTGCTCGACGAGCTCGGCGCCCGGCGGGGCACGGCTCAGCCGGAGCGGCGGCCGTTGTCGAGGATGCGGTCGGCCAGCGCGTAGGGGTCGACCCCGGCGAGGTCGCCGAGGTCGTCGGTGTCGATGCTGTCGCGGAGCGCGCTGCGGGCCCGCTCGACGGCGCGCTCGGCCACGATCGCCTCGACCTCGGCGAGCAACCGCCGGCTGCGCCGCCGCTGCAGCTCGCCGTCGCCGGTGGCCCACTCCAGGTGGCGGTCGACCTCCGCGACCAGCTCGGTCACGCCCTCGGCGGCGGTGGCGGTGGTGGTGAGCACGGGGGGCTCCCAGCCGCGCATGTCCCGGTTGCTCTCGTGGACCATGCGGCGGAGCTCGCGCACCACCCGGTCGGTGCCGGGGAGGTCGGCCTTGTTCACCACGAAGATGTCGGCGATCTCCATGATCCCCGCCTTGATCAGCTGCACCCCGTCGCCGGCGACCGGGGTGGTGACCACCACCACGGTGTCGGCGGTGAGCATCACCTCGAGCTCGGACTGGCCGACGCCGACGGTCTCGAGCAGGCAGTGACGGCGGCCGCTGGCGTCGATGAGCCGGATCGCCTCCCGGGCGGCGCTGGCGAGGCCGCCGAGGTGACCGCGTGCCGCCATGCTGCGGATGTAGACGCCACGGTCGAGGGCGTGGCGCTGCATCCGCACCCGGTCGCCGAGGATGGCGCCGCCGCTGAAGGGGCTGCTGGGGTCGACGGCGAGGACGCCGACCTCGCGGTCGAGCGCCCGCCAGCGCTCGACGATGCCGTCGCCGAGGGTGCTCTTGCCGCTGCCCGGGGGCCCGGTGAGGCCGACGACGTGGGCCTGCCCGGCGCGGCCGCGGACCGCGCTGAGCAGCTCGGGGAGCGCGTCGGAGCGGTCCTCGACCATGCTGATCGCCCGCGCCAGCGCGCGCACGTCCCCGTCCAGCAACCGCTCCGCCAGCTCCATGGGAGCGACTCTAGTCAGGGGGAGGGCCGTCAGCGACGGCCTCAGTGGGTCGGCGACGGGCTGGGCCTGGCGTGGCCCTTCGGAGTGGGGGTCGGGGTGGGCCGTGGCGAGGCCCGTGGGGTCGGCGCCCCGGTGCTGGTGACCAGCGGCGGCAGGAGGCCGCCGGAGCTGCCGCCCGGGGTGGCCGCCGGGGTCGCGGGCGGCGGCGCGACCGGCCTGGCGGTGGCCGGCGGCGCGGTGGCCCGGCGGGGGGCGGTGACGGCGGTGCCGCTGCTCGGCGCGGAGGAGCCGCTGTACTCGCCCGCGTAGGCGCTGGGCGAGCTGCCCGACCCGTAGAACGCCCGCTCCTCCTCCTGGCCGAGCACGAGGGACACCCCGCCGGGGGCGGCGGCGCCGGTCGGGCCGGTGGCGGAGGCCGCGCCGCCGGCCGGCGCGGGCGTCTCCACCTGGACGCCGAAGAAGTGGGCCAGCCAGAGCGCAGTCCTCGAGTCCCTGCCCCCGCTGGCGTCGATCACGTGGGTGGCCGGGCTGACATTCGCCGCCCCGCCGTCGGTGGCGACGAGGCCGGCGCTCGAGAACAGCGACGCCCACCGCTTCGACGCGCCCTGGCCGCGACCGCTGGCGTCGACCACCGACACCGGCGCGTGCTCGGCGATCGCCCCGGTGGGCGGGAAGATGTCCTGGACGAAGTGCTGCAGAGTGCCGAAGCTGCGGTCGTACGGGTACTCGTACGCCGCCGGGCAGGACGCGGTGCCGTACGGCGGCCCGCAGTCGTAGATGAAGTTGCCGGCGTCGATGCTCACGTGCTCGAAGCTGGCGGTGTCGACGCCCTTGACCAGGTCGTAGAGGGCGAGCGCGTCACCGAGGGGCAGGTCGGTCTTGACATGGTCGCCGAGGCTGTTGAGCAGGTCGGGGAGGTTGCCCAGGCCGCCGGCGCTCAGCACCCGCTGCTTGAGGGCGGTGAGGACCAGCTGCTGCCGCTTGTTGCGGGCGAAGTTGGTGCCCTCGAGCGGATCGGCGGACTCGCGGGAACGGGCGAAGATCAGCGCGGTGGCGCCGTCCATGTGCTGCGGGCCGGCGTTGAAGTGCACGGTCTCGACCGTGCAGTCGGGATGCTGGGGGTCCTCGCACTCGCCGCGGGGGTAGTTGGTGTCGGTGAAGGTGTGCTCGACGTTGATGTCGACGCCGCCCACCGAGTTGACCGCCGACTTGAAGGCGGTGAAGTCGAGGCCCACGAAGTGGTCGATCGGGATCCCCAGGATCTTCGAGATGGTGGCGTTGGCGAGGCTCCCGCCCCCGCGGTCGCCGCTGAAGTCGGTGGACGAGACCGGCAGCCCCGCCTGCCCGATCGAGTAGGCCTCGTTGATCCGCGCGTAGTAGGTCTTCTGGGACCCGCCGACGGGGATCGGCACGAACAGGTCGCGGGGGATGCTGATCTCCGCGATCTGCGGCCTGTTCCCCTGGCCGCGCGGCTGGATCGAGACCACCATGATCGAGTCGGAGAGGTAGGCGCCATCGTGGCCGCTGCCGCCGTAGCCGTAGAGGGCGATGTTCACCCGCTGGCCGTTCGCGAACTTGTTGGCCACGACGCCGGAGCCGCCCGAGCCGTGGTGGAGGATGTCGGTGATCACCGAGATCGGGTTCTCGCCGAAGAGGTGGGCGAGCGAGAACACCAGGCGCGCCCCGTAGCCCCCCACCAGGCCGACCACCAGCAGGACGCAGGCGAGCAGCACCCGGCCACGGGTGACCCAGGTGGGTACGAGGTCATAGCTCGAGCGCCGTCGCCGGCGCGTGGTACTTGCTGCCATGAGAGGGACGTCTGGGAGGGACGGCTGGGCCATGCGGCCACACGGGCGGTGGTGGGTCGGCCGGTTCCCCGCCGGCGGACCGTGCTCTCTGCCAAACGCCCGAGCACCCCCGTTTGTTTCACCCCGGGCTGCAGCCCAGGGTAGCGCACCCGCGCGGGCGCCCTGACGGCGCTGTCACAACGCCGTCACACCGGCCGCCGGCTACCCCTGGAGCAGGTCCCGCGCGATCACGACGCGCTGGATCTGGTTGGTGCCCTCGTAGATCTGGGTGATCTTGGCGTCGCGCATCATCCGCTCCACCGGGTACTCGCGGACGTAGCCGTAGCCGCCCAGGACCTGCACCGCGTCGGTGGTCACCCTCATCGCGGTGTCGCCGGCGAAGAGCTTGCAGATCGCCGCGGCGTGGCCCACGTCCGGGCTCTTCTGGTCGATCAGCGAGGAGGCGTGGTAGACCAGCGCCCGGGCGGCGGCGGTCTGCGCCTCCATGTCGGCGAGCATGAACTGGAGGCCCTGGAACTCGGCGATCGCCTTGCCGAACTGCTGGCGCTCGCGGGCGTAGCCGACCGCGTAGTCGAGCGCGCCCTGGGCGATCCCCAGCGCCTGCGCGGCCACCCCCGGTCGGGAGCGGTCGAGCACCCGCATGGCGATGCGGAAGCCCTCGCCCTCCTCGCCGAGGCGGTTCGCGGCGGGCACCACCACGTCGTCGAGATGGAGCTCGGCGGTGTTGCTGCCGCGGATGCCGAGCTTGCCGTGGATGGTGGTGGCGGTCAGGCCCTTGACGTTTCTCGCGTCCTCCACCACGAAGGCGCTGATGCCCCGGCTGCGCGAGCCGGGCTCGGTCGACGCGAAGACGGTGATGGTGTCGGCCACGCCGCCGTCGGTGATCCAGATCTTGGAGCCGCGGAGCACGTAGTCGTCGCCACGCCGGATCGCCCGCGTGATCATCGCCCCGGGGTCGCTGCCCGCCCCGGGCTCACTGAGCGCGTAGGCGGCGAGGATGCGCCCGGAGGCGAGGTCGGGAAGCCACCTCTGCTTCTGCTCGTCGCTGCCGGCGAGCATGATCGGGTAGCCGCCCAGGGCCTGGACCGCGAGGATCAGCGCGCTGGTGGCGCAGGCCTTGGCGATCTCCTCGATGGCGACGTTGAGGGTGAGGGCGCTGCCGGAGAGGCCGCCGTACTCGGGGGGGAACGGGAGCGAGAAGAGGTCCTGCTGGCGGAACATCTCGACGACGTCCCAGGGGAACTCCTCGGTCTCGTCGATCTCGGCGGCCCGGGGGGCGATGCGCGCCCGCACCAGCTCTCGGACCGACCCCTGCACCATCAGCTGCTCCTCGTTGAGCCGGATGTCCACGGTCGGTCCCTCTGTGTGCCGTTCTGCCGCGATTCGATTATGACGATGGAGGTCGCGCGAGCCGCTCCGATGTGAACCGCCGCTAGCCTCGGAGAATCTCCCGGGCGATCACCACGCGCTGGATCTGGTTGGTGCCCTCGTAGATCTGGCAGGCCTTGGCGTCGCGCAGGCGCACCGCGGCGGGGTGGGCGTCGTCGCCGCTGTCGGGCGCGCAGAGCTCGACGGCGGCGTGGGCGACGGCGACGCAGGCGTCGGTGCTCACCAGCTTGGCGACCGCCGCCTCCCGGGTGAAGGGCACACCGCGGTCGCAGAGGGCGGCGGCGTGGCGGGTCACCGCCCGGGCGGCGGCGACCTGGGCGGCCATCCCCGCCAGCCGGGACGCCGCCGACGGCGCGGCGGCGGCGGCGGCCTCGTCGATCAGGGCGGCGTCGGGAAGGCTGAGGCCGAGGCGGCGCACGTGCGCGACGGCGGCGTCGAGGGCGCCCTGGGCGATGCCCGTGGCCTGGGCGCTGATGCCGATCCGGCCGCTGTCGAGCGCGGCCATCGCCACCCGGAAGCCGGTGCCCTCCGGCCCCAGCCGGTTGGCGGCGGGCACCCGCACCGACTCCAGGACCAGCTCCGCGGTCGACGAGCCGCGCAGCCCGAGCTTGCGCAGCGGGCGGGAGGCGCGCAGCCCGGGGGACGACGCCTCGACCAGGAAGGCGCTGATCCCCCGGGCGCCGCCCTCGCCGGTGCGGGCCATGACCAGGTAGAGGTCGGCCTCGCCGGCGTTGGTGATCCACATCTTGGTGCCGTCGAGGACGTACTCGTCGCCGTCACGCACCGCCCGGGTGACCAGCGAGGCGGCGTCGCTGCCGCTGCCCGGCTCGCTCAGGGCGAAGGCGCCGAGCCACTCGCCGGCGGCCAGCCGGGGAAGGTAGCGGCGCTGCTGCTCGGGGTCGCCGAACAGGGCGAAGGGCTCGCTGGCGACGCTGACGTGGACGTCGTAGATCACCGCGCTGCTGGCGCACTCCCGGGCGATCGCCTCGACCGCCTCGGCGAAGGCGACGTGGCCGGCGTCCTGGCCGCCGAGCGCGACCGGGGTGAGCAGGCCGGCGAGCCCCCGGCGGCCGGCCTCGGCGATCAGCTCCCCGGCGTTGCGCGCCCCGCCGCGGGCCATCTCCGGCGCCAGCGGCCGCACCACCTCGGCGGCGAAGGCCGCGATCCGCTCGGCGAGCGGCGCCGGGGCCGGAGCGGTGTCAGCCGACGTGGACAAGGGTCGCCTCGCCCTGGGCGAGGCCGCTGCAGATCCCCGCCGCCCCGTAGCCGCCGCCGCTGCGGCGCAGCTCGTAGACCAGGGTCATGAGGATCCGGGCCCCGCTGGCGCCGATGGGGTGGCCGACGGCGATCGCCCCGCCGTTGACGTTGACCCGCTCGGGGTCGACCTCGAGCATCCGGGTGCTGGTGATCGCCACCGCGGCGAAGGCCTCGTTGATCTCCAGCCGGGCGAGCTGGTCGACCCCCACCCGCTCCGGGCTGCGGGCCAGCGCCGCCTGCACCGCGGTGGCGGGCACGGTGGCGAGGAAGGGATGGTCGTCGGCGGAGTCGGCGCCGGTCACCCACCGCGCCAGCGGCTCGAGACCGGCGGCGCGGGCCCGAGACGCCTCCATCAGCAGCACCGCGCTGCCGCCGTCGTTGACCCCCGGGGCGTTGCCCGCGGTGATCGAGCCCCCGGGGTCGAAGGCGGGCCGCAGCGAGGCCAGCCGCTCCGGGGTGGTCTCCGGCCGGGGCTGCTCGTCGGCGGCCACCTCGGCACCGCCGGCCACGGCCACGGGGACCAGCTCGTCGCGGAAGAAGCCCTCGCCGAGCGCCTGGGCGTAGCGCCGCTGGGAGCGCAGCGCCCAGGCGTCCTGTTCCTCGCGGCCCACCCCCATCTCGGCGGCGACCTGGCTGCCGTGGACGCCCATGTGCACCCCGTCGACGGGGCAGCAGAGCCCGTCCCGGATCATGCTGTCGACCGCGGTGCGGTCACCCATGCGGCTGCCGAAGCGCTGCTCCTCGAGCAGGTAGGGCGCGTTCGACATCGACTCCATCCCCCCGGCGACGACCGCGTCGGCCTCGCCGGCGCGGATCAGCAGCGCCCCGAGGTTGACCGCCTTGAGCGCGCTGGCGCAGACCTTGTTCACGGTGAAGGAGGGCACCGAGGCGGGCAGCCCGGCCTTGAGCCCGGCCTGCCGGGAGGGCACCTGGCCCTGGCCGGCGGCGAGCACCGTGCCCATGATCAGGTGGTCGACCCCGGCCGGCGGCACCTCGGCGCGGCGGAGCACCTCGCGGATGGCGGCGGCGCCGAGGTCGGTCGCGGAGAGGCGTGCCAGCCCTCCCCCGAAGCGGCCGAAGGGAGTGCGGGCGGCGGCGACGATCCACACCTCACGCATCCGGGCAATTGTACGGAGCCGGTGCCCGCGGACCGCTCTCGGAGGCGGACGGCCCGAGGCGCTACCGTCCGGAGGCGGCGCCGAGCCGCTCTCCCACCAGGCGGACGACGTCCTCGATGGTGTCGCCGATCACCGCGCCGGCTCCGGTGAGGGCGTCGATCTTGCTCTGCGCGGTGCCCCGGTTGCCGCTGATGATCGCGCCGGCGTGGCCCATCCGCTTGCCCGGCGGGGCGGTGCGGCCGCTGATGAACGCGACCACCGGCTTGGGATACCCGGCGCCGATGAGCTCGGCGGCGGCCTCCTCGTCGGAGCCTCCGATCTCCCCCACCATCACCACCGCGCGGGTGGCGTCGTCGTCGCGGAAGAGCTCGAGCACGTCGGTGAAGCTCATCCCCAGCACGGGATCGCCGCCGATGCCGACCGCGGTGGTCTGGCCGTGGCCCGCCTGGCTCAGCCCCTGGATGACCTCGTAGGTGAGCGTCCCCGAGCGGGCGACCACGCCGACACTGCCGGGACGGGCGACGTGGTTGGGGATGAAGCCCACCTTGCACTCGCCGGCGGTCAGCAGACCGGGGCAGTTGGGGCCGATCAGCCGGGTGCTCGAGGCGTCGATCACCGCCCGGGCACGGATCATGTCGTGGACGGGCACGCCCTCGGTGACGCAGACCGCCAGCGGCACCGCCGCGGCGGCGGCCTCCATGATCGCGTCGGCGGCGAAGGGGGGCGGCACGATGATGAAGGCGCAGCCGGCGCCGGTCGCGGCCACCGCCTCGGCGACGGTGTCGAACACCGGCGCGCCGAGGTGGGTGCCGCCGCCGCGGCCGGGCACGACCCCGGCGACCACGTCGGTCCCGTAGGCCTGCATCTGCTCGGTGTGGAAGCTGCCCTCGCGGCCGGTGATGCCCTGGACCAGGACGCGGGTCGAGCGGTCGATGAGGATGGACATCGCTCAGCCCTCCCTGGTGAGCTCGACGATCTGCCGGGCGGCGTCGACCGCGCTCACCCCCGGATGGATCCCCGCCTCCCGGAGCAGCTGCCGGCCCTCCTCCTCGCGGGTGCCGGTCATGCGCACCACCAGCGGCTTGGTGATGTCGAGCTCGTCGCGCGCCTGGATGATGCCGCGGGCCACCTCGTCGCCGCGGGTGATGCCGCCGAAGATGTTGATGAACACCCCCCGCACCGCGGGGTCGCTGAGCACCATGTCGAGGGCGTTGCGCACCACGTCGGCGCGGGCGCCGCCGCCGATGTCGAGGAAGTCGGCGGGCTCACCGCCCGCCGCCTTGACCAGGTCGAGGGTGTTCATCACCAGACCGGCGCCGTTGCCGATGCAGCCGACATACCCGTCGAGGTGGACGTAGGTGAGACCGCGGCGCTTCGCCTCGACCTCGTAGGGGTCGTCGCCGCTGGCGCCGTCGTCGCCGAGCGCGTCGACGGCCAGCTCCTCGGCGAGGTCGCGATGCCGGTACTCCGCGTTCTCGTCGACCTCGAGCTTGCCGTCGGCGGCGACCAGGTCGCCGGCCGCTGTGACCACCAGCGGGTTGATCTCGCAGGTGACGGCGTCGAGCGCGACCGCCAGCCGGTACAGGGTCTGGACCAGCGGCACCAGCGCCCCGGCGAGCCTCCCGGCCCGATCGGCGAGCGCGGGCACCGCCCGCAGCGCGGTGAAGGCGAGCTGGCGGATCTCGTACGCCTGGGGCCCACGGAAGGGGTCGGGCCAGAGCTTGGCGATCATCTCGGGCTGGGTCTCGGCGACCTGCTCGATGTCCATCCCGCCGGCGCCGGAGAGCATCAGCACCATCCGCCGGCGGTCGCGGTCGAGGGTCACCCCGCAGTACAGCTCGTGGGCGACGTCGAGCCCGGTCTCGCACCAGACGCTGCGCACCGGGTAGCCCCTGATGTCCATGGCGAGGATGCGCTCGGCCTCGGCGCGAGCCTGCTCGGGGGTGTCGACGACGGCGATCCCGCCCGCCTTGCCCCGCCCGCCCACCGGCACCTGGGCCTTGACCGCCACCCTGCCGAGCTCGCGGGCGGCGGCCTCGGCCTCCTCGGCGGTCCGCGCCAGGCGGCCGGCGGGGGTGGCGATGCCCGCCTTCGCGAACTGCTGCTTCGCCTGGTACTCGAGGAGCTTCACCGAGTGCTGGCCTCCTGGGCTGAGCCGTGGACGCGCGGCCGGGGGCTCGTGGATCCCCCGCAGATTACCGTCAGTGAGGCTCGGCAAGCTCTCGCAGCCGCCGCATCGTGGCCCGGGCGGCGCGCCGCTGGCTGCGGCCGAAGAGCACGCCGTCGAGCAGCCCCCCGGCGGTGGCGCCGGCCACCAGGGCGCCGGTCACCTCGCTGGTCAGGGTCACCCGGGTGCCGGCGCCGTCGGGCTCGCAGCGGAGCGAGGTGCGCACCGCCGGGCCGTCGTCCTCGCTCGCGGTGGCGACCTCGCGGGGAGGGTCGAGGGTGACCACCGAACCGCGCAGCTCGCGCTCGCCGCCGTCGCGACCGCGCACCGTGGTGAGGATGGTCGAGCCCTCGACCGGGGGATCGGGCAGGCAGCGCCGGGCCAGCATGCCCCGGCGCGGGTCGGGGTGGGTGAGCAGCCGCAGGCAGGCGTCGAAGGCGCGCTGCGGGGGCAGCTCGAGCCGGATGCTCTCGACGGTGCGCCGCATCGGCGCAGCCTACCGAAGGGCGGGGGTCGCCCAGGCCGCGGCGGGGGCGGGACGCTGCAGGCCGAAGCCCTGACCGAGCTCGACGCCGAGCTCGATCATCCGGCGCAGGTCGGCGGCGGTCTCGATGCCCTCGGCCACCACCCGGGCGTGGCTCTCGCCGGCGAAGGCCACGATGGCGCGGATCGCCGAGCGCGGCCCCACCTCGGCGGCGACGCGGGTGATCCGGCCCGAGATCTTCAGGAACTCGGGCACCGCCGCGGCGAGCATCTCCAGGGTGGAGTGCCCCTCACCGACGTCGTCGACCGCGAACCGGAATCCCTCCCGGCGGTACGCGGCCAGCACCGTGCCGAGGCGGTCGGGGTCGAGCACCACCTCGCGCTCGGTGATCTCCAGCACCACGTCGGAGGGGGATCGGCCCGCCCACGCCACCAGCAGCAGCATCTGGTCGACATCGTGGACGGGGTCGAGCAGCGACGAGACCCCGACGTTGACGAACAGGGTGGCCCCGGGCGGCAGGCACCGCGCCTCGCGGAGGGCGGCGCGGCGGCAGACCCAGTCGAGGTCGCGCCCGTAGCCGAGGCGGGCCGCGGCGGCGAAGAGCGGCTCGACGTCGGCGTCCGGCCCACCCGCGGCGGGCCGGCCGAGCGCCTCGTACCCGGCGGTGCGTCCGCTGCCCAGGTCGATCACCGGCTGGAAGACGCTGAGCATCCCGCCACCGGTGACCAGCCCGTCGAGCACCGACCCCCAGCCGGGGACGCCCGGCCGGCGGCCGCCGCCGTCGCCGGCGGCCGGCACCTGGCAGCGATCGCGCCCCGCCGCCTTGGCCGCGTAGAGCGCCCCGTCGGCGGCGGCCCACACCAGCGCCGGGTCGGCGCCGCCCTCACCGCCGGCGACCCCGATGCTGATCCGCGCCTGGCCGCGCTGCACCACCACCCCGTGCATCGCCAGGCGCAGCCGCTCCGCCGCGGCCAGGGCCTCGGCCTCGGAGAGATCGGGGAGCAGGGCGGCGAACTCGTCACCGCCGACCCGGGCGACGACGTCGACCTCGCGGAGGCCCATGCGCAGCACGCGGGCGGTCACCCGCAGCGCCTCGTCGCCGGTCTCGTGGCCGTAGCCGTCGTTGAGCGCCTTGAGGTGGTCGAGGTCGATGGCGAGCAGCGAGAAGCGGCGCTCCCCGACCGACGCCATCCGGTGCTCGAACTCGCGACGGTTGGGCAGGTCGGTGAGCGGATCGGTGGAGGCCATGGTGGCGAGCGCCTGCTCGGCCGCCCGGCGGGCGCTGATGTCGTGGAACACGACCGCGTAGCCGCGCAGCGCGCCGGCGCCGTCGCGCATCAGGGTGATCACGCACGAGGCCCAGAAGCGTGAGCCGTCGGCGCGCACCCGCGGGCCCTCGGTCTCCAGCCGGCCGCGCTCCCGCGCCTCGGCGAGATCGCGCTCGGCGAGGTCGGGCCCGGCATCCGAGCGCGGGTAGAAGCAGCGGAGGTGCCGCCCGAGGACGCCGCCGGCCGCGTGGCCGGTGATCCGGTGGGCACCGGTGTTCCAGCTCGCCACCATGCCCTGGGCGTCGAGCATCACGATCGCGTAGTCGACCACCTCGTCGAGGAGCAGCCGGAACCGGTCCTCGCTCTGCAGCAGGGTCTCACGCTCCTCGCCGTGGGCCGTGACCGGCGCCGCGGGCGGGTGGGCGCGGCCGTCGAGGACGCGATGCAGCGCCGCAACCATGTGATCCGGCGAGAGCCCCTTGGTGAGGTAGCCGTGGGCGCCGAGGGCCCGGGCCTCGTCCTCCATCTGGGCGGCGTCGAAGCCGGAGAGCACCACCACCCGGGTCTGGGGCGACACCGCGACGATCTTGGGCAGCGCCTCCAGCCCGTCCATCACCGGCATCGCGAGGTCGAGGAGCACCAGGTCGGGCCGGGTCCGGCTCACCTCCACCACCGCCTCGGCGCCGTTCCCCGCCTCCCCCACGACCTCGAACTCGGCCCCCCGGGTGAGGACCGCGCGGAGCAGCCGGCGCAGCCCGGCCGCGTCGTCGGCGATCACCACCCGGATCGGCGCGGCGGGGGCGCTCACCGGCCCAGGGCCGCGCGTCGGGTGACCCCGGCGGGGGTGGTCCTGCGCAGGTCTCCGGCGCCCAGCCGGGTCTCGTCGCCCTCCTCACCGAGCAGGTCGGTGATGATCCGGCGAGCGGCGGCGAGGGTGGCGGTGAGCGCCTCCTCGGACTGCTCGCGCTGGTCGAGCTGGAGCGCGAGCTTGGCCTCGGCGAGCCCCTGGACGACGTTGTCGTTGATCTCCAGGGCCTGCCGCTGGCGCTCGCGGAGGTCCTCGAACAGCTTGGCGCCGCGCATCAGCGGCGCGTAGTTGCGCCGCAGTGACCAGTAGTGGATCGCGATCGCCGCCGAGACGATGTCCCAGAGCACCGCCTGCGGGTCCCACGCCAGCCGGGTGTAGATGCCGGTGGCGGCGTCGAGGCCGAGCCCGTGCCAGGCGGAGACGAAGGGGAGCAGCGCCTTGACCGAGTGCCCGCCGTGGTGGATCGCGCAGCTCAGGAAGATGGCGGCGGTGGCCGACCCCAGCGGGTTGCCGCGCAGCTGCCGCTCGCGGATCAGCGGGACCAGGATGGCCACCGCGATCGCGAGGTAGGCGACGGCGATGACCAGGTTCGCCACGGTGCCGGCCACCCACCACATCGCTGTTCCTCCCGCTCCACCACCCCGTGCCGACCCTCGGCCTCCTGACCGCCACCAGTGTGGCGGGGGGAGCGTCACAGAACCGCGGTTCACCGCGACAAGCTCGTTGCGCGCCGGTAAGCACATGTCAAGTGCGTGCGCCCGCGCAGCATTCGATGACCTGACCTCCCCGCACGGCGCCCGGCTACGATGCCCCGCCGATGACCCTGACCGCCATCCGCTTCCTCCATTACACCGCCGGCATCGCCTGGGTCGGCGCCACCCTTGTCCTGGCGCTGGTGGTGTTCCCCGCCGTCGACCGCTGCCCGGGCACCGTCCGCGCCCCGGTGATGCGCGCCCTGGCCCGGCGCATCGCCCCCTGGGAGACGGCGGCGGCGACCACGGTGATCGTCACCGGGGTGGTGCAGGCGGTGCTCCAGCACCGGCTCGACGGCGGTATCGGCCCCGCCCTGGCGACCCGTTGGGGGATGGCCATCGGCACCGGCGCGCTCTGTGCGGTGCTGCTCGTGGTCCTCGGGCTCGCCGCCCTGGCGCCGCTCGCCGGGCGGTTCAGCGCCCTCGAGGACGCCGTCGCCCTGGACCCCGAGCGCAGCGCCCTCGGGATCCGTGAGCTGGGACGGATCGACCCGGTCTGGTGGCGCACCCGGCGGCGGCTGGTCGCCGCCACCACCGTGGAGACCGTCCTCGCCCTGGTGGCGGTGCTCGCGATGGCGGTGGCCCGCGGCTCCTGAGCGGCTACCGGCCGAGGCGTCCCCGCACCGCGGCCGCCACCGGGCGGAGCTCGGCGGGGCGGAGCGCGCCGGTGAGCACCACCGCGGCGCAGTACACCGCGAGCGGCACGCAGACCGCGACCGGCTGGAGGGCGTCGCGCAGCGGCCAGGCCACCGCCGCCATCGCCGCCCCGCTCACCGCCACCGGCACCAGCGGCCGCACCCAGGGCAGGCCGCCGAGGTGGTGGGAGAGCACCAGCAGGCCGGCGACGAAGAGCACCGCCTCGGTGATCACCGTCGCCCAGGCGCAGGCCACCGGCCCCTCGGGGTACGGGAAGAGCGGGATCAGCACCAGGTTCAGGACGACATTGACGACAACACTGGCGCCGGCGAGGGCGGCGAAGCTCAGCTGCCGGTCCATCGCCCCCATGGTGAAGACGAAGGAGTTGACCACGAAGAGGAAGAACGCGGTGCCGCCGAGGACGCGCAGGCTGGGGACGGCGGTGTGCAGGGTGTGGGTGTCGGCGACGATCGCCGGGGCGAGGGTCACGCAGAGCACCGAGGCGGGCATCCCCACCAGCGCCAGCAGCCGGTAGACGCGCAGGTAGAGGGGGCGCACCGCCGCGGCGCCGTGGGTGAAGGCGATGCTGATCGCCGGGTAGACGGCGCTCATCACCGCCTGGGGCACGAAGCCGAGGCCGTCGAGGAACTTGTTGGCGGCGGCGTAGTCGCCCGCCTGCTGGAAATCCCGCAGCGCCTGGAGGATCACCAGGTCGACGCGGAAGTAGAGGGTGCTGAGCGCGAAGGCGAGGGCGAAGGGCAGGCCGCTGCGCAGCAGCCGGCGCACCTCGTCGGGACGCCAGGCCAGCCGCAGCCGCGCATAGCGGCGGGACACCACCACCGCGCCGAGCACCAGGGTGAAGCCGTAGGAGGCGGTGTAGGCGTCGATGTAGACGTGCACCGGGGCGTGGTTGACGACGGCCACCAGGGTGACACCGAGCAGGATCACGGTCTCGCCGGCGATCGCGATGACCTCCCAGCGCATCTCCTGGGTGGCGTAGAAGCACGAGCGCAGCACCGTGGAGAACGACATCACCAGCAGCAGCAGGTAGACCGAGGGCACCAGCGGCAGCAGCGACGGCGCCAGCAGGGCGATGCTGCCCGCGAGCACCACCCCGCTCGCCGCGGCCAGGGGGATGCGGGCGCCGAGGGTGACCGCGAGCAGGTCGCCGAGCCGCTCGCGGTGCCGCGCCGCCTCGCGGGTGAAGACCACCTGCAGTCCGAGGTCGGCGACGATGCTGCTCAGCGAGCTGAAGACGATCGCGGTCTGGAACTCGCCATAGCCGGCACGGCCGAGGCGCTGGGAGATGATCACCGTGGCCAGCACCACCACCCTGCTGATGGTGCGGGTGACCAGCAGCAGCACCGCGTTGCCGAGCGTCCGGCGGGCGCCCGCGGTGTGGTCGGTCTCCGCGGGCGGCGGCACCACCACCCCGGACTCGCTCATCGCGGAGGTGCGGCGGCGGCGCCGGAGCGGTACAGGTCGCGGCGCTCGGCGGCGGTGTAGCCGAGCCGGCGCAGCCAGCGGTCGGTGTGCTCGCCGACCGAGGGGATGCGGGGGCCGCCGCCGAGGCTGGCGGCGCTGCTCCGGATCGGCTGCACCGGCGTCCGCGCGGTGCCCTGCTCGGTGTGCACCTCCTGGAGGAGGCCGCGCTCGCGCACCACCGGATGGTCGGCCACCTCGGCCACGCTGCGCAGCCGGGCGCAGGCCAGGCCGGCGCCGGCCACCCGCCGCTCCCAGCTCTCGGCGCGGTCGGTGGCGAGCACCATCTCGATGGCGGCGTGGAGCTCGGCGCGGTGGCGCATCCGTCCCTCGGTGGTGAGGAAGCGCTGGTCGGCGGCGAGGTCGGGACGGTCGAAGGCGCGCAGACAGAGGTCGCGCCACTCCCGGTCGTGCTGGGCGCAGAGGACGAGCAGGCCGCCGTCGCCGCAGGGGAAGGGTCCGTAGGGGGCGGCGTGGAGGTGGTGGAGGCCCACCGGCGCCGGCTCGACCCCGGTGGAGAGGTAGAGCCCGAGGGTGGGCGCCGTCCAGTCCAGGGTGGCCTCGAACATCGACACCGACAGGGTCGCGCCCCCCCGCCCGGCGCCGCGGGCCACCAGCGCGCCGAGGATGCCGGTCGCCAGCGCGGTGCCCGAGGCGATGTCGCAGAGCGAGACCCCCGCCTTGGCCAGCCGGCCGGGCTCGCCGGTGACGGCGATCACCCCCGCCTCGGCCTGCACCAGCAGGTCGTAGGCCTTGCGCTCGGTGTACGGGCCGCGCTCACCGTATCCGCTGATCGACCCGTAGACCAGCTCCGGCCGCCGCCGCCGCAGCTGCCGCGGGCCCAGCCCGAGCCGGCCCGCCGCCCCCGGGGCATAGTTCTGGACGACCACGTCCGCGCGCTCGGCGAGCGCGTGGGCGATGTCGCGGCCGTGGGGGGTCTTGAGGTCGAGGGCGACCGACTGCTTGCCGTGGTTGAGCCAGGCGAAGTAGCTGCTCACCCCCGCGGAGTGGTGCTCGTAGTGGCGGGCGAAGTCGCCGGCGCCGGGCCGCTCGACCTTCACCACCGTGGCCCCCTGGTCGAGGAGCAGCCGGCTGGCCAGCGGTCCCGAGACCGCCTGCTCGAGGGCGAGGACGAGGACGCCGCGGAGCGGGGGTGCCATGGCGGCGGATGGTCGCAGATCGGCCGCCGCCCGTCATGCCCGGGCGGGCACCGCCGTCTCGATGTCGTCGCGGTAGAGGTCGTAGGCGGCCGAGTACTCCATCACCCGGGCCACCTCGGCGATCAGCGGCTCGTCCCAGCCGGCGCGGCGGAGCAGGTGGAACCCCATCTCCATCCCCGAGGTGATGCCCCCGGCGGTGATGATCCGGCCGGCGTCGACCACCCGGGCGCGGCTGATCCGGCAGGCGGGGGCGAGCTTCGCGAGGCGGTCGAGCGGAACCATCCCGGCGCCCCCGGCCTCGACCCGGTCCGGCTCCTTGCGGTTGGTGGCGGGGAGACCGTCGAGCAGCCCCATCAGCCCGTAGATCCAGGACCCGGTGCACACGCTGGTCAGCAATGTGCTCTCGGGGAGCGAGGCGACGAACTCGTGGAGCCGCCGGTTGTGGAGCTCCTGGCGGGTGCCGAAGCCGCCGGGGATGAGGAGGGCGTCCATCGCCGGGCGGTCGTCGAAGCTGTAGTTGGGCAGGACGGTGAACCCCGCCTGGGTCTGCACCGGGCGCATCGCGTCGGCGATGAGGAAGGCCTCGAGCTCGGGGTCGAAGCGCCGGGCCACCGAGAAGACGCCGTGGGGTGCCGCGAAGTCGACGATCTCCGCGTCCTTGAACACGTAGATGCCGAGCCGGAACCCGGCGATGCGCTGGGGGGCCATGCCGTTCTCCATGGTGAACAGTCGCGGCCACGATCATGAACGGTTCCGGCCGCCGGCCGTCTGGGGGCGGCGCACCACGGGTAATATTGACAGTGTCGATACCACGTTGCGAGGTACTGTCGATGTCGACCAGCAGCCACCCGCTGCCCACCCGCCGGCGCAACCGCCTCGACCGCGAGAGCTTCGCCTTCCCCAGGCAGCGCAAGGAGCCGCTCACCGACGCCGCCCACGTCCGCAACGCCGTGGCCCGCTTCGACCAGGTCCAGGACGTGACCGACGCGGAGCGCGACGCCGCCTGGCGCCGGATCCGGGCGGCGGCCCGCCGCTATGGTGTGGAGATCAGCGTCCGGGGCTGGCGCTCGCTTCTCGAGGGCGGGAGGAATCGCAGGCGGTAGCCGGCCCGCGCGGGAGGGTCCGGCATGTCGTTGACCCGGGGCGGGGGACCGCTGAGCGGCAGGCCCGCCGGCGTCGCCAACCTCGATCTCGGCGCCCACCCGGGGCACGCCCTGTACTGGGAGCCCCACCGCCGCCGGATCCGGGGCGAGATCGGCGGGGAGACCCTGCTCGACACCGAGGGCGGCATGCTCCTCCACGAGACCGGGCTGCTCCCCGTCCTCTACGTCCCCGAGGCGGACCTGCGCGCCGACCTGCTCGTCGCCACCGACCACCACACCACCTGCCCGTTCAAGGGCGTGGCCTCCTACCGCTCGATCCGGCTGCCCGACCGCACCGTCGAGAACGCGGTCTGGAGCTACCCCGAGCCGCTGCCCGGCTGCCCGCCCATCGCCGGCCACGCCGCGGTGTACGGGGACCGCCTCGACCGCTGGTACGAGGAGGACGAGGAGGTGATCGGCCATCTCCGCGACCCCTATCACCGCGTCGACGTGCGCCCCAGCCGGCGCCGGGTGCGGGTCGCCCTGGAGGGCCGGCCGCTGGCCGAGTCGTCGCGGCCGCTGCTGGTCTTCGAGACCGGCGCTCCCGCCCGCGCCTACCTGCCCCGGGAGGACGTCGACCTCGGCCTGCTCGAGCCCAGCGGCACCCGGACCGTCTCCGCCTACATGGGCGCCGCCGCGCACCTCTCCGTCCGGGGCGCCGGCGAGGCCGGGCGCGACGTCGCCTGGGAGTACACCCACCCGCTCCCCGAGGCCGCGCGCCTGGCGGGTCACATCGGCTTCGCGACGGACAGGGCGGGCGTGGAGGTCGACCCCCCGCTCCCATCCTGAGGCCGGCACGAACGCACGCGACAGTGCATTCAGGCTATCGTTTTCAATGTCCTACACACGTAGTGCGCCGGCGGGGCTGCACGACGCCGCCGCGCCCCGGACCGCGTCCGCACCACCGACCTCCAGCCGGCGTCCGCCGGTTGCCACCGCCCCCCGCGGGCCGGGGCCGGCCGCGCGCCCCGGCGACGCGGGGGCGGTGGCGGTGACCATGGGACCGGCCGTCACCTCCGCGTCGGTGTGGGCGACCGCGCACTTCCTCTACGCCGACTTCCTCCGCACCTGCGTGGCCTGCACCTCGACCGGCGCGGGCGCCGACCGGTCGTCGGCCGAGGCCCGGGGGGCGCGGATCCTGACCGAGGGGGCCTCCGAGGGCCAGGGCCCGGCCAACGGCTAATCGACGGGATCGCCCTCGTCGAGCCGGGGGCATGGCGCCCGGGGTGCCGATCACGGTGCCGCGGGTCGCCTCGCTCCACCTGCTCCACGGGACCGCCGACGGTGCCGACGCCGCCGCGGCGCGGGACGGCAGGTCACGGGCGTGGTCGGCGTCTCCAGCGGCTGGACCGGCGCCCGCGCCGCCGACCAGCCGGAGCCGCTCCAGTAGCCGTCTCCGGGATCCTCGCGGGATCGCCCGGATGTCGGCTCGCCTCGGGGCTGTGTAGTACCCTACTTGCTCACTATCAAGAAACCTGCAGCAACGGCATCCAGGGACGGCGCCGGCGCACCGCCGGCGCGGCTCCGGCTCGAGGGGGCCGACGCGCTCCGCGCCATCGCCGCGGTGGCGGTGGTGGTGGTGCACACCTGCCACTGGCCACTCCAGGACCGCGGCGCCGACCTCCGCACCTGGGCGTGGGTCGACCTCGCCTCCCGCTTCTGCGTGCCCGCCTTCGTGGTGCTCTCCGGGCTCCTCCTGGGGCTGCGCGACGGCCCCCCCGAGCGGCCGGGCGCCTTCCTCGGCCGGCGGATGCGCCGCTCCCTCGTCCCCTTCCTGGTCTGGGCGCCGGTCTACCTCGCCATCGGGCTCTGGCTCACCGGGGACATCGGCCGCGGCGAGGTGGGCGGCTGGCTGCTGGGCGGTGGCGGCCACCTCTACTTCCTGCTGCTGGTCCCCCAGCTCTACCTGGCCTACCTGGTCTGGCCACGCCGGCTCGCGCCCACCCTCTGGCTGGCGGCCGGGGCGATGGCGCTGCAGCTGGCGCTCTGCGGCCTGCGCCTCGCCAGCCCGATGCCCCACCCACTGGACTCGCTGGCGCTGTCCTGGGGCTTCGAGCTGCTCCCCTTCTGGATCGGCTACTTCGCGGTCGGCGTCGCCGGGGGACGGCTGCTGGCCCGGCGGCGCGACCGCGGCGACCACCCCCGGGTCGCGCTCGCCTGCCTCGCGCTGGTGCCCGCCACCTTCGCGCTGCTGGTCGCCAGCCCGGTGACCCGGTTGCGCAACGGCGACTTCGCCCAGGGCACCGGGGCCTTCCTCCGCCCGCTGCTGGTGCCGGTGGTGTTCGCGGTGACCGGCGCGGTGCTGCTCGGCGCGCCCGCGGTGCTCCGCCGCCTCCCCCGGCTGCGCCGCCCGCTGCTGGCGCTGAGCCGCAACTCGCTCGGCGTCTACATCCTCCATCCGGTGATCGCGTTCGAGCTCGGGGACGACCACCTGAAGCCGATGCTGTACCGGCCGCTGCCCGGCTCGATCGCCGGCTTCCTGCTGCTCACCGTGCTCACCCTGGCGCTGGCGCTGCTCGCCACCCGGCTGATCAGCGCCACCCCCCTCGCCCCCGTCATCGGCGGCGAGCGGCGCCCGCTCAGGTCAGCGGCGCACCATCACGAAGGGGACGAGCTGCTCGATCGCGGTCATCGACCCGTGGTGCCCCATCATCCGCGCCTGGGCGGGGTCGACTGAGCGCTGGAACACGCCCACGTCGCCGTGGGCGGCGGCGAGGACGTCGCCGATGCGGGCGCGGATCCGGGCGGGCACCACCGGCCCGAACCAGCCCTCCTCGATGGCCTGCTCCCGGGAGACGATCCACATCCGGTCGCCGAGGTGGGCGCGCCACGCCGCGAGCACGTCCTCGAGCGCGCCCTCGCGGACGTGGAGGTGGCGGGCACGGGCCTCGCCGGCGAGCAGGCGCAGGCCGGCGGACAGCTCGGGGTGGTCGTCGACATCCACCCGCGAGCGCGGCGGGAGGTCGATCATGCCGTGGTCGCCGGTGACCACCAGCGCCGACCCCGGGGGCAGCCGCTCGGCCACCAGCGCGGCGGTGCGGTCGATGTCGGCGAGCTGCAGCGTCCACGCCTCCGAGGCGGTGCCGCGGAGGTGGCCGACGGCGTCGAGGTCGGGGTGGTAGGCGTACACGAAGCGGCGTCCCCGCTCGCCGAGCGCCTCGACGATCTGCAGGGCGGTGTCGGCGAGGGAGATCGCCGGGCGGTAGCGGCCGCCGCGCAGCACCGCGCGGGTCATCCCCGAGTGCGAGTGCAGCCGCGGCCCGATCAGCACCACGTCGATCCCCGAGGACACGGCGCGCTCGAAGGCGGTGGGATCGGGCTGCACCTCCTCGGGGAGGAGGCGGTGGATGGTGTCGCCGGCGCCGCCCCGCACCCCGTACGGGCCCCAGGTGAGCATGTTCAGCGCCCCCTCCTCGCCGGGGAGCCAGACCGTGTAGCCGACCAGGCCGTGCTCGCCCGGCGGGCGGCCGGTGCCGATCGAGGCGATGCTCGCGGCGGTGGTGGCCGGGAACCCGGCGGTGAGCGGCACCGACCGCAGCGCGGTGCCGGCGAGGAAGGGCGCCGACGCGGCGCGCTGGCGGAGCAGATCGAACCCGAGACCGTCGATGAGCAGCAGCGCCACCGAGTTCAGCGGTTCGAGGCCGAGCGGGTCGGGGAACTCGTCGGCGCCGAGCGCGTGCATCAGCGCGGGGACGAGGTCGGCCAGCGCGGCCTCGCCGTAGCGAGGCAGGGGGCGCGGGGGTTCGGCCTCCGCCATGCCGGTCAGAGGGGGATGTTGCCGTGTTTGCGGCGGGGTCGCTCCACCTGCTTGGTGGCGGTCATCCGCAGCGCGTTGATGAGCACGGCCCGGGTCTGCTTGGGCTCGATGACGTCGTCGACGTACCCGCGCTCGGCCGCGTAGTAGGGGTTGGCGAACTGCTCACGGTAGTCCTCGATCAGCTGCGCGGCCTTCTCGACGGGGTCGGCCGCCTGCGCGATGTCGCGGCGGAAGATGATGTTCACCGCCCCCTGCGGGCCCATCACCGCGATCTCCGCGGTGGGCCAGGCCACGTTGTAGTCGGCGCGGATGTGCTTGCTGCACATGACGTCGTAGGCACCGCCGTACGCCTTGCGGGTGATCACCGTGAGCTTCGGCACCGTGGCCTCGCAGTACGCGTAGAGGAGCTTGGCGCCGTGACGGATGATGCCACCGTACTCCTGGGCGGTGCCGGGGAGGAATCCGGGCACGTCGACGAAGGTGACCAGGGGGATGTTGAAGGAGTCGCAGAAGCGGACGAAGCGCGCCGCCTTGATGCTCGCCTCGATGTCGAGCGCACCGGCCAGCACCCGCGGCTGGTTGCCGACGATCCCCACCGGGTGGCCGTCGAGGCGGGCGAAGCAGGTGATCAGGTTCTCGGCGTGATGGGGCATCACCTCGAGGAAATGGGCCTCGTCGACCACCCGGGAGATCACCGCCCGCATGTCGTAGGGCTGGTTGGGGTTGTCGGGGATGATCGACTGCAGCTCCGGGTCGGCGCGCTGGGGGTCGTCGAGGGTGGGACGGTGGGGCGGCTGCTCGGTGTTGTTGCTCGGCAGGTAGGAGAGCAGCTCGCGGATCTGGGCGAAGGCCTCGTCCTCGGCGTCGGCGATGAAGTGGGCGACGCCGCTGCGCCGGTTGTGCACGTCCGAGCCGCCCAGCTCCTCGAAGGTGACCTCCTCGCCGGTGGTCACCTTGATGACGTCGGGCCCGGTGATGAACATGTAGCCGACCCTGCGCACCATGAAGATGAAGTCGGTCATCGCCGGTGAGTAGACCGCGCCACCGGTGCAGGGGCCGACGATCAGCGAGAGCTGGGGGATGACCCCGCTCGACCGGACGTTGCGGTAGAAGATCTCCGCGTAGCCGGCGAGCGAGACCACCCCCTCCTGGATGCGCGCCCCCCCGGAGTCGTTGATGCCGATGCAGGGGCGGCCGGTGCGCACCGCCAGGTCCATGATCTTGGTCGACCTTCTCGGCGAAGACCTCGCCGAGAGAGCCGCCGAAGACGCTGGCGTCGTGGCTGAAGACGAACACCTGCCGGCCCTCGACGGTGCCCCAGCCGGTGATCACGCCGTCGCCGCGGATGCGCTTCTCCTCCATCCCGAAGTTGGTGGAGCGGTGCATGGCGAAGACGTCGATCTCGACGAAGGACCCGGGGTCGAGGAGCCGCTCGATCCGCTCGCGGGCGGTGAGCTTGCCCTTGCGGTGCTGGAGGCGCGCCGCCGCCCCGCCCCGCTGGACCGCGTCGTAGCGCCGTTTGCGGAGCAGGTTGATCTTGCGCTCGGTGACGCTGCCGGGAGTGCCGGCGGCGCCGTTCGCGCCCGCGGCGGTGGCCTTGAGGTCACCATCGCTCAGCCGGGGACGGTCCTCCGCCCCCGCGGGGGGAATGCCGGGACGGGGCGCCTTGGCCATGGTGGGTGGCAAGGCTACCGGAATGGAGGCCCCGCGGGACGTCCCCACCGGGCTAGCGTGAGCTCTCGACGCAGAGGACCACGTTGGCGGCGAAGTAGCGGAACGGCACTCCGGCGGCGCAGGGGTCCACCAGGGTCGCCGGGGAGAGCCTCTGCAGGATCCGGCCGTCGTGGGCGCCGGCGCAGTCGACCGGCCGCAGCTCGCCCCCGACGTCCACCACGCACTGGCCGACGACCAGTCCGAGGCGGGGTCGACGACCCGCGGGGCGGTCACCGCCCGCACCACCAGGAGCAGGGCCACGGCGGCGAGCAGCAGCGGGACCAGCGGTCCGGGGCGCTTCCAGAGCGGCGCACCCGGGGGCAGCGGCGCCGCCAGCGGGCTGATCACCGCCGGGTCGCGCACCGGGGGGCCGAGGCGCCGCACCCGGCGCAGCGCCAGCAGGTTGTAGAGCGGCGTCGACCAGCTGAAGACGAGCAGCGAGATCACCCCCCACCAGCCGGTCAGCAGGGTGCGGTTCTGGAGGTCGCGGAAGGTGGCGATCCCGCAGGAGCGGCAGTACGGCCCCGGCCGGCTGCGCGCCTGCATCAGCAGCACCATGCCGACGTGCTGGCGGAAGCTCACGTCCACCGCCGGCGCCGAGCCGCAGAGCCGGCACTCGCCGGGGCCGGGACCGCGGGGCTCGCCCGGAGGCGACGGCGGGGGCGGCGGGGCGGACACGGGCTGAGGACCGGGGTTGGGTCAGAAGACCGCCGTCGGCCGGTAGGTCCCGAACACGTCCGCAGCGTCCCCGCAACCTCCCCGACGGTGGCGTAGGCGGCGAGCGCCTCGCGCATCGGGGGCAGCAGGTTGCCGGTGCCCTCCGCCTCGTCGCGCAGCACCTCGAGCGCGCGGTCGACCACGGCCTGGTCGCGGCCGGCGCGCACCTCCCGCAGCCGCTGGACCTGCTCCGCCTCGAGCTCGGCGCCGACCCGGAGGATCTCCACCGCCGGCTGCGCCGGTCTCGGTGAAGCGGTTGACGCCGACGATGACCCGATCCCCGGACTCGACGAGCCGCTGGTGGCGGTACGCCGCGTCCTGGATGTGGCGCTGGTAGAAGTTCTCCTCGATCGCGGCGACGGCGCCGCCGAGCTCCTCGACCCGGTCCATCAGCTCGCGGGCGGCCTCGATCAGCCCGCCGGTCAGCGACTCGACCAGGTAGGAGCCGCCCATGGGGTCGGCGACGTTGGCGGCGCCGGCCTCGTGGGCGATCAGCTGCTGGGTGCGCAGCGCGATCTCCGCCGCCTGCTCGGTGGGGAGCGCGAGCGCCTCGTCGTACGAGTTGGTGTGCAGCGACTGGGTGCCGCCGCAGACCGCGGCCAGCGCCTGCACCGCCACCCGCACCACGTTGTTCAGCGGCTGCTGGGCGGTGAGCGTCGCCCCGCTGGTCTGGGCGTGGAAGCGCAGCGCGGTGCTGCGCGGGTCGCGGGCGCCGAAGCGGTCGCGCATGATCTCCGCCCACAGCGAGCGGGCGGCGCGGAACTTCGCCACCTCCTCGAAGAAGTCGTTGCTCACGTTGAAGAAGAAGGAGAGCCGGGGTGCGAAGGCGTCGACGTCAAGGCCGGCGTCGACCGCCGCCTGAACGTAGGCGATGCCGTTGGCGAGGGTGAACGCGATCTCCTGGGGTGCGGTCGCCCCCGCCTCGCGCATGTGGTAGCCGCTGATGCTGATCGTGTTCCAGCGGGGCAGCCGCTGCGCGCAGTAGGCGAAGGTGTCGGTGACCAGCCGCATCGACGGCCGCGGCGGGAAGATGTACGTCCCCCGGGCGGCGTACTCCTTGAGGATGTCGTTCTGGATGGTGCCGCCGAGCCGGTCCGCGGCGATGCCCTGGCGCTCGGCGGCGAGCTCGTAGAGCAGCAGCAGGATCGAGGCCGGCGCGTTGATGGTCATCGAGGTGGTGACCCGGTCCTGGGGGATGCCGTGGACCAGGGTCTCCATGTCGGCGAGGGAGTCGATCGCCACCCCCACCTTGCCCACCTCGCCACGGGCCATCGGGTCGTCGCTGTCGTAGCCCATCTGGGTGGGCAGGTCGAAGGCGGTGCTCAGCCCGGTCTGGCCGGCGCGGAGCAGGTAGTGGAAGCGCCGGTTGGTCTGCTCGGCGCTGCCGAAGCCGGCATACTGCCGCATCGTCCACAGCCGCGAGCGGTAGCCGTCGGCGCGCACCCCGCGGGCGTAGGGGAAGTCGCCGGGGGGTGCCGGCTCCGGGAGCCCCGCCCGGTAGAAGGGCTCCAGGGGCAGGCCGCTCTCGGTCTCCCGCTCGGCCCCGGCGTCCCCGCCCGGGGTCACCCCTCGTGTCCGGCCGCGGCCGGGTCGTCCTGGCAGAGCTCGGTGAGCACGCCGCTCACCGCCTTGGGGTGGACGAAGCCGACCAGCTTGCCGCCCGCGCCCCGGCGCGGCCGGGTGTCGAGCAGCTGCATGCCCTGGGCGGCGAGGGTGTCCAGCGAGCCCTGGACGTCCTCCACCCCGTAGGCGACGTGGTGGATGCCGCCGCCGCGCTTGGCGAGGAAGCCGGCGATCTTCGAGTCCGGCCCGGTGGCGCCGAGCAGCTCGATCCGCGACTCGCCGACCTCGAACATCACCGTCTCGACGCCGTCGGACTCGACCACCTCGCGGTGCGACGGTCCGACGCCGAAGAGCCGGGTGTAGGCCTCGATGGCCGCCTCGATGTCGGGGACGGCGACGCCGATGTGGTCGATCCTCTGGAGCATTGGCTCACTCCGTGCACTTTTCATCGACTGGCGAGTATAGGGAGGCGGTCCGCGGCCGCCGCCTCAGCGGATCGAGCGCCCGGAGCGGCCGCCTCCGAGCGGCCGGCCGCCGCTGAGCAGCCGCAGCACCGCGAGCAGCAGGCAGGCCCCGATGAAGGCGACGACGATCGAGCCGAGCAGGCCGTAGCGGGCGTTCGGGTCGATCTGATCGAGGATCGCCCCGCCGATCACCGCCCCGGCGACGCCGACCACGAGGTTGGCGAGACAGCCAAGCCCGTGGCCCTCGACGAGCCGCCCGGCGAGCGCGCCCGCGATCAGCCCGATGACCAGCCAGCCGATGAGATGGTGCGACTGCACGGCCTGCTCCCCCACTGATGCGACTCGTCACCAGTATTGCCGGTGACGCATCCGTCGAGAGCGGGTCGCGGCGGCGGGAGCGCGGCCCGCGGCGGGGTAGGGTCGTGAGGATGCGCGCCACCTCCGCCCGCGGCCGCCGTCTCACCGTGCTCGTCTGCGGCCTGGCGGTGGCGCTGCTCGGCGTCTACCTCTCGATGTGGTCGCACGTCACCGCCCTGCAGCGGGCCGACAGCGACTACTCGGCGACCTGGGTGGCCGCGCAGGTCTGGCGGGACGGCCAGGGGTCGCGGCTCTACGACCAGGGGCTCGAGACCGCCCGGCACACCGCCCTGTTCCCCGCCGGGTCGCTGGCGCCGGGGCAGCGGCCCGACCTCCCCTTCATCACCCCGCCGACCACCGCCGTGCTGGCGGCGCCGCTCGCCGGCCTCGACCTCGCCACCGCCTACCGGGTCTGGTCGCTGCTCCAGCTCGCCCTGCTCGCCGCCGCGGTGGCGGTCGCGGTGCGCGCCGCCCCCTGGCCGGCCCGGGCCGGGGCGCCGCTCCGGGCCGCGGCCGGTCTCGGCGCGCTGGTCGGGCTGGGGAGCCTGCGCCTGCTCCTCCAGGGGCAGTGGGACGGCCTGTCGGCGCTCAGCCTCGCCCTCGCCTACGCCGCCTGGCGGCGCGGCCACACCGGCCGTGCCGGCGCCCTGCTGATGGGCGGCGCGCTGCTCGCCAAGCCCCACCTCGCCGTCGGCCTGGCGGTCTGGCTGCTCGCCCGCCGCGACCGCCGCGGCCTCGCCGGGGCGGCCGCGGCCGCCGCCGCCGTCGCCGGGGCGTCGCTGCTCCTCGCCGGGCCCGCCGCCTCCGCCGCCTGGCTCCAGGCGCTGACCATGTCGGCGGGCCACACCGGCGTCGCCAGCCTGGTCGGGCTCACCGGCCTGCTCGGCTCCTGGATCCCCGGCCACGGCCCGGCCCACGAGGCCACCGCCCAGCTGCTGGCGGTGGCCCCGACGCTGGCCGCCCTCGGCGCCTGCTGGCTGCTCGGCGACCGCGCCCGCCGCCGCCCCGACCTGCTCGAGCCGGCGCTCGCCGGGGCCACCGCGCTCTCGCTCCTCGCCGCCCCCCACCTGCTCATCCACGACCTCGTGCTGCTGGCGCCCGCGCTGGTGTGGACGGTGGCGTGGGCGTCCGGGCGCGCCGGGCACGAGCGGAGCCTGGTGGTCCACGGCTGGCTGCTGCTCAACCTCGCCGTCGTCCTCGACTGGGGGAGGGGCGACCCCGGCCTCCCCGGCCGTCTCGTCCCCCTGGTCCTGATCGCCGCCGGGGTGGCGGCCGCCCGTGCCTGCGGGGTGCGGCTGCGCGCCCCCCGCCCCAGCCACGCGGTGGCCGCCGCCTCCCCCGGACGCTGACGCCGGCTCGATGCACGGGGACTTCACGCGAACCGTCCCTCCCGGCAGACTTGTCTCGACATGAGCGCCGGGATGCTGCCGCTCTGCCCCTTCAACCGGTCGCGGATCGATTCCACCGTGTGCCCCGGCTACGAGCCGCGGCCGCTGCCGACGGCGCCGCTGTGGCCGGCCACCCACGAGCTGCTCCCCGCCAATGCCTGCGATCACCTCCGCAGCGAGCAGCGGACCCGCGGCTACGTCCCCACCTGCGGCCGCGCGTCGGGGCTGCCGCTCACCGAGGCCGCCTTCACCGAGCTCCGCCAGGCGGCACGTCAGTCGATGCCGGGCACCGGCAGGGGCGTGGGCGGGTCGGTCGAGTAGTCGTAGAACCCACGGCCGCTCTTGCGGCCGCGCCGGCCCTCGGCGATGAGCCGGGCGAGGACGTCGACGGTGGCCAGGTCGCCCGGAGCGCCGGAGCCCCGGTAGCGGTCGCGGCGGACGTCGTGGACGGTGTCGAGCCCGCTGAAGTCGGCGAGCTGGAAGGGGCCCATCCGCCAGTTCAGCCCCAGCCGCGCCGCGGCATCGATGTCGGCGGGGGTGGCGACGCCGCCGGCGAGCAGGGTGAAGGCCTCGCGCGACGCCGCCCCGAGGACGCGGTTGACGACGAAGCCCTCGATCTCCTTCTCGATGAGCACCGGGGCCCGGCCCATCCGGCGGCTCCACTCCACGGCGCGGCGGGCGGTGCTCTCCGCGGTGTGGGGTCCGCGCACCACCTCGCACACGTCCATCACCAGCACCGGGTGGAAGAAGTGCATGTTGCAACAGAGCTGGGGACGGCCGGTCGCGTCGGCCAGCCGGGAGCTCACGATGTTGCTGGAGTTGGTGGCGATGCCGGCATGGGCGGGAAGGTGCCGGTCGAGCTCGGCGAAGGCGGCGCGCTTGGGCTCGAGCTGCTCGAGCACCGCCTCGATCGCCCAGTCGCAGCGCGCCGCGGCGGCGGGGAGGTCGTCGGTCGCGGTGACCCGTGCCAGCGCCGCCTCGGCGTCGGCGGCCTCCATCCGCCCCCGGGCGGCGCGGCTCTCGAGCAGCCGGCGGTTCTGCTCGACGGCGCGGCCGAGCTGGTCGGCGGAGATGTCGACGAGGTCGACCTCAACCCCGCACAGCGCCGCCTGCTGGGCGATCTGCGATCCCATGGTGCCCGCCCCGAGCACCAGCAGCCTCTCGTCGGACACGGCTGACGGCCTCCCTGTGGACGGTTCTACACGACCGAGAACAACCGGGTGACCCGGTTGAGCGTCGCCAGGTGGCGGATGCCCTGGATGCGCAGCCTTCCCGTGGCCATCGCCTGGAGCACCGCGCGCCCCGCGGGATCGACGTAGTTGGGCAGCCCCATGGCGCCGATGCGCACCTGGCTCAGCCCCATCAGCGTCGCCGAATCGGTGCGCAGCCGCAGCCGCGGCTTCCCCACCGTGCCCTCGAGGACGGTGCAGGTGTCGCCCTCGAATTGCAGCGTCACCGCCGAGCCGAGGTCGGTGATGTCGAACACCACCGAGGCGTTGACGGTGCGGAAGTCGCGGTACTTCTCGGGATGGCGCTCGACGTTCTGGGCGAGCAGGGTGCCGAGCATGTTCGCCAGGCCGCTCGCCTCGTCGCCGGACGCCAGCACCACCTCAGGCATCGGCGACAGCAGCCATCGCGCACACGTCCTCCTGCCACCCGCCGTCGACCCCCACGCTCACCCGCATGGGGCCGCCGAAGTGTAATGTAGGCGCCGCCCGATCGGTCAACTTCCACAACGTTCTCACCGGCCGCAAGGGTTGGAGGGTTTTCGCCGTCCTACCTGGTGGCATGCCCCCAGCTTTCCGCCTCCGCCGTCCCCGCGCGGGCAGGCTCCTCATGGCCCTCGGGGCCACGGGCGCAGCCGTCGCCGGGATCCTCGCCGTCACCACGGCGGGCGCCAGTCCGTCCGCCGGCCGCATCGCCCGGCACGCGCAGGCGACGCCGTCGGCCGCCCAGCAGCTCACCGCGGCGGGGGGCGCCAACGCCCACGTCCTGAGCCTCCGCCCCCGGCTCGCCGACGGCTCGGTGCTCGGCCAGGTGCGGCTGCCCCGGATGGCCGCGCCGGTGAACCTGATCGAGGGCCTCGGCGAGAACCCCGACGAGGTCGGCCACGACGCCCGCACCGGCTACCCCGGAGAGCCGCGCTCGATGCTCCTGGTCGGCGGCGGCACGCTGCTGGTGCCGACCCCCGCGGTCGGCGACAGCGTCCACGTCGACACCTCGTACGGCGGCTTCCAGTACCAGGTGAGCTCGGTGCATCCCACCACCCCGGGCGCCGACCTCGGCCCCGACGCCCCCGACCTCCGGTTCGTCTACCACAGCGGCGGCGGGCTCGCGGTGGTCGTCGCCGACCTCGTCCCCGGCGATCCCAACAGCGCCGCCGAGCTCGCCCAGGAGATCGCCGTCACCCGGGCGGAGCGCACCGCCGAGGCCGAGGCGGTCGCCTCCGGCGGCACCGTCCAGCTGGCCCCCGGCCACCTCTACCCGCCGGTCACGGGGCCGATCACCCAGCTCTTCGGCCCGGTCGACTACTCGTTCGAGTTCCCCTTCACCTACCAGGGGGTCTACTACCCCCACTTCCACACCGGCCTCGACCTCGGGGTGGGCACGGGCACGCCGGTGCGGGCGGCGAGCGCGGGCACGGTGGTGCTGGCCACCACCAACACCGGGCCCGACGGCAAGCCGGTGGGCTTCGGCACCTACGTGCTCGTCTACCACGGCGGCAACCTCTTCACCCTCTACGGCCACCTCTCCCAGCTCGGGGTCGCCGCCGGCCAGAGGGTCGCCACCGGCCAGGTCATCGGCCTCAGCGGCAGCACCGGCAACAGCACCGGCCCCCACCTCCACTTCGAGGTGCGCCAGGGACAGATGCCGGTCGATCCCCTGCCCCTGATCCGCTGAGCGCGTCAGCGCAGAGAGAGCTGGCCTACAATCCGGCGGCGTGTTCGTCGCCGGCCTCCGCACCATCGACCGCGTCCGCGGTGGCGGCTGGCTCGACTGCCCCAACTGCCACGAGCACGCCGCCCAGGACGTGGTCGACGAGATGCGCTTCCTCGGGCTCCTGGCCTACCGCCTCACCCCGGTGGGCCGCCGCCGCGTCCTGGTCTGCCGGCGCTGCCAGTTCCGGCGGCCGGCCACCCCGGAGGAGGCGGGCCGGCTCAACACCGCCGGCGGCCGCCTCCAGCGCGCCTGGCTGGTGCCGATCGGGCTGCTGCCCTTCGCCGTCGTGGGCACCGTCGCCCTCATCCTCGCCACCCGCCACCCGGCGGGCATCGAGGACACGCTGACCTTCACGACCGACACCGCCCAGCCGGTGGCGCCGATCAGCCTGCGCCGGCCGCTGTCCTGGAACGCCTCGCCGAACACCGACGGCACCCCCCCCGACTACACCGTCAGCGACCCCACCCAGCGGATGGTCGTCCGGCTGCGACGGATCACCGACAGCGGCAGCCTCGCCCAGCTGCTCACCCAGCACTACACCGACGACAACGGCATCAACGACACCGGCGTGCCCGAGAGCCTGCCCGCGGCCACCGCGCTGCAGGTCGCCGGTGTCCCGGCCGCGAGGGTGAGCTTCTCGTACACCAGCACCGGCGAGCCGGCGCACACCACCTTCATCGCCTTCTTCCACAACGGCATCGGCTACACCCTGACCTACATCGCGAAGGGGACGGCGCAGTTCTCCACCCTCGACGAGCTGGCCGACACCGTGGACCGGAGCCTCAGCTTCACCGGCACCGAGACCCCGGCGCCCTGTCCCAGCGCCGGCCCCTCGGCGAGCCCGAGCCCGGTGGCGACGGCCGGCACGGGAGGGTCGCCCTCCCCGACGCTGCCCGCGGTGGCGAGCTCGCCGCAGCCCTGCACCGGCGGGCTGAGCTCGCCGACCCCGTCCGCCAGCCCGCGGTAGCCGCCGCTCAGGCGTCCTCCACCGCGGCCACCGGCTCCCTGGTCGGCTCCTCGGGCCGGGCGAGCGCCGCGGCCACGTAGACGGAGATGTCGTCGACCTGGAGGCGGCCGCCGAGCGACTCCGCCGAGATCCCCTCGTCGAACATGGCCAGACAGAAGGGGCAGGCGGTGGCGACCCGGCTCGCCTCGGTCTCGACCGCCTGCCTCACCCGGCGGTGGTTGACCCGGGGCTGCCCCTCCTCCATCCACATCCGGCCGCCGCCGGCGCCGCAGCACATCCCCTCGCTGCGGCTGCGCGCCATCTCCACCAGCTTCAGCCCGGGGATCTTCTCGAGGATGTCCCGGGGCGGGGCGAAGATGTCGTTCCAGCGGCCCAGGTAGCAGGAGTCGTGGTAGGTCACGGTCTCGTCCAGCGGATGGGTCAGGGTGATCCGCCCCGACTCGAGCAGGTCGCGGATGAGCTGGCTGTGGTGGATGACCTGGTAGTGGCCGCCGAAGTTCGGGTACTCGTTGGTGAAGGTGTTGAAGCAGTGGGGGCAGGGGGCGATGACCTTCTTCACCCCGTACCTGGCCAGGGTCTCGACGTTCTCCCTGGCCCGCTCCTGGAAGAGGTACTCGTTGCCGATCCGGCGGGCCGGGTCGCCGGTGCAGCGCTCCTCGGTGCCGAGGATGGCGAAGTCGACGCCGGCGGCCTGGAGGATCTTCACCAGGGCGGTGCCGATGGTCCGGGCGCGGTCGTCGAAGGAGGCGGCGCAGCCGACCCAGTACAGGTACTCGGCGTCGGGTCTGTCCTTGACGAACTGCACGCCGAGCTCCCGTGCCCAGTCGGCGCGGGTCTGCTGGGAGAGGCCGTAGGGATTGGCCTGGTTCTCGATGCCGCGCAGCGCCTGCTCGGCCTGCTTGGGCATGCGCGACTCCTCGAGGACGAGGTGACGCCGCATGTCGAGGATCTTGGGCACGTGCTCGATGAGCACCGGGCACTGGTCCATGCAGGCGCCGCAGGTGGTGCAGGACCAGAGGGTCTCGTCGAGGATGGTGCCCCCGATCAGCGGCCGCTCCTCGCCGCCGGCCCTCTTCACCGCCGCGGCCACCTGGTCGGGGCTGAGCCAGGAGGGCTGGAACTGCCCGGGCACGGCGCCCTCACCCCGGCCGTCCTCCTCGGTCACCCACATCCCACCCTCGACCTGGTGGGCGCGGTGGGTGGTGGCGGCGTACCCGCCGGCGAGGGTCTCGTAGGCGTGGTCGCGCAGGTCGGTGATCAGCGTCTTCGGCGAGAGCGGCTTGCCGGTGTTGAAGGCGGGGCAGTGGGTCTGGCAGCGGCCGCACTCGGTGCAGGTGTAGAGGTCGAGCACGTCCTTCCAGGAGAGGTGCTCGAGCTTGCTGGCGCCGAAGTGCTCGATGTCCGGGGCCTCGAAGTCGGGGGTGGGCAGGCCGCCCTTGGGTCGGAGGTCGAGGAAGAAGACGTTCGGGGTCGAGGTGATGATGTGGAGGTGCTTGCTGAACCCGAGGTAGACGAGGAAGCTGAGCACCAGCGTCAGGTGGGCCCAGAAGAAGACGCCGTGGAGCACCTCGAGGGCGCGGCTGCCCGCCCCCAGCGGGTCGAAGAGCCGCGAGAGCGCCGACGCGAACGGCCGCCAGGCGGCGACCGCCTCCGGGGGGCTGCCCTCGGCGATCTTGGTGGCGTAGTCGAGCTGCATCGCGCCGAGCAGCGTCCCGATCCAGACCAGGATCAGCACCGCGTCGCGGGTGTGACTGCCGCGGAAGCGGATCGGCCGGACGATCAGCCGGTTGATCAGCGCCATCACGACGCCGGTGAGCGCCAGGGTGCAGAAGAGGTCCTGGAGGAACGCGATCGCCCCCGAGCCGGGCACGTCGTCGAAGTGGAAGCCCAGCCAGAGCGCCTCGACCATCGCCTGCAGGATGGCGGTGAGCAGCACCACGAAGCCCCAGAAGATGAGCGCGTGCATGATCCCGGCGTAGGGCCAGCGGAGCAGCCGCGCCTGGGCGAGGACGTAGACGCCGATGGCCTTCAGACGCCTGCCGATGTGGTCGAAGCGGGGGTCGGGGCGTTCCGCCGAGAGCATCAGCCCGACCAGCTTCCGCCACCGGGTGGTGCTGAGGTAGACGGCGCCGCCGAGCAGCAGGACGAGTGCGAGTGGACTCAGGACGGCCGTCACCGCGGCAACCTCCGGCGTGATGGAATCGGCGGGATTATAGGAATCGGGTGCTCAGCGACCGGTCCAGGTGGGCTTCCGCTTCTCGAGGAACGCGCCCACCCCCTCGCGGGCGTCGGCGGTGTCGAAGAGGGCCGCGAACTCGCGCCGCTCGACCTCCAGGGCGTCGGCGATGGGCAGGGGCATGCCCTCGAGCACCGCGCGCTTGGTGGCGGCCACCGCCAGCGGCGCCTTGCCGGCGAGCCTGTCGGCGAGCGCCAGCGCGGTGCCGATCAGCTCGGCGCCGTCGACCACCTCGGAGACCAGCCCGATGGCGAGCGCGGTCTCGGCGTCGACGGGGTCGCCGGAGAGCAGCAGCGGCATCGCCCGCCCCTGCCCCACGACCCGGACCAGCCGCTGGGTGCCGCCCCAGCCGGGGATGATCCCGAGGTTGATCTCGGGCTGGCCGAGCCGGGCGGAGCGGGCGGCGATGCGGATGTCGCAGGCGAGCGCGATCTCGCAGCCGCCGCCGAGGGCGATGCCGTTGATGGCGGCGATGCTGACCAGCGGGGAGCGTTCGATCTCCAGGGTCAGCTGCTGGCCGCCCTCCGCCACCGAGCCGCCGGCGCTGGGGAACTCGCTCACGTCGGCCCCGGCGGCGAAGAACCGGCCTCCGGCGCCGGTGATCACCATGGCGCGGAGCGCTCCGTCGGCGGCGGCGCCGGCGACGGCGGCGCGGAGGCCCTCGATCACCGCGCGGCTGATCGCGTTGGCCGGCGGGTGGTCGATGGTGATGAGGGCCACCCTGCCCTCGATCTGGACCGAGACCGGATCGGACACCTCGCATCTCCCGTGGACCGGTGGTTCGGTGCCGTAGCCTAGAGACCGTGACCACGCCCGCGCCCTCAGCGGCGATCCCAGACCCGCTTCCGCCGCTCCCCGAGCCGATCGACCCCGCGGCGCTGCGCGAGCTCGACGGCGCCGCCCTCGACGCCGCCGCCGCCGAGCTCACCGCCGCCGAGCGTGCCACCCAGCAGGCGATGGCGCCCTACGAGCGCCAGCTCCGCGAGCTGCGGGCGCGGCGGGCCGAGCTCGGCACCGAGCTGCGCCGCCGCGAGCGCGCCCAGCGCCACGCCCAGCGCATCGAGGTGCGCCGCCAGGCCGGCAGCGGCGAGATGCCGACCCTCGTCGACGCGCTCGCCGCCGCCGAGGCCACGCTGCCCGGCGACCGGCCGCTGCGGGAGGTGCGGGCCTTCCTCACCAGCGGCGGCGAGGTCGGTTTCGGCTACCCCAACAAGCCCGGCTTCATCGGCTTCACCGACGGCCGCCGCAGCGCCCAGGCGGGCACCTACGGCGAGGCGAGGCGGCTCTGGGCGGAGGGCTGGGAGCCGGGTGCGCCGGGGGTGCCGGGGGTGCGGGTGCACCTCGCCGGCACCCGGATCGAGAAGGTGGTGGCCCCCGACGGGGTCGTGGTCGACACCGGCGAGAGTGGCACCGAATCCGCCCCCGGAGTCGTGAGAACCCTGCCCCCTACCTCCAATTGCAGGCGATTAAGGCCAAAAGCGTAATACCACGCCGGTCCCGGTTGTCAGACTGTTCAGGTGCCCGTTCCCTCGGGCAGGCGGACATGCTCGCAGGAGGTCGGCGTGGGCTTGGGCCCCTCCGCTCAGGACGGTACCCGGGGATCCGGGGACTCCGTGGACGGCTTCCGTCGATGCCTGCGCCCGAGCGAATGTCCGTACGCCCAGGCCGGCCCGCTCCCGGTGGCCGCGCCCGAGGTCTGGGGCGCCGCGCTCGCCGAGCTGCTCCCCGGTGACACCGACCTCGCCTGGGAGATCGCCGACCTGCTGACGCTCGAGGGCGTGCTCGTCGACGACGAGCCGGCCGAGGGGTAGCGGCCCTCCTCGACGCGGTCGGAAGGGTTGCTCAGGCGCACACCCGCTACCCCGCCAGCAGCCGCAGGTTGCCCCCCACCACCAGGGCGACCGGCGCCGCCGCCGCGAGCACCGGGATCAGCGCCCAGCGGCGGGGCAGCCGGGCCGCCAGCACCGCGACGGCGAGCAGAGCCGGCACCTTGACCATGAGGAACCCGGCGTCGCCCCAGCGGGCCACCACCGCCCGGGTGAGCGCGATGCCCTCGTAGAGGAGGCGGTGCCGGCCGGCGATGCTGGTGGCGACGTCGAGCATCTGCACCGCGGTGAACCCGAGCATGGCGAGGCGCAGGTGGCGGTCGGCGAGCACCTCGGCGAGCCGGCGACGGGACAGCCGGGTCAGCCGGGTCGGGGCGGCGAGCACCAGGGCGAGCAGGCCGACCCCGCCGGCGGCGACGCCCCGGTCGCGGAGCAGGTCGCGGTCGCTCCGGCCGGGGCGATCCGGACCCACGCCCTGATCGCGCCGACCAGGTCGCGATCGGTGGCGGTCCCGAGCACGGTGGCGTCGGTGACGTTGGCGCAGGCGACGGCCACGGGGTGTCGGGTGCAGGGCGAAGTCCAGGTAGCCCTGGGCGGCGGCGTCGGCGTGCCGCCACCCGAGCAGCATGACCCCGGCGGCGGCGACCATCGCCACCCCGGCTGCGGCCACCAGCGCGCGGAGGATGCGGGTCAACACCCTGGCCGCCGCCCGGCGGCCGCGGGCCTCCGTCGGCGGTCCGTCACCCGGCGGTCAGAGCTTCTCGAAGCGCTCGACGCCGACCACGAAGACGGTGGCGCCGCCGACCTCCACCTCGACCGGGAAGGGCACGAAGAACTCGGCGGGCTCGGCGAGTGGCGAGACCGGGTTCACGTACTCGCGGCGCTGCCGGGCGTGGCGGCGGAGCAGCTCGACGACCTCGTCGACCCGGGCGTCGTCGACCCCGGTGATCAGGGTGGCGTTGCCCTTCTGGAGGAAGCCTCCGGAGGTGGTGAAGCGGGTGCAGACGAAGCCGGCGTCGCTGAGCGCGTCGCTGCAGGGACCGGCGTCGTCGGAGTGGATGACGGCGATGACCAGCTTCACGGTGCGCGCTCAGGCGGTGGGACGGATGGTCGGCGCCACGCCCTCGACCTCGGCGAGCCGCTCGGCGGCGACCGCCCAGATGCGCTGCGAGACCACCACGGCGGGGCGCTCGGCGTCGACCACCACGATCCGGTCGGGCTCGGCCTCGGCGAGCTCGCGGAAGGTGCGGTGGACGGCGGCGTGGAATGCCTCGGGGGAGAGCTCCATGCGGTCGAGGGGCAGCTGGCCGGCCCGGCGCCGGCTCTCGGCGGCGGGTGGGGGGAGGTCGAGCAGGAGGGTGAGGTCGGGCCAGACGTCGCCGCAGGCGGCGCGATGGAGCGCCCGCAGCGACCGGGGGTCGAGACCGCGGCCGCCGCCCTGGTAGGCGAGCGTGGAGTCGACATAGCGGTCGGCGATGACCACGTTGCCCCGCATCAGCGCGGGCAGCACGGTCTCGGCGAGCAGCTGGGCCCGGGCGGAGACGAAGAGGAGCGCCTCCGCCCAGGGGTCGAGGGGCGCCGGGACCGGCCGCAGCAGCAGGCTGCGGATCAGCTCGCCGACGGCGGTCTCCCCGGGCTCGCGCACGGTGAGCACCTCGTGCCCGTCGCTGCGCAGCGCCCCGGCGAGGGCGGCGACCTGGGTGCTCTTGCCGGCGCCGTCCACCCCCTCGAAGGAGATGAAGAACCCCGGCCACTCGCTGACACGCGGGGGGACACCCCCCGCGGCCCCCCCGACGATTCGCTCACCCGGCGGGACACCCCCCGCGGCCCCACCGACGATTCGCTCACGCCGCGGGACACCCCCCGCGGCCCCCCGACGATTCGCTCACCCGGCGGGACACCCCCCGCGGCCCCACCGACGATTCGCTCACGCCTCGGGACACCCCCCGCGGCCCCCCCGACGATTCGCTCCCGCCGCGGGACACCCCCCGCGGCCCCCCCGACGATTCGCTCCCGCCGCGGGACACCCCCCGCGGCCCCCCCGACGATTCGCTCACCGCGGCGGGACACCCCCCGCGGCCCCACCGACGATTCGCTCACGCCTCGGGACACCCCCCGCGGCCCCACCGACGATTCGCTCACGCGGCGGGACACCCCCCGCGGCCCCACCGACGATTCGCTCCCGCGGCGGGACACCCCCCGCGGCCCCCCCGACGATTCGCTCACCCGGCGGGACACCCCCCGCGGCCCCACCGACGATTCGCTCCCCCGGGGGGGGTGCCGGCCCCTCGGGGCGCATGCTGCGCCTAGACCTCGTCGCCGGGGCCGAGGATGCGCAGACGCCGGTTGGGCTCGCTGCCGGTGCTCCGGGCGGTGAGCTCGTGCTGCTCGACGAGCTTGTGCTGGAGCCGGCGGACGTAGGCGTTCTGGGGCGCCAGCTCCACCGTCTGGTGGGTCTGGAGCACCCGGTTGATGGCCTCGGTGGCCTCCTGGAGGGCGACCTCGGTGGGATCGCCGACGTCCACCCCGTAGACCCGGGCGAGCGCGCCCTTGATCTGGGCGACGGTGTTGCTCCGCAGCACCTGGATCGGGATCCCGGTCGACTCGGCGGCACGCACCGGCGAGTCCTTGCGGCGGTAGTAGTTCTTCAGGGTGAGCACGGTGTCGGCGTCGTCGACGTGGTGCTGGATCCGCACCGGCAGGCGCAGCTCGCGCACCGCCTGCTCCAGGTAGGTTCTGGACACCCCGTACGGGAAGACCGACAGCGTCTGGTTGGGCCGGGGCCCGCGGACCGCCAGCAGCTCGCGCTCGCGGCCCTCGTGGGCGAGGGCGAAGGGGTCGGCCTCGAGGGTGCGCAGCGAGCGCCGCGGCCGCAGGAAGGCCTCCTGCTCGCGGTCGCGATCGCGGTCCCGGCGGCTCCGGCCGCCGCCGAAGGGCGCCGGCGCCGTCTCGGGGAAGACCCCGGGAACCGGGGCGGCGGTGTCGATCCGGCTGACGATCTGACCGCTCTCGCCGCGCAGCCGCAGCTCGGCGGGCTTGGCCCGGCCGCGAAGCGCCTCGTCCACGGTCTCGTCGAGGGGCATGTGGACGACCACCTTGTCGCGCTCGCGGATCTCCACCAGCACGTCGAAGGTGGGCGGCGCCTTGCGCTCGAGGACGCTCTTCTGGGTGCCGCGGCGGCGCGCCTCCTCGTCGCTGAGGGTCACCGTCTGGATGCCGCCGAGGAGGTCGTTCAGGGTGGGGTTGACGAGCAGGTTGTCGAGGCTGGAGCCGTGGGCGGTGCCCACCAGCTGGACCCCGCGCTCGGCGATGGTGCGGGCCGCCACCGCCTCGAGCTCGGTGCCGATCTCGTCGATCACGATGACCTGGGGCATGTGGTTCTCCACCGCCTCGATCATCACCGCGTGCTGCATCGCCGGGGTGGCCACCTGCATCCGCCGGGCGCGGCCGATGCCGGGATGGGGGATGTCGCCGTCGCCGGCGATCTCGTTGGAGGTGTCGACGATGACCACCCGCTTGCCGCACTCGTCGCTGAGCACCCGGGCGCACTCGCGGAGCATCGTGGTCTTGCCGATGCCGGGGGCGCCGAGGAGCAGGATCGACCGGCCGCCGACGACGATGTCCTTGATGATGTCGATGGTCCCGGTGACCGCCCGGCCGACCCGGCAGGTGAGACCCACGATCTCCCGGGAGCGGTTGCGGATCGCGCTGATGCGGTGCAGGGTGCGCTCGATCCCGGCCCGGTTGTCGTCACCGAAGGCGCCAACCCGGTTGACCACATACTCGAGATCCTCGCGGGTCACCTGGACGCGGTCGAGCACGATCTCGCCGGCGTCGAAGCGAGCCTCGGGCTCCCGGCCGAGGTCGAGCACGATCTCGAGCAGCTCACCGCGCGTGTCGGGGAGCTGCCGGGCGGCCTCGGCGATGCGGGGCGGGAGGGCGTCGAAGAGCTGCTGCAGCTCCTCGTTCCAGGCTGGGCCGTAGGGCGTCATGCGAGCGATGATGGCGAACTCCTCGGCTGTGGGGCGTTGGTGAGGACGCGGAGCGGTACTCGGGACATTCCCCCGGCACGGTGGACCATGCCCGCAGGGACCAGGACGGGCTTGCTCTCGCGCCGGGCGCGAGCGGGGACACGCATCTTGATGGCGAGGTCGCGGACCAGCAGCAGCTGGGTTCCGTAGATCGCGAATCCGCGGCGCTGCAGGCTGCGGATCAGCTCGGAGTCGTAGTGGCGCAGGGCGCACGACACCGGGCCGGGGGGCACCTGGGCGAGCGCGGCGTCGACGAAGTCCTCGCGGAGGCCGGGGTCGCTGCCGTCGCAGAGCAGGGCCATCAGCGAGGGGCGCACCGGGGTGGCCGGGCGAACCCCCACCCAGGCCTCGATGCCGAGCCGCTCGACCACCATGTGGCGGACGTCGTCGCGGCCGATCCGGGCCATCCACCCCTGCTGGAAGGAGGCCTGCCAGGCCTTGAGCGACGGTCCCTCGACGTTGGCGACGTGCGAGGGGGTGGTGCGGAGGTAGAGGAGGTGGATGCCGCCGCGATCGTCGCCCCGCGCCGGTCGCAGCAGCCCGGCCGCCCGCCCGGCGAGCACCGGGGGCGCGGCCGCGGGGTCGTCGCGGTAGAGGATCTGCTCGGTGGCGTACTGGGAGAAGCCCTCCTCCAGGAAGAGCCCGACCGCCGGGTGGTGGAGCGGCAGCCGCACCGAGAAGCGGGTCACGCCGTGCTGCATCCCCTGGTTGACGAGGTGGGTGAGCAGGCGCTCACCGGCCTCGTGGATGCGGCCCTCGGCGACCGCGCAGAGGTTGATGACGTGCCACGCCTTGGGCTGGCCCGGAACCCCGTTGGCCTGGATGAAGCCCACGATCTCGCCGCCGTCGTCCTCGACCACGAGGAGGGTCGCGGAGGGCTCGGCGGTGGGCACCAGCGAGGACAGCGTCCGGCTCACCGCGTGCCAGAGCCGCAGCAGGGTGGCGTGGGGCACCGGGCTGTCACCCGGCGAGAGCGGCGGCGCGGCGGTCGCGTCGGGCTCGCCGGCGGAGGACCGGCGGTAGATCTCCTCGACCCGGTCGAGGTCGCGAAAGCTGGCGCTGCGGACGTTCATGGACGGGGCGCCATCCGGAAGCGGCCCGACGAGCCCCGGCCGCCGGCGACGTGAAGGACCGCCAGGGGGGCGGCACGAGGGGCGACGTCAGGCAACCTGGCGCAGTTCAGCCTCTTTCCGGCGGGAGCCTGCGGGCCCGGATGTCACGCACAGAGTTTACCGCGCCGGCGGCGAAACGGCATGCAGACGTTCGATGAAAAGTCGGTGGAAGCGGTTGTCACCGCTGATCTCCGGGTGGAAGGCGAGGGCGAGGTGCGGCCCGCACCCGAGGGCGACCGGCCGGCCCTCGTGCTCGGCGACGACCCTGACCCCCGCCCCCACCCGCTCCACCGTCGGGGCACGGATGAAGACGCCGGGAAAGGCCGGCTCGCCCAGCTCGGGCACCTCCAGCGCCGCCTCGAAGGAGTCGACCTGGCGGCCGTAGCCGTTGCGGCGCACGTCGAGATCGAGGACCCCGAGGGCGAGCTGGTCGGGCCGCCCGTCGAGGATGCGGCGGCTGAGCAGGATCATCCCGGCGCAGGTGGCCAGGCAGGGCAGCCCGTCCTCGAGCCGCCGGCGCAGCGGCTCCTCCAGCCCGAAGGCGCGGATCAGCCGGCTGAGCGTGGTCGACTCGCCGCCGGGGACGGCCAGGGCGTCGACCGCGTCGAGCTCGGCGGCGGTGCGGACGCCGGTGGTCCGGGCCCCGGATGCCTCCAGCGCCGCCCGATGCTCGCGGACGTCTCCCTGCAGGGCCAGGACGCCGACCATGGGACCCGCGGGCCGGGAGGGACGGGAGGGGTCCTCAGGCACTCCCGACGAGTGTACCCGGGGTGCCCCGCACCGCCCCCGCGGGGAGGCGAGGGCGGTGGACGGCGGCGGCGACGGCGCCGCTCACCACGATCAGGACCAGAGCGTGGCCGGCCGCGCCGGGGGAGGCCGACTGGAGCAGGTCGGCGACGAGGACCGCGGCCGAGGCCGCGATCGCCGCCTCGGGACGGCGCCGGGCGAGCAGGACGACCAGCGGGGCGAGGAGCATCAGGTCGGTCGCGAAGGCGTGGGGCGCGGCCAGCAGCGAGAGCGCCAGACCGGTCGCGACCGCCAGGGCGGGGTCGGCCCGGAGCCGGGAGCGCAGCCGCCAGAGGAGGATGACGGCGCCGAGGCCGCAGATCACCGCGACCGGGAAGGCGACGCCGGTGTGCCCGGTGAGCTGGACGATCAGCCCGGGCACACCCACGGTCTTCCCGCTGTCGCCGACGTCCATCCGGACGTTGGACCGGTACCACTCCCCCACGCCCCCGGCCCCGACGATGGCGAGGGTCGTCGCCACCCAGACCCCGGCACCGGCGAGGAGCCCGACCAGGGTCCGGCGGTGACCGGCGACCAGCAGGGCCGGGACCAGCAACCACGCCAGCTGGGGTTTGACGAGCAGGAGGGAGAGCACCGCCCCGGCGGCGAGGCGGTCGCCGCGACCGAGGAGCACCACCGCCGCGGCGGCGGCGAGGACGAGGAGCGGGTCCCACTGGATGTAGGTGAAGGCCGCCAGCCCGGGCGCGACGGTCATCGCGCACGCGGCGATCAGCAGCCGCCGAGACGGCGGCAGCGCGGGGAGCAGGCGGCTCAGGAGCAGCGCCGCCACCACCACGGCGAGGAGCGACACCGCGAGGAAGAGCGCGGCGCCGGTGCTCAGCGGCAGGGCGGCAACCGGCCGCAGGAGCTCGGCCGCCAGCGGTGGGTTCGCGTACGGGATCACCCCGTTGTCGGGCGGGTGGCCGAGCAGCCCGATCTCCGCCCGCGCCTCGGTGGGAAGGCAGTAGACGCACCGCGAGCCGGCGTTCAGGACCCGCCCGGCGGTGGCGAAGGCGACGTAGTCGGTGTGCTCGACGAAACGCCAGCCGCGCACCGCCTGGGCGACCGCGTCAGCCCCACCGACCACCGCCAGCGCCATGCCGGCGCGCCACCAGCCACGCCCGCCGATCGCCGCCCGGCCCCTCTCCACAGTGGTCACCCGGGCAGTCTAGGCAGGGTCCGGCGGGCCGGCGGGCGAGACGATCCAGCCGTCACCCCGACGCGACAGGACCTCACCAGCCCCGGGCGGCGAGCTGCTCCTCGCGCGGCAGGGTCGCGACGTCGAGGCCCGGCATCGCCCGTCCCAGGCCCGCGCTCACGTCCGCGATCACCTCCGGCCGGTCGTGATAGGTGGTCGCGGCGACGATCGCCCTGGCGTAGCCGAGGGGGTCCTCGCTCTTGAAGATGCCGCTGCCGACGAAGTTGCCCTCGGCACCGAGCTGCATCATCAGGGCGGCGTCGGCGGGGGTGGCGATGCCCCCCGCGGAGAAGTTGACGACCGGAAGCCTCCCGGTGCGGGCGATCTCGGCGACCAGCTCGTACGGAGCCTGGAGCCGCTTGGCCTCGGCCATCAGCTCCTCGGAGCGCAGCGCCCCGAGCCGGCGGATGCCGGACTGGAGCGCGCGCATGTGGCGCACCGCCTCGACCACGTTGCCGGTGCCCGCCTCGCCCTTGGTGCGGATCATCGCCGCCCCCTCGCCGATGCGCCGCAGCGCCTCGCCGAGGTCGCGCGCCCCGCACACGAAGGGAACGGTGAAGCCCCACTTGTCGATGTGGTGCTCCTCGTCGGCGGGGGTGAGCACCTCGGACTCGTCGACGTAGTCGACGCCGAGCGCCTCCAGCACCCTGGCCTCGACGAAGTGGCCGATCCGCGCCTTGGCCATGACCGGGATCGTGACCGCGGCGATGATGTCCCTGATCAGGGTCACGTCGCTCATCCGGGCGACGCCGCCGTCGCGGCGGATGTCGGAGGGCACCCGCTCCAGCGCCATCACCGCGACCGCGCCCGCCTCCTCGGCGATCCTCGCCTGCTCGGCGTCGACGACGTCCATGATCACGCCGCCCTTCAGCATCTCGGCGAGGCCGCGCTTGACGCGGAGGCCTCCGGTGGTGGCGGTCGGGGGCGTCGAGGCCCCGTTCTCGGTGCTGCTCATCGCGCTGGCTCCCATGGCTGACAGGCCCATCCCCCCCGACTCGTGAACGGAGGCGGACGGTCCTCGGGCCATTGTAGGCAGGGTGCCTGGAACGACCGGCAGGGCCGCCGGAGCGGCCTCAGCCGCCGGTGGCGACGTGGAGCCCGCCGGCGATGTTGCTGTAGAGGGTGGTGGTGCTGTGGCCCAGGACCTGGACCGCGACCAGCACCGCCATCGCCAGGAGGATGAGGATGAGGGCGTACTCGACCATGCCCTGGCCGCGCTCCCCCTCCCTCGCCACCGTCGCCTCGGGGGACGGTGGGGTCGCCGCTTCGGTGTCGGGGATGGGCTCCGCGATGGTCGGATCGGTCATGGCGAGATCGTAGGGGCGTCGAAGCGGCGCCGCTCGCCGGCCGCCGAAACGTCGCCCCGCGTTCACGGTCCGTTGCACGGTCGGCGGGCGTTCACCACCGCACGCCGGTTCGTGGCGCCGGGCACCGGCCGCCGGGTCAGCCGGCCCAGAAGCCCCGGACGAAGCGATCGAGCATCCAGAGGTTCACCGCGATGCCGCCGGCGATCGCCATCCCGGTGGTGAGCATCCAGGTCCTCGCCCCGCGCCGGCCGAGCAGCTCCAGGAGCCCCAGCCAGAAGGGCAGCAGGGTGACCAGGTAGCGCGACTGGGTGCCGACCCCGCCGGCCAGGAAGCAGGCGGCCATCACCGCCGCGGCGTACGGCACGGCGGCTCCCAGGCGGCGGCGGAACACCACCAGGGCGGCCGCGGCGAGGTAGAGATCCCAGTATCCGAAGGTGATCACCGACTGCCAGATCGCCCCCGGGCGGCTCTGGGTGAGCACCCAGCGGACGCCGTCGCCGAGCCCGAGCGTGCGCACGCTGGTCCACCCGGCCTGCGCATGCACGAAGGCGAACGGGTCGCCCGCGGCCAGCGTGTCCACCACCATGACCAGGTCCACCGCGAGCCCGGCCGCGATCAGCGAGGGAAGCATCGAGCGCCATCCGCCGCCGCGTCGATGCAGGACCACGACGACGAGGACGAGCAGGAGGGCGCCCGGAGGACGGTCGAGCGTCGCCAGCATCACCCCCACCGGGACCAGTGCGATGCGCCGCCGGTCGGCGAGCGCCCACACCGTCAGCGCGGTGGCCAGCAGGAGCAGAGGCTCCGAGTAGAAGGTGGCGTAGAAGAACGCCGAGGGCAGCGAGAGCACCACCGCGACGGCGGCGAGGCGCCGGCCGCGAGACCACGCGGCGAGGGTTCGGTCGATGAGCATGGCCGCGCCGATGACCGCCGCGCCGTTGACGGCGAGGCCCGAGGCCGGCACGGAGAGCAGGGGGATCAGCCCGTGCAGCGCCGCGGCGAGCCCGGGAAGCAGGGGGAAGAAGGCGTAGAGCTGGTAGCGGCCGGGCACGGGGACGTACCCATGGCCGGTGATGGTCGCGTAGAAGTAGCCGTCGAATCGCATCAGCGGCTGGAGGGAGGTGCCGCCCGGGTAGATCGGGGTGGCCGGGTTCTGGGCACCGTGCGGCAGCAGCAGCGCGGCGCCGACCCACAGTGCGAGGAAGGCGGCGGCCACGGCGGCGGCGGGCAGGGCGTCGAGGAGCGACCGCGGCCATCCGGCGGTCCGGCCGGTCACCCCGACCCGCCGGGACGCGGTCACCTCGAGGGACGACATCATCCGGCGACCGTAGTCGAGCCCGGTCGCCGGGAATTGACATGGCGGTCACAGCTGAGCCCCGTCATCCACCTGTGACCCATCCGTGCCGCGCGCACGCAGGACCTCCTCTGGTCCCTGACGCGTCGGCAACCGTGGTCGGCCCGCGACGTCGACGTCACCGGGCCATGCCGGCGAGCGCGAGCGGCCGCCCGGATAATGCGGCGACATGGCTCGACCTCCATTGCCGGCGGAGACCCGGCGACCGGCGATCTCGACGCCCGCCGTGCCGGAGCCGTCGACCGATCACGGCGGTGCGGACGGCGATTCCAGAGCCCTCACCCTCGACCTCGCACAGGCGGTCCGCATCTCCGTCGGCATCCTGTGGATGGCCTGGGCGCTCGCCTGGCTCGGCCTTCAGGGGAAGGTGCCCTACGCACCCTGGCTCAACGGCGCCGCGCTGCTGATCGGCCTGGTCGTGATCGGAGTCGCAGCCCGGCCTCACCCGCCGGAGTTCTGGCGCAGGCACGACCGTGTCGTGTTCGCCATGTCTCTGATGTTCGTGGGGCTGTATCTCGCGGCGTCGTCGACCGCCCACATGTACGAGACCGACGAGGTCACCATCGGCCAGGTCTCCGCGACCGCCCTGATCAGCGGCCACAATCCATACGGCCGCGACATGACGGCGGAGATCGACGCCTTCAATCTGCCGCCGACGGTGGCGACACCGACACTCGACGGCCGCAACGTGGCCACGGCGACCTATCCGGCTCTCAGCTTCCTCGCCTACGTCCCCCTCGGCCTGCTGCTCGGGACCCACACCTCGTACGCCCTGCTCACCGACGGGCTCTTCTACATCGGATTCCTGCTCCTGCTCTGGCGGCTGGCGCCGGCGAATGTCCGACCGCTGATCACCGTGATCGCGCTGAGCCCGTTCTTCGCCGCCTTCGTGGACTCCGGTGTCACCGACGTCGTCTACCTGCCATTCATCCTGCTGGCGCTCTACCGGTGGGACCGGTACGGCGTGCGGACCGAGCGCAGCTGGGCACGCTGGATGGGCCCGCTGGCGCTCGGCCTGGCCTGTGCGGTGAAGCCCACCCCCTGGCTGATGGCGCCGCTGCTCGTCACCGGGATCGCCATCGAGGCGCACCGGCGCGGCCCCGGCCGGTGGCGGCTGCCGCTGCGCTACGGGCTGACCGCCGGCGGCGTCTTCACCGCCATCAATCTCCCGTTCATCCTCGCCAGCCCGGCCTCCTGGTTCCGCGGTGCGTTCCTGCCGATTCTGGAGCCGCTCGTCCCCCTCGGCCACGGCATCGTGGCCCTCTCCACCAGCCTGGGAATCGGCGGCGGGCAGCTGCGGTGGTTGACGCTGGCCAGCCTCATCGCGATCGTCGCCGGCATCGCAGCCTTCGTGGGATGGCACGAGCATGCGAAGAGGATGCTGCCACTTCTCGCCATGGTCCCCCTCCTCGTGGCCACGCGCTCGCTCATGAGCTACTTCCTGTATGTCCCGATCCTGCTGATCATCTCGGTCGGGACCAACCGTGACGGTGCTCTCTGGGCACTCGGACGAGCGGGCGCGATGACGCGACGCGCGTCGCGGGTGGTTGCCATCGGGGCCGCGGTTGCGGTGACCGCGTGCGTCGCCGGATTCATCGTCGCGCAGGCGCCGCTGCAGCTCCGGCTGGTCGCACAGCTGCACGCTGTCGCCGGGGACGGTCGGGACACGACCACACTGGTGGTCACGGCGACGAACCGGACCGACAGGCCGATCCGGCCGTACCTCACCCTGAGCACCGGCCAGACGACCAATGTCGGGTTCGGAGCGGTGTCCGGGCCCACCGAGCTCCCGGCGCACGCGACGGCGACATACAGGATCCAACCCGTCGGCAGGAATGCCCTGCTGGGGAAGGGCGACGTCTATGTCATCGAGGCGTTCAGCGCCAGTCCCGCCTCGATCAGCACGTCCCCGCAATACGTCGCGACGTGACCTCGCACAGCCGGTGAGGATGTGGTGACGAGGGTGTGATCACCGGTTCCATCCGAACCCGCACAGCGTAGATTCGACTGCAGTCACCGGCACTGACGGCGGGCTGCTTCGGACCCGCGCCTCTCGTGCGCAACTCGGGGGAACCATGGTCAGGACGGACGTCGCCATCGGGCGGACATTGGTCGTGGTTCCCACGTACAACGAGATCGGCAATCTGCCGACCGTCGTCACCGGCATCCTGGCCCAGGGCGAGAGCTACCACGTCCTGATCGTCGACGACAACTCTCCGGATGGCACCGGTGTGCTCGCCCGCCGGATGGCGGTGGCCGATCCCCGGGTCTCGGTGATGCACCGCACCGCAAAGCAGGGTCTCGGGCCGGCATACGTCGCCGGGCTGCTGCACGGTCTCGGCCTCGGCTACGGCCGGCTGGTGACCATGGACGCCGACCTCTCGCACGACCCCGCGGATCTGCCGCGCCTGGTCGCCGCCGTCGACGCCGGCGCGGACGTCGCCTGCGGCTCGCGCTGGGCATCGGGCGGCGGTACCGCCGGATGGCCGCTGCACCGCCGCCTGCTCAGCCGCAGCGGCTCGCTGTACGCACGAACCGTTCTCGGGCTGCGCATCCGCGACGTGACCGGCGGGTTCAAGTGCTTCCAGCGCAGCGCGCTCGCCGCCGTGGACGTCGCCAGCATGCGCAGCACCGGCTACGCCTTCAACGTGGAGCTCAACTACCGGGCGGTCCGCCGCGGCATGACGGTGGTCGAGGTGCCGATCGTCTTCACCGAGCGTGTGGTCGGCGAGAGCAAGATGAGTACCGGCATCGTGCTCGAGGCCCTGCGCAAGGTCCCGGCCCTGCGGTTCTCCTCCGGTGGTCTCGCCGCCGTGCCGGCCCGGACGCCGCACGACGGAACCGCCGACAGCCTCTCGTGGTACGGCGGAGGCCTCGGCGAGTGGCAGCCGGCGAGCCCGTCCAACGAGCACGCGCCGGTGCCGCCGTCCGCTCCGGCGCGGGTGCCCTCTCCGGCCGCCTGACCCGGGGGCCCTCAGCCGCTCTTCGCGGCACTCTCCGTCTGCGCCTTCAGCTGCTTGACCGACGTCTCCAGGGTGCCCTTCAGCACCGGCTCCACCGCCTTGGCCATCATCTTCCCGGCGATGCCGCCGGGGAGGTCGTACTCGACGGTGAAGGTTGCCTCGGTGGCGTCCCCCCTCTCCGTGAAGGACCACGAGCCGTCCTGGCGGAAGCCCTTCTTCGTCTTCCAGCCGATCGCCCGGTTCTCCTCCCAGGTGTCGATCTCCACCTCGCCGTCGATGTTCAGGGGGCCGGCCTTCATGGCGAGGGAGAAGCGCGAGCCCTTGCCGTGGGTCCTGCTGCCCACCGGGTCCCACCTGGTCAGGTCCTTCATGTACCTGGTGGTGTTGCGATAGTCGTCGACGTACCCGAACACCGTCGAGACGGGAGCCTGGATGGTCTCCGTCACGGAGATGCGGCCCATGTCGCCCTCCACACTTCCCCTGGCCTCGACGGAGCCGCCGGGCGATCGCGAGGGTAGCGCGTCGGTCCCGAGCTCGGCCAGCGCGCGTCATCGCGGTCACGGGGTGGTCACCATCGCCCGGCGCGACGGTTCCACCGAGGTCCCCACCCTAGAGTGGACCCCGCATGCTCTCCGCGCGCCTCCCGAGCACCCTGAGCACCGGCCTCGGCCGGCTCGCCCGCCATCCGGTGCTCCGGCTGGCCGGCGGTCCGGTGCTGGCCGTGATCCTGCTGGCGCGCCTGCTCTACGCGCCGCTCCAGGCGCTCCACGGCGCCGGGTCCGACTTCGTGTCGTTCGCCACCGGCTCGCGCATCCTCGCGTCGGGCTCGCGGTGCCTCTACTGCCTCTCCACCCAGGCGGACTCCCAGGCCGCCCTGCTCGGGTACCGGCCGCCGGCCTCCGCGACCGGCTTTCCCCACATCTACGCCAACCCGCCGCTGGCCGCGTGGGTGCTGCGCCCGCTGGCCTCGCTGCCGCTGACGACCGGGCTCGCCCTCTTCCTGGTGGCCTCGCTGGCCGCGCTGCTCGCCGGCGCGCGGCTGCTGGAGCGGTGGCTGCCCCGCTCGATCTCCGAGGGCCGTCGCGGCCTCCTGGTGATCACCGCCACCGCCTCGCTGCCGGCGGCGATGACCCTGCTCCTCGGGCAGTGGGACGGGTTCCTGCTGCTCGCCGCCGCCGGAGCGCTCTGGGCGCTGGACCGCGAGCGTCCGCTCACCGCCGGACTGCTGCTCTCCATCCTCCTGGTGAAGCCGCAGCTCGCCTGGCTGCTGCTCCCGGTGCTGCTGGCGGCCTCGCGATGGAGGATCGCCGCCGGCTTCGCCCTGGGCGCCGCGGCCTGGGTGGGGAGCGCGCTGCTGATCGTGGGACCCCGCCAGCTGGTCGAGCTGGTCTCCCTGGTGAGGGCCCGCCAGACCGGTGAGAGCCTCTTCACCGCGGGGCTGCCCGCGCTCGCCGGGACGCTCGGTGGCAACACCGCCGTCCTCGTCGCCGCGCCCATCCTCGCCGCCGTGGCGGTGGCGATCGCCTGGCACCGCCGTGACAGGCTGCGCCGCGCCACCGCGGCGGTGGCGCTGTCGCTGGGCATCTGCGCCTCGATCCTGTGCGCTCCCCACGTCTTCTCCGACGACCTGCTGCTGCTCGCGGTGCCGCTCGTGGTCCTGGCCACCACGTGGCCGCGGGCGGCGCTGGCCGGAGCGGTGGCGCTGAGCGCCGCCTTCGTCCTCGACGAGTGGATCGCGAACCTGGGGCCGCGCTGGGCGGAGGCGGCGGTCGTGCTCGCGGTCGCCGCCTGCCTGCTCCGCATCCCCCCGGCACCGCGGGCGCACGGCTCGGCCCGGCGTCAGCGGGATAGCAGCGCCGTCCCCACCACGTGCTCCACGGTGCGCAGTGCCGGCTCGACATCCCCGCCGCTCTCGAGCAGGTGCACCACCGCCTCGTTGACGGCGCCGACCACCGCGTACGCGAGCGTCTCCAGGTCGAGGCCGGTCAGCGGCGATCCCTCCCGCGCCGCCGCGGTCTGCGCCTGGGCCAGGACCATCGCGGCGAAACGCGCGTGCAGCGCTCGCCTCCGCTCCTCGATGGTGGCGCTCACCCCGACCGACTCGATGAGCAGCACCCGCGCGGTGGCGGCGTCGGCGACGCAGCCGCGCACCGCGGTGGCCACCCCGGCGGCGACCCGGCGGCGGGGGTCGACCTCGGCCGCGACCGCCTCCACCACCGCGCTCAGCAGCCGCTCACCCTCGCGCTCGAGCAGCGCGGCGAAGGCGTGCTCCTTGCCCGCGAAGCAGGCGTAGAAGGCGCTCTTCGAGCAGCGCGCCCGGGCGACCACGTCGTCCACCGCGGTCTCGTGATAGCCCTGCTCCGCGACCAGCGAGACGATGGCGTCGAGGATGCGCTCGCGGTGATGGGCGGCCCGTTCGGAGCCCCGCGCCGCGGCCGTCCCGGTGCTCATCGCAGCTCGCTTGCGCCGCCGCTGATGGCGCGCGCGATCACCCGCCGCTGGATCTCGCGGGTGCCCTCGAAGATGGTGTAGATCTTGGCGTCGCGGTGCCAGCGCTGCACCGGCAGGTCGCGGATGTAACCCCAGCCGCCGAGGATGCTGATGGCCTGGTCGGTGACCCAGTTGGCGACCTCGCCCGCCTTCAGCTTGGCCATCGAGCCCTCGGCCCGTGCGAAGGGAAGCCCGGCGCGCCCCATGTATGCCGCCCGCCAGCAGAGCAGTCGCGCCGCGTCGATCTCGGTACACATGTCGGCGAGCGTGAATGCGATGGCCTGGTTGGCGATGATCGGCCGGCCGAACTGCACCCGGTTCATCGCGTAGTCGAGGGCGTACTCGTAGGCCGCGCGGGCGATCCCCACCGCCTGGGCACCGACGATCGGCCGCGACAGCTCGAGGGTGCGCAGCGCCGACGAGCTTCCCCTCTCCTCGAGAGTCCCGGTGCGCACCCGCTCACGGGCTCGCGCCATCCGTCCCTCCAGCCGCTCCTCACCGCCGAGCAGACTGTCGGCGGGCACCCGGACGCCCTCGAGCACCACCTCGGCGGTGTGCGAGGCGCGCAGGCCCAGCTTGTGGTGCTTGTCGCCCATCGACAACCCGGGCGTGCCCTTCTCGATGACGAAGGATGCGTGCCCGGCGTGGCCGAGGGCGGGATCGACGGTGGCCACCACCACGTGGACGTCGGCGATCCCGCCGTTGGTGATGAAGCACTTCCGGCCGTCGATGACCCAATCGTCGCCGTCGCGGCGGGCCCGGGTGCGCAGGCTGCCGACATCGCTGCCGCTGTCGGGCTCGGTGATCGCGTAGGCGCCGAGGCGGACGTCGTCGACGGTCCCGTAGCAGCGCGGGATCCACCGGAGGACCTGCTCGGGGGTGCCGGTGGCGAAGATGCCGGCGCTGGCGAGATGGGAGCCGAAGATGCTCAGCCCGATCCCGGCGTCGCCCCAGAACAGCTCCTCGTTGACCGCCGCCATCAGCAGGCCGGTCTGGTCGGCGTGCATCGTCTGCAGCATCTCGACACCGTACAGACCGACCTTGGCGGCCTCCTGGAGGATCGGCCAGGGGGTCTCCTCGCGCTCGTCCCACTCGGCGGCGGCGGGCCGGATCACCCGGACGGAGAAGTCGTGCACCCAGTCGCGGACGGCCAGCGACTCCTCGCTGAGTCCCATCGGGACGATCGGGGACGCGCCCGACGTCGGGCTCGGCAGGGGCGTCGAGGTGGCCATGGAGTAGCCTCGGTGACCGGGACGGCAGCCGGCGGGGCGACACGGCGCCCCAGACCAGTACGTACCATTCTGGCAGGTTCGCGGCGCCCCGTCCACCCCACCGCCGACCGGCCGGGCGTCGGCCCGATGCTAGAATGGCGCCCCTCGGGAAGTAGCTCAGCCAGGTTAGAGTGCACGGTTCGGGACCGTGAGGTCGCGAGTTCGAATCTCGCCTTCCCGACCATGCAGAAATTCCTTGCAGGGCAACGGTTCTTCGGAACCGCCGCCCTCGGGATGTCGGGCGCTGAAGGGGGCCGGACCCTTTCCGTCCGGAGACCTCCCGGTGGCGCCGTCCGCGAGACGGGGTCGACCGGAAAGCCGAACGGGTGTACGGTCGCCCGCCTCGGTCAACGACGTGCCGATGGACCGGTGGACGCCGGACGAGGTGTCGGCCCACATGCGGTACATGCAGGACTTCGCCGATCGGCTCGAGGGCACCGGCGAGTTCGTCGACGGTCAGGCGCTGTCCCCGGAGGGCACGTTCTCCGCTACGACGGCGAGGGGCGGCCGCCGGTCACCGACGGCCCGTTCGCGGAGACCAAGGACCTGATCGCCGGCTGGATGGTGATCGACGTCGAGACCTACGAGCGGGCGCTCGAGCTGGCCGGCGAGCTGTCCGCGGCTCCGGGTGCGGGTGGGAAGCCGATCCACGAGTGGCTCGAGCTCCGCCCGTTCAGGGGCGCGGTGCCGACCATCACCGAGTGACCCACGGTGTGGACGAGGCCCTGCTGCGGACCCCAGGGGCCGGCTGGTCACCGCGGCCTGCCGACCATGGCACAGCGGATCAGCCGGGCCAAGCGGACCGTCTCGGGGGTCCGGTTCAACCAGCCGGGCGACGTCGCCACGGTGCTGCGGGTGCTCTACCTGGTCTTCCTGGTCTTCAACGAGGGCTACTCCGGCGACGTCGACCTCGCCGCCGAGGCGATCCGGCTCACCCGCCAGCTGGCGGCCGGGATCACCCACGAGGAGGTCGCCGGCCTGCTCGCGCTGACGCTGCTCCACCACGCACCGCGCCCGGCACGGACCGGCGTCGACGGCAGGCTCGTGCCCCTCGCCCAGCAGGACCGCGGCCGGTGGAACAGCCACCTGATCGCCGAGGGCGTCGCCGGGCTCCAGACGGCGCTGCGCCGCGACCGCCTCGGCGAGTTCCAGGCCCAGGCCGCCATCGCCGCGCTCCACGCCGACGCGTGATGGTGACCCGGTGACCGCAGCACGGCTCTACCCCGAAGCCGCCCGGTCAGCGCCCAACCTCCCTGAGCGCGACCACCTCACGCCACAGGCCGCACGGCTCAACGCGCAGCTGCGCAGGTGAGCGGCGGCCGGCGGGGATTCGACTGTGACCACATCTCCATCGCGAGGCGACCCCCCCGGCGATCGCGCCTGCCACCGTCTCGACAGTGATGGAGCGCCCCGGCCACGTCCCTGGTTCCCAACGCCTCGTCGCGCTCGGGCTGGCGGGACTCGCAACCCTGCTGCTCGTCCTCACCCTCGCGATCTGGGTGGGTGTCGACCGGCTGCAGGTGGCGGAGAGCGACTACGTGCCCACCTACGTGGCCGGAACCCTGATCCGCGAGCACAACCGCGGCGCCATCTACGACCAGTCCGCCGAGGGACCGCTGTACCGCCGGCTCAACCCCGGCTACGACCTCCCGAAGATCCTTCCCTACATCAGCCCGCCCGCGGCGGCGGCGCTCGCCGCACCGCTCACCCTCCTCGACCTCCCCACCGCCTACCGGGTGTGGTGCGCACTCCAGCTGCTGATGCTGGCCGGCGCCGCCGCCCTGGTGGTGCGGGTCGCGCCATGGCCGGCGGGCACTTCGCGCAGCGTGCGCATCGTTTCGGGCGGGATCGCCCTCGCCGGGGTCGGGACCTTCGAGGCACTGCTGCTGGGGCAGTGGGACGGGATGCTCGCCCTCGGCCTCGCCGCCGCCTACGCCTGCTGGCGGCGCGGCCGGCTCGCCACCGGCGCCGCCCTGCTCGGCGCCACCGCGGCGTTGACCAAGCCCCACCTCTGCCTGGGCCTCGCCGCCTTCGTCCTCGCCTGGCACGACCGCCGGGTGCTGCTCGCCGCGCTCGGCGGGGTCGCGTCCACGGTTCTCGCCGGAACCCTGGTCGCCGGGCCGGGGGCCTGGCTGGGGATGCTCCACGCCACCCGGTGGGAGGCGACCAGCGCCGACCGCCCCGCGGCCGACCTGCTCAGCCTCTCGGGCGTTGGCGGCGTGATCGGCGGCCAGGGCGGGGTCGGACACGCGCTCGGCTACGCCCTGGGAGGGCTCGCGATCGGCGCCGCCTACCTGGTCGGCCGGCGCGCCCGCAGGCATCCCGAGCGCCTCGAGTCCGCCCTCGGCGCCGCCCTGCTGCTGTCGCTGCTCGCCGCTCCCCACCTGCTGCCCCACGACATGGCCCTGCTCACCCCGGTGATCGCATGGACGCTCGCCCGGGCGGCGGTGCGCGACGCCGGCTCTGGACGTCCCTGGCCGGGGCCGTGGGTGTGCCGGGCCCTCGCCGTGGTCACGGTCCTGAATGGCGCGGTCGCCGTGAGCCTGACCAGGGGCCGGCTCATCGAGCCGGCGGTGGTCGTGCCTCCCTGCCTGCTGGTCGCCGCCGGCCTGCTCTGGCTCGACACCCGGAGGCGCGGGGCCCGCCGACCTGTGGGGGCGATGCACAGCACCGGTTAAGGTGTCGTGATCGGCGCGCGCCGCGCCGGGTTCCGGCTTGACTCGCGGTCAGGACCGGATCAACCATTCCGGAGAGAGATGGAGGGGAACACGTGGAGCCGGTGACGCACGCCGTCCTCCGTTCGACGGATCGCAGGGACGACGGCGCCTCCGCGGATGCGGAGCTGGCTCGGCGGGTGGTCGAGTGGCTGAGCACCGACGAGGAGGGGCGCCGGATCCTCCGCGCCCTCGCCGAGCGCCCCACGGCCGGGGCGGAGGCGCTGGTTCGCCGGCTGCAGCGGCTGGACGTGCTCCAGCCGGCCGCCACCGTCGGGGTCGAGCCCTGGCGGAGGCCCCACGCCGCGGCCGAGACCGGTGACGTCCGGGATCTGGCGGTCCTGCTTCCGCTGGCGGGGATCGGACTCCTCCTGGGTGGCTTCTTCGCCTTCCTCCTCGGGGTGCTCAGCATCGGGCTCGGCGATCCCGGGCGTCCCCCGCTCTTCGTGTTCGGGATCACGCTGATGCTGCTCGCCCTGGCGCCGATCATGGCGAGGGGCGTCCTGGCGCGCGGCCGGGCCACCCGGCTCGAGCCGGGATCGCGCCGGCTGATCACCCTCACCGTGGTCGTCGCCGCGGTCGCCATCGCCACCGTGGTCGCGGGGGCGCTGGGGCGGTAGGGGTCCGGCCTCAGATGGTTCCGTCGAACCGGACCGCGGTCCCCGCTCCCTGACCCCGCCCGGCCGGCGCCGGGTGGCTCACCGAGGTGAGGCGCCGCCCGAGATCGCGGAGCGGGCGCTCGAGGGCCCGGAAGGTCAGGTCGGAGACGACCAGGGAGACGGCCATCACCGCCACGAACATCGCCCCTCCGTCGGCGAGGTGGACGGAGTCGTGGAGGACGGCGCGCACCAGCGGATGCCAGAGGTAGAGGGCGTACGAGCGACCGCCCAGCCACACCACCCAGGAGCCCGACAGCGCGCCGAGCTGATGCTGGGAGAGGCCGGCCACGAGGACGGCTCCGAGCACCGCGGTCGCGGTCATCTGATACGGCAGCGCGAAGGGATGGATGCCGATGACGAGCAGGGTGCCGAGTGCGGCCACGCTGAGGCCCCGGGGGATGCGGGGGAGCCACCGGAGCTGGGAGAGGAGGGCCACGCAGCACCCCGCCAGCAGCTGGTCGGCGCGCGTGTCGGTCGAGAAGTACTCCCTGATCAGCGACGTCCCGGCGAGGCCCAGACGGTCGACGGTCGCCAGCGCCACCCCGCAGACGGCGAGGACCAGCGCACCCCGGGCGCCCTTCCATCGCCACCCGGCGATCAGCAGGACCGGCCAGAGCAGGTAGAACTGCTCCTCGATCGACAGCGACCAGGTGTGGGTCGCGGGGTCGACGAGGAGGCTGGGGGTCGCGGTCCCGACCGAGAGGATGTGCCAGTTCTCGACGTAGAGCAGGCTGCTCAGGGCGGTGCCGTGAATGCTCGCGACGCCGGCCGCGTCCCCGCGGAGGTGACCCCAGATCAGCACCGCGAGGAGGAACACCACCAGGGCGGGCAGCAGGCGGAACCCACGCCGGATGTAGAACCTCGCGAGCGAGATCCGGCCGTCGCGGCCGATCTCGCCGACGAGCAGGCGGGTGATCAGGAATCCGGACAGGACAAAGAAGAGGTCGACGCCCAGGGTGAAGCCGCCGATCGCCAGGCAGTGGCTCATCACCACCAGCAGGGCCGCGACACCGCGGAGGCCCTCCACGGACCGGTTGATCGGACGGCTCATCGTCGCGCCGCCGCGGCCACGGGCATGTCGGCGGCGCGGACGACCCGCGGCGCCGGCGCGGCGGTGAGGGCTGCGGCGCGCGCCAGCGCGGGCCGTTCGACCGCGAACCAGCTGATCGCCGCGGGCACCAGCCCGCCCAGTGCCAGCACCACGCAGGCGGCCGTCCACGGCAGCGCGACCAGGTGCCGCTCCCGGAGCAGCTCCTCGGTCACCGGGTGCCACAGGTAGAGGCCGTAGGAGACCACCCCGACCGCCGCGAGGGCGCGCGCCGGCAGCGACCTCCAGGCCGGCGACCACAGCGCGAGCACCAGCAGCAGCCCGAATCCGAGCCCGAACACCTCGTCGCGCAGGGCGTGGCCGAGGGCCGGGGCACCGGTGCCGTCGGCGGCCACCCCGAGCAGCCAGAGCAGCACGGCGACGCCGATCCCCACGGTGCACACCCGCAGCGCCGGCACGCCGTCGAGACGGCTCATGCCCCGGCGCAGGGCGCCCGAGCGCTCGGCCACCGCCACCAGGATCCCGGGGCAGAACAGGTGGAGCTTCGCGGGAAGGCTCAGGGTCAGGATGCTCGGCGGCCCATCCCCGGCGTCGTTGACGGTCAGATCGCGCGCCACCCCGATCCACGCCTCCCCGAAGGTGGCGACCAGCAGCGAGAGGAGCGCGGACGCGACCCAGACCGCCAGCACCAGGGTCACCAGCCGGCGGGGGGTGATCGCCGGCCACCGCCGTGCGACGAGGTGGGCGGCGATCGGAACCGCGACGTAGAACATCGCCTCGATCCCCAGGGTCCAGGCGACGGAGTGGATGGTGTACGCGTCCCCCGGCACGACGTCGTGCACCAGCAGAGCGTGGGCGGCGAGGTCGGAGAGGCGCAGCCCCACCTGGGGGGTGAGCACGAGCACGGCGACCAGCACCAGCCAGTAGGCCGGGAGGATGCGGAGGGCCCGGCGGATGGCGAACGCCCCGGTCCGGGGCAGCGGCCTGTGCTCGAGGAGTGCGGCCACGAACGGCCGGGCGATCAGGTATCCACTGAGGACGAAGAACAGGTTCACGCCCGACCACAGGTAGTGCCGCCATTCCGCCGCCGGCGCGCGGGTCGCGTCGTCGAGGTAGTTGGCGTGAGCGCAGACCACCATGAGCGCCGCGACCGCCCGCAGGGCGTCGATGTTCCGCGAACGCGACAGGCGGCCGGCTCCCATGAGCTGCGACTGTCCCATGGGCGGGGGTCACGTGCCGTGCCGCCGCGGTTGCGAGTCGGTTGCGGGCCCGGCACGCCGGCGGCGTGCCGCCGAAGCTCCCACGGTGAGCTCACCGCCGCGGACCCATCTCCCCGCCCTCGACGGCGTGCGCGCGCTCGCGGTGCTGGCGGTGATCTCCTTCCACACCTGGGAGCACGCACTCCCCGGCGGATGGGTGGGCGTGGACGTCTTCTTCGTCCTCAGCGGCTACCTCATCACCTCGATCCTGCTCCACGAGCACGGCCGCACCGGTGCGGTGGCGCTGGGTCATTTCTACCTCCGCCGCGCGCTGAGGCTCCTCCCCGCGCTCGGCGCCTGCATCGTGATCGCGGTCTGGCTGGCGGCGCTCCTGCGGCCGGAGCTCGGGCCCAGCACCGACCAGGAGGCGATCTTCTCAGCCCTCTACGTGGGCAACTGGATGATCGTCACCCACGAGCTCGGAGGGATGCTCGGCCACACCTGGTCGCTCTCGATCGAGGAGCAGTTCTACCTGGTCTGGCCGCTGCTGCTCTGCACGCTGCTGGCACTCGGTGGGCGCCGCACCCTGCTGGCGGCCACCGTGGGCGGCATCCTGCTGGTGATCGCCCACCGCCTGACCACCGCCGGGATGGTGCAGCTCCGCACCGACACCCGGGCCGACACGCTGCTCGCCGGCTGCGCCCTCGCCGTGCTCGTCTCCGAGGGGATGTTCGCGCGGATCCCGCGGTGGCTGGTCCGGGCGGCGGGGACGGCCGGCGTCGGGTGCCTCGTCGGGATCGGAGCGCGCCTCGGCTCGTCGCCGATGAGCGGCCTGGGCTACACCCTGAGCGCGACCGCCGCCGCGGCCGTGCTCGCCACCCTGGCCGGCGGGTCCTGGCCGGCGCTGAGCCGCGCGCTCTCCTGGCGGCCGCTGGTGGCGGTGGGGCGCCGCTCCTACGGCGTCTACCTCTACCACGTCCCGCTGTACGAGGCCTTCGTCCAGACCCGCTGGGGTTCCGGACCGGTCGCCCTGCTGCTCACCGTCGCGCTCACTTTGGTGGTCGCATCGGGGTCGTACCGCTACCTGGAGGCGCCCTTTCTCCGCATCAAGGACCGTCGCCCGGTCATCCGGGGCGCGGCCGCCGCCACCGCCGGTTAGCGTCCGGTGGCCGCGCCCCGGCTGCTCACCGCGATCTCCTCGGCGGTGGCGGACACCTGGCGGCAGCCCGCGGTCACCTGCTGCATCGCCGCCGTGAGCTGCTCGGTGGGGCTGCGACCACGCCCACGGTGGAGTTCGCCGCGTCCTTCACCGGGCCGGCGACGTACCAGCCCAGGCCGTCGCCGACCCGCATGATGCCGGTCACGGTGGGCCCGGCGAGCGCGGCCTGGAACCACGGCTCCCGGCCGGTGACCGTGATCGGCGAATCGGCCGGCACCGAGGCGCGCAGGTGCCCGGCGGTGTCGAGGACCGCGAAGCGGTCGAAGTCGTCGTAGAGGGAGGTGGCGCGGGCCAGCTCGGGGGCCAGCGTCCCGTCGCCCAGGTGGACGCCCACGACCATGCCGATCGCGCCCAGGTCGGCCTGGAGGTCGTGGATCCAGTCGTCGACGCGCTCCGCGCTGGCGGTGGCGGCGGCGCGAGAGGTGGCGGCGCCGGCGTCCTCGAGGCTGATCGACGCGCTGTGGGTCAGCAGCGCGGTGAGCACCGCCAGCACCGGGATCGACACCCCGAGCGACCGGCGACGAGGCGCACGGAGAAGCGGCCGGACAGCCTCCTGATCGGAGAGGGCGGCGTGAGGTGATGTGCATCCATTCGGTGTGATGGTGGTCACCTGACCGTCGAGTCACCGGTGGGGACCAGTCCGTCACCGGGGTGGCACGCCGTGGACGCGGCGTGGTCCGTCCGTGACAGGAAGTCGGACGTGAGGGGCGGCGCTACCCGGTGGTCCGGGTGACGCGCACCGCGCTGCCGTCGTTGAGGAGCTGGCCGCCGACGATCACGCAGAGGTCGCCGGGCTTCAGCCCGTCGAGGATCTCCACGTAGCCGCCGTCGGAGATGCCGACCTGGACGTTGCGGGGATGCGCCACCTGTCCCTCGACCACCCAGACGGTGGGGGCGCTGTCGAGCTGCTGCACCGCCAGCCGCGAGATCACCACCGGGCTCGAGCGGCTGACGCTGACCCGCACATAGGCCTGGAGCCCGGGCAGCACGGCGCGGTCCGCGGTGTTGGGGGCGTCGACGGTGGCCTGGAACACCTGACCGGCGCCGCTGGCGCCGGCGGCGATCTGCACCACCCTGCCGGTGAGCGTCGGGCCCGAGGTGGTGCTGCCCGGCGACGGGGTCACGTTGATGTCCGCGGGCGCGCCCACGGCGACGAACTGGCGGTCGCTGATGGGGAGGCTGGCGGTGACCTGGATGTGGGCGTTGTCGACCACGGTGAGCAGCACCGCCCCGGGGGCGGCGACGGTGCCGGCGGCGGTCTTGACCTCGCCGACGGCGCCGTCGATCGGGGCCTGCAGCTGGGTGGCGCGGCCCTGGGCGATCTCGATCTGCTGCTGCACGATCACGTACTGACCCTGGTAGCTGCTGACCTGGGCGTTGAGCGCCGCGACCGTCTGGGCGTCGCCCCGCGCCTGGGCGATGGCGATGCGGCCCTGGACGTTCTGGATCTCGGTCTGGATCAGCCCCTGCTTGGTGTGCAGGGCGGCGGACTGCGCCTGGAAGGGCGTGGGGTCGAGCGCGATCAGCGGCTGGCCCTTGTGCACGGTCTGGCCGGGCTTGACGAGGACGTCGGTGACGGTGTCGCGGAAGTCGACGCTGACCGGGACGCTGATCCCCGCGGCGGTGATCCCCACCCCGCCGGGATGGTCGGAGAGAGTGCGTGCCCCGGCCGTGTAGACGACGACGTCGTGGGTCGCCGAGGCCCCGCCGCAGCCGCCCAGGACGCAGGCGAGCACGATCCCGACCGCGTACGTCCGCGTTCTCTGCATGTCCGTCCCAGTGATGGACCGCCAGTCCGGTCCTCAGGGTAGAACGTGCCACCCCCCCGGGATCCTGCGGCGGCGTCCGGGTGGACACCGCTGGGCTGTGTAGCTGGGAGACGAGAACAGTGACAGTCGTTGACGCTGATGCTATCGTCCCGCCCTGCTCCCGGCCGCTTGGAGGCACCCCACCACGCCCGCTCTCCGAGTGGTCAGGGGGCACCAGCCGGGCTCAGGGGCGGCGGGAGGCCGAGGCTATACTCGGCCTCCGTGAGGCTCCTGGTGCTCGGCCGCGCCGAGGTGGAGCGGCTGCTCGACCCCCACCTCCTGCTCGACGCCCTCGCCGATGCCTTCGCGGCGCTGAGCCGCGGCGAGCTCTCGGTGCCGCCCCGGATCGCCGCCACCGTCGACGGCGCCGGCATGCTCGTCGCGATGCCCGGGTACACCCCGGCGGCGGGCCTGGGGGTGAAGCTGGTGTCGCTGTTCCCCGGCAACGCCGGCCGGGGCCTCCCGACCCACCAGGCGCTGATCTGCCTGCTCGACCCGGCAACGGGCACGCCCACCACCCTGATGGACGGCACCCACATCACCGCGCTGCGGACCGCCGCGGCCGCGGCGCTGTCGGTCCGGCTGCTGGCGCGTCCCGACGCCCGGGTGCTGGCCATCGCCGGCGCCGGGGTCCAGGGAGCCGCCCACCTCGCGATGATCTCGCGGGTCCGCGAGCTGGACGAGGTGCGGATCACCTCGCGCACCCCCGGACACGCCCGTGCCCTCGCCGCCACCGACCCGCGGGCGACCGCGGTCGACGGCGTCGAGGCGGCGGTGGCGGGCGCCGATTTGGTGGCGCTCTGCACCCACGCCGGCGAGCCGGTGCTGGAGGCCGGCTGGGTGGCCCCGGGCACCCATGTCACCTCGGTCGGGTACGCGCCGCCCCACGGCGAGCTCGACCGGGCGACGATCGAGCGCGGCTCGCTCTTCGTCGAGGCGCGCGCCGCGTTCGCCCCGCCGCCCGCCGGCTGCATCGAGCTCGCCGGCCTCGACCCCGACGCCGCCGCCGAGCTCGGCGAGGTGCTGCTCGGCCGCCGCCCCGGCCGGGTGGCCGCGGAGCAGGTCACCGTCTACAAGTCGATGGGCCACGCCGTCGAGGATCTCGCCGCCGCCCGGCTCGTCGACGAGCGCGCCCGGCGCGAGGGCGCGGGCACGCTCGTCGAGCTCGGCTGAGCGGCTAGCGCCCCGCCACCCGCAGCTTCGCCACCGCGGGAATCACCTCGGCGCCGAGCACCTCGAAGGGCTCGGCGTCGGCGACGTTGGCGAGGCTGACGAGGGCGTGGTCGATGCCGCGCTCGGCCAGGGTCTCGAAGTGGTGGATCGCGGCGGCGGCGTCCATGGTGCCGTCGCGCCCGTCGCGGGTGAGGTGGATGGTGCCGAGGCTGGTCTTCTCGATCTCGGCGTACGGCCTCCCCACCGCCTCGCAGTGGCCGCGGAGCACCCCCAGCTTGTGGTCGAGGACGGCCAGATCGCCGAACGAGAAGAGGTTGCAGGCGTCGCCGTACTGGGCCACCATCCGCAGCGTCCGGCGCTCACCGCCGCCGCCGATGAGGATCGGCGGATGGGGTCGCTGGATCGGCGGCGGCGAGCAGAGCGGCCGCTCCAGCTGGTAGTGGCGCCCGTGGTAGGGGCTCTCGTCGCCCGCCCACATCTGCCGGGCGATCTGGAGGGTCTCCTCGAGACGGTCCATGCGCTCGCCGAGCGGCGGGTAGGGGATGCCCAGGCCGCGGTGCTCCTCCTCGTTCCAGGCGGCCCCGATCCCGAAGTAGGAGCGGCCCCCGGAGAGGACGTCGAGAGTGGTGGCGACCTTCACCAGCACCCCGGGGTGGCGGTAGGTGACCCCGGTGACCATCGTCCCCAGCCGGATCCGCCGGGTGCGCCCGGCGGCGTAGGCGAGCGCGGTCCAGCCCTCGAGCATCTCGTTCTCGGGCGGCCCCACCATCGAGATCTGGAAGAGGTGGTCCATCACCCACAGGCTGGTGAGGCCGGCCTCCTCGGCGCGCTCCGCGATCCGCGCGAAGTTCTCGCCGATGTGCTCGTGGCCGTCCGGCCACGTGAAGCTCGGTACCTGCAGTCCAAGTAGCACGCTCTCTCCTCGGGCGGTCGACGACTGCCCTCCCCCTCGCCAACACTACGCCGATCGCCAGGACGGGCGCCGTGGGCGTTGGGATAGTCTGGAGCCGATGGGAGGATCGCGCACCGCCGCGCTGCTCGGGGCGACCGCGCTCGCCGGGGCGGCCGCCGCTCTCGCCGGGGTGGCGCGGGCAGGCCGGAGCGAGGAGCGCCGCCTCCGCGACGACCCGGAGTACGTCGAGCTCAGCCGGCCGCTGATGGGACGGTCGCGCACGGTGGCGTCGGCGGACGGCACCCGGCTCCACGCCGAGGTCCACGGCGCCGAGACCGCCCCCACCCTCGTGCTCGTCCACGGCTGGACCTGCACGCGGCGCATCTGGCACCCCCAGGTCGTCGAGCTCTCCCGCGACTTCCGCATCGTCACCTTCGACCTCCGCGGCCACGGCGACAGCGAGCCGGGCGAGTTCTCCACCGACGCGCTCGCCGACGACCTCTCGGCGGTGCTCGCCTCCTGCCTGCCGGCCGGCGAGCGGGCGGTGCTGGTCGGACACTCGATGGGCGCGATGTCGGTGCTGGCCTGGGCCGAGCGCCATCCCGCCGAGGTCGACCGGGTCGCCGGCGCGGCGCTGGTGAGCACCGGCATCGGCGACCTGGTCCTCGAGTCCCGGCTGCTCCCCCTCCCCCGCTCCCTGGTGCGGGCCCGGCGGCTGGTCGGCGCCGGGATGCTCACGGCGCCGCCGATCCCCCTGCCCCTGCTCGCCCCGATCTCGCGCCGCGGGGTCCGGTACATCACCCTCGGCGCCACCGCCACCCCGGCGCAGGCGGCCTTCTGCCACGAGGTCGTCATGTCGTGCCGCCCCGACACCTGGACCGGCTGGGGCCGGGTCCTCGGCCGCCTCGACCTCGGCGGCGCGGTCGAGCGGCTGACCGTGCCCACCCTGGTGATGGTCGGCGAGGAGGACCGGCTCACCCCGCCCTCCCACGCCCGCCGGCTGGAGCGCTCCCTCCCCCGCCCGGCGGGCCTGGTGCTGGTGCCCGGGGCCGGCCACATGCTCCCCCTGGAGGCCGCCGACGAGGTGAACCGCCGGGTCCGCGAGTTCGCCGGGGCGTGCCTGCGGACCGCCGTCCCCGGACGCTGACTCAGGCGGCCGCCTCGGCGTCCAGCCGGGTGTCGATGAAGCCGAGGGCGATCGCCCCGGCGCCGAGCAGCGCGGCGGCGGCGATGCCCAGCGCCACCCGCATGCCGCCGACGAAGGAGCCACCGGCGAGCAGCGAGCCGAAGAGGGCGACGCCCACCACCCCGCCGACCTGGCGCGCGGCGTTGAACACCCCGGCGGCGATGCCGATCCGCCGGGGCGGGACCGAGCCCACCAGCGCGGTGGTGAGCGGGGGCACCACAATGCCCCAGCCACCCCCCACCGCGACCAGCGGCAGCACCATCGCCGGGTAGGCGGTGGCCGGGCCCATGGTGGCGAGGGCGGCGAGTCCGGCGGCGGCGACGGCCAGGCCGGTGACCACCAGCCGCCGTGGCCCGATGCCGGCGACCAGCCGGCCGGCGAGCAGGTTGGCGCCGACCACGCTGAGGGTCATCGGCAGGAAGGTGAGCCCGGTGAGCTGCGGTGAGTACCCCCGCACCCGCTCGAAGTACAGCGCCATCACGAAGATCTGCCCGTAGAGGCCGAGGTTGAGCAGGACCCCCACCGCCGCGGTCGCGGAGAAGCTTCGCGCCCGGAAGAGCCCGAGCGGCAGCATCGGGCTGCGCCCCCGCCACTCGACGGCGACGAAGGCGGCGGCGGCGGCGGCGGCGGCGACGACGGCGCCGAGCACCGGCGCCGAGCCCCAGCCGAGGTCGCCGCCCTCGATCAGCGCGAAGGTGAGCCCGCCGCAGCCGAGCATCGCCAGCAGCTGGCCGCCGAGGTCGAGACCGGCGCCCCGCCCGGAGCCCGCGCGGTCGCCTGCGGAGGCGGGGCAGAGCAGGGTCAGCGCCAGTCCGAGGAGACCGAGACCGCCGGTGAGCAGGAAGACGGCGCGCCAGTCCGCCGCGCCCACCAGCAGCCCGCCGGCGAGTGGCCCCACGGCGATGCCGGCGCCGCCGCTGCCGCCCCAGACGGCGATCCGGCGGGCCCGCTCGGCGGTGCCGGTCACCGACCGGCTGAGCACCCTCATCGAGGCGGGGAGCACCATCGCCGCCCCCAGCCCGGCCACGCCCTGGAGGAGGGCGAGGGCCCCGGCGGAGGGGGCGGCTGCGGAGAGCAGCGAGGCGGCGGCGAAGACGGCGAAGCCGGCGGCGAGCACGGTGCGGCCGCCGAGGCGGTCACCGAGGGCCCCGGCGGTGAGCAGGGTGCCGGCGAAGGCGAGGTTGTAGCCGTCGACCACCCACTGGAGCGCCGACACCCCGGCGCCGAGGCCGGCGCCGATCCGGGTGAGGGCGACGTTCACCACCGTCGTGGCGAGGATGACCGCGAAGTAGCCGAGGCTGGCCGCCGCCAGCGTCAGTCGGTCGGAGTGGCGCCCGGTTCCCCCCACACCGGCACGGTAGCCGATCGGCCGGGTCCCGGCGCGTGGGCGTCCGCGTGGCCTTCTCGCCAACCGGTGACGCATACATTATGATAGTGACGGTATATGGATCGGCATCACCCGCCACCGGCGGTGGAAAGGAGCAGCTGGGCATGGGCGATCGAGCCGCAGGTCCGCAGGATCAATCGTTGCCCGAGCTGCTGAAGCAGCTCGCCCAGGAGGGCAGCACCCTGGTCCGCCAGGAGATCGACCTGGCGAAGGCCGAGGTCGGCCAGAAGGTGGGCATCGTCAAGGAGGTCGCCCCGGCGGCGGCCGGGATCGTCAGGAAGGACCTCGCCCTCGCCGGCCGCGAGGTGTCGTCCAAGGCGAAGACGATGGGCATCGGCGTCGCCGCCCTCGCCGCCGCGGGGGTGGTCGGTCTGGTCGCACTCGGGATGGTCGCGGCCACGCTGACCAGCGTCCTCGCCGTGTGGCTGCCGGTCTGGACCTCCGCCCTGCTCGTCACCGTGTTCTTCCTCCTCCTCGTCGGGCTGCTGGCGCTGACCGGCGTGGGCCGGTTGAAGGCCGCGATGCCGCTGCTGCCCGCCGAGACGATCAGCACCCTGAAGCAGGACGTCGAGGCGGTGAAGGGCAAGGTCAAGCAGGCGTTCCCGCCGGTGCCCCGGCAGACCGTCGAGACCGTGAAGGAGGACGTCGCGATGGTCAAGGAGGACATCGGCGTGCTCAGGGACAGCGTGGCCGGGCATCCCCCCGCCGCCACCTCCAACGGGAGCGCGGCGTCCGCCGACCTGACCGGCCGCGCCCCGACCCCCGCCGGCCTCAGCGAGGAGGCGCGGAAGTGGCTCGAGCAGAGACGGCCCTGACCGCCGTCGTCGTCGCATCACCGATCACGGAGGAATCCCCATGGGTCATCTGATCGCCTGGCTGCTGGTCGGCCTCGTCGCGGGGGCGCTCGCCGGCCGCGTCGTCGAGGGCGGCGGCTTCGGCATCCTCGGCGACATCGTCGTGGGGCTGGTGGGCGCCTTCGTCGGCGGCATCATTCTCCACGCCCTCACCCGCAGCGACGTGGCCGGCAGCTTCATCGGCGAATGCATCGTGGCGTTCGTCGGCGCCTGCATCCTGCTTGCCGTCCTGCGCAGGTTCGGACGTGGTGCCGGCGGCGGCAGGGGGGCGACGGCCGCGTTCCGGCGCTGAGGCCCGGCGGCCTCAGACCGCCGCCGCCTCCACGATGCTGAACGGCGGCGCCGTGGGACGCACCCGGCGCAGCGCGAAGCCCGCGCGGGCGAGCAGGGCGGCGACGTCCTCCCGGGTACTCACGGCCGCCGGACAGCACCAGCATGGCGCGCGCCCGCGCTCACTCGTAGGTGATCATGCCGCGGATGTTCCTGCCGTTCCGCATGTCCTCGTAGCCCTGGTTGATGTCGCGCAGCGCGTAGGTGGTGGTCACCAGCTCGTCGAGCTTCACCTGCCCCTGGCGGTAGAGGTTGAGGATCCGCGGGATCTCGACCTGCGCGTTCGAGGAGCCGAAGAGCGCGCCCCTCACCTCCTTCTCGTACATCGTGAGCTCGAAGAGCGACATGTCCGCGGTGGTGTCCTCGGGATGGGCCACCGAGGTGACCACCACCCTGCCCCTCTTCCCCACCAGGCTGAGTGCCTGGCGGATGTACGCCCCCTCGGCGACGTCGGTGGTGATCAGGCAGCTCTGGGCGAGCTGGCCCCGGGTGAGCTCGCTGACGATCGCCCACGCCTCGTCGTAGTCGGCGGCGGTGTGGGTGGCGCCGAGCTCCTCGGCCTTCTCGCGCTTGAACGGCACCGGATCGAGGGCGATGATGTGCTGGGCGCCGGCGCAGCGCGCGCCCTGCACCGCGTTGGCGCCGACGCCGCCGATGCCCATCACCACCACGGTGTCGCCGGGACGGACCCCGGCGCTGTTCACCGCGGTGCCGAAGCCGGTGGTCACGCCGCAGCCGACCAGCGATGCGACCCTGAGCGGGATGTCCTCGTCGATCTTCACCAGCGACGCGGAAGGCACCACGGTGTAGGGACTGAAGGTGCCGAGCAGGCACATCTGGCCGACGTCCTCGCCGCGGGCGTGGAAGCGGCAGGTGCCGTCGAGCTGGGGCCCGAGGATGATGTTGGCGCCGAGGTCGCACAGGTTGGTGTGGCCGCTCGCGCACCAGGTGCAGCGGCCGCAGGCGGGCAGGAAGGAGAGCACGACGTGGTCTCCGGGAGCGACCTCACGGACGTTGGGGCCGACCTCCTCGACCACCCCGGCGCCCTCGTGACCTCCGACCACGGGGAAGGGGATCGGGATGTCGCCGGTGACCAGGTGCTCGTCGGAGTGACACAGCCCGGAGCTCGCGAGCCGGACCAGCACCTCACCCTCGGAGGGCCCGTCGAGCTCGACCTCCTCGACGCTCCAGGGCTGGTTCAGGCCCCACAGGACCGCGGCTTCCAGCTTCATCGATCGCGACCTCCACGTCCCCCGGCCATCAGCGACCCACGGCCTCGGTACCGAGGATGTCGAGTGCACCCTCGCCCAGCCGTGCGCGCAGCACCTTCTTGTCGAACTTGCCGACGCTGGTCTTCGGGACCTCGCTCACGAAGGCCCAGCGCTCCGGCACCCACCACCTCGCCACCCGGCCGTCGAGGAAGCAGCGCAGCTCCTCGACGGTCACGGGGCGATCGGGGTCGACGACCACGCAGGCGAGCGGGCGCTCGTCCCAGCGGTCGTCCTTCACCGCGATCACCGCCGCCTCGACCACCGCCGGATGGGCCATGATCGCGGCCTCGAGATCCATCGAGGAGATCCACTCACCGCCCGACTTGATGACATCCTTGGCACGATCAGTCAGCTGGATGAAGCCGCGCTCGTCGATGGTGCCGACGTCGCCGGTGCGCAGCCAGCCGCCGTCGAAGCGGTCGGGCGCGGGATCGCGGTGGTAGGCGCCGGTGATCCAGTTGCCACGCACCTCGATCTCGCCCACCGACTCGCCGTCCCAGGGCAGCACGCTGCCGTCGTCGGCGACGTGGCGCACCTCGACCCCGGCGGAGAGCCGGCCCGACTTGCCGCGGTAGCGCCACGCGTCCTCGGGGGCGCCGTTCTTGGGGGGGCGGGAGACGGCGGCGAGCGGGCTGGTCTCGGTCATCCCCCACGCCTGCATGATGGTGATGCCGTGCCGCTCCTGGTACTTCTGCTGCAGCGTCAGCGGCACCGCCGACCCGCCGCTGAGCACCAACCGCAGCGAGGAGAGGTCGGCGGGGTGGGTCTCGAGGTACCGGAGGATGTCGTTGAGGATGGTCGGCACCGCACCCGAGATGGTCGGCCGCTCCGCCTCGATCAGCCGGACCATCGGCTCGGCCTGGAGGAAGCGTCCCGGCAGGATGAGGTCGGCCCCCGCCATCCACGAGGTGTAGGGAAGGCCCCAGCAGTTGGCGTGGAACATCGGGACGATCGGCAGCACCCGGTCGTACTGGCTCATCGAGAAGCAGTTGCCCATCGCCGACGCCATCGAGTGGAGGTAGGTCGAGCGGTGGCTGTAGACGACGCCCTTGGGGTTGCCGGTGGTGCCGCTCGTGTAGCACATCGCCGCCGCGCTGCGCTCGTCCATCTCCGGCCAGGCGAAGGTGTCCGGCTCGTCCGCGACCAGCTCCGAGTGGCGCAGCACCTCGCCGAGCGCGGAGGCGTCGCCGTCGCCGACGACGATGATCGTCTCGACGGTGGTCAGGTCCTGCAGGACGCGCGCCAGCACCGGCACCAGCGAGTCGTCGACGAGGATCACCCGGTCCTCGGCGTGGTTGATGATGTACGCGAGCTGCTCGGGGAACAGCCGCAGATTGAGGGTGTGCAGGACCGCGCCCATCGCGGGCACCCCGAGGTACGCCTCGAAGTGCTCCTGGGTGTTCCAGCACAGGGTGGCGACGCGGTCGCCCTCGACGACACCGAGGCGGCGCAGCGCGCCGGCGAGACGGGCGGCGCCGGCACCCACCTCGCGATAGCTGGCGCGGCGGGTGCGGTCCCCCTCGAAGGTGACCACCTCGCTGTCGGCGTAGACCGCGAGCCCGTACTCCAGCAGCGAACCGACGGTCAGCGGGCGCCCCGGCATGGTGCTCTGCATCAGTCGTCCTCCCCGTCGCGGCCACCTCGCCGGCCCCGGCGCCGCAGCCTGACCGGCCGGTACGGTACCCGATTCACCCCACGATCCCGGTGCGCACCGCCTGGCTCACCGCCGCCGCGCGGCTGCTCACACCCATGCGGTGGAGCAGCGAGGCGATCTCTCGGCTGACCCCCGACGGGGTCCTGCCCAGGATCCGGGCGATGTCCTTGTCGGTGAGGCCCTCGGCGAGCAGCGACAGCAGCCGCTGGTCGCTCGCCTGGCGGGCGATGTCGTCCGGGATGGTGAGCACCGTGGCGATGGCGCCGCCGAGCCGCGGGTCGAGGTACAGCTGGCCGTCGCGGGCGCAGGCCAGCGCGGTGACCAGGGCGTCGCCCCCCGCCTCCTTCAGCACGAAGCCGCGCGCGCCGGTGGCGAGCGCGCGGTGCAGGGTGCGGGCGTCGGGGAAGGCGGTGAGCACCACCACCTCGAGCGGCGGCCGGCGCAGCCGCGCCACGCGGATGACGTCGATCCCCGACCCGTCACGCAGCTCGATGTCGACCACCAGGAAGGAGACCGACTCGGGGAGGGTCTCGAGCCGGGCGCGCACCTCGGCGACGCTCCCCGCCTCGGCCGCCACCCGGAAGCGACCGTCCGCCTCCAGGAAGCTGCGCACCCCGGCACGGACCAGCGCGTGGTCGTCGACGACCATCACGCCGCCGGGTGGCGCCATCCGCACGGTCACGCCCTCGCCGCCTCCGCGGGCGTCCCCCGCATCCCGATCCGCAGGGTGTGGCCGCCGTCGTCGTTCTCGGCGAGGAGCAGCTCGCCGTCGAGGGGCTCGAGGCGGCGCCGGAGCGCGGCCAGCCCGAACCCGCCGCCACCCGGGGGGCACTCGGCCGGCGGCTGGCCGTCGTCGCGCACCTCGACCACCAGCCGGTCCTGCGAGGCCTGCAGCCAGAGCACGACGTGCCGCGCCGAGCCGTGGCGCACCGCGTTGGCCACCCCCTCGCGCACCGCGCCGAGGACCACGTCCCACACCGCCTGGCCGACGGCGAGCCGCGACCAGTCGCCGACCAGGGTGATCTCGCACTGGTAGAGCTCGCGGAGGCCGCCGAGCAGCTCGCCGAGCCGGTGGGGCTCGCCGTCGGCCGGCAGCAGCCCCTCCATCGAGTTGATGGCGCCGCGCACCTCGCGACCGCCGCGCGCAGCGAGCTGCTCGATCCGCGAGATCACCGGCGACAGCTCCGGCGGCGCCCCCACCCGGGCGCGGGCGCACTCGGCGCCGATCACGTAGAACAGCTGGGCGACGCTGTCGTGCAGCCGCCCGGCGATGCGCAGCCGCTCGCTCTGCCGGGCCGCGTCGGTGTCCTCCGCGACCAGCTGGGCGATGCGCAGCGCCAGCGCCACCTGGCTGGCGAAGGCATCGACGATCACCCGCTCGTCCTCGCCGAGCGCGTAGTGGACCGAGGCCCCGCGGTCGGCGCAGAGGATGCCGACCAGCCGCTGCTCCGAGGAGAGCGGCGCCACCGTCAGCGAGGCCAGCTCGAAGGTGTCGATGAGGTGCTCGGGAACCGAGCCCTCGGCGGGCACGTTCTCGGAGTGGACGGTGCGCCCGCAGAGCACCGCCTGCTCGATCACCGGGATGTCCGGGATCGCCTCGGCGACGGCGCGGATCTGGTCGGTCGACACGCCGTAGCCGCAGAGCCCGCGGATGAAGCCGTCGCGGTCGACCGCGAAGAGCGCGGTGCGGGAGAACCCCAGGTGCTCGGAGGCGACCCGCACCACCTCCTCCACCACCCGCGCCGGCGCCGTCTCCCCGCTGCTCAGATGCCGCAGGATCCCCGCGAGCAGACGCACCGTCTCCATGGCAGAGCCGTTGGGGGGATGTTGCGCACTCACGGCCGGTTGACAGTACCGCGGGGGGCCGGCTTCGGACCTCCCGCGATCTCGGCGCCGGTGTTGGGGGTGGGGGGTGGGTCTTCGACTGGGCGTTGTCGGCACGGTGATTTCACCGGGGGGAGGCTACGCCTCCCCCCGTCTGGGCAAGACATCGTGCGCTGGCGCGCCCGATGCCGGCGCCGCCCCCCACCGCGGCCGGACTCCCGGCCGACGCGCGCTTCGCGCGCTCCTCGTCTTCGCGCCCGGCGCCGAGCTACGACGCGAGGAACGCTTCGCGTTCCTCGCGCCTGCGCTGCGCGCCGGGCAGCAGTCGCCGTCGCGAAGGGCGAGGTGCGGCTGCGGGGGTCAAGCAATTCACCCGTCCGAGCTGCTCATGGAGTGGTTGTGAGGAACGCGCAGCGTTCCTCGCTGGTACCTCGGCCGCCCGGCGCGAAGACGCAGAGCGAGCAACGCGAGCGTCGCCGGCGAGTGCTGGCGTGGTGGGGGGTAGGCCCCGGCATCGGGCGCGCCAGCGCACGATGTCTTGGGCCTGAGCGGGGGGAGGCTACGCCTCCCCCCGGTGGTAGAAGATCGAACGCGTAGGTACGAGCAATACCTGGTATCTCCACCCGTGTCAGATCACCCGGGCACCAGCCGCGCATCTCCACGCGTGTGCGAAAGCCGCATCTCCCCCCGTTCGACAGCGGCCGTGCAGCTCCCACCCGCGTACAATCCGCTGGTGCGCTGGCGTGTGATTCCCCTGCTGCTCATCCTCTTCGGGGGGCTCTGGACTGCGCTGGGGCAGTACATCGCGCCCGGCTCGATGGGCGACGTGAGCATGGGCGGGATGCACGACGGCCACGCGGCGATGACCATGGGCGGCTTCCGGGACGGCGACATGGGCATGACCATGGGCGGCCTGACCGGTCACGGCGCCACGGTGTTCTGCTGGGTCGCCGGCGGAGGGATCGCGGTCATCGCGCTGGTGCTGCTCGTCGGCGAGCTGCGCACCGCCCGGAGGCGGGCCCGGGGCTGACCCGCACCCGCCGATGAGGTCGAGGATCAGCCGGTCGACCTCGGCGGGACCAGGCGCGCCATCACCTCCTCCTCGAGCGTGGCTTCGCGCGGTTGCGCGGCGGGGTGCTGCGCGGCGTCGGGTCTGCCGCGGGCGCGACGTACTTCGGTGGGATCGGGGTGGGACTGTAGAAGCGGCTGGTCAGCCGCTTTCGCGCCAGGAACGGGTACATCGCCGCGCCGGCGAGGCCGCCGGCGAGGATCTTGACCGGGACCAGCACGGCCGCGACCGCGGTCTCCGAGGCGTGGCTGAGCGGACCGCGCGAGAAGGCCACGCTGCAGGCCGCGAACCCGAGGTACATGCCCACGAACACGCAGCCGGCGAAGACCTGCGACTGCAGGAAGCTGGGCCGGCGGTTGCGGATCCGGTACTGCACCACCAGGTAGCCGAGCCCGTAGCCGACCGCCACGGTGATCGGCTCGGGGAGGGTGAGGAAGTGGAGCAGCACCCTGGGGATCTGCCGGCCGCCGGAGGTGAGCAGGGTGAGCACCACGCAGGCGGGCACGTAGGCGGCGGTGCCGTACAGCACCAGGTCCCAGCGCAGCTGCGCGGCGGTCGGCGGCACGGGAGCGGCGGGCTCCGGAGCCTCAGCCATCGTGGTCGGCGGCCGGCGCCTGGGTGAACGCCGGAGGTTGGGCCTGGGGGAGCGGCTGTGGCTGCGCCGCCGGCTCGGCCCGGATCAGCCGCACGCACAGGGGCGGGCAGAGCAGCAGCACCGCCACCACCGCGGCGACGACGCCGCAGCCGGCCACCAGCCCGAAGCCGCGCAGCAGCGGCGAGCTGCCCGCGGCGAGGGCGAGGAACCCGGCGCAGAGGGTGAGCCCGGAGACGGCGATCGCCGACCCGGTGCGCGCCGAGGTCTGCGCCGCCGCCTCCTCGGCGCCGAGCCCGTCGCGTCGCGCCTCGCGGAAACGGGTCGACCAGATCACCGAGAACTCGGTGGCGAGGGCGACCACCAGGGCGCCGAGCACCGCGGTGATCGGGGTGACCTGGATGCGCAGCGCCACCACCGCCAGGGTGGTCCAGCCGGTGGCGAGCACCATCGGGATCAGCGCGACCAGCATCCGGCGAGCGCTCAGGGTGGTGATCAGCAGCACCACCGCCACCGCGCCGAGGGCGAGCAGGTCGACGAGCAGGCCGGTCCGCGCCACCCCGGCCTCGCCGTCGGCGGCGAGCACCGCGGTGCCGGCCAGGCGCGCGGTCACCCCCGGCGGCGGCTGCAGGGCTCCGCGCATCCGCTGGATCAGGACCTCCTGCTCGTGGAGCGGCGCCAGCGGGATGCCCATGCTGATCGCCGCGTGGGTGGCGTCGCGGGTGACCAGCCCCTGGAGCAGGTAGGCGGGCACCGTCTGCAGGATCTGGTTGGTGGTCTGGGCGTCCGGGGGGGCACCGCGGTTGACGGTGACCAGAAGGTCGGCGAGCGAGACCGGCTGCGGCCCGTCCTTGGGGAGAAGCGCCTGCAGCCGCCGCTCCGCCGCCAGCATCCAGCTCACCACCACCGGCGCGGCCACGTTGTCGGAGGAGTCGACGAGCACGTCCACCTCGCCGCCGGCGCCGGTGGCGCGCTGCAGGGTGTCGAGGTCGTGGAGCGCGGGCAGGCCCGAGGAGACGAAGTCGCGCAGGTCGGTGGTGGTGCGCTGCAGCGGCGTCAGCGCCAGCCCGGCGGCGCCGGCGACGGCGGCGACCGCCAGCACCGCGCCCCGGCGGCGGAGGCCGAGGCCGCCGAGCCGCGAGGTGAGCCGCTGCAGCGGCGCCCGGGTCTGACCCGCCGCGGCGCGGGGCCTCAGCAGCAGCCCGGGCACCCCGGCGAGGAGCAGGGCGAGCAGACCGCAGACCGTGCCGATGGCCATGACGGTGCCGAGCGAGCCCACCACCGGGATCGGCGAGATCAGCAGGATCAGCGACCCGGCGACGGTCGCGGCGGCGGCGAGCAGCAGCGCGGGGAGCCGGCGGAGCAGCCCCGCCGGGGTGGGCCCGCCCTCGGCGGCCGCCCCGCCGACGCTCAGCTGGACCACGTAGTCGGTGATCAGGCCCAGCAGGATGGGGATGGCGGCGACCGCCGCCAGGGTGGTGGGGCGGCGCAGCAGCACCAGCGCACCGAACGTGTAGGCGATCCCGATCGCGGCCACCGGCAGGGGGACGAGGCCGAGCGGCTCCGGGAGCAGCAGCAGGAGGATGACCAGCATCGCCACCGCGGCGACCGGGAGGATGACGCGCAGGTCGGTGACCGTCGCCGAGACCAGCCCCTCGGACACCACCGGGGCGCCCGCGACGGTGGTGGTCACACCGCTCAGCGGGTACCTGGCGAGGAACCCTGTCACCCCGTCACGCACCGCGCGGACGGTGTTCATCGAGGCGCCGTCGTCGAGGCGCACCACCACCAGGGTCGCCCCCTGGCGGGGGAAGAGCGGCCGGAACAGCGGCTTCACCGCGCCATCGGAGCGGAAGAGGAACGCCTGGACGAAGCGCGGGTTCTCCAGGCTGGGGATCCCGGTCTCGCGGATCGCCGGGTAGCGGTCGAGCAGCGCCGCGGTCTCCCGGTGGAGCGCGTCCACCTCGGCGGCGCGGGCGGCGGCGTCGGCGTCGGCGGCGGTCTTCCCGGCCTTCACCGCGGCGGCGCGGGCGGCGTCGCCCGCCGCCCTGGCGTCGGTGCGCAGCTGCTGCAGGGCGGGGCCGAGCGCGGCGTTCGCCGCCGTGTACACCAGGCCGCCCGGCCCCTGGATCAGCCTGACCCCGGGCAGCTCCCGCAGCTGGCCCTCGAGGGCGGTGAGGGTGACGATGTTCTGGGTGTTGGTGGTGGTCGCCCACGGCCCCCGCAGCAGGATCACCACCGGGTCGCCGCCGAACTGCCGCGCGTACTCGCCGGTGGCGTCGGCCGAGTCCGACGACGCCGGCGCCAGGGTGCGCGGCCCGGCGTCGAGGTCCAGGTGCCGTGCCAGGGCGATCGCGCCGGCCAGCAGGAGCAGGCTGAGCAGGAGGGCGGCGATGCCGCGACCACGGATCCGGGTCATGGGTGGCCCAGGGTACTCAGCCGGACGGCCCCGCTAGCCGCCGAAGAGCACCGAGAAGAGCGTGTCCGGGCGCGACGCGCCACCGCCGCCGGCTGCCGGCGGCGAGCCGGCGCCGGGGCCCTCGGCGCCGGTGGGGCCGCCGAGCAGGCTGCGCTCACCGAGCCCGAACTGCACCTTCCAGTACTCGAGGCCATTGGCGGTGCTGCGCCCGAACCCGTCCCGGAGCTCGACGATCAGCTGGTCGATGTCCGCCTGCGCGGGCAGCAGGGCCTTCTCGAAGAAGGGCCGGAAGTCGGTCAGCGTCTGGTTCAGCTGGCTGAGCGCCGGGGGCAGCTTGCTCAGCGAGGCGAGCGCGCTCGGCTCGTTGCCGGCGAAGGCCTGGTTCAGGGTGGTGAGGTCGGCGATCGCCGAGTCGAGGGTGGGGCCGAGGTGCGCCGACTGGGCGCTGACCACGCTGCCGAAGCGCCCCGCGTCGCCGATCAGGGCATCGAGGTGCGAGTCCGCGAGCTGGCCCATCACCGCGTGGCTGTGCTCGAGAATGGACGCCATCCGGCCGCTGTCGGTGCTCAGCTGCCGGCTGATCGGGATCAGCCCGCCGAGGAACGCCCGGGTGTCCGCGGTCACCGCGCGCAGGTCCTGGCCGCGGCCGTCGACCCCGGCGCCGAGCTGGCGCATGATCGTCTGGAACCCGGCCCGGGGGTCGGCGGTCATCGCCGAGACGATGTCGTCGACGTAGACCGGCGAGCTGGTGCTGGCGAGCCCCACGTTGCCGTCACTGGCCAGCAGCGGGCCGACCCCGGGGTCGGTGATCGCCACCACCGGGTGGCCCACCGAGCTGGTCGGGGTGATGGTCGCGGTCACCCCCTGGTGGACCGGGCTCCGGCCGCCGTCGAACTCCATGCGCACGTGGGCGTGGCCGTCCTGGACGTCGACGCCCTGGACCTGTCCCACCACCGCGCCGTTGACCAGCACCTGCTGGCCGACCCGCACCCCGACGGCGTCGGGGAAGTCCGCGCTCAGCCGGTAGGGCGCCTGGAGCGGCGGCACCACCCGCATCCCCAGCGCCGCGACGAACACCTGCACCAGGAAGATGCCGGTGATCACGATGAACACCGCCCCGGCGATGGTGGCGGCGGTGCGGTAGGAGCGGCTGCCGGTCTGCATGCTCAGCCTCCGTAGACCAGGTCGAGCATGCCCATCAGCACGCTGCTCGGCACCGGGGGCGTCCCCGGCAGAGGCGAAGGCGGCAGGGCCAGCCCGGCGGCGCCGCGGCTCGCCGCACCCGACCGCGACCGCTGGACGCCGGCGATCCCGCTCGGCGTGTCCGGCCCGAAGAGGGGCAGCAGGCGCAGGAAGTAGCCGTTGGCGTCGGGCTGCGAGGTGGACGAGGCGAGCTCCTTCATCCAGATCGCGAAGCTGGGCAGCTGCGGGGTCAGGGCGTCCACGATCGGGCGCGCCTGGTCGGCGAGGGCGTCGGTGCTGCGGGTCACCGCGTCGAGCTCGGCGAGGGTGCTGCCCAACCCCTGGGTGCGGTCGCGGAGCACGCTGTCGAGGCGGCCGAGAGTGTCGGCGGCGTCGCCGATCACCGCCTGCAGGTTGACGGTGTCCGGCGCGAGCGCGCCGAGGAAGCCGTTGCCGCTGCGGAAGATGCCGGCGAGCGCCGCCGACCGGTCGGCGAGCACCCCGGTGTCGGTTCGCAGGGTGGCGAGCAGCTCGCCGAGCTGCGGCGAGTCGAACGCGTGGAAGCTCGCCCCGGTCGAGCCCAGGGTCGGCTCCGACTGCCGGATCAGGCCGGCGATGTCGCCGGCGCGCCCCTTCACCCCGCTGCCGAGCTGGGTGAGGAAGCCGGCCAGGGCCGACCGCGTCGCCGGGTCGAGGGTGTTCAGCACCTGGTCGAGCTGCACCGGCGTGGCCGTCCGCCCCGGTGGCAGCAGCGCCCCGTCGGCGAGCTCCGGCCGCGAGGCGGATCCCGGGTTCACCTCGACGTAGCTCTCCCCCACCAGGCTCTTCAGCCGGACCGTCGCGGTGGCGTCGTCGTGCAGCCGGATCCCGGAGTCGTCGATGCGCAGCACCGCGTCGGCGAGACCGTCGACGGGGGTGAGATCGCCCACCCGGCCGACCCGCACCCCGTGGATCTCCACGAAGTCGTTGGTGCCGAGGTTGATCGTGTTGGCGAAGCGCGCGTGCACCGAGTAGCGGTGCGCGTAGGGGTTGCCCTGGGCCAGGCTCACCGCGAAGACGAGGTAGAGGATGAACACGATGATGACGGCGCCGACCACGCCGGCCCAGAGCGGGGGGATGCGGGTCAGCAGCACCGGGTAGAGCCGGGTCCTGATGCGCGGGCCGCGGGGCGCGGGTGCGGTGATCACCTGAACAGCTCCCCCCACAGCCGGGCGTTGGGGTCGCCCCCCGGCGGCGCCGGGGTGCGGGACGGCGGCGACGGCACCGTCCCCGGCGGGAACGGCTGGTCGGGGAACTGCTCGCCGGGGACGTTCTCGACGAAGCTCGCCTCGCCCATCTGGGGCAGGACCCGGATGTAGTTGCCGTTCTGGTCGGCGCCCGCCGCGGTGCGCTGCAGCCCCACCAGCAGCTGGCGGATCTGCGGCGCCAGCGGCTCGAGGTTGGCGAGGAACGGGTTGACCTCGCCGAGCAGCGAGCCGAGCGTGCGCAGCGTGCCCGGCAGCTCGGTGAACAGGCCGCGGAGCTCGGGGATGCGCTGGCCCACGATCGCCGTACCGGTGGTCATCGAGGTCGCCGCCTGCTGCAGCGCCCGGTCGACCTGGCCGCCGTGGCTGTCGAAGGTGGCCAGGCCCTGGTTGAGGTCGGCGACCGCGCGGGCGACCCCGGCGCGGTCACTCGCCGCCTTGGTGGCGAGCTGGTCGTAGTCGGTGATCATGGTGTCGAGCGCGGCGGTGCGCTGGGAGAGGCTGGCCATCGCCGGATCGAGCGCCTCGACGGCGAGGTGCAGCTGCTGCAGCGCAGCGTTGAGGTCGGCCGCGGAGCCGCCGGCGAGCCCCGTCTGCGCCTGGGTGATGAGCGTCCGGATCTCGGCGCGGGTGGCGGTGTCGAGGGTGTCGACGACGCTGTCGAGACCGATCGCCGACGCGGTCTGCGACATCGGCACGCCCGCACCGTCGGGCAGCGGTGCGGCCGACGACGGCCCGTCGACGATCCGCACGTACTGCTCCGCGAACAGCCCGAGCGAGCGCACGCTGACCTGCGCCCCCTGGTGCAGCGGCGCGTACCTGGGATCGAGCGACAGCCGGACGTCGACGCCGCGGCCGGGGTTGGGGCTGATGTCGTCCACCTGTCCCACCTCGACCCCGTTCAGGCGCACCGTCTGGTGGTCGAAGAGGCCGTTGACGTCGCCGATGGTGGCGGTGACCCGGTAGCCGCCCTGGTCGTGCACCGAGATCATCTCGATCACCGCGCCCACCGCCACCAGCAGCAGGGCGAAGCCGCCGAGCACCAGGACGACCTGTCCCCAGGAGGAGCGGAGCAGGGTGCGCATCCTCACATCCCTCCGAAGAGCAGCGCCCACAGCGGCAAGTCGCCGAGGAGCAGATCCACGGCCGAGCCGGCCGGCGCCCCCGAGGGCCGGGGCGGGAAGCCGGGCGCGGCCGGATGGCCGCCGGGCGGCGTCACCAACGGCTCCGGGCGGCGATCACCGTTCTGCTGCTGGCTCATCGCATCCGAGCCGGTGAGCACGAGCACGCGGACGTAGTGGTTGTTGCCGTCGTCCGCGCCCCAGGTGCTGCGCAGCTCGGGGAGCAGGGCCACGTAGCTGGGCAGCCCGGGGCGCAGCTTCTCCACCGTCGGTGCGAGCGTCGAGCCCAGCGCCGCGGTCTGGCCGAGGGCCGGGCCGGCGCTCTGCAGAGTGTCGCGCAGCCCCGCCTGGGTGCGGGGGTCGAGCACGCTGCTGAACTCCTTCGCCAGGGTGTCGCCGCTGTCGATCAGGGTGCGGAGCGAGCCCCTGTCGCGGTCGAGGGTGCCGAACGCGGCGGCGGCGTTGGTGACCAGGCCGCCGAGGTCGCCCTGCTGCGCGGCGAGGTCGCGGGTGACCGCGTCCGCCGATGCGATGAGGTGGCGAACGTCGTCGGAGCGGTGGGCGACGGCGCCGGTCAGCGGCTGCATGTCGGTGACCAGGGTGCGGAGGTCGCGGATGGCGGTGTTGAGGTCGCCCCCGCGCCCGTTCGTGGCCGTTCCCAGCGAGCCGAGCAGCGCGCCCAGGCTCGCCCGGGTGGGCTGGTCGAGCATGCCGAGCACGTCGTTGAGCTCCACGCTCATGGTGCCGTGCTGGGCGAGGGTGCTGCCGGCGGCGAGCAGGGGCTGTCCCGGGGTCCCGGGGTCGATGTTCACGAAGTGCTCGCCGAGCAGGCTCTTGATGCGGATCGACGCGGTGGCGTCGCGGTGGACGGTGCTCTGCCAGCGGTCGAGCAGCCGCATCGTGACCCTCGCCCCCTGCGGGGTCAGGCTCACCTCCTCGACCCGGCCGGCGGTGGCACCGCCGATGGTCACGGTGCTGTCGGGGATCACCCCCTCGGCGTCGGGGAAGATCGCGGAGACGTGGTACTGGGAGGTGAGCGGAAGCGGGGCGCCGATCAGGTGGATGGTCCCAAGGATGCCGGCGAAGCAGGTGGCCACGAAGCACGCGATCAGCGCCGTCCTGCCGGCGAGGGTGAGGTGGATCCGCTCGTCGAACCGGGTGTGGCTGTCGCGGCGCTCCTGCGACGGTGCCATCTCCGCTCTCCTCAGTGGCCGCGCGGGAAGCTGCACGGGGGCAGGGTTCCCGCGACCGTGGTCGCGCAGTCGTCACGGCCGAAGGCCCGGATGTGGTAGCCGAGCGAGTCGCGGGCGCTGAACGAGCTGCGCAGCTGCGCCAGCAGGCCGCGGAGCTGGGCTGCCTGCGGGCTCACCCCCACGGTGTCGGTGTCGGCGGTGTGCAGGAAGCCGCGCATCTCGTCGAGCAGGGCCGGGGCGTTGGCCACCAGAGCGCGGCCGTCGGCGCCCTCGCCGGCGATCGCCCGCGCCAGCGTCGCCAGGCTCCGGTCGGCGGTGGTGACCGTCTGGGTGATGACGTCGCGGTCGCCGGCGAGCGCCGCCAGCAGCTGGTCGGAGGAGTTCACCGCGCTCTCGATCCGCGCCTGCCGCTGGGCCAGGCTGGTGAGCAGGCTGTCGGCGCCGCTCAGCAGGTGGTCGATGGTCTGCACCCGGGCGTCGGTGACCAGCAGGGTGGCGGTCAGCGACCGCTCGAGCTGCGGCAGCCGCTGGAGCAGCTGGTTGAGGGTCTCGCCCCGCCCCGCGAGTGCCGCGCCGCCCTGGGTGAGCAGCTGGTTCATCCGCGTCCGGGTGTCGGTGTCGAGGATGCGGAGCACCTGCTCGAGCTCGACCGGGACGGTGGTGTGGCCGATCGGGATGGTCGCCCCGTCGGGCAGCCCGGGCGCGGCGGCGCTGCCCGGGTCGATGTCCACGTACTTGTCGCCGATCAGCGTGAACGGCCGCACCCGGGCGCTCCCGTCGGCGTGGATCGGCGCGTACTTCCTGTCGATCACCATGGTGACCACGACGTGGCCGCCGTTCACCGGGTCCACCTCGGTGACCTTGCCCGCCTGGACGCCGCTGATCCGCACGTCCTGGTCCTTCAGCAGCAGGTCGGCGTTGCTGAACTCCGCCTTGACCAGGTAGCGGGGCGACCACGGCAGCCCGCTGCTGTTCATGTTCGAGGCGAGGAACATCGCCAGGCCGGTGAGCCCGGCGGTGAAGCCGCCGAACTGGAGGACGTGCCTGAGCTCGGGTCGCATCGTCAGCGCCCCCCGGTGAGGAACTGCATCACCTGCGTCCTGGTGGCCGTCCCCGGCGGCGCCGGCGTGCCCGGAGGCAGGCTCAGGTCCTGCATCGCGGCGGTCGCCGAGACCATCAGCCGGTTGGCGTCGGAGAAGGGGGCCCACACCCCGTCGGCGAGCTGGATGAGCACCCGCTGGATGTCGGGCAGGCTGGACTCCACGGTGGTGAGCACGGGATCGGTCGCCCGGAGCAGGCCCTGCAGCTTCGCCTCCACCGCGGGGAGGCGGGCGAGCACGTCGCGGAACTGCCCCTCGTGGCCGCTGAAGGCGCTGTTCAGCTCGCCGAGCACCGTGCCCAGCCTGGTGAGCATGTCGCGGAGCTGGGCGTCGCGCGCGGCCACCGCGGCGGTCACGGTCGCGGCGTTGCCGGTGAACTGGTCGATGACCCCGCTGCTCTGGAGGGTGGCGAGGGTCGACACCACGGTGTCGAGGTTGCCGAGCAGCGGTCCGATGCTGTCGTCCTGCGACTGCAGGGTGGTGGCCAGCCCCTGGGCCTGGTCGACGAGGGTGAGCAGCTCGGCGAGGTCGTGGTTGGCGGTCGCGCCGTTGCCCGCCATGCCGGCGCCGAGGTCGGTGAGGAAGCTCTGCAGGCCGGCGCGGGTGGGGGCGTCGAAGGCGTTGAGGACGTCCTCCACCTCGACCGGGTTGGAGGTGGTGCTGCCGAGCATGCCGTAGTCGGCGACCGGGGCGCCGTGCTGCCCCGGCACCAGCTCGATGAAGCGCTCGCCGGCCAGCCCCTTGGGACGGATGCTGGTGGTGGTGTCGCTGCGCAGCGGGCGGACGTCGCCGGTGATGCCCAGGGTGAGGATCGCCGAGTGATCGCCGATCTGGAGGTCGAGGATGCGCCCGGCGGGCACCCCGGCGACGGCCACCCGGTTGCCCTGGATCAGCCCGTCGGCGTCGGTCACCCGCACCTTCACGTGGTAGTCCCAGGTGCCGGTGAGCCCGTTCTTCGCGACCACGAACCCGGTGAGCGCGAGCGAGAGCCCGAGCGCGCCGCCGACGAGCGCGATGCCGATCTGACGAGGTCGCATCTCCTCCCCTCCTCAGTCCATCGTGAGCGGGCCGTCGGCGGTCCCGTGCATGAACTGGTGGACGAACGGGTCCTTCGACAGGTAGATCTCCTCGCGGGGGCCGAACTGGCGCACCTCGCCCTGCCACAGGATGGCGATCCGGTGACCGGTCCTGGCCACCTCGGTGACGTCGTGGGAGACGATCACGTAGGTGCCGCCCTTGGCCTTCCAGGTGTCCTCGATGAGGTCGCAGAGCAGCCGGGTGCGCACCGGGTCGAGGCCGGAGTCGGGCTCGTCGAAGAGCAGCAGCTCCGGGTCCATGACCAGCGCCCGGGCGAGGCCGGCGCGCTTGCGCATGCCGCCGCTGAGCTGGTTCGGCATCCGGTTCTCGGTGCCGGAGAGGCCGACGTCCCTGAGCCGGGCGCGCACGATCTCACGGATCTTGGTCTCGCTGAGGTCGGTGTGCTTGCGCAGCGGCAGCGCGATGTTGTCGAAGACGTTGATGGAGCTGAACAGCGCGCCGTCCTGGAAGAGCATGCCCATGCGCTTGCGCATCTCGTTCAGCTCGCGCTGGTTGCGGTCGGCCACGGGGCGACCGTCGACCATCAGGCTGCCGCCGTCGGGCATGAGCAGCCCGATGATGTGGGAGAGGAAGACGCTCTTCCCCGTGCCCGAGGGACCCATGATGATGGTCACCTCGCCCTCCGGGATCGCCAGGCAGACGTCGCTCAGCACCACGTTCTGGTCGAACTGCTTGCGGAGGTGGTCGGCGACGACCTGCACCGGCGGGCTCCCTATCTCGGTGTCGTCACGGGATCGGCGCCCGCGGGTTCACCCCCCAGAAGAGCTGGGTGAAGACCGCGTTGGCGATGATCACGAAGATCATGCTGATGCCGGTGGTCTTGGCGGCGGCACGGCCAACCCCTGCCGAGCCGCCGCGCACGTTGTAGCCGTAGAAGACCCCGGTCATGATCGTGCACAGCGCGAAGCTCATCGCCTTGATCAGCGAGTACACGAAGTCGAGCGGGTTCATGAACCGCCAGAAGTAGTCCAGGTAGATGCCCTGGGACAGCTGGTGGATCTGGAAGATCTGCACCACGTAGGAGGCGATGAAGCCGCTGGTCAGCGCGGCCACGTGGAGCAGCGGCAGCACGATCAGGCAGGCGAGGATGCGGGTGCTCACCAGGTAGTGGATGGTGTTGATGCCCAGGGTCTCGAGGGCGTCGATCTCCTGGGAGATGCGCATCGTCCCCAGCTCGGCGGCGAGCCCGCAGCCCACCTTGGCGCCCACCGCGAAGCCGAAGTAGATGGGGATGCACTCGCGCAGGTCGCAGAAGGCGTTGAAGACCCCGCCGAGGTCCTGGACGCCGATGATCTTCAGCGAGTACCAGGACTCCAGCCCGCACTCCGCGCCCATGAAGTACGCGATGCAGACCACGATCGGCAGGGTGGAGAGGGCCACGTAGGCGGCGAACCGGAAGAACTCCTCCTGGTGCCTGGGCACGGTGCGCATGCCCCACAGCGCCCGGCCGAAGAAGAGGAAGATCTCGCCCAGCTCGCGCACCGCGCCGGTGGTCCTGCGTACGGCGACGCTCAGCGGGCCCGCGCCGGCGGGGCCACCGCGACCTCAGCCATGCGGTGTGGCGCGGCTCACTTGAGCACGTTCACGGAGCTGTTGAGCGCCATCAGGATCGAGGTGACCAGGTAGTTGACGCTCATCGCCATGATGATCGACATCACCACCGCCTCGTTCACGGCGCGTCCGACACCGCGGCCACCGCCGGCGGCGCTCATCCCCTTGTAGCAGGCGATGATCCCGCCGAACATCCCGAAGCAGGCGCACTTCACCACCCCGATGAGCACGTCCACCGAGGTGGTCTGGTTGAAGAAGTCGTGCCAGTAGCCGCCGGTGCTGGCGCCGCGCAGGTAGACGGCGGCGAGCCAGCCGGTGAAGAGGCTGCTCAGCATCATCGGGAAGAGCATCGCGCTGGTCATGACGATCATCGAGAGCACCCGCGGGGTGACCATCTCCCGGACCACGTCGATGCCGAGCGTGCTCATCGCCGCGAGCTCGTCGCGCACCTTGCGGGCGCCCATGTCGGCGACGATCGCGGTGCCCGCCACCCCCATGGCGATGTCGCCCATGACGAAGGCGTCGAACTCACGGATGTGGGACATCGCCTCGAACCCGCCCAGGCGCCAGGAGGCCTGGGCGAGCTGGAGCAGGTTGCCCGCCTCCAGCGAGACCATCGTCCCCCACCCCAGGCCGATGAGCAGGACGGGGATGATCATCCGCTTGAAGAAGATGTCGCACTGGTGGATGAACTCCTCCCAGACGACCCCGGTGCGGACCGACGTGAAGACCGCGCCGCCGAGCAGCACCATCTCGCCGAGCGCTTCGAGCCCCTTCCGGCCGGGCCGCAGGCCGCGGACGATGATCTGGCCGAGCTCGTCGTTCAGCGGTGGGTTCAGCGGCCCCTCGTAGACGCCCTCAGACGCCACCGTCGGCCTCGGTCACCGCCGCCATCCCCGGACCTCCCCCTGGTGGTGGCGCCCTCCGCCCTCTCCCTTCCGACGGGACGGACCGGCAGCGGTGGGAAGTCTGGCATCGCCGATACCGGCCGAACAATCGCACGAACGGGGGAACCGGGCTCCCACTTTCTCGGGAGCGGCGGCCGCGGAAACGGGGGACCGCGTCAGCCCGAGGCGGGGACGGAGGACGACGTGCAATCCTCTCCGCCGGGGATCCCGGTCGCGACGCCCCGAGCGAGGAAAGGAGGAGTGAGCAGGGTGAAGATCGACACCCACCTCGGCGACCTGAGCGGCGCGGCGGAGCGCGCGGTGGCGCTGGAGGAGGCGGGTTTCGACGGGCTGATGAGCATCGAGACCCAGCACGACCCGTTCCTCCCCCTGGCCGTCGCCGCCGAGCACACCCGGCGGGTCGACCTGATCACCGGGATCGCGGTGGCCTTCGCCCGCAACCCGATGACCCTGGCCCACACCGGCCACGATCTCCAGGCGTACTCGAAGGGCCGCTTCATCCTCGGCCTGGGGTCGCAGATCCGGCCCCACATCGAGAAGCGCTTCAGCATGACCTGGTCGCACCCGGCCCCGCGGATGCGCGAGATGATCAGCGCCATCCGGGCGATCTGGGAGGCGTGGGACACGGGGTCCAAGCTCGACTTCCGCGGCGACTTCTACACCCACACCCTGATGACGCCGTTCTTCAACCCCGGGCCCAACCCCCACGGCACCCCCCGCATCTTCCTCGCCGCGGTCGGCGAGGCGATGACCGAGGTGGCCGCGGAGGTGGCCGACGGGGTCATCCTCCACGCCTTCACCAACGAGCGCTACCTCCGCGAGGTCACCCTCCCCGCGGTCGAGCGCGGGCTCGCCCGGGCCGGCCGCCGCCGCGAGGACTTCGAGATCTCCCTGCCCTGCTTCGTGATCACCGGCGAGGAGCCGGCGGACGTCGACGCGCTCCGCTCGGCGGTGCGCGCCCAGATCTCCTTCTACGGGTCCACCCCCGCCTACCGTGGCGCGCTCGACGTCCACGGCTGGGGCGACCTCCAGGCAGAGCTCAACGGCCTCTCCAAGCAGGGACGCTGGACGGAGATGGCGGAGCTGATCGACGGCTCGGTGCTCGACGCCTTCGCCGTCCAGGGGAGTCCCGACGAGATCGCGGAGCGCCTGCTGGCGCGCTATGGCGATATCGTCGACCGGGTCAGCTTCTACGCGTTCCCCGGCGGGGGGACCGGCGGGTGGGCGCGGATCGTGGACGGGCTGCGCCGCGGCACCGCGCGCAGCGCGACGTGAGGAGGGCCAGGAGGATGCCTCGTATCCGTCGCGCCGCGGCCGCGGCCGTGGCCGGGCTGGCGGCGCTGACCGCGCTGGCGGTGGGCCCGGCGCCCCGCACCGTGGCCGCCCCCACCGCCCCGCTGGTCAGCCACATGGTCAGCTTCCAGGTCAAGAACTCGAACACCTCGGCGGTGCCCTGTCAGAGCGACGGCGCCTCGTACACCATCCACGGCCGGCTGGTCGGTCCCGCCAACCAGCTCGACCCGCTGAACCCCGGCCGCTCGGTGGTGCTCGACCTCCACGGGCTCGGCTACGGCCAGTTCTTCTGGGACTTCGAGATCATCCCGGGATACGACTGGTCGGAGGCGATGGCCACACACGGGGTCGCCTCGCTGATCATCGACCGGCTCGGCTACGGGGTGAGCAGCCATCCGCCGGGGATGCAGAGCTGCATCGGCGCCCAGGCCGACATCGCCCACCAGGTCGTCCAGGCGCTGCGCACCGGCGCGTACGCGATGGACGGCGCGCCCGGGCTCGGCTTCGTGCGGGTGGGACTGACCGGCCACTCCGCGGGCGGGGCCATCGCCCAGGCGGAGGCCTACTCCTTCCACGACATCGACGCTCTGATCATCCTCGCCTGGGCCGACACCGGCGCCTCCCCCAAGGTGCTCGCCGACTTCGCCCAGACCGGCGCGGTCTGCGCCAGCGGCGGCAACCCTCCCGGCTACGCTCCGCTCGGCCAGAGCAAGGAGGAGTTCAAGGCGCTGATGTTCCACGACGCCGACCCGGCGGTCGAGGGCGAGGCGACCCGCCTGCGCAACGCCGACCCCTGCGGCGACGACAGCTCCATCCCCGCCGCCATCGCCACCGACGAGCAGAGGGTGGCGTCGATCCAGGTCCCGGTGCTGCTGGCGATCGGCGCCGACGACGCGATCTTCCCGCCGCCGTCGCAGGACCGGCAGAAGGCCCTGTTCACCGGCGCCAGGGACGTCACCGCCCTCACCGTCCTCGACACCGGCCACGCCCTGAGCCTGGAGCGCTCCGCCCCGTTCACCCGCGATGCGGTCGCCTCGTGGCTGTGCAAGCGCAGCTTCTGCTGAGCTGAGCTCGGCTGATCACCCGAGCACGTCCGGGCCGTCCCGGCCCTACGCCATCGTCAACCCACCCGACACCGACAGCGTCTGGCCGGTGATGTATCCGGCGTGATCCGACGCCAGGAACGCCACCGCGGGGGCGATGTCCTCGGGCGTGCCCAGGCGGCGCATCGGCACCGACCTGACCATGGCGTCGAGCACCCTGGCGGACGCCGTGCCCTCGCCGAGCATGCCGCTGAGCAGCGGGGTGTCGGTGGGCCCGGGGCAGACGGTGTTGGCGGTGATGCCGTGCCGCGCCATCTCCCGGGCGATCGTCTTGGTGAAGGCGATCACCCCGCCCTTGGCCCCGGAGTAGACCGCCTCCATCGACGAGCCCACCCGCCCGGCGTCGGAGGCGATGGCGATCACCCGGCCCCAGGCCATCTCGATCATCCCGGGCAGACACGCCCGCACCACCCGCATCGGCCCCATCAGGTTGATGTCGACGATCCGCCGCATGAACTCCTCGTCGGTGTCGAGGAAGGGCCTGAGCTCGTCCCAGCCGGCGCAGCTCACGCAGACGCCGATCCCGCCGAGCTCGGTGCGCACCCGGGCGACGGCGGCCACCACCAACTCCGGAGTGGTCACGTCGAGGCGGACGCCGAGGCCGCCGACACGGGCGGCGACCCGCTCCGCTCCGGCCTCGTCGATGTCGGCGACCGCCACCCGGCAGCCCGCCTCCGCCAGGCTCTCGCAGATCGCCGCGCCGATGCCGCCGGAGCCGCCGGTCACCAGGGCCGCCCGCCCCTCTCCCACCACCGTCATCGCTCGCTCCCCGATGTGTCTTCCTGCCGGGTTCGGCAGATTCAGGAGGTGGCGGCGTCCTCGGCGCCGCCGCCGTCGCCGATGAGGCCGCTGACGTTGAGCTCGCGGCGCACCGGGAGGGCGGTGCCGTCCCGCCAGTACAGGTAGGTGATGCCGCCACCGCTGTCGCGCACCCGGTGGGAGAGCTCCACCTTCCTCGAGCCGTCGGGGGCGAAGAGGCAGAGCACGTGCTCGGCCGGCTTCTTCCCCGGGAGCACGCTGAGCCGCGCTTCGTGGAACACTCCGGAGCCGATCTCGGTGCGCGCGATCTCGAGCAGCCGGTCGCGGTCGTCGGACCACAGCAGGTACATCCCGGTGACGTCGTAGGGCGGCGGCTGCGAGGAGCAGATCACCATCCACTCTTTCCCGGCGAACTCGTTCACGTGATACATTTGCCCTCCTTCAGGCACTCTCGGGCGGGGAGGGCTGCGAAGGGGAAGGCGATGCGGAGGAGACCATGATCGTGCGTACCTCCGACCCCTCCACGGTCAACTCCGTGGTCTGGTCGGCGTCCGTCGAGCGCTCGGCGCTCCCCCCCGCGGGCCCGGTCGGCCCCTGTCCCCTGCCCGCCGGCGTGTCCACCCTCGGACAGCTCACCTCGTCCTTCGTCGACGGCCCGCGCCTGCTCAGCCACCTCGCCGAGCGGCGGCACACCGGCGCTCTCATCGAGGCCGGGGGCGAGCGCGTCCAGGTTGCGATCCTTCACCAGGGCGCGATTGTGGCACTGGTGGCGGTCGACGAGACGGGCACCCACCGCCTGGACACGCTGAGCATGCCCACCCCGGCGTCGCAGGACATCCACGAGATCACGGTGTCGACCTACCGGCCCGAGATCGCGGTGGCGATCGCCCGGATGATCAACCTCCCGGAGCGCTTCCGCGGCCTGCCCGCCAACTTCGTCGACTTCTCCGGGCTGCTCGCCCACCTCGGACGCGAGCGCGCCAGCGGGGCGGTGCGGATCATCGGCGCCGGCGACGTCGGCGTCGTGCTGCTGCGCGACGGCGTGGTGCTCGGCGCCTACAGCGGCCGGCTGCCCGAGCTCGACGACCCCGAGGTGCTCTTCGGCCTCGCCGCGGCGCCCGACGCCGAGATCGACGTGCACACCACCGTCGAGACGGAGATGGAGCTGACCGGGGTGCCCGCCGGCGACCTGATCTGGTCGCGACTCACCGCGCCGCGGAGCAGCGCGCCGGTCGCGGCCGCGGTCGAGGCCGGGACCGAGGCGGACGCCGGCTAGAGCTAGAGCGGTCTACCGGCGGCCGGCCGGCTCGCGGACCGAGCGGCGCTGACCGGCGCGGCCCACGCTCACCACCACGCGGCCGGCGACGGGAGTCTCGACGAACTCCTCACCGCAGGCGGGGCAGCGCGGTGGCGCGGCGGCGCCGACGAGCTCGGCGGGGAGGTCGAGCCCGCTGCAGACGGGGCACGGGGTGAGCCGAAGGAAGCCGTCGAACAACGCGGGTCGCTCCTCTGGTGGTCACGGGTCGGAATGACCGTGTGCCGCCATTGTCACGGTGCCCTGACGGCGATTCCGCGGGGTCACCGTCCCGCGACAGGTCCGCCGGTGATCCGTGTCCCGGGGCGGGCGGTCAGCCCTCCCGGCCGAGCACCTCGGCGTAGCGCTCGAGGTAGTCGTGGACCATGCGGGTGGCGCTGAACTGGGGTCCGACGGTCATCAGCGAGGCCTTGATCCGCCGCACCATCCCGGTGGGCACGCCCTGCTCGTCGCGGTCGTAGTAAAGCGGCACCACCTGGTTCTCGAGCAGCCCGTAGAGGGCGTCGGCGTCACGCTCGTCCTGGGCGTAGTCGTCGCCGCCGCTGCTGGCGATGCCCCAGCCGTTGTCGCCGTTGCACCCCTCCTCCCACCAGCCGTCGAGCACCGAGAGGTTGAGCCCGCCGTTCATCGCCGCCTTCATCCCGCTGGTGCCGCTCGCCTCCAGCGGCGGCCGGGGGACGTTGAGCCAGATGTCGGCGCCGGCGACGAGGTGGGCGGCCAGGCCCATGTCGTAGTCGGCGAGGAAGACCAGCCGGCCGGTGCTGTCCGGGCCCGCCTGGGTCTCCATGATCTCCTGGCCGACGCGCTTGCCGCCGTCGTCGGAGGGATGCGCCTTGCCCGCCACCAGCAGCTGGATGGGCCGGTCGCTGGCGAGCAGCCGGAGCAGCCGGCCACGGTCGCGCACGATCAGCGCGGTGCGCTTGTAGGTGGCGAGACGGCGGGCCAGCCCCACGGTGAGGAGGTCGGGGTCGAAGACCTGGGCGGCGCGGTCGGCGAGGTGCGCGGGCTCGCCCCGCGACAGCCGGTCGGCGACGACGCGCAGCCGCACCGCCTCGATGAGGCCGGCGCGCAGCTGCCGGCGCACCTCCCAGATGTCGGCGTCGGGGATCCTCGCCACCGGCAGCCAGGTGCGCGGGTCGGCGGCCCGGGACTGCCAGCCCTTGCCCAGGTGCATGTCGAGCAGGTCGCGCATCGGCCCCGCCATCCAGGTGGGCACGTGCACGCCGTTGGTGACGTGGCCGATGTGGATGTCGAGCTCCGCCCACATGTCGCGGGCGACCTGGCCGTGGCGCCGGCTGACGCCGTTGGCGGCGGCGCTGAGCCGGAGCGCCAGCGGGGTGATGCCGAAGGGCTCGCTGAGGTCGCCGCGGCGCACCCGGCCGAGCTCGAGCAGCCCGGTGACGTCGGTGCCGAGCCGCTCGTGGAAGTTGCCGAGCACCTCGAGGATCTCGCCGGGGCCGTAGGCCTCGTTGCCCGCCGGCACCGGGGTGTGGGTGGTGAACACGGTGCGTCCCCGGGCCAGGGCGAGGGCGTCCTCGAGCGACGAGCCGTGCTCGACGGCGGCCCGGGCCATCTCGAGCGGGGCGAAGGCGGGATGGCCCTCGTTGAGATGGAGCATGGCCGGCTCGATGCCCATCGCCCGCAGCGCCCGCAGCCCGCCGATGCCGAGCATGGCGTACTGGGAGAGGCGCATCCGGTGCTCGCCGACGTAGAGCCGGTTGGCGATCCAGCGGTCGACGGGATGGTTCTCGGGGACGTCGGTGTCGAGCAGGTAGAGGGGCACCCGGCCGATGTCCACGCGCCAGATCTGGGCCACCACGTCGCGGCCGGCGAGATGCACGTGCACGGTGAGCGGGCGGTTGGCGCGGGTGACCAGGGCCCCGGGGAGGCGGTCGGGATCGGTGTCGACCCAGTACTCCTGCTGCCACCCGCTGCGATCGATGCGCTGCCGGCAGTAGCCCTGGCGGTAGAGCAGGCCGACCGCCACCAGCGGCACCGCCTGGTCGCTCGCCTCCTTGAGGATGTCGCCGGCGAGCACTCCCAGGCCGCCCGAGTAGATCGGCAGCGAGCGGTGGACGCCGTACTCCGAGCAGAAGAAGGCGACCGGGTGCTCGGGGGTGAGCGGGCCCGGCCGGGGCGGTGCGGAGACGTAGCCGTGGAGCTCGCGGGTCGCCGCCGCCACCCGGGCGACGTAGCCGTCGTCGTGGGCGGCGTGCTCGAGCACCGAGGGCGACACCTCCTGGAGCATCCGCACCGGGTTCTCGCCACAGGCGTCCCAGCGGCGCTGGTCGAGCTGGGCGAAGAGGTCGGCGCCCCCCGGGGTCCACGACCAGCGGTAGTTGCAGGCGAGGCGGGCGAGACCGGCGAGCCGGGACGGCAGTCGAAGGCTGAGGTCGCTCACCGCCCGCTCGATGTCGGCGGTGCCGTCACTCAGCCCCCGCGAACGTCCCTCCGCCGGCACGCCGGCGCGTCCGATGAGCATCGGCACATTGTGATGGGACGAGGGCCCGCCGGGAGCGCTCCGCGCGCCGGTCCCGGACAAACCCCCAATCGGGGTGGGTGCCGGCCACCCGCGCCAACCCCCGGCCGGGTGGTGAGAGTTCCCCCACCATCCCGCCATACCCGTCAGTCCCAACGGTGGACCCGAAGGTCTCAGCCGTTCTCGGGGTCGAGGCGGAGGCAGACGGAGTTGATGCAGAAGCGCTGCCCCGTCGGGGCGGGGCCGTCCTCGAAGACGTGGCCGAGGTGCGAGCCGCAGCGCCGGCAGGTGACCTCGGTGCGCACCATCCCGTGGCTGCGGTCGGGGTGGAGCTCCACCGCCTCGGCGATGGCCGGCTCGGTGAAGCTCGGCCAGCCGGTCCCGGAGTTGAACTTCGCCGCCGAGCTGAAGAGCTCGGCGCCGCAGGCCCGGCACCGGTAGATGCCGTCGTCGTGGCAGTTCACGTACTCGCCGGTGAAGGGCCGCTCGGTGCCCTTGCGCCGGAGCACGTCGTACTCGGCGGCCGACAGCTCCGCGCGCCACTGCTGCTCGGTCTTCTGGACCTCGGTGCTCTCTGTGCTCATCCTGGACCTCCTGTCTCCCGCTCCCTATGAGACCACCTTGCCATGACCGGCGCGTGACGCGGTCACGGGATCAGTAGCTCTTGGGCAGGCCGAGGCTGTGCTGGGAGACGTAGTTGAGGACCATCTCGCGGCTCACCGGGGCGATCCGCAGCAGCCGGGCGAGGCCCCACATGTCGGCGAGGCCGAACTCGGAGGCGATGCCGTTGCCGCCGTGGATCTGGATCGCCTGGTCGAGGGCGGCGGTGGCGGCCTCGCCGGCGGCGTACTTCGCCATGTTCGCGGCCTCACCCGCCTCCAGCCCCTGGTCGTAGAGCCAGGCCGCCTTCTGGGTCATCAGCCGGGCCAGCTCGACCTCGACCTTCGCCTTGGCGAGGGGATGGGCGAGGCCCTGGTAGGTGCCCACCGGCACCCCCCAGACGTTGCGCTGGTTGGCGTAGGCGGCGGCCTTGCCGAGGGCGTAGCGGCCGATGCCGTTGCTGATCGCCGCGGTCATGATGCGCTCCGGGTTGAGGCCGACGAAGACCTGGCGCAGCCCGTTGCCCTCGGTGCCGATCAGCCGGTCGGCGCCGACCCGGACGCCGTCGAAGAAGAGGGTGAACTGCTTCTCCGGGGCGACGATCTCGACCGGGATGATGCTGCGCTCCAGCCCCGCCGAGTCGACGTCGACGATGAACAGCGAGAGCTCGCCGCGGCCGGACGCCGGGTCGCCGCCGGTGCGCGCCACCACCAGGATGGCCGCGGACTCGTCGACGCCGCTGATGTAGTACTTGGTGCCCCGCAGCACCCAGCCGTCGCCGTCGCGGGTGGCGGTGGTCGAGATCCGGTGGGAGTTGGAGCCGGCGTCGGGCTCGGTGATCGCGAATGCCATCTTGATCGCCCCGCTCGCCATCGGCGGCAGCCAGCGCTCGCGCTGCTCCTCGCTGCCGTGCCTGGCGATGATCGAGGCGCAGATCGCCGGCGACACCAGCATCAGCAGCAGCGGGCACCCGGCCGCGGCCATCTCCTCGCAGACGATCGAGAGCTCGGAGATCCCCATCCCCCCGCCGCCGTAGGCCTCGGGGGTGTTGACGCCGATGAACCCCTGCCTGGCGAGCGCCTGCCAGAGCTCCTCGCCCCGCTCCCCGGCGCGCGCGGTGCGCACGAACCACTCGTGACCGAACCCGCCGGCGATGCCCGCCGACGCCTGGCGCAGCATCAGCTGCTCGTCGCTCTCCTGGAAGTCCATGCCAGCCCTCGCTCGGTGCGCCGGCGGTGGAGGACCGCCCGGTTGCGATGCGCGCGCCACCAGAGCGTACTTCAGGAGACCCCGCCGCGGCGTTCCGCGGGTGAACCGCGGTTCACACCCCGGAGAGCCTCACCGCGAGCAGCCGGGCCCGTTGCCGCATCGGCTCGGGGCCGGTGGCGGCGGCCGCGAGATCGCCGCGACCGCTGATCGCCTCGATCACGCTGACGGCGTCGCCGCGAAGGCAGCCCTCCTCCCCGGGCGGCTGATCGGGGTGGTCGACGGCGATCTCGTCGCCCGCCCGAAGCCGGTGGGCGCCGCCGCCGGCCCCCTCGAGCCGGAGGTCGACGATGCCGGGCATCCCCGCCCGCAGCATGACCCCGCCCAGCGGCACCAGCTGGTAGGCGGCCACCAGCCCCACCTCCACCGGGTCGGCTGGGCACCGGTGGCCGAGGGCGACGTGGATGTCCCGCTCGTGCAGCCAGGCGTCCCAGAGCAGGTGGTCGAGGGCGAGCGGCCAGGGCACCCACCCCAGCGGGGTGTCGGCCTCCGCCTCCAGGCCGCGGCCGGCGAGGCGGCGGGCCTCGGCGAGCAGGGTCGCGGCCCCCGCGCTCAGCGCCGCGAGGTGCGCGGACGGGTCACGCCCGCGCACCGGCTCGAGGGCCAGACCCGGGGTGACCCGCGGGTCGAAGCCCTCGAAGAACCGCTCGCTCGACCCCCGGGCCGCCCGCCGGAGCAGCTCGAGGCCGGCCTCGACGCCCCAGCCGAGATGCCCGGCGACGTCGGCGGCCGACCAGCCCGCGCAGCGGCTGGGGGCGCGCCACTCCGCGGGGCTCAGCTGCTCGAGCGAGCCGGTCAGCCGCCGGAGCAGGCCCTCCAGCGCGTCCAGCAGGCGGGCGAGGTCGACCTCGAGCCGCACCGGCGCCCCCTGGCGGAGCGACATCCTCGATCTCCTCGGATCGGCTGCTGCGCTCGGATGGTACGCCGCCCCCGCCGGTGGAGCGGCCTACCGCTCCTCGGCACCCTCGACGAGCTCGGCGCGGCGCACCTTGCCGAGGGCGTTGCGGGGCAGCGCGGCGACGAAGCGCACCGACCGCGGGCACTTGTAGGGCGCCAGCCGGGCGCGGGTGTGGGCCAGCAGGTCGGCCTCGGCGACCGGTGCGCGCGCCACCACGAAGGCGGTCACCTGCTCGCCCCAGCGCTCCGAGGGCAGCCCCGCGACCGCGACCTCGGCGACCGCGGGATGCTCCTCGAGGACGGCCTCGACCTCGCGCGGATACACGTTGAGCCCACCGCTGATGATCAGCTCCTTCAGCCGGCCGCGGATGGCGAGCGAGCCGTCCTCGCCGATCTCCCCGACGTCGCCGGTGCGCAGCCAGCCGTCCTCGAGCACCTCCGCGGTGGCGCCGGGGTTGCGCCAGTAGCCGCCGAGACACCTGTCCGCCGCGGAGCAGTACCTCGGCCTCGTCGCCGAGCCGAACCTCGACCCCGGGCAGGGGGTGTCCGACCCGCCCGGGCCGGCGCGGACCGGCGTACGGGGTGGAGACCACCACCCCGCCCTCGGTGATGCCATAGCGCTCCAGCGGCGGCTGGCCGAGCAGGGCGGCGCAGCGCTCGAACAGGGCCGGGGGCAGCGGCGCCGAGCCGCAGACGAAGAGGCGCACCCCGGAGAGGTCGGCGGGAGCGGCCTCGAGGTGTTCGGCGAGGCGCTGGTACATCGCCGGCACCCCGAAGAACAGGCTGGCGCCGCCGCGGAGCTCGGCGACCACCGGCTCCGGCGAGAAGCGCAGCAGGGTCGCCGAGGCGCCGGCGAGAAGGGTGCCCACCAGGCCCATCGCGAGACCGTGGAGATGGTGGAGCGGCAGCGCCAGAGCGAGCGTGGTCGGAGCGCTCCCAGCGCCACGCCTCCACCGCCCCGCGGCCCTGGGCGAGCAGGTTGCCGTGGTCGAGGAGGGCGCCCTTGGGCCGGCCGGTGGTGCCGGACGTGTAGATGACCACCGCCGGGCTCTCCGGGCCGAGCCCGGCCGCCGGGGCCGGCGTCGACGACCGCGGCAGGTCCTCCACCGCGAGCACCCGGCGGACGCCGGGATGGGCGCGCCGCAGCCGGGCGGCGCCGGCGAGGCGGCCGGCGTCGGCCACCAACACCGCCGGCTCGGCGTCGCCGAGGATGTGGGCCACCTCGGCGTCGCGGGCGTCGGGGTTCACCGGCACCACCACCGCGCCGGCGCGGAGGGCCCCCAGGCAGGCGAGCACCCACCCGCAGGAGGCGGCGGCGTGGAGCAGCACCCGGTCGCCGGGCCCGACCCCGAGCCCGGCGAGCCCGCCGGCCACCTCCTCGACCGCCGCGGCCAGGGCCTCGTGGCCGAGCTCGACCCCGCCACAGCGGAGCGCCGTGCCGGCGCCGGCGTGGAGCAGCGACCCGGGAAGGCTGCCCCGCCGCAGCCAGCGGCGCGCCGCCCCGGGCTCCGCGGGGATCTCGCTGCCGGGGCGGAGGTGGACGGCCCAGGCCTGTGGCACTTTTCTCCTCTCAGCGCTGACGCGCTGAATGGTGGGGGGACCTCCCCCAGGCCATCAGCTCCTTCGTCGCTGACAGCCCTCCCCCTGGGGGCAGGTTAGCCGCCGGTGACCCCGCGGGCGATGTCGTTGCCCGGCCAGTAGGCGCCGGTGCTCAGCGGCGGCCCCGAGCCCAGGGTGGCGAGGCCGCCGTAGCCGTCGAGCACCGCCCCGCTGCCGCCGGTGCCGAGGCACAGCCCGCGGGCGATGTCGAAGCCCGGCCAGCCGGCGCTGCTGTGCAGCTCGGGGGCGCCGCCGAAGGGATGGATGCCGCCGTAGCCGTCGAGCACGTAGCCGCCGCCCTCGGGGCGCGCGGCGAGGGCGCGGGCGATGTCCCAGCCCGGCCAGTAGGCGCTGCCGGTGACCGGGGGCGCGTCACCGAAGGGGTGGAGGCCGCCGAAGGCGTCGAGCACGTAGCCGCCGCCATCGCTGCGCAGGGCGATGCCGCGGGCGACGTCCCAGTTGGGCCAGTAGGCGGTGGTCTGCACCTCGGGTGCGCCGCCGAACGAGTGGAGGCCGCCGAAGCCGTCGAGCACGTAGCCGCTGACCCCGTCGGTGCGCAGCGCCACTCCCCGGGCGATGTCCCAGCTCGGCCAGTAGGCCGAGGTCTGGACCAGCGGGGCGTCGCCGAAGGGATGCAGGCCTCCGTAGCCGTCGAGCACGTAGCCGCCGGCGCCGTCGGGACGAAGCTCGATGCCGCGGGCGATGGTCCACCCCGGCCAGTAGGCGCTGGCGGCGAGCGCCGGGGCGCCGCCGAAGGGGTGGACGCCGCCGGAGCCGTCGAGCACGTAGCCGCCGCGATAGAGGCGCATCGCCATGGCGCCCTGGGCGGCGGAGGTGGCGGCGCCGATCCGCACGGCGCCGGGCGAGGTGCCGGTGGTGATGGTGGCGGTGTACACGCCTCCCCCCGACGGGTGGGTGGCCGCCGCGGTCGCCAGCTCGCTGGTCGAGAAGGTCACGGTCTGACCCGAGGCCGGGTTGCCCGCGGCGTCGACGAGGTGGGCGACCGCGGTCGAGCTGGAGTGGGGCGCCGCCAGGATGGTCGGGGTGATCGTCCCCACGGTGAGGGCGGCGCCGGACCAGGTCGCCGCCGCCGGACCGGAGGCGAGGGGGGTGGCCGGGTTGGCGGCCGAGGGCGCGGCGCAGGTCCCCGGCCGCGGACCGCTCTCGAAGGACAGCGCCTGGTAGGGCGAGATCGCCACCGGTCCGCTCCCCGGAGCGCCGCTGAAGCTGATCGACTTGGCGTAGGCGAGGTGGTCGGCGGCGCCGGTGACCAGCACCAGCACCCCGGAGGCGGTGGCGGCGATGCCCGGGCCGTCGATCAACGGACCGTTGAGCACGCAGGCGCCGCCGTTGCGCGGGGTGGTCGCCGCCGCCTGGACCAGGCCGACCGCTCCGTCGGAGCCGACCACCCCGTAGAGCAGCGAGCCGTCGGGCGCCCGGCAGGCGACCACCGTCGCCGGGGTGGCGCCGGTGTTCCCGAGCGCCGCCGCGGGGTGGCCCTGGCAGGTCCCGCCCCGGGAGACCCACGGCGACGAGCTGGTGGCGCTCCAGAGCGCTCCGGCGGCGTCGACGGCGAAGAAGGTGGGGTCGTCGCCGGCCCCGGCCCCGGCGGGGGCGAGCGCCGGCCCTGCGGCGAGCTGCAGCCCGGGCAGGGTCCGCCAGCGGTCGAGGGTGGGAAGCTGGAACGAGCTGGCCGGGAGGTCGCCGGTGGCGTAGCGGAGGACGTGGTCGGCGCCCTGGCAGGCGACCCAGAGGGTGGCCGACGCGTGGTCGAGGTGGGCGGCCGGGTTGTCGACGCAGGTGAAGCCGGGAGCGACGCTCCACAGCGGTCGCCACCCCAGCGCGTCGGAGCGGACGTAGAGGCCGCCGTCGTCGAAGGTGCCGATCTCCAGCGCGGGGTCGAGGGCGGTGCCGGCGATCACCGCCGGGCTGCCCACCAGCCGGCGGCCCGCCGGAGCCCCCGCGGAGGCGAGCGGCAGGAAGCCCGCGGCGGCGATCAGCCCGCCGTCGGCGAGGGCGGCGCCGGCGACGGTGAGGTGGGCGAGCGATCCGTCGGGGTGGTCGTCGCAGTGGGGGCCGGCGGGCGCCGAGAGCTGATCGTCGGAATCGCCGTCGCCGTCGCAGACGCCGGGACCGACGGCGTCGTCGTGGAGCACGATCGGGTCGTCCGCGGTGGCCCGGAAGGACGCGCCGGATGCCGGCGCGGTGGTGACCACGCCGTCGGGGAGGTTGTTCGTCACCGTGGCGCCGAGCACCGCGCCGGCGGAGTCGAGGGTGAAGCCCGCCACCTCCCCGAGGCAGGCGCTGCCGCCGGTGCAGCCGACGTAGCCGGCGGGGACGGTGAGCTGCTCCAGGCGGTAGGTCCGGGTCCCCGCGGCGGGCGGGGTGATGCTGAAGACCGCGCAGCCCGCCGGGGCGGCGCCGCTGCAGTCGCCGCGCTCGGCCGGGCAGCCGCCTCCGGGAGCGCCGACGCTCCGGGAGATGCCGGCGGGCACGGTGCGCACCGTCGAGACGCCGGCGGCGCTGAGCCCGAGGCCGGCGCCGCCGATGGTCTGGCGGCAGGAGTCGAGGGTCTGGACCCAGACCGACACCGGAGCGGCGGTCGCGGCGACCGGCGTCGCCGGCGCGGCGGCGGCGAGCAGGGCAAGGGCGGCGAGGGTCGTGACGGCGCCGCGTCGCCGGATCCCTGTGCGCACCCGACCTGACCTCCCCACGGCGCCGGCCCCCCGGCACCACGCACTGAAGAGAACGACGGGAAAGCCTCGAAACCTGCAGAGGCCACAGCACCGTGACAGCCTTCTCACCGGCGGGGACGGACCCGTACGCCGCCGTGGCCGGGGACCTCCCGGATATCGTCGGCTCACCCAGAACACCAGGAGGTCACGTCGATGTCCGGTCCCGTCCACGCCGAGGCCGAGGGGACGGTCCCCGCCCCCCCCACCGAGGTGTTCACCTTCCTCACCGACTACCGCCGGCGTCCCGAGATCCTGCCCGTCAACTACCAGGACTACCGCGTCGTCGAGGGCGGCTTCGGCGCCGGCAGCGTGGTCGCCTATCGCTTCAAGGCGGGCCCGCGAGAGCGCGACTACCGGGTGCGCGCGGAGACCCCCGACGGGGCCACCCTGGTGGAGCGCGACGAGGCCTCGACCCTGGTGACCACCTGGCGGGTGGAGCCCGTGGACGCGGGCAGCCGGGTGCGCATCGAGACCGAGTGGCAGGGCGCCTCCGGGGTGGGTGGCTTCTTCGAGCGCACCTTCGCGCCGCGAGCCCTGAGCCGGGTCCACGCGGACATGCTGGCGCGGCTCGCCACCGCCGTCTCCGGGCGCCCCGCGGCGATCTGAGGCTCGGCGGCTCAGCCTTCCCGGGCGAATCGGAGCATCAGCCGCCGGGCCGAGTACGCGGCGGCGATGGCGACGGCGACGGCCAGGGCCATCACTCCCCAGGGAAAGGACCCCGCGGGCGCCCGGGCGGCGGTGATCGGCGGCGTGGCGAGACGCTCCGGCGGGGCCGTGGGCAGCGCCGGCTGCGCCGACGGCTCGGGGGTGGCCAGCGCCGGCGCGGGGGCGGCCGGCGGCGGTGGTGCCGGTGCGACGGCGACCGGGGCGGCCGGGCGGACCGCCGCCGGCAGCCGCACCGGCGAGGGCACGACGTCGCCGAGGGTGGCCTGGAGGGCCTCGAGGGCGATCCCCGCCAACTCGGTGGTGATCCACCTCTCCCGGCCGAAGAAGCCGAACTGCGGGGCCTCCCGATAGGGAAAGCCGGACAGCGGCGCCGGGGTGAACATCTGCAGCGCCACCCGCAGCATCTCCGCCTCGGCGGCGGCGTAGCGGCCGCCGAGGAGCGCGTCGGCGTGGTGGAAGGCGCCGAGCATGGCCAGCTGCCGGGTCTCCTTGTAGCTGCTGTCCACCGCGCCGGTTCCCATGTCGAGGGTGAAGTGGTAGCCGCCGCGGGCGGTGTCGTGGAGCCCCCCGGCAGGACCGGCGAGGGTGTCGAGCATCTCCTGGGCGCGGGCGATGTCGGCGCCGTTGTGGGTGGCGGCGCCGGCGTCGAGCAGTGCGGTGATGTCGTCGGCCTGCTCGCCGATCTTGGCGTGCTGATCCCAGACCGCCCCCTGGCAGACGATGCGGTTGAAGAGGTGGTGGGCGGTGTCGAAGGTCTGGGCGACGACCACGTCGACCTCGCGTGCCCCCAGCGCGGCCCACGAGGGGTCGCCGAAGCGGGCGCCGGCGTCGGCGAGGGCGAGGCCGCTCTCGAGGTCGTGGTCGACCCGGTAGCCGTCGGGGCAGGTGGCCGCGGCCTCTGCGGTCGACGCACTCAGGGGCCCGTGGGAGACCCCGGTGGCGGGGTCGACGATGGTGGCGAGGTGGGCGGCCAGGGCGCGAGCCTCGTCGCCGAAGGCGCGGCCGCCGCCGAGCTCGGCGATCCGCAGCAGCTCCCAGTAGACCCAGCCCTTGTCCGAGCCGTAGCGCTGGAACTCGCCCTGGACCACCGGCTGCAGCCGGGCGATCGCGGCCGCCTGCGAGCGGTCGCCGGGATGCCGGCGCTGGTACCAGAGCATGTTCGCAAGGTCGCGCAGCTCGGTGAGCCCGTCGTGGCGGGTGACCACCCCGCCGGGCTGGTTCACCTGGGTCGGGTCGTCGACCGACCAGTTGATGTAGAGGCCGCCGACCGCGGAGTTCCATCCGTGGGTGGTGATCTCGTCGAGCACGGACCGGACCACGGCGTCCGGTGAGGCGGCCTGCGCCGGCCGGGCGCTCAGCAGCGAGGTGACGGCGAGCAGCGCGACGGGGAGCGCGAGCGCCGACCGGCGACGTTGACACGCGCGGGTCCGGTGGGCCCACATGCGCGACTTCCCTTCCTCGGGGCGCCGGGGCACCCCTCCCTGATCCTTCCGCGAGACGGCCGCTCCGTCCCGTGGGACATGATGACCGCACCGCGGCTCGCACCGCGTCAGCGAGATCAGGCTCGGGCCATCACCAGCAGGTGGCGCACCTCGCGCTCGCCCCAGGCGGGGTGCCGCAGGGGGGCGTTGCGATGCACCTCGTAGACGTTGCGCCGGCCCTCACGGCGGCGGCTCAGGTAGCCGCCGTTGATCAGCTCGCCGACGATCCGCTGCGCCGCCCGCTCGGTGATGCCGACCGTGGCGGCGATGTCCCGGACCCGCATGGTGGTCTCGTTGGCGATGCACAGCAGCACCAGGCCGTGGTTGCTCAGCAGCGTCCAGGCCGGACGTTCGGTCGGTGGCGGGGGCGCGCCGCGCTCTGAGTGGGTGTCCATGGGCGATCCGAGTATATCGCCGAAGGTGGCCGACACCGGTGGCCGGCGCAACGTCTTTTCAGGTGGGCGAAACCGTGGAAGACTGTGAGCATGAGCGCACCCCTCGATCGCCCCCTGCGTCCCTTCGACCGCGCCAGGCGGATGGCCCAGCAGCGCAGAGCCCCCGTCTTCGTGGCCGGCGGCGAGGTTCTGCTGGTCAAACCCAAGGGCGCCTCGGCGACGGTGTGGCCCAACGGGACGGTCACCTGGGGGAGCGCGACGATGGGGTCGCGCGACGTCGAGCGGCGGCTCCGGCCGCCCGCGGCCTGAGCGTCACCGCAGCGTGAGCCCGCCGCCACCGGCTTCGCGGAGGCGGCGAGCAATCATCGGTCGGCGAGGATCGTTGTACCGGCAGGGCCGGCTGCGACCGTGGAGTGACGGGAACCTCATGGGCTGATCGGGACGGGCCGAGGTGAAGGGATGAGTGATGGGCTTTTGTATAGCCCTGATATCATGAACGCCGAACGATGCTGACGGTGCCGGAGTCCACAATGGCCGCGTGCCCCCGACGCCGGAGCGCCGTCGCGGGGCTGCTCTGCTCCCCCCCGGTGCGCGCCCTGGGGACCGCGGTGGGCCTGCTCCTGCTGGTCCGGGCCGTCGACATCCCCGAGGCGGCGCGGCGGCTCGCCGACGTCAGCCCGGGCTGGGTCGCCGCCGGGGTCGCCCTCACCGCGGTCTCCGTGCTCCTCGGCATGGTGTCCTGGGCGGTGCTGCTGCACGGCCCCGGCCCCTGCCCCGGCTGGCCCGCGCTGCTCTCCCTCTACCTCCGCGCCCTCTTCGTCGGCCAGCTGCTGCCCGGCGGCGTCGGCGGCGACGCGGTGCGGGTGGTGGAGACGGGACGGCGGATCGGCAGCGGCCCGGCACTCGCCGCGGTGGTGGGCGGGCGGCTCGCCGGCGCCCTCGGCATCGCGCTCTGGGGGGCGCTCGCCGCCCTGATGATGCGCGACCGCCTCGACGCCCGGCTCGGCCTGATGCCCGCGGCGGTGGCGGTCTCGCTGGCGATCCTCATCCTGGTGCTGCTCGCGGTTCTGCTGAGCTCCGACAGCCTGGTCCGCCGCCTCGGCGCCGGGGCCGGGCCGGTGCGCCGTCTGCTGGGCGCGATCCGCCCCTTCACCGGCACCTTCGACGGCTACGCCCATCACCCCCGCCTGCTGGTCGCGTCGCTCGCCAGCGGGGTGGCCAGCTGGGGCTTCAACCTGCTCGCGCTCACCACGATGGCGCACGCGGTGGGGATCAGCACCGACCCGGAGGTGTTCGCGCTGGTGATCCCGATCTCCCTGCTCGGCACCCTCGCGCCGTTCTCGGTCAACGGCCTCGGGCTCCGCGAGGGGATCCTCGTCGGCCTGCTCGCCCACGACGGCATCGGCACCAGCCAGGCGGCCTCGGTCTCGCTGCTCGTCGATTTGCAGATGGTGCCGTTCGCGGTCGCCGGCGCGATCATCTGGGGACTTCGCCGCCGCGGCCGGCCCGCCCCCGAGTCCGAGCCGGAGGCGGCGCCGGCGACCCCGGTGATGGTCCCCGAGGCGGCCTGAGGCGGCCGCGGGTCAGCGGCGGAGGCGGACCCGGCGCTCCGAGCTGCACTCCCACTCGGAGTCGTGCCCGTGGCGGTAGGAGCGGGTCTGGAAGAGGTTGCGCCGCAGCTGGCCCAGCCACTGGAGCAGGGCGAACATCACCAGGACCACCAGGCCTGCCACCGTCACCCAGGTCATGACCCATCCCCCAGCTGCGTTGCTCCACGGAGTGGAACGGCGCCCCGGGGACCGGGTTACAGTGCGTTCGAGCACCGCCGGAGCACCGCCGAGGGAGACCGTCGCCGATGACCGCAGCCAGCCGCTTCGGAGTGGTGGGCATGGCCGTGATGGGCCAGAACCTGGCCCGCAACCTCGCCCACCACGACGTCCCGGTGGCGGTGTTCAACCGCACCGCGGCGCGGACCCGCGAGTTCGCCGGCGCCCACGGCGACGAGGGCCACATCACCCCCACCTACTCGCCCGAGGAGCTGGTGGCCGAGATCGAGCGGCCGCGGCCGATCCTGCTCATGGTGAAGGCGGGCGATCCCGTCGACGCCGCGATCGCCGAGCTCCTCCCCCACCTCGACACCGGCGACATCCTCATCGACGGCGGCAACTCGCTCTTCACCGACACCCGCCGCCGCGCCGCCGAGGTCGAGGCCCAGGGGTTCCGCTACATCGGCACCGGCGTCTCCGGCGGCGAGACCGGCGCGCTCGAGGGGCCGAGCATCATGCCCGGCGGCTCGGCGGAGGCCTACGAGGCGGTCGCGCCGGTGCTCACCCGCATCGCCGCCCAGGTCGACGGCACCCCCTGCTGCACCCACATCGGCACCGACGGCGCCGGGCACTACGTGAAGATGGTGCACAACGGCATCGAGTACTCGGACATGCAGCTCATCGCCGAGGCCTACGACCTCCTCCGCCATGCGCTGCGCCTCAGCGAGGCCGAGCTCGCCGGGATCTTCGCCACCTGGAACGGCGGCGAGCTGGAGTCGTACCTGATCGAGATCACCGCCCGGGTGCTCGCCAGGACCGACGACACCGGCGGTGCCCTGGTCAACTCGATCGTCGACCAGGCCGAGCAGAAGGGCACCGGGCGGTGGACCAGCCAGAACGCGCTCGAGCTCGGGGTCCCGCTCACCTCGATCACCGAGGCGGTGTTCGCACGCACCCTCTCGGCGCGCCGCGACGAGCGTGCCGAGGCGGCCTCGCTGCTCGCCGGGCCCACCGACGGCTTCCTCGGCGACGGCGCCGACCACCGCCTGGTCGACGACGTCCGCGACGCCCTCTACGCCTCGAAGATCGTCAGCTACGCCCAGGGCTTCGACCAGATGATCGCCGCCGCCGAGACCTACGGGTGGGACCTCCACCTCGGCGCCATCGCCACCATCTGGCGGGGCGGATGCATCATCCGGGCGCGCTTCCTCGACCGCATCCGCGAGGCCTACGAGGCGCACCCGACGCTGCGCAGCCTGATGCTCGCCCCCTTCTTCCGCGAGGCCCTCGCCGCCCGGCAGGACGCCTGGCGCCGGGTGGTGCGCGACGCCGTCGAGCTGGGCGTGCCGGTACCCGCCTTCGCCTCCTCGCTCGCGTACTACGACGGGCTGCGCCGCGAGCGCGGCCCCGCCAACCTGATCCAGGGGCTGCGCGACCTCTTCGGGGCCCACACCTACCGGCGCACCGACCGCGAGGGCGTCTTCCACACCCGCTGGGACCAGGACGGCGTCGAGGTGCGCATCGACGGCTGAGGACGCCCCGCCCAGCGCGCGGGACCGCCGGCCGGGGCCCGAGCAGGCGGTCGACCGCGCCCGGCTGGTGGAGCAGGCCCGGTCGGCGCAGCTGCGGCTGGTGCGCTTCCTCTACTGCGACAACGACGGCATCATCCGGGGCAAGGCGACCGGCACCACCCAGCTCGCCGAACGGCTCGAGGGCGGCATCGGCCTGACCGTCGCGATGCAGGCCTTCACCATGCTCGACCGGCTCGCGCCGGTGCCCGGCATGGGCCCGGTCGGGGAGATCCGCCTGGTCGCCGACCCCGCCACCTTCGTCGTCGCCCCCTACGCGCCCCACACCGGGGTGGTGCTCGTCGACATGGCGACCACCGCCGGGGTGCCCTACGAGGTCGACGGGCGCGGCTTCCTCCGGCGGATGGTGGAGCGGGCGGCGAGCCACGACCTTGCGGTGATCGCCGCCTTCGAGCCGGAGTGGTCGCTGGCCCGCGACCGGGACGGCGAGCTGGTGCCCTTCGACGACAGCCTCTGCTTCGACGCCCGCGGCATGGACGGCGCCGCCGAGGTGATCGACGAGGTGGTGGTGGCGCTGGAGGAGCAGGGGATGCCGGTCGAGCAGTACTACCCCGAGCTCGGCCGGGGGCAGCAGGAGCTCTCGATCCGCCACGCCCCGGCGCTGCAGGCCGCCGATCAGCACCTGCTCTACCGTGAGACGGTGCGCTCGGTCGCCCGCCGTCACGGCCTGCACGCCACCTTCGCACCGAGGCCCTGGCCCGACCAGCCCGGCAACGGCTGTCACCTCCACCTCTCCGCGCTCGACCTCGCCGGCGAGCGCCACCGCTTCCACGACGCCGCCGCCGAGGACGGGCTGAGCGCGGTGGGACGGCGGTTCGCCGCCGGTGTGCTCGCCCACCTCCCCGCGCTGGTGGCGCTCACCTGCGCCTCGGTGAACTCCTACCGGCGGCTGGTGCCGCGCTCCTGGGCCTCGGCGCACCGGGTGTGGGGGCACGACAACCGCGAGGCGGCGCTGCGGGTGGCCTCGCCCTACTGGGGACGCGAGGCGGCGACGCTCAACCTCGAGCTCAAGCCCTCCGACGCCAGCGCCAACCCCTACCTCGCCCTCGGCGGTGTGATCGCCGCCGGCCTGGACGGGATCGAGCGCGGCCTGGAGCCGCCCCCGCCGGTCGAGGTCGACCCCGCCACCCTCGACGGCGCCGAGCGGCTGCCCGGCAGCCTCGGCGACGCCCTCGACCGGCTGGAGCGCGACCCGGTGCTGCTCGACGCCCTCGGATCCCGCCTCGCCGGCTGCTACCTGGCGGTGAAGCGCGACGACGTCGACGCCTTCGCCGCCGAGGACGCCGACTTCGAGTTCCGGCAGCACCGGCTGCGCCACTGATGCGGGAGCGGCTGCTCGCCGCCTGGGCCGGGGTGGCCGCGATCGACCACCACTGCCACCCGCTGCGCCGCCCCCAGCGCCGGATCGGCGCCGCCGAGCTGCGGTCGGTGTTCTCCGAGAGCCTCGAGCCGCGGCAGATCGCCGAGCACGTCCCCCACACCGCGGTGTACCGCGACGCGCTCCGCCGCCTCGCCGCCGAGCTGGCCTGCGAGCCCACCGAGGCGGCGGTGCTGGAGGCGCGCGGCCAGCGCGACCCGGCCGTCCACCTCGGCGCCCTGCTGCTCCGCAGCGGCACCGGGGCGATGCTCCTCGACCACGGCGCCGAGCTCGGCGCCATGGACCCCGAGGAGCACGCCCGCACCGTGCCGGTGCCGCAGCGCGAGGTGATCCGGCTCGAGACCCTCGCCGAGGCCCTGGTGCCGCACTGCGCCAGCGTCGGCGAGTGGCTGGCAGCGGTGCGCACCGAGCTGCGCCGCGAGGTCGGGGCCCGCCGGGCGGTGGCGGTGAAGACCATCACCGGCTACCGCGCCAGCCTGCGCCTGCAGCCTCCCGACCGCGCCGCCGCCGCCGAGGACTACGCGGAGCTGCGCCGTCTCGCCGGCCGTGGCGAGGTGCGCCTCCAGGGCGATCCGCTCTGCCACACCCTGCTGCTCGCGGCCGCCGAGGAGGTGCGCCGGCTCGAGCTCCCGCTGCAGGTCCACTGCGGCCTCGGCGACGCCGACGGCGACCTCGCCGAGACCAGCCCGCTGGGGCTGCGGCCGCTGCTCGGCGGCGGCCGGGTCGCCGGCCTGCGGATCGTCCTCCTCCACTGCTACCCGTACCACCGCGAGGCCGCCTACCTCTGCGCGGTCCACGCCGACGTCCACATGGACCTCTCCCTCGCCCTCCCCCAGGCCGGCCTCGACGGCTCCCGGGCGATGCGCGAGGCCCTCGGCCTCTGCCCCTGGACCAAGCTGCTCTACGCCACCGACGCCACCGCCCTGCCCGAGGCCTACCTGGTGGCTGCCGAGCGCCACCGCGAGGCCCTCGCCGGAGCCCTCGCCGAGCTGGTCGCGGCCGCGACCCTCGACGAGGGCGAGGCCGTGGAGGTGGGCCGCCGGGTGCTCGCCGGCAACGCCGCCGTCCTCTACCGGCTGGAGGGCTGAGCCGTCACCTCGATCGCGAAGTGGTGGGCGGTGATGCGCAGGTGGTGGCCGAGGTAGAGGCGGTGGGCGTCGGCGCGCTCCCGGCCCACCCCGGAGTCGAGGTGGAGCTGGGCACAGCCGAGCCGGCCCGCCTCCTCGAGCAGCCAGCGCATCAGCCCGCCGGCGTGGCCGCGGCCGCGGCGCTCGGGCACGGTGGAGAGGTCGTCGACGTAGAGGACCCGGCCCCACGCCAGCAGGTGGAGGATCCGGAAGCCGGCGACCGCCGAGGCCTCCTCCTCCCCCTCCTCCATCGACGCCGCCAGCCGGTATCCCTCGGGCCGCTGCACCGCGTTCACGTGCGCCGCGAAGGCCGCCGCATCGCCAATCCGCGGCCGCAGCGCCAGCATGGCGCGGTGGCCGAGGGCGGTCTGCTCGGGTCCCAGCTCATGGATCGGCACGGCGTGCATTGTGGCGGGCCGAGCCCCGGGAACCCGCACAATCACCGTCACCGCAGCCGGGCACGAGGAGACAGCATGCACGAGAAGATCGTCGGAACGGTGATGCCGGTGCTGGAGCTCAGCCTCGATCCGGGCGAGAGCATCTTCGCCGAGTCCGGCGAGCTGTCCTGGATGACCGAGAGCATCCGGATGGCGACCACCACCCAGACCGGTGGCGCGGGCGGCGCGCTCGGCGCGCTGAAGCGCATGGCCGGCGGCAGCAGCCTGTTCATGACCGCGTACATGGCGGAGGGCTCCGCGGGGATGGTCGCCTTCGCCGCCAAGCTCCCCGGGCAGATCTTCCCCGTCGACGTCGCCCCCCAGCCGGGGGCCGGCTTCCGCGCCCACCGCCACGCCTTCGTCGCCGGCACCCACGGGATCCAGCTGTCGCTCGGCTTCCAGCAGCGGCTCGGCGCCGGCATCTTCGGCGGCGACGGCTTCCGGCTTCAGGCGATCACCGGCCAGGGGCGGGCCTGGATCGAGCTCAGCGGTGAGATCGTGGTCTACGACCTCGCCCCCGGGCAGACGATGCGGGTGCACCCCGGCCACGTCGGGCTCTTCCAGGAGACCGTCGACTTCGGCATCACCACCATCAGGGGCATCAAGAACAAGCTCTTCGGCGGTGACGGCATCTTCCTGGCGACGCTGACCGGCCCGGGACGGGTGTGGCTGCAGTCGCTGCCGCTCTCCCGGCTGGCCCACGCCCTCGCCGAGTACGGCGCGGTGGGCGCGGCCGAGGGCGGCGCCGCCGCCGGGGTGGCCGCCGGGGTGATGCGGGGCATCTTCAAGGGATAGGCGGGCGATGCCGCTCGGCGGGATCCGCGCGGTGCTGCTCGACCTCGACGGCACCGTCTACGAGGGCGGCCGCGCCGTCCCCGGCGCCGGCGACGCGGTCGCCTGGCTGCGCGCCCGGCCGCTGCCGCTGCGCTTCACCAGCAACACCGACTCGGTGACCCCCGCGGAGCTGGTGACCCGGCTCGCGGGGATGGGCGTCGGCGCCGCCGAGGAGGAGCTGCTCACCCCGGTGGTGGTCGCCGCACCGGCAAGGCGGGCGGCGACGGGCCCGAGGCGGCCGGTGCCGACGCGGTGATCGACAGCATCGCCGCCCTGCCCGCGCTGCTGGGGGACCGAGCCTAGACCCGCCCGGGGTCGATCGGCGGCGAGGGGGCGAGGTGCGCCTCGAGCCGGTCGAGCAGGGCGGAGGGGTCGAGCTCGCGGAGGATCAGCCCGCGGTTCCGCGGGGTGAGGAAGCCGCTGAGGACGGCGTGGTCGAGCAGTCTGACGAGGCCGTCGAAGTAGTCGAGCACGTCGAGGACGCCAATGGGCTTGCGGTGCAGCCCGAGCTGCGCCCAGGTGGTGATCTCGAGCAGCTCCTCCAGCGTCCCCAGGCCGCCGGGGAGGGCGATGAACGCCTCGGACATATCGAACATGAGCTGCTTGCGCTCGTGCATCGAGCCCACCACCCGCAGGTCGGTCAGGCCGGAGTGGGCCACCTCCCGCGAGCTGAGGTGGGCGGGGATGACCCCGACCACCTCGCCGCCGGCGGCGAGCACGGCGTCGGCGATCACCCCCATCAGACCGATCCGGCCGCCCCCGTAGACGAGCCGGGTGCCCCGGGCCACCAGCGCCTCGCCGAGGTCGACGGCGGCCCGCCGGTACTCGGGACGGTCGCCCACGTAGGAGCCGCAGAAGACGCAGACCGTGTGCAGCGCGTCTACCCCAGGTGGGGCAGCGCGTCGAGCTCGGGGAGCAGCACCACGCTCTCCTGCTCGTTGGGGTCGGTGCGCGCCACCAGCGCGACGCAGGGCTCGGCATCGCTCGCGTTGACGGGGAGATGTGGAGTTCCGGCCGGGATGTACACGAAGTCGCCGGCATGGGCCTCGAGGCGCAGGCTCAGCCCCTCCCCCGACCAGACCACCGCGTCGCCGCTGATCATGTAGATCGCGGACTCGTGGCCCTCGTGCAGGTGGGCGCGGGCGCGACCGCCGGGCGGGATGGTGAGCGCGTGCAGGCAGAGCGATCGCGATCCGGCGCTCTCCGCCGAGACCCCGGCGAAGAAGGACAGTCCCTGCAGGCCGGTGTAGCGCTCACCGCCCGGGACCACGCGACACTGGTCCACCGCCTATCTCCAGTTGAAGTGCGCCCCCCGGCGCGCCAGCGCGTCATGGGTGAGCCACGACGCGTGGGCACAGTACCCGAAACCGTGGACGGCGTGACACCACAGGCACCAGTGCTCGGCGATCCCGCGGGGAGGCGCCGTGGCCGGGGACGCGGACGCGCCGTCCTCCACCCGATCGGGCGCCACACTGCTCATCCCGAACCCCCCCACGACCTCCGTCGAGTTCTACAGGTCAACGGACGAACCCGCCGGTTGCCTTCGCCGCTCGACGATCCGGCGGGGCGTCGGTGGCGGGCTGACGCCCTGGACGCCTACCCTGCGCGGGTGGATCGCTGCGCCATCTTCGTCGACCTCGGCTACGTGCTCGCCGCCGCGGGCGAGCTCTGCCTCGGCACCAGCCTGCGGCCGCAGATGGACTGCGACTACGAGGGGATGGCCGCCTCGCTCGCCGGGCTGCTCACCGGGCACTGCGGGCTGCCCCTGCTCCGCTCCTACTGGTACGACGCCGCCTCCGGCGGCATCCCCACCGAGCACCACCGCCAGCTCGCGGTGCTGGGCAGCGTCAAGGTGCGCCTGGGCCGGATGGTCCAGGGGCGCCAGAAGGGCGTGGACTCGCTGATGGTCCGCGACCTGATGACCCTCGCCCAGGCGCGGGGGATGGTCACCGCCTTCCTGGTCACCGGCGACGACGACATCCGCGAGGGCATGACCCAGGCCCAGGACCTGGGGGTGCGGGCGGTGCTGGTCGGAGTCCCCGGGAACAACCAGGCGCACACGCTGATCTGGGAGTCCGACGAGCACCTGGTCCTCCCCGCCGACTTCTGGAGCCCCCACCTCAGCCGGGTGGCACCGACCCCGCGCGGCGAGGAGATCGTCGGCGAGGCTCCCTCCACCGAGCAGTTCGCGATGCAGGTGGGGGTCGACTTCGGCACCGCCTGGCTGGCCCGGGCCACCCCCGATCAGCTGCGCAGCCTCCACGGCCTGCGCCCCTGGGAGCTCCCCGCCGAGATCGACTCCGAGCTGATCCGCGCGGCGGTGCGCGCCCTCGGCGAGCTGCGCGAGCGCCCCGAGCTGCGCCGGTCGGCGCGGGCCGGCTTCTGGGCTGCCCTCGCCCAGCGCAACGAGCAGGCGGAGCAGGCCGTGGAGCTGCCGGCCCCGGCCGGCGAGGAGCCTCCCCCGGCCGGCTGAGGACGCCACGGCGCTCCTCCGCTGTCCCGGCGTCAGGCCGGGGGCAGGCCCGGGGGCAGCCCCAGCTCGCCTCGCAGCGCCGCGAGGCGGCGCTGCACCCCGCCGGCGACCGCGGCGGTGGCGAGCTCCGCCTCCAGGCCGGAGGCTTCGGTGAGGGCGGGGCGCCGGGTCAGCTCGGCGAGCGCGTCGGCGCGGGCGGCCACCGCGAGCATGCGCTCCCGGGCCCGCTCGAGAAGGACGCGGACGGCGGTGTCGTCCGCCCCCAGCCCCGCCAGCGCCTCTGCGGCGCCGAGCCGGGCCCGGTCGGCGGCATGCTGGGCGCCGAGCACCTCCTTCTGGGTGCGCAGCAGCGCCAGCCCGGCCTGGTGACGGCGCCCCGCGGCGTCGAGGGCGTCGTGCTCGGCGCCGAGGCTCCGCTCCTGGCCGGCGAGCATCTCGACCTGGCCCCCGAGCAGCTCGGCCTGGGTGAGGGCGGCGGCGGCGAGGCCCTCACGCCCCCCGCGCAGGTGGCCCCGGGCGCTCTCCTCCAGGGCCGCCCGCTCCCGCTCCAGCGACTGCCGCTGCAGCCGCAGCCGGGTGCGGGCGGTGACCACCCCGGCGATCCCCTGGCGGATCGCGTCGGCGGTGGCCAGCTGCCGGGAGTAGGCGAGCTCGAGCACCGCGATCGGGTCGTCGGGGCCCTGCAGCCGGCGTGCCCGGGCGCGCAGCAGCCACCCGAGACGCCGGCGCAGCCCCACCGGCGCTATCCCTGGCCGCCGCTGCGGCGGATCCGCTCCGGAGCGGGCGGCTCGTCGGGCACCGCCTCGGCGTGGCCGTTCTGCGCCACCGGCACCGCCGGGCTCGGCGCCAGGCTCTGGCGCAGCGCCTGCAGCGCGGTGAACCCGCGGGCGATGGAGCCCAGAACCGCCTCCTGGACGCCGTCGGTGCCGTTGAGCACCACCAGGTGGTCGATGTCGCCGATCGGCTTGGCCGCGGCGGCGACGATGTTCACCGCCTGCTCGGCGAGCTGCTGGGCGATGACCGCCTCCTGGTTGACGGCGAGCGCCTCGGCCCGCGCCTTGATGGCGGACGCCTCGGCGAGGCCGCGCGCCTCGGTGGACTTCGCCTCGGCGAGGCCGCGCGCCTGGGTCGCGTCGGCCTGGGCGGTGCCGATCGCCCGGGTCGAGCCCGCCTGCGCCTCGGCCTCGACGCGGATCTTCTCCGCCGACGCGGACGCCTCGATCTTCACCCGCTCGGCGTTGGCCGCGGCGGCGAGCTGGGTCTCCTTGGCGTTCGCCTCGGCGCGGGAGATGCGCGCGTCGCGCTCGGCCTCGGCCAGGGTGCGCTGCCGGTAGGCCTCGGCGTCGGCGGGCTTGCGCACCTCCGCCTGCAGCGACTGCTCGATGCGCTGGGCCTCGAGCACCGCGACCTTGGTCTGCTCCTCGACCACCCGCTGGCGGGCGATCTGCTCGGCGAGCGGGCCGGCCTGGGAGGCGTCGCGCTGGGCGCGGTCGATCTCGGCCTGGTAGCCCGCCTTCTTGATCTCCGCCTCGCGCCGGGCGGCCGCCTTCAGCGCCTCGGAGGCCTGCTCCTGCTCGGTGGCCTCGCGGTCCGCCGAGGACTGGGCGATGCGCGCCTCCTTCTGCACCGCGGCGGCGTGGGGCGCGGCCAGGCTCTTGATGTAGCCGGTGGGGTCGTCGATCTCCTTGATCTGGAGGGTGTCGATGACCAGGCCGAGCTTCTGCATCTCCTCCGCGGAGTGCGAGCGGGTGCGCTCGGTGAGCGCCTCGCGGTCGCGGATCATCTGCTCGACGGTGAGCCCGCCCACGATCGAGCGCAGGTGGCCCTCGAAGACGTTCTTGATCTTCTGCTCGACCTCCGCCGGCGCCTTGTCGAGGAAGCGCCGCGCGGCGTTGGAGATGGAGACGAAGTCGTCTCCAACCTTGTAGATCACCACCGCCTTCACCACCACCGGGATGCCCTGGGTGGTGACGCAGGTGATGTCCAGCTCGGTCTCATTGGCGTCGAGCGACAGGTTGCGCACCTTCTGGAAGCCCGGGAACACGAAGACACCCTTTCCGGTGACGATCTTGAAGCCCATGCTCTCGCCCACGCCCTCGACGGGCTGGTGCTTGAAGCCGGAGATGATCAGCGCCTCGTTCGGCTCCGCGACCCGCCAGATCGATCGCAGGAACAGGACGACCAGCAGCAGCAGACCGAGCAGGCCGCCGATCGCGGCGATGGCCAGACCCAGGACGGCGTTCATGACAACCCCCTCTCAGCCACCTATGCGGGGCTGACGTACACCGTTCGCGGCGCGAAGTACTCCACGACCACCACCCGGCTGCCGGCGCCGATGGCCTCTCCCACCTCTGCCGCATGGGCGAGGAAGGCCTCGGTGCCGCCGCGGACCGGAAGCATCACCTCGCCGGTCCGGCCCGGTCCGATGCCGCCGGTGACACGACCGACCTTGCCGACGACGCTGTGGTCGTCGCTGTCGACGACGTGACCTGCCATGGTCCTCCTCGGGGCGCGTGCGCGCCCGATCTCAGGATATGCCCATCCGCCGCTGCCGCCCGCTCGGCGATGTCGCAAACGGGTGAAGAGTGGCGGCCGCGCCCGAGCAGGCTCCGCACCTGCCGCCGCACCGCGTGCTCGCCCTCGACCCGGTCGACCAGGTCGCCGAGGAGCTGGTCGCCGCCCTCCGCGGCGCGGATCCACACCGCCTCGCACAGCCGTTCCAGGGCTCCCCGGACCACGGCGGCCCGCAGCGCGGCGTGCGCCAGCAGCTCGGGAGCGGCGTCGGCCACCGTCCAGAGGTCGCGGAGCTCGTCGTCGACCCGGCGCGCCTGCCGCAGCGCCCCGGCGAGCAGCCACCGGGCGTGGGGGTCGTCGCCCGCGGACACCACCGCGAGCGCCCCCTGGCAGCTCTCGAAGAGGTCCCGGCGGAGCCGCGCCAGCCGGCAGCGCGCCGGGGTGTCGGCCCTCTCCACGTTCAGCAGCAGCGCGAGCCGGGCGAGGCGGGGATGTGCGGGGAGCGGACGCCGCGCCCCGCGGAGGTCGCGCACCAGCCTCGCCGCCAGCACGGCCGGCGGCGCCGAGAGCAGGATCAGCGCCGCCAGGGCGGCGACCACCAGAGGCTGCACGGCACCACCATGCTACGCCCGCGTGGCGGCCGGTGGATCCACGATCGCGCCGGCTGCGCACCCCCCCAGGTGTGTGCCGGCAGACCTCGAGACCGCTGATGTCGGGGAGGTCGAGGAGGATGAGGGCGAGGGCGAGGCGCCGGCACCGGCGCTCTCCAGCGCCAGCGCCCCGGTGCCGGCCTCGACGACCTCGACGCCGACGCTCTCGCAGGCGAGACGGAGCACGGAGCGCTTGGCGGCGTCGTCGTCGACGATGAGGACCCTGGCGGCGGCGTGACCGGCCGTGGACGGGGATGCTCGCGCGGATCCGGAGGCCTGCCGAACAAGTGCTGTGAACCGGTGTGTGCACAACTGCTGCTCGCCAGACGCAGGCCGGCCTCTAGTAAGTTGCGTCATGCAACCTGATGTCGGGCTGAGGGACGGCACCGTGGTCGTCGTCCGGCCGCTCGAGCCCGGCGACCGTGCAGCCGGAGCCATGAGCTTCGCAATACGTTGCACCGCTTGTGGTGAGCGGTCAGAATCACGTGCTCACGCTATCTGACGGTCAGGCACGGCTTGCCGTCCGGTGTGTACGTGGAGCCCGGGTCGGTGGTGGTGACCTCCATGCAGAAGGTGGTTCCGCCTGGCACCGAGGCGTTCACATTGACCAGGGCCGAGCTGGGCGAGTCCGGCCCGGCGCACAGGTGCCGCGCGAACTGGCGGCCGTCGGTGGAGGTGGTCTGCACGCCACCGCACCAGTTCCTGGTGGCGCCGCCCACGGGGCCGCCGGGAACGGAGACGGTCATGACGACAGACTGGACGTACGTGCCCCTGGCGTTCACCGTCAGGCACAGGGTGTGGCCATCGCACGCGCTGCCGCCGTCCGCAGCGGCGGTGGTCGAGCTCAGGGCCAGCCCGGCTCCGAGCAGCACGATTGTCATGGTCCCCACCCGCAGGGGCCCGGCACCCCGGCGGGTCACGACGACGTCCTCGCGAAGTACTCGTCGGAGCCGACGAACCCGGCGATCAGGGTCTCGTCGCGGTATCCGTGTCCGAGTTGGTCGACCCAGTAGCTGACGCCGCCGGGATCACCACCCCGCCGCAGGTACTTCGAGAAGATCCCGTTGACCACGTCGGTGCGGTACTCGAGGCTGCCCATGAACGCCGAGGCCACCCCGGCGCGGCTGATCAGACCCCGGTTGAGCCGGTCGACCCAGTAGGAGGCGCCCGCGTCCGGGCCGCGACCGAGGACGTCCTGGTAGAAGGCCTTGATGTATCCGGTGTTGGTGCCGCCATGGTTGGCGAAGTACTCGGCGGAGCCGATGAAGGCGGCGGCGATGCCCTCGTCGGTCGCCGACCCACCCAGTGCGTTCACCCAGCCGCTGACCCCGCCGGCCTCCCCGGCGCGATGGAGATAGTGCTGGTACAGCCCGTTCACCAGGGTGGTGCGGTACTCGGTGCTGTTGCCCAGCGTTCCGGCCACCTCGTTCCTCGGTGCCCCCGAGAACACCCGGTTTGTGAAGTAGTTGAGGCCCCCCGGATCGGGGGCCCGGCTGAGCAGGTCCACGTACGCGTTGTCGATGAAGCGCTGCGCATGCGCCAACGAGGCGGGTGAGGCCAGGACACACGACCCCCCGGGATCGACGTTGGGATCGAGGTTGCTCCAGAGCGGCTGCATGGCGAAGTAGTTGGCTCCGAACGCGACGTTCCGTGATCCCGGGTTGAAGTTGCACTTGTCGCCGTTCTCCCCAGCGCCTCCGGTCGCGTCTGCCCAGCCGGTGCCGGCCCCTGGATCTGTCTCCGCCTCCGCCACCTCGTGACCGACCACCATGCTGAGGCCGTCCATGTATCCGTGGCCGAAGGCGTCGTTGGAACTGTTGACGAAGTTCTTCCCGCAGGCCGGGGTGTTGAAGATGAACGGCTGGTAGGCGAAGGCGAAGGCGATGCTGCCGTCCCCGTACGTGTAGGCGCTGTGGTAGCCGCAGAAATCAACTCCCGAACCGGGCACCAGCTTGCCGGGTGGGGTGAACACGAAGTACAGGTTGCTCGAGTCCTGTCCCCCCGCACCGGGACGGAAGTAGTTGATGGCCCGCTGCGCCTCGTTGGCGACGTCCTGCTGCGATGGGGTGGCGGGCACCGAGCCGGTGTCGACCCAGGCACCCCCCAGCTGGTTCGCCGGATTGGCGATGTGCATACCCGATCCCGCGTCACACGCCTGAGCACCCGCTCCGATGCCCTGGCAGTACTGGGTGTCGGTGTTCCGCCAGGCGCTCGCACCCCATCCGGAGAGCAGGCTGGTCACGTAGTCCCGCACCTGTCCGCTTCCGTAGCAGGGCCCGGTCAGAGCCCCGAGCACGGGCAGGGGAAGGGCGCAGCTGCTGAAGCCGCTCTGCCACTCCGACCCCCAGAAGATCGCGTACACCATCGGCGCGGTGAGCACGGGCCCGCCGTGATAGCTCATCGCGGTCGGCGGAGGCACCGCCGCCGCCAGCGTCCTGGTGTAGTGCACCGGCGCCGCCCGTGGCACCCCGGGACCGGGTGCAACCGGCCCCGCCGACGCAGGCACCGAGACGACGACGAGGGTGCAGGCGACCAGCACCGCTCCGGACAGGTGGCGTATCAGCATCCGACACTCCTGAACGACCGCTGATTGCGCGCGGGTGCGCGCGAATGTGTAGTGCGTGGTGCCGCAGCCGCCTGGCCGGGTGGCAGGGCACCGGGCAGCGTGGATCCGTTTGCCCGTCGAGAGCCGCACGGACGGCCGACGTGTCCGTACGCAACAGCCGTGAGAAGCCTCGTGTGAAGCCGGCTGGCCCCGCCTCGCCGCAAACAGTATGGGGGCGTACCACCGGTGTCAACCACGCCGGGCGCCAACCACCTCGTCCGGCCATGGCGTACGTGACCGACGCAACGTTCGACACAATGCCGTGAGCCTGCCGGCCTGCTGTCAACCGATCGCACTGCCAATGCTCGCCCGCTTCATCACCATCCACGCTCTCGCGATCGTTGCCAGACCATGTCCCGGACACTCCGTCGCACATCACCGCGCCGGACGCGGGCACCAGGGCCCTGACCTGGTGGCGGTCGCAAACCATCATCCGCCACGCTCGGCAGTCAGCCGATTGCGCGATTGGGGAGACGACCATGAAGATGATGATGCTTGCGTTTGGCACCGCCGCGATTGCCGTTGGAACCTCGGTCACGGCGAGCGTCTCCGCAGCCCCCGGACCTTCGCCCACGATCCAGCTCGCCGCCGTCACCGACGCCTGCCCCCTGGCCGCCATCACCGTCCTCGGCTCGATCCTCTGCAGCGTGCTCGGGTTGTGAGACCAGCCCGCCCCGCGAGCGGTTGACGACCGCCGCACGAACCGCCCCGTCGCTGGCCCACCGGAGCGCACGTTCCCAGCAAAAACTCGTAAAGTCAGTACTCATGACATACCGGGTCGAGCAGCTGGCGGCCGCGGCGGAGGTCTCGGTGGACACCGTCCGCTACTACCAGTCGCAGCGGCTGCTGCCCCCGCCGCGACGCCAGGGCCGGCTCGCCCTCTACGGCGAGGAGCACGTCGACCGCATCCGCGAGGTGCGGGCGCTGCAGCGCAAGGGGCTCACCCTGGCGGCGGTGCGGCGGGTGCTCGAGGGCCGGCTCGGCGCCGCCGACCAGGACCTCGCCGCCGCCGTGGCCGCGGTCCGCGCCGAGGAGGAGACCGAGGAGCTGCTCGGCCTCGACGACCTCGCCCAGCGCAGCGGGGTCGCCGCCCCGCTGCTCCAGGCCTTCGAGCGCGCCGGGCTGCGCCTGGGGCGCAGCGTCGACGGCCTGCACCGCTACAGCAGCGCCGATGTCGAGATGGTGCGCCTGGGGCTGCGGCTGCTCGACAGCGGCCTGCCCCTCCCCGAGCTGCTCGCCCTCGCCCGCGATCACGACGAGCACGTCCGCGCCGTCGCCGAGCGCGCCGTCGAGCTCTTCGACGAGCACGTGCGGGGCCGGGTGCGGGCCACCGCCGCCGACGACACCGAGGCGGCGCTGCGGCTGGTCACCGCCTTCCGCGAGATCTTCCCCGCGGTCACCCTCCTGGTCTCCCATCACTTCCGGAGGGTGCTTCTCGACGTCGCCGAGGAGCACATCGAGAAGGTGGGCGATCGCGCCGAGGTGGCCGCCGCCCACGCCGAGGCGCGGCGCGGGGTGGAGGTGGCGTGGCCCGCCTGAGCCCACCCCGCCCGGCGGACGCGCGCGACCGCGCCGACGCCAACCGGGCGATGTTCGACCGCATCGCCCCCCGCTACGACCGGCTCAACCGGGTCCTCACCCTCGGCCTCGACGCCCGCTGGCGGCGCCGCACCGTCGCCGCCCTGGGGCTGTCCCCGGGCTCGCTGGTGGTCGACCTCGCCTGCGGCACCGGCGACCTGTGCCGTGAGACCCAGCGTGCCGGGCTGCGCTGCGTCGGCGTCGACGTCGCCGCCCGCATGCTCGCCCACAGCCACACCTCGGCGCCGCTGGTCCGCGCCGACATCCTCACCCTGCCGCTCGCCGCCGGCACCGCGGACGGGGCGGTCTGCGGGTTCGCGCTGCGCAACGTGGTGGACATCCCCGCCTGCTTCCGGGAGACCGCGCGGGTGCTGCGTCCCGGCGGCCGGATCGGCTTCCTCGAGGTGGCGGAGCCCGCCGGCCCGCTGCTCCGCCGCGGCCACGCCCTCTACTTCCGGCGGGTCGTGCCCTTCGTCGGCGGCCTGCTCAGCGACCGCGAGGCCTACCGCTACCTGCCCGCGTCGACGGCATGGCTGCCCTCCCCCACCGAGCTCGTCGCCATGGTGGGCGACGCCGGCTTCACCGCGGTGGAGCGCCACAGCCTCGGCGGCGGCGCCGCCCAGCTGCTCACCGGCACCCGGTCGGGGTAGGAGGATGAGGATGGAGCGCACCGCCGCCGCCCCCGACCTGCTCGACGTCTGGGACCCGGAGGACGGCTTCCTGCTGGAGCACGAGGGCGCCGGTCTCGCCGCCGCGGGGACCACCCGGGCGGCGGTGGTGCAGCCCGGCCCCGACCAGGGTGCCGAGGCCGGCGAGGTGGCCGTCGAGCTGCTCCGCGACCTCGACGCCGGGTCGGCGGTGGTGGTCGGCGCCCTCGCCTTCGACGGCGGGGTGCCGGCGCGGCTCTGGGTGCCGGCGCGCATCCTCCGCACCACCCCCGCGGGCGGGGTCCGCTCCGACCTCCTCGGCGACGGCGGCGACGGGTCCGCCGAGGGCCCTCCCCCGCCGGTGCGCCGCGCCCCCGCCGGCGCCGAGGCCTGGGGCCGGGTGTCCGCCCGGCCCGAGCCGGACCCCTCGGTCTACGCGGCGGCCGTCGCCGAGGCGGTCGAACGCATCCACCGCGGTGCGCTGCGCAAGGTGGTGCTGGCCCGCACCCTGGAGGTCGAGCTCGCCGGCGAGATCGACGCCGCCACGGTGCTGCGCCGGCTCCGCCGCCGCGACCCCGGCTGCCACACCTTCGCGGTGCACGGCGCCGACGGCCGCGTCCTCCTCGGCGCCACCCCGGAGACGCTGCTCCGCCGCCGCGGCCGCACCGTGACCTGCGGGCCGATGGCGGGCTCGGCGCCGCGCTCGGCCGCCGCCGACGAGGACGCGGCCGCGGCCCGGCGGCTGCTCGCCTCGCAGAAGGACCACCGCGAGCACCGCCTCGTGGTCGAGGCGATGAGCGACGCCCTCGCCCCCTTCTGCGAGACCCTCGAGGTCGACCCCGAGCCCCGGCTGACCGCGACCGCCAGCCTCTGGCACCTCACCACCACGATGCGCGGCCGGCTGGTCGCCGACGCGCCCGGCGCGCTCGGCCTGGCGGCGGCCCTGCAGCCCACCCCGGCGGTCTGCGGCACCCCCACGGCCGCGGCCCTCGACACCATCCACGAGCTCGAGCCGGTGTCCCGCGGCCTCTACTCCGGCCTGGTGGGATGGGTCGACGCCGCCGGCGACGGCGAGTGGGTGGTGGCGCTGCGCTGCGCCGCCCTCTCCGGCCGGCGGGCCCGGCTCCACGCCGGCGCCGGGATCGTCGAGGGCTCGGTGCCCGCACTCGAGGTGGCCGAGACCGAGGCGAAGTTCACCGCCCTGCTCACCGCCCTCGGCGGCTGAGGGCCTCCCCCACCCGCGCCGCCACCTCGGCGTGGTGCTCGACGTTCCGGCGCCGGTCGGTGGGCACCTCGACCAGCTGCACCCCTCCCTCCGACGCCGCCGCGGCCACCGCCTCACCGAGCCCGGCGGGGTCGACCAGCCTCCGGTACCCGGCCCCGGCGGCGGCGGCGAGAGCGCCGAGGTCGAGCCCGTGGGGGGTGCCGAAGAGCGCCTCCCGCTCGGCCGCGGGGAGGTCCCGCTGGCCGAGCAGGGAGAACACCCCGCCGCCGTCGTTGTTCACCACCACCAGCACCAGGTCGAGGCCGCGGCGGCCGCCCCAGAGCAGCGCGCCGGCGTCGTGGAGCAGGGTGAGGTCGCCGAGCAGCGCGTAGGCGGGCCGCGCCACCGCGGCGGTGCCGAGCGCCGTGGACACCAGCCCGTCGATGCCGCTGGCACCACGGTTGGCGACCACCCGGAGGCCGCGGCGGGGCGCCATGAAGGCGTCGAGGTCGCGGATCGGCATGCTCGACCCGGCGAGCAGCACCGCCCCCTCCGGCAGGGCGGCGGCGAGGTCGCGGGCGGTGCGCGGCTCGGAGGGCTCGGCCCAGCCGTCGAGGCAGCGGTCGGCGGCGTCCCGGGCGGCGGCGTCGGCCTCGAGCCAGGCGCCGCCGCCGGCGGGGCGGCGGAGATCACCCAGCCGCGGCAGCACCGCGGCCGCGAGCGCGCCGGGGTCGCAGCGCAGCGTCCACGCCGCCCCCCGGGCGGGGTCGGGGTGGACCTCCTCGGGAGCCACCACCACCGTCCGCCGCGCCTCCGCGACGGTGGCGAGCAGGGCCCGGCTGGTCGGCGGGGCGCCCACCTGCAGGACGAGGTCGACGGGGTGGGCGGCGCGGAAGCCCGGGTCGGCGAGCAGCAGCGGTCCGGCGCTCAGCGCCGGCGGCTCGGTGCGCAGGCCGGAGGTGGGCTCGGCGAGCAGCGGCCAGCCGGCCTGCCGCGCCAGCGCGGCGATCGCCTCCCCTCGCCCGCCGGGAAGCCCTCCGGCGACCACCAGCCCGCCGGCGCTCCCGGCGATCTCGGCGGCGAGCGCGGTCACATCGGCGGCGGCGGGGCGCCGGAGCTCGGCCGAGACCCGCTCCCAGGGGGCTCCGTCCTCCCGGCCGGCGGCCTCGGGGCCGAGGTCGACGGCCGCCCCCGAGGGCACCAGCGGCTCGCGCAGCGGCAGGTTGAGGTGCACCGGCCCCGCCGGCGGTCCCAGCGCTGCCGCGGCGGCGCGGCTGCCCAGCGAGCGCCAGTAGCGGGCCGCCCCCGGCCGCGCCTCGGGCACCCCACTGTCGGCGAACCAGCGGACGTGGCCGCCGAACAGGCGCTGCTGGTCGATCGACTGGTTGGCGCCGGTGTCGCGCAGCTCCGGGGGACGGTCGGCGCTCAGCAGCACCAGGGGCAGCTGGGAGAGCCGCGCCTCCACCGCGGCCGGCAGCCAGCCCGCGGCGGCGGTGCCCGAGGTGCAGACCACCGCCACCGGGCGCTCCTGGATGCGGGCCATCCCCAGGGCGACATAGGCGGCGGAGCGCTCGTCGAGGTGGACGTGGAGGCGCACCCCCGGGTGCCGCGCCAGCGCCAGCGCCACCGGCGTCGAGCGCGACCCCGGCGAGAGGCAGGCGTCGCTCATCCCCGCCCGCACCAGCTCGTCGACGAGCTGGTGGCAGCAGGCGAGGGAGACGTCGGCGTGGCTCACCGGTGGACCAGGTCGGGCACCACCCGGCGGAGGCGCAGCTCGCCCGCCTCGGGGAGGAGCGGGTCGCTGGTGACGTCGTCCTCGAGCAGCAGGGCGGTACCGCAGCCGTGAGCGAAGGGCGAGTCGGGCAGGGCGGCGGCGAGGGCGAGCACCGCGGCGAGGCCGACCGAGGTCTCGAGTGCGCTGGACGCGATCGCGGGCACCCCCGCGGCGGCGGCGGCGGCGAGGGCGGCGGCGACTCCGCCGATGCGCTGCGGCTTCAGCACCACCGCGTCGGCGGCGTCGAGGGCGCGCAGCCGCCCGGCGCCCGCGATGCTGCGCACCGACATCTCGGCGGCGACCGGCACCGGGGAGCGGCGGCGGAGCGCGGCCAGCTCCTCCAGGGTGCCCACCGGGTCCTCGACCAGCTCGACGCCGTGGACGGCCAGGCGCCGGAGCTCGACGAGCGCGGTGTCCACGTCCCAGGCGCTGTTGGCGTCGAGGCGCAGCCGCACCCGGGGGCCGACCGCGGCCCGCACCGCCGCCACCCGCGCCTCCCCGCCGGCGTCGCCGACCTTCACCTTCACGGTGCCGCACCCCGACTCCAGCGCGAGGCGGGCGGCGAGCGCCGGCTCGACCCGCGGCACCATGGCGTTGACCACCACCCGGGCGCGGCGCGGCGGCGGGAAGGGGTGCCGGGCGGCCTCCTCCGCCGCCTCCTCGGAGGCGGCCAGCTCGGTCGCCGACCAGGACGGCAGGGGCGACCACTCCCCCCACCCTGCCGGCCCCTCGACGAGACGGGCGCGGCGCTCGACCACGCCGCCCACGGGCACGCGCAGCCGGACGGTGACCTCCACCCGGGCGGCGGCGCTCACCGCAGCGCCAGGCCCACGGTGAGCAGCACCCCGGTCACCAGGTGGAGGCGGGTGGTGGCGATCAGCCCGGCGACCAGCTCGCGGCCGCGAGCCCGGGCGACCAGGGCGAGCGGGGTGCGCGCCAGCGGCAGCGCGAGCAGCCCCAGCAGCGCGGGGACGGGGAGGGCGCGCACCGCCACCCCCAGCGCCACGCCGGCGTAGGCGGCGGCGACCACGACCGCGTAGAGGCGGCGGCTGGCGGGGTCGCCGATCCGCACCGCCAGGGTGCGCTTGCCGGTGGCGGCGTCGGTGGGGATGTCCCGGAGGTTGTTGACCAGGAGCACGGCGACGGCGAGCAGCCCGCAGGGCAGCGAGGCCCACCACGCCGCCGCGGGGATGGCGCCGCCGGTCTCGACCAGGGCGGTGCCGGCCGTCGCCACCGGCCCGAAGAAGGCGAACACCGCCACCTCGCCGAGGCCGGCGGCGGCATAGGGGCGGGGACCGCCGGAGTAGAGGACGGTGGCGACGATCGCGGCCGCGCCCACCAGCAGCAGGGCGGGGCCGACCGCGACGGCGAGGGCGATGCCGGCGGCCGCGGCGACGGCGATCGCGACCGCGGCGGCGGTGGCCACCGCCCGGGGCGAGGCCAGCCCGGAGGCCACCAGGCGGGTGGGGCCCACCCGGACGGCGGTGTCGACGCCGCGGACGCCGTCGAAGTAGTCGTTGGCGTAGTTCACCCCCACCTGGAGGCCGAGCGCGGTCACCGCCGCGGCCGCGGTCCGCCAGGCGCTGAGGTGGGGCGCGGCGGCGGCGCCCACCGCCACCGGCACCGCCGAGATCGCCAGGGTGCGGGGCCGGGCCCCCTGCCACCAGAGCGCCAGCGGGCCCGGGCGGCGCAGCCGGGCCGGACCGGTCACGGCCTGCGCGGGAAGCGCGAGAAGTCCGGGGGACGCTTCTCCAGGTAGGCGTCGCGCCCCTCCTGGGCCTCCTCGCCCATGTAGTACAGGAGGGTGGCGTCCCCGGCGAGCTGCTGGATGCCGGCGAGTCCGTCCTGGTCGGCGTTGAAGCCCGCCTTGAGCAGCCGCAGCGCCATCGGGCTCATCTCCAGGATCCGCCGGCAGACCTCCAGGGTCCTGTCCTCGAGCTCGGCGAGCGGCACCACCCAGTTCACCAGCCCCCAGCGCTCGGCGGTGGCGGCGTCGTACTGCTCGCAGAGCATCCACACCTGCTTGGCCCGCTTCAGCCCCACGGTGCGGGCGAGGAGCCCGGAGCCGTAGCCGGCGTCGAAGCTGCCGACCCGCGGACCGGTCTGCCCGAAGCGGGCGTTGTCGGCGGCGACGGTGAGGTCGCAGACCAGGTGGAGCACGTGGCCGCCGCCGATCGCATAGCCCGCAACCATCGCGATCACCGGCTTGGGGAGGCGGCGGATCTGGACCTGGAGGTCGAGGACGTTGAGCCGGCCCACCCCGTTGGCATCCCTGTAGCCGTCGTCGCCGCGGATCCGCTGGTCGCCCCCCGAGCAGAAGGCGTCGGGTCCCTCGCCGGTGAGGACGATCACCCCGACGGTGGGATCGTCCCGGCCCATGTCGAAGGCGCGGGAGAGCTCGAAGAGCGTGGTCGGCCGGAAGGCGTTGCGCACCTCCGGCCGGCAGATGGTGATCCGGGCGACCCCCGCGGCGGTCTCGTACCGGATGTCCTCGAACTCGGCGGGCGCCGTCCATTCCACGAGCAGCAACTCCTAGAGCGTGAACTCACAGTGTTGCGCTAGCGTAGCCGAGATGCCGAAGGATCTGCGTGGTGGCGACCTCGTGGCCGCGGCGCTGCCCCCGGGCCCGGCCTGGGCGCGATTGGTCGCCCGGCTCTGGGAGGCGGAGGCGGCGCTGCTGCCGGTCGACCACCGGCTGCCCGCGCCCGCGGTCCACGCTCTCCTGGAGCGGGCCCGCCCCACCGTGCTGGTCGACGGCGGGGGCGAGCGGCGGCTCGAGGGCGGGGTGGCCTGCGACCCGGCGGTCGCGGCGGTGGTGGCCACCTCCGGCAGCTCGGGCGATCCCCGCCTGGTCGAGCTCGACCGCGCCGCGGTCACCGCGGCGGTCACCGCCTCGGTTGCGGCGCTGGGGGCGTCGGCCGACCAGGGCTGGCTGAGCTGCCTCACCCCCGCCCACGTCGGCGGCCTGCTGGTGCTGTACCGCGCGGTGGTGCTCGGCTGCCCGCTGACCGTGCACGAGGGCTTCGACGTCGCCGCGATCGCCGCCGAGCGGGGCAGCGCCTACACCTCGGTGGCCGCGACCATGCTGGTGCGGCTGCTCGACGCCGGCGTCGACCTCCGCCGCTTCCGCGCCATCCTGGTGGGCGGCTCGTCGATGCCCCCGGGCCTCGCCGAGCGCGCCGCCGCCGCCGGGGTGGTGACGGTCGGCACCTACGGGCTGACCGAGAGCTGCGGCGGGGTCGTCTACGACGGCCTCCCCCTCCCCGGCGTCGCCGTGCACGTCGACGGCGGCGAGGTCGAGCTGACCGGCCCCACCCTGATGCGCGGCTATCGCGGCGACCCGGGGGCGACCGCGGCGGCGCTCGCCGGGGGACGGCTGCGCACCGGCGACGCCGGCCATCTCGACGCCGGCGGCCGCCTCCGGGTGGAGGGCCGGATCGGCGAGGTGATCGTCTCCGGCGGGGTGAAGATCTGGCCGGCCGCACTCGAGGCGGTGCTGCGCGACCACCCCGGGGTCGCCGACGTCGCCGTCACCGGCGCGCCCGACCCGGTCTGGGGGGAGCGGGTCGTCGCCCTCGTGGTCCCCGCCGACCCGGCCGCGCCACCCACCCTGGAGCAGCTGCGCGACCACGCGGGTGCGCGGACCGGCCGCCACCGCGCGCCCCGGGAGCTGCGAATCGTCGAGGAGCTCCCGCGCACCGCCCTGGGCAAGCTGCGCCGGGCGGAGCTCGGACTCGGCGGTACCATCGTGGGCGGGGGTGGGGTGTCGAGGAGACCCTGATGGCACGACGTGGACGGCCCGGCGCGGTGATCGCCCTGGTGGCCGCGCTGCTCGCGCTCACCGGCTGCGGCGGCGACGCCGGTGCCGCGGGCGCCGGCGCCGCCGCCACCTCGTCGACGAGCTCCGCCGCCCCGATGCTCGCCGGCCTCGACCGGGCGGCCACCGGAGCGCCGGTCGACGGCATCGAGTGTCAGACCGCGGAGCAGGTGCTGTTCCACATCCACGCCCACCTCGCCGTCTACGTCGGCGGCCAGGCGCGCGGCGTCCCCGAGGGCATCGGCATCGGCCCGCCGCGCCACGAGGTGCAGACCCCGGACGGGCCCTTCGTCGACGGCGGCAGCTGCTACTACTGGTTGCACAGCCACACCGCCGACGGTGTGATCCACATCGAGTCCCCGGTCCAGAGAACCTACACCCTGGGGAACTGGTTCGATCTGTGGGGACAGCCGCTGTCGGCCACCCAGGTCGGCCCGGCGACCGGTCCGGTGATCGCCTACGTGAACGGGCAGCGCCACGCCGGTGACGTGCGCTCGATCCCGCTCGAGGTCCACGCGCTGATCCAGCTCGACAGCGGCGGCGACGTGCCGCCGCAGCCGTTCAGCTTCCCGGCGGGCCTCTGACCCGTCAGCGCAGGCGGCGGCGCAGCAGGGCGACGGAGAGCACCCCGCCAGCCATCACCACCACCCAGATCGCGAAGAGCACCGCGCCGGTGCGCTGGCCGCTCTGGAGCTGGACCACCATGCCGAACACGGCGATCACCAGGGTGAGGCTGGTGAGGATCCAGAGACCGGTGAACCGCGGGAACCCGTCCATGGGCCAATCGTGTCAGACCCCGGCGGCCTCCCGCACCCGGGCACCGACGATGTCGCGCATCGAGACCACGCCGACCATCTGGTCGCCGTCGACGACGATGAGGTGGCGGAAGTTGCCCCTGCACATCTCCGTCGCCGCGGTGTCGAGGTCCCAGGCGACGCTGGCGGTGCGCGCGTCGTAGGTCATGTACTCGCTGACCGGGGTCACCGCGCAGTCGACGCCCTCGGCGACGGCGCGCATCACGTCGCGCTCGGTGAGGATCCCCGGGCCGGCGAGGTCGCCGTCCACGACGATGGCGGCGCCGACCCGCCGCTGCAGCATCGCCCGGGCCGCGTCCACCAGGGTGTGGTGGGGACCCACGACCAGGACCACGGTCGACATGGCATGGCGGACATGCATCTCTGCCCCTCCACACGGTGGGTAAAGACTGACAGTACGCCCGATCCGCCGATGCGGCAAGCGCCACGCGGCGGGGGAGATCGGCGGGAGGTCAGCCGGCGGCGAGGAAGATCCGCTCGGTGACCCGCTCGGCGGAGCCCTGGGCGGTGATGCGCAGCCCGTGGAGGTGCTCGAGGTCGGGGCGCAGGTCGGTGTCGTAGCTGTGCCTGAGGTCTGCGGGGAGCGCCGTCACCACTGCCGCACGGATGCGGTCGAGGTCGAGGTAGAGGACCGGGTCGGCGGCCGACCACCCACCCCCGGCGGTGAACCCGGGGGTGGAGGTGAGCCGCGCTCCCGAGGCGTGGGCGTCGAGGACGGCGCGCACCTCGGCGGGACCGCTGCCGAGCACCGCCATGCCGTCGCCGACCGCGTAGGCGGGAGCGAGCCCGGCGCCGGACAGCCCGGGGATCGGCAGCGAGGTGATGACCACGCCCCGGTAGGTCTCGGTGTGCAGCGGGGCGAGGGCCGCGAAGCCGCCGACCAGCCGGTCGAGGAGGGAGCGCACCGCGGCGGCGTCGTCGGTGCCCACCAGGAGGGCGCCGCCGGGGATGAGCGAGCCGCGCCCGGTGCGCACCTCGAGGGCGAGGTCGCCGGTGAGGTGGGAGAGGACGCCGTGGGGATCGCTCAGCCCCAGGCTGCGCAGCGGGCCGCCGAGGTCGAGGCCGGTGGTTCCGGCGCCCGCGGTCACCCCCTGGAGGAGCGACTGGAGGCTGTCGTGGAGCCCGCCGGCGGCGAGCAGGCCGGCGGCGTCGGCGGGGACCCAGTCCAGGGCCCGGTTCGGGGTCGTCGAGGCCTGGAGAGCGGAGCGCTCGGCAGGGGTCAGCCTGGAGGTGTCGGTGAGCACGGCGGCGTCGGTGGCGAGACCATCCGGCTGGGCGGTCACCGCCAGCCCGGCGCTGCGGACGGCGCCGGCGCCCTGGTCGAAGGCCCTGAGCAGCCCGGGCTCGAGAAGGCCGCCGCCGCTCAGCGCCCGGCGCAGCGCGCCGGTGACCCCGGGCCCGCCGGTGTCGCAGGAGGCGCCCGGTTCCGGCCGAGCCTGGCGCGATGTCGGGCGGCGCTGCGGCGAGCGCACCGTACAATGGTCCTGTCACGGACACGGACACCCGTCCGCGGGGTCCGGCAGAGGGAGGTGGTGATCGATGCGCGGGCGCGCGCTGCTCACGCTGCTGGTCCTGCTCGTCGGCGTGTGGATCGCGGTGGGGCCGGCCTTCGAGGGACGGATCAGCGCCTCCGAGCTGGCCCAGGAGGTGGGTGTGGGAAGCGTCATCGCGGTCGCGGCAGCGATCCTGCTGGTCCACGACCTTCGCCACCGGGCCTCCGGCTAGGCGGGGCGGGACGGGCATGCCGGATCGGTGGCGGACGGTGGTGGGGCTGCTCGCGCTCGGCGCGGCGCTGACCGCGGTCGACCCCGCGGCGGCGGTCACCGCGCCGGCCGCGCCCAGCGCGCGTGGGCTCCCGTCGCCCGGCGGCCGCGCCGCCACACCCCCGGCTGCGGCGGTGCCGGTGCCGGCGCCGCGACGGCCGGCGGTGGCCACGCCCCGCCCCACCGCGTCGCCCACTCCGTTCCCGACCCCCGGGGACGCCTCCGCCGCCGGCCGCCGCCGGCTCCGGGCGCGCAACGCGGTCGAGGAGGGCTTCCTGCTCGGCCTGCCCGGCGCCGGGCCCGCCGGTCCCACCGCCTACGTCCCCCCCGAGCCGCGGAACAGCACCGGCGACGCCGCCGGGCTCCTGCTCGCCGCGACCGCGGGGCTGCTCGGCGCGGTGGGGAGCGGGGCCGTGCTGCTCTTCGCCCTGCTCCGTCCCCGCCGCGCGCCGGAGACGCCGCCGGCGCGGGCGAGCGTTGCCCTGGCACCGGTCCGCCGCTCCCGGGGGTGGACGCCGGGCCGCCGCCGCCGCACCGCCCGGCTTCCCCAGGAGGTCTTCGACCGGCTCCCGCCGCTGCTCCAGCTCGCCGTGCTCGACCACGCCGGCCCGCCGTCGGAGCCCGGTCAGGAGGCCGGGCCGGCGGCGCCTCCGGCGGGCTGAGCGCATCGCCTATCCTCAGGCGACCATGCCGCTCCACCCCCAGGTGAGCGCTCTCCTCAACTCCATCCGCCGGCCGGGCGCGCCGCTCGACACCATGACCGTGGCCGGGGCACGAGCCGCGCAGCGCGCCTCCACGGAGGCGCTGGGTGGGAAGGTCGAGCCGGTGTCGGGCACCGTCGACATCACCGCCGCCCCCTCCCCCGCCGGCGGGGTGCGGCTGCGCATCCACCGCCCCCTCGGCGCCCCCGCCGGGCAGGCCCTCGGCGGGGTGCTCTACCTCCACGGCGGCGGCTGGGTGGCCGGCGATCTCGACACCCACGACCGGATCTGCCGGGGGCTCGCCAACCGCAGCGGCGCCGCGGTGATCGCCGTCGACTACCGGCTCGCCCCCGAGCACCCCTTCCCGGCCGGGCTCGAGGACGCCCTCGCCGCGCTCGCCTGGAGCCGCACCCACGCCGCCGCGGTCGGCGTCGACCCGACCCGGCTCGCGGTCGCGGGCGACAGCGCCGGGGCGAACCTCGCCGCCGTCCTCGCCCGCCGCGACCGCGACGCCGGCGGCACCCCGCCGCTGGCCCTCCAGGTGCTCGTGTATCCGATCACCGACGCCGCCATGGACACTTCCTCGTACACCGAGAACGGCGAGGGGCTCTACCTGACCCGCGCCGACATGGAGTGGTACTGGGGGCACTACATGGGCGGCGCCGACCCCCTCGACCCCGACGCCTCGCCGCTGCGCGCCGCCGACCTGAGCGGTTTGCCGCCGGCGCTGGTGCTCACCGCCGAGTACGACCCGCTGCGCGACGAGGGCGAGGCCTACGCGGAGCGGCTGCGCGCCGCCGGGGTGCCCGTCGAGTGCCGCCGCCGCGCCGGCATGGTGCACGGGTTCCTGCGCTGGGGCGGCGCGGTGGACGAGGCCTCCACCACCCTCGACGAGATCGGCGCCAGGATCCGCGAGGCCCTGGAGCGGCGATGACCCCCACCGATCCCGCCGACCTCCTCGCCGCCGTCCGCCGCACCGACATGCTGATGCGCGAGGCCCGCTCGACGCTGCGCCGACTCGACCGGCTGACCGCGAGCGCCGCCGAGGCCGAGCCCTCGGTGCGCCGCCTCCTCGAGGAGGCAACCGCCGCGATCGAGCGCCTGACCGAGGAGCTCGCCCGCCAGCAGCAGCTGCTGCGCCGCCGTCGACCGGTCCACTGAGGTCCCCAGGTCGCCCGGCCGGGTGGGCTGTCGGCCTACGCAGCCGCCTCGCGCTCGTCGAGGAACGCCCACCAGCCGCCGGCGACCCGGCGGGCCGAGTTCGACCACCCGGGCGGGGTCGGCGGCGAGGGCGGCGAGGGCGTCGAGCGACCAGGCGGCGTGCTCGACGTCGAGGCCGGCGTGGAGGTCCCAGAAGCGGGTGCCGGCGGCGTCGAGGCCGTGGTGGGCACGCAGCCCCTCGGCCTTCGAGGCGGCCACCTCGGGCACCTGCAGCTCATAGGCGAGAAGGGCGGCGAGACCGGTCGCGGCGCCCCCGGCGACCTGCCGCCGCTGCAGCTCGAGGAGCGCGGCGGTGGCCGGAGTGGGGGGCGCGGGGTCGGCGCCCACGGCGGCGGCGAACCCGTCGAAGAGCTCGAGATGGGTGGGTGGGCCGAGCTCGTCGGCGAGGGTGCGGAGCACCGCGTCGCGACCGGGACCGGCGTCCATGCCTGCGGCGACGCCGCCGAGCAGCTCCGGGAGCGCGGCCTCGAGGTGGCGGTACTGGGCGGCGTATGCGGCCAGCTCTGCGGCGTCGAGCTCGCCCCGCTCCCAACGCTGGTAGAAGGGGTGGTCGAGCAGGCGCCGGCCGGAGATGACGCCGCCGAGCTCACGCTCGAGGAGTGCGCGGTCCATGGTCCTCTCCCTCAGCTGCGGTGGTGGCTGGCCGGAGCATATCCGTGCGACTACTCCCGCCGCCTCCGGAGGACCGGGATCCTCCGCATCCGGGGACGCCGGGCGCGCATCCGCAGGGCGCCGGCGAGGGCGACCACGAGGAGGAGGGCGGCCGCGGGGACGAGCGCCGGGGCAGGCATCCGGGCGCCGGTGGCGGCGGCGGGCGGCCGCGCGGCAACGGCCCCCGGATGGGCCGCCGCGCCGGGCGGGGTGGGCAGCTGGCCGAGCACGCCGGCGACCTGGTCGGTGATCGCGGCCACGCCCTCGGAGGGCGGCGCCACGCTGCGCGGGGGCGGCCCGGCGGTGGCCGGCGCGGCGGTCACCGGCAGGGTGCGTCCGTCGATGTCGCGCATCAGGTTGGTGACGTCCGGGCTGCCGAAGCCGGACACGTAGTCCCAGCCGGCGGTGGCCGCGTAGACGCCGTTGGCGCCCACGGTGATGTCGTGGAAGTCGCGGGCCGCACGCGCCGGGTCGTTGCCGATCGCGTACAGGGCGGGGTCGGCGAAGCCGTTGCCTCGCGGGTTGGTCGAGGCCGCCTGGATGCGGGCCCACATCCCCATCCACAGCGGCGAGGAGAGGCTGGTGCCGCCGCCGGAGAAGTCGCGGCCGTTGACCACCACCGTGTAGCCGTTGCTCACCGCGTCGCCGGAGATCGCGGTGACGTCGGGGATGCCGCGGCAGGGCTGGCCGGTGTTGGTGGGCCTGCCGGCGGGGTCGGCGACGCAGGGAACGGCGTTGTGGGGGGTCGACCGCTGCCACGCCGGGGCGGGGATGAGCAGCGCCGAGCCGCCCCCGGTGAAGGGCCAGGCGTACTCGAGCGACCGCTGGGCGTTGGCGGCCCCGTCGGTGTAGAGCACGGTGCCGCCGACGCCGACCGCGTACTGGCTCGACGCCGGGTAGTTGGTGAACGGCACCACCTGGTTGAGCACGCCGTTGCCGGCGCCGGCCGCGGGCAGCACCAGGGCCGGGCAGGAGGATCCGGTGTCACCGGTGGAGACGAACAGGGTCCGGCCCTCGAGCACGCCCTGGGCGAGGATCTGCTCGGCCACCGGCTGGAGGTTGTTGCCCAGCTCGGTGCCGTACTGCGCCTTCGGGTTCTGGTCGGGGTTGACCGGATCGAGGGCGGGGTTGGAGAGGACCGGATTCAGCGGCCCGGTCTCGCACTCGCCGAAGGAGGCGTTGGCCTGGAGCGGGCCGCGGGGGTCGCTCACCCACGAGGAGAAGCCGGCGGCCACGTCGGAGTCGGCGAGCGACGACGCGAAGTAGAAGTCGAGCTCGCGGGCCAGCGGCGCCATGCCGGTCGACGCCTGGCTGTCGAGATCCCACTCGGCGAGGCCGCTGCTGTCGTCGTGGGGACCGGCGCCGACGTAGTGCGCCCGGGTCACCGTCTGGGGAAACCTGTGCCGGGCCTCGAAGGTGCGCAGGTCGTTGATCACCGTCTCCACCTGGCCGGCGCCGAAGATCGCCATCGTGGTGCCGTCGCCGAGGTTCTCGGAGGGCTGGTGGTACACCGACCACAGGTCCTGGGGACCGAGCTGGCCCGTCTTGAGGCCGCTCACCGCCGGGGTGACCGCGGTGCGGGTGAAGGTGTGAAAGCGCTGCAGGCTGTTGAGCCCCATCACCGAGATCACCGGCAGCCCCGCCGGGACGCTGGGACCGACGCGGTTGGCGTAGAAGCTCTCGCCCCGGGCGGAATACGTCGCCAGCGTGGTGTGGAAGAGCCGCTCGACCTGGGCGACGGTGCCGGCGGCCTGGACGTAGTCGCCTGCCCCGCCGACGTGGGCGACGGTCAGCCCGCCGCCGCGCAGCCAGCCGGTGAGTGCGTCGCGCACCGCCGGAGCGACGCCGAAGCGCTGGGCGACCTGCTCGGGGGTGAGGAAGCGATGGAAGAGCGGGCTGGCCGGGTCGTACAGGGCCCGGAGCGTCGCCGCCTCACCACCGGGATCGGGATGGGCGAGGCCGACGCCGACGTGGATGACCGTGCCCGGGTCGGGTGCGCCGGCGGCGGCGAGCCCGGAGATCCCGGGGAGGACGCCGGTGCCGAGGACCCGCAGCGCCGAGGTGTCGAACTCCGATCCGGGGAAGGCCGGGCGCGGGCAGACCGGCGCCGGGGGGGCCGGAGAGGCCCGGGAGGCCGGGGAGGAGCGGCGACATCCCCGCGGCGGAGGCGGCTCCCCCACCGGTGAGGGCGGCGGCGGCGCCGGTGAGCAGGGCCAGGAGCGCCCGGAGCGGGCGCCCGCGCCGCACGGGAAATGGGAACCGATGCACCGATCAACCTCCCTGAGTGACCCGCCGCACCCCCGCGCGGCGCCCGTGGGCGACCGACAGGACCGGAGGATGCCGCCCGCCGACAGGGTATCCAAGCCCGCGGCGTCTGGCCACACAGCGATCGCGAAGCCCGGCCGGGGTCGCGCGCCCAGGACCCGGGCCGACGGCGCCCGGCGATGCTCCGTCACCCGCTCACCCAGCTCCTCGGACTGGGCTGACCGGCGTCCCCGGCCGGGCGGTCAGAGGGCGACCTCGGGGAGCTGGGCGGCGAACGTCCACCACCCCGCCATCGGGACCGGGGCGTCGGGGTCCTGCTCCCGCCGCGGCGGCCGCCGCCCGGCGGCGAGCCGGGCCGCGGCCCGGGCGACGGCGTCGAGGGCGACCAGCTCGTCGCCCTCGGTCCTCGGCCGGACGCGGAGCAGCTCCTCGACGGCACGCTCGACGACGCTGACGGCGCGGTGGTCGGGACCGGCGGGCGCGCGGTCGAGGAGGTCGGCTGGGCTCATCTCATGGTCCCTTCGTGCTTCCGCGCCGCGGCCGCGTGGGGGCGGCGCTTGTGCTTCGTGTACGAGCACCGGAACGCGGCGGGGCGCACTGGCGTGCGCACGGGGCCCACGGCCCCTCTCGCCACCGGTCTCCGGGCCATGCTACGCGTGGCGCAGCCGGCCGGGGTTGTGCACCGAGCAACAGCTGGCCATCGAACGGTGATGGCGGCCGGGGCGTCGCCGGACCAGACAGGGTCGCCCCGCCGGCCTCGGGTACGCTGTTCTCGTGCCCAGGCTCCTGGTGGTGGACGACGATGCCAACCTGAGGGAGTCGCTCCGCTTCGCGCTCGCCTGCGAGGGATACTCGGTGAGCGTCGCCGAGGACGGCCGCGCCGCCCTCCAGGCGGTGGCGGCGACTCCCCCGGACCTGGTCGTGCTCGACCTCCAGATGCCCGAGATGGACGGGATCGAGGTGTGCCGGCGGATCCGTGAGGGCAGCAGCCTGCCGGTGATCATGCTCACCGCCCGGCAGGGCGTGTCCAGCCGGGTCCAGGGGCTCGACAGCGGCGCCGACGACTACCTGGTCAAGCCCTTCGCCCTCGAGGAGCTGCTGGCGCGGATCCGCGCGCTGCTCCGCCGCCGCGATCCCGAGGCCCGGCCCCGGCTGCATCGCTACGCCGACCTGGTGCTCGACGAGAACAGCCGGGAGGTGCGCCGTGGCGACCGGCGCATCGAGCTGCGCCCCCGCGAGTTCGACCTCCTCCAGCTGCTGCTCGCCAACGCCGGAACGGTGATGTCGCGGCACCGCCTGCTCGCCGGGGTGTGGAGCTACCCGGAGAGCAGCCGGGTGCTCGACGTCTACATCGGCTACCTTCGCACCAAGCTCGAGGCGGCCGGCGAGCCCCGCCTGCTCCAGACCGCCCGGGGGGTGGGCTACGTGCTCCGTCTCGAGGAGGAGCTCTGATGTCGCTGCGCCTGCGGGTCACCCTGCTCACCTGCGGGGTGGTGGCGCTCGTGGTCATGGTGATCGCCACGGTCTTCTTCATCACCGTCGGCGCCCGGCTGCGCAGCGACCTCGACAACCGGGTGATGCGGCGCGCCGAGCTGGTCGACAACGCCTTCAGCCGCCTGCCTCCGGCGGCGCTGCTGGCGCCGGTGCGGCGCAACGCCACCGTCGGCGGCCGCCCCAACTCGGGGGCGATGTTCACCCTCGGCCACGCGGTCCAGGGCGGCGGCGCGCTCGACCTGACCGACGACGCGCCTCCCGGCGTCCACGTCCCCGCCTCGGCGTGGGCCGGCGCCCCCCGGCCGGCGCCCTCCGTGATCACCGTCTCGGCGGACGGCGTCGACTACAGCGTCGCCCTGCTGCGGCTGCCCGCGCCGGCGAGCGTCGCCCCCGCCGGCCGGCCGGTGGCGATCGACGCCATCGCCGTCGGCGCCTCTCTCGACGACGTCAACACCACGCTGCGCTCGCTGGTGCAGGTCGTGCTGATCGCCGGGGTGGCCGGCCTGCTGGTCAGCGGCCTCGGCGCCTGGGTCGCCGCCGGCCGCGGGCTCCGGCCCATCACCGTGCTGTCCCGGGCGATGGAGACGGTGGGACGGGGGGGCGACCTGAGCCGCCGCGTCCCGGTGCGCGCCGAGCACGACGAGGTGGCGGACCTCACCACCGCCTTCAACCACTCGCTCGACCGGGTCGAGGCCGCCTACCACGAGCTGGAGCGGCTGCTCGAGCAGCAGCAGCGCTTCGTCGCCGACGCCTCCCACGAGCTGCGCACCCCGCTGACCACGATCCGCACCGACATCGAGGTGATGCGCCGCCATCCCGGCCTGCCCGCGGCCGACCGCGACCGCGTCCTCGACAACGCCCTCGCCGAGCTGCGCCGCCTCTCCCAGCTGGTCGCCGACCTGCTCACCCTCGCCTCCGCCGACGCCCGCACCGCGATGGTCCCGTCCGCGGTGAACTGGGACGAGGTGGTGCGGAGCGCCGCCGACGAGGCCCGGCGGATCTGCGATCCCCGCCCGGTGTCGCTCTCGCTCGAGGGCACCCTCGGCGCCGGGGTGGCCGACCAGGACGCGCTCCAGCGCACCTTCGTCGCCCTCTTCGAGAACATCGCCCACCACACCCCGATCCACTCCCACGTCTGGGTCAGCGCCCGGAACGGGGCCAACGGCGCCGGCCTTCCCATCGAGGTGCGGGTGGAGGATGATGGGCCGGGAGTGAGCCGCGAGAACGCGGCCCACGTCTTCGACCGCTTCTTCCAGGCCGACCCGTCGCGCCACAGCATGGGCACCGGTCTGGGGCTGGCGATCGCTCGCAGCCTGGTCGAGGCGCATGGTGGGCACATCACCGCGGGACGCAGCCGCCACGGCGGGCTCGAGCTGGTGCTGTCGCTGCCCCGGTCCGCCCCCGACGATGCCGGCAAGTCCAACGGAGCCGAGCCATGACCCCTGACGAGATCCTCGCCCATCCCCCGGTGCTGCTCCCCCAGACGATGCGTGAACGCTACTTCGAGACCGGCTACCTGCTGGTGGAGCGGGTGATCCCCGACGGCCTGATCGAGCGGCTGCGTGCCGCCACCGAGGAGATGGTCGACCGCAGCCGGGCGCTGACCCGCTCCGACGCGATCTTCGACCTCGAGCCCGGCCACACCGCCGCCAGCCCACGGCTGCGCCGACTGACCAGCCCGGTCGAGCACCACCCGCTGTACTGGGAGCTCGCCTCCACCGCCCCGCTCGTCGACCTGGTCGCCGACCTGGTCGGCCCGGACGTCCGGTTCCACCACTCCAAGCTCAACTTCAAGTGGGCCGCCGGGGGCGAGGAGGTGAAGTGGCATCAGGACATCTCGTACTGGCCGCACACCAACTACAGCCCGCTGACCGTCGGTGTCTACCTGTACGACTGCGGCCCCGAGCAGGGCCCGCTGGGGGTGGTGCCCGGCAGCCACCTCGGCGAGCTCTTCAGCCAGTACAACGAGCGCGGCGAGTGGGTCGGCTGCCTCGCCGCCGAGGACGTCGCCCGGGTTCCGGTGGAATCCGCCGAGTACCTCACCGGCCCGGCGGGCTCGGTCACCGTCCACAACTGTCGCTCCGTCCACGGGTCGCGCCCCAACCTCTCCGACCTGGGACGGCCGCTGCTGCTCAACGTCCTCTCCTCGGCCGACGCCTTCGCCTACACCGCCAACCCGCTGCCCAGCCGGTACGCCGGGCGCATCGTCCGGGGCAGCGCGCCCCGCTGGGCGCACCACGACCCCCGGCCCTGCCTGGTGCCGCCGGACTGGTCGGGCGGCTACACCTCGCTCTTCGCCCTGCAGCAGGAGGAGAGCTGGGACGGCGAGCAGCTGGAGGCGGTCTCCCGTCAGACCCGCACCATCCGCGGGACGAGGACCTGACCCCGGTTCGACGGGATGCTACAACCGCACCGGCGTGGGCTTGTGCGGACCGCCCATGGTGACAGTCGGACTGCACCGATATGCTGACATGGCCCCAGGCAGGAGCCATGTAGGAAGGAGCACGCGTGAGCATCCAGCTGTCCCGACCGCCGCAGTCCGTCGCCGCGATCGCTGTCCGGATGCCGCTCCGCGGCCGCGTGGTCATCGAGGGCCGGCTGCCCGTCGACGACAACTCCACCCCCTACCCGGCGGCGGGCGGGTTCTTCTGGGACGCGGTGCTGCGCGAGAAGCGGGGGCCCCTCTCCGAGGACTGACCCCGCCACCCTCAGGGGCCGGTTCCCCCCACGAAGGGGATGCTCGGCCGGCAGCCGGCGCTGATCCAGAGGAAGATCCCCAGCGCCGCGCCCACGGCGAGGCCCAGCCACACGTTCTTCTTGGTGAGCAGCATGCCTGCGAGCGCGCCGCCGAGGGCGAACGTGACCGCGGCGATGTTGAGGTTGAAGTTGAAGGTCCGGGTCAGCGCCGGGAGGAGCGCCAGCAATGGGTGCGCGACAGCAGCGGACATCGGTACCCCCTGGAACATGGACAGAGGACGTGGGGTCGTGCAGGATGATGGCACGCCCGACCGCGTCTGTGAACCACGCGGGGGACGGGAAGGACGTGCCGGCGAAAGAGGGACTGGCGATGAGGGCCAGGGTGGTGACCTGGGCCGACCGCGGCAGCGACGCCGCGAAGCTCGAGCCCGGCCAGGGCTTCTACGTCTCCGTCAACGACGGCGACGACCACGGACTGCTCGTCGGTCCCTTCGACCGCCTCGAGGAGGCGCTCGGGATGCTCGAGCGCGCCCAGACCGTCGCCGAGGCGGTCGACAGCCGGGCGGGCACCTTCACCTACGGGGTCTGCCGCGCCCCCACCCGCGATCCCGGCCTGCTCAACGACAGGCTCGGCGTCGAGGTGCCGCCCGCAGGGTGAGGGCCGGGGGGCAGCCCGCCCCCCTACCCCGCGTGTCCGTTCTGGTCGTTGTGGCCGCTGTGGCCGTTGAGCCCGTTGCGCGAGGGCGTCCGGGTGCCGCCGGGGTCTGCCTGGCACTCGGACACCTCGAGGCTGTGGTTCCAACCGGTGGCGGTGCGGTGCACCGCAACCTCGATGCGGCAGACCCGGCAGCGGGCGAAGAACCCGTACCCCGCCGAGTTGCAGCGGCGGACGAAGCCACCGAGGGTGTGCCCCCCGGTGCGCGCCTCGACGGTCGCCTCCTCGATGCTCTCGATCGCGCTCCGCTGCGATGGCCCGCGATCGCCGTTCGGCGGCTCGGTCACGGCTTCGGGGTCGCTGTCGGTGTCGCCGCGACCGGCGGGAGCACCTTGAAGCTGGCCAGCACGGCGTCGTAGGTCTTCGCCAGCGCCTTCAGCTGAGTCTCCGGCAGCGCCTGGAAGACCAGGGTGATCAGCCGGTTCGCCTGGAAGAGAAACACGTGGATATGCACGCCGATCTGCCCTGAGGGGTCCTTGAAGGTGTAGACGTACTGATAGCCGGGAAGCCCGGAGACGGTGATCTGCGACTCCTGCACGATGTTGATCGGCTGCCCCGAGAGCAGCGCATCGCTGATCTTCTTCATCGCCGGCAGGTCACCCGGCCCGAAGCTCGCCGGCAACGGCGAGATGACCCGCACCTGGACGAAGTCGTGGTCGTCCGGACCCACCAGGTAGTTCACCTTGGGGTCCGCCGGTTGGTACGCGTGCCAGGTGCTCGGATAGTCGATCTGGAATCCCGCGTCGTGGTCGATGTGACGGATCAGACCCCCCGCCGTCGCCGACGCCGAGGAGCTGCTCGTGGCCGGGGTCCCCGACCCTCCGCACCCTGCGAGCAGGATGCAGAGGGCGAGGCCCCCGGCCGCGGCGATCCGCACCAGCGTATCAGCCCTCCGCCTGGCTAGCAGCTGCTGCCAGGCAGGATGGTGACCGCCTTGCACAGGTTGTTGGTCTTCGTCGAGATGCTGTGGAGATGGTCGTTGATGGGCACCGCCGCGGTGCCGATGTTGGCCGCATCCCCGTGGATGCCGCCCGCGGCGGTGATCAGGTCGATCACCTTGGTGATCACCTGCGCGAGCCCGGCGTCGTCGGCGATCAGGGCGACGGCGACGCGGTGGGCGTACTGGTCGGCGAGGGTCAGGTTGCTCTCGATGTGGCCGAGCAGCTGGTTGGTGCTGCTCAGGTTGCTGTCGGCGACGCCGAGGCCGTTCTGGGTGGTGCTCAGACCGCTGTTGATCTGGTCGAGCTGGCCCTTGACCGGCTTGACGTCGTTGTCGATCGCCGTCAGCGAGTTGGTGATCGAGTCGACCAGGCCGGGCAGGGTCTTGGCGCTGGCGTCGATGCCGCCGGCCGAGCTGGCCGTGGAACCGAGGTTGTCGTTGATGCGCACCAGGGTGTTGCCGATGATCACCAGGAACAGGATCAGGGCGCCCAGGAACGCGATCCCCTCGAAGACCGCGAAGCCGTGGACCAGCTTGCGCTCACCGGGCTTCACTTGCAGGCCCCTCCCGTGCCGAGCTTGCAGTCGATCGAGCCGGCGTGACCGTTGATGGACGGAAGCTCTCCGGTCACCAGCAGCGACGCGGTGTCGCCCTTGACACCGGCCAGCACCGCGAGGATCGAGTTCGCCAGCCCGACCGTGGTCGGGATGCGGGACTCGATGGACTCGGCGGGAAGCGCGATGTTGAGGACGTGGGGGGCGATCGAGGCCACGGTGGCGTCGATGCCCGAGGCGCGGGAGCGGATGCTCCCGGTGTTGCTGTCGATCTGGCCCACCGTCGACTGGATGTCGCCGACGCTGGAGAGGATCTTGGAGGCCTGGCCGCTGAGCGGGTCGGCCGCCGACTTGATCCCCGCCGCCGACTTGTCGACGCTGGTGAGCACCCCGATGGTGTCGGTGTGCAGCTTGATGTCACCCACCGACTGGGTGATCGGGGTCACGTTGGCGTCGATCCGGTTGGCCAGGACCAGGGTCTCGATGAGCATCCCCGCCGCGGTGGCGGTGACCGCCAGCCCGGTGGCGAGCGGCATCACCCAGTAGGCCAGGATCAGCGGACGTGCGCGAAGCGTCTGGGGGTCGTTGGTCGCGTATCTCGATGCCATCAGGGGCACGCCGTCTTCGAGTTGGTCAGCGGCGCGTTCGAGGTCTTCTTGCACGCGCTGGACAGGTGTCCGTTGGTGCTGATCAGCAGACCCGAGATCGTCGCCAGATCGTTCTCCACCGGCTGGAGGATGCCCAGCGCCTGGGCGGCCTGGCTCTGGATGGTGCCGACGTTGGGGTTGGCGTGGATGAGCGACCGGTCGGTGCTCGCCAGGTTCCTGTCGGCGGGGACCAGGCTGCCCTCGGCCGTCGAGGCCTTGCCGTTGACACTCTTCACGGTGCCGTCGGCGTTGGTGAGGGTCTGCTGGACGTTGGCCAGGATCCCGTTGAGGGTGTCGGCCTGGCTGTGGAGCGGAGCCAGGCTCTGCTCGATGGTGGTCAGCGACTCGTTGACCTTGGTGACCTGGAAGGTGAGCGGGTCGGCGTGACCCTTCACCGACTGGAGGGCGGTGTCGATCGACGCCAGCCGGTCGTTCGCCTCCAGCAGGGCGCTGCCGGTGAGACCGACGCAGATGAGCACCGCGGCGGTCAGCACGGCGTACGCCGCGAGCGAGAGTGTGGTGAGTGCGCCTCGTGTCATCGGACTAGTTCTGGTTGCACTTGCCGGGGCTGCTGCCCGGAGCGCCGATCAGCGTGGCGACCCCGTTCAGGTTGCAGTCGATCGCGTTGGCGTTGGCGTTGATCTGGGTGCCGGTGCCGCGGATCGCGCCGGTGTCGGTCTTGATCGAGTTGGCCGTGGTCAGCACCTGGGCCAGTTTGGCGTCGATGTCGCTCACCTTGGAGTCGATGGAGGTCGCGGAGCCGACGATGGAGGCGGCGCTGCGGTCGATCGAGGACGCGGTGTTGGCGATCTGCCCGGCGACGCTGTCGATCGAGCCGGCGGTGCCGTTGATCGAGCTGGCCAGGCCGGAGATGCCCTGGGCGGTGCCCAGGGTCTGGTTCAGCTGGCCGCTGAGCGGCTGGACGTCCGAGAGGATCGAGCTCGCCACCTGGTTGGTCTTGGTGAGCTGCAGGACCGCGGCCGTGCTCTCGTTGATGGTCCCGCCGAGCTGCTTGATGTCCGCAGCCTTGTCGTTGATGGAGTTGGCCGCGATCAGCACGCGCGCCAGCAGGAAGACCACGGCCACCACGCAGACGATCACACCGAGAAGGCCGAAAAGCCACATGGTGTACGTCTTTGCCGAGAGTGAGTAGGGCCGGTACTGCATCGGTTCTCCTCGCCTGATTGGGTTGTGGGAACGTCGGGCCTCAGCCCATGGTGCCGTCGGCGTAGCCGTCGAAGACGGCCTTGCCGGTGGCGAGGTGCGCCAGGATGGCGCGCATCTCCTTGGCCAGCGCCGCCAGGCCGTCGTTGATGGCCAGCAGCGTCGGGGGAACCGGGTCGGTGTTGCTCGCCACCTTGCCGAGGCTCTCGCCGACCGACGCGAGGTGGCTTCCGGGGCCGCCTCCCACCTTGGCGAGAACCGCGTTCACGATGGTCAGCGAGACCACCAGCGCGAGGGCGATGACCCCGAACAGGATCCCGGTGAGATAGCCGAGGGTGGAGGCGTCGAGAGCCGCGAGCATCAGCGCCGCGCTCCCTGGGTCTGGCCGAGGTGCCGGGTCAGCACCTTCTCCAGCACCACTCCGTGCGCCTCGACGGTGCGCGCGACCTCGAGCAGCTCGCCGGCGACCCGAAGGGTCTCGGCCAGCTGCGCGGCGGGCTCGCTGTTGGCCCGGATCTGGGCGGCGGCCGCTGCCGCGTCCGCCGCGTGCCTGTTGATCTTCAGGGCGACGGCGATCAGCCGCGCCAGCAGGACCAGCAGCACCGGCACGACGACCACCGCCACCACCAGCAGGAAGACCGCCCAGGCGTTCAGGAACGCGTCACTGGGGACGAAGGCCAGCAATCCCATGTCCTCTACTCCTGCGCCTGCACGAACGTGATCAGATGCCCGTCGATCGACTGGAGCCCGGCACCGATGGTGCGCAGCTCCTTGTTGACCTCGGGAATCGCGTGGAGGATCGCGGTCTCGGCCACGATGGCCTTGAGTGCGCCGACGATCTTCTCGAGGTCACTCCCCTGGCGGGCACCGAAGCCGCGAAGCACCCGGGTGATCGCGATCACGTAGCCCGCGACCACCAGCAGCAGTGCGAGCGCCGCCACCATGGTCAGGCCCAGCATCAGCTCCGGCACAACCCAAGCCCTCCTGTCCGCCTCGTCGTGATCCGAATCCCGGTGCTCACCTGCTCCAGGTGCCCAGGCTCGGGGTGACCTTGTCCCGCGGGCTGACGCACGTGGGGCAGTGCTTGCAGACCTTGCCGTGACCGGCGATCGCCGCGCACACCTCGTTGATGTGCAGCGCGGTCGTCCGGATCGGCACCACCGCGCCGTACACGCTGACCAGCAGCCGCAGCCGGGTGGTGTTGTCGAGGATCTTGGCGCCGGCGCCGAGGATCGTCGACACGTTGCCGCCGATGTTCCTGGCGATCACCAGGATGTTGGTGAGCAGCCCCGCGGCCACGATCACCACCACGAAGGCGACCGCCACGGCGATCCACCACAGGGTGTACACCTCGACGTCGCTGACCGCGAGCATCGTCACCTCCCTCCTCCCGGACCCGCGGCCGCGGTCGCCAGGATGGCGGCCCCGCCTGCCTCGATGCCCCGGACCGTGTTGAGAAGATCCACACCCACCGCCACCGTGGTCTCCACGGCTGCCAGCGGGGTGGTGTTCTCGAGGATCCGCAGCGCCGTCACGATCACCGCGTCGGCGTATTCGTCGATGGTCAACGCGCTCTTGGTGATGCCCCAGATCAACCAGACCACGACGATGATCGCCATGGCGGATCCGAGCACACATGCCACCCACACGCTGAACACCGTGGTGTCACTGAACTCTGCGAGCACCCGTCACCTCCTCCACTTCCCTGGATCGGCCGGACGTTACCAATCGGGTTGGTAGGTGCCAATAGGAGCGAACCGGGTATACCCATAACGCCTCTAGCGGCATGCCACGGACGGCCGGGGGATGGCGGGGGTCGCCGTCCCGGAGGGTCTCGCGAGACCTCCCCCGTCGGGGGGAGGGAGGCCGGGGGACGCATAGGGTAGTCCCAGCGCCACGGATTCGCCACCCCCTTTTCACACTGTGGTTTACGAGAGGTTGATGGCCGGGTACCACACTGTCGTCATGAGCGAGCTCCACACGCCCGTCCCCCCGGTCGCGCCCGCCCCCGCGGGGTGGCCGCCCCCTCCCCCGGGGGGCTGGTCCGCGGCCCCGCCGGCCGAGAGCCAGCGCCCGGCATCCCGCCGCGGCCTGCTCGGCGGCCTGCTGGCGCTGCTCCTCGGCGCCGGCAAGTACGGCCTCGTCCTGCTCAAGGTCGGCAAGCTGGGGCCGACGCTGATCTCGATGGTGATCAGCCTGGGCCTGCTGACCCTCACCTTCGGGCCCGCCTTCGGCGCCGGGGTGCTGGCGCTGATCGCCGTCCACGAGTCCGGCCACCTGCTCTTCGCCCGCCACGAGGGCGTGCCCGTGGGCATGCCGATCTTCCTCGGGCCGCTCGGCGCGGTCATCGGGATGCGCCGGCCGCCGGCCGACGCGCGCCAGGAGGCGGTGATCGCCATCGGCGGCCCGGTGGTCGGCACCGCCGGCGCCCTGGTGGTGCTGCTCTGGGGGCTCAGCCTCCCCGCCGGCTACCTCCACGGCCTGCTGGTCAGCGTCGCCTACTTCGGCTTCTTCCTCAACCTCTTCAACCTGGTGCCGATGACCCCCCTCGACGGCGGCCGGGTGGCGGGCGCGCTGAGCCGCTGGGCGAACGTGTTCGGGCTCGCGGTGGTCGCCCTCTACGTCGCCGTGTCCCTCGCCGCCGGGTCGCTCAACCCCTTCCTCGTCCTCATCCTGCTGCTCGGCGGCCTGAGCACGATGCAGCGCTTCCGCCAGGCGCGCACCAACCCGGAGTACGCGGTGATGCCGCCGGCCACCCGGCTCTGGATCGGCGCCGCCTACCTCGGGATGCTGCTGCTCACCGCCGTCGGGATGAGCGTCAGCCACGGCCTCCTGCCGGTGAACACGGGGATCTAGGAAGCCCCGCCGACCCTCTCCCGGAGCCGGGCCGACACGGCGGCGTCGAGCGCCGCGCCGATCGCCGTCCAGGCCATCGCCACCGCGCCGTCGACCACCGCCCGGTCGGCGGCGGCGCGCACGCAGTGGGCGGCGAACTCCGGCTGGTGGTTCGAGGAGGGAAGGGCGTCGATATCCATCATCGGGTGGATCGAGGGGATCGCCAGGGAGACGTTGGCCATGTCGGTCGAGCCCACCATCCGGTCGGCCGCCCCACCGGGCTCGGCGAACCGCCGGCCGAGCTCCTCGGCGCTGCGCCGGTAGAGGCCGGCGAGGTCGGGGTCGAGGCGGAACTCGGAGTACGGCCGCGGGTCGCCGTGGAAGGTGAGCTCGCAGCCGGTGGCGAGCGCCCCCGCCTCGAAGCAGGCACGCACCCGGGGCTCGAGGTCGGCGAGCTCGGCGATGGTGGCCGAGCGCGCGTACCACCTGCCCCTGGTGTGCGCCGGGACCACGTTGGGGGCACCCCCGCCGAGGGTGACGATGCCGTGGACCCGGTCGGTGGGGCGCAGGTGCTGGCGGAGCAGGCCGATCGCCACCTGGGCGACGGTCATCGCGTCGGCGGCGTTGATCCCGTCCTCGGGGTGGGCGGAGGCGTGGGCGGCCCTGCCGGTGTACTCGATCCCGAGGTGGGACACGGCCAGGCAGGGCATCGAATCGCGCTCGTAGGGGAAGGGATGGATCATCAGGGCGGCGTGGACGCCGTCGAAGACCCCGCGCTCGAGCAGCAGGATCTTGCCGCCGCCGTCCTCCTCGGCGGGGGTGCCGATCACCCGCACCCGCACCCCGATGTCGCCGGCGACCCGGGCCAGCGCCAGCCCGGCGCCGACCGCGGCGGCGGCGATGACGTTGTGGCCGCAGGCGTGGCCCACCTCGGGGAGGGCGTCGTACTCGGCGCAGACGGCGATGGTGAGGGGGCCGTCCCCGGCCTCGGCGACCAGGGCGGTGGGGAGGTCGCCGGCCCCGACCCGCACGTCGAGGCCGGCGGCGTCGAGCTCCGCCGCCACCCACTCGCAGGCCCGCACCTCCTCGAAGGCCAGCTCGGGATGGGCGTGGATGCGATGGCTCAGCGCCAGCAGCCGGTCGCGGCTCTCCTCGACGGCGGCTCGCGCCGCCTCTCGCGCATCCATGACCACCACCTCTGAGAACGCGAACGGCGGCGGCGGGAGACCCGCCGCCGCCGATGATGCTGCGGTCGGAGGCGTCAGGTGCGCAACAGGCGGGCGCGGCGCAGCCGGGTGTGGACGACGACCACCACGGAGACGTCGAAGGTGAACTCGACAAGGGCGACCGTGATCACCGCCCAGGCGAGCGTCCAGGCCACCACCGGCGCGCCGACGATGGCGCAGAACGAGGCGAGCACCAGCATCAGGCCGGTGGCCGCCTCCCCGAGGCGGTGCGGCGCCGGGTCCTCGGTGGTGAGCCAGGGACCCGCCAGCCGGGTGGCGGGAAGCACCTGGGCGCTGATCCGGCGTGGCACCGAGAGCGCCGGGTGGGCGGTGGCGGCGAGCAGGGCGACGGCCACCAGGGGCAGCACCAGCGCGAACGCCGGCGAGGAGAGGGAGAGCGCCCAGCCGCCGGCCAGCAGGGCCATCACCAGCACCCGCTGGATCCGCGCCGCGGTGCGGTCGACGGGGGTCACCCCGGCGACGCCGGTGCGGGCCCTCGCCAGCGCCCGGGTGAGCGGGCCGGGCCGTCCCGGGGCAGGTTGGGGGACATAGGGGGGCGCCGCAGCGCGGGGCGGCGCGGCCGCGGCGGGCGCGGCCGGCAACGCCGTGGCCCACGACCAGCTCGGCCGGTCCACCGACACCGGCGGGGGCGGCTCGGCGGCGGCCGCCGGCGGTGGCGCGGCGGGCGCGGGCGCCGGGTCGGCGGGCGCCGGCGACGGATCGGCGGCGGCTGGGCCGGGGGCGGCGGCGGCGGCTCCCCAGGACCACGCGGGCGGACGGGACCCCGCCTCCTCGGTGGCCCCGGCGGCGGGCGGCGGGTCGGGCGGTGCGGCCGCGGACGGGACCGGGGCCGGGGCGGGCGGAGATGCGGCCGCCGGGGGCGGCGCGGCGGTCGAGCCGTCGCCCCACGCCCACGAGGGCCGTGCCGACATCCGCAGCACCCCCTCCGACGGATGCTCCTCGTGCCTCTGGACAACCATGGTCGACCCCCTCCCGCGGCCCGGTGACATCTGCGCTGATGGGAGCGTGGCCCGCCGGGGAGGCGCCGTCAAGACCCGGCGCTCAGGAGCCCTCGTGGCGCATCGCCCACGCCATGTGCGCGGTGTTCCAGGCCGCAGCCGGCGCCCCCTCCCGGCCGAGCACGATGAGCCCCCCGCGCCCACCGACCCGGCGGGCGAGGTGGCCGATGCCCTCCTCGGCGACCGCCGCCGCCGCACCCCCGCCGAGGCGCTCGATGGCGCGGTGGCACAGGACGGTGCGGATGAAGCCCTCCCCCGCCCCGGTGGCGCAGGCGGCCCCGGCCTCGTCGTCCGCGTAGAACCCGGCGCCCGGCAGCGGCGAGTCACCGAGCCGGCCGGGCCTCTTGCCGGAGATGCCGCCGGTGGAGACGGCGACGGCGAGGTGGCCGGCGGCGTCCCTGGCGACCGCGCCGACGGTGTCCGCCGGCGGGGTGACGCCACGCCGGGCGGCGACGAACACCGCCGGGTCGCAGCGCTCGATCCCGCGCTCGGCGGCGAACCGGGCGGCGCCGTCGCCGACGAGGAGGACGTGGCGGCCGTCCTCCATCACCGCGCGGGCGAGGTCGACGGGATGGCGGACGTCGCGCACCGCCCCCACCGCGCCGGCGCGGAGACGGTCGCCGAGCATCACCCCGGCGTCGAGCTCCGCCTCGCCGTCGGCGTTGAGGCAGGCGCCGAGGCCGGCGTTGAGCTCCGGGGCGTCCTCCATCAGCCGGACCGCGGCGACCACCGCCGCCAGGGCCCCGCCGCCGATCGCCTCCCAGCCGGCCTCGAGCGCCGCCTCGACCGCCGCCTGGCTGGCCGCACGTCGGGCCGCGGGACGGTCGCCGGCGCCGCCGTGGACGATGAGCGCCGCCCCGGCCACCGCTCAGCGGCGGCGGGACTCGCCGGCGCGGGCGGAGGGCGCCGCGTCCCGGAGCACGCAGGCGAAGAGACCGGTGATCGAGTCCGGGTCGGGGAAGCCCGCGAGGTCGGCGACCATCACCAGGTGCCCGCCCCCGGCCGCCTCGCGGCGGCGCCGGAACAGGGCCAGGGCCTCGTCGTCCGCCGGCTTCTCGGTGAGCCCGAAGACCGCACCGTCACAGATCAGGGTGAGGATCTCCTTCTGCTCGCGCCGGGCCAGCCCGACGCCCACCACCCTCGCCTCCGCCAGCCGCTTCGCGATCGGCCCCGCCGAGGCCGCGGCGACACCGAGGATCACCGCCGGGAGCGCGGTCTCGCCGCCCATGCTCTCCGGCGAGGCCCCGTGCCACACCGGGGTGGCGCTGAGGTCGTCGACGGCGCTCGCCGGCACCGAGCCGAACCCGATCACGGCGCCGTCGGGGAGCAGGTCGGCGACCATCTCGCCGGTCACGACCCGAAGGTCCTCGGGTGCCGCCTCGGCCGCCGGGGCCGGGCTGACCGCGTAGCGGCCGCGCCGGCCGTCGGGGAGGGTGGTCTCACCGCGGGTGGGCTCGCCGGCCGCGGCGTCCGCGTCGAGGTGGGCGCGGACCGCGGCCAGCGCCAGCGCCAGCACCCGGCTGCGGCCACGGTCGATCTCGCCGGGCTCGTCGCCGTCGAAGGTGAGCAGGCAGGGGAGCAGCTTCTCCTTCTCGGGCCAGCCGTGGCGGCGGGCGCGCTCGACGTCGGGCGGGATGGCCTCGGCGTCGAGGAGCAGCGCGCAGCTGCCCGCGGGCGGGCCCTCGGCGCCGCCGAGCCGGGCCGGGCCGGCCGCCTGCGGGGTGAGCAGCAGGCCGGGACGGGTGTCGCCGCTGCCGAGCACGGTGGCCAGCCAGGCGGCCTTCTCCGAGCCGACTCTCAGCTCGAGACCGAGGGGCGCGTCCTCGGCCTGGCGCTCCCAGGGACGGGCGGCGGCGAAGGCGAGCGCCTCCGTGTAGAGGAGGTGGCGGTCCTCGACGGCGGGGGGCAGGGCGACCGGAGCCCGGCCACCGAGGTGGGCGACGTGGGCGTCGAAGACGTCCTCGGCCTCGTCGTCGAGGGGCTGCTCGACCACCTCGACCCTGTCGGTGAGCTCGAAGAGGCCGAGCTGGCGGCGGACCCGGTCGGCGAGGGCGGGCGCGCAGAGCAGCCGCGCCGGCAGCTCCTGGACGGGCATGTCCGGCCGCCCGGAGGCGAGCTGGAGCGTCTGCACCAGGGACCGGTCCTCGTCCTCGGCCAGGCGGGCACCGAGGACCTCGCCGGTGCGGGCGTCGCGGGCCATGGTGGCCACAACCCGGCGGTCGGATTCGGGAACGGTGATCGTCCCCGTGAGGTCACGCTGGAGGATCACCCATCCCGTTCCGAGCCCGCTGCCACCCATCCGACCACCTCCGTTCCGACCGCCTGCGCCGTGATCGTACTTGTCCCACACTCGGCGAGGCGCCGGCGGCATCGGCGCAGCCGCCCTCGGCGTGCCCTCCCGGCTCAGACCCGCTCGGCGATCACCGCCAGGTTCTGGGCCAGCCACGGCAGCGGCCGGCCGAGGTCGACCACCCGCCGCAGCACCACCGGATGGTTGGGGAGGAACCGGCAGAAGACCGAGTGGACGGCGTCGCGCAGCCCCCGCCTCGGCATCCAGATCGGCAGCGGCAGCACCAGCCCCTCGAGGTGGCGGATCCGTGCCCCCGCGGCCTCGATCTCGGAGCGCAGCTCGGCGACGGTGTACTCGTGGAGGTGCTCGGGGTTCTGCACCTGCTCGCGCCCGGTGACCCGGGCCCAGAGGTGGCGGCGGTTGGGGGTGGTGAGCACCAGCCGGCCGCCGGGGCGGAGCAGCGACACCCAGGCGCGGAGCGCCTCCGGACGCTCGACCAGGTGCTCGATGATCTCCCCGGCGTAGACGGCGTCGAAGCCGCCGGGGGCGAACGGCACCTGCTGGGCCGAGCCCCGCACCGCCACCCGCGCCCGGCCGCTGCGCACCACCTCGCGGAGGGCGGCGTCGTCCCAGTCGCAGGCGCAGAGGTCGAAGCCCCAGGGTCCGGCCATGCCCACCAGCGAGTAGCCGGAGCCGAGGTCGAGCACCCGCCCGGTCACCCCTCGCAGCAGCCGGCGCGCCTGCTCGATGCGCGCCGCGTGGAAGGCGGTGTTGAACGGGGCTGGGACCGCGTAGCTGACCTCCTGGTGGTGCTCGCGCCCGTAGTGGCGGCGCAGCACCTCGCCGTTGTTCGACACCACCTCGTGGGCCCGGCCGTTGACGGTGAAGGTGAGCCGCGGCCAGGGGATGAAGCCCTCGGCGACCTCCTCCTCGTCGGCCCGCCGGCCGTCGACCCGGCAGAGCTCGGCCGAGAGCAGGTCGATCTGCAGGCTGCGGCCGCCGCCGGCGAAGCGCCAGCGCCCCGCCACCGCGCCACCGTCGGGATCGTGGAGCACGACGTCGACCGGCCCGCCGGCGAGCGGCAGCTCGAACTCGGGCACGCGCTCGGTCACCACCATGGGCGGGGATGTTACCGGGGTCCGCTGCCCCGGAATCCCGCCGGTCAGCGGGTGACGGTGACGTCCAGGCGGTAGATCTGCAGGTACATCGCGCACATCATGCCGGGCGCGCAGGCGGGCGCCCTGGTGCTGTTCACGGTCGCCGAGCCCACCGCACCGGCCGTGAAGGTGACCGTGGTGGTCGACCTGGGCGAGGGCGCCGGCGAGGCGCACATCGCATTGGGAGGGCAGGTGAACGCGGGCCTGGCCGCGGGCTCGCGCAGCACCCGGGGATCGGAGCTGCGCGGGGTGCTCCAGCCGCCGTGGAGGGTGACCGTGAGAGTGTCGCCGCGGCGCAGGGTCACCGACTTCATGTTGTCGGCCTCGGTGGCAACGACATGCTGATGCCGTGCCACGCGATGACCGCGGGCGGCGCTCGCCGCGGCAGGGGCGGTCGTCGCCGACGCCCCCTGCCAGGCGGAGCCCACGGCGACGATCGCCGTGGCCAGCGCCAGCGCGCCCCGCACCGCCGGCCGGACCGACCGGCTGCGCCGCATGTCCACGTCCTCACTCCCTTCCTGGCGGACCGGAGCCGCACCCCACCGGGGTGCAGCGTCCTCGGAAGATCAACGGATGGCGGGGCCCGAAGTTTGCGCGGCCCCTCCCGTGCCCCCCATCTCTTTCGGATCTCTTGCCCCGCTCTTGCCGTCCTCTTACATTCGGAGGACCATCCTCGACAGGAACGTGCAGCGGCGCGATGGCGGGAAGGGCGCCCCACACGGTCGTCGAGCCGATGCTGTGCAGAGCAGGCGGCGGCGGCGGCCTGCGCATCGGCTCGGGGCTGAACTCTCCGCTGGGGCGGCACTGCGCACCGCGTGCTCAGGGAGGGGTTGCGACAGCAGCGATCGAGACCGGATGCCGCCGTGGCCACGGGGGCCGCGGCCCGAAGCGAGAGAGATAGGGAAAGGGAATATCGAGATGCATACGATGTCGGCTCTGCGCCGGCTCCTGGCGGTGGGCGCGATCATGGCCGCCTGCGTGGTGGGAAGCCTCGGCTTCAGCAACGTCACCGCGAGCGCGGCCACCGCGTCGCAGTCCTCGACGGCGACCACCATGTCCGCGGACAACTCCGGCAACTGGTGCTCCTACCACGACTGTCGGGACAACCGCAACGGCGACTGGTGCAACTGGAACGACTGCCGTGGCCACAGCAGCAACGACTGGTGCTCGTGGCACGACTGCCGGGACTACCGCAACGGCGACTGGTGCAACTGGCACGACTGCCGTGGCCACCGCAGCAACGACTGGTGCTCGTGGCACGACTGCCGGGACTACCGCAGCGACCGCGACAATGACTGGTGCCGCTGGCACGACTGCCGGCGCCACTAGGCGGACCCAGGATTCCGAGGGGAGAGCCGCGCAGTGCGGCTCTCCCCTCAGCCCCGGCTCAGTGCTTCTTGGAATCGTGCCCGTGGGACGACGAGAAGTTGAAGTGCCGGAAGTTGCGGAAGTTGAAGTTGCCGAAGCCGAGGTTGTTGCAGTTGCGGTGGCTGTCGTCGTCACCGCCGCCACCGCAGCCGAAGTCGAACCCGCAGCCGCCGAACAGCCCGCCGCAGCCGAAGCCGTGGCGGCCGAAGTCGAAGCCGAGGCGGTCGATGCCGCAGCCGGAGAGGCTGAGGAGCCCGCATCCCCCCAGCCCGAAGCCGCCGAGGCCGCAGCCCAGGCCGAAGAAGCAGTCGTTGATCCCCGCGCTGCCGAGGCCGCAGCCGAGCACCCCGCCCGCCACCGTGCCGACGCAGCTGCCGAGACCGTTGACGCCGGGGGTGCAGGCCGCGATGGCGACGCAGTTGAGCAGGCTGCAACCGGCGTTCGAGGCGTCACAGGTGGGCAGGCCGCAGCTGTTGTTGGAGGCGGTGCACCCCGGCACCGGCAGCACCGCCATCGGCACCGCCCGCGCCGCCGGGGCCTTCACCACCCCGGTGTTGACCGGAGCCGCCGCCCGCGATCCGGTGGCCGGGAGCGCCGCGGCGACCGTGGTGGCGGCCGCCGCCGGAGCCTGGGCGGAGCCGGCGGGGAAGGCGTAGGCGAGTCCGTCGAGGTCGGTGGCGTCAGCGCCGGCGACGTCCACCGCCTGCACCCCGGACGGTGTCCCGGTGTTGGCCAGCGCCGAGGTGGCGAGCCCGGTGGTGGCGGCAGCCGCCGCCCCCACCACGAGCACCCCCGCGAGCGCCGCCAGTCGCATTCTGACGGTCATCAGTGGTCGTCCTCCTCTGCCGTGTCCGTGGCTCCACCACTGTCCGAGGCAGGATGACCCTCTCACCATCAGCCACCTCGCACAAGGTGCCGCGGCGGTTCCCTTCACGCGGCGAGGAGCGTAGCAGATGCGTCATCAGCCCCCCGGGACGGGGTTCACGGAAGCGGCTCGGTGAGCCGCCCGGCGGCGGGCGGCGGCCGCTGGGTGAGCGTCGACCCCGAGCGCCTCGAGCACTGGCTGGAGGGCTTCGCCGGCCGCCACGGCGCGGTCACCTGGACCGCCGGCGCCACCTCCGTGGACGTCCGCGCCGCCGACGGCGCCCGGGCGGGCTGCGAGGTCCCGTTCCCCCCGCTGGCGCCCGACCCCGGGGCCGCCTACGGCGGGCTGCTCGACCACGCCCTCGCCGAGCGCCGGGTCGGGGTGCTGCTGGTGCGCCTCGGCGGGTTCGCCGCGGGCGTGGTCGAGGGCACCCACCTGGTCGCCTCGCGGGTGGGCTCACGCCCGGTGCACGGCCGCGCCGCCGCCGGCGGCTGGTCGCAGCATCGCTTCGCCCGCCGCCGCGAGGGGCAGGCGCGCACCGCCCTCGAGGCGGCGGCGGAGGCGGCGGTCGCGGTGCTCCTCCCCGCCCTCGGCGGCCTCGACGCGGTGGTCGCGGGCGGCGACCGGCGGGCGGTCGACGCGGTGCTCGCCGACCCCCGTCTCGCCGTCCTGCGACCGCTGCTGTCGCCGCGGCTGCTCGACGTCCCCGACCCCCGCCGGCGGGTGCTCGACGACGCGCCGCGCCGCCTCCGGGCGGTGTCGATCCGGGTGGTCGAACCCGGGGACGCCCCCGAGGTTGACGGTCCCCGGGCGACAGGTTAGATGTGGTCTCCGATCAGCGGTGGCTAGGATGCGCCCCAACTCCTGAGCAGTCGTCAAGGAGACCACCGTGGCCCGAATCAGCCGCCGAGCCCTGATCATGGGGCTGATCTCCACGCTGATCGCCGCCTGTGGTGGCAGCTCCGGGGCCGCGGACAACGGTGAGGCGGCCAAGCAGCCCGACCAGATCCTCAAGGACACCGTCGCGGCACTCCGCGGGGCGGAGGCGGTGCACATGTACGGCGAGGTGCCCACCGGCAGCGACACCATCGGCATGGACCTGCACTACAACCGGTCGGGCAACCTCATGGGGACGATCACCATCGGCACCGTCAATGCCGATCTGGTGATCACCGGCGGCCACACCTTTCTGAAGGGGCGCTCGCTCTTCGCCAGGTTCGGCGGCGACCAGGCGGCGTCGGTGATCGGCGACCGCTGGGTGGTGGTCCCGGCGGGCACCGGGCCGGGCAGCGAGATCGTCGACGGGCTGGCGACCTTCACCGACTTCAACAAGCTCGCCGACCTCTTCGCCACCCCCACCGGAGGGGCGGTCACCAAGGGCGGCGCCAGCACCGTGGACGGGAGGCCCGCGGTGTCACTGCGTGCCTCCGACAGCGTGCTCTGGGTGTCGACCACCGGCAGGGCCTACCCGGTGGCGCTGAAGCCGCGCGCCGGCAGCCGGGGGCTGCACTTCGCGAGCTGGGACCAGGCGGTCGACGTCACCGCGCCGAAGGATCCGCTCGACTTCTCGGCGGTGGCCGGCGGCTCGCCGAGCCCGACGCCCTGACCGAGCGATCGGCGGCGACAGCGCACTAGACTGCGCCGCCGATGGCATCGCTGCTGCTCGTCCACGGCGCCTGGCACGGCGCCTGGTGCTGGGAGGACCACATGGTCCCCCGGCTCCGGGCCGCCGGCCACGAGGTCACCGCCATCGACCTGCGCCACCACGGTGCGCGGCCGCGCGAGGGCCTGCGCCGCGCCAGGGTGCTGGACTACGTCGCCGACCTCGACGCCGCTGCGCGCATGCTGCCGGTGCCGCTGGTGGTGGTCGGCCACTCCATGGGCGGCTACGTGACCCAGCGCTGGCTGATGGACAGCCGCCCCGCGGGTGCGGTGCTGCTCGCCCCGGTGCCGGTGCACGGCGCGGTGCCGGCGTCACTGCGGATCGCCGCCCGCCATCCCGCCGTCTTCGCGAAGGTGAACGCCACCCTCGACATGGCGCCGATGGTGTCGACGGAGGCACTGGCCCGTGAGCTCTTCTTCGCTCCCGACACCCCCGACGAGGTGGTGCGCGCCTGCCACCAGCGCGTCGGCAACGAGTCCTACCGCGCCTACCTCGACCTGCTCGGCCTGGTGCGGCTGCGGCCCGCCCGGGTGTCCACCCCGGTGCTGGTGATGGGGGCGGAGCGCGACGGGATCTTCACCCCCCGGGAGATCGAGCGCACCGCCCGCGCCTACGGCACCGCCGCGGTGATCCTCCCCGGCGGGCACGACATGATGCTCGACCGCTCCTGGGAGGCGGTGGCCGAGCGCATCGAGGTCTTCGTCCGCACCCTGCCCGGCTGCTGACGCACTCGACGCGATGCTGTAACGGCCGGTGTCACATCGGTGACGGCGCCGCCGCCTCCCCGTACCAGCCTGTCAACCGCCCGGAAGGGCGCCCGGAGCGCTGCCACACTGCCAGCGGCGGCCGCCTGTGGACCGCCCGTTCAGGAGGCCGCCCCCCATGGCAGAGATGCACGACGAGACCACTCCCCGGGCCCCGAGGCGCAGCCGCACCCGCCGCCAGCAGCCCGCCACCGCCGCGGTGACCCCCGCCCCCGCCGCCGACCAGGCCGTCGCCGCCGAGGGGGCGCCCGCCGCGGTCGCCGTCGAGCGCGCCGCCGCCACCCCCCGCGAGGTCGTCTCCCTCTACACCGCCCTCGAGTCGGCGTCCGCCGAGGCCGAGTCGATGGGGCACCCGCTGACCCTGCGCCGCAGCGGCGAGGGCAAGTACGTCGCCACCTGCAGCCGCTGCGGGCTGGACCTCCCCGTTCTCGACACCGCCCGGGGCTGGACCTACCCCTCGCTCGGCGCCTGCCCGAACCGGCTCCGCACCGAGAGCTGAGCCCGGACCGGACTCAGTGCCGGTGGGGCCACAGGTCGTCGACCGGCCAGCGGCAGCGATCCAGGTCCTTCCCGGTGACCATCAACTCCATCTCGTCCATGAGGTCGTCGAAGAACGGCCGCCAGCTCTCGGGATCGTCGAGCCGCCACTGCACCGCGTAGAACATCCAGACGTCGCCGATCGTGGACGGCGTGTCGGTGGGTGCCCCGTCGAGGTCGACACGTGCCCACCCGTACTCCCCACCCCGGCGCTCGACGTAGATGAGCTCGCCGTGCTCGGGACGGGTTGCGACCATGTCGGCGTAGAGCTGGTCGCGGGTCACCGTCCGGCCTTCCAGGGCAGCGAGCCGCGGCCGAGCATCCCGCGCGACCCCAGCCTCCAGGTGGCGCTCTCGTCGCCGCGCGGGCGGTAGCCGGCCTCGAGCAGCGGGGTGGCGTCCTCGCCGCGGTACATGGCGGCGCAGGGGTCGCGGAAGTCGCACCCGCCGCAGCTCTCCGGCGACGGGTGGGGATAGACCCGGAGCTGCGGGTCGGTCATGTCCTCCACCTCCAGGATCACCTGCCGGCCCACCGCGGCCAGCTCCTCGCGGGTGCGCAGGATGCGGGTGCGGCGGAAGTATGGCGTCTCCTCCCGGAGCAGGCGCGGGCCCGACGCCTCGGGGGAGCGCAGTGGCACCCGGGGCTGGGAGGGCCGGTCGAGGGCGGCGAGCGGGTCCCAGGGGGGCATGCTCCGGGCGGGCAGGGCGGCGGCGTCGGTGGGGACGCCCCCGGCGGGCACCGCCCGGCGCAGCTCGTCGTAGATCACCCCGCCGATGGTCCAGCCGAGGTAGTCGAGCTCCCACGCCCAGCTGTGGAGCAGCCCGCGCTCGTCGAGCTCGAGCTGGTGGAGGTCGGTCCAGGCGCCGTCGACGAAGCGGTGGTAGAGGAGCCAGGGGACGTCCTCCTCGTCCTTGACCAGCACCTCGATGCGCTCCCGCACCCGGACCTCGCGGCCTCCGGCGGTGACCACCTCCTGGCCCGGCCGGGCGGGGTCGGGGATGCCCCGGCCGAACTCGACGCCCACCCATGCCGGGGTGAATCGGTCGACGGTGGGCGCCCAGGCGAAGTGGTTGCGCAGCATCGCCCCGCCGAGCTCGTGATCGCCGCGCCAGGCCAGCTCCTCCGCCTCGGTGAGGCCGTGCTCGGCACGGTGGGCGTCGCGCTGCTCGCCCATCGAGCGGTCGAAGGCCTCGAGCACCGACGGGTAGACGATGGCGCGGTTCCAGGTCCACATCCCGGGGAAGTAGTAGATGGCGAGGGCGTCGCGGAGCGCCCGGTCGAGGTCGTGGGCGCGTGCCGGTCGCCGCGGCACCAGGTTGCCCCGGGTGGTCGCGCCCAGGTCCCAGGCGCGGCGGCAGCGCTTGAACAGCCGCCGGTCCTGCTCGCGCAGCAGGTACGGCGGTGGTGCGACCGTCTCCACGCCGACAGGCTACTCGCGGAGCAGCTCCTTGGCGATGATGTTCAGCTGGACCTCGCTGGTGCCGCCGCCGATGCTGAGCACCCGGGCGTCGCGGTAGATGCGCTCGGCGGCGTGGTCGCGGAGGTATCCCGCGCCCCCGAGCACGCCGATGGCGTCGTAGGCGACGGCGTTCACCATCTCGCCGCAGAAGTACTTCGCCATCGACGCGGTGCACCGTCCCTCACCGCCCGCGTCCTGCTCCTCACAGCCGCTCCGGACCAGGTGCCGGGCGGCCTCGACCTGGGTGGCCATCCGCGCCAGCTTGTGCCGCACCGCCTGGAACTCGGTGATGGGACGACCGAACTGCTCGCGCTCCTGGGCATACCGGAGCGCGATCGCCAGACTTCTCCTCGGCGAGCCCGACGCACTGGGCGGCGAGGAGCAGGCGCTCGAAGTTGAAGTCCTCCATGATGTACTGGAACCCGGCGCCGACCTGGCCCACCAGGTTCTCCGCGGGGATGCGGCAGTCGCTCAGGAACACCGGTGCGGTCTCGGACGAGTGCCAGCCCATCTTGTCGAGGTGGGCGCCCACCTCCAGCCCCGGGGTGCCGCGCTCAACCGCGAAGAGGCTGATGCCGCGCCGCGCCCCCTCCGGGTCGGTCTTGGCCGCCACCAGGAAGAGGTCGGCGAAGGGCGCGTTGGTGATGAACATCTTGCTGCCGCGCAGCCGCCAGCCGTCGCCGTCGCGCACCGCGGTGGTCTCGATGCCGGCGACGTCCGAGCCGTGACCGGGCTCGGTGATCGCGATGCAGACCGCGATCTCGCCGCGCAGCCCCGGGACCACGTAGCGCTCGCGCTGGGCGGGGTCGCCGTGGACCGCGATCGGGAGCAGCGCCAGCACCTGCACCAGGCAGGTGGTGGAGATGCCGCCGCTGCCCCGGGCCAGCTCCTCGACGATGAGGCACTGGGCCAGCTTCCCGACGTCCTCGCCGCCGACCGCCTGGGGGAAGGCGGCGCCGAGGAGCCCCAGGCCGCCCATGGCGCGCATCAGGTGGGCGGGGAAGCGCTGCCGCCGCTCCCAGTCGTCGATGACCGGGCGCACCTCGCGGTCGACGAAGCGCGCGACGGTGCGGCGCAGCTCGTCGAGCTCGGGCCGGGTGGTCTGCGGCGTCACGGTCGCGGTCATGCGCGCCTCCTCTCCTCGCCTTCTGGAGCAACCGTAGCAGACCCGCCGCAGGTGCTCGGCGTCCTCCCGGCCGTTGCCGTGAGGCCACCGTTGCCGGCGAGGGCTGGGGCTGCCCGTCGGCACGGACGGTGACCAGCCAGGCGATGATCTCCCCGCGCAGGCGCTCGGCAGCGCGCCGGCCGGCGGGGGCGGAGGTGTCGAGCATGCGGCGTCTCCTCACCAGGGGCTGGGGTGATCATGCTGGAGGTGGACCATGGACGTTCGACGCGCCGGCCCCGAGCCCGGCGGCGTCCTCGAGGCGGCGAGGCGGCCGGCGCCCGCGGAGGGCCGGATCTTCGACGCCGAACGCAGCGTCCGCCTCGGTGACGTCGACCGGCACGGCCGCCTCCGTCTCGACGCCCTCGCCCGCCACCTCCAGGACGTGGCCACCGACGACACCGTCGACGCGCGCATGTCCGGCGGTGCGCTCACCTGGGTGGTGCGGCGCGCCGCGGTGGTGGTCGACCGGTGGCCGCGCTACCTCGAGCCGGTGCGCTACTCGACCTTCTGCAGCGGCACCGGCCCGCGCTGGGCGGAGCGCCGCACCACCGGTCTGGGCGACGCCGGTGGACGGGTGGGCACCGCGGTGCTGTGGGCCTGCATCGACGCCGGCACCGGGCGTGCCGCGGATCTGCCCGCCGGGTTCGACGAGGTGTGGGGGGCGGCCACCGGCGGCCGGGCGGTCTCGGCCCGGCTCGTCCATCCCCCGCCCCGGGAGCCGCTCTCGGAACGCCCCTGGCAGGTCCGCGCCGGCGACCTCGACATCCTCGGCCACGTCAACAACGCGGTGCACTGGGCCGCCGTCGAGGACGAGCTCGCCCGCCTCCTCCCCGACGCCGTCCCCGTCGCCGCCGAGCTCGAGTACCGCCTCCCCATCGAGCTCGACGACGCGGTGACCCTGCGCTCACGGGTCGACGGCCCGGAGCTGCGCACCTGGATCGTCAGCCCCCGTGGCGTGCATGCCAGCGCTCGGGTGGTCACGGGCTGATCCGCCCCCGACCACGCCGCCCCGCCCCACGGGTGCTCAGAAGCCCATCGACCGCCCGATGATCTCCTTCATGATCTCGGTGGTGCCACCGTAGATCGTCGCCACCCGGGCGTCGAGGTAGGCGCGGGCGACCGGGTACTCGGTCATGTAGCCGTAGCCGCCGTGGAGCTGCACGCACTGGTCGACGACCCGCTTCTGCAGCTCGGTGGTCCACCACTTCGCCTTGGCGGCGTCGGCGACGCCGAGGCGACCGGCGCAGTGCTCGGCGACGCACCGGTCGACGAAGACCCGCGCCACGTCGACCTCGGTGGCCATCTCGGCGAGCGCGAAGCGGTTGTGCTGGAAGCTGCCGATCGGCCGCCCGAACGCGGTCCGGTCGCGGCAGTGCTCGACGGTGAGGGCCAGCACCGCCTCGGCGCCGGCCACCGCGCCGACCGCGATGGTGAGCCGCTCCTGCGGGAGATTGTCCATGAGGTGGCCGAAACCCCCGCCACCAGGTCGGCGCTGACACCGTTGGTGATGAAGGTCTTCTGCCCGTTCAGCACCCATCCGCCGGCGTTGGGGGTGGCGGTGGTGCGGATCCCCTGGAGGTCGCTGCCCGCCCCCGGCTCGCTCATCGCGATCGCGCTGACCAGCTGCCCGGAGCAGAAGCCGGGCAGCCAGCGGCGCCTCTGCTCCTCGGTGGCGAGGGCGGTCAGGTACGGGGCGACCACGTCGGTGTGGAGCGGGAACCCCACGCCGCTGGCGCCCGCGCGGGTCAGCTCCTCGTTGAGGACGGTGTTGTAGCGGAAGTCGTCGACGCCGCTGCCGCCGTGCTCCTCCGCGATCCCGAGGCCGAGGAAGCCGGAGCGCCCCGCGGAGAGCCAGAGCTCCCGGGGGACGATGCCCGCGCGCTCCCAGCCGGGGTGGTGGGGGACGACCTCGCGCTCGACGAAGGCGCGGACGGAGATGCGGAAGAGGTCGTGCTCGGCCTCCATGAGGGTGCGCTGCATCGGGTCGGACGGCCCTCCTGTCCGGCGGCCTGATCCACTCATCGTGCATCAGGGGGTCGCGTGCGCGACTCCGGCCCGGAGGGAAGGAGGGAGCGACGCTCCCCCCTCCCGGCCGTCACTCAGAGGCTGATCATGCCCCTCAGCACCCGGCGGACCTGGAGGACGTCGGGGAGCAGCGCATCCGGCGCGCCCATGGCGGCGGTCCTGGCAGGGGCGGGGAATGCGGCGACGGCCGCCACCGGTGCCGCGGCACAGCCGTGCTGTGGGGTCGCAGCGCTGTGGCTGTGACCGATCACCATGTCCAGCGAGAAGGGGCTGAGCAGGCTGGCCGGCGCGATGATGTGCACGGCGTTCACGGTGAGCCCACGGCCCGCGCGATCGGGCCGCTGCTCGTTGAGAACGACGGTGCCGGTGGCGAGCGCCACCACGGTGTTGGGATCCGGCGTCGAGGTCGGGATCAGCGCCCCCGGACCACCGGCCACATGGATGCCGCCGACGTGCAGGTCACCGACCGACACCCGTCCGAACGGAGCCGCGGGGCAGCCGGAGCTGAGCGAGCTGCTCGAGATCCCGTCCGCCACCACCGCCATCGGGAGATCGGTGAGCAGCATCTCCAGGTGCACGCCCTGGACGCAGGAGCTCGCCAGCGGCGGCGCCGGCACGTTGCCGGCCGCGGTCGAGCACTGCGGCACCGCTCCCTGCTCGACGGTGGCGAGCGCCGAGGACGCCTCCGAGCTGAGGCTGTGGACCTGCTCCGCCGGGCACGCGTTCGCGGCGGCGCCGCCGCAGGCGGTCACCCCCGACTGGCTGCTCGCGCTCGGCCGCGAGGGAGCGGTGGTCGCCGACGCCGGGGCCAGCGGTCCCAGGGTCACCGGGGCCGCGCCCGGCATCCCCAGGGTGCCGGAGAGCGCGTCGGCATCGGCCACGGCGCCCGCCCGCGGCGTGCCCAGCGGTACCGGCAGGGCGGGGCGCCTGGCGGTGTGGACCACCACCGGCAGGGTGACCACGCTGGGATCGAGCAGCCCGTCGGGGAGCTCGGAGCCCCCGCCGCCGGTGACCGGCGTGCGCTGGGCGGGGAGGACGGGCACCTCCGGTGCCGGGGCGATCGCCAGCGGAGGCGCCGCCGCGGGCGCCAGGGCGCCGGGCTGCGCCGCGCGCACCGCGGTGACCGTTCCGCCGCCACCCGAGGCGGGCATGTGGAGAACCCCGGCACCGGCGAGCAGGGCGCCGATCGCCACCACCACGGCCATCTCACCGAGGCCGCCACCGAGACGAGGCAGGCCGGCGCCGGCGAGCGCTGCCGGCCGTAGCCGCCGCGCCGCCACGTCGGCGAGCACCAGGGTGGCCAGGCCCGCGACCGCCAGCACCGACCACCAGAGCACCTCGGCGCCGGCGCCGGAGGGCTCGGGGAGGGCCCGGCTGAGGACGATCACCACCCCGAGCGCCACCAGGGCGGGGATCCCGAGAAGAAGGACCCGGTGGAGCGTGCCGCGCGGCGCGCGCGCCGGAGCGCCGGCCACGGCCGCCGGGGCCGGCGGCGGCGTCTCCTCGACCGCCACCAGCGGCTCGGCGAAGACCACCGCGGGCAGCACGGCGGTGCCATTGCCCTTCCACGCCCACCCGGGCGTGCCGTCGCCGGGGCGCACCGACTGGGGCTCCTCGGCACCGCTCACCTGCAGGGTGCGCGGCTGGACGGCCTGCTCCGGCTCGGTGGCCGACGCCAGGGTGATGGTCTGCGACCACGCCCACGTGGGCCGCGGACGCGGCGGCTCGACCGGATGAGCGGTGAGCTCCTGGAAGGAGGCGGGCGGCGGCGGTGCCGGGCGGCCCCGGCGCGGCGGTCGCAGCCTACGGACGCGGTCAGCCATGGTGAAGAACCCTCTCTACCACCTGAACGGGGACGCAAGCACCACACGTCTTCCGCGAACAGGGGGTCGCAATTGTGCACAGTCGAGGGTGGGTTTGCATAGCCACCTATCGCATGTGGACCCGGGCCCGTTGCAATCGTGGAGTTCGTGGACCTGGACCGGGGCCGCAGTGCACCACCCCCTGCCATGGGCAGCCACGGGGCCGCGCCAGGTGCAGGCAGTTCAGCTCGCGTCTGCAGACGCCCGGGGATCTGCCCATGGGCACGGGTACCGCAGCGGGCCGCTCAGGGGGGCATCGTGGCCTCGCCCGCGGCGGCCGGCGGACGCAGCGCGGCGAGCACCATGACCACCGTGGCCGCTGCGATCGGGAGGAACGGGGCCCTCCGCCAGTGGATCAGGTCGAGGACGGCCCCGCCCAGCAGGGGGCCGGTGAAGGCGGCGCAGTAGCCGGCGGTGAGCATCACCGCGGTGAACCGGGCCACGTCGGCGGGCGCCTCGACGCTGGGCGGGTAGGCGAGCAGGGCGGCGAAGGTCATCGAGACGCCGGCGCCGATCAGCGCGGTCCAGAGCGGCACCGCCGCGTCGGCCGCCACCAGCCAGCCGATCACGCCGGCGGCGGCGAGCCCGCTCGCGGCGGCGTAGAAGCCGCGCGAGCGCACGAACGCGCGGCGGGTGATGATGAGGGCGAGGGTGACCGGCAGCTGCACGCTGTTGAGCACGATCAGCCCCAGGGTCGCCGCCCGGGAGTCGGGGCCTCCCGCGACCGAGCTGGGGATCCAGGTGTTGACCGAGAAGTAGGTGAGGCTCTGCGCCGCGAACATGGTCGACGCCCACCGGAGCCGCGCCGAGCGCCGCGGGGTGCGCGCCGCCGTGCCCCCCGCGGCGGTGGCGGGCGGCCGGTCGGCGCCCACCAGCAGCCAGGCGGCGGCGGCGAGCGCGGCGGGCAGGGTCCAGGCGAGGAAGCTGCCCCGCCAGCCGCCGCCGGTGAGCGGGGCGAGCACCGGTGCGGTGATCGAGGCGGCCACCAGCTCGCCGGTGATCAGTCCGCAGGAGACGGTGACCGAGGCGCGCTGCACCGCGGCGGGGAAGCGGGCCTGCAGGACCAGGGGCAGCCCCGGCTGGGCGATGGAGATGCCGAGCGCGAGCAGCACCGTGCCCGCGTAGAGGGGAAGCACCCCCCCGGCGGCGCGCAGCGGGGTGCCCGCGGCGACGGCGAGCAGCCCCAGGGCCACGGTGCGGTGACCGCCGATCCGACGCGCCAGCGCGGCCCCGGGGAGCGCCGCGGCGCCGAGCACGAGGACGGGGATCGAGGTGAGCAGCCCCGCGGCGGTGTAGGAGAGCCCGAGGTCGTGCTGCACCCGGTTCAGCACCGGCGGCACCCCGAGCAGCACCGCGCGGAGGTTGAACCCCACCCACCACGCGATCAGCAGGCTCAGCGCGCCTCCACCCGCGGCGCGCGCCACGCGCGCACGAGCAGCGGTGGAGAGCGCGCCGGCCATCCTCCCAGTGTCGCGCAATCGCGCGCGCCTCCGGCGGGTGGCCGAAGAGGTACAAAGGAGACGGTCGGCGGCCGGCGCAGTGCCTCGCCGGCCGCGGTGCAGACGGCAGCGGCGCCGGCGAGGCCGGCGCAGGGGGGTGCTCGAGAGAAGCGCGACGCAGCCTCGCGCGAGTGGACCTGGGGACGTGCTCCCCCCGAAGATAGAAGGGAGTGATGGTCGGCGACGAGAGCGCCGGTGTGTTCGCCGGCTACCGCATCGAGGGCCTGATCCGTCACGGCGGGATGGCCTCGGTCTACCGGGCTCGACACCTGGTGCTGCAGCGCGCCGCCGCGCTCAAGGTGCTGGCCCCGGCGCTCGCCCACGACCAGCGGTTCCGGGCCCGGTTCCTCGGCGAGTCCCGCACCGCCGCGTCGCTGGACCACCCCCACATCGTGCCCATCTACGACGCCGGCGAGGCCGACGGCGCGCTCTTCATCGCGATGCGGCTGATCGAGGGCAGCGACCTCGCGACCGTGCTCGGCCGCGAGGTCCGCCTCGAGCCCCCGCGGGTGGTGGAGATCCTCGGCCAGGTGGCCGGCGCCCTCGACGCCGCCCACGGCCGCGGCCTGGTCCACCGCGACGTGAAGCCGTCGAACATCCTCATCTCCGGCGCGCCCGGGTCGGAGCACGCCTATCTCACCGACTTCGGGATCACCAAGGAGCTCGCCGCCGCGGGGATGACCGGGACCAGCGAGTTCGTCGGCACCCTCGCATACATGTGCCCCGAGCAGATCGAGGGCATGACCCTCGACGGCCGGGCCGACGTCTACGCGCTCGGGTGCGTGCTCCACGAGTGCCTCACCGGGGCGACCCCCTTCGGCAGCGACACCCTCGTCGGGGTGATGCACGCCCACCTGACCAAGCCGCCGCCCCGCCCCACCGCCGTGGTCCCCTCCCTCGCGGAGGGGCTGGACGCGGTGGTCGCCACCGCGATGGCGAAGCGGCCCGACGACCGCTATCCCACCTGCACCGCGATGGTCGACGCCGCCCGGGCGGCGCTCACCGCGCCCCGCCGCCCGCCGGTCCCTCCGGTCTTCGTCGCCGCGGCGGCCGCGCCGCCGGCACCGCCGGCACCGCCGCCGGCCGAGCGCCGCCCGATGCCCGGCGGCGGGGGCGGCTGGATGCGGCGCTGGCCGGCGCTGCTCACCGTGGCCGCGGTCCTGCTGCTGGTGACCGCGGTGGCGGCAGACAGCCTCCGGGGCTCGCCGGCGCCGGCGCCCACCCAGGGTCCCCAGACCGGGCTGCTGCCGGGCTACAGCCCGGTGCCGCTGAGCGGCGGCACCCCCACAGCGTCGCCGGCGACGCCGTCGGCGACCGCCCGCGGCGCCACGGCGAACCATCCGGTGGTGGTGACCGTCAACGCCTCGCCCGCGGCGGCGGCGCATCCCACCGCGACCGCGGCCGCCACCGCCGGGCCGCCGACCCCGAGCGCGGCGGGCCCGGCCAGCCCGACCCCGACCGCCGCCTCGGTGCCGAACGGCACCCCGTGGCCGGCGTCACCCCCGACCAACAAGGACCCCAGGAGTTGCGAGGCGGCGTGGTCGTGGTCGTGCGTTCCGGTGGGGAGCTGCCACAGCGTCGCCTTCTACAACGATTCGGGGCCGCTCACATCCGACGGCAAGCCGTTCGCGACCACGGTCGGTTCGGACGGCTACCTCTGTGCGGCCTGGCGCAACCCCGGGGTCCAGGGATCGCTGATCGGGCCCGACGGCAAGCCGGTGACCGGCGCCGGCGGCGCCAACGCCGGCATCGTCGCGTACGGGCTTGCCCCCGGGAGCTACACGCTGGTGCTCCGCCACGCCGACCTCTCCTACCCCAACCACACCTCGCTGCAGATCAACCACGCGTAACCGCGCCTAGGCCGACCCCGCGGGCTCGGGCGGCGCCGCCAGCTCCTCCCTGCAGTCGCGGCAGAGGCCCTCGGAGATGAGGTCCTGGATCCGGCTCTCCAGGCCGCAGCGGCGGCAGCGCTGCAGGGGTCCGCGGCGGAAGGTGCCGGTGGCGGCCGGGGTGAGCAGCGCCTCGCTGCCGCCGCCCGGCCCGGCGCCGGGGTCGTCGGCACCACCGAAGGGCAGCCGGCCGGCGGCCTGGGCGTGGAGCTGCTGGGCCTGGTGGAGCGCCCGCAGCAGCTCGCGCTCGCGCTCGGCGGCGACCGCCAGCTCAACGCGGCGCGAGCTCAGCTCGGCGGCGAGCATCTCGCGCTCGCGCTCGAGGACGTCGCGCTCGCGCTCGAGGGCGTCACGCTGGGCGCCGACCGCGGCGAGCCGCTGCTCGGTGGTCACCAGCCGCTGGCGCAGCGCGGCCAGCTCAGCCGGCGCCGCCTCGGAGTCGGAGCTGGCGAGCTCCTCGTCGGACACCTCGACGAGCAGCCGGCCGAGATGGTCCTCCGAGCAGGAGAGCCGCCCGGCCTTCACCCAGCGCCGCACCGTGTCGTCGCCGACGCCCAGCGCCGCCGCCGCCCTCGAGACCGAGACGAACGCCATGGTGATGCCCTCCAAAGCCTCAACAGCGGGGTTGGCCGCTCCCTGCGGATCGATACGGACGAATGTTGCGCGGTTACTTGCGTACGCTGCGGACGCATGATACCGTATGCGGTGTCCCCGGCGGAAGGGGGCGGAGGGTGTCCGGAGAGTACACACCGCATCATCCTCCTCAGCACGGCGGGAGGTGACGCAATGAGCACGCAGCGCGTGAGGGGCCAGCGGCCCGCTTCGATCTCGAGGTCCGGTCGATGAGCGCGGCCTGCGCGCTCTCCCCCACCCCGGCGGGCGTCGCGCCCATCCGCTCCGGCCAGGTGCTGCCGCTGCGGCCGCCCGCCGACCCCCCCACCGTCGATGACGACGTCAGCCTCCTGATCGCCTATCGCGACGGCGACGCCCACGCGTTCGAGCGGCTCTACACCCGCCACGCCATCGCCATCCGGATGCTCTGCCTGCGGCACCTCCGCTCCGACGCCTCGGCCGACGACGTCGTCCAGGAGACCTTCCTGCGGCTGGTCCGCAGCGCCGACCGCATCGAGCGCGGCTTCAACGTCCGCGCCTGGCTCCACCGGGTCGCCGCCAACCTCTGCATCGACCTGCTCCGCGCCCAGCGCCGCTCCCCGGGCATCGAGGACGACGGAACGCTGATGCGCACCCTCCCCACCCAGGACCGCACCGACCAGCCCGAGGCCGCGTACGAGATGACCTGGATGCGCGAGACCGTCACCCGGGTCGCCGAGTCGATGCCCCCGCGGCAGCGCGCCGCGCTGGTGCTCCGCGAGCTCGAGGGTCTGTCCTACAACGCCATCGCCGATGTGCTGGGACTCAGCCCCGGCGCGGTCGAGACCCTTCTCTTCCGCGCCCGCCGCCGCTTCCGCGAGGAGTACCTGCGGCGCGCCACCGAGTCCGACCGTCCCGCCGGCGGCTGCGGGCCCACCCTCGCGCTGCTCGGCAGCGCCGAGCGCCGCCGCCCCACCACCCGCCGGCGGATGCGTGACGTCGCCGCCCACATCGTCGACTGCTCCTCGTGCCGCGACCGGGTCCACACCCGCACGGCTGCGGTGTCGCTGGGCTGAGCCGCCGGTGAGCTCCCCGCTGGACTCGCGCCGATCGGAGTGGATGGCCGACCTCGAGGAGGTGGCCGATCTCGCCGCCGAGATGGCGCCTCCGGAGGACGTGCCGTCGGCGAGGACCCGCCGCCGGGGCTGGTCGGCGGCCCGGCTGGTGGCGCTGCTCGCCGCCGGGGCCGCCGCCGCCGGTGAGGCCGCCGCCACCGCGGCGCCGGCCGCGGGGCGCCGCCTGCCCCGGCGACCCTGGCGCGTCGGCACCGGCCTCGCCGTGGTGGGCGCGGGCGCGCTCTGCACCGCGCTGCTGCTGCACCTGCCCGCCGCCGACCCGCTGCCGCTCAGCGGTGGGCAGGGCTTCAGCACGCCGACGCCGTACGCCGGCGCCGGCGGCGTCGCCCTCCAGCCGGTGCAGCTCGACCCCACCGGGCCGGCGGCACTCGTCACCCCCGCTCCACTCTCCTCGCAGGCGCCGCGCGCGGGCGCCGTCCGCCCCTCCCCCCAGGGCGGCCCCGCGCCGGCGCCCACCCCCACCGTGAACCTCTCGCCGGTGATCGTGGCCCCGACCTCGCAGCCGGCGACGCTGCCACCGCCGCCGTCGAGCGCCCCGGCCACCGCCTCGCCGGCGCCGACCGCGACCGCCACCGCCTCCCCGTCGCCCTCGGGCAGCCCCGCGGGAGCGCTGACGGTGCAGAGCGTGGTGCTCTCGATGGGCACCTGCCAGGTCCAGAGCGCCAGCTGGTGGGTGTGCCCGCTGACCGCGACCTTCACCTTCCAGCCGGGGCCGGCGGGCACGCTCACCTTCAGCATCGCCGGCACCGACGTCAGCTGCACCGGCGCCTCCACGGCGTTCGACCAGGCCCAGAAGCCGGTGGCGATCCCCCAGGGCACCACCCGTGCGGTGGTCACGTCGTCGCTGCTGTTCCCCGCCTCCGACCACCCCGCCGCGGCCGGGCCCGGCGGGGCGCCCTCGACCGCGGCGGTGAGGGTCACCTCGCCGAACCGCACCGCCTCGGCGTCACAGCCCTTCGGCAGCGCCTCCTGTCCCTGAGGGCGGGGGCGCTGCCGGCGGCGGGGGCGGCTCGACGTCGCGCTCGCGACGGCCGCTGATCCCGGGCAGCAGCGCCAGGGCGAGCACGATCAGCACCCCCGGCCACACCCAGCGCGGGTGGAGGTGGAGGTTGCCGTGGTCGACCAGCAGGGTCAGCCCCAGGGCGGTGAAGCCGAGGCCGGCGACCAGCGAGACGGGGTCGGGAGAGTGGCGGAACATCTACAGGGCTCCCTGGACGGTGGCGGTGTCGGCGCGGCGCACGTTGACCTGGCCGAATCCGGTGTGGAGGTCGAGGTTGAGCAGCCCCACCGCGGCCGACCCGTCGGCGTGGACCCGGCTGTCGACGGTGAGACCGTTGTCGACCTTGTCGAGCAGCCGGGCCTCGCCGGCGCCCACCTGGGCGTGGATGTCGAGGGGCACGTCCGCGGGGACCACCACGTCGAGCCGGCCCATTCCGAGCTCGAGGTGGACGGTGGTCGTGCCCTGCCCGAAGGGCACCCGGGTGAGGTCGACGGTGAGGCTGCCGGCACCGAGCTGGTAGCCGTCGCCCAGCTGGCTCACCGTCTGCGGCTCCCAGAGCCGGTCGCCGGCGCCTCCGTGGATGGGCACGTCGGAGATGCCGGTGGCGAACACCGTGGGAACCAGCAGCAGACCGAGGACGATGAGCCCGTACGGCGGCCGCCACCACGACCCCACGATCAGCCCCACCCCGATCACCGCGAGGCAGAGCGCGAGCACGGTCTGGACGCTGACCGAGACCACCCCGGCGTCGCCGAGCAGGCCGGCGCCGGCGGCGACCAGCAGCACCGCGGCGAGGGTGATGCGGGTCAGCGGTGACCGGGTGCGGCGGCGGCTGCGCCGGGGGACGAGCTGCCCCCACCCCCGCGCCGGCGCCGGAGCGCCCGGAGCGGCGGCGGCACCGGGGGCCGCCGGCTGTGGCTCGCCGTCGCGGATCAGCAGGGCGACCCCGAAGCCGAGGAGCAGAACGCCCCAGATCAGGCCGGGGTGGCCGGGGTCGATGTCGCCGGCGAGCGCCGCGACCACGACGACCCCCACCACGACCGCGAGATAGGCCCGCCATCCGCCCTGGCCGAGGCGGCGGAGGGCGGTGACGCCCGGGGCCTCCGGCTCGCTCTCCGACGGCACCGCCAGCCAGCCCGCGATGTAGAGGAGGAAGCCGAGCCCCCCGGTGAAGCTGAGCACCGCGAAGACGATCCGCACCAGGGTGGGGTCGACCGAGAGGTGGCGGGCGATGCCGCCGGCGACGCCGGCGATGACCCGGCCCTCGTCGCTGCGGGTGAGCCGGCGCGGTGGCGGCGGCGGTACAGAGGGCGGATGGGGTGGCGCTGCAGTGGGCGGTGCGTATGCAGGATCCGGCTGGGGCGGCCCGGCGGGGATGCTGTCGTCGCCCGGGCCGGGCCGTCCGGGCTGGCTGATGTCGTCCATGGCCACAGCCTGCGCCCCGACCCTGCCCCTCGCCATCCGGGATGACCCGTGCCGATCCCGGAGACCGGCACCGGAATGGTCGCGGGCACCTCCCGGATGGCCGTCCCGCGGGGGCCGTGGGAAGATCGGTGCAACGCCCCGGTCCCCATCCCCGAGGAGCCACCGTCATCCGCACCGCACCGCCCCGTCCGGAGGGTGTCCCGCCGGCCCCCCCGCGCGGCGAGCGGGGGTGGCGGGGCCGGGCCTTCCCGCGCAGCGCCGACGACCGCGTCCTCACCGGGGTGGCCGGCGGGCTCGGCCGCCGGTTCGGCGTCGACCCGCTGCTGGTGCGCGCCGCCTTCGTGCTCCTCGCCGTCGCCGGCGGCTCGGGAGTCGGCCTCTACATCGTCGCCTGGCTGGTGAGTCACGAGCCCGCCGGCGCGACCGCCGTCCCCTGGCCCCCGCCGCGGGCCACCACCCGCCGCCTGATCGCCCTGGGGCTGATCGTCGCCGGCGGCCTGCTGATCCTCCGCGAGGTCGGGCTGTGGTTCGGCGACACCCTCGCGGGCCCGCTGAGCCTGGCGCTGGTGGGTTCGGCGCTGATCTGGGCGCGGGGCGACGAGGACGATCGCGCCCGCTGGTCGCGGATGGGCCGGCGGCTGCCCGCCACCACCGTCGAGGCGATGCTCGCCGGCCCGGCATCGCTGCCGCGGATCGTCGGCGGCGCGCTGCTGGTGGCGGGCGGCATGAGCGTCTTCCTCATCGCCCACCGCACCCTCACCGTCACCGGCACCGCCCTGCTCGCGGTGGCGGTCACCGCCGCCGGCCTCGGGCTCATCCTCGGCCCCTGGATCCTCCGGCTGGCGCGCACCCTCTCGGCGGAGCGGCGCGAGCGGATCCGCTCCGAGGAACGCGCCGAGATGGCCGCCCACCTCCACAACTCGGTGCTGCACACCCTCGCCCTGATCCAGCGCGCCGAGGCCCCGCCCGAGGTGGTCAGCCTGGCCCGCCGGCAGGAGCGCGAGCTCCGCGCCTGGCTCAACGGCCGGGTCGAGGAGGAGGGCGCGGAGAGCCTCGGCGCGGCGGTCGACCTCCTCGCCGCCCGGGTGGAGCGCGAGCATGCGGTCGCCGTCGACGCGGTGGTGGTCGGCGACCGGCGCGTCGACGACCGGCTCCGCGCCGTCGTGCTCGCCTGCCAGGAGGCCGCCCTCAACGCCGCCCGCCACTCCGGTGCTCCCCGGGTCTCGGTGTACGTCGAGGCCGAGCCGGAGGCGATCACCGCCTACGTCCGCGACCAGGGGCGAGGCTTCGATCCCGCCGCGGTGCCGCCCGACCGGCACGGGATCGCCGAGTCGATCCGCGGGCGCATCCTGCGGCTCGGCGGCACCGCGGTGGTGACCAGCACCCCCGGGGTGGGCACCGAGGTGCAGCTGCGCGTCCCGGTGCCGGGGACATGAGCTTGCTCATCAGATGGGGCGGGGTGAGCGAAGGCGGCTCCGCCGCCGCAGCGAGGGGGGGGCACCCCCCCTGAGAAAATGAGCTCGGGCGCGCGCACCCGGCTGTTCCTGGTCGACGACCACAGCCTCTTCCTCTCCGGGCTGCGCGCCGAGCTCGGCGCCCACCTCGACATCGTGGGCGACGCCGGAGATGTCGACGCCGCCGTCGAGGGCATCGTCGCCTCCCGGCCGGAGGTGGTGCTGCTCGACGTCCACCTTCCCGGCGGCGGCGGCCGGGCGGTGCTCGAGGCGGTGCTCGCCGTGCTCCCCGAGGTGCGCTTCCTCGCCATCTCCGTCTCCGACGCCGCCGAGGACGTGATCTCGGTGATCCGCGCCGGCGCCGGTGGCTACGTCACCAAGTCGATCGCCCCCGCCGACCTGGTGGCCGCGATCCGCACCGTGCGCGACGGCGACGCGGTCTTCTCGCCGCGGCTGGCCGGCTTCGTCCTCGACGCCTTCCGCGGCCGGCTGGCGGCGCCGTTCGACCCCGAGCTCGACCAGCTCACCGCCCGCGAGCGGGAGGTCCTCCGCCACATCGCCCGGGGCTACAGCTACAAGGAGGTGGCCCAGAGCCTGCACCTCTCGGCCCGGACCGTCGAGACCCACGTCTCCTCGGTGCTGCGCAAGCTGCAGCTGAGCAGCCGCCACGAGCTCGCACGCTGGGCGAGCGACCGTCGCCTGGTCTGATCAGGCGCCGAGGTAGCTCACCGGGAAGCCGCCGCCGCCCGCCGACGCGCTGATCGCCCCCGGCGCCGCCCGGCCGCCGCTGCGATCGCTGAGGGTGAGCTCGACCAGCTGCCCCGCCGGCCAGGTGGCCACCCCGGCGGCGCCGAGGTTGGCGCTGCAGCCGGCGAAGCTCACCGAGCCGAAGTCTGCCAGGGTCGAGACCGTGCCGCCGTGGCTGGTGGCCTCGGCGACCCACTCGGCGCTGCCCAGCGCGTCCGCGGCCGGCGAGAAGGAGACGTCGCGGGCGTATCCGCTGGTCTCGTCGACGAGATGGACCTGGCCGCCGGCGGCGCCGCTGCGGAGGCTGAGCGACGCGGACACGCGGTCGCCGGCGCTGATCTGCACCAGCGCCACCAGCGGGGCCGCGCTTTCCGGGGTGAGCAGCTCGTACCAGAGCGCGTGGATGGGCACCCCGTTGCGGCAGAAGGCCCCCGAACCCGCCTGGTAGAGGGGATAGCTCGGATACCCGCCGAGGCCGACCCAGAACACCGATTCGGAGGAGGCGGCGGTGCAGCGCACCGTGGGCTCGGTCCAGGAGCCGCTCACCTCCCAGAAGGCGCCATCCCGGCGGGCGACGTAGCCGGACCAGTTGTCGCTGACCACCCGCGCCGGCTGGGCCTGGGCCACCGGCGGCGGCGGCGAGACCCGGCTGATGATCACCGGCGGCTGCCTGGACGGGACCGGCGCGGCGGTGGGACGGCGCACCGGCCGCGGCGTCGGCGCCGGGGTGGGTGCCACCGCGGTCGGGCTCGGGGCGGGGGGCACCAGCTGCGACACCGCCATCGGCACCGGGTCGGCGGTGGCCTCCGGGGTCGGGTCCGGGGTGGGCGCAGGGGTGGGGACGGAGGCCTGCGCCGGGGTCGCCAGCGGCACCGGGCGCGGCCCGCCACACCCGGCCAGAAGCACCAGCGTCGCCGCCATCCCGGCGGCGACCACGACTCGTCTCACGGATTCGACCTCCCTCTCTCGGACCCGTGCATCGTCTGCGAGGGCGGGCCGAGCGTCGCACCGTGTGGCGGCACCGCAACCCGTCCGAGACGCCGCCGTCACGCCGTGGATGTGACGCCGGGGGCGCGCGGTTTCCTACGGATGAGCGCTGTGGAAGAGGAGGTTGGCGTACCAGGGGTGGGACTTGAACCCACGGCCTGCGGGTTATGAATCCGCTGCTCTGACCACTGAGCTACCCTGGCGCGCCCCCACATTGTGACGGTGAGAACGGCTCGGCCGTGACCTCAGCGGTGGGCGGTCACCGACGAGCAGGAGGCGCTGAGCACCTGGTCGAGGCCGTAGGCGCGGTGGCCAACGCGGGTGGAGTCGACCCGCGCGCAGGGCATTGTCAGGGTGATCCGGGTGGCGGTACCGGTCTGGCCGCTCCAGCTGGCGACGAGCCCGGCGGTGAGCAGCACCACCGCGAGGATGCCGGCCACGATGAGGCCGAGCCCGACCCGCGCCGTCCGCCGGCGGATGCCTCCGCGGGAGCGTCCCGCCCGGGGTGCGCCGCGCACTCCCCCCTGCTCCATCCGTGTCCTCCACTACCCCCGGCCCGACACCGTACCCGTCGACGCTGTCCTGAACCCGGCTGTGACCCAGCGGTCACAGAAGCCGCACCGACCTGTCACACGCGGCCGGCCGGTCGGGCGCGGCGAACGGGGGTACGCTTGTCGTGGGACGGCGAACACCAGGGGGTTCGACGTCGCCGTCGTGGAGCCCGCGCCGTGAGTCTCGACTGGTCGGACATCGTCACCGTCGCCCGGAAGCAGGGCTGGCGCGAGGAGCGCCGCACCCGGCACATCTGGCTGTACGCGCCCGACGGCCGGGGGACGGCGTGCATCCCCACCTCGACCAGCGACTGGCGCGCCATCCACAACGCGGTGGCGCAGCTGCGCCGGCTGGGGCTGGTGTGGGGGGGGCGCCGCGCCGGCCGCGGGCCCGGCATGCAGGAGGGGCCACCCGAGGGCTGCGGCATCGACGAGGCGTCGACCCTGGCCCGCATCGAGTACGCGCTCTCGGTCGACGAGGCGGTCTACTGCGCGATCGTGAGCGCCAGCGCGCCGCTCTCCGCCACCGAGCTCTCGGCCGCGACCGGGTTCTCGCGCTCGGCGATCCGCCCGGCGCTGCAGGCGCTCGCCGCCGAGGGGTTCCTGGTGCCCGCCGGCAGCCGCACCCGCGAGAAGCGGGGGGTGCGCCCCGACACCCTCTACGCGCTCTCCGGGGCCGCGCCCGCGCGCTGAGGACGGGTCGCGGTCGCGGGCCGGCGCACCGGTCGCAGCAGCCAGGCGCCGCACACCGTGAGCGCGATCGCCAGCGGCAGCAGCCGGGCGCCCGGGCCGAGGCCGAGGTCGGAGGCGAAGAAGCCGCCGACGAGCAGGTGCGGGTCGAACTCGGCGCCGGTCACCGCCAGCAGCCAGATGCCGGCGAAGCCGACCAGCGCCTCCCAGCGGCGGTGCCCGACCGGGCCCTGCACCACGGCGACGGCGAGGGCGAGGAGCAGCGCGCCGGCGCCGCTGTTCACCACCCCGGCGAGAGCGCCGCCGTCGAAGCCGGTGACGTTCACGGGCTGGGGGCCGCCGGTGATGGCGACGAAGGGCAGCAGGGTCACGCAGACCAGCACGAGCAGGATGCCGGCGGCGATCAGGCCGCCTCCCTGCCAGAGCGGGCGGGCGATCGGGGCGTGGGGCACGGCCGGCGCCGCGGGCCGCCGGGCGGCCTGGGGCCGGCGGCGCAGGTGGACAACGCTGACGATCTCGAGCCGCATCTCGTGCTCCATGCGGTCGAGGTTGAACGCGGAGCGCGAGCCCGGCGAGAGCAGCACCCGGCGGGCCTCGCTGATCTGGCGGAAGCGCTCGGCGGCGGCGGCGTCACCGGGGTGCAGGTCGGGGTGGCACTGCTTCGCCCGCTCCCGATAGGCGGCCTTGATCTCCGCCTCACCGGCGTCGTGCGGCACGCCGAGGATGGCGTAGTGGTCGCGAAACCTGGTCGGAGCCGATGACCGCATCTGGTCCACTTCCCCCATTGCCTCACGGCGCCACGGGGGTGCCCCATGACGCCGGGCAGCGAGACCGCTGCATCATTCCAACGCGGCAGCCCGCAGCAGGCTTGCGCGGCGGGCGGAATGACCGCCGAGGAGGCGCTCAGCTGACCCCCAGGTTGTAGAGCTGGTTGAGGCGGTCGCGCAGGGTGTCGTGGAGGAAGCTGCCGAGCTTCACCCCCAGCAGCCTGCCCTGGGCATCGTAGAAGGCGGTCACAGGCATGCCCATGGCACCGAGGGCGTCGTGCAGCCCGCTGTTCAGCCGGCCGCCGACGTCCTGGGCGATCGGCCAGCGTTCCACGCCGTACTGGCGGGCCATGGCCAGGCCGTCGCCCAACTCCTCGGCGTCGACCCCGACGAAGCGCACCCGGTCGCCGAGCTGGGTCGACATCGCCGACAGCACCGGGAGCTCCGCCCGGCAGGGGCCGCACCAGGAGGCGAAGAAGTTCACCACCACCGGCTTTCCCCGCAGGTCGGCGAGCCGCACCAGCCCGGAGCCGTTGAGCCTGGGCAGCTCCCAGCGGGCGGGATCGGTGGAGACCGCCACCGGGGTGCCGGTGCCCGGGGTGCCAGCCGCGGGCGCGCTGCCGGAGCCGGTGCGGGCGATCAGCAGGGCGGCGACCAGCGCGACCGCCACCGCGGCGATCGGCGCGATCAGCCGCAGCCTGCGGCCGCCGGCGGACGGCGTGGGCGTGGGGGTGTCGGTCATCCGGCCCATTCTCGCCCAGGCCACCCATCCCGTCGCGGGATCGGCTTCAGCGTCCCAGCGACTGCGACCAGGCCACCAGCACCCCCCACACCGCGCTCCAGGCCAGCAGCGCGGTCACCCAGCCGGCCCCGCTGACCCGCGGCGCCCCGCCCGCTCCCCGGGTCCGCCGGAACCAGCCGGCGGTGCGCGGCAGCGCCAGCCGCCACAGCACGAAGGGGGCGAAGGTGACCAGCACGCCGAGGGAGAGGACCCGGCCCCGGGCGACCCCGTGGCCGGCGGCGATGCCGGCCAGCCCGAGGACCCCGCCGAGGGTGAGCAGCCCGCAGAGCGCGATCTGCACCCACCGCGCCGCCGGCACCCCGCGCCGCAGCGCCTCGCCGAGGCCGGCGACGACCGCGGCGGCGGCGAGGAGGGTCACGAGGCCGCGGACGCCGCCGGACTGGCCGAGGTGCCCGCCCAGCCCGGCGATGCCCTGGGTGACCAGCTGGGCGGCGAGGGCCCAGTCGAACACCACCGCGACGCCCAGCCCGGCGGGCGACCGGTGACCGGTCTGCCCGGTGGTCGCGGAGGCCGTGGCGGTGCCGGTCAGGGGGTGCTCTGGGGCGTGGCCGCGGGACTGGCGGCGGTGGTGGCGTTGGTGGTGCTGGTCGCCAGCGACGTGCTGGTGCCGGTCAGCGTCGAGGTGGTGCTCGGGGCGGCGGTGGTCGTGCTCCTGCTCGTCGTCCCGGTGGTGGTGCCGGCGGTGGTGGTGCTGCCCGTGGTCGTCGCCGTGGTGGCCGTGGTGGTCGCCGTGGTGGTCGGGCGGCCGGTGCTCGTCCCGGTCGTCGTCGTGGTGGTGGTGTGGACGCTGGTGGTCGAGACGCTCGACGACTCCTGGTGGGTGGTCGACATCGTCGTCATCACCGAGGCGGCGGCCGACGGCGGCACCCTGGTGGTGGAGGTGCCCGCGGCCGACGGCGGCTGGGTCTGCGCCGGCACGCTCACCGTGGAGGGCGCCGGCGGCGCGGTGGGCAGCACCGCGGGGTGCAGCGCCACCGTGCCGGTGGTGACCAGGGCGGTGACCCCGGCGGCGCCGCTGCCCGCGGGTAGGAGCCGGGGGATCAGCCCCAGCGGCGCCCCGGCGAGCGGTGCGAGCCAGGCGGTGAAGCCGACGGTGCGCCAGAGCCGGCCGATGGAGATGGTGAGGAACGCGCGGACCAGGGTGGGGTCGAGATGGCTGCCCGACGACCGCACCAGCTCGCGCCGGGCGGCGGCGACCCCCATCGGCCGCTTGTAGGGGCGGGCCGCGGTCATGGTCTCGAAGGCGTCGACGACGGCCACGATGCGGGCGCCGAGGGAGATCTCCCGGCCGCGCAGCCCCCGGGGGTAGCCCTTGCCGTCCCAGCGCTCGTGATGCTGCTCGACGGCGAGCGCCCACTCCCCCAGCCACTCCCGGATCGGCTCGATCAGCCGGGCGCCCTCGACGGGGTGCTGGCGCAGGCTCTTCCAGCCCTCGGGGCCGGGATCCCCGCGCTTGTTCAGCACCGTGGCGGGGACGCTGAGCTTGCCGATGTCGTGCAGCAGCGCTGCCCACCGCAGCCGGTCGCGGGCCGCCGGGGCGAGCTTGAGCTCGTCGGCGACCATGTCGGTGAAGATCCGCACCCGTTCGGAGTGCCCTCGGGTGGCACGGTCGTGGGCGGTGAGCGCCGCCACCAGGGTGACGATGGTCTCGGTGGCGCGAGCGGGGGTGTCGCCGGCGCCCTCGGCCCCGGTCCAGGTGACCTCGGCCTCGAGGTCGCGCACCCGCCGGCGGGCCACCGCGAAGCGCGACGGGGCCCGATCCGGGAAGAGCAGGGAGAGCCGGAGCAGGGTCGCCAGCGGGATCAGCCGCTGCGCCATCCGCTGGAAGACGGCGAAGGCGAGCACCTCGACGATCAGGAACGCCGCCCACCAGATCGCCGCGCCGCCGACGTCGGAGGGACGGCGGAAGACCCGCCCCACCAGGAACGAGAGGGCCAGGGCGGCCACGATGGGCATCACGAAGACGGCGACGCGCAGCACCGCACTGAGAACCGGGCGTGCGCGCCAGCGCGCGGATGCGACGCGCTCAGGCGGCATGTTCGACGAGTTCATAAACCGATGTGTGGGGGGACTCTTCCTGAGGCAACGACCCGCCAGCGCCGCCGCTGCTCCCGATGATACGTGCCCCGAGCCCGCTCGCAACCGTCTTTACCGCCGTCTTACATACGACGGCGGGTTCAGGCGTCGACGCCGCCGGGCCGGCGAGATCAGGCCGCCCGGCGCGCCGCCTCCCAGCGGGCCTCGGCCTCGCCGATCGGGGTCGACGGCGGCCCCATCCGGAACGGCCAGATCTCCTCGGCGATGCGCCGCCAGTTGGCGGTGGCCTCGAGGCTGCCGAGCACCGCATAGAGACCGAGGTTGATCCGCTGCAGGATCACGTAGGCCCGGGGGATGTCGCTGTAGGGGGCGAGCGGGGTGCGGGTGTTGAAGTAGCGGCGCACCATCGCCGACGCGTACTCGCGGGTGATCGTCATCGGAGCGTCGCGCAGGACGGTGCGGTAGAACTGGCCGAGGTGCTCGACCACCACCTCGGTCGAGACCGGGGCGCCCCGCCGGATGAAGCCGGCGCGCTCGAGGGCGTCGCGGAAGCCCTCACCGTCGTTCTCGACGGCGAGGAAGCGGGACGCGTCCTCGAGCGGCTGCAGGTCCTCGGCGGTGAAGTGCTTCACCAGCCCGAAGTCGAGGAAGCTCACCCTGCCGCCGCCGTGGAACAGGTAGTTGCCGGGGTGGGGATCGCCGTTGAAGGCGTGGAGCCGGTAGAGGCTGCGGAAGACGAAGCGGTCGATGGTCTCGCCGGCGAGGTCGCGCTCGCGCTGCGGCCAGGTGAGCAGCTCGTCGAAGCGGGCGCCGCTGACCAGCTCGGCGGTGAGCACCCGGGCGGTGCTCAGCCGGTCCACCACCGCGGGCACGTGGATGGTCGGATGCCCCTCGTAGTAGGCGGAGAAGAGCCGCTGGTTCTCCGCCTCGATCCGGTAGTCGACCTCCTCGCGCATCCGCTCGCCGAGCTCCTCGATCATGGAGCGGGTGTCGAGGCCGGGGAAGGCGCTGGCGGCGACCCGGCGGAGCAGCGCGACGTTGCGCAGGTCGGACTCGAGGCTGCGGGCGATGCCCGGGTACTGCACCTTCACGGCGACGGCTCGGCCGTCGTGGGTGATGGCGCGGTGCACCTGGCCGATCGACGCGGCGGCGAAGGGCAGCGGGTCCCAGCGCGCGAAGACCCGCTCGGGGAGGTCGCCGAGCTCGTCGCGGACCATCGCCGCGGCCAGCTCCGCGCTCATCGGCGGGGCGTCGTGCTGGAGCCGCGCCATGGTGGTGCGGAAGCTCTCGGGAAGGCCGTCGTCGAGGTAGCTCGCCATCTGGCCGAGCTTCATCAGCGCGCCCTTCATCGACCCCAGCTCCTCGGCGACCTCGTCGGCGCTGCGCAGGGCGAGGTCGGTGCGCAGCTCGCGGCGGCGCTCCACCGAGGCGAAGATCAGCTGCGGCGACCGGGCGGCGTAGCGGCCGCCGATGCGCAGCGCCAGCCGGGCCATCGCCGCACCCCGCTCGCCGCGCGACTGCAGCACCGCCATCCCCGCGCCGGGGCGGAGCAGCCGGCGCAGCCCGAGCGCGCCGAGCCCACCGAGGGCCGCGGTGGCGGCGACGGCGGCGGCCGCCCGCCTCATCCGGCGGCCCGCATCCGCGCCTCGATCCGCCGCCGTGCCTCGAGCACCCCGGGCTCCGACTCGAAGGCGAAGTCGAGCACGCCGATGAGCTGCCGCACCGGCTCGCGCTCGAGCTCCGCGGGCGGGGGCGCCTCCCATCCGTAGAGCGAGCGCGCCCACTCCGGCAGGGTGCCGACCGCGACCCGGCCGACCTCGTGCCAGAGCTCCCGGGTGTCCTCGTCGAGGCCGGGGGGGTCGAGCACGATCGCCATCGCCTCCCGCGCCGCCGGGGTGGCCTGGACCAGGTCGACCGAGGTGAGGTGGCCGGAGAGCCCGGCGACGTCGTGGGGGATGATCTCCTCGGGGACGCCGAGGATCGACGCGAAGCGCACCATCTCGGCCACGTAGATGTCGGCCTCGGCGGCGCCGAGCCCGCGGCCGTAGGCGCGCATCACCTCGACGATCGAGTTCGACCATGGCGGCGTGCACCCAGAGCAGCAGCGCCGGGTCCTCGGCGCTGTAGGCGAGGCCGGTGACCGGGTCGACGCCGTGCACCCGGGTGTGGACGTCGCGCACCCATGCCGCCGCGGCGAGGGCGGCGGCGCGCTCGCCGTAGGTGACGGTGAGCACGTAGCCGCTGGTGGCGGCGAGCCGCCCGAAGGGGTCGCGCTGCCAGTCGCTGTGCTCGGCGACCCCCGCCATCGGCAGCGGGTGGAGCGCCTGGAGCATCAGCGAGCGGATCCCCGCGACCAGGAAGCTGCGATCCCGGTGCACCCGCCACACCACCGACCGGGGCCCGAAGAGGCCGTCGTCGGCGGGGTGCTCGGGCACACAGCGCACGAAGGTCCGCGCCAGCGGCGCCAGCGCGGTGGGCTGCATCTCCACCCCCACTCCTACGCGGCCCTCCTCATGCGCGGATCACGGCGCCCACCACGATACCTCTGGCGAAGGTCACGCCCTCCTCGGCGAGGAGGGCGCGCTTGGCGGCGGGGCCGCCACAGCCGTAGTGGCCGATCCGCCCGTCGCGGCGGACCACCCGGTGGCAGGGCACCACCAGCGGCAGCGGGTTGCGCGCCAGCGCCGTGCCCACCGCCCGGGCGGCGCCGGGGTGACCCACCCGCTCGGCCAGCCAGGAGTAGCTGCGGGTCTCGCCGGGCGGGATCGTGCAGGTCTCGAGGAGCACCCGGCGCTGGAACTCGCCGAGCCCCTCCAGGCGGGGCCGCCACTCCCCCCGGCCGCGGGCGGCGTCCTCGATCAGGTGGCGCAGGCGCGCGGGCAGCTCGACCGGCTCTGGGACGACCCCCAGCGTCCCCAGGCACCACTCCTCCACCGAGCCGGCGGGGCTGTCGGGATGGATGGCGATCGGCTCCGCGCCGTCGTGGACCACCCACACCTCCCCCACCGCGGTCGCCAGGCGCGAGCACCGCACCCCCCGCAGCATCGTGCTCGTCATCGTGTTCCTCCGCTGACCGGCGTCCGACGGTCTCACAACCCGTCTCCGGCCGCGCGAGGTTGCAGGCGGGAGGGGCCGCCGGTCGCCCGGCGGCCCCCGGTGGTGGTGAGCCGATCTACGCGGAGAGGCCGTCGCGACGGCGCCGCAGGCAGGCGCCGGCCAGGCCTCCGCCGGTCGCCAGCAGGAGGAGGCCGCCGAGCCCCAGGGACGCGCCCGTGAGCGGCGCGGTCAGTGCCGAGGAGCCGCCGGCCGCGGTCGCGCCGGTCGACGGGGAGACCGTCGGGTTGCCGGCATTGGGGCCTGCCTGGAGGCCGCCGAGGCCGGCCGCCGAGGCGGTGAGCACGCCCGCGGCCTCGCCGCTCTGGCCGAGCAGGTCGCCGGCGGTGCCGACCGCCGCCGACCCGGTGCCGGCGGCGCCGCCGGTCGCCCCGACCTTGAGCAGGACGACCCCGATCACGCCGGGCACGCTGATCGGGATGCCGTTGGCGCCGGTCTGGTCGGAGCCGAGCAGCTGGGTGCCGTTGATGCCGGCCACGTAGGCGGAGCCGTGGTTGGCGCTCGAGGCGTCGGAGTGCAGCAGGATGAGCACCAGCGCGCCGTTGCCCAGGTTGGCGTCGACGCCGTTGTTGCTGCCGGCGCCGTTCGAGGAGAGACCCTGGTATCCGGCGTCGCTGGTCGCCTCCAGCACCGCCACCGTGATCAGCCCGCCGGTGGCGTGGCCGCCCGTGGGTGCGACGGCGAGGTCAAGGAGGCTGGCCCGGGAGTGGGCCGAGGAGGTGGCGCCGGCAATGCTGTCGCTGTCCCAGCCGGCGAGGGCGAGGGAGAGCAGCGGATTGGCGGGGAGGGCGAGCAGGGCGCCGCCGTGATCGCCGCCGGAGCTCTCACCGGCGGAGATGTTGTTGCCCAGCAGGCGGACGGCGGTCGACCGGGCGTGGGCGGTGCCGCCGCCGGCGTCGGCGCTGGTGCAGCTCACGCAGGTGTCGAGCGGATTCACCCGGACCACGTCGGCGCGGGCGCCCCCCGCCGGCGCCGGCGAGACGACGGTGTCCTGAGAGGTGCTGCGCAGCGGTGTCGACGGTCCCGAGCCGGTGTCGCGGCTGTCGACCCCGGGCATGCCCTGCGCCTGGGAGGGCACGGGGACGCCGGCGGGCGCCGTCGGAGGCGCCAGATCGGCACGCGCGACCGAGCCGGCGCCGAGCAGAAGCAGCCCGGCGGCGGAGAGCCCGGCGATTCCCTTCAGAGTGGATGTGAGCATGTTTCCTTCCTTATTGGTGGACCCGACATGGTCCATCTCGTGATACTGGTGATGACATGTTCGGGACGGACGGCGTTGCAGCACCGGCCCGACGAACCACGGAGGTGGAGGAGGATCCGTGACCACACCCAGCACGGCGCGCCGAGCGCCGCAGAGCCCCGCGAGGGACCCGCGGGACTGGACCACCGGCGACCAGCCGATGACCGGGCCCCAGCGCAGCCATCTCGCCACCCTGGCGAGGGAGGCCGGCGAGGAGGTGCCGGACGGCCTCACCAGGGCGGAGGCGTCCGAGCGGATCGACGAGCTCGAGGCTAGGACCGGGCGCGGGCCCGGCGGCGCCGGCGTCGACGAGCAGGCGGAGCAGAGCTTCCCCGCGAGCGATCCCCCCGCGCACAGCGGCACCACGTAGGCGTGCAACCGCCGGGCCCCCCGGCGGTGTTGAGAGGGCGTGATCCAGCAGACTGCGCGGGCAGATGAGCGCCCGGTCGTGAGCCCGCGGGGGCGGCCCGCATCCTCACTCGTCGAGCGGCTCGCCGCCGACCTCGACGGCACGTTCGAGGACGTGGTGGTCGAGCACCAGCAGGCCCTGTTCGCCTTCGTCGCGGCACAGTGCGGCGACCCCGGCCGCGCCGAGGAGACGGTCCAGGACGCCTTCGTCCGCGCCCACCGAGCCCTCGGCGGCTATCCCGCCGAGCGGATCCGGGCGCTGGCGCTCCGCCCCTGGCTCTTCCGCATCGCCCTCAACGCGCTGCGCAACAGCCTGCGCGGACGCCACCTCCAGCTGCTGCTGGTCGAGACCCCGCCGGAGGGGGTGGATCCGGCCGCCGGCCCCGAGGCCGAGGCGCTGCGCGCCGCCGAGCGCGAGCGGCTGCTGGCGGCGCTGGCGTCGATCCCCGAGGTGCAGCGGGCGGCGGTGCTGCTCCGCTACGGCCACGACCTCACCTACCCGCGGATCGCCGCGGTGCAGGGACGGCCGGTGGGCACGGTGAAGTCGGACATCCACCGCGGGCTCGAGGCGCTGCGGCGGCGGATGGGAGTGGAGGTGGAGGCGTGACCCGAGAGGACGTGGTCGAGGCGGGGCTGCGCGAGCTGGGCCGGCGGCCGGCCCCGGACACGCTGCTGCCCGGGGTGCTGCGCCGGCTGGGGCTGGGGTTCTGGTACGCGCCGGCGGAGAGCCCGCTGGGCACGGTGCTCGTCGCCCACGGCCCGGCGGGGGTGGTGGCGGTGCGCCGGGGCACCGACGGGGCGGAGTTCGAGGCCTGGTTCCGCGAGCATCGGGGCGGCGCCGTGCACCCCGCGGCGGCGCTGCCCGAGGCGCTCGCGGCCGCCGTGGCCGCCGGGCTGCGCGGCGACGGCCGCGGGGTCAGCGTCGACCTCGGCGGTCTCACCGAATTCCAGCGGGACGTGCTCGGGGCCACCCGCACCATCCCCCGGGGCGAGGTGCGCACCTACGGCTGGGTGGCGCGCGAGATCGGCCGGCCCGGGGCGGTCCGCGCCGTGGGCACCGCGCTGGGCCACAACCCCATCCCCCTGGTCATCCCCTGCCACCGCGTGGTCCAGGGTGACTGGCGGCTGGGCCAGTACAGCGGCGGCGGGCCCGAGGCGAAGCGGCGGGTGCTCGCCGCCGAGGGGGTGGACGCCGCCGACCTCGAGGCGCTGGCGCGGTCACGGGTGCGGTTCCACGGCAGCGACACCACCCGGATCTTCTGCGTCCCCACCTGCCGCGCCGCCCGGCGCACCCGGGACGACCACCGGGTGGCCTTCGGCTCGCGAGCGCGAGGCCCGGTCGGCCGGCTACCGCCCCTGCCGGCTCTGCCGGCCGGCGGCGGCCGCCTGACCGGGGTTCAGCCGGGTCTCACCGGGCTGGCCGGGGGGGAGTCGCCCGGCGGCGTCGAGCACCGCGGCGACGATGCGCTGGTAGCCGGTGCACCGGCAGAGGTTGCCGGAGAGCTCCTCGCGCACCTCGTCCGCGGAGGGCGCCGGGTTGCGTGCGAGCAGGTCGACGGCGGTCAGCAGCATCCCCGGGGTGCAGAAGCCGCACTGCAGCGCGTGGTGGTCGCGGAACGCCTCCTGGAGAGGGTGGAGCACACCGCCCGGCGACAGCGCCTCCACGGTCGTCACCTCCGCGTCCTCGGCCTGGACGGCGAAGAGCAGGCACGAGCGGACCGCGCCGCCGTCGAGGAGCACGGTGCAGGCCCCGCAGGCGCCCTGCTCGCAGCCGAGATGGGTGCCGGTGAGGCCGAGATCCTCGCGGAGCACGTCGGCGAGCAGGCGGCGCGGCTCCACCTCGAGCCGGTGCTCCTCGCCGTTGACCCGCAGGCTCAGCATGCTCGCGCCTGGCGGAGCACGCGGCCGACCAGCACCTCGACCATGGCACGGCGCCAGGCGGCGGTGGCGTGGACGTCGTCGCCGGGGTGGCAGGCGTCGCGGCAGCGGGCGGCGGCAGCGGCGATCCCCGCCTCGTCGAGGCCGCCCTCCACCTCGACCCGCAGCGGCGCCCCGGCGACGCCCCCCAGGGTCACCCCGGCAACGCCGCCGGCGGCGGTGGCGGCGGCGAGCACCAGGGCGAAGTCGCCATGGCGGCGGGCCAGCTCGGCGAAACCCCAGCGGCGTGCCCCGGCGGCCAGCGGTACCCGCACCGCGGTGATCAGCTCGCCCTCGCCGAGGCGGGTGCTGAAGGCGCCGTCGAGCAGCTCCGCGGCGGTGACGGTGCGGCCGCCGCCGGGACCGGCGACGGTCAGCTCGGCCTCGAGGGCGACCGCCGCGCAGGGAAGCTCGGCGGCGGGGTCGGCGTGGGCCAGGCTGCCGCCGATCGTCCCCCGGGCGCGGATGGCGGGGTGGCCGATCCAGCGCGCCGCCGCGGCGAGCAGGGGCGCGTGGCGGGCCACCAGCGGGTCGCCGGCGAGCCGGCGATGGCGGACCATGGCGCCGATCACCAGCCACCCGTCCTCGACCGCAAGCCGCTCGAGCTCGCCGACCCGGTTCAGGTCGACCAGCACGGCGGGGCGGGCGAGGCGGAGGTTCATCAGCGGCACCAGGCTCTGACCGCCGGCCAGCGGCCTGGCCTCGCCGCCACCTGCGGCCAGCTCCGCGACCGCCTCGGCCACGGTGCCCGGCCGGACGTAGCGGAAGGGCGCCGGCTTCACTTCTAGTCGCCCTGAAACCGCGGCGGCCGGCGCTCGCGGAAGGCGGCGACGCCCTCGCGGAAATCCCGGCTCTCCCAGGCGGCGCGGATGGTGGCGGCGATCTGGGCGTCGTCCGCGGCCGGGCCGCCGGCGACCCGCTCCAGGGCGAGCTTGTGGGCGCCGATGCTGAGCGGGGCGAGGGCGGCGATCTCCGATGCCCAGGCGAGGGCCTCGTCGAGGCCGCCCCGGCGGTGGGCGAAGCCGAGCCGGAGCGCCGCCTCGGCGTCGACCTCGGCGGCGGCGAGGAGCACGCCACGGGCGACGCTCTCGCCGAGCAGCCGCACCAGCCGCCGCACGGTGCGCTCGTGGATGGCGAGGCCGAGCCGCGCGGCGGGGATGCCGAAGCGCGCGGTGGCCTCGACCACCCGGAGATCGGCGGCCCCGGCGAGCTCGGTGCCGGCGCCGAGGGCGGGGCCGTTGATCGCGGCGATCACCGGCTGGGGCAGCGCCGGTAGGCCGTCGAGCAGGGCGCGCAACGAGACCCGGAAGTCCTCGGTGTAGAGACCCTGGAGATCGGCGCCGGCGCAGAAGGCCGAGCCCGCGCCGGTGATCACCACCACCCGCGCGCCGGCGCCGGTGGCGGCGGTGACCGCCTCGAGCAGCAGCCGGCAGTGCTCGGTGTCGAGCGCGTTGCGCCGCTCCGGGCGGTCGATGGTCAGCAGCGCCACCCGCTCGCGCCAGCCGGTGCGGATCACGGCGCCGCCGCCAGCGCGGCATGGATCCGCGACGGGGTCAGGGGCAGCTCGTTGGTCTCCACCCCCCAGGGCGAGAGCGCGTCGGCCACGGCGTTGGCGATCGCGGCGGCGACGCCGAGGGTCGAGCCCTCGCCGACCCCCCGGGCCCCGGTGACGGTGGCGGCGGGGTCGTCGACGTGCCCCACCTCGAGCGCCGGGATGTCGGGCGCCGTGGGCAGCAGGTAGTCCATCAGCGTTGCGGTGGTGAGCCGCCCGTCGGGGTCGTAGACGTGGTGCTCGAGCAGGACGCCGCCGAGGCCCTGGGCGAGGCCGCCCTCGATCTGCCCGTCGACGATGCCGGGGTGATAGGCGCGGCCCGCGTCCTCGACGCAGAGGTGACGGAGGAGCCGGATCTCGCCGGTGCTGCGGTCGACCTCGACGACGGCGGCCTGGGCACCGGCGGCGAAGGTGCCGCGGACCGGGTCGTAGGCGCGGGTCTCCTCCAGCCCCGGCGCGACGCCCTCGGGGAGGCGGTGGGCCTCGTGGTGGGCGACCCGGGCCACCTCGGCGACCTCGACGAAGCGGTCGGGGGTGTCGACCGCGCTCACCCGGCCGCTGGCGACGCGCAGGTCGGCCTCGTTCGCCTCCAGCAGGTGCGCCGCGATCTGGACGATCCTGTCCCGAACCGCGCGGGCGGCGAGCAGCACCGCGCCGCCGCCGATGACCCCCTGCCGCGAGGCGAACGCGCCGAACCCGGACGGCCCGGCGGCGGTGTCCCCCATCCGCACCTCGACGTCGTCGTAGCCGACGCCCAGCTCGTCGGCGGCGATCTGGGCGAGGGTGGTCTCCAGGCCCTGGCCCTGCGAGGTGGTGGCGGCGATCACGGTGACCCCGCCGCCGGGGTCGACCCGCACCGTGGCCGACTCGTGGCCGGTGCGGAAGGGCATCCGCGGCCCCGCCGACGCGGCGCTGCCCATCCCGGTCAGCTCGTTGTAGACGGCGAGCCCCACCCCCAGGGCCCGGCCCTGGTCGCGCAGCCGTGCCTGCCGCTCGCGCAGCGCCGCGTAGTCGAGGCGGTCGACGACCGCGTCGAGGCAGGCGCCGTAGGTGCGCGAGTCGTGCACCAGGCGGGTGGCGGCGGTGTAGGGCAGGTGCTCGGGGCCCACCAGGTTGCGCCGCCGCAGCGCCACCGGGTCGACGCCGAGCCCGGCGGCGGCGATGTCGAGCACGCGCTCCATGACGAAGACCGTGGCGGGACGGGCGACGCCACGGTAGGGACCGGAGGGGGCGGTGTGGGTGGCCACCCCGCGCACCGCGCAGCGGTAGTTCTCGACCCGATAGGGGCCGGCGAGCAGGCCGCCGGCCATCAGCGGCTCGAGCCCGGCGGTGTAGGGCCAGAGCGAGTAGGCGCCGGCGTTGCAGACCACGTCGGCGTCGAGCGCGAGCAGGGTGCCGGCGGCGTCGAACCCGGCGCGGACGGTGTAGGCGTGGTCGCGGGCGTGGCTGGCGCTGAGCAGGTTCTCGAGGCGGTCCTCCACCCACTTCACCGGACGGCCCAGCCGGATCGCGAGCAGGCAGAGCATGGCGTCCTCGGGATAGAGGGACGCCTTCACCCCGAAGCCGCCGCCGACGTCGGGGGCGAGCACCCGCACCCGCCGCTCAGGCAGACCGAGAAGCTCGGCGAGGCCGTGGCGGGCCAGGTGCGGGATCTGGGTGCCGCTCCAGAGGGTCAGGGTGCCGTCCCCCGGGTCCCAGGAGGCCACCCCGGCGCGGCCCTCGAGGGGCACCCCGGCGTGCCGGTTGGTGCGGAACCGCCGCTCCACCACCAGGTGGGACGCGGCCAGGGCGGCGTCGACGTCGCCGGCGTCGAAGGTGCGCCGGAGCAGCACGTTGTCCGGCGCACCGGCGTGGACGACAGCGGGACAGCCGGCGGCGCACGCCTCGACCGCGTCGACCACCACCGGCAGCGGGTCGCAGTCGAGCTCGACGAGGTCGGCGGCGTCCTCGGCGAGGTAGCGGTCGGCGGCGACCACCGCGGCCACCGCCTCGCCGTTGAAGCGCACCCGCTCGCCGGCGAGCAGCGGCTGCGCGGTCTCGACGTACGAGCGCAGCGACGACCGCGCCCGCAGCGCGTGCCCCGCCACCTCGGGGTCGTCGCCGGTGACCACCGCCACCACCCCCGGCGAGCGCCGCGCCGCGGCCGCGTCGATGCGGCGGATGCGGCCGTGGGCGAGCGGGCTGCGCACGAAGGCGACGTGGAGCATCCCGGGGAGGGAGAGGTCGCTGACGAAGCGTCCCCGGCCGGTGAGCAGCCGGGCGTCCTCCTTGCGCGGGACGCTGGTCCCCAGCACCGCCATGCTCAGACCATCGCGTAGCCGCCGTTCACCGAGACCACCTGGCCGGTGATCCACCCGGAGAGCGGTGAGGCGAGCAGCAGCACCATCGGGGTGACGTCCTCGGGCCGCCCCAGGCGGCGCAGCGGGTACTGGGCGAGGATGCGGCGCATCCGCTCCTCGTCCTCGCCGCCGGCGTGGGCGGCGAGGTTGTCGGTGCGCACCAGGGCGATCGACACGCAGTTGGCGCGGATGCCGTGGCGCGCCAGCTCGCGGGCGAGCGATTTGGTCAGCGCCATCGTCGAGGCGCGGGTGGCGGCGAGCACGCTCAGCCCCGACTCCCCCACCCGGCCGGAGTCGCCCATCATGCTGACCACCGCGCCGCCGCCGCGCTCCGCCATCCGCCGGGTCACCGCCTGGGTCACCCGGATGGTGCCGGTGACGACGACGTCGACCTGGGGGGCCCAGTCCTCCGGGGTGCTCTCCAGGAACGGCTGGCGGACGCCCGCGGCGGCGTTGTTGACGAGCACGTCGACGGGCCCGAGCTCGGCCTCGACGCCCTCGACCATCGCCGCCACCTCGGCGTCGCTGCGCAGGTCGGCGCCGACCGCCATCGCCCGCACCCCGAGCGCCCGCGCCTCCTCGACCGCGGCCGCGGCTCCCGCCGCGGAGGTGCGGTGGTGGAAGGCGACGTGGGCGCCCTCGCGGGCGAAGGCGAGGCCGATCTCGCGTCCCAGCCCCTGCCCGGCGCCGGTCACCAGCACAACGCGGTCGCTGAGCCGGAGGTCCGTCAGCTCGCCTCCTTGAGCTCCGTCACCAGCTCGGAGACCGACTTCTGCGCGTCGCCGAAGAGCATCACCGTCTTGGGGTTGTAGAAGAGCTGGTTCTCGATGCCGGCGAAACCGGGGTTCATCGACCGCTTCAGCACCACCACGTTGGCGGCCTCGTCGACGTTGAGGATGGGCATGCCGTGGATGGGGCTGCCCGGGTCGTTGCGCGCCGCCGGGTTGACCACGTCGTTGGCGCCGATCACCACGGCGACGTCGGCCTGGCTGAACTCGTCGTTGATCGCGTCCATGTCGTAGAGCTGCGAGTAGGGCACGTTGGCCTCGGCGAGGAGCACGTTCATGTGCCCGGGCATCCGCCCCGCGACCGGATGGATGGCGTACTTCACCGCGATGCCGCGCGCCTCGAGCTGGTCGGCGAGCCGCTTGACGTCGTGCTGGGCGCGGGCGACGGCGAGGCCGTAGCCGGGGACGATCACCACCTCGCGGGCCAGCTCGAAGAGGGCGACGACGTCCTCGACGGTGGCGCTGCGCACCTCGCCGGCCATCTCCGCCGAGGCGCCGCCCGCCCCCGCCGGGCCGCCGCCGAAGGCCCCGAAGAGGATGTTGCTGAGCGGGCGGTTCATCGCCTTGCTCATCAGCTGGGTGAGCACCATGCCGGAGGCGCCGACCAGCGCCCCGCTGACCACCAGCACCTGGTTGTCGAGGACGAAGCCGGTGATCGCCGCGGCGACGCCGGTGAAGCTGTTGAGCAGGGAGATCACCACCGGCATGTCGGCGCCGCCGATGGGGAGCACGAAGAGCGGGCCGAGGATGAAGCTCAGCGCCGCGAAGACGACGAAGAGCCCGAGGCCGCCCTCCCTGGCGATGATGATCCCGCCGAGGACCAGGATGGTGGCGAGGATGGCGGCGTTGATCGGCTTCTGCAGCGGGTAGACCAGCGGCTTCCCGCTGATCAGCTCCTGCAGCTTGCCGAAGGCGACCATGCTGCCGGCGAAGCCGATCGAGCCGATCATGCAGCTGAGCAGGATGGTGATGGCGTCGAGGCGGGGCACGCTCCCGGCGGCGTCGAGGCGCCGGAACTCGTCGGCGGCGATCAGCGCCGCGGCGCCGGCGCCCATCCCGTTGAAGACCGCCACCATCTGGGGCATCGCGGTCATCCGCACCCGCCGGGCGGCGACGGTGCCGATGACCGCGCCCACCACGATCGGCGGGAAGATCAGCAGCCAGTTGTCGAAGCCCGCCTGTTGCAGGATCACGACCAGGGCGATCAGCATGCCGACCGCGGCCAGGCGGTTGCCGGTGCGGGCGCCGCCGACGGTGCGGAGCCGCTTGATGGCGACGACGAACAGCATCGCCGTGACGATGTAGGTGAGGGTGACCCAGGGTGCGGGGTTGCCGGTCATGCGGCCTCGTCCTTCGCCGGCGCGGCGGGTTGCGGCCGCGGCTTGAACATCTCGAGCATGCGGTCGGTGACCACGAAGCCGCCGACCACGTTGAGGGTGCCGAGGAAGACGGCCAGCACCGCGATGATGTCGGAGCCGGTGTCGTGGGCGACCGCGGCGACGACGATCGCCCCCACCAGGACGATGCCGTGGATGGCGTTGGTCGCCGACATCAGCGGGGTGTGGAGGATGGCGGGCACCTTGGTGATCAGCTCGAAGCCGACGAACACCGCCAGGGCGAAGACGAAGCAGTCGATGGCGAGCGCCTGGCCGCTGATCCCGTGCATCCCGTTCCTCTTGCTGTGCCGCCCGGACCGAAAGCGGCCACATGGTACCCGCGGGCACCCTGGGGACATCGGAGCGTCCGCCGGGCCGGGCGAACGGCCGTTCCCACCCCAGGTTTGGGGACGGCGAGCCCTCGGTAGGCTGATCCGGGCAGCCCACAACCCCGATCCCGGAGTGCCACCCATGGCCGAGCCCATCCGCTTCCACCTCGACCCCCTCTGCCCCTGGTGCTACCAGACCTCGCGCTGGGTGCGCCGGCTGGAGGCGCTCGGCGAGGTCTCGGTGGACTGGGCGGTCTTCTCGCTCGCCATCGGCAACCGCGGCGACGAGGGCCGCGCCGCCACCGGCACCGGGGCCGCGCCCGGGCTGCGAACCCTGGTGCTGGCGCGCGCCGAGCAGGGGACGGCGGCCGCCGGCCGCTTCTACGCCGCCCTCGGAGCCGCGGTGCACGAGCGCGGCGCCCGGGTCGACGACGCCGAGATGCTCACCGCCGCGCTCCGCGAGGCGGGCCTCGACGAGACCCTGCTCGACCGGGCGCTCGGCGACCCCGCCACCTGGCGGCAGGTGGAGGACGAGCACGACGCCATGGTCGCCCGCCACAAGGGCTTCGGGGTGCCGACCATCGTCCTCGACGGCGGCGAGGGGGCGGCGATCTTCGGCCCGGTCATCGCCGAGGTCCCCGAGGACGCCGAGGCGGTCGAGCTCTGGCGCCACGTCCGCTGGCTGGCCGCCTACCCGAACTTCGCCGAGCTGAAGCGCAACCGTGGCACCATGCCGGACCTCGCGAGCGTGCGCCGTGCCAGGGCCGCCGCCTGATGGCCCGCAGCCCCCGGGAGATCCTCGAGACCGCCACGACCATCGCCGTGGTCGGCGCCTCACGCGATCCGGAGAAGGCGGCGGGCTCGGTGCCGCTGGCGATGCAGGCGCACGGCTTCCGGATCATCCCGGTGAACCCGTACGCCGACGAGCTGTTCGGCGAGCCCGTCCACCGCCGGCTCGCCGACATCACCGAGCACGTCGACATCGTCGACGTCTTCCGCCCCGCCGGCGAGGCCGCCGCGGTCGCCGCCGAGGCGGTGGCGATCGGCGCCGGAGCGGTGTGGCTGCAGCAGGACATCGTGTCCGAGGAGGCGCGCCGGGTCGCCACCGAGGCGGGCGTCGACTACGTCGAGGACCTCTGCATCGCCGTCGCCCGCGCCCTCAACCGGGTCGAGCGCCCCCGCTGATCAGCCGGCGGCGGGAGCCGCCTGCAGCCGGGCGCCGATGCAGTCGCCCATCTGCCCCATCATCCGCCGGGAGACGTCCTCGATGACGCCGCGGCCGAACTGGGCGACCCGGCCGGTCACGGTGAGGTCGGCGGCGAGGCTGACCGTCGAGCCGCCGTCGGGGGCGGTGGCCACGCCGAGCACCAGGTCGGCTCGGACCGAGCCCTGGCCGCCGATCTCGCGGCCCTCGCCCCTGATGGTCACCGTGGCGGAGCCCTCGTCCTCGACCATGTCCACGATGTGCGCGGTGCCCTGGTAGGCGACCTGGACCGCGCCCACCTTGATCTTCAGCTTCCCCCTGAAGGTCTGGGAGTCGACGACCTCGGAGAGCTCCGCCCCGGGCAGGCAGCCCACCACCTGGTTGACGTCGAGCAGGTAGGCGAAGACCTGGTCGGGGGGTGCGGCCACGGTGAACGAGCTCTCGATCTTCATCTTCGCTTCCTCGACGCGGGTGGGACGTCCGGAGTCTGCATCGGCGGGCCCCCCCGCCGCGCATCCGGCCGCAGAGCCGCGGGAGGGGACCGCCTGGTCGGCGAGGGATTCTCGGCGGCCCGGCGGGCACTCCTCCTCCATCACTTGAGGTAGGGCGGGGCTACCTCTCCGGTACGACGACAGCGCTCTCCGCAGGCGGCATGCTTGCCGAGGCGGCGACGACGCCGCAGACGGGGTCACGAGGAGTTCGCTCATGGTCCAGATGGCTCAGGCTCCGGCGAAGGCACCGGTGGTCGTCGACGTCTCCTGGGATCCGATCACCAGGATCGTCGGCAGCCTCGGGATCTTCACGAAGATCGACTTTGCCAACCGCGTCTGCGTGGACTGCCGCAGCACCTCGTCGATCTTCCGCGGCTACAGCATCTTCATGAAGGGGAAGGATCCCCGAGACAGCCACGTCATCACCAGCCGCATCTGCGGCATCTGTGGTGACAATCACATGGTCTGTGCGACCTACGCGCAGAACATGACCTTCGGAGTCCGTCCGCCCGCGATGGGGGAGTGGATCGTCAATCTCGGCGAGGCCGCCGAGTACATGTTCGACCACAACATCTTCCAGGACAACCTGCTGATGGTCGACTTCTGCGAGCAGATGCTGAGGGAGACCAATCCCAGCGTTCTTGCGAAGGCGGAGAACACCGCCTCCCCGCACGCCGGCATCCACGGGTACCGGACGATCGCGGACATCATGCGGGCGCTGAACCCCTTCACCGGCGACTTCTACCGCGAGACGCTCTTCGTGAGCCGCTACACGCGCGAGATGATCTGCCTGATGGAGGGACGGCACGTGCATCCGTCCACCCTCTATCCGGGTGGTGTGGGCACGGTGCCGACGGTGCAGCTGTTCACCGACTACCTCGTCCGACTGATGAAGTACGTCGAGTTCATGAAGAAGGTCGTGCCCCTGCACGACGATGTCTTCGACTTCTTCTACCAGGCTCTCCCGGGGTACGAGGAGGTCGGCCGCCGGCGCATGGACATCGCGTGCTGGGGCTCCTTCAACAACCCCGACGTCTGCGACTACACCTATCGCAACATGACCAACTGGGGCCGGGCGATGTTCGTCACCCCCGGCATCGTGCTCGACGGCAAGCTGGTCACCAGCGACCTGGTCGACATCAACCTCAGCATCCGCATCCTGCTCGGCCACTCCTACTACGACGACTGGGTGGCGGCGAACAGTGAGGTCTTCGTCAAGACCGACCCGCTGGGAAACCCGGTCGACCTGCGCCATCCCTGGAACCAGACCACCATCCCCAGGCCCGGCAGACGCGACTTCGAAAAGAACTACAGCTGGGTCATGTGCCCGCGCGTGTTTGACAAGCGGACCGGCGAGCACATCGCGGCCGACACCGGCGGCGGCGCCTTCGCGCGCATGATGGTCACTGCCATGGCCGGCCTGGTGGACTTCGGCTACGTCAAGGCCACCGGCAACAGCGTCAAGATCTACCTGCCCAAGACCGCCAACCTTCCCGAGGTGGAGTTCGAGTGGAAGGTTCCGCCGTGGAGCAACGCGATCGAGCGTGACCGCGCCCGGACCTACTTCCAGGCGTACTCGGCGGCGGCGGGCATGTACTTCATCGAGCAGGCCCTCGGCGAGCTGCGCGCCGGACGCACCGACACCTGGACCCCGTTCACGGTGCCGGACGAGGCGATCGGCTGCGGCTTCCACGAGGCCGTCCGCGGGGTGCTCTCGCACCACGTGGTGGTCCGCGGCGGGAAGATCGCCAACTACCACCCGTACCCGCCGACCCCTTGGAACGCGACGCCGCGCGACAGTTACGGGACCGCGGGCCCGTACGAGGATGCGTGCCAGGGGACGCCGATCTTCGAGGAGAACGGCCCCGATTCCTTCAAGGGCATCGACATCATGCGCGCCGTGCGCAGCTTCGATCCCTGCCTCCCCTGCGGCGTGCACCAGTACCTCGGCAACGGAAGGGTCCTCAGCCAGCGTCATTCCCCGACCTTCGGCATCCAGGCCCCGTAGGTCGCGGGAGCACACGTGCCACTGCTCTCGAACGGATGCCCTGGGTGACCGTGGAGGCGGCGGGCAGGAGTTCGCCCTGCCCGCCGCCTCCGTATCCCTAGGACGATGCCGGCGGCCACCGCTCGAGGAGACCGAGCTGCATGCCGCGAGTCACCGCCTCCACCTTGGAGTGCACGCCCATCTTCATCATCAGGTTGCGCACGTGGCAGCGCACCGTCGCATAGCGGATCCCGAGCTGGGCGGCGATCTGGCGATTGTCCGCGCCCTGTCCGATCAACACCAGCGTCTCGATCTCCCGGCGGGTCAGCCCGTCCGCCAGCTGCGCAGTCGTCCGGCGCAGGGCGAGCAGGTCGGCGAGGTCGCCGGCCGAGACCAGCGTCTCCCCCCCCGCCACCCGCCTCACCGCGCCGGCCACGTCCGCCGCCGCCCGGGACTTGCCGAGATATCCGGCCGCCCCGGCCTCGAAGGCGGCGAGACGCACCATGTCGTCCTCGAGGCGGCTGAGGAACAGAACGGCGACGCCGGGATGCCGGTGCCGGATCCTCGCGGTCGCATCGGCGCCGGTACCGTCCGGCAGGCGCTGGTCCATCAGCACCACGTCGGGACCGAGCTCGTCGACGCCGCGGACGGCATCCGACACGGTGGTCGCCCGCCCCACGACATGGAGGTCACGCTCGTCATTGAGGAGCGCCTCCAGCCCCTCGGCCAGGAGCACGTTGTCCTCGACGATCAAAACCCTCACCGGTGGCATCCGCAGACCCTCATCCCGCGTCGACCGGGACCCAGAACTCGACCGTGGTGCCGGCTCCTATCTCGCTCTCGAGCCTGAACCAGCCACCGGCGAGGTGGGTGCGCTCCCGCGCCAGTGTCAGGCCGAGGTGGCCCGGCGACGGCTCGGCGGCGGCGACGGAGAAGCCGCACCCATCGTCGTCGATGCGGGCGAGGAGGCCGCCGTCACGCCGGTCGAGGACCACGAGGACGTGACGCGCCCCCGAGTGGGTCGCGGCGTTGATCAGCCCCTCCCGCAGCAGCCGAAAGACGGTGCGCGCGGTGCGGGGAGGAACGTCCTCGCCCGGCGTCTCGCGGAGCTCACCGAGGATGCCGGTGTCGCGCTCGAGCATCTGCAGACGGGTCCGGATCGCAGAGCTCAGTCCTCCGGGAAGGTCCAGGGACGGTGGTCTGAGGTCGAACAGCAGGAGCCGGAGCGCATCGTCGGTCTGCGCCACCATCGCCGACACGTCCTCGAGAAGGAGGCGCTCCGGCCCCTTCGGCAACCTCGCTCGCAGGCGCTGCAACCGCAGCTCCACCGCCGTGAGTTTCTGCATGACCTCGTCGTGGATGTCGCCCGCGATGCACCGTCGCTCCGTCTCGGTGACGACCAGCAGCTGGCGATGCAGCCGTCGGCGGGAATCGTCCGCGTCCCGCTGGCGCCGGCGCAGCCTGGTGTTGTCGACGGCGACCGCGGCATGATCGGCGAAGGCAGTCAACAGGTGCTCGTCGGCGGCCGTGTATCGACAGCGCTTGTTGGCCACGGCCAGCACCCCGATCAGGATCCCCCCGAGCCGGAGCGGGACCCCGAGAAAGGTGCGCAGCGGAGGGCGGATGCCGGGTTCGGTGCCGTCGGGGTCCGCGCCGGCGTCGTCGGAGGTCTTGGAACAGCCGCGCTCGACCACCGCACCGATGAGGTTGCCGCGGACGGGGATGACCCGGGGCGCCGCCCAGGCACAGGTGCCGCCCATCGACGCGGACACGCGGCACGCCGCGACCAGGTCGAGATGATCGCGGGCACGCGCGAGGAGCCCTATGAGGCCGACACTCGAGTGCGTGACCTCGAGGCTGTGAGCCAACACGCGATCGAGCAACGGCTCGGCTGGCGCAGCGCACGCCATTCCAGTTCTCCCCGGGGGGCAAGTATAGAGCCGCATCGCCCGGCCGGACGAGCCACCCGCGGGCGCGCTCCCGATGTCTGACCATTCCGTCAGTGACCGTCAACCCGGTTGACCCCGGGTCGCGGTCAGAACCAGAGCAGGCTGCCGTGCTCCAGCGCCACCATCGCCAGGTGCCGCGGATCGACAAGCGGCACCCCGTACCGCGCCGCCACCACCTCCGGGTCGACCGGCTCCGTCGACGGGCGGCGGCATGCCAGGGGCACCGGGAACCGGGTGTGGGCGCAGAGGTCACCGGACGGCCGGGCCAGGGCGATCACCTCCGCCACCTCGGCGCGCACCCCCTCGTCCTGGTGCCGGCGCACCAGGCCGCTGAGCCGCACCGCGCCGAGCATCGTGCCGGTGCCGCCGAGGCGTTCGAGCCAGGCGCTCTCGGGCCGGTGGACCGCGTAGATGCCGCACTCGCAGCGCCGTCCCGGCGCCCGGTGGTCGGCCAGGTCCCGCCCCCGCGCGGTGAGGTGCCGGGCGACGGATCCTGCGCTCCGACCAGACGCACCGGCGCACGCACGACGCCAGCACCGGGCGCCGCTCGTCGTCGAGGACGACCAGCCAGTCGCGGAAGCCGACGACGTAGGTGCTCTGCCGGCGCGGCCCTACGCGGGGACCGTCTCCTCCTCGCTCTCCGGCTGGGCGGGCGGCTCCGCCGGCGGCACCAGCTCCCGCTCCGGCTCCGGCTCCACCTCCACCTCCAGATCCTCCTTCTTCTCGAAGGTCATCGCCGCCTCCTCTGCCGAGCGCCCCCCGCCACGCGCGAAAGCGTTGCAACATCCGCTGCACGTCGACCACGGCCACACCCCAATCGCCCGTCCTCGTGTGAGAACGACGACACTACCAGCGATGCGGCCGCGAGGCGAGTTCTCGAATCGGCGACCGGAGCCGGGTCCGGCTGACGGTTCCGACAGCCTTCAGCGGCCCGCGGCGCCAGGCTACGCCACGTTCGAGACAGGTGTGTCCGGATCACTCACACGGGCGGCGTCGTGAACGAAGCGCGTCCCTCGCATCAGCGAGGTCAGCGCGCCCACCAGCGACATCGCGATCGCCAGCCCGAAGACGATCACCAGCCCGGAGTGGAACGGGGCGCTGATCAGGTGGGGGAAGAACTCGGGGCCGGTGAGGGTCGCGGCGTTCGACGCCGGCAGCGCGGCGAGCGCGTGGGGCCCGAGCAGGCTGGCCACCGGGTTGTAGCCGAGGAACGCGGCGAAGAGGCTGCCCACCGGCGGCAGGCCGGCGACCTGGGCCGCGGTCGCCTCGGGGACGTGTTGCGCGACCAGGCCGCCGTGCATCGCCGCGGGCAGCGAGCCGGCCAGGCCGGCGACCATCAGCGAGAAGAAGACGCCGATGGAGAGGGTCATGCCCGCGTTCTGGAAGGTGGCGACCACCCCCGACGCGCTGCCCCGCTGGTGGGCGGGCACCGCATTCATGATCGCGGTGGTGTTGGGCGCCGCGAAGAGTCCGGAGCCGATGCCGTTGAGCGCCAGCAGGAGCGCGAAGGCCCGGTAGTCGAAGTCCACCGGCAGCAGCAGCAGCCCGGCGAAGGACACCGCGGTGAGCAGCAGGCCGCCGCTGGCGAAGGCGCGCGCCCCGAGGCGGTCGGAGAGGTGCCCGGACAGCGGCCCGGCGACGAGGAAGCCGATCGTCAGCGGCAGCAGGTAGATGCCCGCCCACAGCGGGGTCACAACGAAGTCGTAGCCGTGCAGCGGCAGCCAGATCCCCTGCAGCCAGATGATCAGCATGAACTGCAGCCCGCCGCGGGCGATCGACGCCACCAGCACCGCGGCGTTGCCGGCGGCGAAGGCGCGGATGCGGAAGAGGCGCAGGTTGACCATCGGCTCGCGGTGGCGCACCTCGATGGCGGCGAAGGCGGCGAGCAGGACGGCGCCGCCGGCGAGTCCGGCGATCACCAGCGGGTCGCCCCAGCCCTCGGCGGAGCCGCCGTACGGCTGGATGCCGTAGGTGATGGCCCCGAGCAGCGCGGTGAGGCCGACCGCGAAGGTGATGTTGCCGGCCCAGTCGAGGCGGCCGCGGACCCGCCGACCGAGCTCGTGCAGCGAGTGATACGCCCACAGCGTGCCGGCCACGCCGACGGGCACGGAGATGAAGAAGACGGCACGCCAGCTCCACTCCGAGAGCAGCCCGCCGCCGACCAGGCCGATGAACGAGCCCGCCAGCGCGGCCACCTGGTTGATGCCGAGGGCGAGGCCGCGCTGGGTGCTGGGGAAGGCGTCGGTGACGATCGCCGTCGAGTTCGCCATCAGCATCGCCCCGCCCACCCCCTGGACCACCCGCCACACGATCAGCCAGAGCGCGCCGCCGCCGCCGGCGAGCGGGTCGAGGGCGAGCGCCACCGAGGCGGCGGTGAACACCGCGAAGCCGGCGTTGTAGATGCGCACCCGCCCGCGAATGTCGCCGAGACGTCCCAGCGAGACCACCAGCACCGCGGTGACCAGCAGGTAGGCCATCAGGATCCAGAGCAGGTAGCCGACGTTGCCGGGGGCGAGCGGATCGAGGTGGATGCCGCGGAAGATCGCCGGCAGCGAGATGATCACGATCGAGCTGTTGATCGTCGCCATCATCACCCCCAGGGTGGTGTTGGAGAGAACCACCCAGCGGTACGACGGGTGCTCGCGGTCGAAGCCCGCACTTTTCCTTGCCATAAGCGAAGTATATAGGGCGATCGGCGCCCCCGCGCCCCGTGGTCACCACGCCGTGACTGCCGCGCTTGCCCCGTCCGCTCGCCCGGCGTAGGCTTGGCGGCAGCGGTGCACGACAGCCGTTTCAGGAAGCCGTGCGACCGGGCGGGGAGGTTGCGAGGATGGCTGGACGGAGTCCGGGCGCGGGCCGGGCGGCGGCCGGATGAGCCCGCTGCAGACCATCGTCAGCGGCCTGCAGGCGATCGCCGCCCACCGGATGCGCTCGCTGCTGACCTCGCTCGGGATCCTCATCGGCGTCGGCGCGGTGATCATCACCGTCGGCATCGGGCTCGGCACCCGCACCACCATCGCCGCCCGGATCAGCCGGCTCGGCACCAACCTCATCACCGTCACCCCGGGCAGCGTCACCAACGGCGGGGTGCGCACCGGGCTCGGCAACGCCACCACCCTCACCCTCGACGACGCCCGCGCGCTCGGCGACCGCTCGGTGGTGCCCGACGTCGAGGCGGTGGCCCCGGTGGTGCAGCGTCCGGGGTCGACGATGACCGCGGGGGCGCAGAACTGGACCGCGGCGGCGACCGGCTCGACCCCCGGCTGGCTGCTCGCGAACGCGCGCGAGATGCAGAGCGGCGACTTCTTCACCGACGCCGACGTGCGCGGCCACGCCCACGTCGCCGTGCTCGGGCCGACCACCGCCCAGAGCCTGTTCCCCGGCGGCAACGCGGTCGGCGGCCTGGTGACCATCCAGCAGGTGCCCTTCCGGGTCATCGGGGTGCTCGTGCCCCGCGGCGCCCAGGGGCTCTTCAACCCCGACGACCTCGCGGTGGTGCCGCTCACCACCGCGCAGGGCCAGCTGATCGCCGGCGGCTCGCTGACCACGGTGCAGCGCATCCTGCTCAGCGCCACCAGCCGCGACACCATCGACACCGCCTACCAGGAGGTGACCAGCCTCCTGATGGCGACCCACCGCATCACCGACCCGAGCCAGGCCGACTTCACGGTCACCACCCAGCAGTCGATCCTGGAGGCCCTCGACACCACCAGCACCGCGCTCACCCTGCTGCTCGCCGGGGTCGCGGGCATCTCGCTGCTGGTCGGTGGCATCGGGGTGATGAACATCATGCTGGTGTCGGTCACCGAGCGGGTCGCCGAGATCGGCCTGCGCAAGGCGGTCGGCGCCACCCGCAACGACATCCTCCGCCAGTTCCTCATCGAGGCGGCGAGCCTGGGCGCCGCCGGCGGGGTGCTGGGGGTGGGGCTGGGGCTGGTCAGCACCGTCCTGCTCAACCACTACACCTCGCTGCTCACCGTGTTCGCCCCCGCGGCGGCGATCGCGGCGCTGCTCATCGCCTCCGGCATCGGCCTGGTCTTCGGCGTGTTCCCGGCGGTGCGCGCGGCCCGGCTGACGCCGATCGACGCCCTCCGCACCTGAGCGCTCTCCGCGCTCCCGGCGCCGCTGCGGCCGAGTGGAACCCCCGTGGCATGCTGGTCCGGTCAAGGAGGACCCGGGATGACCCTTCCCACCCGTCCGCTCGGCACCTCCGGGATGGACATCACGCGCGCCGGCTTCGGGGCGTGGGCGATCGGCGGCGCCGGCTGGAGGTTCGGCTGGGGCGCGCAGGACGACGGCGAGGCGGTGGCCGCCATCCGCGCCGCGGTCGAGCGCGGGATCGGCTGGATCGACACCGCGGCGGTGTACGGGCTCGGCCACTCCGAGGAGCTGGTCGCGGGTGCCCTGCGGGACATCGCCGCCGGCCGTCCCCTGGTCTTCACCAAGTGCGGTCTGGTCTGGGACCCGCAGCATCCCGACGCCGCCCCCCGGCGGGTGGCCCGGCCGGAGTCGCTGCGCGGCGAGCTCGAGGCCTCGCTGCGCCGGCTCGAGGTCGACCGCATCGACCTGTACCAGCTGCACTGGCCGCCCGACGACGGCACCGAGGTCGAGGAGTACTGGCCGGCGATGCTCGAGATGCGGCGCGAGGGGCGGATCCGCGCCGCCGGCCTGTCGAACCACGGCGTCGAGCTGCTGGAGCGTGCCGAGGCGATCGGCCACGTCAACTCGGTGCAGCCGCCGCTGTCGCTGATCAACCGGCGCGCCGCCGCCGACGTGATCCCCTGGGCGGCGGCGCACCGCACCGGGGTCATCGTCTACAGCCCGATGCACTCGGGCCTGCTCACCGGCGCCTTCGACCGGGCCCGGGCGGCGGCGCTGCCGGCGGACGACTGGCGCTCCCGCGACGCCGACTTCGGCGGCGAGCGGCTGGAGCGCAACCTCGCCCTGGTGGAGGCGCTGAAGCCGGTCGCCGACCGCCACGGCGTGGGGGTCGGCGCGGTCGCCGTGGCCTGGACGCTGGCCTGGCCCGGCGTGACCGGCGCCATCGTCGGAGCCCGCCGTCCCGACCAGATCGACGGCTGGATCGCCGCCGCCGGGCTCGAGCTCGACGACGACGACCTCGACGACATCGCCCTCGCCCTCGAGCGCACCGGCGCCGGCGAGGGGCCGATCCGCCCCATCGTCAACGCCTCGCTCGCCTGAGCGCCACCGCCACCTCGGGAGGACACCGCATGCGCATCGCCGTTCTCGAACTCGGAGCCATGGGCAGCGCCATCGCCGGCCGGCTCCTCGACGCCGGTCACGAGCTGCACGTCTGGAACCGCACCGCGGCGCGCGCCGAACCGCTGACCGCGCGCGGCGCCATCCTCGAGGCGTCGCCGGGAGCGGCGGTGGGCTCGGTCGACGTGGCGGTCACCTCCCTCGCCGACGACGCCGCGGTGCTCGGCGTGGTCGGCGGCGACGACGGCGTCGCCGGGTGCCTGCAGCCCTCCGCCATGCTCGTCGACATGAGCACGGTCTCGCCCGAGACCTCGCGGGCGCTCGCCCGCGCCGTCGACGGCCGCTTCTGCGACACCCCGATCCTGGGCGCGCCCCAGGCGGTCGCCTCCGGCCAGGCGACCATCCTCGTCGGCGGCCCCGACGAGCTCGTCGACCGGGCGATGCCGCTGCTGCGGCAGCTCTCCGCGCGGCAGCTGCGCTGCGGGCCGGCGGGGTCCGGCACCACCCTCAAGGTGGTCGCCAACCTGCTTCTCCTCGGCCAGCTCAGCGTGCTCTCGGAGGCGGTCGCCACCGCCCAGGCGAACGGGGTCGACGACCGCCTCATCGCCGAGCTGGGACGCACCCCGCTGGTCGCCCCGGCGCTCCACAACCGGCTCGACGACGTGATCCACGGCGACCACGAGGGCTGGTTCTCGGCGCGGCTGGGGCACAAGGACGTGCGCCTGGCACGGAACCTGGCGGCGGCTGGAGGGCTCGACCTCGCCGTCGCCGCCACCGTCGAGGCGCTCTTCGACCAGGCCATCGCCGCCGGGCTCGGCGACCGGGACATCACCGCGGTGGTCGAGGCGGTGCGGGCCCGCCGGGTCACCGAGGCGCCGGCCGCCCGGCGGTGACCGGCGAGGGTTGATCGGATCACAGCCCGGGCCACACCCGGCCCTCATCCCCGGCTGCGTACGATCGGTTCGTCCGGGCGGTGTTCGCCGGGCCGATCGGCGCGCAGGGCTTCGCCGCCGAGAGCATCTCGTCGTCGGTCGAGATGGTCTCCAGGTAACCTGGACCGCGCGCGACAGGATCGACGCGGTTCTGCGTTGTGGGTGCATGGAAGGGATCGGCGCCGCCGGGGACGGACGTCGCGCCATGTACCTGATCCACCAGACGCTGCGCTACGACTACCCCTCCCCGATCGCCGACCTCGAGCACCGGCTGGTGGTGATCCCCCCGGAGGTCCACGGCGACCAGCGGCGCATCCTCCACCGGCTCGACGTGCGCGGCGGACCCGCCGCCGTGGTCACCCACGGCGAGGACGTCTTCGGCAACCCGGTCATCGAGATGCGGGTGCCCCGGGTGCGTCGCACCCTCACCTTCGAGGCGTGGGTGCTGCTCCGCCGCTCGGTGGTGCCGGAGCCGGCGCGGCTGCCCGCGACCGCGCTCGACGACCCCCTGCTGCACCGGCCCACGGCGCTCACCGCCCCCGACGCGGCGCTGAGCGCGGCGGCCCGGGCCCACCTCGAGTCCGGCCACACCGGGCTGCGCCTGGCCGAGGAGCTCAACGGCTGGGTGCACCGGAGCATGCGCTACACCCGCGGCGTCACCGGGGTCTCGACCACCGCCGCCGAGGCCCTCGCGCTCGGCGGTGGGGTCTGCCAGGACTACGCCCACGTCATGCTCGCGCTCTGCCGCCTCTGTGGCCTGCCGGCCCGCTACGTCTCCGGGCACCTGCTCGGCGAGGGCGCGACCCACGCGTGGGTCGAGGTGCTGCTCGTCGAGGGCGACGCGGCCATGGCCCACGCCTTCGACCCCACCCACGGGGTGCGGGTGGGACTGCGCCACCTCACCGTCGCGGTCGGCCGCGACTACGCCGACGTGGCCCCGACCTCGGGCAGCTTCCGCACCGGGCCCTCCGGGGCGCTGACCTCCCGCCAGCGGGTGACGCTGATGGAGGGCGAGGAGGCGATCGCCAGCTAGCTGTGGGTACCCTCCGGGGCGCCGCCCCGGGCGTCCTCGGGCATCAGCGCGAGCACGTCGCCGCGCAGCCTGCGCAGGTGGCGGGGGGCGACCTCGGGGGCCTCGGTGGCCCGCTCGCGGACCAGGCCGAGGGCGATCACCGCCACCGGGGCGATGTCGAGGTGGCCGGTGTCGATCGCCTCCTGGTAGGCGGCCGCGCTCTCCTCGTACCGCCCGTCCGCCTCGAGGGTCGCGGCGAGGTTGAACATCGCCTTGGGGGACTGGTCGGGGTGGCCGAGCGCGATCGCCTCGCGGTAGGCGCCGACGGCCTCGTCGATGAGCCCCATCTCGGCGAGCAGGATGCCGAGGTTGGTGGCGGCGATCGGCGCCTGTTCGGGGTGGCCGGTGGCGATCGCCAGCCGGTAGGCGTCGCAGGCGTCGTGGCGCCATCCCACCCGGGTGAGCAGCGCGGCCCGGTTCACCAGCGCCATCGGCTTCCACTCCGGGTGGCCGGAGTCGATGGCCACCTGGTAGGCGGTGGTGATGCTGCGCCAGTCGGGGACGGTGGTGTGCAGCCGCTCCAGCAGCACCCCGAGGTTGAAGCCGGCCCGGGGGGCGGCGTCGGGGTGGCCGGAGTTGATCGCCCGCTGGTAGGCGGCGATGGCGTCCTCGTTGCGGCGCAGCTCCTCGAGGACGTTGCCCCGGCAGCCCTCCGCGAGCGGGACCGCATCGGCATGGCCGGAGGCGGCGGCGACGTCGAAGAGCGCCAGCGCCTCGGCGAACCTCGTCTCCTCGCAGAGGTCGAAGCCGCGGTCGAGCACCGCCATCGGCTCCATCTGCGGGTCGGCGGGAGTGGTCACGAGCCCACGGTACTCGCCGGGACGGCGACCGTGCGCAGCCCCGCGGGGGCGGCACCCGTCAGGCCACCTCGACCCAGGCGCCGTCGACGCTCAGCCGGAGGCCGGCGTGGCGCAGCGCCGCCGCCGGATGCAGCCGCACCGTGGCGCCGGTCTCCTCGATGAAGCGGGTGGCCTCGACCCGGTGGTCGTCGACCAGGTCGTCGAGGGGCATGTCGGCGACCCGGCGGCGGAACTCCGCGGACGCGGCGCGCACCGCGGCGACCAGCGCCTCGACGGAGTCGCGAGGAACCAGGATGCTGGTGCGCGGCCGCTCGTGGCTGACCACCTCGGCGTCGGGGCGGCCCCGGGTGGCGCGGAGCACGCCGAGGCGCAGCCACCGCACCGCGTGCTCGTATTCGACCGGCGCGAGGATGACGGTGCAGTCGCCCTGCTGGGGATGGTGCACCGCCTCCTCGAGTGGAGGGATGTCCTCGATCACCACCACCAGGGCGCGGCCGGGGTCGAAGAGGATCGCGGGATCGGGCATCGGAGCATGGTAGCGGCACGCACCGCAACTCACGCCATGGATCGCACTGAGTGCGTCAATTGCCGCTAACGCTACGAACCCGCACGACGAGGACCATCCGTTGATCGGTCCTTCACGAACTCTCGGCGCTGCTTTCGTCCTGGCGCGATGAACTGGAACACGGCGCAAGAGCCTCGCCGGTTCGCCGTTGTGTTCGGGCGCACCATGACATTTGCGCCGCCGCGTCGGCGCTCGCCGAATTGGGAGAGATACGTTGCCACGTACAACGTCCACGCCATCGGGCTGCGCACCACCCTGGGGGTGATCGCCATCCCGCTGGGTGCGATGGGGACAGCGGCGGCGAAGCAACAGTCGAGCGCGCAGCACGTGCTGCTGATCTCGGTCGACGGCATGCATCAGACCGATCTCGCCTTCTACATCAAGGCGCATCCGAAGTCGGCGCTGGCCACGCTGGTGAAGCAGGGCGCCGAGTACACCCGCGCCGAGACCCCGGTGCCCTCGGACTCGTTCCCCGGGATCACCGCGCAGGTGACCGGCGGCAACCCGTCCTCGACCGCATCTACTATGACGACAGCTGGAACAACGCGATGTTCCCCCCCGGGACCACCAGCTGCACCGGCACCGCTCCGGGCGCCGAGGTGACCTACTTCGAGCAGGCCGACAAGAACCCGCACGCGCTCGACGCCGGATCTTCGAGGTGGTGCACAACGCGGGGATGCGCACCGCGTGGTCCGACAAGCACCCCACCTACGAGCTCCTCAACGATCCCTCGGGCACCGGCGTGCAGGACCTCTTCACCCCCGAGATCAACAGCGACGCGCCGACCCTCGGCTCCCCCGGCGACTGGACCACGGACAACCTGCTCACCCAGCAGTACGACGGCTACAAGGTCCAGGCGGTGATCAACGAGATCAGGGGCCTCGACCACAGCGGAACCAACGCGGTGGGCACGCCGGCGCTCTTCGGCATGAACTTCCAGACCATCTCCACCGCGCAGAAGCTGCCGGTCTCGCAGGGTCAGCCCGGCGGCTACCTCGCCGACGGCGTCACCCCGGGCCCGGTGCTGATGCGCGCGCTCGACGACGGCATGCTGATGTGGCTCAACGACCACTCCGACGCCGCCTCCGGGTTCGTCAAGAACTTCCTGCTCACCCACTCGGGCACGGGCAACGACATCAACGGCCAGCCCAAGGCCTACATCCAGTCGGGGCTCGCCAACGTCTTCGCCGGCCGCGACGCCGCCGCCTACTTCAACGTCGCCCCCGGTGATCCCCGCGTTCCCGACATCTTCGGCATCTCCCAGTACGGCACCGTGTACACCGGCAAGATGGCGAAGATCGCCGAGCACGTCGGCGCCAACCCCCGGATCGCAACGTGCTCCTGATCCTTTCGGGCGGCCCGGTCAAGCACGCCGTGGTCACCACCGCGGTGGAGGCCACCCAGATCGCCCCCACCATCCTCCAGCTGCTCGGCCTGCCGGCGAACGCCCTCCAGGCGGTCCACATCGAGCGCACCCGCGCCCTTCCCACGCACTGACCTCCTGTCCACCCCTCACCGCCCGGCACCGTGCCGGACGGGGAGGGTCCGTCTCGGCCCCGGTCAGCCCGCGGAGGCGAGGTGGCGGTCGAAGAAGGCGACGATCCGCCGGCGCGCGTCCGCGGCGGAGGGCTCGTGGTGGCCGCCCCCCATCAGCGTGCCGGCGACGCGGAAGAGCACGCCGTCGTGGTCGTTGAGAAACGAGTGGCCCGCGCAGGCATACTCGACGACGTCGTGATCGACGCCGAGGCGGGTGAGCGCAGCCTGCAGCCGGGGGGCCGCGCCGCGCAGGGTCCGGTCCCTGCGGCCGAAGCTGCCGACGATCGGGCAGGCCCCGGTGAGGATGCTCTCGGCGCGCTTCGGGACCATGCCGTAGTTCACGCTCGACGCCTGGAACCCGTGGCCCGGGGCCAGGAGGAGGGCGAAGCTCCCGCCCATGCAGAAGCCGATGACCCCGACCCGGCCGGTGCAGTCGTCGCGGCCGGCGAGCCAGCCACGCACCGCGTCGATGCGGTCGAACGTGGCGCCACGGCGGGACACGAGGTCACGGAAGGTCGCCTGGAGGCAGACCGCCCTGTGCCCCCACGAGAACAGGTCCGGCGCCACCGCGAGATAGCCGGCGCCGGCGAGCCAGTCCGCCTGGCGGCGGAGGTCGTCGCTCATCCCCAGGAGGTCGTGGATGACCACCACCCCGGGCCACGGCCCCGCACCGGCGGGCCGGGAGAGCAGGGCCCGCAGCTCACCGCCGGGGGTCGGGAGGGTGAGCTCGTCCATCGGCGGCGACCCTAGCACGGAGCCGCCGGGCCCGCGCCGGTACCATGGTCGGATGGACCTGGCAGTGGGAGGCCCGGTGGTCGACGTCCGCCGCGCCGCCGACCGCTTCATGACCAACCTGTCGTGGCTGGACTCGAAGCACTCGTTCTCGTTCTCGCGGCACCACGACCCGAGGAACACCCACCACGGCCTGCTCCTGGTCAACAACGACGACGTCGTCAACGCCGGGGCCGGCTTCGAGACCCACCCCCACCAGGACATGGAGATCGTGACCTGGGTGCTGAGCGGCTCGCTGGTGCACCAGGACTCGACCGGCCATTCGGGGCTCATCCACCCGGGCCTCGCCCAGCGGATGAGCGCCGGCACCGGCATCCTGCACTCCGAGAAGAACGACTCCTGGAGGCTGCAGGGCGGTGACACCCACGCCGACCCGGTGCACTTCGTGCAGATGTGGGTGGTGCCGGACACCGCGCGGGTCACCCCCGGCTACGAGCAGCTCGAGATCGACCACGAGCTGCTGAGCGGTGGGCTCGTCGTGGTCGCGTCGGGGATGGACGACCACGCCGGCGACGCCGCGATCCGCATCCGGAACAGGTACGCGGCGCTGCGCGCGGCGCGGCTGCGGCCGGGCGGCGAGGTGCAGCTGCCCGAGGCGCCCTTCCTCCACCTCTTCGTCGCCCGCGGCAGCGTCGACCTCGAGGGCGCCGGCCGGCTGTCCGAGGGCGACGCGGTGCGGTTCACGGCGACCGGCGGCCAGCGGGTCACCGCCGTCGAGCCGGCCGAGATCCTCGTCTGGGAGATGCACGCGACGATCGCCCGCTGAGGGCGACCCCGGCCTGGGATTTGCCCCGGGTCGCCGGGCTTCCGTAGGATGGCCCGGCGAGGCGTGGCCAGTGGTGGGTGGAGACGGCACTGATCCCGGAGCCTCGGCACCCGCCCGGCTCACGGAGTGCTCGATCGTTGGCGCTCTTCGTCTCGGCGCTGATCCTCGGGGTGACCCTGGGGACCATCTACGGCCTCATGGCCTTCGGCATGGTCGCCTCCTACCGGATCAGTGGCGTGGTCAACCTCGGACAGGCGGGCATCGCCGCGCTCAGCGCCGCGGTGTACTGGCGGATGGAGGCGGTCGCGGGCACGCCGCGGCCGGTCGCGGTCCCCGCCGCCATCCTCCTGGGAGCGGTTCTCGGAGCCGCCCTCGGCCAGGTCACGCTGCGGCTGTCGAGCTGGCCGAAGGGGCTGGTGATGATTCTCACCCTCGCGATCACGCTGCTGCTCTTCGCCGCCGCCGACCTGGTCCTGCCGCTGAACAATCCCGCGGGGTCGCCGGTCTTCGGCTCGAAGGGGTTCGACGTCGCGCTGACCTACGTCACCGCCGACCAGATCGGCTCCCTCGTCACCTGCATCGTGGTCGTGGCGGTGACCACCTGGGTGCTCCGCAGGACCCGCTTCGGCCTTTTCGTCCGGGTGATCTACGACGACCCCCACACCGCCGCCACCATGGGCATCCCGCTCAACGCCTACGTCGTCCGGGTGTGGGCGATCTCGGGGGCGATGGCCGGGCTGGCCGGCATCCTGGTCAGCACCCGCACCACCCTGGCGACCCCGCTGCTGCTCTTCGTCATGGTGTGGGGGCTCGCCGGCGCGGTGCTCGGCGGCCTGGAGTCGTTCGCCCTCGCCTTCGCCGGCGGCCTGCTCCTCGGCATCGCCGAGGACCTGCTCGGCGCCGAGCTCGCCGGCTCTCTCGGCCCCGGGCTGGAGAACCTCACCGCGATCCTGATCATGGCGACGGGGGTGCTCTCCGCGGGCCTGCGCCGCCGCCACCTCGCCCACCTGCAGAGCTGATGGGGGCGACGACGCCCGGCCTCCCGACCCTGCTCCGCCGGCTGCTCACCCCCGGCGCGATCCCGCCGGTCCTGGTCGCGCTGCTGGGGGTGGGCGGATTCCTCCTGCTCCCCGGCTACCTGCTCTACGCGGGGTCGACGGCGTTCGCCGCGGGGCTCATCGGCCTCGGCCTGTTCCTGCCCATCGCCGCGCTCCGCGAGATGCCGCTGAACGCCGCCGGCATCGCCGGGCTGTCGGCGTATCTCTTCGCCCACCTCGCCACCCACGGGGGCCTCGCCCACCACGTCGCCGGCATCCTCCTGGGGCTCGGCGCCGCGGTGGTGCTCTCGCTGCTCACCGGCCTGGCCTCGCTCGCGGTCACCGGCCTCTACTTCGTGGTCGCCTCGCTGGTCGTCCAGGTGGGCATCGAGAAGGTCGGGTTCTCGATCCCCGGGGTCACCGGCGGGGCGGCGGGATGGGGGGTGTCGCAGCCGGAGCTCACCGGCTGGTTCGACACTCAGCGGGCCGTGTACATGATCGTCGGCGCGATTGTGCTCGGCCTCGCGCTGGTGGTGCGCGCCGTCCTCCGGTCGCGGCTGGGCTTCCAGGTCGTGCTCGTCGGCCACGTGCCCGAGGGCGCCCGGGCGATGGGTCTGCGCAACTGGATGCTGAAGCTGGTCGTGTTCGCCTTCAGCGGCCTGCTCATCGGCATCGGCGGGCTGCTCATCGCCTTCGTGAACGGGTCGCCGCCGCCGACCTTCTCGTTCGGGCTGATCTTCTCGGTGATCTACGTCGCCATCCCGATCGCCAGCGGGATGCGCGAGCTGTCCTCGATCTGGCTGGTGGCGGCCGCGTTCACCGCCATCCCCATCCTGCTCGAGCCGCTCCACCTCTTCCCCAACCTCATCTCGGGTGCGATCCTCCTCGCCGCGCTGGTGGCCGGGCAGAACCGGGAGGCGATCGCCGCCCGGATCCGCGCCCTCCGCCCGGAGCCCGAGCCGGCCGTGCCCGACTCCGAGTGGGCGCCGGTGAGGGCGATCGGCATGACCGGCGCGATGGCGCTCGTCGAGCGCCCGGAGACGGTGGCGGGGCGCGCCGAGCGCCGGCCGCCGGCGGCGGCGCTCGAGGGCAGGGCGATCACCGTCGACTTCGGCGGCGTCCGCGCCGTCGACGCGGTCAGCGTGCGGGTGGCGCCGGGGAAGCGGGTCGGCGTCGTCGGCGCCAACGGAGCGGGGAAGACCACGCTGATCAACGCCCTCACCGGCTTCGTCCCCCACCAGCAGGGCGGCGTCCGCCTCGGTGACGCCGAGATCACCGGGTGGAGCGCGATGGCCCGCTCCCGGGCCGGCATCCGGCGGAGCTTCCAGTTCCCCCGCCTCGCCGACGTGCTCACCGCCGAGCAGAACGTCGTCTGCGTCCACGGCTACGACCGGAGCCATCGCGACCGCGTCGACTGGCTGCTGGAGATGTTCGGGCTGGAGGCGAGGCGGACCGCGCCGGTGGCCGCGCTCTCCTTCGGTCAGCGCCGCAAGCTCGAGCTGGTCCGGGCGCTGACCACCCGGCCCCAGGTGCTGATCCTCGACGAGCCGGCCGGCGGGCTGATGGACGAGCAGGGCGACCGGCTCGCCGAGGTGCTGCTCAGCCTGCAGGAGCAGGAGGGCTGGGGGCTGCTCGTCGTCGAGCACAACCCCCGGGTGCTCACCGCCCTCGCCGAGCACCTCCTCGTCCTGGAGAACGGCCGCCTGCTGGTCGAGGGCCCCACCCAGACGATCATCCAGGAGGAGGAGGTGCGCCGCGTCTACCTCGGCAGGAGGGTGGACGGGAGCAGGAGGCTGCGCCGCGCCGGCGGGGAGGCGCCGGCCCCACCGCGGGTCACCGTCACCTCCCACTTCAAGGGCGAGGACCGGCCCGAGGGGGGCGGGCTCCAGGTCCGCGACCTGCGCCTCGAGTACGGGCCGATGCCGGTGCTGCGCGGGGTCAGCCTCGACTGCCGGCCCGGGCGCATCGTCGGCGTCCTCGGCGGCAACGGCGTGGGCAAGACCAGCCTGCTCTCGGGGATCGCCGGCCTGGTGGGCACCTCGGCGGGGTCGGTGCACCTCGACGGCCGCGACATCTCGCGCTGGCCCGGGTACCGCCGCGGCCAGGCGGGGATGGTGATGATCGCCGAGCGCCGCCGGGTGCTGCCCTCGCTGTCAGTGCGGGACAACCTCCACGCCGGCGGCTGGGGCCTGGACCGGGCGGAGGTCGAGGCCCGGGTCGAGCGTGTCCTCGAGCTGTTCCCGCGCATCGCCGAGCGACTCGACGTGCCCTCCTACCGCCTCTCCGGGGGCGAGCAGCGGATGGTCTCCATCGGCCGCGCGCTGGTCACCGGCGCCCGCTGCCTGCTCTTCGACGAGCTCTCCCTGAGCCTCTCACCGCGGGTGGTCGGCGAGCTCACCGAGATCGTCCGCGCGCTCGCCGACGAGGGCCGGATCGTGCTCCTCGTCGAGCAGTACATCGGGGTGCTCCTCGAGATCGCCGACACCACCCACGTGCTCGAGCGCGGGCGGCTGGTCTTCGGCGGCCCCAGCGACGAGGCCGCCGCCTGGCTCGAGGACCATGGGTACCTGGCCCAGGCGCAGGCCGCCGGCGCGTCCGGCCGGCCGCCTCAGACGGTGCCGGCCGCCGGCGCACCGGCGGGCTCGTCGTCGGACGACGCCATCTCGTAGCTGATCTCCGCCTGGTCGCGGGCGGCGTGGGCGTCGTCGCGGTCGAGGGCGGCGAGGCTCCTCGCCAGGGCATCCGCCAGGCGGTCGAGCGCCAGCCGGGACCGGGCGATCTGCTCGTTGCTGGTGGCGATCGCCTCCACCGCGGAGTCCCTCGCGGTCGTGGTGACGAGCTGGAGGCGGGAGGCACGCTCGCGGACCGCGTGCTCGCGGAGCTGGAGGGCGCGCTCACGCGCGTCGAGGGCGGCCTCCCGCTCGTCGGCGGCGCGCTCGCGCTCGTCGGCGAGGCGCTCCCGGCTGTCGGTCAGCCCCTCCCTCCGGTCGGCGAGCCGGTCCCTGTCGGCGGCGATCCGATCGCGTTCATCGAGCACTGAGCCGATCTTCTGCCCCGAGACGGGGGCCGTCAAGCATCACAGCGGCGGACAACCGTTGTGAGTATGATCACAACACCAACGATCCTACCAACAGGCGGCGGTGAAATACTCGCTCCCGTTGCTGCTCGACGGATCGTCGCGGTCGTCCGCGGCCGCCTGGGGGGAAGGAGGCTCAGCGATGAAAGCCAACCACACCTCGAGGAGCGCCCTCGCCGGCGTGGTCGGAGGCGTCGTGGTCGCCACCGCGTGGATGGCCGGGCCGCTCCGGGTTCAGGGTGCCGGTGGTGACGTCCCCACCACCGCGGCATGCACGTCCACCATCACCGGTGCGCATTCCGGCAACATCGATCTCAGCGCCTCCGGCACCACCACGTGCCCGAGGAACGCCAGCCAGAACGGCGCGATCACCGTGGCCTCCGGGGCGGCGCTCTCGGTGGTCGACTCGACCGTCACCGGTGCCATCACCTCGACCTCGAGCGCACCGTTCACCTTCTGCCACAGCAACACCGTGCGCGGCGCGATCACCGTGAACAGCAACACCGGCGGCGTGGAGGTCGGCGGGAACACCACCAGCGGCGCCATCACCGTCACCGGCAACACCGCCCCGACCGGCGGAGCTCCGACCGAGGATGCGGCGACCGAGCTCGAGGGCAACCATGACGGCGGCAAGCTGACCTGCACCGGCAACACCCCGGCGCCGGTCAACGACGGCACCGCCAACACGGTCAGCGGCGCCCGCGTCGGCCAGAGCTGCGCCTCCGGCACCTTCTGACCCGTCCCCCGGGGAGCGCACCCGCCCATCCGCAGCAGGACCCGCCTCCCGGAGCGGAGGGGACGTAGCGGACGAGGGGCGGCTCGCGATCTCCCCAGGTACGGAGATCCTATGATCTGGAGCCATGCCAGCATACGGATGGGCCATCGTCGTGCTTTTGGTGCTGGCGATGGTCGTTCTCCTGGCCGTCGCCATCCAGCGCCGGCGGCGCTCCGGTGGAGTCGTCTCGATCGGTTCGAAGACGTCGAAGCGGGCGCGGCGACGATGAGCGTCCTGATGCGCGCCACCGAGCTCGAGGGACGCCCCGTGGTCACCCTCGGCGGCGAGCGGGTGGCCGAGCTCAAGGACGTGGTCTTCGACAGCTCGAAGGGCAAGCTGATCGGGTTCAGCCTGCGGGGCATCGGCCTCTTCTCACGCTCGCGCGATGATGCCCTGCCCTGGACGGCGATCAGCAGCCTGGGGCGGGATGCGGTGATGATCCGAGACGAGGGTTCCCTGCAGGCCACCGAGCGCCTGGGGGCGGAGGGCGTCCCGGACAACCGTGACGTCCTCGGCAACCAGGTGCTGACCGACACCGGAACCCACCTCGGCAAGGTGGTGGACGTGATCATCGAGGTGGGTCAGTCCGCCGACATCGTCGGCTACGAGGTGGCGGCTGCGGGAGCGCTGGCCACCCGTGGAGAGCGGGTGCTCATCCCGCTGCCCGATACCATCGCGGTCTCCGGCGAGCACCTCATCGTGCCCGACGCGGCGACCGAGTTCGTCGGCGACGACCTCACCGGCTTCGGCGCGGCGGTCGACGCCTTCAGAGCACGGCTCCGGCAGGGCGGGTGATGCGCTTCACGGAACTTCGCGGACGCAAGGTGGTCAACCTGGAGGACGCGGAGAACTCTCGGCAGGGTCGACAACTACGTCATCGACGCCCGGAAGCGGGCCGTCGTCGCACTTCGGTTGAGCAAGGTGAAGGGCAACGCGTCCTTCGTCTCCTGGAGCGACCTCCACGCCGTCGGGGCCGACGCGGTCACGGTCGACAACGCGGGCCGTCTCCGGCCGCCGGCGGACGACGCCGAGGAGCGGGCGGCCTCCAAGGAGCTCCAGGTCATCGGCAAGCTCGTGCTCAGCGCATCCGGGACCGCACTCGGCAGGGGCGAGGATGTCGACCTGGACCCGGAGTCGGGAGCCATCGTCGCGGTGGATCTCGGACAGGCGGGGACGGTCGCGGGCGACCGGATCGTCGGGCTGGGCGCGTACGCCCTCGTCGTCGCCGACGCGCCGCCCGCCTGAACCGGCGTGGGGCACCACACCGTCACGGGGGCATGAGGGCCGGGGCGGCGACCGAGGATCTCCTCGCGGGGCTGCCGCCGGAGGCGCGGGCCCAGCTGCGTCCCTCCCCGCAGCCCGAGTGGATCCCGCCGATGCTGGCGACCCTCACCCAGCGGCGTTTCAGCAGCCCCGACTGGATCTTCGAGCGCAAGCTCGACGGCGAGCGCTGCCTGGGGTTCGTCGGCGACGGCCGGGTGCGGCTGCTCTCGCGCAACCGGCGCAGGCTCGACGGCACCTATCCGGAGATCGCCGGCGCGCTCGCGGCGGCGACGGAGCACGAGCTGGTCGTCGACGGCGAGGTGGTCGCCTTCGAGGGAGACCAGACCAGCTTCGCCCGGCTCCAGCGGCGCATCGGCATCAGCGACCCGGATCTGGCGCGACGCAGCGGCGTCGCCGTCACCTACCTCCTCTTCGACGTGCTCCACGTCGACGGCCACGACGTCACCGGGGTGCCGCTGCGCCACCGCAAGTCGCTGCTGCGACGGGCGCTGAGCTTCGGGTCGGCGCTGCGCTTCACCGTGCACCGTGACCGCGACGGTGAGCGGCTCGTCGAGGAGGCGTGCCGCCAGGGCTGGGAGGGGCTGGTCGCCAAGCGCGCCGACGCCGCCTACGTGGCCGGCCGCTCCCGCGACTGGCTGAAGCTGAAGTGCAGCAACCGCCAGGAGATGGTGGTGGCCGGCTTCACCGATCCGAGGGGGAGCCGGGTCGGCTTCGGCGCCCTCCTCCTCGGCCACCACGACGGCGGCCGGCTCGTGTACGCGGGCAAGGTGGGCACCGGATACGACACCGCCACGCTGCGGGAGCTCCGCTCCCGGCTCGACGCCCTCGAGCAGCCGCAGAACCCCTTCGCGGCAGGCGCGGGACGGCAGGCGGGAGTCCACTGGGTGCGGCCCGAGCTCGTCGCGGAGGTCGAGTTCACCGAGTGGACCGGCGACGGACGGCTGCGTCACCCCCGCTTCGTCGGGCTGCGTGACGACAAGCCGGCCGCGGAGGTGGTGCGCGAGCGCGCCCTGGAGACGCCCGGGTGAGCACGCTCACCCTCACCGTGGGCGGACGGGCGGTCGACGTGACCCATCCGGACCGGGTGCTCTTCCCGGAGGACGGGATCACCAAGCAGGACCTGGCCGAGTACCACGCCGCGATCGCGCCGCAGATGATCCCCCACATCCGCGGCCGCCCCCTGATGCTGCAGCGGTTCCCGAACGGCATCGACCGGCCGGGGTTCATGCAGAAGGACGCCAGCAAGCTGCCGGACTGGGTGCACCGCGTGGAGGTGCGGAAGGAGGGCGGCACCGTCGTGCACGCCATCGCCGACGAGCCCGCGACCCTGGTGCACCTCGCCAACCAGTCGTGCATCACCCTCCACGCCTGGCTCAGCCGGGTGGGGCATCTCGAGTCGCCCGACCAGCTGATGTTCGACCTCGACCCGTCCACCGAGGGCTTCGAGCAGGTGCGTGACGCGGCCCGGGCGGTGCGCGAGCTGCTCGACGAGCTCCACCTGCCCGCGTACGTGAAGACGACGGGGTCGCGTGGGCTCCACGTCGTGACCCCCCTCGAGGGCGGCGCCGGGATCGAGGAGGTGCGCGGCTTCGCTCGCGACGTCGCGGAGGTGCTGGTCGCCCGGATGCCCTCGGCGCTCACCCTCGAGTGGAGCAAGGAGCGGCGCGAGGGCCGCCTGTACCTGGACATCCTGCGCGGCGGCTACGCGCAGACGGCGGTGGCACCGTACTCGGTGCGCCCGCTGCGGGGGGCGCCGGTCGCGACCCCGCTGCGATGGGAGGAGCTCGACGAGCCCGGGTTCGACGCACGCGGGTTCACGCTCCGGACGGTACCCGCGAGGGTCGCGCGGGACGGCGATCCGTGGGCGGGGATGGAGCGGCACGCGCGGTCGCTGGAGGAGCCGCGGCGGCAGCTGGCGACGCTCGCCTAGGTGCCGGCCGCGCCGCCGCACCGCCGGGCCTCCCGCACCGGCGGCGGTATCATCGGCCGCCATGTGCCCGCCCGCCGGCCGCGCCATCCGGACCTACGCCGCGCCGTCGAGGCTGCACGGACGTGGGGTCTTCGCCGCGGTGCCGATCGCCGCCGGTGAGGTCGTCGAGGAATGCCCGGTGCTGCGCTTCCCCGCCGCCCAGCGCGACCTCATCGGCGAGACCCTGATCGACGAGTACTACTTCGAGTGGGACGGGGACGGGGCACTCGCCCTGGGGCTGGGCAGCCTGTACAACCACTCCGACACGCCGGTGGCCGAGTACCTCAAGGACACGGTCCACGACGTCCTGGTGGTGCGCGCTCTCGCCGCGATCGCCCCGGGTGAGGAGATCACGTTCTCGTATTCCGGTCCGACGCGTCCGGTAGTGGGTCGGACGGGCTGACCCCCAGGCATCGATGGGCTCGCGAGCGCGGCGAGGAGCCGTCCATCGTCAGCTTGAACTCGTCGACGAGGTCGTGACCGATCAGCGTCCGGGCGAGAGTGAGACTGCCGATCACCTGCAGGTCGCATCTCGTGGCTCCTGGCAACCGTGGCTCGTGGGGCACCGATGACGACCCTCCCCGCCGCGAAGAGTCATCGGTGGGTGGGAACCGGTCGCTCCGTGGATCGGAGGGGCGCCAGAACCACGGAACTCCGTGTCGTCACACCGCCGTCGCCTTCATAGTATTCTCCCTCCCGCAAGGAGGAGTGGATGTGACCGACGTGAACAACGACGAACGGAACCTGCTCAGCAGGCGGAGGTTCCTCGCCACCGCCTCGACAACCCTCGTCGGATCGAGCCTTCTCGCATCAGGCCTGGCGAATCCGGTCGCCGCCGTGGGGAGCCCGCCGGCCGGACCGGGACCGGGACCGGAACAGTTCAAAACCGGCGTCGTCCAGGCGAACGGGCTGGAGTTTCACTACGTCGAGGCCGGCCAGGGTCCGCTGGCGCTCTGCCTGCATGGATGGCCGGATTCCCCGTACACCTACCGCCACCTCCTGCCTGAACTGGCCAGGGCCGGATACCGGGCGGTGGCTCCGTACATGCGCGGCTATTTCCCGACCGCCATCCCGGAGAAGCTCACGGACACGAACGACCTCGCCGGCGACGTCGTCGCCCTGCACGCCGCACTGGGCGGGGACGGGAACGCCGTTCTCATCGCTCACGATTGGGGGGCGGTGTCGGCGTGGGGCGGGGCAGCCCGCGGGCCGACAAGCTGGCGCCGCTGCGTGATCATGAACGTTCCTCCGCTCGCGATCGCCGCGAAGGTCATGTTCGAGTACCCGCAGATCAAGCGCGAGTTCTACTGGTGGTTCCACCAGATGAAGGTGTCCGACGTGGTCGTCCCGCTGAACAACTTCTCGTACATCGACGGCATCTGGGCCGACTGGTCGCCCGGCTACGACGCCAGCGCCGACCTGCCCCACGCGAAGGACTGCATGCGCCCTCCGGGACGGGTGCAGTCCACCCTGGGCTACTACCGGACCTTCTTCGATCCCCAGAAGTTCGGCACGCCGGAGGCCGCCGCGCAGCAGGCCGCGACCTGGGGACGACCGCTCACGCAGCGCTGCCTGTACATGCACGGATCCCAGGATGGGCTGTTCCCGCTCGACGCCCAGACCCTCGCCAGCGTCCACGCCTTCCAGGGACCGGGCTCGGAGGTCACCCTGATCGACGGCGTCGGACACTTCATGCTGGTCGAGAAGCCACAGGTGGTGAACTCGCACATCCTGGCGTTCCTCTCCAAGTAGCGATCGATCAACGGCGCCGGGCTGGATCGACGCCGCCCACCACAAGGGGACACCCATGAGGAACTTCATTTTCTTCTTCGACTTCTCCTTCTTCGCCTCCTTCCTGATCGACTTCCTGCGGCCGGCGCGGTGAGCTCATACTCATTGCAATCTGCGAGGCCGCGGTCGAGGAGCCTCAGCGCAACTCACGAAAGCCTCGCCAGTGGCCTCCCCGGCCACCTGTCCTGAGCCGCGAGCGCTCCACTCCACGACCCGCAGCGCGCGCAGCGTGATCCACCGGCTCGGCGTGCCCACACCATCCTCCAGAGGGAAGTGCACCTCGCCCTCGTGGACGTTCTCGAGTGGCCATCGACCGTCCGGACGGCGCTTCGACACGAGCAGCGATACCGCCTCATCCACCCGCCAGTCCGCCCGCACTCCCGCCCGGCGCAGGTAGTCCAACCCCCGGAGCACGTCGTAGTGCCAGTACGTCGGGTAGGAGAGCTCCAGCCAGTCGGGATCGATCACCTCGCCGGTGCGGAGGGAGCGGAACATCCGGCGCTCCATCATGTACTCCTCTCCGCGGCGGCGTGCGTCGGTCACGTCGGGGAGCGCGCCCGCCGACCGCTCGTACTCGAGGAGTCCCTCCAGCACACAGATGGTGGAGTGGAACGAGGACCGCGTGCTCTGCGGGGCCTCGCAATTCCAGCCGCCGTCGGGCAGCTGCTCGGCGAGGAGCCGCTCCACCAGGCGCTGGTCGGCGGCGCCGAAGTACGCTCCCGAAGCGAGCACGCGGCCGTTGATGCACGGCTCCACCTCGCCCTCGAAGTAGTAGGCGGAGCCGAATCCCGGGCCCCACGAGGTGATGTTGTCACGGAGCCGTCCGATCGCGGTGCGGGCCCGGTTGGCGGCGGGATCCAGGCCGAAGTCGCAGAGCAGCGGGAGCACATGGAGGGTGGGGGTCCAGACCCGGGGCACGAACGGGGCGCCCCCCCAGTTGCCGTCGGCATCCTGCAGGGCGAGGAGCCGGGCGCCCCATCCCTCGATCGCGACCCGGGCACGCTCGGCGGCGACGAGGTCCTCGGGCTCGCGCAGAAGGTCGCGCATGACCTGCCAGCGGATGGCGGGATCGGAGTTGAGGAGCCATTCGATCACGGCCATGGAGCGACGATACAGGCCATCGAGGGGCGCGGGCCATGCTGGGCAGCACAGACGGGCGGTCACGTCGGTCAACAGTCGAAGACCGACCAGCAGATCTCGTTCCGCAACCGCTGATCCTCCAGGACGAGGTCGCGAATCACATCCGGGAGCTGGTCGCGCTGCCAACGGCACTCGAGCCTGCCGGCACCCTCACCCGCCCGGCCAGGGGCCGCCGCACGCACGGCCCTGATCGCGCACGCCGCGGCACCAAGCTCGTGTGCGGCGACATGCGCCACCACCGCCGCCTGGCCTGCAGCAGATGCGGCATACCGAGCGGCTCCGCTCACCTCTCGTGCCGCAGCCATGGCATGGCCACCCGCCGCTCGGGACCGGGACATCCTGATCTCGCCGCACGCCCATGCCCGAATCTGTTCGATCGCCTCGCGGGGCCGCGGGTCCGAGGGCTGGACCAACTCGAAGAGGTGCAGCACGTGCTCCGCGCACGCGGCAGCCCACACAGCCAGGAGCCGATGGTCGGCATCCGTCAGCGTCCCCCCTCGGCGGATGGTGATGAAGCGCGGGTCCCGATCCTTGGGGAGGATCACGGTGCTGGACTGCCGTGGCGTGGCGTCGTGGGTGCTCGGTCTCGTCGAGCCACATACTCAGTATCGTCGGATGCCCTGGAGCCGGTGTCCCTCTGCTCCGAGGGCTTGGGGGGGTGTGGCCTACAGGACGAAGAAGGCTCTCCTTCTCAACTCGAATCGAGGAGAGGAGCCGCCTGGAGCGGGAGACGGGACTCGAACCCGCGACAACCTGCTTGGGAAGCAGGGACTCTACCAACTGAGCTACTCCCGCTCGGCGGCCGCCATTCTACGACGGCGGGCGGCGGAGTTGAAGCGGGGGGTCGAACCCCCGTTCGACCGGGCCTCACCTCGGAGCCGATCTGCGGTGGTACCGTGCCTCCCAATGGTCACCGCCTTCCTGATGATCGTCTGCGAGCCGCAGAGCATCCACGCGCTGGGCCAGGCCCTGGCCGACACCGAGGGGGTGGAGCAGGTCTACACCACCACCGGGACGACCGACTTCATCGCCACGGTGCGGGTGCCCGACCTCGACGGCCTGGCGACGCTGGTCACCCAGAAGGTGGCGACCCTGCCCGGGGTGGTGCGCACCGACACCCACCTCGCGATGCGCTCCTACGGGAAGAACGAGATCCAGGCGGCCTTCGACATCGGGCTTGACTGAGGGCGTCGGCGGCCGGATCCCGGTCCCTGCGCTGGAGACCCGCGGCGTCGAGCGGAGCCTTCCCCTGGGTGGCGAGACGGTGGAGATCCTCCGCGGCATCGACCTCCGCATCATGCGGGGCGAGCTCGCCGCGCTGGTGGGTCCGAGCGGCAGCGGGAAGAGCACCCTGCTCGGGGTCGTCGCCGGCCTCGACCGGCCCAGCGCGGGGCGGGTGCTCGTCGACGGCATCGACATCACCGACATGCCCGAGAGCCGGCTGGCGCTGGTCCGCAACGCCAGGATCGGCATGGTGTTCCAGGCCTTCAACCTCATCCCGACGCTGACCGCGCAGGAGAACGTCGAGGTGCCGCTGTTCGTCGGCGACCACCCCGGCTCGCCGTCGGCGCGGGCGCGGGAGATGCTGGCGCTGGTCGGACTGGAGCACCGCACCCGGCACCGGCCCTCACAGCTGAGCGGCGGCGAACAGCAGCGGGTCGCGATCGCGAGGGCGCTGGCGACGCGGCCGGCGATCGTGATCGCCGACGAGCCCACCGGCAACCTCGACGCCGCCACCGGCGCACGCATCCTGGAGCTGATCACCGAGATCCGGAGGCAGCTGGGCACCACCTTCCTGATCGGGACCCACGACCCGGCGATCGCGCGCCGCGCCGAGCGGGTGATCACGATCGTCGACGGACGGCTCACCGCGGAGACCACGGTGGGCCGGTGAGCGGCCGGCTGCGCCTCTGGACCCGCTACTCGCTGCGCGCGGTGCGCCGCGGCGGGCAGCGCTCGCTGCTGGCGATCTTCTGCATCACCGTCGGGGTGATGGCGGTGGTGGCACTCCGCCTCGCAGGCGACATGGTGTCGCTCTCGCTGACCAGCAACCTGCGGAACATCATCGGCGCCGACGTCACCGTGCAGTCGAACGCGATCCCCCTCTCCGCCGCCGACCTCCCCCGGTTCGACGAGCTGCGCCGCAGCGGGCTCATCGACGACTACAGCGCCATCGGCGTCGAACGCGGCTCGGTGCGGCACGGCAGCGGCCACATCGCGCGGGTGAACGTTGACGTCGTCGACCCGAAGCATTACCCGCTGGTGGGCGGCGGTGAGCTGGCCGCGCCGGCACGGGGCAGCTTCGCCACCCTGCTCGCCGCGCCGGGCACGGTCATCCTCACCCAGTTCGTCGCCGACCAGGCCGGGGTGCGGCTCGGCGACACCGCCCACCTCACCCTGGTGCGCGGCGGCGGCGCCGACCTTCGCGTCGCCGGCCTGCTGGGCAACAGCATCCTGGAGAGCACGGCCGCCTACATCGCGCCGCCCACCTACGCCGCCGTCTCCGGCCGCCCGCTCGACTACGGCACGGTGCAGGCGACCGCCCCGGACCCGGCGAGCGCGCAGCGGGCCGCCGAGCGTCTGCGCACCGCCTTCCCCACCGCGAGCGTCCAGACCGTGCAGGACGCGCTCGACCAGAACATCACCATCTCGCGCGAGATCAGCCGCACCCTGCAGATCATCGGACTGCTCGCCCTGCTGATGGGCGGGATCGGGATCGTCAACACGATGCAGGTGTCGCTGTCGCGGCGGCGCACCGAGATCGCGATGCTCAAGACCGCCGGCTACCGGCGGCGCGACCTCTACGCGCTGTTCGGCCTCGAGGCGGCGATCCTGGGGCTGGCCGGGGGGATCGCCGGCACCGCGATCGGGGTGGGCATCAGTGCCGTGGTGCGGGTGCTGGTGGAGCGCGTCTTCCTCATCTCGATCGCCTTCCACGTCGGCGCCGGCACCCTGGTCACCGGCGTCGTGGTCGGGCTCGCGACCGCGCTGATCTTCGGCCTGCTCCCCATCGTCCGGGCCGCGGCGATCCGGCCGCAGGCGGTGCTGCGCGACCTCCCCGGCGGGATCACCGCGGGATCGGCGGCACAGACGGCCGGCCTCCATGCCCTGCTGGTGGTGCTCTTCGCCGCGCTCAGCGCCGGCCTGCTCGGCAGCGTCGCCTACGCGCTGGCGACCGTGGCCGGCACCGTCGCCGCGCTCGCCGTCCTCGGCGGGGTGTTCTGGGTGATCGTCTGGCTCGTCGGGCGAATCCCGATCCCCGAGCGCCTTCCCCTCCCCCGCCGGCTCACCACCGCGCTGCGGCTCGCCCTCCGCGCGATCGGACGCAGCCGGGGGCGCACCGCGACCACCCTGGTGGCGCTGTTCTCGGGCGTCTTCGGCATCGGCCTGGTGCTGGTGCTCGGGCAGAACATCAGCACCAAGGTGGACGAGAGCATCAGCCGGCTCAGCACCTACAACCTCTTCGCCATCGCCGCCCCCCGCGACGCCGCGGCGGTGACCGCGGTGACCGGGTCACTCCCCGGAGTGGAGCAGCACCGGGTCACCGCCGACATCGCCGCGGTGCCGACCGCGCTCAACGGCGCCCCGCTCCGCGACGCCGTCGCCGGCGCCGGCGGCGCCACCGGTCGCGGCCGCCGGTTCCGCATCGCGCAGCTCAGCGGGGTGGAGGGATACGACCTCGCCGGCGGGCAGCTGCCCGATCTGGCGATCGCCGCCGGTCGCGCCCTCACCGCCGCCGACGCGGGGACGATGAACGTGCTCGCGCGCTTCGACGTCGCCTTCCCACCGCTGCTGCTCGGCCCCGGTGACACCGTCACCCTCCACCAGGACGCGACCGGTCGCAGCGTCAGCGTGCGTCTGGTCGGGCTGTACACGCCGATCAGCCACGGGGTCGGCCCGCGCCTGCCCACGTTCCTCGAGCCGGTGCTCGGCGACCGCGGCGTGGCCGCCGCGCTCGGACCCGAGGAGGTGCAGACCGCGGTGGCGCTGCGCGTCGATCCCGGCCGCACCGCCACGGCGCTGCGCCGCATCGAGGACGCCGCTCCCGGCGCCACCGTCTACGACGTCGCCGACCTCGGCGCGCTGGTGAAGCAGGTGCTCGGCAACCTCACCGTGCTGATGCTCGCGCTGGCGTCGCTGGCCCTCGTCTCCGGGGTGGTCATCATCGCCAACACGGTCGCGCTGGCGATGCTCGAGCGCCGCCGCGAGATCGGCATCCTCAAGGCGGTGGGCCACTCCAGCGGGTCGGTGCTCTCGATGGTCCTGGTCGAGAACGCGGTGGTCGCGGCCATCGGCGCGGTGACCGGGATGGTGGTCGTGACCATCGCCACCGGGCAGATCGGCGCCCACGTGCTCGAGACCGACCTCACCGTGGGCCGGGGCGTGGCGGTGTCGGTGGTCGCCGGCGTGGTCGCGGTCGTCGGGGTGGTGGCCGGCCTGGTCGCCTGGGGACCCACCCGGGTGCGCCCGCTCGAGGTGCTGCGCTACGAGTGACCGCCGCCACGGTGGGCCGCGGTGACGTGGGCGCGCAGCGGGTCGACGCCGATGTCGCCGCGGGGGTCGCGCACCACGGTGTGGACGTGGTTGGCGCCGTCCTGGGTGCAGTCGTACTCGACGACGAGACGCTCGCCGGCGAGCCGGTAGTAGTGGGGCATGCCCGGCTCCCCGCCACCCGCCCAGGCGAACCGCAGTCCCGGGTCGTCCTCGACACCGGCGAAGAGCGTGCCGAGCGCGGGGTCGAGCCGGGTGACGTAGAGGCGCACCAGACGGCGCAGCAGCTTCCGGGGCTCGCCCTCGAGGTCGCCGGCGGGGACACCCGCGACCGGGAACCCGCCGGCGTCGACGGCGGTGCGGGAGAGGATGTCCTCGGGCGCCACCGCGTCCACCACCGCGCGGCCTCGCGAGTCGGGATCGAGGCTGGCGAGCAGCTCGCGGCCGAGGTCCTCCTCGACCCCGAGCGGGCGGAGCGTGCCACCTCCCTCGAAGCCGACCCGCGCCGGGTTGGCACCGAGGAAGAGCGGGGTCGCGGTCACCGGGGTGTCGCCCCGCAGCGTCACCGACACGCTGAGGTGGTGTCCCTCGAAGCGCCATCCCCACCGTGCCTCCGGGGACGGCGGGTCGAACACGAAGAGGTGGTACCGGCCCGGATCACGACGCCCGTCGTCACGGCGCTCGACCGCCTCGAGGACGGTCTCCCAGGCGGAGATCGCCGCCGCCTGGGCGAGCGCGGGCAGGCTCAGCGCGGTGCGGAGGAGGCGGTGGGCGAGCAGCCGCTGGTCTCCGTCCATGGCACGCAGCGGCAGGCCCGAGCGCTCGCGGGGAAGGTAGGTCCACTGCAGCCGTCGCGGGTCGTCGAAGGGAATGAGCGCGCGAACTCGACCGGGAGCGTCGAGCGCATCGAGGAGAGCCGATGCCGCCGCCACCATCCCCACGCCACCGGGTGCCATGGCCACCACGCTAGCACCGGGGCGGACGGATCGCGGGTGTCCGCTATGGTTGCGGCGTCCCGCCGATCCCCACTCATCCGCAGGAGGCAAGGCGATGCCGGCCGACACCCCGCACCCAGCCGTGACCCCGGAGCGGATCCTGATGCACTCGCTGCCGGCGCTGGCCGGGGCCTACGTGCTCGCCACCGCGGCCCGCTGCTCGCTGTTCACCCACCTGGAGGACGGGGCCGGCACCGCCGCCGCCATCGCCGACCGCGCCGGCATCTCCGAGCGCGGCGCCCAGGCGCTGCTCGACGGCGTGACCTGCATGGGCCTCGTCGAGTCCACCGATGGCGGCTACCGCAACTCGCCGGACGCGAGCGCGTTCCTGGTCGAGGGCCGCCCCGCCTACCTGGGTGGGTTCGCGCAGATGATCCTCTATCCGCAGTTCGACTTCCCGCAGCTGCCCGAGGTGGTGCGCACCGGATCGCCGGTGGCCCCGGAGGACCTCGCCACCGAGGACCACCCGATGTGGCGCGAGCTGGTGCTGGCGATCGTCCCCCTGGCGATGCCGCTGGCCCGGCTGGTCGCCGAGCGGGTGGTCCGGGATCGCGGTGAGGTCTCGATCCTCGACATCGGCGGCGGCTCCGGGGTGTACTCGGCGGTGCTCCTCGGCGCCAATCCGCAGGCCACCGCGACCCAGCTCGACTGGCCCACGGTCAACGCGATCGCGCGGGAGTTCGTCGGCGGCCACGGCGCCGGCGACCGCTTCACCACCCTCGACGGCGACTTCCACACCACCGACCTCGGCGAGGCCGCGTACGACGTCGTCGTCTATTCGAACATCGCCCACCAGGAGAGCCCCGAGGAGAACACCGCGGTGTTCCGCCGGGTGCGCCGCGCGCTGCGCCCCGGCGGGTCGCTGGTGATCAGCGACTTCGTCCTCGACGCCGCCGGCAGGGGACACCCCTTCGCCGGGCTCTTCAGCACCATCATGCTGCTGAACACCCAGGCGGGCGCGAGCTGGCGGCAGCCCGACTACGAGCGGTGGCTCGCCGAGGCGGGCTTCACCGACGTGCGCTTCGTGCCCACCCCGTCACCCGCGACCCTGATCTACGCGAGCTGACCCCCGCGCTCACCGCGGGGTGTCGGCCGGAGATGCGGCCAGCTGCGCCCGCATCTCCTCCCACGCGTGCCGGGCCTCGTCGACCGAGCCCTCGTCCTCGATGGTGGAGACGTCGCCCGGGTCCTTGTCGAGGGTGACCGCCTTGAGCACCCGCCGCATGATCTTGCCGCTGCGGGTCTTCGGCAGCATGCCGACGAAGTTCAGCTCGCCGATCACCGCGACCGGGCCGAGCTCGCGGCGGCAGGTCTCGATCAGCTCGTCGCGCAGCCCGGGCGACGCGGTGTGGCCCTGCTTGAGCACGACGAAGGCGGAGATCACCTCCATCCGCAGCGGGTCGGGCCGGCCGATCACCCCCGCCTCGGCCACCGCCTTGTGGCGGAGGAAGGCGGTCTCGACCTCGATGGTGCCGATCCGGTGGCCGGCGATCTTGATGATCTCGTCGGCGCGGCCGCTGAACCAGACGTAGCCGTCCTCGTCGATCTCGGCGGCATCGCCGCTGAAGTAGACCTGCTGGCCGGGCATCTTCTCCCAGTAGTCGCGGCCGTAGCGCTCGGGCTCGCCCCAGAGGCTGGCGGTGAGTCCGGGGAAGGGGCGGCGGATGACGAAGATGCCCTTCTCCCCGGGGCCGCACAGCTCGCCCTCCTGGGTCACCACCGCAGCCTCGATGCCGGGCAGCGGCACCCCCGGCGAGCCCGGCTTGATCGGCAGCAGGCCCAGGCCGTACGGGTTGCCGACGATCGGCCCGCTGGTCTCCGTCTGCCACATGTGGTCGATGACCGGGACCTCGTCGCGGAGCACCTCCCTCTGCAGCCACTCCCACGCCGGCGGGTTGAGCACCTCGCCCGCGCAGAAGACCCGCTCCAGCGAGGTGAGGTCGTGGTCGCGGGCCGGCTCGGTGCCGTACTTCATGAGCATGCGCACCGCCGTCGGCGACGTGAACACCCCGGTCACGTGGTTGGCGGCGACGATCCGGTAGAAGGTGTCGGAGCCGGGGTGGTCGAGGGCACCCTCGTACGCGATCGTGGTGCAGCCCGCCAGCAGGGGCGCATAGACGATGTAGCTGTGGCCCACCACCCAGCCGATGTCGGAGGTCGACCACCAGACGTCGGTGGGCTTGAGCGCGAACATCCAGCGGCCCATGCTGTGGACCATCACCTGGTAGCCGCCGTGGGTGTGGACGGCGAGCTTCGGCCGGGCGGTGGTGCCCGAGGTGGCGAGGATGAAGGCCGGATCGCTCGACTCCATCACCTCGTGACCGGTGTCCTGCCCCTCGGCGAGGGCGAGGAAGTCGTCCCAGGTGATGTCACGGCCCTCGGTCATCGGCACCTCCTCGGCGCCGCGGCGGAACACCACCACCTTCTCGACCACCCCGCCGGCCTGGGCGACGGCGTCGTCGACGATGCCCTTGAGGGGCACGTCCCTGCCCTTGCGATAGGTGATGTCGGCGGCGATCACCACCTTGGCGCCGGCGAGCCGCACCCGCTCGGCGAGCGCGCCGCTGCCGAACCCGGCGAAGACCACGAGGTGGATGGCGCCGATCCGGCTGCAGGCGAGCATCACCATGATCGCCTCCGGCGTGGTCGGCATGTACACCGCGACGCGATCGCCCCGGCGCACCCCCAGGCCGCGCAGCGCCGCTGCGGTGCGCTTCACCTGCTCGAGCAGCTGGGCGTAGGTGAGGGTGCGCTGCTCGCCGCGCTCGGTCTCGTAGACCAGCGCGGCGTGGCCGCCCCAGCCCCCGGCGACGTGGCGGTCGAGGCAGTTGTAGGAGAGGTTGGTCCGGGCCCCCACGAACCACTCGAAGGTGGGCGGCCTCCAGTCGAGCACCGTGTCCCAGCCGCGGAACCAGGGCAGCTCGCCCGCGGCACGCGCCCAGAAGCCCTCGGGGTCGTCCGTCGCCTCGCGCCGCATCCGCCGCACCGCCGGGTTGATCGCCTCCACGGCCTCGACCTCCGCCTCCTCCGACACTCGGCGCCATTCTCGGCCTCGGTGACGGCCGTTGGCGACCCACGGATGCGGGTGGATGGCGGCCGCCCCGCTCGCGGGCTCCCCGGGCGGCGGGCGCGAGGTGCGTCGCCGTCGCCCCGGGAGCCCTGTCGGAGCTGCATGTGAACCGGGGTTCCGCCATCACCCCGGGGGCCCGGCGGGCGCGCCCGGCCGACACCTGTTCAACGTGCGCCGGGAGCCGGTACCGTCGCCCCCGGTCGGGCCGGCCTCTCCCGGAGTGCGACCGCTCCGCCAGTTCGACGGAAGCCCGGCACGGGACGCCCATGCAAAAATGACACACTCCTCGATCCGGTCGCGGATGTCGAGCCGGCCGGGGGGTCGCGCGGTGCAGCGCGCGAAGGGCACGATCGGCGGTGGCCGAGCATCCACGGAGGCGGTTCCGATGGTGGTGCGACCCCTGGGCCGGCGGCTGGGCCTCGGCCTGGCGCTGACGGCGGTACTGGTCACCGCGGGCGCCGCCAGCGCCGCCGGGGTGGGCCCGCCACCCCCGCCGAGCGCCCCCCCGACCGACTTCACCAACACCAGCCTGGCCAACCCCCAGTACAAGGGCGCCGACGGCGAGCCCTCGCTGAAGGTGGCGCCCGACGGTACCGTCTATGTCGGGGCGATTCGTGGGCTGCCCTCGGGTATCGACCTCTGGCGCATCGACCACGGCACCGGTCCGGTCACCCATCTCAGCTCACCCGACAGCCTGCTCCCTGCCGGCAACGCCTGCTGCGTCGCCCTCGGCGGCGGCGACATGGACCTCGCCATCACCGCCAGCGGCACGGTCGCCTTCAGCAGCCTCTACCTCGGCTCGATCAACGTCGGCCGCTCGACCGACCGCGGCCAGACGATGACCCGGCAGCCGCTGGGCGGGGTCATCCCCGTCGACGACCGCGAGTGGCAGACCTCGGACGGCAGCACCGTCTACATGTCCTTCCACGACGTGCCCACCGGCAACATCCAGGTGGAGCGGTCGAGCGACGGCCTCGTCTATCTGCCCGCCGGCATGGTGCTCAGCCCCACCGACCCCGCCACCCAGGACAACCAGCTCGGCAACCTGATCGCCGACCGGCACCATCCCGGCCTCCTCTACCAGGTCTACGTCACCGCCGCCGCCCCCAGCGCCTCCGACGGCACCCCGATCGGCGGCCAGGGGAGGCTCAACGTGCTGAAGATGGCGGTCAGCACCAACGGCGGCAGCAGCTGGACCCAGCACACCATCTTCACCGGCGGTCCCAAGGCGAACTACGCCTCGATCTTCCCCTCGGCGGCGATCGACCGGGCGGGCAACATCTACGCCGCGGTGAGCGACAACGCCAACCTCCTGGTCTTCTCCAGCACCGACCAGGGTGCCCACTGGAGCGCACCGACCCGGGTGAACAGCCCGGCGGGCGCGGCGGCGTTCCCGTGGATCAGCGCCGGCGGCGCCGGAGGGGTGGTGGTCTCCTGGTTCGGCGCCACCACCACCGATCCGGCGTCGAAGGCGAACCTCTGGAAGGTCTACGCCGCCGAGAGCCGCAACGCCACCGCCGCCGCCCCCACCTACTCCCTGTTCCAGGTGAGCAACCACGTGATCCACAAGGGGGTGCTCTGCGAGAGCGGGCTCAACTGCTCCGAGGGGCGCGAGCTCGGCGACTTCTTCCAGGTCGCGGTGGGCCCGGACGGCATCGCCAATCTCGCCTGGGCCGACGACGGTGCCGGGGGCCCGGCGACCGTCAGCTATGCGCGGGGCGGCTTCAACCTGGGGTCGCCGGACTAGCGCCCTTCTCCAGCACCGACGCGGCGGAGCCGGGGCGCCCGGCGCCGCTCGCCAGCTGGGCGGCGCGCACCCGGGCCGAGTAGTCCTCGAGCAGGGTGCGGGCGTGGGCCTCGTCCTCGACGCTGGCGATCACGTGGTAGCAGGGCCGGTCGGCGTCGGGGAGCATGAGCACGTACCCGCCCGCGACGAACACCTTGATGCCGTCGGTGAGGTCGACCGGCTCGTCCCGGTGCTGCTCGAGGAGGATGCGCATCACCCGGCCCTTGGCCTCCCAGGGACAGAACTCCCGGGTCTGGAGGTGCGCCCAGGGGGGCACCTCGGCGCGCACCGAGCTGAGCGGACGGCCGCTGCGGGCGCGGAGCTCCAGCAGCTTGACCAGCGTGTACATGGCGTCGAACGCGCCCTGGTGGGGCCAGCCGAACCCGCCGCGGCCGTCGGAGGCGAGCGTCGTGCCCTCGTTGACGGCGGCGCGCAGCAGCGTCGAGGCGTCGCCCTTGGCGGGACGGAAGCTGCCCCCATGGCGCTCGGCCAGGGGGGTCAGCCACTGCGGGGTCGTGGCCGGCGCGACGATCTCGCCGCGGCGGTCGTCGAGGGCGTACACGGTCAGCACCCCGAGCGCCTGGTGGCTGCTGAGCACCCCGCCGTTCTCGTCGACGAGGAGGAGGCGCTCCCCGGTGGCACTGAGCGCGCAGCCGAAGTCGGCGCCGAGCGTCCTGGTGATCCCGCCGAGCTCCTCCATCATGGAGTCGAGCTGCCCGACCGGCCGGGGCCGGTAGTCCTCGCTGAACCCCGCGTGCAGCGGCACGGTGGTGATGCCCAGCTGGTTGAGGATGTCGGGCAGCACCAGCGAGGCGGCGCTGTAGTCGTAGTCGACGACCACCCGCAGCTCGGCGGCGCGGATCGCCTCGAGGTCGACGCCGGCGAGCACGTGGTCGACGTAGGCGGGGCGCGGCGACGCGTACTCGATGTCGCCCATCTCGTAGAACCCGACCCGGCGGATGTCCTCACGGAAGAAGAGGTTCTCCACCTTGCGCTCGGCACGCTTGTCGATCGGCAGGCCGTTGGCGTCGAAGAACCGGATGTCGGCGCTGCGCTGGTCGAGCGGCGAGGCAAGCACGTGCACCCCGGCGGCGCAGCCGGACAGCCGGCAGGCGTACTGGGTCACCGGGACGGGCAGCTCGCTGCGGTCGAGCACCCGGCCGCCGGCGCTGACGATGCCGGCGATCAGCGCCCGCTTGATCATCCGTGAGGAGCGCGCGCAGTCGCGGGTGACCGCGATGGTCGCGCCCTTGGGATGGGTGGCGGCGAAGGCGGCGCCGAGCCGGGCGCAGTACTCCGGGGTGAGCTCGACGTTGATCAGGCCGGTCAGGCCGACTGCGGAGAAGAGCCCCGGCCGCCACTCGGCCGCCCAGATGATCGACTCGTTGACCCGCGAGCCGGTCTGGATCTCCTTGTTGGGCCAGAGCTTCACCCCGGCGTCGATGCGGCTGCCCTCGCCGATCACGCAGTCGTCGCCGACGACGGTGTTCTCCTCGAGCAGGCAGTTGTTCTTGATGGTGACGTTGCGGCCGATGATGCTCTGGCGCAGCCTGCAGCTCTCGCCGACGTAGCTGTGCTGCCAGAGCACGCTGTTGCTCACCTTGGCGTTGTCGTCGATCACCGTGTACTTGTCGATGACCACCGGGCCGTTGATGAAGGCGCCAGCCTTGATCTTGGCGTCGCTGCCGATGTAGACGGGGCCGTCGATGCGCACGTGGAGGCCGAACTCGACACCGTCGCCCACCCAGACCTGGCCGTCGCGGCGGCCCGAGACCTGGCAGCGCACCCGGCCCTCGAGGGCATCCCAGTTGGCCTGCAGGTAGGACTGGATGTTGCCCACGTCGCACCAGTAGCCGTCCGGCACCACCCCGAAGAGCGGGTCGCGCTTGCGCAGCATCGTGGGGAAGACGTCCTGCGACCAGTCGTAGGCCATCCCGGGCTTGATGTAGTCGAGCACCCTGGGCTCGATCACGTAGATGCCGGTGTTGGCCTGATCGCTGAAGACCTCGCCCCAGGACGGCTTCTCCAGGAACCGCCGCACCGCCCCGTCCGGCTCGGTGATCACCACCCCGTACTCCAGTGGGTTGGGCACGCCGTGGAGGACGATGGTGGCCATCGCATGCTTCTCGCGGTGCTGGGCGATCACCCAGCTGAGGTCGATGTCGGTGAGGGCGTCACCGCTGATCACGAGGAAGGTGTCGTCGAGCAGCTCGGCGGCGTTCCGGACGCTGCCCGCCGTGCCCAGCGGGTGATCCTCGACCACGTAGTGGATGTCGAGCCCCACGTCGGAGCCGTCGCCGAAGTAGTTGCGGATCTCCGAGCCGAGGTACTGGAGCGTCACCACCACCTCGGTGATGCCGTGGTCGCGCAGCAGGGTGAGGATGTGCTCCATGATCGGCCGCCCGGCGACCGGGACCAGGGGCTTCGGCCGGCGGCTGGTGAGGGGACGCAGTCGCGATCCCTCCCCGCCGGCCATGACCACCGCCTTCACCGGCGAACCTCAGCAGCCCGCGAACTCGCCCACATCCGCTCGATGATAGTCGCCGTGTCACGTTCCGCTGCTGAACAGGAGGGCCCGGCTCTGGCCGGCAGGGGACCGCCAGCCGAGCATAGCGGCTCCTCGTGACCCACGAAGGAGGGATCGCGCGGGGGGGGCCCCGGACCCCCGGCCAGGCCGGCGTCCGCGGCCACCCGAACGGTGGCCGCCGCCACCTCAGCCGGCCGCGGTGGCCGGGAGGTAGTCCGCCTCCGTCAGCGCGCCGGCCTGCCGGCGCGAGCCGAGGGCATAGGCGAGCGCCGAGCCCACCACCACCACCCCGAGGTTGACGAGGAAGGCCACCAGGGCGATGTAGAGCTTGTTCTGCGGTCCGGCGATCGGGAAGACGTGGACGGTCGCCTTGAACTTCTCCGCCGAGAGCCAGTAGATCCCGGTGACGATGCCCGCGGCCCAGCCGGCGAGGACCGCCCAGCGGTTGAGCATGGGCACGTAGAGGGCGAGGACCACCGCGGGCAGGGTCTGCAGGATCAGCACCCCTCCGGCGAGCTGGAAGTTGATGACGTTCTGCTTGTCGATGAACAGGATGAACGCGAGGGCGCCGAACTTCACCACCAGCGACGCCAGCTTGGAGGCGGTCGCCTGCTGGGCGTGGGTCGCGCCCGGGGCCAGGAACTCCTTGTAGACGTTGCGGCTGAACAGGTTGGCGGCGGCGATCGACATCACCGACGCCGGCACCAGCGCGCCGATCGCGATGGCGGCGAAGGCGAAGCCGGCCATCGGGCCCGGGAGCATCCTGTCGATCAGCGCGGGCACCACGCCGTTGGCGCCGGATGCCTTGAGCGGCTTGGTGCCGGCGGCGATCGCCATGTAGCCGAGCAGGGCGATGAGGCCGAGCATGAAGGAGTACGGGATCAGGTACACGGCGTTGCGCCGGATCACCCGCTGCCCCTTGGCGGCGAGCACGCCGGTGATCGCGTGGGGGTAGAGGAACAGCGCCAGCGCGGAGCCGAGGGCGAGCGACGCGTAGGCGGCGTACTGGGCTCGGCCGATGCTGAGGTAGCCCACCGGCGGCTTCGCCCTCTGGTGCAGCTGCACCTGCTGCACCTTGTCGAAGATGGCGCCGAAACCGCCCAGCTTGTAGGGGATGTAGGTGATGAGGACCAGCACGGTGATGCCGATCAGCGCGTCCTTGACGATCGCGATCAGCGCGGGGGCGCGCAGCCCGCTGACGTAGGTGAAGAGCGCCAGCACAACGAAGGCGGTGACCAGGGCGACGTCGACGTTCACGCCCATCTGCTCGATCACCACCTGGATGCCGAAGATCTGGAGGGCGATGTACGGCATCGTGGCGACGATGCCGGTGAGCGCGATCGCGAGGGCGAGCAGCCGGCTGTCGAAGCGGTCCTTCACGTAGTCGGAGGCGGTGACGTAGCCCCGGTTGCGCGACACCTGCCAGAGCTTCGGCATCACCAGGAAGACGATCGGGTAGACGATGATGGTGTAGGGGATGGCGAAGAGGCCGATGGCGCCGGTGGCGAACACCGCCGCGGGCACCGCCACGAAGGTGTAGGCGGTGTAGAGGTCGCCGCCGAGCAGGAACCAGGTGATCACGCTGCCGAACTTCCGGCCGCCCAGGCCCCACTCGTCGAGGTGGTCGAGCTTCGCCCGCCGCCAGCGGCCGGCGCCGAAGCCCACCACCGTCACCAGCAGGCTGAGGACGATGAAGACGCTGAGCTCGGCGCCGTGGACCACTACCCGTCCCCCCGGTCGCCGATCAGCCGGTAGGCGAGGATCATCACCAGCGCCCCGGCGCCGATCCAGGCGAACTGGTACCAGATGAAGAAGGGGACGCCGGAGAGCCGGGGCTCCACCCGGGCGTAGAAGGGTGGATACAGCAGCCCGACGAAGGGCAGCAACAGGAGCAGGTGGACCCACCGCCCGGTTCCTCGCATCGAACGAAGCATAGGGACAGGCGAGACGGGTGTTCAAGGCCGAATCCGATCCCGCCGCCGGAGTCGCGACCGCCGCTTCACAGGGACTTGACGGCGGCGCGGTACCGTTGCAAGGCCCACCTCTGCCGGAGCCCTCCATGCGCCTTCTCGTCGTCGAGGACGAGACCCCCATCGCCGATGCCGTCGCCCGCGCCCTGCGGCGCACCGGCTACGCGGTCGACGTCGCCTACGACGGCCACCAGGCCCTGGGCGCCGCCGCCAACTCCGACTACGACGCGGTGCTCCTCGACCTCAACATCCCGGGGGTGGACGGGATGACCGTCTGCCGCGAGATCCGCACCGCCCAGCCGAGCTGCTACATCCTCATGGTCACCGCCCGCACCGCGATCGGCGACCGCATCGCCGGCCTCGATGCGGGCGCCGACGACTACCTGCCCAAGCCCTTCGACCTCGACGAGCTCCAGGCCCGGCTCCGCGCCCTCTTCCGGCGCGACCGCGCCGAGGCCCGCCAGCCGGTGCTCGAGCACGGCGACCTGCTGCTCGACCCCGCCCGCCAGCGGGTCACCCGGACGGGGGTGGAGATCACCCTCAACCGCAAGGAGTACGGGATCCTCGAGTACTTCATGCGCCACCCCGACCGCATCGTCAGCCAGGAGGACCTCCTGGAGCACGTGTGGGACCGCGAGGCCGACCCCTTCACCAACACGGTGCGGGTTCACATCATGAAGCTGCGCCGCAAGATCAACGATGGATTCGATGGACCACCCCACATCCACACCGTCATCGGGCGCGGCTACCGGCTCTGAGGCCGCGGCCGGGCCCGCCCGCCGCCGCCGCCCCGCCCGCTCGCTCCGCTACCGCCTCACCTTCTGGTACGTGGCGCTGCTCGCGCTCGCCGCCGGCATCCTGCTGGTCTTCGTCAACGCCGCCGCCCACCTCGCCGGCATCCCGGTCGAGACCCGGCTCTTCCCCGACCCGACGACCGGCTTCGTCTACAGCCAGCGGGTGGTCGACGGCGCCGTGGCCACGGCCCGGGCGCAGACCCTGGAGCGGCTCCAGTTCTTCTCCATCCTCGGCTTCCTCGCGCTGATCGGCGTGGGCGCCGCCGCCGGCTCGGTGGTGGCGGGGCGGGCGCTCCGGCCGATCTCCGAGCTGGTCGCGGTGGCCCGGCGGATCAGCGGCCGCAACCTCAAGGAGCGGATCACCCTCGACCACGCCGACGAGGAGCTGCAGCAGCTGGGCGACGCCTTCAACGACATGGTCGAGCGGCTCGACGACGCCTTCGAGCGCCAGCGCCAGTTCGTGGCCGACGCCTCCCACGAGCTCCGCACCCCGCTGACCACCCTCCAGATCACCCTCGACTCGGTGCGCCTCGACCCCGATGCGAGCATCGAGGACTACCGCGGGGTCGCCGACGACGCCAAGGCGGCGACGGTGCGCATCCGCCGGCTGGTCGAGGACCTGCTCGCCCTCGCCGAGGGCGACGCCCCCCTCCCCCAGTCACGGGTGGACCTGGCCTCGCTCGCCGAGGCGGTGGCCGAGGAGATGGAGCCGCTGGGGGAGCGGCGGGGGGTGCAGGTGCTCTGCACCGTGAGCTCGGGGACGGTCGTCCTCGGCGACCCCCTCAGCCTCCGCCGGGCGCTCACCAACCTGGTCGAGAACGGCATCCGCTACAACCACCGGGGCGGCCACGTGGTCATCGAGGACGCGGGGGTGTCGCCCGAGTGGGTGCAGGTGGCGGTGCGCGACAGCGGCATCGGCATCCCCGCCGAGGAGCAGGCGAAGGTCTTCGACCGCTTCTACCGGGTCGACCGCAGCCGCTCGCGCGCCGAGGGCGGCAGCGGCCTCGGACTCAGCATCGTCACCAAGATCGCGGCCGAGCACGGGGGCCGGATCGACCTCCAGTCCCAGCCGGGGGTCGGCTCCCGCTTCGTGCTCACCCTGCCCGCCTCGCCGCCGCCGAACGGCCGGACGGCGACCGCGGCCGCCGCCACCCCGGCCTCCCTCCGCGGCTGACCCGCCCCGGGGTCGGTCCAGGGGTCGCGCGCCGTTCGCCGCCGCCAGTGCCCAGATTTTCGACTTGCGTGGTAAGTTTGTAATCATGAAATTCCAGAAGCACTCCGACCCCCCTCCCCTGGAGGCCTCCGAGGCCGCCGCCTGGTTCGCCGGGCGGGTCCCCACCGACTGGTTCACCGCCGCCCCCGAGGTGAGCGCCGACGCCGAGGAGATCCTGGTCACCGGCACCCTCGGCGACGTCGAGCTGGCCGAGGCCGCCACCGACGCCGAGCGGGCCACCGCGCGCGCCGCCCGCATCGGCGGCTTCCGCCAGGACACCCGCGACCACCGGGTGCGCATCGCCCTCGAGGCCGAGCACCGCTTCGGGCGCAAGGTCTCCTGGGGCGCCGTCTGCGGTGACCGGCGCGAGCTCTTCACCACCCTCAGCGTCCCCTTCATGACCCGGCTGCGGATGCCGGAGCGGGAGGTGCTCGACACCCTGGTCGAGGCCGGGGTGGCGCGCAGCCGCAGCGAGGCGCTGGCCTGGTGCGTCCGCCTCGTCGGCCGCAACCAGGCGGAGTGGATCGAGAACCTCCGCACCGCGCTCGGAGCGGTGGGCAGGGCCCGCGCCGAGGGGCCGGAGGCGTAAGTGACGGCGATGGCGCTCGCCCCCGATCCGCGGGACGATCCCGCCGGCACCGCCGCGCTCGACGCCTACTCGGCGGTGGTCACCACCGTGGCGGAGCGGATGCTCCGGTCGGTGGCCGGCCTCCGCGTCCACCGGCGTGTCCCCGGGGGCGGCGTCCGCCCCGCCGGGGGGGGCTCGGCGGTCGTGCTCACCCCCGACGGCCACCTGCTCACCTCGGCGCACGTCGTCGAGGGGTCGCGGGGGGGCGTCGCCGCCTTCCTCGACGGCCGCGAGCTCGAGTTCACGGTGGTGGGCCGCGACCGGCTCTCCGACCTCGCCGTGGTGCGGGTCGCCGCCCACGACCTCGTTCCCGCCCTCCTCGGCGACGCCGACCGGCTCCGGGTCGGCCAGCTGGTGGTCGCCGTCGGCACCCCGCTCGGCTACGGCGGCTCGGTCACCGCCGGGGTGGTGAGCGCGCTGGGCCGCTCGATGGTCACCCGGTCGGGGACGGTGAGCCGGGTGGTCGAGAACGTCATCCAGACCGACGCCGCGCTCAACCCCGGCAACTCCGGGGGCGCGCTCGCCGACAGCGCCGGCCGGCTGGTCGGGGTCAACACCGCGGTGGCCGGCGTGGGTCTGGGCCTGGCGGTCCCGGTCAACGAGGTCACCCAGCGCATCCTCGGCGAGCTGCTCGCCGCCGGGCGGGTGCGCCGCGCCTATCTCGGGGTCGCCGGGGCCACCCGCCCCCTGCCGCCGCGCACCGCCCGCCAGCTGGGGCGCTCCACCGCGATCGGTGTCGCCGAGGTGGTCGGCGGCAGCCCCGCCGCCCGGGCCGGGCTGCGCCCCGGCGACCAGCTGCTCGAGGTCGGCGGTGTCCCGGTGCGCGATGCCGGCGACCTGCAGCGGCTGATGGTGGGGACCGCGATCGGGCGGCCGCTCGCCCTGCAGGTCCTCCAGGAAGGTCGGCTGGTCGAGCTCAGCGCCGTCCCCGGCGAGCTGCGCGAGGGCTGAGGTCAGCCCTCGACGAGTAGTCTGTGCGCCGCTTCGGACCACCGGGAGGTCGACACCATGCCGCGGCTCGGAATCGCCACCCTGATGGCGACCCTCGCCCTGGGGGCGCTCGCCGGGTGCGGGGAGTTGTCGGGCTCCTCGACGGGCACCCAGACCACCACCACCGGCTCGACCAGCGCCGCGGGGATGAGCAGCACCGTCGTGTCGCTGCGTCACGCGCCCACCGGCGAGGCGACGCTCGCCTACGACGCCGCCGCCAGGACGCTCACCGTCGAGCTGCGCCTCACCGGGCTCGCCCCCAACAGCGTCCATCCCGCCCACATCCACAGCGGCCTCTGCGAGAAGCAGGGCCCGGTCGCCTACCCGCTGAACAACGTCCAGGCGGACGGCCACGGGGTCGCCGACACGGTCACCGCCGTGGCCAGCGTCAAGGAGGGCGGCATCCCCGACGCGGCCTGGTACGTGAACGTCCACAACGGGCCGAACCTCACCCCGGACGCACAGTTCGAGCCGATCGCCTGCGGCGACATCGCCAACCCCGCCAGGGGGGCGCACGTCGCGGTGCAGCTGCAGCAGGGGCCGCCGGCGAGCAGCCCGCCGAGCAACCCCGACCAGAGCGCCTCGGGGACGGCCCAGCTCAACGTCCAGGGGGGCGCGCTCAAGGTCGTGCTCGACGTCACCGGGCTCCGGCCCTCGAGCGCCCACGCGGTCCACATCCACCTGGGCAGCTGCGCCAGCCAGGGAGCCGTCATCCACGCGCTGCCCACCCTGACCGCGGATGCCACCGGCCACGCCACCCTGACGGCGACGGTCGACAACGTGAGCTCGATCCCCGCTGGAACCTGGTACCTGAACATCCACCGCAGCACCGCGGTGACCGCGGGTCAGACCGACTTCGACCCCATCCTCTGCGGCGACATCGGGGGCGCCTCCGGCTACTGACGCCGTGAGCCCGGCGGCACCGGCTCGGACGGCGGCGTCGCGCCGGTCGCGCAGCAGGCGCGGCGGGCGCTGTCCGCGGGCAGCGGGTCGACCCGGTGGAGCACCCGGCCGCGGTCGAGGCGGAACCGCACCAGGGCCTTGCCCAGGGTCGGGCAGCAGTCGGGGTCGTCGGCGGCGTAGAGCTGATAGGCGAGCGCGGCGGTCGCCGGCCCCTGGCCGACCACCAGCACCGAGGCGCTGGGGAGGGGCGCGTCCTCGCCGAGCAGGGCGCCGTCGCCGTCGAAGAAGAACGCCTGCTCGTGGTGGGGCGGGGCGGCGCCGTCGCCGGCCACGCCGACGAGGACGTGGAGGGCGAGCTCGGGGTGAAAGGTGCCGGGGTCGGCGACCTGGTAGCCCATCGCCGCCACCTGCCGCTCGGCGGTGAGGAGGGAGGGCGGCGGCCCCGGGATCCGGGTGGGGGCGGCCGAGGGACGTGGGCTCGCGGTGGGCCCGTCGCCCTGCAGCCCGGTCACGCCGTTGGTGATGTGGATGTCGACCCCGCCGACGCTGTTCGCGACCCGGTGGAGGGCGGTGACCCCGGCGGTGCCGGCAACGCCGATGAGGAGGGCGCCGACGACGATGGCGATCGCCAGGCCGGTGAGGTTCCGCGCCAGCGCGCGGGCGGACACCATCACCACCAGGAGCCCCCCCATCGCCAGGACCGCCACGAGCAGCAGCTCGGTCATCGGGTGCCTTTCTCGATGGGCTCCATCCCCAGCGCCGCCACGGTGACAGCCGCCCGTCAGGGGATGGGTAAGTGAAGCACTCCGGGCGGTCGACGGCAACGGCGGGGTCTGGTAGGTTGGGAGAGGCGGCCTCCCCCGGGGGGATGGCGAGCTCCAGCCGGGTGGCCCGGCCGCGGCCGCGGGGCGGCACGGAGGAAAAGCGATCGGCTGCACCTGCGGGCGCTAGCCCCGGTGCGCGCGTCGACGCGCAGAGGACGGTAGCGGGCACAATCGGCTGCCCGCCCCGCGCCCCAGGAGTACTCCGTGACCCAGCCCCGCCTGCTCACCGGCGACCGTCCCACCGGCAAGCTCCACCTGGGCCACTATGTCGGCTCGCTCGAGAACCGGGTCCGGCTGCAGCACCGGTACGAGTGCTTCTTCATCATCGCCGACCTCCACATGCTGACCACCAAGAACACCCGTGAGGACATCCTCGAGTTCGCCGAGAACGCGCGCCACCTGGTGCTCGACTCGCTGGCGGCGGGGCTCGAGCCGGAGCGCGCCACCTTCTACCTGCAGTCGGCGATCCCCGAGGTCACCGAGATCAACACGTTCTTCCAGAACCTGGTCACGGTGCCGCGGCTGGAGCGGATCCCCAGCCTGAAGGACATGGCCCGCGCCGCCGGCAAGGAGGAGATGCCCTACGGGCTGCTCGGCTACCCGGTGCTGCAGGCCGCGGACATCCTCTGCGTGCGCGCCCACATCGTGCCCGTGGGCAAGGACAACGCCAGCCACGTCGAGGTGACCCGGGAGATCGCCCGCCGCTTCAACGGCCTCTACGGCGAGGTCTTCCCCATCCCCGAGCTGATGATGGGCGACGTGCCCACCCTGGTCGGCACCGACGGCCAGGCCAAGATGAGCAAGTCGATCGGCAACACCATCTACCTCAGCGACGACGAGGCCGCGGTGCACAGGAAGGTGTTCTCGATGTACACCGACCCGGCGCGGATCCGCGCCGACATCCCCGGCACCGTCGAGGGAAACCCCGTCTTCATCTACCACGACGCCTTCAACCCCGACCGCGCCGAGGTCGACGACCTCAAGCAGCGCTACCGGGAGGGGAGGGTCACCGACGTCGAGGTGAAGCAGCGTCTCTCCGAGGCGATCAACGCCTTCCTCGCGCCGATGCGCGAGCGCCGCGCCGCCTACGAGGCCGACCGCGGCTACGTCGAGACCCTGATCGTCGAGGGCACCGAGCGCACCCGCGAGGAGGTCGTGAAGACCGTCCGTGAGATGCGCGACGCCATGGGCCTGAGAACCACCTGGAACCGCATCCGCCGCCGCGCCGAGGACCGGCGGAAGAAGGCCGCCACCTCGTAGTCCGCTCTGGAGTGTGAGGAACGCGGAGCGTCATCCTGGAGCTGCTGGTGGAGCGAGCGCGAAAAGCGAGCAACGCCGAGGCCGCCGCCGGCGAGTGCCGGCGTGGTGGCGCGGGGAGGCCACGGCATCGGGCGCGCGAGCAGCGCGAAGCGCTTTGGCCTGAGCGGGGGGACGTAGCCTCCACCCGACAAAAAGAGAGAGCAAGGAGTCCGGCTGGCGGGCGCCGGGCTCCCCGCCCACCGACGAGTCTGGGCGGGCGGGGTTGAAGAACGGTCGCACATCATCGAACGGGCCGGCGACGGCCGCGTGACGGGCCGGTGACGGCTCGCGGCCGGCCCGCCACCCCGCTCTCGATTTCATTCGCGGTTCATCCGTAGGAAGTGGGGGGGCTCGGGCGTTGAAGGGACGTCCGCGACCTCATCGGACCAGGAAGGGCCCTGATGACGACACCCGTCCCCGCTCCTCTGCGCGCCCTCGTGGCGTGCGGCCGGGCTGCCGCCCTCGCCGCGGTGGCGGCGGCGATGCTCACCGGCTGCGGCGGTGGTGGCGGCGATGCGGTCCGCGAGCAGAGCCCGCCGGCGCCGCAGGCTGCGCCGTCCACCCCGCCGCTGCTGGCACGCCCGCTGGTCCCCGCGGGCCTCGGCCTTCACGCCGGCCCCACGCCGGTGCCCCTCGAGCTGCGTCTGCCCTCGCTGCAGGTGAGCGGCGCCATGCTCGCGGTCGGCATCACCGCCGCCAGCGCGATGGATGCCCCCCAGGGTCCCCCCGGCGACCCGGTGTGGCAGCAGGCGTTCTGGTACCGCGGCGGCGGCATCCCCGGTGACGTGGGCACCGCCACCGTCGCCGGCCACGTCGACGACGTGCGCGGGCGCCCCGCGCTCTTCGCGCACCTGGGGGAGCTGCACCCCGGCGACCCGGTCGTGGTCCACGACACCCGGAGCGGCACCGACGTGCGCTTCGCCGTGGACCGGTTGGCCACCTACTCGGTTCAGCAGGCATCGCAACCGGCGGTTCTCGCCGAGATCTATGGCGCCGGACCCGTCGCAGGGACGGGACCGCAGCCGGCGCCCGACGGACTCGCACACCTCACGCTCGTGACCTGTGCCGGAGACTTCGTCCACGGTGCATACGATCACCGTGTCGTCGTCTACGCCCGGCGGATCGCGTGATGAGGGTCACAGGGAAGGGATGACGACATGAACGACCAGCTCACCAGGAATCAGCACTGGCGCGACCGGGCGCGGCGGCTCGGCGGCGCCTGCTGCGTCGGCGGAGCGGGCCTGGTGGCGGGGAGCTTCCTCGCCTACGGACCCGCGGGGGCGCTGATCTCCGGGGCACCGGCGGTGGAGGTGGTGTCCGCCGCGACACCGACGCCGACGCCGACGCCGACCTCGAGGACGAGGTCGACCACGACGACGAGGTCGACCCACTCCACGACGACGTCGAGCCACACCACGACGACGTCGACCCACACCGGCAGCACCACCACCGCCAGGGGCACGGCGACGCCGATCCCGGCGGCGACCTCGAGCCCGCTCCCGATCTCCACCCCGGTGCCCACCGCCTCGGCGGCGCCGGCGAGCGGAGTGCTCGGCACCTCCGCGACCACCTCCGCCGCGCTGCCCGACAGCGGCACCGCGGTGATCGCCCCTCCGGCGACGGGTGCCGATGTGCCCTTCGCCACCGGCTCGCTGCTGCTGCTCGCCGGCGGCGGCCTGCTGGCGGCCACCCGCCGGCGGAGGAGCTGACCCTCCGACACCCACGGGGCCCGGTCGGTGAGAGACCGCCGGCCGGGCCCTCTCGGGGGGACCGCGTCCCCCCTCGTCAGCGATGGGACGGCCGGTCCCGGCCCGTGGTCGGCTAGGCTTGGCTCGAGGCGCGCGGCACCGCCGCGTCCGGCGTGAACCGAGCCGCCGTTCCATGTACCATCACCCCATGGCCAAACAGCCGGCCCCGATGGTGCGCGAGCCGGGTGGCGGCGGTGAGACCGTCTACACCATCGACGAGCTCGCCCAGGCGACCGGGATGACGACGCGGAACATCCGCGCCCACCAGTCCCGCGGGCTGCTGCCACCGCCGGTGGTGCGGGGGCGCACCGGCTACTACGGCGACGAGCACGCCGCCCGGCTGCGGCTGATCCTCCGGATGCAGGCCGACGGCTTCAACCTCGGGGCGATCCGCCGGGTGCTCGAACTCGGTGCCCTCGGGCACCGCCCGCCAGGTGGTCGACTTCGAGAGCGCCCTCCGCGCCGCCTGGGAGGAGGAGCCGGTCGAGACCGTCACCGCCGCGGAGCTGGCCCGACGCTTCGGCGCCGCCGACGCCGACCTGATGCGCCGCGCCGAGCAGATCGGCCTGCTCCACGACCTCGGCGACGGCCGCTTCGAGGTGCGCAGCCCGACCCTGCTCCGCTGCGCCGAGCAGCTGGTGGTGCTCGGGGTGCCGCTCGGCTCCTGCATCGCCGCCGCCGAGGACGTGACCCGTCACGCCCACGGGGTCGCCCGCCGCTACGTCCGCCTCTACCTCGACGAGGTCTGGCGGCCGTTCGAGGAGGCGGGGCGTCCCGAGGCGGACTGGCCGCGGATGCAGGACACCCTGGAGCGGATGCGCCCGCTCGCCCTCGACAGCCTCGCCGCCGCCTTCCGGCTGGTGATGGGCGCCGAGGTCGACCGCGCCTACAACCAGGTGCTGCGCCGCCGCGCCGCCGGCCGCGCCGAGCCGGTGTCGGGATGAGCGGCCGGCTGGTCGCGGTGAACGTCGGGACGGTGGCGCCGCTCACCGCCGGGCGCCGCACCGTGGAGAGCGGGATCGCGAAGGCGCCGGTCACCGGCCGGGTGCGCGCCGAGGGCGTCAACCTCAGCGGCGACCGCCAGGCCGACCTCAGCGTCCACGGCGGCGCCGACAAGGCGGTCTACGCCTACGCGATCGAGGACTACCGCTGGTGGGGCGAGGGCCTCGGCAGGCCCCTGGCACCGGGCAGCTTCGGCGAGAACCTCACCGTGAGCGGCCTGGAGGTGAGCGGCGCGGTGATCGGCGAGCGCTGGGAGGTGGGCTCGGCCCTGCTCGAGGTCGCCCAGCCCCGCCTCCCCTGCTTCAAGCTCGGCATGCGGATGGGCGACCCGGTCTTCGTCGCCCGCTTCGCCGCCGCCAACCGCCCCGGCGCCTACCTGCGCATCGTCGAGCCCGGCGATCTCGGCGCCGGCGACGCCCTCCGGGTCCTCGACCGGCCCGCCCACGGGGTCACCGTGGCCGAGGTCTCGCGGGCGCTGCTCGGCGAGCGCGCGATCTGGGCGCACGTGCTCGGCGCCACCGCGCTGCCCGCCGGTCTTCGCGACCACCTGCGCCAGCGCCTCGAGGCCGCCGAGGCTCAGAGCAGCTCGTAGTTGCCGGCGAGGAGCTCGCGGCGCAGCACCTTGCCGACCGGGCTCTTCGGGATGGTGCGCACCAGCAGCGTCCGCCGCGGCCGCTTGTGGGCGGCGAGCGCGGCCTGGTCGCGGGCGTGCCGCTCCAGAGCCTCGGCGGTGAGCCCGGTCCCCGGGCGCGGCACCACGAAGGCGGCCACCAGCTGCCCCCAGCGCTCGTCGGGCAGGCCGCAGACCACGACCTCGGCGACCTCGGGATGGGCGGCGAGGGCGTCCTCGACCTCCAGGGGGTGGATGTTCTCGCCACCGCTGATGATCATCTCGTCGACCCGGCCCTCCACCCAGAGGTCGCCGTCCTCGTCGAGCCGGCCGATGTCGCCGGTGTAGTACCAGCCGTCGCGCACCGCGTTCGCGGTCGCCTCGGGACGGTTGAGGTAGCCGGCGAAGGCCTCATCGCCGTCGACCGCGGCGATCACCTCGCCGGGCTCGCCCGCGGCCACCACCTCCTCGGGCGGCACCCGGCGCTCGCGCGACGCCTCGACCAGGCGGATCCGGGTGTGCAGCCCCGCCCGTCCCGCACACCCCGGCTTCTCCCGCTGCCGCGCCGACACCGTGAAGGTGTAGATCTCGGTCGAGCCGTAGTGGTTCACGAGCACGGCGGGGTCGAACACCTCGGTGCAGCGGCGCACCAGGCCGGGGGTCATCGGCGCCCCCGCGTAGGCGAGCTTGCGGCAGTCGGGCAGGGGCACCTCGAGCCGGTCCAGGAGCAGGTGGTAGGCCGTGGGCACGAGGTAGAGCGCGGTGACCCGGTGCTCGGCGAGCAGCGCCGGGACGGGGCCGTCCGAGACCGAGGCGACCGGCACGTACAGTCCGCCGACCGCGATCATCGCGAGCAGCGAGCGGATCCCCATGGTGTGGTGCACCGGCATCGCGCCGAGGGTGCGCTCGCCGGCCGCGTAGCCGCACTGGATCACGTGGGCGAGGCTGGCCGCCCACTCCGCCCGGTGCGAGCGGGGCACCCCCTTCGGCCGCCCGGTGGTGCCGGAGGTGTAGAGGATGACGCTGGTGGCGCGGTCGTCGTTGCCGGGGGGCTCGACCGCGGGCGCCGCCGCGATCACCGCCTCGAGGTCGCGGACGTGGAGCCGCGGCGGCAGCCCCTCCACCCCGGCGAGGGCGGCCTCGACGCTGCCGTCGTGGAGCAGCAGCACCGCCTCGGAGTCGGCGAGGCAGTGGCCCAGCTCGGACGCTCCCAGCCGGAAGCTCAGCGGCACCGCGGTGGCGCCGGCCAGCTGGGTCGCCAGGTAGGCGGTGGCCAGCGCCTCGGAGTTGCGCATCGCCAGCGCCACCCGCGCGCCCGGGGCCGCACCCGCCTCCCGCATCCAGCCGGCCAGCCGGGCCGCCCGCCGGTGCCACTCCGCGTACCCGAGGACGCCGTCGCCGGCGACGACGGCGGGGTGCTCGGGATGCCGGAGCGCGGCCGACTCGAACGCCCATCCGACGTGCATGAGCGGAGCTTAGCGAGCCACGACCCTCCCGCCGACCGTCGGCAGGCCGGCGCGCCGCCAGGCGTGGAAGCCGCCGGTGACGTCGGTGGCGTTCTCGAGCCCGAGCCGGCGCAGCGTCGCCGCGGCGAAGCTCGACGCGTAGCCCTCGGAGCAGAGCACGACGATCGGTCGCAGGTGATCGACGATCTCGGGCAGGCAGGACGGGGAGGTGGGATCCATCCGCCACTCCAGCACATTGCGCTCGATCAGCAGGGCCCCGGGCACCTCTCCCTCGACGCGGCGCTGCGCCTCGGGGCGGATGTCGACGAGGAGCGCCCCGTCGTCGACCGCCGCGGACGCGGCCACCGGGTCGAGGCGCACCAGGCCGGCGCGGGCCTCGGCGAGCAGAACGTCGACGGCGGACATCAGGCTGCCGCCGCCAGCGCGGGCACCGGCAGCGCCCTGTCGAAGGTGGTCATCTCCAGCCCGGGAGGCGAGTACGCGTGGATGCTCGTCGCCACCAGGGGATGGACGTTGCCGACCCCGTGGATGGTCGCCGGAGGCACGCGCAGCAGCGAGCCGGTGTGCAGCAGCCGCGACCGCGACGGCCATCCCGGCGCCGGCACCACGGCCTCGCGGAGGGTCCCGCCCACCACCGCCACCGCGCCCGACGCGCCGCCGTGGTCGTGGAGGGAGGTGTGCTGTCCCCAGCACCAGCCGATCAGCCAGACCTCGACGGTGTCGGTCAGCGCGACCCGCTCGTACCAGCGCATCTGCGGATTGTGCTGGACCAGGTCCGTCCAGAGATCTGGCCGCTCGGCCAGCGCGGAGACGACGGCAGCCAGCGTCTCGGCGTCGACGGGGGTTCCGCCGGCCGGGAGGCTGCGTGCCCAGGCGGCGCCTCGGAGAGCGGGGTGGATGTCCATGGCCCGACTATCCGCCGGCATCCCTTTCGAAAACATGACCACGGAAGCCTCCCCAGGACGCCACCTCCGGCTCCGTCAGGGCCACCGAACTCGCGGCGGACTCGGCCCTCGACATCCATGTCACGCACGCCTGCCGGCCGCCGGGTTCATGGCACACTGTCCGGATGAGGGGGTCGGGCCACACCGTGCTGATGGGCGTCGCTCGCCCCACAGGAGGCTGAGCCGCGTCCATGGCGATCGCGCCACTGTCCTCCGCCGCGCCGGGCTGTCGGATCGTCCGCGCGGCCGGCACCGAGCTGAACGTGCTCAGCGCCGGGCACGGCCGTCGCACCGTGGTGCTGCTGCACGGCTTCGGCGACACCCACGCGACCTGGCGCAACGTGCTCCCCGAGCTGGCCCGACGGCATCGCGTGATCTCCCTCGACCTCCCCGGCTTCGGCGCCTCCACGCCGGTCGCCGGGCCGCTGCTCGACGGCCAGGTGGCCGCCGTCGAGGGGGTGCTCGACGCCCTCGGCGTCGACGGCCCGGTCTCGGTGGTGGGCAACTCCATGGGCGGTGCGACGGTGCTGCGCTTCGCCCTCGCCCACCCGGAGCGCACCGAGAGGGTGGTGGCGATCGCCCCCGCAGGGCTCGGGGTCGGGGTGCCGATCTGGTGGCGGATGCTGAGCGGCCAGCTGCTCTCGCTGCGCTTCATGCTGCTCGCCCTCGAGGTGATGCCACCCTCGCTGGTGGAGTCGGTGTCCCGGCAGATCTTCCTCCGCCTCGTCGTCCACGACCCGGCGCGGATCGAACTCCGCGACCATGCGCGAGCTCGGCCGCCGCTACCGCAGCCGCCGCGACATCGAGGACCTCTACCAGCTCGGCCACCTGCTCGTCGCCGAGCTCGCCTCCGGCACGCTGCTGCAGCGGGCCGAGGCCCTCGACGTCCCGCTGCTGGTGCTCTGGGGACGCCACGACCGGATGGTCCCGGTGGAGCACGGCCGGGCGCTGGCGGACGCCGTCACCGGGGCGCGCCTCGAGGTGCTCGAGGCCTGCGGCCACTGTCCCCAGGTCGAGCGCCCCGACCTGCTCCTCCCCCTGCTCGAGGAGTTCCTCCACCCGCTGACGCTGAGCGACTGACCCGCCGCCGGATCACCGGATCAGTCGAAGACGCTGGTCCGGTTGCCGTGGACGATCACCCGGTTCTCGAGGTGGAGGCGGACGGCGCGGGCGAGCACCACCCGCTCGAGGTCGCGGCCCTTGCGGATCAGGTCGCCGACCGAGTCGCGGTGGCTGACCCGCACCACGTCCTGCTCGATGATCGGGCCGGCGTCGAGGTCGGCGGTGGCGTAGTGGGCGGTGGCGCCGATGATCTTCACCCCGCGCTGGATCGCCTGCAGGTAGGGGTTGGCGCCGATGAACGCGGGCAGGAAGGAGTGGTGGATGTTGATCACCCGCGGGTAGCGCACCAGGAACTCGGGGGTGAGGATCTGCATGTACTTGGCGAGAACCACCAGGTCGATGCCGTGGTTCTGGAGCAGGCTGAGCTGCACCGCCTCGTGACGGTGGCGGTTGGAGCCGTCGGTGGGCACGTGCACGTACTCGATGCCGAAGGCGGCGGCGAGTGGCTGCAGCTCCTCGTGGTTCGACATCACCAGGGCGATGTCGGCGCGCAGCTCGCCGCCACGCCGGCGCTGGATGAGGTCGCTGAGGCAGTGGTCCTGACGGCTGACCCAGATCGCCATCCGCCGCACCTCGTCGGAGAAGTGGAGGTGCCAGGTGGCGTGGATCTGCTCGGCGAGCGGCGTGAACGCGGGGGCGATCTCGGGGCGGTCGAGCTCGAAGCCGTCGAGCTCCCACTCGATCCGCATCAGGAAGAGGCCGGTGGTGGGGTCGATGTGGTGCTCGGCGTGGACCAGGTTGCCGTTGCGGTCGGCGACGAACTGGGCGGTGCGGGCCACCAGCCCGCGCTGATCGGGGCAGGAGATCAGCAGGGTGGCGGTGGGCGCCGGGGAGCGGACGGGGAGGCTCACCGCATCCCCCCCTCGGCGAGCAGCCGCAGGGTGCGGGCGTGGACCTCGGGGCTGAGCGAGGCGACGATCGGCAGCCGGGCGGAGAAGTCGAGGACCTGGTCGTCGAGCGAGCGGCCGTCGATGTCGGTGATCACGGCCGCGGATTCTCGCAGCAGGAGCAGGGCGGCGGCACAGTCGTAGGGGCGCATCCCCGACGGCGCCACCAGCGCCGATGCCGAGCCGGCGGCCACCTGGCAGAGGCTGAGCGCCGCCGAGCCGAGCAGGCGCAGCCGGCGGGTGGCGGCGAGCAGCGGGGTGAGGCTGCTCACCTTGCGCACCGAGTTCATGCCCTCGATGAGCAGCATCGGGATGCGGCCGCGGTCGTCGAGACCGACGGCGAGCGGCCGCAGCGGCGCCCCGTCGCGGGTCGCCCCCTCGCCGCGGACCGCGGCGTAGACCCGGGGGACGGCGAGGCTGCGCACCACCGCGACCGCGGCGTCGGCGACGGTCTCACCGTCGACCAGGCACAGCGAGGTGCAGTAGTAGGGGATGCCGTGCATGGCGTTGAGGCTGCCGTCGACGGGGTCGACGAGCAGCACCGGCTGGGTGGCCCCGTAGGCGCGGTCGCCGAGCTCCTCGCTGCGCAGCAGGAAGCGCACCCCGGCGGCGGCGAGCGCCTCGCAGTGGGCGATGACCACGTCCTCGGCGCGCCGGTCGACCACCGCGGTGCGGTCGCCGCCGGCGCCGACGTCGAGCGGCACCCTCCCCTCCTCGGTGCCCGCCAGGCCGGCGAGGGCGGCGGCGATGTCGGCCGCCATCCCCTCCAGGCGGTCGAGCCAGGCGGCCCGCTCGGCGGCGGTCAGAGGCGCATCCCACGAACCCGCGCCAGGTCGAAGCGCGCCGTGCTGGCGACCGCCATGACGGCGAGCACCCCTGCCTGCAGCGGGTCGGAGACCACCAGGTCGCAGACCTCGACCACCGAGCCGATCTGGCTGAGCGTGATCACCGGGATGCCGGTCCGCTGCACCTCGGTGACCGCGTCGGCGATGTCGCCGCCCATCAGCGACCCGGCGAGCACCAGCGCCCGCACCCGGGGCAGCCGGGCGACGGCGCGCACCGCCTCGGCGATGTTCTCCTCGCCCACCAGCGGGATGGTGTCGACGCTGATCCGCTCGCCCCGGATGTTGTGCCGGTCGGCCTCCTGCACCGCCCCGCTGGCCACCGCCGCCACCTGGGCGCCGCCGCCGATGACGATGACCCGGGCGCCGAAGATGAGCCCGAAGGGGCGGGGCTCGCTGCACTCGACCACGAACGGCAGCGACCGCAGCCGCCCGGCGAGCCCGTCGACGTCGCACTTCTCGAGCTCGAGGTAGAGGCTGAACACGCCCCGGGTGGCCTCGCGGGTCTCGACGGTGACGATGTTGCCCCCGGCCTCGAGGATCTCGCCGGTGATGTGGTGGAGCACGCCGGGCTGGTCGTCGGCGCGGATCAGCAGGCTGCGGGTGTCCATATCTGCCGCCGATGGTCGCATGCGAGCGCGCGCACCCGTCTTCCCGGGCCGCGTCAGAATGCGCCGGAGATGAGCAGAGGACGCGTCGAGGCCTTCAGCGACGGGGTCTTCGCGATCGCCATCACCCTGCTGGTGCTGACCATCGGCCAGCCCCAGCGCTTCGACGACCTCGGCGCCGAGCTGCTCCGCCAGTGGCCCGCCTACGCCGCCTACGTGGTGAGCTTCAGCGTGATCGGGATCATGTGGTTCAACCACCACGCGATCCTCAGCCGGCTCGCCCGGATCGACCGAACCCTCGTCTACCTCAACCTGCTCCTGCTCATGACCATCGTCTTCATCCCCTACCCCACCGGGATCCTCGGCGAGGCGCTGCGGCGGGGCGAGGGCACCCGGGTCGCCGCGGTCGCCTACAGCCTGGTGATGACCGTGAACGCCCTCGCCTGGGCGGCCCTCTGGCTGTACGCGTCGGCACGCCGCCGGCTGCTCGCCAACTCCTTCCCCGAGGAGCAGCGCCGGATCACCACGGTGCTCTTCGTGGCGGGGACGGGGGTGTACGCCGCCGCCACCGGCATCGCCCTGCTCAACGCCTACGCCTGCCTCGCATTCCACGCCGCGCTCGCCCTGTACTACGCGGTCGACCCGATCTCCTGGGGCCTCCGTCTCCGCCGCGAGCGAGGCTGAGGCCCGCCGGTGGTGCCGCTCAGAATCCCCGGTTGAGGAAGAAGTGCGCCAGCATCGCCCCCAGGAGCACGATGACCGCGCCCGAGAACAGCGGGTATCTCCTCGCCCAGACCTGCAGACGGGCGGCGATCGACGGGCTGTCCGTCGCCTCGAGGTAGGCGTCGAATGCCGCGACCGCGGCCAGGGCGAGGGTGAGGAAGGCGACCACGGCGGTGATCCCCCAGCGCCAGCCCCCGGCCATCAGCGCGGCCTCCGGCGCGGATACCAGAGCCAGTGCCCCACCAGCATGCTGACCACGCCGGCCATCAGGGTCGCGCGCACCGGTGCATGGCTTGCGCCACAGCGGACGTAGGCCGTGATCGGCCGCGTGCCCCATGCGTTGGTAAGTCCGATCGTCTCGTAGACGAGGACCAGGAGCGCCACGAACAGGAGCACCGCCACGGCCACGCGCCCGACCAGTCGCGAGTGCCGTGCCAGCCGCGACCCCGGTGGCAGCACCGGATCCGGCTCGTCATCCGGGTCGTCGCGCGGGTCGGCGCGCAGGCGACCGGCCGCGTGGCCCACCACGAAGCCGGCGATGCTCACGAGGACGACCACCACGCCCGGAAAGGTCTGCGCGTCGTTGCAGGGCTGGTCGGCCAGTGCGCTCGTCAGGCTGAGGGTCCAGGCCCCGACGACGAGCACCCCGGCCACGCCGGCCCAGAGGACGAGGACGGGAACCCTCCTGCTCATCCCGGCTCGCAACCGGCCGTCATCTCCGGGTCATCTCCAGAACAGGTATCCGAGGGCGAGGCCGAGCAGCAGGGCCGCGAACGGCACCCAGGGCCGGCGCAGCGCGGCGGCGCGGGGCGCGCCGATGCGGACCGCTCCGAAGACCTCCATGGTGGCGACGACGTCGAGCACGGCGACCCCCCACGCGGCCGCGGCCGATGCGTACACGCTCCACGGAAACGGTCCCCTCCAGCCCGTGCTGCCGATGTAGAGCCGGAAGATCCCGAGGATGGCCACCGCCCCGAGGAGGAGGGCCCCCAGCAGCGCATTCCACAGCGTGACCCGGCGGGTGCGGGTGCGCCTGCCTCCCGGTGCGGTCATCGGCGCAGATTCTTGGCGGACGCCCGGGGGCCGTCAAGCCAGGCCGAGCAGCCGGGCGGCGTTGCCGCCGAGGACGGCCGCGGTCGCCTCCTCGCCCAGCCCGAGGTCGCGCAGGGTCGCGAGGTAGCGCGGCGCCCGCAGCAGGGGGTGGTCGGTGCCGAACAGCAGCCGGTCCGCGCCCACCGCCTCGACCACCGCCCGGTACACCGAGGGCTGGTAGAGGAAGGGCACCGCGGCGGTGTCGAAGTACAGGCTGGTGCGGCAGATCTCGCGCACCTCGGGCATGTGCGCGTAGAGCGGCAGCCCGCCGCCGAGGTGGGCGCAGACCACGGTCAGATCGGGATGGCGCAGCGCCAGGGCGGCGACCCGGTCGGGGGTCGCGGTGCCCTTGCCCGGGTACTGGTGCCCGACCGGCTCGCTGCAGTGCAGGTTCCAGGGCAGGCCCGCCGCCACCGAGGCGCGCACCACCGGGCCGAGGGCGGCCTCGTCCTCGAGGGCCCACCCCTGGGCGTCGGCGTTGAGCTCGCCGACTCCGCGCAGGCCGAGCCGGGCGCAGCGCTCGACCTCGGCGGCGGCGCCGGGGTCGGCGGGCTGGACGCAGCCGAAGCCCACCAGGCGGCCGGGGTGGCGCCGCACCGCGGCGGCGAGGTAGTCGTTGGCCTCGGCGCAGAGGGCGGGGTCGGTGAACGGCCAGGTGAAGCACACCGCCCGGTCGACGCCGGCCGCGTCCATCGCCTCGACCAAATCCTCGGCGGAGGCCACCGCCGCCCCCGGCCGAGCGTGGCAGGCGCCGAACCAGGGCTCGCGGGCGCAGATCTCGGCGAGCCCGCCCCGCACCCGGTCGGGAAGGATGTGGACGTGCGCGTCGACGATCACCCCAGCCATCTCCCGGTGGCGTACAGCCCCGCCCCGTAGGCGAAGAGGCCGGCGCTCGCCGCCACCGCCGCGGCCCGCCAGGAGGGGCGGCGGGCGAGCAGGTCCCAGACGGCGATGAGCGCGGGGAACATGGCGATCTCGTAGCGGGGCACCGAGATCCAGTAGGAGACGCAGACGGAGAGCAGCCACACCGCGGTGCAGAAGCTGAGCAGCGAGAGCGGGAGCGTGCGCCGGATCCAGAGCGCCGCCACCACCACCGCGCCGCCCACGCCGAAGAGCACCTCGAGGCCGAAGACGTAGGTCGAGCCCGCCGGCAGCGAGCTGAGCACCGCGGAGTCCCAGGTGGCCCGGGCGCCCGCCCAGGGCCAGTCGAGGTGGCGGTAGTCGAAGGACACCGATCCCTCGGCGTGAAGCCAGGCCAGCCAGTCGCCGGTGTGCACCTGGAGGTAGGCGCCGAAGAGCAGCAGCGGGAGCGGCACCAGCAGCAGCCAGGCGAGCTGCAGGGTCGGCCGGCCGCGGTGGCGCACCAGCTGCTCGACCAGCAGGGCGGGGATCAGCGCCACCCCGGTCACCCGGGTGGCGCAGGCCAGCGCCGCCACCAGGCAGGCGGGGCCGAAGCGGCCGCGACGGGCGAGCAGCAGCGACCCGGCGGCGGCGGCGAGGAAGGCGCTCTCGGTGTAGACCAGGCCGAGGAACGCGGCGTACGGCCAGAACGCCAGCGCCCAGACGGCGAAGCGCGCCGCGCCGAGGTCGCGCTCGCGCAGCACCAGCCCGGCGAGCAGGCGCAGCGCGACGAGCTCGAGCACGGTGCTGACCAGCAGCCCGGCGAGCACCGCGTCCCGGGCGACCAGCATCACCACGTGCACCAGGATCGGGTAGCCGGGGAAGAAGGCGACCAGGTGGCCGCCCTGGCCGAGGCCGAAGTCGAGGTGCGCCGGGTAGCCGTGCTCGGCGATGGCCACGTAGGAACTCGCTGTCCCACCGGTCGAAGGCGGAGCGCAGCTCGCCGCCGGTGGGGAATCCGGGAGCGGTGCTCTGCTCCCAGGTGGCCAGCACCGGCACCAGCAGGCTCACCGCCCGGGCGGCGAGGAAGGGGGGGAGGACCAGCCGCCAGAGCGGGCCCCCGAGGGTCACCGGCGGCGGCGCAGGTCGCCCTGCGCCGGCCCCTGCAGGCCGCCGCCCTCGCGGTCGGCGCGCATCCCCAGCAGCTCCACGAAGGCGCGGGCCACCACCGCGGGGCGGGCGCCGGTGGCCTCGCCGGTGGTCCGGGGATGGTGGGGCACGGCGACCTCGACGATCCGGCAGCCCCGGTCGCGGGCGCGCAGCGCGAGCTCGGTGGAGATCATCGCGCCCTGCGACTGCAGGCCCACGCCGAGCTCGCGCGCGAACAGCTTGAAGGCGCAGTTCACGTCGCGGAGGGTGGGGCCGTTCAGCAGCCGCACCAGGGCGAAGAAGGCGGCGTGGTTGGCCCGGCGGGTCCAGGGGTCCTGGCGCTGCGCCCGGTAGCCGGCGACCATCGAGCCCGGCTCCCAGTGGGGCAGCAGCAGCGCCAGGTCGCCGGGGTCGAACTGGCCGTCGCTGTCGAGAAGCCACACCGCCTCGCTCCGCGCCGCCTCGAAGCCGGTGCGCAGCGCCGCCCCGTAGCCGAGGTTGGAGGCGTGGCCGAGCAGCCGGGTCCCGGGCACCTCGGGGGCGAGGCCGAGCACCTGTTCCGCGGTGCCGTCGTTGCTGCCATCGTCGACCACAACGACCTCGTGGTCGACGACACCGCTGGCGAGGAGCGCGGCGTGGGTGCGCCGGACCGTCTCGGCGATCACCGCCACCTCGTTGTAGGCGGGGAGCACGGCGCTGATCAACTCGGGCAGGGTGCTCATGGGCGGCCGACATGGTAGTCGGTGGGCGCCGGCCTGCCCGAGCCTGCACGCCGATGACCCGAATGTGGGAGCAGCCTTCGACACCCGCCCGAGCGGCTACTCCTCATCCCTGGGCGCGAAGATCCGCAGCCGGCGCAGCAGGGAGGGCGTCTCCCCTCCGAGGTGCCCGTCACGGAGCGCCAGGTCGAGGGTCTCGACGGCCAACGACAGCAGCTCCCGCGGATAGCCCTGGTCGGCGAGCCGCTCCCACGACCGGATCAGCATCGAGGCGGTCGCGGACTGGCCGCAGGCGGTCGCCGTCGCCGCGCCGAGCGAGATCACCTCGTGGGGAAGGAGGTAGGCGACGTCGAGGGCGGTCAGCTCGCCGCGCAGAGCGGTGGCGACCAGCTCGTCGAAGCGCTCAGCGGTGACGGCCATGACGGCCGGCCAGTCTAGCAACCCCCTGCCGGCACGGCCGGGGACAGCGCTGTCCTGGCGATCCGGCGCGACTCCGCCACCACCCGCTCGGCCTCCGGGTGGAGGCAGGTGGCCGTGAACCCGCGGGCGGTCCGCCCCGAGCCGATGTGGCTGCAGGTCTGGCCGGTCAGGCCCTCACCCGGACCGGGGCCCATGGTCAGGTGGGAGGGGTCGAATCCTGGACAGGCGGCCATGAGGTCACTCGCGAGCCCGTGCGGGGCGAGCGGACAGCGCTGCATCTCCAGTCCCTCGAGGGAGCCCACCGGCGACGGCGACAATGTACCACCTTGCCACCATGATGGCAAGAAACCCAGCCAACGTGGTGGTGTGCATCCGCCCGGACCCTCAACCGTGCGGCGGCCGGACGTCGTAGACGGTGGTGTCGCCGGCCCGGGCCAGGACCGGGTAGTGGGCGTCCCACCACGCCTGGTCGGCCGACTGCTGGTCGCGCTCCCAGGAGCCGAGCTCCACGAAGGACACGCGGTAGCGGCGCAGCAGGGCCTGGACGGGGCAGCCCGGGGGATCGCCTGGGCAGCCCGCGTAGATGCTGTGGACGTCGTCCGGCCGGGTGCCGAAGTCGGTGCCGTAGCTGTTCAACCAGCCCGCGTAGCCCATCACCGCGGTGCGTCCGGCGAGGGTGAGCAGGGGGTCGTTGGGGCGGCCTCCGGTGAGGATGACCGCGGTGCGCGGGGTGTGGTTGGCGACCTGCGCGGCGAGATCGCGATCGTCCTGACCGGCCCAGGTGTAGCTTCCCGGATTGGTGTCGCGGGGGGTCCAGGGGAGATCGCGCAGCATCACCAGGCCGCCGGTGATGAGCAGGCTGGCGAGCGCCATCGTGGCCGCGGCCGCCCGCCAGGCCCCGCCCCGCCACCAGCGCACCACCCAGGCGCCGACCAGCAGCGCCGCGCCCAGCTGCCAGTAGGCGAAGAGCTTGGTGTTGTCCCAGTCCCACGACTGGAACACCACGATGTTGGCGACCAGCCAGAGCAGCATCAGCGGGGCGCAGAGCAGCGCCAGCTCGTCGGAGATCAGCGGCCGCCAGGTCCGCGGACGGTCGTCGTCGAGGCCGGTGGGACGGGTGTGGCGCATCACCACGGTGCCGAGGAGCAGGGCGCAGGCGGGCAGCAGGATGCCGGTGTTCAGCAGCCAGAAGCCCCAGAAGCCGGGGGTGAGGAGGACGTGGACGACCCTCCCCACCACCCCGCCGATGCCGTCGTGGGCGAGGCTGACGATCCGCCCCGGGTCGGAGTCCGGGTTCCACTTCCACCCCGGCTCGAGGTAGGGGAACGCATTGCTGCCGAAGGGGCCCCGGTCGACGCCGTGTCCGCCGGCGGCGATCTGCGCCAGCCGGGGCACCGCCAGCGCCAGGGTGACGCCGAACATCCCCAGCCACTCCCGCCGCCGGCGCACCAGCGCCAGCACCGGGAGCACCACCGAGAGCGCGATCAGGGTGTGGACGTGGATCAGCGGCAGCAGCCCGGCGAGCGCGCCGGCGAGCAGGTGGGGCGACCACGCGGGCGGCGGCCGGGCCAGCCCGGCGGCGACCAGGAGGAGCACCGCCAGGGCGATGCCGACCCCGTGGTCGAAGGTGCGCTGGGGCAGCCACCAGGCGAGCATGGGCGTGTACCACTGGATGTTGCCGGCGGGCTGGACGGCGGCGTCGGTGAGCAGCCCGTCGTAGGCCCGGGGCTGGTCGGCGACGGTCGCGGGGATGGCGCGGAGCGCCGCCACGGCGTCGCCGGGGTGGGTGGTCACCTGGGTGGGGGCGCAGCGGGCGGTGCTCAGCCCCGCCCTGGCGCAGGCGTCCCACCACAGGCCGCCGGCGCCGAGCCCGCCGCCGAGCAGGCAGATCGCCATCGCCACCACCCCGGCGGCGAAGGAGCCGCACAGCCGCCGTGCCAGCGAGGCGAGGAGCAGCGCGGCGGCGACGCAGAGCACCGCGCCGGGGATCGCCAGCGCCGCCCCCGGCGAGGCCCCGAGCTGGAGCAGCAGGGCGCTCTGGAAGTCGGGGAGGAAGGGATAGCGGTAGGGGGTGCCACTGAAGATGGGGTCGTGGGGCGGCAGGTTGTGCCCCGCCGAGAAGCTGCTCGCCGCGGTGGCGTGCAGCGACCAGTCCGCCCACACCGTGGGGAAACCCGCGGTGATGTCCGGGCCGCTGGTGAAGAGGGTGTGGGCGAACAGGATCGAGAAGCCGGTGACGGCCGCCACCAGCAGCGCCAGCGGCCCCCACAGTGAACCGTCGCGCCGGCGCTCGGGCAGCTCCGCGATCGACTCCCGCCAGGGGTCGCGGGGGTCGCCGGCGCGCAGCGCGACGCCGAGGCCGAGCAGCCCCAGGAGCAGCGGCCCGGCGAGCACCGCCGGGGTGCTCATCCCCGCCACCAGGGTGACGCCGAGGGTGCAGAGCGCGCTCACCTCGATGCCGGCGACCACCGCGATCGCCACCCGCTCCTCGAGCCGCAGCGGCACCCGCACCAGCCCGGCCACGACGGCCCCGGCCGCTCCGGTGAGCAGCCAGAGGACCCCTGCCAGCAGGGTCACTGCCAGTCACCCACCCACAGGCGCATGGCGTGGTCGGCGGGGCCGAGCGGCGCCCCCGTCCACATCGGGGAGAAGAAGACGAAAGCGGCCACAACCACCGCGACGGCGGCGTAGGAGAGCGGCGCCAGCCGCACCCTGCGGCCGAACACGCCGACCTCGGTGCGGCGCAGCGCGGTGAGCGCGTAGGCGTAGGCCAGCGCCATGAAGGGCACCGCGCCGAGCATGTGGTAGAAGAACAGCACCCGTTTCTCGTTGCCCAGCACCCACATCAGCCAGGCGGCGCTGTAGCCGAGCACGCAGAGCGCCGGCACCAGGCGGCGTGACACCACCGCCGAGATCACCGCCAGCACCGCGAACACCACCATCAGCGCCAGGCCCAGGGCGAACGGCGCCATCGACGGGTGCACCCCGACCACCCCGGTCTCCGCGGACTTGAAGAAGCGGATCATCAGCCCCAGCCCGGCGACCATCACCGCCCCGGTGGCGAACCGCCACCACGACGGCCCCCGGGTCATCGTCCACACGCAGAAGAGCAGCGCGGGGATCGCCGGCCACCACACCGCGGGGTTGCCCATGTCGGTGATCCAGGCGGTCTCGGGGTTGCCCCCGGCGGTGGTGTGGCGGGTGTAGTCGGCGTAGAAGAGCACCGGGTGGGCCATCACCGGCCACGTGTACCAGCGCGACGCATAGGGGTGGGGGCGGCACTCGATGTCGTGGTAGTTGAGGCTCGCCTTCATCTGCCCGGAGATGTTCCCGATCGCCGCGGGGATGCTGGGCAGGGCATGCCCGGCGACGGTGACCGGGGTGCCGTCGGCGTGCCGGATCAGGGGCACGTCCTGGTGGTCGTCCCTGGTGTTGGGGCCGTCGCGCAGCCCGCCCTTGGGGTCGCACGCGACGAAGTGGTAGACGGTGTCGTGGGGGATGGTGAGGTAGCGGGAGTAGCCGGCGGCGAAGACCGAGCCGGCGAGCAGCAGCGCGGCGGCGTAGTGGAGCGCGGCGCGGCGGCCGGCGGCGTCCCGCCACATCCGGGCCTCGCCCTCGCCGGGCCCGGCGACCCCGCGCAGCGCCGGCACCAGCCGCACCGCCACCGGCTCGAGGAAGCGGCCGAGGATCAGCGCCGTCACCACCAGCGCCGGGGCGAGGGCGGTGAGCTTGGCGCCGAAGGCGAGGCCGGTGACCGCCGCGAGGGCGTAGAGGGTCGCCCGCCACTGGGTGCGGGTGCGCGCCTGCCAGTGGAGCAGGAAGGCGTAGGTGATCGAGACGGCGAGGAGGATGGCGATGATGTCGATGACGCCGGTGCGCGACTCGACGAGGGCGAGCCCGTCGAAGCCGACCATCACCGCCGCGGCGACCGCGAAGAAGCGCTCCCGGCGCAGCCGCCGGGCGATCAGGTAGACGAGGCCGACCAGCAGGCTGCCGGCGATCGTGCAGCTCAGCCGCCACGACCAGCCGCCGAAGCCGAGGGCCGCGATCGGCGGTGCCATCAGCAGCTTGGCGAGCGGCGGCTCGGGGTCGAAGTAGTCGACGGTGGGCTGGTGGAGGTCCTTGGCGGCGTCGACCGGGAAGTACACCTCGTCGAACACGAACCCGCAGTGCCGCTGGGGCGGGTCCTTGGGGCCGGTGATGTGCCCGCGGGCGTCGACGGGGACGTCGTCGACGCAGCCGTCGTTGTTGTACGGGTAGGAGAGGCCGTAGGCGGTCACCGGGGCGCCGCCGGCGGGATGGCTGAGGGCGTCGGGGAAGATCGGGCTGGCGATCCGCAGCACGAAGGCGGTCAGCACCAGGACGAGCAGCCAGATCACGTCGATCCGGTCGAGGTCGAGGAAGGCGCGCGCCCCCGCTCGGGGCACGCTGCCCGGTGGCCGCGGCCTCACCGGCGGCGCCTGCGACGGGCCGCCGGCGGCGCCGGGTCGGGCCGGGGCATCGCCTCCTCGATCTCGCGGAGAAGACCCTCCACGTCGACCACCGGCACCACCAGGTCGCTCTCGAAGAGGAACTGGCGGCCGAGCAGGCGGCGCAGCTTCACCAGCTGCTCGGCCGGGGTGTCGAGCCGCAGGGTGAGCGCCTCGGTGTCGAGCCACCGCGCCACCGGCCGGGGCAGCACCTTGCGCCGCTCCGGCTTGTTGGCGGTGGCCGACACCTTCACCACCCGCGCCCGCCGGACCTCGGCGAGGGGGATGCGCTGGCTCATGCCGGTGCGCCGGATCACCAGGTCGTCGCCCTCGACGGAGAGGGTGCTGAAGCGCTGCCGCAGCCAGAAGTTGAACGCGAAGCCGTAGAGGGCGGCCCCGAGGAAGCTGAGCGGGGCGAGGCCGGCCTGGCCCTTCCCGTGCTGGAAGACCGGCTGCAGCAGGGTGGCGAGCAGGCAGCCGGTGGCGAACAGCAGCAGCGGCAGGCGAAACCGCCGCCACCGATCGACGTCGTACAGGATGGCGTGGCGACGGCTCTGCATGGCTGGGCGGCGCCGAGGATACCTGTCCAGCCCATCGCACAGTGCCGCCATCGGGTCGTTACACGGCCTTCACAAGTCCTCACCGGAACTGAACAGGCCCGCGCGGGGGGCGGCGGTATCGTTGGGTCACCGAGCGGGCGCACCGCTCCTGAACTCGAAGCTCATTCCCTTCCTTGGAAAGGCCGGGGCCGCAAGCCCCGGCCTTTTCATTTTTCGTGCCCCGCCCGGGTGCCGCTCATCCGTTCGAGCGCGGGCGCCGCGAACTCGGAGCCTTGACAGAATCCGGACGTGCGCACTAAGGTCGGTGCCATAACACATGTCACTGTTGATATCACTAAACACGTCAGATGCAGTGGCATGGCACCGAGACGATCGGAGGTCCCAAGGATGGGCAACGAGAACAAGGACTACAACACCGCAGCCGATCCCGCGCATCCCACGTCGACGGGACGTGTCGGTGGTAAGGGCGGGATCTCGACGGCCGCCGAGGGCGAGGGCCGGATGCCGGAGACCCCGTTCGACAGCGTCACCCACGACGGCGAGGACGTCGAGGCCAAGGCCGAGTACGGCACCCACAAGGCCGGCGTCCGCAAGGCCGAGGAGTTCGGCCAGGACCAGGAGCACGAGAGCATGGGCACCACCGGTGCCGGCCGTCCGGCCGGGCGCCAGGGTGCGGGCTCGAACCGTCCCACCGACTCCGGCATGGCCCAGGGCGACCAGGCCGGCGCCGGCCAGACCAACGTCTGACCCGGGCACACAACACCAGAAACATCTTGCAGCCAGGAGAGAGCCCGCCCCGGCCGGGGCGGGCTCTTTCTGGTGTCAGGGGGCGCTGCGGACCCGGCGCACCGCCTCCTGCCAGGCGGCGTACGCCTCCACCGGCCGGCGGCCCGGCTCGGCGGGCTGGAAGCGCCGGCCCGGACGCCAGGCGGCCGCCACCGCCTCGGGACCGTCGAGCAGCCCGGCTCCCACGGCGGCGAGCCAGGCGGCCCCGAGCGCGGTGGTCTCGGCGGTCGAGGTGCGGGCGACGGGGATGCCGAGCAGGTCCGCCTGGAGCTGGAGCATCCCGTCCATGACGCTGGCGCCGCCGTCCACCCGCAGCTCCGCGAAGCTCGCCCCCGCCGCCTCCATCGCCTCGACGACGTCGCGGGTGCGCAGCGCCATCGACTCGACCACGGCCCGCACCACGTGGGCGCGGGTGACCCCGGCGGTGAGCCCGAGCAGGGCGCCCCGGGCGCCGCTGTCCCAGTAGGGGGCGCCGAGGCCGGCGAGGGCGGGCACGAAGTGGCAGCCGTTGCTGTCGGGGACGCTGTCGAAGAGCGGGCCCGCCTCGGCGGGCGCGTCGATGAGACCGAGCCCGTCACGCAGCCAGGTCAGCCCGGCGCCGGTCACGAAGATGCTCCCCTCCAGGGCGAAGCTGTCCTGCCCGTCGAGGCGCCAGGCGACGGTGGTGAGCAGACCGTGGGCCGGCTCGGGGACGCGCTCGCCGAGGTTGCAGAGCAGGAAGCTGCCGGTGCCGTAGGTGTTCTTGCTCATCCCCGGGGTGACGCAGGCCTGGCCGAAGAGCGCCGCCTGCTGGTCGCCGGCGATGCCCCGGATGGCGAGGCGCCGGCCGAGGAAGGCGCCGGGGTCGGTGTCGCCGAAGTGGCCGGCGGAGTCGGACACCTCCGGGAGCAGCGCCGCGGGGACGCCGAAGAGGTCGCAGAGGCCGGGGTCGAAGGCGCCGGCGTGGAGGTCCCAGAGGAGGGTGCGGCTGGCGTTCGAGGGGTCGGTGGCGATCCGGCGGCCGCCGGTGAGGCGAGCCACCAGCCAGCCGTCGACGGTGGCCGCGCAGAGCTCGCCCCGCTCGGCGCGGGCGCGCAGCTCGGGACGCTCGCGCAGCAGCCACTCCAGCTTGGAGGCGGTGAAGTAGGGATCGAGGAGCAGCCCGGTGCGGGCGCGCAGCTCCGGCTCGTCGCCGGCGCGCCGGTGGGCATCGCAGATCTCGGCGCTGCGGCGGCACTGCCAGACGATCGCCGGTGCCACCGGGCGCAGGGTGTCGCGCTCGAAGACGACCACGGTCTCGCGCTGGTTGGTGATGCCCAGCGCGGCCGGCTGGACCTCGCCCTCGAGCAGCTCCCGGCAGGCGCCGAGCACCGAGCTCCACAGCGCCTCGGCGTCCTGCTCCACCCAGCCGGGCCGGGGATAGACCACCTGCACCTCCCGGTAGGCGCGGCGGTGGACGGTGCCGTCCAGCCCCACCAGCAGCGCGGTGGTGCCGGTGGTGCCCTGGTCGACGGCCAGGAGCAGGGGCTCGGCCACTACTCGCCGGCGAAGTCGGGGGCGCGGCGCTCCATCTGGGCGGCCAGCCCCTCGCGGAAGTCGCGGGTGCGGAGCAGGGTGCCGAGGTTGGCGGCGAGAGCGCTGCGCTGCCCCTCCTCGACGTCGGCGCCGGCGGGGTCGGCGAGCATCAGCGGCTTGAGGTGGGCGATCGCCAGCGGCGGGGTGGCCGCACAGCGCGCCGTCCAGCGCTCCGCGGCCTCCTCCAGGCCGGCGCGGGGCACCACCTCGTTGACCACCCCCCAGCGCTCCAGGGTGGCGGCGGGCACCCGATCGGCGAAGAAGAGCATCTCCTTGGCCCGGGCCATGCCCACCTCCCGCATCAGCCGGGGGATGTGGCCGAGGTCGGGGAGGAAGGCGTAGCGCATCTCCATCATCACGAAGAAGGCGTCGTCGGCGGCGACCCGGAGGTCGCAGGCGAGCATGAGGGCGAGGCCGCCACCGATGCAGGCGCCCTGGACGACCGCGAGAGTGGGCACCGGGCAGCTGTCGATGGCGTCGACGGTGCCCTGCAACTCCTCGGCGTCGACGTCGGCCCGCTGGCCGTTGCTCCCTGCCGCCACCTGGGCGAGCAGGCCGCGGTCGAGCCCGGAGCAGAAGCTGTCGCCCTCGCCGCGGAGCACCACGGTGCGCACCCCCGGGCGGCGGGCGCGCTCGCCGAAGGCCTCGCCGAGCACCCGCCAGGCCTCCACGTCGAGGGGGTTGCGATGCTCGGGGCGGCTGAGGGTGACGGTGAGCACCCCGCGATCGTCGAGCTCCGTGCGGGCCGAGGCGGTCATCGAGGGATCCTCCGGGTGGGGCGGACGGCGCTCAGCCGTGGCCCAGCGGAACCGGCCGGCCGGCGGCGCAGTCGCAGCCGCGCGCGGCGGGCACAAGGGTCACCAGCCCGCGGAGCGCGGCGCGGATGCGCTGCGTGTTCTGGCGGAAGACGGCAAAAACCTCCGCCTGGGTCACCGGCCGCACCTCCGGCGACCCCTCGAGGCCGCAGTCGTAGTCGGTGACCAGCGAGAGGTTGACGTAGCACATGCCCAGCTCGCGGGCGAGCACCACCTCGGGATACTGGGTCATGTTGATGACGCTCCAGCCGGCGCCGGCGTAGTGGTTCGACTCGGCGCGGGTGCTGAAGCGGGGTCCGTTGATCACCACCACGGTGCCGCCCTCGTGGACGGTGAGCCCGGCCGCACGCGCCGCCGCGGCCGCCAGCGGCCGGAGCTCGGCGCAGTACGGGTCGGCGGCACTGAGGTGGGCGACCTCGGGGCCGTCGAAGAAGGTGTCGGCGCGGCCGTGGGTGCGGTCGACCAGCTGGTCGCAGATCACCACCTCGCCCGGGGCGCGGTCGGCACGGAGGCTGCCCACCGCGCACGGCGCGAGCACCCGCTCGACGCCGAGCCGGTGGAGCGCCCACAGGTTGGCGCGGTAGTTGATGCGGTGCGGGGGGATGGTGTGCCGGGCGCCGTGGCGGGCGACGAAGGCGATCCGGTGACCGGCGAGATCGCCGACGGCGACGCGGTCGCTGGGCGGCCCGTACGGGGTCTCGAGATCGAGCATCTCGGCGCCGTCGAGGAACCGGTACAGACCCGACCCGCCGATGACGCCGACCGCCGCCGGCCGCCGCTCGCTCATCCGCGCATGGTGGCACGTCGGCGGCGGCGCACGGCATGCCCGATCGCCACGAGGGCCCCCATGACCACGAGCGGCGGGATTCGCGGATTCCGTTCACGCGCGGGGATTCGTTGGTAGGATTGGTGCGAGGAGAGGACGAGGCCGTGCGGGCCACCTCTCCCCGGTCAGGAAGGGAGGCCCATGCGAGCCATTGAGCGCGGGCATTTCACGCACGGCTGCGCGGAGTGCTCGGTCGTGACGACGGCGTCCGCTGTCCGGCTGCTGCCGGGCGCGCAGCCGCGCGGGGAGCGGCGGTGACCGTCGACTACCTCCCCCCCGACGACCAGCACGCCGGCGACGACGATCTCGACGAGCTCCTCGACCTGGCCGCCGAGCTGTCGCCGCCCGAGGACCTGCCCACCGCCTGGGACCGGCGCGCCCGGTTCACCGCCGGCGGGACGGTGGCCCGCCTGCTGCACGGACGGTGGACCGGTGGCGAGGAGGGGGCGTCCGAGGAGGACGCCGCCGAGGCATCTCAGACCGCGGGGCTGGTGCGCATGCACCTCGACGCGGCGGTGTCCGAGCTCGGCGACCTGTCCATCGCCGAGGAGCCGCGCCCCCGCTACCTGCCCGCGATCGTCTACCCGCGGACGTTCATCCCGATCCCCTGGCGGAGGCCGCTGGCGGTGAGCGGCGGGCTGTTGCTCGTCGGAGTGGTGGGAGGCATCCTCTTCCACACCCTCGGCCCCGACCGCTACTCCTCGATCCCGTTCACCTCGCCGCCGCTCGCGCTCGGGCCGGCGATCGCCCAGGGCGACCCGGGTCGGTTCCCGACCCTCGCGGCGCTGCCCCGGCCGCCGGCCACGGCCGCGCCGAAGGTCACCGCGCCGGCCACCGGCGTCCAGCAGGGCGGCGGCCAGGCCAGCTCCGGAGCGACCGCGGGCACCGCCGGCGCGGCGAGCAGCGCCGCGTCCGACCACGTCCTCACCCCGCCGATCACCGATCAGCCGCCGACGTTCAGCGGACCCAACGGCGGCGGCAACGGGTTCTTCAATCCGTTCCCGGGGGCGACGCCCTTCCCGACCGCGACCCCGACGCCGTCGCCGACCGCGTCGCACACCCCGAAGCCGACGGCGAGGCCGACCTCCGCACCCAGCTTCACCCCCGGCCCCAGCTTCACCCCGGTGCCGTCGCCGAGCGGATCGCCGTCCCCGCAGCCGACCTCGACGCCGCAGCCGACGTTCACGCCGAACCCGACGCCGAACCCCACGCCCAACCCGACGCCGCGCCCCACCCCCACGCCCCAGCCGACGCCGAACCCCACGCCCAACCCGACGCCACGGCCCACGCCCCAGCCCACACCTCAGCCGACCCCGCAGCCGACGCCGCGGCCCACGCCCCAGCCGACCCCGCAGCCGACACCGACGCACACGCCGGCGCCCACGCCCAACCCCACGCCCCAGCCGACCCCGGCGCCGAGCCCGAGGCCGACGGTGTCGCCGGGCCCCTCCGGCTCCCCCTCCCCCTCCCCCACCGGCCCGTAGCCGGCGCTCCCCGGGGCAGGATTTCGGGCCCTCCCCCGTTTACACAGGGAGCGCCCGCTCGCCAAGGAAGGGGTGAGGAAGAACCATGCCACGCAGCCAGACGCCGTGCCGCACCGTGTGCGCCGTCGCGGCGCCCGTCGACGTGACCCGATGACGGGCCCTCAGGACGCCGCCCCGCAGCCTCCCGAGGTGGACCTGGAGGAGCTGCTCGACCTCGCCGCCGAGCTCGCGCCCCCGGAGCAGCTGGCCACCGCGTGGGACCGCCGGGCGCGGTTCAACGGCGACCGCTTCACCCACATGATGCGGTTCGTCGACCACACCGGCGACGAGGTCGGCACCGATCTGCCCGCGCTCGACGAGCGCGAGGCGGCGCGTCAGCAACGCGACCGCATCCGCGCGGTCATCTCCGAGCTGGGCGACCTCTCCGTCAGCGAGCCCGCCGAGCCGGGTGCACCGGTGCGCGGGCTCATCCACTTCGCGAACCGGCAGGCCGGCTGGCGCTGGGTGGAGGGCTCCGAGCCGATTCCCGCGAACCGCTGGAGGAAGCCGACCGCCCTGGTCGGCGGCGTGCTCGCCGGTGTGCTGGTGCTCGGCATCGGCTGGCGCACCTGGGGGCCCGAGGTCGGCCAGGTGGCGTACACGCCGCCGCCGGTGACCTCGACCAGCGGGATCCCGCTGCCGACCTACTCGCCGCTGCCCGTCTACACGCTCAATCCGGCGCTGCCGTCGACCGCCGCGCTCCCCAACCCGCTGTCGGTGGTGCCGATCGGCTCGCCGCCGGCGACCACCAAGACGGGCGGCTCGCCCTCGTCGCCGGCGAACACGGTCATCGGCGCGCCGATCCAGATCGTGCCCAGCCCGACCACGCCGCCGATCATCGTCACCCCGGCGCCCACCCCGGATCCGACCGTGGTTCCGACCCCGGCCCCGACCGCGGCGCCGACGGCGACCCCGGCGCCTCCGACGCCGACCCCGGCTCCGCCGACGCCAACTCCGGCTCCGCCGACGCCGACCCCGGCTCCGCCGACGCCGACCCCGGCGCCGACGCCCACCCCGGCGCCTCCGACGCCGACCCCGGCGCCCACGCCGACCCCCGCACCACCGTCGCCCACCCCCTGACCCGAGGGGCGGAGGCTAACGCCGGGTCAGCCCGGAGATGGCCTGTGCGGTGAGCGGCGAGGCCACCCCGCGCTCGGTGACCAGCGCGGTCACCAGCGACGCGGGGGTGACGTCGAAGGCAGGGTTCAACGCCCGGGTGAGCCGCGGCGCGACCCGCTCGCCGGCCATCTCCAGGACCTCGGCGGGGTCGCGCTCCTCGATGGGGATGTCGGCGCCGGTCTCGCAGCCGGGGTCGATCGTGGTGGTCGGCGCCACCACCAGGAAGGGCAGCCCGTGGTGCGCGCAGGCGACGGCGAGGGCGTAGGTGCCGACCTTGTTGGCGACGTCGCCGTTGGCCGCGATCCGGTCGGCTCCGACCAGCACCGCGTCGACGGCGCCGTGGAGCATCAGCGTCGCCGCCAGCGAGTCGACGATCAGGAGGTGAGGGATGCCGGCCTCGCCGAGCTCGTACGCGGTGAGCCGCGCGCCCTGCAGGCGGGGCCGGGTCTCGTCGACGAAGACGACGTCGAGGCTGCCCCGGGCGTGGGCCTCGTAGACGGGGGCGAGCGCGGTGCCGGTGCCCACCGTGGCCAGCGACCCCGCGTTGCAGTGCACCAGGACGCGGGCGTTCTCGGTCAGCAGGTCGGCGCCGTACCGTCCCATTGCCGCGCAGGCCTCGACCTCGAAGCTCTCCAGCGCCGCCGCCTCGGCCTCCAGCGCCGCCGCCACCGCCGCGCCCGTGGCCAGCCCGGCGTCGCGCATCAGCGCCAGGCGCATCCGGTGGACGGCGCCGGCGAGGTTGACGGCGGTCGGCCGTGCGGTCTCGAGAAGCGCGCACGCCTCCTCGGCGGCGCCGCGCACCGCGGCCGGGTCGCCCCCCGCCCCGGCCGCGGCCCGGGCGGCCACCGCCACCCCGTGGGCGGCGGCGACGCCGATGGCGGGAGCGCCGCGGACCGCCATGGCGCGGATCGCCTCGGCGGTCTCGGCGGCCGTGGTGCAGCGCAGCTCCCTCCGCTCGCCGGGGAGCAGCCGCTGGTCGAGGAGCACCAGGGTGCCCTGCTCGTAGCGCAGCGTCGGAGGCGAGCTCACCGCCCCACGGTACGCCGTCGCCCCGGGATCGGTCAGCCGCTGACCGCGAGCATCCGATCGATCGCCCGCCGCGCCCGGGCGGCGATGTCGGCGGGGACGGTCACCCGCGGCTCCATCCGCTCCAGCGCGGTGGCCACCTTCTCGAGGGTGATGCGCTTCATGTACGGGCAGACCGCGTCGGCGGACGCGGGGACGAACCGCTTGCTCGGCGCGAACTGCTCCATGCGGTGGAGGATGCCCACCTCGGTGGCGACGATGAACGTCGACGCCGGCGAGTTGAGGGCGCGGCGCACCATGCCCTCGGTGGAGGTGACCGTGACCGGCACCGCGCGCAGATCGCCGTGGCTGGCGCGGTACAGGGTCGAGGTGGTGCAGCCGCACTCCGGATGGATGAGCAGCTCGGCGTCGGGATGCTCGCGGAGCATGGCGTCGAGGTGGGAGGGGTCGATGCCGGCGTGCACGTGGCACTCCCCCATCCAGATGGTCATCCTCCGGCCCGTGACCCGCTCGACGTGGGCGCCGAGGAACATGTCCGGCAGGAAGAGGACCTCGCGGTCCGCGGGGATGGAGCGTACGATCTGGGCCGCGTTGGCCGAGGTGCAGCAGTAGTCGGACTCCGCCTTCACCTCGGCGGTGGTGTTCACGTACGCGACCACCACCGCGCCCGGGTGCTCCGCCTTCCAAACGCGCAGCTGGGTGGCGGTGATGGTGTCGGCGAGCGAGCAGCCGGCCTCGAGGTCGGGCAGCAGCACGGTGCGGCCCGGGGAGAGGATGGCGGCCGTCTCCGCCATGAAGTGCACCCCGCAGAAGACGATCACGTCGGCCTCGGTGGCCGCCGCCTGCCGGGAGAGGCCCAGGGAGTCGCCGACGAAGTCGGCCACGTCCTGCACCTCGGGGAGCTGGTAGTTGTGGGCCAGGATCACCGCGTTCCGCACCCGGCGGAGCCGATCGATCCGATCGACGAGCGAGGTGATCTCGACAGCGGGGTCGACCTGGATGGTCACGGCAGCACTCCCCCAGGGGCCGGCTCGGTGGTTTAGGTCAGCATAACTCAAACCCTGGGATCCGGCGCGTCGCGGGCGTGTCGCGGGTTCTCACCCCGCCGCGGGGCGCTGGTCGAGGTGGCTGAGCTCGCGGTGCTGACCTCCCACCGCGTCCTCGATGACCCGTTCCTAGGGACGGCTGGTGGTTCGCTGGGCCAGAGCCCCCTCGATCCAGCGCTCCACCTGGTTGCCGGGAAGCGCCTCGACCTGGCGAGCCAGCGGCTCGCCGCGGTCGAGGGCGGAGGCTCAGTGTGGCGGACACCGATCGCGCCCGCCTCTCAGAGCTGGGTGTCGACCAGCATCAGCTCGGTGGAGGCCTCGTCCAGCGCGGGGCTCGGGCTCCCGGCCCGGACCCCTTCCCACACGGGCGCTCCGCATCTGCTCGATCCTGGTCTCGCGCTCGTCGAGCGACTCCCAGAGCGCCTTCGTCGTCCGGTCGACGAGCTGCTTCGGCATCTTCTCGGTCTCCCTGTTTCGCCGGTCCCGTTCAGCAGCTGCATTCAGTGCACTGCCATCCGGTTACCCGCAACCGACCGGCGGTCAAACCGCGTAGCCGCCCTCGTGGGTCGCCCTGGTGCCGTCACGCAGCCTGCGCGGATGCCACGGCCTCTGCGCGGTGTGAACCCGGTTCACCCGCGCGCGGCCCGGGCGCGACGGCGCCGCTGCACCTCAGTCTTCACCCGCATCCGGTACGTCGAGGTGCTCAGGCCGCCGTCCAGCCGCCGTCGATCACCAGCACCTGTCCGGTCATGTAGCTGGAGGCGTCGGTGGCGAGGAAGAGCAGGGGGCCGTCGAGCTCGTGTGGCGCCGGCGTGCGCCCCAGCAGCGTGCGCTCGCCGATCGAGCGCCGGAGGTCGGGGTCGGCCAGGAACCCGGTCAGATCGGTCGGGAAGTAGCCGGGCGCCAGGGCATTGACCCGCACCCCCCGCTCGCCCCACTGGGCGGCCAGCTGCCGGGTGAGGCTGACCAGCGCGCCCTTGGTGGCGTTGTAGGCGGCCATCGGAGAGCGCGAGGCGACGACGCCGTAGATCGAGGCGATGTTGATCACGCTCGCGGAGGGCGCGGCGAGCAGCAGCGGGGCGGTCAACCGGCACATGTCCAGGACGCTGATCAGGTTGACCTCGACCACCCGGCACAGCTCCTCGAGCGACTGCTCCTCGATGGGACCGCCGTCGCAGATCCCGGCGTTGTTGACCAGCACGTCGAGCCGGCCGTGCGTCCGCAACCGATCGACCACCGCCTGCCGGTGACGCGCGTCGGTGATGTCGCCGGCGACCGTCTCGATCTCCGCGCACTCGCGGGCCAGGTCGTCGAGGAGGTCACCGCGGCGGGCGGTCGCCAGCACCCGGGCGCCGGCTCGCTGCAGCACCCGCGCGAACCGCGCCCCCAGACCGGCCGAGGCGCCGGTCACCAGGGCGACCCGGCCATCGAGGCGCCACAGGTCCCCCGGCGCCGAACCCGACGGTGTCAGCTCGGCTCCGGTCATCCGATCCTCCCGGGTGGTCTCAGCGCTTGCGTGGCAACGAGATTGCCGTCGCAGAACGGCTTGACAGCCTACAGTACGTGCGGAGCCTGTCGGGATCGCTCCCGATGGCACCGCGCAACCGTCATCGAGCCAGGGAGACGACGCGATGCCCTTCTACCAGTTCACCGTTCGCGCCGGCGGTCCGAGCGCTGCCCGGAAGGCCGAGATCGCCTCGGCGGTGACCAGGGTCCACACCGAGGTCACCGGAGCCCCGGCCCACCACGTGAACTGTTCCTTCGTGGAGGTGCCCGAGGGCAGCCTCTTCGTGGCCGGCGAGGCCGTGGAGGCCGGCCGGATGGTCGGCATCATCCGCCAGGGCCGCGGCGAGGAGGTGAAGCGCAGGCTGCTCCTGGGACTCGCCGAGGCGTGGAGCTCGGTGGCCGGCGAGCCGATTGACGAGCTGGCCCTGTTCATCCACGAGGTGCCCGGATACCAGGTCATGGAGAGGAGCGCCCTGCTCGGCGAGGCGTCGGAGGACAGGGCGACCATCCAGGCCTGAGCCGGACGACCGGCCTCAGCCGGGCGCCTGCTCCGGGGAGAGGCTCCGCAGCAGTGTCCGGACGGCGTCCCGCGCGAACACCTGATCGGCGCCGGCGCCGGCCTGCTCACCGAGAAAGCTCCGGAGGAACGCCCGCTGGAAGCAGGCCCCGATCAGCAGGGCGGCGGCCATCGACGGCTTGGCGCTGCGCGACAGCCGGCCGAGCCGCTGCTCGGCCCTCAGATACGCGGACACCACGTCGAACGGTCGCTGCGGGCCCGTCCCGCTCTCGCGAAGCCTCCCCCGGTGGTGCGCGAGCAGCTCGGGATCGGAGAAGAGGGCGGCGCCGATGGGCACGACCTCCTCGTAGAAGTCCACCGCGGCGCGCGTGACCTGCTCCAGGTTCGCCGCCACCGTGCCCCGCCCCGCCCGCGCGGGCAGCTCGTCGAGGAGCGACATCAGCGGAGGCAGGCGTTCGCTCAGCACGCAGAGGAAGAGCTCCTCCTTGTCGCGGAAGTGCTTGTAGAGCGCCGCCTCGGAGAAGCCCGCGGCTCGTGCGATCTCCTTGGTGGTGGCGGCGGCCAGGCCGCGCGTGCCCATCACCAGCCTCGCGGCGTCGAGGATGCGCTCTCGGGTGCTGGGGAGTGCCATCGAACCCCTTGACAGAATGGTGAGTGGTCACTAACCTAGTTGGTGAACACTTACCAACGATCCCACGGCGGACGGATGCCTGTCAAGCCTGCGGGACGGATCGTGACGAAGGAGGATCCCCATGGCCACCGACCGACGGCCGCTTCCCGCCCTGGTGCGGCGCACCAGCCGGATCGTCACTCCCCTGCTGAGGCTCGGTGTCCCGATCGGCCCGATGTGCCTCCTCACCGTGACCGGGCGGCGGAGCGGGCTGCCGCGGACGACGCCGGTCGCGACCTTCGAGTTCGAGGGCGGTCGCTACCTGCCCCAGGCCATCCCCGACGCCCAGTGGGTCGCCAACGTGCGCGCCGCCGGCTGGGCCCTGCTCGGCCGCGGCCGGAACCCGGGGCGGGTGTCGCTGGTCGAGGTCCCCGTCGAGGACCGCCCGCCGCTGCTGCGACACATGGGCTCGATGGCGCCGGCCCGCCTCCGCCGGCAGTTCGTGGACACCGGGCTCGTCGACCCCCCCGGCGACCCCGCCGCGTTCGCCGCCGCCGCCCCCCGGATCGCCGTGTTCCGCGTGACCGCCGCGGTGTGACCGCGGCCCACTGGGGAGGACAGACCCGGGATGGTGTTCGGCCAGGAGCACGTGCAGCGCTACCCTGGAGCGCGCCTGATCGCAGGTGACGGGCCGGCCGGTCATACTCGGCGCCTCGCGCGGAGACCAACTGGGAGCACACGATGGCAGAGCTGACGACCGAGGACCTCACCGTCGGGACCGGGGCGGAGGCCCGCGCCGGTCGGACGGTGACGGTTCACTACGTGGGAACCCTCGACGACGGCACCCGGTTCGACGCCTCCCGTGATCGGGGCACGCCGTTCTCCTTCCCCCTGGGCCGGGGCCGGGTGATCCAGGGGTGGGACCGGGGCGTCGCCGGCATGCGCGTCGGCGGGGTGCGCAGGCTGGTGATCCCGTCCGAGCTCGGCTACGGCGATGCCGGCGCCCCCCCGGTGATCCCCCCGCGGGCCACGCTCCACTTCGAGGTGGAGCTGCTCGAGGTCGACTAGCGGCTAGCCCAGCTCCTCGATGACCCCGGTCTCGAGAAAGACGAGATCCTCGGCGATGTTGGTCACCCGATCGGCGATGCGCTCGAGGTGGTGGGCGACGAGGAGGAGCTGGGTGCCCGCGTAGACGCTCTCCCGATCCGCGGCGATGGTCTGGACGAGCAGGTCGAAGGCGCGGCGATAGGCTCGGTCGATGGCGTCGTCGCCGGCGGCGACCCGGCGGGCCTGGGCGCTGCTGCGCGCGATCATGGCGCCGAGCACTCCCCGAACCTGCTGGCTGCAGGAGCGCCCGATCGCGGAGAGGTCGACCCCGGCGGTGACCTCCGGCTGGTGCGCCACCTCGCGGGCGAGCTTGGCGATGCTGACGCAGTGATCGCCCATGCGCTCGAGTTCGGACGCCATGTGGAGCAGGCCCATGGTCTCGCGGAGGTCGCAGGCCGACGGGGCCTGGGTCAGCAGGATCGCGAAGGAGAGCTCGCGGGCGTCGAGGTGGAGGGCGTTGATGCGGGCGTCCTCGGAGATCACCGCGGTGCAGCGGTCGATGTCACGCCGTGCCAGGCCCGCCATCGCCTGGCAGATGCCCCGGTCGACCAGCTCGCCCATCAAGACCACGCAGGCACGCAGCCGCGCGAGCTCGTCGTCGAGCACCGGCCGGTGGGGATGGGACGGCGTCGAGCTCATGCGCCGAACGCTGCGGCTGTGGACTTAAGCATCTCTTAACCGATTCCTAATGCGAATGGGCCTGCCTCTTGTGCACGATCGGGGCGGGTGGCCCCGGTGTGAGGGGGGAGGAGGAAGCTGCCGTGCGTCTGCCGCTGGTGCCGCGTGAGCGGCGTTTCTACGATCTCTTCGAGCAGCAGGCCGCGTGCATCGTCGCCGCGGCGGAGATCCTCCTCGAGGTGCTCGCCAATGGTGGCGACGCCGCCGCCCACCAGGCCGAGATCAAGGACTGGGAGCACCGGGGCGACGAGGTGACCCACGAGATCGTGCGCACCCTGAACCGGACCTTCGTCACCCCCTTCGACCGCGAGGACATCTACGCGCTGAGCTCCGGGCTGGACGACATCCTCGACTACGTTGACGAGGTGGCGACGACGATCACCCTCTACCGGATCGCCACCATCCCCCCGGCGGCCGGCGAGCTCGGCCGCCTCGTGCTCGAAGCCGCGGGCGAGGTGCGCCAAGCGGTCGCGAAGCTGGAGAAGCTCGACCACCTCGAGCCGCACTGGATCGAGGTCCACCGCTTGGAGAACCTCGGCGACAGCGTGTCCAGGGAGGCGATCGCCCAGCTCTTCGACGGCAGCTTCGAGGTGCTGGAGGTGGTCAAGCTCAAGGACCTGTACGCCCTCCTCGAGACCGCGCTGGACCGATGCGAGGACGTGGCCAACGTCATCGAGAGCATCACCATCAAGAATGCCTGACGGCACCACCGCCCTCCTGGGGCTCACGGTAGCGGTGGCGCTCGGGTTCGATTTCACCAACGGCTTCCACGACACCGCCAATGCGGTGGCGACCACGATCAGCACCCGTGCGTTGAGCCCGCGCCTCGCGGTGACGATGTCGGCGGTGCTCAACCTGGTCGGGGCGATCGTCGCCACCCAGCTCCTGCGCACGAAGGTGGCCGACACCATCGGCGGGCTGGTCAGGCCTGCGGGCGGCATCGGGCTGGGCATGATCATCGCCGCGCTCGCCGGTGCCATCGCGTGGAACCTCATCACCTGGCGGGCGGGGCTGCCGTCGAGCTCCTCGCACGCGCTGATCGGTGGCCTCATCGGCATGGGCATGGTGGGCTATGGTGTGCACGCCGTCCAGTGGGCGAAGGTCGGGCCGGTCGTCACCGCGCTGGTGACGTCGCCCGTCATCGGCATCGCGGGCGCCTACCTGTTCATGGTGGCGCTGCTCAACGTCTTCCGCCGCGCTCATCCGGGACGCGCCAACCGGCGCTTCCGCCGCGCACAGATCGTCTCCGCCGCCTTCGTCTCCTTCAGCCACGGGGCCAACGACGCCCAGAAGACCATGGGGGTCATCACCCTCGCGCTGCTGAGCACCGGGCACCTGACCCTCCACGGGAAGGAGAGGTTCCCGGCGGTTCCGCTCTGGGTGGTCTGCGCGGCGGCGCTGGCCATCGGCCTGGGGACCTACGCCGGCGGCTGGCGCATCATCCGCACCGTGGGCTCGCGGATCATCCGCCTGGAGCCCGACGCCGGGTTCGTCGCTCAGACGGTGGCGGCCGCGGTCATCCAGGGCGCCACCCAGCTCGGCCTCCCGGTGAGCACGACCCACGTGGTGACCGGGTCGGTGATGGGGGCCGGTGCCACGCGCCGCGTCGCCGCGGTGCGCTGGGGGGTGGCGCGCCGGATCCTGACCGCCTGGGTGCTCACCATCCCGGCCTCGGCGCTGGTCGCGGGCGGGGTCGCGCTGCTCCTGCGCTGAGGCGGTGACCCGAACCGCTGAGGGGAGGACCAACTCCATCGCGGTGAGGGCGGTCACTGCACCCGGCGGCCGGCAGCGGAGGGATGTACCCGTTGAGCCCCCCGCCGTGCCAGGATGCGGGGCCATGACGGGGCGTGAGGTTTCGCGACACCGGTATCCCGCGCGGCCGTGGAGCTGCTGGCCACCACCGGCCGGGTGCTCGAGGACATCCGCATGCTGGAGGAGGCGGCCGAGCGGCTCCGGACCGAGAACGCCGCGCTGCGGAGGGATCGTGACGACCTCGTCGCCCTCCTCGCCACGGTGACGCGACGGCTGCCGGAGCCGCGTCCGCCCCGGAGGCGGCCTCCTGTCCCTCGTCCGCCGGGGGATACCCCGGTCGGCGCCCTCACCCTCGACCGCGCCGCCGGTCGAGCGCTGGCCGGCGGCCACCTGATCCCGCTGTCGCCGCGCGAGTTCGAGCTGCTCGTCCATCTGCTGGATCGCCGTGGTCGCGCGGTGTCGAAGGAGGCTCTCCGCCGCGCGGTGTGGCCCGGCGCGGCCGACGAGGATCTCCGGACGGTGCGGGTCCACGTCAGCGGCCTCCGGGCGAAGCTGGAGGGCTTCGTCGGGCTGCCGGTCCGCATCACCACCGTCCACCGCGTCGGCCACCGCCTCGACCTCGTCGACGAGCCCGGGTGAGCGGCGGTGCCGAGAGCGGAGGGAACGCCGTGTGAGGGAAGCTGCCCGGACCACCCGAGCTGCCCGGGCATGGTCGTGAACCGACGGCCGCCCGAGGTCCCGGCGCCGGCGGCGCACCCTCGCGCGAACGCGCGGTGCGGACGGTGCGGGGCCTCGTACTTCTGGGACGGTGGGCGGCTCACCTACCTCGGTGTCCACGATGGGGGCGAGATCGTCGCCCGCCGATGACTCTCGCGTCCCCACCCGGTCCAAGTCCTCGAGCCCCACCACACCCGAACCATCAGAGGAGAACCGCAAGAGCCTTCCCGAGGTCGTCACCCGAGACCGGTGGCTGGTCGCGCGCCGGGAGCTCCTCGCCAGGGAGGGCGGCTGCCAGAGCTGCTCCGCCGGAGCCGACGAGATCTCGCCCGGCCTCCTCCAGCACCTCCACGCCCGCGACACCACGATGGTCGTCGTCGCCCGTGCGCCGCTCGCGAAGATCGAGGCCTACAGGGCGCGCAGGGGCTGGACCTTCCCCTGGTACTCGTCGCACGGCAGCGACTTCAACTACGACTTCCACGTCACCCTGGACGAGTCCGTCGCGCCGGCCGAGTACAGCTACAGGACGCTGGCGGAGCTGGAGCAGGCGTCGCCGCCCGGCCAGGTCATCGAGCAGCCGATGGAGGGCCCCGGCCAGAGCTGCTTCCTCCGCGATGGCGACGCGGTCTTCCACACCTACTCCGCCTACGCCCGCGGGACCGAGATGGTCGGCGGCTCGTACTACTACCTCGACCAGACCGCGCTCGGCCGCCAGGAGGACTGGGAGGAGCCGAAGGGTCGCGTGGCGTCGGCGCGCGATGCCAACCCCAACTTCTCGACGTGAACTCGGGGACGGCCTCGGCGGGGCTCGGGCAAGGGCATCGCCGACACCCTCGCCGGCGCCTGGAACGACCCGGCGGTCGCCGCGCTCAACCCCGGCGTCGCGCTTCCGGCCACCGCGGTGGTGCCGGTGCGCCGCGCCGAGCCCTCGGGCGACACCTTCATCTTCACCCAGTTCCTCGCCAACTCCACCAACTCGTGGAGGAGCACGCCCGGGTACGGGGCCACCGTGGGCTGGCCGGCGGTGCCCGGCGAGCTCACCGTCCGGGGCAACGCGGGCATGGTCTCGACCTGCGCCGGCACCCCGGGATGTGTCGCCTACGTGGGCGTCAGCGCCGCGCTGTACAACGCCCAGCAGCTCTTCCCGACGACCTGCGCCAGTCGCTGGTGTACGCCAGCGGCGCCAACTCCTACCCGATCGTGAACTACGAGTACCTGATGGTGAGGACCACCCAGCACGGCGCGGACCGGGCGATGGCGATCCGCACGCTGCTCACCTGGCTGATCGATCCCGCCGGTGGCAGCTCACCCGAGGAGCTCTCGCCGGTCAACTTCGTCGCCCTCCCCGACGGCGTGCTCGCCCGGGTGCGGGCGGCGATCCCGCGCATCAGCGCGGGCTGAGCCTCGCGGCCCCGCAGGCCACCCCCACCTCGCTGCCACCGGTCACCGGGGACGGCGGCACGTCGCGCAGGAACAGCTCGGGGTGCGCCTCCCGGTCGTGCTCGTAGCGCTCGAGGAAGCCGAGGAGCAGGTGGCGAACCTCGTCGAGGTCGCGGGACCACCGGGCGAGCACCTCCTGCCCCCCGATGGTGATCTGGTAGCGCCGTCGCTGAGGGCCGTTCTGCGACGGCTCCCAGGTGGAGTGGGCGAGCCCCTCGTCCTCCAGGGCGTTGAGAGCCCGGTAGATCGTCCCCACGTCGCAGTGTGCCCCCCCGAGATGACCCAAACGCTCCCGCAGGTCGTAACCGTAGCCCGGCTGCTCGTCGAGCAGCAGCAGCAGGCAGGGACGGAGGAAGTTCTTCGGTTGACACGGTACCGCCGCCGACCTGGAACGTGGCTCCAGGTCCGCAGGTATCGGGTGTGGCATGTGACGCTCCCCGGCGACGACGACCAACCCATCCTGACAGGTTCGTCAGAATGGTCAAGGGGCAGTTCGGCGGGGACCCGACGTCGACCAGCGGTCGACGACAGATCTGTCGGCGGATCGTCACCGCCCGGCGCCGGCAGCGGTGACGGTCACCTCATACGCTCGTGACGATGAGCGATGCGACCCGGGCGCGACTGGCGCTGAGGACGACGGCGGTCGTGACCCTCGCGGCCGCCGCGGCGAGCCTGAGCATGTCGGTGGCCCACCGCGACCCCGCGCCCGCCGCCCCCGCTCCGCTGCTGGGGCACACCTGCGCGCCGCTCCCGTACAGCGGCGGCGCCGACGTCGTCCTCGACCTCGCCGGGGCGGTCGCGCCGGTGGAGACCGTGCGGGTGCGAACCGGGCAGACCCTCGGGGTGGGCGGCCGCAGCGGCTGCGACCCGTATCACCTCCCCGCCACCGCCGGACCGCTGCTCCAGGAGGTGGCACGTCACACCTCCGCCGCGGGCGACCTCGACATCGAGTACCTGGCGGTCGCGGCCGGCACCGTCACCCTGCCGCTCTGCCCTGGCGCCTGCACTCCCGCATCGGTGGTGGTCACCGTGCTCCCGACCGGTGACCCGGCCCCGGCGGCGCGCTGACCTGGCACCGCTCGTGCAGTCGTGACTCTCGAGGCGGCGCCGTCGCCGACCTGCGACCGGAGCGCCCGACGGTCGTGACCGGCTCTCCAGCGGAGCGCGGCGGGTGCGTCCGTAGCCTCAGCAGGTGCGCATCTCCCCCCGCCTCACCGTGGCCGCGGTCTCGGTCGCATCCCTCGTCGCCGCCGCCGCCGGAACCCTGAGCGTCGGCTCCGCGGGCACCACCGGCGGCCAGTTCACCGTCCAGTGCGACTACAGCCACACCCTCAGGGACGACGGCATCGTGTTCCCGTTGAAGCCGGGCGCGAGCCATGCGCACGACTTCTACGGCAACGTCTCCACCAGCGCGGCGTCGACCTACGCCTCGCTGCTCGGCGCCGGCACCACCTGCACCACACCGGACGACACCGCCGCCTACTGGCAGCCGGCGCTGCTGGTCGACGGCACCCCGGTCGCCGCCAACGCCGAGCGCGCCTACTACGCGAACGTCACCAGGGGGACGATCCGCGCCTTCCCCGCGGGTCTGCGGATCATCGCCGGCAACTCCAAGGCGACCGGCCCCCAGTCCACGTCGGTCTTCTACTGGGGCTGCGCCCACGACGAGAACGCCGGGCAGCTGACCTCGCCGCCGCAGTGCACCGACCAGCTGCGCGCCCACATCATCTTCCCCAACTGCTGGGACGGCGTGAACCTCGACAGCGCCGACCACCGCTCGCACATGGCCTACAGCAGCGGCGGGAGGTGCCCGGCCGACCACCCGGTGGCAGTGCCCCGGCTGACCATCGCGGTTGGCTGGAACGCGACCCCGGCACCGGCGTCGGTGAGCCTCTCCTCCGGCCCCGCGTACACGATGCATGCCGACTTCCTCAACAGCTGGAGGCAGAGCGCCCTCGAGAGCCTGGTCAGCCGCTGCCTCGCCGCCCACCTGAACTGCGGCGAGATCACCGCCGCCGAGGCGGCCGCACCCGCAGCGGCGCCCACGCCCAGCCCCACCGCGTCGCCCGCGGGCGCGGTGCGGGCGGCGGTGACGGTCTCGGCGGCGGCAGCGGCGCCGCCCTCCGCGGCGGGCTCGGCGGCGGGTTCGGCGGCCACCCCGGCCGGGTCGGGCTGCCCCGGCCCACCGCTCGCGAGCACCCTCACGGCGCCGTTCCGCAGCTGCTCCTGATCGGCGAACCGGGTTCACCTCCCGGCCTCCGCCGCCCTGAGGTCAGGTCAGCGCAGAGCGGCCAGCGCGAGCGCGCCGCCGAGCAGTCCGGTGCCGAGCACCAGCCAGGCGACGTAGTCGCGCACGTCGCCGCTCTGCAGCGCGCGGAGGGCGTGCAGTGTGCCGGCCACCCAGTCGGGGAGGGCTCGGCGCGGGAGCGGGAGGCGGTGGCGGTACAGGCCGGCGGCGGCCACCGCCACCGCCCCCACCGCGGCGATCACCCCGGTGAGCGCGTCGAGCGCCGTGGGATCGCTCGCCGGCGCCGGCAGGAGGTTGCCGGGCGGGGCGGCGCCCACGCCGAGCACCGCGCGCGCGTAGCCGGCGGCGTCGAGCAGATGAGCCCCGGCCACGCCGGCGCGCTGGTGCAGGGCGGGGAGCAGACCGGCGACGGCGGCGAGAGCCAGCAGTCCGGCCGTGGGAAGGAGCATCACCGCGGGGGCGCGGCCCGGGGCGCCGCTCTCCTCCTCCTCCCCCTCGCTCTCCGAGGTCGGGTCCCGGGCGGGCGGCTCGCCGAGGCCCGCGAACACCCGGGCCGTCATCCGGAGCACCGCCCCACCGGTGAGCGCCGACGTCAGGACCAGCAGCACCGGCAGCCAGCCCAGCCCGGCGTCGAGTCCGGCGGTGTCCATCAGGCCCTTCCCGGCGTAGGTGGCGAACGGGGGCATTCCGGCGAGGGCCAGACCGCCCACGACGAACAGCGCGGCGGTCACCGGCATCGCCCGGGCGCGGCCCCACAGATGGGGGACGTCGATGCGGCGGAAGCGGTGGAGGAGGATGCCGGCGCCGAGGAAGAGCGCTCCCTTCACCAGTCCGTGGCCGAGCACGTACACCCCGGTCCCGGCGAGCCCGAGCGGGGTGAGCAGCGAGAGCCCGCAGAGGAAGAGCCCCGCGTGTGAGACCGTCGAGAATGCGAGCAGCCTCTTGATGTGCTCCTGGAGAAGGCACATCACCGCACCGGCGACGGCGGTCAGCACGCCGAGGGTGAGGAACGCGGCCCGCACCGCGCCGGCGTGGGTGCCGAAGGCCGGCGCGAAGGCGGTGGCGTACACCCGGGCCACCGCATAGAGGCCGAGCTCCACCATCACCCCGGAGAAGAGGACGCAGGCCGGCGTCGGTGCGGCGGCGTGGGCGTCGGCCAGCCAGAAGTGGAAGGGCACGATCGCCGCCTTGACGAGGAAGCCGGCGGTGATCAGCACGAACGCCACCACCACGACCGCGTCCAGCCGGCCGGTGAGCGTCTGGCCGATCTGGGCGAGGTTCAGCGCACCGGTGCGGGCGTAGACGAGGCCGATGCCGGTGAGCACGAGGTAGGCGCCGACGCTGTTGCTGATCGCGAAGTTCAGCGCCCCCTGCACCGGGCCCTGCTCCTCGATGCGATAGGCGGTGAGCGCGTATGCGGACACGCTCATGAGCTCGAAGAACACGAAGAGGTCGAAGAGGTCGCCGGTGAGGCTGAAGCCCACCATCGCCGAGCAGAAGCCGAGCATGAGCACGTGGTAGAGGGTTCCCACGGTCTCGAAGTAGCGCCAGGTGAACAGCAGCGCCGCGGTCACGAGCAGGGCGGCGAGGGTGGCCATCGCCGCCCCCGCCTGGTCGACGGCGAAGTCGACACCGATGGCGCACGCGACCGCGCCGCAGGGACCGCCGTGGCGCGGGCCCCAGCCGCCGAACCAGTACACCTCGATGCCGGAGCCCGCGTGGACGAGCATCGCCACGCAGAGACCGGTGACGGCGGCGGCGACCAGGATCGCACCGGCGTCCACAACGCGCCGGCGGTGGAGCACGCTGGACAGCGGCACCAGCACGGCGGCGGCGATCAGCGGGAGCGCCATCGCCACCGGCGCCAGCGCGCTCATTCGCGCATCGAGCGCATCTCTCGCGGATCGAGCGTGCCGAAGCGCTTGTGCGCCTGCAGCGCGAAGGCCAGGAGCATGGCGGTCGCGGTCGCCTCGACGACCACGTCGGTCAGGGTCATCGCCTGGACGACGGGGTCGACCGCCGGGGTCGTCGGTGGCACCGAGACGAACACCGGCGGCACCGCGCCGCTGCGATAGCCGACGGCGAGCAGCAGGACGTACGTGGACGACTGCACCACCACCAGGCAGACGATGAGGTGGACGAGGTGGCGGCTGGTGACGATCCCGTGGATGCCGACGATCAGCAGCCAGGCGGCGACCGCGTAGGCGAGGCTCACCGCCGCCCCTCCGCGCCGCGGATCTCCAGAGCCTGCTCCAGGAACTCGGTGGCGATGAGCACCACCGAGGCGCCCACCTCCAGGCCGATCAGCGCGCTGATCAGCGTGATCGTGCCCCCGGAGAGCAGCGTCCCGGTGGTGCCGAGCGGCAGCACGTCGGCGAGGAACGCGGCGCCGCTCAGCACCCCCGCCAGGCCCACGAGCGCGAAGCCCCCGGCACCCAGCGCCTCGGCGAGCTCGACCAGCGTGACCGGCCCGATCCGCCGCATCCGGCGGTAGCTGCCCGCCAGGTACACGAGCAGCAGCGCGGTCGCGAGGATCACTCCGCCCTGGAAGCCGCCTCCCGGGGAGAGCTGGCCGTGGGCGGCGACGTAGATGCCGAGCAGGACCACCGGGGCCACCATCAGCAGGCCGACCGTCCTCACCGCGTCGCTGGTGGGGGGCGGCCGGCGCCCGCTGGCCGCATCCTCTCCCCCGTGTTCGGCGGCCTCGCGCTCGCGCTCCTCCCGGCCGCGCCGGAGCTCCACCGCGACGCCGGCGGCGGAGACGAAGAGGATGAACTCCTCGCCGAGGGTGTCGATGCCGCGATAGTCGAAGTTCACCGCGGTGACCATGTCGGTGACGTGGCGCTCGGCCACACCGGCGGCGTTGATCACGTCGCCGTAGGGGCCGCGGTTGTGACCGAAACCGGGGAGGCCGTGCAGGGCGAGGAGATACATCGCCGCCAGCCCTACGAGGCCGGCGACCAGCACCACCGTCCGCACCCGCGGGCTCACTCCTCCGACCTCCGCACCTTGGCGAGGGTGAGGAGGATCATCAGTGGCAGGGCGACGGCGCCGACCACCAGCGAGCTGAGGGCGACGTCCGGCGCCGCCACCGTGAAGAAGAGGACGCTGAGCACCAGCCCGTAGAGGCTCACCATCACCGCCTGGCGCGCCGGCTGCCGGGTCAGCACGACCAGCGTGCCCACCACCGCGACCAGCACCAGGGCCACGTCCTGCACCGCCGTCATCGGCGGCCCTCGATGCCGCCCAGGTCCTCGCTCACCCAGTGGCCGCGCTCGCGGATGGCCGCCGCTCGAGCGGTGGCATGGGTCAGCACCGGACCGGTGACCCACAGCACGAGCACGACGAGCATCGCCTTGATTCCCAGCGGCGAGAGCCCCTCCTGGGTGATCAGGGCGGCGGCGACCAGCGGCGGCGCCACCATCGCGGCCGGGCCCAGCAGGTGGATCCGGTCGTGCACGGTGGGCGCGGTGGCGACACCGGCGGCGCAGACGACCACGATTCCCGCGGCGAGCACCAGCAGCGCCGCGATGGCGACGCCCTGCCCGGTCATATCCAGCGCTCCAGGAAGCGCACGAACACCAGCCCGGACCCGAGGCTGAGCATCGCCAGCACCACGGCCAGGTCGGCGAACGCGGGGTCGCCGTAGGCCTCGGCGAGCAGCAGCAGGAGCAGTACGACGACCACGCCGCCGAGCTCGAGCGCGACCACCCCGTCCATCTGGTCCCGCCGCCAGATCACCAGCGCCACCGGGAGCAGGGTGACGAGCAGCACCGTGGCGGCCGCGGTCCATGCGGTCATCGCGGGCGCACCAGGTGATGGACCACGATCCCGCCCCGCCGCGGGTCATACCCGAGGGCCACGGTGTTGGGGGCGACCGAGGTGCGGAGGAGCGCCGCGGCGCGACGGCCGGATGCCCGCGCCGAGCCGGCCTCGGGGCCCGCGGGCTGCACGTCGAAACCGCCGGCGAGGCGACGCACCCGCAGCAGGTGCAGGAGGGTGGCGCGCAGCACCACCACGGTGTCCCGGACGACCTCGAGCGGAAGGCGCCATGCGTTCGCCGGCGACACCCGCGACGGCCGGAACACCACCGACGAGTGGCATGCGAGCCCGCCCGCCAGCGCGGCGATCAGCGCCGCCGCCGCGCCGGCGATCAGCTCGGGCGGGTCGAGGGTGTCGACGAGGAGCAGCCACAGGCCGAGCAGCACCGCCCACCCGGCGACCGCCACCGCCGCGCCGCCGGACCGCCGGCGGCCTCCGCGTCCGCCCATTCAGCTTACATTCCAGTAGGGGTCGTTCCAACCATGCCAGTGGTCATGTTAGCCGACAGGTCCGCTAGCATTAGGGCACCATGCAGCCGATCGACCTCCCCCGGCTCCTGCGCCGCTGGCCGCTGATCCGGCAGCTCACCGACGGCGACCCGCTCGCCCTCGGACGGGCGGTGCGCTCGCCGCGAACCGAGACGCTGCACCCGCGCACCGCGGACGCCGACCGGGTGGTGCCCTCGATCTGTCCGTACTGCGCGGTGGGCTGCGCCCAGCGGGTGCACGTGAAGGACGGCGAGATCCTCCACATCGACGGCGACCCGGACAGCCCGATCTCGCGGGGGCGGCTGTGCCCCAAGGGCTCTGCGACGCGCAGCCTGGTGAGCCACGACCGCCGCGAGCAGCGGGTCCGCTACCGGCGGCCGCACGGCACCGACTGGGAGGACCTCCCCCTCGACCGGGCGATGGACATGATCGCCGACCGGGTGATCGCCACCCGCGCCGCCACCTTCGTGGAGCGGGAGGGTGAGGGCGACGACGAGCGCATCTACAACCGCACCCTCGGCATCGCCAGCCTCGGCGGCGCCACCCTCGACGTCGAGGAGAACTACCTGATCAAGAAGCTGTTCACCGCTTTGGGGGTGGTGCAGGTCGAGAACCAGGCGCGCATATGACACAGCTCCACGGTCCCCGGTCTGGGGACGAGCTTCGGACGCGGCGGGGCCACCACCTTCCAGCAGGACCTGCAGCACTCCGACTGCATCGTCATCCAGGGCTCGAACCTCGCCGAGTGCCATCCCGTCGGCTTCCAGTGGGTGATGGAGGCGCGTGAGCGGGGGGCCACGATCATCCACGTCGACCCGCGGTTCACCCGCACCAGCGCGCTCGCCGACGTCCATGTCCCCATCCGCGCCGGCACCGACATCGCCTTCCTCGGGGGCATCGTCAACTTCATCCTCGAGAACGAGCGCTGGTTTCCCGAGTACGTGCTCGAGTACACCAACGCGGCGACGCTGATCAACGAGGACTTCCGCGACACCGAGGACCTCGACGGCGTCTTCTCGGGCCTCGATGCGGATGGGCGCGCCTACGACGTCAGCAGCTGGCAGTACGAGGGGATGGAGGTCCACTCCGCCGCCGGCGAGCACCGCGCCGGGGGGCATGCCGCGGGCGAGGAGACCGGCGGCCACGGCCGCGGCCTGGAGCACGCTCAGCCGCCGCAGGACCGCACCCTGCAGGACCCCCGCTGCGTGTTCCAGCTGCTGCGGCGCCACTACCGCCGCTACACACCCGAGCTCGTCGAGCAGGTGTGCGGCATCCCCCGCGATCTCTTCCTGCGGGTCGCCCGCACCCTCTGTGACAACAGCGGCCGCGACCGCACCTCCGCGTTCGCGTACTCCGTGGGCTGGACCCAGCACACCGTCGGCGTGCAGTACATCCGCACCACCGCGATCATCCAGCAGCTGCTCGGCAACATCGGCCGCCCCGGCGGTGGGATCATGGCGCTGCGCGGCCACGCGAGCATCCAGGGCTCGACCGACGTCCCCACCCTCTACGACCTGCTCCCCGGCTACCTGCCGATGCCCCACGCCGACAACGACGGCGGCCACGAGGCCTACCTCCGGCGGAACGCGGCGGAGACGGGGTGGTGGGGGCACATGCCCGAGTACTTCGTCAGCCTGATGAAGGCGTGGTGGGGCGAGCACGCCACCGCGGAGAACGACTGGGCGTTCGGCCACCTGCCGCGGATCAGCGGCGACCACTCCGCCTACGCGTACACGCTGGCGATGCTCGACGGCACCGTCAAGGGCTACTTCGTCCCCGGCGAGAACCCGGCGGTGGGGTCGGCGAACAGCCGGCTGCACCGGCTCGCCCTCGCCCGGCTCGACTGGCTGGTCGTGCTGGACCTGGTCGAGACCGAGACCGCCGCGTTCTGGAAGGACTCGCCGGAGATCGAGACCGGCGAGCTGCGCACCGCGGACATCGGCACCGAGGTCTTCCTCATGCCGGCGGCGGCGAACACCGAGAAGAACGGCACCTTCACCAACACCCAGCGGCTGCTGCAGTGGCACACGAAGGCGGTCGAGCCGAAGGGCGACCAGCGCTCCGACCTGTGGTTCTACTACCACCTCGGCCGGATCATCCGCGACAGGCTGCGCGGGTCGACCGAGCCCCGCGACCGCCCCATCCTCGAGCTGACCTGGGACTATCCCACCGAGGGCGCGGTCGCCGAGCCGAGCGCCGAGGCGGTGCTCCGGGAGATCAACGGCCGGGGGCCCGACGGCACGGCGCTGAGCTCCTTCCGGGAGATGCGCGACGACGGCAGCACCTCCGGCGGCTGCTGGATCTACTGCGGCGTCTACGCCGGCGAGGTGAACCAGGCGGCGCGCCGCCGTTCTCGCCATGAGCAGAGCGTGGTCGCCCCCGAGTGGGGCTGGGCGTGGCCGGCGAACCGGCGCATCCTCTACAACCGCGCCTCCGCCGATCCCGAGGGACGGCCGTGGTCGGAGCGCAAGCGCTACCTCTGGTGGGACGCCGGCCAGGGGCGGTGGACGGGGGCGGACGTCCCCGACTTCGTCGAGACGATGCCGCCCGACTACCAGCCGCCGGAGGGCGCGAGGGCCGAGAGGGCGCTCCGCGGCGCCGACCCGTTCATCCAGCAGGCCGACGGCCGCGCCTGGCTCTTCGTGCCCGACGGGCTGAAGGACGGCCCCCTCCCCACCCACTACGAGCCCCAGGAGTCGCCGGTGCGCAACCCGCTCTACGCGGTGCAGTCGAACCCGGTGCGCCAGCAGTTCCCGCGCCGCCGCTTCAACCCCTACAACCATCCTCCCGAGCAGCCCCGGCCCGACGGACCGTTCCCGTACGTGGTCACCACCTACCGGCTCACCGAGCACCACACCGCCGGCGCGATGAGCCGCTGGCTCGGCTACCTCAACGAACTGCAGCCGGAGATGTTCGTCGAGGTCTCGCCCCGGCTCGCCGGCGAGCGCGGCCTCGAGAACGGCGGCTGGGCGACGGTCGTCACCGCCCGCACCGCGATCGAGGCGCGGGTGCTGGTCACCGAGCGGATGCGCTCGCTGCGGATCGGCGACCGGGAGGTGCACACCGTCGGCGTCCCCTACCACTGGGGCACCAGGGGCCGCAGCACCGGCGACTCCGGCAACGACCTCTTCCCGCTGGCGCTCGACCCCAACGTGCACATCCAGGAGGTGAAGGCGGCGACCTGCGACATCCGCCCCGGCCGCCGCCCCCGCGGCCCGGCGCTGCTCGACCTCGTCCAGGGCTACCGGCGGAGGGCGGGATCGTGACCAGCACCATCGTCAGCCACGACCTCGACATCGCCGCGCACGACCCCGACGGCACCCCGCGGCAGATGGGGTTCTTCACCGACTCCTCGCTCTGCATCGGGTGCAAGGCATGCGAGGTGGCGTGCAAGGAGTGGAACCGCGTGCCCGCGGAGGAGCGCTCGTTCACGGGCAGCTCCTACGACAACACCGGCGCGCTCGGCGCCAACGCGTGGCGCCACGTCGCGTTCGTCGAGCAGGGGGACGGCGACGGGCTGCGCTGGCTGATGAGCAGCGACGTGTGCAAGCACTGCAACCACGCAGGCTGCCTCGACGTCTGCCCCACCGGCGCGCTGATGCGCACCGAGTTCGGCACCGTGGTGGTGCAGGAGGACATCTGCAACGGCTGCGGCTACTGCGTCAGCGCGTGTCCCTTCGGCGTGATCGAGCGACGCGAGGGCGACGGGCGGGCGTGGAAGTGCACGCTCTGCTACGACCGCCTGCGCGGCGACCTGGAGCCGGCCTGCGCCCAGGCCTGTCCCACCAAGTCGATCCAGTTCGGGGCGCTCGACGAGCTGCTGCCCCTCGCCCACCGGCGGGTGGAGACGCTGCAGCAGCGGGGTGTGGCCGGCGCCCGCCTCTACGGCGCCGGCGAGGACAACGGCGTCGGCGGCTGCCACGCGTTCTTCCTCCTCCTCGACGAGCCCGAGGTGTACGGGCTGCCGCCCGACCCGGTGGTGCCCACCCGCGACCTCGGCCGGATGTGGGCGAGCGCGGCGGCGGCGGCCACGGTGCTCGCCGCCGGTGTGCTCGCGGCGGTGCGCGGATGGCGGTGAGCACGGCGCGCTCGTACCACGGACGCTCGCCGCTCAAGCCACCGGTGTGGGAGCCGGACATCGCCGCCTACCTGTTCACCGGCGGCCTCTCCGGCGCCTCGGCGCTGCTCGCCGCCGCCGCCCGGGCGGATGGCAACGACCGCCTGGCGCGGCGGGCGCTGCTCACCGCGATGGCGGGGTTGACGGTGAGCCCGGTGCTGCTGATCCGCGACCTCGGCCGCCGCGAGCGCTTCCACCACATGCTGCGGGTGCTGAAGCCGAGCTCGCCGATGAGCGTCGGCAGCTGGATCCTCGGCGCCATCGGCTCCGCCACCGCGGTCGCCGCCGCCTCCGACCTGACCGGCCTGCTGCCGCGCACCGGCCGCACCGCCGAACGCGTCGCCGGCGCCCTGGGCCCGGCGCTGGCCACCTACACCGCGGTGCTGCTCGCCGACACCGCAGTGCCCGCGTGGCACGGGTCGCGCACCGAGCTGCCCTTCGTGTTCGGCGCCAGCGCCGCGGCGAGCGCGGCGGGGGCGGCCCTGGTGCTCACCCCCACCGCCGACGCCGGCGCCGCCCGGCGGCTCTGTGTGGGTGCGGCGGTGGCGGAGGTCGGGGCGGCCCAGCTGATGGAGCACAGGTTGGGCCCGCTGGCGAACGCGTATGGCGGCCCGCTGCGGTGGGTGGCACCGGGGCTGACCCTCGGCGGGGCGGCGCTCGTGGGTGCTGCCGGCCGGCATCGCGCCGCCGCGGTCGCCGGCGGCCTGGCGGTGCTCGCCGGGTCGGCGGTGGAGCGCTGGCGGGTGTTCCGGGCGGGGCACGTCTCCGCCTGCGACCCGGCTCACGTCATCGACCCCCAGCGGGCGCGGCTCGGATCCGATGCGGCCGTTCCTCCGGCGGGGAGTGGCCGGCCACCGGGGTGAGCCCGCTCAGCGCAGCAGCAGCACCAGCCCGCTCCGCGGCAGCGCGCGATACGCGACGGCGCCGGTGCCGGCGACCGCGGCGAGGTGCTGGGGGACCAGCACACCGAGGTGACGCCGCAGCCGCGCCCCCAGGGTCGCGGACGACGGCTCCTCGGGGTCGAGGGCCTCGCCGTCGACCACCGCTCCGTGGCGGGCGTCGACGGCGGCGAGCACCGCGTCGACCAGGTCCCACCACTCCTCCTCGTCCGCGGCGGAGGTGACCAGCTCGTCCCACGGCGGTGCGACCAGGTCGCACTCGACCGCGCCGCGGCGATCCGCGACGCACTCCAGCTCGAGGTCGACCCCCGCCCAGCGCAGCTGCTGGCCGGTGATCAGGGGCACGCCGCGACCGCCGCCCACCGTCCGCGGAGGGCCCGAGCGCACCGCCCCGGCGGCGAGCGCGGCGCTGAGTGCGCGCGCCGACGGCCAGGGCGCCCCGGGCTCGTGGCGGCCGACCGCCCGCACCCGGGTCTCGAGCGCGGTGGGCAGGTGCACTCCCCAGCCGGTGATCACATCGGCGGCGGTGGCGGGGTGCAGGCGGCGACGTGCAGGTCGCCCAGAGCGCCCGCCGCGCCCCCCGGCCGCAGCTCCAGCGCGAAACGCTGGAACCGGCCCCAGAGGTACGAGGGTGAGGGACGCAGCGGCGGGTAGACGAGCAGCACCGTCGCGGTCTGGCCGGGGTCGAGGTGAACGCTGCAGTTGCCGGCGATGGCGCGGTCGCTGAGCGCCGCGAGCGGGAAGGTGGGGTGGTACAGGTGGCGCACCGGCCCGGTGGCGGTGCCCTCGGGGGCGTAGTCGCTGGCGACCTGGAGGTCGTCGAGCCCCGGCTCCGACGCCGCCCTGCCGTCGTTGCGCAGCCGGATGCCGAGCAGGGTCAGCCGCCCCAGCGGTCGCAGCCCCGTCCACTCCGCCGCCCGGTCGCCCAACCGCGCGGCGATCGGCTCGGCGTCGGCGGTGGTGAGCAGCACCACCGACAGGTCGTCCCAGTTCACGTAGATCCCGCCGTCGGGGCTGGTGGACACCCGGGTGGCGGCGAGCGGCGCCGCCGCCACCGCGGTGGCGGGCAGTCCGAGCGACGCCGCGGACAGGGTGGAGCCCCCCGCCCCGCCGCAGCCGGCGAGCACCACCGCGGCGGCCAGCGGCGGCAGCAGCGCTCTCACCGCCGGCGGAGCATCGCCCACCCCAGCGGCACCAGGGCGAGCAGCGCCAGCGCCGCCCCGCAGAGCGCGGCGGCGGCGTCCTCGCCGGGGGCGAAGGTGCGGTCGCCGCCGAGCGCGCCGATCAGGGCGGAGTGGAGGTGGCCGAAGGGGTCGAGCCGGGCCGCCACCAGCCGCCATCCCTGGCGGGGCACCCCGGTGAACAGCCCGCCGAGGAAGAGCAGCGGAGCGAGCACCACGGCGACGTCGAGCAGCACCTCGGCGGCCCCCCCGGCGAGCAGCGCGAGGGCGCATCCGAGCACGTTGGCGAACAGCAGCGTCGAGGCCACGCAGAGCAGCAGGCTGGCGGCGGCCTCCGCCCCCGCCCCGCCCCCGACCATCACCACCCCGAGCGCGGGGAGCAGCTGCACGGCGTCGACCGCGGCGGCGGCGAGCACCCAGCTGCCGGTGGCGCGCCACGCCGGGCCGGGGGTGACCGCGAGCCGGGCGAGGTGGCCGGAGGCGCGGGCCCGGGCCAGGGTCATCCCCGACCCGACCGCGCCGACCATGGCCACCAGGACGGTGAGCAGCATCGCCGCCCAGAAGGTGGGGGCTCCGCCGGTGACCAGGGGGACGGCGAGCAGCAGGGGCACGGCGACCCGCATCGCCAGGGCGCGGCGGTGGGCCAGGGTGACCAGCCACTCCCTCCCCCACGGCGTGCCCGGGAGCAGCCGGCGCAGCCCCGGGCGCACCCCCTCGGCGGGACCCAGGCCGGTGAGCACGCTCACGCCCGCTCCTCCAGGGCCCGGCCGGTGAGCGCGGCGAAGCAGTCGCCGAGGTCGGCGCGGCGCAGCCGCAGCGCCCGCAGACCCGGGGACGCCGCGTCGGCGAGGGCGACGATCGCGGGCAGCGCCTCGGCGCCGGTGAAGCGCACCCGCAGGCCCGCCTCCACCGCCACCGCGTCGCGCACCCCGGGCAGCCGGGCGAAGGCGGCGGCATCGGCCGTCCCCACCAGGGTGAGCTCGGCCACCCGGGTGCCGTCGCCGTCGCCGAGCAGCTCGCGCGGCGCCGCGCATCGGGCCAGCCGCCCGGCGGCGAGGAACGCGACCCGCCCGCACGCCGCCTCGACGAAGCTGCAGTCGTTGCTCGCCACCACCGAGGTGAGCCCGGCAGCGTCGCGGCGGCGCAGCTCGTCGCCGAGGGTGGCGGCGCCCTCGGGGTCGAGCCCGGCGGTGGGCTCGTCGAGGAAGGCGAGGGCGGGCTCGTGGGCGAGCGCCTCCACCAGCGCGAGGCGGCGGCGCATCCCGTAGCTGTACCGGCCCAGGGGCTCGTCGGCCACCCCGGCGAGGCCGAAGCGGCCCAGCGCGGCGTCGACCAGCCGCCGCGCGCGCTCGCGGTCGGCGACCCAGCGCCGGCACCAGAAGTGGGCCGCCTGCCGGCCGCTGAGGCAGGGCTCCTCGTCGACGCCGTCGAGGGCGAGCCCGAGGCTGCGCCGCGCCGCCCGCGGCGAGCGCTCGCCGTACCAGCGCAGCTCGCCCCGGCGGGGCCGGTCGGCGGTGGCGAGCAGCCGGAGCAGGGTGGTCTTCCCGGCGCCGTTGTGGCCCATCAGGGCGAGGCTCTCCCCCGCCTCGACCCGGAGGCTCACCGGGCCGATCCCGCGGCCGCCGGGATAGCGTCGCTCCACCTCCCGGGCCTCGACGGTCACCGCGCTCACGGCGGGGAGGGCTGCCGCGCCCGGTCGAGCAGCTCCCGCACCTGTGCCGCCACCGCGGTCGGCTTGAACGGCTTGACCACGGCGCCGCTGGCGCCGGCCGCACGGGCACGCTCCGCCTCCTCGGGATGGCGCGCCTCCACCATCGCCAGCCAGCCGCGTGCGGGAGCCAGGCCGCCGGTCCAGGCGGCGGCGAGGGCGACGCCGTCGCGCTCGAGGGTGACGTCGACGAGGGCGACGTCGACCGCCTCGTCCCGGGCCAGCGCCTCCGCCTCCTCGGCGCTGTGCGCCCAGAGCACCCGATGCCCCTCACGGCTCAGCTTGTGCTCGAGGATGCGGCCGATCATCGGCTCGTCCTCGACCACCAGCACGGTGGCGCTCACAGCTCCCACCCGTCGAAGAGGCGGAGCCGGCCGCGATCGTCGAGCTCGCAGACGCTGCAGAGGGGACCCTCCACCCCCGCCTCGTCGAGCTCCTCGAGGGCGGCGACGCGGGCGGTGATCCGCCACGCGATGATGTCGTCCTGGTGGAGCTCACAGCGCCAGCCCAGCTCCTCGAGCGCGGTGACCCCCCAGGCGAGCAGGTCGAGCCGGTGCTTGAGGCGGTCGGCGGTGGCGCTCAGCGCGGCACCCATCGTCACCTCGCCACCCTCGACGTCGATGCCCTGGTCGCTCGCCTCCTCGAGCTCGTAGAGGCGCTGGACCCAGCGGGGCCAGGGCGGCCGCAGCGAGTGCAGCACCTCGACGCCCGGCCGCTGGAAGAGGTGGAGTCGCAGGGCGACGGCGCCGTGGGGGATCCGCGGCGTGCTCGCGACGGCGTCGCCCGCGGTCACCGCTGGGTCGCCCCCGGCGAGGGCGACGCGTGGTCGACGACGTGCTGTCCCTCGATGGTCATCTCGCCGTAGATCAGGTAGGGGTGGCGGCTGTGCTCGCGGATCACCCCCATGGTGGCCATCATCATGCTGAGCACCACCGCGAGCGCGATCACCCCGCGCGCGCTCCGCCGGGTCGCCTCGCCCCAGCGCAGCTGATCCCGGCTCAGCGCCTTCAGGTAGACGGTGACCGCCCACAGGCCCCCCGCCATCAGCGCCAGCAGGGCGATGATCTTGTTGGGGATCATGGTGCCGATCGGGTTCTCGAGGCCCCCCTGCCACCAGGGGCGGTCGAGGTGGCGCGCGGTGACGTCGCCCTCGGTCCAGGCGAAGCGCGCGGGCATCGCGGCGAGCAGGGTGGCGAGGATCTCGAGGCCGAGGGCGAGCCGCAGGCTGCGGACCCCCGACGCGCCCGATGCGCGCAGCCGGCGCAGCAGGTACAGCGTCGCCAGGATGAAGATCAGCCCGAGCAGGGTGATCTGCAGCAGGAAGACGTTGGAGAGCTCGCCGAACATCATCGTGTACCAGCCGGAGTAGGCGTGGAGCTGCACCTCCTTGGCGTAGCTGTAGCCCACCCAGGGCTGCAGGATGGTGAAGCCGATGGCGAAGAGCACCCCCCACTGCACCACCCAGTCGTAGAAGGGCGCGTCCGCGGGGGCGCGCCGGGTGGCCCGGAGGTAGCGCACCGCCGCGAAGGCCGCGGTGAGCGCTCCCGCCCAGGCGAGGTTGCCGATGGTGCGGTGCACGGTGAGTGGCAGGTCGGTGGGGTTGAGGACCTGGGCGAGCTGGCTGTGGTCGCCGCCGTTGGGGGTGAGCATGTACGAGGCGACCACGTCGATGAAGAACATCTGCCAGAAGAGGACCAGGTTGAGCAGCACCATCAGGCCGAGGCGGGCGCGCCGGTGGAGCTCGAGCCGATCCCAGTTCGCGTAGAGGGTGTAGAGGAGGACGACCTCGGCGAGGAACAGCCCCGCCTCGAAGATGAACACCCAGAAGGTGATGCGGGTCAGGGCGACGAAGAACGTCCCCCAGAGGCCGAGGAGGACGAAGAGCACCCAGAAGATCGGGATCGCCGCGTCGAAGCTGAACGCGTAGGCCATCGAGCGAAGCAGGCCGCGCGCGAGCCGCCCGTGACGCTCGTCGGAACCGCCGCGGACCATCGCCAGGCTCTCGCTGACCACCGCCATCGTCGAGGCGCCGGTGAGGAAGGTGGCGATCTGGACGTGGATGCTGGCGACGATCGCCACCCAGAGGCTGTTGCCGAGCACCGACTGCGGTACCGAGTTCGGCGAGCAGCCCGCCGCTCACAGGTTGAACAGCCGGTTGGCGCCGAGCACGGCGAGGATCACCACCGTGAGCGCAAGCAGCAGCCCGGGGATGATGATCTCGGGCCGGCGCAGCGGAGCCCGCGCGTGGGAGCGGTCGAGGAAGGGCAGCAGGGTGAGCAGCATCGCGCCGATGCCGACCAGGCCGAGGGCGCCGACCAGGATGAGGTAGGTGGAGGGATGGAGCAGCAGCACCTGGTCGAGGGGCAGGTAGAACCACTCCGGCGTCGGCACGTAGGTCAGCGTCGCCGGGTCGAAGTGCTCGTCGAGGGGGGCGCCGGCGACGTAGCCCATCACGAAGATGACGGTGATCAGCACCAGGCTGATGACCAGGTCCTTGAAGATCTGGTCGGGGAAGAAGTCGACGGTCTCGCGCGGCGCCGCCCACCGCCGGCCGGTGCGCTTGGTCGGGTAGGGCGGCTCGGCCCTGAGGATGCGCTCGGTGATCTCGCGATCGGGGTCGTCGGTCTCCGTCTGGTAGTTGACCCAGGAGCCGAACTCGCCGTGACGGCGGAGCAGCGCCAGGTGGCCGCCGATGAGCGTGAAGAGCAGGAAGGGCAGCACCCAGATGTGAATCGCGAAGGTGCGGGTCAGGGTGACCGGCCCGACGAAGTCGCTGCCCCGCCACAGCGAGCGCACGCCGTCGCCGATGAGCGGGATGTAGTGGGGGATGTTGGTGACCACCACCGCGGTCCAGTACCCGGCGTTGTCCATCGGCAGCATCGCCCCGGTGATCGCCAGGCCGAGGGTGAGGAAGAAGAGCACCGCGCCGCTCACCCAGTTCAGCTCTCGCGGCCGCTTGTACGACGCCGACAGGAAGGTGCGCAGCATGTGCAGGCCGATCACCAGGATGAGGACGTACGCGCCCCAGAGGTGCATGCCCCGCACCCAGGCGCCGAAGCGGTCGCTGGTCTCCAGGTAGTGCAGGCTGTCGTACGCCTGGCTGAAGGACGGCACGTAGTCGAGCAGCAGGAAGATCCCGGTGAAGAGCTGCAGGAGGATGAGCGCCAGGGTGGCGCTGCCCAGCGTGTAGGCCCAGCCACCGCGCTTGGGAACCGCCTCGTAGAGCCCCTTGTGGAGCATCGTGGTGGTGCCGGTGCGCTCGTCGACCCAGCCGTAGCCGGCGCGCAGCCGGCGGCCCATCGGGCGGGTGAGCAGCCGCAGCAGCGCCACCTCAGATGTTCTCCCCGTAGCTGTTCTCGATCTCCAGGAGCCTGGTCCCGTCCGGAAGCGTGCTGATGCGATGCCGCCACGGCGGCAGCGGCGACGGCGGCGGCCCACCGACGTTGAGGCCGGTGATGTCGTACAGGCCGCCATGGCAGGGGCAGAGGAACTGCCCGGCGGCACCGAGCTTCGCGTCCCAGTGCACGTTGCACTGCATGTGGCTGCAGGTGTTGGAGAGGACGTAGATCTCGCCGCTGCGCCGCCGGACCACGTAGACGATGCGGTCGACCGGCTCGGTGGGCGGCCCCTGGTTGATGGGCACCGACACGGTGAAGGGCGTGGGCGTCTCCAGGGGAACGCGATCGAGAGTGGTCACCCGGACCCAGGTGCTGCGCCGGCTGGTGAAGAGCGGGCTGATGACGAAGCCGATCGCGGGGATGGAGAGCATCAGCCCGATCGCCGCCGATCCCACCGCGGTGCCGGTGATGAGCGCTCTGCGCCGGGTGTAGCGGGTCATCGCGGCGGTCCCTGGAGGAGCGTGATCGCCGTGGTCAGCAGCATCGAGGCGAAGAGCACCATGGTCAGGGTGGTGACCGACGCCACCAGCACCGCCAGGCCGCGCTGCTCGGCGCGCCACATCGCGGGGACGGCGCGCACCGTCTGGGCCGCGGCCCAGAGGGTGGCCCCGGCGATGGTGAAGACCACCAGCGAGTAGTACCAGGCGGTCTGGAAGTCGGCGGCGCGCAGCAGCGGGAGGTGAGCGCTCACGGGTACGTGTTGCCCGGGTTGTAGACGCCGTGGCCGTCGTGCTGGGTCATCTCGCCGTAGATCGCATAGGGGCCGCGCGCCTCCTCCTTCATGAAGCCCATGTAGAGCGAGAGCACCGCGGCGACGACCCCGACGACGCCGACCGCCGCCCGCGCCGAGGGGCCGGCGAAGGGCAGTGCCGCCTCCGCGCCGGGCGCCCAGGCGGGCGCCGAGACCGGCCGCCGCGGCCGGCTGCGCACCACCAGGTGGGCGAGGGTCGCCAGCACCGCGGCGAGCACGCCGGCGTAGCGCAGCCCGTAGATCGACTCGGTGAGCACCCGGGCGGGCAGCAGCCCCACCACCGCGCCGCCGCCGGCGACGGCGATGGCCAGCCGCCCGGTCGTGTCCATCCGCGCGCGCCGCTGGCGCGTCTCCAGGGCGAGGGCGAGGTTGGCGCCGACGAAGAGCACCCCGAGCAGCACCGACTGGATCACGAAGAGCCAGGCGGCATCACCTCGGACCAGGTTGTCGAGGAAGCCACGGGCGCTGCCCCGCAGGGTGAGCATGATGACGAAGCCGAGCACCGGCATCAGCACCAGGGTGGCGGTGCCGATGCGCAGCAGCACGCCGGCGCTCCAGGCGCGGTAGGCGCGCTCGCCCTCGTCGGTGGCGCGGCGCAGGCGCAGCACCGCATAGGCGGCGACGAACAGCGCGGCCCAGCTCACGTTGCCCACCAGCCGGTGGAGCAGCAGCCCCCAGTACACCGGGTTGCGAGCCCCGCCCAGCAGCCCCGCCGGCCCGGGGTTGATGAGGTAGGTGTCGATGGCGACGATGCAGACCATGAACAGGGTCTGGAGTGCGGCGACGGCGACGCCGAGGGAGACGTGGCGGCGCCCGGGCATGCGCCCGAAGCTGTTCTCGTAGAGGATCAGGAGCGGGGTGAGCACCAGGAAGGTGCCGAAGGCGACGCCGATGAGCGGCAGGAAGCGGTTGACGAGGGTGCCGATCTGGTTCCCCCACAGGCCGATCAGCGCAGTGACCGCGAAGACCCCGAGGGTGGCCCCGAGGCTGAAGATCAGGTAGTAGGCCCGGGCGAGCTGACGCGCCAGCCGGGCGGCGCGCTCGCCGCCGCCGCCCACACCCCAGGCCTCGAGGATCGGCGCCAGGGTGATGACCCCCAGGCTGAACTCGGCGATCGCGATGTGGACGGTGAAGAGGACGGCGATCGGTACCTGGTCCCCGACGAGCGGCCAGTCGGGGGTGGGTACGTCGAGCGCCGGGGGGATCACCGCTCGCTCGGACCGGGGGCGCTGAACCCGAATCGGCCCTGGTGGAAGTCGCCGCTGACGGTCCAGTGCCCGACCATGGCGTCGAGGGCGGCGTCGTCCACCTCGGTGGCGCCGGCCGCCCGGGCGTTGCCCTCGATCGCCTGCATCACCTCGCCACGCACCGAGTTCGGGCACCCGGTCGAGGCGTGCTCGCGCGGCGTCGGTCCAGGGCAGACGCGCCCCCGCCGCCTGGATCCGGGTGGAGACCTCACCCCAGGCGGCGAGCTTGCCCTCGACCATCTCGGGGGTGATGACGGTCCCGAGGCCGCGCTTGTTCGCGAACCACTCCACCCGCCAGCGCACCATCTCCCGGCAGAAGTCGGGCACGTGGCTGAGCCGCTGCTCGGCCTCGGGCGTCCAGCTGAACCGCTGGAAGAGCTCGTGGGTGAGCGGCGAGGCGGGATGGCCGTAGCCCATCTTCTTCCCCAGGGTCTCGACGAATCCCGCGGTCACCTCGTTGAGGCCGCGCAGCCGCGCCCGGGCCTCGGCGGCGGCGCGGGTCATCTCCCGTGCGACCTCGGGGTCGACGCGCTGCGAGCCGCGGGCGAGGTCGGCGACCGACGCATAGGGGTCGGGCGCCGCCTCCTCCTCCTCCTGCTGGGACGGGTGGCTCACCGGGCAGCGCGGAGCCGGCGTCTCCGCGGCGGCGGCGGCGCCGCCGCCCACCGGGCAGCCGCCCGAACCGGCGCCGGCGCCGGCCTCGCTGCCGCCCAGCCGCGCCTGCATCTGCGCCCGGGCCTCGGCGATGCCCGCCTCGACGTGGAGGCCGCTCACCTCGGCGGCGTGCAGCTGCAGGGCGAGACGCTCCACCTGCTCGCGGGCGAGGTTGCGGAGGAAGCCCTCGGGGATCCGCTCGATGCGGCTCTCGGCCTCGAGGCTCCAGGGGAGCCGCGCCGGCGCCGCCGGCTGGGGCGGGGCGGCGGCGACGATCGGGGCCCGATGCGGGCCGGCGGCGGCGTCGAGCCCGTCGAGCTCGGGGCGCACGTGGGCCTCGACGATCTCCACGGTGATCGCCGGCAGCCGGCGGGTGCGCGCCGCCTTCTCGACGATCGCCTTGACCCGGCGGCGCAGGTAGCCCGCGGGGAGCTGGTGGAGCAGCGCCCGGGCCTCCATCGTCCAGCCCAGCCTGCGGCCGTCGAAGCCGGTCTCGGACGCCTCGCCCTCGGTGGCCGCGGCGGCGAGCAGCGCCTCGACGTCGATCCGCTCGAAGCCCTCCGGCGGACCTCCGCAGACCGGGCACACCACCGGCTCCTCGGCGCTGGCGGCGTAGCCGCAGGTGGTGCACAGCGCCCGCGCCCGTTCGATCGGCGGTTCCTCGACCATGGCACGCTCCGCTGCCTCCAGTGTGGCGGCGACCTCGCCGATGCGGCGCAGGGTCCGCTGGAAGGGCATCAGCTCGTCGACCGCGCTGTCGACGTCGCCCGACGACACCACGGTGTGCCCCCGCTCGGTGCACCAGCGCAGCACCGCGGTGCGGGCGATGCCCCGGGCCCCCGCCGGGATGCGCTCGATCCGCGCCTCGGCCTCGTCGGTCCAGATCACCGAGTGGGCGGCGCGGGTGTCGAGCGGGGGCACGTGGGTGCGGCTGCTGAGCAGCACGTTGCAGCCGGCGAGGCGCACCAGCTGCTCGGTGGTGCTGCCGATGTCCATCGCCGGGTCGGAGTGCACGCCGATCCGCCCCGCCACCAGCAGCCACGGCCGCCGCTCACGGGCGAAGCGGAGCAGCTGCTCGAACGGCTTGCCGTCGAGCAGGGTGATGGGGAGCTCGACGCCCTCGGCCGCGGCGGTGGCGCGGGCCACCTGCAGGTGGGACTCGTAGATCTTCGCCAGCCCGGTGTCGATGATCTCCTCGTGGAGCGCCTCCTGCTCCTTGAACCGGAAGACCTTCGACGCCTTCTCGCTGAGGACGTCGACGATGCTGTTGAACACCGCGTAGTGCAGGTAGGGGTCGTACACCGCGGCGGCCTCGACCGGGCGGCCGAGCGCCCGTCCCAGCGCCAGCGCGGTGCGCAGCCCGCCGAACGACTGCGGCGAGCCGTCGACGGCGACCAAAATGCCGCCGTCCTCGAGGGTGCGGTCGCCGGTGCCGCGCACCACCAGGGTGTCGGTGCGCACCCGGCGCATCACCCGGTCGACGACGCTGCCCAGCCGCGACTCCTTGACCGCGCCCATCCCCAGGGCGCCCATCACCACCAGGTCGCAGCCGGTGGCGGGGTCGTTGATGTCGCGGACCAGCTCCTCCCAGTTGCGGCCATCGATGGCGCGGGGCTCGAAGGGCACGCCGCGCTCCAGGCACCGGTAGCGCATCACGTCGGTGTACGAGTCGCTGATGAGCTGCAGCCCGGTGGCGATCAGGCTGTCGTGGATGCGCCGCTGGCGGAGCAGCTCGGCCTCGTCCTGGTACTCCGCCGGGAGCGTGTACTCCATCTGCTTGAAGCGGTAGTCGTGCATCCGCGCCGCGTACACGTGGGAGCCGATGCAGGACGCGCCGAACGCCGCAGCGATCTCGACGGCGATGCTGACGCAGGCGGTGGAGTGGTCCGAGTTGTCGAGCGGAACGTAGATGCGCGAGAGCACCCGCGGCTCAGCCCGCTGCGCCTGGCACCACCGACATGACACGAACTATATCAGCGGATACCGCCGATCCAAGGAGCGCATTGGCCCATCGGAGAGCGGGGGCTTCCACCCCCGGCTCACCCTCGCGTGCGCTGAGCCCCCTGGCTCTGGTCCCCGGCCCGGGCGATCTGCAGGAGCGGTCCGACCACCTGTGAGTGCAGCGCCGGGTGGCGGAAGTGCTGCTCGGGGTGGATCTCGTAGACGGTGCGCCGGCCCACCCGGGTCCTGCTGATGAAGCCCTCGGTGCACAGGTCGGCCACGATGCGGTGCGCGGCGCGCTCGGTGATCCCCACCCGGTCGGCGATGTCGCGCACCCGGGCATGCGGATCACCGGCGATCACGACGAGGACGAGGCCGTGGTTGCTGAGCAACGACCAGGGACGCTCGCGCGCGGGATCACCGGTCTCCGGCGGCCCGGCCGGCAGGTCGGCGCGCACAGAAAGTGAACACATGAATAGGATGATATGCACAAGGCCACGGTGATGCGCGGCACCAGGTGGCCGCGCAACCCGCCGAGGAGGCCGGATCTGCCCGCGGGTGTCGCTCGTCCCTCGGAGCCGCCTCACCGCAGTCGGCGATGAGGGTGGCGTGGCTCCGCGGCCTTCTCGACGAGGCGGCGACGGGCAGATCCGGCTGGAGGAGTTCGTCGTCGGCGTCGGCGCCTCACCCGGCGGCGACAGGGGTCATCCACAGGCCCGTCCCCAACCGGCTGGGCCGGTTGTGGGTTGGGTGGATAAGCATACTGGCATCCCTGGCCCCGGCGCATGGGTTGCAAGGGGAAACCGACCCACCCGCGCCACACCGCTCAGAAGCGACGTGGCGGCGGGGTCGGATTCCCCCCACCCCCCTGCTGGGGCGAGCCCGGCGGGCAGGACGGGTTCCGCGGCTGCTGCTGCGGCGAGCAGTTGGGCGGCCCAGAGGGCGGTGAGGTCCGCTGGGGCGGCGGTGCCGGCGGCGGCGTCCGCTGCGGCGGGGGCGCCGTGGGCGGCGCGGTCCGCTGCGGCGGCGACGTCGGCCATGGCGTCGGCGATGGGGTCCGCTGCGGCGGCGACGTGGGTGCCGCGGTCCGCTGCGGCGGCGCCGTCCGCTGCGGCGGCGAGGTCGGCGGCGTCGGCGATGGGGTCCGCTGCGGCGGCGAGGTGGGCGGCGGCGTCTGGCGCTGCGGCGGCGAGGTCGGCGAGGGCGTCCGCTGCGGCGGCGAGGTGGGCGGCGACGACGGCGCCGGTCGCGGGGTCGGGCGCGGGGTGGGCGCCGGGGTCGGCTGGGTGGGCACCGGCGGGCTGGTTCGCGGAGGCGGCGGCCTCAGCGCCCCCGGGTCCTGGGGCGGCGTCGGCGACGCCGTCGGCGGCGGGGTGGAGGCCGCGGTCGGCCGCGGGGTCGGCCGCGGCGTCGGCGCCGGCGTCGGGGTGGGACGCGGCGTGGGCGACGACGTCGGCACCGGCGGCGCGCTCCGCGGCGGCGGCGGCTTCAGCGCCCCCGGGTCCTGGGGCGGCGTCGGCGACGCCGTCGGCTGCGCGGTGGCGGTCGGGGCCGCGGTGGCCGTGGGCCGTGGCGTCGGCGCGGGGGTCGGCCGCGGCGTCGGGGCGGGCGACGAGGTCGGCACCGGCGGCCCGCTGCGCGGCGGCGGAGGCTGCAGCGCGCCCGGGTCCTGCGGGGGCGTCGGCGACGCGGTGGGCGAGGCCGCCGCGGTGGGCCTCGGCGCCGGCGTGACCGTGGGACGGGGGGTCGGCGTGGCCGTGGGCCGCGGTGCCGGCGACGGCGAGGAGGTGGGCACCGGCGGGGCGCTCCGCGGCGGCGGCGGCTTCAGCGCGGCCGGGTCCTGGGACGGCACCGGGGTGGGCGACGGCGTCGGGGTCGGCGCGGCGCGGGTCGGTCGCGGCGTCGGCGACGGCGACGCCGTCGCCACCGGGGCGGCGTACTGATAGGAGTAGTAGCTCGGCGGGTAGCGCGGCGGCGGCGGCTTCAGCGAGCCGGTGTCCTGCCCCGAGCCCGAGCCCGAGCCCCCGGTGTCGGCGGCGGTGCGCGAGCCGCCGCCGTTCGACGACCCGCCCCCGGAGGCGAGGGTGCCGTTCTGATCGGTGGAGGAGCCGCCGCCTCCGGCGGCCCCCCCCGCCGCCGCCGGGGCGCCCGCCACCCCCTGCTGCCCGGCGGCGCTGGAGCCGGCCGAGGAGCCGGCCGCCGAGGCGCCGGCCCCGGAGGAGCCCGAGGAGGCTCCGGAGGAGGAGCCCGACCGGGGCGCCTGGATCACCGCGGGAACGGGTAGGACGATCCGCGGGCCGGCGCCGCCGCCCGATCCACCCGGGCCGCCGGAGCCGCCCGAGTTGTTGGGGACGTAGACGGGCTGCGGCCAGATCCCGGCGGCGCCGGCGTCGCCCTGGGCGACCAGCGGCACCGAGGTGTAGGGGGTGGTGACGCTGCGGTCGGGGCCCCAGGTGTGGAGCGCGATCACGCTGGCGGCGGCGGCGGTGGCCGCGGCGGTGCCAACGGCGATGGGCACCCGCCAGCGCCCGATCCCGACGCTGGGCAGACGCGACCCCGACGCCCCGGCCTCGACGCTGGTCGGAGGGGTGGCGCCGGGAGGCGGCCCCACCGAGGCCGCCAGCGCGGCCCGGATGCGGGCGCGCTGGCGGGGACGGCCGTTGCGGCCGAGCAGCTCGGCGCCGCCGGCGGGGGCCGGCTCCTCCGAGGCCAGCAGCGCGAGCATGCGCGCGCCGCTGTAGCGGTTGCGCCGCTCCAGCGCGGCCTCTCGGTTCTCCGGCCCGGCGAGCTCGGCGGCGAGCGTCAGCAGCTCGTCGAGATCGCGCTCGGGCTCGTCACCCGCGTTTCGCTGGGCGTTGTCAACGCTCATCGCACCCGCCTCTCACGCGCCCCGAGCCCCGCCGGGGCGTCGGGGCGGGTCCGCCCGCCAAGGCGCCGACAGGGTGGTGCGCACACTCACCAACTTCCTGTGAGAAATCCTATCAAGTGCATCGAGAGAAAACACCTGCCAGAGATCGCGCCTGTGTGGGACGGGTGTCAGCGCGCCGCGGGAAGCGCCGCCGAGGCACACGCCGGGCAGCCTGGGTCGCGCGGGAAGGGCACCGCCCGCAGCCGCGGCCGCAGGGCGTCGAGCACGAGCACGCGCCCGCCCTGCCGGTCCCCGGCGCCGAGCAGGTGGCGGAGCACCTCCGCGGCCTGCAGGCATCCCACCATCCCGGCGACCGCACCCAGCACGCCGGCGGCCCGGCAGCCCGGCACCAGGCCGGCGGGGGGCTCGCCGCCGAAGAGGCACCGGTAGCAGGGGGCGCCCGGCGGCACCACCACCACCTGCCCGTCGAAGCGCACCACCCCGCCGATCACCGCGCAGATCCCCAGCCGCACGCAGGCGTCGTTCACCGCGAACTTCGTCGAGAAATTGTCAGAACCGTCGAGAACGACGTGGTGACCGGCGAGCGTCGTCAGCGCCCCGGCGGCGTCGAGGCGGCGCTCCACGGTGTCGACACGCACCCCCGGGTTGAGCCCGGTGACCCGCCGCCGCGCGCTCTCCACCTTGGGCTGGCCCACCGCCGCGGTGTCGTGCAGCACCTGGCGCTGGAGGTTGTCGAGGGCGACGCGGTCGTCGTCGATCACGGTGATGCGGCCGACCCCGGCGGCGGCGAGGTAGAGCACCGCCGGCGAGCCCAGCCCGCCCGCGCCCACCACCGCCACCGCCGCCGAGCGGAGCCGCAGCTGGCCGGCGCCGCCGACCTCGCGGAGCACGATCTGCCGCGAGTAGCGGACCAGCTCCTCCTCGCTCAGCTCCTCCTCGGGATTCACGGGACGGCCCGCTCCTCCGGGGGCACGAGGCGGTTCATGCGGCCGGTGGCGAAGCCCTCGAGGTCGAGGCTCACGAAGGCGTAGCCGGCGCCGCGCAGCGCCTCGACGCAGCGGCTGCGGAGCGGCTCGGTGGCGAGGCGGAGGAGGTCGGCGGCGTCCTCGACCTCGATGCGCGCGCACTCGCCGTGCTCCCGCACCCGCAGCTGGCTGATGCCCTGCTCCCGCAGCCAGGCCTCGGCCCGCTCCACCCGGCGCAGCGCGGTCAGGGTGATCGGGGTGCCCCGGGGGATGCGCGAGGAGAGGCAGGCCTGCTGCGGCTTGTCCCAGGTGGGCAGACCCAGGGCGCGGGAGGCGGCGCGGACCTCCGCCTTGGTCACCCCCGCCTCGGCGAGCGGGCTGACCACCCCCGCCTCGCGGGCGGCGCGCTGGCCGGGGCGGTGGTCGCCGAGGTCGTCGGCGTTGGTGCCGTCGCAGATCGCCGCCAGCCCGTGGCGGGCGGCGAGCGGTCCCAGGGTGGCGTAGAGGTCGTCGCGGCAGTGGTAGCAGCGGGCCCCGTCGTTGCGGAGGAAGTCGGGGTCGGCGAGCTGGGCGGTCGGGATCTCCAGCAGCCGGGCACCGATGTGCGCCGCGGTGGCGCGTGCCGAGGCGACCTCGGTCTCCGGGTACGCGGCGCTCAGCCCGATGGCGCCGGCCGCAGCCGGCCCCAGCACCTCGTGGGCGAGGGCGAGCACCAGCGCGGAGTTGGCGCCGCCGCTGAAGGCGACCAGCACCGATCCCAGCCCGCGGAGCCGGCCGCGCGCGCTCTCGAGCTTCGTCCCCAGATCCATCGCTACCAGCTCACCACCCGCACCGCGTGCGCCATCGCCTCGACGATCGCAGCGTACTCGAGCTCCGAGTCGGTGGGCGCCAGGCCGCGCCGCCGCCGGTCATCGGCGCAGACCCAGAGCCGGTCACAGCGGGGTGAGCGCTCCGAGCCGAGCGCGTAGACGGCGTCGTGGAGGAGCACGCAGTGCACCTCGTGGCCGAGGGCGCGGTCGGCGTCGACGGCGGCGAGCGCGGGGGCGTCCACCACGGTGAGCAGGTGGAGCACGGTGGTGGCGCTCACACCGCCAGCACCCGAGCGGTCGCGCCGCAGCGGCGCGCGAACTCCTCGGGGCCGGCGACGGACACCCCGCGGCGGCAGCAGCCGGCCTCGGCGCCGGTGGCGGCGAGCGACCCGGCGTCGACCAGCACCGTCGCCCCGACGTCGTCGAGGAGGCCGTCGAGGTCGCGGCCGGGGTCGCCGCCGATCCAGGGGCGGACGTCGAGAGGCAGCGCCCAGCCGGCGCCGTCGCCGCAGAGCCACACCGTCACCTCACCACCGTCGAGCCCGAGGGCGAGGGCGATGCGCAGCCCCAGCCAGCCCCGCTCCGACGCCGGTCCGCTGCGCACCACCACCAGGGCGGGCTCCGCGGTGGGCGGCGGGCTCACAGCACCAGCACCCGATCGGCGTCGGAGGCGAGGCCGCCGAGGTCGACGAACGAGCCCCGCCCGGGGACGCCGGGCCGGTCCCACCCTCGCACCGCGGCGTCGGCGCTGCAGTGCACCACCCGGGCCCCGGCCTCGCGCAGCGGGGCCATCGCGTCGGTGTGGAAGGTGCCGTCGCCGGCGAGGAAGAGGCTCACCCGCCAGCCCTGGCGGAGCGCCGCGCCGGCGAGCTCGCGAGCGCTGTGGGCCCCCTCGCTGCGCGCTCCCGAGAGCAGCACGACGAGGAGGTGGAGCCCGGCCGTCAGAGACGGGCCGCCGCGGTCAGCGGACCGCCGACGAAGCTCTCGTAGTCGATCAGCTCGCGCACCGTGGGGTGGTCGCCGCAGAGCACGCAGGCGTGGTTCCGGCGGAGCCGCATCTCCCGGAAGCTCATCGCCAGCGCGTCGTGGAGCAGCAGCCGTCCGACCAGCGGCTTGCCCATGCCGGTGAGCAGCTTGATCGCCTCCACCGCCTGGAGCGTGCCGATGACTCCGGGCAGCGCCGCCAGCACCCCCGCCTGGCGGCAGGAGGGCACCATTCCCGGCGGCGGCGGCTCGGGGTAGAGGCAGCGGTAGCAGCCGTTTCCCGGGACGAAGTCGGAGACCTGCCCCTCGAAGCGGAAGATCGACCCGTGGACCAGCGGCTTGCCGAGCAGGTACGCGGCGTCGTTGGCGAGGTAGCGGGTCTGGAAGTTGTCGGTGCCGTCGACGATCAGGTCGTAGTCGCGGAACACCTCGAGGGCGTTCCCGCGGTCGAGGGTGAGGCTGTGGGCCACCACCTCGACGTCGGGGTTGAGCTCCCGGGCGCGCTCCGCGGCCACCTCCGCCTTCAGCCGCCCCCGGGCGGCGTCGGGGTGGATGACCTGGCGCTGCAGGTTGCTGAGATCGATGCGGTCGCCGTCGAGCAGGCCGAGCCGGCCCACCCCGGCGGCGGCGAGGTAGAGGGCCACCGGCGAGCCGAGGCCGCCGACCCCGAGCACCAGCACCGAGCTGGAGAGCAGCCTCCGCTGCCCGGCGGGGCCGAGCTCGCCGAGCACGATGTGCCGGCTGTAGCGCTCGACCTGCTGGTCGGAGAGCTCCTCCACCTCGCTCACGAGCCGGTCACCGTCGGCAGCGGCGACCCGCTGGTGGGCAGCGACTTGTAGATCCCGTGGAAGACGCCCTGCTCGCGGCGGTCGCGCACCATGTCGGCGAGCGTGGTGTTCTCGAGGATCTCGCGCATCGCGTCCTCGGCGCGGAGCAGCGAGCTGCGGATCGAGCACCCGAAGCTGTGCTCGCAGGTCTCCGGCGCGGAGAAGCACTCCATCTGCGCGGCCTGGCCCTCGAGGATGTCGATGGCGCCGCCGAGGGTGACCTCCTCCGGGGGTCTCGCGAGCATGTGCCCTCCGCGCGGGCCCCGGGTGCTGCGCACCAGCCCGGCGCGGCGCAGGCTCATCAGCAGCTGGTCGAGGAAGGGGCCGGGGACGTGCTGGCGTGCGGCGATGTCGTGGCTGGGCACCGGGGCCTCGCCATAGCGCTCGGCGAGGTCGAGGAGGGCACGGATGCCGTAGTCCGCCTTCATGCTGATCTTCATGCCGCAACCTCGGGGGCCGGGGCGACCGGGTTCACGGGCGGACGGTGTCGACGCGTCGGACAGTGGGGTTGGATTGTTGACCTCCTGTGTCACCAATCGTACTCCGCGCTCCATCCGGCGTCAACGTGGGCCCGGCGACACCGCCGGGGAGCACCCGCGCGGTGATGGAGCGGTTGAGCTTCGCCAGGATCCGGCCGAGGTCGGCGCGCTCCTCCTCGCTCCAGCCGGTGAGCAGCTGCGCGAACCTCTCGGTGCGGCGGCGCTGCACCTCGCCCATCAGCCGGCGTCCGCGGTCGCTCGGGGTGACGTGACAGGAGCGGCGGTCGACGGGGTCGACGGTGCGCTCGGCGAGGCCGTCGCGGAGCAGCGTCGCCACCTGCCGGGTCACCGTCGACGCGTCCAGCCCGACCCGCTCGGCGAGGCTGTGGATGGAGAGCGGGCCGGTCTCGTCGAGGGTGCGGAGCAGCAGGTAGCCGGCACGGTCGAGCTCGGGGTGGATCCGGCCGCGGCGGCTGAGCAGCTCCAGCGAGCGCACCAGCACCGCCATCTCGGTCTCGATGCGATGGAGGCGGTCGGCTTGCGGGCGATGCACGATTGGTGTATCGTACAACGAAAATAACTGCTGGATACAGGTAACGAGGGAACGGGAACGAGCGAGGCGGCGCGCTTCAGGTCGCGGGTGTGAGCAGGGCGAGGGCGATGCCCGCGGCCGTGCCGGATCCGGTGGTGACCCGGCCCGCGGCGACCGCCCGGCCTGGCGCTGCGCCGCGCCCGATCGCGACCACCCGGGCGGCCACGGCGTCGCGTGCGAAGCCGGCGGCGCGACGGCCCTCTCCCGCGGCGGCGCCGGCCGCCGCACCTGTTCCCGCTGCTGCTCCGGCGGCCTCGCGAGCCGCCGCCCCGACCGCCGAGACCAGCATGCAGCAGCGCAACTGGCTGCTCCCGCTGATGGTGATCATGGTCGGCAGCTTCATGGCGGTGCTCGACACCAGCATCGTCAACGTCGCCATCCCCCGCCTCCAGAACGACTTCGGCGCCTCGACCGACCAGGTGCAGTGGGTGGCCACGGCGTACACCCTGGCGCTCGGCATCGTCACCCCGCTCACCGGCTGGCTCGGCGACCGCTACGGCCTCGACCGGATCCAGAACTTCGCCCTGATCCTCTTCGTGATCGGCTCGGCGCTGTGCGGCGTCGCCTCCAGCCTCAACGTGCTGATCGCCTTCCGGATCTTCCAGGCGATCGGCGGCGGCCTGCTCCCCGCGGTCTCCCAGGCGATGGTCTACCGGATGGTGCCGCGGGAGAAGATCGGCACCGCGATGGGCATCTACGGGTTCGGCGTGGTGGTGGCGCCGGCGATCGGCCCGACCATCGGCGGCTACCTGGTCCAGTACGTCAACTGGCGGCTGATCTTCTACATCAATGTGCCCATCGGCGTGGTCGCGTCGGTGCTCTCGGTCATGCTCCTCCCCAAGTTTCCGAGGATCGCCGGCCAGCGCTTCGACCTCGCCGGGTTCCTGGCGATCGCGGTCGGGCTGTTCTCGCTGCTGCTCGCCCTCTCCGAGGGCGAGACCTGGCACTGGACCTCCTACCGGGTGATGGGCCTGATCGCCATCGGGGTCCTGAGCCTCGTCCTCTTCGTGATCATCGAGCTCTCCGTCGCCGAGCCGATGCTCGACCTCCGGGTGTTCCGCTCGGGCGCGTACACGATCTCGTCGCTGCTCGTCGCCATCCTCTCGATCGGTCTCTTCGCCGGGCTCTTCTACGTGCCCCTCTTCCTGCAGAACGGGGACAACATGGGCGCCTTCGACACCGGGCTGCTGCTGCTCGCGCCCGCGGTGGTGACCGTGGTGATGATGCCGATCTCGGGATGGCTCTACGACCGCATCGGCGCCCGCTGGCCGGCGGTGATCGGGCTCGCGGTGGTGGCCTGGAGCTCCTACCTGATGCACTCGATGAACACCGACACCTCGCGCGGGACGTTCATGATCTGGCTGGCGATCCGCAACCTCGGCACCGGGCTCGCCTTCATGCCGATCATGGCCGGGTCGATCTCGGTGCTCCCGATGCGCCTGGTCAGCCGCGCCAGCGCGCTGAACAACATCGTGCTCCGGGTCTCCTCCGCCCTGGGTCTGGCCCTGCTCACCGCGCTGCTCACCGGCCAGCAGGCGCAGCAGCTGACCGACCGGTCCGCGCTGCTCCCCGCCGTCGACCCCGGCAACACCTCGCTCGGAGCGGTGGCCGCCCGGGGCCCGTCCGGTGTGATCGGGCTCGCCAACAGCACCGGCATCCAGGTCTTCAGCAGCGCCATCGCCGATCTCTTCCTGCTGCTCGCCGGCCTGACCGCGCTCGGAGTGCTGCTCGCGCTGATGCTCCCCCAGCGCCGCAGGGCCGCGGCGACGCCCGGCCCCGCGGTCCACGCCGAGGTCTGAGATCGGCCTCCCCTGGTAGGCTGATGGCCAGAATGTCCACGGCGCCGCCCCGCCCGGGTCAGCCGCCGGGCGCCCCCACCCCCCCGGCCCGCCGGCCGCTGTGGCGGTCGTCACGGTGGTGGATTCTGGTCGGCGTGGTCCTCGTCGCCAACATCCTCATCGCCAACTACGGCCCCGGCCAGAACTCGGTCCACCGGGTGACCATCCCCTACTCCACCTTCAAGGACGAGGTGCAGAAGGACAACGTGGTCAGCGTGACCGGCACCGGTGAGTCCATCGACGGCAAGGCCAAGAAGACGGTCGGCGCCCCGGGCAGCAGCGACAGGTCCATCGACTTCCACACCGAGCGACCCGCCTTCGCCAGCGGGCCCAACGGCGACAACCTCGAACTGCTGCTCGAGCAGCACCACGTGCAGGTGAGCGCCAACCCGGCGAGCAGCAGCACCCTGCTCACCGTCCTGATCAGCTTCGGTCCGACCCTGCTCTTCCTGGGCCTCTTCCTGCTCATCATCCGGCGGAGCTCCGGCGGCGGCGCCGGCGGGGTCTTCGGCCTCGGCAAGAGCAAGGCCCGCCTCTACGACCCGGAGCGGCCGCGCACCACCTTCGCCGACGTCGCCGGCATCGAGGAGGCCAAGCAGGAGCTGGAGGAGGTGGTCGACTTCCTCCGCGAGCCGGCCAAGTACCAGCGCCTCGGCGGCACCATCCCCAAGGGCGTGCTCCTGGTCGGCGCCCCGGGCACCGGCAAGACCCTGCTCGCCCGCGCCGTCGCCGGCGAGGCCGGGGTCGCCTTCTTCTCGATCTCCGCCTCCGAGTTCGTGGAGATGATCGTCGGCGTCGGCGCCTCGCGGGTCCGCGACCTCTTCGCCAAGGCGCGCGCCGCCGCGCCCTCGATCATCTTCATCGACGAGCTCGACGCCATCGGCCGCAGCCGCGCCTCGGGGATGCGGCTGGGCGGCACCGACGAGCAGGAGCAGACCCTCAACCAGATCCTCACCGAGATGGACGGCTTCGACTCCCGCGAGGGGGTGGTCGTGCTCGCCGCCACCAACCGCGCCGACGTGCTCGACTCCGCGCTGCTGCGGCCGGGACGCTTCGACCGGCGGGTCATGGTGCAGCCGCCCGACCGGGCGGGGCGCGCCGCCATCCTGCGGATCCACACCCGCGAGGTGCCCCTCGCCGCCGACGTCGACCTCGAGACCATCGCGGGCATGACCACCGGGCTGGTCGGCGCCGAGCTGCGCAACCTGGTCAACGAGGCGGCACTGCTCGCCGCCCGGCTCGGACACGACGCGGTCACCCGGCAGGACTTCAGCAACGCGCTGGAGAAGATCCTGCTCGGCGCCGCCCGCCACATCGTGCTCACCCCCAAGGACCGCGAGCGCACCGCCGTCCACGAGTCCGGGCATGCGCTCCTCGCCCTGCTCATCCCCGGCACCGACCCGGTGCGCAAGGTGTCGATCGTGCCCCGCGGCATGGCCCTCGGGGTCACCGTGCAGAGCCCGGTCGACGACCGCCAGAATTACCCGGAGGACTACCTGCGCTCGCGGATCACCGTCGCCCTGGGCGGTCGCGCCGCCGAGCAGGTCGTGTACGGGCTGGTCACCACCGGCGCCGAGAACGACCTCCGTCAGGTCACCCAGATCGCTCACCAGATGGTGGCGCGCTGGGGGATGAGCGACCGGGTGGGCCCGCTCAACTTCGGCGACGACGACGAGGCGGGACGGCCCTTCGGCGGCCCCCGGCCCTACAGCGAGACCACCGCGGAGATCATCGACTCCGAGGTGCGGTTGATCGTCGAGCAGTGCTTCGACCAGGCGTGCGCGCTGCTGAACGAGCACCGCTGGCGGCTTGACGAGCTCACCCGCGCGCTCGTCGACGAGGACTTCGATCGACGAGGACGAGGTCCTCCGGATCGCCGGCCTCCGCCGCGACCCCGACGGCACCGTGGCGGTCGTGGTCTCCGCGCCGCCGGTGCGCGCCGCCGCCGGCGGGTAGCGGGATGGCGGATCGTCGTGTCGACCTGGTCCGGCGGGCCAGGATCGAGCGGGTCGCCCTCGAGGCCACCCGAACGGTGCTGCCCGAGGAGGCGCCGCGCGAGCTCCACTGGCGCGCCATGGACGCGGCCGAGGCGGCGATCGCGCCCCGCGACGGCGCCCCCGACCAGGCCGCCGAGGTGATGGCCGCCACCGCGCGGAGCGTGGTGGCGGGGATCTGCGCCGAGGCGGGGCTGTCGCCACGGGAGCGGGGCGCGGCCTGACCGTCACCGTCCGGTGGGCGATAATCGCCCGAACATGAGTACGGCGGCCAGTCCCCGGCGGCGCGGCGGCCGCGGCGCGGGGCGCCGCCCGGGGTGGGCCGAGCAGATCCCCGGTCCGGGCGACCCGATGCCCGACCAGGTGGAGCAGTACCTCGACTACCTGCGGGTGCAGCGCAACCGCCCCGCCACCACGGTGCGCGCCTACCGCCAGGATCTGGCCAAGTTCGTCGCCTACCTGCGCACCCATCCCCTGGAGGACCGGTGGAGCGACGCGATCGACCGCGAGCGGCTGCGCCGCTACCAGATCGAGCTCGCCCAGGTGCTGGTCCACGCCCGCAGCCGGGCGCGGGCGCTGGTCGCGCTGCGCCGCTTCCTCGCCTACGCGTACGACGAGGGCTGGACCACCGAGGAGTTCAGCCGGGTGGTGATCGTGCCCCGCTATGCGGTCGGCGACCCCCACCCCGTCCCCACCGAGACGGTCCCCCGGTTGCTCGCGGCGCTGCCCACGGCGAGCCTGCGCGACCTCCGCGACCGCGCCCTCGTCCAGCTGCTCATCGCCACCGGCTGCCGGATCTCCGAGGCCTGCGCCCTCGACCGGAACGACGTCCGCCCGGACGGGTTCCGGGTGCTCGGCAAGGGCGGCAAGCACCGCACCGTGTACATGACCGAGGGCGCGCTGGCGGCGGTGCGCGAGTACCTCGACCGCCGCGGGCCCGACGGCAGCGCGGCGCTCTTCATCAGCCTGGCCCGCCCCGAGCTGGTCGGGGGCAGGGCCCCGGCGGGCAACCGGCTCACCACCGACGGCGCCCGCAGCGCGCTGCTGGCGCTGCGCCGCCGCTTCGCCGAGGACCCCGCCCTCTTCGCCCTCATCGCCGACCTGCGCACCCCCCACGGCGCCCGCCACACCACCGCCACCACCCTGCTCGAGGCCACCGACGGTGACGTCCGCCTCGTCCAGGAGGTGCTCGGCCACGCCACCCTCGAGACCCTGCGGGTCTACACGGAGATCACCGACCGGCGCAAGCGCGCCGCCTACCAGCGGCTCGGCGAGTACCTCGCCGAGCAGGGCGCGGACGGCGCCGAGGGCGGCGGTCAGTAGGCCTGGGTGAGGTTCCAGTACTCGTCGGAGCCGGCCAGCTGGGCGAGCAGGGTCTCGTCACGGGTGCCGTGCTGGAGCAGCGCGGTCCAGGAGTCGCGACCACCGGGATCGGGATCGCGGCCGAGGAGAAGCCGGTAGTCGTCGGTGACCCGGTTCGACATCGCCTCGTGGCTCCGCACCACCGACGCCGCCACCAGCCAGGCCGGGGCGCCGTGGGCGAGGCGGCCGACCCAGTAGGTGCGGCCGCCGGGGTCGATGTCGCGACCGAACACGTCCGCGTACAGCGCGGTGAGGAAGGTGTCGTCGGTGTTGCCCGAGCCCCGGTAGTACTCCGGGGTCCCGAGGAAGGAGATCTCCAGGTCCTCGAAGGTGGCGCCCCGGTGGATGTAGCCCACCCAGAAGGCCAGGCCCTGGGGATCGGCCTCCCGGCCGAGGTGGACGAGGTAGGTGGCCTGCACCTGGCCGGTGAGGTACTCGTCGGAGCTGGTGAGCGCGAGTGCGACGTGGGTGCGGTCGATCCGGTGTCGGTCGAGCTCGGTCGCCCAGGCCGCCGCGCCGGCGTCCCCGGGACGGCCGAGGATGTCGTTGTAGAGCTGGTTGACGAGGCGGCGGTTGGGAGTGGCGTCGACGACCTCGTGGGTGAGGGCACCGGAGCTCCCTGTGTAGATTGCGTCACCGCCGTAGGTCGCGGTGAACCGGTGCACCCCCGGGGATGGCACGAGGAGGAGCTGGGCTGCGCCGGTCGGATCGAGCGGGACGGTGCCGAGCACCGTGCCGCCGTCGGAGACGGTCACCGAGCCCGTCGGCGCGCCGGCACCGCCCCCCACCACCTGGGCGACGAGGTCGATGCGCTGACCGGGGACCGAGGGAGACGAGGACGAGGAGAGGTCCAGCGCCGTCGCGTCCTGACCCGTCACCGCCTCGACGGTGCTCGCGGAGGCCGTGGTGTAGGTGCCGTCGCCCGCGAACCACCCCGTCAGGGTGTGCATGCCCGGCGCCGCCGCGACGTACTCGAGAGAGGCGCCCCCATCGACGAGCAGCACCGGCGAGAGATTGACCTTGCCGTCGGTCAGGTGCACGGTGCCCGCCGGGGGCGGGCTGCCTGCCAGCCCGGCCACCGTGACGCCGATGGTCAGGTGGTCGCCGGTGGCCACCGGGGCGGCCGAGGTCGTCACCGTCATGGTGGGCACCACGCCGCCCGGGCTTGCGACCACGGTCTGGGTCAGCGGCGATGAGCTGGCACCCTGGGTCACGGCGTCGCCGCCGTACACGGCGGTGACGGTGTGCTGCCCGGTGTCGAGCACTCCGTCTCCCACCATCGTCCGGCCGTTGCCGTCCAGGGTGTTGCCCAGAACGGCCGCGTTGTCGACATAGACCGTGACCTGACCGGTCGGCGTGGGTGCGCCGGGAGGCGCGCTGACGGCGACGGCGAAGCTCACGTCGGTCAGCCTCACCGAGGGGTTCGGCGTCGAGGTGACCGTGACCGTGGGCACCGAGCCCACGCGCTGGGTGATCGTGGCGGGGCCGTCGGGGGCCGGATCGCCCGCGTAGTGGGAGTCGCCCGAGTACTCGGCGCTGAGGGCGTGCCCACCGCGGGTGAGCGGAGGGAGGGTCATCGCCGCCGAGAGGCGGGTGCCGTCGAGGGTGCTCACGCCGAGCACGGTGGATCCATCGCGGAAGGTGATGGTCCCCGTGGGTCGCACCAGTGCGGGCACGTGGACGGTGCCCTGGAGGACGGCGCTGGCACCGTTGCAGTGCTGGTTGAATGCCGCGCTGACCCCACGCACCGTGCCATCCGGTGCGGCCTCGATCGACAGGATGGTGAAGTCCCCGGACACCTGGGTGCAGCTGGGTCCGTCGCTGTGGACCTCGAGGCCGGGCGCCGGCCCCGGGGTGCCCGAGGGCAGATTCGCTCCCGAGTAGGTCCCCGCATGCAGCTGTCCTCCCGACGGAGCGGCCAGAGTGATGGACCACGCTTCCCTGCCGCTGACGAGCACGGTCAGCGACGAGGTCGAGCCAGCGACCGTGATGCTGTTCAGGTCACCCTGGAGGAAGCCGTTCCGGCCGCCGGCGATCGGGTCGCCCGACACGCCGACATACGAGAGGTCGGGCATCGCACCCACGCCGAGGAGCGAGGCCGTGAGAACCACCGGCTGGTCGGGGGTGGACGGATTTGGAGAGGAGCCCGGGAACACCATCGTCTGGCTCGGGATGACGCGGTGGGCCACCGAGGCCGCGGCGCTCCCGTCATGAGTGGCGTCACCTGCGTACACGGCCGACAGGTCGTGGGTGCCGGGGCTCAACGCGCGCGTGCTGTACGCGGCCTGCGCCGGCGCCCCCGGTGACAGGCTCGCCGATCCGATGACGGCACCGTCGGCGAGGAAGTTCACGAGCCCGGCGGGGCCGCTGCCGTCGGAGGTCGTGACCGTCGCGGTGAACGTCTCCGGCCTGCCGTACTCCGACGGATCCGGACCGACGGCGAGGGTCGTGGCGGTCGAGGAGCTCACCGCCGCGACCGGCGTCGGTCTCAGCGCCGCCAGGACCGCGATGGCCAGGACGATCAGCACCGCGGCGCGCACCGGGCGCGCGCGCTGGAGGGATGCACGCATTGCACCAGGGTATTGCCGGCCGGACGGTGGGACGCCGACGCGGTGGTGACGGTGCGCTGTCGACCCGGGAACGCGGCCGGACTCAGCCCTCCCCCCGCATCCTCGCCAGCATCGCCGCGACGATCGGGCTGGGCTCGGCCGGCTGCCACGCCCGGTAGGCCTCGCGGAGCGGCTGCGGCCACTCCACGTCGACGTCGACGCGGGTGCCCGGAGCGCCCGCGCCGGCGAGCACGGTGAGCGCGGTCTCCAACACCCGCCGCTGCAGCGCGGCGTCGCCGGGGAGGCCGAAGGGGTGCCCGAAGGGGAACTCCACCCCCACCACCCGCGGGGCGGCGACGGCGAGGTCGGGCATCATCGTCACCACCACGGTGGGGGTCCCCGCCTCCTCGATCCAGCGCGCCAGCACGGGCACGTTCCTGCAGCAGTCGGGTCAGACCGGGGCGAGCACGACCCCGTCGGCGGCCTCGCCGCGCAGCATGTCGACCACCTCGGGAAGGGTGGCGTCGCGCCAGCCCTCGAGCGAGCGGTCCTGGTAGCCCATCACCGAGACGTGCTCGGGGGCCGCCGCGCCCACCACCCCCGCGGCCACGAGCTCGGCGAGCCGGTCGATGGGGAGGGCCACGTTGTGGTCGGCGAGGACGTCCGCCGAGCTCACGTGCAGGTGGCACATCCCCAGCTCGTCGCTGCGCACCCCGGCGGGGATGCGCCGCCACGAGGGGTCGCCCCAGGTGGGCTCGCGGCGCTCGCGCTCGAGGTCGAAGCCCGGCTGTCCGTCCCGGAGGTGGAGGCCCGCGGAGGTGAGCAGCGCGATCCGGGCGCCGGCGAGGCGGGGTGCGAAGGCGGCCCAGGCGGGCTCGCCCTCCGGCGCCAGGACGTTCTCGTAGAGGGGCCGGAAGCTGCGCGGGAGGAAGCGGAAGCTGTCGACGCGCATGTGTCTCCTCTCAACGCTGAGGCGCCGGATGGCGGGGAGCCTCCCCCCGCCGAGTGTACCTGTGCCCGACGCGCGCTCCGCCGGAGGCACCACCGTCACCGGGCAGGGGGCGTGGTGGGTGAGGCGGTGGCGACGCTGCCGAGCAGCAGCTCGCGGAGCGCCCCGGTGCCGCGCCCCCACCACGACCAGGTCGGCATGCTCGCGCCGGATCGCGTCCAGCAGCGTCGCCGCCGGCCCGCCCTCGAGCAGGAGCACCCGGTGGCGCACCGCCCCCTCCTGGAGCGGCCAGCACCACTCCGTCTCCACCACCTGTAGTGGACCCGTCGACATCCTCCCCGGCGGTGAGCGGCTCTGCGACCCGGCCGCCGAGGAGCTCGCGACCCACCTCGGCCTCTCCACCCACGCCGAGACGCCGTACTTCGACGTCATCATCGTCGGTGCCGGTCCGGCCGGGCTCGCCGCCGCGGTGTACGCCACCTCGGAGGGGCTGAGCACGGCGGTGGTCGAGCGCGAGGCGCCCGGCGGCCAGGCGGGGTTGAGCTCGAGGATCGAGAACTACCTCGGCTTCCCCGCCGGGGTGAGCGGCGGCGAGCTGGCACGGCGGGCGCTGACCCAGGCGCGGCGCTTCGGCGCCTCGATGCTCACCCCGCGCACCGTCACCCGTCTCGAGGTGTCCGACCCCTACCGGGTGCTCCACGACAACTCCGGCGAGCGGCTCACCGCCCGCGCCGTGGTGATCGCCAGCGGCGTCGCCACCGCCGGCTCCCCGCCGAGGGCGCCGACCTAAACGGGCACGGCAACGGGTCGGGGCGCGACCCCTACCTGCTGGAGACCAGCGTGCCCGGGGTGTTCGCGGTCGGAGATGTGCGCCACCGCTCGATGAAGCGGGTGGCCTCGGCGGTCGGCGACGGTTCGACCGCGGTGTCCTTCATCCACCCAGTACCTGCGCACCTGAGCGCGGCGCGGCCGCGGTCAGGGCAGCGCCGGCCCCGGCCTGACGGTCGGAGGATGGGCGACCCCGCCGACCGCGGAGGTCACCGAGCCGAGCCCGGCAGATGGGGTGGGCAGCGGCGCGACCACGGCGCCGCCGACCCTCGTGGTGGCGCCGCGCAGCTGCTCGAGGAGCGAGCCGGCCGGAGCGGCGCCGAGCACGGCGGGCAGGCCGGGCAGGGTGGGCGGGGCCGGCGTCGCCGTGGCGCCGGCCGGCGGCGCCGGGGACGTGACCACCATGTACGCCGGGGGCGCGGCGTCCACCGTGCCGGTAGCGGTGGTGGCGGCGGCGGAGAGGGTGCTCCCCGCGGGCGCGGCCGGCGGGGCGGCGGCGCCGATCGCGGTGGCGAGCACCGCACCGCCGGCGCCGGTGACGGCGACCTTCACGGCCGCCGCGGGAGCGTGGGCGGCACCGGCACGCAGCCGGCCGGGCAGCCTCCAGCCGAGGCGGAGCAGTCCGAGGCCGAGCACCATCGCCCGGGTCGGGCTTCGGAAGGCGGTGTTGCGCAGCTCGTCCTCGGTCTGGCGGCAGACCCCGCAGCTGTCGAGGTGCCCCTGGAGGCGAGGGCGGTCGGCGGCCGCGAGCGTGCCCTCGATCATCTCCGCGATCGCCTCCCCCATCTCCTGGCAGAGGGCGGGGACACCGCGGCGGGCGACCATCATGGTCACGAAGGAGGTGCGGAACCGCTTGCGGGCGCGGAAGTACCAGACCCGGGCCACCGAGACCGGGACGTCGAGGGCCTGGCTGATCTCCTCGTAGGTGCGGTCCTCGAGGGCGCGCATCACCAGCGCCTGGCGGTGGTGATGCGGCAGCGTGGCCGCGACCCTGCGCACCAGGTCCTGGAGCTGGCTGCGCAGCAGCGCCTCCTCGGGGTCGTCGGCGCCGCCGGCCGGCGCCTGGATCTGGGTGCCCTCGTCGGCGAGCAGCGACATCGGCACCTGGGCGTGCTTCTCGCAACTCAGCTCGTTGAGGCACTCGTTGCGCACGATCCGCATCAGCCACGCCGGGAAGGCGGCCGGGGCGCGCACGTCGCCGAGCCGCGAGAAGGCCTTCATCAGCGCCACCTGGGCGACGTCCTCGCCGCGGGTGGGGTCGCCGAGGAAGCGGCTGGCGAAGCGCTGGGCGGTGGGGCGGACCTGTTCGGCGAGCGCGGTCAGGGCGTCCGGGTCGCCGGCCTGGGCGCGCAGCACCAGGGCCGGGTCGACGAGCGCTGACCCGCGAGTGGCCACGTCGGGGGACGCCCCGGCCGGGGCCTCCACCACCATCGACGCGCTGGACATGTCCTGGTCGGTCCTCCTGGCCACGATCTTCGGGGCTGCTGCCGCGATCGCCGGTGACAGCCCTGTGGCGAGCCGGTCGCGATGCGCTGGTCAGCCCGCCGGGCGCCGCGCCGGGCGGGCGGCGGTGAGAGCGACGCCCACCCCCTGGCCCGCCGAGGCCAGGCCGAACAGCAGGGCCCAGCGCGGCAGGGCGGGGTCGTAGAGTGCCGCGGCGATGAGCACCGCGGCGAGCAGCCCGGACACGCCGGCGAGCGCCACCGGGGGCTGGAGCCGGCGGGGCCAGCGCCGCGGGACGGTGAGCGGTGGCAGCGAGGCGCCCGGGGTGCAGAGCCAGCGCAGCCGCAGCCAGCGGGTGGCGGCGGCGTGCTCGGCGACCATCCCCGCCAGGGTGGCGGCGATGAGGAGGTCGAGCGCCGCGGTGCGGGGGGTGTCGAGCCCGGCCGACTGGACCAGCACGGCGAGGATCAGCCCGCTGCCCAGGCCGGTGCCCAGGGCGATGCCGCAGAGGCGGGCCGGCCCGCTCAGCCCCGCCGGCATCTCCGCGGGGATCGTCCGCAGGGCGAGGCGGGTGCCCAGGGCTGCGGTCGCGGCGACCAGCGCCACCACCGCCGCCACGAGGACGACGTTCACGGTCAGACCATCCCCAGCTGCGGCTCTGCGCGATCACGGGTGCGGCCGCCACGCGCCCCTCCAGTCTAGGAGCCTCCCGGCGCCGCGTCCCCCCGCTCCTGCGCCGCCGCTGTCACGATCCGGTGGCGGCCGGCCGCGAGCTCAGCCGAGCACGCCCTCGGCGCGCAGCCGGGCCACCTCGTCACCACCCAGGCCCCACCTCTCCAGCACCGCCGGCCCACCGTCGTCGGGGCGGAGCGGCCCGTTGCGGAGCGTGCCCGGGGTGCGGCTGAAGCGCGGCGCCGGCGCCGGCTGGGGCACGCCGAAGGCCTCGACGAAGGTGCCGCGATGGACGTTGTGGGGGTGGGTTCGGGCCTCGTCGAGGCTGAGCACCGGGGAGACGCAGGCGTCGGTGCCCTCGAGCAGCTCGCACCACTGGTCGCGGGTGCGGGTGCGGAAGAGCGCGGTGAAGCGCTCCTTCATCTCCGGCCAGGAGTCGCGGTCGAGCTGCGCGGGCAGCGCGCCGGCGTCGAGGCCGCAGCGGCGCAGCAGCTCGGCGTAGAACTGGGGCTCGATCGCGCCGACCGCGATCCAGCCGCCGTCGGCGGTCTCGTAGACGTCGTAGAAGGGGGCGCCGCCGTCGAGCAGGTTGGTGCCGCGCTGGTCGCTCCACAGCCCCAGGTGCCGGAGCATCATCGTCATCGCCATCTGCGCGGCGCAGCCGTCGACCATGGCGGCGTCCACCACCTGCCCCCGGCCCGAGCGCGAGGCCTCGAGCAGGGCGCAGACCATGCCGTAGGCGAGCAGCATGCCGCCCCCGCCGAAGTCGCCGACCAGGTTGATCGGCGGCACCGGCGGCACCCCGGGGCGGCCGATGGCGTGGAGCACCCCGCTCAGCGCGATGTAGTCGATGTCGTGACCGGCGCTGTGCGCCAGCGGCCCCTCCTGGCCCCAGCCGGTGATCCGGCCGTAGACGAGGCGGGGATTGCGGGCGAGGCAGACCTCGGGTCCGAAGCCCAGCCGCTCGGCGACTCCGGGGCGGAAGCCCTCGAGCAGCGCGTCGGCGCCCTCGACCAGCCGCAGCAGCGCCTCCAGGCCGTCCCCGGCCTTGAGGTCGAGCACCGCCACCCCGCTGCGGTTGCGGCGGAGGATGCCGTCGACGATGCCGGCGTCGGCGGCCGCGGGCACCCGGCGCTCGATCCGCAGCACCTCCGCACCCATGTCGGCGAGCATCATCGCGGCGAAGGGACCGGGCCCGATGCCGGCCACCTCCAGGACCCGGACGCCGGCCAGGGGTCCGCCGGGGGCGCGGTCGGAGGGGGTGTCGGGCACGGCTCTGAGCATACCGATCCGCTCCGCCGGGAAGGCCTGAACCGTCACCGATTCGAAAGGATGCGCCCGGCAGGATGCGGGGCATGGTCAGCATCCCCCGCCGCGGGCGAGGCACCGCGCGGCTCGCCGTCAGCCTCGCCGGGATCGCGGTGGTGGTCCACAGCATCGACCCCGCGGCGCTGGGCAGGCTGCTCTCGACCGCGGCGCCGCGTCTGCTCATCCCCGCCATCGCGCTCGGCGCGATCGCCCAGGCGTCGGCCTTCCCCCAGTGGGCGGTGCTGCTCCGCGACCGCTCCTCGGTGGGCTGGCGGTCGCTCGCCTCGGTGTTCCTCCGGGCCACCTTCATCGGGCAGGCGCTGCCCACCGGGGTCGGCGGCGACGCCGTCCGCACCGTCGAGGTGGGCCGGACGGTGGGCTACGGCACCGCCCTCGGCTCGGTGGTCGCCAGCCACCTGATGGGCCTGCTCGCGATGGGCTGCTGGGCGGTGGCGGGCTCGGTGTTCGTCTCCGGGCTGCCCGCGGGCATGTCGCGCATCCTCGCCACCGGCTTCCTGCTGCTGGTCACCGCGCTGGCGCTGGCGGCGCTCAACGGCGACCGCGTGCTCGGCCGCTGCCGGAGCGCGCACCGCGCCACCCGGCTGCTGGTCGAGGTGGGCCAGACCCTCGCCTCCTACCGCCGCCAGCGGCGGCTGCTCGCCTCGGCGTTCGCGGTCTGCCTGGCCGGCTGGGCGCTGAGCCTGGTCAGCATGGTGCTGTTCGCGAGCTCGGTCGGCGCCCACCCGGGCTGGCAGGTCTTCGCCCTGGCGGTGCCGGTGAGCCTCGCCGCCACCCTGCTGCCGATCACCATCAACGGGTTCGGCATCCGCGAGGGAATCTTCGTCGGCATCCTCGCCCACACCGGGGTCGGCACGGTGGCGGCCACCGCGATCGCGGTGTTCGCCGACGTGCAGATCCTCCCGGTGGCGCTGCTGGGTGGTGCCGTCTGTCTCGGGCGGCTTGGCCCCAGGCGGCGTGTCCTCGCAGTCACATGACCGTCACGACTGTCACCACAACGCCATCGCCACGGCACCGTGGTGGAAAGGTTCGCATTCCAGACTGACCTCAGGAAAGGACAGGAGGTCATCCGACATGCGCGGGACGATCGGGAAGCGGGCCACCATCGCAGTCGCGGCACTGGCCACGGCGATCGCCGGAACCGCCGGCTCGGTGGCCGCGGTGCGGGCCCGCGGGGCGGCGGCGCAGAGCACCACCGCCGCCACGACCGCTCCCGCCGCCACCGGCGCCTCGCTGCGCGACTGCGTCCCGGTCACCGCCGCCGGCCAGACGGCCGCGGCCGCGCTGCCCGGCCACGTCGAGAGCTGGAGCCTCGGCGGTCACGCCGTGCTCGTCTACGTGCCGGGGGCCCACGCCGCCCTCGCCACCAGCCGCTTCCCGGTCGTCTACTTCCTCCACGGCTCGCCGGGCACCGCCCAGGACTGGATCAGCGGCGGCGGGATGCCCGCGATGCTCGACGGGATGATCGCCGCCGGCCAGCTGCCGCCGGCGATCGCCGTCTTCCCCGACGACCAGGGGGTGACCGCGGACAACTCCTGGTGGGGCGACACCGCCCTCGGCGACACCGTCGAGAGCTGGCTGGTGGACAGCCTGGTCCCCGGGATCGACGGCCGCTACCGCACCCTCGGCGCCCGCTACCGGGGCATCGCCGGGCTCAGCGCCGGCGGCTTCGGCGCGGTGAACATCTCGCTCCGGCACCCCGGCCTGTTCAGCTGGGTGGCGAGCTACTCCGGGGTCTTCACCGCCCCCGCCGACCTCTTCGGCGCCGCCGCCGCCGCCAACAGCCCGCAGCTGACCGCCGCCGCCCTCCCCGCCGCCCGGCGCACCCCGCTCTTCCTCGGCCAGGGCGCCGCCGACTGGGAGTTCGGCCCCGACACCACCCGGTTCGTCGCCACCGTCCAGGCGCTGGGCTGGGCGCGGCTGCACACCGAGGTGGTCCCCGGACCGCACGGCTGGCAGGCGTGGACGGTCGAGGCCCGGGACAGCCTGACCTGGCTCGGCACCCTCTGGGTCCCGAGCTGCTGAGCTCCGATCAGCCCGGCGCCCACGGCGCCAGCCAGCAGTCGCCTGCGGGGTCGTGGACCAGCGCGTAGCCGCGCCGGGTGAGCAGGGTGTGCAGCTCCGCGGTGAGCGGCTGCTCGGCGAGCAGCACCGCGGGAGGGCGGGCGGCGAGGTCGGCGACCAGCAGCGGCTCGGCGCCCCGGTAGAGGTGGTAGGCCGAGTTCATCCAGACGAAGCGCGCGGCGGGCTGGCGGTCGGCCAGGGCGTAGACCCAGGAGCTGGTCCAGCCCCAGACGAAGACCGGGTCGCCGGGACGGCTGTGACGGCGCAGCAGGGCGGCGCGGGCCTGGTCGGCGGGGTACTCGCTGCCGGCGAAGGTGGCCCGGTAGGCGTCGAGCCGGGTGCCCCCGAGCAGCAGACCGGCGGCGCCGGCGTAGTAGGCGGGCAGCTGCCGGCCGGAGGTGCCCTCGAGGAAGACCGGCGGCAGCCGGTGGCGCTGGGCGAGCGTCGCCTCGGCCCGGGGGAGGAACAGGGCGCCGACGATCACCGGCCACACCGCCAGCAGGGCGAGTGGGGCGAGCAGGCGTGAGCGCCGGTCGCGGCGGCGCCAGAGCGCGGCGGCGGCGAGCGCGGCGGCGAGGGCGAGCGGCGCCTCCATCTGCTGGGCGTAGTGGGTGAACCCCCGCGCGTCGGCCATGGAGACCGCCAGGTCGCAGGCCAGCCACCAGGCCACCAGCGCCGCGCCGCGGTGACGCCGGCGGGCCAGCAGCAGGGCGGTGGCGGCGCCGGCGGCGAGGTCGGCGAGCACCCGCGAGGCCCCGACGGCCTGGAGGAGCAAACTCGGGGTGGCGTCGAAGGCGATCGGCTCGCCGCCGCGGGGGCCGGTCAGCTGCGCCCACTGCGCGTAGCGGGCGTCCTGGTGGACGACCACGTCGGCGAGGGCGGGCAGCGATCCCTGGAGGGCGAGGGGGACGAGCGCGGCGGCCACCGCCGCCACCACCCCGGCGGCGACGGCCGCCGCCACCGCCGCCTCGGCCCGCCCGGGGCGCCGGCCCGCCGCCACCGCGGCGAGCGGGGGGACGGCGAGCCCCACCAGCAGGTCGGCGGCGAAGGTGGCCTTGAAGAGCAGGGCGGCGCCCAGCAGAGCGCCGGCCGCCACCGCCCGGCGCCGCCCGGGGCAGGGGCGGAGCACCAGCACGAGGATGCCGGCGGCGGCGAAGACCGCCCCGGCGATCTCGGCGTTCAGCTGGTCGCCGCCGAGGTTGGGCAGCGAGGCGAGCACCGCGAAGAGCAGCGCCGCGGTCAGCCCCACCCCCGGCGAGGCCAGCCTGCGGCCGGCGGCCCACACCAGCGCGGTGGCGGCGGCGACCAGCACCAGCAGGGCGAGGTGGATGCGCAGCACCGAGGCGCCGCCGGCGCTGACCGCAGCCGCCAGCCAGTAGATCCCGGGCGGCTTGTTGTCCCAGACGGTGCGGTAGAGCACGCCGCCCAGATGGAGTGCCCGGCCGATGTTGGCGTAGGTCCCCTCGTCGGCGGCCCAGGGCGGCTCGACGAGGCTGGGGGCGCGGAGCAGCCCGAGGGTGACGAGCAGCACGCCGCCCTCGACCAGCCTCCGCCTGCCCCGCAGCACCGGCGCATTATCGGTGGGAGGCCGGGCCGGTCAGTTGCTGGGCGGCTTCGCCTGGCTCGCCCCGGCGGCGTCCCGGGTCGGCGAGGCCGAGGTGTTGGGGGTCGGCGGCAGGACCAGCACGTAGCCGCTCGGCAGCGGGGTCGCGGTCGGGATCGTCGAGGCCGGCCAGGGTGACGCCGAGCCGCAGCCGGTCAGCGCGGCTCCGATCAGTCCGAGTGTCCCGATCAGCGGCAGCACTCTGGGCACACTGTTTCAGACTCCGAGGCGGGTCCCGATCTTGCGCCGACCACCCCCCGACTTCTGGGTAAGCTTGCGCAATCGTGCAGATTCCGGCGCCCGAGACCGAGACCGGCGCCCCCGGCCCGCGCCGGGCGGCGCAGGTGCGGGCACAGCTGGACCGGGTCGCCCACCACCGCCTGACCCAGACGGCGCTGGCCCTCGCCGGGGTGCTGCTGCTGTGGCTGCTCGGCGGCGGCGGGCTGAGCGGCTGGGCGGTGGGGCTGGGCATGGACGAGCAGCGGGGCACCCTCGTCGCCGCCCTGATCGCCGTCCTCGCCGGGTCCGGGGTGGCCACCCTCCTCGGCGCCCGGCCCGGTCCGGCCCGGGCCGGCTGCGTGCTCGGCCTGGTCGCGTTCGAGGTGGTGCCGTTCCTCGCCGGTGCCGCTCGCACCGGCCCCACCGGCGGCCTGGCGATCAGGATGGTCGCCTTCGGCTGGGTCGCCCAGCCGCTCGGGATGGTGCTGCTCGGCGCCATCGCCGCCACCGCCGGGGCCGGGATCGGGGCGCTGCTGCGCGCCGATGCGCTCGCCCTGTGGGCCCGGCTGCGCCGCAGCAGGCGGGCGTGGCCGCCGCTGGTCGCAGCCGTCGCCCTGGCCGCGCTGGTGGCCGCGCCCGCCGCCACCACCGCGCTCCAGGACGGCTCGCTCACCGCCCTGTACAGCTACTCCGCCCCGGGGTCGCACCTGGGCGGCGGCCACGCCGGCCCCGGGGTGGTGGCCGCGGCGACCGGGCGGCAGGTCCCGGCGGGACGCATCGACCCGATCTCGGTGGGCGGCCGCAGCGTGCGGGTGTACCTCCCCCCCTCCTACGCGCTCCAGCCCGGCACCTCGTTCCCGGTGGTCTACTTCCTCCACGGCTACCCCTCCACCGAGCTGCAGTGGCTCAGCGGGGCCCAGCTCCCCGGGGTGCTCGACCAGCTGATCGCCGCCCGGGTGATGCCGCCGCTGCTGGCGGTGCTCCCCGACGGCAACGGCAGTGTCGGCGCCGACGCCGAGTGGGCCGACACCGCCCGCGGCGACCGGATCGAGGACTGGCTGGTCACCTCGGTGGTGCCGGCGGTGGACGCCCGCTATCGCACCCTCGGCGCCGGCCACCGGGGCGTCGCCGGGCTCAGCGCCGGCGGCTTCGGCGCCCTGAACATCGCCACCCGCCATCCCCGCATCTTCAGCTGGGCGGCGAGCTACTCCGGCTACTTCGCGGCGCGCCCGGGCTTCTTCGCGGGCGCCGCCGCGGCGGCGAACAGCCCCCTGCTCACCGTGACCCGCGTCGCCGCCCGGGAGCGCATGCCGATCTACGTCGGCGTCGGCACCGGCGACGGCCGCTACCTGGACACCAACGAGGGCTTCGTCGCCGAGCTCCGCCGGCTCGGCTGGGAGCCGGTCTCCTTCGACGTGGTGCCCGGCGGCCACGGCTGGGCGGCCTGGCGGCTCGAGCTGGTGCACAGCCTGGAGTGGCTGGGCACCCTGTGGCCGCCGACGGCGGACCGCCCGCCCGCGGAGTTGGCGGTCGAGTGATCCGGGGTCAGTCGGTGAGGTCGGGACGCGTCCAGGCCTCCCCGAGCACGTGGTGGGCGAGGAAGGCCAGCACCGTCGCGTACCAGACCCTCGCGTGGTTCGGCGACAGCACCCAGTGGTTCTCCTCGGGAAAGTAGAGGAAGCGGTGCGGGGTCGAACCGTCCTCCGCCGTCGACCGGGCGGCGAGGTCACACCACAGCCGCAGCGCCTCGCCGACCGGCACCCGGTGGTCGCGGGCGCCGTGGACGACCAGCATCGGGGTGACGATCGCGTCCCCGAAGCGATGTGGTGAGCTGGCCTCGGCCATTTGCGCGGTCATCGTGCGGGCCCAGTACCAGGGGGCGTCGGTGGTGGCGCCGAACTGGTCGAGCGCCCAGGGTGCGGCGTGGGTGAGGATCGCGGCGAAGCGGTCGGTGTGCCCGGCGATCCAGTTCGCCATGTAGCCGCCGAACGACCCTCCCATCGCGGCGGTGCGCCCGGCGTCGATGTCGGCGCGCGTCTCGGCGGCGTCGGTGATCGACATCAGGTCGGTGTACGGGGCGCCGCCCCAGGTGCCCCAGCCGCGCCGGACGAAGTCGATGCCGTAGCCGGTCGACAGGGCGGGATCGGGCAGCAGCACCGCATAGCCCCGGGACACCAGGAGCCACGGGTTCCAGCGCCAGGACCAGGCGGCGAACGAGGCCAGGGGACCGCCGTGGACCTGACCGGCGACGGCGCCTTCACCGACGTCGGTGGGCTCGCCGGATGCGGCGTCGACCCGCCACAGCGGTGACCGGCCGTGGTCGTCGGCGGACGACGACGAGCGCGGCGCCGTCCGGCGTCCAGCGGGCCGAGGCGGGCCAGCGGTCCCAGCCGGCGGTCAGCGCCCGGACCTCGCCACCGGCGAGCGGGACGACACCGAGCCACCGGTCGCCGGCGTCGTGGGGTGTCGACCGGCGGCCGGCGAGGACGGCGCCCCGGGTGCCGTCGGGGGAGAGCCGCGGCGCCTCGTAGTCGTGGTCGGGGTCGCCCGCGAGCACCCGCCGCTCGCCGCCGGCCACGTCGATCGCCACCACCGCCGGCCGCAGCGAGCCGCCGGCCTCCGTCACCGACCAGTCGCTGACGAGGGTGCGGCCGTCGGGGGTGAGCTCCCAGGCCGCCTCGTCGTGCACCCCCCGCCCGACGTGGCCGGTGAGGTCGCGCAGATCGAGAGCCGAGCGCGAGCGTCCCGGCGTCCCGGGCGACGGCCACGCCGCGGACCCCGCCGGGCATCGCCGCAACCACCCGGGCGTCTCCCCCGGCGGCGGGCAGGAGCCAGAGCGAGGCGGCCTCCTCGCTCTCCCCGCCCCCGGCGTCGGGTTCCGGCCGTGCCGAGACGAACAGCAGGTCAGCGCCCGGCGTGAACGCGGCGCCGGTCTCGCCCCGGGCGCTGCGGGTCAGCCGCCGGGCGGGCCGGCGACCCTCGGGGTCGACCTCCCACAGCGCGGTCACGTGGCGCGTCCCCCTCGGATCGGGCGTGGCCACGCCCACGACGAGCCGGCGCCCGTCCGGCGAGAGCCACAGGCCGCCCATCCGCGGCAGGGCGACGTAGGCGGCGAGGTCGGTGAGGGGATCGGGCGGGGTGGTGGGGCCGTCGCTCATGGCCACGTCCTACCACCGGGCGCGGGCCGCCGCCCGGGGGTCAGCTCGGTTCGGACCCGACCACCGAGACGAAGCTCACGCACTCGCCGGGACCACCGCCGAGATTGTGGGTGAGCGCCAGCCTCCGCCCGGCGGCGACGCTGGGGATGCGTGCGCTCCTCGGGGGCCTCGCCGCGCAGCTGCAGCCAGCACTCGAAGAGCATCCGCAGCCCGCTGGCGCCGATCGGATGGCCGAAGGCCTTGAGGCCGCCGTCGGGGTTGACCGGCAGCTCGCCGCCGAGGTCGAAGGTGCCGGCTCAGCACGTCCTTCCAGCCGGCGCCGCGCTCGGCTGAAGCCGAGGTCCTCCATCAGCACCAGCTCGGTCGGGGTGAAGCAGTCGTGCACCTCGGCCATGGCCAGCTCGCTGCGGGGGTCGCGACCCCGGCCTGGGCGTAGGCGTCCTTCGGCCGCCGCGCGACCACCTCGGGGAAGGTGGTGAAGTCGTACTCGGGGTCGAGCAGCCCGGCCGCCGGGGCCGGCGACGAAGGACGAGCGCCCTTCACGTACATGCGGGTGGTCGGTGTAGCGGTGGGCGTCCTCGGCGCGCACCACGATCGCCGCGGCGCCGCCGTCGCGACACCCCCGAGCAGTCGAAGATGCCGAGCTGGCCGGCGATCAGCGGCGCGTTCTGGATGGTCTCCTTCGGCACCTCCTTGCGGAACTGCGCCCGGGGGTTGCGCGCCCCGTTGTGCGTGGTTCTTCCAGGCGATGCGGGTCGATCACGTCCTTCAGCTCCTCCGGGTCGACGCCGTACTTCTTCGCGTAGGCGGGGGCGAGCAGGCTGAACATCGCCGGCGCGCTGATCTCGCCCGTCCCGCCGGTGCCGTCGTTGGGCGGCGCGGGCGACGGCGAGGCCGGAGAAGCCGGAGTCCTTGAGCTTCTCGACCCCGATCGCCATCGCCATGTCGTAGGCGCCCGACTGGCGACCGCGTAGCAGGCGTTGCGCAACGCCTCCGAGCCGGTGGCGCACATGTTCTCCAGCCGCGTCACCGGCTTGTAGTCGAGCTTGCAGCGGCCGGCTCAGGGTGAGGCCGCGAGCGCCCGAGCCCATGGTGCCGAGCCAGAAGGCGTCGATGTCGTCGAGGGCGACGCCCGCCGAGGTCACCGCATCGCCGGCGGCGTCGACCAGCAGGTCGTCGGTGGACCTGCTCCCAGTGCTCGCCGAAGGTGGTGCAGCCCATGCCGACGATGGCGACCCGGTCGCGGATGCCGTTCGAAGCCATTGCCCTGCCCTCCTACACGCCCGCGGCGACGGTCCCGTTCCTGCCACTGGTGGCATCGACCACCGAGCGCACGGGGCGGGCCTTCCAGAAGTAGTTGTGGATGCCGCCGGCGGTGACCAGCCTTGCGGAAGGTCATCTCGACCCGGTCACCGATCGCCACCTCGCCGGGGGCGACGTCGGTGAGCTGGCAGCGGAAGCGGCCGCCACCGTCGAAGTCGATGACCGCCGCCACCAGCGGCGGGCTGGGGGTGTGGGCGAGCCGGTCGACGGTGAAGGTGGCCACGGTGCCGGGGACGTCGGCGAGCGGCTCGCCGCGCATCCGGTCGATCGCGTGGCAGCGCACGCACACCCGCGCCGGCGGCAGGTGGCGGGTGCCGCAGGCCTCGCAGCGCGAGGCGACGAAGCCGAACTTCCACTCGTCGCTGCGGCGCGACGGCGGCGCCGCCGGCGGCTCGGGGTCGGGGCGCCGCGGCGGCTCGCGCTCGAGCAGGCCGCGCCAGGTGAGGAAGGTGGCGTAGGCGAGGCCGTCGTTCCCCGCCGCGACCTGGGCGGCCACCGGGTCGGGGGCGCGGTGGGCGGCGAGCGCCGCGGTGGTCCGCAGCAGCAGCACCGAGGCGCCGTCGGCGACCACCACCAGCGCCAGGGTCCTGCCCGGCGCGGCGCGGTCGAGGAGGTCGGCGAGGACGATGCCGGGGTGGGCGGTGCCGGTGTTGCCGATCGCGCCGGTGAGGTCGCCGGCGACCGCCTCGGGGCGCACCCCGCTGGCCCGGGCGACGGCGCGGACGGCGCGGCCGTGCACGCCGGCGACGACGAGATGGTCGATGTCCGCGGGGGTGAGCCCGGCATCCTTCAGGGCGGCGGTGAGGGCGGAGGCCACCAGCGGCGCGTAGACGTGCTCGCCGAAGCGCTCCTCCCACACCCGCGAGGCGCGGTCGCCGGGGAGCCGCCAGCGGTCGAGGAACTCCGCGGTGGTCGAGCGGTGGCCGACGATCTCGGCGAGCGCGGGCGCGCCGGGATCGTCCCCGCCGAGGACGAAGGCCGCGGCGCCGTCGCCGCCCTCGCGCTCGTCGCCGCCGCCGGGCAGCCCGGTGCGGACGTCGGCGAGCACCGCCAGGGTGGGCACGCGGGCGTCGGCGGCGGCGAGCAGCGCGCCGATGCCGGAGCGCACCGCGCCGGCCATGTCGACCGCCAGCGCCGACTCGGGCAGGCGCAGGGCGGCGTGGATGGCGCCGGCGTTGGTCTTGTCGAGGTAGGCGGGCGCGGCGGTGGCGAAGTACAGCTGCCGCGGGGTCGAGGAGGGGCCCTCGAGCATGCGCAGCGCGGCGCGGGCGGCCTCGGTGCCCATCGAGGTGGTGTCCTCGTCGTACGAGGCCACCGCCCGGGTTCCCGGTCCCCCACCCGAGCCCAGCACCGCCGCGATGCGGCTGCGCTGCAGCCGGTTGTACGGGATGTACGCGCCGTACGCGATCAGCCCACCCATCGGTCCCTCCTTCGGGTTCCGGTCATCGGAGCACCTCGAGGGCGGCGCCGCCGCCCGCCCCCCGGGCCAGCACCCGGCCGATCTCGGTGAGGTGGTGGCGCCACAGCCGCTCGGCGCCGGCGGCGTCGCCGGCCTGCACCAGCTCCACCAGCCGCTGGTGGGCTCGCTCCGCCCGGCGGCGCTTCTGCTCGGTCAGCGCGGTCTCGTGCTCGCGCACGTACTGGCCGGCGGCCTCGGCGTAGAGGCTCTCCAGCATCGAGCTGAGCAGGCTGACGGTGCGGTTGCCGGCGAGCTCGACGACCAGCCGCTGGAAGCCGGCGTGGATCGCGACCGCGGCGTCGAGCTCGTCGGGGTCGCCGCTCTCGTCGAGGTAGGCGCGGAGCCGGCGGGCGAGGGCCACGTGGTCGGGCCGGGAGGCGAGCCGGGCGGCGGCGGGGGCCTCGAGGACGGTGCGCGCCTCGTAGACGTCGGCGAGCGAGACCGCCTCGTACTGGAGGATGAGCGAGACGTAGCGGGCGGCGACGGCGCTGTCGGGGGCGTTCACCCGGGCGCCCCCGTGAACCCCGCGGCGGACGCTGATCAGCGCCTCCAACTCGAGGATGCGGAAGGCCTCGCGAAGGGTCGGCCGGGAGATCCCGAAGTGGCTCATCAGCGCGGTCTCGTTGGAGAGCGAGTCGCCCTCGCGGAGCTCGCCGCGGACGATCCGCCGGCGGATGTGCGCGGCCACCAGCTCGGCGGTCTTGGGCACCCGCAGCGCCGCCCGGTCGGGGGTGCGACGCTCCAGCGCGGCCACCATCGCCGGCGCCGCGGCGGCGGGACGGGGTTGCTTCGACACCTGCTGCAGGCTCCTTGGCAGATCGCTCCGCCAGTCCGGCCGGGCGCCGGCTCAGGGGCGACGAAGTGAGCGAAGTATACTGTTTCCGTGAGGTCGCCCAGCCCGTGACGCTGCGCTTCCGGGGGGCGGGCTCGCTCGAGCTCGCCGCCGACGCCGAGGGCCGGTGGGACGGGCCGGCCTGCCTCCTGCTCCACGGCGGGGGGCAGACCCGCCACGCCTGGGGAGGCACCACCCGGGCGCTCGGGGGCGCCGGCTTCCTCGCCATCACCCTCGACCAGCGCGGCCACGGCGACAGCGACTGGGCGCCCGACGCCGACTACTCCCCCGACGCCTACGTCGCCGACCTGCGCGCCGTGCTCGGCCAGATCGGCCGTCCCACCGCGCTGGTGGGGGCGTCCCTGGGCGGCCTGGCCTCGCTGCTCGCCGCCGGCGAGCCGCCGGGGGCGCCGTGCAGCGCGGTGGTGCTGGTGGACATCACCCCGCGCCTCGACCCCGGCGGCCGTGACCGGGTCGGCCGGTTCATGAGCAGCCACGGCGGCGGCTTCGCCTCGGTCGAGGAGGCCGCCGACGCGGTCGCCGCCTACCTCCCCCACCGCACCCGGCCCGCCGACATCAGCGGCCTGGCCCGCAACCTCCGCCTCGAGGAGGACGGGCGCTACCACTGGCACTGGGACCCCGCGTTCGTCACCAGCAACTGGCCGCCACGGCGCCAGCAGCGGCCGGAGCGCTACGAGGCGGCGGCGGCGGCGGTCGAGGTCCCGATGCTGCTGGTGCGTGGCGCCCGCAGCGAGATCGTCAGCGAGGAGGCGGCCCGGGCATTCCTGGACGCCGCGCCCGGCGCCGAGTACGTCGACGTCGCCGGGGCCGCCCACATGGTCGCCGGCGACCGCAACGACGCCTTCACGGCCAGCGTGCTGGAGTTCCTCGGGCGCCGCGTCCCCCGCGACTGACCGGGGCCGCCCCGACCCGGAGGGCAGCGGCGGCCTCGCACTACCCGGCCGGGGTCTCCGAGGTGGCCACCGCCGCGGCCACGGGCGGGGACGTTCGGGCGCGGCGGCGGCGAGGCGGCGCCGCCTCGACCGGGGCGGGGAGCGCGCCGGCGACCGGCTCGACGGCGACCGGCTCGGCCGCCTCCGCGGGCGGCGCCGGGCCGCCCTCCATCATCATCATCCCGCCCCCGGCGGTCGGGGTGGCGGGAAGCATCAGCGCCAGCAGCGCGCAGAGGGCGGTGCCGGCGGCGGTGACCAGGAACAGGTCGCCCAGCCCGCCACCGAAGGCGGCGGTCTGCACCGCCCCCTGCCAGCCCATCATCCCGGCGCCGCTGAGGTGGGGATCGGCGGCGCCCCCGGCGAGGCTGAGCGAGGCGCGGCTGGAGTACTGCTGGGCCATCTGGGTGGTGAGCAGCGAGGTCATCACCGCCAGCCCGAAGGCCGACGCCACCCGCTGGGCGATGTTGCTGACCGCGCTCGCCCGGTTCACCTCGGCGCTCGGCATCCCCGCCATCGAACTGGCCATGATCGGCATGAACGCGATTCCCATGCCGATGTTGCGCACGCACATCCAGAGGACCAGGGTGCCCCGCGGTGTGTCGGGGGTGACGTTGCGCATCAGGTAGGTCCCGTACGCGACCACCAGGCAGCCGACCGCCGCCGGCCAGCGCGCCCCGACCTTGTCGTAGACCTTCCCCGAGAAGGGCATGGTCAGCCCGGTGAGCAGTGCCGGCAGCAGCAGCAGCAGCCCCGCCTGGAGGGCCCCCAGGCCCTCGCCGACCTGGAGGAAGAGGGGGATGTAGAAGTAGAGCCCGAAGAGACCCGCCATGAGGAACGAGATCAGGAGCAGCGAGTTGGTGAAGTTGGGATAGCGGAACACGCGCACGTCGATCAGCGGCTCGGCGACGGAGAGCTCGATGACCGCGAAGACGGCGAGGCTGAGGACCCCGATCACCACCAGCCCGAGGACGCGGTACGAGCTCCACCCCCAGTCGGCGCCCTTGGAGAGGGCGAGGAGCAGGGAGAAGAGGCCGACGGAGACGGCGAGGAAGCCGCCGACGTCGAAGCGCTGGCCCATGGTCCTGGGGAAGCGCGGCAGCACCATCAGCGCCGCCATCAGGCCGAGCGCGCCGATGGGGACGTTGATGTAGAAGATCAGCCGCCAGTTGACGTACTCGACGAGGTAGCCGCCCACGGTCGGGCCGACCGTCGGCGCGAAGAGCACGCCGAGCCCGAAGAGGCCCATGGCGACGCCGAGCTTGTGCGGCGGCACGATCTTGTACAGCATCGCCATCGACACCGCCGGCATCAGCCCGCCGCCGATCGCCTGCACCACCCGGAAGAAGAGCAGGCTGTTCAGGCTCCAGGCGACACCGCAGAGCGCCGACCCGGCGGCGAAGGAGACCAGGGCGATGTTGTAGATGCGGTCGAGCCCGAAACGGTCGCCGAGCCAGCCGCTCGCCGGCACCACGATGCCGAGCATCAGGGTGTAGATCGTGGCCACCCACTGCACCTGGTCGGTGGTGGCACCGAAGTCGCGCTGCATCGTCGGCACGGCGACGTTGACGATGTCGGTGTCGAGGATGGACATGAACATCCCCACCACCAGGACGGTGAGGGGAAGCGCCCAGCCGCCCTGCCCGGCACCGGCCTCGGCGCGCGCCCGGCCGCCGCGGCTCATCTCGGACGACCCCAGTTTCCGGTCACGCAGCCCCTCCACCCGGCGGCGCTCCGCCTGCCCGTCGAGGCATCAGCATAGCCCAGATCGGAAGCCCGCTCCCGGCCTCCGGGGGCAGGGCGGTGGGTGCGCATGTGGCAGCATGGCCCGGCCGATGAGCGCCGCACCACCGTCCGCCGCCGCCCCGTCGGTTCGCCCCGGGATCGCCTACGCCAGCCCCCAGGGCCGGTGGGTGCTGGCGGTCGCGATCCTCGCCTCGGCGGTGGCCATGCTCGACGCCACCGTGGTGAACGTCGCCCTGCCGGCGATCGGCCGCGACCTCCGCGCCGGGTTCTCCGGGCTGCAGTGGACGGTCAACGGCTACACCCTGGCGCTGGGCTCGCTGCTCCTCCTCGGCGGCTCGCTCGGCGACCGCTACGGCCGCCGCCGGATGCTGGTGGCCGGCCTGGCGCTGTTCACCGCCGCGTCGCTGCTGTGCGCATTGGCCCCGTCGATCGGCCTGCTGGTCGGGGCCCGGGTGCTCCAGGGCGCCGGCGGCGCGCTGCTCACCCCCGAGAGCCTGGCGATCATCACCGCCAGCCTCCGGCCCGAGGACCGGGGCCGCGCCATCGGCGCCTGGTCCGGCACCCAGGGCCTGGCCTCCGCGGCGGGCCCGCTGGTGGGTGGCTGGCTGGTGGCCGCGGTCTCCTGGCGGCTGATCTTCGTGCTCAACGTGCCGGTGGCGGGGTTCACCGCCTGGGCGGCGCTGCGCCACGTCCCCGAGAGCGCCGACGCGGAGGCGTCGGGGCGGCCCGACCTGACCGGCGCGGTGCTCGCCGTCGCCGGTCTCGGCGGCCTCGTCTACGCCCTCATCCAGGCGCCCCAGTCGGGCGGAGGGGTGGGGGTGGTCGTCGCCGGCGCGGTCGGGGTGGTGGCCCTGGCCGGGTTTTTCGCCAGCGAGCGGAGGGCGCGCCAGCCGATGCTGCCGCTCTCGCTCTTCGGCGACGCCCAGTTCACCGGCGCCAACCTCTCCACCTTCGCCGTCTACGGCGGCCTCGGCGCCGCGATCTTCCTGATCGTGCTCCAGCTCCAGGAGACGGCGGGGTGGTCGCCGGTGACCGCGGGAAGTGCGCTGCTCCCGCTCACCGCGCTGATGCTGCTGCTCTCCTCGCGCACCGGCGCCCTCGCCCAGCGGATCGGTCCCCGGCTGCCGATGACGGTGGGGCCGCTGGTGGCCGGCGCCGGCCTCCTGCTCCTCGGCGGCATCGGCCGGGGCGCCCGGTACCTGCCGGACGTGCTCCCCGGGATGGTGGTGCTGGGCCTCGGCCTCTCGCTCACCGTGGCGCCGCTCACCGCCGCGGTGCTCGGCGCCGTGGAGGAGCGCCACGCCGGCGTGGCCTCGGCGGTGAACAACGCGGTCGCCCGGGTCGCCGGCCTGCTCGCCGTGGCGGTGCTGCCGCTGGTGTCGGGCCTGGCCACGACCACGCTGGGCAGCCCCGGGTACAGCGCCGCCTACCGCAGGGCGATGCTGATCGCCGCGGTGGTCTGCGCCGGCGGCGGGGTGGTGGCGCTGCTCACCGTCCGCCGCGGCGCCGACGTGTCGGCGGCGCCACCGGCGCCCAGCCTGCACCACGCCTGCCACCACCCGCTGGCCTGCCTGCGCCGGCCCGTGGCGGTCGCGGGCGCCGAGGCCCCGCCCGGATGAGCGGCGAGGCCCGCTTCACCGTCGGCGTCGAGGAGGAGTACCAGGTGGTCGACACCGCCTCGGGCGAGCTCTCCGAGCAGGCCGGCGCGGTGCTCGAGGAGGCACGGCGGCGGCTCGGCGACGCCGCCCAGCCGGAGCTGCTCCGCTCCCAGGTCGAGGCCGGCACCCCGGTCTGCGAGACCCTCGCCGAGGTGCGCCGCGAGCTGGTGCGGATGCGCCGGGCGATGCTCGACGCCGCCGAGCGGGTGGGCTGCCGGATCGTCTCCTCGGGCACCCATCCCCGCTCGTCCTGGCGGGGCCAGGAGGTGACCCCCAAGCAGCGCTACCGCGCCCTCGAGTCGGAGGGCCGCCAGGTGGCGAAGGAGACCCTGATCTTCGGCACCCACGTGCACGTCGCCTGCGGCGACGAGGAGACCACGGTCGGGGTGATGAACCGCAGCCGTCCCTGGCTGCCGGCGCTGCTGGCGCTGTCGGCGAGCTCGCCGTTCTGGGAGGGCGACGACACCGGCTTCGCCAGCTACCGCACCATCCTGTTCCGGCGCTGGCCCACCGCGGGGGCGCCGCTGGGCTTCCGCGACCGGGCCGAGTACGACGCCCTCGTCGCCGCCCTGACCGCCACCGGCACCATTCCGGACGCCACCCGGCTGTACTGGGACATGCGCCCCTCCGCCCGCTATCCCACCCTGGAGTTCCGGGTCGCCGACGCCTGCCCCACCGTCGACGAGACGGTGATGATCGCCGGCCTGACCCGCGGGGTGGCGATGCGCGCGGAGCGTGACCACACCGCCGGCGCGGCGCCGGTCGACCTCCGTCACGAGCTGCTCGAGGCGGCGATCTGGCAGGCGGCGCGCGACGGGCTGGACGGCGAGCTCGTCGACCTCGACCCGCCCGGGCGGGTGCCCGCCGCCCTGCTCGTCGAGCGCCTGCTGGAGCACGTCCGGCCCGGGCTCGAGGAGCGCGGCGAGTGGGCGGAGGTCGAGGGCCTGGTGCGGCGGACGCTGGCCCGCGGCAACGGCGCCACCCGCCAGCGTGCCGCCCTCCAGCGGCGGGGGCGGCTGGAGGACGTGGTCGAGCTGCTGGGCGGCGAGGTGTCCCAGGGGCTGGGCTGACCGGGCCGGCGCCGCCGCATCAGCGGCTTCAGCGCCGCCACAGCGGCGGAGCCGGGGAACTGGATCTCGGTGTCCTGCAGCGGAGCGTTCTGCGGGATGGGCGCGACCGGCGGCGGCGCCGGCGGACTCCACGGCGGGGGCTGGCTGACCTTCCTCGCGCTCCTGGCCACCGCCGGCCTGCTGGTCACCCGCCGGCTCCTCGCCGGGCGGGTCACGCTGCCGGCGCTCCCCGCCTCCGACGCGGTGCTCCACATGGCCGCCGGGGGCGTCGAGGTCGCCGGCTGCGCCGTCTTCTGGCTGCAGTACCACGGCGCGCTGATCAGCGAGGGTCCCATCTCCGTCGGCCTGGGGCTGGGATGGTTCCTGGCGGTCCTGGCCGGGCTGGCCACGGTCGCGGGCGGATACCTCCTCCACACCGGCGCGGCGACCACCCCGCCCGCGCCCTGCGCATAGCACCGGCTGGGGGGCATGTCCAGGGCCGGGCGCCCCGCCGCGACGGCGGGGCGGACCCGGCCCTGCGGCAGCCGCCACAGCCCCAGCGGGCCGGTCACGCCGCTACCGATGGACAACCTTTGGCCATGCCGCCTATCATTGAATCCCACAGTCTTAATATCACTAGGAGGGCGGTCCCCATGTGCGTCAGCTGCGGATGCGGAGAGCCGGGCACCCGGCACATCGAGGGCGACATCGTGCTCGAGGACCTGGTCCAGGCGGCCCGAAACCACGAGATCCCGGTCGACCAGGTCATCGCCAACATCGAGGCGATGCGGGGCCAGGTCCCCGGCGGCGGCTCCGGTGCCGCCCAGGGCGCCGAGAGGCAGCAGCAGGGCGCGCGCACCTAAGCCCGGGCGCGGCGCCCGCCGTCAGGCCCCCTCGACCCAGAGCTCGAGGGGGCCGCGGAACGAGATGTTGGCGGCGAAGCGCACCTCCCGGCCGGGCACCAGGCGCAGCCCCGGACGGCGGCGGGCCAGCTCCTCGAGGGCGATCCGCGCCTCGAGGCGACCGAGGGCGGCGCCGAGGCAGTAGTGGGCGCCCTTGCCGAACGAGAGGGCGCGGTGACCGTCGGCGCGGTGGGGGTCGAAGCGGTCCGGCGCGGCGAAGACCGCGGGGTCGCGGTTGCCGGCGGCGATCCAGAGCAGCAGCTGGGTGCCCTCGGCGAGCTCGACACCCGCGAGGGTGGTGGCGGTCGAGGTCACCCGGCGCCACGCTGGCACCGAGGTGTCGTAGCGCAGGGTCTCGTCGACCACGGGCTCGACCAGCGCGGCGTCGGCGGCGATCGCGGCCCAGCGCTCGGGCCGCTCCAGCAGCCGGCGCACCGCGTTGCCGATCAGGCCGGTGGTGGTCTCGTGCCCGGCGAAGCTCAGCGAGAAGAGGATCGAGGTGATCTCGGCGAGGGTGAGCTGGCCGGGGTCCTCGGCGTGGATGGCGAGGAGGTCGCCGGTGAGATCGTCGCCGGCGGGCTCCCCCGCCCGGGCCGCGACGAAGGCGCCGAGGTAGCCGCGGTAGGCGGCCATGTTGGTGGCGATGTCGATCTGCACCTCGGGCCGGGGCCGGCCCCAGGTGAGCTCGGCGCGGGCCCCGCACCAGCGCTTCAGCTGCGGCCAGTCGTCCCGGGGCAGCCCGAGGAGCGCGAAGATCACGCTCGCGGGCAGGGGATGGGCCAGCGCCGCCACCAGCTCGACCCGGTCCTCACCGCCCACGGCGTCGAGCAGCTCCGCCGCCGTGCTCCGGATGGTGGCGGTCATGCCGGCGACCCGCCGCGGGGTGAAGGCGCGCGCCGCCGGCCGCCGCAGCCGCCCGTGGGCGGGCGGGTCGAGGCTGACCATCGAGGGCTGGGGGCGGTGCCCTCCGGCCTGGAGGATCTCCCTCGCCTCGGGGACGATCGGCACCAGCGGCAGCTGGACGTTGGCGGCCGAGAAGAGCTCCGGGTGGCGCAGCACCCGGTCGATCTCGGCGTGCCCGGTGACCACCACGTAGCCGAGCTCCGGTGCGTAGAAGAGCGGCCGGCACTCCGCGGGCAGCTCCGCGAGCGTCACCATCGGCTCGGCGAGGAACTCCGGCGCCAGCGGGTCGAAGCCGGGCCGGACCGGGCAGCCCGCCGGCGTCTCGCCGATCACCCGGCGTCGCCCAGCGCCTCGCGGGCCACCGCGAAGGCGCGGTTGGCGCGCGGCGCCCCGGCGTAGACGGCCACCTGGAGGAGCACCTCGGCGAGCTCGGCGGTGCTCACCCCGTTGCGCCGCGCCGCCCGCAGGTGGAGGGCGAGCTCGTCCTCGCAGCCGAGGGCGGCGAGCATCGCCACGGTGATGCAGCTGCGGGTGCGGCGGTCGAGCCCCGGCCGGGACCAGACCTCGCCCCAGGCGCATCCGGTGATCCAGTCCTGGTAGTCGGCGCCCAGCTCGGCCGCCGCGGCGGTGGCCTGGTCGACATGGGCGTCGCCGAGCACCTCGCGGCGGACCCGCATCCCCGCCTCCCGGCTCTCCTCCATGCTCCTCACCCCTCCGTGGACACTGCTGCCGCCGCGCCGCGCACCGTGCGAATCCCGTCGGGTGCCGCCACCGAGAGCTCCTCCGCCACGTCTCTCCTCGTCAGGCCGGCCGCCCGGGCCGGTGGGCCTGCAGCGCCCGATCGACCAGCGCCCCCGCCGAGCCGAGGTGGCCGGCCGGGTCGAGGGCGGCGTCGACCTGCGCCTCCGACAGATGCTCGCGCACCACGGGATCGTTGACCAGCACCTCCCGGAGCGGCGCTCCACGCTCCCGTGCGTCGCCCACCCGCTCGCGCACCAGCCGGTGGGCGGCGTCGCGGCCGAGCGCCCCGGCGAGCCGCCCGGCGACGCTCTCCGCCATCAGCATCCCGCCGCCGCGGTCGAGGTTGGCGCGCATCCGCACGGGATCGACGCGGAGGGCCTCGAGCATCGCCCGGACGTGGGCGGCCGCCCCCCCGGTGAGGCGGATCAGCTCGCGCAGGGTGTCCCACTCCGCGTGCCAGGCCCCGGCGGCGCGCTCGTGCTCCTGGGGCATGGCGGCGAGGAGGGTGGCGACCAGGCCCGGGGTGCGGCGGGCGGCGGCGCCGGCGAGGACGGCGTGGACGGGGTTGCGCTTCTGGGGCATGGCCGACGAGCCGCCCCCGGCCTCGCTCACCTCCGCCACCTCGCTCTGGGCGAGCAGCACCACGTCGAGGGCGATCTTGCCGAGGACCCCGGCCGCCGTGCCCAGCGCCGCCGCCAGCTCGGCCACCCGCACCCGGTCGGTGTGCCAGGGCAGCAGCGGCTCGGCGAGCCCAAGCTCGGCGGCGAGCTGCCGCACCACCTCGAGCCCGGCGCCGCCGAGCGCGGCCAGGGTGCCGGCGGCGCCGCCGAGCTGCACCGCCAGCCGCTGCTCGCGCACCCGGGCGAGCCCGCCGCGGGCCTCGTCCACGGCCACCAGCCAGCCCGCGCAGCGCAGCCCGAAGGTGGTGGGCGCCGCCTGCTGCAGCAGGGTGCGCGCCGCCATCGGGGTGTCGCGGTGAGCGGCGGCGAGCCCGGCGCAGGCGGCGGCGACGGCGGCGAGGTCGTCGAGCAGGGTGCCGAGGGCGCGCCGGGCGAGCAGCGAGAGCGCGGTGTCGATCACGTCCTGGCTGGTCGCCCCCCGGTGCACGTGGGGACGCGCCGCCGGCGAGAGCCGCGCCTCCAGCTCGGCGACCAGCGGCACCACCGGGTTGCCCGCGGCCAGCGCCCGGCGGCCGAGCCCGTCGACGTCGACGCGCATCCCGCCGCAGGCGGCGGCGATCTCCGCGGCGGCGGCGGCGGGCACCACCCCCGCGCCGGCACCGGCCGCGGCCAGGGCCGCCTCGACCTCGAGCATCGCACCCACCCAGGCGCCGTCGCCGGTGTGGGCGTCGACCGCGGGCGACCCGAACAGCGGCCCGGTCAGCCCCCCGGCGGCCTCGCCGCCCCCGTCAGAGCTCGAAGAAGACGGTCTCATCGCTCCCCTGGAGGCGGATGTCGAAGCGCAGCCCTCCGGCCTCGGCGACCGCCACCAGGGTGGCCCGTGCGGCGGGGTCGGCGATGCCGCGGAGCACCGGGTCGGCGGCGTTGGCCCCGGCCTCGTCGGGGAAGTAGACGCGGGTGACCAGCCGGGCCAGCAGCCCGCGGGCGAACACCGAGACGTCGAGGTGCGGGGCCTCCACCCCGCCGCCGGGCGCCGGCTGCGGGCCGGGCTTCACGGTGAGGATGCCGAACTCGCCGCCGGGGCCGGTGGCGCACTGCCCGAAGCCGCCGCCGGGGCCGGCCTGCCAGGTCTCGACCAGGGCGTCGCCGACCGGCTCTCCGGCGCCGTCGAGCACCCGGCCGCGGATCCACACGGCTCCCGGAGTCCCCGGCGCCACCACCTCGGCGCCGCCCGCCCAGGGCAGGGCGATGGCGAAGAAGGGCCCAACCGTCTGCGAGGGCGTCTCGGGCGGGCTCATCCCGTCTCCCTGCCGCGGAGGACGACGTCCCAGGCGTAGCCGAGTGCCCACCCGGGCTCGGTCAGCGACTCCGACCAGGTGGCCACCAGCCGGCTCCGGACCGCCGGGTCGGCGATGGAGGCGACGATCGGGTCGTGGTCGAGCAGCGGGTCGCCGGGAAAGTACATCTGGGTCACCAGCCGCTGGGCGAAGGCGTCGCCGAGCACCGAGAAGTGGATGTGCGCCGGCCGCCAGGCGTTGGCGTGGTTCCCCCACGGATACGCGCCGGGCTTCACGGTGACGAAGCGGAACTCGCCGACGGGCCCGGTGACGCAGCGTCCCGCCCCCCGGAAGTTGGGGTCGAGCGGGGCGCGGTGGCGGTCGACCTCGTGGGCGTAGCGGCCGGCCGCGTTGGCCTGCCAGATCTCCACCAGGGTGCCGGCGACCGGCCGGCCGGACTCGTCGAGCACCCGCCCGGCGACGACGATCCTCTCGCCCAGCGGCTCGCCGGGGTGGCCGCGGGTGAGGTCCGCGTCGGCCTCGCCCACCTGGCCGGGCACGGGCCTCGGGCCGGTGACCTCGGTGACGCCGAACGGCAGCAGCACCGGGGGACGGGCGGGCGCGCGCAGCCGCGTGGACGCGTAGGCGGGAAAGCCGGCCGGCGGATGGACGCCGCGACTGCGGCGGTAGCCTTCGGGCACGGTGCTCGACGCTACCATGCCCGCGCGTCATGACACGGCAGGTCGCGCTGCTCCGCGGCATCAACGTGGGCGGCCACAACATGGTGGCGATGGCGCAGCTGCGCGACCTCGTGGGGTCGCTCGGCTACACCGGCGTCCGCACCCACCTGCAGAGCGGCAACGTGGTCTTCAGCAGCGACGCCCGCCCCGACGATGCCGCCGCCGCGATCGCGGCCGCGATCACCGAGCGGCTGGGGCTGCGACTGCGGCTGGTGGTCCGCACCCGCGACGAGCTCGCCGCCGCGGTCGAGGCCAGCCCGTTCGCGGCGGAGACCACCGACCCCGCCCGGCTCATCGTCCTCTTCCTCTCCGCCGCGCCCGACCCCGAGGTGCTGCGGGGGATCGACCCGGCGGCGTACCCGCCGGAGCGGATGGCGGTGTGCGGTCGCGAGATCCACGTGTGGTGCCCCGGCGGGGTGTACGCGTCGCCGCTGCTCCAGGTGCTCTCCGAGCGGCGCCTCGGAGTGACGGTGACGGCGCGCAACTGGAGGACGGTCACCCGCCTGCTCGCGATGGCGAGCGAGTAGGACGGGATGCGCACCCAGGTGGCGATCGTCGGGGCGGGGCCGGCCGGGCTGACCCTGGCCCACCTGCTCCACCTCGAGGGGATCGAGACCGTCGTCCTCGAGGCGCGCAGCCGCGAGCACGTCGAGCGGCGGGTGCGCGCCGGGGTGCTCGAGCAGGGCACCGTCGACCTGCTCGTCGACAGCGGGGTCGGCGAGCGGCTGCTGCGCGAGCGCCTGGTCCACCGCGGCATCGAGCTGCGCTTCGAGGGCACGCCCCACCGCATCGACCTCCACGCCCTCACCGGCGGACGCACGATCAGCGTCTACGGGCAGCAGGAGGTGGTGAGGGACCTGATCGCCGCCCGCATCGCCGGCGGCCGCCCGCTGCTCTTCGAGGTCGAGGACGTCCGCCTCGGCAACCTCGAGAGCGAGCACCCGACGGTGACCTACCGCCGCGGCGGCGCCGCCCACGAGCTGCGCTGCGACGCCGTCGCCGGCTGCGACGGCTTCCACGGAGTGTGCCGCGCCGCCATCCCCACGGGGGTGCTCACCGAGTACTCCCGTGACTACGGCCTGGGATGGCTCGGGGTGCTCGCCGCGGTGGCCCCCTCCACCGAGGAGGTGGTCTACAGCCACCACGAGCGCGGCTTCGCCCTCCACAGCATGCGCTCGCCGCGGGTCAGCCGCCTCTACCTCCAGGTCGACGCCGGCGAGACCCTGGAGGAGTGGCCCGACGACCGCATCTGGGACGAGCTGCAGCAGCGGCTGGCGTCGCCGGGCTGGACCCTGCGGGAGGGGCCGCTGCTGGAGCGGGGGATCGCGCCGCTGCGCAGCTACGTGGTCGAGCCGATGCAGCACGGCCGGCTCTTCCTCGCCGGCGACGCCGCCCACATCGTCCCGCCCACCGGCGCCAAGGGCATGAACCTGGCGATCGCCGACGTCCGGGTGCTCGCCCGGGGGCTCGCCCGGCTGTGCCGGGAGGGGAGCACGGCGCTGCTCGACGCCTACTCGGAGACCTGCCTGCGCCGGGTCTGGCGCGCCCAGCACTTCTCCTGGTGGATGACCGCGATGCTCCACCGCCTCCCCGGCGACGGCGCCTACCAGGCGCGGCTCCAGCTCTCCCAGCTGCGCTACACGGTGGGCTCGCGCGCCGCCGCCATCAGCCTCGCCGAGAACTACGTCGGGTATGAGCCGGGGTAGCCGCCGCCTCCGGGTTGCGCCCCGGTCCGCGATGCCCCACGATGCAGGGGTGCCGGCGCCGCAGTGATCGGAGGGCCGCGCAGGGAGGGAGTCGGTGCCATCGCCATGCCGCCGCGGCCGTTCGCGCATCATCGCAGCCGTCCTGCTGCTCGCCGGGATCGTCGTGCTGGGCGTCGACGGCGGCGCCTCGGCGGACACGGTGGCGTGGGCGCCGGCGGGGTCGGCGCCGGTCCATCCCGGGGTCCAGCTGATCAACGTCGGCGCCCAGTGCACCGCCGGCTTCGTCCTCACCGAGGCCGGCCGGGTCTACCTCGCCGAGGCCGCGCACTGCCTCAGCGTCGGCACTCCGCGTGGCGCCGAGGGCGACGGCTGCACCACCGACTCGCTCCCGCTGGGCACGCCGGTCGACATCGCCGGCGCCCGCCACCGCGGCACCCTCGCCTACAGCGCCTGGATCGCGATGCGCCTGGTCCACGAGGCCAACCCCGACCTCTGCACCTTCAACGACCTGGCCCTGGTCGCCGTCGACCCCCGTGACGCCGCGCTGGTGAACCCGTCGGTGCCGGTGTGGGGCGGCCCGACCGGCCTCGCCCCGGGGATCCGGACGGCCGACGCCGTGTTCGGATACGGCGGCTCGGAGCTGGGGCTGGGACTGGCCCTGCTCGGGCCCCGCCAGGGCCGGAGCGTCGGCGACGTCGCCCACGGCTGGAGCCACGACGTGGTCACCGCCCCGCCGGGCAGCCTCGGCGACTCCGGCAGCCCCTTCCTCGACCCCCACGGCGCCGCCATCGGCGCCCTCGCCAGTATCGAGATCAGCCCGGTGCCGGGCAGCAACGGCATCGGTGACCTCGCCCGCGAGCTCGACTACGTGCGCCTCCACTCCAGGCTGCGTCGCATCCAGCTCGCCCTCGGGACCGAGCCCTTCACCGGGCGGGGGTAGGCGAGGAGTTCCTCGCCGGCGCCCGCGGCCACGTCGAGGAGGTGCTCGAGCCGGGTCAGCTTCACCCGCGGGCGCCCCTGGGCCTCGCCGAGGGCGCGCTCGTGCCGGTCGATCGCCTCCCATCCGGCGTAGGTCAGGAGCTGCGGCTTGCGGGCGCGGAGCCGCGCCTCGAACTCCTCGGCGTCGTCGCTGCGGGGCACCGGGAGCAGGCCGGCGTCGGCGTCCTCGAGGAGCGAGTCGACGGTCTCCTGGGCGCACTTCTTGTTGGTGCCGATGACCCCGCTGGGCCCGCGCTTGATCCACCCGGTCACGTAGACGCCGGGCACCGACTGGCCCTCGGCGAGCACCCGCCCGCAGTCGTTGGGAATGACCCCGCGGCCGGTGTCGAAGGGCACCCCGGGCAGGGGCACCCCGGTGTAGCCGATGGCGCGCATCACCAGGCCGGCCTCGATCGTCTCGGTGCGGTCGGTGGCGCGGGCGCGCAGCGTGCCCTCGGCGGTGCGCACCAGCCGGTTGCGGACGATCGTCACTGACTCGACGCGGTTGGTGCCGTGGATCTCGACCGGCGAGGTGAGGAAGCGGAGCACGATCCGCCGCCGCCGTCCCTCGGAGGTGCGGGTGGCGTACTCGCGGAGCACCTCGAGGTTCCGGACCGCGGTGCTGCTCGGCGCCTCCTCGCGGCACTCCGGGTCGATCTCGAGCTCGGCGGGATCGACGATCACGTCCGCGTCGGAGAGCTCACCGAGCTCGCGCAGCTCCGGGGTGGTGAAGGCCGCCTGCTCGGGTCCGCGGCGGCCGAGGACCACGATCTCGGTGATGCGGTGGCCGGTGAGCACGTCGAGGGCGTGGTCGCCGACGTCGGTGACGGCGAGCTCGTCGTGAGTGAGGCAGAGCATCCGGGCCACGTCCATGGCGACGTTGCCGTTGCCCACCACCACCGCCCGCTCGCAGGAGAGGTCGAACTCGAGGTCGCGGTAGTCGGGATGGCCGTTGTACCAGCCGACGAAGTCGGTCGCCGCCCAGCTGCCGGGCAGGTCCTCGCCGGGGATGCCGCTGCGCCGGTCGGTCTGGGCGCCGACCGCGTAGACCACCGCGTGGTAGTGCTCGGCGAGGTCCTCGTGGGTGAGGTCGGTGCCGAGCTCGACGTTTGCGAACATGCGGAACCCCGGCTGGGTCGCGGTGCGCTCGTAGATGCGGCTCACCGACTTCAGCTTGGGGTGGTCGGGAGCGACCCCGCTGCGCACCAGCCCCCAGGGGGTGGCCAGGCGCTCGAACACGTCGACGCGGATGCTGTGCGCCCTGTCGGTCAGCAGGTGCTCGGCGGCATAGAAGCCGGCCGGCCCGGAGCCGACCACGGCGACCCGCAGGGGTGTCTGGGGGGTGCCGTTGGAGGTGGCCATGCACCCATTGTCGCCAGACGCGCGGTCCGGCTGCGGTGCCCCGGCGAGCCTGGGGCGTTCGTCCCGGGCGGCGGCGCCGGGGTCATGCACCTGTCAGCAGCTCCTCGGGCAGCTCGACGGTGCGCGAGCGCAACCACTCCCCCAGCCCCTTCGCCTGGGGGTCGAAGCGGGTCGACGACGCCACCCCCTCGCCGAGCAGGCCGACGATGACGAAGTTCAGCGCCCGCACCCGGGGCAGCTCGTACCTGCGCACCTCGAGCGCGGCGGCCTCGGGGAGCAGGTCGCGCAGCCGGTCGGTGGTGAGGTGCTCGCGGAGCCACGCCCAGGCGGCGTCGCCACGCGCCCACACCCCGAGGTTGGCGTTGCCGCCCTTGTCGCCGGAGCGCGCCCCGTAGAGCCGCCCCAGGGGGACGCGCACCAGCGGGCCGCCGGGGGCGGGCGGCGGCGCCGGCTCCGGCTCGAGCACCAGCGGCGCGGCGGACCCGGGAGGCAGCTCGGTGTGGGGCACCTCGACGCGGCCGCCGTCGGGGAGCACCGCGGTGTGCACCACCGCCTCGGCGGGCACCAGCGCCGGCCAGTACACCCCGTAGGCGGTCTCCGGGGTCGGTGGCGAGGTCGGGAAGAAGCCCGCGTAGCTGGCCAGCGCCAGCTCCATGGTGGCGTTCGAGAAGGCGCGGCCGACGGCGCGCGGGTCGGGGTCCTTCACCGTGACCCGCAGCAGCGCGGTGGCGGCCTCGTTGCTCCCGGCGTCGGGCCGGTCGGTGCGCAGCAGCCGCACGTCGGTCTCGGCGAAGCGCTCGCGGCCCCCGAGGATGCTGAAGAGCAGCTCCTCGGCGTGGCGCGCCTTCGCCTCGATGTCGAGGCCGGTGAGCACCATCGTCATGGTGTTGCGGTAGCCGCCGAGATAGTTGAGGCACACCTTGAGGTCGGGGGGTGCCGGCTCGCCGCGCACCCCGTCGACGCGCACCCGGTCGGGGCCGTCCTGGGTGAGCCGCACGCTGTCGAAGCGGGCGACCACGTCGGGATTGGCGTACCCCGGCGCACCGATCTCGTAGAGCAGCTGTGCGGTCACCGTGCCCACCGAGACCAGGCCGCCCGTCCCCGGGTGCTTGGTGATCACCGAGCCGCCGTCGGCGGCCACCTCGGCGATGGGGAAGCCGGGATAGCGGCGGTCGGTGATCTCCTCGAGGAACGCGTAGTTGCCCCCGGTGCACTGCGGTCCGCACTCGATGATGTGGCCGGCGACCACGGCGCCGGCGAGCGCGTCCCAGTCGGTGCGCTCCCAGCCGTGCCACCAGGCCGCGGGACCGACGACGAGCGAGGCGTCGGTCACCCGCGGGCAGACCACCACGTCGGCGCCGGCGCGGAGGCCCTCGACGATCCCCCAGCCACCCAGGTAGGCGTTGGCGCTCACCGGCCGCAGCTCCTCGCCGAGCGGCCGGCCGGTGTCGAGGTGGTCGAGCCGCACCCCGGCGTCGCGCAGCTCGCCCAGCCGGGGCAGCAGGTCGTCGCCCTCGACGTGGGCGATCCGGGGGTGCAGGCCGAGCCGGGTGGCGAGGTCGCGCAGGGCCGCGGCCAGCCCGGCGGGGTCGAGGCCGCCGGCGTTGCTCACCACCCTGATGCCACGGTCGAGGCAGGTGCCGAGCACCTCCTCCATCTGCCGCAGGAAGGTGGTCGCGTAGCCGGCGCCGGTGCGCTCCCGCGCCTTCCAGAGGATGAGCATGGTCAGCTCGGCGAGGTAGTCGCCGCTGAGCACGTCGATGGGGCCGCCCTCGACCATCTCCCGGGCGGCGGCGACGCGGTCGCCGTAGAAGCCGGAGCAGTTGGCGATCCGCACCGGGCGGCGGGGCTCGGTCACGAGTCCGCGTCCACCACCGCGAGCACCGCCCCGGACTCGACCTGGGTGCCGGCGCCGACGTGCACCTCCGCCACGGTGCCGGCGTGGGGGGCCTGCACGGTGTGCTCCATCTTCATCGCCTCCAGGACGAGCAGCGGCTGGCCGGCGGTCACGGTGTCGCCGGGTTCGACGAGGACGCGGACCACGCAGCCGGGCATGGGGGCGCGGAGCGAGCCGGTCTGCACCGCCGTTCCCGGCTCGGGGAGGCGCTCGACCTCGCGGAGCAGCGACGACCCCAGCGGGCTGTCGACGTGGACGGCGCCGCCGGCGGAGTGCACCCGCACCCGGCGGCGCACCCCGTCGACCTCGAGGTCGACGGCCTCGGCCCCCGCCGCATGGAGGCGCACCCCGGAGAGGGGCTCGCCGTCGACGCACACCACCGGCGGATCGCCGGCGGAGTAGCCGACGCTGATCCGCCGCTCGCCGCAGTCGTAGTCGACCTGCTGCAGCGCGCTGGGATTGTTCCGCCAGCCCGAGGGCACCGACCGCAGCACCGGCGCGGCGGCGCGCCGGCCGGCCTGGGCGGCGAGTGCCGCCGCCACCGCGTGGAGGCGCAGCGTCGCCGGGTCGCCGGGCGGCGCCCCCAGCACCGCCGGGTCGTGGCGGTCGAGGTAGCCGGTGTCGGTGCGCCCGGCGAGGAAGTCGGGCTCGCGGAGGATGGCGACCAGCAGGTCGCGGTTGGTGGTGACGCCGTGGATCTCCGCGCCGGCGAGCGCGGCGGCGAGCCGCTGCGCCGCCTCGAGCCGCGTGGGCGCCCACGCGATCACCTTGGCGAGCATGGAGTCGTAGTGGACGCTCACCGCCGAGCCGTCGCCGTACCCGGTGTCGACCCGCACCCCCTCGGGCTCGGGGATGCGAAGGCGGTGAAGGACGCCACTGGCGGGCAGGAAGCCGGCGAGCACGTCCTCGGCGTAGAGGCGGGCCTCGACGGCGTGTCCGCGCATCCGCGCCTCGAGAACCTCGGCGGGCAGCGGCGCACCCTGGGCGACGAGCAGCTGGAGGCGCACCAGGTCGAGGCCGGTGACCATCTCGGTGACCGGGTGCTCGACCTGGAGGCGGGTGTTCACCTCGAGGAAGTGGAAGCCGCCGCCGGCGTCGAGCAGGAACTCGACGGTGCCGGCGCCGACGTACCCGATGGCGCGCGCGGCGGCGACCGCGGCGGCGCCGATGCGCTCGCGCAGCGCCGGGTCGACGGCGGTGGACGGCGACTCCTCGACGATCTTCTGGTGACGTCGCTGGATCGAGCACTCGCGCTCGAAGAGGTGGATGGCATTGCCGTGGGAGTCGGCGAAGATCTGCACCTCGACGTGGCGCGGCACCTCCACCCAGCGCTCCAGGAACACGGTGCCGTCGCCGAAGGCGGCCGCCGCCTCCCGCCGCGCCCCCTCGACGGCGGCGTCGAGCCCGGCGGGCTCGCGGACCACCCGCATCCCCCGGCCGCCGCCGCCGAACGCCGCCTTCACCAGCACCGGGAAGCCGATCCGCTCGGCCGCTGCCAGCAGCGCCGCGGGCCCGCCGCCGTCGACCGGTTCGCTGCCCAGCACCGGCACCCCGGCGCGGGCCATCAGCTCCTTGGCGGCGAGCTTCGAGCCCATCGCCTCGATGGCGGCGGGGGGCGGTCCCACGAACACCAGCCCCGCCTCCTCGCAGGCGCGGGCGAAGCCGGCGTTCTCGGAGAGGAAGCCGTAGCCGGGATGCACCGCGTCGCCCCGGTGCGACGGGCGGCGTCGACGATCAGGTCCCCGCGCAGGTAGGTGTCGGCGGGCGCGGCGCCGGGCAGACGCACCGCCTCGTCGGCGAGGGCGACGTGCGGAGCGCCGGCGTCGGGGTCGGAGAACACCGCCACGGTGTGCATGCCCATGGCATGCGCGGTGCGCATGACCCGCACCGGCGATCTCGCCGCGGTTGGCGACCAGCAGCTTGCCGATGGGACGTGGTGCGCTCACATCCGGAACACGCCGAAGCCGCGCCGTCCGCGGACCTGGCTGGAGTGCGCCGCGCTGACAGCGCGATGCCGAGCACGGTGCGGGTCTGGCGGGGATCGACGATGCCGTCGTCGTAGAGCTTGGCGGTGATGAAGAAGGGGTGGGACTCGCGCTCGATCTGCTCCTCGACGGTGCGGGTGCGGGCCGCGTCGGCGGCCTCGTCGTAGGCCCTGCCGCCGGCCTCCGCGGCCTGGCGGGCGACGATCGAGAGCACCCCGGCGAGCTGCTGCGGACCCATCACCGCGAGCTTGGAGTTGGGCCAGGCGAAGAGCAAGCGCGGGTCGTACGCGCGGCCGCACATCCCGTAGTTGCCGGCGCCGTACGAGGCGCCGATGTTCACGGTGACGTGGGGCACGGTGCTGTTGGTGACGGCGTTGATCATCTTGGCGCCGTCCTTGATCATCCCCGACTGCTCGTAGTGGGCGCCCACCATGTAGCCGGTGGTGTTCTGCAGGAACACCAGGGGGCGGTCGGTCTGGTTGGCGAGGAGGATGAACTCCGTCGCCTTCCTCGCCTCCTCCATGAACAGCACCCCGCGCGCGTTGGCGAGCACGCCGACGGGATAGCCGTGGATCGACGCCCAGCCGGTGACCAGGCTGGTGCCGTAGAGCGCCTTGTACTCGTCGAAGCGCGAGCCGTCGACGACCCGGGCGAGCACCTCGTGCGGGTCGAAGGGAACGCGCAGGTCGGCGGAGGCGATGCCGAGCAGCTCGTCGGGGTCGTGCAGCGGGCCGTCCACGGGCTCGGTCGGCCCGGGGCCGAGCTTGAGCCAGCCCAGGTCGGCGACGATCTGCCGGCCCAGGCGGATGCAGTCGCGCTCGTCGACGGCGAAGTAGTCGGAGACGCCCGACACCCGCGAGTGCATCTCGGCACCGCCCAGGTCCTCGTCGTCCGACTCCTCGCCGGTCGCCATCTTCACCAGCGGCGGGCCGCCGAGGAACACCTTGGCCTGGCGGTCGACGAGCACCGCGTAGTCGCACATCCCGGGGACGTACGCCCCGCCGGCGGTGGAGTTCCCGAACACCAGCGCGATCGTGGGGATGCCCGCCGCCGACAGCGCGGTGAGGTCGTGGAAGGTGCGTCCCGCGGGGACGAAGAGGTCGGCCTGGGTGGGCAGGTCGGCGCCTCCCGACTCGACCAGCTAGATCAGCGGCAGCCGGTTGAGCCGGGAGATCTCGAGGGCGCGCAGCTGCTTGCGCAGGGTGTGCGGGTTCATCGCGCCGCCGCGCACGGTGGGGTCGTTGGCGATGATCACGCACTCGACCCCGGAGACGACGCCGATGCCGGTGACGATGGCGGCGCCGACCTGGAACTCGGTGCCCCAGGCGGCCAGCGGCGAGAGCTCGAGGAAGGGCGCGTCGCGGTCGAGGAGCAGCTCGACCCGCTCGCGGGCGAGCAGCCGGCCTCGAGCGCGGTGGCGCTCCACGTAGCGCTCTCCTCCGCCGGCGCGGGCGAGGGCGAGCTGCTCCTCGTGGGCGGCGAGCGCGGCGAGCAGCGCGGCGCGGTTGGCGCGGTAGGTGTCGCTCCGGGTGTCCACCGTGGAGCCGAGGACGGCCACGGTGGACATGGTATCCGCCGGCGGACCGTCGGTGTCAACTCGTAGTGGATTTTTCGACCCTCGGTCGAAGCCAGCTCTCCCGACTGCGCCCCGGAAGCCTCAGACTTGCCGCCACGGTGAGCTGGATCGGAGGCATCGACGGGCGATGAGGCGGGCTCTGGTGGTGGCGACGCTGATCTCGGGTGGCGCGAGCGCGGCCTGCGGAACCGTGACCGCACCGAGTGTCCAGCAGGGGCCCTCCCCCGCCGTCTCCTCGACCGCACCGTCCCCGACCGCGCCGGCCTCGAGCTCGCCGGAGGCCTCGACGCCGTCCGAGGTGGTGACCGTCCAGGCGACCTGCCCCGGTCACTGCGTCGACATCACCTTCGAGCTGACCGTGGTGGCGGCCCCCCCGGCGGGCGAGAGCCTCTCGCTCGACGTCCGCATCCCGGGGCAGCAGCAGCACGCCGTCACGCTCTGTGGCGACACCGGCTCGAGGCGGTGCGCCGGGGATGCCACCGTGTACCGGGTGGTGTTCTCGAATGTGCCCGCCGCCGGGAGCGCCTCCTACAGCTTCGACGAGGTGAGCCCGCCGGCGCAGGTCACCACCATCCGCCGGGGGACGGTCGACCTCGCCACCTCGTCGACGGTCAGCGCGAACTACCCCACCGGTCCCTAGAGTTCGCAGCCCGCAGCCCTCAGCCGAGCGACCGCTGGACCAGGCAGGCCTGTCCGCACGACCAGTGCCGGGAGGGCCACTCGCGATCGATCGTCGGTGTGCCGCACCGGACCGGATCGAGGACGAGCCCATGGCGATGGTGACAACGGACAACATCACCGACCTCGCGGAACAGCACGGGTCGACGGCGCACCGCCCCGGCTCGCCGAGCTGATGACCGCGGTGGTGCGTCACCTCCACGAGCTGGTCCGCGAGGTGCGGCTGACCGAGGACGAGCTGATGGCCGCGGTCGGGTGGCTCACCGCCGCCGGCCAGATCAGCGACGACACCCGCCAGGTGGCCGGATTCGGCCTCGACCACCGCTCGGTGAGCGCCGCCAACCCCGGCGTGGTGTACGCCTCGATCAGCGGGTTCGGATCCGGCGTGGGCCGGAAGGTTCCCGGCTACGACCTGATGGTGCAGGCGATGTCGGGACTGATGAGCCTCACCGGGGACGCGGACGGGCCGCCCTACCGGGCGGGGATCTCGGTGTTCGACGTCATGGCCGGCAACCACGCCGCCATCGGCATCCTCGCCGCCCTGCGCCACCGCGACCGGACCGGCCGCGGGCAGCACGTCGAGGTGAACCTGCTGTCGTCGGCGCTGACCGGGCTCGTCAACCACAGCTCCGCCCACGTGGCGGGTGGCACGGTGCCCCACCGGATGGGCAACGCGCACCCGAGCGTCTTCCCCTACGAGCCGCTGCCGACCGCCGACCGGGATCTGATCGTGGCCGCGGCGAACGACGGGCAGTTCCACCGGCTCTGCGAGGTCCTCGGCATCCCCGAGGTGGCCGCCGATCCCCGCTTCCTCCACAACGCCGACCGCACCGAGCACCGTGAGGAGCTCCGGCCGATAGTGGTCGAGCGCCTGGCCACCCGGGGTGCGCTGGAGTGGTTCGAGCTGCTCCGCCTCCCGTGACGACCCCGTCCAGGCGGCGAGCTCCTGCTGGGAGACCGGGATCAGCACCTCGGCGCCCGCCTCGACGGCGGGTGCGAGTTCGAGCAGCCGGCGGGCCACCCGCTCCACGGTGTCGAGCGCGCCGAACTCGACCTGGCGGCGGTCGGCGTCGCGCAGCCGGCCGGCGACCATCCGCAGCAGCAGCAGCGCGGCCGCGGGGTGGGTGCGGACGAAGTCCATGAAGTCCGCTCCCTCCACCACCAGCACCTCGCCGGCGCCGAGCGCGGTGGCGGTGGCCGATCTCGGCCTGCCGTCGATCGCCGAGGAGCTCGCCGAGCAGGTCGCCGGCGTCCTTGGTGGCGAAGTAGATCTCGCGACCGGAGTCGGTCAGGTACGACACCCGCACCTGGCCGGCGAGGATGGCCACGACGTGGGTGGAGTGATCGCCCTCGGTGAACAGGGTGGCGCCCCGCCGGTAGCGGCGGCGGTGGCCCAGGGCGGACAGCGCGTCGCGGTCCGGCTCCGTCTGCCGCGAGAGGTAGCCGGTCCCCGGCGACTCCACCGTCACGGCGGGAGTATCGCACCGGTCAGCGCCCGGCGGAACGCACCCCGTCCACCAGCAGGCCGGTCACCTCGGCGGCGACCTCGTCGAGGGTGAGCCGTCCCTCAGGCGAGAACCACAGCGGAACCGCGTTGAGGGTGGCGATGATCGAGTGCTGGGCGATGCGCAGGTCCATGTCGCGGAACACCCCCGCGGCCATCCCCTCGCGCAGGATCGTCTCCAGCCGGGACATGTACTCGTGGAGCGGGCGGCGCACCACGTCGTCGCGGATGCCGCTCAGCGCCACCCGGGCGCTCACCGCCCCAACCGGGTCGGTGCAGATGATCCGGACGTGGCTGTGGCAGAAGGTGCGGAGCCGCTCCTCGGGCCCGACCCGCGACAGCAGCAGCTCGGCGAGCGCCTCCTCCTGGGCCCGCACCACGTGGACGACGACGTGGCCGAGCAGCTCCTCCTTGCTGCGCACGTAGTAGTACAGGCTGGCCTTGGAGAGGCCGACCCGCTCCCCCACCGCCTCCAGGGTGGCCTTCTCCAGGCCCATCTCGCGGAACACCGCCACCGCGGCGAGCACGATCAGCTCGCGCCGTGACTGGCGCCGGCGAACCCGCCGCTGCTCCAACTCGGCGGTGACCGGCGCGCTGGTGCCGGTCTCGCTCACGTGAAATCGCCGGCCGCGCGCCGGAGCAGGGTGATCAGCTCGGTGAGACGCGCGGTCTCCGCCGGCTCGAGGCCGCGCAGGCCGAAGTCGACGCCCATCAGCTCGGCGGTGGCGCGCTCCACCCGGACCCGGCCGTCCTCGGTGATCTCCACCAGGGTGGTGCGGCGATCGGTGGGGTGGGCGACCCGGCGCACCAGGTGGTCCTGCTCGAGGCGGTCGACGGCGTTGGTGACACTGGTGGGATGGACCATGAGACGCTCGCCCATCTTGCTCATCGGCAGCGAGCCGTGCCGGCTGAACATCAGCAGCACCAGCGCCTCGTAGCGCGCGAAGCTCAGCCCGAACGGCCGCAGGATCCCGTCGATCTCGCCGAGCAGGATCTGCTGGGCGCGCATGATCGAGGTCACCGCCGCCATCGGGCCGGTCTCGCCGAAGCGCTCGCGCCAGTGCCGCGAGGCCTCGGCGATCGGGTCGAAGGCGAGCGCGCGGCGTCCGTTGGGACGGGCGCCGCGCGTGCCGCTCTCGGTCAGAACTGTGGAGCCTCCGTGTAGCCGCCCCAGAGCTCGGTCAACGCACCGCAGATCTCGCCCAGGGTGGCCTCGACGCGCACCGCCTCGATCATCGCAGGGACAATGTTCTCCGTGCTCCCGGCGACCCGCACCATGCGGGCGAGGGCGCCGTCGACCGCGGCCTGGTCGCGCTGGGCGCGGCGCTCACCGAGGGCGCGGTTCTGCTCGCGCTCGACCTCGTGGCTTACCCGGAGGATCTCCAGCGGCGAGTCGACGCTGCCGGTCAAAGTGTTGACCCCGACGACGCGCTTCTGGCCGCGCTCCATGGCGCGCTGGTGGGCGAAGGACGAGTCGGCGATCTCGGAGAGGAACCAGCCCTCCTCGATGCCGCGGAGGATGCCGCCACTCATGGTGCCGTCGTGGCTCATCGAGCGGATCCGGGCGAAGATCTCCTCGGCCTCGGCCTCGACCCGGTCGGTGAGCTGCTCGACGAACCAGGAGCCGCCCAGCGGGTCGACGACGTTGAGCACCCCGGTCTCCTCGGCGATCACCTGCTGGGTGCGCAGGGCGATCTGCGCGGCCCGCTGGGAGGGCAGCGCCAGCACCTCGTCGAGGGCGTTGGTGTGCAGGCTGTTGGTGCCGCCGAGCACCGCCGCCATCGCCTCCACCGCGGTGCGCACCACGTTGTTGTCGGGCTGCTGCGCGGTCAGCGAGACCCCCGCGGTCTGGGTGTGGAAGCGCAGCTGCTGCGCCCGGGCGGTCCTCGCGCCGTAGACGTCGCGCAGCCAGCGCGCCCAGATCCGGCGGGCGGCGCGGAACTTGGCGATCTCCTCGAAGAAGTCGATGTGGGCGTCGAAGAAGAAGGAGAGACCGGGGGCGAACTGCTCGATGTCGAGCCCGCGCGAGAGGCCGAGCTCGACGTAGGCGAAGCCGTCGGCGAGGGTGAAGGCGAGCTCCTGCGCGGCGGTCGAGCCGGCCTCGCGGATGTGGTACCCGGACACCGACAGCGGCTTGTACGCGGGCACCTCGCCGGCGCAGTACTCCATCAGGTCGCCGATCAGCCGCAGGTGCCGCTCCGGCTGCCAGAGCCACTCCTTCTGGGCGATGTACTCCTTGAAGATGTCGGTCTGCAGGGTGCCGTTGAGCACCCGGTGGTCGACACCCTGGCGCTCGGCCGCGACCACGTACATGCAGAACACCGGAACCGCCGGGCCGCTGACCGTCATCGAGGTGGTGACGTCGCCGAGCGGGATGCTGTCGAAGAGCAGCTCCATGTCGGCAACGCTGTCGACGGCGACGCCGCAGTGACCGACCTCGCCGAGGCTCTTCGGATCGTCGCTGTCGCGCCCCATCAGCGTCGGCATGTCGAAGGCGACGCTGAGCCCGCCCCCGCCCTCGGCGAGGATCATCCGGTAGCGCTCGTTGGTCTGCCGGGCGTTGCCGAACCCGGCGAACTGGCGCATCGTCCACGGCCGTCCCCGGTAGCCGGTGGGGTGCAGCCCGCGGGTGAAGGGGAACTCGCCCGGCCAGCCGATCCGCTCGAACCCGGCATAGCGGTCGCCGGGCCGCGGGCCGTACACGGGATCGACCTCGCTGCCGCTCAGGGTGGTGAAGTCGGCGTCGCGGACCCGCCCTGCGGCGGCCGCGGCATCGTACGCCGCCTGCCAGCGCCGCCGGCCGGCCTCGATGTCCTCGCTCCCGTCGGGCACCGCCTCGACGGGAACCTCCTCCCCCTGCTCCTGCTGCCAGGCCATCTGTCGCCCCCTCGTGGGTGGTTGCTCAATGTGCCGATTATACTAGGACGTCCTACTATTGGGGGGGCCAGTAATGCGGTGGGAGTTGCCCGGGTGATCTGCGACGCGTGGAGGTACCCGGCTGTTGCTCGGGGGATCTCACACGCGTGGAGGTACCAGGTAGCTCGAACACGCGTTTGTACCGGGGGGAGGCGACGCCTCTCCCCGCTCAGCCCAAGACATCGTGCGCTGGCGCGCCCGATGCCGGGGCCTACCCCCCTCCGCGGCCGGACTCCCGGCCGACGCGCGCTCCGCGCGCTCTTCGTCTTCGCGCCGGGGCGCCGAGGTACGACACGAGGAACGCTTCGCGTTCCTCACGCCTGCGCTGCGCGCCCACAGGACTCGCCTCGGGAAACGCGAGGTGCGGCTGCGGGGGTCAAGCAATTCACCCGTGGAGCAGCTCGGCGGAGTGGTTGTGAGGAACGCGCAGCGTTCCTCGTGGTTGCTCGGCGCCCGGCGCGAGGACGCAGAGCGAGCAACGCGAGCGACGCCGGCGAGTGCCGGCGTGGAGAGGGGGAGGCCCCGGCATCGGGCGCGCCAGCGCACGATGTCTTGGGCCTGAGCGGGGGGAGGCTACGCCTCCCCCCGGTGAAGACCTGTGTCAGAAGATCCGGGCAACTCGCACCGTCTCAGATCACCCCGTCGCAGATCCCCCGAGCAACCCCACCCCGTCTCAGATCAGGTCAGCCCCGGCCCACGGGATCGACGAAGCCGAACAGGCCGGCCTGGTGCACGATGCCGTCGGGCGTGTAGATCATCCGGTGGGCGGCGTCGTAGGCGACGGTGTGACTCCTGTGGCTGGTCGGCACCGCGGTGAGGTACTCGATCGGCGAGCCGCTGAACACCGCCATCTCCGCGGGGGCGTAATTCGAGGCGGCGAAGAGGAAGTGGTCACTGCTCGGCTCGTAGATCAGCAGGTCGCCGGCGCCGGCGAGGTCGAAGGTGCGGAGCAGCCGCCCGGCGCCGAAATCCCACGCGATCGTCAGCGGCTGGTCGCGGTTGGCGCAGCCGATCATCCCCTGGTTGGTGTGCGGATTGACGGCGAGGCCGTGGGGCTCGCAGGGGGGGTCGATGGCGAGGTGTCCGACCACCGCGTTGCTGCGCGGGTCGATGCGCAGCAGCTGGTTGCCGTCGATCTCGCCGACGTAGAGCATGCCGTCGGCGGGGTCGTACATGGGCTGGTGGATGGTGCCGAGGTTGCTGATGCGCGCCACCACCCGGTCGGAGGCGGTGTCGATGGCGACCACCATCCCGTCGGCGGGGTACGCCGCGAAGACGCGATGCTCGCGGGGGTCGTAGGCGAGCAGATCGGCGGCGCCGGTGTGCTCGGTGGTGATCCTGTCGATCACGGTGTGGAACCGGGGAGACGCCGGGTCGACGTCGACGACGGACACGCTGCCGTCGTCGTCGCCGGCGAAGAGCCGGTGCAGCTCGGGGACGAGGGCGAGGCCGTTGGGAAAGGTGTCGCCGGTCGAGATGGTCCGCCGGAAGGCGGCCGCCGGCCCGCCGACGTCGAGCACGTCGACGCCCGGGTGCGCCGGGTCGGTGCCGTCAGCGACATAGAGGAGGTGGGTCTGCGGGTCGACGACCATCGCGTCCATCAGTCCGGTGCGCCCCTCGATCGGCGGGACGTGGACGCGGGTCAGCGGCTCGCGGGTGAGGATCTGCAGCGGGGGCTCCTCGAATCCGCAGCCGGCCACCAGCGGGACGACGGCGAGGAGCAGCAGCCCGGTGCGGCACAGGTGGTTCACGCGGTCCATCGACCTCCCTCCTCGGCCGGCCCCGGGTCGTCGCCGAGCGCGGTGAGCGCGCAGATCCAGAGCAGTGCCAGCAGCAGTCCCAACAGCGGTGCGGTGTCCATGACGGCAGCGTGCGGCCCGGCGCTGAAGGCCCCCTGCCGCGGTGCTGAGCGGGCTCTGAAGGCGCTGATGCGGCGCTGAAGACCGGCAGCCGTCACACTGGGGCTGCGCGGCGTTCCGCGCCGAAGGGGGAGTGCAATGGACTTCCGGGTGCTGGGCCCGCTCGAAGTCTGGGAGGGCGAGAGGCAGCTCAGCCTCGGCGGCGGGAGGCAGCGCGCCCTGCTCGCCATGCTCCTGCTCCACGCCAACCGGGTGGTCCCCGTCGACGCCCTGACCGCGGCGCTCTGGGGGGAGGTCGCCCCCGGGCGGGCCGAGGCCGCGCTCGAGACCCACGTCGCCGGGCTGCGCCGGCTGCTCGAACCCGAGCGCGACCGGCGGAGCCCGGCGATGCTGGCCGCCCGCGATTCCGGCTACCTGCTCCGGGTCGGCGCGGGCATGCTCGACCTCGACCGCTTCGAGCGGCTGGCCGGGGAGGGCCGGCGCCTGCTCGAGGACGACCCCGGGGGGGCGGTGGAGAGGCTGCGGGCCGCCCTCTCCCTCTGGCGCGGCGACGCTCTCGGCGACGTCGCCCTCGAGGGTGAGGCCGCCCTCCTCGCCGCCCGCCTCGACGAGCGCCGCCTCGCCACCGTCGAGGACCGCATCGCCGCCGAGCTCGAGCTGGGGCGGCACGCCGCCGTGGTGGCGGAGCTGGGGGCGCTGGTCGCCGCCCACCCCGCGCGCGAACGCCTCCTCGGCGAGCTCATGCTCGCCCTCCACCGCTGCGGCTGCACCGCCGAGGCGCTGATCGCCTACCGCGACGCCCGCCGGGCGCTCGAGCCCGGCCCCGAGCTCCAGAGCCTGGAGCGGGCGATCCGGGCGCGGGACCCCGCGGTCGCCGCCCCGGTGCGCCGGCCCGGGGCGCCGGCGCCGGTCCCGAGCCCGGCGGCCCCGGCCGGCGAGCACGCACCCTCACCGCCGGTGTGGCGGCGGTGGCGGCGCCGCCTGTGAGGTCGAGCTCGAGCCCGTCATCCGCCGCCGGTATGGCCGCTGATCAGCCGCTTCCAGGAGCCGGCCGGGGCATCGGAGGCGGCCGGCGCCGGCACCACGGTGTGCACCCCGGTCACCTGCCGGGTGCCGGTGCGGCCGCGGCCCAGGCCGCCGGCGCTGTAGCGGTTCTGCTCGTCGAGCAGGCGGGCGAAGAGGCCCCCGGCGCGGCTGAGCTCGGCGTAGCTGCCCTGCTCGGCGACCCGGCCGCGGTCGAGGACGACGATCTCGTCGACGCTGCCGAGGGTGCTGAGCCGGTGGGAGATCATCAGCACGGTGCGGCCCCGGACCAGGGTCTGGAGCGCGCGCATCACCTCGGCCTCGGCCTCGACGTCGAGGCTGGCGGTGGGCTCGTCGAGGATGAGGATGGGAGCGTCCCGGAGGATCGCCCGGGCGATGGCGAGGCGCTGGCGCTGGCCGCCGGAGAAGTTCCTGCCCCCCTCACGGACGTGGGCGGCGTAGCCGCCGGGCAGCGCCATCACGGTGTCGTGGATGTGCGCCTTCCGCGCCGCCGCGACGATCTCCTCGTCGGTGGCGTTGGGCCGGCCCAGGGCGATGTTCTCGCGCACCGTGCCCTCGAAGAGCACCGAGTCCTGGAGCACCAGGCTGATGTTGTCGCGGAGCACGTCGAGGGGATAGTCCTCGACGTCGATGCCGTCGACGAGCACCGACCCCGACCAGGCCTCGAAGAAGCGCGGGATCAGCTTGACCAGCGTGGTCTTGCCGGAGCCGGACAGCCCCACCAGCGCGATCCGCCGCCCCGCGGCCACGTGGAGGTCGACGCCGCGGAGCACCGGGCCGCCGGCGTCGTAGCCGAACACGACGTTGCGCAGGGTGACCTCGCCGCGCACCCGGTCGCGCCCGTGATACACGCGCACCGGCTCGACCATCTCGGGGATCTCGTCGAGGATCTCCTGCAGCCGCTCGGCGCCGGAGGCGGCGCCGGAGGTCAGGTTCATGAGCTTGGAGAGGTTCTTCATCGGCTGATAGAGCAGCTTGGAGTAGGCGAGGAACACGGTCAGCGAACCCACCGTCACCGCCCCCTCCGGCACGGTGAGGACGCCGAGGCCGAAGCGGTGGCCGTGGCCGGCGGCGATCCATCCGCCGATGGTGATCAGGGTGGCGTTGCCGGCGGCGAGCAGCACCAGCACCAGCGGCGAGAACTCGGCCTGCAGCCGCCCGCCCCGCGAGCCCGCGGCGCGCTGCCGGTCGGCGTGGCGCGCGAAGTTCTGCTCCTCGCGCTCCTCGAGGGCGAAGCCCTTCACCTCGGCGATCGCGGTCAGGTCCTCGGACGCGACCTCGGCAACCTGCCCGGCGGCCTTCGCGGTGCGCTTGGCCGCCGCCTTGATCGCCAGGGTGTAGCGCACCACGATCACGAACAGCGGCGGCGCGATCACCATCGAGACCACCGTGAACTGCCAGCTGAGCAGCGCCATCACCACCACGATCCCGATCAGGGTGAGGACGCCGCTCAGCAGGTCGACGAGACCGTCGGTCACCAGCTTCTCGATGTCGGCCACATTGCCGGTGATGCGCTGCACCAGGTCGCCGGTGCGCTGGCGGCCGTGCCAGTCGAGGGGGAGGCGCTCGAGGTGGGCGAAGACGGTGGTGCGCAGCCGCCGGCCCAGGTTCTGGGCGGTGGAGGCGGCGATGCGCAGCTGCAGGTGGGTCATCAGCGCGTTGAGCACGCTGAGGGTGAGGAACACGATCCCCGCGAAGGCGATGACGGCGAGCTGGGTGTGCACCTCGTTGGGCTGGAGCTCGTCCCTGCCCCCGAGCCGGTCGAGGCCGCCGAGCAGCGCTCCGGCGAAGGGGAACACCGGGTCCTGGTGGTGTGCCACCTTGTCGAGGATGAACTTGAGCGGGAAGGCGACCAGGATGTCCGTGGCCACCAGCCCGAAGGTCATCGCGATCGCGACCGCGACCCGCAGCCGCTGACCGCGGAGGTTGGTGAGGAGGAAGCGGGGGAAGGACATCGGGGTGCTCCCTCTGGAGAGGCGGGTGCGACGGAGATCACGATGAGCGGAGGCCCTGAAGCCGCACCGCCCCGGCGGCTGAAGCGCGGGTCATCCCGCTGATGCGCCGCTGATGGCTCAGGCGACCTGGAGACGGCGGCCGGCGGAGCTCTCCACCAGGGCGACCAGGGCCTCGGCGGCGCCGGGGACGCCGCGGAAGCCGGGGAAGGCGTTGACGTCGATGACCATCGGTCCGCGCTCGGTGAGCAGCAGGTCGACGCCGAAGAGGGAGAGGTCGAACACCGACCCGATCCGCTCCAGGATCTGCACCCACTCGGTGGGCAGGTCGGGGATCGGCACGGTCTCGCGCGACGCGCCGGGCTCGAGCGGGGTGCGGCGGTGGGCGCCGAAGACGGTCTCCCCGGTCACCCAGAGCTTGACGTCCCAGCCGTCGCCGGGGAGGAACTCCTGGGCCACCACCGGCTCGTCACCCCACTCCGGGAGCAGGGCGGCCAGCCCGGCGGCGTCGTCGACGCGGGTGACCAGGTCGCCACGGCGGCTCTGCCGGCTCTTCACGATCATCGGGAAGACCAGGTCGTGCTGGTTCGCCAGGCTGCGCAGGCGGCCGGGATTCCAGGTGCGCGGGGTGGGCAGGCCGGAACCCTCGAGCAGGCGGGCCAGCGCCACCCGGTCGAGGCAGCGGGCGGTGGCGAGGGCGCCGTTGAGCACCGGCACGCCGCGCTCCTCGAGACGGTGGGCGATCGCCAGCGCGGCGGGGGTGTGCGACTTGAGGAGGTACAGGTCGGCGGGGGCGCGCAGCTCGCGCTCGACCGAGGCGGCGTCCAGCCGCTGCGGGTCGACGATCCGCACCCGGTGGCGACGGCGCAGCTGCTCCATCGCGGCGGCGAGCACGGGGTGGTCGGGGCGGTCGGTCAGCAGGCAGATCTCCATCTCCATCTCCTCACCCCGCTCCGGGGTGGTGGCGGGCTCGACGACGTGCAGCGCCACCGCGATGCCGTCGCGGGGCTCGGCGGGAACCGGCAGGCCCGCGGCGCGGGCCGCGAGCTCGAGGACGGCCTGGGCGATCGAGCGGACCGCACCGGGGACCAGGCCGAAGCTGGGGAAGTCGTTGACGTCGAGGATGGTCCAGCCCTCCGGGGTCTCGACCACGTCGACCCCGTAGATGTCGAGGCCGAAGACCCGCCCCACCTGCTCGGCGATCCGCCGCAGCTCGGGGGTCAGCGGCACCAGCCGCTCGCTCACCGGCTCGTCGGGGTGCAGCGGCGAGCGCCGCACCGTGGCGTAGATCTCGCGGCCGGTGTTGTAGAGCTTGACGTCGTGTCCGGGGTTGGCCATGTACTGCTGCGCCAGGAAGAACCGGTCCTCGCTGCCGGCGGCGTCGCGCAGCGCGGGCAGGTCGGCGGGGCTGTGGAGCAGGTGGATCGAGCGGCAGGCGCTGCCGTTGCTCGGCTTGACCACCAGCGGGTAGTCGGCGGCGGGGATCTGCTCGAGCAGCTTCAGGTCGGTGAGGAACCAGGTGCGCGGGAAGGGCAGGCCGTGGGCCTGGGCGACGGCCGCCGCCACCGCCTTGTCGCGGACCATGCGGATGGCGCCGGGGTCGTTGACGGTGGTCACCCCGAGCGCCGCGGCGGCCTCGAGGATGCTGAGCCCGGGCCCGTCGGAGACGGTCTTCAGGACCACCGCGTCGTAGGCGCCGCCGGCGAACTCGCTGAGGCAGGTGGCCGACGACTGGGGCTCGAGGACGGTGACGTCGTGCCCCCAGGCGCGGAGCTGGTCGACCACCGCCAGCGGCATCCCGTCGGCCCGGTAGCGCTCCTCGACGATGAAGCAGAGGCGCATCGCGGTGCGTTCGTCTGTGGTGAGCCCCTGCTGCCTGGTCATGTCCCGGTCCCCCCCTCGGTTGTGCCCGCCTCGTGGCGGGTGACGGTGGTGATGGTCGGATGGGGGGCTGAGGGGAGGTTGAAGGGGGGCTGAGGGGGCTGAAGGTGGGCTGAAGGTCGGCTTGTTCTCGTGCGGTGTCCTGCGCGGATTGCGGGCGGGTTGTGGTTTTGTGTGGCTCTGCGCGTATTTTGGCTGGCCAGGGTGGCGGCGGGCGGGAGTGCGCAGCTGTGCGGACTGGGTGATGGCGAACCTCGGGTTCGACCGGTACACCACCGACAAGCTGCTGCGGGCGGGGGTTGCCGCGCGCCAGCTGCCCGCGGTGGCCGAGGCGTTCTCCGCGGGTGAGCTGTCGCTCGACACCGTCGGGATGCTGAGCAGCGTGGCCACCGCCGAGGACCAGGGCGCATGGGTGGAGGTGGCTCGTGAACTCGTCGACTCCGCAGCTGGCGCGGCGCTGCCGGGAGGCGCACCGTGCGGCGCTGATCGATGCGCCCGACCGGGCCCGGGTTCAGCGGGCGCAGCGGGGCCTGCGCAGCTGGTGGGACCTCGGCATGCTCCAGCTGCGCGGCGCACTGCCGCCCGAGGAGGGGGCGCGGTTCCGCCTCTCCCTCGAGAAGCAGGCGCGCCGGCTGGCCTCAAAGCGGCCGGCGGAGCTCACCCCCGCCGACGATCCCGCCGCCGCGCTGCGCGCCGACGCCCTGGTCGCGCTGTGCACCGCCGGGCACGGCGGCGCGAGTGCGCCGTCCCCGGCGCAGCTGGTCGTGCACGTCGACCTCGGTGTGCTCACCGGCGAGACGCCCGACGGGCGCTGCCACATCCTCGACGGTCCCGCCCTCTCCGCCGCGGCGGCGCGGCGGCTGGGCTGCGACGCCACCATGGTCATCCTGCTCGAGCGCGACGGGCAGGTCGTCGGCGGCGGACCCGAGCGGCCGGGGGTCACGTCCCGGATGCGGCGGGCGGTGCAGGGCCGGGACGGCACCTGCCGCTACCCGGGCTGCGCGATCCCGGCGACCCGGACCGACGCCCACCACATCCACCACTGGATCGACGGAGGTCCGACGAGACTCTGGAACCTCCTCTCGCTCTGCGAGTACCACCACAACCGGCACCACGACGGCGAGTACGACATCCGCCGCACCGCCGGGGGTGACCTCTGCTTCGAGACCCACGACGGCCTGCTGGTCGGCACCGCGACCGGCGGATGCTGGAAGCGGCCGCGGGGCAGGGCGGGACCGGGATGATCCCGGCCCGCCCGCCCGCCGCTCGACCGTCAGACGGTGATCGGCGCCAGCGCGGTGGTGTCGCGCCCGGCGTGGTGACCGTTGCCACCGCTGGTGCGAACCGGGGTGGCCGCGGCGATGAACTCCTCGGTCTGCTCCCGGGCGACGTTGTCGGACACCTGGTGTGGCGGCGACTTCATCAGGTACGAGGACGGTCCCTCGAGGGCGCCGGCGACGCCGCGGTCGAGGGCGAGCTTGCAGCAGCGCACCGCGTCGATGACGATGCCCGCGCTGTTCGGCGAGTCGTGGACCTCGAGCTTGAGCTCGACGTTCAGCGGCACGTCGCCGAAGGAGCGGCCCTCGAGCCGGATGTACGCCCACTTGCGGTCGCTCAGCCAGGGCACGTAGTCGGAGGGCCCGATGTGGACGCTGTCCCTGGCGATCGGGTGGTCGAGCTGCGAGACCACGCTGTTGGTCTTGCTGATCTTCTTGCTGATCAGCCGCTCGCGCTCGAGCATGTTGAGGAAGTCGGTGTTGCCGCCGAAGTTCAGCTGGTAGGTGTTCTCCAGCTTCACGCCGCGCTCGCGGAAGAGCCGGGTGAGCACCCGGTGGATGATGGTCGCGCCCACCTGCGACTTGATGTCGTCGCCGATGATCGGCACGCCCCGCTGCTCGAAGCGCTTGCGCCAGTACTCCTCGCGGGCGATGAACACCGGCATGCAGTTCACCATCGCGCAGCCGGCGGTGAGGATCTGCTCGGTGTACCACTTGGTGGCGGTCTCGCTGCCCACCGGCAGGTAGTTGACGACCACGTCGGTGCCGGTGTCCCTGAGGATGCCGGCGATGTCGGCGGTGGACCCGGGTGCCTTGGTGATCACCTCGCTGAGGTACTTGCCGAGGCCGTCGTGGGTCATGCCGCGCTGCACCACCACGCCGGTGGGAGGCACGTCGGTGAACTTCACGGTGTTGTTCTGGCCGCACCAGATCGCCTCGCTGAGCTCCCTGCCCACCTTGGTGGCGTCGATGTCGAAGGCTGCCGAGAACTCGATGTCGCTGACGTGGTAGCCGCCGAGGTCGACGTGCATCAGCCCGGGGACGAACGCCGCCGGATCCGCATGCCGGTAGTACTCCACCCCCTGGATCAGGGACGACGCGCAGTTGCCGACGCCGATGACCGCCACCCTCACCTTGTCACTCATGTCCGGGTCCTCCATGTGGTGTGTCCGTCAATCCGCCCTCACCCTGCGCCGCCCGGCTGAACGCCGCCCCACGTCCGCGCTGAGAGAGCGCTGAAGGCGCTGAACCCCCACCGCTTCAGCCCCGACTCAGCGGCTTAACCGGCGCTTCAGCGCCGGCCAAGGGGCGCTTCACCGGCCCCGCTCACTGTTGCGTGGACGGCTGACGACAGAGGGACGGGTGATGAGCACGCAGTACGACTTCCGGATTCTCGGCTCCCTGGAGGTGTGGGACGGAGAGCACCGCCTCACCCTGGGCGGAGCCCGGCAGCGCGCCGTGCTCGGCACCCTCCTCCTCCATGCTGGCGAGACCGTCTCGGTCGCCGCGCTCACCGCGGCGGTGTGGGGCGACGCCGCACCCGAGCGCGCCGCCGCGGCGCTGCGCAGCCTGGTCTCCACCCTGCGCCGGACGCTCGAGCCGGGGCGGACCGGCGGCGGCTCCAGCCTGCTCGCCGCCGGTGACGCCGGCTACCGGCTGTGCGTCGAGCCCGGCCAGGTCGACCGCTGCCGCTTCGAGCAGCTCGTCGAGCAGGGACGGCACGCGCTCGCCACCGACCCGGTCACCGCCTCCGCCCTCCTCCACGAGGCCGGCGCCCTCTGGCGCGGTCCCGCCCTCGGCGACGTCGCCCTCACCGGCGCCGCGGCGGACGACCGCAGCCGGCTGGACGGCCTGCGGGTCGCCGCCGTCGAGGATCGCATCCAGGCCGACCTCGAGCTGGGACGCCACGCGATCGTCGTCGCCGAGCTCGAGGCGCTCGCCGCCGCCCATCCCACCCGCGAGCGGCTGCACGCGCTGCGCATGCTCGCCCTCCACCGCTGCGGCGACGAGGCCGGCGCCCTCGCCGCCTACGGGCAGGCGCAGGCGCACCTCGATCCCAGCCCCGACCTCCGCAGCCTCGAGCGGGCGATCGCCGAGCGCGACCCCGGGCTCGCCGCCCCCGACACCGCGCCGGCCGGCACCGTGATCGCGGCGACGGTCGTGGCCGCCGCGCCGGCCGCCCCGACCACTCCCGGCACCGCCGTCGCCGGACCGTCCCCCGCTCCCCGCCCCCGCCGCTCGCGGGCGCTGACCGGAGCCGTCGCCGCGGTGATCGCCGGTGGCTGCTTCGGCGGTCTCGGGCTCCACAGCCTGCGGGCGAGCACCTCCGGCGTCCCCGCGCGGGCGGCGGCGCCGGTGGTCGCGGTGGACACCTTCCCCACCACCGACGAGCAGCGGCTGATCGGACAGTTCGGGCCGGCGGTGACCGCCTGCCAGCGCTACCCGCACCACTACGCCAGGGCGCTCGCCGACGTCGAGTGCCGCGCCACCGGCGACCACCCCGGCGCCGGCACCGTCGTCCTCCAGAGCTTCGCCACCTACGCCGACCTGGAGATGCACTTCCATCACGTCCTCGCCCTGACCATCCAGGGCGAGACCGGCCGGCCGGTGAGCGCGGCGTACCACGGCGACTGCGCCGACCCGGGATCCGGGTTCTTCGCCCTCTCCAACCACCAGCGCCCGAACGCGACCACCCCCAACGGTCACCTGATCTGCTACGCCGACCACACCGGCCTGCCCCACCTCGCCTGGACCGACGTGAGCCGGCTGGTGGTCGCCCAGACCGCGGGCGTCCCCGGCCCCGCCGACCAGGCCCAGAGCGGCCTGCTGTGCTTCTGGCACGGCCTCTATCCGGACGAGTCGAGCCCGGCCCCGGTCGCCGCCCAGGTCACCGCGACCCAGGTCGCCGCCGCCGCCCCGCCGGCGCCGGTCGTGCAGGTCACCCAGGCCGCACCCGCCCAGCGCCCGCTCGCGCCCACCCCGACCGCCGCCGCGACGCCTCGCCCTGCCACCCCGGCCCGCACCGGCACCGCCAGCCCCGCCGCGACCCCCGCGCCCACCCCCGCCGGCGGCCGGCAGGGGAACGGCTGGGACCAGGGCTGGAAGGGCTTCTTCGGCAGCCACGGCCACGACTGACCAGCGCTCCACCGACCACCCATCCGCACGCCCCGCACCGATCGCGGGGCACCACCCTCGAGGAGGCACGCCATGTCCATCCAGAGTCGCATCGCAGGTCGCATCGCCGTGGTGGCGGTGGCCGCCACAGCGGCGGCGATCGGAGGCGCCGCGGTGGCGTCCCACGCCGCTCCCCCTTCGCCGGTGCTCCGGCCCGCCGGCAGCACCACCACCATCACCCACGAGGCCGCGGTCCCGGCCCCGGCGGTGGCCGCTCCGGTGACCGCCACGCCGCAGGACGTCGCCGTGCCCGCGGCCCCGCCGCCGGCCCCGGTGCCGCCTGCGGTGGCCGCGCCGGCGGGGCCGGCCGAGGCCGGCGAGCCCGCCGAGCCCGCCGAGGCGCCCGAGGCCGCCGAGACACCCGACGCCGCCGGGGACGGCGACTGACCCGGCCCGGCGCCCCGGAGCGCCACATCCCCGCCAGGCGGCCCCGGTGCAGACCACCGGGGCCGTCCTGCTGTCCGGGGTCCGGGGCTGCCTAGACTGGCCGCCGTGAGCAGCGCTCCCGACAGCCGCGAGCTGCGCCGCGCCGGGCTGAGCGCCCTCGGCTGGAGCGCCCTGCTCTGGCTCCCCGCCGGGGTGCTGGTGGCGGTCGGGGTGACCGGCACCGGCCGCGCCGGCGCCGGCTATCCCGAGGCGGTGCTGAGCTTCATCGTCGACGAGGCCGGGGTGGGCTACTGCTTCGTGGTGATGGCGATCGCCTGCGGCGTGGGCTATCCGATCGCCCAGCTGCGACGGCCGGCGCTGCCCTCCGGGCTCGTCGAATCGCAGATCTTCGCGGCGATCGTCTACACCGCGATGCTGGTGGTCTCCCTCCCCCTCGAGGCGGTGCTCCTCCAGGGCATCGGTCTGCACCCCGGGCGTGCCGTCCTCACCGCCATCGTCGTGCCCCCCAAGCTGGCCGCCGCGGTGGTCGCCGCCGGTGCCGTCTACCCCTGGTACATCGGCCGGCGGGGGCGCTCCTGACCCTCCGTCGGCGGCCGGGCCCAGGCCGATCCCTGGGTGGCGGCGCCGCGCCGGCGCCGCCACCCCGGCGGGCTCGGGGCCCCTACCCCTGCTCGACGGTGACCGGGATGCGCCGCGGCTGTGCCTTGGGCGCGGTCGGGATGCGCACGGTGAGCACGCCGTGGGCGAAGCTCGCCCGGGCGTCATCGGTGCGAAGATCGGGTCCGAGGCCGACCTGCCGGAGCAGCCGTCCCAGGTAGCGCTCCTGGCGCAGGTACTGCCGCCCGGCGGCGCCCCCGTGACCGTTGTCGCCGCCGTCCCGCGCCTCGTCGCGGTGCTGGGCGTCGATGGTGAGCACGTCGCCCTCGAAGCTCACCGACACCTCCTCCGGAGAGAAGCCGGGCACCGAGGCCTCGACGATCACCGCGTCCTCGGTACGGTAGACGTCGACCGGGGCATACGCCGGCCCCGCCTCCTGGCCGTAGCGAGCCGGGTGGCGGGGGACACCGCCCCCCTGGAAGACCTCGTTGAAGAGCCGGTCCATCTCGGTGTGCAGGCTCATCAGGTCGGCGGTCGGGTTCCATCGGATCAGCGCCATCGTCTGACACCTCTCGAAGTGCTGAGTGCACGGCTGCGGGCCGCACCGTCTCGGTACCACGTCCCCGGCGCCCTCCAAACCTGCGGCTACGATGGCGCTGATGGCCCGGCTGCTCGTCGACGGCGACACCCTCGTGGTGCGCCTCTCCCTGCTCGAGCGGCTCGGCGCGCTCCGTGGGGACGTGCGCGTCCCGCTCCGCGCGATGCGCGGCATCCGGGTGTCCGACCGCCCCTGGGAGGAGCTGCGCGGGGTCCGCGCGACCGGGACGGGAGTGCCCCGGGTCATTGCGCTGGGCACCCGCGGCGGCCGGGGGACGAGGGAGTTCGCCGCCGTCTACCGGGGCATGCCGGGCGTGGTCGTCGAGCTCGACGGCGCCGCGCTGGGACGGCTGGTGGTGTCGACCGCCGAGCCCTCGGAGGTGGCCCGGCGGATCGCCGCTGCGCGGGGGCGGGTCCGCATCTGAATTCGACCTGACGCTCCGGAGGGTACGTTCGCGCCAGACTGTTCAGCATGAACGTGCTGCGCACCAAGCCGATCGAGCAGTGCATCACGGACACGGAGGAGCCGGTGCACCGGCTCGACCGCCGCCTCGGTCCCGGCGACCTGGTCACCTTCGGCGTCGGCGTGGTCATCGGCACCGGGATCTTCGTGCTCACCGGCAAGGCCGCGGGAGTGCAGGCCGGTCCCGCCGTCGCCCTGTCGTTCGTCGTCTCCGGCATCGTCTGCGCGCTCGCCGGTCTCTGCTATGCGGAGTTCGCGAGCACCGTCCCGGTGGCCGGGTCCGCGTACACGTTCTCGTACGCGACCCTCGGCGAGCTGGTCGCCTGGATCATCGGCTGGGACCTCGTCCTCGAGCTCGCGCTGGGGGCCTCGACGGTCTCCGTCGGCTGGTCGAACTACTTCACCGACCTGGCCCGCTCGGCGGGCATCACCGTCCCCGGCTGGCTGGGCGGCGAGCACCACAACCTGCTCGCCGGGGGCATCGTGCTGCTGATGACGGCGGTGATCTGCCTGGGGATCCGGATGTCCTCGCGGGTGAACATGGTGATCGTCGCCATCAAGGTGAGCATCGTCCTGTTCGTCATCGTCGCCGGGCTCTTCTACATCCACGTCGCCAACTGGTCGCCGTTCATCCCGCCGTCGGGCACCCGCGGCGCCAGCGGCGCGTCCAGCTCGCCGTCGCTGCTCCAGGATCTCGGCCTCGCGCCCGGCAGCTTCGGCATCAGCGGCATCTTCACCGGCGCCGCGCTGGTCTTCTTCGCCTTCATCGGCTACGACGTGGTGGCCACCGCGGCGGAGGAGACCCGCAACCCGCAGCGCGACGTCCCCATCGGCATCCTCGGCTCGCTGGCGATCTGCACCGTGCTCTACGTTGCGGTGTCGCTGGTCGTGACCGGGATGGTGCGCTTCGACCACCTGAGCATCAAGGCGCCGCTCGCCGAGGCCTTCCGCAGCGTGGGCCAGCCCGCATTCGCCGTCATCATCTCCGCGGGGGCGCTTGCCGGGCTCACCTCGGTGATGATGATCCTGCTGCTGGGCCAGAGCCGCGTCTTCTTCGCGATGAGCCGCGACGGGCTGCTGCCCGGCGTCTTCGCCACCGTGCACCGGCGCACCCGGGTGCCGGTGCGCACCACCGTGGTCACCGGCGTGGTGGTCGCCGTCATCGCCACCACGGTGCCGCTCGCCGAGCTCGCCGAGCTGGTGAACATCGGCACCCTCTTCGCCTTCGTGCTCGTCGCCATCGGGGTGGTGATCCTCCGCCGCACCCGGCCCGACCTGCCCCGCGCCTTTCGCGCCCCGCTGGTGCCGGTGCTGCCGGCGGTGTCGGTGCTCGCGTCCGCATACCTGATGCTCAATCTCCCCGCCACCACCTGGGTGCGCTTCGGGGTGTGGATGGCGGTGGGGCTGGCCGTCTACTTCGCCTACGGCGCGGGCCACAGCCGGCAGGGGCGCCGGGACCGGGGCACCCCCGCCGCCGGCGAGGTCAGGGGACGGGCGGTGGAATCACCGGCAGGCCTTCGACCGACGTCACCCGCTCCACCCGGTCCGGCCGGCTGACCCGGTAGACCATGCGGGTGCTGCCGACCAGCACCTCGTCCCCCTGCCGCAGCGCCCGCCCGGCGCTGATCCGCACTCCGTTGACGGAGGTGCCGTTGCTGCTGCCCAGGTCGGTGAGGCACCAGCCGCCGCCGACCCGGTCGAGCACCGCGTGGAGCCGTGAGACCCGGTCGTCGCCGTCGAGGACGATGTCGTTCCCCGGGTGGCGCCCGATCGCCACCCGCGTGCCCTCGAGGGGATGGCGCAGGTCGCCCGACGGACCGCTCACCTCCAGGGTCTCGGCGGGGTCGGACCGCGGCGGTGCCACCGCTCCCGGACGGGACGGCCGGGAGGCGGTGGTCCCCCCGGCGGCCTGCCAGGCGAGGCCGGGGTCCTGGTGGAGGATGGCCCGCTCCAGCCGCTGCAGCTCGGTGCCGGGGTCGATGCCCAGCTCGTCGGCGAGCAGGCGGCGCGCCGACTGGTAGGCCTCCAGCGCCTCCGCCTGCCGTCCGCAGCGGTACAGCGCGAGCATCAGCTGGGCGCGGGGGCGCTCTCGCAGGGGATGGGCGGCGACGAGAGCGCCCAGCTCCCCCACCACCGCCGCGTGGCGTCCGAGCTGCAGGTCGGCGTCGATGCGGTCCTCGAACGCGGAGAGCTGGAGCTCCTCGAGGCGGGCGACCTGGCCGTGCGCCGGGCCCTGGAGCACCACGTCGGCGAGGGCGGGGCCGCGTCGCAGCGCCAGCGCCTGGGCCAGCCTGGTCCGAGCCGCCTCGGGATCGCGGGCGAGGCTCTGCCGGGCCTCGTCGACCAGCCGCTCGAAGCGGAGGACGTCGACGGCGTCGGGCTCGGCGCGGATCAGGTAGCCGGGGCTGCGGGTGACCAGCACCGCGGTCGCCGCGCCCCCCGCCCGGCCCGGCTCGAGGACCCGGCGCAGGCTGGCGACGTGGACCTGGACGGCGTTCGCCGCGGTCTCGGGCGGGTTCTCCCCCCAGAGCTCGTCGATGATCTGGTCGACCGCGACCACCCGGTTGGCGTTGAGGAGAAGGAGGGCGAGCAGCGCCCGCTGCTTGCCGCCGCCGAGGGTCAGCGGGCGGCCGCCGTCCACCACCTCCAGCGGACCCAGCAACCCGTACTGCATCCCGGCCATCGCCCCCCGGTTCCCGTGTCGACGCCCCGCGGCGACCGTAGCAGCCCCGCGGTCGCCCCGGCAATTCCGTTCGACCGAAGCGAATGTCGGGTCACCCCGAACAGGCCTGCTCCTCGTAGGGGGTCGCCTCGGCACCGGGGGAGGTCGCCTCGTCGCATGTGGAGATCGCCTCGTCGCAGGGACGGGCCGCATCGTCCGAGAGCGGCCGGCTCACCGTCTCGAAGATCTCCCGCAGCTGGGTCACCTGCTCGCGGCCGAGCCGGTCGAAGAGGTGGGCGCGGATCGAACTCGACGTGCTTCGCAGCCGCCGCATCGAGCACCCGGAAGCCCTTGTCGGTGAGCACCGCGACCGCCCCCCGGCGATCGGTGGGGCAGGCCTCCCGGCGCACCCAGCCGAGCTCCTCGAGCCGGGCCACGGCGTGCGAGAGGCGGCTCGGGGAGGACTGCGACCGGCGGGCGAGCTCGCTCATCCGCATCGCCCGTCCCGGCGACTCGGAGAGACCGACCAGCACCTCGAAGTAGGCGACGGGCATGCCCGCGCTCACCAGCAGCTCACGGTCGAGCCGGTTCATCAGCAGCCGCCCGCCGAAGAGGAAGGCGCGCCAGGCGCGCTGCTCCTCGTCGTCGAGCCAGCGGGGGGAGTCCATGGGGCGATCGTAGCACCGACGGGCAGGATGTTTGAGCTCTCAAGATCTGTGCTATCGTGGAGCTACGAAGGTTGAGCACTCAACCACCAAGCTCTCAACCAAAAGGGACAGCCCCATGACCACCGCCTACTCCCCCACCGGCCTCAGTGGCCTCTCCGCCGGCACCTGGACGATCGACCCGGTCCACTCCGAGGTCGCCTTCTCGGTCCGGCACATGATGGTCGGCAAGGTGCGCGGCCGGTTCACCGCCTTCAGCGGCGAGATCGTCGCCACCGAGGACGGCGCGGCGAGCGTGAACGTCAGCATCGACGTCGCATCGGTCGACACCCAGAACGCCCAGCGCGACGAGCACATCCGCTCCGGCGACTTCTTCGACAGCGCCACCCACCCGCAGGCGACCTTCCGCTCCACCGGGCTGCGCGCCCATGGCGGGACGACCTACCTCGACGGTGAGCTGAGCCTCCACGGCGTGACCCGGCCGGTCACCCTCGAGCTCGACGCCGGCGGTGTCACCAGGGATCCCTACGGCAACGTCCGTGCCGGCTTCTCCGCCACCACCGAGATCGCCCGCACCGACTACGGCATCACCATCCAGATGCCCATGGACGGCGGCGGCGTGGTCGTCGGCGAGAAGGTGAAGATCGCCCTCGAGGTCGAGGCGGTCCTTCAGACGGGCTGAGCCCGATACTCAGGTGGTCGAGGCCGCGCCCGGGTGACCGGGCGCGGCCACGCCGCGCACGGAGACAGGGTCATGAAGGTCCACGAGCTCGGGCACATCGTCCTCTACGTCCGCGACGCCTCGCGCTCGGCGGAGTTCTACCGCGAGGTGCTGGGCTGGCGGCAGGTGATGCCCCCGGCGCCGGCGCCGGTGGAGGGGTTCGTGATGTTCTCCAGCGGGCGCACCCACCACGAGCTGCTGCTCATCGAGGTCGGCGACCAGGCCGCACCGGTGCCGCAGGGCCGGCGACTCGGGATGTACCACTTCGGGCTCAAGGTGGGCGACACCGACGACGAGCTGCGCGAGGCCCGCGACCGGGTCCTCGCCACCGGCACCCGGCTGCTCGGCGCCTCCGACCACGGCATCACCCACAGCCTCTACATCGCCGACCCCGACGGCAACGAGATCGAGCTGTACGTCGACGTCCCCGGGGTGCGCTGGGACGACCCGGCGGTGCTCGCCGCCCCGATCCGGCCGCTGCAGCTCTAGCCGGTCAGACGAAGGCGCCGACCCCGGTGATGTCGCGGCCGACGATCAGGGTCTGGATGGTCTCGGTGCCCTCGAAGGTGTAGATCGCCTCGATGTCGGCCATGTGCCGCATCACGTGGTACTCGAGCAGGATGCCGTTGCCGCCGAGCAGGTTGCGGGCCTCGGCGATCACCTCGCGCGCCTTGGTGGTGTTGTTGAGCTTGGCCAGCGAGGCGATGGTGTCGGAGAGCCGGTGCTCCTCGGTGAGCCGTCCCAGCCGCAGGCAGAAGAGCTGCATCGCGGTGACGTCGGCGAGCATCCGCACCAGCTTCTCCTGGACGATCTGGAAGCTGACCAGCGGCTTGCCGAACTGCTCGCGGCGGCGGGCGTAGGTGAGCGCGGCGTCGTAGGCGCCGACGGCGTGGCCGAGGGCCATCCAGGCGCAGGCCGCCCGGGTCGTCGCCAGCACCCGTCCCGCGGAGCGGAAGCCGGTGGACTGGGGCAGCATCGCGGAGATCGGGACGCGGACGTCGCGCAGCTCGATGTCGGCCTGCCAGATCGCCCGCAGCGAGCCCTTGCCGGCGATCACCGTGGCCTCGTAGCCGGGGGCGCCGCGCTCGACGAGGAAGCCCTTGACCTGGCCGTCCTCGGTGTCGCGCGCCCAGACCACCACGACGTCGGCGACGGTGCCGTTCCCGATCCAGCGCTTGGCGCCACGGAGTACGTACTCCTCCCCGCGCCGCTCCGCGGAGGTCTCCAGCCGCACCGAGTCGGAGCCGTGGTTGGGCTCGGTCAGCGCGAAGGCACCGAGTCTCTCGCCCCGGGCCATCCCCGGCAGCCATCGCTGCTTCTGCTCCTCGGAGCCGAGCATCGCGATCGACCGCATCGCCAGCCCAGCCTGCACCCCGAGAAAGGTGCCGAGGCTGCCGTCGCCGCGGTTCAGCTCCATGTGGATCAGGCCGGCGGCGATCGGGCTCATCGGCGGGCAGCCGTAGCCCTCGATGCCGTCGCCGATGAGGCCCAGCTCGCCGAGCCGCCGGAACAGGTCGACCGGCATCTCGGCGCGCTCCCAGTGGTCGGAGATGACCGGCAGCACCTCCCTGTCGACGAAGCGCCGGGTGCGCTCCAGGTAGTCCATCTCCGCGTCACTGAGCTCGTCGCGGATGAGCAGGTAGTCAGTGCCCAGGGCCTTGCCGATGTCGGTGGGCGGAGGCGCCGCCGCCGCGGGGGTGACGGTCTCGGTGGACATCGCTCGCTGCCTCCTCTCCGGCTCCTGCACTCCGGCCGGCCGCGGCCATCGTAGCTATGCTCCCGGCCGTGGTCATCCTCGGACACGGCGCCTCGGGAACCGCGGCGAGCATGCGGCCGCACGTCGAGGGGCTGCGCGCCCGGGGGGTGGAGGCGGAGGCCGTCGACCTCCCCACCGGGCGGGCCGAGCGCGCCGTCGGCGTCTTCGCCGCCGCCGTCCGGCCGCACGGCGCGGCGGTGGTGATCGGCGGCCACTCGTACGGAGGCCGGGTGGCCAGCATGCTCGCCGCCACCGAGCCGGTGGCCGGGCTGGTGCTGCTCAGCTACCCCCTCCACCGCCCCGGCCACCCGGACGACCAGCGCACCGAGCACTGGCCGCGGATCGGCTGCCCGGTGCTGCTGCTCTCCGGCGAGTCCGATCCGTTCGCCCGCGTCGACCTGCTCGGTGCCGCGGTGCCGCTGCTCCGCGATGCCCGGCTGGTCACCTATCCGCGGGTGGGGCATGGCCTGGCCCCGGTACTCGACGACGCGCTCGATCAGATCGCGGCTTTCGTCACCGGGCTCGGGTGAGCCGTCCCCGAATCCTCCGAGCCCCTGCCGGCGGAGTTAGACTGCCGCGCATGATCGCAGCCCTCTTCGGCGCCAAGCACATCATCCTGTACGTGATCATCCTGATCGTGATCGTCGGGGTGCTGTACATGACGATGGGTCGGGGACGCGCCTGACCAGAACTCACCCGCGGGTGAACGGTCCCTCACGCTCCCAGAACCGTGCCAACTCCTCGCCGGCTCCGGTGCTCGCCGCGTCGTACCGCTCGTCGATCCAGCGCGCCGGATGCACGCCGTCGACGAACCCCATGAACGGGGGATGGATGCTGTACCCGAGCATCGCGCGGACGCGGTCGGAGTAGCGCCCGGCACGAGCGCCCACGGCCAGGATCATGTTCTCCTGCTGGCGCGCCCACGGCTGGCAGTACTGCGGGCTCAGCGCGCAGCGCGGCGCGGCGCTGCGATTGGCGCCGCCACGGTGCCAGAGGGTGCCGTGGAAGACGACCACCGACCCCGCCGGCATCGCCACCGGCCGGATCCGCGGGTCGCCCGCCTCGGGGATCTCGCCGTCGCCCCAGCGGTGGCTGCCGGGGATCACCTCGGTGGCGCCGTTGTCGGCGGTGAAGTCGTCGACCGCCCAGATCGTGCTGATCGACACCGAGGGACGCGGCCGCGGGATCGAGTAGAAGCCGTCGTCGAAGTGCAGCGCCTGCTCGGTCTCGCCGGGGAGCAGGTGGATCGCCTGGCATGCGGTGAGCAGATAGTTCGGCTGGAGCAGGCGGTCGACGATGTCGAGCACCCGCGGATGCTCCACCAGCGGCGCCGCCGACTCCGCCTTGGCGAGCAGCGCGTAGACCCGGTGGGTGCGCTCGCCCTCGAAGGGGTTGCGGCCCAGCGGCCCACGCTCGGCCACCGGCACCACCTCCTCGCGCAGCGCGTCGAGCCGGGCCCCGGTGAGCACCCGCTCGAGCACCACGAAGCCCTGCTCGTCGAGGATGGCGAGGGCCTCGTCGGTGGCCGGCGCGATCATGGGGTCAGCCTAGCATCAGGATTGGCAGCGGCCGCCCGCGCAGTACCACTCGGCGCTGTTGAAGGTCCAGGCGTTGTCGTTGCGGCGCACCCCCAGCAGCCGGCTGCTGAGGCTCATCACGCTCACCTGCTGGTAGAGCGGGAGCTCGGGGAGGTCGGCGGCGAGCAGCTCCTCGGCGCGCATGTAGGCGCGGCCGCGCTCGGCGAGCGACACCGCGGCGCGCCCCTGCTCGAAGGCCCGGTCGACCTCAGGGTTGTTCTCACCGGTGACGTTGCCCCCGGCCCCCTGGTTGGTCGGCGAGGGGATCTGGTCGTCGGCGGGGCAGGTTCCCCCGCAGTCGCCGTGGTAGGCGCCGTACCAGGTGTCGGGATCGGCGGCGCCGACGATCGTGTACATCGCCATCTGGTAGGCGTGGGTGTTGAGCATGCCGCCGTCGGCGAAGCCGCCGACCAGCCGCGCCGCCTTCACCGTGCTCAGCTCGGTGAAGATCCCCAGGCGCTCGAGGTCGGCCTGGACGGCGACCTGGGTCTGGTCGCGGGCGGCGTTGCCCGAGGTGGTGACCAGCTTCAGGTCCATGCAGCGGCCGGCGGCGTCGGCGCGGCCGCGGCCGCCGTGGCAGCCGGAGCTGAGCCGGTAGCCGGCGTCCTCGAGCATCCGCACCGCGGCGGCGGGGTCGTACCGGGTGGTGGGCACCCGGGGATCGCGGATGAAGCCGGAGCCGAGCGAGATCCACGAGTCCGGCGGGATCACGGTCTGGCCGCGGGCGATGGTCCGCACGATCTGCTCGCGATCGATCCCGGTGAGCAGGGCGTGGCGCACCCGCACGTCGGCGGTGAACGGGCTCGGCATCGCCTGGGGGCCGCAGCGGCCGGCGTCGGCGTCGCAGAGGTTGAGGTCGATCTTCTCGGCGCCCGCCTCGGGGATGGTGAGCAGCCGCACCCGCCCGGAGCGGGCCAGCCCCTCGAGCTCGGAGAGGAAGGCGAGCCGGAAGTCGAGGCCGACGTCGATCTCGCCCGCCCGCACCTGGTCGAGCTGGGAGTGGACGTCCGACACCACCTTGAAGATCAGGCGGTCGATGTGGGGCCGGCGCCTGGCGTCCCAGTAGCGGCGGTTGCGCACCAGCACGATCTCGTGGGCGGGGTCGTAGCGCTCGAGCACGAAGGGCCCGGTGCCGACGATGATCCTGTCGAGGGTGTCGGTGCCGCGGTAGGCGCTGGGGTTGCCGGTGCCGCGGGTCAGGTCGACGGTCTGCGGGGTGCGCTCGAGGTCGCGGTTCTGCGCGAAGGCGTTCTCCAGCTGGCGCGCGGGGAGGATCCCGTACGTCCCCGAGCCCAGCGACAGGTAGGCGCCGTAGGCGGTGCGGAAGCTCAGCGTCGCCTGGAGCGGGCCGTCCTCGGTGCAGCCGACCAGCCGGTCGTAGCCGCTGGTGCCGCCGACGGCGGTGGGATTGTGGACGCCGTAGCGCAGCCAGTAGAACTGCATCGTCGTGCAGACGTCGTGGGCCGAGAAGGTGCTGCCGTCGTGCCAGAGCACCCCGCCGCGCAGCTTCCAGGTGACGCACATCGGCGGCACCGTCGACGCGCCCTGGTAGGTCACCGGCGGGCAGCCCGCGGTCCGGACGTCGCCGTTCTCGACGGTGGGCACCTCGGTGGCGAGGTCGGGGCGCCAGAAGTCGGCGAGGGTCCGCGCGCTCGAGGTCTCGTCCTTCGAGCGGTACCAGAGCAGTCCCTCCACCACCGGGGCGTCCACCGCGAAGGAGAAGCTCATCGAGTCGGTGACCCCGGCGGCGAGGAAGGAGGTGGGCTCCTGGGTGACGCCGAGGGTGAGGGTGCCACCCCGGTTGGCGGGGTCGTCGGGGCCGGTGTCCGGCTGCGCCGGCGTGCCCGCGCCGCCGCAGCCGCCGAGCAGGGCGGCGAGGGCGAGGGTCGCCGCCGCCGCCCGCGGCCACCGGCCGATCACCCGAGGTCGCCCACCGACACGGCGTCGACGCTGAGGTCGCGACCGAAGGCGCGCCTGAAGCGGCGGGCCAGCTCGGTCGACTGCCAGACGGCGCAGCCGGCGAGCCGGATCGCCACCGCCCGGCGGCGGTCGTGCTGGCGCACCTGGGGCACCCCGTCGGAGTCGCCGGAGCGGCGCTCGATCTGGTCGGCGAGGGCGAGGATCACGGACAGCTGCTCGACCGGCCGCCGGTCGGCGGCCGAGAGCACCGGCGCGTAGCCGCGGACGTTGGGCCGGCCGCCCCCGGCGCCGGCGATGGTGCTGGCCAGCAGGGCGATGCGCCGGTGGGTGAAGCCGCGCAGGTCGGCGGCGACCACGATCGCGGCGGCGTGCTCCCACCGCTGGTAGTAGTCGACCGAGCGGCCGACGTCGAGGATGAGGGCGGCGTGGTCGAGGGTGTCGCGCAGGTCCTCGTCGACGTGGGGCATCAGCGCGTCGAGCAGGGTGGCGGCGATCCGCCGCCGCCGGCTGGCGCGGTGCTCCTCCCAGGTGGTGAAGCGGGCCACCAGCGCCGCCACCGAGGCGCGCCGGGCGGCGGCGGCGGAGGGCAGCCGCCCGGTGTGCTCCAGGGCCACGCCCTCGCGCAGCCCCTGCCCGGAGACCACGAGGCTGCGCGCCTGGATCCAGTCCATCACGGTGAGCACCGCCAGGCCGCCGCCGGTGACGGTGTCGGCACGGTCGCGGCTGAGCCCGGGAATGGCGTCGCGGCGGGCCAGCGGCACCAGGACCAGCTGGTCGACCACCTCCCGGAGGTGGTTGCGATCGAGCACGTAGCCGTGCATCCGCGGGATCGGGTAGGTGATCCGGGCGCGGTGGATCTTGGCCAGGTTGCGGATGGTGCCGCCGGTGCCGACCAGCTGCTCGGTGGGCTCGAGGACCGGCACCCCCACCTCCTGCAGCATCGCCTCCACGTGCTCGCGGAGGGCGCGCATCTCGGCGGTGCGGGGCGGGTCGGTGGTGAGGAACCCGGCGGTGAGACGGCCCGCGCCCAGCGGCAGGCTCCAGGTCGACACCGCCTCGCGGCCGCGGAAGCGGGAGATCTCGAGGCTGCCGCCCCCGATGTCGACGAGCATCCCGTCCTCGACGGCGAGGCCGTGCACCGCCCCCACCAGCGCGTAGTGGGCCTCCTCGGTGCCCTCGATGATCTCCAGGGTGACCCCGGTCTCCGCGAGGAGACGTTCGGCGAGCTCGGCGCCGTTGGCCGCCTCGCGGACCGCGGCGGTGGCCACCGCGACGGTGCGCTCGGCGCGGGCGGTGACGGCGATGCAGAGGAAGTCGTGCACCGCCCGCACCACCCGGTCGATCGCCTCCGGCGAGAGCCGTCCCCGGGCGGCGACGTCGCCGATGAGGTGCAGCGAGGTGCGCCCGTCCGAGAGCATCTCCAGGTGGCCGTCCTCGGTCAGCGAGAGGACCGCGACGCGACCGGAGTTGGACCCGATGTCGATGACGGCGAGCGGCGACTGGGGCACGGGGCACGATTGTGGACGATCTGCGCGGGTCAGCCGGGGTCAGGCGGCCTTCGTGAACTTCAGGTCCATCTCCATGGTCGCGGTGTCGGCAACGGTGACGAAGTTGCCGAAGTTGGGGGCGCTCATCCCGAATTCGGACCAGGGGAAGGAGATGGAGCCGACCACCTCGAAGGTCGAGCCGGAGAGCTGGACGCTCAGCGGGATCGACACCGTCCTGGTCACCCCGTGCATGGTGAGGGGGCCGGTGGCGGTGACCTTGACCACCTTGCCGCTGCCGGCGTCGGCGGGCAGGATGACCGGCTGAGCGAGCTGGAAGGTCGCGGTGGGATAGGTGTCGGTCTGGAGGCCGAGGGTGTGGACCCGCTGGTCGCGCATCGCGCGGTCGCTGGCCAGGGTGTTCACCTCCACCGTGAAGCTGGCGGCGGTGACGGTGTGGGTGGCGCCCGTCTGGGTGACCGTGGCCTGGCCGGTGATGTTCGAGGTGCGGCCCACGGCGTCGCTGGGCGCGGGCAGCACCGCCAGCCTCTCGTGGACCCGGTAGCCGGCGACCGAGCCGGGGCCGACCGTCCAGCTCCCGCCGATGTGGCCGATCGCGGCCGGGGCGGGGCTCTGGCTCCCACCGGTGCCGGAGTTGAGGCTCAGCGCGGCCGGGCTGCTCCCTCCGGCGAGGACGGCGAACGCCCCGTAGGCGACGCCGGCCGCCGCCACCAGGGCGGCGAGGCTGGACAGCAGCCAGCCCCGTCGGGTGCGCGGAAGGTGCGGGCGGCTGCGGAATCGCCCCATGAGCTGATCTCCGGAGATGACGGACGTGAACCCTCGCAGTCTGCCCGCGGCGACCTTTCGAACGGGTGACGCCCTACTGCGTCGCCCTCGGGTTACGGCGCCCGCCGATCTGGGAGATCGCCACCGCGAGCAGGATGCCCCCCACCGACAGGGCGACGGGCACCCATCCGGGGGTGTGCGCGCTCACCACCGGCACCACCGCGAAGGGGTCGGCGGCGGTGGCGGGCAGCTTGGTCGACACCGCCCTGGTCGCCCGGCGCCACCGGAGCGGCCGCAGCCGCCCTCACCACGGTGAGGCAGGGGCTGACCCGGGTCAGCGCCACGGACGAGCCGGCGGCGAGGGCGGACCCCGGCGCGATCGCCAGCGCGGCGGGGACGCGACGGCGGCGGCGAGCAGCGGCAAGGCGGCGCCACCGCCTGCGCTCGGTGCTCTCGGCGTGGGTCACGGGTTCTCACACCCTCCTCTCAGGGGCCGGCGGTCGGACACCGATCACGATCGCGCAGGGTGGCGGCGCGGGTGTACCCACCGACTGCACAGAACGGCGGCGGGCGGTGCTGTGAGCGGCCACCCCACCGTGGGGGGATTGGTGGGAATGTGCCGCCCCGCCCCGGCCGCGCTCGTCTGCCCGTCCTGAGTCGCGATCGCGCTGGCGGGGGACGCCGGCCGGGGCGGGCCCCGCCCAACCCCGACCGGACGAGGCTGGTGCACCGCGCCCGTACCCCGAGCCCCCGCCCCAGGGTACGGTGCACTGGTGATCGCCGTCCCCAGCTCCGTGGCCAGCTCCCCGCCCGGCCCTGCCTGGCCTCCGCTCCCCGCCGCGGCGGACGAGTGCGTCACCAGCGCGGGGCGGCCGCGTCCCCCCTATGCCCGCACCATGGCCGGCGCCCTCGGGGACGAGGCGCTGCTCACCGACCTTCGCGACCGGGCGATCGCCTGGTTCGGGTCACGCGGGATCACCTTCGGCGTCCCCGCGGGGGAGGGCATCGAGGGCGAGGGCGCCCCGATCATCCCATTCGACCCGATCCCCCGGGTCCTCGCCGCCGCCGAGTGGCGGGGGCTGGAGAAGGCGCTGGCCCAGCGGGTGATGGCCCTCGACGCCTTCGTCGCCGACTGCTACGGCGCCCAGCGGGCGCTGCGCGAGGGCGTGGTGCCGTCGCGCCTCGTGTACAGCAGCAACGGCTACCTGCGCGAGCTGGTGGGGGTTCGGCCGCCCCGGGCCACCCATTGCCACGTCGCCGGCATCGACGTGGTGCGCATCGACGGCGTCTTCATGGTGCTCGAGGACAACGTCCGCGTCCCCTCCGGCATCGCCTACGCCCTGGTGGCCCGGGAGGCGATGCTCGAGCTGGCCCACGACTGGATCGCGACCGCCGGGGTGCGCAGCATCGACAGCTATGCGAGCCGGCTGCGCCGCAGCCTGCAGCGCATCGCCCCCCGGCCCTGGCAGGCGAGCATCGCGGTGCTCACCCCCGGGCCCTACAACGCCGCCTTCTTCGAGCATCGCATGCTCGCCGAGGCGATCGGCGCCATGCTGGTCACCGGCAACGATCTGATGGTCCACGAGGACGAGGTCTACTGCCGCCACGACGGCGCGCTCCAGCGGGTCGACGTCGTCTACTCGCGGGTCAACGCCGACTGGCTCGACCCCCTGCTCTTCAAGCCGGAGTCGCTGCTCGGCCCTCCCGGCCTCATCGAGGCCTGGCGCCGCGGCAATGTCGCCATCGCCAACTCGCCGGGCAGCGGCGTCGCCGACGACAAGGCGATCTACCCGTACGTCCCCGACATGGTCCGCTACTACCTCGGCGAGGAGCCGCTGATCGACAACGTCCCCACCTACGACATCTCCGACGACCGCCAGCGCCGCCACGTCGTCGCCAACCTCGAGCGGATGGTGATCAAGCCGGTCGACGCCAGCGGCGGCTACGGCATCGGGTTCGGCAAGCTGATGGATGCCGCCGAGCGCGACGCCACCGCGGCCCAGCTCGAGGCCCATCCCCGCGCCTGGCTGGCGCAGGAGGAGGTGCAGCTCTCCCGCGCCCTCTGCCTCGCGCCCAACGGCGGCCTCGAGGCCCGTGCCGTCGACCTGCGGCCCTTCGTGCTCCTCGACGAGCGGCCCTGGGTGGTGCCGGGCGGCCTCACCCGGGTGGCGCGCGACACCGAGACGCTGGTGGTCAACTCCTCGCAGGGCGGGGGGAGCAAGGACACATGGGTTCTCCAGCGCTGACCTTCGCCGTGTCCCATCACACGGTGCTCCGCTACAGCGGAGAGGTCGCGGCCTCGTACAACGAGGTGCGGATGCGGCCCCGCGACCGGGGCGGCCAGCGCACCCTCACCTTCGCGCTGATCACCTCTCCGCCCGCCGTCCCCCGCTCGCGCGTGGACTTCTTCGGCAACACCGTGCATCGCATCGACGTCGGCGCCCCCCACGACACCCTCGGCCTGGCGGTGGAGACGGTGGTCGAGAGCACCCCGCAGCGGCGCCGGTCGACGGTGCGCCGCTGGGAGCCCGAGCTGCTCGAGCGCGACGCCCGGCTGGAGTTCGCCCTCGCCAGCCCTCGGGTGCCGCTCCACTCGACCACCGCGGCGCTCCGCCGGGAGTGGATCCGCGACGACCGCTCCTTCGACGCTCTGGTCGAGCTGGCCACACGGATCCCCAGGGAGTTCACCTACAGCGCCGGCGCCACCACCGTCGACAGCAGCATCGACGACCTGCTCGAGGGCGGTGCCGGGGTCTGCCAGGACTTCACCCACCTCTTCCTCGCGCTCGCCCGGCACGCCGGCTGGCCGGCCCGCTACGTCAGCGGGTATCTCGGACCCACCGGCGAGCAGCAGACCACCACCGGCGCCTCCCACGCGTGGGCGGAGGTCTGCGGCGCCGACGGGACCTGGCTGGGGCTCGACCCCACCCACGGCCGGCCCACCGGGGCCCACCACCTCCGCCTCGCGGTGGGCCGCGACTACGGCGACGTCGCCCCGCATCGCGGCGTGTTCTACGGCACCGCCCAGGCAGCGCCCCCCGAGGTCTCCGTCCGGGTGACCCGGATGACCGAGCGTGCGGCGCGGACCGCCGAGCGCGGTGCCGCCCTGCACTGGCAGCAGCAGCAGCAGCAACAGCAACAGCAGCAGCAGCAGGGCTGAGCCCGGCTACTTCCCCTCGACGGACCGGCGTCGCGGAGCGGCGGCGGCGGCGTCGTCGGCCAGGACGATCGGCTCCGAGGCGGTCGCGGTCTCGATCCGGGGGCCGCGCGTCTCCCGCCAGAGGGCGGCGGCGAACGACTGCAGCAGGCCGGCGATCGGCGCCCCGAAGAGCGCTCCCCACAGCCCCAGCACCTCGCCACCGGCGACCAGGGCGAGCAGCGCCACCGCGGGGTGGACGCCGAGCGCCTTGCCCATCACCCGGGGGCCGACCACGTCGCCCTCGATGATGTGGACGACCACGAAGTAGCCGAGGACGAGCAGCGCCAGCCCCACCCCCTGGGTGACCGCCACCGCCGCGCATGCCGCCCCGGAGATGAACACCCCGATGACCGGGATGAACTCCATGAAGAAGGCGAGGGCGGCGAGCATCACCGCGTAGGGAACGCCGAGCAGCTGCATGCCGACGCCCACCAGCACGCCGATGAACAGCGCCATCGTCAGGGTCCCGCGGACGTAGCCGCCGACCACCCGGTTGACCGTGGAGATCACCAGCTCAACGTGGCTGCGGTGGTCGGTGGGTGCCTGCTCGCGAAGCCAGCCGGCGATCTTGCCACTGTTGGCGGTGAGGTAGATGCTGAGGATGAGGATCAGCACCATCTCGATGATCAGGTTCGCCAGGCTCGCGGCGAGTCCGACCGCCCCGGTGGCAACCCCGCTGCCGATGCTCTGCGCGTAGGCGACCAGGTTCTCGCGGAAGGTGTTGAGCTGGGCGGAGGAGATGCCGAAGTGGTGGAGCAGGGCCAGTGCCTGCGGCTGCAGGCGCTGGATCCGCTCGGAGTACGAGGGCAGGTTGTGGACGAACTGCTGGACCTGGTCGGCGGCGGCCACCACCACCACGGTGGCGAAGCCGGCCATCAGCAGCGCCCCGCCGACGAAGGTGACGCTCACCGCCAGCACCCGGGGCATGAACCGATCCAGCCGGTTGACGATCGGGCTGGCGGCGAAGGCGAGCAGGCCGGAGAGGACCAGCAGCAGCAGCGCTCGCGTGACATGGCTCAGCAGCCATCCGGTGACGATGAGGAGGGCGATCCACGAGAGGATCGTGAGCGGGACGAGCAGGGCCCTCAACCAGGTGGGAGCCCGCGGCGCCGTGACCATCGGGGCAAGGCTACCCGCAGCGGACGCCCGGCGCCAACCGGGCCGGGCCCGCCGCATACTGCCGGGTACCGTGAACCTCGGCGCCGACCAGGCCCGATCCCGCTTCGCCGCCGCCCCGGTGGCGCGGCTGGCCACCGCAGGCGGCGACGGCCGGCCCCACCTGGTGCCGGTCACCTTCGCCAGCGACGGCGACCTGATCGTCACCGCCGTCGACCACAAGCCCAAGCGCGGCAGCGACCTCGCCCGGCTGCGCCACATCCGCGCCGACCCGAGGGTGTGCCTGCTCGCCGACCACTATGAGGAGCGCTGGGAGGCGCTGTGGTGGGCTCGGGCCGACGGCACCGCGCGCATCCTCGATGCCGACGAGCACGACGAGCGTGAGGCGGCGGTCGACCTGCTCGCCCGGAAGTACCCGCAGTACCGGGCCCGGCGGCCCGACGGCCCGGTGATCGCCGTCGACGTGACCCGCTGGACGGGCTGGGAATGGGGTGACGTCACGCCCGGTTAAGCATCTCCGAACGGGCGGTCAAGGTCCGAGCCCCATATGCCGCAGCCACCCCGTCGGGGCGGGTCGGGCGGTGTACCGTCGAGTTATGCCGTTCGCGCCGGCGATCGACCGCTTCGAGCGGCTGGCGCGTCCCCTCGTGCTGGCCCTCTCCGGCGGGGGCGCCAACGGGGCGGCGCAGGCGGGCGCGGCCGCCGAGCTCTTCGAGGCCGGCTTCCGGCCCGACCTGATCATCGGCACCTCGGTGGGCGCCTGGAACGGCGCCTGGCTGGCCGGGCATCCCGACGGTGAGGGGGGCCGGGCGCTGCTGCACCTCTGGGTCGACCCGTCGGTGCGCTCGCTGCTCCGCGGGGTGCTGCGCGGCTACGTCGGCGCGCTGGCGCGCAGGCGCGTCGCCGCCTTCTCCGACAGCCACATGCGACGCATCATCGACCAGAGCTTCGGGGGCAGGAGCTTCGACGACCTGCGCACGCCGCTGGCGGTGGCCGCCGTCGACCTGATCACCGCCGAGCTCGAGTACCTCGACTCCGGATCGCTCTCCGAGGCCGTGCTCGCCGCCTCGGCGATCCCCACGGTGCTGCCCCCGGTGCGCATCGGCGACAGGATGCTCGCCGACGCCGGTTTCGTCGACAACTTCGGCATCGTCGAGGCGTTGCGCCGCGGGGCGCGGTCGATCGTCCTCCTCGACGCCAGCGTCGGCGCCCTCTCCGGCGCCCCCGACCGGCTGACGGCGATGCTCGGCCGGGCCAACCTGGTCACCAAGATCCACCAGCGCCGCCACGCCGTCGCCGCCGCCGCGGCCGCCGGGGTGCGGCTCGACATCGTCGAGGTGAGCGCCCAGGGCTGGGTGCTCGACTTCGCCGCCGCGGGCGAGCACATCGCGCTGGGACGTGACATCGCGCGGAGCTGGCTGGAGGCGGTCGACGGCGGCGTGCCGGCGCTGCTGCCCGGCCGGCTCCACCCCGGCGGCGCGGTCACCCGCCTCCGCAGCAGCGCCCAGGCGGTCTGAGGCTCAGCCGGCCCGGCTCACTCCGCGAACCGCTCGCAGCCGGCGTAGCCGAGGTGGAGGAAGTCGGAGACGGTCAGCGCCACGAAGACCGAGGCCACCAGCCGGGTCGCACGAGGTGCGTTCACCAGGCCGGCCGCGAACGCGGTGGCCACCCACTGGCCGAGGCAGAAGGGACAGGTGGCCAGCTCGGCGACCGCCTTCTGCACCCCGGTGCCACGCGCCTCCTCCGCCAGCTCGGCCGGACCGGAGCGTCCCCGGAAGCGGGTGAAGGGCACCCGCAGGGGGCTGGTCACGCCCGCCTTGCTGAGGATCCTGCTGAGCTTGTGCGTGGCCACCCCGATGAGCGCCACGTCGGCGGGGTCGATCCGCTCCGGCAGCCGGCAGCCGCGGCGGCGGGTCACCAGCGCCGCCGCCCCCACCGCCGCCAGGTAGGCGGCGCCGACCGCGGTGTAGCCCGCGATCGGGCGCTCGTCGGCGGCCTCCTCGGTGTAGGCCTCGACCTCCTGGCGGGTGTGCTCGGCGACGGTGCTCATGGTCCTGCCACCTTAGACGCGATGTACCGGACGACGCCGTGGCGGCCCGGGGTCGTACGCTGGGAGGCATGGTGAATCCGGGCGCGGTCTTCGCCCCCGCCTTCCTCGCCTCGGTGGTCGAGGCGATCGAGATGGCGGTGATCGTCATCGGGGTCGGCGCGGCGCGCGGCTGGCGCTCGAGCCTGCTCGGCGCGGCCGGGGGCGCCGCGGTGCTGGCGGTGGTGGTCGCCGGGCTCGGCCGCGCCCTCACCGTGGTGCCGATCTCCTCGCTGCGCCTGGTGGTCGGCGGCCTCCTCCTGGTGTTCGGGCTGCAGTGGCTGCGCAAGGGGATCCGGCGGGTCGCCGCCAACGGCCTCGCCGGCTATGCCGGCGGCGTGCACCTCGAGGACGAGCCGCCGCCGGTGCCCGGGCAGGTCGACTGGACCGCCTTCGTCCTCTCCTTCAAGGGCGTGCTCCTCGAGGGGTTGGAGGTGGCCTTCATCGCCGTCACCTTCGGCGCCACCGCCAACGACTTCACCCCGGCCATCGCCGGGGCGGTGTCCGCGGTGGTGCTGGTCGTCGCCATCGCCGCCGCCTCGCAGGCCTGGGTGCGGCGCATCCCCCGCAGCGTGCTCCAGCTGGCGGTCGGGCTGCTGCTCACCAGCTTCGGCACCTTCTGGGGCGCCGAGGGGCTGGGGGTGGAATGGCCGGGCAGTGACGCCGCCATCCTCTGGCTGCTGCTGCTCTACTCGACGATGGCGGCGGTGTACACGGTCGCGCTGCGCCGCCACGCACGGTCGGCGGCGCGGGCCCACGAGCAGGCGCAGGTGCCGGCGATGCGACGCTCGTGATCGGCGCGGTGCGCGGCTTCCTGCGCTTCTGGTACGGCTTCGTCATCGGGGACGACTGGACGGTGGCGGCGGCGGTGGCGGTCGGGTTCGTCGCCACCTGGCTGCTCCTCCGGGCCCATCTCACCGGGTGGTGGGTGCTGCCGCTGGTGGTGGTGGTGATCACCGGGGTGAGCCTCCGGCGCAGTCTGCCCCGGGGCTGATGCGCCGCCCCGGGCTCCGCATCGATGCCGACGCGGTGGTGCCGGAACGCGATCAGCCGCCGGGCCGGGGCAGCGCCGCCGCCGCGCGCTCCAGGAAGGCGGGGTCGGCGCGGGCGAACGGCGACGGCGCCAGCGACAGCACGGCGTGGCCCGCGCCGGCGTCACGATAGCCGGCGAGCAGCGCCTCGAGCTCGGCGGTGGTGGTGACGTTGACGCCGGGATTGCCCCCGGCGAGGGCGCGCAGCCGCTCGGCGTCCCCGGGCACCGAGGGGTCGGTGGGCAGGACCAGCAGGCCGACGCTGAGGGTGACCGCCGCCGGGTCGCGCCCCGCCGCCGCCGCCTCGGCGCGCAGCTCGCCGCCGAGGGCGCGGAAGGGATCGGTGTCCGCACCCGGCCACACCAGGTTCCAGCCGTCGGCGAGGCGGGCGGTGAGGCGCAGCACCCGGGGGCCGCGTCCGCCGACCCACACCGGTGGCGCGGAGGCGGTGCAGAGCACCTCGGCGTCCTCGAGCTGCACGAACCGCCCCCGGTGGGTGACGCGCTCGCCCCGCAGCAGCGGTCCGAGAACGGTGAGGGACTCCTCGAGCCGGCTCACCAGGTGGTCGAAGGGGAGACCGGCGGCGCGGTGCTCGGCCTCGCTCCAGCCCGCGCCGATGCCGAGGATCAGCCGTCCCGCCGAGGCGTCGGCGATCGCCGCCGCCTCGCGCGCCAGCTGCACCGGATGGCGGAAGGTGTTGCAGAGCACCAGCGTCCCCAGGCAGACCCGACGGGTGCGCGCCGCCAGGTGCGCGAGGATCGCCAGGGGCTCGTGGCCGCCGCGGCGGACGCCGTCGCCGCGGTCCATCCAGAGGTGGTCCATCGCCCAGACCGAGGCGTAGCCCAGCTCCTCGGCGCGCATCGCCTGCTCGGTGAGCGCGCTCAGCGGGAGGGGACGGCCGGTCTGGAGGTCGTACTGCTCGAGGGCGACGCCGACGTCCACCTCAGGCGAGCGGTACCGTCCCCTTCGACGCGCGGCCGCGGCTGCGGGCGGGGGTGGCGGCGGAAATGCGGGTCGCCGGGCGCGTCGAGGCGCTCTCGGTGCGGCTGCGCGGGCGCCGTGCCGCCGGCGCGCCCACCGCGGCCGCCTCGCCGTTGACCTCGCCGGACACCTCCTGCGCGGCTCGCAGCCAGTGGTCGACCTCGCGACCCTCGGGCCGGCCCTCCGACTCCCAGAGCTCGTATGCGCGGCACCGGATCCGGTCCTCGATCGCCGTGTTCATCGCGCCACCTCGTATCCCCAACCTGCCGGCCTGACGGACCGCGCGAGACCCGAAGGATAGCAGCGGTCTCCCAACCGTCAGGGAGCGGCGAACCCGATTCAGGAACGGCGGGCGAACCAGAGCGCGGCGCCGAGCAGGGCGACGGGGAGGGCCTGGAGGTCGGTGAGCACGGCGAGCACCGCGGCGCGGTGGGCGTCGACGCCGTAGCGGGCGAGCAGCGCCACCAGCACCCCCTCGCGCACCCCCATGCCGTTCACGGTGATGGGCAGGAGGGTCGCCAGCAGCGCCACCGGGACCAGCAGCGCGAACACCGCCGGCGAGACCTCGATGCCCACAGCCCGGCCCAGCGCCGCGAGGCTGAGCAGGTGCAGGCCCCAGCCCACCGCACCCGCGGCGACCGAGGTGCCGACCACCCCGCCGCGGCCGCGGTACCAGGCCAGCGCCTCGGTGAGCGGGTGCAGCAACCCGGCGGCGCGGCGCACCGCGTGACGCCGGTGGCCGCCCAGCCGCCGCACCGCCGGCGCCGCACAGAGGGCGGCCGCCCAGGCGGCGGCGAGCAGTCCCGCCCAGGCCACGGCGGCGACCAGCGCGGGCACCCCGACGCCGCCGCCGGACAGCGCCAGCGCGCCGGCCACGCCCCACGCGGCCATGCCCGTCGCCCCCGCCAGCCGGCTGCCGACCAGCGACGCGATGCCCCGGCCGCAGCCGGTGGCGCGCACCGCCTCGACCGCGCGCAGGGCGTCGCCGCCTGCGCCGGTGGGCAGTAGCGAGCTGAGGAAGACCGACTGCGCCTGCCAGGACCACACCATGCCCCAGGTGACCCGCCCGCTCGAGGCACGCAGCCAGACGCCCCACTCGAGGATGGCGGTGACGAAGGCGGCGGCGGCGAGCGCCGCCCCGGCGGCGAGCCATCCGCCGTCGGCGCCGCGGAGGGTGATCGCGGCGCTTCGCAGGTCGACGCACCGGGCGAGGAGGACGATGCCGGCGACCGTGCCCGCGACCCGCAGCAGCGGCGAGCGGGCGGCGCGGCGGAGCAGGGCCGGGGTCGGCAGCGCCGGTACGCTCGCTCGCGCGCCGGACGCCGTCCACAGCACCGCCCCAGTAGAGCACGCGACCCGGGGCACCGCGACGAACACCTGTGCAAGAGGTGCTTAAGGGGGAAGGCTGCGACCGGTTCGCTCCGTGCGCTCCGGGGAGCGGCTGGGTCAGACTGAGGGCGATGCCCCGGGGTGAGGAGGCCAGACCATGACCCTGGTGGCGGCGGCGGCCGCATGGACGGCGCACGACACCCGGCTCGTCCTCTGCGCCGCGGCGGCGGTCGCGCTGGTGGTGCTGCTGGTGGTGCGCGCCGGCCTCCACGCCTTTCCCGCGCTGATGGTCGGCTCGCTGCTGATGGGCCTGGCCGCGGGCGAGGCGCCGAACGCGGTCGCCGCCTCCTTCGAGAGCGGCGTCGGCGGGGTGCTCGGCAACGTCGGCGTGGTCCTCGCGCTGGGGACCATGCTCGGCAGGCTGCTCGCCGACAGCGGCGGGGCAGACCGCATCGCCGAGGTGCTGGTCGACCGCAGCGGCCGGCGGCTGGCGCCCTGGACGATGGCGCTGATCGCGATGATCATCGGCATCCCGCTCTTCTTCGAGATCGGCGTGGTGCTGCTCATCCCGGTGATCTTCACGGTGGCGCGGCGCCTCGAGGCGGCGGGCCCCGATCCCGGCGGCCGCGACACCTACCTCCTGGTCGGACTCCCCGCGCTCGCCGGGCTGTCGGTTCTCCACGGGCTGGTGCCGCCGCACCCGGGCCCGCTCATCGCCATCGCCGCGCTCAGGGCGAGCCTGGGCACCACCCTCCTCTACGGGCTGATCGTCGCCGTCCCCACGGTGCTGATCTCCGGACCGATCTTCGCCCTGCTGGCCTCGCGCTGGGCGGTGGCGCGGCCGCCGAAGCTGCTGGTCGAGCAGGTGACCCGCGAGACCCCGGTCGAGAACCCGCCCGGGTTCGCGGTCACGATCTTCACGATCCTGCTCCCGGTGGCGCTGATGCTGCTGCGCACCGTCGCCGACCTCCGCCTCGGCGCCAGAGACCCCACCCGGCGGTGGTGCGACTTCGTCGGCGAGCCGATCGTCGCGCTGCTCATCGCCGTGCTCGTCGCCCTGTACACCTTCGGCGTCGCCCGCGGGGTCGGGCGCCGCACCCTCGGCACCCTGCTCGGCGACAGCCTGGCCCCGGCGGCGTCGATCCTGCTGATCATCGGCGCCGGCGGCGGCTTCAAGCAGGTGCTCATCGACAGCGGCATCGGCGGGGCGCTCGCCACCGCGGCCCAGCACACCAGCCTGTCGCTGCTGCTGCTCGCCTGGCTGGTGGCGGTGCTCATCCGCCTCGCCACCGGCTCGGCGACGGTGGCGACGGTGACCGCGGCGGGGATCATCTCCCCCGTGGTCGCCGCCAGCCCCACCGCCAACCGCGCCCTGGTGGCGCTCGCGGTCGGCACCGGCTCGCTGTTCCTCTCCCACGTGAACGACGCCGGCTTCTGGCTCATCAACCAGTACTTCGGCATGAGTGTTCGCGACACGTTCACGACCTGGTCGACGATGGAGACGCTGATCTCCGTGGTGGGCCTGGCCTGCGTGCTCGGCCTCAACAGCGTGGTCTGACCCGGTGCCACCGGAGCGCCGCGCGGACGAGGTGGTCCTCGGCGTCGACATCGGCACCACCGCCACCAAGGTCACCGCCGTCGACGCCGGCGGGACCGTGCACGCGGTCGCCTCCGCGGGCTACCCGCTCGAGGAGCCCAACCCCGGCGAGGCGGTGCAGGCGCCGGGGACGATCCTGGAGGCGGTCACCCGCGGCCTCACCGAGGTGGCCGCGGCGCTCCGCGAGCGGCGCGTGCCGGTCGCCGGCATCTGCCTCAGCTCGGCGATGCACAGCCTGCTCGGCGTCGACGCCGCCGGCCGGCCGCTCACCCCCTCGGTCACCTGGGCGGACGAGCGCGCCGCGGAGGAGGCGGAGCGGCTCCGCGCCACCCCACGCGGCCGCGCCCTGCACCGCCGCACCGGCACCCCCGTGCACCCGATGTCACCGCTGGTCAAGCTGCTCTGGTTCCGCGAGCACGCCCCCCACGTGTTCGAGGCCGCCCGCTGCTGGATGGGGATCAAGGAGCACGTGGTCGAGCAGGTCACCGGTGAGCGGGTGGTCGACCACTCGATCGCGTCGGGGATGGGCATGTTCGGGCTGGAGACCCTCGACTGGGATCCCGAGGCGCTGGCGCTGGCGGGGATCGACGCCGCCCGGCTGCCCGCGCCGGTGCCGACCACCACCGTGCTCGCCGGGCTGCGCCCCCGCGTCGCCGGGGCGATCGGGCTCGACCCCGGCACCCCGGTGGTGGTGGGCGCCGGCGACGGTCCGCTCGCCAACCTCGGGGTGGGCGCGGTGCGCCCCGGGGTGGCCGCCTGCTCGATCGGCACCAGCGGGGCGGTGCGGGTCGCGGTCGAGCGGCCGCACGTCGACGAGGCCGGGCACCTCTTCTGCTACGTGCTGACCGCCGAGCGCTGGGTCTCGGGCGGCGCCATCAACAACGGCGGGGTGGTGCTGGGCTGGCTCGCCGAGGCCCTCGCCCCCGACCTCGGCGAGCACGCCGAGAACGCCCTGCTCGCGCTCGCCGCCCAGGCCCCGGCGGGCAGCGGCGGCCTGCTCATGCTCCCCCACCTCTACGGCGAGCGCGCCCCCCACTGGGACGCCTGGGCGCGCGGCGCCTACGTCGGGCTCACCCACGCCCACCGCCGCGAGCACATGGTCCGGGCCGCGCTCGAGGGGGTGTGCCTGCAGATGGCGGTGGTGCTCGACAGCGTCCATGCGGCCGGCGCCGAGGTGCGCCGGGTGCGTGCCACCGGGGGGTTCGCACGCAGCCCGCTGTGGCGGCAGATGCTCACCGATGCGCTCGGCGTCGAGGTGGAGTTCCCCGCCGGCACCGAGGGGTCGAGCCGCGGCGCGGCGCTGCTGGGGCTGATGGCGCTGGGCCGGATCGGCGGCCTCGACGCCGCCGGCGACGGGGTCGAGGTCGCCGAGGTGCGACGCCCCGACCCCGCGGCGAGCGCGGTGTACGCGGAGCTCCGGCCGGTGTTCGACTCGGTCCATCACGCGCTCGCCCCGGTCTTCGCGCGGCTGCGACGCGTCGACGCGGGGCGGCGCGCGCCCGGCCGGTCCCGGATCGATGCGCTCACCTCCGAGGTGGAGATCGACGTCGGTCCGGGCGCCTGACCGCCGTCGGCCGGGTTACGAGACCAGCGCGGCACGCCGGGCGCCGACCTCCTCGAGGCTGCCGGTCTCGACGTGGTGGACGAAGCCGCGGCCTGGTCGCGGTGGGGAACGAAGGGTGACGCCCTGGATCCGGGCGATCGACCGGCGCACGTCCGCCTCGATCTACTCAGTCAGATATTGACGGACCCATCCCCCGCCTCAGCCACCCGGTGCCGCGCATCCGCACCAGGCAGGCGGCGAGACGGGCGAGGACGAAGCAGGTGAGCCCGAACCAGATGCCGCTGAGGCCGAGGCCGGCGGCGCCGGCGAGCAGCGCCAGGGGCAGGTACACGGCGAGGCCGGCGGCGGTGGTCGCGGCGGCGAGGTAGGCGGTGTCGCCGGCGCCGATGAGCACGCCGTCGAGCACGAACACCACCGCCGCCGCGGGCTGCATCAGCGCGAGGAACCACCAGGCCCCGCCCACCGCGCCGAGCACCGCCGGGTCCGAGGTGAACAGAGGCGGGATCACCCCGGCGCCGGCCACCAGCAGCAGGGTGAGCACCGCCCCGGCGCCGAGGCCCCAGCGGATCAGCCGGCCGGCGAGCGCCCGCGCCGCGGCGACGTCCCCGGCCCCCACCGCGGTGCCCACCAGCGCCTGGGCTGCGATCGCGAGGGCGTCGAGGCTGAACGCCAGGAAGGTCCACAGCTGGATGGCGATCTGGTGCGCGGCCACGGTCACCGGCCCGATGTGGGCGGCGACCGCGGTGGCGACGCTGAAGGAGATCAGAAACGCGAGGGTGCGGGCGCCGAGGTCGCGGGCGGCGACCAGCTGGGCCGCCATCCGCCGCGGCGCCGGGCCCAGCCGGGCGCCCCGGCGGGCGAGGGCGAGCACGAAGATCACCGCCGCCGCCGACTGGGCCAGGGCGTTGGCGATCGCGGATCCGAGGATGCCGAGGTGGGCGCCGTAGACGAGCGCGGCGCTGAGCGCGACGCTGGCCGCATTGGCGACCACCACCACGGCGAACGGGGTCACGGTGTCGTGGAAACCGCGCAGCCAGCCCTGCCCGGCGAGGGCGACGCAGACGAAGGGAAGGCCGAGGGCGGCGACTCGCAGCCACGAGATCGCCTGCTCGCGCACCCCCGGGTCGCCACCGCCGACCAGGGCGACGGCGGCGGGGGCGAGCAGCTCGACCACACCGGTCATCAGCAGCCCGGTGAACAGGGCAAGCCAGGTGGCCTGGACGGCGAGGTCGAGGGCGGTCTCGCGCCGTCCGGCGCCCAGCGCCCTGGCCACCCCTCCGGTGGTGCCGTACTCGAGAAAGGTGGCGACGCTGGTCATCGCCGTGACCACGGTGCCACCCACCGCCAGGCCGGCGAGCGGAACCCGGCCGAGGTGGCCGACGATGGCGGTGTCGGCGAGCAGGTACAGCGGCCCCGCCGCCAGCGCCCCGAGGGCGGGCAGGGCGAGGGAGAGGATGGTCCTGCGGCTGATCAGCGGCTGCGCCTCCACGACGGGTTTCGACCCGGACCGAACCGGGAACGTTGCACTTGCAACTACAATGCCCGAAGTGGGACGCCGTCCCGAAGGAGAACCGCCCCATGCCCGCCGTCACCGTCGACGACATTCTCACCCTCCCCCGCATCCCCGAGCCCGACCCCGCGGTCGCGGCGGAGCGACCGGTGCTGGGTGTCACCACCGCGCCGAGCGGCTTCGAGGGTGAGGGATTCCCGGTGCGGCGCGCCTTCGCCGGCGTCGACCACCGCCACCTCGACCCCTTCGTCCACATGGACCAGATGGGCGAGGTCGAGTACGCGCCCGGCGAGCCCAAGGGCACCTCGTGGCACCCCCACCGCGGCTTCGAGACCGTCACCTACATCATCGACGGCACCTTCCAGCACCAGGACTCGAACGGCGGCGGCGGCCTGATCACCAACGGCGACACCCAGTGGATGACCGCGGGCGCGGGCATCCTCCACATCGAGGCGCCGCCGGAGGCGCTGGTGGTCAGCGGCGGTCTCTTCCACGGCATCCAGCTCTGGGTCAACCTGCCCGCCGCGCAGAAGTGGGTCGAGCCCCGCTACCAGGACATCCGCGCCGGCCAGGTGAGGCTGCTCAGCTCCCACGACGGCGGCGCGCTGGTGCGGGTGATCGCCGGCGACATCGCCGGCCACGAGGGTCCGGGAAGCACCTACACCCCGATCACCGTGCTCCACGCCACCCTCAGCCCCGGGACGCGGCTGCGCCTGCCCTGGCGCCCGGACTTCAACGCCCTGGCCTACGGCCTCGCCGGCGACGGCACCGTGGGCCCCGACGCCCAGCCCTTCGGCACCGGCCGGCTGGCGGTCTTCGGCGGCGGCGACGTGCTGACCATCACCGCCGCCCGCGACCAGGAGAGCCGCTCGCCCAACCTCGAGGTGCTCATTCTCGGCGGCCGCCCCATCCGCGAGGCCATCGCCTGGGGAGGCCCCTTCGTGATGAACACCCGCGAGGAGGTCCTGCAGGCCTTCGACGACTTTCGCCGCGGTCGGCTCGGGCAGATCCCGGCGGGGCGGGAGTAAGGGCCGGCGCTGACGGGGCCGGCTGGGTTCGCGGCCATTTGACTCGGGGGAGGCTACGCCTCCCCCGTTCGCCGCAACGGCATCGCGCGGCGCTTCGCTTGCGCGATGCCGAGCGGCGCCCCCTCCACGCCGGCACTCGCCGGCGGGGCGCGTCTTCGCGCGCCCTGCGTCTTCGCGCCCGCGCCGAGGTACCAGTGAGGAACGCTCCGCGTTCCTCACGCCTGCGCTGCGCGCCGGCAGGGCTCGCCATGGGAAGGCGAGATGCGGCTGCGGGGGTCAAGCAATTCACCCGTGGAGCAGCTCGGCGAGCGGTTGTGAGGAACGCGAAGCGTTCCTCGTGGTACCTCGGCCGCCCGGCGCGAGGACGCAAAGCGAGCAACGCGAGCGACGGCCGGGAGTCCGGCCGTGGAGACATCCCACGCCGATAGGTTGTCAAGGGGGAGGTAGGGATCGCGTCGAACGCGGCACAACGGGTGCCCGGGGACGTCCTCATGCCACGGCCGCTCTCGCCGTCCAGGCGATCTCTTCGGCGTACCGGCAGCGATGCCGCAGGCAGCCATGGATGATGCCGACCCAGCGGTTGGCGACCATCCGCAAGGCTTGGTGGTGATCCTGCCGGCGGGCTCGCAGGGCGTCGTAGTAGGCCCGCGCACCCGGTGAACAACCCAGCGAGGAGAACGCCCAGCGGTCACATGCGTCGGCCAGCCAGGCGTTGCGCGCGAAGCGGGCCACCACCACCCGTTTGGTCCCTGAGGCTCGGGTGATCGGTGAGGTTCCAGCGTAGTTCTTCCGTGCTTTAGCCCTGATCCACCGGGCGACCGCGGCCTGAAATGCGACAAGTGCCTTCCCTGAGCTGAGAAAATGGCAGTGCTTGAAGCTGTCAACAACTCAGTCCGGGGGGCACCTGTCAGGTGAAAGTCTCGCACACTCTCGACCGCCTCCGTGTGGCCTTCGACGACCCCCGCCTGGTGGCCGATGCCGGGTTGCTCCTCCCCGCCACTCTGGCTCAGCGGCTTGGCGTCAAGGCGCTCCTCGACGCGCACGTCGATCTCGGCGGCGTCCCGGGCAGTGCGAACCCGGGCGAGAAGGCGCTGACGGTGGTCGCCGGCGTGTTGGCCGGCGGCGACTGCATCGACGACGTGGACGTGCTGCGGTCGGGGCGAACCCAGGGTGTTCTTGGCCACCGGGTGGCGGCGCCGTCGACGGTGGGCACCTTCCTGCGCGCCTTCACCTGGGGGCATGCGCGCCAGCTCGATGTCGTCAGCCGGGAGCTTCTCGGTCGCGCATGGGCGGCTGGCGCGGGTCCCGGCGAGGCACCCGTCACCCTCGACGTCAACTCGACGATCTGCGAGACGTACGGTCTGCTCAAGCAGGGTGGCTCCGGGTTCACCCACACCCACGTGCGTGGTTATCACCCCCTGCTCGCCGTCGTGGCGGGAACCGGCGATGTGGTGCATGGGCGGCTTCGCAGCGGCCCGGCGAACACCGCGCGCGGAGCAGCGAGCTTCGTCGCTGAAACCTTCAGCCGTGTCCGCGACGCCGGGGCCACCGGTCCCATCACGATGCGCGCCAACTCCGGCTTCTACAACCACAAGGTGGTCGGAGCCTGCCGGAAGGCCGACGTCCGCTATTCGATCACGGTCCGGCTCAACGCCAAGCTGCATCACGCGATCGCCGACATCCCCGAGGATGCGTGGACGCCGATCCCGTACTTCCTCGACGGCGCGGACGTGGCCGAGACCACCTACACACCGTTCGCTGGTCGTCGTGGTGCCGGCCCGGTCCGCCTCATCGTGCGCCGCGTCCGGCCCACTCCCGGTAGCCAGCTGGCTCTCGAGGGCCTGCTCTTCACCTACCACGCCTTCATCACCGACCGCGACGGCGACACCCTGTGGCTGGAGGCTGATCACCGACGCCACGCCGAGGTGGAGAACACCATCCGCGATCTCAAGTACGGCGTCGGCCTCAACCACCTCCCCTCGGGCCGCTTCGCCGCCAACGCTGCCTGGCTGGCGCTGAACATCGTGGCCCACAACCTGGCTCGCTGGGTCAGCCGCCTCGGCCTCGGCGAGACGCTCGTGACCACCAAGACCCTCCGTCACCGGCATCTCGCCGTGCCTGGACGCCTCGCCTTCTCCGGTCGTTGCGTCGACCTCCACCTGCCCGCGCACTGGCCCTGGGCGGACCCCTTCTTGGGCGCGCTGCAGCGGCTCCGAACTCTTCCCATGGCCACGCCCGCGTGACCGCCAGCTCGTCCCCGACCAGCCCCGAACGCGGGTGGTGATCGACCACCCCTTCATCGCCGCCACCAAACCCGCGGACAAGTCACTCGCGCCGTCGTCCCCGTCCCCCTGTTCGCTCTCAACTTTGGATCAGGGGACTATCACATCGCCAAACCTGGCCGGTGGATCCGGGTTTAGCATCGGCGAATCGGGTCGGCTCGTCGCCGAACTCCGCTAGCACCCGGGCGCCGAGGATGGCGCCGAGTCCGGGAAGACTGCGAATGATCTCGGCGTCCGGGTGCGCTTCAAAACTCTCCACGAGCTCGCTCTCGAGGGCGGCGATCTGCTCGGTGGCCGCCTGGATCAGGGTCACCAGCGCGCCCACGGCGCTGCCGTGAGCACGGGCGACCCGCGGCGGAGCCTCGAGCTGGGGGCTGCGGAGGATCTGCTGGATGGCCTGGGCCTTCTCGTCCAGCTGCTTGCGACGTCCTGCCTTCTGGAGCACCGAACGCACCTTGGCGACCGACAGGTCGCGTCCCTCGGCCGGGGTCGGGGCACGCTGGAGCAGCATCAGGGCATCGGCAGCACCGAGCTCCTTGAACGCGGTCAGGATGGCGGGGTAGTACTGGCGCAGGGCGCTGCGCAGCTGGTTGACCTGGCGCTGCCGCTGCCAGATCAGCTCCTTGTGGGAGCGGGTCAGCACCTTCAAGACCTCGGCAAGCTCGGAGTCGCCGACGTGGCGCCGATGGTTGTGCCGGTCGGTGCGGACCAGGTCGGCGAGCATCTTGCTGTCGCCGGCATCGGACTTCGCTCCCGAGACCGAGTGACGCTCGCGGTAGTGGCTGGCCGACTTCGGGTTGATGGCATAGAGCTCGTAGCCGGTGGCCAGCAGCGCTTGGGGAAGCAGCCCGGTGGGGGTCTCGATGCCGATGATCACGGTGGAGGGGTCGTCGCTGTGCTCGGCGACCAAGGCGTGGAGCCTGCCGATCCCCTGGATCGTGTCGGGGATGCGCAGGTTTCCCAGGACCGCGCCCGCTGCATCGAGCACGGTGACGTCGTGGTGGACCTCGGCCCAGTCGACGCCGACGAAGATCATGGACAGCTCCTCCCTGGACGGTGGCGAGCCAGAGGAGAGCAGCGGCACCCTAATGGATAAGTGCTCAGGGGCACGACATCCCACCAGCCGTCACAACTCTCCTCACCGAGCAGCGGGGGCACGGTCTCCACGGAGGGCTCAGGCCCAGGGGGGAGAAGTGCTCGCCCGCTGCCGGCTCGGACAACGGTCCACAGTTTCCACCACCGCGCACCCCCTCCCTCGCGCTCCCTCCCCACCACTACGACGAGGAAGTGGTACTCACCGTGAGATGGCTTCGCCATCTGCCCATTAGGGGGGTAGGCCCCGGCATCGGGCGCGCCAGCGCACGATGTCTTGGGCCTGAGCGGGGGGAGGCGTAGCCTCCCCCCGGTAAAAACGTGTGTGAGAAGATCCCCGGGTATCTCCGCGTGTGAGATCACCCGGGCACCTCGCACCCGTCGCAGATCACCCGGGCAACTCCCAGACCTCAGTCCGTGATCCAGATCGACTCCGCCTCGGCCAGGGGATCCCGGATCTCGACGTTCAGAGCCTTGATGTCGTCGATGGTCCACATCATCTTCGGGTCGTCGCTGAGGTGGGGCTGGCCGATCAGGGTCCTGCCGTCGGCGCGGAGCAGCCCGTTCTTGACGATGTACTCGGACAGGTCCCAGCCGTCGAACAGCTCCCAGAAGGTCTTGTAGCCGGTGTAGCGGGCCGGGTCCTCCCAGAAGATGAACTCGCAGGGGCCGGAGCAGAACGCGTGGCGCTTGCCGAGGTGCTCGCGGATCCGGGCACTGCTGATGTCGGGGCGCGGGAAGATGCAGGGCATCTGGCAGACCCGGCAGAGCGGCGGCATCGACTGGAACATCTCGAAGGGGTTGCCGGAGCCGGGCTCGGTGAGCTCGCGGAAGCCCTCCCAGAACCAGCCGTAGTTGTCGTACCAGCCCGGGTACTTGTTCTCGAACCACTCGAAGTCGCTCTCGGAGAGCGGGGGGGTGCGCCAGTAGACCAGCGGCCAGCCGGCGAAGCCGACCATCGCCGCGGTGTGGCCGATCCAGTGCATCCGCTCCCTGGCCTCGTCCAGCCCCTTCGGAACCTGGAGCCCGAAGGGCTCGAGCCGGGAGATGTACGAGCCCACCCAGTCGTCGGCGATCCAGTCCATCCACTTCTCCTTGTAGGAGCTGGTGCGGGTGGTCTGGAAGTAGTCGTAGACGGCGACCATGAAGGGGTCGATGAAGGCGTGCTGCCGCCAGAAGGCGCGGTCGAAGTCGGCCTGCAGCGCGGGGAGGTTGTCGGGCTCGGAGACGACCGCGGCCAGGGTGCTGTAGCCATTGGCCATGTGCCGCGACTCGTCCGACTGGATGCTGAGGAAGACGCTCGGGGTGGCCTGGTCACCGTTGGTCGCGGCCACCTCGGTCATGGCGACGAAGACCGGGTTGGTGTACGCGGTCTCGGCGACCACCTGAAGGTTGAGCGCGCCCTCGATGGGGTCGCCCATGAAGAAGGTCTCGAAGCAGCTGCGCGAGGCCCGGCCGAAGAGGTTGGTGCCCGCCAGCCGCTTGCCGCCCGCGAACCCGTCGGGGTCGGTGGCGTGCTTGGTGAAGTACCGGTTCAGGTACATCTGCTGGTTGACGTGGCGGACCTCGTCGAGCATCTGCGCCATGTAGCCCTGGCGCAGCTCGGAGTTGGAGACGGTGTCGATGAGCTGGGCGACGCACTTCATCGCCGCGTACTCGGCGAAGTTCACCATCGACAGCAGCGGCTTCATGATCTCGAGCCAGCGCCGCTCGGCGTGGGCCGGGGCGCTGGCCCGGGCCAGGGCGTCCTCGAGGCCGCCGTACTGGCGGTCGTCCTTCTCCTGCTCCATGGAGACGTAGTCGCGGATCAGGGTACGGAAGGGGTCCTTGGTCTTCGGCGGGATCTTGAACTTGGTGGGATACCGATCCCGCTTGGTCTCATAGGTCGGGTCCCACTCGAATGCCTTGACGCGATTGTGGGCCTCGACCATGTTGTTGATCGACATACCGGGCTACCCCGCTGGTGATCGGACCCAGGGTCGCCTCTCCCTGGCGTGGCCACCATAGCCCGTCGGGACTGCGACCGCAGTCCCCCTTTTTCCAGTGCGGTGCAAGCCCGGTGGGTCGAACCGACCGGACGGTCAACCGGCCCGCCCGGCCGGCCCTAGCGCTTTGCCGCGGGGGTTCCGGGTCGGGCGTTGGTGGGGGAGCCGGCGGTCACCAGCCGCTCCATCGTGACATTGCCGTTGAGGACAGCTCCGTCCTCAATCACCAGGCGGCCGACCTTGACGTCGCCGGTGATGATTCCCGACCCGGCGATCAGCAGACGGTCGCGCACCACCGCGTCCCCGTCCACCGTGCCCCGCACGGTCAGCTGCTGCGCCGCCAGCTTCGCCTTCACGGCGCCGCCGTCGCCGACCAGCAGCTCGCCGGTGACCGTCGCCTCGCCCTCGAGCACCCCCTGCACCTGCAGGTTCCCGTCGTACACCAGCCGTCCGATCAGCTGGTCCTGCGCACCGAGGGTGATGGTGCCGGCCGCCACCGCCGTGCCCTCACCGGTTCGTGGCCGACCGGCTGCGGTCGCCGGTGGGGTCTGGGGCGTCGCCGTCTGCGTATCCATGTCCGCCGTCCTCGCGTTGAGCGATTGTCAGTAGGGGATGCCGTCGCGCGAGCATCACCCTGTCAGCAGAGAGCGCCGCGCGCGGTCGTGATCTTAGCGGGACAGAGTCTCCGATTTGTTCTATTGACGCATCCTGGCCAGAACCTCATCCGATGATGCGCACCTCCGACCCCCGCATCTCCGATCCAGCGGGGCCCATCGCTGACTTCTTCGACGCGTTTGCCCCCCTGTACGACGGCTGGGCCCGCGGACTGCACACCCGGGTGGCGTCCCGACTGGTGACTCTGTCGGCGCCGGCTCCCGGAGAGGACTGCCTCGACGTCGGCTGCGGCACCGGGCTGGTGGCCAACGCCGTTGCCGCCCTGGTGGGCCCGCGGGGCACCGTGGTCGGGCTCGACGTCGCCCCCGGGATGCTGCGCCGCGCCCGTGACCGGTCGCGGTCCGAGGGCATGCGCAACACCGTCTTCGAGCACGAGCGGGTGAGTCACCGGCTGCGCTTCCAGGACTCCCTCTTCGACCTCGTCACCCTGGGCACCTCGCTCGCCTATCTCGGCGATCCCCTCGCGGTGCTGACCGAGGCGCGACGGGTGCTGCGCGACGGCGGCCGCATCGCCCTGTCGCTGCGGCGGCGCTCGCTGGCGACCCCGGCGCAGGAGGCGTTCTTCGGCTGGCTGGAGGAGCTGACCGAGCAGCACTGGCGCGCCATCCCGCGCCCGGAGGGCAGCCGCTCGCCGCTCGGCGAGCCCCAGACGCTGCGCCGCCTCCTCGCCGGCGCCGGGTTCGGCGAGCCGGAGACGACGATGCTCGCCACCGGCTCGCAGATGCCCTCGGCGGCGGCGTGGATCGACCACATGACCTGGACGGGTCCGTGGCCGTGGGCGCTGCTCACCACCCTCGGCCCCACCGAGCGGGGCCGGCTCGAGGCGGCGCTGGGCCGGGAGATGGAGCGGATGGGCGACGAGGCCTTCCACTACACCGACGCCTTCACCCTCTGCGTCGCCCATACCGCCTGAGGCCCGCCGCCGGAGGCGGCGTTGTCCGGGCGGGACAGGGCCGTCCGGGAGACCCTGTTCCGTGCCACCGCTGGACATGCGGAGCGCAGGCAGGTAGAACCTGGCGGGTGGAGGACCTGGAGGCCTGGGCCTGGCCGCCCCGTTACGACGACGACTACCTGCCGCCCGCCGGCCAGGCGCACTGGTTCCCCCGGCGCGAGACCATGCCGGCGGCGGAGCGCGACGCCGCCATCGCCGTCCGCATCCGCGAGGTGATGGCCTACGCCCACCGGCACTCGCCCTTCTACCGCCGCAAGTGGGAGGAGGCGGGGGTGCACCCCTCGCAGATCCGCACCCTCGAGGACTTCGAGCGGGTGCCCCCGGTGACCAAGGCGGAGCTGCGGGCGGCACAGGAGCGGCGGCCGCCCTTCGGTGACTACCTCTGCGTCCCCGAGGAGGAGGTCTGCCACATCCACGGCACCTCCGGCACCACCGGGCGGCCCACCGCGTTCGCCATCGGCCGGGCCGACTGGCGGGCGATCGCCAACGCCCACGCGCGGGTGATGTGGGGGATGGGCATCCGCCCCGCGGACACCGTCTTCATCGGCTCCTTCTTCAGCCTCTACATGGGCTCGTGGGGTGCGCTGCTCGGCACCGAGCGGCTCCGCGCCCGCGCCTTCCCCTTCGGCGCGGGCGTGCCCGGGCAGACCCTGCGGGCGGTGCACTGGATGGCGCAGATGCGCCCGACGGTGTTCTACGGCACCCCCTCGTACGCCCTCCACCTCGCCGAGGTGGCCGCCGCCGCGGGCATCGACGCCCGCGACCTCGGCCTGCGCATCCTCTTCTTCTCCGGCGAGCCGGGGGCCTCCATCCCCTCGATCCGCGCCCGCCTCCAGCACGCCTACGGGGCCGCCGTCTTCGACACCGGCAGCATGGCCGAGATGAGCCCGTGGATGACCCCGGGCGAGACCAGCGCCCACGCCGGGATGCTCTGCTGGCAGGACATCGTGTACACGGAGATCGCCGACCCGCGGAGCTGGCGGCGGGTGCGGTACGGCGGCGAGGGCACGCCCGTGTACACCCACCTCGAGCGGGTCAGCCAGCCGATGATCCGGATGCTGTCCAACGACCTCTCGTGCTGGGAGAGCGGGCCCAGCCCCTGCGGACGCACCTACCCGGTCCTGCCCCGGGGGATCTACGGGCGCATCGACGACATGCTGGTCATCCGCGGCGAGAACGTCTTCCCCAGCGCCGTCGACGAGGTGCTGAACCGCATCCCCCACTACGGCGGCGAGCACCGGGTGGTGGTCACCCGCGACCGCGCCATGGACGAGCTCACCGTGCGCATGGAGTACGACGGCGTGCTCGCGGCGCTCGGCGACGGCGCCGTCGACGGGGTCCGCCGCCGGGCGGAGAGCGAGCTGCGCACCGTGCTCGGCGTCGGCGCCCGGGTGGAGATGCTGCCCCCCGGCAGCCTGGAGCGCACCGAGTTCAAGGCGCGCAGGGTGATCGACAGCCGCGACCTGCTCCGCGAGGTGAGGACATGACGATCGCAGACGGCATCGCCGACCAGCTCGCCCTGTGGGAGCGGGAGGAGCTCGACGCCTACCTGCGCCGCAGCCCCGAGGACCGCGACGACTACCGCACCAGCTCGGGGCTGCCGCTGCGCCGGGTCTACACCCCGCTCGACACCGCCGGCACCAGCTGGGACGACGTCGGCCTCCCCGGCCGCTACCCCTTCACCCGCGGGCCCTACCCGACGATGTACCGGGGACGGCGCTGGACGATGCGGCAGATCGCCGGCTTCGGCGCCGGCGCCGACACCAACCGCCGGCTGCGCTACCTCATCGAGCAGGGCCAGACCGGGATCAGCGTCGACTTCGACATGCCCACGCTGATGGGCTACGACTCCGACGACCCGATGAGCTGCGGCGAGGTGGGCCGCGAGGGCGTGGCCGTCGACGTCATCGACGACATGGAGGCGCTCTTCGACGGCATCGACCTCGAGCGGATCAGCGTGTCGATGACCATCAACCCCACCGCGTGGATCCTGCTCGCGATGTACGTCGCCGTCGCCGAGGACCGCGGCTGCGACCTCGACCGGCTGTCGGGCACGATTCAGAACGACATCCTCAAGGAGTACATCGCCCAGAAGGAGTGGTGCTTCCCGATCCGTCCGAGCCTGCGCATCGTCCGCGACACCATCACCTGGTGCGCCCGCAACATGGCCCGGTACAACCCGGTGAACATCAGCGGCTACCACATCTCCGAGGCCGGGGGCAGCTCGGTGCAGGAGGCGGCCTTCACGATGGCGGTGACCCGCGCCTACGTGCAGGAGGTGGTGGCGTCGGGCATGCCCGTCGACGAGTTCGCGCCCCGGCTGAGCTTCTTCTTCATCGCCCAGGCCGACTTCTTCGAGCAGGTCACCAAGTTCCGGGCGCTGCGCCGGGTCTATGCGCGGATGATGCGCGAGGAGTTCGGCGCCCGCAGACCGGAGTTGATGCGGCTGCGCTTCCACTGCCAGACCGCGGCGATCACCCTGACCCGCGCCCAGCCGTACAACAACGTCGCCCGCACCGCCCTGCAGGCCCTCTGCGCGGTGCTCGGCGGCGCCCAGTCGTTGCACACCAACGGGCTCGACGAGGCGATCGCGATCCCCAGCGAGTTCGCCATGAAGCTGGCCCTGCGCACCCAGCAGATCATCGCCGAGGAGACCAACGTCACCAGCGTCGCCGACCCGCTCGGCGGGTCCTGGTACGTCGAGTCGCTGACCAACGAGATGGAGCGGGCGATCGTGGAGGTGCTCGACCGGGTGGAGGCGATGGGCGGCACGCTGCGCGCCATCGAGGACAGCTGGTTCCAGAGCGAGATCGCCGAGCACGCCTACCAGGTGGCCCGGCGGCAGGACTCCGGCGAGCGGGTGGTGGTCGGGGTCAACCGGTACGTGGACGAGGACGAGGACGAGGACGGCGCCGGCGCCGGGCCGGTGCCGGTGCACCGGGTCGACCCCGACACCGAGCGTCGCCAGGTCGAGCACCTCCGCCGGGTGCGCGCCGGGCGCGACCCCGCCGCGGTGCGGCGTGCCCTCGAGGAGGTGCAGCGCGCCGCCCGCGACCCCGACGCCAACCTGATGCCGCCGACGATCGCCGCGGTGCGGACGCACGCCACCGGCGGCGAGATCGTCCGGGCGCTGCGCGCCGTCTTCGGCAGCTACACCGAGACCGCGGTCTTCTAGCCCATGGAGGCGCTCAGCGTCGCCGGGCTGCTCGCCGCCGAGCTCCGGCGCCGGGGGGTGCGCCGGGTGTTCGGCCTCTGCGGCGGCCACATCCAGCCGGTCTGGGACGCGCTCGCCCGGCTCGGCGTCGAGGTGGTCGACGTCCGCCACGAGGGCTCGGCGGTGCACATGGCGCAGGCCCAGGCCGACCTCGGCGGCGGCGTCGGGGTCGCCCTGGTCACCGCCGGACCGGGGCTGACGAACACCATCACCGCGCTGGCGAGCGCGCACCTCGCCCGCTCACCGGTGCTGCTGGTGACCGGCCGTGCCCCGCGCCCGCAGTGCGGGATGGGCGCGCTCCAGGACATCCCCCAGGCGGCGCTGGTGGCACCGGTCTGCCGCCGGGTCGAGACCGTCGGGGACCGCCGCCACCTGCTCGCCCGCCTCGACGCGGTGTGGAGCGCGGCGCTCGGCGAGGAGGGGCCGCAGGGGCCGGCCTGTCTCGAGGTCCCCACCGACGTGCTCACCGAGCCCGCGGCCGCCGTCGACGGCGGTCCCGGGCGCGCCGTCCCGGTGGGCCGCGCCGCGCTGCTGCCCGACCCCGGCGCGGTGGCGGCCGCGGTCGCGCTGCTGGGCGGGGGACGCCGCACCCTGGTGGTCACCGGCCGGGGAGCCCGGGACGACCCCCGCGCCGTCGAGGCGTTCCTCGACGCCACCGGCGCCGGTCACATCGACACCGCCGAGAGCCGCGGCGTGGTGCCCCGCGACCATGCCGCCCAGCTCACCGCGATGCGCTCGCGGGCGATGGCCGAGGCCGAGCTGGTGGTCACGGTGGGACGCCGCCTCGACTTCCAGCTCGGCTACGGCTCGGACGCGGTGTTCTCCGCCCGCCCCGGCTGGCTGCGGATCGGGCGCACCACCGACGAGCTCGCCGACAACCGCCGCGGCGACGTCACCGTCCAGGCCGACGCCGGTGCCGCGCTGTGGGCGCTGCTCGAGGCGGGGGTGGGGCAGCAGGGGGCGGACACGGGCTGGCGCGACGCCCTCCACGCCGCCAGCGAGGAGCGCATCGCCGCCGCCCGCGCCCGCGCCCCCGGCCTCACCACCGGAGACGGCGGCATCCACCCGCTCACCCTGCTCGCCGCGGTCGGGGACCTGGTCGACGCCGGCACCGTGGTGGTCGCGGACGGCGGCGACATCCTCTCGTTCGCGCGCTCCTCGCTGGTCGCGGACACCTGGCTCGACCCCGGCGCCCTCGGCTGCATCGGCGTGGGCGTGCCCTTCGCGGTCGCGGCGGCGCTCACCCTGCGCGGCCGCCGGGTGATCGCGGTGGTGGGCGACGGCGCCGCCGGCTTCACGGCGATGGAGATCGACACCGCGGTGCGCCACCGCGCCCGCGCCCTGGTGGTGGTGGCGAACAACCAGGGCTGGAACATCGAGCGGCAGGACCAGATCGACCGTTTCGACGGCAACCTGGTCGGCGTCGAGCTGCCCGGCTGCCGCTACGACCTGCTCGCCCGCGCCCTCGGCGCCCACGGCGAGCGGGTGGAGGACGCCGCCCTCCTCCCCGGGGCGCTGCGCCGCGGACTCGAGAACGCCCCGGCCGTGGTCGACGTGTGGGTCAGCCGCGAGCCGGTGTCCCCGGACTCGCGCAGCGGCATGGCGGCGGTGCCGGAGCTCCACGCCCTGACGCCGTGGGACCGTGCCGAACGCGAGCTCCGGGCACGGTCTATCCCCCCCGGATAGTTCCCGACGCCAGCTGTATCCCGCCCATCGGATGACTCCCGCCCGGGCCGGGGTGAAGATCGGCGCCTCAGCGGGGAACACGGAGCGCGAGATGAGCACGACGACGCCCGAGCTGAGCGGCGCCCCGCTGACGCCGCGGGGACGCGAGCAGGCGCGGCGGATGGCCGCGGTGCTCGACCGCGTCGACGTCGACGCGGTGGTCAGCTCGGACCTCGAGCGCGCCCGGGAGACGGCGCGGATCGTCGCCGCCGGCCGCGCCCCGGTGCTCACCGACCCGCGGCTGCGCGAGATCGACCTCGGCGGCTACGACGGCATGACCTACGCAGGGGGTCGCCGAGGTGGACCCCCGCTTCCTGCCCTGGCCGGCGGTGGCCTTCCACGGCCGGCTGGCGAGGGCCGGCCACCACGTGCCGTGGGACCTCGCCTTTCCCGGCGGCGAGTTGGTCGAGACCCTCCACCGCCGGCTGCTGCCCGGCCTCGTCGAGCTCGCCTCGGCGCGCGGCGGCCAGACCATCGCGGTGGTGAGCCACGGCTATGCGATCCAGGCGCTGCTCTGCCAGGTCACCGCCTGCGATCTGGCCAACTACTACCGATTCACGTACGCCAACGCGGTGACCACCATCGTCGATGTCGACGAGTCCGGCACCGGCGAACTGCTGGGCACAACGGGAACCTGGAGCTGGAGCCGGCCACCGCCGGGCGGCTCGGCGTCGACGCGGGGGCGGGCACCGCCCCCGGCGCCGATCGCGAGGCCACCTGCCGGGCGGTGATGCTGTGCGCGGGCGACTCCGTCGACGGGCTCGCCGCCGAGCTGCGCGGGGTGCCGGTGACGGCGGTGCGGCTGGCGCCCGGGGAGGCGAGCCGTGAGCTCGGCGGGACGGTCGAGGCGGCCACCGGCGCGGCCCCGCTGGTCGACCCCGGCCTCGGCGACGGCGACGCCGCGGCCGGCCGCCTCGCGGGGCTCGCCGCGGCGTCTCGGGGCGGGGCGGTGGTGGTGGTCGCCGAGCCGATGGCGATGTCGCGGCTCGGCGCCCACATCGTCGCCCTGCCCCCCGGCGGCAAGGCGCGGCTGCCGGCTCTCGCCGGTGGCCTGGGGCTCGCCGAGGTCGAGGCCGACGGCCGCGGGGTGCTGCACATCTGGAACGGGCACATCCCACCGGAGCATGTCCGGCCAGGGACATGGGGCTGATCCTCGACCTCGCCGAGCAGGAGCGGTACACCGCGGTGCTCGCGCCGCTGCTCGCCCGCCTCGACCGCGGCGCCAGCGGGTCCGGTGCGGCCCCGGGATGCCCCGATTCCTCGCCCGGCGGGCCGGCCGCCGTCCACCGGCTGGAGGCTCCGGCGCCTCGACCCCCGGCCGGGGCGCGACCCGCTACCGTTGGAGCGGTGAGCTCCACCCCTCCCCTCCGCCCCGTCCCGATCTCCGCGGCGCGCCCGCCGGCGTCGCCGCCGCGCCACGAGACCATCCTCCCCGAGGAGGAGCGGGACGCCCTCGACGCCCTCGACGCCGCGGTCGGCCGCCGGCGACGCCGGCGCGCTGCGGGAGGTGGCGGGGCGCTGGCCCGGCCTCCTCGACGCCTGGGCCCGGCTGGGCCGGAACGCCCTCGCCGGCGGCGACGCGGTCACCGCCTACGCCTGCGCGCGCACCGGCTACCACCGCGGGCTCGACCGGCTCCGGGCCAGCGGCTGGGGCGGGGTGGGGATGGTGCGCTGGGCCCGGCCCACCAACCGAGGCTTCCTCCGCTCCCTCCAGCTGCTGCTGGTGACCTCGGCCCGGCTCGGCGACGAGGCGGAGGCGGAGCGCTGCCGCCGCTTTCTCCTCGAGCTCGACCCCGACGACGGGATCGGCGCCTCCGCCTACCCGTCGCCGCCGGGCCGCGACGCCGAGACCACGCCGGACTGAGCCTCCGCGCGGACGGTTGCGCTGTCACGGAGTTCGAAAGGAGGGGCCCCCTAGGCTGCGGTCATGTCCGCACCACTGGGAGAGCCCCGAGCATGATTGCCACCGCACCGATCCGGGCCGCCCGGCCGCGCACCCGCGGGATCACGATGGTGATCGACTCGGGGATGCCGACCGGAGCCTTCACCGACGTCATCGACAGCCACGGCGACCTCGTCGACCTGGTCAAGTTCGGTTGGGGCACCTGCCTGGTGACCCGCGACCTGTCCCGCAAGCTCGACGTTCTCCGCGCCGCCGGCATCGCCTTCTACTTCGGGGGCACCCTCTTCGAGCACCACCTCTGGGGCGACCGGCTGGGCGAGTTCGTGCACCTGCTCCGCGCCCACCGCGCGACCCACGTCGAGGTCTCGAACGGCACCATCCCGCTCGACCAGCACGAGAAGGCCGGATACGTGCGGCTCCTCGCCCGCGAGTTCACGGTGATCTCCGAGGTCGGGTTCAAGGACGCCGGCCGGTCGGAGACGCTGGCCCCCTCCGACTGGGTGGCGGCGATGCAGGAGGACCTCGACTCCGGTGCCTCGCTGGTGACCGCCGAGACCCGCGAGAGCGGCCGCAGCGGGATGGCCCGCGCCGACGGCAGCCTCCGCGCCGACGTCCTCGGGGCCGTCCTCAGCAGCGTCGATCCGGTCAGGGTGCTCTTCGAAGCCCCCACCAAGAGCCTGCAGGTCGACCTCATCCGTGCCGCCGGCCCCCAGGTCAACCTCGGCAACATCTCCACCGGCGACATCGTCGGGCTCGAGACGCTGCGGCTGGGGCTCCGCGCCGACACCCTGATGGAGCTGACCCCCGCGGCCCCGGCGAGGCCGTCGCCGGCCGTCCTGCCCGGCCCCGGCCGGCTCACCGTCGCCGCCTGACCGCGATGCGCTCGATGCACGACTGCTGCCACGTCGCGGTGCCCGCGCGCGACCTCGACGAGGCGATCGGCTTCTACGTCGGCGGGCTCGGCGTCCGGCTCGCCCGCCGCTATCCCGACCGGGTGACCTTCGACTTCTTCGGCGACCAGCTGGTCTGCCACCTCTCCGAGAGCGTCCCCGACGAGCCCAGGCCCTACCCCCACCACTTCGGGGTCAGCTTCGCCGACGGGGCCGACTTCGACCGCCTGCTGCGGCTGGTCCGCCACCGCGAGCTGCGCACCCTCGGCGACGTCTCGGTGCGCTTCGAGGGCACCGCCGAACAGCACCGCACCCTGTTCCTGGCCGACCCCTCGAACAACGTCATCGAGTTCAAGCACTACGACGACCCGCGTCTGCAGTACTGATGCTGCCACGGTTCGGTGACGGCCGCCTCCTGTCAGGGAAGTGAAAGAGAGCCGGCACGACCATGGCGGCGTCCCATCGACCATCAGATCCCATCCGGAGGACGTCATGAACCTGAAGCGCCTCACCCGCCGTCGCACCATCGCCGCCGGCGCCGCCGTCGCGGTGATCGCGGCCGGAGGCGGGGTGGTGTGGATGCGACACGGCTCGGCCGCCGCCACCCAGTACCGCACCGCCGCGGCCGCCCTCGGGACCGTCACCCAGAGCCTCTCGCTCACCGGCAACCTCGCCCCCCTCGGGGAGAGCGACCTGAACTTCGGGAGCTCCGGGCGGGTCGCCTCGGTGACCGCCCAGGCCGGCCAGGCGGTCAAGGCCGGCCAGGTTCTGGCCAGCCTCGACCCCAGCTCGCTGCAGGCGGCGGTCACCCAGGCGCAGGCCACCCTGGCCAGCGCTCAGGCCAAGCTCTCCCTGGACCAGGCGGGCCCGACCGCACAGAACCTCGCCCAGTCGCAGGCGTCGGTGCGCAGCGCCGAATCCCAGCTGCAGAGCGCCCAGACCGCGCTCGCCGACACTCAGGCGAACAACGCCCTGGCGGTCCAGCAGGCCCAGGCCCAGGGCGGTGACGCCCTGGCGAACGCCCAGGCCAAGGCGCGGCAGAGCAACGACCAGGCCCAGGCCCAGGTGAGCTCCGCCCAGGTCCAGCTCCAGAACGCGCAGCAGTCGCTCGCCGCGCTGCAGCAGGGCACCACCCCGCAGCAGCTGCAGATGGACCAGAGCCAGGTGCAGATCGCCCAGATCAACGTCGACAACGCCCAGAAGGCGCTCACCCAGGGCACCCTCACCGCCCCCGCCGACGGGGTGATCGGGGTGGTGAACCTCACCACCGGTCAGACCATCTCCAACGGCGGCACCGGCAGCGGCTCGAGCTCCGGCTCCAGCTCCAGCTCGTCGACCACCCCGCAGATCTCGGTGCTCACCCCCGGGGCCTTCCAGGTCACCGGCACGGTGAGCGACACCCAGGTGAACCAGATCGCCGTCGGGCAGCGCGCCCTGGTGACCCCCGCGGGCGCCACCCAGGCGGTGAAGGGCAAGGTCACCCAGGTCGCCGCGGTGGCGACGGTCGCCTCCGGGGTGGCCACCTTCCCGGTGGTGATCGTCCTCGACGGCTCCAACCCCGGCCTCCACGCCGGGGTCTCGGCCTCGATCTCCGTGGTCGTCAACCAGGTGGTCGGGGTGCTCACCGTGCCCACCAGCGCGGTGCGCGGCTCCAACGTCCAGATGCTGGTGAACGGCCAGCCGCAGACGGTCCCGGTGACCACCGGCGCCTCCGACTCCACCCGCACCCAGATCCTCTCCGGCCTCAACGCCGGCGACATGGTGGTGATCGCCACGGTCAGCAGCACCGTGCCCAGCAGCACCAACCCCAGCGGCGGCGGGCTGCTCGGCGGTGGTGGCGGGCGCGGCGGGGCCGGCGCCCTCGGCCGCACCCTGGGAGGTGGATGACGATGGGCGAGGTGCTCCGTCTCGAGCAGGTCTCCAAGATCTACGGCAGCGGCGATGCCGAGGTGCGGGCGCTGGACGGCGTCAGCCTCACCGTCGAGGAGGGCGACTTCGTCGCCGTGGTCGGGCCCTCGGGCTCGGGCAAGTCGACGCTGATGAACATCCTCGGCTGCCTCGACAACCCCACCGCCGGCCGCTACCTCTTCGCCGGCGAGGACGTGTCCGGCATGAACGCCTACGAGCTCGCCCACATCCGCAACAAGCGCATCGGCTTCGTCTTCCAGCAGTTCCAGCTGCTCAAGGACCTCTCCGCCTGGCGCAACGTCGAGCTCCCCCTCCTCTACCGCAGCGCCCGCGACCGCCGGGGCACGGCGCTGCGGGTGCTCGAGCAGGTGGGCCTCGCCAACCGCGTCGACCACCGGCCCAACCAGCTCAGCGGCGGCCAGCAGCAGCGCGTCGCCATCGCCCGCGCGCTGGTCACCGACCCCGACCTCGTCCTCGCCGACGAGCCCACCGGAAACCTCGACTCCGCCTCCAGCCGCGACATCCTCGCCATCCTCCGCCAGCTCAACGAGGCGGGGCGCACGGTGGTGCTGATCACCCACGACCCCGCGGTCGCGGCGGTGGCGAAGCGGGTGGTGCACACCATCGACGGGCACCTCGCCGAGGAGGTGGCGGCATGAGCCTCAAGCACACCCTGATGACCGGCCTGCGCGGCATCCTCGGCCACCGGCTGCGCTCCATCCTCACCACCCTCGGCATCCTGTTCGGCGTCGCCGCGGTGATCTGCACCGTCGGCATCGGCCAGGCGTCGTCCGACCAGGTCAACGCCCAGATCGCCTCGCTCGGCACCAACCTGCTCACCATCACCCCGGGCAGCACCAGCACCGGCGGCATCTTCGGCGGTGCCGGCAGCGCCAGCACGCTCACCATGACCGACGCCAACGGGCTCGCCGACAAGGCCAACGCCCCCGACATCCAGGCGGTCGCCCCGGTCGTCCAGGCCCGCGAGACCCTGGTCAGCAGCTCCACGAACTGGAGCACCACGGTCAGCGGCAGCACCCCGGCATGGCTGGTCGCCAACGCCCGCAGCCTGCTCACCGGCAGCTTCCTCACCACCGCGGACGTCACCGATCACGCCCAGAAGGTGGTGCTCGGCAGCACCACCGCCGCCGACCTCGGCGCCGCCGTCGGCGACTCGGTGACCATCGGCAAGGTGCCGTTCACCGTCGTCGGCATCCTCAACACCGTCGGCGGCCAGGGCTTCCAGAACGGCGACGACCTCGCCGTGGTGCCGGTCACCGCGGCCCAGGACCTGCTCACCGGGGGCAGCCCCAACACCGTGCAGCGGATCCTGCTCAGCTCCACCAGCTCGAGCACGCTGGGCTCCGCCTACCAGGAGGCCACCCAGCTCCTCACCGTCACCCACGACGTCAGCAACCCCGCCGCCGCCGACTTCACCATCCAGGCGAACAGCTCCTTCCTCAGCACCGCCCAGTCGGTGACCACCACCCTCACCATCCTGCTCGCCAGCGTGGCGGCGATCTCGCTGCTGGTCGGTGGCATCGGGGTGATGAACATCATGCTGGTGTCGGTCACCGAGCGCACCGGCGAGATCGGCCTGCGCAAGGCGCTCGGCGCCACCCCCGGCGACCTGCTCCGGCAGTTCCTGATCGAGGCCGGCGCGCTGAGCGTCATCGGCGGTGTGCTCGGCGTCGGTGCCGCGCTGCTGGCCGGCCGGCTGGTGCCGCACTTCACCACCATCGGCGTCACCATCACCGTCGCGCCGGTGCTGATCGCGGTCGGCGTCGCCGCCGCCGTCGGCCTCATCTTCGGGGTCTACCCCGCGGCCCGCGCCGCCCGGCTCGCGCCCATCGAGGCGCTGCGCGCCCAATGACGCTGCGCACCCACAGCCAACCGAACCCCGCCTCCCCCAACCGACCGATCCTCACCTTCAGGAGATCCTCTGTCATGAAGCGCCTCGTCCTCACCGCCGGAGGCACGGCGGCGGTGCTCGCCCTCGCCGCATGCGGCGGCACCTCCGCGGCGACCGGCTCGACCTCGTCGTCGTCCACCACCACCCGCGCCGGTGGCGGCAACGGCCCCGGTGGCGCCGCCCGGCGTGGCGCCGCAGGGACCCTGGCGCAGATCAACGGCACCAGCCTGATCCTCACCGACACCACCGGCACCGACGTGAACGTCGACTACACCAACGCCACCACCTTCACCCAGACCAGGACCGGGGTGCTCGCCGACATCGTCCCGGGAAGCTGCCTGGTCGTCACCGGGCAGAAGGACGCCACCGGCACCCTGGTCGCCTCCAGCGTCCGGCTCAGCCAGCCGGTCAACGGCGCCTGCACCGCCGGCCTCGGCAACCGCGGGCCCGGCGGCAACGGCACCCCGGCCAGCCCCGGCGCCACCCCGCGGGCCACGCCCCCGCCCGGCCAGCCGGTGCCCTCGTTCGCGGCCGGGAAGGTGACCGCGGTGAACGGCACCGCGGTGACCCTGCAGCCCACCACCGGCGCGGCCCAGACCGTCACCGTGCCCACCACCGTGGCGGTGGCCGAGTCCAGCGCGGCCTCCGCGTCCGACCTCACCCAGGGTGACTGCATCCAGGCCGTCGGGCCCAAGGACTCCACCGGCAAGGTCACCGCGACCAGCCTCTCGATCGTGCCCGCCGGTCCCTCCGGCTGCTTCACCGGCGGCCGCGGCGGCTTCGGCGGCGGCTTCGGCGGCGGCCGCGGCGGGTTCGGCGGTGGTCCCGCCGGGGCTCCCGCCGGCTGACCCCGGGCGAGCCTGTGGCCGGCGTGGACGGGTGCGTCCACGCCGGCTCGGCGAGGGGAGAGACGGATCGCACCTCGCAGCGAGGATTCTCGGCGGCGGCCGCCGAACTGAGGAGCGCGCCCCCCTCCAACGCGTGGGTGTATTTCATGATAGGCTCGCTGTCATGTGATCGACTGTGTGTGGAGGACGGACCGATGGGCGACGAGAAGCCAGGTGTAACCCCGGACGCCGACGTCGAGGAGGAGGCTCCGGACGAGACGACGGGGGCCGGACGTCCCGCGGGGGACTCGTCCCAGGAGGGCTATTCCTCCACGAAGGCTCCCCTCGACGGGCCGGATCCCTCGGGTGGACCCGGCGGGAGCTGACCAGGCCTCACCGGGCCCCGTCCCCGCACACCGGTGCCGGGGGCGGGGCCGTGGTGCCCGGCCGTGTCGAGGGGTGACATGGGCATCGAGGACGAGCCGGTCCCGAGCGAGACCGCGCAGGCCGCCGCCGCCGCCGCTGCAGCGAGCGGTGCCGAGCGTGCGGCCGCGACCGCGCGCGAGGCCGCGCTCGCGGCCCGGGAGGAGGCCGCCGACGCGGTGCTCGCCGCCGAGGAGGTCGCCGCCGAGGCCGCGCTCGCCGCCGGCGAGGCCTCGCCGGAGGACGGAGCGATCGCGGCAACGACCCGCCGCACGCCCGACGACGCCGCCATCGCCGCGGCGGGCGCGGCCCGGGAGGCCGCCGCCGCCGCGATCGCCGCCGCCGACAGTGCCACCGCCGCCGACGCCGCCGCCGCCGATGCCGAGACCGCCGCCGCCGTGCTGGAGGGTCGGGGGGCGTCCCTCGCCGCGGCCGCGGGCCTCGAGGCCCAGAGTGCCAAGGCTGCCGCCGCGATGGCGGGCAGCGAGGCCGGAGCCGCAGCCCGGGCCGCGGTCGAGGCCCAGGCCGCCGCCCAGCTGGCCGCACAGAAGGCCGGCGAGGTGGAGGCATGGGTCGACGGCGAGCCAGCCCCCGCCGAGGCCCGCCTCCTCGACACCGCGCCGATCGAGGAGCGCCTGCTGCGGGTCACCCCGGGCCGCTGGACCCGGCACGGGTGCGACGTCTGGGCCGAGGAGGACGCAGGCACCGCTCTCCTGGTGACGCCCCGGGAGCGCGACTCGTCGTCGCAGCGCCGGGAGCAGGCCGATCGCGACGCCGAGTTCGTCGCCCACGCAGCCGAGGACATCCGCGCGCTGCTCGCCGAGCTGCGTGCGCTGCGGGGCGACGCCTGAGGGGCGGAGCTGCTCGGGTGGGGGATGTCCGGGGTGGTGCTCGGGTGATCTCACACGCGTCGAGGTACCAGGGTGTTGCTCGGGTGCGCTGACACGGTGCGAGTTGCCCGGGTGATCTAACACACGGTCCCCCCCGGTTAACACAAACCTGTCTGAGAAGTACCTGATACCCCCACGCGTGCCAGATCCCCGAGCAACTCCGGGGCCACCCCCACGCAGGGATTGGCGACGCGCAACGAGAGCACGGGAACAGGTCACCAGTGAGCGGGTGCGCCGCTCGCGCGTTTTCGACCGGCGCGCCAGCTTGGGCACGGCCCGGACGTTCTAACCTGCATGAGGGTGGGCGACGCCGTGCGGCGCCGGCACCGGGGGTTGGAGGACCAGGCCATGACACCGGACGAGGTCACCCACAAGGAGCGGCGCTCGGCACCCGAGCCCATCGTCATCCCCCTGCCGCAGCCGCAGGAGCCCGTTCCGGCCAAGTAGATGGACGACGAGATCTCGACCCCGATCGTCGGCTTCCGCTGCTGGGTTCTCGAGCTCGGCCGGCCGGTCCTCAAGAGCGTGGCGATGCGCTACGAGTGGCCGGCGGGACGGACCGCCGAGGCGCTGTGCATGTGCTCGCCGCACGAGCCCGCCAAGCACTCCGCCCCGGACGAGCGCTGCCGCTGCGGGCTCCACGCCCGCACCACCCTCGACGGCTGCACCGAGGAGTATCCGTACTACCCGGTGCACGGCTACTGGGCCTACCGCAGCGCCCCCACCAGCGGCCTGATGGCGATGGGCGCGGTGCTGATGTGGGGCGGGACGCTGCGCGGCAAGCGGGTGATCAGGGCGCAGTACTCACGGCTGCTCTGCCTCACCGAGAAGCCCGACCTCTGGGCGCCGCGGAGCGGCAGCAACGACCCCTCGGCGGTCAGCCCGGAGAACGTCGCCAGCCGCGAGGAGACCCTGCAGGCGATCTGCCAGGCGTACGGCGTCCCCATGATCCCGTACGCCGCCGCCACCCGCTATGCCGCCGAGTTCGGCGACCTCACCGAGGGCGCCGACCTGGCGGCCTGAGCTTCGCGATCTCGACTCTTTCCCCCGACGCCCCGACCCTCTAGCATGGTGCGATCGGTGGGGGCCGGAGAGAGGGGCCGAGGCGGGGACGTCGAAAGGGTCAGGGCCGGCGCACCAGCAATGGTGGCTGCCGCCCCGCCACGGGGATGACGCGAGGCCGCCGCGCTGCGATGTCGGCGAGGTGGGCCACACCGTCACCCACCCCGCCGGCTCCCGCCGTCTGAGCTCCGCCGCCGGGGGGCGGCGGGGGCGGCGGGGTGCCCACCACCAGCGCGACCTGCACCTGGGGCGCGCCGCGCTCCAGCGGCACCGGGTGGACGCCGCCGGCGAGCACCATGTCGGCCTGCTCGCCGCCGTCGAGGGCGATGCCGTCGCGAGCGCCGTGGCGGATCAGCCACGCCGCCGCGTCGGGCAGGGTGAGGCCGCCGTGCCGCCCCGGCGGCGCGCTCGCCACCGCCAGCAGCAGGCTGCCGTCGGAGCGGAGCCCGACCAGGGTGCGGCCGGTGTGGTCGAGGGGGCGCACGCTCCACCAGAAGGCGCCGCGGCGGCCGTGGTCGTCGAGGCCGTCGATGTCCACGTGGGAGTCGCTCACCAGCCGCTCGCCGCTGACCGCGGCGCGGCAGGCCGCGGCGTCGGTCCCCTTGGCCAGGCGCACCGGGGTGGGGTGCCCGGGCACCGGGTCACCGACGCAGAGGCTGGTGGTGTGGAGGTCGTCGGGGGTGGCGCGGCGGTGGTCGACGATCACCGCGCCCAGGGCGTGGGTGTAGTCGGAGTAGTTGGCGGTGATCCCCAGCTGCGCCCCGGCGCGGGTGACCAGGGTGGCCACCGGCTCGTGGCAGCCGCCGCCCTGCCGGTCGCCGCCGAAGCACTCGGGGGCGGTGGCGCCGGCGACCGCGGCGGCGATGGTGTGCCGGGTGGGGTCGACCTGCGCGTAGGCCACCTCGGTGTCGAGCGGCAGCGCCTCGTGGCGCACCTCGAGCGCGCACGTCGCCGCGCTGTGGCTGTGGCCGACGACCACCTCCTCGCGCAGCCCCGGTCCCAGCGCCGGCCCGGTCCAGAGGTGGATGGCGTTGACGATCAGCCCCGGCCCTCCGGGATCGGCGACCTGCTCGTTGAGCACCACGGTGAGCGCCACCGCAGCGCCCTGGGCGCCCTGGGGCAGCACCACCACCCGGTTGGGCGGCGGCGTCGAGCTGGCCAGCGCGGGATGGGCGCCGCCGATGAGCTGGGCGCCGCCGACCTCGAGGGCGCCGATGCTGCCGAGTCCGGTGGCGCCGCTGCAGCCCTGGGTCAGCGAGCGGCTCGCCACCGAGTTGGCGATCAGCGCGATCGGGCTGCCGCGGAACAGCTCGACGTGGGCCACGCCGGCGCAGGCGCTCGCCCCGGGCGCCGCGAGGCGCGAGCTCGGCCCGCTGTCGGGGAGCGCGGTGCCGGCGGGGGGGCAGGCCCCGGCGCCCCCCGGGTCGAGGGTGGCGACGGCGGCGTCACCGGCGACGTGGAGGACGTCGAGGCCGGTGATGGGGCATCCCGGCGGCGCCGTGCCCCCGCACGAGAAGGTGCCCGAGCGCCGTGCCGCGGTCACCTCCGGAGGGACGTGGGCGGCGACCGGCGCAACCGGCCCGGCGGCGCCGCTGACCCCGCGCATCAGCAGCGCGTAGGAGTCGCCCGCGGCGGAACCCCCGAGGGTCTCGGCGTGACCGCCCCGGACGCCGGTGAGGAGACCGGCCAGGAGGACGCAGACGGCGGCGATGGCGAGGCGTCGTCGGCGGCTGGCCACGTTCTCTCCCTTGCCGCGGGCGGCTGTTCTCCGGTTGCTCGGGCATCTTGAGGCAGCGGAGGGTCGCGTGGGGCGCCCGAGGTGACCGGATGCCCGGCCCGGTCAGACCGCGCCCGCGACCAGCGCGGCGAACGCCCGCGCCCCCGCGGGCTGGAGGTGGTAGCCGTCCGGGCCGAACCACTCGGGGTGGCCGGCGCTCGCCGAATGCCAGTCGGCGAGGACGGTGCCGGGATGGCGGGCCACCCCGTCCCGGAGGGTGGCGTTCACCGACGCCTCCCACGATCGGGGAACCCGCACGGTGACGAACACGATCCGGCGGCTGCCCGCCGCCGCCCGCACCATGGCGTCGAACTGGGTCGGGGAGACGGTGCCGTTGGTGCCGAGGTCGACCACCAGGGTGGGGCGCAGCCGTCCGGAGCCGCGATCGGACTGGACGGTGGCCACGCCGGGATCCCACTGGCGGCTGACCACCGCGTCGACCTCGATCGAGGGGATGGCGGCGCGCAGCGCCGACGACGCACCGAGCATCACCGAGTTCGCCGATGCCCGTCGCCCCGCCGGGGGGATCGGCGGTGGCCGGGGGCGGCGCGGGCGCGGGGGTGGGCGCGGGGGTGGCTCCGGTCGCCGGGGGGGCGGGGCCGGGGTGGCGGTCGCCGACTGCGAGGATCGGGGCGCCGGGGTGGTGGCCATCGCCGTCCACGTGTGGATCTCCGGCGAGCAGCCCGCGAGGAGCAGCGACACCGCGCAGAGGACCGCCGCCCTCAGGACGCGGCGTGGACCACCGAGCCGCCGATCCTGCACCCCTCTCCCGCCTCGCGCACATCCGTTCGACCCTGGCACTCTACCATGGTCGCATCCGGCGCCCTCGGCTCAGGCGGCGGTCGAGCTCTGCGCCTCGGCGACCTCGCGAACCACGGCGACGATGCTGCCGTCGACGTTCACGGTGAGCACCATCAGGCCGCCCCCGAGCCAGAAGCCGCGCCGCCCGGCGAGCTCGCCGGCGGCGGTCTCGAGCCGGCTGCGGACGGCGCTGCCGGCGACCGCGGGCTTGTGCACCGACACCGGCTGGGCGCCGAGCGCGGCGAGCCACTCCACCGCCTCGGCCGCGCTGGTGATCCATGCGGTGACCCCGTCGACGTCGAGGAGCTCGCCCTCGAGGTACCGCGCCTTCGCCTGATCCGCTGCCGTCATCTCGTCCGCGTCCACATCGGGTGTATCCCTGCGACCAGTGTCCCACGAACCCGGAGACCACCGCCCCGGGTCACCACCCCGTGACCGATCAGGCCAGGCCCATCTCGTGGAGCGCGGCGTGGTCGAGGCCGAGGTTGTGGCCGATCTCGTGGCGGAGGGTGATGCGGACCTGATGCTGGAGCTCGGCCTGGTTCCGGCTGTAGCTCTCGATGATCCGCTGGAACAGGATGATCTGCTCCAGCCACTGCGACTCCGACACGGCGGTGCGGGGACGGCCGCCGCCGCTGTACACCCCCAGCGTGGTCGGGGTCACGAAGCCGTGCTCGATCATCTCCCGGCTGGGCAGGTCGTGGATGAGCACGTCGGTGTCGCCCAGCGCCTCCTGGTACATCGCCGGGATGTCCGCCCACTCGGCGGTGGCGATGGCGTGGAAGGCGTCCTCGCCGACCCGGTACGGCACCGCGTGGTGATAGGGGTCGAGGCGCGCGGCGGCGGCGGCGCAGGCGTCGGCCTCCTCGAGGCGCTGGAGATACGGAAGCGTGCGGCCGAGCATCGCCCAGGGCCGGGCACTGCGCGGCTCCAGCAGCGCCGCCTGGCGGAAGCCGGTCTCGGCGCGCTCCATCGCGCCGGCGTCGAAGCACGCCATGCCGAGCTCGAGCGCCACCGTGAACGACCCGGGGTCGAGAGCGCTCGCCCGCTCGGCGCTGCGCAGGGCGCGCAGCCGCAGCGGCCAGGAGCGGTCGGCGGTGACCCGGAGGCCGCGGGCCTCGATGAGCAGCGCCCGCACCTCGGCGGCCGGCTCCAGCCGCCCCGACCGCACCGCGTCCTCGGCCAGCTGCACCGCGTGCACGGCGTCGCCCTCGCGGAACGCGGCCTCGGCGTCGGCGAGGAAGCGCGCCGCCTCGTCGTCGTCGCGAGGCAGCCGCCGGTCGAGGAGGCGGTCGAGGATGCCCACCGAGCCGCCTCGCTAGACGCCGAGGTGGGGGAGCGAGCCGGTGCCGCCCGCGGCACAGCCGCGGCAGAGCTGCACCCGGTCGCTGCCCATGCCCTGGACCCGGCAGGCGGGGCAGACCATCACCGGCAGCGCCGTCGCCGCCATCACCACCACCTCGACCCGCTCCGGCTCCGGCGCGGCGGCCGCCGAGGCGCGCACCCCGCAGTGGGCGCACACCGGCCGGCGCAGGTCGGCGATCCGGGACATCGGGCTCTCGGGCATGGCCCGAGGCTATCAGGGCCGCCGCTTCGCCGGGCGGGCCGGGTGACGGCGAAGGAGTACCCTGCAGGCGGGGCGCCGGCGCCCCGAGCCAGAGGAGGACGGCGATGCTCGGGGTGCGATGGAGGGCGTGATCGTCGAGATCCGCGAGCCGGGCCGCAAGCCGCGCCGGGTCCCGGTGACCGCCCGGGTCGAGGTGGGCCGCGACTGCCGGGGCCTGCTGCTCCAGGACGATGCCGCCTCGCGCCGGCACATCACCCTCACCCCCGGCCCGGACGGGCTCTTCGTCACCGACCTGGGGAGCAGCAACGGCACCTTCGTCAACGGCGCGCAGCTGACCGGCCGTCCCCAGCAGATCGGCCCCGGCGACGTGATCCGCCTCGGCGAGACCGAGATCTCGATCCCCGCCTCCGCCGGCGCCGACCCGGAGACCGTCTCCGCGATGGTGCCGGGCCCGCCGCCGGCCCGACGACCCGCCGCCGCCCCGCCCCCACCGCCGCCGCCGGCGCCACCGTCGCCGCCGGCCGCGACCGCAGCGCCGGCCCGGTCGGCGCGCCGCCCCGCCCCGGCGCCGGCGCCGACCCCGGGGCTGTCGCTCGACGAGCACACCGGCCGCCGGCTCGCCGCGGCCCACGGCTATGCCGAGGTCGAGGTCGGCGGGGTGGCGTGGTCGCGCTTCGTCGAGACCGTGATCGACGCCGGGCTCGAGCAGCTGCCCGCGGTGATCGCGCGGCTTCGGGCCGAAAGGGGCCGGGGCGCGCCCTGACGACCGGCCCGTGTGCGGAAGTGAGCACATCGAGTTCGCGCTGAGCCGCGGTCAGCCCGCGGGAGGCTGCTCCGGGGGTGGGAGGGCGCGCGAGCGCCCGTCCACCTCCTCGTAGAGGCGGCGGCCGAGCGGCCGCTCCATCTCCTCGGCGAGATGGCCGACCAGGCCCGCGGTGCGCGCCAGCAGCGCGAAGCCGCGGGCCAGGGCGGGGGGAAGGCCGAGGTCGGCGAGCGCCGCCCCCGCCGCGCCCGCGCCGTTGATCGGCAGCCGCCGCCCGGTGGCGGTGCGGTACGCGTCCGCCACCGCGCCCAGCAGCCGCAGGTGCGGCCCCAGCAGCCCCTCCTCGGCGGCGATGGCGTAGAGGCGCGGCACCCGCGGGTCGGTCTCCCGGTGGATGTGGTGGCCGAGGCCGGGAACCCGCTCGCCGGCGGCGATCCGCGCCCCCACGGCGGCCCCGGCGAGGCTGCGGAGCGCGTCCTCGTCCGGGTCGGCGCCGTCGAGCACCTCGTGGAGGAAGCGGGCGGTGTCCTCGGTTGGGCCGAGGAAGACGGCCCCGCCGCCGAGCAGGCCGGCGGCGATCGCCCCCTGGATGGCCTCGGGCGCGCCGGTGTAGGTGAGCCGGGCGGCGAGCACGGTGGGGGTGAGGCCGTGGTCGGCGAGCGACACCAGGACGGTGTCGAGCAGCCGGGTCTCCCCGGCGGTCGGCGGCCGCCGGGCGACGAGGAGGAAGGCGAGCTCGGTGAACGAGAGCCGGCCCATCAGCTCGCCGGCGAGGTCGAGCCCGCAGACGGTGATCGAGTCCGCCGTCGAGGAGCCGAGGCTGGTGCGCAGCCAGTCGTCGTTCACACCGTCCCCTCCGCATCCCACTCGTCCGGGCTGCGGCCGGCGGGAAGCTGGTGCTTGGCGAGCCGGCCGGTGGGGGTGTGGGGAAGCCCCTCGACCAGCTCGATGTACCGGGGTACCTTGAAGCGCGCCAGGCGGGTGGCCGCCCAGGCGTGGAGCGCCTCCGGGCGGGTGGCCGAGCCGGCGCGGAGCACGACGAAGGCCTTGACCTCCTCCTCGGTGAGCGCCGAGGCCACTCCCACCACCGCCGCCTCGGCCACCTCGGGATGGGCCTCGAGGGCGGCCTCCACCTCGGCGGGGGCGAGGTTCTCGCCACGCCGGCGGATCACCTCCTTGCGCCGGGCGACGAAGGTGTAGGTGCCGTCGCCGTTGTCGCGGACCAGGTCGCCGGTGCGCAGCCAGCCGTCGACCAGCACCTCCGCGGTCTGCTCCGGCATCCCGTGGTAGCCGAGCATCAGCGTCGGGTTGCGCAGCTCGAGCTCGCCGGTCTCGCCGGCGGCGACCGGACCGCCGGCGCCGATCACCCGGGCCCGGTTCACCTCGCCGAGCCGGGGGTGCTGCCGGGGGCTGCCCAGGGTGCCGAAGGGCCGGGTCCCGTGGGCCCAGATGAGGCCGTACGGGCTCTCCGACATCGCGTAGCCGCAGACGATCTCGATGCCCAGGCGCCGCTCGATCTCGAGCTGCCGCTCCCGCGGCGGCGACGGGCCGGTGTAGCAGAGCCGCAGCGGGGTGGCGGCGTCGTCGGGGCGCTCGGGCTGGAGCATCAGCATCTCGAGCATGGCGCCGATGGCGTTGAACTCGGTGGCGCCGTGGCGGCGTGCGGCGTCGAGGAACCCGCTCGCCGAGAAGCGGGGCAGCAGCACCAGCCCGGCGCGGGCGGCGATCGAGCCGAGCACCGAGTACGCCGGCGCGTTGAGGTGGAAGAGCGGCAGCGAGGTCATCAGCCGGTCGTCCGCGGTCAGCCGCATCCAGAAGGGGAAGCCCTCGCCCGCCATCGCGTAGGCGCGGTGGGTCTGGGTCACCAGCTTGGAGCGGCCGGTGGTGCCGGAGGTGGGGATGAGCACGGCGGGGTCCTCCGGCCGCACCGCCGCCGGCCTCGCCCCGCCGGGGCGGGCGCTGCGCTCGAGGTCGGCCACCGCGAGGATGCCGCCGGCGGGCGGACGGGCGGCGGTGGCCGCGCTCACCGTCTCCCGGAGGGCTGCGTCGGTGATCACCAGGTGCGGCCGGGTCTGCTCGACCAGGCCGGCCATCTCGATGGCGCGCAGGGCGGGATCGACGGGGACCAGCACCGCTCCCAGGCTCACCACCGCCAGCCAGGCGAAGAGGTAGGCGGAGCTGTTGCGGGTGGTGGCCATGACGGTGCTGCCGTGGACCACGCCGTGGCCGCCGAGCACCTCGGCGGCTCCCGCGATCCGCGCCGCCGCGGCGGCGAAGGTGTGGGTCTCGTCCTCGTGGCGCAGCCAGACCCGGTCGCCGGCGTCCTCGACCGCGGCGGCGATCAGCGCGGGGATGGTGAGACCGGCGGCCACCGGCCTAGACCGCGTGCTGGCGGACCAGGCTGCGCAGGTCGACGCCGGGGTCGGCGAGGCGCCCCGGGTCGACCACGGTGCCGGCGCGGATCAGCGGCACCGCCCTGCGCAGGTCGCGCCCCTGATTCATCGCCACCGCGGCCACCACCCGGCCCTCGCGCAGGTAGAAGCCCACGAAGCGCCGCTGCTCGAGGCTGCCGCGGACCGCGAGCTCGTCCCAGGGCCCGGCGAAGCCGGCGTACTGGAGGTTGCAGTCGTACTGGTCCGACCAGAACCAGGGGATCTCGTCGTGGACCTCGGCGTGGCCGAGCATGTTCCGCGCCGCCACCCTGCCCTGGCCGATGGCGCTCTGCCAGTGCTCGACCCGGATCCCGCGACCCGCCACCGGGTGGTGCTGGCGGGCCACGTCGCCGGCGGCGAAGACCCCGGGCACGGTGGTGCGGCAGCCCCCGTCGACGACGACGCCGTCGTCGAGCCGCACGGCGGTGCCGGTCACGGTCTCGACCGCGGGCACGACGCCCACGCCCACCACCACCACGTCGCAGTCGATGTGGCCGCCGCTGCTGGTCAGCACCCGCTCGACCCGGTCCGACCCCTGGAAGCCGGCCACGCCCTCGCCGAGGCGGAGCTCGACCCCGTGGTCGCGGTGGAGGCCCTCGACCACCCGGCCCACGGTCTCGCCGAGGCTGCGCTCGAGGGGCACGGCGAGGGGCTCGACGGCGACCACATCGGCGCCGAGGCGGCGCAGCGCGGCGGCGACCTCGCAGCCGATGAAGCCCATCCCCACCACCACCGCCCGGCAGCCGGGACGGACCGCGGCGCGGATCCGCTCGGAGGTCGCGAGGTCGCGGAGGTCGAGCACGCCGTCGAGGCCGGCGCCGGGCACCGGCAGCCGCCGGTTGCGCACCCCGGTGGCGAGCAGGAGGTGGTCGTAGCCGACCCGCTCGCCGCCCTCCAGCTCGACCGCGTGCTCCTCGGGCACCACCCGCAGCGCGCGGACCCCGAGCCGGGCCTCGACCCCGTGCTCCGGGGTCAGTCGCATCGGTCTGATGACGTCGTCGAGGGCGGCGTCCCCGCACAGGAACTGCTTCGAGAGCTGGGGACGGTCGTAGGGGGGATGGGGCTCCTCGCCGACCATCAGCACCTCGCCGGCATAGCCGTTCTCGCGCAGGGCGACGGCCGCGCTGCGACCCGCGGTGCTGGCACCGACGATCACCACCCTCGAGCGTTCGGCCACCACCCTGCCGACCTTACGAGAAGCGCAAGCTCCGGTGCTGTCCCGACGTCACATGACGACGCGTCGAGGCGGACGAGGGAGGCGGGCGATGGTCACCAGACGGCGGGGCGCCCGCGGGCTCACCTCGGGGATGCGGGCGGGATGGCTGGTCGCCGCCGGGCTCGCCGCCGCGGTGGGGGTCACCGGGGTTCGCGTCGCCGGCGGCGGCCAGCGGGCGCCGGTCGCCCTCCGGCCCGCGCCCGCCCCCCCGGCGGCGGAGGCGCCACCCGCCGGCCCGGTCACCGCGCCCGACACCGCCGACCGCGCCGCCGCCCCCACCGCCCCGCCCTCGCCCGCCGCCGCTTTCCCGCCCGCGCCGCCGCCGCCGGCGGCCACGCCCCCGCGGCCGGCGCCACGCCCGGCGGTCGCGCCGGCCGCGGCGCCGCTGGGGGTGCAGCCTCCGGGGCTCACCGAGACCGTCCCCGCGGGGTCGGCGCTGAGCCCGCTGGTCACCTTCACGGTGACCGTCACCGGGCCGGGGGCGGTCACCATCGGGGCGGTCACCACCACCGTCCCCGCCTTCCGGATCGTCCGTGACGGCTGCAGCGGGGTGCGGCTGGCCCCCGGCGGCAGCTGCGGCGTGACCGTCCAGCTCAGCGCCGCCGCCCCCGGCCACCAGGCCGGCTCGCTGCTGGTGCCGGTCGCGGGCGCGCGCCCGGCGAGCGCGCGAACTCGAGGGGACGGTGCGCTGACCACGGCGTCAGAATCCGCGGCGATGAGGCGCTGCCCGCACCCCACCGGCGACGCCGCCCCCGGTCCCGACAGCCTCGCCGGGCGGCTCCACGACACCGCCGCCCGGCACCTCGACGACCGCCGGCGGACGGCGCTGCGGCTGCTGCTCTCCTTCGGGGTCACCTTCGGGCTGATCCGCGCGCTCACCTACGCGATCCACATCCGGCTGGGCCCGTTCCACGACATCGTGACCGGCGGCGGCCTCCACATCCACCACTACGTCTGGGGCATCGCCCTGGTCCTGGTCAGCGGCTTCCTCTCCCTCAACCTCGACCAGTCCCGGTGGCATCCCCGGCTCGCCATCCCCTTCGGGATCGGCGCGGCGCTGGTGGTCGACGAGTTCGCTCTGCTGCTCAACCTCCGCGACGTCTACTGGGCGCAGCAGGGCCGGAGGAGCGTCGACGTCGGCATCGGCCTGATCACCCTGCTCGGCCTCTACTACGTCGCCGAGTGCTACTGGCGGTCGGCCGCGGCCGACCTCCGCTGGGCGGTGCGGCGGCTGCTGGGACGGACCGGGTAGCATCGCCCGCTCCGGCTCCTGAGATCCTGTATCATCCGTAACCGCGTCTCAGGACGTGAGGGGGCGGGCGCCGATCGCAACCGGAGAGCAGCCATGTCCCTGGACGTCCCCACCTCGCTGATCGAGAAGGCGGAGCACGGAGAGGTCGGCGACGCCGAGTTCGTCGCCTGCGTGCGCAGCTCGCTGCCCTACGCCTGGAGCGTGGTCGAAGGGGTGGCGCGCGACCTGCACTCCGGCGCGGTGACCGAGGCCGGCTACGCCCTCCACGCCACCCCGCCGCCGAGCGAGGCGGAGCGCGGCCAGCTGCTGCGGGCGCTGGCGAGCGACGCCATCCGCGGCGCCCTGGAGCGCCACCTCGAGGTGCGCCTCGCCTTCCAGAACTGCCACCACGTCGCCGCCTTCGCCACCGGGCCGGAGTCGGACGGGCCGCGACGGGAGTTCGTCTCGGTGCGCAGCCAGATCCTGTCCCAGACCCCGGAGCTTCGCGACTGCTGAATCACCACCTCCTCCCGGGTGCGGCTATGCTGGCACCCCACGGACATGCACCCGCGGGTGAGGAGGGGGCTGGTGGTGACCGAGGCGCGGATCATGCAGGCCGCCATTGCCGCCGACGGCGGTCTCCTGCTCGAGCTCGCCGCCGTCAGCGACCGCGGCACGGTGCGCGCGGAGAACCAGGACGCCTGGTCGCTGGTGCCGCTCGACCCCGATCGCGGCTGCCTGCTGCTGCTCGCCGACGGGATGGGCGGGCACGCCGGCGGCCGGGAGGCCGCGGTGCTCGCGGTGCGGCACGCCGCCGACCATCTCCGCGTGAGCCCCGACCCCCACGCCGGCCTCGGCGAGGCCGGGGAGAGCGCCAACGCGGCGATCGCCGAGCTGCGCCGCGACCACGGTGGCGCGGTGATGGGCACCACCCTGGTGCTGGCCGCGGTGAGCGCCGGACGGGCGACGATCAGCAACGTCGGCGACAGCCGCGCCTACCTGCTCCGAGACGGCGGCGTCGCCCAGGTCACCGAGGACCACTCGGTGCTCGCCGAGGCGATCCGCGCCGGGCACCTCGAGCTCGGAGGCGCCGCCGACCCGCCGCGCAACCTGCTCACCCGGGCGCTCACCGGCGAGCCCGTCGACGCCGACCGCTTCTCGGTGGAGCTGCGCGCCGGCGACGTCCTGCTGCTCTGCTGCGACGGTGCCTGGGACCCCCTCGGCGGTGAGCAGCTCGGCCGCCTGCTCGGCGGCGAGGGTCCGCTCGAGGGGCTGCTGACCCGCGCCTGCGACGCCGCCCTGGAGGCGGGCTCGCGGGACAACGTCACCCTGGTCGCCTGCCGGGTCGCCGCCGCCGCCGACGGCGAGAGCGGCTGAGGACACCGGGCCCGGGCTCGGCTATCCTTCTGGGGACTCAGTCGAGGGGGGGGCAGACATGAGCGGCATCCCGCAGGTGGGAGCCGAGTTCGCCGGCTACCGCATCGAGCGGCTGCTCGGCCGCGGCGGGGTGGGCATCGTCTACCTCGCGCTCGACCTGCGCCTGCAGCGGCGCGTGGCCCTCAAGATCCTCGCCACCGAGCTCTCCAACGACGAGCGGGTGCGCCAGCGCTTCGCCCGCGAGCCCCGGCTGGCCGCCTCCATCGACCACCCCAACATCATTCCCATCTACGAGGCCGGCGAGTCGGAGGGGAACCTCTACATCGCCATGCGCCACGTCGACGGCTGCGACCTCGGCGCGCTGGTGCACCGCGAGGGACCGCTCGACGCGGCACGCGCGGTCGCGATCGTCGCCCAGGTCGGCGGCGCGCTCGACGCCGCGCACGCCCGCGGCCTGTATCACCGCGACGTCAAGCCGGCGAACATCCTGGTGGTGCCGCGGGCCGACGCGGAGAGCTCCGACCACGCCTACGTCGCCGACTTCGGCATCACCAAGAACAGCAGCACCCGCAGCCTCACCAAGACCGGGCAGTACGTCGGCACCCTCGACTACGTCGCGCCCGAGCAGATCAAGGGCGAGAGCGTGGACGGGCGCACCGACATCTACGCGCTCGGCTGCGTGCTCTACGAGTCGCTGACCGGGGTGCCGCCCTTCCAGAAGGACAACGACGCCGCGAGCATCTACGCGCACCTCGCCGAGGACCCGCCGCTGCTGAGCGCGAAGCGGTCGGGGCTGCCGCCCGGTCTCGACGCCGTGGTGGTCAGGGCGATGGCCAAGTCGCGCGACGAGCGCTACGCCACCGGCACCGAGCTGGCGGCGGCGGCGCGGCGCGCCCTCGGCGAGCGGGGGACGCGCGGAGCCGGTGCCACCCGGGCACGGCGCCGCTCGCCGGCGCCGGTCGTCGCCACCCCGGGCTCGGTGTCCGAGACCCGGGTGGTCCCGCCCGGTCCCGCGCCGGTGTCGGAGACCCGCGTGGTCGCGCCCGCGCCGGTGTCCGAGACCCGCGTGGTCGCGCCCGCGCCGGCGCGGACCCCGAGGCGCGCCACGGTCGCGGGCGGCACCGCCGCCACCCCCGCCCCTCCGGTTTCCGAGCCGCCGGCCCACCTCGACTTCCGGGTGCTGGGGCCGCTCGAGGTCTGGGACGGCGACCGCGAGCTCTCGGTCGGCACCGGCCGGCAGCGCGCGCTGCTCGCCCGGCTGCTGATGGAGACCAACATGGTGGTCTCCACCGAGAGCCTGATCGACGCCCTCTGGGGCGACCGGACCCCGCCGGAGGCGGCGGCGAAGGCGCTGCAGACCCACGTCACCACGCTGCGGCGGGCGCTGGAACCGGGCCGGACCCGGGGCGGTGGCGGCACCCCCAGCATCCTGGTGACCCGCTCCCCCGGCTACCTGCTCCGGGTCGATGCCGACGACGTCGACCTCGGCCGCTTCGAGCGCCTCGTCGAGCAGGGCCGGCGGCTGCGCCGCTCCACCCCGGAGCGCGCCTCGGCGGTGCTGCGCGAGGCGCTCGAGCTCTGGCGCGGACCGGCGTTCGACGGCGTCAGCCTCGAGGGCGCGGCCCGCGCCGAGGTGGCGCGGATCGAGGAGCTGCGGCTCACCGCGCTGGAGGAGCGCATCGAGGCCGACCTCGAGCTCGGGCGGCATCAGGCCGTGGTCGACGAGCTGACCGCGCTGGTCGCCGCCCATCCCTCGCGCCAGCGCATGGCCGAACAGCTGGCCGCGGTGCGGGCGCGCACCGCCGAGCCCGCCCCCGAGGCGGAGCCGGCACCCGTGGAGGCGGAGAGGCCGGCGCCGGCGGAGGCCGGGGCCCCGGCCGCCGCGACCGGCGCCGCCGCGGTCTCACAGGCCGCCGCGACGCCGCCTCCGCCGCCGCCGGCGGACCGGCCGGCAGCCGCCGGGGATCGGCCGCGGGGACGCAGCCGGGTGCTCCCGTTGCTCACCGGCACCGCCGCGATGGTGGCGGTCGCGGCCGCCGGCGCCGGGCTGCTGATCCACTCCCGCTCCGGCGGGGGGCCGCTCGCGCCGGCGGCGAAGGCCGGCACGTCCGCCTATCCCACCGCCGCGGAGCGGGCGCTGGCGACCCGCTTCCCGCCGTTCGTGCAGAACTGCCACCGCTACGCCAACCACTACGACACCACCGTCGCCGAGGTCGAGTGCCAGCCCTCGCCCGACCACCCCGGCGCCCACAGCGTCGTCTTCCAGCAGTTCTCCAACTACGGCGACCTCGAGCTCCACTTCCACCACGTGCTGGCGCTCAACATCCAGGGCGAGGTGGGGAAGCCGGTGGGGACGGCGTACAGCGGTGCCTGCAGTGATCCGGACTTCGGGCTACTTCGCGGCGTCGACGTATCCCATCGCGGGGGTCGAGGCCCAGGACAGCATCGCCTCCCCCACCGCGCACGGCCACCTCTTCTGCTACGTCGGCGCCCGCGGCATCCCCAAGCTGGCATGGACCAATGTCGGCCAGCTGATCGTCGCCCAGGCCGCCGGTGACAGGAGCGGCCCCCAGGCGCAGGCCGATCTGCTCGCCTTCTGGCAGTTCGCCGGACCGACCGGCGACCCGCAGCCGGTCGCCGGCAGCCCGGACGTGGTCGTGAAGCTGCTCTACCACCGGTACCTGCAGCGCGACCCGGAGAGCCCCGACGCGCTCAACTACTGGGCCGACCGGCTCCACGCCGAGGGATTCCCGGCGGTGAGCAATGCGTTCGCCGACAGCTCGGAGGCGAGGACGCGCTTCACCCTGCCGCTGATGCGCGGCGGGGTGCACGGCGCACCCGCGGCGACCCCGAGCCCGACTCCGTAGCCGGGCCGGTTCGGCCGGCGAGTCCGCGCTGCTCGAGCAGGCCACGACGGACGGCTCGCTGAAGGTGCGGTTCGAGAACGAGGTACATCGACGCCGACCGGCTGTGCCTCTCGCCGCAGTGCGGCTTCTCCTCGACGCTGGAGGGGAACGCGCTCACCCGTGACGACCAGGTCGCCAAGCTGCGGCTGGTCGTGGAGACCGCGGAGGAGGTCTGGGGCCGCTGAGGGGAGACCTCGACGCCGCCCGCCGCAGCGGAGGCCCGAGGCGACACCCGGCGGTGCCGCAGTACAGGTTCCTCTGTCCCGAGGGACGGATGGCCGGCGCGGCGTGGCGTTCACGCTTGCGGCATGAGGTGGCGTCATCCGTGGGATGGATCGAGCGTGGCGGACCTGAAGATCTTCGTGCCGGTGCTGGTGCTGGTGGCCGTGATCCCGGTCGGCCTCGCCGTCCTGCAGAGCGCCCCGCACAGCTCCTCCACCGCGGGTCGACGCCCGGGCCGCCGCCGGCGGCGCCACGACTTCGGCGCACCACCCGCGGCGCCGGCCTTCGAAGCCGCGATGACCAACCCGGCTCAGATCGCCGCGGACTCGGCTGAAAACTCCATGATCAGCCGGTTCCGCGAGGGCCGCATCCCGGTCGGAGACGGCGTCAGCGTGTCCTGCGGCCGCTGCGGCACCTCCCAGGTCGTCCATCCCCACCGCGGACTGCACCGCTTCGCGCTGGTCTGCTGCAGCTGCCACGGCAGGACGATGATCACCCTCAGGGCCGCCGGCTGACATGGGCAGGTCCAGCACCGCGATGCCCCGGGGGCGGGCCCTGCTGAGAGATCCGCACCTCAATCGCGGAACCGCGTTCACCGCCGACGAGCGGTCGGCGCTCGGCATCGAGGGACTTCTGCCCGCCGCCGTGCTGTCGCTCGACGACCACGTGCACCGCTGCTACGAGCAGTTCCGCGCCCAGCCGAACGACCTGGCCCGCAACGGGTTCCTGGCGGGGGTGCGCCAGCGCAACGAGGTCCTCTTCTACCGGCTGCTCGCGGACCACCTCGAGGAGATGCTCCCGGTCGTCTACACCCCGGTGGTGGCCCAGGCGATCGAGAACCACAGCTCCGCGTTCTGCAGGCCGGGCGGTGTCCACCTGTCCGTCGACGACATCGCCGGCGTCGAGACCGCGCTCCGCAACTACGGCCTGGGGGCCGAGACGTCGACCTGATCGTGGCGACCGACGGTGAGGCGCTCCTCGGCATCGGCGACTGGGGCGCCAACGGCATGAACATCTCCGTCGGCAAGCTGGCCGTCTACACCGCGGCCGCCGGCGTGCATCCGGATCGCGTGATCCCGGTGATGCTCGACGCCGGCACCGACAACGAGGCGCTCCTCATCGACCCGCTGTACGTCGGCAACCGCCACGCCGGGTGCGCGGCGAGCGCTACGACGCGTTGATCGCCGCCTTCGTCGACGCCGCCGGGCGGCTGTTCCCCAACGCGCTGCTGCACTGGGAGGACCTCGGGCCGGCCAACGCGCGGCGCATCCTGGGTGCGCACCGCGACCGGGTGTGCACCTTCACACCTCGGCCCAGACCGGCGCGTTCGCCGAGGCGATGATCCGGGACATGGCCGCTCACGTCGAGCGACCGATGGTGTTCCCGCTGTCGAACCCGACCGACCGGATCGAGGTCGTGCCCGCCGACGTCATCGCCTGGACGGGCGGCCGCGGCCTGATCGCCACCGGCACCCCCTGGGAGCCGGTCGCGTACCGCGGCACCCGCCACGCCGTCGGGCAGGCCAACAACGCGCTCGCGTATCCCGGCATCGGGCTCGGCACGATCGTCACCCGGGCCACCCGGGTCACCGACGGCATGTTGCTCGCCGCCGCCGAGGCGATCGCCGGGCTGGTCGACGCCGGCGAGCCGGGGGCGGGGCTGCTGCCCCACGTCCGGAACCTCCCGGTCACCTCCGCGACGGTCGCGGTCGCGGTGGCACTGTGCGGCGGTGCGGGACGGGGTCGCTCGGGCGGCTCCGGCCGACCCGGTCCAGGCGGTCCAGGACGCGATGTGGCAGGCGGCGTACCCGCCGCTGGGGCTCGCGCCCTGAGGCGCCGGCCGGTGCGAGGCGGCGCGCGGCGGTATCATCCCAGGTCCTGTCGATGAGGGCGCCGGAGGGGATGTGGAGCTCGTCACCGAGGAGGCCGTTCTCGGGATCATCGATGACTGGTGGCGGCGGTCACCGGCCAGCCCGCTGAAGGCCGCCCAGATCACCCTCCGACTCGGACCCCGGCTGCGTCGACCGGTCGACGTGCCGCTCCTGGTCCCCCATGTCGTGGGGGTGATCCGCGACCTCGCCCGGCGTGGCTACGTGCGCGCGCTGCCCGACGGTTCGGCGATCCTCTCGTATCTGCCGGCACTCGCCCGCACCGGCGGCCGCGATCCCTGGACCGATCCGGCGGTCGCTCCCGGCAGCACCGGGTCCCCGGTCGCCGCGCCGGCCACACCCACGGTGGTGGTGAGCACGGCGATCGCACCCACCTGGGGCACGGTCGAGCCGTTCGTCCCCGCACCGGTGGAACCGTGGCGGGCGCGGCCGCAGCGCTCCGGCGGCGGCACCGCCGCCCTCGGCATCAGGCAGGCCGACCGCCTCATCCTCCGTTGTGCGCTCATCTTCTTCCTGGTCGTGACCATCGCCGTGGTGGCGACCCTGGACCGGCTGATCGACATCCCGATCAGGACCCACGGCGTCCTGTACTGCGGCAACTCCGGCCGGCCGTCGTCCGGGCTGCCCCGGTGCGCCGGCGGGCGCTGAGGCCACCGCCGGCTACTGGATCCAGCCCGCCAGCCGCAGCGCGTTGGCGGCCGGCGCCACCACGCTCAGCAGCGCGAAGGCGGCGAGCACCCAGTTCCGCAGCCGCCAGCGGAAGCGCACCAGCAGAAGGGCCAGGACGATGACCAGGGCGACGCCCAGCTTGGTCGCGTAGGCGAGCAGCGGGTGGGCGGCGACGGCCCCGTCCAGCCAGGGGTTGCCCTCTCCGAAGCGGCCGGTCCGGAGCGCCAGCCAGGTGGTCAGCCCGTCCAGCGTCTGGGCCACGAGGAAGATGCCGACGAGCGCGCGCACGTCCGGCCAGGCGAGGAGCGAGCGGATGCGGCGCCAGGCGCTGCGGTCGGTCCCCGGGCGGGGGCGTGGGGGCGCGCCCGGTCGGGCACTCCACGGACCTGCGGGCACGTCGTCCGGACTCATGGCTCTCCCCGCGTGACGTGACCGTCGGCGGTTCCCAGTGTGCCGATGGTGCTGTCACGATCCGGCCGCCGGGACGGTCACGACGTGCGCGGCGGCCGGGAGTGCGCGTCGTCGACGCCGGGCGGCCTCGTGGCCCGGAGCGCCCGGGTGAGTCGATCGAGGAACGGGAGCTGTCCCCGGACCAGCCGGGCCCGCGCCTCCTCCACCCCGAACCAGGCGACCCGGTCCACCTCGGGGAACGTCCGGATCCGCCCCGACCCCCTCGGCCATTCCAGCTCGAAGGTGTTGCTGACCGCCGTGCTCGGGTCGAGGTCGCCGGCCGCGGCCCATACCGAGACCACCTTCCCGCCCGCCTGGGTGACCTCTCCCAGTGGCAGGAACTCGGACGCGGGCACGGGGACGCCGAGCTCCTCCTCGAACTCCCGCCGGGCCGCCTCGAGCGGGTCGTCCCCGGCGAGGTGCTCGCCCTTGGGGATCGACCACGCGCCGGCGTCCCTGCGCTGCCAGAAGGGGCCGCCCATGTGGGCGATGAGCACCTCGACGGCGCCCCGCTCGTCGGTGCGATGGAGGAGGATCCCCGCGCTCAGCCTGGGTGGCATGTCCCCGCCATCATCCGCCTCGGGCGGGGTCCGGCCAGCCCGCCGTCCGGGTCACGGCGCCGCCGTGCGCGACCAGCCGCGAGGGCAGCCGCAGCGACTCCAGCCACGCCACCGCGCTCGCCCCGCGCACCACCGCGGCGGTCGCCGCGATGTTGGCGTCGAGGCAGTCGGCAGCGACCACCGTCACCGTCCGCCAGGGGCCGGCGGCGGGCAGCCCGGTGGCGGGGTCGATGATGTGGTGGAGCTCCACCCCGCCCCGGGTCCAGCGGCGCACCGCCGTGCTCGACGTCGCCACCCCGCCGGCGGTGACGGTGACGGTCTCCCCGCCGGCGGTGATCGGGGCGTCGCTGTCGTCCGCGACCTGGATCCGCCAGCCGTCCTCGGGCGCGTCGCCGGCGACGGCGATGTCGCCGCCGAGGCTCACCAGCACGCCGCCGCCGCCCATCGCGGCGAGCGCACGGGTGGCGGCCAGGTCGGCGGCGAGCGCCTTGGCGGTGGAGCCGAGGTCGACCTCGACCCCCGGAGGGATGAGCACGGTGCGGCGCCCCGGGTCCAGCCGGATCCGCCGCCAGCCCGGCACCGGGCGCACGGTCAGCGAGATCGGGCCACCCTCGGCCGCAACCGAGGCGAAGTCGCCCTCGTAGCCGGCCGCCCGCACCGCGGTGCCCACGGTGGGGTCGACGGCGCCGTCGCTGAGCTCGGCGGCGCGCAGGGCGGCGGCGAGCAGGGTGGCGAGCAGCGGCGACAGCTGCGCCTCGGCGCCGGGCCGGGCCTGGATCCGGCGCAGCTCGCTGTCCTCACGGAAGCGGCTGCAGGCCTCGTCGACCTCGCGGATCAGCCCGTCGACGGCCGCCGTGGCCTCGCCGAGCCGGTCCGCGCGCGTCACCACCACCCGGACCGAGGTGCCGATGGCGCGACCGTCGGCGGTCGCCAGCATCGCCGTCAGCCTCCCCCGGAGCCGCCGCTGACGGCGTGGGCCCGGCCCGAGCCGCTCGACACCGGGGTGGTCGACGGGGCCAGCGTGGGAGCCGCGGTGGGAGCCGCGGTGGGGGCCGCGGCGGGGGCCGCGGCGGCCGGAGCTCGCGGCGGCGCTGACGCTCTGCGCCGCGGTGATCGCGGGGGTGGTGGTGGCCGCCGTGGACGCGGTGGGGTTGCCGGCCGCGGCGATGGAGGCGAGGGCGACGAAGGCGCCGACGGCGCCGGCGCCGCCGATTCCCACCGCGGCGGTGAGGCGGCGGCGCAGCGCCAGCGCCCGGTCGCGGTCGATCGGGGTCGGAGGCTGCGGGGCCGGAATCATGGCTGGGTCTCCCTGGGGGGCCGTCCGGATGTGGTGAACGATCCCCACGGTGACGGCGGCGGCTGGGGCGACCCTGGGCGGTGCCTGGGAGTTGGCTGCGAGTGCACATGAACGAGATCCGTGGCAGCGCCTGAGCTCACGACCCGGCGTCGGTCGTCCCCGGCCCGGAGGGCGGCTCCGACCCGGCCTCGTCGCGGCCGCGCGCCAGCCCGTCGCGCAGGCCGTGGACCACGCCGACGGCCACGAGGGCGACGAAGGCCAGGCCGATGAGGATCGCGATGGTCGCGAGGTGCCCGGGGCCGAAGAGGGCGACGGCGGCGACCACCGCGACCACCAGCACGACCACGACCCGCATCCGCGTCACCGGGCCGAGCCTACTCCCCGCCCGTCCGGGAGGGGGAGCTCGATCCGGAAGCTCGCGCCGCCGCCCGGGGTGCGGTCGACGGAGATCCGGCCGCCGTGGGCCTGCACCACCGCGGCGGCGATGCTGAGGCCGAGGCCGCTGCCGCCCTGATCGCCGCTCCGCGCGGCGTCGGCGCGGTAGAAGCGCTCGAAGATGCGGCCGGCGTGCTCGGGCTGGATGCCGGCTCCGTGGTCGACCACCTCGAGCACGGCGCTGCCGTCGACGCGGCGCAGGCCGACCTCGACCGCGGTGCCGTCGGGGGTGTGCACCAGGGCGTTGCGGAGCAGGTTGGAGAGCACCTGGCGCAGCCGCATCTGGTCGCCGGCGACGACCAGGGGCGCGGTCACCCGGGTGCTGATCGGTCGGCCGCCGTCGGCGGCCCGGGCGTCGGCGCAGGCGTCCGCGATCAGCGCCTCGAGGTCGACCGGCCGGCTCTCCAGCGGACGCCCCTGGTCGAGGCGGGCGAGCAGCAGGAGGTCGTCGACGAGGATGCCCATGCGCTGGGTCTCCTCGTCGATGCGGCGCATCGCCAGGGTCATGTCCTCCGCGGACATGTCGGGGGTGCGGCGGAGCAGCTCCGCGTATCCCCGCATCGAGGTGAGCGGGGTGCGCAGCTCGTGGGAGGCGTCGGACACGAAGTGACGCAGCCGCTGCTCGTTGGCCTCGCGCTCGACGAAGGCCGCCTCGAGCTGGCCGAGCATGCTGTTGAGGGCGAGGCCGAGCCGGCCCACCTCGGTCCTCTCGGTGGCCGGGGTCACCCGCTGGCTGAGGTCGCTGAGCACGATCGACCGCGCCGTCGACCCGATCCGCTCCAGCGGCCGCAGGCCCCGCCGCACCAGCACGGCGGTGGCGAGCAGCACCACCATGGTGACGCCGCCGGCGATCGCGAGCTCGAGGACGAGCAGCTGGCGCAGGGTGGAGTCGACGTCGGCGAGCGGGACGGCCACGAGCAGCAGGTCGCCGGCGGCCGGTTCGGACGCCGACTCCACGTACAGCCGGTAGTTGCCGGCGCCGCCGCTGCCCGGAACGGTGAGCAGCCGGGGCGACGGCGGCGGGGTGAGGGTGGCAGGGAGGACGGGACCCGCCGTGGTGTCCGCGGACCCCGGCGGGTACGAGGTGTAGGAGCCGAGCACCTGGCCGGAGGGGCTGCGCAGCTCGGCGTAGGCGCCGGGCGGGAGGGGGACGGGCCCGACCCCGTCCGGACCGCCCGGGCCGTGATCTCCGGGACCGTGACCTACGCCCAGGCCCGCCCTGGCCTCGAGCAGCTGCTCGACGCTCACGTGCCCGTCGAGCAGCTGACCGTCGATCCGCGAGAGCAGGAACGAGCGCAGCGCCACGTAGGTGCCGCCGTCGGCGACCAGCAGGGCCACGACGAAGAGCGGGCACAGCGTGATCAGCAGCCGGAGGCGGAGCGACATCTCAGGCGCTGCGCGGCACCCGGAGCACGTAGCCGACGCCACGCACGGTGTGCACCAGCGCCGGCTCCGCCCAGTCGATCTTGCGGCGCAGGTAGCTGATGTAGGTCTCCAGCACGCTGGCGTCGCCGCCGAAGTCGTAGTCCCAGACGTGGTCGAGGATCTGCGCCCGGGAGAGCACCCGTCCCGGGTTCATCAGCAGGTAGCGGAGCAGGCGGAACTCGGTGCGGGTGAGCTCGACCAGCTGCCCGGCGCGGATCACCTCGTGGGTGTCCTCGTCGAGCTCGAGGTCGGCGAGCGCCAGCCGCCTGCTCTGCTCCGCCGCCTCGGGCTGGTGGCGGCGCAGCACCACGCGGATCCGCGCCACCAGCTCCTCGATGCTGAAGGGCTTGGTGACGTAGTCGTCGCCGCCGACGGTGAGGCCGCGCACCTTCTCCTCGGTGGCGTCGCGCGCGGTCAGGAAGATGACCGGCACCTTGAGGCCGTCGGAGATCAGCCGCTGCACGAAGGTGAAGCCGTCCTCGTCGGGGAGGCCGACGTCGAGCACCACCAGCGCGGGCCGGAACTCCATCACCGCAGCCCGCGCGTCACGGGCGCTCGCCGCCGTCTGGACTCCGAAGCCCTCGTAGCGCAGGGCCATCGCCACCAGGTCGGTGATCGACCGCTCGTCGTCGACGACGAGGATGCGGGTGAGGTCGTCCATGACCGCATCATGCCGGTCACGAATGGGAGCCGGCTGGGAGGAGTCTGGGAGATTGCTGGGAGAGCCCGGGCGCAGCACGGCCCGCCTGCACCCCGGGGGAAGAGTCCCGGGGCCGGCGGGCCGCCTGATGGAAGGGGCGCGGAGGAGGGGTTGCTCAGGCTGCCGGTGCGGACTGGCCGGCGAGCTGGACGGTGGTGCTGTGCTGCTGGCCGTTCTGGTCGAGCCAGGCCACCTGCACCCTGTCGCCGGGCTTGGTCGCCTTGACCGCGGTGCTCAGCGTCGCCGGCGAGGTGATGCTCTTGCCGCCGAAGGTGACGATCACGTCACCGGCGGTGAGGCCGGCGCTCTCGGCGGGGGTGCCGGGGGCGATGCCGACCACCAGGGCGCCGGTGGTGCCCTGGCTGGAGGCGTCGGCGACCTCGACCCCGAGGAGCGCGGTCTGGGCCGCGGTCTGGGGAGCGCCGCCGCCGTTGCGGAGCTGCTGGACGATCGACATCGCGGTGTCGATCGGGATGGCGAAGCCCTGGGCCGAGGTGCCCCGGAAGCGGAAGCCGCGACCGCTGGTGGAGGCGGCGGTGTCCATGCCGATGACCTTTCCGGTGGCGTCGATCAGCGGGCCGCCGGAATCGCCCGGCTGGACGTTGGCGTCGACCTGGATGAGGTTGGTCAGGGTCTCGGCGTTGGCCCCGGTGTCGTCGGTGGCGGTGATCGTCTGGCCCACCGCGACCACGCTGCCGGCGGCGGTGGAGTCGCCCTGTCCGAGGGCGTTGCCGAGGGCGACGACGGGATCGCCGACCGCGACCTTCGAGGCGTCGCCGACGCTGATGGTCGTGAGGTTGGAGGTGACGCCCTGGAGCTGGAGGAGGGCGACGTCGTCGGCCGGGTCGGCGCCGACCACGGTGGCCCTGTACTTCTTGCCGGTGCCGCCGATCTGGGCGGTGATGAAGGTGGCGCCCTGGATGACGTGGTTGTTGGTCAGAACCTGGCCGGCGGCGGTGATCACCATCCCGGTGCCCGCGGCGGTTCCGTTGGTCAGGTTCGAGGTGATGTCGACGACCGCGGGATCGACCCTGCCGGCGACCGAGGCCGGATCGATGGTCGACGGTGTGGTGGTGCTGCCGGAGGACCCGGTGCCGCCCGGGTAGGGGTTCGCGAAGCGGCCGCCGAAGGGCTGCCGCTGGACCGGCGCTGGGGTGGTCACCGGGGTGCTGGCCGTCGCCGAGCCGCCGGTTCGGTTGCCCACCGTGCCCATCACCGCGGCGCCGGCGACGCCGCCGGCGATCAGCGCGGCGCCGAAGCCGAGGGCGAGGCCGCGACGGCTGGGCGGAGCCGGGGGCGGCCCACCGGCGGCGGGCCCCCAGGGGGTCTGCGGCCAGGCCGGCGGCGGCGGGACCGGGGGTGCCCAGCCGCCTGCGAGCGGCGAGGGCGGGGGCGAGGGCGAGGCCCAGGGCTCGGACGCCGCGAACGCCGGCGTTGGCTCGGGCGCGGATGCCGCGCCCGGATGACCGCCATGCACCCCGGGAGCCGGCACGCCGAGCTCCGGGGAGTTCTCACCGGAGGCGGGGTCCGGCATCAGAGGGGTGTCCATAACCGCCATCCTCGGACCGGCCGCCTTTCATTCCGATGACAGAGGGACGGAATCCACCGGGCGCCCCGGGGGACACCGTCTCCCGCCCCTCAGCAGACCGGCCGCGGATCCTCCCGGCGCATCCCGTGGGCCACCGGCGGGCGGCTCGCGGGACCGCAGACGTCCCGGACCGCCGCGTCGACGTCGTCGACGAGGATGTCGCACATGTCCCGGCTGAGGTTCTCCCGGACCACCATCCGCAGCACGGTGATGTCCTGGGCGTCCGCCGGCAGCGGGTAGGCGGGGACGATCCAGCCCCGCTGGCGGAGCCGCTTGGAGAGCGCGAACAGGTCGAGGATCCGGGGGTCGCGGGCGCGCAGCGCCACCACCGGGAAGTGCCGGCCGTCGCCGGCGGGGTCGAGGTGGCCGGTGTCGAGCGGCGGTCGCGGAGGTGGTGGGCGTTGGCCATGACGTTCGCCATGATCCGCGCGTAGCCCTCGTGCCACAGCCGCAGCAGGTTGTAGTACTGCAGGGTGACCTGGGTGCTCGACCGCGAGAAGTTGAGGCTGTAGTTGGGCATGTCGCCGCCCAGGTAGGTGGGGATGGTCCAGCCGTGCTCGCGCTCGAGCTCGCCGGCGAGCGCGTCGAGGGCGGCGACGTCGTCCATCTGCCCGGTGAAGGTGGTGCCCACCACCGCGCCGATCGCGATCGTGTTCTCGTCGATCCGCTCGCGGGCCCCGGCGGCGTCGAGCACGTAGCGGTCGTGCGCCATCGGCACCACCCGCTCCTCCACCTCGAAGTAGCGGGTGAACTTCTCCCAGCAGGTGTGCACGTCGGCACCGAAGACGAGGTTGGGACGGTCGGCGGGCAGCCCCGCGGCCCTCCGCCGGTTTTCGCCCAGGCGCGCTTGTGGGCGAGCAGCGCGAGCATGATCGCCTCCGGGGAGCCCACCGTCGCGGTGCCCACCGGGGTGCACTCCCCGGGGCCGTTGAGCATGTGCCCGAGCATGCTCACCACCCGCTCGTGGATCTCCGCCGTCTGCGGGTACTCGTCCTGGTCGATGCAGTTCTTGTTCCTGGTGTCGAGGGAGAGCGCGTCCGCCTCCGGCTCCATCCAGGTGGTCACGAAGGAGGCGAGGTTGAGCGCCGGGTTGCCGTCCAGGCTCAGCTCGTCGCGGACCAGCTGGAGCGCGGCGGCGGCGGGCATGCCCCGGGCGGGGATGCGGTGCTTGGGGACGTCCTGGGTGAAGTAGCGCCCCGCGTAGGTCGCCGCATGCGCATCGCCGGCGCCGCCGCAGCTGGGACGAACCCTGTGCATGGGCGACCTCCGGGCTGAGGGTGGGGTGCGGACAGCCTACCCGTGGGGACCGCTGGGCGTGAACCGGACCGGCAGCCGTTTGATGCCGTTCATGAAGTTGCCGCCGAGGTACTGGGGCTCGCCCGCCTCGATGTCGGGGACCCGGTGCAGCATCTCGTCGAAGATGGCGCGCAGCTCGGCGCGGGCGAGCGAGAAGCCCAGGCAGAAGTGCGGCCCTCCCCCGCCGAAGCCGACGTGGGGATTGGGATGGCGGAGGATGTCGAAGAGCTCGGGATGGTCGAAGGCGCGCTCGTCGCGGTTGGCCGACGAGTAGAAGAGCACCACCTTCTCGCCCTCGGCGATCCGCCGGCCGCGCAGCTCGACGTCGCGGGTGGCGGTGCGCCGGAAGGTCATCACCGGCGTCGACCAGCGCAGGATCTCGTCGATGGCGCCGTCGATGCGATCGCCGAAGTCCTCCATCAGCAGGCGCCGCTGCTCGGGGTGCTCGGTGAGCAGGCGGACGCCGTGGCTGATGGTGTGCCGGGTGGTGTCGTTGCCGGCGACGTTGAGGAGCACGAAGAAGGCGCCGATCTCCTCGTCGGTGAGCCGGTCGCCGTCGACCTCGGCCTGCACCAGCGCGGTCATCAGGTCGTCGCCGGGACGGTGGCGGCGCTCCTCGGCCATGCGCAGCGCGACCCCGAGGAGGCTCAGCAGCGCCTCGTAGGTGAGCTCGATCGGCAGGCGGGCGCCGACCAGCTCGGGATCGTTCCAGCCCACCATGTCGTTGGCCGCCCGGGCGACCAGGTCGCGATCCGCGGCGGCCACCCCGAGCATGTCCGACAGGGTCAGCACCGGCAGCCGCTCCGACACCTGCGCGACCAGGTCGCACTCGCCCAGCGGCGCCATCTCGCCGACCAGGGTCCGCGCCAGCACCCGGATCCGCTCCTCGATGCGCGCCACCTGACGCACCGTGAAGGCCGACGCCACCAGCCGGCGCAGGATGGCGTGGCGGGGCGCGTCCATCGCCAGGAAGGACGTCGCCGCCTCGGTGATCTCCTCGGGCACGTCCTCGAACATCACCCCCCGCCCCGAGCAGAAGGTCTGGGGGTTCCTGCTGACCGCGACCACATCCTCGTGGAGCACCACCGCCCAGTAGCCGGGGTCGACGCTGTCCTGGGGCACCAGGCCTCCCTCGGCGGGGCGGTGCCAGGAGACCGGTCGCTCGCGCCGCAGCACCGCGAAGGAGCGCTCCCTCTCCTCGGGCGGCAGCGACCAGAAGGCGGTGGAGGAGACGTCGACCTCGTCGTGCACGCGCGCGGTCATCAGATCAGGAAGGCGAGGGTGGGCAGGGGACGGTCGCGGTCGACCAGCAGGACCGTCTTCGCCGCCATCCGCCAGCCGCCGTCGGTGGGGCGCAGCCGGTACTCGCTGCGCCCCGCCCACAGAGTGAGGCCGCGCTCGCGCAACTCGGCGACCAGGAAGTTGGCGCCGGCGAGGACGTCGCCGTCCCGGTCGCCGAGCAGCTCGACGTTGGAGACGACCCGGCGCAGCCGCGAGGGCGGCGCCTGGGAGTGCCGCCTGCCGGTCTCCAGCTGGCGGATGCGGGTGCGGATCCGCGAGCGGTTGTCGTGGACGATCGACATCTGCGCCCCCGGTTCGCCGGGCTCGCGGGTGGCGGGCACCCAGTAGAGGGCGTCGTCGGTCCAGAGCGCCTCCCACTCCGCGTAGCGGTGCTCGTCCTGGAGGCGCGCCTCGCGGAAGATGAACTGCTCGACGGCGCGGAGCAGCTCCACGTCGACGGTGCTCATGCGGCGGGGGGATGCGGGGGGTGTCCCCCCGCACGTCCGTCGACGGTGCTCATGCGGCGGGGGGGATGCGGGGGTGTCCCCCCGCACGTACGTCGACGGTGCTCATGCGGCGGGGGGAATGCGGGGGGTGTCCCCCCGCACGTACGTCGACGGTGCTCATGCGGCGGGGGGGATGCGGGGGTGTCCCCCCGCACGTACGTCGACGGTGCTCATGCGGCGGGGGGAATGCGGGGGGTGTCCCCCCGCACGTACGTCGACGGTGCTCATGCGGCGGGGGAGAATGCGGGGGGTGTCCCCCCGCACGTACGTCGACGGTGCTCATGCGGCGGGGGGAATGCGGGGGGTGTCCCCCCGCACGTCCATCAGCCGCCGGTAGTGGCGCCAGATCGCCCGCTGCGGCACCTCGTCGGTGGCGTCGCCGACCAGGTGCCCGTTCTCGTCGAGGCGCTCGCGATGGAGGCCGCGGCGCAGCACCAGCCACTCCGGACGCAGCCCCTGCACCCCCCGCTGGTTGCGCTCGTACATCTCCGAGTCGTCGGCGAGCAGCAGCCCCGCCGGGCCCACCGAGCCAACCGTCTGGGAGAGCATCCGCCGGTTCATCTCGGGCGCGCCCCGCAGCTGCACCGCGGTGACGTGCTGCACGGTGTCGTCCACCGCCAGCGGCTGGAGGACGAAGAGCTGGATCTCGGCGATGAACAGGTTGGGAAAGACCATCACGTGCGGCGAGCCGTCGACCAGGATCGGCTCGGCGGCCTCGCCGTGCACCGCCCGCATCCGGGCCACGTACTCGGGCTGGCGCTCGGGGGTGGTGCCGAACCAGCCCAGCGGGGCGCCGCGGCGGCGGAACTCGGGGCGGAGGTCGTTCTCGGTGTGGCCGTTGCCGAGGTCGCGCGACAGCGCCGTCGAGCCCTCGGCGTAGAGGGCGCCGATGCCGCTCTCCGCCACCGTGAAGATCGAGCTGTGCACGAACTGGGGGTGGTAGCCGTCGGTCTCGTTCTCGACCAGCATCTTCCAGTTGGCCCGCACCCGGTGCTTCAGCCAGCCGGCGGTCAGCATCACCTCCCCCTCCGGCGACAGCCGCGCCAGCCGGTCGAAGGCCTCGGCGGCGGCGCCGAGGTGCTCGAGCAGGCCCGCCCCCTCCTCGGCGAAGGAGCCGAAGACGAAGCCGCGGTACGTCTCCACCCGGGGCACCCGCCCGAGGCCGAGCCCGGCGCGCGCCTCGAGGCCCTGGTAGCCGCTGTTGAAGGGATGGCCGAGCAGGCTGCCGTCGTTGGCGAAGGTCCAGCCGTGGTACGGGCAGCGGAAGCTGCGGGCCCGGCCGCGCTCGGCGGCGCAGACCTGGTTGGCGCGGTGGCTGCAGCGGTTGAGCAGCAGGTGCACCCGCCCCTCGCGGTCGCGGGTCATGATCACCGCCTGGGGACCGATCGACTTCATCACGAAGTCGTCGGGCTCGGGAATCTCGCTGACGTGGCCGACGTAGACCCAGGTGCGGTACCAGATCCGCTCCAGCTCGGCCTCGAAGATCGCGGGATCGGTGTACAGCGAGCCGTGGACCCGGTCGGGATGGATCAGCTCCTCCCAGCGCGGCTCGGTCATTTTCTCAGGGGGGGTGTCCCCCCCTCGCTCCGGCGGCAGAGCCGCCTGCGCTCACCCCGCCCCATCTGATGAGCGAGCTCATGCTCCCAGCCCCATGCCGCCGGAGACCCCGAGGGTCTCGCCGGTGATGTACGAGGCCTGCTCCGAGGCGAGGAAGGCGACCGCCGCCGCCACCTCCTCGGGGCGGCCGAGGCGGCGCAGCTGGGTGCCCTCGCGCATCGCCTCGACGAGGCGCTCGCCGACCCCGGGAAGGCGCCGGGTGGCCTCGAGCATCGGGGTCTCCACCGGCCCCGGCGCGACCGCGTTGGCGGTGATCCCGTAGCGCGCGTTCTCGCGAGCGATCGACTTGGTGAAGGCGATCACCGCGCCCTTGGTGGCGGCGTACACGGCGTTGCCCTTCGCGCCCACCCGGCCGGCCTCGGACGAGATGTTCACGATCCGGCCGTGGCCGGCGCGCTGCATCGCCGGCAGCGCGGCGCGGGTGCAGGCGAGCACCCCCTCGAGGTTGACCGCGATCAGCCGCCGCCAGCGCTCCGGGGTGAGCTCGGTGAACCAGCCGAAGTCGTCGACCCCGGCGTTGTTCACGAGCACGTCGAGGGTGCCCGCGCCGGTGACGGCGGCGGCGGCCTGCTCGGGGTCGGCGACGTCGAACCCCACGGCGCGGCCGCCGATCTCCGCCGCCAGCGCCTCGGCGGCGTCGACGGCGACGTCGCCGATCACCACCTCCGCGCCCTCGGCGGCGAGCCGGCGGGCGATCGCCGCGCCGATCCCGCTCGCCCCGCCGGTGACCAGGGCCCGGCGCCCCTCGAGCAGCACCTCAGCGGCCCCGGAACACCGGCGGGCGGCGCTCGAGCACCGCGGCGAGGCCCTCGCGGGCGTCCTCGGTGCCGGACAGCTCGGAGACGGTGCGCGCCTCCTCGGCGAGGCGCGCCTCGACGGTGGCGCCGAGCCCGTCCCAGAGCAGCCGCTTGGTGGCCCCGAGCGCGCGGGTGGCTCCCGCGGCCAGCTCCCGGGCGAGGGCGATGCCCTCGGCGGCGAGCGCGTCGTCGGCCACCACCCGGGTGATCAGCCCCAGCTCGAGCGCCCGGGCGGCGCTCAGGGTGGGATTGGTGAGCGCGATCTCGAGGGCGCGGCGGTGGCCGACCAGGCGGGAGAGCGTGACCGAGACCCCGGCGTCGGGGGCCATCCCCACCCGGGTGGCGCCGAGCAGGAAGCGCGCCGACTCGGCGGCGATCACCATGTCGGAGGCGCAGACCAGGCCGAAGCCGCCGCCGCCGGCGGCGTACCCGTGCACCATCGCCACCACCGGCGCCTCCAGGCGGGTGAGCGCCGAGGCCGACGCCTGCAGCCAGGTGGTGGCCTCGCGGAGGTACTCGGGCAGCCGCTCCCCCCGGCGCGCGAACTCGCGGACGTCGCCGCCGGCGCAGAAGTGCGCGCCCTCCCCGCTGAGCAGCACCGCCCGCACCCGGGGGTCGCCGTGGCAGCGCATCACCGCCTCGAAGAGCGCCCGGAGCAGGGGCAGGTTCATGCCGTTCGAGGCGTCGGGGCGGTTCAGCCGCAGCCGCGCCACCCCGCCGTCGAGGTCGAGGAGCACCGGCCCGGAGTCGATCAGCGGTTCCACGGCGTCCACCTCAGCGTCCCTCGAAGCGGGGGGCGCGGCGCGCGGCGAAGGCCTCGATGCCCTCGCGGGCGTCGGCGGTGCCGCCGCAGTCGACGATCGCGGCGCGCTCGGCGGCGAGCTGCTCCTCGAAGGTGGCCGCCCAGGAGGTGCGCAGCAGCCGGCGGATGTGGCCGTAGGCGACGGTGGGACCGGCGGCGTAGCGGTGCGCGATGGCCTCCGCCTCCGCCTCCAGCGCCTCGACCGGCACCACCCGGCCGACCAGGCCCCACGCGAGCGCCTCCTCGGCGGAGAGCACCCGGCCGTCGAGGGTGAGCTCCATCGCCCGGCGCATCCCCACCAGCCGGGGGAGGTGCCAGGTGCTGCCGCCGTCACCGCTCAGCCCCAGCTTCGCGAAGCCGCTGGCGAGCCGCAGGTCGGCGGCGGCGATCACCACGTCGGCACACCAGAGCAGTCCCAGCGCACCCCCCGCCGCCGCCCCCTGCACCGCGCAGACCACCGGCACCGGCAGCGCCGCCAGCCGCGACAGGGTGACGTGGAAGTCGCCGATCAGCGCGTCGAGCTCCTCGGGGATGCGATCCAGCACGGCGGCGAGGTACCGCAGGTCGCCACCGACGCTGAAGCCGGGACCGCCGGCGGAGATGAGCAGGCAGCGCACCCCGGCGTGCTCCTCCACCACCGCGACCGCCGCGCCGAACCCGGCGACCATCGCGGGGTCGATGGCGTTGCGCGCGTCGGGGCGCACCAGCCGCAGCCGGGCGACCCCGCCGTCGACCTCGAGGGTCACCCGCTCGGGGGAGTCGCTCACACCGGCTGCTCGAGCGCGGCCGCCCAGCGCGCGGTGTCGGTGACCTGCACCACCGCCGTCAGCCGGCCGTCGCGCGCGGTCCAGAGGTGGGCGAAGGCGGCGTCGAGCGGCTGCCCGGTCGAGCGGGACCGGCCGAGGTAGCGACCCAGCACCAGCAGCCGCCCGTCCTCGCAGGGAATCCACTCCCTCGCATCCGGGCACACCCTGTAGGCGCGTCCGAGCGCCCACCAGGTGTCGCGGATCATCGCCTCCGGGCCGCTGCGGTGCCCCCCGCAGCCCAGCGGCATGCCCTCGGAGACCTCCGCCTCGAACCCGGGGTCGAGCAGCGCGGTCAGAGCCGCGGCGTCACCCTCGGTGAGCGCCGCATAGGCGGCCTGGACGAGGTCCTGGATGGCGGTCATGGCCCTCTTCTACCTGCGCGCCAGTAAGGTAGCAGCGGCGCGACCACCGGTCAAGGCACCCGCGACCGACCGCGGGGCTCCGCGCCCGAGAGGGGGAGCTGCTACGACCCGCTCGCTCCCTGCTCGTCGCGGATGTTCTCCTCGCCGACCTGCACCAGCCGGAGCATGGTGACCAGGCCGACCCCGCCGACGACGTTGCCGAGCGCGAACCAGGCGGCGGTGACCGCCCAGGTGCCGTAGCCGAAGGTGGCGCCCGCGTGCAGCCCGGCGAACATCTCCATCGTGGCCACGATCACGTGGTCGAGGGGGGCGGCGGCGAGCACGAAGGCGATCAGCGCCGCGGCCACCAGCCTCGGCATCTCCGAGGTCGCCCCCTGCTGCATCCAGGTCATCAGGGTGATGATCGCCCCGCCGAGCAGGGCGCTCGCGAAGGACCGGCCGCTGATGCCGGGGTCGGTGAAGTGGGCGGCGGCCTCGCGGGCCACGTGCCCGAGGCCGGGAAAGGCGATGATCACCAGCCAGGTCATCACCCACCCCGCGAGCAGGTTCATCACCGCGGTTCCGGCCCACAGCCGCAGGATCGAGAGCGGCGGCTGGCGGCGGGCGACCACGGCGGCGATGGGGAGCAGGAAGTTCTCGGTGAAGAGCTCGCTGCGGGCCAGGGTCAGGGCGATGAAGCCGATGCCGAAGGCGAGCGCGGCGAGCAGCCGGTTGCCGGTGGCGGCCTCGACGATGAAGAGCGCGAACACCCCGAAGGTGACGTCGATCCCGCCCACGGCGCCGGTGGCGAGCAGCTCGGGCAGGCTGCGCGCCAGCCGGTGGCTGCCCTCGTCGACCGAGCGCGAGAAGGCCGTCGCCAGCTCCTGTTCGGCGTCGCCGGCGGCCGGCGCCGTCTCCTTCGCGCGGGCACCCCTCTCCGCCACCGGTCAGGCCTTGACGAAGCCGATGTCCTCGAGTGGCGCACTCGCGAATCCGAAGGCGCCGAAGTTTGCGAGCGTCGACTTGGAGGCGATGATCTCCGGCCGCTGGTAGAAGGTCAGCGAGTGCACCTCCTGCCAGATCAGGGTGTCGATCTGGTTGCCCAGGGCCAGCGCCCTGGTGGTGTCGAATTCGCTGGTGGCCTGGTCGAAGAGCTGGTCGATCTGGTCGGAGCCGGTCCGCGCGTAGTTCTGCTGGACGTCGAGCTGCCCGCCGACGCTCTTGGGCTTGGCGTAGATCGACTTGCTCGAGCTGATCGGGAACACCGTGCCCAGCCAGGAGAACACGGTGAGGTCGAAGTCACCGGGGGTGATGTACTTGTCGAAGAAGTCGGCCGAGGGCACCGTCTGGATGTCCAGCTTCACCCCCACGGCGCTGAGCATCGACTGCATCAGCTCCGACTCCTGCTTGCTGGTCGACACCTGCGACGGGATCACGATGCGCAGCGACAGCGGCTTGCCGCCCTTGATCCGCTGGGTACCGCTCAGCTTCCAGCCGGCGGCGTCGAACAGCGCCGCCGCCTTGGTCGGATCGTAGGTGCCGACATCGCCGGAGTTGTCCTGGTAGCCCTTCTGGTTGGCCATGAAGATGTGGTTGCCGAGCGGCACCGCGGTCACCCCGAGCGGGCCGAGCAGCGCCTTCGCGATCGTCGAGCGGTTGATCGACATCGCCACCGCCCTGCGGACGTTCAGGTCGCTGAGGATCGCGCTGGTGCCGTTGATGGTGAGGTGGCGGAAGTTGGGGCCGCCGGCCCGGTGGATGGTGATCCCCTTGGTGGTGCTGGCCCGCCTCAGCTTGTTGACGTCCGGGCCGACGTCCATGAAGTCGATCTCGCCGTTGGCCAGCGAGTCGATCTGGGCGTCGGCGTCGATGACGCGGTAGATGATGTGGTCGAGCTTGGCCGGCCTCCCCCACCACTTCTCGTTGCGCGCCAGGGTGATGGTCTTGGCGGTCTGGTCGATGCTCTCGACCTTGAAGGGGCCGGCGGTGGTCAGCGGTCTGCCCTTCCAGCCGTCGTTGAAGACGCTCGGGCTGGAGTTGGTCGAGGCCGGATAGAGGAAGCTGAAGAGCCCCCGCCAGTCGACGTAGGGCTTGGCGAAGGTGACCACCGCCTCGCGGTCGTCCCTGCCCTGCACCACGCTCTCGACCTTGTCGTAGCCCTGGGTCGAGGCCACCTTGTAGGCGGTGTCGGTGCCGCGCAGCGCCTTCCACTGCGCGGCGAAGTCGGCCACGGTGATCGGCGTGCCGTCGTACCAGACCGCCTTCGGATTGATGCGGTACGTGACCACCTGCTTGGGGGTCTTCGCGGTGAGGTCGCCGGAATCCAGGTAGTTGGGGTTCACCGACGGCTGGGCGGCGGCGTCGAAGGTGAACATCGACGGCATCAGCGCGCCCATGACGTCGGCGCCGTTGCTCGAGGTGCCGTCGAGCTCGTTGCCGTTGAAGTTGACCGGGTAGCCGTCGATCGGCCAGCGGATGGTGCCGCCGTCCTGGACCAGGCTGCGGTCCTTCCTGTTGATGTCGACGGCGGTGGCCGGGGGCGCCGAGGACCCCGACGACGACCCCTGCGGCGACCCGCCCGAGCCACCGCAGCCCGAGGCCGCCAGGCCCAGTGCCGTCAGAAGGCAGACGCTCCACGTCCGTCGTGCGGGTGCCACGGCTCCCTCCCTGGTGGTGCCACATGGCCGGTTGCTGGCGAGAGTGTAGGCCGTGGTGCCGGGGCCCTTCCGGCCCGCCCCTCAGAGAGCCGCCGGCACCCCCGGGTAGTGGCAGGCGGCGTCGTGGTCGGCGCCCTGGGGCAGCGGCGCCGGCTCCTCGGCGCGGCACCGCTCCCGCAGCCCCTCGGGGAGGGTGGCGTAGCGCGGGCAGCGGGCGCGGAAGCGGCAACCCGACGGGATGTCGAAGGGGCTGGGGAGGTCGCCCTCGAGCAGGATCCGCCGCCGGGCGCGCTCGCGACGCGGGTCGGGGAGCGGGATCGCCGAGAGCAGCGCCTCGGTGTAGGGGTGGGCGGGGGTGTCGAAGACCGACGCCACGGTGCCGATCTCGACGATCCGGCCGAGGTACATCACCGCCACCCGGTCGGCGATGTGGCGCACCACCGAGAGGTCGTGGGCGACGAAGAGGTAGGCGAGACCGAGCCGGGCCCGCAGCTCCTCGAGGAGGTTGATCACCCCCGCCCGGATGGAGACGTCGAGCGCGGACACCGGCTCGTCGAGGACGATCAGCCGGGGCTCGAGGGCGAGCGCCCGGGCGATGGCGATGCGCTGGCGCTGGCCGCCGGAGAAGTCCTGGGGGTAGCGGCTGGCGTGCTCCGGCCCCAGCCCCACGAGGCGGAGGAGGTCGCCCACCCTCCGGTCGCGCCGCTGCTTCGGGATCCCGTGGGTGCGCAGCCCCTCGTCGAGGATGTCGCCCACCGGCAGCCGCGGGTCGAGGGACGCCAGCGGGTCCTGGAAGACCACCGAGAGGTTGCGGCGGATGGCCTTGCGCTCGCCGCCGGCGAGACCGGCGCTGTCGCGGCCGAGCACCACCACCGAGCCCGCGGTCGGCCGGGCCAGGGTGAGGATCTGGGTGATCGTGGTGGTCTTGCCGCAGCCCGACTCGCCGACCAGCCCCAGGGTCTCGCCCTCGCGGACGTCGAAGCTGATCCCGTCGACGGCGCGCACCGTGCCCACCTGGCGGCGGAACACCACCCCCCTGGTGAGCGGGTAGTGCCGCTCGAGATCGCGCACCGCGAGCACCACCCGCCGGTCCTCGCGGGGGATGGCGGCGACCGCCGGCTCCCCCGCCACCGGCGCGGGGAAGACGTCGGCGGGACCCAGCCCGCGCGCCTCGATCTCGGCGTGGCGGTGGCAGGCCGCGGTGTGGCGGGGGTCGAGGGTGTGGGCCAGCACCGGCTCGCGGTCGAGGCAGACGTCGACCCGCAGCGGGCAGCGGGGGGCGAAGGGGCAGCCGGGGGGGAGGTCGACCAGCGACGGCGGGCTGCCGTCGAGCGGGGTGAGCGGCTGCCGCTCGGTGGCGTCGAGGCGGGGCAGCGACCCCAGCAGGCCGAGGGTGTAGGGCATCCGCGGCCGGTAGAAGAGCTCGTCCACGGGGCCCGCCTCGACCGGCCGGCCCGCGTACATCACCATCACCCGGTCGGCGAAGCCGGCGATCACCCCGAGGTCGTGGGTGATCATCACGATCGCCGCCCCGGTGGCGCGCTGGGCGGTCTTCAGCACCTCGAGGATCTGCGCCTGGATGGTCACGTCGAGGGCGGTGGTGGGCTCGTCGGCGATGATCAGGTCGGGGTCGTTGGCCATCGCCATCGCGATCATCACCCGCTGCCGCATCCCTCCCGAGAACTCGTGGGGGAAGGCGCGCGCCCGGGTCGCGGGCTCGGGGATGCCCACCAGCTCGAGCAGCTCGATCGCCCGCCGCGACGCCTGCTGGCGCGACACCGCGGTGTGCACCGAGACCGCCTCCGCGATCTGATCGCCCACCGTGTAGACCGGGGTGAGCGCCGACAGCGGGTCCTGGAACACCATCGCGATCCCCCTGCCGCGGATCGCCGAGAGCTCGCGGTCGCCGAGCCCGAGCATCTCCTCGCCGTGGAACCGCACCGATCCCTCGACCCGGGCGGTGCGGGGGAGCAGGCCCATCACCGCCAGCGCCGACACCGACTTCCCCGATCCCAACTCGCCGACGATGCCGAGCACCTCGCCGGCGGCGACGGTGTAGCTGATCCCCCGCACCGCACGCACCGAGCCCGCCTCGCTGGGGAAGGAGACGGTCAGGTCGCCGACCGACAGGACCTCGCTCACGCCTGTCCCCGGGGCGCGGCGGCGTTGGGGTCGAAGGCGTCGCGGAGCCCGTCGCCGACCACGCTCACGGCGAGCACGGTGAGGATGAGCAGGCCGCCGGCGAAGAGGAAGAGCCAGGGGAAGGTGAGCGCCGAATGGGTGCCGTCGGCGATCAGGGTGCCGAGCGACACGTCCGGCGGCTGCACCCCGAAGCCGAAGTAGCTGAGCCCGGTCTCGGCGAGGATGGCGCCGCCGACGTTGATGGTGGCGTCGATGATCAGCAGCGACGACATGTTGGGGAGCAGGTGGCGGGCGATGATCACCGCCGGCGGCACCCCCATGAAGCGCGCCGCCTGGACGAACTCGCGCTCGCGGAGGCTGAGCGACAGGCCGCGCACCACCCGGGCGGTGATCATCCACGAGAAGCCGGCGAGCAGCAGCACGAAGAGCAGCCAGGTGCGTCCCCGAAAGGTGGGGCTGAGGATGGCGATGATCAGGAAGCCGGGCAGCACCAGCAGCAGGTCGACGAACCACATCAGCACCCGGTCGGCCCAGCCCCCGAAGTAGCCGGCGCAGGCGCCCACCACCGCGGCGATGCCGGTCGAGAACAGCGCGGTGAGCAGGCCGATGATCAGCGACTTCTGGAGCCCGCGCAGGGTCTGGGCGTAGACGTCCTCGCCGATCTGCGAGGTGCCGAACCAGTGCGACCAGGAGGGCGGCTGGAGGAAGGCGTCGAAGTCGTGGGAGCGGTAGTCCCACTTCGAGATGTAGGGCCCGAGGAAGGCGAGCGCGAAGAGCAGCACCAGCACCACCAGGCCGCCCACCGCCAGCCGGCGGCGGAGGAAGCGGCGCAGCACCAGGCGGCCGCGGCCGATCCCCGCCTTCTCGGCGCTGTCGACGGCGGCCGCCTCATCGATGTCGATCAGGATCGGGTCGGTGGGGATCGCCATCGGCTAGATCCGCACCCGGGGGTCGAGGACGGCATAGGCGAGGTCGGAGAGCAGCCCGGCGATCAGCACCAGCACGGCGGCGAAGAGGGTCACCGCCACCACCACGTTGACGTCGTTGTTCGACACCGAGTTCGACGAACCACTCGCCCATCCCGTGCCAGCCGAAGATCTTCTCGGTGAAGGCGGCGCCGGTGAGCAGCAGGCCGAAGTTGTAGGCGAAGAACGTGGCCATGGGGATGAGCGCGGTGCGCAGCCCGTGCTTGATCAGCGCCTGGCGGCGGCGCAACCCCTTGGCCTGGGCGGTGCGCAGGAAGTCGCTGCCGAGCACGTCGAGCATGGCGTTGCGCTGGTAGCGGCTGAAGAAGGCCGCCTGGCCGAGCACGATCGAGAGCGTCGGCAGGATGAGGTGGCTGAGCCGGTCGAGGAGGAGGTGCAGGGTCCCGCCGCTCAACCCCGGGGTGTACTCCCCGGTGTAGTCGAGCAGCTGGGCGCCGGTGATCTGGTTCAGGTCCAGCGCCGACAGCTTGAGCAGCACCGCCACGAGGAAGACGGGCGTCGAGAGGATCAGGAAGGACAGCGCGGTGGTGGTGTAATCGCTGAGCCGGTACTGGCGGACGGCGCCGATCACCCCCACCCCGACCCCGATCACCCCGCCGAGCACCGAGCCGATGAGCAGGAGCCGCAGGCTGACCCCCATCCGCCGGGTCATCTCGGTGGTCACCGAGTTGCCGGCGACCGTCTTCCCGAAGTCGCCGTGGGCGACCCCGCCCAGCCAGCGGCCGAAGCGCTGGACCACCGGGGTGTGGTCGTTGAGGTTGAGCTCGTTCAGCTGCCTGTCGATCACCGCCGCCGGGAGCGGGGGGTTGCGCCCCTCGTAGTTGGCGCGGGGATGGAGGGTGGCGCCGGCGAGGAAGTAGCCCAGCGCGGTGGCCAGGGCCACGAGGACGGTGTAGTTGAGCAGCCTGCGGAGAAGGAATCTGGCCACCCCGGGCAATCTACCTCAAGCAGACCGAACCAGCGGTTTCGACGAGGGCGCCGCCTACGAACAGCCGCCGGCCACCCGCTGCCCGGTGGGGAGCAGCCGGGGGATGTCGACCCTCCGCAGGCCGGTCGACCGGCTGAAGCGGTAGAGGGTGCCGCCGTCGTCCGACATCCAGACCCCGCCGGCGTCGGTGACCCACGCCGGGTAGCCGGGGGTGTCGTCCCCGCCGGGGACGTCGTCCGAGACCTGGTGCGCCTGTCCCGGCGCCGTGACCAGCCACACCGAGCTCGCCTGCGGGGCGGCCACCTGCACCAGCGGCTGGCCCTCGCCGTCGACGCCGACGACCCGGAGACCCGCGCCCTGGCGGTGGTACCAGACGGTGACGGCTCCGGTCGCGGGGTCGAGACGCCAGAGCTCGTCGGCGCCCCCGGGCAGCACCGCCACCGCCCACGCCGCCCCGCCGCCGGCCGCAGCCCACTCCACCCCGGCCTCGGAGGGACGCAGGCTGCGTGACCTCCCAGTGGCCGCATCGAGGAGCAGCAGGCCGTCGCTGGCGCCCCCGGCCTGGCGGCGGTGGACGGCGTAGACCCCCTCGGCCCCGACGGCGAGCACCTCGAGGTCGCCACCACCGCCGAGCACCCGGTCGGCGGCGCCGTGGACGTCGACGAGGTGGACGCCGTCGGCGGCCCCGTAGGCGTAGTGGAGCCCGTCGGGAGCCACCGCCGCCGGGGGCGCGGGCACCCAGCGGCCGGCGGCGCGGTCGTAGCTCGGCGATGCCCCGGCGGCGCCGTGGAGCACCGGCGCGGCGGCGGTGCGGCTGCGGAGGTCGTGGCCGCTCCCCGGCAGCACCCCCCCGGAGGGGTCGGCCACCGCGCTGCCGTTGGCCAGCTGGACGAAGCCCACCTCCTCGCGGCCCCCGGCGGTCCGGCCGCTCACGGGGAGGCGGCAGCCGTGGCCGGGGACGACCCGGGCCGGCGCGGTGGTCGCCGGGGCGGCGAGCGCGGGGCCGGTGGCGACCGCGCCGGTGCCGGGCAGGCGCGAGGCGGGCCCACCGCATCCCGAGGCCGCGGCGGCGAGGAGGGCGGCGAGGAGGGCGCCGGCGGCGCGGGTGCGCGGCGATGCGGGCTCGATCACGGCGGGCTGCATTGTCCCGTCCGGGCGCCCGGCCGTGGGGCTCAGGGCCGCGGAGTCAGAAACCGCCCCCGGCGCCGCCGCCGCCGGCCCCGGCGCCTCCGCCGTCGCCACCGCCGCCGCCGGAGCCGCCCCCGCCGGTGTCGCCGAAGGCTGTCCACATGCCGCTGAAGTCGCCCGCCCGGGGGTCGCGGAGATCGGCCCAGGCGGGCGCGTACCCGGCCCGGGCGTCGCGGAGCAGCCGGCCGCTCATCTCCCGATCGAGATGGAGGGCGACGGCGTGGGCGAGATGCTCATCCCAGTCGATGTGGTCCTCGGGGGGGCGGAATCGCGCCGCGAGCTCCCGCCGGTAGCGCTCCCAGGGGACGGCGGCGCTCCGTCCCTCGGCGGTGACCTCGGGCAGCCGGAGCGCCACCGCGAACCCGACGAATGCCGCGGACCCGGCGGCGGCCACGCCCAGCAATCCCCAGGGTTCGAGCCCGGCGGCGGCGGTGCCCGCGGTGACCGCGGCGAGCACCAGGCCGGCGGCGCCGCCGAGCAGCAGCGGCCGCCGGATCCGCGTCATCCGGGGCTCGAAGAGGCCGCGCCGGCACAGCTCCTCGCGGAGCGCCGCCAGCATCCGCTGCGGCCGGCTCGGCACCCGGCCGAGCCGGCGGCGGCCGACCCATCCGTCGCCGCCCGCGGCGGCGGCCAGCGCGGTCCACAGCTCGTGCTCCCAGGGAGTGCGGACCCCGGTGACATCGACACAGCGGAGCCGCAGCGGGACCCGGCGGCCTCCCTCCATCCGCAGCGCTCCCCCGCGGGCGAGGTCGAGCAGGGTGGCGCGCGCCAGCGACGGGTGGACGTGCCCCTGCCAGAGGGCACCGGCGATGGCGGGCGGCGCGTCACCCGGTGACGCCGGATGGACCTCGGAGCCCACCGTCACCGCGCTGCGCCGGCGCCAGAGCCGCGCCGCGATGACGCTCACCAGCGCGAGCAGCACCAGCGCGGCGGGGTCGAGCACGAAGCGGGTCACCCCGGCCGCGACCGCCACCTCCCCGGCGACCAGGTGCGGCGCCATCTCCTCGTCGTAGATCCGCTGCAGCTCGTCCTGGGGGATGCGCCCGTCGAGCAGCGCGGCGCCGGCGTAGATCGCGGCGGTGCCGTGCCGGCTGCTCCCGGGGAGCAGGCTGACCAGCACCACCACGCCGTCGTGGGCGCCGGCCGTGGACTCGACGTGCTCCGCGGTCATCAGGCGCCTGGGCGTCGGCGATGGTCTGGTCCTGGCTCTCGTCGAGGTGGCGCAGCGTCACCATCACCGGCGCCCCGGCGGCGGCCACGGCGGCGGCCTGGCGCTCGACCTCGGCGCGGGCGGCGGGGCCGAGCAGCCCGGCGTCGTCGTGGACCCGGGCGGTGGCGGCCGCGGCCGGCCCGCTCGCCAGCAGCGCGGCGAGGACGGCGGCGAGTGCCGGGGCGAGCCTCCGGCGTGGCGACGCCGCGAGCACGGCACCATGATGCGGCCCGGTTGATCGGCGGGTTGGTGTTTGGTGGCGATTTGCGTGTATGTTGGCTGGCCAGGGGGGCGGGGTTTGCGGTCGGTTTGCGCGTGGGTGCCGGGGTTTGCGCATTGCCTTGCGCAGAGTAGGCGGCTGGTCCGGCGAACCTCGCCAGCCGCCCCTCATCGAACCGGACGTGAGGTTTTCCCTCATCCGGCTCTCCGACGGTGTTCACGTGACCCCTGTCGCAGCGCGCCGATGCAGCGGATCGTCCCAGTGAGGCGGTGAACCCCCAACGCCCGATACCAGGCGTAGGTGGGGTCTTGCCCCAGCGCCGCCCGCGCTTCTGCCGCTTCTTGCTGTCGAAGAGCGCCAGTCGCTCGTGGACGTAGCTGTCGACCTGGGCGAACTTCCGGCTGGAGTTGCCCCAGCGGAAATATGCGCCCCAGCCTCGGAGGACCGGGTTGAGCTCACGGACGAGATCATCGATCGGCCACTTCAGACGGCTGCGCGGAGCCGTGATCGCCTTGATCCTGCTGCGGATGGCAGCCATCGCTCGCCGTGAAGGCCAGCGGTGGCAGTACTTCCATCCAAAGCGCTGAGACATGACCATCCGGTGATGGAACCCCAGGAAGTCGAACCCGTCGTCCCCGCTCGCCATGGCCACCACCCGAGTTTTGTCCGGGTGGAGCCGGAGATGAAGGGCCTGGGCCCGCCACTGGAGCCAGTCCAACGCCCGGTGCGCGTCGGCCTGAGACCGGCACAGGACCACGGGGTGAGTAGCCCGGGGGAATCTCACCCCCGGGCTCTCGCAGAACCGTGCTTGAACGTCTCCGCTCACACGGCTCCCCTTGCCCAGCCATCGGGCCGCACGCCCAAGCGCCAGTGCGCGAAGAGGTCGGGTTCGCGTCTCGCGACGCTCGCCACGAACACCCGCGCCCGCCGTTCATGACCGCGCAGCCGCTTGAATTTCCGCCGGGCCCAGCGAACCAGGTACCGGTTGATGTTCCGAAGGGACGGATACAGCATGGACGGGTAGTAGCGTCCGTAGTAGTTGATCCACCCCTGCACGATGGCGTTGAACATGCGTGCCAGGTCACCGAGGGTCTTGTCACTGCGCAGTTGAAGGCGCCAGTGGCGGATCTCTCGCCGCATCGCCCTGGTCGCATCGTCACTCACTGCCGGACTGAAGTTGACGAAGAACCGGTCGTACTTCACACTCCGGGACAGCCGTGGACGAAACGTGTACCCGAGGAAGTCGAACCGTTCGTGCTCGGAGGAGCCGGGTCGGTCATCATCTTTGCAGTACACGATGCGCGTCTTCACCGGATGAACCTCCAGCTTGCAACGCGCCAACCGTTCGGTGATGCGCCTCAGAATATACCGCGCCTGTTGCTCGTCTTTGCAGTGCACCACTACATCATCGCAGTAACGCTCCCACCAGGCGAGCGGGTACGTCCGCTTCATCCAGGCGTCGAACGCATAATGCATGAACAGGTTGGCCAGCAGGGGTGAGATCGCCGAGCCCTGTGGACTGCCTTGCTCTCGCGCGACCAGTGTGCCATCCTCACGCTGCAGCGGCGCTTTCAGCCACCGCTCGACATAGAGGAGGATCCACTGTGCCTCGGTGTGATGGCGTACAGCCGAGAGAACGAGATCGTGATCCAGAGTGTCGAAGAAGGCCTTGATGTCCAGGTCAATGACCCAGTCGCGCCTCCAGCATCTCTCCCGGCAGACCCCCACCGCCTGCAGTGCTGAACGCCCCGGCCGGTAGCCGTACGAGTTGGGGGTGGAAGATCGGTTCCACCGTCGGCTCCAAGTGCAGCTTGACGACCGTCTGGGCGATCCTGTCGGCGACAGTTGGCACGCCGAGAACTCTCGTCCCTTTCCCGTCTTTCTTCGGTATTTCGACCATGCGCACCGGCGGCGGGAAGTAGCTCCCCGAAGACATGCGATTCCAGAGCTTGTAGAGGTTCCCCTTGAGGTCCCGCTCGAACTCCGTGATCGTCTCTTCGTCGACACCAGCCGCCCCCTTGTTGGCCTTGACCCTCAGATAGGCCTCCCAGACCACCTTCTTGGAAATCTCATATGGCTTCGGCTTGCTCGCCGGCTCCTCCCTCACGGTTGGCCGCCAAACAAGCCCAGGCAAGCCGCCCCCTTCGCTCCACCCGCATTACCAGGCTTCATCGCTACTACAGGGCAGTCCGTCCCTGTGCCCCGCCTCGGTACTCTGCTCCTCGCAGTTTCTGCTGCTTGGAGGTCTCCCTTTCGCGGCCACCAGGAGCTCGCCCCCGTTGACCACAGCATCGGGACCACAGGTTCCCACGTTCCGCACAAGAGCCTGAACCGGGCTCGCGCCACCTCCAAGCCGGACGCCGCGCGGGCAGTAAGCAGGTCGCCCCCGCACTCATCCCGAGGTAACGACTCCCCCTCGGTTTCGACGTCGTCGATACGCTTTCGGCAGGTCATCAGTGGTTCACTTGCGTTCGCCTTCCCGGCTCTCACCTGACGCACTGGCTGTGCGCCTTTTCCGCAACGCTCAGCACCCCGGCATTGACCGGAGCACCTTGCGGTGGTTTGCAGCCTCCCCCTGCAGGGCGGCTGCGGAGGGCCATCCTCCATCTCCTGTGCAGCATCACCTCCGTCGGGTCACCTACCCATGACACCTCCTTCAGTGTTCGTGGCACACCGTCGTCCGCATACCGGACGAACCTCCCGGCTCGCCTCCTTCTCCCAGAGCGCGTCGAGCGCATGGCCGTAGATGTTGGACAGGAGCGGGGGGATGACCCCGCCCTGGGGAACGCCGGTGGACGAGGAGACGGTGACACCGTCCTCCTTGACGCCGGCGCGGATCCACATCCGAATCAGCCGAAGCACCCGTCGATCGCTGACCCGCCGGGCCACCAGGCCCAGGAGCAGATCAGGATCGAGGCTCCCGAAGTAGTCGGCGAAGTCGGCCTCGACCACCCAGCGCCCCCCGGCGATGATCTCCCGGCGGATGCACTCCAGACCCTGGTGCGCCGACCGCCGGGGACGGAAACCGAAGGAGCAGGGCAGGACGCTGGCCTCGAAGATGGGCTCGAGCACCAGCTTGGCCGCGGCCTGGACCACCCGATCCCGGACGCCGGATGCCCAGCGGGCGGCGTTCGCCCGGGCGTCCCGGCTTGGGGATGTAGACCCTGCGCACCGCCTGCGGCCGGTATCGACCGGCCACCAGCAGCTCGCACAGTTCCGCCAGCATCCGCTCCACCCCGTAGGCCTCGATGGCCTGCAGGGTCTCGCCGTCGATGCCGGCGGCGCCCCGGTTGCGCCGCACCTGTTGCCAGGCCCGGCGGAGAACGTCGGGGCGAGCTACCCGGTCGTAGAGAGCATGGAATCTCCTCTGACGATGCTGCTTCGCGGCCACGTAGAGCGCTCGCTGGAGTGCGCGGACTTTGTCGACCGGGTGGTTGGCGATCGCCATGCCCTCACCCGCCCCTCGCAGCGTGCGCGCCACCGACGTGCGGGGCCTTCCCTCGGCCGGGTTGTGTTGTCCCGGCTGTCATCGGTACTACGCCCCGCTCCGACTCCCTTCGCACCGCCCTCGACTTCGGGATCGCCTTATACGAGGGCAAGCTTCCGCGGCTACCGACACTGACCACGGGTGCGGGAGGGTCTCCCCAGTTGACCAATCGGCCGTCGCTGCATGCCGTCTCCTGTACGCCGGAGGAGTTCCAGGCTGCTCCCGTGAGGGACCGAGGAGGCCGAGCCCCGGGACGTTGGGCGAAGGCAGCAGTCCAGGCCTGGGATGCTGGAGAAACTTTCGACGCGGCAGAGTTCACAATCGTTGCGGCCTGCAGCTTTGCGTCTCCTCGCTTCGACGCCCGGATCTCGCCGGACGCCGGAGGTCGGCTGCCGGGCTCCTCTGGCGGCCTGCCCGGGTGGGACTTACACCCACTGGTCGATTGGCCCTTTGCTGGGCACGAGAACATGTGTTTGGTATCACTGCTGTTCAATGAGCGCAATGCCTGACAGTCACTCCACGCGTACCAGCTTGGCGCCGTCGTGCGAGATGCGCGAGCTGGCGGTGCGGATGCATGCCGATTCGGCGCGGATGGCGGAGCTGGTCTGTGCATTCGCGGACGGCGGGATTGGCGGCGGGCGGAAGTGCGCAGCTGCTCGGACTGGGTGATGGCCAACCTCGGGTTCGACCGGTACACCACCGACAAGCTGGTGCGCGCGGGGGTTGCCGCGCGCAAGCTGCCCGCCGTTGCCGAGGCGTTCTCCGCGGGTGAGCTCTCGCTCGCCGCCGATCCCGCCGCCGCGCTCCGTGCCGACGCCCTGGTCGCGCTGTGCACCGCCGGGCACGGCGGCGGGAGTGCGCCGTCCCCGGCGCAGCTGGTCGTGCACGTCGACCTCGGCGTGCTCACCGGCGAGACCCCGGAGGGGCGCTGCCACATCCTCGACGGTCCCGCCCTCTCCGCCGCGGCGGCGCGGCGGCTGGGCTGCGACGCCACCATGGTCACCCTGCTCGAGCGCGACGGGCAGGTCGGCGGCGGCGGACCCGAGCGGCCGGGGGTCACGCTCCGGATGCGGCGCGCGGTGCAGGGCCGGGACGGCACCTGCCGCTACCCCGGCTGCGCGATCCCGGCGACCCGGACCGATGCCCACCACATCCACCACTGGATCGACGGAGGTCCGACGAGACTCTGGAACCTCCTCTCGCTCTGCGAGTACCACCACAACCGGCACCACGACGGCGAGTACGACATCCGTCGCACCGCCCGGGGTGACCTCTGCTTCGAGACCCACGACGGGCTGCTGGTCGGCACCGCCGCCGGCGGGTGCTGGAAACGGCCGAGGCGTCGGGCCGGCCCCTCGTGAGTCCCTCCCCCCGCCCGCAGATCGCACAGCGCCCGCATCATCACCGCATGACCTACCGCGAGCGCCCCACCTCGGTGCCCGGTGCGGTCCTGTGGCAGCGCACCGCCGGGCCGGGCTCGGAGCTGATCCGGATCCTGCCCGACGGCTGCCTGGACCTGGTCTGGGACGGCGACCGCCTGTTCGTCGCGGGGCCGGACCGCACCGCCCGCCTGCTCCGGAGCCGCCCCGGGACGCGATACGTCGGGCTGCGCTTCTCGGGCGGCGCCGGCCCGGCGCTGCTGGGCATCCCCGCCGACCTGGTCTGCGACCGGGCTCCCGACCTCGAGGAGCTGTGGCCGGCCGCGACCGCGCGCGAGCTGGCCGAGCGGATCGCGGACGCCCCCGAGGCGGGGCTGGAGGCGTGGGCGATCGAGCGCGCCGCCGCCCGCGACGTCGACCCGCTCGGCCCGCGCGTGCTCCGGATGGCGGCCGCCGGGGCTCCGGTCTCGGTGATCGCCGGCAGCCTGGGCGTCAGTACCCGGCACCTGCACCGGCGCTGCCTGCCGGTCTTCGGCTACGGCCCGCGGCGGCTGGCACGGGTGCTGCGGCTGGGTCAGGCCGTCGCCGAGGCCCGGAGCGGCCTGCCGCTGGCGCAGGTGGCGGCGGGGTGCGGCTACGCCGACCAGGCGCACCTGTCCCGCGAGATGCGAGCGCTGGCCGGGACGACGCCGAGCGGACTACTGCGGGAGGTCGGCGGCGGGGAGCTGCGCGAACAGGTCGACCGGCGTGCCGTCGGGGTCGAGGACGACGGCGTAGCGCATCCCCCAGAAGGCGTCCCACGGCCGGAGGTGTCCCGCATACCCGGCCTCGGTGAGCTCCGCCCAGGCGGCGTCCACCTCCGCCGGGGTGTCACAGGCGAACGCCAGGGCGACCCGATGGCCGCCCCGCCCTGGCGGTGACCAGTCCGGGTCGAAGGATCGGATCGTCTCCTCGGTGTCCCAGGCCACGCGCAGACCGCCGGCGAGCTCGGCGTCCACGTGCGGCTGTCCGTCGGCCTCGGCCGGGATCTCCAGCCCCAGACGGCGATAGAAGGCGAGGGTGGCCGCCATGTCGGACACGACCAGCTCGATCAGCGCGGGGCGAGGTGTCTTCATGGCGCCAGCCTAGCCGGATCCGGAGACGGCGTCTTGGACGTTTCGGACCCGGGATGCCGTCCGGCGGTGGATCTCGGTGTGACGATCCCCTCGCCGACCCGGTCAGCATTGGCGGGTGGCAACGCCACCTCTCGAGGAACCGCCCACCGTGGCCTCCGCTCACGCCCCCGTCGTCCCGGTCGCGGCCGCCCCCGCCGGGCGCCTCTCCCTGGGCCGGCTGCTCTCCATCAACGCCTTCTGGTTCGGCAACGGGGCCCACTGGCAGCCGCTCTTCATCGCCCTCGTCCCCGAGGGCGCCAAGCTGATCGTCGGCAGGGACGCCAGCGACCTGCTGGTCGGCCGCGCCACCGCCGCGGGCGGCGTCTTCGCGCTGCTGGTGCCGCTGCTCGCCGGCTGGCTCTCCGACCGCACCCGGACCCGTTGGGGCCGGCGCCGCCCCTGGATGGTGGCGGGCACGGTGCTCAACGTCATCGGCCTGGCGCTGCTCTCGCTGGCGTGGACGCCCGCCCTCCTCATCGTCTTCTACCTCGCCGTCCAGGCCGGGAACAACGTCGCCGGGGCCGCGTACAGCGGAGTGATCCCCGACGTGGTGCCCGAGGGCCAGCGAGGACGCGCCTCCGGCCTGCTCGGCACCATGAACCAGCTGGGGACGGTGGTCGGCATCCTGATGATCGCCATCGTGCTCTCGATCTTCGGAAGGAGCCGCACCGGCCTGGAGATCGGCTACGCGGTGGTCGTCGTCATCTTCGTCCTGAGCCTGCTCATCACCCTCGCCGGCACCAGGGAGGCGGTGCTGCCGCCGCGGCCGGCGCGCACCACCCCGCGCCCCCGTCCCTCGGCCCGGGTGCTGGTCTGCGGCGCCTCCACCCTGGTCGCCGTCGTCGCCCTGCTGGTGCTGCTGTCCGCGTCGCTGGGCGGCGCGACCCTCGCCGTCGCCGGCATCGCCGCCGCCGGCGCCCTGGTCGGGGTGCTGGCGGGGCGGCGGATCGCGGCGCTGCGCCGGTTCTTCACCGCCTTCTCCGACCGTGACTTCCTCTGGTGCTTCCTCACCCGCTGCCTGATGCAGTTCGGCATCTTCTCGATCGTTCCCTTCATGGACTCGTACTTCGAGAAGGTGGCCCACTCGCAGAACTCCGGCGCGGCGAGCAGCTACTGGCTGCTGGCGGTCATCGCCGGCGGGGTGATCCCCGCGATCGTGGGCGGCGCGTACTCCGACAGGATCGGGCGCCGCAAGCCGTTCGTCTACGCGGCCGGCGCGATCCAGGCGGTCGCCGCCTCGGTGGTCATCTTCTCGCTGGTGAGCTCCACCGTCCCGCTCTACGCGCTGGGGCTGCTCTTCGGGATCGGCTACGGCCTCTACTACGCGATCGACTGGGCCCTCGCCTGCGACGTGCTCCCCGACAGGGAGAGCGCCGCCGGGCGGGACATGGCGCTCTGGCACGTCTCGCTCACCCTGCCGCAGGTGGTCGCCCCGACCCTGGCCGCGCTGCTCCTCACCCACCTCAACGACGCTCACAACAGCGTCCTCGGCATCGCCGCCGGCAACAACCTCGGCTTCCGGGTGGTGTTCGGCAGCGCGGCGGTCTGGTTCGTGCTCGGCACCGTGTTCGTCAGCCGCATCAGGGGGGTTCGCTGACGCCACCTCTTCTGAGGGACCGGCGGCGCCGGCGGTGCGGCGGCTACACGCACTCGGCGCCGGACGGCTCCTGAGGCGCCCTCCCCCACCTTCCCGCGGAAGCAGGAGCGGCGGCGTGGCCCGGTAGTTGTGGAGCATGCCGGCACGAACTCCGAACGTGGAGATGGTGGCCAGGACGAGCAGCCCGACCACCACCGCGACCAGCCGCCGAGCGAGGCGGCGGGAGCGCAGCTGGAGCCCGCCTCCGGTCTTCGGCGCCAGCCAGTTGCCAGAGCACCATCGTCAGCGGCAGGTGGAAGCCGCTGAACCCGGCCGCGTACACCCGGGGGAAGGCGAGGAGGAGCAGCCCGCCGAAGTCGATCAGCCAGACCTCGCCGCCGTCCCACACCGGGCCCACCGCCGCCAGGGCGGCGCGGCGCTCCGGCTCGGTGCGCGCCACCAGGGGATGGAGCAGGCCCACCCCCGGTCGAAGCCGTCGAGCACCGCGTACACGGTCAGGACGAACCCGATCACGCCGAACCAGACGCCCTCCATCAGCGGGTCCCCACCAGCCGGTGGCGCGTCGCCGGCCGGCGGTCGGGGCCGAGCACGATCTGCCGGCCGAGCAGGAACACCACCCCGGCGATGAGCACGCTGTAGATGCCCGCGAAGCCGAGCAGGGTGAAGATGGTCTCCCCCGCCTCCACCGTCGGTGAGGTGCCCCGCGCCGTCGGCATCAGGCCCCAGACCAGCCAGCGCTGGCGCCCCACCTCGGTCACCACCCAGCCCGCCTCGTTGGCGATGTAGGGGAACGGCAGCAACAGCATCAGCAGCCACAGGTACCAGCGCGAGTGGAACAGCCGTCGGCGCCACGCCAGCAGGGCGCCGAGGCCGAGCAGCGCGAGGAGCAGCGTTCCCAGCCCCACCATGATGTGGTACGCGCAGTAGGTCACCTGCACCGGCGGCCAGCGGGCGATCTCGATCGCCCCACCCGCTGCAGCAGGCTCGACGCCTCGACCGGGCGGCCGTCCACCGCTGTCCTCGGGCTGGTGTGCAGGCGCATCTCCCGGCACCCCTACCGCAGCCGGGAGGGTCCCGAAACCGGCGATCGACGTGAACCGGGTTCACCCGGGCTCACCGCCCTCGGCGTGCCGCTCGCCCTCCTGCTTCCCACCGGGCTGGCGCGGCGGCGTCATTCATAAGTTTTCAGTTATGAACAGGTAGCAAAAAATCAATTGACGTTGAAATGGGAATTCTGTCAGTCTCGTCAGGGTACGTGGGGAGCTCCGCGCCGTCAGGTCGCGTCGGTGAGCCCCATCCTGTCAGAGGCGCGTTGGCATGCCGGACACACTCATCCCCACGACCCGGACCGGATCCGTCGCCGAGGACGCCGGGCCGCGGCCGGTCATGGTCGCGATCGCGGGTGACAGCGCCGCCGGCAAGACCACCCTCACCGCCGGGCTGGTCGAGGCCCTGGGCCCCGACCGCGTCACCGGCGTCTGCGTCGACGACTACCACCGCTACGACCGCGAGGAGCGCAAGTCGCTCCCCTTCACGCCGCTCCATCCCGAGTGCAACTACATCGAGATCATGGAGCAGCACCTCAACCTGCTGGCCACCGGGCAGCCGATCCTCAAGCCGGTCTACGACCACGCCACCGGCACCTTCGGCCGCCAGGAGCGGATCGAGCCCCGCGAGTTCGTGATCATCGAGGGGCTGCTGCCGCTGCACAGCGAGAAGGCGCGGGCGTGCTTCGACGTCACCGTCTACCTCGATCCCCCCGAGGACATCCGGCGCCAGTGGAAGGTGCGCCGCGACACCCAGAAGCGCGGCTACTCGGCCGAGCAGGTGCTCGCCGAGCTGGAGCGGCGCGAGCCGGAGTCGGCGGCGTACATCCGCCCCCAGCGGTCGCACGCCGACATCGTGGTGCGCTTCCATCCCGCCGACGGCGCCGACGCCGGCGATTCGCTCAGCGCAACCCTGCTGCTGCGTCCCACCATCCCCCACCCCGACCTCGCCGCGGTGCTCGGTGACGACACCCGGCGGGCGGTGCACCTCAGCCTCCTGCGCGACGAGGACGGCAAGCCCGTCGACGCCCTCTACATCGACAGCCGGGCCCCGCGGGAGATGAGCCGCGAGGTCGAGGAGCACATCTGGAGCGGCCTGAGGGTGTCCGGCGACCTGCCGAGCACCCTGGGACAGATCGAGCCCGGAGCGCGCAGCGGGCCGCTGGCGCTCAGTGAGCTGATCCTCCTCTATCACATGCTCCAGGCACAGTCTGCCGCCACCTCCGACGTGGCTCGGGCCTGACGTCGCGTCGGAGACGCGTGGAGGGCGGCGGCCCCCGGCCGCCGCCCTCCTGTCCGCTCCCGAGGGGGTCACCCCCGGATGAGCACCGAGCCGAGCGAGAGCCCGGCGAGCTCGAGCACGGTGAGGAGCACGACCAGCCACCCCAGCGTCCAGGCGGCGACGAGCCGGCCGCCGATGGCGAGCAGGAAGCCGGCGCCGAGCAGCACCGCCTCGACACCGTGGTCGAGGCGCGCGGCCGCCGAACGGGCCGCGATCACCAGCAGGTAGAGCGCCACCACCGGCATCACGGCGACGGCGCGCGCGGTCGAGAACGTCAGCGCCCACCCGGCGACGAGCACTCCGATGACCAGCAGGGCCGCGATCGGCGGTTTGGCGGCGGCGGCGGGCGCGGCGGCGGGCGCGGCGGCGGCCGGGGCCGCCGGCGAGGACGCCGAGCGCCACGGCGGGGCGGACGGTGCCGCGGCCGCGGGCGTGGCACCGGCGTTCGACCCCCAGGTCCAGCGCGGCGCCGGGGCGGCGCCGCCGGCGGGCGCGGCCGGCGCCGACCGTGGCAGCGGCGCGACCGGCGACGCCGGCGGCGCCGGGGCCGCCACCTCCATCCCGGCGGTGACCGCCGCCCAGCTCCACGGCGCTGGAGGCTCGGGGATCACCTCCATCACCACCGTGGCGTCCCAGCACCACGGCGGCGGTCCCACGGGCGGAGGCGCGGCCGCGGGCACCGGCGAAGCCGCGGCGGGCTCCGCTGCCGCCGGCGCCGGCCCGGCGACCGCGGGGGCCGCCTCGCGGTCGCGTTGCCCTCCTCCCCAGGCCCACGAGGGTCGTTCCACCGCCCGGCCGACGAGCTCGATCGTCTCCGGCTCCGGGGCGGGTGCGCCGCGCGCCCCGGCCTCGCCCTCGGGCGGCGCGCTGCGGGTTCCGGCCTCGGCGCCGCTCGTCCCCCACGACCACACCGGCCGCAGGCGGTCCGAGACCCGGGACGACACTTCGGGGGGATTGTGGACAGACATGACATCACCGTGGGGCGTGGGCGATTGTGCCGTCCGGACGGCGGGTGCTGACACGCTAGCGCAGGTCCCCCACCGCGTCAATGACTGTCAACTGAGTCGACCGCCGGCCCCGCGCCCCCCGTCCGCCGGCGCGGGCGCCGGCACCGTTGGTATGGGCGGCGACGTCCGCCCGACGCCGGTTACCGCCGCCCACGGCAGCAACCCGCGGTGCGGTCAGCGAGCGCCCGCCGGAGCCCTCCGCACCGCGATCACCACCGCGAGCCCGGCGATGGCCGCGGCGAGCGCCACCAGCGCCACCACCAGCGGCCGGAGGTCGGTGCCCGGACCGGTGGCGGCCGGCGCCGTCCCCCCGCCCGCGGGTGGTCCGCCGGACCCATCGCCGGCCCGGGCCCCGGCGGCCGCCGCCGCGGTCCACACCGAGATCTCGCGCAGGCCGCCCACCCCCGCGGAGCCGCCGCAGCGCACGTAGCGGGCGGGGGCGCGTCCCCCCGGCGGCTCCACCGACCCGGGCTCGGTGGGCACGGTGCCGAGCGCCGACCACGAGGTGCCGTCGCTCGAGCCCTCCACCGCGCATCCCGGACAGCCCCGCACCACCACCAGGGTCACCGGCACCGCCGCGCCCATGTCCACCTGAGCGTGCTCCGGAGCCGGGCTCGCCGACCCCACCGCCGGGGACGGATGGGCCGAGCCGGTCGGGATCCCGGGATGGACCAGGTCGCCGTCGGTCAGGGTGCACGGGGTGAGGGGGACGCTGACGCCGCCCCGGACCGCCGAGCAGGGCCGGCCCCGCGAGGCCGGCGCGCCCGCGCCGCCGCGGTATGCCACCGTGGCGGACCGGTAGGTGAGCTGCGCCGTGGTGCCGGGGGCGGGCATCCGGGTGCGCGCCTCGACGATGGCGCCGCCGTGGCTGTCCTCGAGCAGGCGGGCGTCGAGGACGGCGCCGGGATGGGTGTCGCTGAAGGTCCAGACCGGCAGCGAGGCGGCGTCCTGGAAGCGCACGTCGTAGCCGGGGGAGCCGCCGTAGCCGGCGGACGGCGGCGGCCAGTCCACGGTCAGCGACCCGCCCGACGGGGTGAGCCGCACCGGTGGACGCCAGAGCCGCAGCGCCGGCACCTCGATGTCGGCGGCCTGGAGCTCGAGGTCCTCCGCGGTGGACGGCCCGGTGAGCTCGCCGGCGCCGGCCGGCAGCGAGGTGACGATGCTGAAGGTGCTTGCGCGGCCCAGCGAGTTCTGGGTGTCGGAGCCGCTCAGCTGGAAGCGGAAGCGCCCGTCGCCGCCGCTCGCGGTGCTCGGCTGGTGGGCGCAGATGTCCGGCACGTTGGCGCCGCCCCCGAAGCAGGCGAGCCCGAGCGAGACGCCGATCACGAAGAGGCCGCCGAGCGCCTCGGCGGCGTCGAGCTGCTTGACCAGGCCGACCCGCAGCCCGGCGGCGGGGGTGCCGTCGGGCGCGTCCACCACCCCGTGGACCGCGACCGTCGAGGTGGAGGCCACCTGGCTCGCCGGCGCGCACCCGCTGACCGCCGCCACCGCGGCGGCCGCGACCATCGCCGCGGCCCGGCCTCCGCGTCCCACCATGGGGCGGAGTATGCCGCCGGCCGTGGCCCGCCGTGCACGTCAGGGGGTGAAGAAGAGCCCGATCATCCGCGGACCCAGCCACGGCCGCCGTCCCCAGGCGACGATCCCGCCGCGGGCGATCTCCCGCCACTGGCTCACCCGCCGGTAGCCGACGAGGACGAGGCTCACCGGGTCGCCGGTGAGGTGGCAGTCGACCCGCTGGCCGGCCAGGGGCCGGTGACGGCGCGGCCGTCGCCCACGCGGAGCACGAAGCCGGTGCCGCCGCGCAGGTGGAGGGCGTGGACGGCGCGCACCCCGCGCGCCGCCTGGGGGTCGAGCACGAGCGGCATCATCGACGCGATCACCTGCGCCATCAGCAGGGCGTGCTCGCGGGCGATCGGCCACGGCCGTCCCATGCTCCGCGCCAGGTCGCGGCCGTGGATCACCTGCTCACCGAGCAGCAGGCAGGTGGCGGCGGCGAGCGGCAGGCTGGCGCCGGGCGCGTACCACGGCGCCGGCACCGGCTGGTCCGGCGACCGTCCCGCGCTCGCCTCGAGAAAGCCGTCCGCGGCCTCGCCGAGCTGGGCGCTCAGCACCGCGGGGTCCGCGGCTGGGGATGGCGGCGAGGCTGGCCCCGGTCATCCCCGAGAGCCGGTCGCGGAAGAGCGTCGAGTTCGGGCACGTACGCCTCCCACCCGCCCAGGTCGCCGGACAGCGCGTCGGTGTGCGCGCGCAGGGCGACGATCAGGTGCGCCGCGGTCTCCCCCTGGGTCCACTCCAGCCCGGCGGCGCGGCGGTTCCCGGGACAGATCACCAGTGCGGGGCTCAGGGGTTGAAGAAGAAGCTTCGCATCCGCAGCCCCAACCAGGGCCGGCGTCCCCAGGCGAGGAGCCCGCCGCGCGCGATCGCCCGCCACTGGCCGATCCGGCCGTAGCCCACCATCGCCAGGCTCACCGGGTCGCCCGAGAGGTGGCAGTCGATCCGCTGAGCGCCGAGCGGCTCGACGGCCGCGCGGCCGTCCTCGACCCGGAGCACGAAGCCCGGGCCGCCGCGGACGTGGAGCGCGTAGACGGCGCGCACCCCGCGGGCGGCCTCGGGATCGACGGCCAGCGGCATCATCGTCGTGATCACCCCCACCAGCAGCAGGGCGTGCTCGCGGCTGACCCGCCACGGCCTGCCCAGGGTGCGCGCCATGTCCCAGCCGTGGATCACCTGCTCGCCGAGCAGCAGGCAGGTGGCGGCGCCGAGCGACAGGCTGGCGCCGGGCGCGTACCAGGGGGTGGGCACGGGCTCGTCCGGCGACCGCCCCGCGCTGGCCTCGAAGAAGGCGTCGACCGCGTCGACGAGCCGCCGGCCGAGCACCGCGGGGTCGCGAGAGGGCTCCTCGACGAGGGAGCCGGAGGTGAGCCCGGTGAGCCGCTCCCGGTACCCGGGCGTCTCCGGGATGTGGTGGGTCCACCGGGCGATCTCGCCCTGCAGCGAGTTGGTGTAGCCGCGCACGCCGATGACGACGTGGGCGGCGGTCTCGGCCAGGGTCCACTCCAGGCCGGTGACCCGCCGCTCGGGCGTGGTGATGCCGGCGATCAGCGCCGCGGTGCGGGGGGTGAGCTCGGCGAGCGCCGCGCGGGCGCCGGCATGGTCGACGGGCACGGCGGGCATCCGGCGGCGAACCTCCATAATGGAAGGTGACCACGATAGACCTTCCATAGTGGAATGACAATGGGTGAGCCCCTCAACTCCACCGCCGCGTCGCTGCTGGGCTTCCTGCACCGCGGCGAGATGACGGGGTGGGACCTGGTGCAGGTCGCCAACACCTTCATCGGCGACTTCTGGAGCATCACCCAGAGCCAGATCTACCGCGAGCTCGAGACCCTGGCCGCGCGGGGACTGATCGCCGCGGGCGAGCCCGGCCCCCGGCGCCGGCGCCCGTACGCGCTGACCGAGGCGGGCCGGGCCGCGTTCGGCGAGTGGCTGCACCTCGAGCCCGGGCCCGAGCAGATCCGCTACCCGCTGATGCTCACCCTGTCCTTCGGCTCCCACCTCGAGCCCGAGGTGCTCGCGGGCATGCTGGCCCGGCACCGCCGGCGGCACGCCGAGCGGCTCGCCGCGTACCAGGTGCTCCAGCCGATCGCGATGGCCCCGGGGACCGACCTCCACATCGCCGCCACCCTCTCCCTCGGCATCCACATCGAGACCGCGGTGATGCGGTGGTTCGACAGCCTCCCCGCCGAGCTCACCGCGCCGAAGCTCGGCCGCCGTCGCCGGCGAGCCCGCTGAGCAGGCTCGCAACCACCGCCTCGCCCCGCTCGGTCGCCACCTCCGGGTCGTCGGCGCGGGCGATGAGCAGGGCGACCTCGGTGAGCCCCGCCAGGAGCACGTGGGCGTGGACGTCGACGAGCGCCCTGGGCAGGCGGCCCTCGTTCGCGAGCGCCCGCAGCGACGCCCTGACCGCACCCAGCGAGTGGCGCTCGTCGATCTCCCGCCAGCGCTCCCAGCCGACCACGCCGGGGGCGTCGAGGAGGACGATGCGGCGCACCGCCGGGTCGCGGGCGAGGGCGAGCCAGGTGGCGCATCCCGCCCGCAGCGCGCCGAGGGGGCCGTCGGCGCGGCCGGCGGCGTCGCGGACCGCCGCCGCCACCCCCGCCTGGGTGACGTCGAGCGCCGCCTCGAAGAGCGCCTCCTTGCTGGCGAAGTGGTGGTACAGCGCGCCCCGGCTGACCCCGGCCTCGCCCAGGACGAGCTCGATCGGCGTGGCCTCGTAGCCACGCTCGGCGAAGAGCCGGGTCGCGGTCTCGACGAGGTGGCGGCGGGTGGCCTCCCCCCTCTCCGCCCGGCGATCGGTCACCGCCCGATCTTGACAGACCGCCAGTCGGTTTGTTCGAATACCGACTGACGGTCGGTGACCTGGAGGAGGGCCCGGAGATGCGCCTCGACGGCTGGAACGCCCACCGCCGGATGGTGGCCACCCCCGCCGGCAGGGTCGCCTGCGTCGACATCGGCGAGGGTCCCGCCGCGGTGTTCGTCCACGGCATCGTGGTCCACGGCCTGCTCTGGCGCGGCGTCGTCGACCGGGTGCGGGAGCTGCGCCGCTGCGTCGTCCTCGACCTCCCCGGCCACGGCGCCAGCCCGGCGGGGTCGGACCAGGATCTCTCCCTCCCCGCCCTCGCCGGGCTGGTGGAGGCGGTGTGCGGGTCGCTCGGCCTCGACCGCATCGACCTGGTGGGCAACGACACCGGGGGCGCGGTCTGCCAGGTGCTCGCCGGCCGGCATCCGGAGCGGATCCGCACCCTGACCCTGACCAACTGCGACAGCCACGACAACCTTCCGCCGCCGGCGTTCCGCGCCGCCACCGAGCGCGCCCGGCGGGGCCGCTACGCGCCGGCGCTCGACCGGATGGCGGCGGATCCCGAGCTGGCGCGCTCCGCCGCCGGTCTGGGGTGCGGCCTCGAGCGCCCCGAGGAGCTCGACGGCGAGACCCTCGACGCCCTGCTCGCCCCCCTGGCCACCCCCGGCGCCACCCGCGCCATCGAGCGCCTGGTGGTGTCGCTCCGGGCTGAGGACCTGGTCGCCGCCGGGCGCGGGCTGGCGGCCCTCACCGCCCCGACCCTGATCGTCTGGGGCACCGGCGACGTCTTCTTCAAGCCGGTGTGGGCGCACCGGCTGGCCGCGCTGATCCCCGGAGCCCGGCGGGTGGTCGAGCTCGAGGGCGCCCACCTCTACCTCCCCCTGGAGCGGGCGCCCGAGCTCGCCGGCCTGCTCCGAGAGCTGTGGACCGGCGAGCCCGAGGCGCCGGGCGGCTACGCTCCCCAGCGGCTCACGTCGCGGCCCAGCCATCCCGCCAGCCGGGTGTAGACGCCCGCGCCCTCGGGGACGTCGACGACCGCGGCGAAGGCGTTGCCGATGGCCTCGCCACGCGGCTCGACGAGCCTGTGCCTGAATCGGGCGGGGGTCGGTCCGGACCATCGGGGCTTCCTCCCAGAGCCGCCGTGTGGCGGCGTTGCCCCTGCAGGATGCGGGAGATACGTCGACACCTCATGTCATCTTTGGACGGCAGAATCCGGGAATGCGCGCCGACCGCCTCGTCTCCATCCTGATGCTCCTCCAGGCCCGCGGCCGGGTCACGGCCACGGACCTCGCAGAACGCCTCGAGGTGTCACCGCGGACGGTCCACCGCGACCTCGAGGCGCTCTCCGCGGCCGGGGTACCGGTCTACGCGCAGCGCGGCCGGGGCGGGGGATGGCAGCTGATCGAGGGCTACCGCACCGACCTCAGCGGGCTCACCGAGGAGGAGGCACGCGCCCTCTTCCTGGTCGCCGGCCCGGCCGCCGCCAGCGGGGTCGACGTCGCCCCCGCCGCCCACTCGGCGCTGCGCAAGCTGCTCGCCTCGCTGCCGGCGCACTACCGGCCGGCGGTCGAGCGCGACCGCTCCGCCGTCCACGCCGACCCCGCGGGATGGTGGCAGCGGGGCGAGCGCGCCGCCGACCTCGCCGCACTCCGCGAGGCGGTGCGCGGCTCCGGGCTGCTCTGGCTCTTCTACGACCACGGCGACGGCCCCGGCCCCCGCCGCCTCGTCGACCCCCACGGCCTGGTACAGAAGGGCGGCGCGTGGTACCTGCTGGCGCTCTGCGACGGCGGGATGCGCACCTTCCGAGTGTCGCGCATCCACGACCTCTCCCCCGCTCCCGGCGTGTCCCGGCGTCCCCCCGACTTCGACGTGGGCGCGGCCTGGGAGCGGGCCCGCGCCGCCTTCGAGCGCCGCGGCGAGCCGCTGGCGGTGACCGCCCGGGTGCGCGATGCGTCGGTGGCGACGCTCCGCACCGTGATGCGGGCGCGGCTCGAGTTGCGCTGCGAGGAGCTGGACCGCCCCGGCTGGACGGGGATGCGCCTGCGCTTCCCCGGCGCGAACGCCGCCGCGGCGATGCTGGCGGGCTTCGCCGGCGACGTCGAGGTGATCGCGCCGGAGGCGGTGCGCGACCGGATGCGCGAGATCGCCCGGGGGCTCACCGCGCTCTACGGTGACGCCGGGTGACGAATACGCGTCAGCCATATCCACGACGGGAACCGGCTGCTACCCTGACCGAGTGAAGACGGGCATTCGCTGGGTGAGCTGGCTGCCTCCCTGGGGGTAGGCGTCGACCGCTGTGCGCCGCACGGTGGTCGTTCCGGCAGACCTGCTCCGGTGACGCACCGGAGCGCCGCCCGCCCTTCCACCAGGTGTCAATCGTCATGGCAACTCGACCGGTCCGCTTTCCCCCCGGCAGCGTCGTGCCCGCCGGGCTCTACCGCAGCACCGGCAACGGCCGGACCCGCTACTTCGACGGCGGCACGCCGCTGCCCGGCAGCACCAACTCGTCGTCCTGGCAGCAGGTCGCCGACCACTACCGGGTGGTGCAGATTGGCGCCGCCCCCACCGCGCCGCACGGCACCGTGCCCGAGGCGCCGCGGCATCCGGTGCGCTTCGCCGCGGGCAGCGTGGTCAGCCCCGGCGAGTACCGCAACGCCACCTCCGGCGCGGTCCGCTACTTCGACGGCACCACGCCGCTTCCGGGCGGGGTGAACGCCACCTCCTGGCAGCAGGTCTCCGACCACTATCACGCCCACCGCGAGCGCGGCGCGCAGGACCGCCGCCCGCTGATCGCAGTCCCGCCGAGCAGCCCCGCCCGCGAGCCGGCGGCGGCGGCCGCCACGGCGCTGCTGGCACGGCCGGCGGCGCCGAACGCCGGTGAGCTCGCGGCCGAGCTCGTCGAGCGCCTCAACGCGGGCGACGCCGAGGCCATCGCCGAGCTCTTCGTCCCGGAGGCGTTCCTGTTCTACCCCCTCGACGGGTTCCTTGTCTGCCACCGGGGAACCGCCCAGCTGCGGAGCTTCCTCGCCTGGCTTCAGGCCAACGTGCGCACCCAGACGCTGAGCGTCGAGCGCATGAACGGCGCCGGGGCCAGCGTGACCGTCGACTTCGACGCCCGCGGGCGCACCGCCTCCGGCGCCGCCTTCAACCGCCCCGTGGCGATGGTGGTGGAGGCGGACGGCGGCCGGATCAGGATGGTGCACGTCTGCCTGGGCGCCCCGAGAGTCTGAGAGAGCCGCGGGCGCCCGTGAGGGCGCCCGCCTCGACGGCGTACCCTTGGCGGCCATGAACCTGCTCCGCATCACCGGGCCGCAGCGCCTCCAGGGCACCGTCACCGCCTCGGGCAGCAAGAACGCCGCGCTGCCGGCGATGGCGGCCTGCCTGCTCACCGATCAGCCGGTCGAGCTGAGCAACGTGCCCTGCATCGAGGACATCGAGACCATGGGCGCGATGCTGCGCGACCTCGGCGTCGGCGTCGACCAGGCGCGGGGCTCGACCTGGCGGCTGCGCGCCAACCAGACCCCGTCGGTGCACCCCGACCCCGAGCTGGCACGGCGGCTGCGCGGCTCGGTGCTGATGCTCGGACCGCTGCTCGCCCGCACCGGCCAGGCGCTCATCCCCCGCCCCGGCGGCGACGACATCGGCCTGCGCCGCCTCGACCAGCACCTCGTCGGACTCCGCGCCATGGGCGCCACCGTCGACATCAGCGACAACAGCTACGTCGCCAGCGCGCGGCTGCCGCTGCGCGGCGCCCGCGTCGACCTCGACATGCCCACGGTGACCGGCACCGAGAACCTGATGATGGCCGCCTGCCTCGCCGAGGGCATCACCGCGATCGGCAACGCCGCGCGCGAGCCGCACATCGTCGACCTCGCCCGCTGTCTCAACGGCATGGGTGCGCGCATCACCGGCGCGGGCACCGAGCAGATCGTCGTCGAGGGCAGCGGCGGCCTCCTCCACGGGGTGCGCCACAGCGTCACCAGCGACTACGTCGAGGCGGGCACCTACATGGTCGCGGCCGCGGCCACCGGCGGCGACGTCACCCTCGAGCAGCTCGCCCCCGCCGACGTGCGTCCGCTGATCAACAAGCTGCGCTCCGCGGGCTGCGACATCGAGGAGGGCACCACCCACGTGCGGGTGCACCGCGAGCGCACCCTGCGTGCGGTGGACGTGACCACCTGGCCGCACCCCGGATTCGCCACCGACTTCCAGCCCCAGTTCGTCACCCTCATGACCCAGGCCGAGGGCACCAGCACCATCAGCGAGGCGGTGCACGACAACCGCTTCCGCCATGTCGACGAGCTGCGCCGGCTCGGCGCCGAGGTGACCATCGACGGGCGCAGCGCCATCGTCCACGGACCGTCGCAGCTGCGCGGCACCCTGGTGCGGGTGCTCGACATCCGCAGCGGCGCCGCCCTGGTCATCGCCGCGTGCTGCGCCGAGGGCGTGACCGAGATCGAGGACGTCTACCACCTCGACCGCGGCTACGAGGCGCTGGTCGACAAGCTGCGCATGCTCGGCGCCCAGGTCGAGCAGGTCACCCGCCCGGTCGAGGCCAGCCGCTGGCTGAGGTGAGCCGCCTCGAGGACGGCCCCGGCCTCACCGGCCTCGCCGGGCTGTGGGCCGGCTCTCGCGACCGTCTCCGCGGGAGCCCGCGGCTGCGCCGCTCCTTCGCCGCCTGGGCGCTGCTCGGGCTGGTGCTCACCGAGGCGTTCGCGGTGGGCGTGGCCCAGCTCCAGTCGCCGCGCGCGGCGCTGATCGCGGGGCTCGCCGGGCTGGTCTGGTGGATGGCGGTGACCGCGGTGCCGCTGGCCGGCGCGGCGCTGCTGACCACGCCGGAGGGCGCGCGGGTCGACCGCCTCGGGACGCCCAACGGGCTTACCGCGCTGCGCGCCTACAGCTGCGCCGGCCTGACCTGCTGCGCCTTCCTCTCCACCCCGCACCGCCTCGGGTTCATCCTCTGGGGCAGCGTGGGCGCGATCGCCGCGCTGTTCGACCTCCTCGACGGCTGGATCGCGCGCCGTTTCGGCCCGGTCACCCGCCTGGGCCAGGCGCTCGACCCGGTGATGGACTGCGTGTTCTTCTCGATGGCGGCGGTGGGCAACGTCGCCCTCGGCATCGTCCCCGCCTGGCTCGGCGGCGTGATGCTCGCGCGCTACCTGGGACCGCTGCTGTTCGGCATCGCCTTCCAGCTCGCCGGGCGGCGCCCGGAGCTGACCGCGACGGAGTGGGGGAAGCGAAACACCCTGCTGACCGGAGCGGTGCTCGCCGTCCTGCTGGTGGTGCGGTCGGTCGACGGGCCGGTGGGACCGGTCGCGCTCGCCCTCGGCGTCCCGCTGCTCGCCACCACCACGCTCCTCCACTTCGCGGTGATGGCCCGCCGCGAGCGCGACGCGCCCGTGGCCGGGCTGGGACCGCGGCTGTAACGTCCGGGCTGCTGGTGGCATTTCCCGGTGCGGGCACCACATCGGAAGGGGCCACCATGAGACCGGTTCGACCGGCGATCGCGCTCGCCGCCCTCGCCACGCTGAGCGCCGGCTGCGGCACGCCCGCGGCGGTGGAGACCGCGGTGTACCGGGCGGGGCCGCACCCCGTCACCGACCAGCCGGGCGGCAGCGCCCTCACCGCCCCGGCCCGCTCCGTCGACGTCAGCACCGATGCCCGGGCGCGGGTGGTCGGGGTGGCGGTGCGCCTCGGGGACCGGGTGCGGAGCATGCAGCCGCTGCTCGCGGTCGATCCCAGCCCCTTCCAGCGGCGCGGCGCCGAGACCGGCACGGCGCAGCTGCTCTCGCCGATCGACGGGGTGATCGCCGGCGTCGCCGTCGCGACCGGCCAGGTGGTCACGGCCGGCCAGCCGCTGGTGACGGTGGAGGACGACACCCACCTCCACGTGGCCGCGGCGATGCCGGTGGCCGACCGGCCGCTGGTGGTTCCCGGAGCGGCCGCGACGGTCAGCGTTCCCAGCCTCCCCGGGGTCGTCCTCCAGGGACGGGTGATCGACGTGGCCCCCGACGCCAACGCCCGGGACCGGCGCACCTTCCTCGCCACCGTGGAGGTGGCGAACACCCCGAACGGCCTGGTGATCCCCAACCTGCAGGCGTTCGTGCGCCTGAGCGTGAGCCGCGCCGCCGCGGTCGTGGTCCCCCGCGCCGCGGTGATCGACCTCGACACCGACCCGACCGTCGAGGTGGTCGAGGGCCAGGTCGCTCGCGGCGTCCACGTCGAGATCGGCGCTGCCGACACCGGCTATGTCGAGGTTCTCCGGGGCCTCGCGGCGGGAGCGCTCTGCATGCTGCCCGGGCGGCGGGCGGTCGACGATGGAACCCCGGTGCGGATCACCACGACCCGGGGATGAGCACCGACCGCAGGTTCGCCCTCACCCCGGGCGTTCCAGGGCAGATGATCGACGCGCTGCCCGCCGCCGCGCCCCCATCCGCGGTGCCGGTGGGCCTCGAGGAGATCTACCGCCTCCACGGGGCCACGATCCACCGCTTCTGCCTGTCACAGCTGCAGGACCCCCACCTTGCCGAGGACGCCAGCAGCGACGTCTTCGCGGTCGCGATCGGCGGCTTCCACCGGCTGGGCGACGAGAACGAGGCCCTCTACTGGCTCCTCGGCATCGCCCGCCGGGTGGTGTCCGGCCACCGGCGGAGCCGGCTGCGCCAGCGGCGGCTCAGCGAGCGGGCGCAGAGCTGCGCGGAACCCGTGCCCACGGTGCACGAGCGCGCCGCGGTCCGCGAGGAGCTGCGCCGGGTCACCGAGGCGATGGCCGGGCTGGGACGCCGCGATCGCACCCTGGTGGGCCTGCGCGTCGCGGCCCAGCTGTCCTACGCGGAGATCGCCGAGGTCATGCACCTCAGCGAGGGGGCGGCGCGGGTGGCGACCCACCGTGCGCTGCGCACCCTGAGAGCCCGGCTGGAGGGATCGCGATGAGCGACGAGCGGCTCACCGACGGCGAGGGCGAGCTGATGGCCGTCTTCGAACGGGTGCCGCCGCCCCGGGCGGGGTGGGAGGAGGCGGTCGCCCGCGCCGAGCGGCGGCGCCGGCGCCGCCGCGTCCTCGACCGCCTGACGCCCGCCCGACCGGTCGCCCCCCGCCCGCTGGTGGCGGCGCTGGCGCTGTCGCTCGCGGTCGGTGCCGCCGGCGCCCTGGTCGGGGCGCTCCGCGGCGCCGGGGACGGCACGCCGGCGGGCGGCGGCGCCTCCTCGGGCCGGCCGGCGGTGTCGGAGACGGCGATCGGGCTGGCCCGGAGCATGATCGGCGGCCCCGGCGGCCACTGCTCGGGGGTGATCGGGTCCGTCCAGGACCCGCCCGGCGCCTCCGGGCCCGGCACGGTCTACGCCGCGTACATCGAGACGGCGCCGGTGGCGTGCCCGACCGCGCCGCCCGCGCCCGGGGCGGCCTACGAGGTGGCGGGATCGAACCCGCTGGTCTTCGTCCCCGCCCCCCTGACCCCGGCACCGGCGGGCACCTACGTCGTGCACCTCGACGCCTGCACCGGGGAGCAGGCCGCGGCGGTCACCGTCCAGGTCGGCGCCCGGCAGCAGGTCCAGGTGGTCCGGGTGGCCGGTGCCCCCCACGGTGAGGCGATCGCCCACGGCTCGGTGTGCTCGTCCCGACCGTGACCCTCAGGCGCGCGTGGTCGGCGCACCGTCGGCCGCGCCGTGTCCGGCGGTCAGCGACCGGCGAAGCGATGCACCACCGCCATCAGCTCGTTGACGGTCTCGTCCCCCTTGCCGCGAGCGACGTCCTCGACGACACAGTTGGCGATGTGCTCACGGAGGAGGATGAAGCCGATCTTCTCGAGGGCGGCCACCGCGGAGCTGATCTGGGTCAGCACGTCGGGGCAGTACCGCTCCTCCTCGACCATCCGGGCGATCCCGCTGACCTGCCCCTGGAGCCGGCTGAAGCGTGCTGCGAGCTCCTCCTTCGACGCCTGGTAGGAGCCCTTCCGAGCCTTCGTCGCCACCGACCGTCCCTCCGCCCCCGGGCCTCCGCTGATGCCACTGCCCTCCTGGGGCATTCTACACCTGCCCGAAAGCGTCCGGGACCAGTCGATCGGGTCAACCTTGACGATCCCGCACCAGCATTGACACCGTATGCCCCATGGGGGTATGGTCTGGGCAGATCGTGGCGAGTGACCGATGCCACCCGAGAAGGCGAGAAGGAGCGAGCATGACGACGAACATGGCTGACGGCTGCGGCTGCAGCGCCGGCTGCAAGTGCGGCCCCAACTGCGCGTGCACCGCGGACGACAAGTGCAGCCCCGACTGCACCTGCGCCCACGACAAGAAGTAGCGCAGCGGGACGGCGGGCCGGCGCCGCGCCGGCCGGCCGTCCCCACCTCGCCCCCCGGTGACGGAGCGGTGACGAGGGTTGACCTGGACCGGGACTCAGCGCCCCTGCCAGACCGGCGGACGCTTCTCGGCGAAGGCCACCGCGCCCTCGCGGGCGTCGGCGGACGAGAACACCGGCCCGACCAGCTCGCTCTGCCGGGTCCAGGCCTCGGACTCGTCCCAGTCCATCGCCGACCGGATGACCTGCTTCGACACCCGCACCGCCAGCGGCCCGTTGGCGGCGATGAGCTCGCCCAGGCGCAGCGCGGCGTCGAGGGCGGCGCCGGGGTCGCAGAGCTCGACCACCAGGCCGACCTCGTAGGCGCGCTCGGCGGTGATCGGTTCGCCGGTCAGCGCCATCTGCATGGCGACGTGGTAGGGGATGCGCCGGGGGAGCCGGAGCAGGCCGCCCGCCGCCGCGGCCAGGCCGCGCTTGGTCTCCGGGATGCCGAGCCGCGCGCCCCGGGCGGCCACCACCAGGTCGCAGGCGAGGGCGATCTCCAGGCCGCCGGCGAGCGCGAAGCCCTCGACCGCGGCGATGATCGGCTTCTCCGGCGGACGCTGGCAGATCCCGGCGAAGCCCCGGTCGCCGGCCCGCGGCGACTTGCCGCGGACGAATGCCTTGAGGTCCATGCCCGCGCAGAAGTATCCGCCGGCGCCGGTGATGATCCCCGCCTTGAGGCTGCTGTCGGCGTCGAGCTCGTCGAGCGCCGCGGCGACGCCGGCGGCAACCGCGGCGTCGACGGAGTTGCGCGCCCCGGGGCGGTTCAGGGTGATCACGAGCACGCCGTCACGCCGCTCGGCGATGACGGGCGCTGCGCTGGTGTCGGCGGTCGTCATGGTCTCCTCCGTTCCGTGCGCTGGACCCGCCCAGAACTATAGTCAGACCTCCGCCGGCGGCAGCCTCCGCGGCTGGGCGGTGCCGCGGATGGCGACCGGGCGCTCGTCGGAGCGGCGCCGCGCCAGGATGTGGATGTCGACGTCGCTGAGCATCCACACCAGCTTGTGCACCGTCCCCTTCGACCAGTGCCCGTGCTCGTCCCGGCCGCGGCCGAGCAGGATCTCGGTGGCGAGGATCTGCTTCGCATAGCCGGCGAGCGCCCGCGCCGCCTCGGAGTTGTGGAGGGTGACGAACTCGCCGCCGAGCTCGGCGGTGAGCGCGGCGTAGGCGTCGAGCTGCGCCTGCTCCGCCTCGGAGCGCTGCCGGGTGTGCACCGTCACGACCCGGACCTCGCCGTCGAGGCTGCCCGCCAGGCTGGCGGCGCGGCGGATCAGCTTGTCCAGGTTGGGGCGGGGCGGGATGCAGACCATCACCCGGGCGCGCGCCTCCCAGGGCCGCTCGATGCTGCGCTCGCGCATGTACGCGACCAGGCGGCGGTCGGTGTGCTGGGCGATCAGACGGAACGCCATGGTCCGCAGCTTCATCAGCAGCTCCGGCCGGAACTCCCCGCGCTGCGCACCCTCGACCTCGGCCGCGGGAACGATGTCGCCGCGGCGCAGCCGGTCGTCGAGCACCGAGGGCACCACGTCGACGAGCTCGACCTCGTCGGCGAGGTCGAGCACCGAGTTGTCGACCAGCGGACGCTCGCCGTTGCCCGGGCCGCCCAGCGCGCGGACGGTGCTGCGCACGTCGCCGAGGTGCAGGGTGGCGAGCACGGTGATGCCCGCATCGAGGAGCTGGGTGACCACCTCGGCGCGGGTGTGGCCGTCGAGGTCGGGGCCGGCGAGATCGTCGATGCAGGCGACGTCGGGGCTGCGCCCGAGCACCGACAGCACGTCGAGGCGGTCGGGCGGCGACGCCTCCCCGTCGGCGCCGAGCACCTCGAGCCCGGCCAGCGCGCCCTCGCACTCGCTGCGTCCCGAGGTGGTGGCGGCGGCGACGACGACGTCGGTGCCCCGCTCGCGGCGGCGGCGGCCCTCCTCGAGCATCGCGGAGGTGGTGCCGCAGCCCCGCGCGTACCCGAGGTAGACGCGCAGCGCCCCGCGCCGCGGCGCGAGGTCGCCGAGCAGCTGCTCGGGAAGGCGGCGCTGTGCCACCCGCGGGATGGCGGCCGGCTGGCGCCGCCGGGCGCCCTCGAAGCGGGCGATGACGTGGACGTCGACACCGGGAAGCTCGTCGAGGAGGCGGTCGAGCAGCGCGGGCCGCACCCGCCGCCACAGCGAGCGCTCGTTCGGCGACTTGCCGACCACCAGGTGGCGGCTGTCCAGCTCCTGCGCGACCCTGATCACCTCCCGGGCCACGTCGGCCGACTCGCGCACGATCAGCGAGACCTGGAGCAGGTCGGCGAGGGCCCGGGCCCGGGCCACGGTCTGGTGCGACGCCTCCGCCGAGCGGGCCACCGTCACCACCGTGCAGAGGCCGCCGAAGCGGCGGGCGATGCGCACCCCGCGACGGATCAGCGCCTCCGAGCTGTCGCTGCCGGAGATGGCGACGAGCACGTCCTGCGGAGGCGGGCGCACCTCACCGCGGCCGTCCCCCGAGCGCTGCGCCACCAGCCGCAGTGCGATCTCGCGGAGGGCGGCGAGGTTGCCGGCGCGGAAGAAGTTGCTGAGCGCGGTCTCGACCTTGTCGGCCGCGTAGATGTTGCCGTGGCGCATCCGCTTGCGCAGTGCCTCGGGCGCGATGTCGATGAAGTGGATCTCGTCGGCGCCGTCGATGACCCGGTCGGGCACGGTCTCGCGCACCGCGATGCCGGTGATGTGCTCGACCAGGTCCTTCACGCTCTCGATGTGCTGCACGTTCAGCGTGGTCACCACGTCGATGCCCGCGTCGCGCAGCGTCTCCACGTCCTCCCAGCGCTTGGGATGGAGCACCCCCGGCGCGTTGGTGTGGGCGAGCTCGTCGACGAGCACGGCCTGGGGGCGGCGGCGCAGCACCGCGTCGAGGTCCATCTCCGGGAGCACGGTCCCGCGGTACGGCACCTGGAGCAGCGGCACCGCCTCCAGCCGGCCGGTGGCCTGCACCGTCCGGGGGCGGCCGTAGGTCTCGACGAAGCCGATCACCACGTCCTCGCCGGCGGACACCCGCTCGCGACCCTCACGGAGCATGGCGAAGGTCTTCCCCGACCCCGGCGCGGCGCCGAGGTAGACGCGAAGCCGGCCGCGTCCGGCCGGGGCCCCGGTGCTCATGCCGTCAGAGTAAGCCGCCCGGCGGATCCGCCGCCGTTCGGGACGCGCGGCGGTGGTGCCGCGCATCCCGCCCGGCTCAGACCAGGCGGCGGCAGACCACCGCGCCACCGAGGGCGAGCAGGGCCTCCAGGGCGTCGACCGCCCCGCTGGCGGTCGAGAACTGGACGTCACCGGCGGCGCCCGCGGGTCCGAGCAGCCCGAGGAAGACGAGGCCGAGGACCCCGACCCCGACGGCGAGGCCGGCCTGGAAGGCGGTCATCAGGACGCCGCTGGCGGTACCCGCCCGGGCGGCCGGGACCCCGGCGAGGACGATGCCGAAGAGCTGGGGCACGACCAGGCCCTGGCCGAGACCGGCCACGGCCATCGGCAGGGCGAGGACCCAGAAGCTCTCGCCCGCGTAGTCACGCCAGGCGATGACCCCCAGCGCCAGGTACCCGCCGGCGACCAGCAGCGCCCCGCCGGCGATGACCCGCCGGACCTGGGCGCCGCGGATGCGGCTGCCGCCGACGGAGGCGAGGAGGAACGCGACCGCGAAGGGGACCATCACCAAGCCCGCGGCGAGCGGGCCGAGGTGGCGGCCGCGCTGGAGGGAGAGCGCGGTGGTGAAGAAGAAGCCGCCGAAGGCGGGGCTGAAGAGCGCCGCCGCGCAGAGCCCGGTGCGCAGGACGCCGCGGCCGAGAAGGCTCGGGGGAAGCAGGGGCTCACCGCCGGCGCGCTCCAGCCACCGCTCCCAGAGGAGGAAGGCGGCGAAGAGCTCGGGCACCGACGACAGCAGCAGCCACGACCACAGCGGCCAGCCCAGCTCGCTCCCGGTGGTGAGGGGGACGAGCAGGGCGATGACGGCGAGTGCGAGGAGCCCGGCGCCGGCGGTGTCGAGCCGCTGCGGGGTGGCGCTCCGGGTGTCGGGCAGCACCCGCCAGGCGGCGACCAGGCCCACCAGCCCGACCGGCACGTTGAGGAGGAACGCGGGCCGCCAGGCGAGACCGGCGATGTTCGCGGCGACGATCACACCGCCGAGCAGCTGCCCGGCCACGGTGGCGGCGCCGAGGGTGGCGCCGTAGACACCGAGCGCCCGCTGCCGGGCCGCGCCCGAGAAGCTCGCCTGGATGATGGCGAGGACCTGGGGCACCATCGCCGCCGCCGCAGCGCCCTGGAGCATGCGGGCGATCACCAGGGTGGCGATGCTCGGCGCCAGCCCGCACGCCGCCGAGGTCAGGGTGAAGCCGGCGATGCCGAGGAGGAAGAGGCGGCGCCGGCCGAGGGTGTCGCCCAGCCTGCCGCCGGTGACCAGCCCGGTGGCGTAGGCGACCCCGTAGCCCGCCACCACCAGCTCGAGACCGGCGGAGCCGGCGCCCAGGGTGGAGGCGATGCTGGGAAGGGCGACGTTGACGACGAAGAAGTCGCCCACGGCCATGAGGAGGCCGATGAGCACGACGGTGAGCGCCGCCCACGGCGGCGACGCGGGAGCGGACGCCGGGGACTCCGGGCGGGCGACGAGCAGCTCGGCGCCCCCCGCGGCGGGAACGGCGGGACGGGGTCGGGATTCCAGCTCGGTGACCATGGGGCCACTCTGAGGCCGCCCTCAGCCTGGTACAAGGAGCGTGGGTATCCTAGTATCAATTGTGACCGGCACCGGTAGCCAGCTTGCCTTATCATAGTGGCAATCATGGGTGCCACCCCTCGAGGCCGCTGCGTCGCCATCGCCCGCCGCAAGGAGCTGGCCGCGTTCCTGCGGTCGAGACGGGCCCGCCTGGGCCCCGAGGACGTGGGCCTGCCCAACGGCCTGCGGCGGCGCACCCCGGGGTTGCGGCGCGAGGAGGTCGCCCAGCTCGCCGGGGTCGGGGTGACCTGGTACACCTGGCTCGAGCAGGGCCGCGAGATCAGCGTCAGCCGCCAGGTCCTCGAATCGGTCGCCCGCGCCCTCCGCCTCGACGCCGCCGAGCGGATCCACCTCAACACCCTGGCCGGGCTGGACGCCGAGCCGGCGGCCGCGGCCGTCGACACCGTGCCGCCGGCGGTGCAGGCGATGCTCGACGAGCTCGATCCGTGCCCCGCCTACGTGGTGAACGCCCGCTACGACATCCTCGCCTGGAACCGCGCCGAGGCCGCCCTGGTCTGCGACTTCGGCCGGCTGCCCGCCACCGACCGGAACATCCTCTGGCTGATGTTCAGCGACCCGGCATGGCGTGGCCTGCTGCTCGACTGGCGACGCGACGCCGCCTGGGTGGCCGCGCAGTTCCGCGCCTCCCTCGCCCGCCACGTCGGGGAGCCCCACTGGATGGAGCTGGTCGAGCGGCTGCAGACCGCATCGGCCGACTTCCGCGAGATGTGGGAGCGGCACGACGTCGCCAGCCCCGTCTCCAAGACCAAGCGCTACCTGCACCCCCGCGAGGGCCTGGTCACCGTCGATGCGGTCAGCCTGCGCCTCTCCGAGGCCCCCGACTGCCGGGTCATGGCCTGCATCCCCACCGACGCGGCCTCCCGCGCGGCGATGGAGCGGTTGGTGGCGGAAACCCTCGTCGCCGTCTGATAGGACGGCCGGCGTTGTCGGGCGGCCGCCTTTTACCGGGGGGAGGCGTACGCCTCCCCCCGTCTAGCGCAAGACATCGTGCGCTGGCGCGCCCGATGCCGGCGCTGCCCCCCTCCACGGCCGGACTCCCGGCCGACGCGCGCGTTCGCGCGCTTCTCATCTTCGCGCCCGGCGCCGAGCTACGACACGAGGAACGCTCCGCGTTCCTCACGCCTGCGCTGCGCGCCGTGCCGGAGTTGCCGTCGGGACACGCGAGTGCGGCTGCGGGGGTCAAGCAATTCACCCGTCCGAGCTGCTCGGCGAGTGGTTGTGAGGAACGCGCAGCGTTCCTCGTGGTACCTCGGCCGCCCGGCGCGAAGACGCAGAGCGCGCGAAGCGCGCGTCGGCCGGGAGTCCGGCCGTGGAGGGGGGTAGGCCCCGGCATCGGGCGCGCCAGCGCACGACGTCTTGGGCCTGAGCGGGGGGAGGCGTAGCCTCCCCCCGGTACAAACGTGTGTGAGAAGATCCTGGTATCTCCGCACCGTCGTAGATCACCCGGGCAACTCATCCCGCAGCAGATCACCCGGGCAACTCCCACCGTCTCAGATCAGCCGTCCGGGCTCCCTCAGACCGGCTGCAGAGAGCTCCGCATCGCGGCCTCCAGGTCCAGCAGCCCCTTCCAGTCCAGGACGAAGACGGTGTTGTCCTCCTCGTCGATGAACTGGATGGGACCGTAGTTCGTGAAGTAGAACACCGTCTCCTTGGGGAACTCGGTGGAGTCGTGGATGATCCCGTTCGGCTCGTACCCGTAGTCGCCGGCGACCGCGGTGATGCCACCGGCCCGGGCGCCGCCGCGCACGTCCATCTCGCCATAGACCATCAGGTACTCGCCGGCGCCGAGGTGGCGATGGCGCGCGAAGGATGACTGGGGCGCGCACTTGAAGAGAAGGGTCACCGTGCCCGTCTCCTGGCTGACCCGGAGCAGTTTGAACTCAATCCCGGCGGTGTCGCCGAAGGGCAGCCACTGCTCACCGTCGGTGTGGATGTAGGTGTCCTTCAACTCCGCGTTCCGTACCGCGTCGCGTGCCGCCGTCGCCTCGGTCATGGTCAGTTCCCCCGGAGGTGGATGGGCCTGGCCAGCCATTATCCGCCACCCCCGGCGGGGATCAAGGGCTCGGTGGTGTCGGGCGGGGTGGGGGCCCGGGGGAGGCTCAACCCCCCGTGCGGAGGATGGACTCCGCTGACGCTTCCGTCAGCATTGGACGGAGTAGGAGGTGGGATTTCATGCTGGCGGGAATCCGGGCATGGCACTGACGGCCTCGGCGAGGACGGTGACGCCGCGCGTCCTCTGGGCCGAGGCCCGCCGCCACGAGAGCAGCCTTCGGGTGTTCGCCGAGTCCGCCGACTGGGCCGCGATTCCGAGCCCTGCGATCGCGGTCGACCCGGAGTGGCTCTACCACGAGGCGGCGATGGACGCGTGCGCGATCGTCTCCGCGCGGCTCTTCTCCGAGGCTCTGGGGCTCAGCCACGGCGGGGCTCACGACCGAGCGCTCGACCCCGCCGGGTCGCGGGCGGTGACCCCCCGGGTGGTCAGCGTCGTCGCCTATCTCGAGGCGGTGTCCGGCACCCGGTGCGAGGCCGAACACGAGCCGATCGGCCGCCCCGAGAGGAGGCGCGGCACCGTCCGCGGGATGCTCGCGGTGGTCCGCCGTGGCGGCCGCCTCGACGCCACCGGGGGCGACTGAGCAGAGCGCGGCGCCCAGGACCCGGACGGAGCGGGTCGCGACCGCGGCGGTGCTAGGATCCGGCGCCCCATGCCGCTTCCGCCCGGACCCCGGCTGCCCGCCGCCGCCCAGGCGTACCTGCTCGCCTTTCACAACATCGGCTTCCTCGACTCCTGCCGGCGCCGTCACGGTGAGAGCTTCACCCTCCACCTCGCCGGCGGCCACACCCTGGTCTGCTTCAGCAGCCCGGAGGCGGCGCGCGACATCTTCGCCGCGGCTCCCGACCAGGCCACCGCCGGCGACGTCAACGCCCACGACCTCGGGCCGGTGCTCGGCGCCAACTCGCTGCTGCTGCTCGACGGCGACCGCCACCTCGAGGAGCGGCGGCTGATGCTGCCGCCGCTCCACGGCGAGCGGCTCCGCGAGCACGCCGAGCTGATCGCCGAGGTGACCCGCGACCGGGTGGCGTCGTGGCCGGACGGCGCCGAGTTCTCGATGTGGGAGCGGATGCGGGAGATCACCCTCGAGGTGATCCTCCGCGTCGTGTTCGGGGTCGAGGGCGGACGGCTGGCGGAGCTGCGCGCGGCGGTCTCCAGCCTGCTCGGCTACGCCGCCCGCCGGCTGCTGATCCTGCCCGGGTTCCGCCGCGGCCTCGGCCGGCTCACCCCCTGGGCAGGGTTCGTCGCCGCCCGGGCGCGGGTCCGCGAGGCGGTGCTCGCCACCGTCCGGGAGCGCCGCGCCGCCGCCGGGGCCGAGGCGCGTGGGGACATGCTCTCCCTGCTCCTGGAGGCGCGCCGGCCCGACGGCTCGGCGCTCGGCGACATCGAGGTCCACGACGAGCTGGTCACCGTGCTCGTCGCCGGGCACGAGACCACCGCGGCGGCGCTGGCGTGGACCGTCGACCTCCTCCTCCACCACCCCGCGGTGCTGGAGCGGCTCACCGCCGAGCTCGCCGGCGGCGACGAGACGCTGCTCGATGCGGTGATCCGCGAGGCGCTCCGGCTGCGCCCGGTGGTGCCCGAGATCGGCCGTCACCTCCGGGCGCCGGCGACCGTCGACGGGGTCGAGCTTCCCCGCGGAGTCGTCGCCGTGCTCAGCATCCACCTGCTCCAGCGCCGCCCGGAGCTGTACCCGCAGCCGCTCGCCTTCCGGCCCGAGCGCTTCCTGGAACGCCGCCCCGACAGCTACGCCTGGCTGCCCTTCGGCGGTGGCACCCGGCGCTGCCTGGGGGCGGCCTTCGCCACGATGGAGATGCGGGTGGTGCTGCGCACCGTGCTCACCTCGGTGCGGCTGCGCGCCGCCAGCACCACCCTCGAGCCGGCCCGGCGGCAGGTGGTCACCCTGGTCCCGCCGCGCCACGGCGTCCGGGTGCGGCTCGATCGAGCGCCGGCGGGCGCGGTGGCGGCGCCGCCCCTCCGAGGCGATCGCGCCGCTCGCTGATCCCGGCTGCTGGCGGGGTCGGTGGCCGAGGCCAGGCGTGACCAGACCCGGGACCGCCGGGTGGCGAGGATCGTCGATCAGCTGCGCGAGGGACTGGAGTATGCGCCGGCGGCCTCGCGGGTGGCCGATGGCCTCCGAGGCACGCAGCACCCCCGCCGACCGGCATCGTCGAGCTGCGGAAGGCGACGCCGTTCAGGGTGCCGCGCACCCGCAGCCGGGGGCCGCCGCCCAGCCCGGCGAGCACCGCCGGGGGGAGGCTCACGAACGCGCCCCCGCCCGGCCCCGGCTGCAGCCTCTCCTCGAACCGCGTCGGCGTCATCGTGGTGCCCCCATTCCGGCTGAACGGGCGGTCGATCTCACACTTGGCGAGTAAGGTATAGTGGCACCAGCTGTAACAGATTCCATGGGAACCGTGTTCTCAGGTGAGGTGATTCGATGCCGGAGCTCGCCCTGGTCGGGAAGATCGTCGGCCTCATCTTCGGAGCGGGGGTGGTCTTCGCCATCCTCATCGTCGTCCTGGTGATGATGGCGGTCCGTGGCGCCCAGGGCCGTCGCTGAGGCCGGCGCCCCGCGCGCTCGGAGCGCCGTCGCCACCGCCATCGATGTCGCCCGGATGACCCGGGCGCTGGTCGCCGACCTCGAGGACCTGCGCGCCGAGAACGCGGCGCTCACCCGCGAGCGTGACGAGGCGCAGGCGATGCTGACCGCCGCCACCGCCCGCCTGGGCGGGCGCCCGGGGTCGCCACCGCTCGACTTCCGGCTCGAGCCTGACACCCGGCGGGCGGTGGTGGGCGGCGCGCCGGTACCGCTCTCGCGCCGCGAGTACGACCTCCTCGCCCACCTCCTCGATTACGCCGGGCGGATCCACAGCGCCGCGGATCTGCTCGCCGCGGTCTGGCCCGCGCCCGGCGGCGCCGACGGCCGCGCGGTGCGGGTGCACGTGAGCCTGCTCCGGTCGAAGCTGGAGCGGCACGGCCGGCTGCCCTTCCGCATCACCACCCTCTACGGCGAGGGGTACCGTCTCGACCGCGACGGGGCGGGCCGGTCCGCGGACTGACCCGGCGGCTCCCCTACTGGCGCGCAAGTACAATCTCCCCATGCCGGACGCCGTCACGCCCCCGCAGGGCCGCGCCGAGGAGATCCTGCAGGCGGCTGCGCGCGTCTTTCGCGAGCGCGGCTATCACGGCGGCACCCTCGAGGAGGTCGGCGCCCGGCTCGGCATCACCCGCGCCGCCCTCTACTACTACTTCCGCAACAAGCAGGCGGTGCTGCGCGAGCTGCTCACCCGTGCCATGCACGTCGGCGTCGCCGACCTCGAGGCGGCGATCGCCTCGAGCGACGACCCCGAGGAGCAGCTCACCACCGCGATCGCGTCGCTGATCGACCTCATCGCCCGCGAGCGCGACATCTTCACCGTCTACTTCCAGGAGAACGAGGCGGTGATGAGCGCGGCGGGCGAGGAGGCGAGGCGCCTCGAGGAGCAGTACGCCCACCGCTTCACCGGCCTGGTCGGCGAGGTGCTCGACGCCCGCGGGGTGGAGGGCGCCGATGCCGGGGTGATCGCGCGCGGGCTGCTCGGCATGTGCAACTGGACCTATCGCTGGCTGCAGCCCGGCGGCCCGCTCAGCCCCCGCGACGTCGCCACCCAGTGGTCAGCGGTGTTCAGCCTGCACCAGGGACGGCCGCTGCCCGCGCGCCGGAGCGGCGCCCGGCGCTGACAGCGCGTCGACCACCAGCCGGGCGCTCTCGGCGCACGCCTGGATGCCACCGGCGGCGTACTCGCGCACCCCGTCACCGACGTTCCAGAGGTTGGCGAGGGTGGTCTCGCGAGGGAGGTCGAGTCCGGCGACGCTGCGCTGCGCCGGCCAGGCGCCGCGCATCACCCGCACCGAGAGGATCCGCGCGCAGCGCTCGAAGCCCCGAACCTGGTCGCGCAGGTCCTCGAGGGTGAGCGCCACCTCGCGCTCCTCGTCGAAGTCACCGACCGCGGGCACCGGCACGCCGTAGGCGACGTACAGGTGCCACCCCGGGGGCGCGAGCTCGGGGCAGGTCGCGGTGAGGTTGGCCATGTTGCAGAGCCGCCGGGTGATCCCGAAGGTGACGATCCCCGGCGCCGTCATCAGCGGCTCGCGGCTGGCGAAGTTGACGACGATGTTGGCGGTGGAGCGCAGGTCGCGATCCATGCGGCCGAGGTAGCCGGCGTCGAAGTGCTCGCGGCCGCAGAGGGCGACGGTCGCCTCCGGCCCGGCATTGCTGATCACCACCGCGGCCGCCACCTCGACCGCGGCGCCGGCGCGCATCACCGTGGCGCCGCGCACCCGGCCGTTCTCGACGTGGAGGGCGCCCACCTCGCTGTCCAGCCACACCTCGCCGCCGTGATGCTCGACCGCGTCGGCGAGGCCGCGCATCAGCCCGAGCGTGCCCGCCGGCGAGAAGCCGAAGTTGCGGAACGCGCCCCTCTGGACGAAGTAGGTGAGGAACGCGCGGGCCGGCATCTCCTCGCTGTTGACCGCGAAGATCGCGGCGCACAGGTTGCGGAAGATCGCGTGCAGGGTGCGGCTGGAGGTGTAGCCGTCGAGCCACGCCCGCACCGACAGCCCCGCGTCCGGCATGTCGCCGCCGCGAGCGCGGCCGAGGTCGCCGAGCAGCCCGGCGCCCTTCCGGGTGAGGCCGTTGACCAGCCTCCCCCACCCGCCCCTGGCGATGTTGACGTCGCGCCCCCGCAGCCGGAACAGGGTGGCGGGGTCGGGGACCCGGATGTCGAAGGGCGCGCCGACGGTGCGGAAGACCTCCTCCAGGACGCCGCCGTACTCGATGGCGATGGCGCCGGTGTTCACCGTGAAGCCGTCCTCGTCGACGCTCGAGGCCCGGCCGCCGACCCGGTCGCGGCCCTCCACGAGCAGGGTGCGGTGGCCCCGATGGGCGAGCAGCGCGGCGGCGGCGAGCCCCCCGGCGCCAGCGCCGACGACGAGCGCGTCCCAGGCCGCCGGTGCCGTGCTCATGCGCATCTCCGTGGATTCTACCTGCGCGCCAGTAAGGTACCAGGCGCCTCGGGCCGCGTCAACACGGCCGCCGGCGGCCGCCTCGGCGGTACCGGCGCGGCCGGGCTTCGAGGCCTGGCTCCACATGAGCGATCCGCGCTGCCGGGTTCCTGCGCGAGTTGACGTCAACCCGGCACAGCTGCGGTCATACGGCCGCTCGCTCCGGGGTGATGCCTGCGACGAAGCGCATGTCCTCGTAGCGGTCGCCGGCGAACGCGCTGCGCGGCGCCACCTCCTCGATGCGGGCGAGGTCGGCGGCGGTGAGGGTGACCTCGAGGGCGCCGGCGTTCTCCTCGAGCCGGCCGGGGCTCTTGGTGCCCGGGATGGGGACCACGTCCTCACCCCGCGAGAGCACCCAGGCGAGGGCGAGCTGGGCGGCGGTGCACCCCTTTTCGGCGGCGATCTCGCGAACCCGGGCGACCACGTCGAGGTTGCGCTGGAGGTTGTCGCCGGTGAAGCGCGGATTGGTGCGGCGGAAGTCACCGGCGGCGAGCTCGTCGGGCGAGGAGATCGCACCGGTGAGGAAGCCGCGACCGAGGGGGCTGTAGGGGACGATGCCGATGCCGAGCTCGCGCGCCGTGGGGAGCACCTCGTCCTCGAGGTCACGGCTCCACAGCGACCACTCGCTCTGCAGCGCGGCGATCGGATGCACCGCGGCGGCGCGGCGCAGGGTGGGGGCGGCCGCCTCGCTCAGCCCGAGGTGGCGGACCTTGCCCGCCACGACCAGCTCCGCCATCGCCCCGACCGTCTCCTCGATGGGCACGGTGGGATCGACGCGGTGGAGGTAGTAGAGGTCGACGTGGTCGACGCCGAGCCGGCGCAGCGAGGCGTCGCACGCCTCGTGCACGTACGCCGGATCGCCGCGGAAGCTCCGCTCGCCGGTGGCCGGGTCACGGGTGATTCCGAACTTCGTCGCCAGCTGCACCCCGTCGCGGCGCCCGCGGATGGCATGTCCCACCAGCTCCTCGTTGGTGTGCGGACCATAGACGTCCGAGGTGTCGAGGAAGCTGACACCGAGGTCCAGGGCGCGGTGGATGGTGGCGATCGAGGTGGCGTCGTCGCGGCTCTCGCCGGCGCCGTAGAAGGCGCTCATGCCCATGCAGCCGAGCCCCTCGGCGCTGACGGTGAGCCCGGTGGTGCCGAGCTGTCGGGTGGCGATGCTCATGCGGTCTCCCTGCGGTAGAGCGAGATCTTGTGGTCGATGGCGGTGAGCGCGTCCTGCAGCTCCTCGAGCTGGAGCAGGACGTCGGCGCGGTGGTCCTCCAGCATCTCCAGCCGGCGGGCGGTGGTGGCGTCGCCCTGGCGGGCCAGCTCGACGTACTCGCGGAGCAGCCGGATCGGCATGCCGGTGCGGCGCATCCGCTGGAGGAAGAGGACGCGGTCGAGGTCGGCCTCGGTGTAGCGGCGACGTCCGCCGCCGTCGCGGGGCACCGCGTCAAGCAGCCCGGCGCGCTCGTAGTAGCGCAGCGTGTGGGGGGAGAGGCGGCGGTCGCGGGCCGCCTCGGCGATGGAGAGGGTGGCGATCATGGGACCACCCTAGGACTTCGAGCGCGCTCGAAGTCAAGGCGCGCCCCGAGTTCAGGCGACCCGAGGCACCGGGAGGGAGACGGGGCGGGCGCCGCCGATCGCGTCGAGGCGCAGATACTCCCGCTTGAACCTCCGCCGGGCGCGGAACAGGAGCAACTCCACCGCCCCCCGGCTGATCCCCAGGCGGGCGGCGATGTCCCCGTAGGAGAGGCCCTCGATCTCGCGCAGGAGCAGCACGGCGCGCTGCTGCGCGGGCAGGTTGCCGGCCACCCGGACGATGCGGTCGCGGGCCTGGCCCATCTCGAAGGCCTGGTCGGGCTGGCGCTCCCGGTGCGGGTCGCGGGCGGCGAGGAGCCACTCCTCGTCGCCGGCCATGAGCTGCACCCGTCCCCGCCGCCGCAGCGCGGTGAGGCAGAGGTTGGCGGCCACCCGATGCAGCCACGCCATCACCCTGAACCCCTCGTCGACCTGGTCGGCGACGCGCAGCAGCCGGATGAAGGTCTCCTGGACGACGTCCTCCGCCTCGCCGGCGTCGGCCAGGTAGCGGAGGCTCAGCGCGCGCAGCCGGCCGTGATGGCGCTCGAAGAGAATCTCGAAGGCGCGCACGTCGCCCTGCCGGTAGGCGGCGAGGAGCGCGACGTCGCTCGCCGGCCTGCCGAACGGAAGCGGGACGACCGCTCCGGTCGCCCGAATGGTCGCCACGTCACGCGTGTCCTGGGTGCTCATTCGATCGTCCGCCCTCGATCCCGTCCCGTGCACCCATTGTCGAACCCGCCGGGAGGTTGCCGGAAGACCCCTCAGCGGGACGGTGTGACCTCCCGCCAGGGGAGGCCGGCCTCCCCTGGCCGGGGAGGGCGAGGGGGCCGCCGCCAGTCCGCCGGCGGCCCGGGTCACGCGGAGGAGTCAAACCGTGGGGCAGGTCTGCGGCCGCCTCGACCGCGCGCATATCCTTGCGCGCGACGTGCTGCCGATTCGCGACATCAACCCGACCAGCCGCTTCGCCTGGGTCACCCTCGCGCTGATCGTGGCCAATGTCGCCGTCTTCCTGCTCTGGCAGCCGACCCTGCAGGGCAGCCCGGGCGAGCAGCAGGCCTTCTTCTTCTGCCACGCCGAGATCCCCTACGAGGTGAGCCACCACACCGACCTCGCCGACGCCCCCGGGGCCGTCCAGGCGATCCAGAGCCAGTTCGGCGCCACCTCGTCGGAGGCGGCCGACGTGCAGCAGGCGCTCCGGGATTCGTGCCCCCACAAGAGCTGGCTGCTGTCACTGCTCACCTCGATGTTCCTCCACGGGGGATGGCTCCACCTCGGCGGCAACATGCTCTACCTGTGGATCTTCGGCAACAACGTCGAGGACCGGCTCGGCCGGCTCCGGTTCCTGCTCTTCTACCTGCTCGGCGGCCTCGCCGCGTCCGCGCTCGAGCTCGCCTTCGCGCCCGACTCGGTGGTGCCGACGCTGGGCGCCTCGGGGGCGATCGCCGCCGTCCTCGGCTCCTACCTGGTGATGTTCCCGCGGGCCCGGGTGATCACCCTGGTCTTCTTCATCATCCCGGTCAGCCTCCCCGCCGTGATCGTGCTCGGAGGCTGGTTCGTCCTCCAGCTCTTCCACGGCGTCGGCGGGCTGGGCACCCAGGTGAACGGCGGCGTCGCCTACTGGGCGCACGTCGGCGGCTTCGTCTTCGGGATGCTGGCGACCCGGCTGCTGGTCCGGCCCGCGCCCGCCGGCAGGGACGTGTCCGCGCTGCGCTGACCCGGGGGATGCGCTCAGGCGCGCTGCGGGATCATCTCCAGGATTCGCTCGTCGAAGTGGGTGATCCGGCTCTCCGGGAGCAGCAGAACCCGCTCCGGCGCGAGCTGGGAGACGAACTCCGCGTCATGGCTCACCAGGATCAGGGTGCCCTCGTAGTGCTGCAGGGCGGCCAGCAGCGCCTCGACCGACTGGGGATCGAGGTTGTTCGTCGGCTCGTCGAGGAGGAGCAGGTTCGCCCGCGCGACCATCAGACGGGCGAGCGCCAGCTTGGTCTTCTCGCCACCGGAGAGCGTCCCCGCGTCCTGTCCGGCGACGTCGCCGACCAGCCCGAAGTGCCCGAGCACGGAGCGCAGCTCGGACTCGGACGCGGTCTGCACGCCGGTGCGGAGGTTCTCCAGCACCGACCGGCCGGGAACGATGTCCTCGTGCTCCTGGGCGTAGAAGCCGATCTCGACGTTGGCGCCGGGGCGCACCCGGCCGGAGTCGGGGGTCTCGCGCTCGGCGAGGCAGCGCAGCAGGGTGGTCTTGCCGGCGCCGTTGACACCGACGAGGAGCAGCACGTCGCCGCGCTGCACCAGGAACTCGACGCCGTCGAACACCCGGTGGTCGCCGAAGCTCTTGCTGAGCCCGGTCACCTCGAGCACCTGGTCGCCGGCCCGCGCGCGGCTCCGGGAAGCGCACCCTCAGCTGCCGGCGCCGCACCGGCGGCGCGTGCTCCTTGAGCCGCTGGTTGAGCGAGTCGATGCGACGCTGCAGCGCCCGGCGCTTGGTGGCATGGGTGGCGTTGCCCTTGGAGAAGATCTTCTTGGTCTCCTCGAGCCGGGAGGCCTCGCGGCCCAGCGACCGCGCCGCGTGGGCACGATTCGCCTCGGCCTCGGCGCGCTGCCGGAGGAAGTCCGAGTAGGTGCCCCGGTAGGCGTCGATCTGCGCGTTCTCCAGCGCCAGCACCCGGTCGAACGCGGTGTCCATCAGCTGCAGATCGTGGCTCACCACCAGCACGGTGGCGTCGGTCTCGCGGAGGAAGTTCATCACCCACCGCTTCGCGGTCATGTCGAGGTGGTTGGTGGGCTCGTCGAGGATGAGCAGGTCGCCGCCGACGAGCAGCAGCCTGGCCAGGTCGAGGCGCCGGCGCTGACCGCCGGAGAGCGACTTCAACGGGGTCAGCAGCGCCTCCTCGTCGAGCCCGACCCCCGCGGCGATGCGCTCGGCGGTGGACTCCAGCTCGTACCCGCCCTCGCGGACGAACCGTTCCTGGAGGTCGCTGAAGCGGGCGATGGCATCGTCGAGCTCGGCGCCGTCGCTGTCGCCCATCCGCGCCGTCAGGGCGTCCATCTCGCGACTCACGGCGGTGAGCGGGCTGGCCTCGACCAGGTACTCCACCGCCAGCTGCTCGTGGTCGCCCTCCAGCCGGGGGGTCTCCTGGCGCAGGTACGCGCTCTGATGGGGGATCCTCACGCTCCCGGAGGTGAGGACTCCGTCGCCCGCGATGGCGCGCAGCAGGGTGGTCTTGCCCATGCCGTTGGCGCCGACCAGGGCCACCTTCTCGCCCTGACCGATGACGATGGTCGCGTCCTCGAGCAGGACGCGGTCTCCCAGCTCGATGCGAGCCTCCGACAGAGCGAGCACGTGCGTGAACTTCCCATGAGAGCCGGCCGGGACCGGCGGTTGTGAGGTGAGCGATCTGGCGTCGCAGTGGTCCGTCGCGGCGCCAACGACCGCTCGTCGACGTCAGCCGGACATGTGCCGGCCGCCGTGGACCTCCCCGAGGATACCAGTCACCGACTACTCATGATCCTCGCCGGTGCCACGACGATCGGACTTGCGTTGCGACTGTTGCCTCTTCGTGTCCAGCCGGGCTCTCACCGAGGCCCGGGAGGGACGGGTCGGGGTGCGCGGCCGCTCCGGCACCGCGGCGGCGTCGACACGGGCGACCAGGCGGCGCACCGCCTCCTCACGATTGCGGAGCTGGGAGCGTTCGGTCGTCACCACGATCCGCAGCCGGTCGCCCAGCACCTCGCGAACCCGGTCGATCACACCGGCGCCGGCCTCCAGCGCGGTGACGTCGACCCACATCTCGACCCGGCTGTCGGTGGTGTTGACCCCCTGGCCCCCCGGCCCGCTGCCGTGAGAGAAGCGCCAGGTGAGCGCCGAGGCGGGGATCGAGATCCCGCCGGGGGTGACGACATCGCTGTCCATGTGCCGATTGAAACACCCCGCCGGTGGGAACGATGGCGTCACGCGTCGCCGCAGAGCGGGTCACGGCCGACCGCAGGAGCGCCGGAACCTGTAGCGTTCCCCTGTGTCCGGCCGTCGTCCGACGGCTCCGGCGCGCCCGCGCCGACCTGCCGCCCCTCATCCACCGTTCTCTGGAGCACTCTCATGGCCACCGGCCCGTCCGACCTTCGCCTGGCCCGCAACATCGGGATCATGGCGCACATCGACGCCGGCAAGACCACCGTGACCGAGCGCGTCCTCTTCTACACCGGCCGCATCCACAAGATCGGCGAGGTGCACGACGGCGCCGCGACCATGGACCACATGGTGCAGGAGCAGGAGAGGGGGATCACCATCACCAGCGCCGCGACCGCCGCGGAGTGGAGTGGTCACCGGGTCAACATCATCGACACGCCCGGCCACGTCGACTTCACCATCGAGGTGGAGCGCAGCCTCCGCGTGCTCGACGGTGCCGTCGCGGTCTTCGACGCCGTCGCCGGTGTGCAGCCCCAGTCCGAGACGGTGTGGCGCCAGGCCGACCGCTACTCGGTGCCGCGGATCTGCTTCATCAACAAGATGGACCGGATGGGCGCCGACTTCACCGCCTCGGTCAACTCCATCCGCGATCGCCTCGGGGCCCGCGCGGTTCCGGTGCAGTACCCGATCGGCGCCGAGGACGGATTTCGCGGCATGGTCGACCTGCTCACCGGCGAGGCGCTGGTGTACGCCGATGACCTCGGCACCACCGTCGAGTCCTGCCCCGTTCCCGCCGAGATCGCCGCCGAGGTGGCGCGCTGGCGCGAGCACCTGCTCGAGGCCGCCTACGACTACGACGAGACCCTGCTGGAGAAGGCGCTCAACGAGGAGCCGATCAGCGCCGGCGAGATCCGCGCCGCGCTGCGAATCGGCACCCTGCGCGCCGAGATCTTCCCGGTCATCTGCGGCTCCGCGCTGAAGAACAAGGGCGTCCAGCCGATGCTCGACGCGGTGATCGCCTACCTGCCGAGCCCGCTCGACCGGCCCGAGATCCGCGGCACCCTGCCCGACAGCGACGAGGTCGTGGTGCGCAGCGTCGATCCCGGCGCGCCGCTCTCCGCGCTCGCCTTCAAGGTGGTCACCGACCCCTTCGTCGGCAGGCTGACGTTCGTGCGCATCTACAGCGGCACGATGCGCAAGGGCAACCATGTCCTCAACAGCAGCAAGGGTCAGCGTGAGCGCATCGGCCGCATCGTCAAGCTCCACGCCAACACCCGTGAGGACGTCGAGGAGCTGAGCGCGGGCGACATCGGCGCGGTCATCGGCCTGCAGCGCACCATCACCGGCGACACCCTCTGCGAGAACGACTCGCCGGTGGTGCTGCAGTCGATCAACGTCAGCGAGCCGGTGATCAGCCAGGCCGTCGAGCCCGTCGACAAGGCCAACCAGGACCGGCTCGGGACCGCGCTCGGCAAGCTCATGGAGGAGGATCCCACCTTCCGTGCGCGCACCGACGACGAGACCGGCCAGGTCGTGATCAGCGGCATGGGCGAGCTCCACCTCGAGATCATCGTCGACCGCCTCCGCCGCGAGTTCAAGGCCGAGGTCAGCGTCGGCGCGCCCCAGGTCGCCTACCGCGAGACCATCACCCAGCAGGCACACGGCACCGGCCGGTTCGTCCGCCAGACCGGCGGCCGCGGTCAGTACGGCCACGTCGAGCTCGAGGTCGAGCCCAACCCGGGCAAGGGCTTCGAGTTCGTCAGCAGGATCGTCGGCGGCACCATCCCCAAGGAGTACGTGCCCGCGGTCGGCAAGGGCATCGCCAACACCCTGGTCACCGGTGTGCTCGCCGCCTACCCGGTGGTGGACGTCAAGGTCACCCTGGTCGACGGCTCGTACCACGACGTCGACTCCAACGAGATGGCCTTCAGCATCGCCGGCTCGATGGGCTTCAAGGACGGGATGCGCAGGGCGAAGCCGTGCATCCTCGAGCCGATCATGAAGGTCGAGGTGGTGACCCCCGACGACTACTTCGGCTCGGTGGTCGGCGACCTCGCCAGCCGCCGCGGCCTGGTCCAGGGCAGCGAGCTGCGCGGCGCCACCCGGGTGGTCACCGCGCTGGTGCCGCTGAGCGAGCTCTTCGGCTACTCGACGCCGCTGCGGAGCATGTCCCAGGGACGCGCCCAGTACTCGATGGAGTTCGACCACTACCAGGCGGTGCCGCAGTCGGTCCAGAAGGACATCGTCGCCGAGCGCAGCGACAAGGTGCCCGCGCTCGTCGACTGACCCCCGGCGCCGGCGGGCCGCCGCCCTCGCTCAGCGGCGGCGGCCCCCGGTGCGGCTCGCCGGCACCAGCGAGAAGACGTGGCGCAGGGTGCCCATCTCCGGGATCGAGAGGCTGAGCTCGGGGAGGGTGATCGGCCCGACCTCCCTCCGGCTCCAGCGCGCGTGGGTGCTGGTGATCGAGCTCACCCCCTCCGACGCCTCCTCCTCGAGGGTCTCGCCGGCCTCCTCGACCGCCGCCCGGATCGCCTCGACGGTCGGGGCGATCACCAGCTCGAGGAGCAGCTCGGCATGGTCCTCCTCGCAGCGCACCTCGACGGTGGCGGCGGCGACCGCCTGAGAGCGGGGACCGAGGATGCGCTCGAGGTCGACGATGGCGGCGACGTCGTCGTGGCCGAGCACCGCCCGGCGGCCCCCCTCGGGGGTCGGCGCCCACTCGTGGTCGTGCTCGAGGTCGAGCAGCGGGCGGATCGCCAGCTCGGTCTCCGCCGGGGAGATGGAGGAGCGCAGCCTCCCGAAGCGCCGCCCGTCGCGGGAGTAGGCGGCCTCGCGGCCGGCGCTCAGCACGTCGCACCGCTTCTGCTCGCTGCCGCCGCTGATCATGCGGATGCGCACCCGCCGATGCTCGGCGTCGTGCTGCTCGCCCTCGGTGCGGAAGGTCATGTCCCCGGTGACCGCCTCCAGGGTCTCGCGGAAGCCGGGGTCGAGCTTGGGGTTGCGCAGCGCCACCTCCGCGCCGGGGACGTTGAACCGGGTGATGCTGGTGATCTCGACCCCGCAGGGGCCGTCGAGCCAGCCGCGCAGCGCGCCGGAGGTGATCTCGTCGAGTGTGGCCATGGCGGGTAATCAGATCACGGCCGCCCCGGGGTCCGTCGAACCGGTCAGCAGGTGCGCGGTGCGGGCAGTCCCTGGAAGCGGGCGGCGAGGTAGGCGACCGCCTCGGGGGCACCGGTCGCCGCCAGGCTGACGTGGTCGCTCAGCAGGTCCTCGCGGTAGTCGACGGCGACGTGGGCGGCGCAGTAGCCGGCCACCAGGGCGCGCACCCCGGCGACCGGGATGAGCTCGTCGAGGGCGGCGTGGTAGACGTGGAGGGGCGCCGCCGGGGTGCGCCGGCCGAGACGGTCCTCGGCGACCACCCGCTGCACCGCCGGCAGTGCGAGCGGATCGCCGACGGTGGTGTAGTCCTCCAGCCGCTGGAACGCGTACTCGCGGGCGAACTGGTCGATGCACTCGCCGCCGATCCGGGCGAAGGCGGCCCTCCCCCGGTCGTTGAGGAACGACTCGGCTCCGATCTCGGGATAGGCGCGGCTCAGACCCACGGCGGCGCCGAAGTAGAGGCCGGAGGCCGGCCCGCCGTCGATCGCGCGGGCGACCTGGGCGATGTCCGCGGGCACCCCGCCCTCGGCCGCCCCGGCGATGCGCAGCTCGGGCGCGTAGCCGGGCTGCAGCTCGGTGGCCCAGGCGGTGGCCTGGCCGCCCCCGGAGTAGCCCCAGAGGCCGACCGCCGTCCCGGCACCGGCGAGGCCCGCGGGGGCGAAGCGCTCGGCGGCGCGGATGGCGTCGAGGACGGCGTGGCCGGCCTGGGTGCCCGCGGTCCACTGCGACCCCGGGCCCTCGTAGTCGGGCACCACCACCGCCCAGCCCTGGGCCAGCGCCTGGGCGATCAGCGGCTCCTCCGCCTCCCGGCCGAGCCGCATCTCGTAGGAGGGGGCGCAGGCGGTCGACAGGCTGTCCTCCGCGACCTGGTACGAGACCAGGGGACGGCCGCCGGCCGGTACCGGCGTCGCCGGGAGCAGGACGGTGGCGACCGCCGCCTCGGCCGTGCCGCGGGTGTCGGTCGAGGTGAGGAGCAGCTGCCAGGCGGCGACCGGCACCGGAACCCCGAGAGCGGCGACGGTGACCTGCCGGGAGCCGAGGACCGTCCCCGGCGGCAGCCCGGCGATCGCGCCCGCGGGCCGGTAGAAGGGGTCCTGGTCGGGCGGCGGCGGGGCGCCCCCGGGCGCGGCGGAGGCGGCGGGAGCGGCGGCCACCGGCCCTCCCGCCAGGGCGGCGGCGGCGGTCACCGCGGCTGCGAGCCTGGCTCGCCACGACGTCCCGAGCATGGCTTCGACCCCCGTTCCGGTGGTGGTGGACACGAGCCCCGATGATCTGGATAAGCTACCTTATCCAGATGCTGAGGGTCAACCCGTGAGCTCGATCTTCGGCCCCGCCGAACTCGCTCCCCCACGGGCGCCACCGCCTCACCCGCGACGAGGTGGCCGCGTCCCAGCGCCGCCGCCTGCTCGGCGCGGTCACCGCGGTGGTCGCCGAGCGGGGCTATGCGGGGCTGACGATCACCGAGGTGGCGCGCCGGGCGCGGGTCGCCCCCAACCGCTTCTACGAGCACTTCCGCGACCGCGAGGAGTGTTTCCTCGCCGCCTACGACGGCTTCGCCCGGGCGCTGCTCGCCCGGATGGCGGAGGTGACCCTCGCCGCCGGCGACTGGCAGCGGTTCATCGCCGACACCCTGGACGCCTACCTCGGCACCCTCGACGCCGAGCCCGCCTGCGCCCGCGCCTTCCTCGTCGAGATCGGCGGCGCCGGGCCGGAGGCCCGCCGCCGGAGGGCGGCGATGTACGCGACCTTCGCCACCCTGCTCCGCGAGCGCCACGAGCGGATGCGGGAGCAGGACCCGCGGCTCGGCGCGCTGCCCGAGAGCGCCTACCTCGGCTTCGTCCACGCGGTGCGCGAGCTGGCCGGCGACCGCCTCGAGCGGAGCCCCGATCGTCTCCTCGCCGAGCTCGCCCCCGACATCGTCCGCTGGCTCACCGCCGCGGTGCTGGGGGCAGGCCCGGCGGGGACGGGCGGCTGACGCCGGGGGACACACGAAGGGGAGGCGCCGCGATGGCGCCGCGCGTCACCCGCCGGGCTCAGCCCTCGTCGGGGCCGGCCACCTTTCCCGGGTTCATCAGGTTCTGAGGGTCGAGCGCCCGCTTGATGGCGAGCATGACGTCGACGCCGACGCCGTGCTCGGCGCGGAGGAACTCGCGTTTGCCGTGGCCGATGCCGTGCTCTCCGGTGCAGGTGCCGCCCGCCGCCAGGGCGCGCTCCACCATCCGGCGGTTGAGGGCGCGCGCCTCCTCGATCTCGGCGGCGCTGCCGGGGTCGACGACGAACACGGTGTGGAAGTTGCCGTCACCGACGTGGCCGACGATCGACGCGAGCAGCGTCGAGGCCTCGAGGTCGGCCCGGGTCTCGGCGATGCAGGCGGCGAGGCCGGAGATGGGCACGCAGACGTCGGTGATCACCCCGCGCGATCCGGGGCGGAGCGCGAGCAGCGCGTAGAGGGCCTCGTGGCGGGCCCGCCACAGCCGGTTGCGGTCCTCCGCGCGAGTGGCGGTGCGGGTCTCGCCGGCGGCGTGCTCGGCACCGATCTCGGCCACCGCGGCGGCCTGCTCGCGCACCCCGGCGGGGCTGCCGTGGAACTCGAGGAAGAGGGTGGGTCCGACGGCGTGGTCGAGACCGCTGTGACGGTTGACGGCGTCGACGGCGACGGCGTCGAGCAGCTCGGCCCGGGCGACGGGGATGCCGAGCTGAATGGTCCGGATCACCGTCTGCACCGCCGCCTCGACGGTGGGGAAGCTGCAGACCGCCGCGGAGATCGCCTCCGGGGTGCCGTACATCCGCAGGGTGAGCTCGGTGATCACCCCCAGGGTCCCCTCCGAGCCGACGAAGAGGCGGGTGAGGTCGTAGCCGGCGGAGGACTTGCGGGCGCGCCCCGCGGTGCGCACCACCCGGCCGTCGGCGAGCACCACGGTGAGGCTGAGCACGTTCTCCCGCATCGTGCCGTAGCGCACCGTGGTGGTCCCCGAGGCGCCGGTCGAGGCCATCCCGCCGAGGGTCGCGTCCGCGCCCGGATCGACGGGGAAGAAGAACCCCTGCGGCTGGAGCGCGTCGTTGAGCTGGCGGCGGGTCACGCCCGCCTGCACGGTCACGTCGAGGTCGTCGGGACGCACCGCGACGATCCGGTTGAGGTGGGACAGGTCGATGCTGACGCCGCCGCGCAGCGCGGCGATGTTGCCCTCGAGGCTGGTGCCGATGCCGTACGGCACCATCGCGACGCCGTGGGCGTGGCAGGTGCGCACCACCGCCGCCACCTCCTCGGTGCTCTCCGGGTAGGCGACCGCCTCCGGAGGCACCGGCCGGTGGTACAACTCGTCGCGGCCGTGCGCCTGGAGCTCGGTGTCGGAGGTGGTGAGGCGGCTGCCGAGACGCTCCCTCAGCTCGGTCACCGCGGCGCTCGTCGCCATGTCCCTGCTCCTCAGCTCATTCACATCGCGGTGGTCTGACCGCCGGCGCGGGCCGCCTGGGCGATCGTCTCCGACATCGTGGGGTGGGGGTGGATGGTGAGCGCGAGGTCGGCGACGGTCGCGCCCATCTCGATGGCGAGCGCCGCCTCGGCGATCAGCTCCGCCGCCTCCGGGCCGACCAGGTGCACCCCGAGCAGCAGACCGCTGCCGCGCTCGGCGACCAGCTCCACCATCCCCGCGGTCTCGCCGCTCATCACCGCGCGCGCCGACGCGGCGAGGGGGAGGCGCCGGGTCTCGACGGCGGCGCCAGCCCGCTCGGCCTCGGCGGCGCTGAGCCCGGCCGAGGCGACCTGGGGGTCGGTGAACACCACCTGGGGGATGCACGCCGGGTCGAACTCGGCGCGCCGCCCGGCGGCGACGGCGCCGGCGACCTCGGCCTCGGCCGACGCCTTGTGCGCCAGCCCCGGCCCGGCGGTGACGTCGCCGATGGCGAGCACCGTCGCCGCCGCCCGGCGGGCACGGTCGACGCCGACCAGGCCCGCCGGATCGCAGCTCACGCCCGCCCGCTCGAGGCCGAGGTCGTCGGTGTTGGGGCGGCGCCCGGCGGCGACGATCACCGCGTCGGCCTCGACGCGCGACTCGCCGCGTGGCCCCTGCACCCTTAGCGCGGTGCCGTCGTCCTCGAGCGCCCGGGTGGCGAGCATCACCTCCAGCCCCTGCGCGGTGAGCCGCCGCTCCAGCGCCCGGCCGAGGCCGGCGTGCATGGTCGGGAGCAGCCGGTCCGCCACCTCGACCACGGTCACCGCGCTGCCCAGCCGCTGGAACGCGCAGCCCAGCTCCAGGCCGATGTAGCCGCCGCCGACCACGGCCAGCCGCGGCGGCAGCTCGCGCAGTCCCAGCGCGTCGGTGGAGTCGAGCACGCGGTGGTGGTCGACGGGCAGCGACGCCAGCGCCACCGGTCGCGACCCGGTGGCGACGATGGCGTGGTCGAACTCGATGTGCTGGGTGGCGGTGGGGGTGGCGACCACCACCCGGTGGGGCGAGGTGAAGCGCGCCGTGCCCGAGAGCACGGTGACCCCGCCCCGGCGCGTCTGCGCATCGACGTCGGCGCGCAGCCCGCCCACCACCGACGCCATCCAGTCCTGCACCCGGTTCATGTCGACCCTGGCGGAGAGATCGACGCCCCAGCGGGCCGCGGTGGCGGCCAGCGCGACCGCATGGGCGACCTGGATGAGCGCCTTGGACGGGATGCAGCCGGCGTTGAGGCAGACACCGCCGAGCCGGTCGCGCTCGACGAGCACGACGCTGCGTCCCAGCGACGCCGCCCGCTGCGCCGCGGCGCAGCCGCCGGGCCCGCCGCCGACGACCAGGACCTCGGTGAACGTGGAGACCTCGCCGACGACCACGATCGCGCCTACAGGAGGAGGCTGATGGGGTTGGCGAGGGTCGCGGCGAGGGCGGCGCTGAACGCGCACAGCACGTCGCCGTCGAGGACGCGGTGGTCGACGGTCACCGAGAAGGGCAGCACCGGCCGGGCCACCACCTCGCCGTCGACCACCAGCGGCCGGGGGGCGATGCTGCCGAAGCCGAGGATGGCCACCTCCGGGGGCCGGATGATCGGGATCGAGAACCGCGCACCGCCGAGGCTGCCGTAGTTGCTGATCGTGAAGGTGCCGCCGGTGAGCTCCTCGCGGCGCAGGGTGCGGCCGCGGGCCGCGGCGGCGAGCCGCTCGACCTCGGCGGCGAGGCCGCGCAGGTCGCGGCGGTCGGCATCGCGGATGACGGGCACGACCAGGCCGTCGGCGGTGGCCACCGCCAGCCCGATGTGGATGCCGGCGTGCACCTCGACCTCGGTGGCGGCGGCGTCGAGGGTGGCGTTGACCAGCGGGAAGCTGCGCAGGGTCCGCACCGCGGCCATCACCAGCAGGGGCAGGACCCCGATCAGCTCGGCGCCGGCGCCGGCGGCGCGGCGCAGCCGGGTGCGCGCCTCCAGCAGCTCGGTGGCGTCGACCTCGTCCATGTTCGCGATGTGGGGGATCGTCGACCACGCCGCCGCCATCACCTCGGCGGTGCGCCGCCGCACCCCGGTGAGCGGATGCCGGCCGGGAGCGGCCTGGCCGAGCCCGGTGGCGACGGCGGCGGGGTGGCGCGGCGGCGGGGCGAGCGGAGCCGGCGGCGGCGGCGCCGGCTGGGCGCTCCCGGCCGCGGCGCGGCGGACGTCGTCGGCGAGGACGCGCCCCTCGGGCCCGCTGGCGGCCACCGACTCCAGGGCCACGCCCAGCTCGACGGCGAGCCGGCGCACCACCGGCGCGGCGCGGGGCCGGCCGGGGGCGACGGTGGTGGTGGTGGTCGCGGCGGCCGCAGCGGGGCGCGCGGGCACGCCGTTCTCCGCCGCCGCCGGCGCGGCCACGGGCTCGATCACCGCGATCACCTGGCCGACGCGGATGAGCTCGCCCTCGACCCCCCGGCGGGTGCTGAGCCGGCCCGCCACCGGCGAGGGCAGCTCGACCACCGCCTTGTCGGTGGACACCGCGACCAGCGGCTGGTCGCGGGCGACGGTGGCGCCCTCCTCGACCAGCCAGCTCACGATCTCCGCACCCTCCAGCCCCTCCCCGAGGTCGGGGAGCCGGAACTCGACCGAGCTCACGCCCGGGCCTCGAGGGTGCGCCGCACCGCCGCGGCCACCCGGCGGCTGTCCGGCACCCAGTGCTCCTCGAGCATCCCCGGCGGGTAGGGCGTGTCGAAGCCGCTGACCCGCGCCACCGGCGCCTCCAGTGAGTAGAAGGCGTTCTCCTGCACCACGGTCACCACCTCGGAGGCGAAGCCCGCGGTGGGCGGCGCCTCCTGGGCGACCACCACCCGGCCCGCCCGCATCGCCGCGGCCACGATGCTCTCGACGTCGAGGGGCACCAGGGTGCGGAGGTCGAGCACCCCGACCGAGGCCCCGGTGGCCGCCTCCACCTCGGCGGCGGCGCGGACGCAGGTCTGCACCATCGCGCTCCAGGCGATGATCACGCAGTCGTCGCCGGCCCGCACCTCCCGGGCCTGCCCGAAGGGCACGGTGTGCTCGCCCTCCGGCACCTCGTCCTTGATGGCCCGGTACCCGCGGAGCGGCTCCAGGTAGAGCACCGGGTCGGGGTCGCGGATCGCGGTGGCGAGCAGCCCCCTGGCGTCGGCCGCCGAGGCCGGGGCGACGATCTTCAGCCCCGGGCACTGGGCGAACTGCGCCTCCAGCGAGTCGGAGTGCAGCTCGGGCGCGCGCACCCCGCCGCCGAAGGGGGCGCGGATGGTCGCCTGGCAGCCGCGCATCCCGCCGGTGCGGGCGCGGATCCGGGCCAGCTGTCCGGCCACCTGGTGAAAGGCCTGCTGGGTGAAGCCGAGGAACTGGATCTCCGCCACCGGCACCATCCCCGACCAGGCCAGGCCCAGGCTGGCGCCGACGATCACCGCCTCGGCGAGGGGCATGTCCACGACCCGGCCGGCGCCGAAGCGGTCGCGCAGCCCCTCGGTGGCGCGGAAGACGCCGCCCAGGGTGGCGACGTCCTGGCCCAGCACCATCATCCGCGGATCGCGCGCCATCTCCTCGTGGAGGGTGTGCCGGATCGCCTCCAGCATCGTCATCACCGGCATCAGCGCCCCTCCCCGGCGACGGCGTCGTGGATGATGCGCCGCTGCCGCTCCAGCTCCGGGGTCGGCCGCGCATAGGCGGAGTTGATGAAGCAGTCGGTGCGGAGCGGGGTCGCCTCGGCGGCGGCGAGGGCGGCGTCGAAGCGGCGGTCGGCCTCCTCCTCGGCGGCCCGCTGCCGGTCGGCGTCCCAGAGCCCCGCCTCCTCCAGACCGCGGCGGAAGCCGGCGATGGGGTCGCGGGCGCGCCAGCTCTCGAGCTCCGCGGCGGGCACATAGCGGGTGGGGTCGTCGGCGGTGGTGTGCGGCCCCATCCGGTAGGTGACCGCCTCGATGAGGGTGGGGCCCTCGCCCGCGGCCGCCCGCCGCCGCGCCGCCGCCGTCGCCGCCCGGACGGCGAGCACGTCGTTGCCGTCCACCCGCTCGCCGGCGATGCCCGCCGCGGCGGCCTTCGCCGCCACCGAGCCGGCGGCGGTCTGCTCGCGCACCGGCGTGGAGATCGCCCAGCCGTTGTTGACGCAGAGCAGGATCACCGGTGCCCGCACCACGCCGGCGAGGTTGGCGGCCTCGTAGAAGTCGCCCTCGGAGGTGGCGCCGTCGCCGAAGTAGCAGAGCACCACGCCGGGCTCCTCGCGCAGCCGCATCCCCCAGGCCAGCCCGACCGCGTGGGGAATCTGGGCGGCGATCGAGATCTGGGTGGGGAACACCCGCACGTCCGGCGGGTAGCCGCCGGCGTCGGGGTGGCCGGAGTGGTAGAGGATGGTGTGGAGCAGCACCGCGTCGCCGAAGCGTCCGAGGCCGACCGGCTCGCGGTACTGGGGCACCGCCCAGTCGGTGGCCGGGTCCATCGCCGCCGCCGACCCCACCACCGCCGCCTCCTCGCCGTCGATCGGCGCGGTGGTGCCGATCCTGCCCTGGCGCTGCAGGTTGAAGAGGCGCGTCGACCAGTGGCGCGCCCGGATCATCTCCACCAGCAGGCCGCGCCGGTCCTCCTGGTCGGCGGTGTTCGCCGCCCCCGGCTCGACCGCCGGCCTCGCCTCCGCCATCCCCACAATCCTGGACTAGACGAGGTAGATGGAGTCGGGGTTCTGGAGCGGATCGCGGATCTCGTGGTCGAGCGCGCGGATGTCGTCGAGCGTCCACATCATCTTCGGGTCGTCGGAGAGGTGCGGCTGGGGGATCAGGGTCCTCCCGTCGGCCCGGAGCAGCCCCTGCTTGACGATGTACTCGTCGAGCCCGGTGCCGTCCCAGATCTCCCAGAAGCTCCGGTAGCCCAGGTACCGCGCCGGCTCCTGGTCGAAGAATCGCTCGCACGGCGCCGAGCAGAAGGCATGGCGCCGGCCGGCGTGCTCCTTGATGCGGATGTCGTTGATGTCGAGGCGGGGCAGGATGCAGGGCAGCTGGCAGACCCGGCAGACCGGCGGCATCTCCGGGAAGAGCAGGAAGGGGTTGCCCGAGCCGGGCTCCTGCATCTCCCGCATGCCCTCGTAGAACCACCCGTAGTTGTCGTACCAGCCCGGGTACTTCTCCTCGAACCACTCCATGTCGGCGTCGGTCAGCGGCGACTGCCGCCAGTACATCAGCGGCCAGCCGCCCACCGCGACCATGAACATGCTGTGGGCCATCCAGGGCACCCGCCCGACGGCGAGGTCGAAATCGCTCGGCGCCCGCAGCCCGAAGGGCTCGAGCTTGGCGATGAACGAACCCGCCCAGTCCTCGGCGATCCACTCCTGCCAGCGCTCGTGGTAGCTGGCGCCGCGGTGCACCTGGGAGTAGTCGTAGACGGCGCCGAGGAAGGTGTCGAGGAAGTTGTGCTGCCGCCAGAAGCCGCGGTCGAAGTCGTCCTGGAGGTACTCGTGGTTGGCGGGGTCGGAGATGACCGCGGCCAGGGTGCTGTAGCCGTTGGCCATGTGCCGGGCCTCGTCCGACTGGATGCTCAGGAAGACGCCCGGGGTGACCTGGTCGCCCTGGGCCGCGGCCATCTCGGTGGTGGCCACGAAGAGCGAGTTGGTGTACGCGGTCTCGGTGACCACCTGGAGGTTCATCACCCCCTCGATGGGGTCGCCCATGAAGAACGCCTCGAAGGCGCTGCGCGAGGCCCGGCCGAAGATGTTCTGGCCCTTGAAGCGCTGCCCCTGGGCGAAGCCCTCGGGGTCGGGGGCCCGCTTGGCGAAGTAGCGGCCCAGGTACATCTGCTGATGGGTGTGCCGGACCTCGTCGATCATCTGCGCCTGGTAGCCCTGGCGCAGCTCCTGGTTCGACACGGTGTCGACCAGCTGGGCGCAGGCCTTCATCGCTGCGTACTCGGCGAAGTTGACCATCGGCAGCACCGCCTTGAGGATCTCGAGCCAGCGGCGCTCGGTGTGCTGCGGGGCGTCGGTGCGGGCGAGGACGTCCTCGAGCGATCCGTACTGCCGGTCGTCCTTCTCCTGCTCCATCGTGCAGTACTCGCGGATCAGGGTGCGGAAGGGGTCCTTGGTCCTCGGGGGGACGCGGTACTTGGTGGGATAGCGGTCGCGGGGCGCCGCGTACGACGGCGACCACTCCAGGTCCTTGACTTGCTGGTGGGCCTCAACCGTGTTGATCATCACACCCGACTCCCCGTGGCATGCGGACCCAGCGATGCTACAGACTGTACTGTCCGCCGCCCACACCGGGCTCCGTAGTCGGCGCCGCGGCCGGAGGCGGCCCGGCTCACGGAAACCCGTGGGCCGCCCCGGCGCTCCCCCCGAGGCCGATCTCGGCGTCGCCGCGGCCGATGCTACCGTTGGCCGGTGAGCACCGGGACGCGGGAGGGGCGCTGCCTGGGGGCGGAGGCCTTCGTCGGGCGGCTGGACGAGCTCGGGCTGCTGCGCGTGGCGCTGGAGGAGGCGGACGGCGGCAACCCCCGCTTCGTCCTCGTCGAGGGGGCTTCGGGGATGGGCAAGACCGCCCTGCTGCAGCGATTCCTCGCCACCGCGGCCGGGGTGCGGGTGCTCCGCGCCGGCGGCGAGCACGAGGAGCACCTGCTGCCCTACGGGGTCGCCGAGCAGCTGGCCCGCTCCGCGAGGGAGCCGCTGCCCGACGAGCTCGCCTCGCTGGGGCAGACCTCGTCGCAGAGCCCCGAGGCCTTCACCGTCGGCGCCGCCCTGGTCGACCTGCTCGGCCGCCTCCAGGCCGACGGCCCGGTGGCTGTGGTCGTGGACGACGCCCAGTGGGCCGACCTGCCCTCGCTGCTCGCCCTGCTCTTCGCGCTGCGGCGGCTCCAGGCCGACCGCGTCCTCGCCGTCCTCGCCACCCGCGACGAGGATGCCCGTCTCCCCGAGGGGCTGCGCCGGCTCTTCACCGGCGAGCGCGGCGTCCACCTGCGGCTGCGCGGCCTCGATGCCGCCGAGCTCCAGGAGCTGGCCCGCGGCATCGTCGCCGAGAGCCTGCCGGCGGAGCTGGTCGAGCAGCTCCGCGACCACTCCGGCGGCAACCCGCTCCACGTCCGCGCGCTGCTCGAGGAGCTGCCCCTGGAGCGCCTGCTCCGCACGTCCGACGCCCCCCTCCCCTCGCCGCGCTCCTTCAGCGTGCAGGTGCTCGGCCGGCTCGCCGGCTGCCCCGCGGACGTCGGCCGGCTGGTGCTGGCCGCCTCGGTGCTGGGCCTGCAGTGCCCGCTCGCCCTGGCCCAGCGGCTGGGCGGCGTCCACGATCCGCTGGCCGCGCTCGAGGGGGCGATGGCGGCGCGGCTGCTGGAGCCGCGCGACCTCGAGAACGAGCACGCCGTCGCCTTCCCCCACGCGCTGACCCGGGCGGCCGTCTACCACGACATCGGACCGGCGCGGCGGGCGGCGCTGCACCTCCGCGCCGCCGAGCTGATCGGCGAGGAGTTGGCGGCGCTGTTCCACCGCAGCGCCGCCGCCTTCGGCGAGGACGAGCTGCTCGCCGCCGACCTCGCCGGCTACGCTCGGCGGGAGGCGAGCCGGGGCGCAACCCCCCGGGCGGCGGCGGCGATGCTGCGGGCGAGCCGGCTGAGCCCGGCGGGCGAGGGACGCGAGCGGCGCCTGCTCGAGGGCGTCGACCTGCTCCTGGTCGGCGGTGAGGTGGCCCGCGCGGCGGCCTTCGCCGCGGAGGTCCGCGGCTGCGCCGACGGCCCCTACCCGCGCTACCTGCTGGGAAGCCTCGCCTTCCAGTCGGGCCGGCCGGTCGAGGGCGAGCGGCTGCTCCTCGCCGCCTGGGAGGCGCGCGACGCCGGCGGCGACCGGCAGCTCGCCAGCAAGATCGCCTCCGACGTCGCCCTGGTGCTGGTCCGGCGGTCGCGGGGTCCGGAGCTGGTCACCTGGGCCCGCCGCGCCCTGGCCGCGGCCGCCGGGACCGGCCGGCAGCACGCGCCCTGGTACATCCTCGCCTACGGGCTCGCCTACGCCGGTCGCGCCGAGGAGGGGCTGAGCGAGATCGCCTTCCTGCCCGCGCGGCCGCGCGACCTCGGCGCCGACGACGTCCAGCCGCTCTACGCCCGCGGGCTGATGCGCTTCATGACCGACGACCTCGCCGGTGCCTGCGCCGACTTCGCCGCCCTGGTGCCGGCGGCGGCGCGCTGGGGCCCGTTCATGATGCAGTTCGCGAGCATCTGCTTCCTCGGCGCGGTCGAGTACCGGCTGGGGGCGTGGGACGACGCCATCGCCCACGCCACCCTGGCCACCTCGCTGTGCGAGGACGCCGACCACGTCTGGACGCTGAGCTGGACCCACGCGACCGCCGCGGCGCCCCTCGCCGGGCGCGGCGACCACGCCGCCGCCCACGCCCACGCCGACGCCGCGGCGCGCTACGCGCAGCTGATCGAGGACGACAACAGCGTCGCCGACGTGGGCGTCGCCCGCGCCCAGATCGCCGCCGCTCGCGCCGACCACGCGGCGGTGGTGGCGGCGCTGCAGCCGATCCGGGAGATGCCCGACCGCGAGGGCATCGACGAGCCCGGCGGCCGCTGGCCGTGGCAGGAGCTGCTCGCCGAGGCGCTGATCGGGCTGCGCCGCCTCGACGAGGCCGAGGCGGTGCTGGTGCCCTTCGAGGAGCGGGCGGCGGCCCGCGGACGGCGCTCGGCGCTGGTCAACGCCGCCCGGGTGCGGGGCAACCTCGAGGCGGCGCGCCGGCGCGGCGGGGCCGCGACCGCCGCCTTCCACGCCGGCCACGACCACGCCGAGGCGGTGGCCATCCCCTTCGACCGGGCGCGCCTGGACGCCGCCCACGGCCGCTTCCTCCGCCGGATCGGCAAGCGGGCGGCGGCGGTGGCGCACCTGAAGGCGGCGCGGGAGCGCTTCGTCCAGCTCGGCGCCCGGCCCTACCTCGAGGCCGTCGACCGCGAGCTCGGCGTGGCCGGGGTGATCAGCGCCGGGGGCGGCGCCGGGGTGCGGGCGAGCCTCACCCCCCAGGAGGTCGCGGTCGCGCGGCGGGTGGCCCAGGGGCTGAGCAACCGGGATGTCGCCGCCCAGCTGGTGGTCAGCATCAACACCGTCGAGTACCACCTGAAGAACATCTACTCGAAGCTCGGCGTCGGGTCGAGGAGCCAGCTGGCGGCCCGGTTCCTCCAGACGTGAGCCCGCACCCACCGGTTTCCGTGGGTCAGGCGCGGCGAGGGCGCCGCCACGGACTACGGGCCCCCGTGTCGTCACCCGGGCACCGCCTGCATACGATCGTCGCGTCGAACGAACCGGGATGACGAGGTCGTCGGTGCGCTACGTCATCGACCTGCAGAGGACCGCTGACAACCGCGTCGAGGGCCTCCTCCGCCGCGGGGACGGGCTCCATGCGATCCCCTTCGACGGCTGGATGGAGCTGCTGAGCCTTCTCGAACCACCGCCGCTCGACGCCGCCGCCGAGCCGCTCCCGGCCGATCGGGAGGAGTGGTCCCTCCCCGGTCCGCTGTAGGTGGTGAGCCGCCGCAGCGCCCTCGAGGACCACGCCGGGCTGGCGATCGACGACATGGTGCGGCTGTCGCGGGCCTCGCGGCGCATCGTCGGGCTGCTCGACGCGGCGGTGATCGCCACCCGGACAGCGCTGGCGCTGGGGGCGATCACCGCCACCGACGCCACCGCGGTGGCGATCCGCGAGGAGCCGGAGCTGCTGGTGATGCGCGGCGCCTGGCGGGTGCGCACCCCGGAGGTGCGCGGCCTGCGGGTGCGCGCCGGCGACGGCGCCGGCGGCCGGGTGCTGCGCTCCGGCAGGGCGGTCGCGGTCGCCGACCTCGGCACCGAGCCCGAGGTCTCCGAGGACCTGATCGACCGGGTGGTGCGCGGCGAGGGTGTCCACGCCATCGTCTGCGTGCCGCTGCGCCACCGCGAGCAGGTGATCGGCGTCCTCTACTCGGTGAACCGCTCCGCCGGCCTCCTCGGCGATCGAGTCGTGGCGGTGACCCGCGAGCTCGCCGCCACCGCGGGCCCGGCCCTCGGCGCCGCCCTCCACGCCGAGCGCGCCCAGCAGCTCGGCGCCGAGGCCGAGCGCCAGCGGATCTCCCGCGACCTCCACGACCACGTCGCCCCGCTCCTCTTCGGCATCGGGGCCGCCGCCCACCGGGCGCGGGCGGGGCTGGACCCCGCCGCCGGCGACCTCGCCGCCCACCTCGAGCTGGTCGAGGCTCAGGCGTCGCGCGCCGCCTCCTCGCTGCGCGAGGCGCTGCGCGCCCTCGCCCCGGCCCGCGCCGGCGACGGGCTGGCGGCCGCGATCGGGGTCGACGTGGACTGCTTCTCCGACTGCACCGGCCTGCCCGCCGACCTCGCCGTGATCGGGCCGGCGGTGGCGCTGAGCGCGCAGCAGGAGACGGCGCTGCTGGCGGTGGTGCGCGAGGGGCTGCACAACGCCGCCCGGCACGCCGGCGCCAGCAGCGTGCTGGTCACCCTGCACCACGGCGCGGAGGGCACCCACGTGCTCGTCCAGGACGACGGCCGCGGGCTGCCCGAGGACATGGTGCCCTGCGAGCTGCCCCGCGACGGCCGCCACTACGGCATCGCGTCGCTCCGGCGGCGGCTGGAGCGGGTGGGCGGCGAGCTCGACCTGGTGCGCAACCAGGATGGCGGCACCACCCTGCGCGGAAGCATCCCGCGCCACGACGACGGCATCGAGACCGGACCAATCAGGGGGTAGACAGACATGGAGCCGACGGGACGCGTCCACGCCAACGGGATCGACTTCGCCTACATCGACGCGGGGCCAGAGGACGGTCCGCTCGCGCTCTGCCTGCACGGCTTCCCCGACCACGCGCCCACCTTCCGGCACATGCTCCCCGCCCTCGCCGCCGCCGGCTGGCATGCGGTGGCGCCGTGGATGCGCGGCTACCACCCCACCGGCCTCGCCCCCGACAACCAGTACCAGTGCGCCACCCTCGCGCTGGACGCGCTGGCATTGCTCGACGCCCTCGGCGGCGACGAGCGCTCGGTGATCATCGGCCACGACTGGGGATCGGTCGCCTCCTGCGGCGCCGGCATCCTCGCCCCCGAGCGGATGGCGAAGGTGGTCTGCATGGCGGTCCCGCAGAACGCGCTCGCGTTCCAGAAGCTGATCACCGACTGGGAGCAGATGAAGCGCTCCTGGTACATGTGGTACCTGCAGCTGCCCGGCATCTACGAGATGTCGTTCAGCGGGGACGACTGCGCCGCCATCGAGAACATCTGGCGGGACTGGTCGCCGGGGCTGGCGATCGACCCCGACGACATGGCCCGGATCCGCGCCATGCTGTCGCGCCCCGAGGTGTTCGAGGCGGCGGTGGGCTACTACCGGTGCACCGTCGACGGCACCCGCCAGTCGGACGACCTCATCGAGGCCCAGATGGCCACCACCGGCGAGAACCTCGGCGCCCCGGCGCTGTTCATCGCCGGTGCCGACGACGGCCTCTTCATCCCCGAGCACTTCCACGAGGGCGCCGGCTACTGCACCGCCGAGTGCCGGGTCGAGGTGCTCGAGGGCTGCGGGCACTTCATGCAGCTGGAGCGGCCCGACGAGGTCAACCGGCTGGTTCTCGAGTTCATCGGGTCGCCCGTGCCCGCGCACGCCGGCTGATCGCGGTCCCCAGACACACGAGAGAGGACAGGAGATGACCGGGTACGACTACATCATCGTGGGGGCGGGATCGGCGGGCTGCGTGCTGGCGTCGCGGCTGAGCGAGGACCCGGACGTCAGCGTCCTGGTGGTCGAGGCCGGTGGACCCGACACCCTCGACAGCATCCACGTGCCCGTCGCCTTCGGCGGCCTGTTCAAGACCGCGCTCGACTGGGACTACTCGAGCGCCCCCGAGCCGCTCTGCAACGGCCGCCGCATCTACCTCCCCCGGGGTCGGACCCTGGGCGGCTGCTCGTCGTGCAACGCGATGATCTACATGCGCGGAAACCGGGTCGACTACGACGAGTGGGAGGAGCTCGGCAACGCCGGCTGGGGCTACGACGGCATCCTCCCCTACTTCCGCAGGGCGGAGGACAACGAGCGCGGCGCCTCCGAGTACCACGGCGTGGGCGGGCCGCTGGCGGTGTCCGACGGCCGCTCCCGGAACGTGATGATGCCGGCCTTCCTCGAGGCCGCCCAGGGGGCCGGGCTGGCCCCGAACGACGACTTCAACGGGGCCGAGCAGGACGGCGTCGGCCTCCACCAGGTGACCCAGCGGGACGGCCGCCGCTGCAGCGCCGCGACCGGCTACCTGCGCCCGGCGATGGGACGGCCCAACCTCACCGTCGAGACCTGGGTGCAGGTCCACCGCCTGCTCGTCGAGGGCGGCCGCGCCACCGGCGTCACCGGCCGGCGGCTCGGCGAGACCCTGGAGTTCCGGGCCAGCCGGGAGGTGATCCTCGCGGGCGGTGCCTACAACTCGCCGCAGCTGCTGATGCTGTCCGGCATCGGGCCCGCCGAGGCGCTGAGCCGCCTCCAGATCCCGGTGGTCGCCGACCTCCCCGGGGTCGGCCGGAACCTCCAGGACCACCCCCTCTGCGGGGCGGTGTGGACCACCTCCGAGCCGGTCTCGCTGCTCACCGCCGCCACCGCCGAGAACCTGCAGGCCTTCGTCGAGAGCGGCACCGGGCCGCTGACCTCGAACATCGCCGAGGCGGGTGGCTTCCACCGCACCCAGCCGGGCATGCCGGCGCCCGACATCCAGCTGCTCGCCGCCCCGGTGATGTACCTCGACGAGGGGCTGACGGCGCCCCCCGACCACGGCTTCACGATCGTCACCTGCATCCTGAAGCCCGACAGCCGCGGCGAGGTGGCGCTCGCCTCCGCGGATCCCACCGCCAAGCCGGTGATCCGGCACAACTACTTCACCGAACCGAGCGACATGCGGAGCATGAGCGACGGCATCCGCCTGCTGATGGAGATCGGCGGGCGGCCAGAGCTCCACCGCTACTGCGAGAGCCCGTACCAGGTGCCGGACTCGCTGTCCGACCAGGATGTGCGCGCCTTCCTGGCCCGGTGCACCCTGACCAACTACCACCCCGCCGGGACCTGCAGGATGGGATCCGACCCCGGCGCCGTCGTCAGCTCGGAGCTGCGGGTGCACGGGGTGGACGGGCTCCGGGTGGTGGACGCCTCGATCATGCCGACGATCGTGCGGGGCAACACCAATGCCCCCACCATCGCCATCGCGGAGAAGGCGGCCGACCTCATCCGCGGCGCCGGCACCGCCGCCGCGCCGGTGGTGACGGCGGCGGGGAGCAGCGCCTAGAGAGACCGACGGCTACTCGGCCCGTGCCTCGAGCTTGGCCGCCGCCTGCTCGCGGCCCTGCACCCTGGTCCGCTCCGCGGCTGCCTGGCCGTAGGTCTCGAAGAGCTTGCCCACGACCTTCCGGCCGTCGTGGAGCGCCCAGCGCGTCTCTCCGCCGACCTTGACGAGCTTGAGTCCGTAGTCCACAGTGCTTTCCTCGTATCCGGGGGGAGGAGACATCTCCACGGTGACAGATCCGGCCGCCATCTGACCGGGCTTCACCACATCGTCGCCCGGGGTGGCGGCGTTCCGAGAGCCCCGCCCCGCCCCGCCCCGCAGCGGTGACGCGACCAGGCGGAGGTGGCGGTAGATGTCGGCGTAGGCCCGCAGCGCGCCGGTCTCGTGGTAGGCGATGCCCCGCGCCTCGCAGAACCCGCGGACCAGCGGCGCCGCCAGCCGGAGCCGGGAGCGCGGCATCGTCGGGAAGAGGTGGTGCTCGATCTGGCAGCTGAGCACCCCGGTGAGGTAGTCGGTCACCGGGTGGGCGCGGAGGTTGCGGGAGGTGAGCACCTGGCGGCGGAGGAAGTCCATCTCCTCGTCCTTCTCCAGCAGGACCATGCCGGTGTGGTTGGTGAGGAAGGCGAGGCCGAGGTAGAGGCCGAGCAGCAGCTGGTGGAGGAGCGCGAAGAGCAGGCCCCGGCCCACCCCGAGGACCAGGATCAGGCCGGCGGCGTAGGCGGCGGCGTGGGTCAGCAGCAGCACCGCCTCGGCGGTCGCGCTGCGCCCCGAGCGCCGCAGCATGTAGCCGGCGGTCTCGGCGCGGATCAGCAACGCCCCCAGGCTGAGCAGTCCCCAGATCGCCGACGCCTGGTGGCGGGTGATCACCCGGCTCACGCCGGTGATCTGGGGGAGCTGGCCGGGGCTGACCGCGATCGGGCCGCCGCCGATGTCCGGGTCGACGCCGAGCCGGTTGGGCTGGGCGTGGTGGAGGTTGTGCTTCTCCGCCCACCAGCCGGCGCTGCCGCCGAGGCAGAGGTCGAAGAGGAAGAGGCCGAGGACGTGGTTCTGGCGGGAGGACCGGAGGATCTGGTTGTGGGTCGCCTCGTGGGCGAGGAAGCCCAGCTGGCCGAACAGGAAGGCGGCGGGGACGGCGAGGACCAGCACCCACCAGCTGGACCGGAGCAGGCCGATCCCGGCGATCAGGGCGGCGAGCATCGCGACCATCGCCACCGCCTGGGGCAGGTAGCGGAGCGGGCGCCGCTCCAGCAGACCCCGATCGGCGATCAGCCGCTTGAGCTGGGCGTAGTCGGACGTCCCGCCGCTGCGCGAGGGGCGGACGGCAACGTCGACCGTGATTGTCATGTGCACACCCTTCGATCTCTCGGATGCCCGTGGAGGGGCGAGGCGGACGGGGGGACGCGGGCGCCGCGGGGGGGCGTCAGACGCGGCGCCGATGGCCGAGGGGGCTGACCGTCCGCACCTCGAAGCCGAGCCGCCGCAGCGCGGCCCGGGCCTGGGTGGTGTTGAAGTCCAGGACGTCGATGCCCGTCGCCCGGCCGAAGACCTCCTTGACCGGGTAGAGCCGCCGGTCGATCTCGACGGCGTGCTGCCGGACCACACCGAACCCGCCGTTACTCACCGCGCGCATCACGTCCGCCCTGCGCAGGCGCACCCTCTCTCCGCGCACGATCAGGTCGACGGCCTCCGCCCGAGGCATCCGGGGTCCTCCGAGAGCAGCGATCAACACTCACCATAACAACAACCACAACCCTACCATCCGCCGCGAACGGGGGACGGGCCGCGGCGGCCCCGGTCCCGCCGCGGGCCCCGGGGCCGCCACTCCGGCAGAGGATCTGTCACCCTGGGGTCACAGTGGAGATCCTCAAGGTCTCGGCGACCTCCAGGCCGGTCTCGGTGGCGGGCGCGGTCGCGGGCGTCATCCGCAGCGCGGGCAGGGTCGAGGTGCAGGCGATCGGCGCCGGTGCGGTCAACCAGGCGGTCAAGGCGATCGCCATCTCGCGCGGCTACGTCGCCCCCGGCGGCATCGAGCTGTGCTGCACCCCCTCCTTCGTCGAGATCCAGATCGACGGCGAGGTGCGGACCGGGATCCGCCTGGTGGTCGAGATCCGGCCGGCGCGCGATGGGCACGGAGTGCCCTGACGTGGCCGCGGACCCCCGGCCGCCGATGGCGGAAGCCGACGTCCTCCGCCGGGCCGCCGAGCTCCTCGCCGAGGGACGGTCCGCGGTCTGGACCCGGGACTTCCCCGAGCTGCACCACGACGGCGATCCCGAGGTGTGCCTCCGGGTGTTCGCCAACCTCGCCCTCGAGGGGTGGGTCGTGCTCGACTCCTCCGGAGCCCACATCCTCCGGGTGCTCGCCGGCGGCCACCGCCGGCTCGCCGAGAGCACCTGAGCCATCGCCGGGATGTCCTGTCGGTCGATATGATCGAGCCGCGTGGCCGGGAGCTCGGAGGGCCCACCGCTGGTGATGGCAACGTGGTAGTGTGGCCGATGGACACCTCAGCAGAGGTGATCCCGCCCGCGGTCGTCGTTGCCTTCTCGCACGGACACGCGTGTCCATGACGTTGGGAGGCAGGAGACACCAGGTGCGGGCAGACACTACCGACAGAGTGGTGTCCGATCGCGGCTTCCGCGTCATCGCTGCCAACGGTGCCATCGCGCCGACCGCAGCTTCAGTTCAGCGGCGCTGCCGGCGCCATCGGGAGAACTAGTCCATGTCGGCCGATCAGGTCTTGCATTGCCGCGACTGCGGCGTCGACTTCACGTGGACCTCGGGAGAGCAGGAGTTCTATGCCTCTCGCGGTCTCACCAACGCGCCCAGCCGGTGCCCTGACTGCCGCAGCGCCCGGAAGGCGGCCGGCGGTGGCGGTGGCGGCGGCCGGCCCGGTGGCGGCGGCAACGGCGGCTACGGCGGCGGCGGTGGTGGTGGCGGCGGCTACGGCGGTGGCGGTGGTGGCGGCTACGGCGGCGGCCAGCGTGAGATGCACGAGGTCAAGTGCGCCTCGTGCGGTGGGGTGGCCAGGGTCCCCTTCGTGCCGCGCGGCGATCGCCCGGTCTACTGCCGCGACTGCTTCAGTAGCGGAGTGCGTTGACACGGCGCAACCGTAGAGGCGACGCACAGGGTCCGCCGGAGTCGCTGCGGCGGGCACATGTGCTCGCCGCAGTGATCGGCGGGAGGTGTCCATGACGAAGCCGGGCGGACGGCCCGCGCCCGTCGCCCCGAACTCCGAGCGATCACCTGGTCGGCACGGCCGAGCAGCTCATCGTCAGGGGGAAGGAGCAGGGCCACCTCACACCCGACGACATCCTCGCCGGCTTTCCCGACCTCGAGGCCGACCCCGACCACCTCGAGCGCATCTTCGCGGTCTTCCGCGAGATGGGCATCGACGTGTCCGACGGCGACCGCGACTTCGAGAGCGTCGACGACGCCGACGCCGACGCGGTCGAGGAGGCCGAGGCATTCGCCTCCGCCGCGCTCGACGACCCGGTGCGGATGTACCTCAAGGAGATCGGTCGCGTCCCCCTGCTGCGCAAGGAGCAGGAGGTCGAGTACGCCACCGCGATCGAGCTCGGCGACGAGGACGCACGCCGCCGGCTCACCGAGGCGAACCTCCGGCTCGTGGTCTCGATCGCGAAGAAGTACATGGGCCGGGGCATGTCCTTCCTCGACCTCATCCAGGAGGGCAACCTCGGGCTGATCCGCGCGGTGCAGAAGTTCGACCATCGCCGCGGCTTCAAGTTCTCGACCTACGCGACCTGGTGGATCCGCCAGGCGGTGTCGCGCGCCCTCGCCGACCAGGCGCGGACCATCCGCGTGCCCGTCCACATGGTGGAGAGCATCAACAAGCAGATCCGGGTCTCCCGCCGCCTCGTGCAGGAGCTGGGACGCGAGCCCACCGACGAGGAGATCGGTGAGGAGATGGGCATCACCCCCGACCGGGTGCGGGAGATCGTCGCGATCGCGCGCGACCCGGTCTCGCTCGAGACCCCGGTGGGCACCGAGGACGACGCCCATCTCGGCGACTTCATCGAGGACAAGATGGCGCCGGCGCCGCTGGAGATCGCCTCGCTGGCGATGCTGCGCGCCGAGGTCGAGCAGGTCCTCGACACCCTGACCCCGCGTGAGCGCCGCGTGCTCCAGCTCCGCTTCGGCCTGGTGGACGGACAGCAGCGCACCCTCGAGGAGGTCGGGCGTCGCTTCGGCGTCACCCGCGAGCGCATCCGTCAGATCGAGGCCAAGGCGCTGCGCAAGCTGCGCCATCCGGCGCGCAGGGGACGGCTGACCGACTTCCTGGAGTGACCGGTACGCGGCCGTCATCCGCCGTCGCTCGGGAGGTGATACCGTGACTGTTGTGAACACGCTCGACGACCGGAAGCAGGAGCAGATGCGGCGTGCGTCCGAGGCCGCGCGCGGTCGCGACATGACCGGCTTCCTCAACGCGTGCCACCGTGCGGAGATCAGCGCCTACGCGTACCTCGCCGAGCTGCAGCGCGCCGACGATCTGCAGCCGCAGGACCGGGCGAATCTCGCCACCATCGCACGCGAGATGGACTGCTACCGCGGCAAGCACGGCCGCCTCCCCCACGAGCAGGCGCCCGATCGCCCCGGCCGCTCCTGGTTCCGGCGCCGCTGATTCGCGGGGCCGCCCACGGTGCGGCCTTCTCAGCGCCTCACTGACGCCGGAAGGCCGCGGACACCGGGTCCTCCACCCTCAGGCGGGGTCCTCGGATGTCAGCTCCCAGCTGCTGTCAGACCGGGGGACGAGTGGCCGACAGGGGGTGCGCGGAGGCCCAGTCGCCGCCCGCCATCGACTGACCGCAACCCAGGTTGTCGCCCCAACGCTCGCGACGCTCACGCGACTCCTGGCCGTAGTCCGCGCACGGCGGGGTCGGGGTCGTGGAGTTCATCGTCGCGGCGGGAGTCCAGGTGCTATCGCTCATGCAGTGACCTCGGGATGCGGTGTCGGAAGCCGGCGCCGGCTGGTTCCGCACCCACAGTATCACGATGTCACATTTCCGCCGGAATGGCTTGCACATCTTCGTCCGGCCTCCTCTGGCGGAGATCTGCCGGCGGCTTCGACGCAAAACTTGCCGATGGCGTATGGTGGGTGACATCCGGATCGCATTCATCTCGTCCGCCATCCCTCGCCGCTGCGGCATCGCGACGTTCACCGCCGATCTCGTGGCCGCGGTGCGCGGCGCGGATCCGTCGGTGACCTGCCGTCTCGCCGCCATCGACGAGCCCGCGGTGCTGCGCCCGTACGGGTCCGACGTGCGCTGGCGGATCCGGCAGGGAGACGTCGAGAGCTACCGCGCGGCAGCGCGCTCGATCAACTCCTCCAACGCCGACCTGGTCAACGTGCAGCACGAGTTCGGGCTGTACGGCACCTGGACGGAGCCGACGTTCACCGCAGGACGCTGGACCGAGAGCGGATACGAGGACCATCTGCGTCCCCTGCTCGAGGAGCTGCGCAAGCCGGCGGTGACGACGATGCACACCGTGCTCCCGCGGCCGTCGCCGTCGATGCGCGCGGCGGTGCGCGCCATCGCCGAGCTCAGCACCGAGGTCATCGTGATGGCGTCGACCGCGGTCGACATCCTCGCCACCGACTACGACATCACCACGCCGCTGCGGGTCATCCCCCACGGGATGCCCGCGATCGAGCCGCGCGGGCGTCACCGCCTCAAGCGGAAGCTGGGGGTCCAGGGCCGCACCATCGTCTCGACGTTCGGTCTGGTCGACCCGCGCAAGGGGCTCCAGTACATGATCGAGGCGATGCCCGAGGTCGTCGCACGGTACCCGGACTCGCTCTACCTGATCGCCGGTCAGACCCATCCCGACCTGGTGCGCGCGCAGGGCGAGCAGTATCGCCAGAGCCTGGTCGCGCGGGTGCATCAGCTGGCGATGGACGACCACGTCGCGTTCATCGACCAGTACATGAGCCAGCGGGACATCATCGAGCTGCTCCTCGCCACCGACGTGTACGTGACCCCCTACCTGGACCCGAACCAGATCACCAGCGGCACGCTGTCCTACGCGCTCGGGGCCGGCAAGGCGGTGGTGTCGACCCGGTACCTGCACGCCACCGAGGCGCTCGCAGAGGGTCGCGGCGTGCTCGTCGACTTCCGCGATCCGGGCCAGCTCGGCCGCGCGGTGGTGGCGATTCTCGACGACCCGGTGGCGAAGCGGGCGCTCGAGGAGGCCGCGTTCGGGTACGCGAAGGATGCGACCTGGCCGCGGTCGGCGAGGGCGTTCCTCGGCATCGTGAGCGCGGTCGCCGCGCCCAGGAAGGCCACCCCGGCGGGCCGCCGGCCGGCGCTCGTGGCACCCCCGCCCGACCTCGGGCACCGGCTCCCGGAGAATCCCATCCTCACCCCCGCGGATGTCAGCCCCTCCCTGCCCGGGCTCGAGGTGGTGTCGGTCTTCAACGCCGCCGCCGCCCAGGTCGGCGACGAGGTGGTGCTGCTGCTCCGCGTCGGCGAGCGGCCCCGGCTCGGCGCGACGCCCCCGGCCGGCGCCCTCACCCTCGACCTGACCGGGCAGGAGCCGGCGCTCCAGCCGCTCGCCCCCGGCTTCCGGGGCGAGGACCTGGTCAGCGTCGCCTTCTTCGACTCGGAGAGCCGCCCCGCGCGCGTGGTCGAGGTCTTCCTCCCCCGCAACCTCCCCGGCCTCGACCTCAGCGACCCGCGGTCGATCCGCTATCAGACCGCCACCGGCGGCTTCAGCGCGGCGGCCGACGACTTCAACGACCTGCTCACCCAGATGTCGCACCTGCGGGTCGCGCGCAGCCGTGACGGGGTCCACTTCGAGGTCGAGCAGACGCCGTCGATCGCGCCGGCGAACCGCTTCGAGGAGTACGGCTGCGAGGATCCGCGGGCGACGCTCATCGACGGCGTCTGGCACGTCACCTACGTCTCGGTGAGCCGCGTCGGCATCACCACCAGCCGGATCACCACCACCGACTTCCGCAGCTTCGAGCGCCACGGGGTGATGTTCCTGCCCGACCACAAGGACGTGGTCATCTTCCCGGGCCGTCCCGGGGGCCGGTACGCGGCGCTCACCCGGCCCATGCCCGCCTCGTTCGGGCGGGTGCTCGGCATCTGGATCGCCTTCTCGGACGACCTGGTCCACTGGGGCGACCATCGCCCCCTCGCCCTGCCCCGGCCGGGGATGTGGGACGGGCTGCGCACCGGCGCGAGCGCCGTCCCCTTCCGCGTCGAGGCGGGCTGGCTGGAGATCTACCACGGCGTCGACCGCGACACCCGCTACGCGATGGGCGGCCTGCTCCTCGACGCCGACGACCCCAGCCGGGTGATCGCGCGCTCGCCGGAGCCGATCCTGGTGCCCACCGAGCCGTACGAGCGCTCCGGGCTGTTCAACGACACCGTGTTCTCCTGCGGCCACATCCCCCTCGACCCCGAGGGCGAGACCATCCGCCTGTACTACGGCGCCGCCGACAGCTGCATGGCCGCGGCCGACCTCAGCGTCCGCGAGATCCTCGAGCAGATGCGCCCGTGCTGAGGCAGATCGCCCGGCTCGGCCGCCCCGTCCCCGGGATGGGGCGGGGGGCGCTCGCCGTCGCGGTGTACGCCGACGCCGCCAACCGGACGGTGACGGCGCGCGAGGCCGGCGTCGAGGGTGTCGCCTGCGTCGACGACGCCGCCCGCGCGCTCGAGCTGTACTGCGACCTGTGGGAGGCCACCCGGCTGCCCTGGGCGCTGCGCTGGTGCGAGGGGCTGCTCGAGTTCGTGCTCGCGATGCAGGACGACGACGGCCGCTGGGTCAACTTCATCGTCGACTGGGACGGCACCGCCAACCGCGACGCCCGCACCTCCGTGGCCGGGGGCGCCTTCTGGCAGGCGCGCGCGCTGCTGGCGCTGGCGCGGGCGTCACGGGTGCTCGACGACGCCCGCATCGGGCCGGCGCTCCGCCGGGGCCTGCCCCACATCGCCGAGCCCGGGTTCCCGCCCGACGTCCGCGTCCTCCACATCATGACCGCCCTCGCCCTGCCCGACGCCGGCGACGGTGGGGTGGGCGGGCTGCTTGCCGGCTGGTGCGACGAGGTCGCCGCCTGCCGGATCGGCGACATGCTGATGAACTCGCCCCTCGAGCGCGGCCATCCGCATCTCTGGGGACACCTCCAGGAGGCGGTGCTCGCCGACGCCGGCGCCCGGCTGGGCCGTGACGACCTCGTCGACGCCGCCCGGCGCAGCGCCGAGCTGGTCTTCACCACGATCGTCGAGGCCGGATTCGAGATGCCGCGCACCCAGCCCTACGACGTCGCCTCGAGCGTGCGGGTGCTCAGCCGCATCGCCGAGGTCACCGGGGACTCGCGGTACGGCGCGCTCGCCGCCGCCGCCCGGGGCTGGTTCGACGGACGCAACCCCGCCGGCCGGCCGGTCTACGACCGGGTGGCGGGCCGGGTCGCCGACGGTGTCGACGGCCGCCAGGTCAGCGCCCAGTCCGGCGCCGAGTCGAACGTCGTCGGCGCCCAGGCGCTCCTCGACGACGTGGTCGCGCTGGCGCGCCGGCTCAGCCCAGCGGAGGCACTGCCCGCCGGAGCGTGAGCTCCGCGGTGGGGTGCGCGCGCAGCCACCGGTCCTCGGCTCCGGCTGCCCGCCACGCGGTGGCGCACCAGGCCAGGGTGAAGCGCCCGTGACCGTTGACGCCGTCGCCCGCCGGCCGGTCGCAGAAGGGGCACATCCCACCCTTCGCCACCATCGCGGCGAGGAAGACCTCGCCGGGCTCCACCCGCTCACGCCCGTCGATCATGCCCAGCCCTCCGAGCGTCGTGCCCACGGGCGGCCGGCCGTCCGGGTCTGTGGGATTGTGGTTGTTGTGATGAGGAGTATACGCCCAGCCCGGTCAGCGCAGCCTCGACAGCGCCGCCACCAGACGGGCGCAGGTGGCCTCCAGCCCGCTCCGCGCGGCCTGCTCCGCCAGCGCCTCCGGGTCGGCGGGATAGCGGTCGCGGCGGCCCGCGGGGAGGCCCACGGGCAGGTCCAGAACCGGCCGGACCACACGCATCGCGCGGTCCAGGTAGTCGCGGTCGGCATCGCTCACCCGGGCGTCGCGGAGCATCTCCTCCACCCCGCCGTGGCGGCGGATCAGCTGGGCGGCGGTGGCGGCGCCGACCCCGCGCAGGCCGGGGAGACCGTCGGAGGGATCGCCGCGGAGCACCGCGAAGTCGGCGTAGCGGCGCCCGGGGATGCCGTACCGGCGGGTCACCTCGGCCTCGTCGATCAGCGCCAGCCCGGACCGCTCCGGGTAGAGCACCCGCACCCGCGGGTCCTCGACCAGCGCGAACAGGTCGCGATCACCACTGACCACCTCGATCGTGCCCGCGGCCAGCGCCGTCCAGGTGGCGATGACGTCCTCGGCCTCGTACTCGGCGACGCCGGCGACGTCGACCCCGACGGCGTCGAGCAGGGCGTGGATCACCGGCAGCTGGGGGATCAATCCCGGGGGAACCGGCTCGGCGGCACGGTGGGCCTTGTACGCGGGGATCAGGGCCACCCGCCACTCCGGCCTCCAGGCCTCGTCGCTGGCCACGGCGAGACGGGCCGGCCGCCGCTGCACCACCAGGCGCGCGAGGCTCTCGAGGAAGCCGCGGACCGCGTTCACGGCGGTGCCGTCGGGGGCGCGCACGATCGCCGCGGGGACGCCGTGGAAGGCGCGGAAGATCAGGCTGGAGCCGTCGATGAGGAGCCAGTCACAGGCCACGCCCTGGATGATGCCAGCGCTCGCGCCGCAGCCTCGCCGGGGGCTCGCGCCGACCCTCCATCCGAGGCCGGCCTCAACACCGCCGCGAACTGCATACCCTCGCGGTGACCCCGCCGGGCCCGATCGCGGTGCACCGCCTCGTTCTCGGCCACGTCGGCGTCACGCTGCTCGACAGGATCCCCGATCCGTCCGGGACCGGCGGCGACGGCGAGGGATCCGCCGCCCTCGCCACACGCAGCGGGGGGGCCGCCGATCGGCGCCCTGCCGACCGAGCGGTACAGGTGAGCTACCGTACGGGCTCGCCGGCCGCCAGACGGGGAGTGTCACGATGGGATCCAGCAGGCGGAGGGGGAGTGCCGCAGCGACCGGGTTCGCGCCCACCCTGGGCGAGCTCGATCTCCACCTCATCGGCGAGGGCCGCCACCGTCACCTCTGGCGCGTGCTGGGGGCGCACCCCCGGGTCCACCAGGGGGTGTCGGGGACCTCGTTCGCGGTGTGGGCTCCCAACGCCCGCTCGGTCCGGGTGGTGGGCGACGTCAACGGCTGGGACGGCCGCGCCCACCCGATGCGGTCGCTCGGCTCGTCGGGGGTCTGGGAGCTGTTCGTGCCCGGCGTCGGTCCCGGGGAGCGCTACAAGTTCGAGATCCTCACCGCCGAGGGGCACCTCAGCCAGCGCGCCGACCCGCTCGCCTTCGCCACCGAGGAGCCGCCGCGGACGGCGAGCGTGGTGACCGAGAGCCGCCACCGGTGGGGTGACGGCGAGTGGATGGGACGGCGCGACACCGGGGACTGGCTCAACCGGCCCCTCTCCATCTACGAGCTGCACCTGGCGTCGTGGCGCCGGCGCCCCGAGGAGGGCGACCGGCCGCTCACCTACCGTGAGCTCGCCACCGAGCTGCCCGCCTACGTCCAGGACATGGGCTTCACCCACGTCGAGCTGATGCCCGTGGCCGAGCATCCCTTCGGCGGCTCGTGGGGCTACCAGGTGACGTCGTACTACGCGCCGACCGCCCGGTTCGGCGCTCCCGACGACCTCCGGGTCCTGATCGACAGCCTCCACCAGCGTGGCATCGGGGTGATCCTCGACTGGGTGCCGGGGCACTTCCCCCGCGACGCCTGGGCGCTCGCCGGCTTCGACGGCAGCGCCCTCTACGAGCACGAGGACCCGCGCAGGGGGGCGCACCAGGAGTGGGGCACGCTCATCTTCAACCACGGGCGCAACGAGGTCCGCAACTTCCTCGTCGCCAACGCGCTGTTCTGGCTGGAGGAGTACCACGTCGACGGGCTGCGGGTGGACGGGGTGGCGTCGATGCTCTACCTCGACTACGCGCGCAACGAGGGCGAGTGGGTGCCCAACCAGTTCGGCGGCCGCGAGAACCTCGATGCCGTCCACTTCCTCCAGGAGCTGAACGAGGCCACCCACGGAGCCCACCCCGGGGTGCTGATGATCGCCGAGGAGTTCGACGGCGTGGCCGGCGGTCTCGCGGCCCACCGAACACGGCGGCCTGGGCTTCGGGTTCAAGTGGAACATGGGGTGGATGCACGACACCCTCGACTACATGTCCCGCGACCCGGTGCACCGGCGCCACCACCACCACGAGCTCACCTTCGGGCTGCTCTACGCCTTCACCGAGAACTTCGTGCTGCCCCTGTCCCACGACGAGGTCACCCACGGCAAGGGCTCGCTGCTGAGCCGGATGCCGGGCGAGCGCTGGGAGAAGGCGGCGAACCTGCGCGCCCTGCTCGCCTGGATGTGGGCCCACCCGGGCAAGCAGCTGCTCTTCATGGGCGGCGAGATCGGCCAGTCCCAGGAGTGGTCCTGCGACCGCAGCGTCGACTGGCACCTCCTCGAGTACCCCGAGCACCGCGGCATCCAGGACCTGGTGCGCGAGCTCAACCGCCGGTACCGCGAGGAGCCCGCGCTCTGGGAGCGCGACTTCGGCCCCGAGGGCTTTCGATGGATCGACATCGACGACGTCGACTCCAACGTGCTCTCCTTCCTGCGCACCTCGGCGGACGGCGAGCGGGTGCTGGCCTGCGTCGCCAACCTCTCGGCGGCGCCGCGGCACGGCTACCGGGTCGGCCTGCCCCGCGGCGGCCGGTGGCGGGAGGTGCTGAACACCAACGCCGCCGAGCTCGGCGGCACCGGGCTGGGCAACGCCGGCGAGGTCTGGGCGGCCGACCTCCCCTGGCAGGGCCTCGGCCACTCCGCCGAGCTGGTCCTGCCCCCGCTCGGGGTGCTCTGGCTGGTCCCCGGCTAGCGACCTCGCCGCGGGGTGGAACACCTCCGTGACACGCCAGTACCGGACAGGCACCGTGCGGACACGTCCCGCGGGGCCGCAGGCCTCAGGGTGGCGGAGGTGGACATCACACCGCCGACCGCGCTGCCTCCGGCTCCGAGGGCCGCCGCGGGCTCGGATCCGCACCGCGACCACCTCGGTCCGCTGCACCCGCTCATCGAGGACGACCAGGTCACCGAGATCATGGTGGTCGGCTGTGAGCGCATCTTCGTCGAGCGCGCCGGCCGGCTGGTGCTCACCGACCTCCGCTTCCGCGACGAGAACGAGCTCCTCGCCGTCATCGACGTGATCGTCTCCTCGGTGGGCCGGCGGGTCGACGCCGGCCAGCCGGTCTGCGACGCCCGGCTCCTCGACGGGTCCCGGGTGGCGGTCAGCATCCCCCCGGTGGCGGTGCACGGGCCGATGCTCACCATCCGGAAGTTCAGCCGCACGCCGTTCGAGGTCGGCGACCTGATCCGCGCCGGCACCCTGAGCGAGGCCACCGCCGCCATCCTCGAGGCCTGCGTCCGGGCGCGCTCGAACATCATCATCAGCGGCGGCACCGGCTCGGGAAAGACGACGCTGCTCAACGTCTGCTCGGGCTTCATCCCCCCCGGCGAGCGGATCGTCACCATCGAGGACAGCGCCGAGCTGCAGCTCCAGCAGCCCCACGTGTGCACCCTGGAGGCGCAGCAGCCCGACCGCGACGGGCGCGGGCGGGTGACCATCCGCGACCTCGTGGTCCACTCGCTGCGGATGCGGCCCGATCGGATCGTCGTCGGCGAGTGCCGCGGCGGCGAGGCCTTCGACATGCTCCAGGCGATGAGCACCGGCCACGACGGGTCGCTCTCGACGCTGCACGCGAACTCGGCGCGCGACTGCATCACCCGGCTCGAGACCCTGGTGCTGATGGCGGGGATGGACCTCCCCCACCGTGCCATCCGGCAGCAGATCAGCTCAGCGGTGGACGTGGTCGTCCAGATCGCGCGCCTCCGCGACGGCAGCCGGAAGGTCACCTCGGTCACCGAGCTGTGCGGGATGACGGGCGACGTGGTGACGATGCAGGAGATCTTCACCCTGGAGGTGAGGGGCGCGGGGGCGGACGGACGCCTGCTCACCGAGATGCGGCCGACCGGGGTCCGGCCGGCGGTCATGGAGCGCCTCCGCGAGCTCGGGATCCCCGCCCCCCCGGCCCTGGCGACGCTGTTCCCCACCCGCGCCGCGGCGTAGCGGCGGCAGCGGGAGGGGCCGGCCGAGCAGCCAGCCCCGCAGGCGACCCCGAGACCACCATCAGCTGCGCCTGCGCCTCGGTCTCGACCCCCTCGGCGACGACCTCGAAGCGTCGTTCGCCAGGGCCTGACCGTCCGGCCCGTGGGCGTGCCGCACAACTGTGCGTGATCGGGTTGGTGCGAGGAGGACGTCCACTCTGGTCACCTCCATGCAGCATGATCAGCCCACGGTGACCCTGACCCTGCACGTCGGATGTGAGCTCGCTCACGAGCTGCAGTGGCCGGTCCCGGCGCTGCTCCAGGTCGAGCCGCGCCGTGACCGGCCATTCCAGGTGGTCACCGAGCGGTTCGAGACCACCCCCCCGGTGGACACCCACACCTATCTCGACGGCTACGGCAACGTCTGCCGCCGCCTGGTGATGCCGCCGGGCGAGAGCGTGATCGAGTACCACGCCCGCGTCGAGGTGACCGAGGCGGTCGACGAGGTGGGCACCGACGCGCGCCAGCACCCCGTCGACGAGCTGCCCGACGAGGTGCTGGTGTACACGCTGCCCAGCCGGCTGTGCGAGTCGGACACCCTCTCCAACACCGCCTGGAAGATGTTCGGCGGGTTCGACCCGGGATGGGCCCGGGCGCAGGCGATCTGCGACTGGGTCCACCAGAACCTCGACTTCGTGATCGGTTCCAGCCGGCCGTCGACCTCCGCGTGCGACGTCTACGTGCAGCGCGCCGGCGTCTGCCGCGACTTCGCCCAGCTCGCCATCACCCTCTGCCGGGGGATCAACATCCCCGCCCGCTACGCCTTCGGCTACCTGCCCGACATCGGCGTCGACCCGCCCGACGAGCCCATGGACTTCTGCGCCTGGCTCGAGGTGTTCCTCGGCGGCCGCTGGTGGACCTTCGACCCCCGCAACAACCAGCGGCGCTGCGGCCGGGTGCTGATCGGGCTGGGACGCGACGCCATCGACACCGCCATGCTCACCAGCTACGGTTCCGCACCGCTCACCCGCATGACGGTCTGGGCCGAGCCCGCCGAGGAGGCGCCGTGACCCCCGAGGACGCCGCCAGCTGTCTCTCGATGGACTCGACCGAGGTCGCGGCGCTGCCGCTGATCGACCCCGGCGCGGTCGACTGGCCGCGGGTGACCCGCACCGCCTTCCTCGTCCACCAGGCGTTCCACTACGACTACGCGGGCCCGATCGCCGAGCTCGAGCACCGGCTGCTGCTGATCCCTCCGGCGGAGTACGGCGACCAGCGCCTGGTGGCGCACCGGCTGGAGGTCCGATGCGCCTCCGCCCACACCGTGTCGAGCGACTCGGACGGATTCGGCAATCTCGTCGTCGAGGTCCGGGCTCCCCAGGTGGAGACCACGGTCGGATTCGAGGCCTGGAGCATCGTCGAGAGATCGAACCCGGCCACCCGCCCGTGGGTGCCGGCCGCGGCGCTCTCGGATCCGCGGTACCTGCGGCCGTCGGCGCTGACCCTGCCCGACACCGCCCTCCGCGACGCCGCCCGCCGCCAGCGCGAGAGCGGGCTGCAGGGGCTCGACCTCGCCCTCGCGGTGAACGGCGCGGTCCACGAGACGATGCGCTACGACAAGAACGTCAGCGGCGTCTCCACGACCGCCTCCGAGGCCTTCGCGATGCGCGCCGGGGTCTGCCAGGACTTCTCGCACGTGATGCTCGCCCTCTGCCGGATGGCCGGGCTGCCCGCCCGCTACGTCTCCGGCCACCTCCTCGGCGAGGGCGGCACCCACGCCTGGGTCGAGGTGCTGATCCCCGTGGAGGGGGGCGGAGCCGCCGAGGTGCACGCCCTCGACCCCACCCACGGGGTGGCGGTGGGCTCCCGGCACATCACCGTGGCCGTCGGCCGTGACTACGGCGACGTGGCCCCCACCTCGGGAAGCTACCGCGCCTCGGTCGCCGGGGCACTGACCGCCCGCCGGCGGGTCGCGCTCATGGACGTCGAGTACGCGGTGTAGCGGTCCAGGCGCGGACCGATGCGCCACCCCCCGGCGGCACCACCCGGTCAGCTCCGGCAGGGTTCCGCCACGGTGGTGTGGACCCAGCCGCCGGGCGTCCGGCGCACGCTCATCTCGTCGCCGCAGACCCGGCAGCGCGCGGTGAAGCGGAAGCTCACCGAACGGCTGCGACGCACGAAGCCGCCGAGGACGTGACCGGAGCGCGCCGCCACCACGGTGCAGCGGTCGATGGCGTCGATGGCGGTCATCGGCGGCCGGGCCCAGCGCTGCGGCGCCTCGGCGCCACCCGGTCCGGCGGCCACGGATTCGAGCAGTCGCGGCGGCTGCGGCGCGCCGTCATGGCCGTGGACCCCGACCGCCTCCCACTCCTCCGGCGAGGCCGGGAACCGCCGCGCGGACAGGGCCAGGTACAGGTCGTGCTTGGATCGGAAGTGGGTGTAGATGCGCTGGTGGTCGATCCGCAGCATGCCGGCGAGGGCGCGCATCGAGAGACCGTGCAGGCTCCGGCGGGTGGCAAGCTCCCATGCGGCATCCAGGATCTGCTCCCGCGCCGCATCGCGCCGCAGCCGCCGCGCCAGATCCAGTCCACCTGCTGCCATCAGCGGCAGTATGCGCACCCTCCCCGGTCCGCGCAAGCGCGATTGCGACGGTGATCCAGCCGGCTCCGGTTGCCGTATCAACGGGTTTCGGTGCGCCCGGACAGTGTCCCGTCAGTGACCGAGAATGTGCACCGAGATGTCGTTCAGACTGTTGTTCAGCACGTCCGAGCAGTGGATCGTGCCACCGGCGTCGCCGGCGACGCACCCCCCGTCGGCCACCCGCGGGCCGGCGCCGGACTGCGCCACGACGGTGACGGAGACCGTGACCGCCACCGCGGCGGCGATCAGCGCCGCGCCGGCGGCGCGGACCCTCGAACAGCTGCTCGGGTGTGGGATGGTCCTCACTCCGGTTCCCGTCCTGTGATGCGACCGGCCCCCCCTGCCCGGCCGCCGAGCGGGGCCATGGTACCGGCTCGGTCCGGCGGGGTCCACCCCCGAGACCTCACGCCGGGACCGGCACCGGGATCCGTCCGGAGCGGAGCAGCGCGTCGCCGTCCCCTCCCATCTCGACCAGCCGGCAGAGGGCGTTGGCGAGGATCAGCTGGTCGGCGGTGCGGCAGTGCACGCCGAGCAGCGCCGGCGAGCACACCAGCACCGCCATCGCCTGGGCGCGGGAGACGGCCACGTTGAGGCGGTTCAGGCTGTACAGGAAGTCCATCGAGCGCCGCTGGTCGTCGCCGCTCGAGGTCGCCATCGTGTAGATGACGACCGGGGCCTCCTGGCCCTGGAATCGGTCGACCGTGCCCACCCGCGCCCCCGCCGGGAGCGCGTCCTGCAGGCGGTTGACGTGGGCGTTGTACGGCGCCACCACCAGGATGTCGTCGAGCGTGAGCGGCCGCCGGTGTCCGCGGCGATCGGTCCACCATCCCTCCTCCAGCAGCAGGCCGACGGCGTCACCCACGGCCGCGACCTCCTCCGGCGAGGTGACCCGGTTGCCCTCGTGGACCACGGGGAGGTACCGCACCCCGGCGCCGTCGAAGGGCGGCGGGGCGGCGACGGCCTGGCGGGCGCACTCGGCGCGACCGCTGAGCCGGCCGTCGTAGAAGGCCTCGGAGACGAACGCGCAGACGGCGGGATGCATCCGCCAGGTGGTGTCGAGGAAGAGTCCGCGGCCGCCGGCGACGGTGCGCTCGCCGTCGAGCAGGTGCTCGAGCGCCGAGCGGTCCGCGCCCTCGGGATGGGTGCCCTGGACGGGCTGGCGCAGCTGCTGCGGATCGCCGCAGAGGACGAGGTTGCGCGCCGCTCCGGCGGTGGCCACGACATTGGCGAGGGAGACCTGTCCCGCCTCGTCGACCACCAGGGTGTCGACGGCGCCCTCCATCCTCTCGTCGGAGAAGAGCCACGCGGTGCCGGCGACGACGGCCGGGCCCTCGGCGAGGACGGCGACCACCTCGGCGACGGAGCCGGCGCAGCGCACCACGTCGCTCGCGCAGCGCTGGTGCTGGTCCGCCTTCTGCACCGCGGTGACCTCGACGCCGCTCTCGGCGGCGTGGCGGCAGACCTCGTCGAGGAGGTTGCCGATGGCGCGATGGCTCATCGCGGTGATGCCCACGCTGCGGCCCTGCCGGATGAGGTCGACGATCATCCGGGCGGCGGTGTACGTCTTCCCCGAGCCCGGCGGTCCCTGGACGGGGAGGCAGCCGGCGTCGAGGTCGAGCGCGAGCCGCCGCCCGGCGTCGACCGGGATCTCGCCGGCGCGGCGCAGCGGGTCGCCGTCGCGGTGGCCGGCGACCCGCGGCGGCCGGCGCAGGAGCAGGTCGCGGGCGGCGCGGTGGGGGCCGGGCGCGTCGATCCCGTGGAGCGCGACCCACTCGGCGGCGCGGCGCAGGGCGCGGCGCAGCGCCGTGGTGGGGATCGGGCCGCCGCTCACCAGCGCCCGAGGGTGGGGCTGCTCGCGCGCCGACGGCCAGCGGCGGAGGACGAGCACGCCCTGCTCGCCGTCGATCTCCGCCACCTCGCCGGGGGCCCTCCGGGTCGCCGGGTCGACCGGCCTGTCCCCCACCCGGATGGTGAACTCCTGGGCGGGGTCGAAGCGGTAGCGGTGGAGCTCCGAGGTCCTCACCGTGCCGGTGACCCCCTCGAAGCTCAGCCCGGCGATGCTGTCGGGGTCGTCGTGGTGCTGGTCGTCGGCCATCGCCAGCCGCGCGTAGTAGGCCCACCAGGCGGGCCGGTCCTCGCGGCGGTGCCAGTCGAGCAGGCCGGCGAGCAGCCGGGTCGCGGCGTCCTCGTCCGGGCCGGCGCAGGGACTCGCGAGCAGCCGCCCGGCCAGCTCCCTCGCCTCCTCGCTGTCGCGGGCGACCTCCTCGGAGGGCGCGCCGTCGTCCGGCTCGGGGCGGGGCAGCGGCGCGCCGGTCCGTGCCTCGAGCTCGGCGCGGCGCTCCTCGAGCCAGCCGCGCAGCCGCCAGGTCGACTCGCAGTCGGCCGCGTTGTACTCGGCGATGGCGTCGAGGATGGCCGGGTCCCGATTCTCCAGCCAGCGCTCGTACTCGACGATGCTCGAGCCGCCGTCGCTGATGGCGCCGTTCCGCCGGGGCATGAACAGCGGCTCCAGGCTCTTCAGCCCGTACAACTCCGCCGACACCCGCACCCCCTGCCGGACCACCCGGTAGAGGTCGACGAGGACGCCGCCGCGGAGCAGGCGGTCGACCTCGTCCTCGCGGGTGGCGTGCTGGCCGGCGAGGCGCCGCAGCGCGCTGAGCTCGTAGGCCGCGTAGTGGTAGACGTGCAGCGACGGATCGCGCTCGAGGCGGGCGACGACGAGGTCGACGAGCTGCTCGAAGGCCCGCCTCTCCCCCTCCCGGTCGTGGCCCCAGAAGGCGTGGTACCGGGGCGCGCCGTCGACGACCTCGGTGATGCCGAACAGGTACTCGAGGCCGGTGTCGCAGGCCCAGGGGTCGCCCTCCATGTCGAAGAAGAGGTCGCCCGGGGAGGGCGCGGGAAGCGCGGCGAGGCCGTGGGCAGCGTCGCCCGGCGGCCGCAGCTCGTGGCGCATCACCCCGTCGGCGCGCTGCCGAACCTGCAGGGCGGCCTGGGCGTGGAGGTTGCCGAGCGCGTCCTCCGACATCCCCGGGACCACCGGCAGGGTGACCGCGAGGCTCTGCAGGGTGCGCACCCCGACGGCCTCCAGCCGCCGGATCTGGTCACTTCGCATCCCGGCGACGAACGAGAGATGGTCGTCGGCGCGGCGTTGCTCGGCGCAGCCGTCCGCCCAGCGGCAGACCCCGCAGTGCTCGACCCGCTCCGGGTACGTCGCCCGCGGGCTGCCGTCGACCACCGCCTCGAGGCGCCTCCGGGCGGCGCGGTGGTAGGCGACGACGTCGGCGACCGCGCATCGCTCGGTGCGTCCGTCGCCGAGCACGATGTGCAGGTGCCGCGGCGCCCGGCCCTGGATGCGCTCGACCTGGAGCGAGTACTCCGCCGTCTGCAGCAGGGCGGCCGCCTTCAGGGAGCGGGCGAGCTTGGTGTCGGCGACCTCATACGACCAGGAGCCGAGCTCGCTCGGCTCCTCGACGCGCAGCAGGAAGTCGGCGCGCCCCTGCCACCGGCCGTCGAAGAAGGCGGCCTGGAAGATGACGCCGGCGCCCGCCCGCATCGCCGCGACGGTGAGCGCCTCCCATTCGTGGAGACCCTCGAGGGTGGAGGTGCCGCGGGGGATCTCGACGACCGTCCGCCCCTCGCCGCGGAGCGCCTCGAGGTGGCCCTGCTCGTGGGCATCGCCGCGGCGGCGGAGCAGCTCGAGCTCGGGGTCGTCGTCGCGGACCGCCGCCGGGATCCGTCCCTCGGCGACCGCGCGGTCGAGCTCGGTCAGGTGCTCGCAGGCGAGGAAGCCGGTGAGGTCGGTGGCGCTGAGGACCAGGGTCCCCTCGATGAGCTGCATGGGGAGAGCATCCGGGATGGAGGCGACGGGTGTCTGTCGCGTGCCGCGCACTCGTGGTGTCCGGCAGTGTCGTCCTCGCGCCGGCCCCCACCGGCGACCGTCACGAGCTCGCGCCCCGGCCGTTGCCCCCCGAGGACAGCCCGGAGCCGGTCAGCGGCTGCGCCGGCCCCACGCCCTGCCCCAGGCGGCACGCATCGCGCGGTACCGGGCGATCGCCTCGGCCTCGGCCCGGTCGGCCCGCTGCTGGTCGTCCATCGTCGTCTCCCCGGTGTGCCGCGGGATGTGCGATCCCGCCACGCCGACGATGGGTGACGCCCGCGACAACCCCCTGTCGCGGTCGTCCTCTACGAGGGCAGGGCCAGCCGCCGCCCCCAGCGCTCGGTGTAGTAGACGTCGGTGAGCGCCGGTTTGGCCGGCGCCCCGGCGGCCGGCGCCGCCGGATGGCCGATCGCCAGCACCCCGAAGGGGAGGACGGCGGCCTCCTCGGGGACGCCCAGGGCGGCGGCGAGGCGGGCCGGGCGGCAGGCCGTGATCGTCGCCCCCAGGCCGCAGTCGATGGCGGCGAGCATGGCGGCGGCCACCCCCATCATCGCCTCCCCGGCGAGCGCGCCGGCGACCGGGAACTCCCGCCCGGGGCCGGCGGCGATCAGCTCCAGGAGGGCACCGTGCCGGGCGGTGTCGATCAGCCCGCGCTCGACGAGGTCGTCGACGTTGCGGCGGTAGTTGGCCTCCCACCAGGCGGGCTGCACCGTCCAGACCACCAGGGCGGCGGCCTCCTCGACGTAGTGCTGCGACAGCAGCGCCTCGTGGATCGCCGGCCAGCGCTCCGGATCGCGGTCGCGCCGGAGGAGGACGATGGCGCGCCAGTCGTAGGTGTTGCCGGCGTGCGGCATCGCCAGCGGCGCCCGGAGGACGGCGGCGAGCGTCTCCGACGCGATGTCGCGCTCGGGGTCGAACCGCCGGGTGCTCCGCCGGTTCGCGAGCAGGTCGCGCAGCTCAGCCATGTCGTCCTCCAGCCGGCCGGTCAGGGGGGCGTTCGCCGAAGCGCAGCCGGCCCCCGCAGGCTGTGGAGGAAGCGCACCCGTGCCAGGGAGGCGTCCGGATCCTCGAGGTAGAAGAGGCGAAAGGAGGCTTCCAGGTAGAGGGCTTCGAGGAGGGCGGAGAGGGGCGGCTTCGTGGTGCGGAGGGTACCAGGGGTCCACCGGCGCTCTCCTCCCGGCCAGGGGCACCGGGGAGGCGAGTGCGATGCGGTCGACGCGTTCGTGCGTGGACGGCGGGGCGTTGCTACCGTGCTGCGCATGACCGACAGGGACACGGCCGCGAACCCCGGCCCGGCCACCCCGCCGGCGCCCTCGCCGGCGCGGCCGGTCACCGGCGACACCCTCGCCGGCACCCCCCGGGACCGCGAGGAGCTGGCGCCGTTCCTCCAGGTCGACGGCGGATCGCGATTCGAGGAGGCGCTCGTCCTCGCCAACCGGCTGCACTGGAGCCAGACCCGCAAGTCGACGCCCGTCCCCTACATCGGCCACCTCCTCGGCGCCGCCTCCCTGGTCATCGAGAACGGCGGCACCGAGGACGAGGTGATCGCCGCGCTGCTCCACGACGCCGTCGAGGACCAGGGTGGCGCGGAGACCCTGGCGACCATCCGCCGGCGCTTCGGGGACGCCGTCGCCGACATCGTGGACGCCTGCTCCGACACCGACCAGCAGCCGAAGCCGCCCTGGCACCAGCGCAAGCAGGACTACATCGACCATCTGAAGACCGCGCCGGAGGGGGTGCTGCGGGTCAGCGCCGCCGACAAGCTGCACAACGCCCGCGCCATCCTCTCCGATCTCCGCCAGGTCGGCGAGGCCGTCTTCGACCGCTTCTCCGTGCCCAGGGACGGAACCCTCGCGTACTACTGCCTCCTCGACGACATCTATCAGGAGCGCCTCGGCGGCAGCCTCGCCCGCGACCTCCACCAGGTCGTGGAGGAGCTGCTGCGCACCACCGGCTCGGCGCGGTACACGGCGCTCCCCGTGTACACCCCGGTCGGCGTGAGCTGACCGATGGGCGCTGCGCAGGCCCCACCGCCGGGCGCGCTGGTGAGCCCGGACGGGCGCTACTGGTGGGACGGCAGCGTCTGGGCGCCGGTGGCGGCCGCCGCACCCCCGCCGCCACCGCCGCACCAGCCGGGCTTCTGGGAGCGGCACCGGCTGCACGTCGCCGAGAGGCGATACGAGGCGCAGCGAGCCGAATGGCAGGGCCACGTCGACGGGCTCGAGGAGTACCTGCGGCTGATCCGGGGCTACGCCGGCGACGGCGCCGCCGAGGGTTTGATCCTGAAGCGGGGCGAGACCATCTTCGGCCGCGTCGAGGGTGCGTCCCTGGTCGAGACGCGGGTGCAGGGCGGCCACTGGGCGAGCGCGTCCTCCGGCTTCTCGCTCCCGGTGGGATCGATCGGCGGCCGCGCCATCCGCTACCACGTCGGCCGGACCCGCGGGCACTACGTCCAGGGGTCGCCGGTGCCGACCGCCATCGACCGGGGAACGCTGGCGATCACCTCGCAGCGGGTCGTGTTCGTCGGCGCCCGGCAGACCCGCGAGTGCGCCTTCGCCAAGCTCGTCGGCTACCGCCACGACGGTGGGGAGCTGACCCTCTCGGTGACCAACCGGCAGAACCCCACGACGATCCACTACGGATCGGAGCTCGACGCCTGGTTCGTGGAGCGGTTCGAGCTGGCGCTGGCGCACTTCCGCGGCACCGTCGCGGAGCTGGACGCCCGGGTGGCCGGGCTGCTCGCCGAGGCCGCGAGCCATCGACCCGAGCCGCCCGCCGGGGGCGCCGTCTGAGGCTCAGCCCCCCTTCGCGGTGACCGTCTGCAGCCCACCCAGCTGCCGCCGTGGGGTGGTGGAGGGTCATGAGCCGATCAGGACCGGACCGGAGTTGGGGCCCCGAACGTCCGTCGCCGGAGCAGCGCTTCGAGGGGCTGATCACCGGTGCCGTCGGCCGGATCCTCGACGAGCTCGCCCCCGGTCGCGCCGAGGTCCGGGTCACCCGCCGCACCGCCGTGCCCTACGCCGGCGTGCGCGTGGAAAATGATCCCCCGGAACCCCCGCGCGGCGCCGATCGAGCTCGCCTTCGACGACGTCGACGTCCACGTCTGGATCGCCTCCCAGGGCTGTCACCGCGACCTCACCACCGAGGAGGCGCTGCGACCGGAGACGCTCGCCCTCCTGCGGGCCGTGTTCCAATCCGTGGTCCTCGGGGCCTACCGGGAGACCGCGTCGCGGCGTGGCTGGCTGCTGTGCCGGGTCGAGGGCGTGACCGACACCGACGCCCACCCCGCGCTCGCGGCGTCCCGGCCGCTGATCTTCGGCCGGGCGTTCAGGCGTCCCGCCGCGGCCGCCTGGGCCTCGTACTCCTTGGCGAGGATGTGGATGTCGACGTCGGAGAGCATCCGGACCAGCCGGTGGAGGGTGTTCCGGGTCCAGTGCCCGTCGCCGCGGCCGCGGGTGAGCAGGATCTCGGTGGCGAGGGTCTGCCGCGCGTAGGCGGCGATCGCCGCCGCCGCCGACCGCCCGTACAGGGTGATGAACTCGCCGCCGACTTGGTGGGTGAGGCTGGCGTACTCGCCGAGCATCTCCTTCTCCGGCAGCGAGCGCGAGCGGGTGCGCACCGTCACCACCCGCATCGCCGCGTCGAGGCTGTCGGCGAGCCGTGCGGCGCGGCGGATCAGGCTCTCCATGCCCGGCCGCGGGGGCACGCACACCATCACCCGCGAGCGCGCCTCCCAGGGCCGGACGATGTGACGCTCGTGCATGTACTCGAGCAGCTGTCGGTCGGTGTGCTCGGCGATGAGCCGGAAGGCGGCGTCGCGCAGGGCGGCGAGCACCTCGGGCCGGAACTCGCCCTGCAGCGCCCGCGCCGCCTCCGCCGGGGGCACGATGTCGCCGCGGCGCAGCCGCTCGTCGAGCAGGGCGGGGGTGACGTCGACGAGCTCGAGCTCGCCGGCGAGGGCCAGCACGCCGTCGTCGACGCGCCCGCCCGGCGGCACGTCACCGAGGATCGACCCCACCACCCGCGCCATGCTCTCGAGGTCGGCGAGGTGGAGGGTCGCGATCACCGTGATGCCGGCGTCGAGGATGCTCGGCAGCGCCTCGGGGCGCGGCCGTCCGTCGACGTCGATGCCGGCGAGGTCGTCGACGAGCGCCACCTCCGGGGTGCGGGCGAGCAGGGTGTCGACGTCGAGGCGGTCGTGCGCCCCCGGCCCCTCGGGGCCGCCGAGCAGCTCGAGACCGGAGAGCGCCGCCTCCGACTCCGACCGCCCGGCGGTGTCGACGGCGGCGACCACCACGTCGGTGCCGCGCTGGCGGCGCCGCCGCCCCTCCTCGAGCATCGCGCTGGTGGTGCCCACCCCACGCGCGTAGCCGATGTAGACGCGCAGCAGCCCCCGGTCGCGGGCGCGGCTGCGGCCCTGGACGACCAGGTCGTCGGGGGTCGGACGCCGGCTCGCGACCCGGCCGTTGGGTGACCATCCGTGGCCGCCCCGGGCGACGACGTGGATGTCGGTGTCGGGCAGGCCGTCGATGAGCCGGTCGACGAGCCCGGCGCGCCAGCGCCCGAGCAGACCCTCACCACTCAACTCACCGGCGACGACGTGGCGCACCCCGTGCCCGCGGGCGGCCTGGATGACGGTGCCGGCCAGGTCGGTGGAGACGCGCTCGGCGAAGCCGCAGTGCAGCTGCTCGGCGAGCTGGCGCCACGGCACCGAGGCGGCGGGGTCGTCGCCGGGGCGCAGCACCGTGAGCACGGTGCAGAGGCCGCCGAGACGCCGGGCGATCCGCGCCCCGCGGCGGATCAGCGGCTCCGAGCTGGGCCGCCGGGAGATCACCACGAGAACGTCCTGGGGAGGCGGCCGCACCGCGCTCCGGGCGGCGCCGGCGCCCTGCGCCACCAGCCGCAGCGCGATCTCCCGGAGCGCGCCGAGGTTGCCCGGCCGGAAGAAGTTGCCCAGCGCGGTGTCGACCCTGTCGAGCGGGTAGATGTTGCCGTGGCGCATCCGCTTGCGGAGCGCGTCGGGGGCGGTGTCGACGAACTGGATCGCGTCGGCGCCGTCGAGCACCTGGTCGGGGAGGGTCTCGCGGACAGAGATCCCGGTGATGCCCTCGACCACGTCCTTGACGCTCTCGAGGTGCTGGACGTTGACCGTGGTGATCACGTCGATGCCGGCGTCGCGCAGCAGTTCGACGTCCTGCCAGCGCTTGGGGTGGGGCACCCCCGGGGCGTTGGTGTGGGCGAGCTCGTCGACCAGGGCCACCTGCGGCCGGCGGGCCAGCACCGCGTCGAGGTCCATCTCCTCGAGCGGCGTGCCCCGGTAGGTCACCTGCAGCCGCGGGACCACCTCGAGCGGGCCCACCGCCTCGATGGTGCGGGGGCGGCCGTAGGTCTCGACGAAGCCGATGACCACGTCCTCGCCCTGCGCCATCCGCTCGCGCCCCTCGCGCAGCATCGCGAAGGTCTTGCCCGAGCCCGGAGCGGCGCCGAGGTAGACGCGGAGAAGGCCGCGCCGGTCCATCCTGGTGGGTCCCGTCTACTGGCTCGGCAGGGCGTCGAGCGCGAGGTTGAGGGCGAGCACGTTGACGTGGGGGGCACCGAGGATCGCCAGCGAGGCGCCCTCGACGTGCTGGTCCACGAGCGCCCGGACCTTCGCCGCGTCGAGCCCGCGGGCCTTCGCGACCCGGTCGACCTGGAGCAGGGCGGCAGCCGGGCTGATGTCCGGGTCGAAGCCGGAGAAGTCGGTGGTGACCAGGTCGATGGGGACGTCGCCCTGGAGCGTGGGATTGGCCTTGCGCACCGCCTCGACGCGCTGGGCGACGGTGTCGATCAGCGCCCTGTTGCTCGGCGCCAGGTTGTCGCCGGCGGAGTTGGCGGCGTTGTAGGGCTTGGTCCTGGTGGGGTCGTTCTCGTCGACGGTCGCCGAGGGACGTCCGTTGAAGTACCTGTCGGAGGTGAAGTCCTGGCCGATGAGCCTGGCTCCGATCACCCTGTTCCCCGCGGTGATCAGGCCGCCGTTGGCCTGGTCGTGGAAGAGCCCCTGGGCGAGGCCGGTCATCACCAGCGGGTAGACGAGGCCGCCGATCACCGCGATCACCAGGGTGGCGCGGAGCGCCCGCAGCACCTCGGCGGAGAGAGAGGTCTTCATCGTCGTGTCCTCAGGCGAGGTGGATGCCGGTGATCACCACGTCGACGGCCTTGATGCCGATGAAGGGGATGATCACCCCTCCGACGCCGTAGATCAGCAGGTTGCGGCGCAGCAGCGCGGCGGCGCCGATCGGCCGGTACTTGATGCCCTTCAGCGCCAGCGGGATCAGGGCCACGATGATCAGCGCGTTGAAGATCACCGCCGAGAGGATGGCGCTGTTCGGGCTGTGCAGCCGCATCACGTTGAGCGCGCCGAGCGCGGGCAGGGCGGCGGCGAACATCGCCGGGATGATCGCGAAGTACTTGGCCACGTCGTTGGCGATGCTGAAGGTGGTGAGTGCACCGCGGGTCATGAGCAGCTGCTTGCCGGTCTCGACGATCTCGATGAGCTTGGTGGGGTTGCTGTCGAGGTCGACGAGGTTGCCCGCCTCCTTGGCCGCCTGGGTGCCGCTGTTCATGGCCACCCCGACGTCGGCCTGGGCGAGCGCGGGGGCGTCGTTGGTGCCGTCGCCGGTCATCGCCACCAGCTTGCCCTCGGCCTGCTCCCTGCGGATGAGCGCGAGCTTGTCCTCGGGGGTCGCCTCGGCGAGGAAGTCGTCGACCCCCGCCTCGGCGGCGATCGCCGCCGCGGTCAGGGGGTTGTCGCCGGTGATCATCACCGTGCGCAGCCCCATCCGCCGCATCTCGGCGAAGCGCTCGCTGATCCCCGGCTTGACGATGTCCTTGAGGTGGATGGTGCCGAGCACCTCGTGGTCCTCGGCGACCACCAGCGGGGTGCCGCCGGAGCGGGCGATGGTCTCGACCTGCTCGCGCACCCCGTCGGGCAGGTGGCCGTTGGGGGTGGTGCCGACGTTGCACCAGGCGGCGACGCTGTCGGCGGCGCCCTTGCGGATGCCGGTGCCGTTGCGGTCGACGCCGCTCATCCGGGTCACCGCCGAGAAGGCGACGAACGTCCAGGCGGACAGGTCCTCCTCCTCGACGCCGATGCGCCGGGCGAGGGCGACGATCGACCGCCCCTCGGGGGTCTCGTCGGGCAGGCTCGCCAGGGTGGCGGCGCGCACCAGCCGGCTCATCGTCACCCGCGGCGCGGGCACGAACTCCGAGGCCTGGCGGTTGCCGAGGGTGATGGTCCCGGTCTTGTCGAGGAGCAGGGTGTCGACGTCGCCCGCGGCCTCGACGGCGCGGCCCGACATCGCCAGCACGTTGCGCTGCAGCAGCCGGTCGATGCCGGCGATGCCGATCGCCGAGAGCAGGGCGCCGATCGTGGTCGGGATGAGGCAGACCAGCAGCGCGATCAGCACGGTGACGGTCACCGACGTGCCCGCGTACACCGCGAAGGGCTGGAGCGTGACCACGGCGAGGACGAAGATGATGGTGAGTCCGGCGAGCAGGATGTTGAGGGCGATCTCGTTCGGCGTCTTCTGCCGGCTGGCGCTCTCGACCAGCCCGATGATCCGGTCGATGAAGGTCTCGCCGGGGTTCTGGGTGATCTCGATGACGATGCGGTCGGAGAGCACCCGGGTGCCGCCGGTCACCGAGCTGCGGTCGCCGCCCGCCTCGCGGATGACCGGTGCCGACTCGCCGGTGATCGCCGACTCGTCGACCGAGGCGATGCCCTCGATGATGGTGCCGTCGCTGGGGATGATGTCCCCGACCTCGCAGACCACGATGTCGCCGCGGCGCAGCTCGGGGGCGGGGACGGGCTCCTCCTTCCCGCCCCGGCCGGCGAGCCGCCGGGCGACGGTGTCGCTGCGGGTGCGGCGCAGGGTGGCCGCCTGGGCCTTGCCCCGGCCCTCGGCCACCGCCTCGGCGAAGTTGGCGAAGAGCACCGTGAACCAGAGCCAGAGACACACCTGGCCGACGAAGCCCACGTCCTCGTTCCGGTTGAAGATCCCGGTGACGAACGCGTAGGTGGTCATCACCGCGCCGATCTCGACGATGAACATCACCGGGTTTCGCGCCATCGCGCGGGGGTCGAGCTTCCTGACAACTCCCCGATGGCGGGAACCACGATGGTCGCGTCGAAGAGGCTGCTCCTGGGCTGCAGTCTCGGCTCGCGAGGACCCAGGTCGGTTGCGGAGACTGCCATGACCACCATCCCTCTCAGTGGGCCGGCTGGCCCGCATGCAGCTGCAGGTGCTCGAGGATCGGACCCAGCGCCAGCGCCGGGAAGAAGGTGAGCGCCCCGACGATGAGGATCACCCCGATGAGCAGACCGGTGAACAGCGGCGTGTCGGTGGGGAAGGTCCCCGCGCTCGCGGGCACGACCTTCTTCGTCACCATCGAGCCGGCCAGGGCGAGCAGCGGGATCAGGAAGCTGAAGCGCCCGATCCACATCGCCGCCGACAGCGTGGTGTTGTAGTACAGGGTGTTGCCGCTCAGCCCGGCGAAGGCGCTGCCGTTGTTGCCGGTGGTCGAGCTGAAGGCGTAGAGGATCTCGGAGAAGCCGTGCGGCCCGGGGTTGAGCGGCCCCGCCTGCCCGCGCGAGGCGAGCACCGAGACGGCGGTGAAGCCGAGGATGGAGGCGGGCAGGGCGAGGATGCCGAGGGCGGCGAGCTTGACCTCGCGCAACTCGATCTTCTTGCCCAGGTACTCGGGTGTCCGTCCCACCATCAGGCCGGCGATGAAGACCGCGAGGATGGCGAAGACCAGCATCCCGTAGAGGCCGGAGCCGACCCCGCCGGGGGTGATCTCGCCGAGCTGGATGAGCACCATCGGCACCAGGCCGCCGAGGGGGGTCCAGCTGTCGTGCGCCGAGTCCACCGAGCCGGTGCTGGTCCCGGTCGTCGCCGCCCCGTACTGGGCCGACTGGATGGCGCCGAAGCGGACCGACTTGCCCTCCATGTTGCCGCCCGTCTGCTGGCCGGTGGAGGTCCACGTCGCCCCCGCGTGGGCGAGGGCCGGGTTGCCCGCCTGCTCCTGGTAGGCCGCGAAGGTGGCCCCGCCGACGAGGACGATGGCCATCGCCGCGAAGATGGCGATGCCCTGCCTGATGTTCCTCGCGTAGCGACCGAAGGTGAACGCCAGGCCGAACGGGATGCACAGGCAGAGCAGGATCTCGAGGGCGTTGGTGAAGCCGTTGGGGTTCTCGAAGGGATGGGCGGCGTTGGCGTTGAAGTAGCCGCCCCCGTTGGTGCCCAGGTCCTTGATCGCCTCCATCGAGGCCACCGGGCCCTGGGCGATGGTCTGGGTCGCCCCCTCGAGGGTGTGCACCATGGTGTAGGGGCTGAAGTTCTGGATCGCGCCCTGGGAGACCAGGACCAGGGTGGCGACCATCGCGATGGGCAGCAGGATGTACAGCGTGGCCCGGGTGATGTCGACGTAGAAGTTCCCGATCGTCCTGCCGCTGCGCCGCACCAGCCCACGCACCAGGGCGATGGCGAGCGCGATGCCGGTTGCCGCCGAGAGGAACTGGTGGAATGCCAGAGCGAGCATCTGCGACAGGTGGCTCATGCTCTGCTCGCCGGCGTAGTTCTGCCAGTTGGTGTTGGTGGCGAAGCTGATCGCGGTGTTCAGCGTCAGGTCGGCGGGCACCGCCGGGAGATGGTTGGGATTGAGCTGGGCCTGGAGGGGCAGGCGGTCCTGGAGGCGCAGCAGCACGTAGGTGAAGAGCACGCTGATGACGGTCACCAGCAGCATCGCCACCAGGTAGCCGATCCACGACTGCTCGCGCTCCTCGTCGACGCCCATCACCCGGTAGCAGCCCCGCTCGATGGGGCGCAGCACCGGGCTCAGAATGGTCCGCTGGCCGCGGAACACCTTGAACATGTAGCCGCCGAGGAACCACGCCACGACGAACACGGCGATGAAGGTGACCACGAACCCGGCGATCTGGGCGCCCACGTCAGAACCTCTCGGGGAGGAGCAGGGCGACGAGGAGGTAGATCGTGGCGGCGAGCGCGATCAGTCCGGCGACGACGTATCCGGTCAGCATCTCAGAGCCTGGTCAGCACGGCGACGTAGGCGAAGCTCATCAGGGCGAGCACGCCGACGATGAGCAGCGCCAGCAGATCCAGGTTCACCCCGATCCCTCCTCTCTCTCAGCGGTCGCCGGCCGGTGCGGCGACGGGTCGGCGGTGTGAGGGACGCGGAGCAGCCCCCCGGCGAGCGCTGCGCCGTCGAGCGGGACGTGGAGACCGTCGCTCCACGGCCATGGCCCCCCCGACACCAGCGCGCTCACCCCGCCGTCACCGTGGTGGGTGATGCCGACCACCCGTCCCAGCGGGTTCCCCCTCTCGTCGACGACGCGGCGGCCGATGCACCGCCGAAGCTGTTCTGCGCTCATGAGACGACGCTAGTCGAGGGACGCTGAACGATCCCTCAACGTCTCCCGGGCCCCGGTCCCGACCCGAACATTACAGTTCTGATAGTATGAATTGTGCTCCGGTCGGCCGACCGGTGGAGGATCCGCCGTGCACCCGCCCGACCGCCACCTCTCAGAACCCCCCGACCCGCCGGGCCTTCCCCGAGTCACACGAGGGCTTCGTCCGCCCCCCTCTCCGCCCCACCCCTCCCCAGGACCTTCGTGAGGCGGAACGACAGCCCAGACCAACGTGGGGAGGCCCGGCTCCACGCGGCGACCCTGGTGGAGCGGCGGATCCGGCTGCGGCGCCGCCGGCGCCGGGCGGCGCGCTCCGGGCAGGTCACGGCCGCGCTGATCATGCTGGTGTCCGCATGGGCCGTGCTCGCGGCCACCGCGAGCATCGTCCTCGGCCACTGACCGGCGCCATCTCCGCGCCAGGGGGTGACGACATGGGTCCTTTTCATACGGCTTTGTTCGGATCGATGCATACTGTTCGGTGTTCGGGTCGCTACCAGCACCCCTGAACGGGTGGGCCGTTCGGCGCAAGGGTTTCCGGTTCCCGAGGTTCACGCGAGCGTGCGTCCGCTCCGCGTGGAGGAAACCACGCCATGGCCTCGAGCAGGCCGAACAAGCGGCAGCGAGTCACGCCCGCCGCGAGCGACGGTGAGGGCCTCAAGCCCGCGCAGGCCCGTGCCCTCGCCGACGCGACCGCGCGCATCAGCGACCAGGCCGGACGGCTGGCCGGCGAGGACGTCCTCGGCGCCAGCGCCGAGGACGCCGCGCACTGGATCGCCGTCTACAGCGAGCTCCTGGCCTTCAAGGCGGAGCTGCTGGAGATCACCGCGAGACGGCGAGGGAGCATGTCGACGGACGCCCGCGGCGAGGCGGAGGCCGACGACGTCGTGATCAGCGCCCAGGCCGACAAGTACGCCCGGCGCCTGCAGGAGTGGCGGGCTCAGGTCACCAGCATGGCGCCTGCCGGTCGCGCGACGCCGGCGCTCGCCCTCTTCGTCGAGGGCCGTGCCCGAGCCTTCGGGCACCTGCTCATCGATCCGTGGCGGAGGACGGTCATGAACTGCGGCCGCCCGCTCCAGCTGACCCCCGGCGAGTGGCGGCTGCTCCGCATCTTTCTCGAGCACCCCGGCCAGACCGTCAGCCGAGCCCAGCTCGCCGACGCTGCCGACGGGGACGGATACGACAACGAGCTCGGCCGGGTGGCCGTCTACGTGTCGCGGCTGCGGCGCAAGCTCGAGTCCGCGGAGGGAGGCGCACCGCTGATCGTGACGGTGCGGGGCTCCGGCTACCGCCTGACCCTGCCCCTGGAGAACGGCGATCCGCTGCTCGCATAGCGGTCCGCACCGGGCGTCATTTCGGGTCGTCCTGCAACGTGTACACCTGCCGGGAGGGGAGCACCGCCTCGAGCACCTGCTCCTGGAGGTCCAGCAGGGCGGCGTGGAGCACCCGTGTGTCCGACGCCCGGTTGACGTCGTCGGTGAGCGGCACCAGCACCGACAGGTTGGCGAGCTGCCGCCCGACGTGACCGTCGATCGTCGTCCTGCCGGCGAGGTGGCGCACCTCCAGCAACTCGATGATGCGGTCGATGGCCACCAGTGGAGCGCGCAGTCTGCGATTGCGATCGGCGATGACTCGATAGCGCGCCAGCATGGTGGCCTGGACCCCGACCGCGGTCGCGATCTGGGTCCCCCCCATCACCGCGGACCCGCTGCCGGGATGCCCGCTCATGGCCCCGACCGTTGAACCGGTGCGTCCCACATGGACAGCCTCCGTTCCGGGCATCACGGGGAGTGATGCGATCCCCAGTGCCCGAACTCACGGATCGGCGCCCTGAATATTACAGTCTAGTAAGAGCGACGGCGATTGGCAAGCGGCACGATTCAGGTGACGAGCGTCACCTGGGACGGGTGTCGATCCATTCACTCCCGGCCGAATCCCTGCCAGAATGACACCGATGGACACCCCGCGCGAGGCCGCCGGCACCCCTGTGGTCTGCGCGAGCCCGGGGTGCGGGAAGGCTTTCACCCCGACCGCCGAACCCGGCACTCAGCGCCGGTACTGCTCGGACAGCTGCCGGACCGCGGACCGGCGGCGTCGAAACGGGGGCTCCGGTGGGGGTGCCCCGGTGCCGCTGGTGGTGGTGCAGGAGGACGGCGGCGCCGGGCTCGTCGCCGAGCTGCGGGCCCTCAGCGCCCGGCTCGCCGAGCTCGCCCACGCCGTCGATTCGGCACTCGTCGAGGCGGAGGTCGACGCGGTGTCCGCCCGGGTCGCGAGCATCGAGGCGGCCGCCGCCGAGCATGTCGCCGAGCGCCAGGCCGCCGAGGAGCGTCACGCCGGCCAGGCCGCGGAGGAGGCGGCCGAGGTCGCCGAGGAGCGCGCCGGGCTGCTCGCGGTCCAGGCCGACCAGGACGCCGTGAGCATCGCCGCCCTGGCCAGGTCGCTCCGCGCCGCCGAGGAGCGGGCGGCGGCGCTCACCATGGAGCTCGCGACATTGCGCGCGCTGGTGACCGCGACCCGTCCGTGAGGGCCGAGGCTCAGCCGGCGGCGCTGTCCTCCAACTCGCCGGCGAGCTCGCCGGCGTCCACAGCCAGGCGGTAGCCGCGGTGCCGGACGGTCTGGATCAGCCGCGGCGGGGCGGCCCCGTCGGAGCCGGCTCCGTCGAACTCCAGCTTTCGCCGGATCCGCGAGATGTAGACGTCGACGGTGCTGCGCCGCTCGGGGTCGGTCACGTCCCAGGCGTGCTCGGCCAGCTCCTCCCGGGTGAGGACGGCGCCGGGGTTGCGGAGGAAGACGCAGAGCAGCCGCCACTCGGCCGGCGTGAACCAGCTGGCCTGACCGTTCCGCTCGACCATCAGCTGGGTACCGTCGACGGTGAACTCACCGAGCTGGATCGGGCCCCCGAGGGGGCCGATGACGTGGTCGCGCGGCCGGGACTGCCGGCCGCCGCTCACCGGCGGTCGCGCCGCGGGCGTGCGCCGCCCGGACGCTGCGGGCTCCGCCGACCCTCGGGTCGGAGGCGCTGCCGTCTCTCCCACCGGTTGCCGTTGTGCCTGTCGACGCGCCAACCCGTGACTCCTCAGTCCCCCATCGCCTCATACCAGTATAGGGCGCGCTCGCATCATCACCGGCCCCCTCCACCCTTGCAGATCCGTCAGGAAAGGGGAGGCGCCCGCTCAGCGGGGGGCGGGCTCGGTGGCGACCTCCCCGCCGTCCGGCCGCCCGGTGGTCACGGGCCAGCTTCAGGTGCACCGCCCTCCGGGCGTCGTCGCCGAGCACCGCCGAGAGGTCCGGGTGGCTTGATGGTCGGCCGCAGCAGCAGCGTGGCGCTCAGGGATCGTCCTCGCTCGCGCCCTCGCCGGGCTCGAAGCGGACGACGATGTCGGCGTGGGCGCGCTGCGGGCGGATGAACGCGGCGGAGTCGGCCTCACGACGCTCCAGCTCGACGAGCACCTGTTCGCGCTCGTGGCCACGCCTGGTGCAGTCCCTGCGGATCTTCCACCGCCGCCGGCCGCCGGGTCTCCTCCGGCGGGTCGAGGTACACGCTGACGTCGAAGCATGCCCGGGCCAGCCTGCTGTGGAGCGGAAGCAGGCCCTCGACGATGATGAAGTCGCGCGGCTCGATCAGCTCGGGGCGGCCGAAGGTGCCGGTGGCGTGGCTGTACCTCGGCTTGAGGATCGGCTGGCCGGTGGCGAGCAGCTGGAGGTGCTGCTCCATGATCGCCATGTAGTTGCACTCGGGGTGCAGCGGCGTGAAGGGAGATCTGCGCTCCTCGCGGTCGTAGCGATGGTAGTCGTCGACGCAGACCGCGGTGACCCGCTCCGGGCCCAGCGACTGCACCAGCCCGCGGGTGAGGGTGCTCTTGCCCGCCGCGCTGTCGCCGGCGATGGCCAGCATCACCGGCCGCCGGCCGCCACCGAGCGCCGCACTGCCGGCATGCTGCATCGACATCATCCTGTGCGGCACGTCGGACACCTCCGCCCTGCCGGCCGGTCCTGCCCCATTGGTAGGATTGTCGTTGTTGTGATGATGAGTGTACTCCTGAGCCCGGGCGGGTGGCCTCGGCTCGGAGGGCGGCCAGGGTCTTAGCGCCGCGCGGGGGCGGCGGACCGGTGGGTGCGCCCACCCTGGCCCGTGGTCGCGGACGAGGGCGGCGACAGCGGCGTCTGGGTGAGGTCGTAGGTGTCGCTCAGCGCGGTCTCCCCGGTCGCCCGGGTGCGCGGGTTGGTGGGCGGAAGGCCGTACAGCCGCTCCTGGTAGGCGACGATGCTGGTGTGCGACGCCTGCGCGTGGGAGACGAAGCGTGGCTTCGCGTACGGCCCGACCACGACCATCGGCACCCGCGAGCCCATCCGGTAGGGACCGTCGGCGTCGGACTCGATCACCGGCGGCTCGACGTGGTCGGCCCACCCGCCCCAGTCGTCGAAGGTGATCAGCATCATCACGTCGTCCCAGAGCGGTCCGCCGTCGGCCCGCCTGCCGTGGGCGACGGCGAGCACCTGCTGGTGGAGCCACTGCTCGGAGGCCGCCATGCTGCTGCCCGTGCCGGGATGGAAGTCGCGTCCCGCCGGGCCGAAGACGTAGCTGACATCCGGGAGGGTGCCGCCGGCGGCGTCGGTGGCGAGCCGCGCATCGGGGTGCACGTTGGCGTGCATCGCCGGGTCGGTGTAGTACTGGAAGGCGAACCCGTGTCCGTAGTTGGCCCACGACCGCTTCGCCCGGTCGAGGCTCACCATCACCCCCGGATGGGTGAGGAACGGCGCGGTGCCGCGGTGTGGATTGCTCGTCGAGCCGCCCGCGTCCGCGCCGATCGCGAAGGCGTGGTTGGGAAACGAGTTCGCACCGACGTCGGAGAAGTAGCGGTCGCAGACGCAGTACTCGTCCATGAGCTGATGGAGCAGCGGCAGCTGGGCCCGGGTGTAGCGCTCGCGCACCGCGTGCTGATCCCGGTGCAGCCAGGTCTGGCGGTCGTGGGGCTGGTCGGGATGGGCGTCGGCGGCCTGAGCCAGCGAGGTGTCGCCGTCGAAGCCGGCGACGTCGCTGCAGAGGTTGTCCGCGGTGTGGTTCTCCATGAAGAAGACGACCAGCTTCGACGGCTGGGTGGCGACGGTCATCCCGCTGTCCTCCTGCGCAGATCAGGATCCTCGGCGGACATCATCGCCCAGGTGTCCCGCCGGGACCGGCGAAGCAGCGGTGAAATCGGTGTTGTGAGGTGATGCTCGAGGCGGCCGAGCGAGGTGGCACCGAGGAAGCTGCGCCGGGTGAGCCCGATCGACGTGCCGTCGATCCTGGCGGCACCCGGCGCAGTCCACCCCTGCGGCCGCGCGCTAGACGGTGGCCAGCCTGGCGATGTTGAGATCGTGCAGCGCGACCTCGGTGATCCTCGGCGGCTTGACACCCAGCTTCTGGAGAGCCGGTGCCAGCCGCTCACCGAGGAAGGTCTGCTGGGCGGCGCTGGTGTCCCAGATCTCGACGACGCGCCATGTGCCGTCCCCTGCGGTCCCGGCGCAGTGCAGGATCAGGCCGTCGGGCGGGTTGACGTCCATGCGAACCTCGGCCCTGACCCGCTCGTACACCTCGGTATCGACGTCCGGCGGCTCGATGATGAAACAGACGGCCATGTGGACCCCCTCTGCGATGACGGATGCCTCGGCACCGTAGGCGGCCCCCCCGGGCCCGTCAATCGTCTGTGTAGGTCGCCCGCGCCGGGCGGACGGCGTGACCGGCCGGCAGCCCGGAGACGCCGGCGCCCGAGTGCGCCGGCATCCCCAGGCACGGCCGCGAGCTCTACACCTAGAGCGCACCCTCAAAGGGAGCCGCGGCGACCGGATCCTCGATCAGCTCGAAGCCGAAGCCTCCACGCTTCCCCTTGTTCCGGTCGGCGAGGTCGTAGCCGGGGTGCGCCCCTCCGTCCTCCGAGTCCTTGTAGTACTGGTGGGCGAGCGTGTCGTCACCCGGCAGCTTGCCCGGCGGGAAGTTCTTCGGGATCGCCGCGAGCGCAGCCTCGAACATCTTCTGGTGGGCGATCTCGCGGGTCATGAGGAAGGTGAGCGTGTCCTTGCAGCCGGCGTCGTCGGAGAGCTTGATCAGCCGCTCGTACACGATCTTTGCCCGTGCCTCGGCGGCGATGTCCGAGCGCAGGTCCGCCTCCGGCTGGCCGATGCTGTCGATGTAGGCCGACGTCCAGGGCGCACCCATGGAGTCGGTGAGTCGCGGGCCACCGCCTCCCAGGATGGTCGGCCCGCTGGTCAGGGACAGCTCGACGAAGGTCTCGTGCTTCCCGTCGAGCAGCTTCCCCAGGTACCCGCCCTCGACCTCGTCGACCTCGGCGCCCGGCGAGCCCTTGAGCAGCTGCACCAGGGTCTGGCCGACCATCTCGAGGTGGGACAGCTCCTCGGTGGCGATGTCCAGCAGCATGTCCCGGCGCGCCGGGTCGGGATCGGCCCATGCCTGGGTGAAGTACCGCATCGCGGCGGCGAGCTCGCCGTTGGGACCGCCGAACTGCTCCAGGAGCATCTTGGCGAACTGAGGGTTCGGCTCGTCGACGCGGACGGCGTACATCATCCGTTTGTTGTGCAGGAACATGCAGGACTCCCGAGGCGGCGGCCGGCGACCAGGCCACCCATTAGCATCATACAAAAGCATGATATAAGCAATGTACGCTTGGGGGTGCCGCCCGGTCCGCGCCGGTGCGCCTCCGACCCTCGGGATCCAGGTTGACCTGGTCATGACCCGGCGATGACAAAGCCGGGGCTGTCGCGGCATGATTCCGCTCCCATGCGATCACATCACCGCAGACGCAGCGCTCTGTCCGGGGTGTGGTGGGGAACGCCACCCACTCTCACCATCGAGCTGGACTGAATGTCATGACGTGGACACGCTCTCACACGAGGTGCTGACGATGAAGAGGCTTGCAATGGTCGTGGTTCTCCTCTGCGCCGCCGGAGCCGCGGTCTTCGCCGCGGTGCGACGGAACGCCGACTGACACGAACGACCGCGAGCCCGGGGGAGAGCTCTCACCCCCGGGCTCGCACCGTCGTCGAAGAAGCAGAACGCGAGGCGCGTTGCCGTGGCCACCCGCACCACCCCGCAGTCGTAGCCGACCCGTCCTCGGTGCGGTGCTCGAGGGCGGCGGGGCCGGCGCCGGACGGCGACAGACCGTGGACGAACACGCTCTCGAAGCTGCCCAGCCCGCCCCTCCGCGATCCCCGCACCAGGAGGACGAACGCCGGCGCCTGGCCGTGCCCGTAGACCCCGACCAGAGCCCCCTGCTCGTCGTAGGGCGCGTGCACGCGCGCCTGCTCGGCGAGCGCGTCGGCGGCGTTGGGGGGACGGCCCATTCACCGCAGGACCACCCTCGCGACAGCAGCAGCCGCAGGCGCGGGTGAGCTCGCTCGACTGGCCCAACCTTCTGGTCACCACCCGCGAATACGCGCAGCGGCTCGGGGTCGCCGAGCGTGTCGAGTACATCGCCGGTGACATGTTCGAGGTGCCGCTCGGCGGTCCCTACGACATGGTGGTCATGAGCCACGTCCTCCACCACGTCGACGAGGACCGCTGCGTGGCGCTGCTGCGGCGCGTCGCCGGGGTGATGAGGCCGGGCGGGCGCCTCGCCATCCAGGACTTCGTCTCCACCGGGGCCGACCCGGCGCGCGACATCCCCTCCAGCCTGTTCTCGCTGATCATGCTGGTCTGGACCCGGCACGGGGGGGCGCCGTCGCTGCCGGCCCTGGAGCGGATGCTCTCCGCGGCGGGGTTCGAGGCACCGGAGGTGCACCCGGTGCCGCGGATGCCCACCTCGATCGTCGTCGCCGAACGCTCCGGGGCATAGCCCCCGGCTCAGCGCCCCCCGCGCCGGCCCGCCGGGTCGCTGGGGAGGAAGTAGGCGGAGACCGGCTGGTTGCCCCACGCGGTGTGGGCGCCGGCGTACTGCTCGGCGGACCCGGTGCCGACCGCGAGCCCGTCCACCCACTTGACGTTCGACTGGCCGGTGACCCCGGGGATCATGAGCCGCGCCGGGAAGCCGTGGTCGTCGTTGAGCCGCACCCCGTCGACGTGGGTGACCAGCAGCGCGCCCGCCGCCAGGATCGAGGAGCGGTGGTGGTCCCAGTGGTAGCCGCTGGTGCTGCGCACCTGGACGTGGGTGAAGTCGGGGTGGGCTCCGGCGGCGGCGAGCAGACGGCTGAGCGGGACGCCCCGCCAGGTCCGCTGGGCGGTCCACCCGGTGACGCAGTTGATGGAGTACCGGTGCTCCTCGGCGGGCAGCGCGAGCAGCTCGGCCTCGGAGAAGGCGAGCGGGCGGACCACATCCCCGGTGACCCGCAGCCGCCAGCTCGCGACGTCGACCTGCTGGGAACCTCCCTCGTAGTTCATCACCGGGAAGTCGAGCGGGTCGCGCCCGGCGCGCAGCGGCGCCAGGAAGGACAGGGACACGCCCGGCCACTGGGCGGCGCCCACCGCGAGGGTGAGGCCGGCGGTCGTGCCCCCGACCAGCAGGGCGCGCCGGCTGACCGCCCCCGCGGCGGCGGGGTCCGGCCCCAGGTCGGCGACGGCGGCGCGCCGGGCGATGCGCACCCGGCCGGCGACGTGAACGACGAGCAGGGCGGTGAAGGCGAACGCCGAGAGGTCGTGGACGGCGATCCAGGGGATGCCGAACTGGTTGCGGAAGCTCCACATCTCGACCCCGCTGGCGAAGAGCACCACCGCGCTGAGCACCAGCAGCGGCGCGACCAGACGCAGCAGTGGCGGCGGGGCGCCGTCCTGCCGGTAGCGCGGGTCGTGGGTGTAGTAGCGACCGAGGCGGTAGCCGACCGAGGCGAGCTTGAGGCCGATGAGCGGGAAGAGGAGGAAGCCGACGAAGAAGTGCACCGGCCGGACGACGTCGAAGATCGGCCCCGCGGGCAGCGGCAGGTTGTAGGAGAGCAGCGCGAACACCGCGGCGCTCGCCACCTGCACGATCAGCAGGAGCAGCAGCAGCAGCCCGAGCAGCGACGTGAGCGCCCGGTTGCCGGTCGGACCCTGATCAGGGCACGTCGGGGAGGTCACGGGGACGGGAGGCTACGCGCCCGGTGTGTCGGCGCCATGACGGGCCCGGCCGAGCCGGGGTCGCGTGACCCCGTGCTACGGTCGAACCCATGCGATCCGCGATCTCCATCCCGCAATTCGTCGCCGATGGCGCGTTCGACCCGGCTGGTTTCCGCGCCTACATGAGGCGGGCCGAGGCGCTGGGCTTCGAGAGCGCCTGGACGCAGGAGCAGGTCCTGTCGACGATGCCCAACGTGGGTCCGATCGAGACCATGACCTACGCGGCGGCGTGCACCGAGCGGATCCGTCTGGGCTGCGCCGTCCTCGTCACCCCCCTGCACAGCCCGGTCCACCTGGCAAAGAGCCTGAGCGGCCTCGACCAGCTGAGCCGCGGCCGCCTCGAGATCGGCGTCGGCACCGGCGGGCGGGGGAGGATGTTCTCGGCCTTCGGGGTGGGCCCGGACGGGCTGGTGACCCGCTTCACCGAGGGCCTGCGGCTGATGAAGGCCCTGTGGACGGAGCCCGAGGTCACCTTCGACGGACGCTTCTGGCAGCTCGAGGGCGCGGCGATGGAGCCCAAGCCGTTCCAGAAGCCGTACCCGCCGATCTGGTTCGGGGCCAATGCCCCGGCCGCGCTGCGCCGCGCGGTCCGGCACGGCGACGGCTTCTTCGGTGCCGGATCGACGACCACCGCACGGTTCGCCGAGCAGGTCTCGATCGTGCGCGACGCGCTCGCCGAGGAGGGGCGCGACCCCGCCACCTTCCGGATCGCGAAGCGGGTCTACATCGGGGTCGACGACGACGCCGCCCGGGCCCGGCGGCGGGTGTCCGAGGGCCTGCACCGCCTCTACTCGTACTTCGGGCTGAGCGACCTGACGCCGGTCGCGGTCCACGGTCCGCCGGATGCCTGTGTCGAGGGTGTGCGCGAGGTGGCGGATGCGGGCGCCGAGCTGATCCTGTTCACCACGCTCTTCGACGAGGCCGAGCAGATGGAGCGCCTCGCCGCCGAGGTCCTGTCCCGCCTGCCGGCCGGAGCGCCCACCACGTGACCCAGGAGGAGGAACGCACGATGCCCCAGGGACACCCCGAGGATCTTCCGTGGAACGACGTCGCCGCCGACAGCGACACGATGTCGACCGACCCCGAACCCGATCCCGCCGAGGTCGACGGCGACGACGGCGAGGAGGAGGACCTCGCCTCCCGTCGCGTCCCCGATCCCTATGAGAAGTACCGGTCCGAGAGCCTTGACCAGCGTCTCGCCGAGGAGGAGCCGGAGGCGACGCTGCGCCTCGACGAGGATGCCGAGGTGGGCGAGCTGCAGGCTCCCGAGTCCGGTGGCGACGATGTCCTCGTCGGTGAGGACGACGCGATCGACCCCGGGGGCGGGACCGGCGAGGCGGCGGCCGAGGATGCCGCCATCCGCATCCGCAGGCAGGGCTGAGCACCCGACCACGCCTCAGCCATGGGGATGAGGCGGCCGTCGGGCGGGAGGACGCTCTGCGACCGCCGTCGCGAGCGCGACACTCTCGACCGGCTGTTCGGCGCCGTCCACCGGGGGCGGAGCGGTGTGCGGGTGCTCCGTGGCGAGGCGGGGACCGGCAAGACCGCCCTCCTCGAGCACGCCGTCGACACCGCGTCCGGCTTTCGCGTCGCCCGCGTCGACGGCGTGGAGACGGAGATGGAGCTGTGGTTCGCCGGCGTGCATCAGCTCTGCCGGCAGATGCTCCACCGGCCGATCAGCTGCCGCCACCCCAGCGCGACGCGCTCGGCTCCGCCTTCGGGCTGACCGCCGGCACCGCTCCGGACCGGTTCCTCGTCGGCCTGGCCGTGCTCAGCCTCCTCGCCGCCGTCGCCGAGGAGCAGCCGCTGCTCTGCGTCGTCGAGGACGCGCAGTGGCTCGATCAGGAGTTGGCGCGTAGCGCCGCTGCCGACCAGCGCGTGGGTGAGCCCCTCGATCCCGTCCGGCGCGTCCTCCTCCGGCGACACCCAGGTCCACAGCTCGGGGCGGTAGCCGGCGACGAGGTTGACGCCACCGATCGTCGTGCGCGGCTCGCGCAGGTCGGCGAGGGCGCGCGCCAGCTCGCGCTCGCCGCCCGGCGCACGCGGGTCGAGCTCGAGGTAGGCGTGGGAGGCGGTGCCGAGGGCGAAGATGCCGCTCTGAGAGGTGATGATGCCGTCCGGGGTCGTCGCGCGGCCACTCCGGCAGCCGCGACACGGCGCCCGCCTCGCGCGCCGCTAGACCGTGCCGTGCACGAAGTACCAGATGAAGATGGCGGTGAACAGCAGCATCAGCGGGTGGACGCGCTGGAGCACCGGGACGTCCGTCCTGGCCGGCAGCGCCATCAACGAGTAGCTCACGAAGCCGACGCCGACGCCGTTGGTGATGCTGTACGTCCACCCCATGGTGAGGACCGTCAAAAAGATCGGCAGTGCCATGTACCGGTCGCTGTCCCGGGTGCGCTCCAGCTCGTAGAAGAGGTCGAACATCAGGACGCCCACGATCACCAGGATCGGCGCGGTGGCCTCGCTGGGGACCATCCCGGCCAGCGGTGAGATGAACAGGCAGAGGAGGAACAGGGCCCCGGTCACCACCGAGGTGATGCCGGTGCGACCGCCGTCCTCGACACCCGCCGAGCTCTCGATGTAGGTGGTGTTGGACGAGGCCGACGCCATCCCGCCCGCGGTGGCACCGAGCGCGTCGATGAGGAGGAAGGTCTTCATCCGCGGCAGCCGTCCCTGGTCGTCGAGCAGCCCCGCCCGCTTGCCGATGGCGATCCCGGTCCCGGTGGTGTCGAAGAAGTCGGAGAGCCCGACCGCGATGACCACGGCCACCGCGCTGCCGGCCCCGAGCGCGCTCCAGAAGTGGGTCACCGAGAACCGCCCGACCAGGCCGAAGTCGGGCGCCGCCACCAGCGAGTGCGGGATCACCGCGGATCCGTCGGTCCAGAGCGTCCTCCCGCTGATCGTGTTGACGACGGTGGCGAGGACGGTGCTGCCGGCGACCCCGATGAGCAGCGCCCCGCGGACGCGCAGCGCCGTCAACGCCCCGGTCCCCACCAGGCCCACCACGAACACCAGCGTCCTCCAGTTCGCCAGGTTCTGCCCGAGCGCCACCGGCACGGCGTCGCCCTTGACGACAATGTGGGCGTTGACCAGGCCGATCAGGGCGATGAAGACGCCGATGCCCATGCCGATGGCGAGCCGGAGGTCGTGCGGGATGGCCCGGATCACCGCCTCGCGGAAACCGACCAGCACCAGCACGGCGATGACCAGCCCCTCCACCACGATGATGCCCATCGCATCGGGCCAGCCCAGGTGGTGCTCTGCGACCAGGTTGAAGGCGACGAACCCGTTCAGGCCGAGGCCCGCCGCCCCGGCGAAGGGGAGCCGCGCCAGGATGCCCAGCGCGAGGGTGAAGACGCCGGCCACCAGGGCGGTCACGGTCAGGACCTGGCCGAAGGGCAGCGAGTGCCGGTGGACGTCGGCGACGGCACCCAGGATGGCCGGGTTGAGGAAGAGGATGTACGCCATGGTCAGGAAGGTGACGACCCCGGCGCGGATCTCGGTGCCGGGACGCGAGCCGCGGGCCGTCACCTCGAACCAGCGATCCCACCAGGGGACGGGAGTGGGTGGACTGACGTCGGTCGCCGGCTCGGCGGTCTGAGGTGGCATTGCGGGCGGCCTCTCGGGGGGGCACCGTGGGACGTGCTCAGGCTAGCATCGGGATCGCAGCCGGTCTCCTGATCCAGGTCCCGCTCAGAAGGCGGTTCGAGGGCCTCGCTTGCTCTGACGATCGCACGCCGGCACCCAGCGCCACACCGTCATCTGTGGAGACCTGTCCGGCGAGCCCTCACGGGAGCTGATGGGGTTCGACGCAGCGCCATGGTCGCCACGGCGGCCCCGGAGACCACCAGCAGGAGCCCGCCGACCCCGAGGTTGATGCCCGCCGCGGGAACCCGCAGGCCGCCGGTGCCGGCCGCGGTGATGTCGGCGGCGGCAGCGGCAACGCCGGTGGACGGGGCGACGGCGGCGGGGACGACCGGCGCAGCGCCCTGGGATTGAGCGGTGACCACACCGGCGGTCTCAGCGGCGGTGCCCGGCATGGTCGCGGTGACCGCGGCGGCACCGGCAACGCCGGTGGCCGGGGCGACGGCGACGGGGACGACCGGCGGAGCACTCTGGGACTGAGCGGTGACCACACCGGCGGTCTCACCGGCGATGCCCGGTGTGGTCAGGGTACCGATCGCCGCGCTGCCTCCGATGAGCGCGCACCCCGCCGCCGAGCAGGCGTCGGTGTCGCTCACCTGGAGGAAGGTGATCGTCAGGACCCCGGGAACCGCGACCGGGATGCCGCCGCTGCCTGCCGTCTGCTCCGAGGTGACGAGCCTGTTCCCGTTGATCGACACGACGTACGACGATCCGGATTGGGCGCTCGAGGTCTCCGAGTGCAGCACGATGATGACCAGCGCGCCATGCAGCGCGGTCAGGTCGACGCCGTTGTCGACGGCGTTGCCGTGCGACAGGGCATCCGTGTAGCTCGCATCGCTCGTCGACTCCAGAAGCGCCAGGGTCAGCAGCGAGCTCGCGGGGGTCTCGCCGAGGAGTGCGAGGTCGACCAGTGCGGCACGGGAGTGGGAGAAGGACCCGGCCGCGTCAGCGCCCGACGCCGTGCTCCAGTCCGCGATGGCGAGGTTGAGGAGCGGATTGACGGGCAACTCCAGCAGCCCGCCCTCGTGCGCGGCGTTGGAGGCGCTCTCTCCCACCGCGACGTCATGGCCGAGCAGGCGGACCGCAGCCGAGCGTCCGTGGGCAGCGTGGGCGCCCGCGTGCGCGGTGGTGCAGCTGATGCAGGTGTCGAGGAACTCGAGGTTGACGACGCTGGCCGATCCGCTGCTGGCCGGAGCCGGAACGCTCTGGGTGGTCCGGGCCGGCGCCTGCTGCGCCGTCAGGCCTGAGGGTGCGGTGCCGGTGGGTGGCACGACGCCGGCGGAGGCGACGGTGCCGCCACCGAGGGCGAGCACGGTCGCCCCACACACGGCGACAACGGGCCGCCTGAGGTGTCTGATCATGGTGTGGGGGTTCCTCATGACCCGGGACGGCTCGTCTGACGCGGTGCGGGCTCGTCGCGCCCGAGCTCGCACCACAGAGGCTGCCGATTATTGCAAAGTTGTAAGAATTTGCAGCACACTCGCCGGTCGGCCCTCACCGGTGATGGTGGCAGCGAGGCTCCGCGGTGGCGTAGATTGTCGTGGGTGGAAGGGGAGGACGGATTGCAGCCCAGGCATCGACGACTGGCGGCACTGCTCGGCACTGCCGGCCTGCTCACCCTCGCCATCCCCCAGCCGGCGGGAGCGCGCAGCGACACGTTCATCGACGGGAGCGGCGCGGCCCGCGGGACGGCGATCCGGCTCGCCCCGCGCACCGGCGGGCTGGCCCTTGCCGTCGCCATCGGCGACTCGATCGCCTCGTACCAGGGCACCGAGGGCCGCGCCCAGGCGCAGGCGCTCGACCTGGGCATCCTCGGCCTGCTCCTGACCACGGTCTCGGCCTTCGGCCAGAAGCCGCTGCTCACCCCCGACCAGCTGCCCGGCCCGGTGCAGGCGAACTCCAGCCACGGCGCCCCGACCGCGACCCACAGCCTCGCGGGCGGGGGTGTGGGTGCGTCCGGCGGCACCGAGACCGTGACCGCGCACCCCAACACCTCGGACGCCGGCACCTCCGCCGCCAGTCTCGACCTCCCCGGCGTGCTGACCGTCGGCGCCGCGGTCAGCCACGCCGAGACCCGGCTGGTGCCCAGGGTGCGCCGCGAGGCGCACGCCGATGTCTCGATCGCCGCGGTGAGCCTCGCCGGCGGCGCCGTGCAGCTGCTCGGCCTCCACTGGGACGTCACCCAGCACACCGGCGACACGCCGGTGCGGTCGGGCGGCTTCCACGTCGACGACATCCGCGTCGGCGGCCAGAACCCCGCCGCTCCCGCCGGCGGCCTGCCCCAGCCGGTCGAGCCGCTGGTGCAATCGCTCGACCAGGCCAACCGGGTGCTCGCCACCTTCGGCATGCACCTCACCCCGCCGGCGACGCGCACCCTCCAGGACGGCACCATCGAGGTCGGCCCGCTGCGGATCAGCATGGGGGGCACCACCCAGCTCTCGGCGCCGCTCGGCTCCGCCCTCGCCGACACCCAGCCCGCCCGCGACGCGGTGGTGGCGGCGCTGAAGAGCGACCCCAGGAACGGCCAGGACCCGCGCAGCGGCCTGGGATCGCTGGTCAACGCCGGCCTGCTGGTCGCCGACCTCGCCGTCGGCGACCTCACCGGCACCGGCGGGGTCGACGTCGAGCTCGGCGGCGTCCACGCCACCACCGAGGGCATCGCCTACCGCAACCCCTTCGGCGACGTCGTGCCGCTGCCGGCATTGGGCGACAGCACCATCACCGACACCACGCCCGCCGAGCCGGGGGCCCGGGCGGTGCCGCCGGTGGTCGCGCCCGTCCCCGCGCCGGCGACCACGGTGATCACCCCGGCGACCACCGCACACAGCGTCGCCACGTGCCTCACCACCAGTCCGTTCGGACATCCCGGCTGCAGCGGCCGTGACCTCGCCCGGCTCGCCGCCGGCGCCGCGCTCGGCGTGGCCCTGCTGCTCTTCGCCGGCGACGCAGTTCTTCTCCACCGGCGCCGGCGCGGGGCCACGGAGGTTGCTGGATCGTGAGCACCGCGGATCGGGGCAGGCTGCCCGGCGCCGAGGGCCGGCTGCTGCGCGGCTACGGCCCCCTCCTCGCCATGATCGCCGCCTTCGCGCTGATGGTCACGCTGGTGCCCAGCATCGCCCGCGAGCAGACCGTCATCCACGACACCTCCGCGGTCACCGGCGGCGTCAGCTCCGCCGGGCCGGACACCGGCCCGGCCGCCCCGGGCGCGCCGGGAGGCGGCAGCGCCGCCGTCGACGCGACCCGTGGCAGCTCGACCACCCGCCGCATCGCCGCGGGGCACACCAGCGGCTGCACCGACCGCCGCCAGCAGGTGCCCGGCGACCCCTACTCGCCGCCGTGCGTGCTCTTCAGCGGCGACAACGGCGGCGCCACCACCCGCGGCGTCACCAGGGACACCATCACCGTCGCGCTCCGCATGACCGCGGACCCCGACCTCTCCTCGACGATCTCGAAGATCACCGGCTCCGACCTCATCGACAGCAACGAGGACGCGACCCGCACCGCGCAGGGGCTGACCGACTACTTCAATGCGCGCTTCCAGTTCTACGGCCGCAAGCTCAAGCTGGTGCCCTACCAGGGACACGGCACGCTCACCCGGGAGTTCCTCGGAGCGGGGCAGGAGCAGGCCAACGCAGACGCCATCAAGGTGGCCAGCGAGGTCGGTGCCTTCGCCGACGTCACCGGATTCAGCGAGCCCTACTCCGATGCGCTGGCGCGGCAGAAGGTGATGGCCTTCGGCGCGCCGTTCATGTCGCGGCAGTGGTTCCTCGACCGCCGCCCCTACGCCTGGAGCACCTTCACCGACTGCAGCCTGGTCGCCCAGAGCAACAGCGACTGGTTCAACAAGCGGATCATGGGCAAGCCCGCGAAGTACGCCGGCGGCGACCTCCAGAACAAGCCGCGCAGGGTGGGCATCGTGGCGCCGGACAACCCCGAGTACCAGCAGTGCCTGCACGACTACCTCACCCAGCTGCACAGCGCCGGCAACGACGCGTACACGGTGAACTACTCGCTCGACCTCGCCAGCCTCTCCAACCAGGCGGCGAGCATCGTCGCCAAGCTCAAGGCGGCCGGGGTCACCTCGGTGGCCCTCGCCACCGACCCCATCCTCCCCGTCTTCATGACCGCCAAGGCGCACGAGCAGGGCTACTACCCGGAGTGGCTGGTGCAGGGCACCGCCTTCAGCGACACCGACGTGGTCGGCCAGCTCTACGACCAGACCGAGTGGACCCACGCCTTCGGCATCAGCACCCTCGGCCCCCAGCTGCCCGAGCGCGCCGGTCTCGGCTACAACGCCTACAAGGCGGTGCGCGCCGACGAGCCGGCGCACACCGTCGAGCTCATCTACTACCAGCTCTACATGATCGCCATGGGCATCCAGCTCGCCGGTCCCACGCTCACCCCGGGGAACTTCGAGCGGGGGATGTTCTCGTACCCCGGCGGCACCGGCGAGGCGGGGACCTGGGGCTTCGGGCCGGGGCACTACTCCCCCACCCAGGACTACAAGGAGATCTGGTGGGCCGCCGACCGGACCTCCACGTACAACAACAAGCAGGGAACGTACCAGTCCAACGGGACGCGCTATCGGTTGGGGCAGGTGCCGGCGGGCGACCCTCCCGTGTTCCGGTGACCCGGCTGACCCGGCTCGAGGGAGCACCCCATTGCCATGGCCGACCCTGACCGTCGAACTTCGCTGCTGGAGGCATACGAGAACGCTGCCGTGATCGTGTCGGGGATCACAGCAGACCAGGTCACCCTCCGGACTCCTTGCCCCGGTTATGACGTGGCCGGTCTGATCGACCACATCGTCGAGGCAGCCCACCGGGCGGCCGCTCTCGGTCGGGGCCAGACGACTCCGCCCGGAGACGAGTTCGCCCCACGTCGACCTGGCCGACGCGCCCGCTCAGCTACGCCGCGCCGCCGGGGAGGCGGCGCAGGCATGGGGGGACGATTCCCGGTTGTCGTCGTCGTTCACCATGCCCTGGGGTGAGGTGTACACGGGCGCCACGTTGGTGAACATGTACCTCGCTGAGCTGGCGACCCACGCCTGGGACCTGGCGCTGGCCACCGGCCAGCTCAACATGCTGGACCCTTCCCTCGCGGTGCCGGCACTCGACGGGGCGCGGGCGATGATCAAACCGGAGTACCGCGACATGGTGGCGCCGGGATCGCCGTTCGGTGCGGAGGTGCCGCCACCTCCCGGTGCCGCCGCCTGGGAACGCCTTGCCGCCTTCACCGGACGCGACCCGCGGGCATCGCTCGCCCGAGGCTAGTGGAGCCCGGCGTTGGTCGGTCAAGTTGGTGTTGAACTCATGGGTGGCCGTCGGCAGGCCTCGCTGGCGGCCCTGACGACGGCAGCGAACTCGCGCGGGGCTTCGAGGGGGTGAAGTGCCCGATGCCGTCGACAGGCACCACGCTGACGTCGGCGAAGAAGTCCCCGAGCCGGTCCGCCCACGCCCTCGGAAACAACGGGTCGGGTTCCTGCCAGAGGACTCGGACGGGGGTGGTGAGGCGCCCTCCGCGCTCGGGTGCCTGTTCGGCCAGCGCGTTGGCCACGTAGCCGGCTCCGACCCGATACCCGTTGCTGGTCGACTCGAACGCGCCTGGTCGAGCGTAGCGGTCCACAAGGTGTTCGAACGCAGGCGTGTCGACGACGAAGTCAGGACCGGACCAACGCTGCCAGAAGTGGTGGAGGTAGTCGCGGATCCTGTCTCGTTGGCCGTCCAGGAGGTCGATGCTGAGCGGCGAACGGTGAAAGTACTGGTACCACAGCTGCGGCACGATCTCCCCGTCGAGGACCCCGCGTCCCGAGCCCGGCATCGGAGGCGACAGGGCGAGCGCGCCCACCGATGCCGGGTGCTCCTTTGCCACGGCCTGCGCCACCCGACTGCCGATGTCGTAGCCGGCGAGGACGGTACGCACCAGGCCGAGCTCGTGGATCAGGCCTGCGATGCTGCGGGCCTTGATCGCCTGACCCTCAGATCATGACCCGGCGTGCGGACAAGACCGTGGACCCGCCGCCGTTTGAGTATCCATCACCGCGGTCGTGGGCAACGGCGGCCGCGGACGGGAAAGGGGAGGGGCCTCCTGGCCCCATGGAGCGCCCATGGGGCGCAGGGAGATCAACGTGTCCAACAGCAACATCGATCACGGCCGCCCATCGCCGCGGCGGCTCGTGCGGAGAGCGTCCGCGATCGGGCTCCTCCTCAGCGCCGGGATCCTCGGCGCGCTGACGCAGACCGGGACGGCGGCCGCGCTCACCCCGGCGAGCGTCAGCTTCTTCACCGGCGGCAGCGGCGCCGCGGGCTGGGTCACCGGGCAGGACCGCCCCGGCGAGACCGACAACCAGGCCATCCTGCTCACCGCGCCCGATGCCAGCAGCTACGGCGGGGCGAACATCCTCGGCGTCGGCAGCACGCCCCCGGCGACTCCGCCGTCGTATTGGTACAAGTCGCTGCAGAGCGGCGCCAGCGGCGGCTCGCCACGGCTGGTCATCGAGTTCAGCGACGGCGGCAACATCCAGCTGCGACCGCTCAATCTCATCGCCGGCGTCTGGAGCTTCGAGGACGGCGCCGGCAGCGACTGGGACAGCAACGGCGGCAGCTGCCCCTTCGTCTACGAGCACACCTACGCGCAGGTGCTCGCCTGCCACAGCGGCGCCACGGTGACCGACGCCTTCGTCGTCGTGGACCAGTTCGGCAACTTCCCCAGCGGTCTCAGCGTGTACATCGACGACATCACCTACGACGGCCTCGTCGTGACCGCCGGGCCGGCCCCCTGCGATCCCGCCGACCGCGACAACAAGGCGGACGCGAAGGACGCGGGCGGCGCCGTCGACGGCCTCTGCCCGGTCACCCTCACCACCGTCGTCGAGCCGCACACCAGCGACCATCCCGGCTCCTCGTTCCGTGATGAGGCCACGGTCAGCGACTTGCCCGACCGCGACGGGCGCGACATCGAGTTGCCCACCGGCACGGTGACCTTCTTCCTCTGCGGTCCCACCCAGGTCACCTCGGCGGGCTGCCCCAGCGGCGGCACGCAGATCGGCAAGCCGCGCAAGGTGAAGGACGACACCGCGACCAAGTCCGACGCCGCCAAGGGCGCGCTGACGAAGGCGCCTGGCACGTACTGCTGGCGGGCGGTGTACTCGGGTGACGTGAACTACCTGCCCGCGGTGGAGACGAACGCCACCAGCGAATGCTTCACGATCACCGGCGGCAGATCGACGCCCACCCCCTCGTAGGCAACCTCTGGACACTCCGAGTCCCAATCAGGGCAGGGGGCGGGGCCGCCGTGGCTCCGTCCCCCGATTGGGGCCTGACCCAGTTCCTACGCCGCCGTTGAGGCCCGCGGAAAGCTGCTGGAGGGGGACGCCCGGGGCCTCGTTCGTATTCGAGCGGGCCACCCTGCGGGTGGGTGGAGCCCAAGGTGGGAATCGAACCCACGACCTACGCCTTACCAAGACGTTGCTCTGCCCCTGAGCTACTTGGGCCGGAACCACGAGGGGGAATCGGAGGTGTGGGCAGGGGAGGATTCGAACCCCCGAAGGCATAGCCAGCTGATCTACAGTCAGCCCCGTTTGACCAACTTCGGTACCTGCCCGGGCGCGTCGCCGACCGGACCTGACGGCGGACCGGGAGCAGGCGAGACTTTACCAGCCGCGCTCGTCCCGCCTGTACGGGTCCGGTGACGGCGGCGGGCCGGCCCGGTCACACCGGCCGGCCCGCCCCCGGCTCAGCTCTTGGTGGCGGCGAAGGCCGCGGCGACCTCGTCGCAGAGATCGAGCAGCTGCTGGCCCACGGCGGGGTCGTTGGTCTTCTTGGCCTCGCCCGCCTTCTTGGTGGCCCGCCAGAAGAGGTCGTTGAGCTCCGGCACCTTGTCGAGGTGCTCCGGCTTGAAGTAGTCGGTCCACAGCACCCAGAGGTGATGCTTGACCAGATCGGCGCGCTCCTCCTTGATGAGGACGGCGCGCTGCTGGAAGATGGGGTCGTCGCTCCCCTGGAACTTCTCCATGCAGGCCTTCACCGACGAGGCCTCGATGCGGGCCTGGGCGGGGTCGTAGACGCCGCACGGCAGGTCGCAGTGGGCGTGGACCGCACCGGGCGCGGCGACGCGGTCTGCCAGCATCAACAGCCGGGACAGCAGGGACATCAGCTCACTCCTTCTGGAATCGGCCACGCGCGACCGCCGGCCGGACGGCCGGAGCGGCCACGATATCGCCAACGGGGGGACGTCCGGCGTGGCCACGCCGGTTCCCACCCGCCGGCCTGAGCACCGGGACCGGGCCGCGGCGGTGGGGTGGCGCGTAGCGGTAGACGGCGCGGCCGCGGAGCAGCCCGGCCGGAACCGCCCCGAACTCCGCGCTGTCGGTGCTCGCCCCGGGGTTGTCGCCGAGCAGCACGTACCCGCCGCCCGCCCGCAGGCGGCCGCCCCCGGGCAGGGGCGCCTCGCCGCCGGGGCGGGCGGCCACCCGCTTCACCAGCGTCCGCGAGGGCTCGCGGGGGTCGGCGACCGCCACCACCGCGCCGGGCGCGGCCGGCAGCCGAACCAGGAGCAGCCGGTCGCCGGGCCACAGCGCGGGGAGCATGCTCCCCCCGAACACCTCCACCCGGCGGGGGCGGAGCAACCCCAGCCCGGCGGCGGCGATCGCGGCCCCGGCGGAGGCGGCGGCGAGGAGGGTGCGGCAACTCGGCACCGGCCGATGGTGGAGCGGTCCACCGCCGCGCCGCAAGGCGGAATCCGAGCCTCTGGCGGCGTAGACTGCCCCCGCGAGGATGGCCGATCGGATCGCACACACCGCCGGGACCGCCGTTGCGTGGATTCTCGTCCTCGGCGTGGTCGCGGGTCTGGCTCCCGAGGCCATCCGGGAGGCGAAGGAGGTGGCGTCCGAGTACGCCGGCTCGCTGCGCAACCGCTTCCGCAGGGCCCCCAGCGCCGACGATCTCGCCCGCCAGGTCCGTGAGCTCGCACCGGTGAGCAAGGCCTGGTGACGCCCCCGGCAACGGCCGGGGGCGCCCGGTTTGGGGGGAGGGGGTCACGAGGAGGAGCCGCGGCGTCGAGGCGGGCGGGGGGAGCCACCCGCACCGGGCTTCGAGGCGGGGACGGGGGGATCCGGCCTCCGCCGCCGCGGCTCGCTCCCACTGTGCCAAGGGCGCCACACCCAGGGGGTGGTCCGGGAGGTGGGGGATGGCAGGGAAGCAGTGAAGGCCCGGGATGTCCACAGCCCTGTCCACAGACTTTCCACAGGACCGGGGCGGTGAGGGTGCCGGCTACCTGAAGCGGCCGGCCAGCTCGGCCAGTCGGTCGAGCTCGGGGAGCGCCTCCTCGCGCGGTACCGACGGCACCGCGAAGACACAGCGCGCCACGCCCGCGGCCCGGTAGCTCTCGAGCGTCGCCGGCTCGGGAGCCGCGCCGTAGATGCTGACCGGGAGCGGGGGACGGCCCGCCGCCGCCGCCAGCTCCTGCAGCTCGGGGATGCGCTCGACGATCGGCCCTCGCCCCGGGATGGGCATCCAGCCGTCGCCGTAGTCGACCACCCGGCGCAGTGCGCCCGCACCGCTGCCGCCGAGCAGGACCGGCGGGTGAGGCGTCTGGACGGGCTTCGGCCACGACCAGATCGGGTCGCAGTCGGAGCCGGCGCGGGGATTCGAACCCCGGACCTGCTGTTTACAAAACAGTTGCTCTGCCACTGAGCTACGCCGGCCGGCGAGGCGTGAGAGTACACCCGCACCACCCTGGCCTAGCCGGCGGACCCCGGGCGGCCGCCGGCGGCGTCGTCGAGCAGCAGGCTGAGCGAGATGCGTTTGCGGGGCACGTCGACGTCGAGCACCCGCACCGTCACCACGTCGCCCGACTTCACCACCGCGCGGGGGTCGCGGACGAACGTCCTCGACATCGCCGAGATGTGCACCAGGCCGTCCTGGTGCACGCCGACGTCGACGAAGGCGCCGAAGGCGGCGACGTTGGTGACGACGCCCTCGAGCAGCATGCCGGCCTCGAGGTCCTCGAGCCGGTCCACGCCCTCGCGGAAGGTCGCGGTGACGAAGCCGGGGCGCGGATCGCGTCCCGGCTTCTCCAGCTCCTCGAGGATGTCGGTGACCGTCGGCAGGCCGAAGCTGGCGTCGACGAAGTCCCTCGGGTCGAGGGCGCGCAGCGCCGCGCGGTCGCCGATCAGCGAGGCGATGCCGCGATTGGTCGCCGCGAGGACACGGCGCACCACCGGGTATGCCTCGGGGTGCACGCTCGAGGCGTCGAGCGGATCGTCGCCGCCACGGATGCGCAGAAAGCCGGCGCACTGCTCGAACGCCTTGGGGCCGAGGCGCGAGACCTTCCTCAGCGCGGTGCGCGAGCGGAACGGGCCGCCGGCGCCGCGGTGGGCGACGATGTTCCCGGCCAGGCCCTCACCGATGCCGGACACGTACCGCAGCAGCGGCACGGAGGCGGTGTTGACGTCGACGCCGACGGCGTTCACGCAGTCCTCCACCACCGCGTCGAGGGAGCGCGACAGCCTGCCCTCGGCGAGGTCGTGCTGGTACTGACCGACGCCGATCGACCGGGGATCGATCTTGACCAGCTCCGCCAGCGGGTCCTGCAGCCGGCGGGCGATCGACACCGCCCCGCGCAGCGACACGTCGAGAGCGGGGAGCTCCTGCGAGGCGTACGCCGACGCCGAGTACACCGACGCGCCCGCCTCCGACACCACGACCCGGGTGAGCCGCAGCTCCGGATGCAGCCTGATCACGTCGGCCGCGAGCCGGTCGGTCTCACGCGACGCGGTGCCGTTGCCGATGGCGATCAGCTCGACCCGGTGGAGGCGCGCGAGCCGGGCGAGGACGGCGACCGCCTCGTCCCACCGCCGCCGGGGCTCGTGCGGGTGGACCGTCTCCGTCGCCACCACCCCGCCGGTGGCGTCGACCACCGCGACCTTCACACCGGTGCGGAAGCCGGGATCGAGACCCATGGTCGGCCGGCTGCCGGCGGGCGCGGCCAGGAGCAGGTCGCGGAGGTTGGCGGCGAAGACCCGCACCGCCTCGTCCTCCGCCGCCTCCCGGAGGCGCTGGCGCAGGTCGTTGCCGAGGTGGACGAGGATGCGGGAGCGCCAGGCCAGGTGCACCGTGTCCAGCAGCCAGCGATCGGCGGGCCGGCCCCGATCGGAGATCCCGAAGCGCCGCGCCACCTGCACCTCGTACCCGCTCGGCCGTCCCGGTGGCGGCGGCGGCGCCCGCACCCCCTCCGGCTCGAGGCTCAGCTCGAGAACCTCCTCCCTCTCGCCCCGGAGCATCGCCAGGACGCGGTGCGAGGGCAGGGAGGTGAAGGGCTCGCCGAAGTCGAAGTAGTCGGCGAACTTGGCGCCCACCTCCCGCTTCCCGGCCCGCACCCGCGACACCAGGCGGCCCTGGGACCACATCTGCTCGCGCAGCGGCCCGATCAGGTCGGCGTCCTCGGCGAAGCGCTCGACCAGGATCGAGCGGGCGCCCTCGAGGGAGGCGGCGGCATCGGCCACGCCCTTCGCGGGGTCGACGAAGGCCGCCGCCACCAGCTCGGGACGCCGCGCCGGATCGGCGAGCAGCCGGTCGGCGAGCGGCTCGAGCCCCGCCTCGCGGGCGATCTGCGCCCTGGTGCGCCGCCTCGGCTTGAAGGGCAGGTAGATGTCCTCGAGCCGGGCCTTCGAACTCGGCCGCCTGGATCCGAGCCTCGAGGGCGGGGTCGAGCCTGCCCTGGGCGCGGATCGAACTCGAGGACCGCGCTGCGCCGCTCCTCGAGGTCGCGCAGGTACCGCACCCGTTCCTCGAGCGTCCGCAGCTGGGTGTCGTCGAGGGTCCCGGTCGCCTCCTTCCGGTAGCGGGCGATGAACGGCACCGTGGCCCCGCCGTCGAGCAGCTCGACGGCGGCCGCGACCTGCCGCTCCCGCACGCCGAGCTCCTCGGCGATCCTCCGGTGGAGCGACGTGGTGGGGTCCATCAGGCGCATGCTGCTCCAGCGGCGAGCGCGGATGTGCGCGAGCATGGGTTGACGCCGTCAGGACCCGATATCGAGGAGGGAGGCATCCAGGACCCAGGCACTCAGGACGATTGAGCGTCATCTTCCACGGCGCGCGGTTCGCCGGCTACCGGATCATCGACCTGGTCGGCTGGAGCGGACGTGCCACCGTGTATCACGCCTTCGACCCCGTCCACGGCCGCACCGTCGCCCTCAAGATTCTCGACCGGCGCCCGGACGAGCTCTCCTGGGAGCGCTTCCTCCGCAAGTCGGCGACCGCCGCCGGGCTCAACCACCCCCACATCGTCCCCGTCCACGAGGCCGGTGAGGCGGAGGGCCGCCGATTCATCGCCATGCGATACGTGTCCGGGGGCGCCCTCGAGGCCCTGCTGGACCGAGGCCGGCCGCTCGATCCCGACCGGGTCGTCGCCCTGCTGACGGAGGTCGCCGGCGCCCTCGACGCCGCCCATGCCCGCGGTCTCGTCCACGGCGACGTCAGGCCCGCCACCATCCTCGTCGAGACCACCGGCGGCGCCGAGCACGCCCACCTCGCCGGCTTCGGCGGCCCCTGGTCCGAGGACGGATCCGGGACGTCGACGGAGTACCGGGCTCCCGAGCAGCGCGGCGGCGGCGCGGTCGACGCCGGCGCCGACGTCTACGCGCTCGGCGGCGTGGTGCGCCACTGCCTGGCTGCCTCGGCCCCGCTCTCCCCCGGCCTCGGCAACGTGGTCGCGCGTGCCCAGGCCCCGCGGACCGAGGACCGCCATCCCACCGCCGGCGCCCTCCTCGCCGCCGTCGGCCAGGCGCTCGGCGACCCCGCCACCGCTGTCCTCGACGCGCCGGCTCGCCCGCGCCGTCCCTGGCCGCGGACGCCCCTGCTGGTGACCGCGCTCGCCGCCATCGTCCTGGGCGCCGCGGGCGGTCTCGCGATCAGGATCGACGGCCACGACGCCACCGCTCCCGCCCGCACCCCGGGGGTCGCCGCCCTCGACCCGGCGCCGTCCGCGGCGGCCTCCAGCCCCCCGAGTCCCAGCGCGGCCGTCCCGACCCCCTCCCCCACCCCCGGCGCCGGCCCGAGCACCGGGCCGGCCGGTCCGGCACCGGCTCCCCCCCGGGCCCCGGCCGCCGCGGTGAGCACGGCCGCCGCGACCGGCGGCCTCATCCGCGAGAGCGTGAGCAACACCGGCCGCACCGCCGTCGTCGCCAGCGCGGGCAGCCTCTCCACCACCACCGCGTTCACGATCGTCAGCGACGGCTGCGCCGGCGCCCACCTCGCGCCCGGCGCCGGGTGCGTGGTCACGGTTCGCTTCCAGCCGACCGGCCCCGGGGACTACACCACCGTCCTCAGCGTCCCGATCAGCGGCGCCGCCGCGGTCACGTTCACGCTGCGCGGGCACCGGACCTGACCCCCACCCGGCTCCGAACATCCGTCCGTCACGCACCTCCTGTCCCCAACCGACCCGCTCGGACAGCAGCGGCAACAACTGGACGGCGTTGTGGTGAAGGCTGCGAATATGCATCTCCCACAACGGTTTTCCCAGTCTCGTAGCCGTCACCTGCGTCATTTACTGAGAGGCTCAACTTGCCGTGGGGACGGCAGCCGGGGTACGCTACCCGTCCGCTCGCTGGAACCTGGGGGGCAGGGACCGAGGCCGGCAAGTCTGAAAGGGGTTCGTCCATGAGGAGGACGAGCGGGGAGGGCAGCGACCGCGCACCGATCGGGATCGAGGCCGGAGCCAGTGCCGGCCGGGGCATCCTCGGCGGGTGGGGCGGCCGGCTGACGATCTGCGCGTTCATGGTGAGCGCCGGCCTGGTGGCCGGGGTGACGCTGCACAGCTGGCAGCCGGAGTTCGCCCGCTCGCCCTACTACAGCCTGCCCTACAGCGCCGCCACCGCCCCTCCCGCCGGCGACTCCCGGCCGCTGCCCGACGCCGTGCCGGTGCCGCTCGCCCAGCGGCAGACCCCGGCACCGCAGCCGCCTCCTCCCGCCTCCACCGATTCCTCGCCGCCCGTCACCGGAAGCGTCGATCGCGGCGCCAGCGCCCATCGCGCCGGGCAGCAGGTCCAGCCGATGAACCGGCCGGCCCAGATCCTCGGGCTCACCCCCGGGTCGGTGGCCTTCGATCCCCAGCCGGTGGGCAGCTCGGCGGCGGCGCGGACCGTGACCGTGGCCAGCACCGGGAGCGCGCCGCTGCGGGTCAGGGGCGTGTCCCTCGCCGGCGGCAACGCCACCGCCTTCGTGGTCGTCGCCGACAGGTGCTCGGGGGTCACCCTGGCGCCCGGCGCCTCGTGCCCGGTGTCGGTCAGCTTCGCCCCCGACGGTGACGGCAGCCGCAGCGCCACCCTGACCATCGACGGCGAGGGCGCCGGGCCGGCCAGCACCGCCCTGACCGGGGTGGCGACCGACGCCCCGATCACCGCCACCGGGCTGCCGGTCGACTGCGGGGAGACCACCGCCACCCGCTGCGCGGTGAACGCGATGTACCAGCACCTGCTCGGGCGCCCCGTGGACCAACCGGCGCTGCAGGGCTACGCCGGCCAGCTCGACGCCGGGCAGACCACCCGGCAGAACGTGGCCGTGACCGTCCAGAACAGCGACGAGTGGCGCACCCGCACCGTCACCCTGCTCTTCAGGGCGCTGCTGGGACGGGCTCCCGACCCCGGCAGCCTCGGCTACTTCGTGCCCCAGCTGCGCTCCAACACCCTGGAGCAGGTCACCGCCAACATCGCCGCGTCGCAGGAGTACCTCGCCCGCGCCGGCGGCAGCAACGACGGGTTCGTGTCCGCCCTCTACCACGACCTCCTCCACCACGCCGCCGACCCCACCGGGAAGGCCGGATGGATGGACCAGCTCAACCGCGGCGCCACCCGGGCCTCGGTGGCGGGGAGCATCCGCCGCTCCGCCGAGGCGCAGGGATGGGTCGTGCAGGCCGCCACCAAGCTGCTGCTCGGCCGCGCCGCGACCGGGCCCGAGCAGACCAACCTGGCCAACGCCATGGTCAACGGGCTCACCTTCCAGGCGATGCAGGGCTCGCTGATCCAGACCGACGAGTACCTCGCCCAGGTGGCCCCGCTCGCGCTCACCGACGTCGCGGTGGCGAGCTTCGTCGACGGCGACCCCAAGGGCACCCCCGCCCAGTTCACCGTCACCGTCGACTGGGGCGACGGCTCCCAGCCGAGCGCGGCGGTGGTGAAGAAGGGCAAGAGCGGCTTCACCGTGACCGGCTCCCACACCTACGCGGCGCACCGCTCCTGGTCGGTCACCGTCCACATCGCCGACTCCGGCGGCTCGCAGGCGCAGACCACCAGCACCGTGGTGGTCTGAGCGGCCACCCGCCCGCACAGGCGCCGCCGGAGGGCGGCCCGCCGGCCACCTCCGGAGCGCCCGTGCTGGGGAATGGGTGAATCGCCTGGATGCGTCCCCGCCGAGCGGGTCCGCGACCGTCTACTCGTCCATACGTTCCGGGGGCGGCGAAACCTCCGCGACCGGAGGCTCCGGCGGCAGACCGCGGCGCATCCGCTCGAGGGCGGCGCGCACCCCGGGGTCGAGACGGTCCTCGAGGCGGCGGGCGAAGGCGGCCTGCTCGCGTCCCCGGGCGGCGTCGCGGCCGAGCTCGCCGAGCGCCCCCCGCACCTCGGTCTCGAGGCTCCGCGCGTCCATCGTCGCCACCCCCATGGCCCGCACCATGTCGCGCTGGAGGCGGTCGGAGGTGGCCACCGTCACCTCGCCGGCACGGCCCGCCTGCGCCGCCCTGTAGGCGAGCCGCTCGATGACGTGGTCGGCGCTGCCGGAGGCGCCGCCGAAGCGGATGGTCACCCCGTCGACCACCTCGGCGGGGCTGGCGACCGCCGCCCGGGGCCCGTCGAAGACCACCGTGACCCGCACCGCCCGCACCGCGCCGTACTCGGCGAGGGCGACCACCAGCAGCCGTCGCGACTCCTCGAGGCCGGAGCGCAGCAGCGCCGACTTCAGGTCGGGCCACGCGTGGATGACGTTGTAGCCGTCGACGATGAGCAGGCGCATCGCCGCTCATCCTGCCCCGAAGTCGCGCTGGCGTGCGGCCTCGTAGAGCAGGATGGCGCCGGCGGCGGCGGCGTTCAGCGACGCCACCCGGCCGAGCATCGGCAGCGACACCAGCGCGTCGCAGCGCCTGCGGGTGAGCGGCCGAAGCCCCTCGCCCTCGGCGCCGACCACCAGCGCCACCGGCGAGGTGTAGTCGAAGCGGTCGTAGCGCATGTCGGCGCCGGCGTCGAGGCCGACGCACCAGTAGCCGGCCTCCCGGAGCCGGGTCAGCGCGGACGCGAGGTTGGTCACCACCGCGATGTCGAGGTGCTCGACCGCCCCCGCCGACGCCTTCGCCGCCGCGGGGGTGATCCCCGCCGCCCGGTCGCGGGTCAGCACCAGGCCCGACGCGCCGGCGGCGTCGCAGGAGCGGGCGAGGGCGCCGAGGTTCTGGGGGTCCTGGATGCCGTCGAGCACGAGCAGAAGGCCGGGGGCCCGCACCCGCTCGAGCAGCTCGTCGAGGCTCAGCGGCGGCCGCGCGTGGAAGTAGCCGGCGATGCCCTGGTGGTGCTCGGTGTGGGCGATGTCGTCGAGGCGGCGGCGCGAGGTCTCCTCGACGGGGATGCCGCGCTCGGCGGCGCCCTCGAGGATCTCCCGCAGCCGCGGCTCGTCGCGCACCCCGGCGGCGAGCACCAGCTTGCGCGCCGGCCGCCCGGCGCGGAGCGCCTCGAGCACCGGGTTCTTGCCGTAGAGGATCTCCACCGCCGCTCCCCAGGCTCCTACAGCCGCCGCCAGCGCTGTCCCTGGAGGGTGTCCTCGACCCCGATGCCGAGCCCGGCGAGCCGGTCGCGGAGAGCGTCGGACCGCGTCCAGTCGCGCTCGGCCCGGGCCTGGGCACGCTCCTCGAGCAGGGCGCGCACCTCCGGGGTGAGCGCCGCCTCGCGCTCGCCGTCGACCAGCGGGAGCACCCCGAGGATGTCGTCCACCCGCTCGACCAGGCCGAGCAGGGCGGTGCGGCCCGCGGCGTCGACCGCCCCGGAGTCGAGCATGGCGTTGGCGTCGCGGAGCGCGGTGAAGACCGCCCCCATCCCCTCGGGGAGGTTGAGGTCGTCGTCGAGCGCGGCGTCGAACTCGCGGACGGCGCGCTCGGCGAGGAGCACCGCGGGCCCGCCCTCACCCCCCCGGCGCGGCGGCAGCGCCAGCAGCCGGTCGCGGAAGCTGGCGAAGCGCTCCACCGCCTCGTTGCTCCCGTGCAGGGAGTCGGCGGTGTAGTTCAGCTGCCTGCGGTAGTGGGCGGTGGCGCCGAGCAGGTAGCGCACCGCCGAGGGCCGTGCCCCCTGCTCGATCAGGTCGCGGACGGTGTGGAAGTTGCCCAGCGACTTGGACATCTTCTCGCCCTCGACCCGGAGGTGCTCGTTGTGGCACCAGAGCCGCACGAAGGGCACGCCGGTCGCCGCCTCCGACTGGGCGATCTCGTTCTCGTGGTGGGGGAAGATGTTGTCGACGCCCCCGCAGTGGATGTCGAAGCTCTCGCCGAGCAGCGACATGCTCATCGCCGAGCACTCGATGTGCCAGCCGGGGCGGCCCCGTCCCAGCCGCGTCTCCCAGCCGATCTCGTCGGGGCCGACGTTCTTCCAGAGGGCGAAGTCGCGCACGTCCTCCTTGCCGTACTCGTCGGCGTCGACGCGGCCGCTGGCGCCGGCCACCAGCCCCTCGGCGCGGAGCCCGCTCAGCCGCCCGTAGCTGGGGAAGGCGGCGATCGAGAAGTAGATGCCGCCGTCGCTCCGGTAGGTGGCGCCGCGCTCGTCGAGGCGCTCGATCAGCTCCACCATCTGCTCCACGTACTCGGTGGCCCGCGGGTAGTGGTGGGCGCGGCGGATGCCGAGGGCGTCGAGGTCCTCGTAGAAGGCCCGGATCCAGGGCTCGGTCTCCCCGTCGAGGGAGCTGCCGTGGGCGACGGCGTTGCGGATGATCTTGTCCTCGACGTCGGTGAGGTTCATCACGTGGGTGACCCGGGGGAAGCGCTGCTCGAGCACCCGGCGGAGCACGTCCTCGAAGAGGTACGCGCGGAAGTTGCCGATGTGGGCGCGGGCGTAGACGGTGGGTCCGCAGGTGTAGAGGCGGACGTGGCCCTCCTCGAGGGGCTCGACCGGCCTCAGGTCACGGGTCATGGTGTCGTGGAGGCGGAGCACGGCGGGTCAGCTTATCCGCGTGAGCAGCACCACCGCGCTTGCGGCGATGCCCTCGCCGCGCCCGGTGAAGCCCATGCCGTCGGTGCTGGTCGCCGAGACCGCCACCGCGGCGGGCTCGACCCCGAGGGCGGCGGCGAGCGCCCCGGCCATCGCGGCGGTGTGCGGGGAGAGCCGCGGCGCCTGCGCCACCGCGACCACCTGGGCCGAGCTCACCGCGAACCCGGCGTCCCGTGCCAGCGCCGCGACCCGGCGGAGCAGCTCGACCCCGGAGGCGCCCCGCCAGCGCTCGTCCGAGGACGGGAAGTGGCGGCCGAGGTCGCCGAGGCCGGCGGCACCGAGGACGGCGTCGCAGAGGGCGTGGCTGACCGCATCGCCGTCCGAGTGACCCTCGAGCCCGGCGTGGTGGGGCACCTCGACGCCGCCGAGCATCAGTGTTCGGCCGGGCACCAGCCGGTGGGCGTCGATGCCGTGGCCGATGCGCACCTCAGCCGTCCTCGCCGAGGAGGGCGGCGCGGAGCACGGCGAGGTCGGCGGGCCGGGTCACCTTGAGATTGCGCGGGTCGCCCTCCACCACCGCCACCACCTCGCCGAGGTGCTCGACCAGGGCGCAGTCGTCGTCGGCGACCACCCCGTCGCGCAGCGCCACCGCGTGGGCACGGCGGAGCAGGGCGGCGTCGAACGCCTGGGGGGTCTGCACCGCCACCAGCTCGGCGCGGTCGAGGGTCTCCGCCACCACCGCGAGCTCGCCGTCGCGGCGCACCCGCTTCACCGAGTCGACGACCGGGATCGCCGCGGTCGCGGCCCCGTGGCGCCGGGCGGCGTCGACGACGGCGAAGAAGAGCCCCATCGGGCAGAGCGGCCGCACCGCGTCGTGGACGCAGATCAGCGCCGCGTCGCCGGCGACCGCCAGGCCGGCGCGCACCGAGTCCTGCCGCCGATCCCCGCCCTCGACGAGGCGGAGGTCGTCGATGCCGGCGGCGGCGGCGAGGTCGCGCACCCTGCCCCAGGCGACCTCGGGCACCACCACGGTCACGGTGTCGAAGATGCCGGGGGCGGCGACCGCCGCCAGGGTGCGGCCGAGCAGGGGGATGCCGCCGGCGTCGAGCCAGATCTTGTCGCGTCCCATGCGTGTCCCCCGTCCGCCGGCGGGGAGGATCGCCGCGACGCTCAGCGCTCGGCGACCCGGGGAGCCCGGCTGGCGCGGGGCGAGCGCCGGGGCGGGTCTGCCGCCGCCGTGTCGCCCACGGTGGCGAAGATCATCCGTCCCGACGGCGTCTGGAGCACGCTGGTGACGGTCGCCCGCACCGCCGCCTCGAGGTGGCCACGGCCACCCTCCACCACCACCATGGTGCCGTCGTCGAGGTACCCCACCCCCTGGTTGAGCTCGCGACCCTCCTTGACGATCATCACCTCCATCATCTCGCCGGCGGCGAGGATGGGGCGCATCGCCAGCGCGAGGTCGTTCAGGTTCAGCACCCGGACGCCCTCGATGCGGGCCACGGTGGTGAGGTTGTGGTCGGTGGTCATCAGCGAGGCCTCGAGCGCCCTGGCCAGCCGCACCAGCCGGGCGTCGACCTCGGGGGTGCCGGGGAAGTCGCGGTCGACGACCTCGCAGAGCACGTCGGTGGAGGCGCGCAGGCCCTCGACCACCTTGAGCCCGCGCCGGCCCTTGGCGCGGCGCACCGGGTCGCCGGAGTCGGCGATGCGCTGCAGCTCCTCGAGGACGAAGCCGGGGACGAGCAGGCGGGCGGGGAGGAAGCCGGCCTGGGCGAGGTCGGTGATGCGGCCGTCGATGAGCACGCTGGTGTCGAGCAGCGTCGGTGCCCCGGCGAGCGGCGCGGGGGCGTCGACCGCGGCGGCGACGGCGATGGCGGTCGTCGCGGCGGCGGACGCCGCCGGCGGTGGGCGCCGCCCGAACCACTCGACGAGGTCGTCGCTGCGACGCATGCCGGTGCGCACCCCGACGTAGACGAGCACCGCCGCGACGCCGGCCGAGATCACCAGGCCGAGGCCGCCGGGGAGGGCGCCGAGGATGACGGCGATGAGCGCCGAGACGGAGAGCGCCACCAGCAGCCCGACGACGCCGCCGGCGAGCTCGCCCGCGGACACGGTGTCGACGGTGCGCTCCAGCCAGAGGAACGGCTCGACGCTGAGCAGCGGACCGGCGACGAACCCGGAGACCAGCCCGACGGCGCCGGAGCCGAGCAGCGCGGCGAGGGCGAACGCGAACTGCCGGTGGAACAGGCCACTGGAGTTGGTGATCACATAGGCGGCGTAGAGCACGCCGACGACGAGGCCGGCGAGTGCGCCGAGCAGGCGTGCGATGCGACGCGCGCGACGGAGCGATCCGGAGTGATGGCTGCCCATCTCGTGGCGATTGAACCACAGCGCTGTCACGCTTTCCGCCACGGGTCGGTCGCAGTCCTCTTCGAGTTCGGGCGCGCCATCCCCGGCCACGGCCCCGCCGCCTCGTCGAGCAGGGCGAGCGCCTCGCCGAGGTGGGCCACCGGGATGCAGCGCATCCCCGCCGGCACCGCGCAGCCAGCCTGGGAGCCGGGGATGATCGCGAGGCGCAGACCCAGCTGGCGCGCCTCCTGCAGCCGCTGCTCGAGGCGGCGGACCCGCCGCACCTCGCCGCCCAGCCCGAGCTCGCCGATCGCCACCGAGCTCGGCGGCGGGCAGAGCTCGCGGGCCGAGGCGGCGACGGCGAGGACGACCGCCAGGTCGGCGGCGGGCTCGGCGAGCCGCACCCCGCCGACGGCGTTGACGAAGACGTCGGCCTGGCCGAGCATGATCCGGGCCCGCTTCTCGAGCACGGCGGCGAGAAGGTGCAGCCGGCCGAGGTCGAACCCCGAGGCGCTGTGGCGGGGGATCCCGAAGCGGGTCGGCGCCACCAGCGCCTGCACCTCGACGGCGAGCGGACGCGAGCCCTCGCAGGCGACGGTGAGCACGTTGCCGGGCACCCCGAGGGTGGTCTCGTCGAGGAAGGCCCGGCCGGGGGCGTCCTCCTCGCGCATCCCGGTGGCGTCGAGGACGAAGATCCCGAGCTCGTCGGTGGCGCCGAAGCGGTTCTTCACCCCGCGGAGCAGGCGGTGGTCGCCGTGGCGCTCGCCCTCGAGGTAGAGGACCACGTCGACCATGTGCTCGAGGGTGCGGGGGCCGGCGATCGCCCCGTCCTTGGTGACATGGCCGATCAGGAGGATCGGCACCCCGGTCCGCTTGGCGCAGAGCAGCAGCCGGTGGACCGCGCCGCGGACCTGGGCGATGCTCCCCGGCGTGCCCGGCTGCCCGGGGTCGTGGAGGGTCTGGACCGAGTTCGACCACGGCGAGCGGCGGCCGCAGCGACTCGACGGTGGCGAGCACCGCGTCGAGGTCGGTCTCGGGGACCACGGCCACCTCGCGCCCGTCGCAGCCGAGGCGGCCGGCGCGCATCGCCACCTGGGCCGCCGACTCCTCCCCGGCGCAGTAGAGGGCGGGACGGACCTCGGTGCCGCAGCGGCCGGCCAGCTGCAGCGCCAGGGTGGACTTGCCGATCCCCGGGTCGCCACCGAGCAGCACCAGCCCGCCGGGCACGAACCCGCCGCCGAGGACCCGGTCGCACTCGCCGATGCCGGTGGCCAGCCAGACCAGCGACCCGGCGGGGACGTCGCCGACCAGGGTCGCCTCCGCGGCCGCGGCCCCCGGCTGCGACCGGGCCGCGGCGCGCGCCTCGCGCTCCTCGACCAGGGTGTTCCACTCGCCGCAGGTGGGGCAGCGTCCCTCCCACTTCGGCGCCACCGCCCCGCACTCGGCGCAGACCAGTCGGACGCGGGCGGGGCGGGCGGCGGGAGGGGGGGCGGACATGGGGGGAGCGTAGCGAACATCCGTGCGTAACGTCAAGGTGGTTTTGCCGGCGCACAGGACATGTCACGGAATAGTTCGCCTCCGTGACCCCGCGGTAAAGCGGGCATGCGGCTACTACCTGTACAGTGCACCTACCGGTGCGCTCATCGGCCCCGGGGCTCAACGCGGCGGGCCCTAGACCGCCCTCGGTGAGGTGTTCAACATGGCCATCAACTTCCCCTGCACCCGATGCGGCGGCTTCCACGCGGTCAACGAGTGCTCCACCGAGGCGGCGCTCACCTACCTCGGCGGGATGCTGACGCTGCCCGGCTTCACCAACAAGGCGTCGGAGACCGAGGACGAGCAGATCCGCCGCTACCTCGGCCGCCGCGAGCAGCAGCGCCCCTGATCCCGGACCGGTAGCCTGGTCCTCAGGGACCCTGCCGGCGCCGCGGGCGCGTCCGGGTGCTGCGGCCCCCCGAGCCCCTGCTCGTGGCCGGAGCGAGGCCCTCGACCGGTCCGTCGTCGATGCGGCGGCGGAGGTCGACGAGCCGGTCGCGCAGCTCGGCGGCCTGCTCGAACTCCAGGTCGCGCGCGGCCCGCTTCATCTCCCGCTCGACGTCGCGCGCCAGCCGCAGCAGCTCGTCGGGAGGCAGCCCGGCCGACTCCTGGAAGGCCGCGGCGCGGGTCGCCTGCTCCTCGCGCGACCGCTCCAGCTGGTACACGGCCTTGACGATGGTCTGCGGGGTGATCCCGTGCTCGAGGTTGTGGGCGACCTGGATGGTGCGGCGCCGGTCGGTCTCGTCGAGGGCCTGGCGCATCGCGTCCGACATCCGGTCGGCATACATGATCACCTTGCCGTTGACGTTGCGCGCGGCGCGGCCGATGGTCTGGATCAGCGAGCGGTAGCCGCGGAGGTAGCCCTCCTTGTCGGCGTCGAGGATGCCGATGAACGACACCTCGGGGAGGTCGAGGCCCTCGCGGAGCAGGTTGATGCCGACAAGAACGTCGAAAACTCCGAGGCGGAGGTCGCGGATGATCTCGACGCGCTCGAGGGTGTCGATGTCGCTGTGCAGGTAGCGCACCCTCACCCCGGTCTCGCGGAGGTAGTCGGTCAGGTCCTCGGCCATCTTCTTGGTGAGGGTGGTGACCAGGCTGCGCTCCCCGCGCTCGGTGCGGCGCCGGATCTCGGTGAGCAGGTCGTCGATCTGCCCCTCGCTGGGGCGCACCTCGACGACCGGGTCGATCAGCCCGGTCGGCCGGATGATCTGCTCGACGGTGTTCTCCGAGCGCTGCATCTCGTAGGGGCCCGGGGTGGCGCTGACGTACAGCAGCTGGCCGACCATCGCGTCCCACTCCTCGAAGGTGAGCGGCCGGTTGTCGAGCGCGGAGGGCAGCCGGAAGCCGTACTCGACCAGGGGGATCTTCCGGGAGCGGTCGCCGCCGTACATGCCGCCGATCTGGGGCACGGCGACGTGGGACTCGTCGACGATCACCAGCGCGTCGTCGGGCAGGAAGTCGAGCAGGCAGTGGGGCCGCTCGCCCTCCTCCCGGCCGCTGAGGTGACGGCTGTAGTTCTCGACACCGGCGCAGCTGCCGGTCTCGCGGAGCATCTCCAGGTCGAAGTTGGTGCGCTGGCGCAGCCGCTGCGCCTCCAGCAGCCGGCCGCGGACCTCGAGCTCGCCGCTGCGCTCCTCCAGCTCGGCCTCGATCCGCCGCACCGCACGCTCCAGCTTGTCCCGCGGGGTGACGTAGTGGGTGGCGGGGAACACGGTGAGCTCGTCGCGCACCCGCAGGATCTCGCCGGTGAGCGGGTCGAGGTCGCGGATCGCCTCCACCTCGTCGCCGAAGAACTCGATGCGGGTGGCCACCTGCTCGTACGAGGGCTGGATGTCGACGACGTCGCCACGCACCCGGAAGCGGGAGCGTCCGAAGTCGAGGTCGTTGCGCGCGTACTGCAGGTCGGTGAGCTTGCGCAGCACGATGTCGCGGCGGATGGTGTCGCCGACCTTCACGCTCAGCGACTCGCCCAGGTAGTTCTCGGGTGAGCCGATGCCGTAGATGCACGAGATCGAGGCGACCACGATGACGTCGCGGCGGGTGAGCAGCGCGCGGGTGGCGCTGTTGCGCAGCCGGTCGATCTCGTCGTTGCGCGACGAGTCCTTCTCGATGTACGTGTCGGTGCGCGCGATGTACGCCTCGGGCTGGTAGTAGTCGTAGTACGAGACGAAGTACTCGACCGCGTTGTGCGGGAAGAACTCGCGGAACTCCGCCCAGAGCTGCGCCGCCAGCGTCTTGTTGGGCGAGAGCACCAGGGTCGGCCGCTGCAGCCGCTGGATGACGTGCGCGCAGGTGAAGGTCTTGCCCGAGCCGGTGACGCCGAGCAGCACCTGCTCGCGGAGCCCGGCGGAGACGCCCTCGGCGAGCGCGGCCAGCGCCGTGGGCTGGTCGCCGGCGGGTTGGTAGGCGGAGACCAGCTCGAACCGTGCCATCGGTCCCAGTCTACCCACGACCGGCCGGACCGAGCCCTCACCCGGCTGACGCGTTCGAAACCATCGTGGCCACGCCGGCGTTGTCCGGACCGTGGCGGGCACCGCACCCGTCCCGTGGGGGAGTCACCAGAATGCACCGCGTCGCGACCCGTCCCCGGACAGCCGCCGCCATCCTCGCCGCCGGCATCGCCACCGGCTGCGGGTCGCCGCCGGCCGCCGCCGGCTCCACGGCGACCCCGAGCGGCACCGCCGCCCCGGCGGCGGCCACCTCGGCGGCGGCCGCCGCCGCGGTCGCCACCAGCACCACGGCGGCTGCGGCGGCCGCCACCCCGGTCCCGCTGACCTGCAGCAGCGCGCCGGTGGAGCGGACCGTGCCCGGCGCCTCGGGCACGGCCCGGGTGATCGACGTCGCCGCCGCCTCCCACGAGAGCGCCGGCTTTGACCGGTTCGTCATCCACCTCAGCGGCGTCCCCTCCTCGTACCGGGTGGTCACCCAGGGCACCCCCGACTTCTTCGAGGATGCGAGTGGCCGCCCGGTCACCCTCGAGGGCACCGCCGGGGTGCGGATCAGCCTTCAGGGCGTCGCCGGCGCCCCCGCCTACGCCGGCCCCACCGACCTCCACCCCGGGCTCGCCCAGCTCCGCGAGGCACGCCAGACCGGCGCCTTCGAGGGGGTGGTCAGCTGGGGCATCGGCCTCGCCCGAACCGGCTGCCTCCGGGTCCTGCCCCCGACCGCCGCCTCCCCCACCCAGCTGGTCGTCGACATCGCCACCGGGTAGGAGCCGCGGCCCGCCGCGGGCCGTCGCCATCCGGAGACGGTCCTATCACGACGGCGCCGGGCCGCGGGGAGCTGGGGCACCCTGAGGGCGATGAGCGTCCTCTCCCCCGCCCCGTCGCGCCCGGCCGCGCCCAACTTCCCCTCCCGGCCGGGGACGTGGGACGAGCTCGGCGTCCCCCAGAACCTGGTCTCCGACATCGTCCTCAAGATGCTGTACTTCAACGGGACGCTCCAGGGCCGGGAGATCGCCCAGCGCGTCTGCGTGCCCTGGCCCTTCGTCAGCGAGGTGCTCAAGGGGCTCTCCGACCAGGGCTGCGTGCAGTCGACCGGCTTCAAGCAGGGGATCGCCGGGGTGCGGCTGCTCCCCGACGAGGACATCGGGGCGGCGATGACCTACATGATCGCCACCTCCGGGCGCGCCCGGGCCCGTGATCTCTGCGAGATCAGCCAGTACATCGGCCCGGTGCCGGTGCCGTTCGAGACCTACGCCGAGGTCGCCCAGCAGGACTCGCTCCGCGAGCACCAGGTCAGCCTCGAGCAGCTCCAGGCCGCGCTCGGCCACCTCACCCTCGCCCACGACACCCTGCTCACCCTGGGCCCGGCGGTCAACGAGCGCCACACCCTGTTCATCTACGGCGCCCCCGGCAACGGCAAGACCTCGATCGCCGAGGCGCTCTGCCGGCTGATGGGGCCGCCGATCTTCGTGCCCCACGCCCTCCACGTGCACGGCCAGGTGATCCGCTTCTTCGACCCGGTGCACCACCTCCCCCACGCCGCCGACCTCCCCGAGCACGACCGCCGCTGGGTGCTGGTGGAGCGTCCCGCCGTGATCGTCGGCGGCGAGCTCACCCCCGAGATGCTCGACCTCGCCTTCGACCGCAGCCTGGGCTACTACGAGGCGAGCACCCAGCTGAAGGCCAACGGCGGCATCCTCCTGGTCGACGACTTCGGCCGGCAGGCGGCGCTCTCGCCGCAGAACTTCTTCAACCGGCTGATCGTGCCGCTGGAGAAGGGCTACGACCACCTCACCCTGGCCCGCGCCGGCACCAGCATCACCGCGCCCTTCGTCTGCATGCTGGTCCTCTCCAGCAACCTCGAGCCCACCCAGCTGGTCGACGAGGCGTTCCTGCGCCGCCTCCACTTCAAGGTGGCGATCCCGGGCCCGACCGAGGCCGCCTACCGCGCCATCTGGCGGCGGGCGTGCGCGGCCGCGGGGGTCGAGTACGACGACACCGCGATCGACCACCTGCTCCACCAGTGGTACCTGCGCCACGACCCGCAGCGGCCGTTCCGCGGTGTCCACCCCCGGGACATCCTCAAGCACGTCACCCAGGCGGCGCGGTTCCGCAACCGGGAGGTGCGGCTGGACCGCGACCTCGTCGACGCCGCCTGCTCCGCCTACTTCCTGATGAGCGGCGCCGAGGAGCTCTAGCCCCCGCTGTAGGCGGTGGCGGTCACGCTGCTGCCGTCGTGGAGGGTCGGCGGCGGCCCCACCACCACCTGGGCCCCGGAGGAGAGCCCCGTCAGCACGGTCACCGTGGTCGAGCCCGCGGCGGGGGGCGACACCGTCACCGGCTGGCGCAGCGCGCGCCCGCGCACGACCACGAAGACCACCGGCTTGTTGATGTCGGGGTCGATGACCACCGCGCCGAGCGGCAGCAGCTCGCCGCCGCCGGCCACGTCCTTCGCCGCCGCCACCTGGACGGCGATGTCGCCGCGCCCGTGCAGCCCGGCGAGAACGCCCGCGAGCAGGCCGACGATCACCGCGCACACCAGCGCCACGGTGGCCTGCTCGGACCGGACCCTCCAGCCCCCCCACACGCCGCCGCGCGGTGGTGCACCCGTCACGCGGCTCCCTCGGCGAGCGCGCCGGAGTTCGAGCTGCGCTCGCGCCAGCGCTGCAGCACCACCAGGGTCCAGAGGACGTGGGCGTGGTTGTAGCGGCCGGAGACGTGCTCGTCCATCAGCCGGGTGCACTCACGGGTGTCGAACCACTCCGATGCCGAGCCCGAGGTCAGCAGGTCGCGCATCATCGGCTGGAGCTCGCCGCGAAGCCAGTGCTTCATCGGCATCGAGAACCCCTCCTTCGGCCGGGTGAGGATCTCCGCCGGCACCAGCGGGCGGATGGCGTGGCGCAGCACCCGCTTGCGCAGGCCGCCCTCGAGGTGCATCGACGCGGGCATGCGGGCGGCGAACTCGGCCACCTCGTAGTCGAGGAACGGGCTGCGCGCCTCCAGCGCCACCGCCATCGAGGCCCGGTCGACCTTGGCGAGGATGTCGTCGGGGAGCCAGAGCTTGATGTCCACCCACTGGCGGCGGGAGAGCGGCTCGACGGCGCGCGCGGCCTCGAGCAGCGAGCGTCCCAGCCGCTCCGGCGCACCGGTCTCGGCGAGCGGCGACAGCGGCCCGCGGTAGAGGCGCAGCTTCTCGTCGGCGCGGGCGTGGATCAGCCAGGCGAGGTGCTCCAGCCCGGCGCCGCCCTGCACCCCCTCGCTGAACCGCTTCATCTTGTTGACCAGCCCCTTCTTCTTGCTGGTCGGGGGCACCCGGCGCAGCGCCGAGTTGATCGCCCAGCGGAGCGGGCCGGGGACGCGCTGGTAGCGGTCGGCGAGCGCCGCGGCCCGGTACCAGTCGTAGCCGCCGAAGACCTCGTCGCCGCCGTCGCCGCTGATCACCACGGTGACGTGGCGCCGGGCCATCCGCGAGACCGCGTAGGTGGGGATGAGGCTGACGTCGGCGAGGGGCTCGTCGAGGGCCCGCTCCAGCGCCTCGAGGGCGAGCTCGGGGCTGGCGGCGACGATCTCCTCGTGGTGCTCCGCGCCGGCGCGCTGGGCGACCATCCGGGCGAACTCGACCTCGTTGTACGAGGCGTCGTCGAAGCCGATCGAGAAGGTCTTGGGGGTGTGGCCGAGGTCGGCCATCAGGCCCACCACCGCGCTGGAGTTGACGCCGCCGCTGAGCAGCGCGCCCAGGGGGGCGTCGGAGATCATCCTCAGCTCGGTGGCCCGGCGCAGCCGCGCCCGGCACTCCTCGGCCCAGTCGTCGAGCGAGCGCACCGGGGCGGTGTGCCCGGAGTACTCCAGCTCCCACCAGCGCCGCACCGTGACCACGCCGTCGCGCCACTGCAGCCAGGTGCCCGGCTCCAGCTTGCGGACGTTGCGCCACATCGTCCAGGGGGCGGGCACGTGCTCGTAGCTGATGTAGAGGTCGACGGCCTCGTGGTCGATCTCCCGCGGCATCCGCGACCAGCGCTCGAGGGCGCGCAGCTCGCTGGCGAAGACCAGGCACTCGGAGTTGGCGTAGTAGTACATCGGCTTGACCCCGAGGCGGTCGCGCACCAGGGTCATGGTCCGGGTCGAGGGGTCCCAGTGGCCGAAGGCGAACATGCCGTTGAAGCGGTTCAGCGCGCCCTCCAGCCCCCACTGGCGGAGGGCGAGGAGCACCACCTCGGTGTCGCACCGGGTGTGGGTCTCGACGCCGAGCGCGGCGAGCTCCGCGGCGATCTCCTGGAAGTTGTAGATCTCGCCGTTGAAGGTGATCCAGGTGTTCCCGGGGCCCTGCATCGGCTGGTGGCCGGCGGGGCTGAGGTCGAGGATGGCGAGGCGGCGCTGGGCGAGGCCGAAGCCGTCGTCGACGTGCTGACCCTCGTCGTCCGGCCCGCGATGGGCGAGGGCGTCGTTCATCGCGCGCAGGTCGACGGGACCGACACGGCGCGGGTCGAGGGTGGCGTAGCCGGTGATGCCGCACATTCAGGGTGTCTCCCGGCCGCCCGTCGCCAGGCGGCCACCGTCGGGCCGCGGGGCCATGCCGGCCCTCCGGTGAGTCAACGGAGCCGGGGCGCCGTTCTTGCTGTGCACCCTCACGCGACGTGGGCGTCGAGGTCGTTCCCGCCACCGCCGGGAACCGCCGCGGGCTCGAGCCGGCGGACCGCCAGGTCGAGGGTGCGCTGGTCGGGATACGGGGCGCCCAGCTTGACATAGGCGCGGGCCGTGCCCTCGACGAAGGCGCGGATGCTGAAGTGCCGCTCGCCCCGCTCGCGCGAGCCGGTGCCCAGCCGCGCCGCCAGCGCCGGGTCGGCGAGGACCGCGTCGACGCCCGCCGCCAGCGAGGCCGCGTCGGGCTCGACCAGCAGCGCCGAGAGGTCGTCGAGGACCTGGGTGTGGCTCTCGATGCGGGTGGCGACGATGGGCACGCCGCTGTGCATGTACGAGTAGATCTTCAGCGGGGTGTTGCTGCCGCTGGAGCGCGGCGAGACCAGCACGTCGGCCGCGGCCATGCAGGTGGTCATCTCCTGCGGGGGGCGCATGCCGGTGAGCAGCACCCGGTCGCCGAGGCCGAGGCCGTCGGCCTGGGCGCGCAGGCCGGCGACCTGGTCGGGGCGCCCGCCCACCACCACCAGGCGCGGCCGGTGGCCGGCGGGCGTGGGCCGCACGTGGCTCATCGCCTCGATCAGCAGGGGCATCCCCTGGTAGGGCTCGAGGGTGCCGGTGTAGAGCACCACGGGCTCGCCGTCCGGGGCCCACCCGGCGCGCATCTCCGCGGCCAGGGCGTGGTTGGGACGGGGCTCGACGGGGACGTTGTAGACGATCTCCGCGTCGGTGCCGGGCACGTGCTTCTCGGCCTCGCGGGCGAGCGAGGGGAACACCACGATCACCGAGCGGGCGCTGCCGAGCATCTTCCGCTCCAGCCACTCGAAGGTGCGGACCACCGGGTGGCGCTCGCCGAGCCCGTAGTTGGTCAGCACCACGCCGAGGCCGTTGTGCATGTCGTAGAGGTGGGGGATGCCGAGCACGCGGCTGAACCACCAGCCGAAGACCCCGGCCTCCTCGTGGGTGTGGACCACGTCGTAGCTCTTCCGGCCGCGGAGCACCCGGGCGGTGGCACGGGCGAGCACCGCCGCGTCGAGCGGCAGCTTGGCCGCCGAGGGGCCGATCTTCACCGAGCGGATCCCGGGGATGCGCGGGGCGCGCAGCCAGCGGACGCCGTCGATGGCGATGTCCTCGCCGAGCGGATAGGTGACCAGGTCGACGGTGTGGCCGAGGGCGGAGAGCGCCCGGCAGCGGTTGACGACACTGATCGGCGTGCCCCGCGGGGAGAACACCGGCTGCGGAGCGATCATCAGGATGTTCACGAGGCGATCCTCTGGCTCATGCGCCCCGCCGGCGCCTCGGTGGACTCGTCGCTGTTCTCGGTCTCGGGGGCCGCGACCGCCGCGGGGGCCGAGGCGGCGCGGGCGGCGGCGGCGGCCTCGCCGTGCCGCCTGTCGGTCAGCCAGAAGACGACGCCGATGCCCGCCCAGAGCAGGCTCTGGGCGGCCAGCAGGAAGCCCACGGCGGTGCCGGTGCTCGCCGCCAGCCGGGTCGCCCCCGGCCCCGAGCCGAAGAGCGGTGCCAGCCAGCGGCTGAAGCCGCCCTCGCGGATCCCGTAGCCGTTGACCGAGATCGGGAGCATGGTGAGCGCGTTGATGGTGGTGACCACGATGGCGGCGTAGGCGAGGCTGATCCCCAGGCCGACGGCGTGCATGAAGGCCCACTGGTTGAGCACCGAGAGCCCCCAGAAGCCGGTGCCGCGGACGCTGGCGAGCACCAGCTCGGTGCGGCGTCCGCGGAACGCGTCGAGCGCCCCCAGCAGCTTGGCGAGCACGCGCCCGGCGCGGCCCCGCTGGAGCATCGGCCGGCCCGCGAGGTGGCCGAGCAGCGGGGTCATGCAGAGGGCGAGACCGGCGCCGCCGGCGAGCAGGCCGCCCACCGCCACCAGGCGGATCTCGGAGGCGTGCGGGTCGCCCAGGGTCAGGAGGACGCCGAGGCCCATGAGCACCATCATCCCGGGGAAGTTGCAGAGCCGCTGCAGCACCACCGTGGAGGCCGCCGGCACCCGCTCCTCGGGGGTCTCGGCCATCATCATCGCCCGGGCGACGTCGCCGCCGATCGAGCTCGGCAGGACGCTGTTGAAGGTGTTCCCGACGAAGACCAGGCGGAGGCACCGCCACCAGGTGCGGTGCAGCCCGTGGGCCTCGAGCAGCGCGTGCCACTGGGTCGCCTGGACGCAGGTGGCGGCGAAGCCGAGGGCGATCGCCGCCGCCAGCCAGCCGAGGCTGGCGTGGGCGAGGGTGTCGGCGATGTTGCGGAGGCCCGCCTTGTGCACCACCCAGCCGAGCAGCCCGGCGGAGACGGCCAGCTTGGCCGCCGTGGTGAGCTTCCCCCGGAGCATGGTCAGGCGGGCCCGGGACCGAGCCGGTCGGCCATGGTCCACCGCGGCCGGCCGGGCAGGTCGCGCGCCGGCAGGTCGTCGTCGTCGACGTCGGGGGTCACCGAGCCGGGGCCCTGCCCCGCGAGCGCGGCCACCGGGTCGGAGGTCAGGTCACCGTCCAGCTCGATGCCGGCGGTGCGGCGGATCACGTACGGGGGCCGCTGCCCCACCTCGTGGTAGATGCGGGTGAGCAGCTCGCCGAGCAGTCCCATGGAGAAGAACTGTACGCCGAGGATGACCAGGAGCACGCTGAGGATCATCAGCGGCCGCTCCGCCAGTCCGACCCCGGCCACCGCCTTCTCGATGAGCAGACCGGCGATCGAGCAGAAGCCGAGCACGAAGCTGATCAGCCCGAGCAGCCCGAAGAACTGCATCGGACGCGCCAGGTACTTCAGCAGGAACTTGACGGTCAGCAGGTCGAGGATCACCCGCACGGTGCGCGAGATCCCGTACTTGCTGGTGCCGCGGGTGCGGGGGCGGTGGTTGACCGGGATCTCCACCACCCGGGCGCCGACCAGGCCGGCGAGGGCGGGGATGAACCGGTGCAGCTCGCCGTAGAGGTGGAGGTGCTGGACCACGTCGGCGTGGTACGCCTTGAGGGTGCAGCCGTAGTCGTGGAGCTCGGTGCGGGTGATCCGGCTGATGAGGCGGTTGGCCATCATCGAGGGGATCTTGCGCATGACCAGCTTGTCCTTGCGGTCCTTGCGCCAGCCGCTGACCACGTCGTAGCCCTCGTCCATCTTGGCGAGGAGACGGGGGAGGTCGTGGGGGTCGTTCTGCTGGTCGCCGTCCATCAGCACCACCGCCCGGCCGCGGGCATGGCGGAAGCCGGCGCTGATCGCGGCGGTCTGGCCGAAGTTGCGGCGGAACTGGATGACCCGGACCCGGGGGTCGCGGTCGTGCCAGGCCATCGCCATCGCCCCGGTGGCGTCGGGGCTGCCGTCGTCGACGAGGATGACCTCGGCCGACTGGGGCATGGTGTCGAGCACCTCGAGGAGCTCGGAGACGGCGTGGTCGACGTTCTCCTCCTCCCTGTAGAGGGGGACGACCACGCTGAGGTCGACCGCATACTCGTCGCTCTCGGCCCCGATGGAGACCTCGGCGGCGAGCGGGGTCATCTCGACGGCAGCCATCAGGCGGCCTCCTCCGCGCCGCGCGCCGAGGCGGTGGCCCGGTACCACTCGACGAAGCGGGTGAGCCCGTCGGCGATCGGGGTGGTGGGCCGGTAGCCGAGCTCGTCCCGCGCCCGCGAGATGTCGGCGTAGGTGATCGGCACGTCGCCCGCCTGCTCGGGCAGGTGGCGCACCCGCAGCGGCCGCCCGAGGCGCTCGGCGATCATCTGGGCCAGGCCGAGCAGCGGCGTGGTCGCGGTGGTGCCGAGGTTGTAGATGCGGTAGCCACGGGGGGTGTCGAGGGCACGGAGCACGCCGCCCACGATGTCCTCGACGAAGGTGTAGTCGCGCCGCGAGGTGCCGTCCCCGTAGAGCTCGACCTCCCCGCCGGCGTCGATCAGCCGGGTGAACTTGTGGATCGCCATCTCCGGACGCTGCCGCGGGCCGTAGACGGTGAAGAAGCGCAGGCAGGCGATGTCCATGCCGTAGATGTGGTGGTAGGCGTGGCAGGCCAGCTCGTTGGCCCGCTTCGTCGAGGCGTACGGCGACGACGGGCGGTCGGCGGGCTCGGACTCGCGGAACGGGATCGGCGAGGTCGCCCCGTACACCGACGAGGAGGAGCCGAACACGAAGTGCCCGCTCGGGAAGCGCCGGGCGAGCTCCAGCATCATCGTGGTGCCGCGGACGTTGACGTCGTCGTAGAGCAGGGGCTCGTCGATGCTGGGCCGCACCCCGGCGCGGGCGGCCAGGTGGATCACCCCGTGGAAGGGCGCGTGCGCCCAGGCGCGGGCGAGCGTCCGCTCGTCGCGGATGTCGCCCTCGACCAGGAGGTACCCCGGATCCGCCAGCGCCCGCTCGATGTTCCGGCGCTTGACCGCCGGGTCGTAGAAGGTGTCGAAGTTGTCGACGACCACCACCCGGTCACCCCGCGCCAGCAGGGCCTCCGCGACGTGGCTGCCGATGAACCCCGCTCCTCCGGTGAGCAGGACGGTGCGCTCGGAGCTCACGCCACGCCCTCGGACTCGAGGCGGACGCGGTCGCTGGCGCGGCGGCCCCAGAGCACCACCCCGGGCTGCCGGCCCATGCCGTGGTAGGTGAAGCCGTTGGCGGCCATCTCGTCGCGGTCGAGGCAGTTGCGCCCGTCCACGATCAGCGGCCGGTTGACCAGGTGATGCACCCGGTTCCAGTTCATGTGGAGGTACTCGGGCCACTCGGTGACCAGGGCGACGCAGTCGGCGCCCTCGACGGCGTCGTAGGCGGTCTCGGCGAGCTCGACGCCGGGCAGGAGGGGCGCGGCCTTCTCCATGGCGACGGGGTCGTGGGCGACCACGTTGGCGCCCAGCTCCATCAGCCGCATCGCCACGTCGATGCTGCAGGCCTGGCGCATGTCGTCGGTGCCGGGCTTGAAGGCCAGGCCGAGGATGGCGACGCGCTTGCCCTCGAGGGGACCCTCGACGGCGGCGCGGATCTTGCTGACGAAGCGCATCCGCTGCTGGTCGTTGACCTCGATGGCCGTCTTCAGCATCCAGAAGCTGTAACCGTAGCGGCCCGCCGCCTGGTCGAGGGCACGCACGTCCTTGGGGAAGCACGAGCCGCCGAAGCCGAGGCCGGCGTTGAGGAAGGCGCGCCCGATGCGGGGGTCGAGACCCATGCCGTGGGCCACCGCGTCGACGTCTCCGCCCATCAGGTCGCAGACGTTGGCGATCTCGTTGATGAAGGAGATCTTCAGCGCGAGGAAGGAGTTGCTGCCGTACTTGATCAGCTCGGCGCTGGTGTTGTCGGTGCGCACCACCTCGGCGCCGGGGACGCCCATGACGTCGGCGACGCGCTCGCAGGCCTCGCGGTCGAGGCCGCCCACCACCACCCGGGTGGCGGTGCGCACGTCATCGATGGCCGCGCCCTCGCGGAGGAACTCCGGGCACGAGACGATCGGGATGGGGAAGGGCTCGCCCCGGAGCTGCTGCTGCAGCCGGGCCGAGGTGCCGGGGGGCACCGTGCTCTTCATCACCAGGACGGTCCCGGGACGAGCGCCGGCGCGCACGGTGGCGATCACCTGCTCGACGGCGGTCAGGTCGGCACGGCCGTCGGACCGGGGCGGGGTGCCCACCGCAACCACCACCATGGTGGCCACGGAGAGCGCCTCCTCCCAGTCACCGGTCACCCGCAGGTGGCCGGCCTCCAGGGCGGCGCGGAGCAGAGGCTCGAGCCCCGGCTCGTAGATCGGCACCCGACCCTCGGCGAGAGTTCTGGCGGCGCTCAGGGTCGACCTCGACCATCACGACCCTGCGGTCGGACGATGCGAGACAGGCGCCGGTCACGAGGCCGACGTATCCGGCTCCAGCGATAGCGATTGTGTGGTCCATCCGTCCCTTCCTGGCGGGTGATCTTGAACCATGGGGACGGTTTTGTGAACCCTTCCGTCCCACCTCTCTGGTCCCGGCCCGGACCGCCACCCGTTGGCACCTCGTCCGTCCGAGGGTAAGACGGCACATACCGGGCAAACTTGCGGGCGGCCTGCCCGCGGTGATCGCGGAGGCTGGAGCGCCGGCCCACGGCCGGCGCCAGGGCCCCGCCGGGGGCGCCGAAGAGGTCCCGAGGACCGCCGGGTCGTGGGCATCAGCTGTCTGGTTCGACCTCGATAGTGCGTGCACAGCCTGACCCCCCCCGCGCCATTCTGCGCCCTCGAGGCGCGGTTGTGCACGTGTTCGGCCAGAAGACCCCGTGTTTTCCCATTCGTTGGCACGAACATGCGTACGCACGTCGGGCAGCGGCGGGGTTTCTACTCCGCTTGGCCCGAACATGCGTGCGTCGGGAACCCTCAGGGGGCCAGCACGTTCCCCGCGATGCCCATCGCCTCCGAGGTGATGAAGTTCTCGTCGACGGAGCCGTGGTTGGGCCCGCTGTGGTTGGTGTAGATGCCGAAGCCGGGGGTCACCCGGTACACGTAGCCGTGGATCGGGGCCTGCCAGAGCTTCTGGAGGACGACCGACTGCATCTCGGCGATGCGCTGGTCCTGGCCGCCGATCTCGCGGTTGAGGTGGTCGACGGTGGCGAGCATCCAGGCCTGCCGGCTCTCCTTGTAGGCGCTCGAGACGCCCTTGCCGTCGGCGTCGACGGAGAAGAAGAAGCCGCCGCCCAGGGCGTCGTGGAGACCCATGGTGGGGCTGTAGAGCTGGTCCACCGCCGCCCTGACCGCGGCCAGGATCGCCGGCTCTCTGAGGTGGTCGTAGACGGTGAGCAGGGCGTCGAGGGTCTGAGCCTGCTCGCCCATCTTGATCTGCGCCTGGCCGACGCTGTCGCCGCTCGAGGACCAGTTCATCTGCAGCGGGTAGAGATGGGTGTTGGGGTCCTGGGCGCTGGCGAGCAGGTGGTGGGTGGTCGACCGGGCGGCCGCGGTGAGCTGGGGGTCGTTGTAGCGGGCGCCGGCGTCGGCGAAGGCGGCCGCCGACTCGGCGGCGAAGTCGGTCCGGTAGTTGTTGTGCGACTTGTCCACCACGGTGCCGGCGGAGCCGTTGTAGAAGTTCCGGAAGACGGCGCTCGCGAAGTTGTGGGCCATCTGGTCCCAGCCCGCCCCCGGCTCGAATCGGTCGAGGTCGCGCATCTGGAAGTAGATCCAGGAGCGGTAGTAGGTGTAGCCGGCGAACTCGGCCTTGACGATCGGCTCCATCCTGGCCGCGTCGGCGTCGAACGAGTGGTCGCTCGGGTAGTAGTACCTGTAGGCGCGCAGGTTGCGCAGGTACATCAGGTCGGTGACCGGGTCGTGCCGGGGCGAGGCGCCGTTCTGGTCGTCGCTCAGGCCGGTGGTCTGGACGTTGGTGTTGTCGCCGGCGGTGCTGAGGCTGCCGTCCCAGTCGCCGCGCCAGTTGATGAACAGGCCGCCGTTCAGGCTGCTGCCCTTGGTGGGCGGCGCGTCCGGGTTGAACGCGCTGGTGTGCATCTCGTTGAGGATGTCGGCCAGCCGCCTGGCGGCGGTGGCCGGGATCGTGCTCGCCCCCGGGGCCCCGGAGGCGTTGGCGCTCGGCCCCACGGTCGTCGGGAAGGTGTCGGAGGGCGACGCCACTCCGGAGCCGGACCCCGAGCCGCGGCTGACGGCGAGCACCACCAGGGCGGCGACGACCGCGGTGACGGCGGTGAGCGCGATCAGGCCCTGCTGTCGTCTGGTCATGATTCTCCTCGAGGCCCCGCCGGGGCCTCCCTTCCTCAGTCGCCGCGGAAGTACAGCGCCGCGGTGGACGTCTCCGCGACGACGTCGAACTGGTCCTTGATCAGGTTGGTGATCGCCGGGGCCACGCTGCTCAGGTAGGAGCCCTGGTCGGTGACGAGCCAGATGCGCTGGTGGTTCTCGATGACCTGCTGGAGCTGGCTCACGGTGAGGATGGCGGGCACCCCGAAGTTGGTGTCCACCGCCTGCCCGTTCCGCTCCATCAGGAAGAGCAGCTTGTCGCGCCCGGTGGCGATGGTCATGTCCGGAATCCGGCCGACGTAGTAGGCGGGGTTGTCGGGCGGGGCGAGGGTGACGAACAGGTCGCCGGGCTTCTGGTGCGCCTTCATGTACGCCGACACCCCACGGTAGTCGGTGTGGGTGTACGAGTCGGTGGCCCCGGTCAGGCTGGCGAAGGCGAGCCCGTAGTCGCGGGCGCCGCCGGTCAGCGAGAGCGCCAGCCAGGCGAAGCCCGGGATGGTGGCGAGGGCGACCATCCGGATCACCGCGCGGCGCTCGCGCATCCCCGCGGAGACCGCGGTCAGCGCCCGCCGGAGCAGGCCCAGCACGTCGACGGCGCCGAGGGCGGCGAGCACGAAGAGCAGGGGCATGGTGACGAAGACGTAGCGGGCGATCTTCGGCGAGAAGACGGTGCTCAGCGCCAGCACCGGCACCCAGAGGAAGACGGAGAGGTAGAGCCGCATGAAGTTGCGGCGCACCAGCCCCACCACCCCGGCGATCACCGCGAAGCTGCTGATCAGCGCCAGGCCGCCGGCCCGGGTCGCGGTGGGGAAGTACACCTTGCTGATGTACCAGTAGAAGTTGTGGGCGTCGTAGGTGACGTACGGCTTGTCGCTGTGGTCGAAGCCGAAGAACGGCGGATGCGACTTGACGGTGATCAGGTACTGGACGGCGATGACCGCGAAGGCACCGCCGCCGAAGGCCCACCAGCGCCAGTCGCGCACCCAGCGCAGCCGCATCACCACCAGGAACACCAGCGGGATCGCGGGCAGGAAGATGAACGTCTCCTCGTGGGAGAAGTACATCAGCACCATGAAGACCGCCGCGGCGGCGATGGTGCGGGTGCGCGGGTTCTGCAGCGCCCGGGCGAAGAACACCACGAACAGGATGGCGAAGAACTGGGCCTGCTGGTACATGCGCACGTCGCGCGACCAGAGCAGCTCCATCGGCGCGGTGGCGAAGAGCACCGTGGCCGCCACCAGCAGCAGCGGGCGGCTCCTGATCACCATCGGCAGCAGGAGCAGCCCGAAGGCGAGGATGGTGGCCACGTACCAGAACACGCTGGGGATGCGCAGCGGGGTGGCGGTGTCGCCGGTGATGGCGCCGACCACGGCGAGGAGCAGGCTGTAGAGCTCGCCCTTGAAGTAGAGCAGCCCGGAGGGCAGGGTGGGCAGCAGGTGCGAGCGCACCCCCTGGGCGGCGAGCAGGCTGGCCAGCTCGTCCTGCCAGAGCGGCTCGTAGCCGATCCGGTAGGCGGCGGCGCCCCCGCAGATCAGGGCGATCATCCCCACCGCGGCCACCTCCCAGCGCAGCAGCGCCGCGGGCAGGGGCAGCCGGGGCCTGGGGAGCGACACCTGGCGGAGCCGGGTCCGCACCGACGCGAACCGGGCGCCGGCCCCCTCGGTCGCCCCGGTGACCACCAGGGCGCTGACCACCTTGCCGCCGAACACCGTCCCCAGGAGCGCGAGCAGCACCCAGGGCACGTGGGGGAAGGGGGCGAGCACGTCGCGCATGCGGGCGAACTGCTCGGTGGCAGCGATCGCCGCGACGCCGGGCAGGTGGCCGATCGCGTCGGTGAGCAGGGCACGGCTGAAGGGCACGCGGCCGGCCAGCGAGACCAGGCCGGCGACCAGCACCCAGAGGGCGAGGGTGCCGCCCAGGGTGGCGAACCGGTCCGTGTAGACCACCGAGGGGGGGGTGTCGACCTTGCTGACGCCGATCACCCGCTTGGCCAGCCCCTGGGGCCAGACGCTGCCGGTGTCGCCGACGGTGGCCGCCTTGGTGGGCCCCGGCTGGGTCAGCTCGCTGCCGAACGGATAGGCCACCGCCGACCACCGGGTCCGGTTGCTGGCCACGGTCACGGTGCCGCCGCTGGTCTGGATGGAGCCGTCGACGTAGAGCGTGGCCACCGGGCTCGCGGTGACGTGGAAGGCGAGCACGTTGACCCCGGGGTGGAAGAACTGCCCGAGGTTGAAGAGGTTGAGGACCTCGGCCGGGATCCCCTTGCCGGTGAAGGCCGGCTGGTTGCGGTAGGTGAGCAGGTCGCCGTTCAGGTAGATCCCGTAGGGGCCGGAGGCGGCCACCCGCAGCCAGCCGTCGGTGGGCTGGCCGGGGAGGTTGACGGCCACGCTGGCGGCCAGCTCCTTGGTCTGGCCCGCCGCGACCGCCGCGGGAGCGAGAGGGGGAGGTGCACTGATCACCTCGGCGCTGAGCGACGGGTCGGCGGTGGTCGTGTTGAGGGGCTGCTCCATCACCGGCTCGGGCACCGAGGCGAGCGCCACCGTCCGCACCGTCGGTGAGGCCACCGCCGCCGGCCAGGCGCTGGCGTCGTACTTGACGCTGAAGAACTGGGGCACGTGGAGGCTGCCCCGTGGCTTCACCAGGGCGACGTTCGAGGTCGCCCGCCAGCCCGGCGACGAGGTGGTGAGGTCGGTCTGCTTGCCGCCGCTCACCAGCACCAGCCGGGCCCGCAGCGAGGCGGTGCCCCCGTCGACGTTGCTGGCGTCGAGGGCGACGGTGTTGTTCTGATCGGCGGCCAGCCAGCGGGTGAGGTCGACGGCGTGCGCCTTGGCGGGCACCCCCGACTTGACGTCGCTGGCGTCGCTGTCGACCCGGCGGCCGTTGACATAGGCGTCGTACCACTGGTTGGCGTCGACCCAGAGCGTGGCGCTGCTGGGGATCGCCTGCAGGGGCAGGTCGAGGTGGAAGTAGGAGCGCGAGGCGCCGCCGCTCGCCTGGATCCACCTCGCCCCCTTGAAGTCGACCGCGTACATGTGGGCGGCGCCGCGGTGGAAGACCTCGGTGCGGAAGCTGCCCAGCCACCAGCCGGTGGCGGCGACGACCAGGAACGCGGCGATCAGCCGGAGGCGCATCAGTGCTTCCTCGGCTCGGAGACGTAGAGGCCGGCGGCGAGGCTGCGGGCCAGCGAGTTGTTGAACTCGGTGTCGAGGCTGATCGCGGTGAGCAGGTGGCTGCGGGCGTCGGCGGTGCGTCCCATCGCCCGCTCGCTCAGGGAGATGTACGTGTAGGCCGAGGAGCGCACGTTGGGGTCGTTGGTGAGCTGGAGGGTGCGCGAGAACTGGCCGATGGCGTGGTCGAAGTCGCCGCCCTTGTAGAGGATGCGGCCGAGCGCGTAGTGGACCGCGGGGAGGTCGCCGTAGCGCTGGGAGACGATCGCCTGCATCAGGCCGCGGTTCTGGGTGATCAGCGCCGACTTGCGCGCCTGGGAGATGAACTCCTCGACGAGCACCGGGTTCCCCGCGGCCGTCTGGTCCTGCAGCGCCTGCTGCAGGTCGGCGAGCTGGTTGACGGTGTCGCCCTGGGTGCCGAGCGCCTTGGCCTGGGCATAGAGGGCGAGCGGCGAGCTGCTCTCCCCGGAGGCGCCGAGCGCGCGGCCCTGACCGAACTCGAAGTTGGCGTTGTAGCGGAGCAGCGGGTTGAGGCGCTGGGCGTAGTCGAAGAGCTGGGTGGAGCGGCTGTACTCGCCGGCCTGCGAGGCCTGCTCCGCCGAGGTGGCGATGTAGTTCGCGAAGGCGCCCCGGCCGAGGAGGATCGCCAGCACCACCCCGGTGGCGAGCGCGCCCCAGCGCAGCCGGCGGTCCGAGCCCAGGCCGCGCACCAGCGCGGTCAGCCCGAACGCCAGGATCAGCAGGCCGCCGAGCAGGCTCATCACCCACCCCGGCCGGAGGTCGGTGGCGATGGCGCGAGTGCTGCCGCCGATCGGGTAGAGCAGCACCGAGGTGGGGCCGCTGCGGGGGATGCTGTAGCCGAGCTGCGAGGTGATCGAGCGCATCTCGGCGTTCTGCTGGTTGATGTGCTGGACCAGCTGGAAGTCGCTGATCGCCGACTGGAGGACGAAGAGGACCGGCAGCACCATCATCACCGCGCCGCAGACCGCGAGGGCGGCGGTCGCCCGTCCCCGGCCGCGGACCAGCAGGGTGGCCGCCACCACCAGGGCGACGGCGGTGAGGCTGCCGTAGGAGATCAGCCGCGAGTCGGGCATCCCCGCCGCCACCATCCGGAGGTCGACGGCGTGCCGCTCGGTCTCGAGGGCGACTCCCAGCCAGGGGAAGTTCAGCCCGAGGAGGCCGAGGAGCAGGCCGATCGCGGGCACCAGCACGGGCAGGCGCCGGAGCAGCCCCGTCGGCTCGCTGACCCGTCCGGGCCCGAGGCGGGGGATGCTGCCCCGGGTTCCGACCGCGGGGCGCACCGGGGTGGCGGTGGACATCTAGCCCTGCTTCGTCTGAACGATGCGGATGGGGTCGCCCTCTGCGAAGGTCTGACCGGTGGAGAGGTCGCAGACCAGGTCGCCGGCCCTCAGACCCTGGAGCACCTCGACGTACTTGCCGTCGGTGACCCCGATCTCGACGTGCTGGCGGTGGACCACCTGGCCCTGGACCACGTACACGGTCGGGTCCTGGTCGAGGTTGAGCACCGCGGTGCGCGAGATCACCACCGAGCTCGTCTTGTCGACGGTGAGCCGCACGTAGGCCTGGAGGCCGGGAATCACCCGGTGGTCGGGGGTGTTGGGAGCGTCGATCGAGACCTGGAAGGTCTGGCCGCTGGGATCGGCGCTGGCCGCGATCAGCACCACCCTGCCCTGGAGGCCGACGCCGGTCAGGTTGGTGAGGCTGATGTCGGCGGCCGCTCCCTCCGCGACCCCCTGGCGGTCGGCGATCGGCAGGTGGGCGGTCACCTGGATGTGGGAGAGGTCGAGGACGGTGAGCAGCACCTGGCCGGGCGAGGCGTACCCGCCGGGCTGGATGCTGACCTGGCCGATCACGCCGTCGATCGGCGAGAGGATCTGGCTGGCCCGCCCCTGGGCGATGTCGATCTGCTGCTGCACGATCGCCTGCTGCCCCTGGTAGGTGTTGATCTGCTCGGCGAGGGCGGTGGCGGTGGCGGAGTCGCCGCGCCCCGCGGCGAGCTTCATCCGCTCGGTGGCGGCGGCGATCTGCGAGCCGAGGAGCTGCAGCTTCGCGTTCAGCTGGGTCGCCTGCAGCTGGAAGGGCGCCGGGTCGAGGGAGACCAGGGGCTGACCGCGACGCACCTGGTCACCGGCGCGCACGCCCACGTCGGTGACGAGGTCGCGGAAGTCGATGCTCACCGGCACGGTGATCCCCGCCAGGGTGCTGCCCGACCCGCCCGGGTGGTCGGACACGGCGCGTGCGCCGGCCCTGTAGACGGTGGCGTCGTGGACCGACGGGGTGCCGCAGCCGGCCAGTGAACCGGCAAGGGCCAGCATCACTCCGGCCAGGGCAGGCGCACGGAGGCGTGTGGTTCTCATTGGTCTCCCCGAGAGTGGCGACCCCGATGGGTCCAGAGATGCAACGCGGGGGGCCGCGAAATCCTGCCCCGTCCCCGGGGAGCGCACGGTTTTCCCCTCCAGGCCCGTTGTGCAGATGGTGCTGAGACTCCGGCCGGCGCGGCCGAGTGCCGTATCGTGGTAGGAAGGAGTTGGACTGGTGGACGTGTCACCATGAGCGCTGTGCAACCGCCGCCGGACGCCGCCGCTGACGATCCGATCCTGGACGACCAGGGCCGGGTGATCGATCTGCCGGCAGGCGCATTGTCCTCCAACCGCGGCTCGCGCGCGCGCACCACCCGCTCCCCCCGCCCCGGCCGTCCCTCGAGCACCGGCCTCGGCGCCGCCCTCGACGCCTCGCTGGCCGACGTGACCGCGGCCGCCGAGCCGCTGGCCGATGTCGAGCGCCGCGCTCCCGCCCCCCGGAACGCCGCCCCTCGGGCGCCCAGCCCGGTCTCCTCCCGGCCCGCGCCCGCGCACGGGGAGGCGGCCGCGACCCCCCCGGCCCGGCCCCGCGCCGTGCCCCGGCCGCCCGCCTGGCAGCCGGTGCCCTGGTCGGAGGCCTCGGCCCGCGCCGCCCGGCCGGCTCCCGCCCGCCCGGCCCAGGCCGGGGCAGCGCCACGGCCGGTGCAGCCGGCTCCGCCCCGGGCCGCGACTCCTCCTGCTCAGGCCCCGGCACGCCCGGCGCCACGGCGGCCGGACTCGCCGGTGCGGACCGCGATCACCCTGCCCTTCCCGACCCAGCACACCCGGCCCGGCGCCGAGGAGCCGGCCCGGCTGCGCGGCGTCGACGCCGGCGCGGTGCCGGAGGGCACCGTCCCCGGCTGGCTGCTGGTGGTGATGGTGGTGGTGGCCACGATGGTCGCCGCCCTCGCCGCCTACCTCCTGCTCCGTCCGTAACTCCTCCTGACCGCCCGGTAGACCTGCTCGACCCGGGCGGCGACGGCGTCCCAGGAGTGGGCCGCGACCACCGCGTCCCGAGCGCTCGCCGCCAGCTCCGCGCGCTGCCCCGGTGAGGCGAGGAGCGCCGCCGCGGCGCGGGCCATCGCCTCAGCGTCGCCGGCGGGCACCAGCCGGCCCCGGCCGGCGACCGCGTCGCGCAGGCCGGGGACGTCGTAGCCGACCACCGCCGCCCCGGCGGCCATCGCCTCCAGGGCGACCAGGCCCAGCCCCTCGTAGCGGGAGGGCACGAGCAGCACCGCCGCCGCGGCGTAGGCGGCGAGCAGTTCCTCCTCGGACACGGCGCCGCGCACCTCGACCGCGCCCGGCGGGGCGGCTGCGGCGGCGGCCCGGACCGCGGTCTCGAGGCTGCCGGCGCCGATCACCACCCCGCGGACCCCGGCCCCGGCGAGCCGGGCCATCACCGCGACGGCGTCGAGGGGGCGCTTCTCCGGCTCGAGCCGGCCGACGAAGAGCAGCAGCCCGGGATCGCGGCCGGCCTCGCCCCGGTCGAGCCGGCCGACCTCGATCCCCGGGGGCAGCACCTCGACCCGCGCCGCCTCCACCCCGAGGCGCAGCACCGCGTCGGCGGTCGAGGGCGAGACCGCGAGGACCGCCGCGGCGAGCCGGTAGGAGCGCCCCTCCAGGGGTGAGAGCAGCCGCCGGGGCGAGCGCAGCGGGTGGGCCTGGCGGTAGGTGTGATGGGCGGTGAAGACCACCGGCACCCCCAGCCGGCGGGGGAGCAGCAGGCCGCCCGGACCGCCCTGGGCGTGGACCACGTCGGGCTGCCCGGCGAGCAGCGGGGAGGGGTCCCGGAGCAGCGCCAGGGAGAGGTCGAGCGGCGGCCGGCCGGTCACCCGGGACGCGGCGAGCGCGGCGGCGCCGTGGCCGGCGACGGTGCGCACCTCCACACCCCGCCGCCGCAGCCCGGCGCGCAGCCCGGCGACGTACCGCCCCTGGCCGCCGATCGGCGGCTCGTCGTCGTAGGTGGCGAGCAGGACGCGCAGGTCAGCCCCCGGCACGGGCGGGCTCGCGACGGCGCGGGACGGCGACAACGGCGAGGGCGGCGGCCACCCCGAGGAGGAAGCCCCCGATCACGTCGGAGGCCCAGTGCTCGTTGAGGTAGACCCGCGTCCAGGCGAGCTCCACCACGTACAGGGCGGCGATGACGCGCACGCTGGTCCGGCGCCGCTCTCCGGCGAGGACGAGAGCGGTGCCGAGCGCGAGCGCGGTGCCCCGGAGCATGTGCCCGCTGGGGAACGCCCCCCGCCCGATCGAACTCGATGCCCAGGGCGATGACCGCGCGCGACCCGCCCCGCGGACCGGGGTGGTCGAGCGCGGCCTTGAGGAGGACCTCGAGGATCGTGCCCGCGGCGAAGCCCCCGGCCAGCACCAGCGCCCGCCGCCGCCGCCGCCGGCTCAGCTGGGTGGCGGCGAGGAGCAGCCCCATCCAGACCAGCGACACCGGCACCGACGCGGTGACGGCCACCAGCGAGAGGGCGACGTCGGCGGCGTGACCGGTGGTGCGGCGCACCCCGGACGCCACCTCGCGGTCGAAGCCGTCCAGCAGCCCGGCCGCGGTGATCGCGGTGCACAGCACGAAGAGCGCGGCGGTGACCACCAGCATCGCCACGGCGCGACGCCGGCTCAGCGCTGGCACGCCGGGCAGTACGTGGTGGTGCGCCCCGCGACCACGGTGCGGCGCAGCACCGCCCCGCAGCGCATGCAGGGCAGGCCGCCACGGCCGTAGACGCGCAGCTCCTCCTGGTTGGTGCCGCGCGCGTCCCAGAGGTCGCGGTAGTCGTCGATGGTCGAGCCCCGGTTGCGGATGGCGATCTCCAGCACGGTCACCACCGCGGCGTGGAGGGCGGCGCGCTCGGCGCGGGTCAGCCGCGGGCAGCGCCTGGTGGGCCGCACCCCGGCGCGGTGGCAGATCTCGTCGACGTAGATGTTCCCCAGGCCGGCGACGCCGCGCTGGTCGAGGAGCGCCGCCTTCACCGTCCGGGTGGTGGTGCGGAGCACGGCGTCGAGCCGCGCCGGGGTGAACTCCTCGCCGAGCGGCTCGACCCCGAGCGCGGGGATCAGGCGGGCGGCGCGCAGCGCCACCGGGTCGCCGAGGATGACCCGGCCGAAGCGGCGGGGGTCGGCGAAGCGCAGCTCCCGGCCGTCGTCGAGCAGGGCGCGGAGGTGGGTGTGCGGCCGGGCCGCCGCCTGGGGATCGCAGACCTCGAGGTGACCGGTCATCCCCAGGTGGACGATCAGCGCCTCGTCCACGGGGTGGCCTCCCCTCAGACCCGCCTCCGCCGGCCCACCGTCGCGGGCCAGCCCGCAGACGATGTACTTCCCCGAGCGCCGCACCGACTCGAGCACCGCCCCGGGCAGCAGCGCGGCCAGCGCCTCGGGCGCCGGGTACCTGATCACCGAGGAGGCGGCATGGGGCACGGCGACGACGCGGCGTCCCGCGACCTCGGCGCGCAGGTCGCGGACCACGGTCTCGACCTCGGGCAGCTCCGGCATGGCTCAGTCCGACGTGGCGGAGCCGGGCAGGCGCGTCATGTCCCGCCAGTTGTCCCCGACCTTGACGTCGACGTCGAGCGGCACCACCAGCTCGGCGGCGCCCCCCATCGCCTCACGGAGCAGCGCCACCAGCGGGTCGAGCTCGTCGCGGGGGGCCTCGAGCACCAGCTCGTCGTGCACCTGGAGGAGCAGCCGGGCGGCCATGCCCGACTCGCGCAGCGCCCGGTCGGTGCGGATCATCGCCAGCTTCATGATGTCCGCGGCGGTGCCCTGGATCGGCATGTTCACCGCCATCCGCTCGGCCGCCTGGCGCAGCCCGCGGTTGGCGGCGCGGATGTCGGGGATGTAGCGGCGGCGGCCGAACAGGGTCTCGACGTAGCCCCACTCGCGGGCGAAGTTGCGGATCGTCTCCAGGTAGGCGGCGACCCCGTTGAAGCTCTGGAAGTAGGCGGCGATGAAGGTGTGGGCGTCCTCCCGGCTCATCCCCGTGTCCCGGGCCAGGCCGAAGTCGGACAGGCCGTACATCACCCCGAAGTTCACCACCTTGGCGTTGCGCCGCTGCTCGGGGGTGACCTCCTCGGGGGCGATCCCGCAGACCTCGGCGGCGGTGCGGGTGTGCACGTCCTGGCGGCGGCGGAAGGCGTCGATCAGCTCGGTGTCGCCGCTGACGTGGGCGACGACCCTCAGCTCGATCTGCGAGTAGTCGGCGCTGACCATCACCTGGCCGCGGTCGGGCACGAAGGCGCGGCGCACCCGCTGCCCCCACTCGGTGCGCATCGGCACGTTCTGGAGGTTGGGATCGGCGGAGGACAGCCGGCCGGTGGTGGCGACGGCCTGGTTGAAGGAGGTGTGCACCCGGCCGTCGCGCTCGCGGAGCAGCGGCAGCGCGTCGACGTACGTCCCCTTCAGCTTGGTGAGCTGCCGCCACTCGAGGATGAGGTCGACGATCGGGTGCTCGTCCCGGAGCGCCTCGAGGGCGTCGGCATCGGTGCTCCGGCCGGTCTTGATCCGCCGGCCGGCGGCGAGCCCGAGGTCGTCGTAGAGGAGGCGCTGCAGCTGCTGGGGGCTGCCCACGTTGAAGGTGTGGCCGGAGAGCTCGAACATCTCCGCCTCCAGCGCCTGGATGCGCTGGTACAGCTCGGTGCTCATGGCGCCGAGCTGGACGTCGTCGACGGCGATGCCGAGCACCTCCATGTCGGCGAGGATCGGCACCAGGGGCAGCTCCATCTCGTCGTGGAGCCGGCGCATCGACCACTCCTCGAGGCGCGCCTCGAGGGCGGTGCGCACCGGCCCCATCAGCGCCGCGTAGCGCCCGAAGTGGGTGGCCGCCTCCAGGACCGAGAGCTGGGAGGGCCGGCGCGCGGTCCGTCCCGAGCCGAGCAGCACCTCCTCGGCGTCGAGCCGCGCCTCGCAGAGCTCCTCGGCGAGGATGTGCAGCGGCGCCACCCGGATGCGGGTGTTGACCAGGTAGGCGATCAGCAGCAGGTCGGTGTCGCAGCCCGCCAGGGCGACGCCGCGGCCGCGCCAGGCGAGCAGCTCGCGCTTGAGGTCGTAGGCGGTCGTGGGCACGGCGGGGTCGGCGAGCAGCGCGGCGATCACCGCCACCGCCTCCGGGGTGGCGAGCTCCTCGACCGCCTCGCCGAGGGTGCCGAGGTCGTGGTCGACGGGCAGGTACCAGGCGTGGGCGGCGTCGTCGAGGTCCGCCAGGGCGACCCCGACCACCGCGCCCCGCCGCGCCGGCTCCTCGACCACGGTGCGCACCGCCACCCCCCGGGCGGTGCGCAGCCGCCCGGCCGCCTCGCGGGCATGAGCCTCGGTGGTGACGACGGTGACGCCGGTCGCCGAGGGGGCGGGAACCAGGGGGAGCGAGACCTGCCCGGCGATGGGGACCATCGCCCCGGGGAGCGGGCCGGAGGGCGCGCCCAGGCCGCCGCCGGGGAGGCGGGGGATGAGGCTGCGGAACTCCAGCTCCTCGAAGAGCTGCCGGGCGCGCTCGCGGTCGTACTCGCCGAGCCGCGCCCCCTCGATGTCGAAGGGCACGTCGACGTCGCGGACGATGGTGGCCATCCGCTTGCTCAGCAGCGCCTGCTCGGAGTGCTCCTCGAGGGCGCGGCGCACCCGGCCGGGCTTCATCTCCGGCACCGCCGCGAGGATGCTCTCGACGGTCCCGTGCTCGGCGACCAGCGCCTTGGCGGTCTTCTCACCGATCCCCGGCACCCCGGGGATGTTGTCGCTGACGTCGCCCTGCATCGCCTTGAAGTCGACCACCAGCGGCGGCTCGAACCCGTAGCGCTCACGCACCCTGTCGAGGTCGTACACGATCGTGTCGGTGATGCCCCGGCGGGTCGCGTACACGTGGGTGTGCTCGGTGACCAGCTGGAGGGCGTCGAGGTCGCCGGTGAGGATGAGCACGTCGAGGCCCATCTCCTCGGCGCGGCGGCTGAGGGTGCCGATGACGTCGTCGGCCTCGAAGCCGGGCAGCTCGACGACCGGGATGCCGAGCACCTCGACGACGGCGCGGCTGAGCGGGATCTGGCTGACCAGCTCCTCGGGCATCGGCGGCCGCTGCGCCTTGTAGGCGGCGAACTCCTCGTGCCGGAAGGTGGGCCCCTTGGGGTCGAAGGCGGCGATGGCATACACCGGGTGGTGCTCGGCGAACACCTTGAGGAGCATCGAGGTGAACCCGTAGGCGGCGTTGGTCATCTGGCCGCGGCTGTTGCTGAGCGCGGGCATCGCGAAGAAGGCCCGGTAGACCAGCGCGTGGCCGTCGATGAGCAGGAGGGTCTCGCGCGGCACGACGCGCTATGGTAGCGACCCATGGAGCGTGAGCCCCAGGGGGGACGCAGGGGGGAGTCCCCCCGCGATATCGGCGCGTCAGCGCCGAGAGCTGAGGTGACGGTTCACGTCGACAAGGCGTCGATCGGCTTCTCGGCAGCTCACTTCAGCATCGTGGAGACGGGCTCGGAGCCGCTCCACGGGCACAACTACACGGTGTCGCTGCGCGCCCATGGGGGGCTGCGCGAGGACGGCACGGTCCTCGACTTCGCCCTTCTCAAGGCGGCGGCGCGCGCCGAGGTCGCGCTCCTCGATCACCGCATGCTCATCCCCACCGCCAGTCCGGAGGTGCGGGTCGACTCGGCTGGAGGGCGAGGTGGAGGTGCGTGAGGGCGCCCGGCGCTTCCTCCTCCCCGCCTCCGACACCTGCCTGCTGCCGGTGACCAACACCACCTGCGAGTGCCTCGCCGAGCACCTGCTGAGACGGCTGCGCGAGCGCCTCGGCGAGGTTCCGGTCCGCCTCGAGGTCACCGTCGAGGAGAGCCCGGGGCAGGGGGCGACCGTCACCGAACCGCCGCACTAGCCGCGTTCGGGCGGCTCGGCTGCCCTCGGTGGCCAGCGCTATCATCAGGTTATGTCCGAGCTCACCGAGATGACGGTCGACAGCATCCGCGTCCACATGCCCACCGGTCAGCACGTGGTCATCCTCAAGGAGAAGGAGGCGGAGCGCTACCTGCCCATCTGGATCGGCATCAACGAGGCGAACGCGATCGCCCTGCGCATCACCGGGATCACCCCCGAGCGCCCGATCACCCACGACCTCCTGGTGAACATCCTCGGGGCGGTGGACGTGACCGTCGACCGCATCGTGGTCACCTCGCTGAGCAACGACGTCTTCTTCGCCCGGATCATGGCCCGCCTCGACGGCCGCGCCCTCGACATCGACGCCCGGCCGTCCGACGCCATCGCCGTGGCCGTCCGGGTGGGGGCGCGCATCTTCGTCGCCGGCGACGTGCTCGAGCGTGCCGGGGTGCTGCCCGAGGCCGACAAGGAGGGCGGCAACTCCAAGGAGCCCGCCGAGGACGACGAGAAGCTCGCCGTCTTCCGCGAGATGATCAACTCCATGGACCTGCCCGACCTCGGCGAGGACAAGCCGGGCGGCTCGTAGCCACCTACACCCGGGCGGGCGTGGCCGGGAACACCGACCAGATCGCCGGGTCCTCGAAGCCGAGTCGCCAGACCGCGGTGCCGCCCATCCCCCGCCGGCCGGCGAGGGCGAGCTTGCGGGCGAGGCTGTCGGCGTCGTCGAAGTAGGTGACCGCGTCGCCGGCGCCGGTCCGCACCAGCGGCGTGAACCCGGTGAAGTCGTAGTCGACCCGCGCCCCCGGCCCGGCGAGCGCGGTGGCCAGCGCCGGGGCGTAGCCGTCGGCGGGGGCGCCGGTCAGCGTCCACGAGCGGGCGTAGAGGGGCATCCCCAGCAGCGTCCTGTCGCCGGGGAGGCGGTCGAGGCTGCCGTCGAGCAGCTGCCGGTCCCAGTCGAGCCCGGCGACCGGGCCGGGCACGGTGCTGGGGCCGTGCTCCTCGTACGCCATCAGGGTCAGGAGGTCGGCGTGGCCGGCGAGCGCGGGCAGGTCGTACGCGCCCGAGTAGAAGTTGAGGCGTCCCGGCTTGTGGGGCACCACCGCGATCGCCAGCCGGCGGCCGTCGGCGTGGAGCCCGGCCGCCAGCCTGGCCACGAAGGAGCTGAGGTGGTCGCGGTCGGTGGGGGGCACGCTCTCGAAGTCGAGGTCGAGGCCGGTGTAGCCGCCCTCCGAGGCGGCGGCGCGCAGCGCCCCGACCAGCCGCCCGCTGGCGGCGTCGTCCTCGAGCAGGGCGGCCACCGCGGCGCTGTCGAACTCCGCGTTCTGGATCAGCGGCCAGACCGGCACCCGCGCCGCGGTGGCGGCGGCGACCGCCGGTGGGTCGGCGGCGCCGGTCAGGGTGCCGTCCTGGTGGGCCACCAGCCCGGTGGGGCTGAGCACGGAGATCTGGCCGAGGTGGGCGGCCGCCGACGCCCGCGACGCGGCGGTGGCGACGCTGAAGGCGAGCAGCAGCCGGGGTGGCGGCGGCGCCGGTGGCGCCGGCACCACCCGGGTCCGCACCGTCCCCGGGGGCACCGCGGCCAGGTCGAGGTCGAGCGGGGCCGCCAGGTGGGAGCCGAGGTCGGTGGGCACCACCGGGAGGTGCAGCCGGCCCCCGGGCGGCGCCGTCCAGAAGACCCGCAGGTGGCGGTCGTCCTGCCAGGCGCGGATGCCGCCGGGGATCGCCGCCTCCACCGCGGCGCGGTCGGCGGGCGCCAGCTCCATGGCGAGGTCGAGAACGGTGCCGTCGCGCGGGTCGGAGTGGAGCGCGGCCATGGCGCCGGCGGGGGCGACCACGTGGAAGCCGAGCCGGTGGCGGCCGCGGCCGACCACGTCGAGGTCGAGGTGGTGGGCCGAGCCCAGCGGCATCGCCGCCACCGCCGCCACCAGCGCTCCGTCCTCGGAGTGGAGGTGGAGGGGGCGATCGTCGAGCATCGCCCTGCCCTCGTCGGCGGTGAGCGGCCGGGCGGCGGAGACCCGCAGGTCGAGGGTCGGCGGCACCGCGACGCTGCCGTCGCCGAGGCTGTGGCCGCCGGCGCTCACCACCACCGCGCCGGTGGCCGGCGGCGGCGTGGCCGGCGGGGTGGCGGCTCCACCGCAGGCCGTCACCAGCAGGGCGCAGAGCAGGGCGGCGGCACGGCGGCCGGGCATGCCGGGAGTCTAGGGATCGAGCGGGTGTTCGAACAGGGCTCAGCGGACGGTGATCAGCAGGACCACCTGGATCGGGGTGTCGCCGGGGTTGCCGGGGTAGTGCGCGGGGATCACGGCCACCAGCCGCAGCGTCGTCCCCCGGGCGATGCCCGGGGGGATGGTCACGCTGAGCAGCGGGCCGGACCCCTGCAGCCGGCTCGAGCCGGCCGACCCCGCCGCCGAGAGCGGCGCCGGTCCCGAGGTGGCGACGGCCAGAGGGGTGGGCTCGACGGCGCTGTCGTACGCCGGCGCCTGCGCGGGAGCGCCCTGGGGGGCCGGCGGGGCGGCGGCCTTGGGCTGGGACGCCGCCGAGCCGTCGGTCTCGAGGCTCACGCAGGGGACCACGGCGCCGCCCCCGCCGGGCGAGCCCGGAGTGGTCAGCCGCGCGTAGATGGGGACGGTCTCGCCCGCCCCGTAGCTGTCGGCGGGGGTGGCGATGACCAGCTGGCCCCCGGTCGCGGTGGGGGTGGTCGCGGAGTGGGCGTAGCCGGCCGGCGCCGCCCCGCCCCCGGCGACCGGGGCCACCGGGCAGGGGACCGGGGCGATCGCCGCAGGCGCCGGCACCGGGAATGCGCCTGCCCCCTGCCCGGAGGAGCCCTGCGAGAGGGCGACGGGGGCGTTGCCGGCGCCGGCCGTCGAGCTGCCGCCCCCGCCGGGATGGTGCACCGCGAGCACCACCGCGGCGATGCCGACCGCGGCCAGGGCAGCCGCCGCGGTGACCGGCTGGGGATGGAGCAGCGCGTCGCGCAGCCTCCCCAGCAGCACGGCCCGGCCGGCCGCCCGGGGCGCGCCCACCGGGAGGCGCACGGTGGCGGGCATCGCCACCGCCGGCAGCATCCGGACCGCGTCGAGGGCGGTGCGGTAGTCCTCGAAGGCGCCGGCGCAGCGGGCGCAGCTCTCGATGTGGGCGTCGAAGCGGCGGCGGGCGCCGTGGTCGAGCTCGCCGTCGTACGCGGCGGAGAAGAGCGGGTCGGCGTGGCGCTCGGCCATCAGCGGGTGCCCTCGGCCGCGAAGATCGCGGTGTTGCCGCGGAGCGCCTCGGCGAGCATCGCCCGGGCGCGGCTGAGGCGCGACTTCACCGTCCCCAGCGGCACCCGCAGCGCCTCGGCGATCTCCTCGTAGGAGAGCTGGTTGACGTCGCGGAGCACCACCGCCTCGCGGAAGTCGGCGGGCAGTGCGAGCAGCGCGTCGCGCACCACCCGGGCGCGCTCGCGTCCCTCGGCGACGGCGTCGGGCCCGATCGCCGGGTCGGGCAGGTCGAGGATCTTGCCGTCGCCGCGGTCGAGCGGGTCCTCGGGGCGGCGCACCCCGCGGCGCTGCACGTCGTGGCCGGCGTTGACGGCGACCCGGTACAGCCAGCCGCGCACCGACCCGCCGCGCAGCTTCGGGAGGTTGACGTAGGCGCGCATGAAGGTCTCCTGGACGACGTCGCACGCGTCCTCGGGCCTTCCCAGCAGTCGGAGCGCCATGGTGTAGAGACCATCCTGGTGGCGGGTGACCAGCTCGGCGAACGCGTCCCGATCGCCCCGGCGGGCCCGGTCGAGAAGCGCCTCGTCGTCCATCACCCCACCATACGCGGGGGTGGGTCGCCGGGTTCCCGGGGCCCTACCCGCAGGCGATCTGCAGGTCGGCGCGGTCGTCCTCGGCGTCGGGGTTGCGGAGCAGGTCGAGCAGCCCCGGCGCCGCCGGGACCAGCACCCCCGCCGCCCCCGCCGACGCCGCCGCCTCCAGCGCCCCCGCCCAGGCAGGCCGCCCCGGCGGCGGCGCCGCCCGCGACCACCGCTCGACGACGCCCTCGGCCTCGACCTCGATGCCGGCGGCACCGAGCTCGGCCCGGGCCTGGAGCAGGCGGCCACGGCTCAGCCGGCGGAGCGCGGCGGCGGCCCCCGGCCCGGCGACCGCACCGGGCAGCACCCCCAGCCGCACCCTCCAGGTCACCGCCGCGAGCGCGCCGAGCAGCACCCAGGCTCCGGCGTCGCCACCCCCCACCCAGAGCGAGTTGACCCCCGCCGCCTCGTAGGCGGTGGCCTCGGCGAGCCAGCCGCCGGGGTCGTCGCCGGGGGCGGCGAGCTCGATCCCGACGCGGAGCTCGCTCACCCCTGCGGGCTGAAGATGATCACCGCCCGCAGCGCCAGCACCCCGAGGATCACCAGCACCGGCGCGACCGCGGTCATCACCCCGGCGATGCCGCGCCGCGCCAGCCCCAGCAGCGGCGGCAGCAGGCCGAGGCCGACCACCACCCAGAGCAGGATCCAGCCGTGGGCGAGCACGGTGCGGGCACTGCCCGCGGCGGCGAGGGTGATGAACAGGAGGACGAGGAAGAGCAGCTCGACGAGCGCGAACCAGCCGTCGGCCTCGGCCAGCCGCCGCTCCGTCCCCGCCGCCGCCCGGCGCCGCGCGGCCACCGCCACCACCACCGCCGCGGCGCTCATCCCCGAGGCGAGGAAGAGACCGCCGAGGGTCCAGGTGTCGCTCCACACCGCCTCGTTGCCGACGCTGAGCAGCACCCCGGTGTAGGAGGCGACGAAGAGACCCAGCACCGCGCCGGCCACGGTGATCACCGTGCCCACCGGGCCGGACATCAGCCGCGCCAGCCCGGCCGGCCGGCCGAGCGCGGCGAGGAACGACACCAGGGCGAACCCCGAGAACAGGCTCAGCGCCCAGGCCCCCACCGACATCGGCGACTCGAGGTGGAGGTTGAGCCCGCCGCCGCCGGGGGTGGTGTTCACCAGCATGTGCCAGAAGCGGACCGGAGCGCCCAGGTCGACGGTCAGCAGCATCGGGCAGACCACGATCGCCGGGAACGCGACCAGGAAGGCGACCCGCTCGGCGGCGCGGTCGGCGCCGGTCAGGCGGAGCAGGGCGCCGATCACGTACGCCCCCCCGGCGATGCCCGCGAGGAAGAAGTACAGGAGGATGTACCAGCGCCAGTCGGGCGAGACCGCGAAGTGCTCGTTGGCCATCAGGGTGCCTCCGGGGTCTCGTTTCGGCGGCGGAGGGCGATCAGGCCGCCGAGCACGGCGAGCACCGAGCCGAGCAGGGCCCCGAGGTAGCCGGGGGCGTTGTTCCGACCCGGCCGCACCGCGCTGGCGGCGGCGGGCAGCCCGTAGGTCTCGGGGGTGTCCATCAGCAGGAAGAAGGCACCGAGGCCGCCATAGACGGCACCGTCGCGTCCGTACAGGCGCGCCTCCGCGTGGCCGTCGCCGTGGAGGGTGGCGAGGCGGGCGTCGGCCCGCTGGTGGAGCTGGTCGAGCGGCCCGAACTGGATCGACTGGGTGGGGCAGGCCTGGGCGCAGGCGGGCTGCATCCCCGCCTGGAGGCGGTCGTAGCAGAGCGTGCACTTGCGCACCGTGCCGGTGTCGCCGTGGAAGCCGATGACCCCGAACGGGCACGCGCTGATGCAGTTGCGACAGCCGTTGCAGACGTCCTGCTGGATGAACACGGTGTCGAACTCGGTGCGGATGATCGCCCCGGTCGGGCAGACGTCCATGCAGCTGGCCTGGTTGCAGTGCTTGCAGACGTCGGACATCATCAGGAAGGCCTGCCGGCCGCCGCCGCCACCCGGCGCCGGGGGCGTGAACCGCTCGAGGAACTGGACGTGCCGCCAGTTCATGGCGTCGAGCTGGCCGGTGTTGTCGAGGCTGTCGCCGAGGAAGCTCGGGGCGTTGCCGGGGAGCTGGTTCCACTCCTTGCAGGCCACCTCGCAGGCCTTGCAGCCGATGCAGATGCTGGTGTCGGTGAAGAACCCGTACGCCGTGCCCGGAGAGATCCTGACGGCCATGGCTACAACCCCATGAGGTTGGGCACGATCTTGCGGAGGCCGAGGCTCTCGGCGTGGAGCGCGAGCGGCATCGCCGCCAGCTCGTCGACCGGGGGCACCGCGGCGCCGTCCTTGCGCAGGTCGACGCTGATCAGGTAGCGGCGGCAGCTCTCGCAGCCCTCGATGCGGGCGTGGGGGATCCAGTCGCCCTCCTCGTAGATCGGCAGCCGCCGGCTGTCGGTCTCGCCGCAGCCGGCGCAGACCATCCGCGGATAGGTCCAGCCGGCCAGGCAGCGCGCGCAGACCAGCCGCCGCCGCGAGCCGCTCAGCGCCTCGGCGGGCTCGATCACCGCGAGCTGGGGCGGCCCGCCGCAGCGCGGGCAGTGGCGGGCGTCGACCTCCGCGAGGGGGGTGAGCGACTCGCCGAGCGCCTCCAGCACCGGGGTGGCGGCGGCGCGGGCGAGGTAGCGGTCGAGCTGCGACTGCTCCTCCCCCATCAGCCAGCCGTGGACCACGGACTCCAGGCCGCCCTGCTCGAGGCGGCCCCAGGCCTGCTCGGCGAGCTGCTCGGGCCCGGCGGCCACGGTGGCCTCGACCACCGCGGGCAGCACCGCGGCGGCGGCGTGCGCGGCCACGGCGTCGAGGCCGTCGAGGGCGGGGGTCGCGGCGAAGGCCGGCTCCTGGACGTCGAGGAGGGCGTCGTGCAGCCGCAGCACCTCGGCGGCGAAGGGATAGCGCCGGGTGAGCTCGGCGCCGCGGCGGCGGCGGTCGTCCCAGCGGGTGTCGACGGCGTGGGCGGCGGCCATCACATCCTCTCCACGTTGACGAGGAACGCCTTGAACTCCGGGGTGCGCGCGTTGGCGTCGCCGACGAAGGGGGTGAGCGCGTTGGCCAGCCAGTTCGCCCCGTGGTTGGGGTCGCGGTCGGCGGCGACGCCGACGAAGCCCCAGTGGATGGGGATGCCCACCTGGTACACCGTCCTCCCGTCGACGGTGAGCGGCTGCAGCCGCGGGGTGACCAGGGCCAGAACCTCGAGCCGGCCGCGCGCCGACGAGACCCGCACCCGATCGCCGGTGCGGATGCCCTTCTGCTCCGCCAGCTGCACCGGCAGCTCGACGAAGGGCTCGGGCTGCAGCCCGACCAGGAGGGGCACGTGCTGGGTGACGTAGTGCTCGTGCTCGGTCAGCCGGTAGCTGGTGGCGATGTAGGGGTAGTCGCGGACGGTGCCGAAGCGGCTCTTCCGCCCCGCGGCCTGGTCGTAGAGGAACGCCACCGGGGATGCCGACACCTGCGGGTGCAGCGGGTTGGTGATCGGCGACTCCACCGGCTCGTAGTGCTCCGGGAGGGGGCCGTCGATGGTGGAGTTGGAGAAGAGCCGTCCCACCCCCTCGCCGTTCATGATGAACGGCAGCCAGGCGTTGGGATCGGTGGGGCTCATCGTCGCCGGGTAGTCGGGCACGTCGCCCACCCATTTGCTGCCGTTCCACTGGATGCCCGGCCGCGCCGGGTCCCACGGCTTCCCCGCCAGGTCGGCGGAGGCGCGGTTGTAGAGCACCCGCCGGTTGAGCGGCCAGCTCCAGGCCCAGTTGGGATAGTGGCCGAGACCGGTGGGATCGTTCTTCGCGGGGTCGTCGACGCCCTGGCGGCGGCGGGCGAGGTTGCCGCTCTCGGGATAGAACCCCGTGTAGATCCAGTTGCCCGCGGTGGTGGTGCCGTCGTCCTTGAGCAGGGCGAAGCTCGCCAGCCGCTTCCCGGTGGCGAGGTCGCGGCCGTTCACCTCCCGGGCGATCTCGTCGAGGGCCGGCCGCTGCGGATCGGCGTAGTCCATGGTCAGCTGCACCACCGGGTCGGGGTGGCGTCCGCCCTGCTGCTGGTACAGCCTCCGCACCCGCAGCAGCAGCTCGGCGAGGATCCAGTGGTCGTGGCGCGACTGGCCCTCGGGGGGCAGCACCTGGTCCTTCCACTGCATCCAGCGGCCGCTGTTCACGAAGGAGCCGTCCTTCTCGATCCAGTGGGTGGTGGGCAGCATGAAGACCTCGGTCCTCACCGAGGCCGGGTCGACGCCCGGGGCGTGCCAGAACTCCGAGCTGGTGGTGGGCAGCGGGTCCATCACCACCAGCCACTCCAGGTTGCCGAGCGCGGTCATCACCTGGTTGGAGTCGGGCCCGATGCTGGTCGCGGTCATCCCCGAGAGCAGCACCCCCTTCATCCTCCCCCTCAGCGCGTTGTCGTAGATCGACATCCACGAGGCGTTCTGGGCCGGCTTGGGGAGGTGGTCGAAGGCGTACTGGTTGTCGGCGGTGGCCGCGTCGCCATACCAGGTCTTCAGCAGGCTCACCATGAACTTCCGGTAGTTGGTGCCGAAAAAGTTCCAGGAGTTCGGATCGCTGCGCTTGCTCGCGCTCTGGGCGACGTAGTCGTCGAGGGTCTTCTGACCCGGAGCGGGGACGCGCAGATAGCCGGGGAGGATCTCCCAGGAGATCGCGTTGTCGGTGTTTCCCTGGATGTTGGCGTGGCCGCGCTCGGCGTTCATGCCCCCGCCGGGGCGGCCGATGTTGCCGAGCAGCAGCTGGAGGATCGCCCCGGAGCGGATCAGCTGCGAGCCGGTGGTGTGGTGGGTGAGGCCGACGGCGTAGACGATGGTCATCACCCGGTCGGGGCGGCCCATCTCGCCCACCATCCGGGCCACCTCGAGGAAGCGCGCCCGGGGGATGCCGGTGATCCGCTCGACCATCTCCGGGGTGTAGCGCGCGTAGTGCTGCTTCATCAGCTGGAAGACGCAGCGCGGGTCCTGCAGGGTCGGGTCGCGGCGGGCGAAGGCGTCCAGCGACGAGCCCTGCGGGCTCTGCCCGGACACCTGCACCTGCTGCTGCGGCTGTCCCGCCGCCGCCTGGCTGGGCCCGGTGGTGCCCTCGTACGCCCACGTGGAGATGTCGTAGGTGCGCTTGGCGGCGTTGTAGCCGGAGAAGAGGCCGTCCTGGAAGCCGTATCCCTGCTGCACGATCCAGGAGGCGTTGGTGTAGTTGCGCACGTACTCGTCGTGGAACAGGTTGTTCTGGAGCACGTGGTTGATGAGGCCGCCGAAGTAGGCGGCGTCGGTGCCGGTGCGGATCGGCAGGTGGACGTCGGCGACCGCCGAGGTGCGGGTGAACCGCGGGTCGGTGTGCACGATCTTCGCGCCGCGGTCGAGCTTGGCCCGCATGAACCACTGGAAGCCGACCGGGTGGGCCTCAGCCGGGTTGGCGCCGTTGATGAGGATGAGGTCGGCGTTCCGGATGTCGCGCCAGTGGTTGGTCATGGCCCCCCGGCCGAACGTGGCGGCCAAACTGACCACCGTGGGGCCGTGTCAAACACGCGCCTGCTGTTCGAGGTGGACCACCCCCAGGGCCCGCATCACCTTGGCGGCGAGGTAGCCCTCCTCGTTGCTGAAGGCGGCGCCGCCGGCGAAGGCGATGCCCTCGCAGCGGTTGACGGTGTTGCCGTTGGCGTCCTCGGTGACGAAGGTCGCATCCCGGGCGCGCTTGACGTTGGCGGCGATGCGGTCGAGCGCCGCGTCCCAGGAGATCGGCTGCCACGCGGTGGCGCCGGGGGGACGGTGGAGGGGCTGGTCGACCCGGCGGGCGGAGGTGGCCAGCTGCATCGCGGTGGCGCCCTTGGGGCAGAGCCTGCCCTCATTCACCGGGCTGTCGGGGTCGCCCTCGATCTGGAGCAGCTTCACCGAGCCGTCGGGTTGCTTGCGGGTGTACGCCACCAGCGAGCAGCCCACCGCGCAGTAGGGGCAGACCGAGTGCGACTCGGTGGCGCCGTGGATGCGCAGCTGCTGGGCGACGCCGCGGGCCTGGGTGAGGTCGAACCCCAGCCCGCTGAGGGCCAGCGCGCCACCGCCGGCGGCGCCGAGCTTGATGAACCCGCGGCGGCTGACGGTCGACATCCGGCCCCCTCCGACAAATGCACCAACCGGACGGTCACGGCTGGTGTCGAAACATACGCACGGCGCGGAGGGGTGTCAACGAGTTCCCCGCCTCCCCGCCTGCAATTGCAGGCCGGGAGTCAGGCCTGGGGCGGTGTCTCCCCCAGCACCGCCTCGGGATCCAGCGCCGAGGCCTCTCCGCCGCGCACCACCGCGGCGCGCAGGCAGAGCCCGCCGGCGAGGGTGGCGGCGGCGCCGGCGAGGCGCACCGCCGGCCGCTGGCGCAGCCGCGCCGGGAGCAGCGAGACCCCCAGTGGCACGGCCAGCCCGGCGCCGACGTAGCCACCCCAGAACAGCCCCCGCTCCCGGCCGTGGACGAGAGGCCGCCGCGCCACCGGCCCGAGCCGGTGCAGCCAGATGGAGGCGAGCGCCACCTCGCCGAGCAGCGCGGCCCGCTCTCGGGGAGCTCGAGCGCGCTGCCGTCCTCGCCGCCGGCCGCGAGCGCGCCCTGCACCGCGGCGGCGCCGGTGGCCGCCGACGACGGCATGAACAGCGGGCCGGGCAGCGGGGTGCGCGCCCACAGCGGCACCGCGGTGGCGGCGAGCAGGGTGCCGGTGTACCTGGAGAAGAAGAGCGCGAACACGCTGCCGGGCAGCGTGAGCAGGTCGGGGACGAGCCGGCCGGCGCGGCGGATCAGCGCCGGCAGCGGAGCCCGCCCGGCCCCGGCGAGGGCGCGCAGCCCGCCCAGCGCGGAGGCGGCGGAGAAGCCGGCGAAGGCCCAGCTGCCCAGGTTCATCGGCGAGAGCGGCTTGACCAGGCGAAGCATGTGGTGGAAGCGCGCCGGCCGGCCCAGGCGCCCCAGGCCACGCCCACGGCGAGGTGCCCGTGGTCGCCGGTGCGCTTCGCCAGCCAGCGGTAGCCGCGGTCGGCGCCGCCGGCGTCGCCGTACCAGGCGGTGAGCAGGCTGACGATGTGGCTCGGGGCGTTCCCCCACACCCCGCGGGGCTGCTGCACCGCCGCGCAGTAGGCGGCGAGGTCGGCGTGGCCGCCGCCGGCGAGCGGCTGGGGCAGGTAGCCCGGGAGCAGGTCGGAGAGGGTGGGGATGTCGGTCGGCCCCTGGATGCTGGCATGGCCGCGCAGCGCCAGGATCCCGCCCCCGGGGCGGCCGATGTTGCCGAGCAGCAGCTGCAGGATGGACGCGGCGCGGATGATCTGCGGCTCCACCGGCTGCTGGGTCCAGCCCACCGCGTAGCAGATCACCGAGGTGCGCTCGGGCCCGGAGTTGTCGACCAGCGCCCGCGCCACCGCCTCGAAGTCGGCACGCGGGGTGCCGCAGACCCGCTCGACCATCTCGGGCGTGTAGCGGGCGAAGTGGCGGCGCAGCACCTGGAGCACGCAGCGCGGGTGCTCCATGGTGGGGTCGCGCTCGATGCGGAAGTCGGGACCGGCGGGGGCGCGCTCACCGTAGCTCCAGTGGGCTCGCTCGGGGTCGTGCCGGCCGTGGTCGCCGGAGGCGGGTGCGCTGCCGCCGTGGGGAGCGGCGTCCCCGGGCCCGGCGCGGGGGATCGCCTCGAGCTCGTCGTCGACGAAGCCGGAGAAGAGGCCGTCGTAGTCCTCGGCGTCGACGTAGCCCTCGGGAAGGATGGTCGGGCCGTTGGTGAAGTCGCGGACGTAGTCGCGGAAGAACCGGTCACCGCCGAGGACGTGATTGATCAGCGCCCCGAGGAACACGATCTCGCTGCCCGAGCGCATCGCCACGTGGCGGGAGGCGCTCGCCGAGGTCCGGGTGAAGCGGGGGTCGACGTGGATGACCTCGGCGCCGCGCTCACGCGCCTCGACCACGAAGCGGAAGCCCACCGGGTGGTTCTCCGCCATATTGCTGCCCATCACCAGGATGCAGTCGGAGTTGACCAGATCCATCAGGTTGGTGGTGGCACCGCCCCGCCCGAAGCTCGCCCCCAGACCGGGGACCGTGGAGCTGTGTCATATCCGGGCCTGGTTCTCGATGGGCAGGATCCCGAGCCCCCGGTGAGGAGCTTCTTGATCAGGTAGGTCTCCTCGTTGTCGAGGGTGGCGCCGCCCAGCGATGCGACGCTGAGGCAGTGGTTGGCCAGCTCCCCCCGACTCGGTGCGCTCGACGAAGCCGGCGTCGCGGGTGGTGCGGATCAGCTGGGGCCACCCGCTCCATCGCCCAGGCCAGCGGACGCCGCTCCCAGCGGGTGGAGTAGGGGGCGCGGTACAGGACCGACGTGACCCGGTTGGGGTTGACGTGGAGCTGATGGGTGGCGGCGCCCTTGGGGCAGAGGTGGCCGGCGCTGATCGGGCTCTCCGGGTTGCCTCGATGGAGAGGATCTCGCCGTCGCGGTGGTACACGCGCTGGCCGCAGCCGACGGCGCAGTAGGGGCAGACGCTGGGGGTGACCTCCGCCCCCTCGATGCGCGGGCGCAGCCCGTCCGCGGGCCGACCGGCTGCGGGTCACCGCTGAGGCTGAGCAGGCGGCGCAGGCGCGAGCGGGGGCGCGCACCGTTCGTGAAGGTGTCGGCCATGGCGGCCACCTCAGATGTTGGTGCCGTCCGCGGGCACCACCCCGGGGTCGGGGATCGGCGCCGCGTCCTGAGCGCCGCCGACCACGTCCTCGGAGGCGGCGGCGTCGAGGGTGTACGAGGTCATCGACAGCGACCCGTATGCGTAGCCCTCGACCATGATCCGCGCCGGACGGCCCGCCGCGGCGGCGAGCCCGGCGAGGTAGAGGGACGGGATGAAGTGGTCCGGTGTCGGCACCGCGGCCGCGTAGTCGCGGTGCGAGTGGAGGCCGAGCACCTCGCCGGGTGCGCCGGTCATCAGCGCGCGCGCCTCCTCGTCGAATCTCCGTGCCCAGTCGAAGCCGCGGTCACCGGCGCCCGGGTCGATCCGCCGCAGGTTGTGGACGACGTTGCCGCTGCCCACGACCAGCACGCCCCGGTCGCGCAGCGGGGCCAGCCGCGCCCCCAGCTCGACGTGGTGGTCGAGCGGCTTGCTCGCGTTGATGGACAGCTGCACCACCGGGATGTCGGCGTCCGGAAACGCGTGGCAGAGCACCGACCAGGTGCCGTGGTCGAGCCCCCAGCTGTCCAGGTCGAGCCCCACCCAGGTGGGCCGCACCACCTCGGCGACCTCCTCCGCGACCTCGGGAGCGCCGGGAGCCGGGTACTCGACGGCGAAGAGCTGGTCGGGGAAGCCGAAGAAGTCGTGGATGGTGCGCGGCCGGGCCATCGCGGTGACCGCGGTGGCGTTGATGTACCAGTGCGCCGAGACCACCAGGATGGCACGGGGCCGCGGCACCGAGGCGCCGAAGGCGCGCCACGCCTCGGTGTACCGGTTGTGCTCGAGGGCGTTCATCGGGCTGCCGTGGCCGATGAACGCCGCCGGCATCGGTGCCTGGGCCATCCGGTCCTCCTCCTGGGGTTCTCACCTACGATATCGGACCGGGACGGCCGACCCCGGCCGAGCCAGGAGGACGCGCGTGACCGAGAGCAGCGGCGGCCCGCCGCCGGACTGGCACCGCCAGCTCGCGGCCGCGACCTTCAACCGCACCTGGGAGCTGATCGACCTGCCCAGTCGGACCCGGGCCGAGGAGGACGAGATGCTCCGCACCGCCGTGGCCTCCCGCCACCACTGGGAGCTGGCCGGCGGCGGCGACGCCGAGCGCGCCACCGGCGACTGGCAGATCGCTCACGTCGCCGCGCTGCTCGGCCTCCCCGACCTCTCGCTGCGCTGCGCGCGCTCCGCGCTCGAGATCGCCCGCGCCGGCGCGTGGACGGGCTGGCGGCTGGCCTCGTGCCACGAGGGCATGGCCCGCGCCCACGCCGCCGCCGGTCACCGCAGCGAGCGCGACCGCCACGTCGCGCTGGCGCGCAGGGCGCTGGCCCAGGACGACGACCCGGAGGCGCGCGAGGTGATCGAGGCGCAGCTGGCCACGGTGCCGTAGGCCCGGCGGCCTACCTCACCCCGATGCCCTGGGTGTACGCGATCAGGACTCCCCAGGGCACCGCCCAGGCGACCAGGGCGGCCAGCCACACCCCGTCGACCCGAGCCCGCCCGGCGATCGCGGCTCCCGCCCGCGAGCGCGAGCCCAGCCCGACGCGCAGGGCGATGATCGGGACCACGCCGAGCTCGACGACGGCGCTCCACGTGGACGGCATCGGCTTCCCCGACGGGAGCGGGAGTCGCAGCCCACCGGTGGAGAGCCGGATGACCACGATCGCGGCGAGGAGCATCCAGCCGGCCAGAGCGTCCACCGCGGTGGCGCCCGCGGACGCCCGGAACCAGCCCGCCGTCCTCGGCAGGCTGAGCCGCCAGGCGATCCAGGGGATCAGGGTGAGCTCGACGACCGTGCTCACCACCGCCCGGGTCGCCATCCCGTGGCCCTCCACGACCACGAGGGCGGTGCAGGCGCCGAGCACGACCACCAGGACGGCGAGCGCCAGGGTGCCGAGCCGGGCCCACTCCATGCCCCGCCGCAGTCCCTCGCCGAGGACCACCAGGAGGGCCGCGGCGGCGAGATAGGCGGCCATCCGGCCGGCGCCGTGGTGGAGGCCGAAGTGGCCGGCGGCGCCGCCGATCCCCTGGGCGGTGTACTGGGCGGCGAGCCCCCAGAGGAAGACGATCGCCATCCCCAGCCCGGCGGGCCCGGCGACTCTCGGCTCCGTGGTGGCGGGCCGCGTCGACGTGCTCGTGGCGCTCACGGCCGCATGGTACGTCCCCGCCGGGAGTGACGCCCGGGGAGAGCCCCGCGGTGAGGAGGAAGAGGTCGCCGACGGCGGTGCCGAAGACCTGCAGGCTGGTGCTGTTGTAGAGCTGGAGCACGCCGGCCTGCCCCTGGGCGGCCATCCCCTGCAGCCGCGGGAACCCCCGGCAGGGTCCCGGAGCGCTTGCAGAGAGTTGTGTCCATGAGCCCAGGGTGGCCGGGGCACCCTTGCAGAATCATGGCGGGAGTCTGGGAAACTGCTGGGAATCACCCCCTCACGGGGACGCGAGCCGAGCCGCCGCCGGCGGATCGGAACAACGTGTCGGAGTGCTACCCCGGCGGGGCGAAGAACTCGAGCGCGATGTTGTCGGGGTCGCGGAAGGACAGGCCCGATCCGTAGTCCGCATCGACGATCCCACCGTGGGCGATGCCCAGCTCGTCGAGGCGGCCCTCCCAGCTCTCCAGCTCCGAGCGGTTGGCACAGGCGAAGGCGATGTGGTCGAGGCCCGGGCGCAGCTCGTCGAAGGGCTCGGCGCTCGATGGGCTGCTGTGCTGATGGATCCCGAGCAGCGTGCCGCCGAGCAGCCAGACCACGTGGTGGAACGGCCCGGTGTCCTCGTCGAGCACCGGGTCGGCGCCGACGAGGCGCTGGTACCAGGTGCGGCTGCGGTCGAGGTCGCTGACGGTGACGGCGACATGGGTGATCGCCGGGAACTCGGGCATGGGCTCGTCTCCCCGTCCCTCAGGGCTGTTGCGGCGGTGGATCCTACCGCAGTCCGGTGCGCAGCCGGGGACTGGGTGCGACCGTCCGGCCATCGACTGATCGGTGACGCAGTCAGGCTCCGGCTCGAGTGAGCCGTTCGTCCAGCTCGCCGGCGAGTGCCGTCATGAGCGGTCCGCCGGCGACGTCCACGGCCTCCTTCTTGACGTCGAACAGATGCGTCCAGAGGCCGGCCGCCCCAGGCGATCTCCAGCTCCTCCGGCCGCCACCGGCCACCGCGCGATTCCGAGCACTGCTCGAGGAAGCTCATCGACTCGCCCACTGTCGCACCCAGCCGGCCGCCCGCCGAGGTCGGCAAGATCGCCGCCGCGACACCGGCGATCGCCGCCTCGGGATGGACTGCCAGGCTGTCCCAATCGTGCACCGCCCTCAGCGTGCGCCCCTCCCAGTGAAGATTCTCCGAGTACCAGTCCAGGTGGCCCACGACCCTGGGCTGCCGCACCTCGTTCAGCCGGCGGCGGATCCGTCGGGCGGCGGTGTCGACCCAGGCCGGCTCCTCCTGCACGTTGAGATCCGCGTCCCGATCCGGGGGAGGCCAGAGGCCGCGGCGATCGTCGCCCCACCACACCCAGGCGGGCGGCGGCGCCAGTCCCGCCCCCGAGAGGGGAGCGGTGAGGGCGACCAGCTCGGCGAGACGCGGCGAACAGCTGAGGCATCTCCGCGCAGGGTTGCAGTTCGGCACCGCCGCCGTGAGGGTCTCGGCCGTCGCGGTGAGGGTTCCAGCCGCCGCGGGTCCGGCGAGCGGTTCCGGACGTCATCGCGACGAGTCTCCTGGACGGCGCCCCATCCGCGCTTCGGCTCCCGTTACAGAGGCCACGTTCCGCCGCCCAAGCCCGCCACTCGGCGCCCCTTCTCGAATACGATGCCCCCCGGCCGGGCTGGCGGAATGGTAGACGCGGCGGTCTCAAAAGCTGGCGCGGCGTCGTTATGGACGCGGTTAGATGCCTGATGCCAGACCGAAGCCCCAGGTCCGTCCCGTCGCCCTTACTACGTTGTTACTACAGTGGGGGGCCTGACCGCGGGCAGCCGCTCCGCTGGGCAAACCACAACGGCGGCCGGGGATAGCCCGACCGCCGTTATGGTCACCGTCCCGAGGGACTGTTCAGTCCTTGCCCGCTCAGTGCGCTCCGAGGTCGATGATGACCTGACCGCCCGAGAAAAGGTCGTTCTTGAAGTAGAGCTTGTACGAGTGGCCCTTGGGCACGTCGTACGACAGGCCGCCCGCCAGCTTGTCGCCAGAAGCGATCTCCCCATCCGGAGGCTTCGGGGCCGAAGTTGAGGATGGTCTCGGTGTAGCTCTGGCCGTTCTCGTCACGCAGCTCGAAGCTGACCAGACTGGAGATCGTCGAGGGCTGAGTGCCCTTGTTCTGCAAGCTGACATTGACGACCAGGAACTGACCGTTCTTGGGGGTCTCGAACTGATTGCCGCTCGCGACATTGTCCTTGACGCCGGTGACGGAGAACAGCATGTTGTCGCCGACCTTGATGGTGTCGCCGACCGCGAACTTGCTGGGGGTCGCAGACTGCGACGTGCCGGTCGAGCCGCCTCCGCTGCTGACCTTGGTACCGGAATTGCTGTTGCTCGCACTGGTCGCCACGACGGCCACGACGATGATCGCCGCTGTGCCCAGCACGATATTGCGCAGCTTGTGACCCTTCTTCTTCTTGAGCTCATAGCCCGGAGGAAGCTGCGGGGGCACGGGCGAGGGACCGGCCTGCGTCGGGGGCGGGGGTGCGATGGCCACTGTGTCAGTCCTCCTGGCCGAGCGCATCGGCCCTCACCTTAAGGCGACGAGCCAGCGGAACCCGGTAACGCTTCTGCACCTTCGTCTGGCCAGTCTCCCACCGCGCCACCGTATCCTCGTGAGCGCCAAGAAGCCGAGCCAGGTCATGCCTCGACAGGCCGACCTGCTCGCGCAGCCTGGCAATCGTGTTTGTGGTGTCGGGTTTCAAGATGGGCGCAGCATATGCACCCCGAGTTCGATCTCACATTGCCGGAGCGAAGCGCGTCCCGATCGCGACGCGACGATGCCCGTGCGCGACGACCCCGTTACACATACCGAGCCTGACCCGTTGCTGCACGCGGCGCGGCCACACGCCGCAGGCGTCAGGCCTGCCGCTCGCCGCGGCCCGCGGCTCGCAGGCCGTCGCCGCTACCTCGGATCACAGCGCCCATGACCCGCGCGACGTCTGGCCGGTTCAAACGGATCCACGGAGCGTAGAGCCGAAGCGTCGTCGACGGGTCAGAGTGGCCCAGGATGCGACCGACCTCGTGAGGCAGCAGTCCTCCTTCGAGCATCAGCCGTGCCGCCGTGTGCCGGAGGTCATGGAACCGGATCTGACGGAGGCCGGCGCGGGCCACGAGGGGCTTGAAGCGCCGCACATAGAGGAAGCTGTTGTCCAGCATGCCGCCGCGCACCGGGTGGGGAAAGATCAGCCCCTCGCCTCGGAGCTCCAGCGGTTGGCATCGCAGGTGCTCGGCCACCAGCTCGGCGACGTCACGGTCGAGATCGATCAACCGTACCGACGAGGCGTTCTTGGTCAGGGTTCGTCGGCGCCGTCGGGACACGCTCGCCTGAACGGAGAGCGTCGGTCCGCGCCGCTCGAAGGCGCTGCGGCGTAGTGCGAACAATTCGCCCTGCCGCGCCCCCGTGGTGATGGCCAGCCAGTAGAGCGCCTCGAATTCGTCACCGGCCGCGGCCGCCAAGAACGCCCGTACCTCGTCCGCGTTCCAGGTCTCGTACTCCACGCGGCGCAGTGGGGGTACCCGCGCGGTGATCGCCACGTTTCCCTGTGGCATGAGCCCGTCGGTGACCGCCTCCCTCAGGGCCGTCCGAAGGCAGGCGCCGACGTGGTGGATGGTGTTGTTTGCACGCCCCTCGCTGGCCAAGCGTGCGACGAGCTGTCGCACATCAAGGGTGCTCAGCTTATCGAGCCGGACGTGGCCCAGCGCCGGCGTGAGATGCACCCGGATGATGCTCTCATAGCCCTCCCAGGTCCTCTCGCCGATGGCCGGCTTCACACTGTCGATCCACCGCCGCAGGTACTCGCCCACGGTCTCGCGGGACCCGACCTTGACGCCCCTCGCCGCCGCCGCGCGCAAGGACGTCAGCTTCTCTCGTGCCTCCCGTTGGGTCGGCGCGTAGACGAAGTGCCTCCTGCCGTCAATCTCCAGCGCAGCTGCCCAGGTGCCGTTCTTCCGCCTGTAGATGGACCCCTCGCCGTTACCTCGGCGCGCCACGGTGCCCCCTACGGTTGACTTCGGGCGGCGGCGCCTTCAGACCGACCACGGCCACCGGACGCGTGGCGCTCATGCTGATCGCTCCGTCAACCAGGCCATCGATCTCGGCTCGGGGAATCCTCGTGAGCCGTCCGAGCTTCACAAACCGGATGCGATCAGTGCGGATCATCACCTTGATCAGCGTGGTGCCACAGTTCAGGAGGCGCGCAGTCTCCTCGATGGTCAACAGCACCGGCGCAGACGGGTCAGACAAGCCGCTGCTCCCGCTTCACCGCCACGACGTCATCGAATGTGGTCCCCCTTTCGCGGAGGTACGCCTGCACCTCGGGAACCACCTCGCGCAGCGCCTCCTCCACGTCGTCCACCTGGTCGTCGCACGCCGCCAGCGAGGTCGCGTAGCCGACGAAGCCACGCAGCAGCCGCAGCCGGCTCGCCGCTTCCTTGCGCTCGCGCACCAGCTGCTAGCAGGGCGAGCCGAGCGCCGCCTTGCGGAACGCCGTCCACACCGGCGCCTCCGGCCACCGCGACCGGTTGCTGTCCCCGTTCGGGTCGCGCAGCGAGATCCAGCGCATGCCGTACTCCCACAGCTCCTGGCGGGCGGCGAGCACGTCGGCCACCGTCCGCAGCCGGAACGCCTTGAGCGCCGGCCGTCGGAACTGGTGCTCGACGCGCCACACCGGGCGGTCCGGGTCGGCGCCCTGCCAGATCACCTGCGGCCAGGTCTCACCCCGGACCGCCAGCTCCAGCGTCTTGTCGTAGATGCGGGCCACGATCGCGCCCCGGCCGAAGACGAAGCCCGACAGCCGGCGGCCGCGGGTGTGCATCTGCCGGTCGGTCTCGAACTCGGTCTTGCGCTGCGCCCGGCAGACGAACCGGGGGAAGTCCCCGCGCTGCGGCCGCCACCCCTGGCTGTCCACGTACAGGTCGACGCGCGAGGCCGTCAGCGAGGCGCCGAGCGGGGGCGGGGTGGCCGGAGGGATGGGCGCCCGGTCCCACGCGTCGGGACGGGGCCAGTCCTTCTCACGGTCGTGCCTCCGCTCCGGCTCGCGCACCAGGGCGGCACGCACCCGCTCCAGCTCCTCCACCGCGGCCTCGACGCCGACCCGATGGAGGTGGGCCGCCTGCAGCCAGAGGTACAGCGCCGGCAGCGAGCGGCCCTCACCGAGGCACACGTCCATCGCCGGCGAGGTGGCCCAGATGGTGTACCCGCGGTAGCCGTGGGGACGAACCAGGAAGGCCCTCCCGGCTCCCGGCGGCTCCCACACCGCCGCCCGCTCCCCCGCGGCCGCGGCCGCCTTGCGCTCCCTGGCGGTGGCGAGGTTGCGTGCGGCGGGCGCACCGACCGCCGAGGCATACAGCGAATCGACGCCCGCAGAGAGGACCAGCAGCCCACCGCCCGGTCCGCTCCTGGCTCCGCCCCGCTCCCCGGGCGGCGCCTGCCGAGCATCGTCCGGGGGCTCAACCTCGCTGGCGCCACCCACGGGAGGCACGGACCGCCGGGAGCCCACGCCTCCGGCAGACGCGCCCGCTCCCGCGGGCGCGGTGAGCGGTGCGCGCGTCGTGGACGGCCTCTGCGCCGGGGGGGCGGCCAGCGCGGCCGCACGGCCGCCGGTGCCCCCCGGCCCCACGCCCCGGTGGTTGGAGTGCTCGGTGAGCGCGGTCGCCCCGGCACCACCTGGGGCGCGCGGTGCCTCCGCCCCGGCGGCGCGCGCGTCGTGGTCGGGAGTGGACCCGTGAGGCCCTGGCCGGCGCGGAATCATCCCCACGCCCCCTCGAGGTCCGACGCCTCCCAGGTACTTTGAAGGGCCCGTGTTACATGCTCCGGGCAGTGCTCTCCGAACGGGTCGTCACCGGCGGCGACGGCGACCACGTGGTCGACGTGGTGATCATCGGCAGGGTCGGCGGCGCGGCGGATCACGGTCAGCAGCTCCTCCTCGTCGCACCGGTCCGCGTGGTGCCAGGCCTCGACGCGCAGCGCCGGCCGGGCAGCCGGTGTGGTCGGCAAGGGGGTGGCGGCGGGCGCGGCGTCCTCGCCGAGCGGGTGGTCGGGCTCGACGACGTGGAGCAGCTGGGCGCCGTCACCCGGGTCCGCCGCAGGGGGACCGCCCCCTGCACCCCCGGTGGGGCGTGGTCGCGACACGCCCCGGCGGAGGGTGGCGCCGGTGGCGACGAGCAGCTCGCCGAGCCTGCCCAGCCGGGCCGTCGCAGTGAGACGAACGTGGCGCATCGAGGCGAGGCACCGGGCGGCCGGCCCGGGCGGCGGCGCCGGCCTCCACCGCGACACCCCACTCGCACCCTCGACGTCGGCAGCGTCGCCGTCGCACAGCCACCGCTCCTCGAGCAGACGGAGGCTCTCCGCGTTGTCGAGGAAGATGCCCTGAAACTCCTCCAGGCCCTCGTGCGCCCACACCGCCCGCCCCGGATGCTGGGCAGCAGCGCGGCCCGGTCGCAGTCGAGCAGGATCTGGCTGTTGCTGATGTTGCGCACCCGGAAGGCCACCGTCCCGCCGCACACCGCCTTGAGCTGGCCGGGGATGGCGTCGGCGTCCGGCCGCTGGGTGCCGAGGATCAGATGGACCCCGAGGCCGCGGCCCAGCCGGCCCAGCTCGCAGAGCAGACCCACCGCCCGCTTCTGCGCCGCCCGCGCCTCGTCGTTCTCCTTGCCGCCGAGCGCGCCCATGCTCAGCTGCGCCAGCTCGTCGACCACGGCGATCACCCGCGGCAGCCGCTCGCGGCCGGCCTCGTGCCAGTCGTCGATGTCCTCGGCGTTCGCCGCCTCCATAAGCGCCTGGCGCCGCTGCATCTCCTCCCTCACCTCGAGCAGCGCCGCCGGCGCCTCGAGCACGTCCGACACCACCGGGCGGAGCGCGTGGGGCAGCCGGCCGAACCGGCTCAGCGCCAGGCCGCCCTTGAGGTCGAGCAGCAGCAGGCGCACCTGCGCGGGCTGGAACCGGAGCGCCAGCCAGGTCAGCACCTGGCGCAGGAACACGCTCTTGCCCTGGCCCGAGGCGCCGCCGATGAGCAGGTGGGGCAGCACCGCCAGGTCGACCCAGAGCCAGCCGCTGCGGCTGCGGCCCAGGCCCACGGGCAGCTCGCCGGCCGCCCAGGGCGCCGCGTAGAAGGCGCCGAAGTCGACCCGCGGGGGCAGCGGGTGACGGCTCACCTCCATGTGGAGACGGCCCCGCTCCAGCCGGCACGCCAGCCCGGCGTCGCAGCGCTGCTCCAGCTCCTCCAGGTGGTCGCGCACCCGTCGCAGGGTCACCCCCGCGGGCAGCTCCCAGCGCAGCACCAGGTTGCGGCCCTCGCGGAGCGCACGTCCCCGCTGCCGCGGCCCGATGGTGGTCCGGTAGTCCTTGCGGTGGACCAGGCCGACGTCGACCATGGCCCGGCGCAGCTTGGCGGCGATGCCGAGGTGACGCCGGTTACACGGTGACCCCGGCCACCCCGCCGCCGATCGTCAGTGCGAGCCCGAGGCACAGTCCAGCGGAGAGGTGCACGACGCCGGCGAGCGCACCGGCGACCAGGCCGGCGGCGACACCCGGCTGCCCGAGCAGCCACCAGCCCGCCCTGAGCCCCGCCAGTCCCGCGTGCTTCCCGGCCACGTGACGCGTCGCTCCCTTCATCCCTCGCCCTCCATCGCGGTGACGGCGACGTGCACCCGGTGCCGCTCGCTCGCCTCGCCCTGTGAGCCCGTCAGCTCGCCGTCGCCCCAGCCGCACTCGCACCCAGCCCGCCAGCCGGTCGGCGGGCGGAGACCCGCGGCGTCCCAGCGGGAGTACGACCGCTCCCGGTGGCCCGCATACGCGGCGCTCGTCATCACCACCACCTCCTCCTCCTCGCCGAGCGGCTCGATGCCCTCGACCGCAACCACGCGCCAGCCCACGCCCGCATCCAGCGGCGCCGACCAGCTCGCCACCGTCTCCGCCACCGCGGCCACGTCGGTGCCCTCGGGCACGCGCACCGTGACCACCACCTCGACTCTCGTCATGCCGGCTCCCTCCCCCAGCCGAAGAGCTCGGCCGGCTCCGACCCCGACCGCACCGCGGTGGGACGCGACCTGGTCGCCGTCCGCGTCGCGCGCAGCCCGAGCAGCCGGCGCGCCTCCTCGCGAGTGACCAGCTTCAGGCGCACCGCCTCCAGCACCTCGCCCGCCGTCCGCACCGTCACCGGGTCGGGCAGCCGGCGCCGCCGGCCAGCCGCCGCCGCGCCCTTCCGCGCCGCCACCAGGAGCGCGTCGACGGAGCCGCCGTAGTCGTCGCGCAGCACCGTCAGCAGCCGCGCCATCTCATCCGCGGGCACGGTGATCACCGGCCCTCCTCCGCCGCGAGCCAGAAGCTGTGCAGGCCCCGGCGCAGCTCGATCGCCTCCAGCACACAGCGCAGGTTCCCGTCGTCGAGCGACCAGAGCAGCTCGGACAGCCCCACCTTGCCGCCGCTGTTGAACAGGTCGCAGGCCGCCCGCAGCATCGCCCGCTCGCTCGACGACCACGGCGCCGACACCCGCAGCAGCCGGGGCACGTTGATCGTGCAGCGGGTGAAGTCGACGTGCTCCATCACCCCCTTCCGGACCAGCATCGGGCTGGTCAGCAGATGCAGCGCCGACGCCCACTCCTTGTCCTCCATCGCCCACTGCGGGATCGCCACCGTGGTCGCACCATCCTCAGCGGCGGCCATGACCACCCTCCGCGTCACCCCGGATCCAGGCGCAGTCCGCGCACAGCCAGCCGCCGTCGAACACCTCGGGCCGGCCGCACTGCTCGCACCACCTCCCCGGCGGCAGCACCACCGGGTCGGGCGGCGCACCGCCGAACGTCGCCGGCGTGGTGCGAGGTGACCTCGGCGACCACCGAGTGGACGAGCTGGCCGAGCTCGCCGGTCTCCCAGAGGCTGACGATCGGGACCGCGGCCGCCGCCCAGAGCAGATGCCGCCGCGCCGCCTCGTGCCCGATCGCTACCCTACGCCAGGGCGTAGAGGAGGCTGGCGACCACGACGAACTTCACCACCAGCAGCGCCGTCGCCAGCAGCGAGCCGAGGATCGCGCTCACGGCCGCCGCTCCCGGGCCGCCGTCGCGACCGGCCGCGGCGTCTCCACCGCCGGCTCCGGCCCGGCCTGGTCGGGGGTCGCGGCCTCCTTGCGCTTGGGGGTGAGGAAGTCGATCCGCTCGGCGACCACGGCGGTGCGCAGCGAGCCCTTCTCCTGCCCCCCGAGCTCGACGACCAGCTGGCGCAGCTGCAGACAGAGATCAACACGGTGCGGGTCCTGCATCGCCGCGGACAGCGCTGGAATCAGGACCGAATCGGCGCGTCCGAGGCGAGCGCAGCAGTGCTCCGCCTATACCAGCAGGCCGTCATCCCCGGACTTCTTCAAACTCCGGAATACGCGCGAGCGATGCTCTCAACCAGGACCCGAGCCTTCAGGGATTGGAGCACCTGATCGCGGGCCGCATCGAGCGTCAGCGAGTGCTCTACGACCCAACGAAGCGCTTCCACTTTCTGCTGACCGAAGCCACACTCCGTGCACGAGTGGCAGCGCCGTCGGTGCTGCGAGGCCAGCTCGACCGCCTGGTCACTCTCGCATCCGGTATCGACCACATCGCTCGGCGTCGTCCCGTCAGAGGCGCCCGCCGTTGCGATGACGAGCTTCGACATCCTCGACGACGTCGCGTCCGTCGAGACCGACACCTCCGAGATCATCGTCCGTGATCCACGCGAGGTGGCACGGTATCTCGACCTGTTCGAGTCGCTTCGTGCCTGCGCCGTTCGGGGTCAGGACCTCGTCCGTCTTGTTCGCACGGTGGAGCACGGGCTCGCGGACGGCGGCACGGCGACAGCGTGACCCGGGCCAGAAGCCAGCTGCTTGAGCAGGGAGCAGTCCGCCGCCCACGGGTGTTCGCACCGACACCCGCCTGGATGCCGCACCGCGTCATGAAGGCCACGCTTACTACAGTTCTTACTACGGTTGCGGCGCCGCTGGCCGCCCGAAGCCGCCCCTCGGCGCCCCTTCTCGAATACGATGCCCCCCGGCCGGGCTGGCGGAATGGTAGACGCGGCGGTCTCAAAAACCGTTGGGGCAACCCCCCGTGAGGGTTCGAATCCCTCGCCCGGCACGTTGTTGTGGAAGGGATTTCAGCTGCTCGAGGGCTGGGTCGGACCATAGGGGCAGCGGCCGATTACTGCCACTTCTACTGCCACCGAGCTGCCCTTGCACCGCCGTGCCTGCCGACCCGTTGCTCAAGGGGTGCTGGAGGGTGCTGTAACCACGCACAGAGAGGAAAGACCGCGCCCGTCACCATGGACAAGTCACCACACCGACGCGCTCGGGGCTCAGGGATCCCGGTGACCCGTCCGCCCGACCCCACCGGGACCAGGGCCAGGGGAGCCTGGGGACACCGAACGTCCGTACGTCAGGCTACCACAGACCGGCGAGACGTCAACCTCGGGCTCGACACCCCGGAATCTGACATCCTGGCGCATCGGCACAGACCCGGCCGCTAGGGAACGATGTTCCAACTCCCGAACCCGACGTCAAGGACCTGGCCAGAGGTGCGGTCCATGAACGCCACCACGGCGATCAGCGAATGAGAGTTGGGCGGCGCCGGGCGATTCCTCACCAGCGGACCCGAGACATCGACGGTCACGATGAGATGACCGCCGTTGATGGGGTCGTCGCTGATCAGGAAGATGGTCGACCCGTCGTCGATCTGAGCCCGCGTCACGAAACCCCCGGCCACCATCGCCGCCTCAGCGGGGATGAGGAAGCGCTGGGTGGCGGGCCTGTCCTCTAGTCTGTAGTTGTACGACTGTAGAGACGGATCGGTGCTCTGTGCGCGCACGTATTCCGCGGCGGCGACGGCTGGATTCTTCTGTAGGCGTTCCAGGTTCACCGGCGCGCCGTGGTCATAGAACGGGAGAGACACCAGTCCGCCAGCTCTGGAGGACGCCGGAGCTCCAAGCGTGCTGCTCGCCGCATCCCAGACGGTGTATCCCTCGTGCGTCAGCTCTGCGGGCGTATGGCCGGCGGCCATGCGCGCCACGATGCCGATCGGGCTCGAGGGCGTACTCCCACGCCCCTGAAGGCTCGCCGACCCCTTCCCACCACCGCGCCGATCTCCGCGTAGGTCAGCTGAGCGGCGAGACGCAGTCCAATCAGCGTGCGATCGCGGCGGCGCATGGTCGCCACCACGGCCGCCACCTCTCGGAGCTCCTCACGAACCCCAGCCGCCAGCTGCACGTCGTCTTCGGTTGGAGGGCTCTCGCGGATCAGCCGAGACAAGTCTGACTCTCGAGCCCGGCGGCGATGGTGGCTGACGACGGTGTTCCGAGCGATTCTGAAGAGCCAGAAGCTGACGCCGGCTCCGGGCCTCACCCGGTCATAGGCCTTCAGAGCGGCCGCGAAGACCTCGGCGGTCGCATCCTCGGCGGTATTGGGGTCCCTGACCTGAGAGAGGCAGAATCGGTCGACCGCGGCCACGTGGAGCGCGTAGGCGGCCTCGAACGGAGGATGCGTGGCGACGATCTCGGCGTCAGGCAGACCGTTGGCCGTCAGAAGCGGGCTGCTGGCTATCACACGGAGAAGACGCGGCCACGAGCGAAAGGTAACAGGACCCAGTCGGAGTGGCCGTGAGCGCGGATCGGTCCCCTCGGGCGCCAGCTGGGGGCTCCTCGGCCGCCGCCGTAGCATGGGGGCATGGCCACGACCCAACTGGCAGCCCATCGACGACGAGATCGCTCGGGTCCTCGCTGACGACCCCGGCCTCGCCGCGGGGCTCGCCGAGTTTGACCGTGCCTATGAGACCGGAGAGGCCGAGCTGGTCCCCGATGAGGAGGTCCGTCGTCGGCTCAAGGCGCGCGACCTCCACCTGTCTCCCGACCCCACGGCACCCTTCGCCTCCTGAGCCGGGGTCCCGCAGTCGCGGGGCCGTCAGGCGGCGCGGTGACCGTGAGCAGCTGGGGGTGGTCGCGCTCCTCCGGGACGGGTTCTCCGTCCGCCTCCAGGCCGGCGATGTGGACGGAGATGGCCTCGGCGGCGCGCTCTCGGCACTGCTCGACGGTGTCACCCCGGGTGAAGCACCCAGGGAGCGCCGGGACGATCACCGAGAAGCCGCCCGTCTCCTCAGGCTCGACGAGGATGGTGAAGGTACGCATGGCTACCTGGACTCCTACAGGGCGCGGCGGAACTCGTCAACGTCCAGCCTGGCCTGCTGGAGGATGGAGTGGAGCAACCGGGGCCGACCGCGGCGAGGGTCAACTCGACGGGGTTGGACCGTCCATCAAGGCGGTGGCGTGGTCGGCGACCCACTCGCGAAACGTTCGCGGCGCCGTTCCGAGGATGTCGGACACCGTGGAGGTGATGAACGCCGGCCTTCCCATCGCTGCGCTCCACGCGGCGAGCAGCATGTCCACGACCGGGCGCGGCCAGGTTCCCTCCGTCTCGCGTCGGAACTCGTCCGGCGACAGCTCCTCGAATGTGATCCGACGACCGAGGACGTCACCGATGATGCTCACCTGCTCCGCCTGACTCAGTGACTCGGGGCCCGTGAGGACGTAGTCGCCTCCGGCATGTCCGTCCTGATACAGGGTCCGCGCCGCGACGGCGGCCACGTCGCGCTCATCGACGGGTGCCGTCTCGGCGGCGCCGTACGGCCACCGGACGACCCCGCCGGCGCGAATCGCGGTCGCCCACCAGAACAACGGGTTCGACGCGAACATCCCCGGCCGGATGATCGTCAACTCGAGCCCGGAGGCCGCGATGAGCCGCTCGATGTCGGCATGGAGCACCGCCATGGGGTTCGGTTGCTGGAAGAAGGGGTGCGGGGTCCGGTGCGGTGATGAGAGAAAGACGACACGCCGCGCGTGGGTCGCGAGACGCTCGACGACCGCCGGAGCGGTCGCCGCCGGGACGGTCCAGACGAGGAGGACGGCACCGACACCCCGCAGTCCGGCGTCGAGCGATTCGGGCACGGTGAGGTCGCCGGTGACGACGTCGACGTCCGCCGGCAGCGTCGCCACCGCCTCGGCGCGATGGGTGAGGGCTCGGACCGGCACGCCGGCGTCCGTGAGCAGGTCGACGACGATGCGCCCGACCCGGCCGGTCGCTCCGGTGACGAGCACCGGGGACACTCGCGTCCCTGTCATGAGGACCTCGACGTTCGTGGCGAGCGCACGGAGTGGATCATGCCATCCTCCGGCGGCCCGCGCGTCAGGCTCGGCGGTGCGGTGTACCGTGCCGTCATGACCCGCCTGAGCCACGACCGATACTGCGCCGAGATCATCGCCCAGACCGAGCTGCTGAGGTCCCGCATCGAGGGAGCGGACCTGACCACCCCCGTCGCCTCCTGCCCCGGCTGGAACCTCGTCCAGCTGCTGCGGCATCTCGGCGGCGCCCAGCGATGGGCGGAGACGATCGTGCGGACGAGGGCGACCCAGCCCCCCTCCGACCGGCTGGTCCGCGACGTCTCCCCCGCCCCGGACGGCGACGCGGCCGCGCTCGCCCCCTGGCTCGCCGAGGGTGCCGCCCAGCTCGCCGCCTCGCTGCGCGCCGCCGGTCCGGACGCACCGATGTGGACCCCGGTCGCGGGCGAGACCTCGGGGTTCTACGCCCGCCGCATGGCGCACGAGACCGTCATCCACCGAGCCGATGCGACCCTGGCCCTGGGTGGGGAGGTCACCGTCGACGCCGACGTCGCCGTCGACGCCGTCGACGAGTGGATGGATCTCGGAGCCCTGCCGACGATCCTCGACGTCCAGCCCGCCAGGCGTGAGCTGCTCGGCCCCGGCCGCACCATCCACCTCCACGCCACCGACACCGCGCCGGAGCTTGCGGCCGAGTGGGTGATCGACCTCACCGGCGACGCCATCGCCTGGCGACGCGCGCACGAGAGGGCCGCGGTCGCGATTCGCGGCCCGCTGACCGACCTGCTGCTGATCGTCTACCGCCGCCGGCTGCCCCGCGGCGAGGGCATCGAGGTCCTCGGCGATCAGCAGTTGCTCGACTTCTGGCTGGAGCGGGTCGCCTTCGGGTGATCGGCGGCGCGGCGCCGTCGTAGCGCCGCGCCCGTCGGTGGGGCCGGCTGTAACACCGTCCGTATGGGTCGATGCCCCCCCACGGACACGAGGACATCAGCATGGGTTTCCCCGTCAGACGCTCCGCGCTGCTCGCGAGCACGCTCGCCACCGGCATCGGCCTGGCCGCATGCGGCGGCACCAGTGCGGCCACCGCGCCCGGCGCCGGCACCGGTGGCTCCGCGGCGTCGACCCCGATGAGCACGATGAGCATGCCGGCGGCGGCGGGCAGCGGCGCCCCCGCGGCCCCGGTCGCGGCCGACCACGTCGCCATCGCGGCCTTCGCATTCGGTCCGGCCGCGGTGATGGTCAGGCCCGGCACCACGGTGACGTGGACGCAGCAGGACGAGGACCAGCACACCGTGACCGCCGACGACGCCTCGTTCGCATCGTCGCCGCTCGTCACCGGCGGGACCTACACCCACACCTTCACCGCGCCGGGCACCTACCACTACCACTGCGCCATCCATCCCTTCATGCACGGCACGGTGATCGTCAGCAATGGCTGAGCGCACCGCGATCACCGCTCATCTCGACAGCGCGGGCAGGGCACTGGTCGGCCGCGAGGTCGACCGGCGCGGCTTTCTCAAGTGCGCCTCCTGGGTGGGCGCCGGCACCATCTGGACGGTGAGCGGCGGCCTGGTCGCCGCCTGTGGCACCGCCCTCACCGCGGCGGGAGGCTCGCCGAGCCCGGCGGCCACGAACGGCCTGTACTTCGTGCAGATCAGCGACAGCCACATCGGCTTCAGGGGAACCGCGAACCCGGACGTCCTCGGCAGCTTCACCGCGGCGATCGCCCAGGTGAACGCGCTCCCGCAGCGTCCCGCCTTCGTGGTCCACACCGGCGACCTGACCCACACCTCGACGCCCGAGCAGTTCAACACGGTCAGGGACCTGATGGGGACGCTGAGGACGGCGCAGACGGTCGTCGTCCCCGGCGAGCACGACACCGTGATGGGCCCCAGGCCCTACCTCGACGTCTTCGGCGCCGGCACCCAGGGTGACGGATGGTCCAGCTTCGACGTGGGCGGCATCCACTTCATCACCCTCAACAACGTCGTCGACATCACCAACCTCGGCCACCTGGGGACCGCGCAACTCGACTTCGTCCAGAGGGACGTCGCCAACCTGAGTTCCGACACCCCGATCGTCGTCTTCGCGCACATCCCGCTCTGGAGCGTGTACGACACCTGGGGTTGGGGCACCGACGACGCCGCCCAGGCGCTCTCGTACCTGAAGCGCTTCGCCTCGGTGACGGTGCTCAACGGGCACATCCACCAGGTCCTGTCCAAGGTCGAGGGCAACGTCACCTTCTCGACCACCACCACCACGGCGTACCCGCTGCCGGCCCCCGGCACCGCACCGGCCCCGGCGCCGGTCACCCTCCCCGCGGGGAGGCTGCACGACGTGCTCGGCATCCGAGAGGTGCGCCACCGCGGTGCGGGCGGCGGCTTCCGGCTCACCGACGACCACCTCCGATGAGCCGCCTCCACGACTCCCCGACCGTCGACGGCGGAGCCGTGCGCGGAGGCGGCCCCGGGCTGGCCGCGCTGCTGCTGCTGCAGGCATGGGTGTGGGTCTCCTCGGTTCTGCCCAAGCTGGTCTCGAACGGCTTCCTCGGCGGCTTCACCCGCTTCGTGGGCAGCGCCCAGCCGGGGCGCCCGGCGGTCTACGACCACGTCCTCCGCAGCGTGGTGCTGGCCGCCCCCTCGGTGTTCGCCCGGGCCGCGCTCGGCACCGAGCTCGGGCTCGCCATCACCTTCACGCTGGCGGCGCTCGCGGTGCTGCGGCTGGGACGCCGGGTGCCCCGACAGGTCCTCGCTGCGACCGCGGCCGCCTCCCTCCTCGGGGTCGGGTTCGCCCTCAACCTCGCACTGCTGGCCGGCCTCAGCGGCGCCACCGCGGTGGCGGCGATCTCCGGCCTGCGCCGCGACGCGCACCTCCACGCCGTGGTCGCCGCGGATCGGCGCCCGGGGCCCGCCCCGCCGGGCTGAGCAGGGCCTCCCCCCGGAGTCCCGCGATCACTTTCCGGGTTCTGCGCGCGCATTCACTGCGCGACCGCCGGTGACGAGCACGGCATGGCTGCTCCACAACAATCCTGTACGCCCTGGTTCATTCGGAGGTACGATCGGCCTCACCGACAGTCAGCGAGGCAGTTTCGTATATGTGTGGGGCATGCACGGCTCTGTGCAGCCATGCGTCTCGACAGGGGGAGCACCGATGAAGTTCGTGCGTCTACTCGCCGGGGTGGGAGCGCTCACCGTCGTGGCGGCCTGTGGGTCCTCCGGCACCACCGGCGGCACCCCGACCGGAGGCGGCAGCTCGGCCCCGACGGGAAAGATCGCGCTGCTCCTGCCCGAGACCAAGACCGCCCGCTACGAGGCCTCCGACCGGCCCGACATCACCGCGCGGCTGAGGGCGCTCGGCTACGACACCGGCCAGCTGATCTACAGCAATGCGAACCAGGACGCCGCCACCCAGCAGAACCAGGCGGACGCGGCGATCACCAACGGCGCCAAGGTCCTCATCCTCGACCCCGTCGACTCCAAGGCGGCCGGTGCGATCGCGACCAAGGCACAGGCGGCGGGCGTTCCGGTGATCGCTTACGACCGGCTCATCAAGGGCTCGGCCGGGGTCACCGCGTACGTCTCCTTCGACAACATCAAGGTCGGCGAGCTCCAGGCGCAGAGCCTGGTCGGCGCGCTGACGGCGGCGGGGAAGACCAGTCCGCACATCGTGATGATCAACGGCTCGCCCACCGATGCCAACGCGGCATCGTTCAAGAAGGGCGCGCACAACGTGTTCGACCCCCTGGTGGCCGGCGGCAAGCTGACCATCGACAAGGAGTACGACACCCCCGACTGGAGTCCCGACCAGGCGCAGAACGAGATGCAGCAGGCGCTGACCGCGCTCGCGGGCAAGGTCGACGGCGTCTACTGCGCGAACGACGGCACCGCCGGCGGCGCCATCGCCGCGCTCAAGGCGGCGAACGTCAGCCCGCTGCCGCCGGTGACCGGGCAGGACGCCGAGGTCGCCGGGGTCCAGCGCGTGCTCGCCGGCGAGCAGTACATGACCATCTACAAGGCGGTGCGGCCGGAGGCGGAGCTCGCCGCCCAGGCGGCGCTCGACCTGCTCGGCGGCGGGAAGCTGAGCGGCTTCGACAGCAAGACCAACAACGACAGCATCGACGTGCCCTCGCACCTGCTCAATCCGGTGGCCGTCACCAGGAGCAACGTCAAGGACACGATCATCGCCGACCAGTTCCACAGCGTCGCCGAGATCTGCACCGCGCAGTACGCGGCCGCGTGCAAGGCTGCGGGCATCCAGTGACCGAGGGGGGTGCCGCCGCGGGGGGATCCCCCGCGGCGGCAGCCGCGTCCGACCCGGCGCGGCGGTCGCCGCTCCTCGAGCTGCGCGGCGTCGCGAAGACGTTCGGCGCCGTGCAGGCGCTGTCCGGTGTCGACTTCGAGGTGTTCCCGGCGGAGGTCGTCGCCCTCGTCGGTGACAACGGCGCCGGCAAGTCCACGCTCGTCAAGATCATCGCCGGTGTCTACCGGGCCGATGAGGGCGAGTACAGCTTCGACGGGCGCCCCGTCTCCGTGCGCGGGCCACGCAGCATCACCGACCTGGGGATCGCCACCGTCTACCAGGACCTGGCGCTCTGCGACAACCTCGACGTCGTCGCCAACCTGTACCTGGGCCGCGAGGAGGTGATCGGCCGCGGCCCGCTGGGCGTCGTCGACGAGGTTCCCATGGAACGGCGCGCGATCGAGGTGCTCCGCGACCTGTCGGTGAAGATCCCCTCGGTGCGCACCCAGGTCGCCTCGCTGTCCGGCGGTCAGCGGCAGTCGGTGGCGGTGGCCCGCGCGGTGATGGACGACGCCCGGGTGGTGCTGCTCGACGAGCCCACCGCGGCGCTCGGGGTGGCGCAGACCCGCCAGGTGCTCGACCTGATCATGCGACTGCGCGAGCAGGGCCTCGGGGTGGTGGTGATCAGCCACAACCTCGCCGACGTCTTCGAGGTCGCCGACCGCATCGTCGTGCTGCGGCTCGGCCGCCGCATCGCCTCGTTCGACGCCCAGACGGTGCGGCGCGACGAGGTGGTCGCCGCGATCACCGGCGCCGGCTCCGATGGAGCGGCCGCGGTGGACGAGCCGGCCGCGGGCACGGACGCGGCGTCGTGAGCACGATGGCCGACGACCCCCGCCTGGCCCTGGAGCGGGGCGGCTGGGCGGGCCTGGTGAGGTTGGGACTTCGCCGCCTGCGTCAGGGCGAGCTCGGACCGGTCCCGGTGATCGTCGGGCTGGTGGTCATCGCCGCGGTCTTCCAGCTGCAGAACCCGAACTACCTGACCGCGCTGAACCTCACCAACCTGCTGCAGCAGATCGTCCCCGTCGGCGTGCTCGCCGTCGGGGTGGTCCCGGTGCTGCTGCTCGGCGAGATCGACCTCTCGATCGGTCCCCTGAGCGGGTTGTGCGGGGGCGTGCTCGCCGTGCTGTCGGTGAACCACGGGGTGCCCGGTCCGGTGGCGGTGCTCGCCGCGCTCGCGGTCGGTGCGGTGGTGGGCGTGTGCATCGGCCTGATCCGCACCAAGCTGCAGGTGCCGTCGTTCATCGTGAGCCTGGCGGGGTTCATCGGCTTCCAGGGCGCGCTGCTCTACGTGCTCGGCACCAGCGGCACGATCAACCTCAACGACAGTTTCATCCTGTCACTGATGAACCGGCTGCTCCCGGTGTGGCTGGGCTGGGTCGCCGGTCTCGCCTTCGTCGGCGCCTATGCGCTGGGCGGGCTCTGGAACCGCCGGCGGCGGGGGCGGGCCGGCCTGCTGGTGGCGCCGATCAGCCTGTTCGCCGTCCGGCAGGCGGTGATCGCGGTGCCGGTGCTCGCGGTGGTCGGGCTGATGAGCACCGACCGGGGCCGCGGGGTGATCCCGGTGTCGGGCGTGCCCCTGGGCGTCGTGATCCTGCTCGGCCTGGTGGTGCTGTTCGACGTCATCTGCGGGCGGACGATCTTCGGCCGCAACCTCTACGCCACCGGGGGGAACGCCGAGGCGGCCAAGCGCGCCGGCATCCCCGTCGACCGCATCCGGGTGGTCGTGTTCGTGCTCTCGTCCACCCTCGCCGCGTGCGGCGGGGTGCTCGCCGCCTCGCGGCTCTTCGCGGTGAACCAGGGCTCCGGCGGGGGCAACTTCACCCTCGACGCGATCGCCTGCGCGGTGATCGGCGGGACCAGCCTCTTCGGCGGGCGCGGCAGCGTGTGGTCCGCGCTCCTCGGCGCCCTGGTGATCGGGTCGATCGCCAACGGCATGGACCTCCTCGCGCTGCCGTCGTCGGTGAAGTTCATGATCGAGGGCGGGGTGCTGCTGGTCGCGGTGACGATCGACGCGGTGTCGCGACGGGGGAGGCAGGCCGCGGGACGGGTGTAGCCGGTCAGCGGCCTGCGAGCATCTCCACCACCGGTGCCATCTGCTCGAAGAAGGCGCCGTTGACGCTGATGTAGGAGACGCCGAGGGTCTCGCGGCGGCGTTGCAGCTCGTCGGCCATCTCCCGGGTGCTGCCCCGGAGCATGGTCAGGGAGTCGCGCTCGATCAGCGTCGCCGCGTCCGCCGGGAAGAACCGCTCGGTGCCCGGGGCGAAGTGGTCGCCGACCACGAACAGGTTCATCGCCAGCTCGATCTCGTCCATCCGGGGCCCGGCGAGGTCGCGGATCTCGGCGGCCATCCCCGCGACCTCCGCGCGGGTGGCGAGCGGATCGGCGGCCAGGGTGATGATGTCGGCGCGGGCGGCGGCGAGCCCACGTGCCCGGGGGCCGCCGGCGGCGATCAGCACGGGGGTGTGCCCGTCACCGTCGAGGGCGCGCAGGTGCTCGATGGTCTCGGCCACCTGGGCGAGGCGCTCGGCGGCGGACCCGTAGGGCAGGCCGAGCTCCTCCGTGAAGGGGCGCACGTCGGGCCGCCCGGTGCCGATCCCGAGCTCGAAGCGGCCGCCGGTCAGCACCGACAGGCTGTGCGCCTCCCAGGCCGCCGAGCGCGGCGGGCGCAGCGGACCGGCCAGCACGAACGTCCCAACCCGCAGATCGGCCACCGCGGCGGCGGCCATCGCGAGCGCCGGGAAGGGCGCGAGAAGCTGGGGGACGTCGGGCATCAGGAGGGTTGAGTAGCCGAGCTCCGCCACCCGCCGCGCCGTGGGCAGCCAGTCCTCGCCGCCGCCGCGCGGGGCGGCCACCACTCCGAAGCGAAACCGCCGGCCGGGCATTCGGTCACCCTCCGTTCAGGGTCGGACGAGCAGGTCCCGACAGCATAGTGATCGCGATCCACGGACGTGTCTCTGCCATATATGACCTCATCACGGAGAATCGCGAAGGCTGTGTCGCGGGCCATGGAGGGCCCCCGGGTGGTAGGATGGCCACATCGCGATTGGGGTGCTGGCACCGGAAACCGGTGCTCGTCGTCATATCAGGCTCCCGTTGACCACCCACATGACCGGCGGCGCGTCACCGGCGTGACGCGAGGTCGGCGTCCCTGATCCGAGAGGTCCTGCATGTTCGCCATCCTCGAATGCCCTGACGGGCCCTGCCTCTGCGTCGGCTACGGCACCCTGGCCGCCGCCGTCACCGCCCTCGACCGGCTGCGTAGAGTCCGGAGACGGCTACGTCGCCCACGTGGTCGTCGAGACCGCGCCGGAGGAGTCGCCGTGAGCGCCGGCGCCACGCTGGCGCATCCCGACCGGCTGGCGTCCGGGGGACGCCCGGGGACGCCGCCCGCGGACGTCGAGCTCGCCGTCGAGCATCTCGCCACGTTGATGGCCGGTGCCGGCGGCGATCAGCTGGAGGCGCTGGAGACCGTCACCCGCGCCGCCGGCCGCCTCGCCCGCGCCCGGCGTCGCGAGCTGCCCCTCGACCACGAGCGGCCGGTGCCGGTGATGGGGTCGTGGTCGCTCGACAACAGCCCCGTCCACATCGTGCTCGGCGAGAACTGACCCCGGGTCGAGCCGGCGCGCGACTCGACCCGGAGCCGATGAGGTCTCGGGTCAGGGCGTCGCCGGAGCGGTGGCGTAGCGATCGTGGTGGCGCACCCAGGCCATGGTGAAGTCGAGGCCGTCCTCCTCCCGGCCCTTGGGGACGAGATCCATCAGGTTGTACGCGCCGATGAGGATGTCGAGGCCGCGCGCGTAGGTGGAATAGGTGTGGAAGACGTCGCCGCCCCGGTCGCGGGTGAAGACGCTCAGCCCGGGAAGCTCGTCGCTCGTGAACCGCTGCCGGGCGAAGTTGTCGTCACGGCGGTGACCGGGCAGGTGAGACGGTGGCGGCCACGGGGGATGGCGACCTCGCGGCCGGCGCCCTCCTGGTCGGACTTGCTCCTGCGGACAAAGCTGACACGCTGCTCGGATTACTGGGACCTAAGCGTGTGAGACGTTCGCATCCTCGTCCAGGCGGAGGCAGAAGGCATCGGCTCATCAGTCCCGCGACGCCGGGCCTGCTCCTCTGAACACGACTTTGTGCGGATCCCAGGGATCGAGGCCTTGGCCGCGCTCGAGTTCGGTGACGTGGTCGCCGACGATGTTCACGAGGGCGTAGGCCGTGTTGTTGTCGTAGCGGGACTCGAGCACCGCGTGGCTGGCGTTGATTGTCTCGCGCACGACATAGAGGCCATCTCCGAGCCCACCGAACTCGACGTACATCCCGGGGCGCTGCCAGCGGTAGACGTCGCCCCATCCGGTCGACAGCCCGAGCACCCCGTCGTGCGGGTTCTCGCAGTTGCCGACCCCGTTGTCCTCGCCGGCGACGAGGCCGACGGGCGGCTCGTTCGCGAACGAGCGCCAATCGCCGAGCAACTGGTTGGCGGGGCAGAAGCCCGACTTCGTCCCGACGCCGACCTTGACCAAACCGTGGTCGGTGACGGCCAGCAGCTCGCTCGACAGAACGCCGTCGTCGTGGAAGTGACCATGCACGGCGTGGAACGAGTACGTCCCAGCCGATCGCGTCGAGGTGGTGCCGTCCGAGTAGTGGATCGTCTGGAAGATCGGGCCATGCGCGATCGGGTTGGCGATCCCACCGTCGGCGATGTCCGACGTGTAGGTGAAGTGCATCTGGTAGGGCCCGGTCCCGAGGTTCATCGGCCCCGAGGTGAAGCGCAGGCACTTCGTCGCCGCGCCGCCCTGCACGTCGGTGGGCGCCAGCTCGTCGGGCGTGCAGCTAAGCGGGTGCATTCCGAGCAGGTCCAGCGGCGGGTTGAACGTGTCCGGCGGATACAGGCCGTTCGCCGGGTTCGCGGGTGCGACGAACGTGAACTCCGACGGCGGATCGGCCGCGAGATCGGGCAGGAGGGCGATGTGTCCGCCCGGCGCCGCCGGCGCGCCCTCAAGCTTGGCGCGCATCCGGAACGACGCGTTCGAGACCTTCTGGGGCACCACGCGGATCGCCCAGAGGCCAGCGGCTGGCTTGGGGATGTAGGCCTCCACGTCGAACATGTTGTCGTTCTTGACCGCCGCTACCTTGCCGTCCGGGGCGACGACGTCGAGTTCGAACGTATTGCTGCGCATCGGTGTGTCGAGCGCGACGCGCAACCGATCGCCACCGGCGCCGACGTTAAGCGGCCACGAGTAGCACGGGCGCGACACGCCGCACAGCGACGGGTCCGGGACGTCACCCGAGGCGACCGTCACGCCCTTCCAGAATCGGAAGGCGCCGACACCCAGCGGCGCGTCGGTGGCCGCGGGCGGGGCCGTGTCGGTCGTCGAGGAGCGGGGCGCGGCGGGCGCGGGGACAGCCGTGATGAACAGGCCGGCGAGAACGAGCGCCGCCATGAGAGGAGCGCGCCGAGTAGTCATCCGTGCGGCCCGGCCGGTGCCTCGCCCGCGCCGGCGGCTCGGACTTCCACCTCCCAGCCGAGCGCGGTGGCACCGCCGACCGCGCCCAGCAGAGCGATGAATTGACGCCGACGGATCGACTCTCGCATCGTCCCGTACCTCCTCGTGACAGGCGCGCGCCACGCCTTCGGGATCGCCCGTGACCGCTTTCCGGCGGCGTACCCGCTTCTCCGCCACGGGTCGCCCGTTTCCCCCGGACGGCGTCCCCGCCGTCATGCTCTCTCTCGATGCTCAGTGTGTCCCCTCGCGGTCACTGGATGGTCACTGGCCCGATCGCCGGCCCGCCGGCGCGCCCTTCGCTCTCCCCCGAGAAGCGCTGGTCGAGCGGGACGAAGGGCGGTCGGCGGTGATGGAGTTCCGGATTCTCGGTCCGCTGGAGGTCTTCGACGGCGCCGGCCGTCCCGTCGCTGTGGGCGGGAGCCGGGAACGGGCCGTCCTTGCCCTCCTCCTCCTGTCGGCGAATCGGGTGGTGTCGACCGAGCGCCTGGTGGACGAGCTGTGGCCATACGACTCCCCCGACGGTGCCCTGCACGCCCTGCGCGTCTACACCTCACGCCTGCGCACGGCGCTGCGGACCGCCGGCGCCCCGGATCTCGTGATCACCCGCCCACCGGGCTACCTCGCCCAGGTGTCCCCGGACGCCGTCGACGCGACCCGCTTTGAGGCACTGGTCACCGCCGGACGGGCCCGGGTCGCGGCCGGCGACCATGCCGGCGGCTCCGAGGCGCTTGGGGAGGCGCTGGCGCTATGGAGGGGACAGGCGTTGGCCGACGTCGTCGACGTCCCCGCTGTCCGGGCCGAGGCGGCCCGCCTCGACGAGGCGCGCCTCGTCGGACTCGAGGAACGGGTCGACGCCGATCTGGCCTGCGGGCGGCACCGGGAGGTGGTCGCCGAGCTCGAATGGCTCACCGGTGAGAATCCGCTGCGGGAGCGTTTTTGGGGGCAGCGGATGCTGGCGCTGTACCGCTGCGGCCGCCAGGCCGACTCCCTGCGGGTCTACCAGAACCTGCGCCGAGCGCTCCGGGGGGGCCTGGGGCTCGAGCCGAGCGCCGCCCTGACCCGTCTCGAGCACGCCATGTTGCGCCAGGCGCCGGATCTCGACTGGGCGCCGGACCGGCCCCATGTGCGGACGCCAGACGCGCCGGTCCTCCCATTACCCGCCGAACTGGCGGTGGACGGGCCGAGGCCGTTCGTCGGCCGGGAGGCGGAGGTCGAGGCGGCGAGCGGCTGCATTCTCGACCCGGGGCGGGACCGGGCGGCGGTGCTGTGGCTGCTCGGAGAACCGGGGATCGGCAAGACGCGCGTGGCGACGGAGATCGCCCGGCGGGTCCACCGCGCCGGAGCGACGGTGCTCTTCGGCCGGTGCAACGAAGACCTGCCGGTCCCCTACCAGCCCTTCCTGGAAGCCCTCCGCTGGCAGGTGCTCCACCTGCCCGACGCCGAGGTTACCGCGCGCCTCGGTGATGCAGCCGGCGAGCTGACCCGTCTGCTCCCCGAGCTTGCCCCGCGGGTCGACGGGTCAAGCCCGCTCCGCTCCACGAGCCCCGAGGTCGAACAGCTTCGGCTCTTCGAGGCTGTACGCAGCTGGCTGGCCGCCGCCGGTGGCGGCGCTCCGGCGGTGGCGGTCTTCGACGACGTCCACTGGGCGACCCGTCCCACGCTGGCCATGCTGGCCCATGTTGCCCGCAGCGCCGAGCGGTCCCGGGCGGCGTTCGTCTGCACGGCGCGCACCACCGCACCCGACGAGAGCGGGGCGTTGGCTGCCTTGGCCGAGGGACTCGCCCGCCGGGGCCTGGCCAGCTGGCGGGTCGACCTCGGCGGGCTCCCGGTGGAACAGGTGGGCGCGCTGGTCGCTTCGACTCTCGGCCGGCCGCTGGACGGCGGCCTCCGCCGGCTGGCGGTCGACATACACCGGGAGACGGCCGGCAATCCGCTCTTCCTGGATTCGTGGATGGAGGCCCTGGCCGCCGATCCCGACCGCCATCCCGACGTTCTGCCCCGAACCCTGGTCGACACTGTCCTGGCCAGGCTGGCCCGGCTGCCGGCGGTCGTCGGCGAGGTCCTGCGGGTGGCCTCCGTCGTCGGTCTCGATTTCGACCTGCGGGTCGTGGCACGGGCCGCCGGGCGCGACGAGCTGACCGTGCTGAGCGCGCTGGAGAAGGCGCAACGGGCCGCACTCGTGGAAGAAACCCACGTCGACCGCTACCGGTTCAGCCACGGCCTGGTGCGCGCCGCGCTCGGCGACGCGCTCAGCCGGTCCCGGCGCGTCCGCATCCACGTCGCCGTCGCGCGGGGCATCGAGGCTGTCTTCGGCGATGACCTCGAGCCCCACGTGCCGGCGCTGGCCCAGCACTGGGCCAGAGCGGGGACCGATCCGCAGACCGCCGCCGGCTACTCCACCCGGGCGGGGCGCCTGGCGCTGCGCCAACTCGCCTACGACGAAGCTGCCCGCTGCTTCGCGGCCGCGCTCGACCTGTCCGGCCCCGCGTCGCCGGAGCGCCTCGAACTCACGCTTGCCCTCGGCGACGCCCAGCGTCGCGCCGGCGACCCGGCGCATCGTGCCACGATCCTCGCCGCCGCCGATCTCGCCCGCCGCGCCGGTGACGCCCGGGCCCTGGGCCGGGCCGCCCTCACGTTGGGCCGGCCCGGGTTCATGAGCACTGTGGGCCGAACCGACGCCGAACATGTCGCCGTCCTCGAGCAGGCGGTCGATGCCCTCGACGATGACGACCCGCTCCGGCCGCTGCTGCTCGCCCGCCTGGCGGTGGAGCTCGTCTACGCGCACGACCGCGACCGTGTCCTGGCGCTGTCCGATGCTGCTCTGGCCGGCGCCCGCCAGCGCGGCGATGTCACCACCCTGGCCGCCGTCCTCCTGGACCGGGTGATGGCCATCAAGGGACCCGGCACCCTCGACGAACGGCTGGCCAGCGCCGCCGAGCTCGAAGCATTGATGGCGGAGGCGGGCGATCCCGTCCTCGAGTTCGGCGCCTGCTTCAACCGGGGACGGGCGCTCCTCGACGCCGGCCAGGTCGCCGCCGGCGCCGCCTCCCTGCAGCGGGCCGCCGTCCTGGCCGACGAGCTCGGCCAACCGACCCTGCAGTGGATGGCGACGTGGGTGGCCGTCGGCCCGGCCCTCCTGGCCGGTCGGCTGGCTGAGGCCGATCGGCTGCTCGACGCTGCCTTGGCCCTGGACCAGCCCGACGCCGGGCTCGGCGTCACCCAGCGCACCCTCATCCGCTTCGAGCAGGACCGTGTCGGGGAGATCACCGGCCTGCTCTCTCAGGTTCGAGCGCGCTATCCCAACATTCCCGGGCTCGGCGCCTATCTGGCATTCGCCCTGTGCGAGAGCGGGCAGCATGCCGGCGCCGGCCGACTGCTCCGGCTGCTCGCCGGGGAAGGCTTCGACCTTCCTCGCGACCCCTTCTGGCTGCCCTCCCTGATGCTGGCTGCCGACGTGGCCCGAACGCTCGATCACCGCGACGCAGCGACCACGCTGTACGGGTTGCTGGCGCCGGAGCCGCATGTGTGGGGCTACTTCGGCGGTGCCTCAACCGGGGTTACCGTCCACTCCCTCGGCGTCCTCGCCGCCGCCCTGGGCGACCTCGACGCCGCCACGGCCCACCTGGCCGACGCCGCCGCCCGCTACGAAGCCGCCGGAGCTGTCGCCCACCTCGGTCGCACCCGGGTCGAGCAAGCCCGTCTCCTCCTGCTTCGAGGGCCGGACGGCAGCGCCGAGGCGGTTGACATGTTGACGGAGACTCTTGAGCAGGCAAAGACGCTCGGCCTCGCCAACGTCGCCCGCCGCGCCCTGTCTGCGCTCACCGAGGCGAAGCGGTAGAACTACTCGGGCGCGTCGATAAGAGTCGTCCGGCGGTCGAACTCGCCCGGAGGCTATTGGACAGCTCGACAAAGGGTGAGCGGGGTCGGTCAGCGGCCCCGTCGGCCCTCAGTTGGACTGGGAAGATGCTCGGGGGAGCCCATCAACGTGAGCCACCGAGGCGTCCCGATCCAACATTCATTCAACATCCGGTGCCGTCCACAACGATCCTTGTGGTGTCGTTGGACCGCTTCTGACCGGCGGAAACGACAGCTATGTACCTCCCTGGACTCTCCTCCTTTGTCCTCCGCCAGCCCTCAACGAGGCGGCCGGAACGAGGTCCGGGCATTTACACAAAAGTGTACTGACATGACTGTCGTTGCTACTGTCAATACCGTGTCGCTTCACAGCTGCGCGCCGGCCTCGGTCTGGTCGCGCCCGCGGCGACCCTCATCCCGCCGCCGCGTCCCCATGGCCTCATGGAGGAGCACCTCGCCTCCCTCGCCGCCTGCCTGTGCGCCAGCCATGGCACGAGCCTCGCGAAACTCGCCGAGGCCCTGCACATCACCATCCCCGCTGCCCGGGAGGGGGTGCTGCGGATTGCCGACCGCCTTGCCGCCGTTGGGATGCGCGCCGTCGACGACGGGGTCGAGGTGCGCCTCGTCCCCCTGCCCCTCAGCGTACCGGCCGTCGCCGCCGTCACCGAGATCGAGGCGCTCGGCGAGCTCAGCGACGAGCAGGTCGCATCCTCTGCATCGTCGCCTACTACGGTCCCGCCACCCGCCGGCAGATCGAGGACCTCCGCCGCGAGGATACCGAGAGCCTGCTGATCCGCCTGGTCACGCTCGGGCTCCTCGACAAGGTCGCCGACCCGAAGGCACATGGAGGCCCGAACGTCTATCGGGTGACCGCCAAGGCCTTGGGGGCGATGGGCCACGCCACCCTTGAATCCCTCCGGGCCTACCTCGCCCAGGCCGTCGACGCACGCGGCGCCGTCGCTCTCGGCGCGGCGCTGCCGACGGAGCGGTCTAGAGCGGAGGCCAGCTGACACCATGGATGAAGCGCCGGACGTCTCCCAGCGGTCCGTTCTGGACGCCGCGTTCTACGAGTGGCTGCTGTCCGACCAACCGCTCGCGACTGCTCAGCGGTGCCGGCGGCGGGAGGAGTCCTTCGCTCGCCGTGCGGCGGAGAGGCGGGGCCCGGACGAGGAAGCACAGGCCTTGACCTGCTATATGGAATTCCCCATACTCGTCTGGGGGTGACCCGGATGCCGACGAGCTATGAGGAGCTGAGCGCTGACCGTCGGGCTCGGGTCGAACCGTCGGCAGCGGCGGCTTACGACGCCTTCGAGAAGGCCTACGACATCCCCATGCAGATCATCGCCCTGCGCGAGAAGGCGGGGCTCACCCAGGTCGAGCTGGCGGCACAGACCGGGATCAGCCAAGCGGACATCAGCCGCATCGAGCGAGGGGCGACCAGCCCCACCGCCAAGACCCTCCAACGGATCGCCGAGGCCCTCAATGCCGAGGTGCGCCTCGTGGCCAAGACGGCGTAGGGAGGGTCCACGATGGAGAAGCGAGGTATGAAGCAGACCTTCTGCTGCTTGATTGCTCTCGTCTTCCTCATGCCGATCGTCGGCGTGCGCCCCGCCGTTGCAGCGAAAGACGATTGTCGACCCGACGGAGAAGCTCATGCCCTCCACTGCATCTGGGACCAACAGGACTTCCGAGGCAGATTGAAGGCGTTCGGACCGGCCGAACCGGCTGCATTCGCCGGTCAGTGCGTGAATTTCTCCATCAAGTCTGCCGCCAACAACGGAAAGTCTGGATTCACCACGTTGTATCTGTACGAACGGGCGGACTGTGCTGGTGACTCCGCCATCAAGCTCAACGCCGGTGAATCTGTCGCCTCCGCGACCGCACAATCAGCCAGATTCGGCCCGAAGGGTGCTTATCGTTGAAGCAGGGCGGCGCGGTCGGGGCGGGACGGTCAACCGCCATCGTGCTGTTCACGGACCTGGTGGGATCGACCGAGCTTCGATCGCAACTGGGCGAGATCGCGGCCGAGGTGCTGCGCCAGCAGCACGACGCTCTCGTCACCGGTGCGATCGAGGCGGGCCGGGGGACCGTCGTCAAGAACCTCGGCGACGGCATCATGGCCACCTTCACCGGGGCGTCGGATGCGGTGGGGGCAGCGGTGGCCATGCAGCAGGCCATCGGGCGTCACAACCGCGCCGGCGGCACGGCGTTGGATGTCCGGATCGGGATCAGCGCCGGCGACGTCGTGTTCGAGAACGATGACTGCTTCGGCACCCCGGTTATCGAAGCGGCCCGGCTCTGCGGCGCCGCCCACGGTGGACAGATTCTTGCCTCGGAGCTGGTCCGGGGATTGGCCCACGCCGGCGAGGAGACGTTCGCCCCGGTCGGCAGCCTTGAGCTCAAAGGGCTCGCCCGGCCGCTCCCGACCGTTCAGGTCGAATGGGCGCCCATTGCTCAGTCCCCGGTTCCACTCCCGACCTTCCTCACCGACATCGGTCGTATCTTCGTCGGACGAGATGGCGAGCTCGACCGGCTGGGCCAGTTGTGGAAGGAAGCGGGGGCGAGTGAGCTGCGGGTGGCTCTGGTGGCCGGGGAGCCGGGGGTGGGCAAGACCCGCCTGGCCGCCGAGCTGGCGGGGCATGTCTACGACGAAGGCGCCACGGTCCTGGCTGGGCGCTGTGACGAGGATCTGGGTGTGCCCTACCAGCCCTTCGTGGAGGCGCTGCGCCACTTCGTGGACCACTCGGCGAGCCTGTCGGAGCAGCTCGGTCGCTATGGCGGAGAACTGACGAGGCTGGTACCGGAACTGAGTGAGCGAATTCCTGGTCTTCCCGGCCCGCTGCGGTCGGACCCCGAGACGGAGCGCTACCGCCTGTTCGAAGCCGTGACGGACTGGCTGGCGGTCGCCTCGGTCGACGAACCCCTGCTGGTCGTGCTCGACGATCTGCAGTGGGCGGCCAAGCCGACGCTGCTCCTCCTGCGTCACGTCGTGCGGGCCGGCAAGGGGCGGGTCCTGATCGTGGGCTTGTATCGGGACAGCGAGCTGACGCACGACCATCCCCTGGTGGAAGTCGTCTCCGGTCTGCGGGCCCAGCTCGGCGTCGAACGCCTGTCGCTGACGGGCCTCAATGACCTGGCCGTCGCTGCCTTTGTCGAGCAGGCGGCGGGCCGGACACTGGACCAGGCCGGCGTTGCTCTGGCTCGGGCGGTCCACGAGGAGACGGAGGGGAACCCTCTCTTCGTCCGGGAGGTGCTGCGCCACCTCGCCGAAACCGGGGCCGTCGAACGGCTGGAAGGTGGATGGACGACCCGGCGCTCGGCTGATCAGCTCGGCCTTCCCGAAGGGGTGCGGGAGGCGGTCGGTCACCGGCTGTCTCGGCTCTCGGGTCCCACCAACCAGGCGCTCCGGGTGGCCGCCGTCGTCGGCCACGAGTTCGAGCTCGGCGTGGTGCAGGCCGCCGGGAACCTGAGCGAGGAGGCGCTCCTCGACGCCATGGAGGAGGCGGCCACCGCCCGGCTTCTGATCGAGGTCTCGGCCACCCGCTTCCGCTTCGCCCACGCCCTGATACGGGCCACGGTCTACGAATCGACCACCGCCGCCCGCAAGGTCGCGCTCCACCGCAAGGCGGCCGAAGCAATCGAGACGATCCACGCCGGCGCCCTCGACGACTATGTGCCCACCCTGGCCCACCACTGGGCAAAAGCCAGTGCTCCGGTCACCGACGTGACGCGAGCAGTGGAGTATGCCCGACGGGCCGGCGACCGGGCCCTGGCCCAGCTGGCCCACGACGAGGCCGCCCGGTACTACGCCTCCGGCCTCGAGCTCCTCGACGCCGGCGGCGCCCCGCCGTCGGACCCCCGCCGCCTCGAGCTCCTGATCGGCCGGGGCGAGGCGCAACGTCGCGCCGCTGATCCCGGTTACCGCCAGACACTGCTCGACGCCGCCCGGCTTGCTCGTCAACTCGGCGACGCCCGCGCCCTCGCCCGCGCCGCCCTGGCCAACACCCGGGGGCACATCTGGAGCGCCCCCCTCGTCGTCGATAGCGACCGGGTGGAAGTGCTCGAAGCCGCCGTCGCCGCGATAGGGGAGAGCGACCGTGTGCTGCGAGCCCGTCTCCTCGCAACCCTTGGCCTTGAGCTGGCCTGGCACACGGAACCTCACAGACGTCTCGCACTGTCCGAAGAGGCGCTGCGCACAGCCCGGTCGCTCGGTGACCCGGCAACCCTTGCCCACGTACTGCTCGCCCGGGACTACACGATCACGGCTCCGGAGAATGCCACCGAGCGGTTCAATGCCACTGCTGAGGTGCTGGCGGTCGCCGAACAGATCGGTGATCCCGTCCTCGCCAGCCGTGCACTCGGCGTGCGCTTCAAGGTCGCAATGGAACTCGCCGACGTGGCCGAAGCGGAGCGCTGCGTGGCGAGGAACCAGGCGCTCGTCGCGGACCTCGGGCAACCCATCCTGAAGTGGGTGACGATGCACCATCACGCCACGCTGCGCGTCCTCCACGGTGACCCCGAGGCCGAGGCGGCGGCCATCGCCGCTCGGGACTTTGGGCTGGTGACCGTCGGACGGCCGGACATCGATTTCCTGTCGCTCGGGTACTGGCGAACGTTGCGCTGGGACCGAGGGCGTATGGGCGAGTTCGAAGAGTGGGCCCGTCAGGCCCTCGAGCACACCCAGTTCCCAGTTATGAAAGCCTTCTACGCCTCGATCCTGGTCGAGACGGGTCAGATCGAAGCGGCGGCGTCGGTGTTCGATGACCTCGTGGCCACCGGCTTCGCCCACCCGACCAACAACGTCGGGTGGCTGATGTTCACGACCGAATGCGCCTGGGTCTGTGCCCGCCTTGGCAGGCATGAGTGCGTTCCCCGCCTACAGGCCATGTTGGAGCCCTACCCCGAGCAGTTCGCGACCGGTTCCTTCGGGGGATGGGTCATCGGGCCCGTCGCGTTCTTTCTCGGCTTGCTCGCCACGACCATCGGAGACTGGGAGCAGGCCGAGGCCCGATTCGCGTCCGCCGCCGCCACTCACGAGCGCATCGGAGCGCCGACCTGGTTGGCCCGCACCCGCGTGGAGTGGGCCCGCATGCTCCTCGCCCGCGCTGAGCCCGGAGACGGTGAGCGTGCCCGCGACCTCGTGGGCCAGGCTCTCGCAACCGCCCGGGAGCTGGGATTGACCGGCATTGAGCGGGAGACAGTCGAACTCCTGTCATCCCAGTGAGAAGCAGCGCCTCCGCCCGGAGCGCCCCGAACCGGCGTTCGGTCGCGATCTTGGAGGCGAACGTTTTCACGGAGAGTGGCAATCGTCAGCGACCGTCTCGCCAACGCAATCCGCGCCATCACCGTCGATCTGCGTCCTACATGGCGAAGCTGGCACTGCGCGGCCCTGCTCGGCACCCGCGACGTCCCGCTTGCCGACCTCGCGAGCGCCCTCGACATCTCCAGCCCGGCGGTCCGCGAGAACCTTGATCGCGCCGCCGAGCGCCTGGCGGCGGTTGGGCTTCCCTCTGACCGACGACGGCGGCCGAGTGCGGCTCTTCGCGCTGCGCTGTGCCGAGGCGGCGGTTTGTGCTCTCAGTGACGTGGACGAGGTAGCCACCCCGTCAGCCGAGCAGCTTGAGATTCTCGCCAGCCACGCCTATTTCGGCCAGGCGACCCGCGCGCTCATCGGGCGGTACCGGGGCGAGGATTCGGGGTCCCTCCTCGACCGCCCGGCCGCCGCGGTCTGCTCGCCAAGGTCCGTGACGACCAGGCCCTCGGCGCGCCGAACGTCTACCGGGTCACCGCGAAGGCGCTGCGCGCGGCCGGGTTCGCCACGCTGGAGGCGATGCGGGCGGCGGTGGCCGAGGTGGTGAGCGCCGAGGAGCGGATGCGGCTTCTGTCCAACCTCGACGACACGCATGCCAAGGACCCGTCGACCGCGGCCGGGTCATGATCGGCAGCGGATGCCTTGCTGACGAATCGCTGCCTGTGGTCGACGCGCCTCAACCCTGCGGTAAGTCCGGATTCGAGGGTGACCTTACGGGCGTGTGGCGAGTACGCTGCGGCAGATGAGCGCGTGCTCGACATGCGGTCAGGAGTACCGCGATGCACGTCCGTTCTGTGGACGCTGCGGCGCCCGCCTGGGCATGACCTGCCCGGTCTGCGGCGCTGCGAATGATCCTGAGGAACTTTTCTGTCGCGATTGCGGAGGCCGGCTCGGTGCGCTGCCAGCCGAGGCGCTGACCCCAGTCCCTGCACCGACGCCGGCCGGCTCGTCGGCTCTGCCTCAGGCGGCTCGCGAGCCAGAGGGGGAGCGGAAGCAGCTCACCGTCCTATTCGCGGACGTGCAGGGCTCGATGGAACTGCAGGAGGACCTCGACGTTGAGGCGTGGGCCAGGATCGTCGACCGCTTCGTGAACATCCTCGCCGACGGAGTGCGCCGCTTCGGCGGCACTGTCGACAAGTTCACAGGCGACGGGATCATGGCCCTCTTCGGCTCCCCCCTCGCCCAGGAGGATCACGCCCGTCGTGCCTGCCATGCGGCCGGGCACATGGCCCGGGCCATCCGCGCCTACGCCGACGGGTTGCGCGAGTCGGAGGGTGTGGACCTCCACATGCGTGTCGGGCTCAACTCCGGGGAGGCGGTCGTTGGCCGGGTGGGCGAGGATCTGCGCATCGATCCCACCGCGCTTGGGCACACGGTCGGCCTGGCCCAGCGCATGGAGGCCCTCGCGGTGCCCGGGTCGGCCTACCTCACCGAGCACACCGCCCGCCTGGTGGAGGGCTGGTTCCGCCTCCGCGACCTCGGGCCGATGACGGTGAAGGGAGCCCGGGTGCCGCTGGGGGTGTTCGTGCTCGAGGGGCCAGCGCCCCCGCGCTCAGCGTCGAGGGGAGGCCGAGCCACCTCTCGCCTCGTCGGTCGTGCGTCGGAGATGGCGCGCTTGGAGGAGGCGCTGAACCGAGCCGCCGAGGGCCGTGCCCAGGTGATCGGCATCGTCGGCGAGCCGGGCGTGGGCAAGAGCCGGCTGTGCGACGAGTTCGCGGGCTCCGCGATCGCAAGAGGGATCAGCGTGCGACGCACCGCAGGGGTGTCCCATGGCGGGGAGGTGCCGCTGCTGCCCATCCTCGCCTTCTTTCGGCCCTACTTCGGAATCACCGAGGCGGACAGTGCCGCACAGGCGCGGGAGCGCATCAGTGACCGGCTGCTGGCCCTCGACCCGGCTTTCCGAGATGACCTGCCGCTGTTCTTCGACTTTCTCGAGGTTCCCGATCCGGAGCGCCCCGTCCCCCGGTTGGCGGCCGAGGTGCGCATGCGGCGCGTCTTCGAGGTTTTGCGCCGGATTACGGCTCGTCGCAGTGAGCGGGAGCTCCTCGTGCTTGTCTTCGAGGACCTGCACTGGTTCGATCCGCAGAGCGCGGCGTTCCTGGAGCGGCTGATCGAAAACCTCCCCGGCTCGAGGACGCTGATGGTGACGAATTTCCGTCCCGAGTTCGCCGCCGCCTGGATGCGCCACTCCTACTACCAGCAGGTCTCTCTCATGCCCCTGTCCGCCGCGGCGGTGGGTGAGCTGCTGACCGACCGGCTCGGCGACGATCCCTCCCTGTCCCCCCTGCCCGCATACCTGGTGGAGCGCACCGGCGGCAATCCGTTCTTCGTGGAGGAGGTGGTGCGTACCCTGGTGGAGGACGGCACCCTCGCCGGCCGGCCCGGCTCCTGCCGCCTCGCGCGCCCCCTCGAGCAGGCCGGGCTGCCGGCCAGCGTGCAGGCGGTGCTCGCCGCCCGCATCGACCGGCTCTCGGCCGAGTGCAAACCGGTGCTCCAGAGCGCCGCGGTCATCGGGCGGACCTTCGCAGAGGCGGTGCTCGCCCGTGTGACGGGAAAGGCGGCCGAGGCGCTGACCGACGCGCTGTCCGCCCTGTGTGCGGCCGAGCTGCTCCAGGAGGCGCAGCGGTATCCCGTTGCCGAGTACCGCTTCTGGCACGCCCTGACCCAGGAGGTCGCCTACGGAACGCTGCTGGGCGGGCGCCGGGCCCGTCTGCACGCCGCCGTCGCCGAGGCCCTGATCGAGCTCGACGCCGACCACCTCGACAAGTCGGCCGCCGTGGTGGCCTGGCACTGGGAACGAGCCGGGCGCCACCTGGAGTTCCGCTCGATGGAGCATTCGAGCTGCCGAGTTCGCACTGCGCAGCGACCTGGCAGAGGCGCTGCGCCGGTGGCGAGTCGCACTTGATCTCCTCGAGCGGGTGGAGGAGAGCCGCGAGACCGTCGAGCTCGGTGTGCGTACTCTGGTCCGGCTCATCCGCTTCTCGGCACGCGTCGGCATCGAGGCAGCGGAGGCGGACCGCCTCGAGGCGAGGGGGATGGCCCTTGCGGGGCGCCTGGGAGACCCCGGATCCAGCAGCATGATGGTGCTGGCGACCGGGTCGCTGCGGCTGTTCGCCGGTGATCTGCCGGAAGCACTCGCCCGGTACCTCGAGGCCGCTCGCCAGAGCGAGGAGATCGACGATCCCGACCTCGAGGTTGCTCTCCAGATGGTTCCCCCCCTGCTCTGGAGCCGTCTGGGTCCGCTCGCTGACGGCCTGAGGTGGGCCGATCGCGTGGTGGATCTGTGCGGCGACAATTTGGACCGCGGCGCCACCGTCATGGGCTACAGCGTCCTGGGTGCGCTCCTTAACTTCCGGGCTCAGGTTCTGGTCCGCGCCGGACGCCTCACCGACGCACGCGCCGACGTTGAGCGGGCGCTCAGCGTGGACCGACCCCGCGCCGATCGGGAATCGCTCTGTCATGCGCTCTCTCTTCTTCCCCTCCTTGCGCGCCTGGCGGGAGATGACACGGATACAACCTTGAGCGCCCTCGAGGCCGCTCAGATCGCCGAGGAGACCGGCAATGTGGCCTTTTGGGTGGCGGCTCTCGAAGGCCTGGGCCTGGCTCACCTTGCCGCGGGTCGTGCCGCCGCCGCGATCGAGGCGTTCGACAAGGGGCTGGCGCTGAGCCGCGAGAGACGGAGCGGGCTCTGGCTGGAGGCATCTGTGCTCGCGCATCTGGCTCTGGCGCACCTCGCCGCAGGCGACCAGCGCGCCGCCATCGCGGCCGCCGGCGAAGCGGTGGAGGTCTCCCGCAGGCGGAGCGCTCGGGTGGACGAGTGCCTGGCCCTGCTCACCCGTGGACAAGTGGGTCGCTCGAGCGGTGGGAGCGCGGAGGTGGTGGGTGCCGATCTCGCCGCCGCCCTGACGCTGGCCGGGGAGGTCGGCGCGCTGACCTACGAGCCGTTCATCCGAGAGGAGCTGGGCCGGCTGCACGCCGACGAGAGCGAGCTTCGAGGAGCCGTCCGGCTGTACACGGCCATCGGTGCTACCGGCCATGCGCGCCGGCTGGCAGCCGAGCTCGCCGGTTCAGGGCCTCGGGCATCGGCGGCTCCCGGCAAGCAGGCGCTGCTCGAATGAGCGCCGCCTGCTCTTCCTGCGGCCATGAGAATCCCGAGGGCCATAGGTTCTGCGGACGGTGCGGGACTCGTCTGACCAGCAGCTGCCCGGCGTGCGGGAGCGTCAGCGAGCCCGACGAGCTGTTCTGCGGGCAATGCGGCACGTCGCTCGCTCCAGCCGCGAACCCCGCCTCCACGGCAGGTCTCGCGGCGCCGCCCTCCCCACGTGCGACCACTCGCGAGCCCGAAAGCGAGCGCAAGCAGCTCACTGATGCGCCCTGGGACTGGTGGAGGCTCCATCGCTTGGAGAAGATGGAGCCATGGAAGAGAACAAACACCCTGCCCAGCGCCGGTACCCCCGGGAGCTGCGTGAGCGGGCGGTCCGGATGGTCCTGGAGACGAAGGGGCGCGATCGGGAGGACAAGACCGTCGTAAGCCGTGTCGCCCAGCAGCTCGGCATCGGGTACGAGTCACTGCGCAACTGGGTGCGGCAGGCGGAGATCGATCAGGGGCGCCGCCCCGGCGTAACCACCGAGGAGCAACGGCGGATGCCGAGCTCGAGCGTGAGGTACGCGAGCTCCGCCGCGCCAACGAGATGGCGGTTTCAAGCGGTGAGCGCAACGACGTGTGAGATTCCGGGTCGCCGGGGTCAGGAGGGCGTTGATGCGAGGACACTTGACGAACGAGCAGAAGCAGCTGGCGTTCCGGTTGAAGGCTGGGGGCATGTCGCTCGCGGAGATCGGTCGTCAGATCGGGTGCTCCGCGCCGATGGTGGGACTCATGGTCCGAGCCGGCAAGTTCCAGCAGGGCCTCCCTGACACTGGTCGCCTCGACCCGGCCGACTGACCATTGGCGACCGCGAGCAGATCCTGTTGGGGCTCGGCCGAGGGATCTCTTTGACCGCCATCGCCCGCTCACTCGACCGATCCACCTCAACGATCAGCCGGGAGGTGGCGAACAGCGGTGGCCGTGACGAATACGGGGCGTGGCGAGCCCACCAGCGGGCCCGTGAGTGTGCACGTCGCCCGAAGCCCTGCAAGCTGCGCCGCGGGCGCCTGCTCACGGAGGTGTCTCGGCGCCTTCTGTCGCTGTGGTCTCCCCAGGAGATCTCCGAGCGCTTACGGTTGGACCATCCCGACGATCTCGAGATGCGCGTGAGCCACGAAACGATCTACCAGTCCCTCTATGTCCAAGGGCGAGGAGAACTCCGCCGAGAGCTGGCGCGCTGCTTGCGCTCCGGACGCGCCAAGCGGCGCCCACGCGGCACCATCGACCGACGTGGGCGGATTCCCGGCATGGTGATGCTGAGTGACCGCCCCGCAGAGGCCGTTGACCGCGCGGTGCCCGGCCACTGGGAGGGTGACCTGGTGCTGGGTGAGGGAGGCCGGAGTGCGGTGGGGACCCTGGTCGAGAGGACGACGCGGTTCACGCTGCTTCTCCACCTGCGCGAGGGCCGCGCCGCGACAAGCGTCGAGGACGCCATGCGTCGGGCAATCCGAACGCTTCCCCGCGAGTTACTTCGTACCGTCACTTGGGACCAAGGCGCTGAGATGGCAACCCACGCGAGCTTCACGGTGGCGACGGGCGTGCCGATCTACTTCTGCGACCCACACTCTCCATGGCAGCGGGGAAGCAACGAGAACACCAATGGGCTGTTGCGCCAATACTTGCCGAAGGGCAGCGATCTGTCGAAGGTGACGCCAGCCCAGCTCCGGAGGATCGAACGCAGTCTGAATGACCGGCCACGCAGAACCCTCGGCTATGTGACACCATCAGAGAAACTGTCGGAGGTCGTTGCGCTCACCGGTTGACATCGCCGATCCTCAAGTCGGCGGCAGCTTTTTTCGGGGCCGAGCTCGACGGCCGACGGTCGAAGTGACCAGGTACATCGACGAGAACCGGGGGCGGTTCGGGGTCGAGCCGATCTGTACGACGCTGCAGATCGCCCCGTCTACCTACTACGCGGCCAAGCGCCGGCCGCCCTCGGCGCGGGCGCTCAGCGACGCCACCCTGAAGCCGGAGCTGAGCCGGATCCACGAGGACAACTTCGGGGTGTATGGCGCCAGGAAGCTGTGGCGCCAGCTCCTCCGTGAGGGCATCCGCGTCGGCCGCGACCGCGTGGCCCGGCTGATGCGCGAGCTGGGCATCGCCGGCGTCGTCCGCGGGAAGCTGAAGCGCACCACCGTCCCGGCTGCGGTGGCCGAGCGTCCCGGCGACCTGGTGGAGCGCCGCTTCCGGGCGGTGGCCCCCAACCGCCTGTGGGTCGCCGATCTCACCTACGTTCGCACCTGGTCGGGGTTCTGCTACGTCGCCTTCATCATCGACGTGTTCAGCCGGCGGATCGTCGGCTGGCGGGTCTCCACCTCGCTGCGTACTGACCTCGCCCTCGATGCCCTGGAGATGGCCATCTGGGCTCGCCGGACCGAGGACCTGGACGGCCTGGTCCACCACTCGGATCGCGGGGTCCAGTACCTGGCGATCCGCTACACCGAGCGCCTCGCCGAGGCGGGTGCGGTCGGCTCGGTCGGATCGAAGGGAGACAGCTTCGATAACGCCCTCGCCGAGACCGTCAATGGCCTCTACAAGGCCGAGCTGATCTGGCAGCGCGGTCCGTGGCGCACCGCCGACGACGTGGAGCTGGCCACGCTGGCTTGGGTCGACTGGTGGAATCATCGCCGGCTGCACGGTGCCTGCGGCGATGTCCCCCGGTGGAGTTCGAGAAGGTCGCGGAAGAGGCACCCGCCGCATGAGTTTTGGCCAACTCTGTCGTCGATCGCGCCAGGGCTAAGTTGACACCGATACACAAATATGGTATACTCTCACCGTGAGGTAGCTACCCAACCCCCGGAGTCTCCACCGAAGTCAGGGCGCCCCACACCGTCCTGTTCGCCGATGTGCAGGGCTCGATGGAGCTGCAGGAGACCCTTGACCCGGAGGCGTGGGCCGAGATCATGGCCCGCTTCGTCCAGATCCTGGCCGAGGGGGTGCGCCGCTTCGGTGGGACGGTCGACAAGTTCACTGGCGACGGGATCATGGCGCTCTTCGGTGCCCCCCTGGCACAGGAGGATCACGCCCGTCGCGCCTGCCATGCGGCCTGGCACCTGATCAAAGCGATTGCCGAGTACGCCGAAGGCCTGCGCAAGGAACAGGGGCTCGAGCTGCACGTCCGCTTGGGGCTCAACTCGGGCGAGGTGGTCGTCGGACGGGTGGGCGACGACGTGACCCTTGACGCCACCGCTCTCGGGCACACGGTGGGGCTGGCTCAACGGATGGAGGCAAGGGCGGAGCCGGGGAGGGCCTACCTGACCGAGCACACCGCTCGGCTGGTGCAGGGGTGGTTCCGCCTCGAGGATCTGGGTCCCATGGCGGTCAAGGGTGCCCGCGAGCCTCTGCGGGTCTACGCATTGGCGGGGTCGGCTCCCTCGCCGCCGACGCTCCAGGCTGCCCGGGCTCTCGGGGTCGCCCCCCTGGTTGGGCGGGAGCGTGAAATCCCCGTCCTGGAGGACGCCCTCGCAATGGCGCTCGACGGTCACGCCCAGGTGGTGGGTGTCGTAGGCGAGGCCGGCGTGGGCAAGAGCCGCCTCTGCGACGAGTTCGCCCGGGCGTGTGCCGCCCGGGGGGTGACGGTGCGGCGAACCTCGGGACTCGCCCACGCCCAAGGTCTGCCGTTCCTGCCAGTCCTGGAACTATTGAGGGGACTCCTTCGGAATCACCGAAGCAGATTCCCCGCAATTGGCCCGAGACAGGATCGCGCGAGCCCTGATGTCGCTGGACCCCGCCCTCGAGGACGCGCTTCCCCTGCTGTTCGACTTCCTGGAGGTGCCCGATCCCGCCCGCCCGCCGCCCCGGATGACGGGCGAAGTCCGTATGCGACGTACCCTCGAGATCCTGCGCCGGGTCACCCAGCGTCGCAGCCAGCGGGAGCCCCTCGTCCTCCTGCTCGAGGACCTCCACTGGTTCGACACCCATAGCGAGGCCTTCCTCGCCGAGCTCATCCCCTCCTACCCCGGGACAAGAACGCTCGTCCTTGCCAACTTCCGGCCCGAGTTCTCGGCCTCGTGGATGCGCCACTCGTACTACCGTCAGATCTCTCTGCAACCCCTTCCGCCAGAAGCGGTGGAGGTGCTTCTGGGCGCACTCGTCGGGCCGGACCCATCGCTCACTCCGCTGCGCGAGCATGTGACGGAGCGGACAGGCGGAAACCCCTTCTTCATCGAGGAGGTCGTGCGTGGCCTGGTGGAGGATGGGTCGCTTGCCGGCGATCCGGGCGCCTACCGGCTGACGCGCGCCCTGGCAAAGGTCAGAGTGCCCGCCACCGTCCAAGCTGTCCTGGCCGCCAGGATCGATCGCCTCCCGGAGCGGGACAAGCGGGTCCTCCAGACGGCCTCGGTTATCGGACGAACCTTTCCTGAAGCGGTGCTAAAAGCCGTCCAGATGGCGTCGGGCGAGGAGCCGACGCCCGCCCTGCGGGCCCTGTGCGCGGCAGAGTTTCTTCAGGAGGAGGCGGGCAATCCTCAGCCCGGGTACCGATTCTGGCACCCCCTGACTCAGGAGGTCGTATACGGTTCGCTTCTCTCTGAGCGACGGACCCGTATCCACGGCGCCGTGGCCAGAGCGCTGGTCGATCTTGATACGGAACGACACGACGAGCGTGGCGCCCTCATCGCCGCCCATTTCGAGGCCGCCGCCGATCACCGTGAAGCTGCCCGGTGGCATGCCCGCGCAGCGACCTGGGCGCTTCGGACTTCTATGGAGGAGAGCCGCCGTCACTGGCTGGCGACGATCGTTCATGTCCATGAAGCGCAGGAGAGCGAGGAGACGTTGACTCTCGGTGTGCGGGCTCGTGTGCACCTTCTCCGCCTGGGCTCCCGGAGAGGAATCGACCCCGCCGATTCCGAGGCTCTCTTCGCCGAAGGGCAGGCCCTGGCGAAGCGTCTGGCCGACCCCGGACCCCTCAGCGTGCTCACGAAGCTTCGGGGATCAGTCCAGTTCTGGCATGGCGAGTTGCGGGCGGGCCGAAGCTCTTTCTCCGATGCGCGGTACCTGCTTGCCCAAAGCACCGACTTGGAGGCTCCCGTCGGTACGTGGCTCGCCTTGGCCTGGGCGTGCCTCTACATGGGGACAGTCGAGGAGGGGCTCGACCTGGTAAAGGAGGCAATCGCCGTCTGCCATGGTGACGTGGGGCGGGGCATGCAGAGCCTTGGGTACAGTGGTCTCCTCCGCAACCTCCTCACCCGTGGTCAACTGCTGGCTCTCGGTGGTCGGCTCGAAGCGGGAAAGGCGGAGGTGAACCATGCACTGGCCCTCGCCCGCGAGCACCGCCAGGTGGAGCTTCAAAGCTGGGGATTCCCCATTCCGGCACATCTCGCGTACATGGCCGGTGACGACGGAACTGGCCTCGCGCTGGCCGAGGAGGCACGTCGGATCAGCGTTGAGATCGGAAACCGCTTCACCTTGATCCTCGCGCTTGAGGCCTTGGGCATCGCCCAGCTGGCAGAGGGACGACACCTCGAAGCGCAGGCCTCTCTCACCCAGGCTCTCGACGAGGCCCGTACACACCACTGCGGCCTCTCCGATGAAGCCAGCGTCCTCACTCACCTCGCCGAGGCTCACCTAGCCGCCGGGAACGAAGCGGCGGCGAGGCTCGTGGCCGACGAAGCGGTGGAAACGGCTCGGACGCAGGGGGCCCGAATCGTGGAGTGCCTCACCCTCCTGACTCGGGCCCGAGTAGTCCGAGCGTCAGGCAGCGCCGAAGCGACCGTCCTCGCCGACCTCAATGCGGCGCTGGTCCTAGTCCAGGAGACCGGCGCCCTGACGTATGAGCCGTTCATCCGGGAGGAGCTGGGCCGTTTGCACACCGACGAGAACGACCTGCGCGAGGCGCTCCGCCTCTACGCGGCCATCGGCGCGACTGGGCACGCCCGGCGCCTCGAGGCAGAGCTGTCCGGCTCAGGGGTATCGCTCCGTGCATCGGATGGGGACGTGGAGGTGCGCGGATGAGCAGATCCTGCCCCGAGTGCAAGGACGTGGACCCGGGAGACGGCAAGTTCTGCACCGCCTGCGGTGCGCCGCTGAAGTTCGCGTGTCCGACCTGCGGTAGCCCGATTCGTTCGGGTCGGCCATTCTGTGGCGAGTGCGGGTCAGACCTTCGAACGCTGGCCGAGGCCTCCCGCATCCGGGCACCGGTAGCAACGCAGACCCGTCCGCCGGCGCCCCGCGACGCGGAGGGCGAGCGGAAGCAACTCACCGTCCTCTTCGCGGACGTTCAGGGCTCGATGGAGCTCCAGGAGGACCTCGACGTCGAGGCCTGGGCGAAGATCGTCGACCGCTTCGTCGACATCCTCGCCGACGGAGTGCGCCGTTTCGGGGGCACCGTCGACAAGTTCACCGGCGACGGGATCATGGCTCTCTTCGGCGCTCCGCTGGCCCAGGAGGATCACGCGCGTCGCGCCTGCCATGCGGCGTGGCACATGGCCCGCGCCATCCGTGCCTGCGCCGTCGGGTTGCGCGAGTCGGACGGCGTGGACCTCCACGTGCGTGTCGGCCTCAACTCCGGGGAGGTGGTGGTGGGCCGGGTGGGCGAGGACCTACGCATCGATCCCACCGCCCTTGGGCACACGGTGGGATTGGCTCAGCGCATGGAGGCCCTGGCCGTGCCTGGCTCCGCCTACCTCACCGAGCACACCGCGCGTCTGGTGGAGGGCTGGTTCCGCCTCAGAGATCTCGGGCCAATGACGGTCAAGGGCGTCCGAGTGCCGCTGGGGGTGTTCGTCCTGGACGGGCCGGCGCCACCGCGCTCGAAGGGCGGACGCGCCACCTCTCGGCTGGTCGGTCGTGCGTCGGAGATGGCACGCCTGGAGGAGGCGCTGAACCGAGCCGCCGAGGGCCGCGCCCAGGTGATCGGCATCGTCGGCGAGCCGGGGGTGGGCAAGAGCCGCTTGTGCGACGAGTTCGCGGCCTCGGCGATCGCCAGAGGGATCACGGTGCGACGCACCGCGGGGGTGTCCCATGGCGGGGAGGTGCCGCTGCTTCCCATCCTGGCCTTCTTTCGGCCCTACTTCGGAATCACCGAGGCAGACAGTCCGGCGCAGGCGCGGGAGCGCGTCAGCGACCGGCTGCTGGCCCTCGACCCGGCTTTCCGAGATGACCTGCCGCTGTTCTTCGACTTTCTCGAGGTCCCCGACCCGGAGCGGCCCGCCCCCCAGCTGGCGGCCGAGGTGCGCATGCGACAGGTCTTCGAGGTGCTCCGCCGGGTGACCGCGCGCCGCAGTGAGCGGGAGGTGCTGGTTCTCCTCTGGGAGGACCTTCACTGGTTCGACCCGCAGAGCGCGGCGTTTCTGGAGCGGGTGATCGAGTTCCTTCCCGGGGACGCGAACGCTGGTTGTGACCAACTTCCGCCCGGAGTTTTCGGCGGCGTGGATGCGCCACTCGTACTACCAGCAACTCCCCCTGGTCCCGCTGTCGGCCGGGGCGGTGGGCGAGCTGTTGGACGATCTGCTCGGCAGCGACCCGTCCCTGGCCCCCCTCGCCGGGTACCTGGTGGAACGCACCGGCGGCAACCCGTTCTTCGTCGAGGAGATGGTGCGTGCGCTGGTCGAGGACGGCACCCTCGCCGGCCGTGCCGGTGACCACCGCCTGACCCGTCCTCTGGAGCAGGCGGGCCTACCCGCCAGCGTGCAGGCGGTGCTCGCCGCCCGCATCGATCGGCTCTCCGCCGAGCACAAGCCGGTTCTCCAAAGCGCAGCGGTCATCGGGCGGACCTTTGCCGAGGCGGTGCTGGCCCGGGTGATGGGGAAGCCGGCCGGCGCTCTCGCCGACGCGCTCGCCGCACTCTGCGCGGCCGAACTCCTCCAGGAAGTGCGACGGTATCCGGTGGTTGAGTACCGCTTCTGGCACGCACTGACTCAGGAGGTCGCCTACGGCACGATGCTGGCCGGGCGTCGCCACCGGCTGCACGGCGCCGTGGCCTGGGCCATCATCGAGATGGAGCCCCACCGCCTCGATGAGCACGCCGCCCTGGTTGCAGAGCACTTTGCCCGCGGGGACGAGCCTCTCGAGGCGGCCCGATGGGAGAACCGCGCCGCGCACTGGGCCCAGCGGAACGACTTGGGGGAGGCGGTGCGCCGATGGCAGACAGCGATCATCCACCTTGGCCGTGTACCCGAGACCGATGAGACCCGGACCCTTGGCCTGCGAGTCCGGAGCCAACTCCTGCGGTCAGGAGCGAGGGCAGGGATGGATCCCCAGGAGTCGCAGACGCTCTTTGAGGAGGGACGCCGCTCGGCGCAGGGCCTCGCTGACGACGCCCCGGCCGTTCTGTTGCTCTTGGCCCGGGGAACCGAACGGTTCGCTCGGGGTGACCTTGTTGAGGCGCGAACGTGCTGGTTGCAGTCGGCCCACTTGGCCATGGCCAGTGGGGATCCCGCCCTCCAGACCCTCGCATACACGCCCCGAACGGTCCTCTGCCCGTACGTGGGTCCGATCCATGAGGGATTCAGCTTCGCTGACCAGGTCGCAGCTCACTCGCAGGGAGACCCCGACTGCGGCGCGGCTCACTACGGCTTCAGCCCCCTCGTGCGCGTTTCTCTGCACCGAGCCGAGTTGCTCGCGCTCTCCGGGCGGCCCGCCGACGCCAGCCGGGAGGCCGATCTGGCGGTCCGGTCCGCCCGGGAACGCCACGAGGCCGAGCACCTCGTCTGGACGCTTTGTCTGTGCGTACGGCTCGCGGACCTCACCGGGGCCGACTACAACGCGTCAGAAGCGGCCGCCGAGGCGGTCCGTGTGGCTGACGAGGCAGGAATTGTATTTGTGCGCCCGATGGCGCTCCAAGCTCGTGGGATTGCCGCCTTCCTGGCCGCCCGGCCTGACAGTGCCGCCGATGACTTTCTCCTGGCCCTCGCCGAGGCTCGCCAACGCCGGGCCGGGCTCGCGGAAGAGGCGAGCCTCCTCGCCCACCTGGCTCGGGCGCACCTGGCACTCGGGAATACCCAGGCGGCGTGGCAGAAGGCTGAAGAAGCGGTCGAGGTGGCACGCCGCCAAGGGGCACGCATCGTCGAGGTCCTGGCCCTACTCACCCGGGCCCAGGTGCTCCGGACGATAGGGGACGACGCGGACCCGGAGACGACACGGGCCGATCTCGACGCTGCCTTGGCCCTCGTGCATGAGACCGGTGCGGTTGCCTACGAGCCCTTCATCCGCGAGGAACTTGGGCGCCTGCGTGGCGACGAAAGCGAGCTTCGGGAGGCGGGTCGGCTCTACGAGGCCATGGGTGCGGCTGGGCACGCGCAGCGCCTTGATGCCGAGCTATCGGGGCAGGCATCCGCCCGGCGGAGCCCAGGCGGTGGAGTGGAGCGTCAGGGATGAGCACCATCTTCTCGGGATGCGACCATGAGAATCGTGATGGATGTGCGGCAGCGGTGAAGTGACGCACCAGGTCTTGGCGATGTCTGATCTCGCGGTGTACCCCGACAACCCTCCCCGCCGGCCCGCGTCGGCGGCACGGCCGAGCGGCACGGCCGAGCGGCACGGCCGTCGGACGATCGTTAGAGCTCATTGTCCGCGTCGCCGCGAAGCGATGCGCTACACAAGTGTGTGTACTGACACGGCTGTCGCTACTACTGTCAGTCGCGTGTCGCTTCACAGGGTGCCCTCCGTCCGGACCTATGCCCGGCTGCGGGCCACTCTGGGTCTCGAGGGCCCTCCGGCCTGCCTCATCCCCAGACGCCTGTCCGTCGGGCTCGACGAGGACCGCGTCGCCGCGCTCTGCGCAGCCTTGCTCGTCACCCGTGACGTCCCGCTGGCTGATCTCGCGAGCGCTCTCGACATCTCCATCGCGGCGGTCCGCGAGAATCTCGATGGCGCGGCGGAGCGTCTGGCTCCGGTGGGCTTCTCCCTGACCGACGACGGCGGTAACGTTCGGCTGTCGCCGCTCTCCTGTGCCGAGGCCGCCGTCCGGACCATTACCGACGTGGAGGACGTCGCCGCTCCCTCTGCCGAGCAACTCGAGATCCTCGCCATCGTCGCCTACTTTGGCCACGCGACCCGCGCACTCGTCGAGAAGTGCCGGGGTGAGGACTTCGGAGTCGCTGCTCCACCGGCTCGTCCGCCGGGGGCTGCTCGCCAAGGTGCGCGATGAGCAGGCGGTGGGGGCGCCGAACGTCTACCGAGTCACGGCGAAGGCTCTGCGGGCGGCAGGGTTCCCAACTGTCGAGGCGATGCGGGTGGCGGTCGCCCAGGTGGTTACCGCCATGGAGCCGATGCGCCTGCTGAGCGGCGAGGACACCACGGCGAGCACACCGTCAGGCAGTTCGCTGCGTCATGAACGTGGAGGCTCACCCCCGGTGAACGCGACGGGAGGTGCGCTGCCGCTGTGGGGTTCTTCCCTGGCCTCCGGGTCGAGGCGGTGCTGCACCCCGGTGCGAGCACGTCCACCGTGCGAATGGTGACGCCGCGAGCTCCGACACTCGTGGGCCGCGACCGGGAGATCGCAGCCCTCGAGGCGGAGCTGAATCGCACCCTCTCGGGTGAGTTCCGCATCGTTCTGCTCCTCGGTGAGCCAGGTGTCGGCAAGACACGCCTGGCAGGAGAGATCCTCGCGCGGCACCGAGCCACCGTGCTCGGCCTTTCCGCCCGGGCCCACCCCCTCGGCGGGACCACGTCTTTCGGTCTCTGGGCCGAGGCCCTCGAGGGCCACCTGCGGGCCCTTGACCCCGCCCAGGTATCGAATCTGTGTGGGGGGTTCGTCGACGACCTAGGCGCGCTGCTGCGCAGCGCGGCCGCGGCCCGCGGCACGGCACCTCCGGGCGAGCCTCCGCGGGCCCGGCTCCTCGAGGGACTGGCGCTGCTCGTCGACCGCCTTGCCCGAACTTCGCCCATCGTGCTCCTTCTCGATGACGTCCACGTGGCCGACGCCTCCTCGTGGGACGCCCTCCATTATCTGGCCCGCAACCTCGCCACAGCGCCGGTCCTCGTCCTGGCGACCGCTCGACCGGTCGAGCTCGCCGCGCAGCCCGACGCCTATCACATCGTGCTCGGGTTGGAGCAAGACGGTGCGCTGACCCGCCTCGGCCTCCACCCATTGTCCGTGGAGGCCCTTGGCGAGCTGGTCGCTGGCGTCCTCGAGAAGCGGCCGCCACCGACCCTCGTGGGTTGGCTCGAAACGCGGTCACGGGGCAATCCACTCTTCACCCTGGGTTTACTCCGGGCCCTTCTCGACGAACAGGCCGATCTCTCGGCGCCCCAGCTTCGCCGTCTTCCCGAAGGGCTCGCCGAGCAAGTCACCGCCCGGCTCGGCGGCCTAAACGAACCCAGCCGCTCAGTCCTCGAAGTGCTTGCCGTGGTTGGACGCCGCGTCGAGCTCAGCGCCGTCGCCGCCCTCAGTGGTCGTGCCCCGGACCGGGTCGGGCTGATCCTCGACGACCTCGTGCGCGCGCGCCTGGTGGCCGAGGAGGAGCGGGGCGGCGAGGTCACGTACGAGATTACCCATCCCGTCATCCAGGAGGCGATCTATCAGGAGCTCGGCACCGCCCGCCGCCGAGCCCTGCACCGTCTGGTTGGGCGGGTCCTGCTCGCGGCTGGGCGCCTCGGCGAGGCCGCCCCCCACTTCGCCCGCTCGGCCGATGTCGGCGACCCCGAGGCCGTCGAGGCCCTCTGCGGCGCGGTGCGCCAGGCTGAGGAGCGGAATCTTTACCGGGAGGCGTTGACCCTTCTGGCCACGCTCGTCGGGATCGTCCCCCCAGGGGACCCGCGCTGGCTCGCGGTCGTCGACGGCATGGTCCTCCAAGCCGAGTGGGTGGTCGACCATCGGGCCGACGTGCACGCCGCCCTGGCGATCCCCGCGCTACGGCAGATCGACGCCGTCCTCGAACGCCTCCCCGACCCGGCGCGCCGCGCCACGGTGAAGTTCCGTCTGATGAGCTTCCTCGGGTGGGGGACGGGCGAGTTCAGTGAGGCCGAGAGGGTCTGTCGAAAGGCTCTCGAACTGTACGAGGAGGCGGGGGACCGGAGAGGGACGTGGCTGGCGACCCTCGAACTCGGCTACCTCAAGGGGATGGGCGGGGACATGGGTGGTTGGCTCTTCGCCGGGACGCAGGTGGCCCAGGAGGCGGAGGCTTCAGGTGACCGCTTCGTCATCATGCAGGCGGTTGGTCGAGGTATCGGATGGGGTGCTCTGCTTACCGGTAGATTCGACACGGCGGAGCATGCCCTACGGCGCAGCGTCGTTCTTGCCCGCGACGGGGGTGGGACCTACAACCACGCCATCATGCTCTACAGCCTCGGCCTCTCCCTCGCGCTGGAGGGACGGATGGCCGAGGGGCACCCGCTTCTGGCCGAGGCGAAGGCCGTCGACCCCAACTGGCGGGATAGCAACCAGCTGGAGTTCGAGATCGCGATCCATTGGCTGGCGGGGGCTCTCGACACAGCGGTCGCTCAGGCCTGGGAATCCGTGACCTTGAACGCGAGTGGAATGGCCCGCCGACGAGCCCTCGGCTTCGTCTTCGCGGTCTTGGCCGGGGTGGAGATGGATCGGTCGGCCGAGGCGAGCAGGTTTCTGGCCATCGCCCTCGACGCGTACGACGGCCGGCCGTGGGCCGCGTATCGAGATGTCTGCCTTCACGCTCAGGCCGTCCTGCAGTGGCGGGAGGGCCAGCGAGGTTCCGCCCTGGCCGGCCTGCGCCGCACGGCGACCCGCATCCTCACGATCGGATTCCTGCCCTTTGCCGCCTTCGCTCTCCTCGACCTGGCCGAGCTGGCCGCCCTCAGCCGCGACGCCGAGGTGGCGGCGACGGCTGCCGTCGAACTCGGTGAGGTGGCTCGTCGGCTGGATCGCGATCTGTACCGGGGCCTGGCCGCCCTCGGATCGGCCTGGGCGGGACTGGCTTCGGACGCAGCGGCTCCGTCGGCCGCCGCCGCCCAGCAGGCGCTGCGCTTCCTCGATGGGCTCGGCTACCCAATCTTCTTCGGGCGGGCCCTCGACGTGTTGGGCCAGGCCCTCGGGTCCGCTGACCGCTCGCAGGCTCGGGAGGCGCTTGAAGCGGCCGCCAGCACCTTCAGCTCTTGCGGTGCGGTCCGGCGACGCGATCGGTCCCTCCACACCATTCGACGGCTCGGCGGTGTGCGGAAGAGCGCAGAGGCGCCGGCGCCTCCACCGGGGGCCCTCAGTCGTCGGGAGCTGGACGTGGCCCGGCTGGCAGCGGAGGGGCGGACCGCCCCCGAGATCGCTCGCGAGCTCTTCGTCAGCGAGCGCACCGTCGAGAGCCATCTCGCACGCATCTACGCCAAACTCGGAGTTGCGTCGAAACTCGAGCTGGTCCATCGCGCAAGCGAACTGGGCATCCTCGACTTTCCAGAGCAGCACAGCGGCTGAAGCCCGGAGGGCCGGCCGGCAGATTCCGTACCCGCGATTCGGTACTTGTACGGCAGCCGGGAGGCGGCGCCCACCTCTAAGTTCTCGAGTGTGGATGCGCGCCGTTCGGTAGGAGACCCGTCCGCTGCTAGGGCGGAATGCACCACCTGCGTGGTGCTCGCACGGAAGGGGTACCGCGCCGTCCTCATGGGCAAATCCGCGTACCCGAGCGACAGGTGTCGCCGATGGGCGCGACTACGTTCAGCTCTCGTGATGGCCATTCTCGCCGCGTGGATGCAGCCAGTCTGGATGGCGCACGGAGCGAGTCCGGGTGGTTGGATCTTCACCGCCAGCATGCACAGTCCCCGCGATCACGCCACCGCCTCCGTTCTGCGAGACGGGAGAGTATTGATCGCCGGTGGCGTCAGCAATGGTGTCGACCTTGAGACAGCAGAGCTGTATGAACCAGCGACTGGAGGCTGGACACCGACGGGTAGCATGGCCGAACCGCGCTATGCGGCCAGTGCCACGCTCCTCGAGGATGGCCGAGTGCTCGTCGCCGGCGGCGTCCGCTATGGCAGCCACCTCAACAGCGCCGAGTTGTACGACCCGGCCACGGGCGGCTGGGCATGGACGGGGAGCATGCTCGCTGCCCGCGACCTCCACACCAGCACGCTGCTCAAGGATGGCAGGGTGCTGGTCACCGGAGGTTTCGACGGCGCCAACGCGATGGCGTCCACCGAACTCTACGATCCGGCCACCGGGACGTGGAGCCCCGCAGTGCCCATGCTCGCGCCGCGCATGGCCCACTCCGCCACTCTTCTTCCCAATGGCAGCGTGCTGGCCGTCGGGGGTTTCGCCGGCTACAGCGCCGAGCTGCCGCTGGAGCCCCACCTGCCGATCATCGGTGTGTACACGCGGGGGCCCTCTGCGGAGGTCTACGATTCCATCCACGGAATCTGGGCGCCCACTCTGAACATGTTCGCCGACCGAGCGGTCCACACCGCGAATCTTCTTCAAGATGGGCGAGTGCTCGTCACTGGCGGCTACGACGTCACGACCAACCGCTCGCTGAAGCTGACCGAGCTGTACGATCCGGCGACTGGTGCGTGGAGCCTGACGGACAGTATGGACGTGCGCCGTGCGTTGCATACCGCGACAGTGAGGCGCGACGGCACCGTCATCGTAGCGGGAGGGATCAGCGCCGACGGCGACACCAACGTGGCGTCCGCGGAGCGGTACCAGCCGGCGACCAGGAGATGGATGCCCGTCGGAAGCATGGGCACCGCTCGCTCATTCCACACGGCCACCCTCCTGTTCGACGGAAGGGTGCTGATCGCCGGTGGCCGAGCGAGGGGCGGCGACCACGGCCCCAGCACCCTTGCACTGGCCGAAGTGTTCCGCGACTGAGCGCCTGGTTGGCCGACTGGAAGATAGCGAGGGCGTGAAGCGGGCCGGCGATGTGAAGCTGGTCTTTCGACTGACCCTGAACCACAATATCGTGGGCGCGCCGATCCAAGCGCGTCCGAAGGAGGCAACGCCGATGGCACAGGTGGCGGGTGGCCTGAGCGAGAGCTCCCTTCGGTCCCTACGTGAGAGGTTCAAGGGCTCCTTGATCGTGCCCGGCGACGCCTGGTACGAGGAAGCGCGCAAGGTTTGGAACGGCGCGATCGACAGGCGACCGGGTCTCATCGCGCGCTGCACCTGCGTCGAGGACGTGGTCGTCGCCGTGAACTTCGCTCGTGATAACGGCGCCGTCGTTGCTGTGCGCGGGGGCGGTCACAGCTTCTCGGGCAGCTCCACATGCGACGAGGGTTTGGTCATCGACCTCGGCGGCATGAAGAGGATCGACGTCGACCCTGCTTCTCGAACCGCGACCGCCGAGGGCGGGGTGACCTGGGGTGAACTAGACGCGGCCACCCAAGCTCACGGCTTAGCTGTCACCGGCGGACACGTGACCCACACTGGCATCGCGGGGCTCACCACCGGCAGCGGCATCGGTCATCTCATGCGCAAGCTCGGCCTCACCTCCGACAATCTGCTCGCCGCCGACGTTGTCCTGGCGGACGGCCGGGTGGTCCGGGCCGACGCGACCGACAACGACGATCTCTTCTGGGGCATCAGGGGTGGTGGCGGGAACTTCGGCATCGTGACCAGCTTCGAGTACCGCCTACACGAGCTGCCCGGTCCGCTCCTGGCCGGGCTCGCCTTCTACGACTCGAGGCAGGGCACAGAGCTCATCAGGCTCTACCGCGACTGGGCGGACACGCTCCCGGACGACATCACCACCATTCTCGGTTACCTCTGTGCACCCTCCTTTCCCTTCGTGCCGACAGAGGTGGTCGGCCAGCCTGGTTACGCCATCGTCGTGGTATGCCAGGGCTCCATCCAAGCGGCGGAGAAAGCGATAGCGCCAGTGCGTCAGTTCGGACCCCCACTCTTCGAGATGATCGCGCCCATGCCCTACGTCGATGTTCAACAGCTCTTCGATCCGGCTCTGCCGCGAGGGACCAGGGGCTACCTCAAGACCGCCGACCGTACGGGATACAGCGATGCGTGCATCGAGACCATCGTTGAGAACTGCGCTCGCATGAAGCCTGGTCGCTCCCAGGTGTTCCTCATGCAGCTTGGCGGCGCGGTGGGCCGGCTTGCTGAGGATGCCACCGCATTTGCTAACCGAGCCGCCAAGTACATGGACGCCTACGTAGCGATCTGGGACGACGAGAGTGAAAGGGACGAGCTCATCGCCTGGTCGCGTCGATTCTGGGAGGCGATGAAGCCCCACTGCACAGGTAGCTTCAATCCCAACTTCAGCGCTGACGACGAGCTGCCCGACGCGGTGGCTCAGGCATACGGGCGGGCCAAGTACGCGCGACTGCAGGCCCTCAAGGCCAAGTATGATCCGCAGAATCTTTTCCGGCTGAACCAGAACATCCAGCCGGTGAGTGGTGCATCTGCCATTGCCCCACGGACACCCGTGTGAGGGCACGGTGATGGAGATTACTGGCAATTTCGCGACGTCAGCGCTGACACTTTCGCGAGGCGTCACAGCTCGGCCGCGAAGCGGGAGGGGCTGCGAGATCGCGTTCGAACATACGTGCGCTTGGTAGCGCAAAACCGGGATTTGCGCGCACAGATGTTCTTGCATCTGGTGCAAACTTGACTTGAGCACCGGGTGACATCCGCAACCTTCTCCCGGATCTCCTCGAACTCGGCCGCGCGCTCCGCGCCCGCCGCGCCGCCGTCGGACTCCCCCTCCACGAACTGGCCGGCATCGCCCGCATCTCGGCCGCGCAGATCTCCCGGATCGAGACGGGACACTCCCGGCCGAGCTACGAGACCCTGCTCCGCCTGCGCGACGCCCTCGACCTCGACGTGTCCTCCCACTCGGCGGCCCCCGGGCCACGCGTCACTCCCGACGACGGGGTGGTGGCTCGCCTCGGCGCCGTCCTCGCGGCGCGCCACTCACTTGGTCTCGGGGAGGCGGGCACGCTCCTGGACGTCACGCTCGGGACCTCCGCGGAGCCGCGGCGAAGCTGGCCCAGCGGCTGGCGCCGGTCGGCATGACCGTCGTCGAGGACGGCGAGACCGTCGCGCTCCTTCCCCATCGAGCTCTCCAGGGGCTGGTGGCCCGGGCGCTCGAGGTCGAGGCGATGCCCCGCCTCACCGGTCCCCACCTCGAGGTCATCGCCATCGTCGTCCACGCCGCTGCGATCACCCGCCGGCGCATCGACGAGATCCGCGGTGTCGAACTCCGCGGAGACCGTCGCCCAGCTGGTGGAGTGGGGGCTGCTCCAACGCGAGGGCCGGGAGGGCCGGGCGCCCCTCTACCGCGCCACCGCCAAGCTCGTCGAGATCACCGGCACCAGCTCCCTCGACGAGCTCCGGCAGCGCCTCCACGAGGGGGCCGCGGACCTCCGAGGCAGCGACGACGGCCTGGCCAGCCAGCTCGCCGTCTCGTGACCGCAGCGCCGGAGATCCAATGAGTTCCGAGGTGCCGGAGGCGACGTCGCGGTGGGGAGGCCCACCGCCGGTCGGTGCGGGCCGGTGGTGGTAGGGTCGCGGCCGATGCTCATCACCGACCTGCAGCACTTCGACGGCGTCGAGCTCGATGATCGTGCCCCCGCCGCCGCGCGTCGCCTCGCCGCCCACCTGCGCGCCGTCGTCCGGGCGGCGACCGCACTGCCGTCGCCGGGGAGGCCGATCGCGGTGCCCTGCCGTCGTCGGCCGGGGAGGGTTCCCTGCGAGGGGCCGATCCTCGCGGCGGTCTGGGCGGACCCGCCGACGGTGCATTGGGGGTGTGCCGCCTGCGAGGACGGCGGGATGATCTCGGGGTGGCAGGGGACCGCCGACGACCTCTCGCCCGACCCGGCCGATGAGCCGCTCCGGGTTGCCGTGCAGGTCTCCGAGGACGCGTACACGGCGATGCGCGGCTGCACCTTCTTCGATCGCTCCTGCGAACGGGTAGTCTCGACCGCGGAACCGGTGGGTGGGCGCATCGAGCTCTGCGCGACCGCCGAGGAGTGGGAGGAGTTCCGCGACGCACTCGCGGCCGAGGCCAACCATGTGGGGCGTCCGCGGCAGCGTCGCCTCGGCGCCGCCCTGCGAGAGCTCGAGGATGCGCTCGATCCGCCGGCGGGCGATGGTCGGTCGGGCGCCCCGCCGGCTGCGCCGCCCGAAATCCCCGAGCTCACCCGGCTCGCTGCGGAACGCGAGCTGAGGGACTTCTGCGATCGCCGGGTGCCGCCGCGCGCGCGTCATCAGGTCCGGCTCGACGTGGAGACGCAGGGGGTGGCGATCACGGTGGTGGAGCGACGCCTACCGTTCGACGGGAACGGGCCGGCGCATCCGGACGCGTGGACACGGGTCCCGGTCGCGCAGCTCCGCTGGTCAGCCGACCGCCTCTGGCGCCTCTACTGGCGCGGCGCCGAGCTCCGCTGGCACCTGGACATGGGAGCTCCGCCCACCCTTGACGTCGAGGCCCTCCTCCGCCGACTCGACGAAGACCCCTCGGCCGTGTACTGGGGCTGACGCATTGTCGCCCTGACCCGCCCCGCGCATCATGGGCCCGACGGGCAGACGTCCCGTCCATACCACCACGGATCTGTGTACTGACATCGTGTCGTCTCCATGTCAATCGCGTGTCGCTTCACACTGTCGCATTCAGTGTCGATTTTCTGTCGCTTCACAACTGGGTTCTCCACGGCGGAAGCGATGAGAGCGCCGGTGGCCCAGGGGCTGACCGCCGAGGAGCAGATGCGGCTCGTGGCCGCTGACGAGATTGCTCGCGAGCGCCCGCCGCCGCTGCGCGGAGCGTCATGACCCATGGCAGACTCCCGCTTCCCTCTTTGACGCTGGCAGCCGTACCCTTCGGCTCATGAACACGACCTGCCCGGCCTGCCGCCGCGAGCAGCGGGCGGGCGGAAGGTTCTGCCCCGGGTGCGGCGCTGTCCTTCCTCTCGTTTGCCCAGGGTGCGGAAACCCGGTCGTGTCCGGTGACGGGTTCTGCATGACATGCGGCGCACCCCTCGTGGCACCTCAGGCTGTGGTGCCGCCCCTGGCGAGTTCCGCTCCCGCGCTCGCCGCCCACGAGTCCCAGGGGGAGCGCAAGCAGCTCACGGTCCTCTTTGCCGACGTCCAGGGCTCGATGGAGCTTCAGGAGGACCTCGACGTCGAGGCGTGGGCAAAGATCGTCGATCGCTTCGTCAACATCCTCGCCGAGGGAGTGCGCCGCTTCGGCGGGACCGTCGACAAGTTCACCGGCGACGGGATCATGGCCCTCTTCGGCACCCCCCTCGCCCAGGAGGATCATGCCCGTCGCGCCTGCCATGCGGCCTGGCACATGGCCCGCGACATCCGCACCTACGCGGAGGAGTTGCGCGAGTCCGACGGTGTGGATCTCCACGTGCGTGTCGGCCTCAACTCCGGGGAGGCGGTGGTGGGCCGGGTGGGCGATGACCTGCGCATCGACCCCACCGCCCTCGGGCACACGGTCGGGTTGGCCCAGCGCATGGAGGCGCTGGCCGTGCCCGGCTCCGTGTGTCTCACCCAGCACACCGCTCGGCTGGTGGAGGGCTGGTTCCGCCTCAGGGATCTCGGGCCGATGACGGTCAAGGGCGCCCGAGAGCCGCTGGGGGTGTTCGTTCTGGAGGGGCCGGCGCCACCGCGCCCGAGGGAAGGACGCGCCACCTCTCGCCTGGTCGGTCGTGCCTCGGAGATGGCACGCCTGGAAGAGGCGCTGAGCCGAGCCGCCGAGGGCCACGCGCAGGTGGTCGGCGTGGTCGGTGAGCCCGGGGTGGGCAAGAGCCGGCTGTGCGACGAGTTTGCGCGCTCGGTCCTCGCCAGGGGGATCACCGTGCGGCGGGCGGCCGGGGTGTCCCACGGCGGGGAGGTTCCGCTCCTGCCCATCCTCGCCCTACTGCGCGACTACTTCGGCGTCAGCGAAGGTGACAGCCCCATCCAGACGCGGGAGCGGATCACTGACCGGCTGCTCGCCCTCGATCCTGGGTTCGTCGACGACCTGCCCCTCTTCTTCGACTTCCTCGAGGTGCCCGACCCGGAGCGGCCTGTCCCGCGCCTGGCGGCCGAGGTGCGCATGCGACGCGTCTCCGAGGTGATTCGCCGCATCACCGCTCGCCGCAGCGAGCGGGAGATGCTGATCCTCCTGTTCGAGGACCTGCACTGGTTCGACCCGCAGAGCGAGGCGTTCCTGGAGCGCCTCATCGAGAACTTCCCCGGCTCGAGGACGCTGTTGCTGACCAACTTCCGCCCCGAGTTCTCGGCCACGTGGATGCGCCACTCGTACTACCAGCAACTTTCGCTTGCGCCCCTCTCCACCGAGGCGGTGGGAGAGCTGCTCAGGGATCGGCTCGGCGACGACCCATCCCTTGCCCCCCTGCCCGAGTACCTGGTCGAGCGCACCGGCGGCAATCCGTTCTTCGTGGAGGAGGTGGTGCGTGCCCTGGTGGAGGACGGCACCCTCGCCGGGCCGGCGGGAGCCCACCGCCTGACCCGTCCACTGGAGCAGGCGGGGCTGCCCGCCAGCGTGCAGTCGGTGTTGGCTGCACGCATCGACCGGCTCGCGGCCGAGCACAAGCCGGTGCTGCAGAGCGCCGCCGTCATCGGGCGGACGTTCGCCGAGGCGGTGCTGGCACGCGTGATGGGGAAGCCGGCCGAGGCGCTGACGGACGCGCTCTCCGCTCTGTGCGCCGCCGAACTCCTCCAGGAGGCGCAGCGGTATCCCCTCGTCGAGTATCGCTTCTGGCACGCCCTCACCCAGGAGGTCGCCTACGGGACGATGCTCGTAGGACGACGGACTCGCCTTCACGCCGCCGTCGCCGAGGCCCTGGTCGAGCACGATGTCGGCCACCTCGACGAGGCGGCCGCCGTGGTGGCGTGGCATTGGGAGCGAGCAGGGCGGCGATGGGAGGCGGCTCTGTGGAGCCTGCGAGCTGGCAGGTTCGCACTGCGGAGCGACCTCGCCGAGGCTCTGCGCCGCTGGCGAGCCGCCGTTGAGGCCCTCGCAGGGGTCGAGCAGACCCCTGATGCCCTTCGAGTCGCGGTACGGGCGCGGATCCTGCTCCTCCAGTACGGCGCGCGTGGGGGGATGGGGGCCGCGGAGATGGAGCGTCTGGAGGCCGATGGCCGGGTGATGACCGACCGCTTCAGCGATGCCGGGCTCAGCGCGCATCTGGTATTTGCGTCAGGTTCGGCGAGGGTCATGACGGGGCGCGACATCGGGGGTGGTCTCGCCCGATACATCGAGGCGGCTCGGCGAGCTCACGAGACGGATGACCCCGACCTGCGAGCTGCCATGTCGGTCGGGCCCCCCTATGTTCTGAGCATCACAGGCCCGCTGGACGAGGGCCTCGCCTGGTCGGATCGGGTGCTCGCGGCGTGCGCGGGGGACCCCGAGCGCGGTGTCACGGTCGTCGGATACAGCGTGCTTGCGAAGAGCCTCGAGTTCCGCGCTGATCTCCTGGCACGCGCGGGACGCCTGCCCGAAGCGCGCACCTTCATCGAGCAGGCGATCACGCTGCTCCGTGACCGGGGCGAGCTCGAGGGGCTGTCCTGGTCACTCCCCATGCTCCCTCTCCTCGCCTGGCTGACCGGAGATCTCAGCGACACCACCGCGCCGGCCGCGGAGGCCGTCCGGCTTGGTGAGGAGACCGGCAATTCGCTCACTCTGGTTCTCGCCCTCGAAGGGCAGGCCCTGACTGACCTCATGGCTGGACGGCCTGCTGCGGCGGCCGCAGCGTGCGAGCGGGCTCTGGCCGTGGGCCGGGAGAAGCGCAGCGGGCTCTTCGCGGAGGCCTCAGTCCTCGCGCACTTGGCGCTGGCTCGTCTTGCGACAGGCAATCCGAATGCCGCCGGGGCGGCCGCCGCCGAAGCAGTCGAGGTTGCTCGTCGACAAGGGGCGCGGGTGCATGAGTGCCTGGCCCTCCTCACCCGTGCACGAGTGGGCCGCTCGAGCGGTGCGACCACGGATGCCGTCCATGCCGACCTCGATGCCGCCCTGAGGTTGGTCGGAGAGATCGGTGCCCTGACATACGAGCCGTTCATTCGGGAGGAGGTCGGCCGCCTGCACGCCGACGACAGCGAGCTTCGAGAAGCCGTCCGGCTGTACACGGCCATCGGCGCCGCCGGGCATGCCCGACGCCTGAAGGCCGAACTGGATGACTCCGCGGCCGCCTCCGCAGCACAGAGCGAGGGGGCCCTTCTCGAATGAGTCCCACCTGCTCGTCGTGCAGCCGGGAGAACCGCGAGGGCAGCAAGTTCTGCGACGGATGCGGCGCGCGGTTGGCGGTGATCTGTCCAGGGTGCGGGGCCAACGACCCTGGCGAGCGTTTCTGTAGGGAGTGCGGCGTGTCGCTCACCACGGGACCGTTGGGGACCGGCTCGTTCGGCTCGGAAGCGCAGCCACCTGCCGCTCGTGAACCGGAGGGAGAGCGCAAGCAGCTCACGGTCCTCTTCGCCGACGTGCAGGGCTCGATGGATCTGCAGGAGCGGCTGGACCCCGAGGTGTGGGCGGAGATCATGGGCCGGTTCGTGTCCATCCTCGCAGAGGGGGTGCGCAAGTTCGGCGGGACGGTGGACAAGTTCACCGGGGATGGGATCATGGCGCTGTTCGGGGCTCCAGTGGCCCAGGAGGATCACGCCCGCCGGGCCTGCCATGCCGCCTGGCATCTGACCCAGGCGATCGGCGTGTATGCGGACGAGTTGCGGCAGACCCGCGCCGTGGAGTTGCACGTCCGGCTGGGGTTGAACTCCGGAGAGGTTGTGGTCGGCCGCGTCGGTCACGACCTGACGCTCGACCCGACGGCGTTGGGTCACGCGGTGGGCCTGGCGCAGCGTATGGAAGCCATGGCGGAGCCCGGGAAGACGTACGTGAGCGAATCCACGGCTCGGCTTGTGGAGGGGTGGTTCGAGCTCGAGAACCTGGGGGTCAGAACGGTGAAGGGCTCCCGAGAGGTGGTCAAGGTCTATGGCCTCAAGGCTCCCGCCGCCTCAAGGCCGCCGGGACGCAGCCACGGCATCCTCGGGACAGCGCCGCTCGTCGGGCGGGAACGGGAACTTGCCGTTCTCGAGGAGGCCCTTGCCCTGGCCGAAGCAGGCTCCGGTCAGGTTGTCGGGGTGGTCGGCGAGGCCGGCGTTGGAAAGAGCCGCCTCTGCGAGGAGTTCGCCCGCGGGGTTGCTGATCGGGGGCTCACCCTCCGGCGCGCCGCCGGCGTCTCCCACGGCCGAGACATCCCGTTGCTGCCCGTTCTCGCACTGTACCGCGACTATTTCGACATATCGACGACCGACCGCCCGGAACAGGCCAGAGCCAAGATCGCCTCCCTTCTGTTGAACCTCGACGCCGGGCTCGAGGAGAGGCTGCCGCTCGTCTTCGACTTCCTCGAGGTTCCCGATCCCGACCATCCAGCACCGAAGTTGGCTCCCGATGTCCGGATGCGCCGCCTCTTCGAGACGCTGGCAGTCGTCACTCAGCGGCGCAGCGCGCGCGGGACGCTCGTTCTCCTGACGGAGGATCTGCACTGGTTCGATCCTCAGAGTGACGCCTTCCTCGAGAGGCTCATCGAGTTGTTCCCGGGATCTCGGACCCTTGTGGTGACCAACTTCCGCCCCGAATTCTCGGCGAAATGGATGCGCCACTCGTATTACCGGCAGGTTCCGCTCCAACCGCTCTCCGAGGACGGGGTGGCGAAGCTGGTGGGCGGTCTCCTCGGCACCGATCTCACGCTCGCACCCCTCGTCGGAGTCCTGATCGACACGACCCGCGGAAATCCGTTCTTCGTCGAGGAGGTCATTCGATCGCTCGTACAAGACGGCACGCTGACCGGCTCGCCGGGGAACTGGCTGCTGAGCCGGCCTGTCCAACGTGTGGAGCTCCCCCCGAGCGTGCAGGCAGTCCTCGCCGCTCGGATCGACAGTCTGGCGGCTCACCACAAGGCTGTCCTGCAGATCGCCTCCGTCGTCGGACGGACGTTTCGCCAGGCGGTGGTGGGCCGTGTCGCCGGACTGGACGACGAGTTCGTCGGCGATGCCTTGCACGCCCTGTGCGCCGTCGAGCTGGTGCAGCCCGCAGTCGGTGAGCTCGACGGGGAGTACCGCTTCTGGCATCCTCTCACCCAGGACGTCACGTACCGATCCATGCTCTCGTCCGCTCGGGCCCGCCTCCACGGGGCCGTCGCTCGAACATTCATCGAACTCGACGGGGACCGGCTCGATGAGCGCGCCGCCCTGGTCGCTTCCCACTTCGAGTCGGCCGGCGAAGCCCTCGAGGCGGCCCGGTGGCACACCCGGGCCGGCGCCCATACCGCACGAACCGATGTTCACGACGCCGTCCGCCGATATCAGACCGCGCTGATGCTGCTGGAGCGTGTGCCCGAGACCGAAGATGCGCTGGCACTTGGCATCATGGCCCGCATCCGTCTCGCACAGTACGGCGCCAAGACCGGTGCTTCCAGTGCCGACGTTGGAGCACTTCTCACCGAGGCCACCACGACGGCCGAACGGCTGGGCGACCTGGGGCTGATGGCTTCCGTTGCCGTCTTCCGCTTCGTGCGAAGGATGATCGCCGGAAACTTCGTCGACGCCGCCGGCGAAATCGAGATCGCCGTCCGTTTGAGCGAAGACGTCGACGACGTCGGCGTCCGGGCCGGAGCGCTGATGGACCGCGCCCTGCTCACCACCTGGGCGGGGCCGGTCCACGAGGGACTGGCGTTCGCTGACGAGGCGATCCGGGTGTGCGGCACCGATCGCCAGGCCGGGGTCAGTTACTGGGGCTACAGTCCACGGCACAGCGCACTGCGTTCGCGTGTCGAGCTTCTCGCCCTCGCCGGCCGGCTCGACGAGGCGTTCGAGGAGGCCGACAGGCTGCTCACCGAAACGCGCGCTCACGGCGGGTACGAGATGGTGAGCTGGATCCTGTCGACGTACCCATGGATGATCGACGTCGCCGGAATCGATCGCGACACCACCCAACTGGCCGCTGAGGCGGTGAGGCTCACCGACGAGGCCGGCAACCGGACCTGGCGCGCCTTCGCCGTGGCCGCTCTGGGTGTGGCGCACCTCCACGCTCGCCGGTGGCCCGAGGCTGTCGCCACCCTGACGGGCGCCCTCGACGACGGCAGGGTCCGAGGGATCCGCTGTGAGGAGGCCAAGCTGTGTGCCTTCCTGGCCCGGGCCCGGCTCCTCGGCGGGGACGCAGCAGGCGCGAAACAGGCCGCGGACGAATCCGTGGCGCTGGCCGTACGCCAGGGGGCGAAGGTCCTGTCCTGCCTCTCACTTCTCACCCGGGCCGCGATCTTGCGCCTCACCGAACCGGACCGGAACAGAAATCAGATCGAGGCCGACGTAGACGCGGCCCTCCTCCTCGTCGAAGACACGGGCTCCAGGGTGTACGCCCCGCTCCTGCGGGAAGAGCGTGCCCGGCTACGAGATGACCGTGCTCGATTGGTGGAGCTCATTGACGTCTACGCATCCATCGGCGCGACGGGTCATGCACGCCGGCTCCAAGCGGAGCTCGCTGGGCCGGTTGCTACCGTACCCGCAGAACCGAGCGACGAGACTCAGCAATGAGCGGCCGTTGTTCCGTGTGCGGGCACGAGAATCACCGAGGGTTATCGGGTTCTAGCGAGCCCGGACTAGGGTGTCCTCTGCTCTGCGGCGCGTCCATCCACTGGCCCTCCGCTCAAGCCGACCCATGGCCCGGGCCGTGAGCTCGCTAGCCTCATCATGGTGAAACACCGTGGCCGAAAGGTGACATTTTCGTGGCCGTTCACAAGGAGGCGGTCACCGGCTATCGCGGCATCGGCATGCGGCGGCACGAAGAACTTGCACACCAGCTTCTGCGACGCCTCGGCGGGACCGATCCGGCTCGAGCCTACAGCGGGACGCGACCATAACCGATCGTCCGACGGATCGTCCGCCGTCTATCCGGGCTCGAGGCTCCAGTGCACTTCCGCATCCGCGAGGACATCGAGGAACTCCCGCGGGTCGAAGGCGGCGGCCGGTCCGAGCGCCCCGATATCGCGATGCCGCCCGGCCTGGAGCCGCTCCGCGCCTTCGGCGATGCAGACGGCGGTGAGCCCGTACATGTCGCCACCGCTGACGACACCGCGCCGCCGCCGACCGTCCATGCCGCGCGCAACGGCGACGATGGTGCAGACTGATTGGGCGCGCCGTTCGGGAGTCGGCCCGGCGGGGAGCCGCTCGACGAGCCGCTCGAGCACCTTGCGCATCGGGGTGCGCGCCATCACTCCGATCGCCGCCATGGCGGGAGGCAGGAGGACCGATGGCCCCGCGGGGAGAAGGCTGCGCACGCTGATGAGCGTGGTGACGCTGCGAGTCCGGGTGTGCCGTGGGACGGTGACCGTCTCCCCTGAGGGATAGGACGCAACCGTCTGCACACCGAGCCTGTCGCCGAAGTCGAACCGCACGCGGCGCGCTCCCCGGGGTGCCGGTCGCCAGCTGCCGTCGCGGTACCCGACGGAGCGCTGGCGGAGCTTCACCACCGTGCTGCGCATGGTGCCGCGGCTGGCGGCGACGCCCTCGAGCGCGTAGGCGATGGTGACGTCGTCGAGCGGTTCGACCCCGTCGGCCACGATCCGGGCGATACAGTCGCCGAGCGCATAGTTGCAGCCCAGGGCGGGGACGACCGCCACCCCGGCACGCCGGGCCGGCTCTCCCCAGCCCTCGAACACCCGCTGCATGAACCCCTGCTCGCCGCTGGAGTCGACGTAGTGAACGCCTGCCTCGACCGCTGCGCGGACCACCAGCTCGCCGATGCCCGTGAAGGGGCCGGCGCAGTTGATGACGACGGCGCAGCCCTCGAGCATGGCCCGCAGAGCGGTCGCGTCGTCGACCGCGGCGACCCGAACCGGGCGACCTCCCAGCTGTTCGGCGAGGTGCTCCAGCCGCTGCCTGCTGCGGCCGCCGAGAACCACCTCGAGATGGCGACGAACAAGCTCGGCGGCGACGAGCGAGCCGGTGAACCCGGAGGCACCGTACAGGACGATCATCCGCTGATGGTGGCCGTGCGCGAGTGACTCTTCCAGGTCGCTTTGCACACACCCACGGTGAAACACAGCGTCGCCGGGCCGGCACACGCACCGGACCATGGGGGGTGGCGCATCGCGCCGATCGCCGGGCAATGCCGTGGGGAAAGGCATGCGACACTCCGACAGCGGGCCGGGTGCCCTCAGCAGTCAGCGGGGGACAGGGGTGAACGGCGTGCGTCGTGTCGCCGCCGCCTACCTGTCGCGCCACGCCAACTCGTGGAATCGCGCCCTCCACCTCATCGGCGTCCCACTGGCCCCGTTCCTCGGAACATACTTCCTGGTGAGGGGACGAAGGCCGGTCGGAGCCTGGCTGCTGGTCGGCGGGTACGTCCTGCAATGGCTCGGACACCGGGCCGAGGGCAATGAACTTGGAGAGTGGACGGCGATAAAGAGGCTCACCGCCCGTGTGCTGACGAGGTGGCGCTGGTGACTGCCCAGCCGGGTGCCCCGGCGTGCCTGGTCACCGGCGCCACCGGCTTCATCGGCGGCCGGTTGGCGCGGATGCTGATCGATTCTGGACACCCGGTGCGTGCTCTCGTGCGAGACCCGGACGAGGCCGAGGCGCTGCACGCGTGGGGCGTGGAACTGGTGCGCGGCGACCTGGGGGATCCTGCGTCCCTCCATGCGGCGGTCAGTGGCGTGCAGCACGTCTTTCACTGCGCCGGGGTGGTCGGCGACTGGGTGCAGCCCAGCGAAGCCGCCTGTGTCAATGTGGAGGGGACGCGCGCGGTTCTCTCTGCCAGCGCCGCTGCGGGTGTCCGACGGGTGGTGCACCTGAGCTCGCTGGCGGTGTTGGGGACGAGACATCATCACGGCACCGACGAGTTGGCTCCCCATCGATACAGCGGAGACCTGTACGGCGATTCGAAGCTCGACGGCGAGCGGGTGGCGCAGGGGTTCATCGATCGAGGGGAGCTCGACGTGGTCATCCTCCGCCCGGGCTTCGTGTACGGCCCGGGTGATCGGCAGTTCCTGCCGCGGCTGCTCGATGCTCTGGCGGGCAATCAGTTCGCCTACGTTGGGAATGGCAGCAAGCTGCTGAACATCGTCCACGTCGACGACCTCGCCGCGGCGGCGATGCTCGCCCAGTCGGTGCCTCGGGCCGCCGGCAAGGCGTTCAACGTGACCGATGGGACGCAGACGAGCCTGCGCAGCTTCGTCGAATTCCTCTGTGAGACGCTCGAGATCCCAGCCCCTCGCCGCCGACTTCCCGTCCCGGTGGCGTGGATGCTCTGCTACGTGTCCGAGCTGGCCGCCCGCCTGATGCGGTCGCAGCGCGCTCCGCGCCTCAACCGCGGCCGCCTGAAGTTCCTGCACTACAACCAGCACTACTCCATCGAGAGAGCCCGGCTGCTGCTCGGGTACCGCCCACAGCTGACCTACCGCGAGGGACTGCCGTCCACCCTCGCGTGGTTCCGCGAGCAGAGCCTGCTGCCCGTGGCGCTGCTCAGGTCGAGGTCTGCGGCGTCGCCGAGGTGATCACGGTGCGGAAGCGCCGCACCACCTGATGGAGGAGCGTCACCGCCAGCTGGGGGTACGCGAGCAGGAATCGCCGGAGCGAGCCGTTGGGGAGGTACAGGCAGCGCAGCTGGCTGGTGGCGCGGACGCTGGCGGTGTGAGGCCCCTCACCCAGGGCGGCCACCTCACCGAAGAAGTCGCCGGGCTCCAGGACGGCGATCACCTGACCGTTGACGAGCACGTCGGCGGTGCCGTCGAGGATGAGGAAGAACTCCATCCCCGGCTGGCCCTCGGTGAGGATGAGGTGGCCGGCGCGGTAGACACCCTCGGAGAAGTGACCGCACATCGCCCCGAGCTGCTCGTCGGTGAAGGGCTGGAAGAGCGTGGAGGCGCGCAGGCGAGCCATGGTGTCGTCGTGGAGAACGGTCATGGCGTCGCCCCGCTCGTCGACCCGGTCAGCCGTCCGGAGGTCATCGCCGCCTGGAAGCGCCGCACCGAGGAGTGGAGCATGTTGATCGCCAGGTGAGGGTGTTCGAGCAGGAAGGTCATCAGGGTGCCCTGGGGAAGGGTGAGACAGCGCAGGCGCGACGTCGCCCGCACCGTGGCGGTGCGGGGCCCCTGGTCGAGGGCGCCGACCTCTCCGAAGAAGTCGCCAGGACCGAGCGTGGCCACGCTCTCGCCGCCGCTCTCGATGGCGGCGGCACCCTCGACGATGAGAAAGAACTCGACCCCGTACATGCCCTCGGTGATGACCCGGTGGCCGGCCAGGTACTGCTGTTCCTCGAGCTCGCCGGCGATGGCCGTGACCTCGCCGGGGGAGAGTCCCTCGGCCAGCGAGGACGCTGCCAGACGGGCGACGACATCGTCACGGACGGGGGTCATGCGACTTCCTCCGAACTCTGTGGGACGTCCAGTGCAGCGTGGCACGTCGCGGTGCCGATGGGCGGCGTCGTCCGCCACCGGGTCTGTGTGATGTTCAACCACAGGCGGCGGGGTCGCGCCGCCGCGAGGAGCCGAGCATGGTCGTCCCGGTGGCGATGGCCACCCGTTTGCCGGCCCCGTCACGCACCTCTGCGGTGGCGATGGCCAGTCTTCGCCCGCCATGGACCACCCTCCCGGTGGCCGTCAGGTCGCGACCGTCGGCGTCCACAGGCTCCAGGAAGTTGACCTTCACGTCGAGCGCGGTGTATGCGGTCCCCGCAGGGGCGAGGGTCTGGACGGCCGCGGCCACAGACGACTTGGCGAGGAAACCCACAGCGCCGCCGAAGACGCGGCCGAACTCGTTGCGCAACCAGTCGGTCGCGGGCATCGCAAAGACCGCCCCGCCGGGCTCCGCGCTGACCGGACGGATGCCGGTGAGATGGTGGATGGGCGGCAGCGGCAGCGCGCCGCTGACCTGGCCGCGGAGGATGTCGAGGCCGCTGAGCCCGGCGACCATCTCGGTCCCGAGCGCCTCGCCGGCGGCTGGTCGAACTCGGTGGATCGGGTGTGGCGTGGTCCGGCTCGGGGACTGGCTCGAGATCGATCTCCACCGGGACGGCCGAGGGCTCTGGTGCACCGGGTGGCCGGAAGATGAAGCAGCGCGAGGTCGCATGGGCGACGAGGGCGCCGTCGGCGTCCTCGACGAAGGCCTCCGAGAGGCCGTTGCGGGCGTCGGCGTGGATGAGCCGCGCCCTGGCGGTCAGCAGTCCACCACCGGTGGGGGGCGGTCCGAGGAAGGTCATCGACAGCTCCGCGGTGGTGCAGAACGTGAAGGAGGGGAGGGTGGACTGGACGGCGCAGAGCAGCGGGGCATCGGCGAGGAGGACGAGCATGCCGGTGTGCACCCGTCCCTTGGGCCCGAGGATCCAGTCGGTGGCGGGCATGGTGAAGGTGGCGGTGCCGGTGCTGACGTCGACGAGCCGGCGGCCGGTGAGCCGCGCGATCGGTGCCAGCGGCAGGCGGCCCGAGAGGAAGCATCGGAGCTGCTCGATCCCCGGAAGCGCTGCCACCGCGGGGTTGGCGAAGGTCCCGCGCGCCGGCTCCTGCCAGATGGCCGCGCTGGTCGCCTCCGCGGTCACGGCGGTGGCTCCGACGCACGTTCCCCCGCCCCGGCGACCGGCACCCCCCGGGCGCGGGTCAGCCGCCCACGCGCCACCCCGGGCAGCTCCATGACGGGAAGGGGGTCGGCCTCCCAGATCCCAACCCGAAGGTGGAGGCGGCGGACCGCCCGCGGCGCCCACCAGTTGGCGCGGCCGGCCAGGTGCATCAGCGCGGGGACGAGGGTGAGCCGGATGAGGAAGGCGTCGATGACCACCGCGAGCGCCAGACCGAGGCCGAGCAGCTTGACCACCATGACCCCCGAGGTGGCGAACGCGGCGTAGACGAGCGCGAGGAGCACCGCCGCCGCGGTCACGATCCTGCCCGTCCGCTCCAGGCCGATGGCGACGGCCTCGTCGTTGTCGCCGCTGTGGTCGTACTCCTCCTTGATGCGGGAGAGCAGGAAGACCTCGTAGTCCATGGAGAGCCCGAAGGCGATGCAGAAGAGAAGCATCGGGATGACGACGCTGATGGTGCCTGTGGGGGTGAAGCGGAGGAAGCCGGAGAGATGGCCGTCCTGGAACACCCACACCAGGCCGCCGAACGTCGCCGAGAGGCTCAGGATGTTGAGCGCCAGCGCCTTGACCGGCACCAGGAGGCTTCCCACCATGAGGAAGAGCAGCACGAAGGTGGTCACGGCGACGATCAGCAGCGCCAGCGGCAGCCGGCTGAGGATCGCCGCCTTGGTGTCCACCAGCCGGGCCGAGGGTCCGCCCACGAGCACCGGGAAGGGAGCGGCGGCGCCGCGCACCGCGTGGACCACACTCTCGCTCGCCGGAGAGAGGGGGTCCACCGACAGCACCACGGAGAGCCAGGTCGCGGTGGGAGTGGCGAAGCGTGCCGACGCCGCCGTGGGTCCCAGGACCCGGACGCCGCCCCGATAGGTGCCGGTCAGCGCGTCGACCCGGGACACCCCGGAGACCCGTGAGAGCCAGCCCGCATAGCGGTCGATCGGACCGCCGAGCCCTGGGGGGTTTCCGCCGCTGCCGGCGACCACCGTGAGCGCGGAGGCGTCGTCGCTGGCGAAGTCCGCCCGCAGCGCGCTGTCCACAGCGCGCACCGGCGTCCCGGCGGGAAGCACGCGGGCGTCGGTGAGACCGAGCTGGATGCGTGAGAATGGGAGGCCGAGGACGACGAGCAGCGCCACCACCGCGACGATCACGGGGATCGGCCGGCGCATCATCGCGCGGGCCCGCCGGTACCAGAAGCCCGCGGTGACCTCCCTCTCCCGCGGACGGAACAACCGCCACAGGTCGACCCGCCGACCGAGCACGCCGAGCACCGCGGGAAGGACGAGCGTGGCCCCGACCGCGGCGAGGGCGACGACGCCGATCCCGGCATAGGCGAAGGAGCGCAGGAAGTCGAGCGGGAACACCAGGAGGGCGGCGAGGGAGGCGGCGACGGTGAGCGCGCTGAAGAGCACGGTGCGCCCCGCGGTCTGCACGGTGCGCATCACCGCCGCGTCGGACTCACGTCCGCTGCGCAGCTCCTCGCGATAGCGGGAGACGATGAAGAGGCTGTAGTCGATGGCGAGCGCCAGCCCCATGGCGGTGGTGAGGTTGAGCGCGAAGGTGGAGACGTGCGTGAACCCGGTCAGCAGGCGGAGCAGCGCGAGCGTCCCCACCACGGCGATCACCCCCACGCTCAGCGGAAGCCCGGCGGCGACCATGCCACCGAAGACGAGGAGCAGACACAGGAGGGTGACGGGGAAACTGATCGCCTCGGCCCGGCCGAGGTCGTGCTTGGCGAGGAGGGTGATCTGTCGGAGCACCTCCGCCTCCCCGCCCACCGCGACCGCCATCAGCGGGCCGTCGCCCTGGTATCGGGGAGCGAGGCTGCCCACCAGGCGGCGGACCCGGGTCTCGTCCCCCTGGACGCGAGCGAGCACCAGCGCCCGCGCCCCGTCGCGGCTGCGCAGCGACGGGGCCGCGCCCGCACTCCAGTAGGAGATCGCGTGGCCGACACCGGGCTCGGAGGCCAGACGCCGGGTGAGCGCCAGGCCGGCGGCGGCCACCGGTGGCCGGTCCACGGAGCCGCCGTGGGCGGTCACCAGCAGCAGCAGGTTGGCCGGGCCGGTACCGAAGTCACGCTCGACCAGGGCGGTGGCGCGGCTGGAGTCGGCCGCGGGATCGTCGAGGCCCCCCGCGGAGAGGAGCTCCTCGATCGAGCCGCCGAGCACAGCTGCGGCGGGAACGAAGAGGAGTGCCAGGGCGATCACCCACCACCGGCGCCGCGTGGCGAGGCGACCCAGCAGTCGCACGGTCGTCGTCCTCCCTCGCCCGAGCCACCCCGGCGGCTCCGCGGCTGCCGCGACCCAGCGGTCGATTCCGACCATTCTGGCGTGTTCGAAGCCCCAGTGGAAAGGGTCACCGACCGGGCGTGACCGACTGCACCGCGACCCCGGCCATGCTTCGGTATGGTGTGCCCGTCCTGTGGTGTATGCCGTGGGCACGACATGACGAGGTGGGCAGACATGGATCCGGCCGCGCTTCGCGCCGTCACCTTCTTCCGCAATCTCCCCCGCACCAGCGTCGACGCGCTGATCCAGCGCCTTCGGCCCGAGCGCTTCGGCCGCGGAACCCTCCTCTTCCAGCGCGGTGAGCCGGGCACGACCATGTACTTCGTCGAATCGGGCCAGCTCGAGGCCATCGCTGAGGCTCAGCAGGAGCCGCTCGCCGTCCTCGGTCCGGGGGGATTCGTCGGCGAGATCGCCCTGCTCCTCGACCAGCCGCGGTCGGCGACCGTCCGGGTGACGGCCGACGCCCAGCTCTGGTCGCTGAACCGCACGGATCTCGACGCTCTGCTCGCCGAGCACCCCCTCATCGGGATCGAGCTGAGCCGCGAGCTGGGCCGCCGCCTGGTGGCCACGAACCTCCGGCTGGTCCCGCCGCGCCTGGTGCAGTGCGTGGCCGTGTTCGGCGACGGGGCGGTCGACCTGACCCGCGCTCTCGACCGGGCCGAGCCGGGGCGCGTCGGCCTCGTCACCCTGGTGGGAGCACCGTCACCTCTCTCGCTGCCGGAGAGCGTCGCCCGCGTGGCGGAGGAGGTCGCCGACGTGGCCTCGATCACGAGCCTCGCCCAGGGGCAGCTCGAGCCATGCGAGCGCCTCCTGCTGCTCCTGCCGCCCACCCCCTCGCCGGCGGCGACCGGCGCCCTGGGGGTGTCCGAGTACGTGGTCGTCTTCGGTCCCTGCCCGGACTGGGTGAGCCGGGGGCGGCCGCAGCACCGCGTCCTCCACTGCGATGTCACCGCCGCGGCCCTGGAGCGCACCGTCCGCTGGATCAGGGGCCGGGCGATCGGCCTGGCGCTCTCCAGCGGCGGGAGCAAGACCGTCGCGCACCTCGGCGTGTTGCGCGTGCTGCGGCAGAAGGACATCGCCGTCGACGCGGTGGCGGGGACCAGCGGCGGCGCGGTGATGGCGGCCGCCCTGGCCTGCGGGTTGCCCGAGGCCGAGATGCTCAAGCGTCTCCGCAGCCTGGCGCGCAGCCTTCAGTTCCGCAGCTTCGACTTCAACCTGCTGCCCCGCAGCGCGCTCTCCAAGGGGGTTCGGTTGCGCCAGCTCTTCGACGACGCCTTCGGTGGCCGGAGCTTTGGGGACACCGACATCCCCCTCTGGCTGGTCGCCTCCGATCTGGCCACGGGTGAGGAGGTGGTCATCAACAGCGGCCCGATCGCCGACGGGGTCCGCGCGAGCATGAGCATGCCGGTCTTCTTCAACCCCTGGCGCCACGGCGAGCGTCTGCTCATCGACGGTGCGGTGTGCAATCCGCTGCCCGCCAGCGTGCTGCGCGAGGCCGGCATCCGCTTCGTCGTGGGCTCCAACGTCGCGGGTCAGGAGCTGCGTTACGACGCGGGCTCGGGGATGCGCGCGCCGAACATGCTCCAGATCGTCAACCGGGTGATGAACTCGATGGAGCGGGAGATGCTCAAGGCGCAGTCGCCGCTGGTGGATGTCATGATCCGGCCCCGCCTCTCCATCCAGAACCCTCTCGACTTCAACCGTGTCGACGAGTTCATCGCGGAGGGCGAGCGAGCCGCTCGGAGCGAGCTGGCCGAGACCACGGTGCCGAGCGACCTCGTGGGGGCGCTGCGGTGACGCGTCGCGACGAGCTGCTCGCCGGGCTGGGCGCGGTGCCCCTCTTCTCCGCCTGCTCGAAGCGCGACCTCGCCATCATCGCCCGTCACGTGCAGGTGCTCTCGGTGCCCGAGCGCAGCGTGCTCACCACCGAGGGTGAGCTCGGTGACGGCTTCTTCGTCATCATCGAGGGACGTGCCGAGGTCACGCGCGAGGGCCGGCCGGTGGCGACACTGAGGAGCGGAGGCTACTTCGGCGAACTCGCGCTCCTCGATCCGGCGCCGCGCGACGCCACCGTGGTGGCCGAGACGCCGATGGTGGTCGGGGTGCTCGGCGCACGGGTCTTCCGCGCCGTGGTGCGCGACGTGCCCGCTCTCACCGACAAGCTGCTGCGCGGGATGGCACGGCGGCTCCGCGAGATGGATCTTCGTCGCGTCTGAGATCAGCCGAGGCGAGCCTCGAGCTCGCGGATGCGGGCGTTGAGCACCGGGATCAGCGCCAGGGCGATGTCGAGGTCGCCGCGCAGCTCCCGCTGGAAGTCCCAGCGGGCGAGGAGGGCGCACTCGGTGGGCTCGAGGGCGACCACCGTCGCCGACCGGGTCATGTCGTCGATCAGACCCATGTCGCCGAAGAAGCTCGCCCGCCCCTCCTCGACGACCACCACCCGATCACCCCACTCGAACTCACGGACGATGCGCACGCTCCCGCTCAGCACGGTGTAGAAGGACATGCTGGTGTCGCCCTGGCGGACGATGTCGTCCCCGGCGGCGTAACGCCGCCGGGTCATCCGCTGGGCCAGCCGCAGGCGTTGTCTCGAGCCGAGGTGCCGGAACATGGGCACCTCAGCGAGCACACCGGCGACCTCAAGCACGGCGTTCTCGCTCATCGCGCGAGCGCCTCGCCGCGGTGCTCGGCGATCACCTCGAAGTCCCCTCCAAAGCTCATGTTGGGGCTGAGGTGGGGGATCTTCACCTGCGCCTCCGGTGCCCCCTCGGCCACACGCCGCTGACGTAGGTCGGTGTAGGAGCCGGGGCGAACCAGCTTCAGCGCCGGGGGTCCCAGCCGTCGCGAGCTGCGCTTTCCCTCGTACTCGAGGTTGTACTTGGAGAGGGCGCGGTCGAACTCGGCGATGAAGTGGCGGCCCCGGTCGGCGCTCCAGGGAGCCGAGGTCTCGCAGAACACCGCATAACACGGCGGGTCGCCCCACTCGACGCAGGCGGTGGCGTGGGCCAGGTCGAAGTCGTGCCGTTCGACCACCTCGAGGAGCGCCGCGGTCACCTGGGATTCGGTCAGCTTCTCTCCGGTGATCGAGGAGATGCCCTGTCCCTTGCGCACGAACTGGATGACCGGCGTGTTGCGGTAGTAGTCGACGACGCGGACGAGGTCGTTGATGTCATAGCGGTAAAGGCCGCCGGAGGTGGTGAAGTACACGTAATACTCGTGATTCGGCTCGAGCCGGTCACAGGTGAGGAACTCGGGCGCCGCATGGTCGCGCTGCTCCTCGCGGACGAACTCGAAGAAGTGGCTGGTGATGCTCACCGCCCCGGCCGCCCCGGAGTTGACCAGCGGAGTGGCGCCCCGGCCCTCGCTCGCCATGTAGCCGAGGTCGCGGATCGGCACCTGGCCGTAGTGGGCGGCAAGCCCCCGCAGGTAGAGCGGCATGGTGCCACCCTTCCAGCAGCTGATCATGCGGAGATCGGGCCAGGCGTCGACGGGGACCAGGGTGCCGCGATTGCGCACGCACGCGGCCAGGTGGTCGGCCCGTCGTGGGTCGGCCTTCAGGCCCGCGAGCAGGCGAGGTGAGGTGCCGGGGGGGAGGCGTGCGGGATCGACGCCTCCACAGCGGATGTCGTGGATCAGCTCGTCAGCGAGCTCGCCCATCCGCTGGGCGAGCAGTACCAGGCTGGAGGGGTTGGGGGTGATGATGCAGCGAACGTCCACGGCCAGCCCGTGGCGCAGGGTGAGGTAGTACTTCAGCTCGACGTCCTTCACCCGGCAGACCTCGTACGGAAGCGCGTAGAAGCGGCGCAGCGCGCTCGGCTGGGTGCGCGTGAGGTAGCCGGAGATGGCGCCGTGCGGGATGCCCGACTGGGTGCGCCCCTCATCATCGCTGCTGGAGGAGACGAGGAGACGGCCCTCGAGGGCATCGGGCACGTCGCAGAGGATGCGGTAGCTGTGCACGTGGAGGCCGTGGCTGTACTCGTGCAGGTAGCTCGGCGTCACCGGGATGTACTTGGCCCGACCGGTGGTGCCGCTGGTGGTCGCGAACAGGAGTGGACGGTCGGCGGTGAGCACGGACGGCTCTCCGCGCAGCATGCGCTCGACGTAGGGGCTGAGCGTCTCGTACGTCGAGGGGGGCACCCGCGCCTGGAAGTCGGCAATCGAGCGCACCCCCGCGAAACCGTGCTCACGTCCGTAGACGGTGTCGGCGTTGCGCCGCACGATCTCCAGCAGCTTCTCCTCCTGCGCGGCCTCCGGCCGCCAGGTGGAGTCGTCGAAGTGCTGTGCGCTGCTGTGCCGGAGCCACAGGCGCAGGAGGCTCTGCAGTCCGGCGGCGACGCTCATCGCTGCGCCGTGGCCCCGGCGGCAGCCGGCTGGGCGACGACACGGCTGGACTGCGCACGGCGGCGGAGCACCTCCTCGCGGACGGCGACGCCGAGCCCGGGGCCGTCTTGGACCCGTGCGCGCCCACCACGCCCTGGCGTCACGCGCCCCTCCACCAGGTCCTCCCTGAGCAGCAGGCGCCCAGCCGAGCCCTCGAGGTACCGCGGCGTGATGCACCCGGCGAGGTGGCGGCCGGCCGCGGAGAGGATGCCGCTCTCACCGACCTGGGCGCCGACGATGCAGGTCAGGCCCGCGCCCGCGGCGAGCTCGGCGATGCGCATCGAGCTGAGCAGCCCGCCGCACTTGGACACACGGATGTTGAAGGCGTCGCAGGCGCGCATCCCGATCAGGGTGCGCGCCTCCTCGAGCGTGCGCAGCGACTCGTCGACGGCGATGCGCTCCTCGCACTCCGCGGTGAGCCGGATGAGTCCGGTGAGGTCGCCGGCCGCCACCGGCTGCTCGACGACGCTGATCCGGAAGGGCCGCATGCGCTCGACGGTACGCAGCGCCTGGTCGACGGTCCAGGCGCAATTGGCGTCGACCCTGAGGTCGGCGTCGCCGCCGAGCACCCGCCGGAGCAGGGCCAGGTTGCGCAGGTCGTCGTCGATGTCGCGTCCCACCTTCAGCTTCACCCGAGGGATGCCCAGCAGCCGGATGGCGACGGCCAGCGGGCCGAGCAGCCGGCGCCTGGTGAAGGGGATGACCGCGTCGTACGCCACCACCGGGGAGCGGAGCGGCCCCAGCCACCCGCGGACCGAGGCGCCGAGATGGTGCCCGGCGGCGTCGAGCACCGCCAGCTCGAGGGCGCACCAGGCGGCGCCGCGTACCTCGCCGGCGGAGCCGGCGGCAACGGAGGAGTCGAGTGCGTGCATGACGCGCTCCGGGCTGTCGAGCTCCCGGCCCACGAGTGCGGGTGCGTAGCGGTCGCAGAGCTGCGCCAGTGCCGCCGCGCCCGTCTCGCCGGTCACGTAGTCGCGGGGAATACCCTCACCGAAGCCGGTGGATCCGTCGCTGAGCGTGACCTTGACGTAGATGTTGGTGGAGGAGCGGCGCTCCGCGAGGGCGTGCCCGAACGAGAAGCGGAAGGGCAGCTGGGCGCTGAGAACCTCGATCGAGGCGACGGTCGCGCTCATGGCGTCACCGGTGCGGCGCGTCCCGCCCACTCGCCGAGCGAGTCGAGCAGGGCGTCGCGGCAGGGCTCGACCACCAGCAGGTGCTCGGCATCGAAGGCCAGGCGCTCCCACCGGTCGCCCAGGGCGCGGTCGAGCAGGGCGCGGTTCCGCCGGTTGTCGGCGATGCGGTCGCGGGCCGCCTCCACCACCAGCAGGGGCACGCGCAGCTCTCCGACGTGCCGACGCAGCCGCGACATCATCCTGGCGCTCTGGAGCAGGCAGCGAGCCGTCACCGTCTTCGCCCCCAGCGCATCCTCGTGGATCCAGGCGAGCACCTCGGGGTCGCGGCTGAACATCCCGTCCTCCTGGGGGACTCGGAAGTGGGTTCCCCCGGCGAGCAGCCCACAGGCAACGATGCCGAGCCTCTCTGCGACCCGGTACTCGGGAAGGACATACAGGCCCGGGGTCAGCATCACCAGTGAGGTGACGCGCTCCGGATACCGCAGGGCGGTGCCCAGCGCGATGGCGCCGCCGAAGCAGTGGCCGACCAGGTGGATGGGGACGCCGGGGTGCCGCGGCCGAACGTGATCGAGGAGGGCGCCGACCTCCTCGAACCAGTCGGCGTAGCGGCGAATGTCCCCGCGCGGTGCGGGCGACGAGCCGGAGCCGCGCCGGTCGAGCGCGTAGACGGCAAGGCCTCGGTCGCAGAGCAGTTCGGCCGCCTCAGCGAACCACCGGGCATGGCTCTGCAGGCCGTGCAGCAGGACCAGGACGGCCGCCGGGGTGGGCGGCGTCCAGGCATAGCCGCACACCGGCGGCAGGTGCTGGTCGAGCCGCAGAGGCCGGGCGCCCGGGCCCCACTCGAAATGCCGGCAGCCCGGCGCGATCTGCAGCTGGTGCTCCTCGCGGGTGCCGTGCATCCCCACACCCTCTCGGCCGAGCGCGGCTCAGCGCCGCCCCGAGACTTTACCCGGGCCGGCGAGGTCGCTCTGGTGGAGCCGCCGGGCGAGGTTCTCGAGGATTCTTCTGCTGAAATCGGGCAGCTCGATGAGCAGCCCCCTGAAGGCGCGGCCGTCGATCACCACCAGCTCCATCGGGGTCACCGCGGTGATGGTGGCGTCGCGCTCGGTCCCGGCCAGGAGCGACAGCTCGCCGAAGTGGTCGCCGGGGCCGAGCACGGCCACCGCCCCGCCATCCCGGGCGACGCTCGCGGTGCCCTCGGCGATGGTGAAGAACTCGTAGCCGGGTCGCCCCTCGCGGATGATGACCTCCCCTCTGGCCACCTGGATCAGCTCGGCGTGCCGTCCTGCCAGCCGGAGCTCACCGCGGCTGCACGAGTCGAACAGGGGAAGCTTCTCTAGGAGCTCGAGCTTGGTGGGGGTCCGCGGCACTGTCGTCATCCTCCGGGACGGTGGTTCGTCACGACAAGCGTGGCGCGTGCCACCCCCGAAGTCGGCGTCCACCTGCACCCGGCCCGGGTGAACTTCAACCATTCCGCTCCGTCAGCGGCAGCGGCGCTCGAGAGCGGCGAGGTCGTGGAGGACGATGCCGTTGCGGCGGGTGCTGATCCACCCGGGGCCGCGAAGCACGGCCAGCGCCTTGTTCACCGCCTCCCGCGACGCGCCGGTCCAGGCGGCGAGCTCCTGCTGCGCGATGGCGACGAAGATCCCGTCGCCATCGGCGGCGGTCGCACCCTCGGTCCGAGCCAGCTCGACGAGCCGGCGGATCACCCGCTCGACGGTGTCGAGCGCACCGAACTCGACCTGGCGGCGGTCGGCGTCCCTCAGCCGGTCGCTGATCATCCGAAGCAGCAGCACGCCGGCCTGCGGGTGGGCGCCGATGAAGGCCATGAAATCGACACCCTCGAGGACCAGCACCTCCGCGGCACCCAGCGTGCTCGCCGTCGCCGACCGCGGTCTGCCGTCGATCGCCGAGAGCTCGCCGAGCAGGTCGCCCTCCTCCTTGATCGCGAAGACGATCTCCCTGCCGGCCTCCGTCATGTACGAGACCCGAACGCGGCCGCTGAGGATGACGACGATGTGGCTCGAGTGATCCCCCTCGGTGAAGAGGGTAGCCCCCCGCCGATACCGGCGCCGGTGGCCGAGTGCGCTCAGGGCCTCGCGGTCCGCGGGGCTGAGCTGCGTCAGGAAACCCACCGCCAACGGTGCCTCGCCAGTCACGGCGGTAGTCTGGCACCGAAGCTGGCCGGACGGAAGACGGGCGATCGACGCGACCGGAGTGGTCGGACTTCACCCAGAGCCGGTGACCTGTGCCGTGGAGGTGAGCGCCAACCTCGGACGAGGATTCTCCCGGCAGACGGCGCCAGGGAGCAGGCTCCCCGCCGCCGGCCGAGGAGGACATGGTCATTCGACGTTCCGACCCGAAGGTCGACCGGCTCGGCAGCCTGGCGCTCTTCCACGGCTGCTCGCGACGTGAGCTGGAGAGGCTCGCCGGGGCAGCGGAGCTGGTGACCATGAAGGCGGGCTCGGCGGTGATCCGTCAGGGAGGCGTTGCGCACGAGGTCTTCGTGATGGCCGACGGCGAGGTCACCGTGAGCCGCGACGGCGCACCGCTCGCCACCCTGTCCGCGGGCGATCACTTCGGGGAGGTCGGCGTGCTGGCGCCCCGCACCTCGCGACGCGACCGTCACGGCCCGGACGGACGTCGAACTCTACGTCTTCGAGCGGCGACAGTTCCTGGGCCTGCTGGAGCAGACACGCACCGTCAACCGGGCTCTCTTCGGCGAGATCGCCCATCGACTGCACGACGCCGACATCGCCTCGCCGCCCAGCGCGGGCGGGTGAGGCTCGGCTCTGCCCCGTCCTTGCGCCCTGCCACGATCCGGAGATTCTGGACACTCGGAGGCCGACGTGAGATCAGAGGAGGCGCTGAGGGGGTGGCCGCGGCCTCACGGGAGGAGACGGAGGGCATCGTCACCGTCCTCTTCACCGACGTGGAGGGCTCGACCGTACTCCATGCCGCCAGGAACGACAGCGAGGCACGTACAGTTTTCAGGGCGTGCGTTGAACTGGCTCGCCGTCAGGTCGAGCAGCACAGCGGACGTTGACCAGCGCGGTCTCCGGAAGTCGTCAGACGAGGTGAGCGGTCACTCGATACAGGACGACCAGACAGGGCGTGGCCACGGTTGAGGCGCCGCGATGTCGGAGGTACTCTTCCCGACGATGAGCGCCGCGTGCCCCGCGTGCGGCCAGGAGCACGTGCCAGGTGCGAAGTTCTGCAGCGAATGCGGCGCGCCCCTTCCACGCGTCTGCGCGAACTGTGGAACGTCGGTCCCCTCGGGCAGATTCTGTAGTGAGTGCGGCACCCGGGTCACCAGCGATCGAGTGCCCGTCTCCGTCCAAGATCGGGCGTCCGCTTCAGCACCTGCTGCCCGTGAGCCGGAAGGGGAACGCAAGCAGCTCACCGTCCTCTTTGCGGACGTCCAGGGGTCGATGGAGCTTCAGGAGGACCTCGACGTCGAGACGTGGGCGAAGCTCGTCGACCGCTTCGTCAACATCCTCGCCAACGGAGTGCGTCGCTTCGGCGGCACCGTGGACAAGTTCACCGGCGACGGCATCATGGCGCTCTTCGGCGCCCCCCTCGCCCAGGAGGATCACGCCCGTCGCGCCTGCCATGCGGCCTGCCATATGGCCCGGGCCATCCGCACCTACGCGGAGGGGTTGCGTCGCTCCGAGGGCGTGGATCTCCACGTGCGAATCGGCCTCAACTCCGGGGAGGTGGTGGTGGGTCGGGTGGGCGAGGACCTGCGCATCGATCCCACCGCCCTGGGGCACACGGTGGGCCTCGCTCAGCGCATGGAGGCGCTGGCGGTGCCCGGCTCCGCCTACATCACGGAGCACACCGCCCGGTTGGTGGAGGGCTGGTTCCGCCTCAGGGATCTCGGGCCGATGACAGTGAAGGGCGCCCGGGAGCCGCTGGGGGTGTTCGTCCTCGAGGGGCCGGCGCCACCGCGCTCAGCGTCGAGGGGACGCCGGGCCACCTCTCGCCTGGTCGGTCGTGCGTCGGAGATGGCACGCCTGGAGGAGGCGCTGAACCGCGCCGCCGAGGGCCACGCCCAGGTGGTCGGCATCGTCGGCGAGCCGGGGGTGGGCAAGAGCCGGCTGTGCGACGAGTTCGCGGCGTCCGCGATCGCCCGAGGGATCACGGTACGGCGCACCGCGGGGGTGTCCCATGGCGGCGAGGTGCCGCTGCTCCCGATCCTTGCCTTCTTTCGCTCGTACTTCGGAATCAGTGAGGCGGACAGTGCGGCGCAGGCGCGTGAGCGGATTGGTGACCGGCTCCTGGCCCTCGACCGGACGTTCCTCGACGACCTGCCGTTGTTCTTCGACTTCCTCGAGGTCCCCGATCCGGATCACCCTGCCCCCCAGCTGGCGGCCGAGGTGCGCATGCGACGAGTTTTCGAGGTGCTACGCCGGATGACCGCGCGCCGGAGCGAGCGGGAGGTGCTTGTTCTCCTATATGAGGACCTTCACTGGTTCGACCCCCAGAGCGCGGCGTTCCTGGAGCGGGTGGTCGAGTCCTTCCCCGGGACGCGGACGCTTCTGGTGACCAACTTCCGCCCCGAGTTCTCCGCCGCCTGGATGCGCCACTCCTACTACCAGCAGCTCTCCCTCGTTCCCCTCTCGGCCTTGGCCGTGGGCGAGATGCTGAGGGAGTTGATCGGCGACGATCCCTCCCTCGCCCCCCTCCCCGCGTACTTGGTGGAACGGACCGGCGGCAACCCGTTCTTCGTGGAGGAGGTGGTCCGCGCCTTGGTGGAGGACGGCACGCTCGCCGGCCGACCTGGCGCCTACCGGCTCACCCGCCCACTTGAGCAGGTGGGGGTGCCCGCCACCGTGCAGGCGGTCCTCGCCGCGCGCATCGACCGGCTCTCCGCGGAGCACAAGGCGGTGCTGCAGAGCGCGGCGGTCATCGGGCGCACCTTTGCCGAGCCGGTGCTGGCCCGTGTGACGGGGAAGCAGGCCGACGCGATGACGGACGCCCTCGCCGCTCTGTGTGCCGCCGAGCTCCTCCAGGAGGCGCAGCGGTATCCCGTGGTTGAGTACCGCTTCTGGCACGCGCTGACGCAGGAGGTCGCCTACGGAACGATGCTGGTCGGGCGCCGGACCCGACTGCATGCCACAGTTGCCGAGGCGTTGATTGCGACCGAGGCCGACCGCCTCGACGAGCAGGCTGCGGTGGTGTCCTGGCATTGGGAGCGAGGACGGCGGCGTTTGGAGGCCGCGGAGTGGAGCTTCCGAGCGGGCGGGTTCGCGCTGCGAAGCGACCTCGGCGAGGCGCGCCGCCGGTGGCGGACGGCGGTGAGCCTATTGGCGAGCGTGGAAGTGAGTCCGGCAGCCCTCGAGTTGGGAGTACGGGCCCGGCACCGCCTGCTTCAGTACGGGGCACGCGCGGGGATCGAGCCTGACGAAGCGGAGCGTCTCGAGGCGGAGGGGCTCGCCGCCGCGGAGCGTCTGGGCGACGTCGCGCTGAGGGGCCTGATGACCTTCGGCTCCGGATCCGCGCGAACCTTGGCCGGCGATGTGCGCGGTGGGCACAGTCGCTTCCTCGAAGGTGCGGTCCTGGCCGGTGATGCCGATGATCCCGGTCTTCAAGCGGTGTCCTGGTATCCCCCCGCCTTCACATTGACCTTCTTGGGCCCGCTCCAGGAGGGGCTGGTCTGGACGGACCGAGTGCTAGCGGCATGCGATGACGATCCGGACCGAGGAGCCTGGGTATTCGGCTTCAGCTTGCTGGCCAGAACCCTGCAGACTCGGGCGGGGCTGCTGGCCCGAGCGGGACGCCTTACAGACGCTGGCACCCACCTCCAGCGGGGTGTCGGGCTCGCCCGGTCCCGCGCCGAGCCGGAGAGTCTTCCGTGGGGCTTGGCTCTCGTTCCCTACCTCTCATGGCTGATCGGCGAGGGCGAGGACACGGTCTCTGCCGCAGCAGAAGCCGTGCGCATCGGCGAGGACACGGGCAACGCGGCTGCTCTGGTTCTCGCCTTGGAGGGCCTCGCCTTGGCGCAGCTTGTCGCGGGGCGTCCCGCCGAGGCCGCCGCCGCCTGCGAACGGGCCTTGACCGAAGCACGCAAGCACCGGAGCGGGCTTTTCCAGGAGGCTTCGGTCCTCGCCCACCTGGCCGAGGCCCGGCTCGCCGTCGGCGATCGGCTCGCGGCTGTCGTTGCGGCCGACGAGGCGGTAGGCGTGTCTCGTCGCCAGGGGGTCAGGGTCTTCGAGTGCCTGGCCCTCGTGACCCGCGCCAAGGTTCACCGGGCGACCGGCGGCGACCACGACGCCATCCTCAGCGACCTCGAGGCTGCCCTTTCGCTGGTCGTAGAGACTGGCGCGCTGACCTACGAGCCGTTCATCCGTAAGGAGTTCGGCCGTCTACGAGCCGACGAGGGCGAGCTCCGCGAAGCGGTGCGGCTGTACCAGGCTATCGGCGCGACCGGCCATGCGCGGCGTTTGAGCGCCGAACTGGATGTCTCGGCGCCTGCGTCCGGACCGCACGCCGAGAGGGCCCTTCTCGAATGAGTTACACCTGCTCGTCGTGCGGCCGGGAAAACCGCGAAGGCAGCAAGTTCTGCGACGGATGCGGCGCGCGGTTCGCGGTGATCTGTCCAGGGTGCGGGGCCATCGATGCTGGCGAGCGCTTCTGTAGGGAGTGCGGCGCGTCGCTCACGACGGGAGCCTCGGGGATCAGCTCGTCTGGATTGAGCGCGCTGCCACCAGCAGCTCGTGAGCCCGACGGGGAGAGAAAGCAGCTCACCGTCCTCTTCGCCGACGTGCAGGGCTCGATGGAACTGCAGGAGGACCTCGACGTTGAGGCGTGGGCCAGGATCGTCGATCGCTTCGTGAACATCCTCGCCGACGGGGTGCGCCGCTTCGGCGGGACGGTCGACAAGTTCACAGGCGACGGGATCATGGCTCTCTTCGGCGCCCCCCTCGCCCAGGAGGATCACGCCCGTCGCGCCTGCCATGCGGCCTGCCATATGGCCCGGGCCATCCGCACCTACGCGGAGGAGTTGCGTCGCTCCGAGGGCGTGGATCTCCACGCGCGAATCGGCCTCAACTCCGGGGAGGTGGTGGTGGGTCGGGTGGGCGAGGACCTGCGCATCGATCCCACCGCCCTGGGGCACACGGTGGGCCTCGCTCAGCGCATGGAGGCGCTGGCGGTGCCCGGCTCCGCCTACCTCACGGAGCACACCGCCCGGTTGGTGGAGGGCTGGTTCCGCCTCAGGGATCTCGGGCCGATGACAGTGAAGGGCGCCCGGGAGCCGCTGGGGGTGTTCGTCCTCGAGGGGCCGGCGCCACCGCGCTCAGCGTCGAGGGGACGCCGGGCCACCTCTCGCCTGGTCGGTCGTGCGTCGGAGATGGCACGCCTGGAAGAGGCGCTGAACCGCGCCGCCGAGGGCCACGCCCAGGTGGTCGGCATCGTCGGCGAGCCGGGGGTGGGCAAGAGCCGGCTGTGCGACGAGTTCGCGGCGTCCGCGATCGCCCGAGGGATCACGGTACGGCGCACCGCGGGGGTGTCGCACGGCGGCGAGGTGCCGCTGCTGCCCATCCTGGCCTTCCTGCGCTCCTACTTCGGCATCACCGAGGCGGACAGTGCGGCGCAGGCGCGGGAGCGCATCGGTGACCGGCTGCTGGCCCTCGACCCGGCGTTCCTCGACGACCTGCCGCTGCTCTTCGACTTCCTCGAGGTCGCCGATCCGGCGCGTCCCGGTCCGAAGCTGGGAGCGGAGGTACGCATGCAACGCGTCTTCGAGGTACTGCGCCGTGTGACCGCGCGTCGCAGCGAGCGGGAGGTGCTGGTTCTCCTCTGGGAGGACCTCCACTGGTTCGACGCCCAGAGCGCAGCGTTCCTGGAGCGGGTGGTCGAGTCCTTCCCCGGGACGAGGACGCTGATGGTGACGAACTTCCGCCCCGAGTTCTCCGCCGCCTGGATGCGCCACTCCTACTACCAGCAGCTCTCCCTCGTTCCCCTCTCGGCCGAGGCGGTGGGAGAGATGCTGGGCGAGCTGCTTGGCGACCATCCCTCCCTGGCCCCCCTCCCCGGGTACCTGGTGGAGCGCACCGGCGGCAATCCGTTCTTCGTGGAGGAGGTGGTGCGTGCCCTGGTGGAGGACGGCACCCTCGCCGGCGGGCCCGGTGACCACCTCCTGACCCGCCCGCTGGAGCAGGCGGGGCTGCCCGCCAGCGTCCAGGCGGTGCTCGGCGCACGCATCGACCGGCTCTCCGCCGAGCACAAGCCCGTGCTGCAGAGCGCGGCCGTCATCGGGCGCACCTTCGCCGAGCCGGTGCTGGCCCGGGTGATGGGGAAGCCGGCCGGCGCCCTGGCGGACGCGCTCTCAGCTCTGTGCGCGGCCGAACTCCTCCAGGAGGTGCAGCGGTATCCGGTGGTCGAGTACCGCTTCTGGCATGCCCTCACCCAGGAGGTCGCATACGGGACGATGCTGGCCGGCCGGCGCGCCCGCCTTCACGCCGCCGCCGCCGAGGCGTTGATCGACCTGGACGCCGATCGCCTCGATGAGGAGGCGGCGGTCGTGGCATGGCACTGGGAGCGGGCGGGCCGGCGGTTGGAGGCCGCGCAGTGGGGCTTCCGAGCGGGGGGGTTCGCGCTGCGCAGTGACCTCGAGGAGGCGCTGCGGCGATGGCGGTCGACGATCGACCTTCTGGAGGGGGTCGAGCTGAGCCCCGAGGGCCTCGACGTGGGGTTCGCACCCGGATACGGGTGCTCCAGTGGGGGGCTCGCGCAGGTCTGACGGCCGAGGAGCTCGCGCGTCACGGGGCCGAGGGAATGGCGCTGGCCGACAGCCTGGGGGATCGGGCGCTGGCGGCCATGATTCGCGGGTTCTCCGGGTCGGCCATGTTCTGGGCCGGAGACCTGCATGGCGGTCTCGGGGGGTACCTCGACGCCGCGCGCCGGGCCGAGGAGATCGACGAACCCGACCAGCCAGCGACGTGGGAGGGCGCGGCCGCGCTCCCCCTGACGTTCGTGGGCCCGCTCGCCGAGGGGCTGGCATATGCCGACCGCTACATCCGGTTCTGCGCAGGGGATCCGGAACGCGGGGTGGCCTTCCTCGGGTACAGCTTTCTCGCCGCCGCTCACATGCTTCGCGCGGGACTGCTCGCCCGGATGGGTCGCCTTCCCGATGCCGAGGTCGACGCGGAGCGGGCACTTGCCCTGGTCCGTTCCCGAACCCTGCCGGAGTGGCTCTGCTGGACGCTGGCGACGCTGCCTCTGCTGGCGTGGCTGACGGGGGATGGCCGCGACGTCTCCGCCGAGGTCGCCGAGTTGCTCCAGGTTGCCGAGGAGACCGGCAATGTCGCCTCACTCGTCGTGGCATTGGAGGGGACCGCCCTGGGTCACCTCATGGGCGGGCGGTGCGACGACGCCGCTGACGCATGCGAGCGGGCCCTGTCGATGAGCCGGGCCAGGCGGAGCGGGCTGTTCCTCGAGGCGTCGCTGCTCGCGCACCTCGCTCTCGCACGTCTCGGGGCGGGTGACCAGGCCGCGGCCGCATCGGCCGCCGGCGAGGCTGTGGAGGTGGCCCGCCGCCAGGGTGCCAGGGTCCTAGAGTGCCTGGCACTCCTCACCCGTGGGCGGGTGGGACGCTGCAGCGGTGCGCCCCCGGATGCCGTCGCGGCCGACCTCGCCGCCGCCCTGACGTTGGTCGCAGAGGTCGGTTCGCTGACGTACGAGCCGTTCATCCGAGAGGAGCTGGGCCGGCTGCGCGGCGACGAGAGCGAGCTTCGAGAAGCCGTCCGGCTGTACGCGGCCATCGGTGCTCCCGGCCATGCGCGCCGGCTGTCTACCGAGCTCGCTGGCTCACTGCCTCCGGCATCGGCGGCGCCCGGAAAGCCGGGACTGCTCGAATGAGCGCCGGCTGCTCTTCCTGCGGCCATGAGAATCCCGAGGGCCATAGGTTCTGCGGACGGTGCGGGTCTCGTCTGAGCAGTAGCTGCCCGGCATGCGGGAGCGTCAGCGAGCCCCACGAGGTCTTCTGCGGGCAATGTGGCACGCCCCTCGACCCAGCGCCGAGCTCTGCCTCCACGGCACTTCCCGCGACGCCGCCCTCCCCAGGGGCGGCCACCCGTGAGCCGGAGGGCGAGCGCAAGCAGGTCACGGTGCTCTTCGCCGACGTGAAGGGCTCGATGGAGTTGACCGCCCGGATGGACGCGGAGGAGTGGGGCGACCTCATGGGCCGCTTCTTCGCCATCCTCCGTGACGGGGTGAACCGTTTCGGCGGTCGGATCGACAAGTTCACCGGCGACGGGGTCATGGCGCTGTTCGGAGCGCCCGTCGCCTATGAGGACCACGCCCAGCGGGCCTGCGCGGCTGCGCTCCACCTCCGAGAGGAGCTGGCCAGCTTCGGGCGTGAGCTGGAGCGCGAGCGCGGCTTGAGCTTCTCCGTGCGAATGGGCCTCAACTCCGGCGAGGTGGTGGCCGGCCCGGTCGGCGAGGACCTGGCGGTCGAGTACACGGCGGTGGGCAACACCGTGGGCCTCGCCCAGCGTATGGAATCACTGGCCGACCCCGGGAGCGCGTTTCTGACGGCCGCGACCGCCAGCCTGGTCACGGGGTATTTCGAGCTGCGGGATCTCGGCAGGATGCCGGCGAAGGGCATCGCCGAGGCGTTGGTCGTCTTCGAGCTGGTGCGTGGTGGAGGGCTGCGGACGGCTCTCGAGGTGGCGGCTGCGCGGGGCTTCTCCCGATTCGTCGGCCGTGCCCGCGAGATGGCGGCGCTCGAGGGAGCGTTGGCTCAGGCGTGCGAGGGCAACGGGCAGGTCGTCGGCGTGGTGGCCGAGCCAGGGCTCGGCAAGAGCAGGCTGTGTCACGAGTTCGCCGAGCACAGCCGCGCCCGTGGAATCGAGGTCTTCGCCGCCCACGGGCTGGCGCACGCCCGGTCCGTGCCTTTCGTGCCCGTGCTGGAGATGCTGCGGGCCCTCTATGGGATCGGCGACCAGGACGACCCCGCCGCGGCACGGGAAAAGCTTGCCGGGACCGTGCGGGAGCTCGACGCCTCGCTGGAGGACGTGCTGCCGCTCCTGTGGGACTTCCTGGGGGTCGCCGACCCCGAGCGCCCGCCTCCCGCCATTGATCCCGAGGCCCGGCAGCGCCAGATCTTCGCGGCGCTCAACCGCCTGCGGCGGGCCCGCAGCGCTCAGGGCCCGCTGGTCATGCTCGTGGAGGACCTGCACTGGTTCGACCCCGGGAGCGAGGCGTTCCTGGAGAACCTCGTCAACGGCGTCCCGGGCACTGGCGTCCTGGTGGTGACGACGTTCCGCCCCGAATACCGCGCCCCGTGGAGCCACCGGTCGCATTACGGGCAGGTCCCGCTCCATCCTCTGGGGGACGAGGCGAGCGACGAGCTGCTCCGTGACCTGCTCGGTTCGCACCCGTCGGTCGAGGGGGTGGCCGCGGTGGCGCGGGAGCGGACCGGCGGGAACCCGTTCTTCATCGAGGAGGTCGTCCAGGCGCTGGTTGAGGACGGCAGCCTGCAGGGCCCGCGAGGGGCGTACCAGCTGGCCAGGCCCATCGGCGAGGTGAGGATCCCGGCGACCGTCCAGGCGGTACTGGCTGCCCGCATCGACCGGCTGTTCGAGCGCGACAAGGCTCTCCTGCAGACCGCCGCGGTGGTCGGTCGGCAGTTCTCCCGGCGGCTGGTGGGTCGGGTGTCCGGCCTCGCCGATCACGAGCTGGATGCGGCGCTGCGGACGCTCGTGGAAGCCGACCTGATCCACGAGGCGGCCGTCTACCCGGAGGACGAGTACGCGTTCAAGCATGCCCTCACCGAGGAGGTGACCTACCGCTCGCAGCTGGCCAGGCGGCGGGCCCGCGTCCACGTCGCGGTGGCCCGCGCGCTCATCGAGCTCGACGCCGACAAGCTCGACGAGCGGGCGTCTCTCATCGCCTATCACTTCGAACGGGGCGAGGAACTACTCGAGGCGGCGCGCTGGAACGCACGGGCCGCCGGGTGGGCAGGGTTCAGCAACCCGGCGGAGGCCGCCCGCCACTGGCGTCGGGTGCGGACGCTCACCGACAAGCTCGAGCAGTCGCCGGAGACCGCCGAGCTGGGGATCAACGCGCGGCTGCAGCTGCTCAACTGCCACTGGCGTCTCGGGGCCGCCAGTGAGGAAGGGCAGGTCCCCTTTGAAGACGAGGCGGCGACAGTGTTCGCGGAGGCCGAGACACTCGCCGATGCCACCGGCAAGCCGGCGGTGAAGGTGATCGCCCTCACCCTCTACAGTGTCATGCGGCAGATGAGCGACGCAGTCCTGGACGGCTACCAGCTCGGCGTGCGCGCCACCCGGCTCGCCGACGAGATAGGCGAACCCGGCCTACAGGCGGTGGCGCGGATGTCCACAGCCTGGGCCCTGTTCATCCTTGGGCGCGTCCGCGAGGCCGCCGCAGTGACCGAGGAGATCGTGCACGTCATCGGTGAGGACCGGTCGGTCGGGCGGGGCATGGCCGTCACGTCACCCTACGCGTGGTGCCGCATGCTGCTCGCGCACTTCACCGCCTACCTGGACCGGCTCGATGACGGCCTGGTCGCCATCGAGCAGGCGATCGACCTGACGGGCGAGGAGGGCGACGGGGAGCTTCAGTCCTGGGCTCACCGCCATTGGGCGGTGTTCGCCGACCTCGCCGGGGCGGATCCGGGCGTCGCCGCCGCTCACGCCCGTCAGAGCATGGAGTGGGCCGAGCAAGCGGGTGGCGCGTGGTCGCGTATCTTCAACCGAGAGGGGGTCGCCATCAGCCACGCCCAGCGGGGTGAGTGGCGCGAGGCCGTGGAGAGTGTGGACGAGGTTCTCTGGATCGCCCGCGACCGCCGGATCTCACTCGCCGACGTGCCCCTGCTGCTCGCCACCCGAGCACGGGCGCAGATCGGTCTTGGAGACGTCGCGGGGGCTCGAACCACCGCAGAGGAGGCGATTGTCGTGGCGGTCAAGTGCGGCACGCAGTTCTACGAGGCTCAGGCGCGCCTTCAGCTCGCCCGCGCGCTTCTGGCCGACCCCGCCTCCGATGAGGAGCAGGCCGCCGCCGCCGAGTTGAACCAGGCCCTCTCGATCGTCAACACGCTTGGGATCCGGTCCCTTGCGCCCCACATTCACCTCGAACAGTCCCATCTGGCGCAGGCCCTCGGCAACGAGACCATGCGCGACGCCGAGCTCCGCACAGCCCATCGCCTGTTCGTCGAGATCGGAGCCCACGGCCATGCAGAGAAGATCGCGTCGCTGATCACTCGAACTGATCCCCAAGACGAGAGCACCGCTGGCGAGGTGCGGCGGTAGGACGTTCGGCCCGGGCGTCGGTCGTCGCCTGAGAGAGACCGGCGACACGGGGACGCGTTCCTCTCCCGAGTGCAGCGGGCGGCGAGGCGGCGGCGGCTGGCGGCAGCGCGATGACCACCGCTCAGGCGTGGTCAGAGTACACACTCCCAGGGTGACGGTTACCGTCTACGGGGCCGCCAGCACAGTCGATGATGCCGCGGGTGGGCTCGACTGCGGTGCCCTTGTCGAACTGAGCGGCCTCGCTCGAACAGATCCCGGGCAAAGGGTCAGGAGGATGACGACGTGAAGCGGATAACGCGGCTTGCCTCGACCCTCGGGGTGACCCTGGCGTCCCTCGGCATCACCCTGGCATGGACACCGCTCGCTCACGCGGGGAGCAGAACAGTCTGCACGTTTACCGAGGTTGTCCACGTGGCTCCCGGGATCGCGGTGGTGCCGAGCGAGGGCATCGTCAGCACCCGGGGGCAGACCTCAGCCATGGACTGCGTCGGCGACATCCATGGGCAGCGGGTCACAGGCCCCGGGACCTGGGGCATCGAGCACAGCTACGGTCCGGGGCCCCTTGGCGGGGCCACCTGCGCTCAATCGGCCGGGTCGGGCCGGTACTTCTACACGATCCCCACTGCAGGCGGGGTCATCCACGTCGAGGGCATCATGAGCTACATGGCGGTGGGTCCCGGGGGGACGGCTAGCGGCGATGCGGGCACCTCCCACTTCACCGCCAGGTTCCAGTTCAGACCGGTGGCGGGTGATTGTGTGACCAGTCCTCTGACGGCTGCTGCGGTCACCGTCGTGCTCATGCAGGAGGGCTGATGGGATGGAGACGGTGGCAGGGGCCCATACAGAGCCGGAATGGGGGGGATCCCGAGACCGAGCTGTTGGGTGTTGTCGCCGAGAAGCGCGGCTGACGACCACGCCGCCCTCCCATGATCTTCGGGGCGCAGCTGCCCTCGCCGCAGGCCGGCGCCGCGATCGCTTGACAGAGCAGGGGAGCATCTGCCACCTCCGTGTGCACATTGCCGCTGACGAGGAGCCCTCGTGACCACGTACGTGCTCGACAACGCCTGGCGCGACGCCCGCCGTCGACTGCGCCATCTCGAGGAGGCTTTGGATCCAGCGAGCACCCGGCGGCTACGCGCCCTCGGCGTGGGTCCAGGGTGGCGCTGTCTGGATGTCGGTGCCGGAGGAGGATCGATCGCTCAGTGGCTGTGCTCGGAGGTGGGGGTGGGTGGCCGGGTGGTGGCAATCGACCTCGACACCCGCTTCCTCGACGGTCTCAACGAGCCCAACCTCGAGGTCCGGCAGGTCGACGTGGTCAGCGGTCAGCTCGAGAAGGCCACATTCGACCTGGTGCGCGCGCGGGGTCTGCTCGTCCACCTTCCGGCTCGTACACAGGTGCTCGAGAAGATGCTCGCCTCGCTGCGCCCGGGCGGATGGCTCCTGCTCGAGGAGCCGGCGGCGTACCCGGTGACGGCCACTGCCTCGGGAATCTATCTCGAGGCGTTCGAGGCGTTCCTGCGCACCTGGGCCGCGGCAGGCGGGGACGGCGAGTGGGCGCAGACCATCCCGCAGCGGCTCCACGAGCGGAGGCTCGACCGGGTCGACAGCGAGGTCGTGGCGGAGCCGTTTCAGGGCGGGTCGACGTGGGCTCGATTCTGGCAGGTCACCTGGGATCAGCTGCGAGAGCCCATGCTGCGCGGGGGGCTGAGTGCGGACGTCCTCGACGCGGTGATGGCACTGCTCGACCGCCCTGAGCACTCGTTCCCCAACGTCGCCGTCGTGTCAGCGTGGGGCCAGCGGACCGGGCAGTAGCAACGATCGCGGATCGTCGTCGATCATCCGCCGGGACCAGCTCGCGAACGAGCGGACGCGTTGGCTGCAGAGAACACCGGCGGGAGGGGACGGTGGCGGTGCGACCGCAGACCTCTCGCCTCGCAGTGGTCGACGGCAGTGTACCGAGTGTCAACGGCCATCAGAACTCCCCGCTGATGGCCACGAGTATTCCCCACCCGTAGCGGCGGTGGGTGGCGGGCGGGCGCGGAGGGCATGCCGGCACGAACTCCTGGACCTCTCCCCGCTTCCGCAGGACCTCTGGCCGAGCGGACGGGCGAGCTCGCCACCGTATTGTGGGAAGACGGGCGGGCGAGCGGGTCGCTGTCCCACCGACACGACGGCGGTCCCACCAGCTACACAAGGGAGTCGGAGGTGGATCCGGCTGCGGATGTCGTGACGCGGACGTCTGCGTTCTGTACCCTTCGGCTGATGAGCACGGCCTGCCCGGCGTGCGGTCATGAGAATCCCGGTGGGCATAGCTTCTGCGAGCAATGCGGCAGCCGACTGGGGACGACCTGTCCGGCATGCGGGAGCGACGTGGCGCCGGATGCACGGTTCTGCGGTAGGTGCGGCATGGCCCTCGGTGCGCCACCGGCCGTGGTGACCGTCGCCACTTCCACGGCATCCCCGTCCCTGAACGCGGCTCCCCGCGAGCCCGAGGGTGAGCGCAAGCAGCTCACGGTTCTCTTCGCCGACGTGCAGGGCTCGATGGAGCTACAGGAGGACCTCGACGTCGAGGCGTGGGCGAAGATCGTCGACCGCTTCGTCAACATCCTCGCCGACGGAGTGCGTCGCTTCGGCGGGACGGTTGACAAGTTCACCGGCGACGGGATCATGGCCCTGTTCGGGGCCCCGATCGCCCAGGAGGACCACGCCCGCCGAGCGTGCCATGCGGCCTGGCATATGACCCGGGCTATCCGCACCTACGCGGAGGAGTTGCGTCGCTCCGAGGGCGTGGATCTCCACGTGCGAATCGGCCTCAACTCCGGAGAGGCGGTCGTCGGCCGGGTGGGCCATGACCTGCGCATCGACTCCACCGCCCTGGGGCACACCGTCGGGTTGGCTCAGCGCATGGAGGCGCTGGCCGTCCCCGGCACCGCGTATCTCACCCAGCACACCGCCCGGCAGGTGGAGGGCTGGTTCCGCCTCAGGGACCTCGGGCCGATGGCGGTGAAGGGGGCCCGAGAGCCGCTGGGGGTGTTCGTGCTGGAGGGCGCCGCGCCCCCGCGCTTCGCGTCGAAGGGAGGCCGAGCCAACTCTCGCTTGGTTGGTCGTGCGTCGGAGATGGCACGCCTGGAGGAGGCGCTGAGCCGAGCCGCCGAGGGCAACGCGCAGGTGGTCGGCGTGGTCGGTGAGCCCGGGGTGGGCAAGAGCCGGCTGTGCGACGAGTTTGCGCGCTCGGTCCTCGCCAGGGGGATCACCGTGCGGCGGGCGGCCGGGGTGTCCCACGGCGGGGAGGTTCCGCTCCTGCCCATCCTCGCCCTACTGCGCGACTACTTCGGCGTCAGCGAAGGTGACAGCCCCATCCAGACGCGGGAGCGGATCACTGACCGGCTGCTCGCCCTCGATCCTGGGTTCGTCGACGACCTGCCCCTCTTCTTCGACTTCCTCGAGGTGCCCGACCCGGAGCGGCCTGTCCCGCGCCTGGCGGCCGAGGTGCGCATGCGACGCGTCTCCGAGGTGATTCGCCGCATCACCGCTCGCCGCAGCGAGCGGGAGATGCTGATCCTCCTGTTCGAGGACCTGCACTGGTTCGACCCGCAGAGCGAGGCGTTCCTGGAGCGCCTCATCGAGAACTTCCCCGGCTCGAGGACGCTGTTGCTGACCAACTTCCGCCCCGAGTTCTCGGCCACGTGGATGCGCCACTCGTACTACCAGCAACTCTCGCTTGCGCCCCTCTCGACCGAGGCGGTGGGAGAGCTGCTCAGGGATCGGCTCGGCGACGACCCATCCCTTGCCCCCCTGCCCGGGTACCTGGTCGAGCGCACCGGCGGCAATCCGTTCTTCGTGGAGGAGGTGGTGCGTGCCCTGGTGGAGGACGGCACCCTCGCCGGGCCGGCGGGAGCCCACCGCCTGACCCGTCCACTGGAGCAGGCGGGGCTGCCCGCCAGCGTGCAGTCGGTGTTGGCTGCACGCATCGACCGGCTCGCGGCCGAGCACAAGCCGGTGCTGCAGAGCGCCGCCGTCATCGGGCGGACGTTCGCCGAGGCGGTGTTGGCCCGCGTGGCGGGCCAGGCCGTGGAGACGCTGACGAGCTCGCTGTCCGCCCTGTGCGCCGCTGAGCTGCTCCAGGAGTCGCAGAGATATCCCGTGGCGGAGTACCGCTTCTGGCATGCCCTGACCCAGGAGGTCGCCTACGCGACGTTGCTCTCCGATCGCCGGGCCCGCCTGCACGCGGCTGTGGCCGAGGCGCTGATCGAGCTCGACGCCGACCACCTCGACGAGGAGGCGGCGGTGGTCGCGTGGCACTGGGAGCGGGCGGGATTGCCGCTGGACGCGGCCCGATGGAATGTCAGAGCCGCCGGGTTCGCGCTGCGTAGCGATCTCGGCGAGGCGCTGCGGCGGTGGCGGGTCGCAATCGACCTGCTGGAGCGGGTGGAGGAGTGCCCGGAGAGCCTCGAGCTGAGTGTCGGCGCGATTCAGCGGCTCATCCGATATTCGGCCCGTGCCGGCATCGAGCCCGAGGAGGCCGACCGTCTCGAGACGAGGGGCGTGGCGCTTGCGGAGCGGCTGGGGAACGCCCGCCTGTCCTGCATGATGGTGTTCGCCACCGGAACACGCAGCGTGTTTGCGGGCGATCTGGTGGAAGCCCGCGCCCGATACCTCGAGGCGGAGCGCCGGAGCGAGGAGCTCGAGGACCCGGACCTGAAGGTTGCCGTGTGGAGCGGGGTGTCCATCCCGTTCGTCTATCTGGGGCCCCTTGCCGAAGGGGTGGTCCGGGCTGACCGCCTCGTCGAACTCTGCGCCGGGAACGCGGACCTCGGCGTCGTGGTCATGGGCTACAGTGTCCTGGCACTGGGCCTCAACATGCGCGCCCGGCTGCTGGCGTACTCCGGGCGCCTAGGCGCCGCGCGCGCGGATCTGGAACGGGCGCTCGCCCTCGCTCGTCCGCTCAGCGACCGGGATCGAGACCCGCTCTGCCTCGGCCTCGCGTGTCTCCCCATTCTCGGGTGGCTTGCCGGCGATGGCGTGGACGCATCCCCGTCGGCAGTCGAGGGCAGCCGGCTTGCCGAGGAGACGGGGAACCTCGCCGTCCTCGTCTGGTCGCTGGAGGGCCTGGCGGTGGCTCACCTCTCGGCCGGTCGGACCCGCGAGGCGGCCGTCGTGTGCGAGCGGGCTCTCACCCTGGGTAGGCAGCACCGCAGCGGGCTCCATATGGAGGCGTCGCTCCTCGCCGACCTGGCCTTGGCTCGGCTCATGGACGGCGACCCCGCTGCGGCTGCCGCGGCCGACGAGGCCGTCACGGTGGCGCGCAGCCGCGCGGCCCGCGTCGACGAGTGCTTCGCCCTTCTCGTCCGGGGAAGGGCGCGGGCTGCGAGCGGCGCCCGCGACCGGGCGCTCGCGGACCTCGACGCCGCCCTCACGCTGATGGGCGAGGTCGGTGCCCTGACCTACGAGCCGTTCATCCGCGAGGAGCTCGGCCGCCTCCGAGCCGACGAGGACGAGCTTCGCGAAGCGGTGCGGCTGTACCAGGCGATCGGCGCCACCGGACACGCACGGCGCCTCGGGACCGAGCTGGCCGGTCCGGTGCTGGGGGCCGCGGGTACGGGTTCGACGGCGCCATCGTCCACGCGCGACACGTTGCCAGACGACGGCTGATGAGCCTGGCGGAATGACGATGACAACCGGGACGGCGACAGTCCTCTTCACCGACCTCGTCGGATCGACGGAGTTGCTGTCCCGCCTCGGCGACGTCGTATTCGACGGTCTCCGTCGAGCCCACTTCGATGGCCTGCGGCAGGCCATCGACCGGAGCGGCGGGACCGAGGTGAAGACGACCGGCGACGGTCTCCTCGCCACCTTCACCTCCGCGGTCGGTGCGATCGGGTGCGCCGTCGCGATGCAGCAGACCGTCGCCAGGCAGTCCCGCAGCACCGGCGTCCCGCTCGCGATCCGGGTCGGCCTGGCCCTCGGCGACGTGAGCTTCGAGGACGGCGACGTCTTCGGCACGCCGGTGGTCGAGGCCGCCCGGCTCGTCGTAGTGGCCCGTGGCGGTCAGATCTTGGCCACCGCTGTGGTCCGGTTTGTGGCCGGTGGCCGGTCCGACGCCTGCTTCGCCGATCTCGGGCATGTCGAGCTCAAGGGCCTCCCCGCCCCGCTGGCCATCTGTGAGGTGGTCTGGGAGCCTCTGAGCGAACCCGCTGTTCCCTTGCCCAGCCTACAGACGGGCACCGGACGCATCTTCGTGGGTCGGGACGAGCTGATGGAGTGGCTTCAGCAGCTGTGGACCGAAGCATCCGCCGGGCTGCGACGGCTGGTCCTCATCGGCGGCGAGCCGGGGGTGGGGAAGACGCGCCTGACAGCGGAGATGGCCGGACAGGCGCACGCCAAGGGCGCCGTGGTGCTGGCCGGGCGCTGCGATGAGGATCTCGGGGTGCCGTACCAACCCTTTGTGGAGGCTCTTCGCCACCTGATCGTCCATACCCCGACAGCAGACCTCGCCGCGCTCCTCGGCCGCTACGGTGGCGAGCTGGTGCGCCTCGCACCCGAGCTCACTGAGCGACTGCCTCAGCTCCCACCGCCGCTTCGGTCGGATCCCGAGACGGAGCGCTTTCGTCTCTTCGACGCCGTCGCCGCCTGGCTCGCCGCGGCGTCGGCCGAGCGTCCGGTCCTGCTGGTGCTGGACGATCTGCAGTGGGCGGCCAAACCCACCCTACTGCTCCTGCGCCACGTGCTGCGGTCGGCCGATTCCATGCGGCTCCTCGTGGTGGGGACCTACCGAGACACCGAGGTGGGGCGCACCCATCCGCTCAGCGAGGTTCTCGCCGATCTGCGCCGGTCCGCCGCCGTGGAGTGCCTCTCCCTCTGCGGCCTGGACCAGCCCGCCGTCGCCGAGTACGTGAAGCAGGCGGCAGGCCACGAGCTCGACGAGGCGGCGCACTCGCTCGCCCGCGCAATCCACGCCGAGACCGAGGGGAACCCCTTCTTCATCTCCGAGGTGCTTCGCCACCTCATGGAGACCGGAGCCGTCCACGAGCGGGACGGACGCTGGGAGGCCAGGCGGCCCACCGAGGAACTGGGCATCCCCGAGGGAGTGCGGGACGTCATCGGCCGGCGTCTCTCCCGCCTGTCGGAGGGCGCCAACCAAGCACTCACGCTCGGGGCCGTGGTGGGGCTGGAGTTCGATCTGGCCACCGTCCAGGCGGCGTGCAGCATCGACGAGGACGCCCTGGTCTCGGCACTCGACGAGGCGGTGGCCGCTCACCTGCTGGTGGAGATCGGTGGCCCGCTGCCCCGGCACCGCTTCGCCCACGCGCTGGTGCGGTCAACCCTATACGACGAGCTGTCCCCCGCCCGACGGGTGCTGCTCCACCGCCGGGTTGGCCACGCCATCGAGAGGCGCCACGGCCTCGCAATGGATGACCACCTGGCCGCCCTCGCCCACCACTTCGCACGCTGCTCAGCGGGGGGCGGCGAGGCACTCAAGGCTGCCGGCTACGCTCGCCGCGCCGGGGATCGTGCCCTTGTCCAGCTCGCCTACGACGAGGCTGCCGGGTATTACCGCCAGGCGCTCGAGCTCCTGGATGTGGCCGAGCCAGCGTCTGCCGACGATGACCAGCGCGTCGAGCTGCTCATCGCCCTCGGTGAAGCGAAGCACCGCGGTGCCAAGCCTGCATTTCGCGAGACGTTCCTCCAGGCCGCTCGCCTGGCACAGGGTCGCGGTGACCAGAGTGCCCTGGCCAGAGCCGCCCTCATGGACAGTCGGGGCGCCGCGTGGAGTGCGGTGGGGACCGTGGATTGGGAACACGTTTCCGTCCTCGAGGCCGCGCTCGCCGTGACAGGCGAGGCCGATGCAGCGACCCGCACACGGCTCCTGGCCACGCTGGGCGTTGCTCTCGTCTTTGCCACGGAACGGGACCCTGAACCCCTTGTTGACGAGGCCCTGGCACTCGCTCGGCGTCTGGACGATCCGGCGACGCTCGCCCACGTGTTGCGAGCGCGCTGGATCACCACCACGACACTCGATCCCGGAGGGGTACGCGCAGCGGCCGAGACCGCTGAACTCCTGGCTGTGGCGGAGGATCTCGGCGACCCGGCCATCCGCTGTGAGGCCTACTACTCCGAAGCCCGCTCCGCGATGGCGAGGGGGGACGTCGCGGCGTTCGATCGCTGCGTCGATCTGGGTGAGCAGCTCACTCAGGAGCTGGGCCAGCCCGTGCTCAGATGGCGCAACACGTGGCTGAGAATTGGTCAGCACCTCTTCGCCGGGCGAATGGACGCCGCCGAGCAGCTCGCGCTCGAGGCCAGGGAGCTGGGTGAGATGGCTGGCCACCCCGACGCCGCAACGTACCTCACGATCCAGGTCTTTCAGATCCGCTTCGAGCAGGGGCGGCTCGGGTCGATTGAAGTGGCGCTGACAGAGCTCGCTCGCCGGACCCCAGGCCTCCGCCTCCTTGTTGAACCCATGATCGCCCTCCTGTACACGGAGACGGATCGACACGACGAGGCACGCCAGGTTCTCGAGCTCTTTGCCGCTCACGCGTTTAAGCGACTGCCTCGAGGCTCGTCAAGAACTCCGCACACTTACACTGCTTGCTGCAGTCGCCGCCCGCCTCGGTGACCGTGAACGTGCGGAGGTGCTCTACGACAGCCTCGCTCCCCACGTGGACCAGATCGACATCTTGGTGGGGTTGGTCGCGGGATCGGTGGCGCACTACCTGGGCATGCTCGCCGTCACCCTTAGCCGCTTCGAGGAGGCCGAGAGCCACTTCGCCGCCGCATCAGCTGCGCATGCGCGCATCGGCGCCCCGACCTGGCTGGCTCGGACTCGACTCGAGTGGGCGCGACTGCGGATCGGCGCCGCAACTCCGGCGGACCGAGCGCGGTCGCGTGAGCTTCTCGTCCAATCCCTCGCCACCGCCCGGCAACTTGGTCTGGGTGGGGTGGAACGAGGCGCCTCCATCTTGCTCGGTCGTCGTACGGACTGAGGCGGAGCAGCGCACCCTCTGGTCGAAATGCACTCTGGGGCGGTGGTCGTTGACGGTCACGATGCGTCGACCATGCCTGACGATGCTCGGCACATGAGTACCTCAGTGGCAGAGTGCGTCGACCAAGCACGGCTCATCGGCCTCACCCGCTGCCTGGTTGGGTTGGATACCTCCTTCCCGACCGGCAACGAGGAAGGCGCGTTGGGGCAGCTCGCAGACTACCTCGCGAGCGCCGGAATCGACTCCGAGTTCCAGGAGGTGGCGGACGGCCGCCCCAACCTCATCGCCCGTCTGCCGGGGGAGGACCGCAGTGGTCACCTCGTGCTCAGCTGTCACATGGATACGGTTCCCGCGGGGAGGCACGGCTGGACCCATGACCCGTTCGGAGCTGACCTCGTCGACGGCCGCATCTACGGTCGCGGCGCCGCCGATATGAAGGGCGGAGTGGCCGCCATGGCTGCGGCGATGGTGACGCTGGCGCGTGCCGGGTTCGAGCCCAGCGCTGACCTCATCCTCGCCGTCAGCATGGGTGAGGAACGGGGCGCTCTGGGGGCGCGCCACATGGCCGCGAGCGGCGTCCTCGCCGGCTGCGGAAGCATCGTGGTGGGTGAGCCCAGTGCAGGAGCGGTTCACACCATTCAGAAGGGCGTCTGTGGCTGGCGTGTCACCGTTCGCGGGCGCGCTGCACACAGCTCTCTGCCCCACCTGGGGGTCAATGCCATCACGTTCATGGCTCGGGTGATCATCGCCCTCGAGGACGACCCCTTTACCTTCGCCCGCGATCCGTTGCTCGGAGACCCGACCACATGCGTCGCCGGAATCACCGGCGGGACGGCACTCAACATGGTCCCCGAGGAGTGCTCGATCGTGGTCGGCCTGCGCTTGGTACGGGGACAGGGCTGGGAGGAGCCAGAGGTAAGGCTCCGGCAGCTGCTCGACGAGCTCACCGTCATCAGCGGGATGCCGGTCACCACCGAGGTGCAGCGTCTCGTGGGTCTCCACCCGGTCGGAACTGACCCAAATCACCAACTCGTACGGGCCACGGTCAAGGCGGCGCGACCGCCCAGGGGGACGGCTCCCTCGCTCGGAGGCTGTACCGCGGGAACCGATGGTGGGGTTCTCTCGCCCGCCCTCGGAGTTCCGATGGTGATCTACGGACCCGGCGACTTCCGTCAGGCGCACGGTCCCGACGAGTATGTGGAGGTGGTGCAGCTGAATGATGCAGCGCGTGCCTACATACGAATCGCCGAGTTGCTTCTCGGCGGCGCCGGGCCGGTCCGCCGGCCAACCACGCCACCGCCAACCGGAGGCACCTGATGCCCGCCACGCTTGGACTGTCGACCGATGAGCTGCTCACGACGACGCGTTCGGTTCGGCGCCGACTTGATCTGGACCGGCCCGTGGAACGCGACGTACTCGAAGAATGCCTTCGTCTGGCGCAGCAGGCACCAACGGGATTAAACACGGCAGTCTTGGCGGCCAGCCTGCCGTGCTCGGCGGCTGTCGCGGGCGGACTCACACCCATGAGCGCGTAACCAGGGCGACCGTGGCCGTCCAGCATGTCGCCTGACGCCAGACCACGCCGCGCGGCCGGCCCGTGTGCGCCTGTGTAGAGGATGAGCAGGTCGTCGCCGAGCGTCGGATGCGCGCCATGGGTGGGTGCGCTGCGACGAGCTCCTCGTACCCAGCGCCCCATTGAGTGGTGGCGAGCCGTCGGATCACCGATCGTGCCCGCCCGCCCGGGGAATCGTTGCATCGTCGCCCAACTGCTGCTGCACCCGGAGGATCGAGGCCAGTGCGTCCACGACCGCGCTGCCCACCGTGACAACGGAGAGGTCGCTGAGGTAGACCCCATCGGCATAGCCCGAGGCCGTACGCCTGTGGGCGGCAACTCTGCGTGGGGACGGACCAGTCAGGTACGGCGGCGCTCTTTGAGGGTGGAGACCTGTTGAAAACCCCCTCGTCGTAACCGGGATGGAGGGGCGCGGGGGCATACGCGCTAAACTAAGGTTGACGCTGGGCTTGGCCTGTGATAGGGTCGGCGCGGCGGTTGACCAGGTCAGAGAGGTCGTCGAAGAGGAGTGGCCTACCTCCTCGGTCTCCTCGCTGCCGACCTCGACAAGTTAGCGGAGGAGAGCGGGGCGTTCCGCCGTCGTCGCGCGATTGGGTCGGCCCAGGAGCTCCTCCGCCTCGCCTTGGCCTATGCGGCGGAGGACTGGTCGTTGCGCCAGACGGCCGCGATGGCGAGCGCGATGGGATGGCACACCATGTCAGACGTCGCCGTCCTGAAGCGACTGCGTGCCTGCCCCGAGTTCCTGCGCAGGGTGGTCTCCTCATGCTCGCGCGGAGGGTGCAGGTGTCCCGAGGGCAGCACTGCGCATCTGCTTGATCGACGCCACTACCGTCAGTCGGCCGGGGAGCCTTGGCGCTCACTGGCGGCTGCACGTTGTGTACGACCTCTTCGCTCTACAGCTGCAGCGCGTTCAGGTCACGGACAACTCTCAGGGTGAGACATTTGCCCGCATCGACGTTCAGCCCGACGAGATCTAGTCGGGGATCGGGCCTACGGGTTGGCCCCAGGGCGTGCATTTGCTGGAGCAGGGCGGCACTTTCATTGTCCGCACGTCGTTGCAGCAGATCCGGTTGACCGCCTACCCGAGCGGTGGCTCACCAGAACTGATCGAGTGGCTGGGCAGCTGCCCGACGCGCAAGCAGCAGAACGCCGGGTGGGGCTGCGCACGCAGACGACCTCGTGGCCTCTCCGCCTCGTCGCCGTGCGCAAACGCCCCGACGCCGCTGAGAAGTCGGCTCGCCGGGCCGTTCGTGAGAGCACGCGCAAGGGACACGCCGTCCGAGACGAGACCTTGATCCTCGCAAACTACGTGGTGATCCTCACCAACTGCGAACCAGGAGTGACCCCGAACAGATCCTCGAGGCCTACCGATTCCGCTGGCAGATCGAACTCGCCTTCAAGCGCCTCAAGAGCCTGCTCCACCTCGACCAGTTACGCGCCCGAGATCCCGACCTGGCGCAAACCTACCTGCTCGCCAAGATCCTGGCGGCACTCCTCGCTGAAGAGCTCATCGTGCGTGCCGGCGATTTTTCCCCCTGGGGCTTCCAACTCGTCGCGGCGCCCGCTTAGCCCCTGGCGCGTCTCCCGCTTCTGGTACGACGTTTTGCGCGCTTCCCTGCTCCGCGGTGCCACTATCCCGCGCTGCGTCCATACCTTCGCCGACGCCATTCCGGCCCTTCAGAGCCCGCCACGGCGACGCCTCGTGCAGGTTCCGCAGAAGCTGATCCGCCACCCCGTATCTGGCATTTCTTAAGTTAGCGCGTAT
>CAWJVN010000002.1:0-845634 GCA_963846365.1 uncultured Chloroflexia bacterium
GTGCTCTACCACTGAGCTACTCCCGCAGCGCGACCGCGAGTATAACGCCTCCCCCCGGCACTACCCTGCGGTCCGCGATCACTCCGTATCAGGGCCGTGGCTGACCGGCGGGTCAGCGGCCCGAGAACTCCGCCGGACGCTTGTCTCGGAACGCCGTGACCCCCTCCATGAAGTCCCCCGAGGCCATCGCCAGGGCCTGGAGGTCCTCCTCGTGCTGGAGCTGGGTGCCGAGGTCGCTGACCAGGGACTGGTTCATGGCGCGCTTGATCAGCCCGAGCGAGAACGGCCCCCGGGCGAGGCGCTCGGCGAGCTCGCGGGCGGCGCTCCCCAGCTCGGCGTCGGGCACGACCCGATTCACCAGGCCGACCCGAAGCGCCTCCGCCGCGGGGATCTGGTCGGCGAGCATGGCCAGCTCCACGGCCTTGGCGAGGCCGACGAGGCGGGGGAGGAAGAAGGTGGCCCCGGCGTCGGGCACCAGCCCGATGCGGGCGAAGGCGAGGAGGAAGCTGGCGCTCTCCGCGGCGATCCGGAAGTCGGCCGCGAGGGCGAGGGACATGCCGGCGCCGGCGGCGACCCCGTTCACCGCGGCGATCACCGGCTTCTCCATCGTCCGCATCGCCGTGATGATCGGCGCGTAGCGGAGTGCGAGCCGCCGGCGCACCGGCTCGCGCACGCCCTCGGTGAGGTCGGCCCCGGCGGAGAAGCCGCGGCCGCCGCCGGTGATGATCACCGCCCGGACGGACTCGTCCTCACGGGCCTCGGCGGTCGCCTCGGCGAGCGATCTCAGCAGCGTGATGTCGAGGCTGTTGAGCCTGTCCGGACGGTTGAGCGTCAGGGTGAGGACGCCGCCCTCGCGGGCGACCAGCAGTGGGTCGGTGATCGTGGTCGACATGCCGTCCAACTCTACGCCGCGTCGCCGCGGGTCACCGCTCGGCGGCGTCGCCCAGGGCTCGGAGGTGCTCGAAGGTGAAGATGCCGGTGTCGTGGCCGTTGCCCCAGCGAATCCCCAGCCCGTAGAGGCCGACCAGGTTGATGTCGGCGAGCTCGTCCTCGCCGGGGTCGAGGCCGGGCTTGACGTCGAACCGCCCCGGACGGCCCATCTCGCCCTTGCACACCGCGCAGGGGCACGCGCTCCGCAGCACCGTGAACGGGATCCGCTGGACCGCGCCGTCGCCCCACTCGACGACCAGGGCCCGGGCCGGCTCGTCGTAGTCGAAGCTCACGGCACGGACCCGCTCCTCCTCCACTGTCATGGGGCAGGAGGATAGCCGGTCCGGGCGCTATCCTCGCCGCGCCGTGAAGGTCCTCATCCTCGCCCCCTTCGACGCCGCCGAGCTGGGGCGGCTGCGCGCGGTCGCCGCCGTGGTCCACGAGTCCTGGGTCGACGAGCGCCGCATGCACTCCCCCGGCGAGCTCGCCGAGCGGGTGGTCGCGGACGGCTTCGACGCCGTCGTGGTCGAGGCGGAGTTCGTCACCCGCGACGTGCTCGAGGCCGCTCCCGGCCTCGCCGTGATCGCCTCGGCGCGTGGGAAGCCGGTCAACGTCGACCTCGCCGCCGCCACCGAGCTCGGCCGCGTCGTCCTCGGCACCCCCGGGCGCAACGCGGACTCGGTGGCCGACCTCTGCATCGGGATGCTCCTCGACCGCGTCCGCCACATCTCGGCGGCGGCGCGGCTGGTGCGCGAGGGCGGCTGGGTGGTCGGGCTCGACGACGACGCGCTGGTGCCCTACATCCGCTTCCGCGGGGTCGAGCTCGCCGGCCGCCGTCTCGGCCTGCTCGGCTTCGGCGCCGTCGCCCGCGCCCTCGCCCGACGCGCCCTCGGCTTCGGGATGCGGGTGCGGGCCCACGACCCCTTCGTCGACGCCGAGGTGCTCAACCAGCACGGGGTCACCTCGGTCTCCCTGGACAACCTGCTCGCCACCTCCGACGTGCTCAGCGTGCACGTCGAGCGCACCCCCCAGACCGTCGGCATGCTGAGCGCCGAGCGGCTCCGCGCCCTGCCCCGCGGCGCCATCCTCCTCAACACCGCCCGCGCCCAGGTGGTCGACCAGGACGCCATCGTGCAGCTGCTCGCCGAGGGGCACCTCGCCGCCGCCGCGCTCGACGTCGTCGCCCCCGAGCCGCTCCCCGCCGGGCACCCTCTGCTCGGCGACGACCGCATCCTCGTGCTCCCCCACATCGGCGGCGCCACCCACGACGTGGTCCGGCGGCACTCGGAGATGATCCGCGAGGACCTCGAGCTGCTGATCCGCGGCGATCGCCCGCTGCGCTGCGCCAACCCGGAGGTGCTCGACGCCGTGCTCCCGACGCGGTGAGCGAGCTCCTCCTCGCCGTCGACCTCGGCGGCAGCGGGCTGCGCGCCACCGCCGTCGACCCCGCCGGCAGGGTGGTCGCCACCGCGCGCCGCACCGTGACCCAGCACCTCGACCTTCCCCCGCTCGGACGCAGCTGGGCCCCCGCCGAGCTGCACGGCGCGGCCGCCGCGGCGATCGCCGATGTCGTTCGGACGTTGGCGCCACACCGCATCGCGGCGGTCGCATGCACCGGCCAGCGGATCGCCTGCGCCGCCCTCGGCGCGGCCGGGGAGACCCTCTACGCCGGCCCGAACACCGACGCCCGCGGGCTCACCCACGGCTGGCGGGTCGACGACGCCGCCGGCGGCGAGCTCTACGACCGCACCGGCCGGGGCCTGGCCCTCCTCTACGCCCCCGCCCGCCTGCTCCGCCTCGGCGAGGACGATCCCGCGCTCCTCGAGCGGGTGCGCCACGTCCTCGGGATGGGGGAGTGGCTCGCCCACCACCTCTGCGGCGAGATCGCCACCGACGCCTGCGGCGCCGCCGAGCTGCTCGCCCTCGACGTCCACGCCGGCGCGCCGTGGACGGAGGTCTGGGAGCGGCTCGACCTCGATCCCGGCCGGCTTCCCCGGATCCGCCGCCCGGGGGAGCGCCTCGGCGAGGTCACCCCCGCCGCCGCCGCCGCCACCGGGCTGCAACCCGGCACTCCGGTCGCGGTCGCACCGCCGGACTCGATGGCGGCGCTGCTCGGCGCCGGCGGCGTCGAGCCCGGCACCGCGCTGATCCTCGCGGGATCGTCGATGCCGGTGCTCGCCACGGCCGCGGCGCCGAGACGCGACCGGACCCGCCGCACCTGGGGCACCCCCCATCCCCTGGCCGGCTACGTCTGCGAGAGCAACGCCGGCCCCACCGGGCTGGGCTGGGGCTGGCTCGCCGAGCGCCTCGCCGGCGGCATCGCGGGCGTCGCCGGCGACGACGCCCACCGGCTCGCCGAGCGACTGGCGGCGATCGCCCCGCCTGGATCCAACGCCGCCCTCGCCCTCGCCGGCGGGGCGAGCGTGCTCGACGCCACCCGTCCCGCCACCTTCCTCCCCCGGCTGCGGGTCCTCACCTGGCCTTCGGAGATCATGGGCGCCGACCTCGGCGCCGCCGACCTGCTCCGTGCCGGTCTCGAGGAGGTGGCCCACAGCGCCCGTGCCAACCTCGAGCAGGCCGAGGCGGTCAGGGGCGGCGCCGGCGCGGTCCTGCTCGCCGGCGGGATGGCCCGCAGCCGCCTCTTCGCCGAGATCCTCGCCGGGGTCTGCGCACGTCCGGTCACCGTCACGGCGAGCACCGACGTCACCGCCCTCGGCGCGGCCGCCTGCGCCGCGGTCGCCGCGGGCGTGCACCCGACGCTCGATGCGGCGGTTGCCGCGTTCCGCCGTCCCGGCGTCGAGATCGACCCCGACGATGGCACGATGGCGGTGTACGCGGAGGCCCACCGCAGCTGGCGCGCCCTCTACGCCCAGCTCGAGTCGCTGTAGTCCCCAGGACGGAAGGAGGCGGCCTTGGCCCACGACGAGCAGCGCCAGCAGGTGGTCTGGGCGTGCAACGAGCTCGCCCGGCTCGGCCTGGTCGCGGGGACGGCGGGGAACATCACCATCCGGGTCCCCGGCACCGAGCTGATCGCCGCCTCGCCGAGCAGCGTCCGCTACGACGCCCTCACCACCGCGGACGTCTGCATCGTCGACCTGCAGAGCGGCGATGTGGTCGAGGGCTTCCGCAACCCCACCAGCGAGCTGCTGATGCACACGGCGGTGCACCGCGCCCGCGCCGCCGGCGTCGGGGCGGTGATCCACGCCCACAGCGTCGCGGTCACCGCGCTCTCGCTGCTCGGCCGCGGGATCCCGCCGATCGTCGACGAGCAGGTCGCCATCCTCGGCGGCGAGATCCCCGTCTGCCCCCACGAGCTGCCCGGCAGCGCCGCCCTCGCCGACCGGGTGGTCGAGTACCTCGGCGACCTCCGCGCCGTGATCCTCGCCCACCACGGGATGCTCGGCGTCGGCCGCGACATCCACCAGGCGCTGGCGGTCTGCCACCTCGCCGAGCGGCTCGCCGAGGTGATGCTGAAGGTGCTCCCCCTGGGCGAGCCTCGACGCCTCCCCGAGGAGGCGCAGCAGCTCGAGCGCGCCTACTTCGAGCTGAGCAGCCGGCCGCCCCGCCCGCTGTTCTCCGCATGAGCGAGGTGAGGATGAACATCCCCGGCGCGGTCACCGACCCGTCCATCGTCATCGAGTTCGGACGTCACCGTCACCGCCGCGGACGGCCACGACGTCCCGGTGCACATCGCCCGGCCGGCGCACCCGCCCGGCCCGCTCCCCGGGCTGGTGGTGATCCACGAGGCCTACGGCGTCAACGACCACCTCCGCGACGTCACCCGCCGCTTCGCCGTCCAGGGCTTCCTCGCCGCCGCACCCGACCTGTTCGCGCGCGCGGGCGGAGCCCCGGCGCTGGGCAGCGAGATCGCCGAGGTGATGCAGAGGATCGGCGCCATGTCCGACGCCGACGCGATCGCCGACCTCCGCGCCACCGCCGACCGGCTGCGCGCCGAGCCCGGGGCCAACGGCAACGTGGGCTGCATCGGCTTCTGCATGGGTGGGCGGCTCTCCCTCCTCCTCGCCACTCACGCGGGCGTGCTCGACCGCGCCATCGACTGCTGGGGAGGGCGCATCACCCGGCGCACCGCCCCGCCCGACGAGCGCCGGCCCGAGGTGGTGGTGGAGAGGGTCGACCGGCTCGCCTGCCCGCTGCTCGGGGTCTTCGGCGCCGACGACCAGAATCCCGATGCGAGCGACCTCGCCGAGCTGAGCGCCGCCCTCGATGCCACCGGTGTCGAGCACCGCGTCCTCGTCTACGAGGGGGCGGGCCACGCCTTCTTCGCCGACTACCGCCCCACCTGGCGCGAGGCCCCGGCCCACGCGGCGTGGGCCGAGTTCCTGCGCTTCCTGGAGCCGCTGAAGACCTAGGCGGTGAGCACCGTCTGGAGCTTCATGGCGAGGCCCATGTCGCCCTTGATCTTGATCTTCCCGCTCATGAAGGCCATGGTCGGGTCGAGCTTGCCCTCGCGCAGGGCGACGAAGTCGGTGGCCGCCATGCTGATGGTGATGTTCGGGTTCTCGGGCGCCCCAACGCCGGCCTCGGCGGCGCCGTCCTTGATGATGATGTGGTACTGGCCGCCGTCGTCGCCGGCCAGGTCGAACTGGTAGACGGCGTTCATGTTGGCGGTTCGCGACGGGTTCGCCTGCAAGCCGCTGTTGATCTCGGTGAAGACGTCGGCAGGGGTGGTCACCAGCACGTTCCTCCGCTGCGGGCGGGTCGCGCCCATGGTTTCCGCTTGTCGCCGACTACTGTACAGAACGAGTCGTACCGGACGGCGCGAGCGGGCCGTCCGGTCGGTCAGTCGATGGCAAGGACCACCTTGCCGACGTTCTCCCCCGCCTCCATCGCGCGGTGGGCCTCGGACGCCTCGGCGAGGGGGAGGACGCGGTCGACGATCGGCCGCAGCGTCCCGTCTCCGAACCCCGGCAGCGCGGCCTCGACGAAGCGCCGGACGATCTCCGCCTTCTGCTCGGCGGGCCGCCCCCGCAGCGTCGTCGAGATCACGGTGAGGCGGCGCCGGAGCAGCTGGTTGAGGTCGATCTCCGCGGTGGTGCCGCCCTGCATGCCGATGATCACCAGCCGGCCGTCGGGGGCGAGCGCCTGCAGGTTGCGCGCCAGGTAGGACGCGCCCATCACGTCGAGGATGAGGTCGACGCCGCTGCCGCCGGTGAGCTCGCGCACCCGGGCGACGAAGTCCTCCTCGCGGTGGTTGATGCCGGCGTCGGCGCCGAGCCCGCGGCTGAACTCGAGCTTCGCCGGTGAGCCCGCGGTCACCAGCACCCGGGCGCCGGCGCGGTGGGCGAGCTGGATCGCGGCGGTGCCGACGCCGCCGCCACCGCCGTGGATCAGCACGGTCTCGCCCGCGATCAGCCGGCCGCGGGTGAAGAGGTTGTCGTGGGCGGTGAGGAACACCTCGGGGATGGCGGCCGCCTCGGTCCAGGAGAGCCCGGCGGGGACGGGCATCAGCTGCCCCGCCGGTGCCACCACCTTCTCGGCGTAGCCGCCGCCGGCGAGCAGTGCCATGGCCCGGTCGCCGGGCCTCCAGCCCTCGACCCCCTCGCCGAGCTCCTCGACCTCGCCCGCCACCTCCATGCCGATGATCTCCGAGGCCCCGGGCGGTGGCGGGTAGAAGCCGCGGCGCTGGAGGGTGTCGGCGCGGTTGACCGCGGTGGCACGCGCCCGGATCAGCACCTCGCCGGGGCCGGGCGTGGGGTCGGGGACCTCGCCGAGGTGCATGACCTCGGGGTCGCCCGGCGCGTCGACGACGATCGCCCTCACGGGTGCTCATGATGGCGCGCCGGTGCCGCCCCGCGCGACCGCCTCGAACCACGCCTCCAGCTCGCGGCGCAGCCGCTCCGCGGTGGCGACGTCGACGAGCTCGAAGCGCAGCCCGGCGCCCGGGCGCAGCCGTCCCAGCGCACCCAGGTCGGCGCTGGCGACGGTGGCGATCTTCGGGTAGCCGCCGGTGGTGCCCCCGTCGGCGAGCAGCACGATCGGGCGGCGGCTGCCCGGCACCTGGATTGAGCCCGGCACGCAGGCGTCGGACACGATCTCCGCGGCGCCTCGGTGCTCGAGCTCGGGGCCGTCGAGGCGCAGCCCGGTGCGGTCGGAGGAGGAGGTCACGGTCCATTCCGCGCCGGCGAGGAGCTCGAGCGCGGCGGCGGTGAAGTGGCCGTCCTGGGGCCCGGGGACGGCGCGGACCGCTCCGCCGCGGGTCCACCACGGCGGCGGATCCACCTGCGCCTCGGCGCCCCCAGCGGGCCGGTCGGAGGCCAGCGGGAGGAGGTCGCCGGCGCGCAGGGCGCGTCCCCTCAGCCCGCCCCAGCCGCCGCGGAGATCGGTGGCGGCCGAGCCCAGCACCGGCGCCACCGCGATGCCGCCGGCCACCGCCAGGTAGGCGCGCAGCCCCGAGGACACCCGGCCGAGGCGCAGCCGGTCGCCGCGGCGCAGCGTCAGCGACGACCACGGCCCGACCTCGCCGCGGTGGCCGCCGGCGTCCTGGACGCCGATCGCGCACTCGCCGGCGACGGCCACCCGGGCGCTCTCGGCGAGCACCTCCAGGGTGGGCCCGCGGTGGGTGATCTCCAGGGCCGCCGCCCCCTGGGGGTTGCCCACGAGCAGGTTGGCGAGCCGCAGCGCCGGCGGGTCGGCGGCCCCGCCCGCGGGCACGCCGAGGCGGCGCAGGCCCGGCCGTCCCCCGTCCTGGACGGTGGTGAGCAGCCCCGGGGCGAGCACCCGCAGCGCGTCCACGGCTCAGCCCCCCGGGTCGACGGCGACGAAGCGCACCCGGTCGCCGGGAGCGAGCCTGGCGGGGGGGTCGGCGGCGGGGTCGAAGAGCCGCGCCGGGGTGCGGCCGATGACCCTCCAGCCCCCCGGGGCGGCGACCGGGTAGATGCAGGTGAGCCCGCCGGCCACCGCCACCGACCCGGCGGCCACCCGCACCCGCGGCTCGGGGTGCCGGCCGATGCGGAGCGCCGCCGGCAGGCCGGTGAGGTAGGGGAGGCCGGGGAGGTGCCCGAGCATGGCGACGCGGTGGAGGGCGCCGGTGTGGGCGGCGACGGTGGCGGCCGGGCTCATGCCCGCGGCGGCGGCCACCGCCTCGAGGTCGGGCCCGGCCTCGCCGCCGTAGACCACCGGGATGCTCCACTCCGCGCCCCCGCCGCCGGCCGCCTCCGGCGGCCCCGACACCAGCTCGCCCAGTGCGGCGACGAGCTCGCCGTGGCCGGTGACGAGGACGTCGTAGAGCACCAGCAGCGAGCGCAGCGTGGGCACGGTCTCGACCACCCCGGGGGGCGGCCGGCGGCGCACCGCCGCCTCGAGGGCGAGCACCCGGGCGCTCAGCGCCGCGTCGACGGCGTCGCCGAACTCGACCACCACCGCGGCGTCGGCGGCGGCGAGGAAGCGGGGTGTCGATTGCGACGGTACGAAACTCATCGATGCCTGGGCCGGGCCGGAGGGAGGAGCGCAAGACTGCTGGCGATGGCGCGTTCTCTACCAGTGACGGTGTAAGGCTGGACCGGCGGCGCCCCCCCTGGGGCTACCCGCGGGTCCCCATATGGAAGGGAGAACCCCGCACATGGCGTGGTTTGGACGTATCTCGAAGCGGGGTGGCGCATCCGCGCTCATCATCGCGACCAGCGCAGGGCTGGTGATCACACAACAGATGGGCTCCCATGCGGTGGCCGCGGTGGCCTCCCGCACGACGGTGGGCGTCCCCAAGTCGGGCACGGCGGTCTTCGGCTCGACGGTCGCACTCACGGCGGCGGTGTCGCCGACACCGTCGAACACCGCCGGGGTGCAGTTCCTCGACAACGGCGCGGCGATCTCGCCGGTGCGCCACAGCACCACCGGCCGCTACTCCTTCTCGACGACCACTCTCGGGATGGGGTCGCACTCGATCACCGCCTCCTTCAGTGACCCGTCGGGCGCGCTCTCGCCCTCGGTCTCGGCGCCCGCGTCGCTGACCATCAGCCAGGCGGGAACCAGCACCGCCACCATGGTGCTGACCTCGAACCCGGGCTCGCCGGTCCAGGGTGGCACCCCCGTGAACCTCACCGCGCAGCTGACCGGCGCCGCCGGCCTGCCCACGCCCACCGGGTCGATCACCTTCAAGAACGGCGCGGCGGTGATCACCGCCGGGCGCGGCGTCGGAGCCAACGGCGCGGTCACCGTCCCGGTCAGCACCCTGCCGGTCGGCACCAACAACATCAGCGCCGCCTACAGCGGTGACGGCAACTACGCTCCGCAGACCGCGGCGCTGGTGATCACGGTGGTCCCGTCGGCGAACGACAAGTTCGTCCAGCACCTGTACACCGACATGATCGGCAGCCAGGACCCGGGCGGCGAGGCCTTCTGGGTCTCCAAGCTCGCCGCCGGGATGCCCCATTCCGCGGTGGCGTTCGCCTTCACCCAGACCCTGAACTACGACAACGCGGTGGTCGGGCAGCTGTACCAGAACGTGATGGGCCGCGGGTCCGACCCCGGCGGCGCCACCTTCTGGGCGGGCAGGATGCACGCCGGCATGTCGCCCGAGCAGATCGCCGCCTCGATGGTGGCCTCCGACGAGCGCTTCGCCAGCCCCAGCTTCGGCAACGGCGACCTCACCACCTTCATCCAGGCCACCTACCAGGCGCTGCTCGGCCGTCCCGCGGACGGCCCCGGCCTGGACTTCTGGCGCAGCTACCTCGCGGCCGGCCACCCGCGCTGGCAGCTCACCCTCGGCTTCGTCAACAGCACCGAGTGGGCGCACGTGACCGTCACCAACATGTACGCCAAGTTCCACCTCGGCGTCCCCGCCGTCAGCGCCTGGGACTACTGGGCAGGCCAGATCCTCGGCGGCATGCACGACGACCAGCTCGCCGCACAGCTCACCGGCTCCCAGCAGTACTTCGACTGGGCTCAGACCCACTGACCGACGACCGTCAGAGGGGGTGGGCGCAGTGCCCACCCCCTCTCTCGTGTCCGCCCTTCGCGTGGCATCCTGGGAGGGTGACAGCGCGCGTCGACCTGAACAGCGATCTCGGTGAGGGCTTCGGCCCCTGGCGCATGGGCGACGACGAGCAGCTCCTCCAGGTCGTCACCACCGCGAGCATCGCCTGCGGGTTCCACGCCGGCGACCCGGTGATCATGGCGAGGACGGTCGCGCTGGCCCGCCGCCACGGCGTCGCGGTCGGCGCCCACCCCGGCAACCTCGACCTCTACGGCTTCGGCCGCCGGCGCTTCACCGGGGAGCCGCCCGACGAGCTGGCGACGATGGTCGTGTACCAGGTCGGGGCGCTCGGGGCGCTGGCCGCCCGCGAGGGCGTGCGGCTCGGCCACGTCAAGCTCCACGGCGCCCTCAGCAACGCCGCGGCGGTCGACGTGGACCTCGCCGACGCGGTCGCCGAGGCGATCTGCGCGCTCGACCCCCTGCTCGCCTGGCTGGTGCCGTCGGGGTCGGAGATGGGCCTGGCGGCGCACCGCTACGGGCTGCGTGCGGTCCACGAGGTGTTCGCCGACCGCGGCTACGACGACGACGGCACCCTGCTCCCCCGCGACGACCCGGGAGCGCTGCTCACCGACACCGCCGAGGTGGTCGAGCGGGCCCTGAGGATCCTCGAGGGCGGCGCGGTGGTGAGCGCGTCGGGGCGGGTCCTGCCGATGCGGTGCGACTCCCTCTGCGTCCACGGCGACACCCCCGGCGCGCTGGAGACGGCCCGGGCGCTGCGGGCCGGGCTCGAGGCCGCGGGGGTGACGGTCGCCGCCTTCGGCACTTCCTGAGAGCTCGCTGAGAAGCGTCGGGGTCACCGCGATTTCTCAGCGGGGCTGCCCAGACTTCCGGGCATGAGCTCCGCCGCCCTCCGCCTCACCCGCCGCCAGGCACTCGCCACCGCCGCCGTGGGCGCAGCCGGCGCCGCCGGCCTCCGGGTGCTCGCCGTCCACCTCCCCGGCGGCTCGGCGACCACGGTGTCCGCGGCCGGGCCGATGGGGGCCTGGGCCAGCCCGCTCGGCGACCGCCGCGCGCTCGCCGCGCACCTGCTCCGCCGTGCCGGCTTCGCCGCCTCCGCGGCCGACCTCGACCACGCCGCCTCGATGGCCTACGACGACCTCGTCGACCAGGTCGTCGGGCAGCATCCCGACGTGCCGGCGGCGCCCGGGGACACCGTCCGGTACACCGCGGTGGCCGCCTGGTGGTACCGGCACATGGCCACCACCGCCGCGCAGTTCCCCGAGCGCATGACCCTCTTCTGGCACGGCCTGCTCACCAGCGACTACCGCAAGTCGGCCCAGTTCCCCTTCATGTACCAGCAGAACCAGCTGTTCCGCCGGCTCGGCACCGGCGACCTGCGCAGCCTGCTGCTGGCGATCACCTACGACCCCGCGATGGTCCGCTACCTCGACCTCGAGCAGAGCAGCGCGAAGGCGCCCAACGAGAACTACAGCCGCGAGCTGATGGAGCTCTTCACCCTCGGCCCCGGCAACTACACCGAGGTCGACGTCCGCGAGGGCGCGCGTGCCTTCAGCGGCATCCGCATCGCGGCGGTCGATGCCTCGGGCGCACCGGTGAGCTACGCACGGCGCAGGGGCATGACCCAGCAGCAGTACCTGCAGCAGCTGGCCACGCTGATCGGCCAGGGGGTCCACTTCCGCGCCGCGGTCACCCCGCGGCTCCACGACGGCGGCGCCAAGACCTTCCTCGGGCACAGCGGCAGCCTCGGGCCGGAGCAGGCCGTCGACGCGATCCTCGCCCAGCCCGCCTGCGCCTCCTTCCTCGCCACCAGGGCGCTGACCCACTTCGCCGTCCCCCAGCCATCGCCCGCCCTGGTCGACAGCGTGGCGTCGCAGTTCCGCGCCAGCCGCTACGACATCCGCACCCTGATGCGGGCGATCTTCCGCAGCGACGAGTTCCGCGCCGCCGCCGCCTACCGCTCGCTGGTGCGGTCGCCCGCGGACTACATGGTGGCGGTGATGCGGACCACCGGCGAGACCGACCTCGCCACCGCGTGCGTCCAGGCGGGGCCGTCGATGGACCAGGTGCTCCTCGACCCGCCGACGGTGGGCGGCTGGCCGCAGAACGCCGGCTGGGTCTCCTCGAGCGCGGTGCTCGCGCGGCTGAACTTCGCCCAGTCGGTGGTCAACCGCGGGGGCGGGCTCGCCGACGCGGTGGAGGCGGTGCACACCCACCTCGACGGGGTGGTGAGCGCCGACACCGCCGCCGTGTTCAACGCCAGCCAGACCAACAGCGACCGCTGGTACGCGATTCTCAGCAGCCCCGAGTTTCACCTGAAGTAGGACTGAACGATGTTTTCGCGACGCGACTTCCTCGCCAGCGGGCTGCTCTCCACCGCGGTCGGTCTGACCGTGCCGGCGGTGCTCGCCAAGGGTGTGCTCGCCGCCACCAACGACGGCATCCACAACGACCGGGTCCTGGTGGTCCTCCAGCTCGGCGGCGGCAACGACGGCCTCAACACCGTGGTCCCGTTCGCCGATCCCGCCTATGCCGCCGCCCGCCCCACCATCGGCATCGCCGCCGACAGGGTGCTGCGGATCGACGGCAGCGTCGGGCTGAACCCGGCGATGCCGCAGATCAAGGCGCTGTACGACGCCGGCCGGGTCGCGATCGTCCAGGGCGTCGGCTACGACACCCCCACCTACTCGCACTTCGAGGGCCTCCACGTCTGGGAGTACGCCGACCCCCAGCGCCGCCAGACCGACGGATGGCTGGGGAAGCTGCTCGCCACCCAGCTCAACTCCGCCGGCCACCCCCTGGCAGGCTGCGCCCTCGGCCAGACCAGCACCCCCTCCGAGCTTCGCGCCTCCGGGGCGACGGTGAGCGTCATCCAGTCGGCCGCGACCTACCGGGTGCAGGGCGGCCAGGGTCGCGAGGTCGCCGCCGGCGCCCTCTACCGGAGGACGCCGGGGATCTACGGCGCCCTCTTCGACCAGGCGCTGAGCACCGCGCAGTCGGGCATCACCGCGCTCCAGGACGCGTCGAAGTACACCCCCGCGGTGTCCTACGCCGCCGCGAAGACGGTGTACGGGAGCAAGAACGACCTCGCCTCGGCGCTGCAGCTCACCGCGCAGATGATCGTCACCCAGCCGTCGGTCAAGGTCTGCCACGTGGTCCTCGGGGGCTTCGACACCCACCAGCAGGAGGGCACCCGCCACGCCGCGCTGCTGAGCGACGTCGACACCGCGGTGGGGGCGTTCATGAAGGACCTCGAGGCCCACGGCCAGGCCGACCGGGTGGTGCTGATGACCTGGTCCGAGTTCGGGCGCCGGGTCGCCGAGAACGGCAGCAGGGGCACCGACCACGGCGCCGCCGCCCCGGTGCTGGTGGTCGGCGCGCCGGTCGCCGGCGGCCTCTACGGCGAGCCTCCCTCGCTGACCTCGCTGATCGACGGCGGCAACCTCAAGTACACCACCGACTTCCGCAGCGTCTACCAGGCGGTCATCCAGGACTGGCTCGGCGGCGACGCCGGGTCGGTGCTCGGCGCCACCTTCCCCCGGCTGCCGCTGGTGCGGGGGGTGTCGGCGTGAGCCTCCAGCCGGGCGCGCTCAAGCTCGCCGGCGGGGTCGGCGCGCTGCTCGTCTGCGGCGGCGCCGGCGCCAGCGTGGCCGCCGACCAGCGGCCCGCCGGCGCGCCGCTGCGGCCCCCGGTGAGCCGGGCCTCGGCGCCGGTCGCCGCGGCCGCGGCACCCGGCGGCCTGGTGATCCCGCCCACCCCGGTGTGCTCCGGCGCCACCACCCCGGCGCGGGCCGCCGCCCCCGCGGCGGCGCCGCCCGCGACCACCGACCCGCAGCTCGCCGCCGTGCTCGCCCGGATCGCCCAGGCGCCGACCCCGGCGGCGCGGCGGCAGCTGATCGCCGCTCTGCCCGCCGATCAGCGCCAGCAGGTCACCGCCCTGATGCGGCAGCGGACTGCGGCGGCGGCGAGGAAGAAGCCCGCGGCCGGTGGCGCGAAGGCCGGCGGTGGCGCCTCGTGCCTGCCCGGCGGAGGCGGCGCCGGCAGCGGCCAGGTGATCGTCCCCAGCGTCGGCGACGCCGCCCCGTCGGGTGCGCCGATCACCTTCACGTACGTCTCGTGAGCGCCGCGCCGCCCCTCGCCGTCCACCGCTTCACCGCCTTCGGCGGGGCGCGCTGCGAGGTGCTCGCCCGGGGATGCACCGACGCCGACGTCTCCGCGGCGGTCGCCGAGGTCTACGCCTTCGAGGCCCGGCTCACCCGCTTCGACCCCGGCAGCGAGCTCTCCCGACTCAATGCCGCCGCCGGTGCCCGCACCGCGATCTCGCCGCTGCTCGAGGAGCTGCTCCGGGTCAGCCTCGACGCCTTCGAGCTCAGCGACGGCGCGGTGAACGCGGCGGTCCTCCCCGCCCTGGTCGCCGCCGGCTACGACCGCACCATCGCCGCGGTGCGGGGGCGCCCGGCGCGGGTGGCGCCGCCCGCCGCGGTGCCGGTGCCGCCGCTCGACGCCGTGCTCGAGGTGGGGGAGGGCTGGGCCCGGCTCCGCCCCGGCGCCGCGGTCGACCTCGGCGGGGTCGGCAAGGGCTGGCTCGCCGACCGCCTCGCCGAGCGGCTGGAGAACGCCGCCGTCAACCTCGGCGGCGACCTGCGGGCGCTCGGCGCGGGCCCCGAGGGCGACGGCTGGACTGTCGGCCTCTGCGACGGCTCGGCGGTGCGGGTCGTCGATGCCGGCATCGCCACCAGCGGGCGCGCCGGCCGGAGCTGGGCGGGCGGCCACCACCTCGTCGACCCCCGCACCGGGCGGCCCGCGACCGCCGCTCCCGGGGCGGTGAGCATCGTCGCCTCCGACGCCCTGCGCGCCGAGGTGTTCGCCAAGCTCGTCGCCATCCGCGGGCTCGCCGAGGGGGTGCCGCTGGCGGTCGCCCGCGGCGCCGCGCGGATCACCTCGACCACCCCGACGCCCCCGGAGGACGCGGCATGACCACCGACATCGTGCTCTGGGACGCGGCCCGCGCCGCGGCGCTCGCCGCCTTCACCGTGCTCAGCGCCTCGCTGCTCACCGGGATGGCGGTGCGCACCGCGCTGCTCGCCCCGCTCGCCCGCAACCGCGCGGTGATCGCCCTCCACGGGTTCCTCAGCTGGTTCTGGCTGCCGCTGGTGGCGGTGCACGTCGCCGCCCTGGTGCTCGACGGCACCGCCCGCATCGGCGTCCTCGACCTGCTGATCCCCTTCCGGGCCGGCTACGCGCCGGTGGCGATCGGGCTGGGGACCGTCGGCCTCCTCCTCCTGCTCCTGGTCGGGATCACCAGCGCGCTCCGGCGACGGATGTCCCAGCGGGTGTGGCACGCCGTCCACCTGCTCGCCTACCCGATGTTCGTGGTCTTCCTCCTCCACGCCCAGCTCGCCGGCAGCGACTTCAGCCGCACCTGGATCAGCGTGCTCGGCTGGAGCACGGTCGGCGCCCTGGCCACCCTGGCGGTGCCCCGGCTGCTGGGTGCGCGGGTCGGCCCGCCCCGGCCCTGACCCGCCCGTCCGATTCCGGCAACCCGCCGTACACTGGCCGTAGGTGGTCGCACTCTACATTCTCGTCGCAGTCGTCCTCCTCGGGATCGAGGCCTTCACCCTCGCGTTCTTCGCGGTCTTCGTGGCGGTGGGGCTGCTCGCCGCGGCGGTGGCGGCGGCGGTGGGGTTGCCGGTCTGGGCCCAGCTGGCCACCCTGAGCGCCGTCTCCGTCGCCGGGCTGCTGGTGGCCCGGCCGCCGATCGCCCGGGCGATGATGCGGTCGCACCCGCGGATGCTCCTGCCCGGCGTGCAGCAGCTGGTCGGCCAGACCGCGCTGACCGTCGACGAGGTCGGTGACGAGCACCATCCCGGCCACGCCCTCCTCGCCGGCGAGCGCTGGCTCGCGATCACCGAGAGCGGGCCGCCGCTGCCGCCTCAGAGCACCGTCACCATCGCCGCGGTGCGCGGCACCACCCTGGTGGTGCACCCGCATCCGGCCCTCCCCCCGGGGTGACCCGGTCCGGGTAAAGGAGAAGTCCCCCATGACCGCCGCGATCGTCCTCGCCGCCATCGCCGTCCTCGTGCTCGTCGTGCTGGCACAGACGGTGAAGGTCATCCAGCAGGGCTACCTGGGAGCCGTCAAGCGGCTCGGCCAGTTCCGCACCCAGTGCGAACCCGGCCTGGTGATGATCCTCCCGTTCATCGACAACCTCACCCGCGTCGACATCCGCGAGACCCCGCGGACCGGAGACCGCCAGGAGGTGATCACCCGCGACAACGTCACCGTCGCGGTGAACGCCACCATCTTCAGCCAGGTCGTGGACGTCAAACTGGCGCTGTTCAGCGTCTCCAACTACGCCGTCGCCATCGACCAGCTGGCGCGCACCACGCTGCGCGCGGTGTTCGGCTCGCTGACCCTGGACGAGGCGCTCTCCCAGCGCGAGCGGATCAACGTCCAGCTGCAGGAGCAGATGGAATCGGTGACCGACAAGTGGGGGATCCGGATCAACCGCATCGAGATCGTGGACATCACCCCGCCCGCCCAGATCCTCCAGGCGATGGCCCTGCAGAAGACCGCCGACCAGGAGAAGCGCGCCGCCATCCTCCAGTCGGAGGGCAAGCAGCAGTCGGCGGTCAACATCGCCGACGGCCAGCGCCAGGCGCTGATCAAGCAGGCGGAGGGCGACCGGCAGGCGTCGATCCTCCGCGCCGAGGGCTCGCGGCAGGCGGCGATCCTCGAGGCCGAGGGCCGCGCCCAGGCGATCAAGACCGTCTACGGCGCGATCACCGAGGCGCACCCGGATCAGACCCTCGTCGCCATCCTCCAGCTCGACACCCTGTCGAAGTTCGCCGCCAGCGAGGGCTCGACGATCGTCGTCCCCTACGAGTCGGCCGGGTTGATGGGCGCCGCCCAGGCGCTTCGCAGCGTGTTCAACAACGGCACCGGACCCGCACCCGCGCCGCCGTCCTGAGCGGTCGCGGCGCGTACGATGGCGCCGCGATGACCGAGCAGCCCGGCCTCTTCGGCGCGGTGCCCGGCGGCGAGGACCATCCACCCGCCGCGGTGTCCGCGCTGACGGGCGCCCCCCTCTCCACCCGGATGCGGCCGCGCAGCCTCGACGAGTTCGTCGGCCAGGAGCACGCCGTCGGTCCCGAGGCGGTGCTGCGCCGCGCCCTCGAGACCGACACGCTGCCCTCGATCATCCTCTGGGGACCACCGGGCAGCGGCAAGACCACCCTCGCCGGCATCGTCGCCGCGATGACCGGCTCCGCCTTCGAGGCGGTGAGCGCGGTCAGCTCCGGGGTCGCCGAGCTGCGCCGCATCGTCGACCGCGCCGCCGAGCGGCGTCGCACCGGCCGGCGGACGCTGCTGTTCATCGACGAGATCCACCGGTTCAACCGGGCCCAGCAGGACGCGATCCTGCCCCACGTCGAGAGCGGGCTGGTGCGTCTCCTCGGCGCCACCACCGAGAACCCCGGCTTCGAGGTCAACGCCGCGCTGCTCTCCCGCGCCCGGGTGGTGCGCCTCGAGGCGCTCGACGCCGCGGCGCTGCGCCGCCTCGTCGAGCGCGCGCTGGGCGACACCGAGCGCGGTCTCGGCGGGCTCGGCGTCGAACTCGAGGACGATGCGTTCGACGAGCTGGTGGCGCGCAGCGGAGGCGACGCCCGGGTCGCCCTCGACGCCCTGGAGATCGCCGTCGCGGTCAGCCCGCCGGACGGCGGCCGCCGGCGCGTCGACCGTGCCGCGGTGCTCGGCGCCCTGCAGCACCCCACCCTGGTCAGCGATCGCGCCGGTGACCAGCACCACTGGATGGTGTCGGCGCTCATCAAGTCGGTGCGCGGCAGCGACCCGGACGCGGCGGTGTACTGGCTCGCGCGCATGCTCGAGGCGGGCGAGGACCCGGTGTTCGTCGCCCGCCGCCTGGTGATCCTCGCCGCCGAGGACATCGGCCTCGCCGATCCCGGTGCGCTCACCGTCGCGGTCGCCGCCCAGCAGGCGGCACACCTGGTGGGGATGCCCGAGGCGCGCCTGCCGCTGGCCGAGGCGGCGATCCATCTCGCCACCGCGCCGAAGAGCAACTCCGCGCTGCGCGCCTACTCGGCGGCTGCCGAGGACGCCCGTGCAACCCTCCACCAGCCGGTGCCGCTCCACCTCCGCAACGCGTCGAGCGCGGTCGGCCGTGAGCTGGGTTTTGGTCATGGCTATCGGTATGCACACGACCATGCAGACGGAATCGTGGAGCAGCAACACCTGCCCGACGCCCTCGCCGGTCGACGCTACTACGAGCCCACGCGCAACGGCGCCGAGGCGAGCATCGCCGACCGGCTGGTGGAGATCCGCCGCGAGCTCGCACTCCGGCGGAGCCGGGACTAGCTCTCCCCGAGGACGACGTTGGTGACCAGGCCGTTGTCGAGCGACCACGACCCCATCATCGGGACCGGCCGCTCCTCCTCGAGGCGGACCTCGCGGCGGCGGGTTCGGGCGAGACGCTGGGCGGCACGGGCGACCGCCTCGAGCGCTTCCAGCTGATCTCCGTCGGAGCCCGCGAGCAGAGCGGCGAGCTGCTCGACCGCGAGGTCGACGTCCCGGACCGACGCCGGGGGACGCTCGCGGAGCATCAGCCGGTCCGAGTGGGCCATGGTGGCGGTCGCGCTCACAGCGTGTCCTCCGAGGGGGTTTTCACGACGACGTGGGCGTCATATGCGCTGCCGTTCGCGCGCAGGCGATGGAGCGCCGCGACGGCGGAGTCGAGGGTGCGGTAACCGACGCAGAGCGCCGGTCCGTCGGGGGCTACGAGGATGGCGAACATTCGGCGGAACTTCTCCTGTTCACGGGCGCCGGGTCAACGCTCCGTTGCGCGGCGCGGTGGCGGGAGCCAGACGTCGAGGTCGAGCACCGGTGGCCTGATGCCGGCGCGATCACCCCCAGTGGCGACGGGCACCATCCTACCGCTGCGCGGCCGCCGGCGCACTGTGCAGCGGGCAACAATGTGATGTGCATCCAGTTGTGGCAGAACCACCTGAAGGGAAGGTGAATCCTGCTTGGTTTTTCACCACCTGTGCTAACGATGCCGAATGTTTCGCACCGTCCGGTCGGTCGCCGAACGGCGGCCGCGGCACCCCGAGATCGCGTCAGGATCGGCCATAACCGGCCGGAGTGGCCGGGTTGGGTGACACCGACGTCAACGAATCCGACGTGGAGTGCGCCCCCGCCGGGGTGCGTCCTCCCACGCTGCGGGAAGCCCCGCGGGCCAGTCGAGAAAGTCGTCGTCGTCCTCCGGCGCCGGCTCGAGCTCGAGCGGGTCGACCGGCCTGCGGGGGCGCGCCGGCCGGCCGGCCACCGCCGCCTGGGCGGCGCGGAGCGCACCGGTGCGTGCCGCCGCCAGGGCGGTGCCGGGTGGGTCGGCGATCAGCAGCGGACCGCCGGAGCGCACCGCCAGCTCCAGCCAGGCGCGCACCGTGGCGCCGTCGCCCGGGGGGCGGCCGGCAAGCTCGCCGAGGGTGACCGCATCGGCGTCGGGCGGGACGGTCGCGCCCCACAGCCAGGAGCGGGCGGCGAGGTTGCGGGCCTGGGCGCGCACCGTCGCCTCGCCGAAGAGGAACCACGGTGGCGGGGGCGTCTCGGCGCCGCGGTTGGGCACGTTGAGCACCGAGTCGCCGCCACTGCGGCAGGCGTCGACGAGGTCGAGGAGCGGGGGCGCCGGCGCGCCGCACGCCCACACCGCGCTGCCCCGGGGAGCGGTGGAGCGGAAGCCGCGGGCGACCGCGGCGACCCCGGCTCGCAGCGCCGCGGTGCCGCTCCATCCCGGCGGGCGCACCGCCGGCAGGGCGCCGGCGTAGAGGAAGTCGAGCTTCAGCACCGTCACCCCCGCCCGCCCCAGGCGGCGGCCCAGCGCGGCGAGGCGGCGGCGGGCGGCCGGGGTGGCGGCGTCGAGCACCAGCTGCGGGCTCGGCGGCCGCCGGTCGACGACCGCCTCCCCTCCGGGGTGACGGAGGACGGGAAGGCCGGGCATCGCTGCGGTGGCGGAGCGGAGGTCGACGAGGAACGGCGCCACCCAGACGCCGAGCCGGCGGCGCCGCCGCCGCAGGGTGGCGGCGAGCCCGGCGAGGGTCGCGTCAAACCCGTCGCGCTCGACCCAGTCACCCCACCAGGGCATCCAGCCGTCGTCGAGCAGCACCACCCCGCCGGGAGGCACCAGCCGCTCGGCGGCGCCGGCGCAGTCCCGGGCGGTGACCTCCGGTCCCAGGCAGTTCCAGCTCATCCACCCCACCCGGCGGTGCCCCGGCCGGTGCCCGGCGGGGGAGGGGAGGGGCAGCCCGGCGCCGGCGGTTCGGCGGCGGTCGAGGGGGCCGGACGAGACCGGTTCGGCGGCGAGCCGCTCCCCGGCGGCGAGCTCGATCCCCAGGCTCCGCGGCCCGGCGGTGCGCTGCGCCTCCTGCTCCGGCTCGCCGGCGGTGAGCACGTCGAGCGCGCCGGCGCCGTCCCACCGCAGGGTCACCGCCCCCAGGCGCGGCGGCCGGGCCGGGGCGACCGCCAGCGCGGCGCCGCCGGGGGTGCCCCAGATCGCCCCCCACCAGCCCCGGCCGGGGAGGGTGGCGTCGCGCACCCCGCTCCAGTCCCAGGAGTGGTAGCCGTCGACGCAGATGCGGGTGGCCCCGGGGTTGCGCAGCCGCACCCCGAGGGCGTCGACGCGGAGCGGGGCGGCTGCGGTCACGCTGCAGCCGAGGCGCCATCGGGGCCCGTCGGGGGTCGCCTGGAGGCGCAGCCGCAGCCCGGGCCAGGCCGCCTCGACGCTGCCGGCGCGCACCGTCACCTCCGCGGCGGGGTCGGGAAGGCTCCAGGTCCGGCCGCCGGCGTCGAGCACCGGGGCGGCGTCGAGGACGCTCCGCCCCACCTCCAGCTCGAGGCTCACGTCGCCAGCCGGCGGAGGGCGCGGCGGAGCGCGGCGACGCTCCACTCCAGCTCCTCGCCACCGTGGACCGCCGAGCAGAAGGCGCTGGTGCGCAGGCAGTCCACCCCCTCCTCGCAGAGCAGGATGCCGAGCCGCGCGTCGGCGGCGGCGTCGTCGAGGGAGAGGTGGACGATGCTCGCCAGCCGCCACACCCGCCCGCCGGCCCCGGCGGCGGCGAGCTCACCGGCCCACGCCTCCTCGAGCGCCGACGCGTAGGTGTCGGCGGAGGTGCGCGCTCCCAGCGCCTCGATGGCGTCGAGGGTGGCGATGCCCGCGGCGGCGCTGAGCGGGTTGGCGTTGAAGGTGCCGGGGTGGCTGACGAAGGGCTCGTCGCCGTCGCCGGCGGGCACGGCGAGCAGGTCCATCACCCCGGCGCGCCCGCCGACGGCTCCCCCGGGCAGGCCGCCGCCGATCACCTTGGCGAAGGCGGACAGGTCGGGACGCACCCCCAGCCGGCCCTGCATGCCGTCGCGGCCCACCCGGAAGCCGGTCACCACCTCGTCGACGACCAGGAGGGTGCCGCTCTCCCGGCACAGCCGCGCCGCCTCCACGACGTGCTCGGGGGGGAGCGGGAGCCAGCCGAAGCGGGCCCCGGAGGCCTCGAGGATGAGCGCGGCGACGTCCGCGCCGGCGAGGGCTGCGGCGACGGCGGCGGGCTCGAGCGAGGGCAGCACGCGGACGGTGTCGCCCACCGCCCGCGGCACTCCGAGGGGCACCGCGGTGCCGCCGTCGTCGCCGCGCCCGGCGACCAGGGGGTCGGCCCACCCGTGGAAGTGCTCGGCCACCTTGACCACCCGGTCGCGGCCGGTCGCCGCCCGGGCCAGCCGCAGCGCGAGCATCGTCGCCTCGGTGCCCGAGGACGTGAAGCGCACCCGCTCGACCGAGGGCACGGCGTCGACGATCCGCTCCGCCCAGTCCACCTCGAGGCGGCTGCCCCCGCCGTAGTGGGTGCCCCGGCCGAGCTGCCGCTCGACGGCGTCGACCACCGCGGGGTGGGCGTGACCGAGGAGCAGGGCGCCGTGGCCCATGGTGTAGTCGACCAGCTCGCGGCCGTCGACCAGCCACTTCCGCGCCCCCCGGGCCCGCTCGACGTGGATCGCCGGCCGGTGGGAGCGGATCACGTGGGTCGCCCCCCCGGCGAGCACGCGCGCCGCCCGGAGATGGAGGTCGTCGTCGGTGGGGACGGTCATGGGAGGGATGGAGGCGACGGTGGGAATCGAACCCACGATCAGGGTTTTGCAGACCCGTGCCTTACCACTTGGCTACGTCGCCATCGCCTTTGTCGTATCGGGGTTTTCACGTCCGGGGTCCGTCGGGTCCGGCCGCCCGGCTGCCACTGGCTGCCACGTGCATCCCCACGGGTCCCTCCGCCTGGCATCGGACGCCCTCCGCCGGGGAAGCCGACGGCCCCGGGGACCGCCGGGGATCGTATCCATTTTCTCCGCGGCCCCGCGGTGGCGCCGCGGGCACGTGCCCGGGGAGCTTCATCGCCGCAGAATCGGAGCTTCCTCCGGTACCACCGAGACCCTCGGGGAAGCGGTGCCAGGTTGGGGCGGGGCAGCCGTGCGCTTGACCTCCTAGCAGTGATAGGCACAATGCCTATCGGTGATAGGTAGGGTGGCGCAGCGACGGGAGGCCAGGGTGTCGGCGATCGTCGCCACCGCGTGGGAGCTGGCCCGCGCCCACGGCGTCGGCGGCGTGTCGCTCCATGCGCTGGCTCGTGAGGTCGGCATTCGCCAACCCTCGCTCTACGTGTACTTCGACTCGAAGCATGCCCTCTACGATGCGATGTTCGCCGACGGCAACCGCCAGCTTCTCGAGCGGCTCGACGCGCTGAGGCTGCCGCGCGACGGCAGGGCGGCGGTGAGGGCGTTCATGCGGGCGTTCGTGGACTTCGCGGTGGAGGATCCCGCGCGCTGTGCGCTGCTCTTCCAGCGTCCGATCCCTGGCTTCGAGCCGTCGGCTGAGTCGTACGCCTATGCCCAATCGGTGCTGGGACGGGCGATCGAGCTGCTGCATGCTGCCGGGCTCGAGACCCAGGCCGACGTCGACTGCCTCATCGCTATGGTGGCCGGCCTCATTGACGCGCAGATCAGCAACGACCCTGGAGGTGACCGGTGGACGCGACATCTCGGCCGGCTGACGGACATGTACCTCGACGAGGTCGAACGAAGGAGGACACGCCGGTGATCGCGGAGAGAATCGGACGGCCTGAGGCACGGAGGCTCGCGGAGGAGGAGTTCCGGCGGTTCGCAGCCCTGATGGGCTCGCTGTCCGAGGACGACTGGACACGGCCGACCGACTGCACCAGATGGGACGTTCGCAAGCTCGCGCTGCATGTGCTCGGCTCTGCGGACGCCCAGGCCTCGCTCCCCCAATTCCTCCACCAGCTCCGCCGTGGTCTGCCTCTGAACCGGACGATCGAATCGCACCACTGGGTGGATGGCCTGAATGAGCTGCAGATCAGCGAACGGTCCCATCTCTCGAACGACACCGTGGTCGCGCAGCTCGGGACGGTCGGGCCGAGGGCCGTCAGCGGCCGCTGGAGGACGCCCCTGCCGATGCGATACCTGCCGCTCCCCTTCGGCCCTCCGATCGGTTGGGCGCCGCTGAAGTATCTCCTGGACCTCGGGTTCACCCGCGACGTGTGGATCCACCGCATCGACGTGTGTTTCGCAACCGGCCGCGACGTGCACCTCACCCCGGACCACGACGGCCGCCTCGTCGCGGACATCGTCGCGGAGTGGGCCGCGATTCACCGCGAGCCCTTCCAGGTCGTGCTCGAGGGGCTGGCCGGCGGCGCGTACAGCCAGGGTGTCGACGGTGAACGTGTCGACATCGACGCCGTCGAGTTCGTTCGCGTCCTCGCCGGTCGACGGCCCGGGACCGGTGTTCTCCGTCACCCCCTGCCGCTCTGAGGGAGGCGCCGCGAAGCCGTCCTGAAGCGATGATATGCCCGCCCCGCGCGGCAGGATCGCGTCAGCCGATCTGTTCGGCCAGAGCGACGATGATGCCTGCGGGGCCGCGGAGGGAGCAGAGCCGGAAGATGCTCTCGTACTGCGCCACCTCGCCGAGGAGTTCGGCGCCATGGACACGTAGGCGGGCGATGGTGTCGTCGATGTCGTCGACGGCGAACATGACGCGATGCATGCCCAGCGTGTTGGGCGGCGGGTCCTCCGGCTCGGCGCGGGACGCCGCGGGGGCGTGGTACTTGGTCAGCTCCAGCTTGCTGTGGCCGTCCGGGGTCCGCATCATGGCGATGTCGCTCCGGACGCGGTCGAGTCCGACGGTGCGGTCCGCCCAAAGGCCTTCGATCTGCCCCTTGCCTTCCAGCTCCATGCCGAGCTCGGTGAAGAACGCAACAGCCGCGTCCAGATCATCGACGACGATGGCGACGTTGTCCATCCGCTGAATAGTCATGTCTGCGGTCGAGGGATACCGGCCGCTACCGTCCCGCGTAGGCATCCTCGAGCACGGCGAGGTCGAACTTCCCCATGCCCAGGAACGCCCTGGTGACACGCGCCATCTGCTGATCATCGGCGTCCTGGAACATCCGCTGCATCGCCGTGGGAGCGATCTGCCAGGAGAGGCCGAAACGGTCCTTCAGCCACCCGCACTGCTCCGCCTCGGGCACCGCCGAGAGCGACTCCCAGTAGCGGTCGATCTGCTCCTGGGTGTCGCAGGGGACCAGCAGCGAGATCGCCTCGTTGAAGCTGAAGTCGTGCGCACGCGCGCTGTCCATGGCGGCGAATTGCATCCCGTCGAGCGTGAACGCCGCATACCTGAGGGTTCCCTCGACGTCCGGCTCGTCACCACCCCCATAGCGCATCGGATCGCCGACCATGGCCCCGTCGAAGATCGCGGTGTAGTGACCGATCGCCTCCTCGGCCCTGCCGCAGTTGGGGCCGACGAACATCAGCGTCGGAACGATCCTCTGGGTGATCTCCCGGCCGCCGGCGTGCATCAGCTGCCACGACAGGCCATAGCGGTCCTGCAACCACCCGTAGCGCTGGCTGAACGGGTAGGCGTCGAGCGGCATCAGCACCTGCCCATTCTCGCCGAGACGATTCCACAGCGCATCGATCTCGCCGGCGGTCTCGCAGTCGATCCGGAAGGACACCGACGGGTTGAACCGGAACATCGGGCCTGCACTGATCGCCATGAAGGGCTGGCCGGCGAGCAGGAAGGAGACGAGGTCGGAGTCCCCGGACGGCGTGTCTCGCAGCGTTGTCACGTTGACGACTTCGGAGTCGTCGAGGAGAGAGGTGTACAGGTCGGCCGCCTCCCTGGCCTCGGAGTTGAACCACAGGTGGGGCGTGATGTTCTGCATGGCGTCCTCCGGAGTGAATCCCCAGCACAGTAGCAGGCTCCCGGCATGTCACCCCGATGTTCACGATCCGAACAGGGTGGCGGCTCGGGAGTTCATCTCCTCGTGTGACACGTCCTCGATATGCTGACTCATCATCCACTGCTGTCCGAAGGGGTCGCGCAACCTTCCGCCGCGCTCCCCGTAGAATTGATCGGCAAGGGGGTGGATCACCTCGGCCCCTGCGGCCAGCGCTCGTTCCCACGCGGCGTCCACGTTCTCCCAGTAGAGAGCCATCACCGCGGTCACGCACCCACCCAGGGACTCGGGGGACCTGACCGGCGCCTCGGGGTCCGAGTCCTCGGTGATCATCACCACCGAGTCCCCGATCTGTACCTCGGCGTGGATCACCTCGCGCTTCGGTCCCGTGAACCGCTCGCCGATCTCCACGGCCCCGAACGCCCGGCGGTAGAAGTCGATCGCGGCGTGCCCGTCCCGCACCACCAGGCGCGGCGTCACCGTCCGTAGGTGCTCGGGTATCGGGTTCACTGCCGGCAGTCCTCTGTCTGTCATCGTCGGCTCCTCGAGGAGTGACCCCCTGGAATCAGGTCGGGATCCCCAAGGTACCCCGAGATGCGCATTTTGACCCGGCCACGGGACCGGTTCCACCCTGTACGTACGTACCGTGGCCCTGGCTTGTCGGACAGTATAGATACTGATCGAACGGATGTACACCCTCCCGGACCACCATCAGGAATGCCCGACGAGACCGCCGACCAGCGCCTGGCCGGGTACCGAGATCGGTACCGCAGCCTCCAGGCGCAGCTGACCGAGCTCGGCTTCATCAGCACCGGCAGCGTGGTGCGACGCCACACCTTCTGCGGCAAGGCCGGCTGCCGCTGCCAGGCCGATCCTCCGCAGCCCCACGGGCCGTACTGGCAGTGGACCCGCAAGGTGGGCGGCAAGACGATCAGCCGCCGCCTCACCGCACGCGAGGCTGCCCTCTACCGTGAGTGGATCGCCAACTCACGCCGACTCAGCGCAATCGTCGGCGAGATGGAGACCGTCTCTCAGCGCGCCGCCGAACTCATCCTCGGGGACCGCGACCCCGGCTGACCGCTCGGATGGGGGCGATATGGCTCGGCAGAAGTGCGGAAAACGGGGTACGTGTTCGTTGACGCCGCGTACATCTGTTCGGTAGTATACACAGGAATGTGTGAGCACGGCCTCGACGCAGACCCCCACGAGGCGCTGGACGCAGCGGTCAGGCGCTTCATCGCTCGCACCCGGACCTCGACGCGCTCGGCCGTCGATCTCGGTGACGCGATCGTCCGCACCCAGCTGCTCATCGACGCGCTGCGCCTGGATCTCGCCCGTGACGCGGCGCACTTCGCGGCCACCGACGAGTGGGAGCGGCAGGGCTTCACGACGCCGATCGCGTGGCTCACCAACGAGTGCCACATGACGCCCGGTGAGGCCGGCGCCGCCATCTGCGTCGGCGACCGGGCGAACTCGCTGCAGCCCAGCGTCGAGGCGATGGGCGCCGGCAGGGTCGGCTTCGCCCATCTGGTCCTGCTCGCCAGGACGGCCGAGGCCGTGCAGGAATCGGGCGCGCAGCTGGACGAGCTCCGGTTGCTGCGCAAGGCGGAGGCGCAGAGCCCCCACCAGTTCCGTCGCGACTGCGCCCATGCCCGCCACGCCGCCGACGCCGCCGCCTTCCAGAGGCGGCAGCAGCAGTGCGCCGACGAACGTTTCCTCGAGGTGCGATCACTGGGCGGCGACGACGGCGGCATCTGGGTGAAGGGCTTCATCGACGCCGTCGGCGGCGCCACTCTGCGCGCCGCGCTCGAGCCGTTGGCGCGCCCGCTGGGAGCGGACGACGATCGCCCGCGAGGGCGCCGCCTGGCCGACGCCCTCGTGGAGATGGCCGCGTACACGCTGAACACCGGCGGCCAGGGGGCGACGCACTGCCAGGTGCCGCACCTGCAGGTCACCACCACCCTGGAGACACTCCTCGGCGCCCCCGGAGCACCCGGCGCTGAGATGGAGGGTTGCATCCCCCTCTCCACGGCCGCAGTCCAGCGCATGGCCTGCTCCGCAAACGTGCGGCGGATCCTGCTGGGACCCGACTCACTGGTGGTCGATGTCGGCCGAGCCCGGCGCGTCCCCGCGACGGCCACCCGCATCAGGGTGGAGCAGCGCGACCGTGGCTGCGTGTGGCCGCGGTGCCGGCGCCAGGTGCGCTGGACCGAGGTTCACCACGTCGCGCACTGGGTGCACGAGGGCCAGACCGAGGAGGCCAACCTGGTTCTCCTCTGCTTCACACATCATGATGACGTCCATCTGCGTGGCTGGCAGATCGTGCGCGTCGCCGGTGAGCGCGAGGTGCTCGCCATCCCACCGGTCCCGCTCGGCGACCCCCGCGTTCGCGGACCGGCACGGCGTGAGGTCGCATAGGCTGGTGAGGGCCCTCGCGCACGCGACACGCTCGCTGACGAGCGGGGGTATCTGCGCCGGCCGGCTGGGGAGTAGGCTCGGCTGGATGGGCTTCTCGGCCGAGGACCGGCTTGCGACGGCACCGCTGCGGGTGCGTCTGCTCGGAGGGTTTGCCGTCGAGGGGGTGGACGAGCGAGCACTGGGGACTCGCAAGGCGCGGGTGCTCCTCAAGCAACTCGCTGTCGCGCAGGGCCGCCCGGTTCCGGTCGACGAGCTGGTGGAGGTGGTGTGGGGTGACGAGACCCCACGCACTCCGAGCGACCAGCTGAGCGTGCTCGTGAGTCGGCTGCGAAGCGTACTCGGTGCCCATCGCCTGCCGCGAACGGACGCGGGCTACTCGCTGGCTGCAGACTGGATCGACACCGTCGAGCTCGAGGAGCGCACGCGGGAGGTCGAGGAACGCCTGCGCTCCCACGAGTTGGGATCGGCACTGGCGGCGGCGCAGGTGGCGCTCGCAACCGCCCGCGGCCCGCTGCTTCCCGAGGAGGACGCCGCCTGGGCGGACGAGGCCCGGCCGTCGGTGGATCGGCTCGTCGCCCGTGCCCGCCTGCTCGCCGCGGAGGCGAGGCTGGCGGTCGGCGAGTTCGCCGCGGCGCGCGTGGCGGCGCAGTCCGTGCTCGACCTGGACGCGTACGACGAGGCGGCCCTGCGGCTCGTGATGCGCGCCGACGCCTCGGCCGGCCGCCCTGGGGCCGCCCTCGCGGCATTTACGGAGGTGCGCCACCGCCTCGCCGAGGACCTGGGCACGAGCCCGGCACCGGAGACCGAGCTGCTGCACACCGCCATCCTGAGGGGCGAGATCAGGACGGGAACACCCTCGCGGCCGATCGGTGGGCCGCTGATCGGGCGTGACGTCGAGTTGCGGCTGCTCGACTCCCGGCTCTCCCAGATCGAGGCAGCCACCGCACCACCGCGCCGGACGGCGATCCATCGCGCGGCGGTGGTGTCGCTGGCCGCCCGCCCACAGGCTGAGCCGCTGGCCCTGGCGCGCCACGCCCACCTCGGACGGGATCCGGCCGTGGCCGCCCGAGCCCTGGCAGCGGCGGCGGAGAGGGGCGAGGCGCGGCTTCGGGAGGTGGTGACCGGCGGGGGCTTCACCCGGTTCCGGCGGGCCGCGGAGACGCCGTTCAACCTCGTCCTCGAGGCTCGCCCCTGACTGTCGGCGGGGGAGGTGACGCAACGCCTCCCCCGCCTACACGTTGCATCACCGGCTGCGAAACCCTGATCCAGCTTCTGAGGGGATCAGACCAGGCCGAGCTCCCGTATCGCGTCGGCGATGGAGCGGTTCTCGACCACGACCAGCCCGGCCTCCTCGGCGACGCCGCGGGCATGGTCAGAAGGCGAACCGTCCTGTGCCCATAACGTCGTCGCCCCGATCTCTGCGGCACGACGGACGCTGGCCGCGAGCTCCTCCGCAGGACGGTACGTGCAGAGGATATCGACGCGCGCCGGCATGGCGTCGAGCCGGGTGATGATCAGTGGCTCGTCGCCGTCGCGCTCCGCTGCGAGCACCTCAACGCCGTCGCGCTCCGCCGGGACCGTGCCGCCCGGCGGTGCCACCCTGTACTGCGAGGCCGTGCCGCGCGACAAGTTGGCCGCCAGCACACTGAATCCCGCGGCCAGCAAGTGCGGGGGATGTCCTGGCTCGGCCAGTCGACGAGCAGCACGCTGCTGCCGGGTCTGAGCACCCCGCACAGGTCCATGCCACCCATGGTAGCGGCATTGGTGTGGGGTCTCTGCGGCCTGGTCCTCCGGTTAGCAGGTCCTTGAAGCGGCGGTCAGGGTCGTGCACAATGGGCGCCGATGAGCGAGACGAAAAAGAAGGTCGGGCGCGTACTACGCCTGATCGCCTCAGAGGGATGGGCGGACCAGGATCCCGACGTCGTCGCGGAGTTGCTGGATGCAGCGCACGATCTGGCCGCCCTGGTCGTCGCGGATGAGGGGGCATCTGCCGAAGTGCGTTCTGCAGCTCAGGACTTCATCGCTCGGCTGCACTCCGACACATACTGAACGGCCTGAACGCTTTGGAGCCCACGTAGGGCCGGCTCGGCAGCAGGACATTGCCGAGGGAGGGCACCTCGGACAATGCGCGCCACCGTCGGAGCACTCGTGGTGGCAGCCTCTGTGCTCCTGAGCTGTGGTTCGTCCAGGACCACCCCGGCGTTCGGACCGTCAGCGAGCTCGCAGGGCGGGCCTCTGCGTCCGTACACGCTGCCCGCACCAGCAGATTTCCGCGAGGCGTGTCGGCTGGAGGGATTCGTGTGCTCCGCCGGCGACTTCGAGACCTTCTACCCCTTCCCTGCCGCCCTGAAGCGGCCCCTGGTCCTCCCATTGCTCAGCCCAGGCGGGTCGTGCCCGGTCTCAGCGGCCCATCCGATCAGCACCCCGGCCTTCGGGGGTGTCGCGCTCGGCACTGGGCCGGCGCGGCCCCTCGCCGCCGCTCCGATGAACGCTGCGCACGCGATCCTTCTCGACAGGGTGCAGGAGCAGGGCTGGTACGCCTTCAAGACGCTGTGGTTCACCGAACCCTCGTATCAGGGTCCGGTCCGCATCCGCGGGGCGCGCATCGACGCGCCAGGGGCAATCGCATTTGGCGAGAGCCCCACCCTGGCCGAGCTGATCGTCCCTCCCGACGGGACGGTGAATGGGCGGGACGGCTGGCGGGAGGCCCCGGGCGGAACCTTCGTGAAGACGCCCGGCTGCTACGCCTGGCAGGTCGACGGGGTTGGATTCTCGAACATCATCGTCTTCAGCGCCGTCGTGAGCTGAACGGCGATGGTCAACCACTGGACACTCACCCGTGGCACATCGCGGCCTGAACGAGGTTGCTCGGGCAGAGCCAGTCGAAGGACGCCACCGTTGATCATGTGATGGTCGGCGCCACGCCGCCGGGTGTCAGGCGAAGAAGCCGCCGGGCGCCAGAGGCTGCCCGGCCCGGGCACGTGGGAGGTACTGCTCTCGCAGGATGCAGGCCACGAGCTCGCGACGGCTGCGAACGCCGACCTTGTCGAACACGGACTTGAGGTGGTCCTGGACGGTGTTCGGCGAGATGTGCAAGCACGCCGCGATCTCGGCAGTGGATTGCCCCTGGCACACGAGCCCGGTCACGGTCCGTTCCTGCTCGCTGAGGCCGTAGGCACGCATGATGATGGGGGCGACCTCGGCCGCAGACGCCTCCTCGATCACCACGGCCACCGTGGCGCGGCCTGCCGCCGGTAACCGTGAGGCGTGGAGAACCGCCCAGCGGCCGGCTCTGGTGCGCATCCGTAGCCTGGGCACCGACGACTCGGTGGCCTCCACCTGCCGCAGGAGAGCCGCAACCGCGTAGATCTCCGTCGGCACCGGCAGTTCCGCCGAGGCCGTGTGGCCCATCTCCTCCAACCACCGGTCGGCCGCGGGTGTGCTTCCCACCAGTGCGGCGTCGGCGTCGAGCAGGAGCACCCCGGGCGCGTCGGCCACGTCACAGACGTCGAGACTGCTGGTCGCCAGACCCATGCGGATCGCCTCGGCGATGTGGGGGGCGACTCGCTGGATGAAGCGCGCGTCCTGTGTGGAGAAGGGCCTCGCCAGCTCGCGGTGGAGGCAGAGAAAGCCCCAGCACGCCCCCTGGACCCTGAGCGCGGCTCGCAACTCGTCACCCAGGCCCAGGGGCTCGAAGATGTCCAGGTATCGCGCGCTTCGCGACATGACGCCGCACGTGGCCTGGAGCAGCGTTCTGACCCCGTCCCGATCGCGTGCCAGTTCGACCCACTTGTTCACGTCGTTCGCGATGAACTCGTTGTCGACGAAGTAGGGCGTCACGCTCTCGGGGATCTCCTCGCGATATGCGCGTGTGAACAGCAGCGTGGCCGGATCCGCCGTCGCCCACCAGAGCGCGTCCACCGGCACCACGCGCCGTAGCCGCGGCAGCACGTGGGCGCGGAGCGCCTCCGGGTCGAGCCCCGCGCGGCAGACCTCGATGATCGACCGCTCGGCGTCCTCGAGCACGCGTTCTCGGGTCATGGGTCGCCCTCATGGCCGCTGACACCGACATTGTAGGCCTGTCTGCAGGAACCGGCCGTGTCGGCGACATCCGAGCGCGAAGGACGCTCGAGGACGCCGCCACGGCCAACTCTCACGACGCCTCGACGCCGGTCACAACCTCGTACCGGCCGCGTTCGACGAGCTCAACCCCGGTGGCGGCCACCGTCCGCGCCCGACTCCGCTCGGCAGCCTCGTCGCTGGCACGCGCCGCCTCGTCCGTCCTCCAGAGCGTGAACGTGAAGGCCCGCCCCGCGGCACGGTCGATGAGGAAGAACGCGCCCGCGTTCCCGTCGAGGCTCGCCACGAATGGGCGGACATTGGTCTCCGCCTGCTCGGCCCAGCGCTCGAGCGCCTCCACCGATCCGGTCCACGTCGAGGTTCTGGCGAACATTCTCTGGCCTCCATGATTTTCCAGGTGCTGACCAGAGCATCGGGGCATCTCGAGCCGCGCGCCATCCCAGAATCCTGGGATCCTCACGCCGGCCGCCCCCTCGCCCCGGGGGACCGGCTCGTCCGGCCATCCGAGCTGGTCAGCGGCGGGCCGTGATCACGTGGGCCGTGAGATCCCCCGCCAGGGGGCCCGTTCCCAGCCGTGCGCTGATCTCATCGGCGACCACGGAGGTGACCTCAGCCATCGAGCCTCGCCTCTCGATCTCCAGGCGAAGCGGCGTCCCCTGACAGAAGCCGGTCGCCAGCTGGGCCGAGGAGTCCGCGTGCCCGGTCAGCGTCACAGTCGTCATCTCGTCGACGGTGAGCCCCGCGGCGGCGAGGTCTGACGACACCTCGTCGACGTTGGAGTATCCATGCGGGATCCGCACGAGGAAGGTCGGGGCGCCCTCGGGGAAGGCCCTGGCGATCCCCGCCACCAATGCCGCGGCGAAGTCGTTGCGTTCGACGACGTCCCAGGTGTTGAAGAGAAACCGGCCCCCCGGTGCGAGGACGCGCGCGACCTCGCGGAAGGCCGCGCGCTTGTCCGGGAAGAACATCACCCCGAACTGGCATACCACGAGGTCGAACGACCCGTCGTCGAACGGCAGCGCCATCGCGTCAGCCTGCCGCCAACCGACTCCCTCGACCCGTGCGGACGCGTAGAGGACCATCGCCTCGTTGAGGTCGGTCGCGGTGATCCGGGCCGCGGGCAACGCTTCGACGAGCGCGCGGGTCAGGAGGCCGGTGCCGGCAGCCACTTCCAAAAGGCGGGAGGCACCCAGGGTGGCGGCGCGGCGGGCGAGGTCGAGCGCGTGCGGCACGAAGACAGCGCGACCGAGAAAGCGGTCATAGGTCTCCGGCATGGAGTCGGTCCAGAGCCGGTCCTCGTCCTCAGTCACGCCCGACACCCGACCTGAGACCTCCCGACCGCTGTCACGCCACCCGAACCGCCACCTTAGCCGGCGTGACGCAGTCCATCAAGTGCCTCGGCGGTCTCGTCTCCTGAGGTGACAGGCGGGCTCGCCATCGGTATCGTGGGCACTCTGAGAGCAGGAGGAGACGCATGGGAACCGCGGAGAACAAGGCCCTGGTGCGGCGCTTCTACGAGGAGATCGACCAGGGCAACATCGACGTCCTGGACGAGCTGGTCGCCGAGGACTACGTCGATCACAGTCCGCCGCCCTTCCCGGGGCTGTCCCCGGGGCGAGAGGGGTTGAAGCAGGCCTTTCGCCTCTTCTGGGACGCCACCCCCGGCACTCACCGCATCGAGGACCAGCTCGCGGAGGGGGACAGGGTGATCACCCGGCTCACCGCCGTCGGCACCCACGAGCGAGACCTCCCCGGCATCCCACGAACCGGCAACGAGTTCACGATGACCGCGATCGTCATCCACCGAGTGGCCGACGGACGCCTCGCCGAGAAGTGGTCCGAGAAGGATGTCCTCGGAATGCTCCAGCAGCTGGAGGTGATTCCGCGGCCTCCGGCGCACGCGCAGTAGCGGCGAGCGACCCCGCACGCGGCGACGATGCGTGCGCTGTTCACCTCGACGTCACCGCCACGCGGCGGGCGGGGAGGGCCAGGCCCCTCCCGCGACCGCCCATGGCAGGCCGGCGGTCCTCAGCGGACCAGCCGGTGGAAGCGCCAGAACGGGTGCTCAATCGGCAGCACCTCGTAGCCCGCCCAGCCGGCGCGCCGGACGATGTCGGCGAATGCCGCCGGTCGCATCACCGTACCGGGGGCCTCGCAGTCGGGTTCCATGCGACTCTGGGGCAGGCACCAGAGCACGCTGCACGTGGCGAAGAAGGTCTCGGTCGGGTCGCCCGGCTCGGGCAGCGTGTCGGCGACGCGCTCGTCCATGACGATGACGGTGCCATCCGCGGTGAGCGCCTCGCGAACCCCCGCCAGGGCCTCGACCGGCCGGCCCAGATCGTGGAGGCACTCGAGGAAGAGGACCAGGTCGTATCGGGCGGCCCCGTAGGGTGTCCCCGCGTCGGCGACCTCGAAGACGACCCGGTCGGAGACTCCGTGGTTGCGCGCGTTCCGGCGGGCCCGGCTCACCGAGTCCTCGTCGACGTCGAAGCCATCGACGAGGATGCTCGGGAACGCCTTGGCCAGCTCGATCGCGGCCCAGCCGGCGCCGCAGCCGACGTCGGCCACGCGTGCCGGCCGTGCGGTGTCCTGCAGCCGCTCGAGCACGTCGGAGATGGCCGGGATCCACTCGGTGGCGAGGGAGTTCACGTAGGCGGGCCGATTGAGCGCAGCCTGCGCGCTGACCGCCTCCGGTCCGTAGGCGCTGTAGGGCACCCCGGCTCCTGAGCGGAAGGCGCCCAGGAGTGATGGGAGCGCGCGCCCGACCGCCGCCGCGGCATGACCGAGGCCACCGATGTATGCCGGCCCGGTCTCCTCGACCAGCGCCTCACGCACGCCGGGGGCGAGCGAGTAGCGCGCCTGCCGCAGGTCGTACGCATCGGCGAGCACGAGCCCCGCGATGGTCTCGGCCTGCAGCCACTCCCGCACGTACCAGGGGTCGAGCCCCGTCGCCGCGGCGAGGTCCGCGGCCCCGTGCGGCGCATCCTCGGCGAGCGCCCGATAAAGTCCGAGCTCGACGCCGAGGTACGTGGTGAGCAGGTGCAGGGTGCCCACCCCCTCCATGAACAGGCGCCCCGCCACCTCCTCGGCCGGGCTGGTCTCGGTCGGGGTCGGCGTGTCCACCGTCATGTCATCGTCCTCCGTCATCTGGGGGCGGGACCTCGCTGCCCGCCGTCATGTATGGATGCGTCAGCTCCGGCATGACGACGTCACGGTCGCGGCGGCGAGGTGAAGCGCGAGGGTGACCGGAGCGGCCGTCAAGGCCGCCAGGCGACGGGATGCTCGGGACGGTAGGCGCACACACGGCCGGTGCGCACCGCCAGTCGCAGGTGGCGACCGAGGGCGGGATGGGCGCCGTCGATGGCGCGGAGCGCGGTGGCGATGCGCATGGTGACCGCCTTGCGCGCCCGCTCGACCCGATCGCCGCCGGTGCGGGCGCGCCCACCGAGCCCGAGCGCCGCCCCCAGCTCGGCAGCGACGAGGTCGCGCTCGGCCACCAGCCGCTCGACCCGACCGACGTCCGCGTTCGCCTCGGCGTCGGCGATGTCGCCGGACAGCTCACGAAGGCGGGCGGCGTACTCGGCGCGCGCCCGGGCGTCGAGGAGTGGACCGGTGCCGCCACCGCCTGAGGCGGCGGTCGGACCGTCGGTCGCCTCGACGAGGTCGAGGACGTGCACGTCCCGGTCGGGCCGCTGGATGAGCACGGCGAGGTCGCGAACCCCCTTGGAGTCGGAGACGGTCGCAGCCACGCCTCGGAAGCTGAGTTCCCAGACGCGCCCGCTACGGTGGAAGCGGCCGTCCCACGGTGGCTCTCCCCTCACCGGCCCGGGTCGTCCGAGGTGGGTGGCGAGCCTGGCCACCTGCGCCGACACCGGCCCGAAGCATGCGCCGCCCATGCCGTCGACCGCCCACAGATGTCCGTAGGGGCTGAGCGCGTCGTGGATGAGCAGGGCGGCCTCCCGCTCGTCGAGCAGGATGGCCGCGTCGCCGAGCAACCAGAGGTATTCGAGCCACTCGCAGTCGCGAGGGAGGGCGCCGAGGCCGCGGTCGATGAAGCGGCGAAGGTGGCGGCGCGCGCGTTCCAGGTCACCGGTCTCGGCGTAGATCGTCGCGAGCATGCAGTCGCCGCCCGGATAGCGCTGCACCTCGTCGAGGTTGGCGAGGATCAGGGGCATGAGGTCGGCAGGCGTACCGCGCGCCCGGGCCACTGCGATCCGCAGGGTGACCACCATCATCTCGGCGTTGGGGCTGCCCGCCCGCCTGCCCAGCTCCTCGGCCTCCTCGCTGTACCGCCAGGCGGCGTCGAGGTCTCCGTCCATGGTCGCGCGCATGCCGTGCCAGATCGGCACGGGCCAGGCATAGAGGGGCAGGCGCAGACGGCGCGAGATGCGCTCGTAGGCCGCGATCTCCGCGTCCACCCCGACCAGGTCGCCTCGTTCGAGCAGGGCGACCAGCCGCAGCCGGCGGGCGAGGAGCAGCAGAGTGCCATCGCCGGTGGCCTCGGAGAGACGGACCATCCGCCGGGTCGCCGCCAGCCGCTCCTCGACGTGATCCGGCCCCGAGATGGCGTCGCAGAGAGCCGCGAGAGCGGAGACCTCCACGGCGGCGTCACCGAGCCGCCGGGCCATCTCCGCCGCCTCGCCGGCCATCTCGGCCCGTGCCTCGGACGGCTCGGTGGCGGCTGCAGCCAGCGAGAGCCGGGCGAGGGCCGCGCACCGAAGCGCCCCATCCCCCGGCGGCAGCAGCGCCAGGGCCGTCCGGAGGAGTTCCGTCTGCCCCTCATCGAAGACGTCGACCTCGAAGCCGCCGACGCCGGTTCCCATGGCGAGCACCGCCCGGGTCAGCTCCTCGGCCCGTCTCGAGTCGGAGGCCGCCATCGCTGCCCGGCGCAGCGTTTTCCGCCCCTCGATCAACGAGCCGGACAGCACCTCGGCCTCGCCCAGACCGACCAGCCCCTCCAGCGGCGGCTCGTCCCCGGAGTCGAGCGCCCAGCGGTAGTAGCGGACCGCCTGCTCATAGGCCATCCGGGCCATCGCTTCGCGCGCGGCACGGAGGGCGTGGGCGGCCCCCGTCCGCCGGCCCTTCCGACCGCCCGCTCGCGTCCAGTGGAGAGCGAGGTCGCCGGCGACCGATCCGGGCTCCATCTCCAGCGCCTCGGCGGCCCGTTGATGGAGGCCGGCCCGCGCTGCCGGGCCGAGATCCTCATAGAGGGCCTCACGAATCAGAGCGTGCGCGAAGGCGAATCGGTTCCCCTCCGAGATCACCAGCCGTGAAGCCACCGCCTCGTCCAGCAGGGCGAGCACATCACCCGCAGGACGGCCGGTCATCGCCGCCAGTCGGTCGACCTCGGGTTCGCCGAGCACGGCGGCGGCGGCCAGGCACTCGGAGGCGGCTTGCGAAAGTCGGGCAACCCGCCTGCTCAGAACCTGCTGGACGGCGGGCGGCACCTCGGTGGACCGATCGCCGCGAATGGCCCGCAGGCGCATGACCTCGCCGATGAAGAAGGGGTTGCCGCCGGTCCGTGCACGGACGTCGTCGGCGAGCGCCGGGGGCGTGGGCCGGCCGGTCACGGCCTCGATGAGCGCCGCGGTCGACCCCGGGTCAAGTCCACCGAGCCGAAGCCGCAGCATCGCCGTGGGCAGGCTCGCCAAGCACTCGGTCACCCCTTCGGCATGATCCGCCGGGGTATCCCTCGCTGAGATGGCAAGGAGGAGCGGGAGACCCGGCAGAGCTCCGGCGAGGAACCGGAGGAGGGCGAGCGATGACTGGTCGGCCCAATGGACGTCCTCGAGGACGACGGTGGCCGGACGGATCGCCGTGGCCGCTCCGAACGCCTCGAGCACGGAGGCGAAGAGCCCGGCGCGAGCGCCCCGGGCCGTTGTGGTGAGGATCGCCTCAGAAGGCGCTCTGAGCTCGCGCAACGCCTGCGTCCACGGCCAGTACGGTGGTGCCTCGCCGTCCGGGCACCGGCCCCACGCCACCGCGAACCCGACCGCGGCGGAGGCGCGGGCGAGCGCATCGGCGAGGGCGCTCTTGCCGATCCCGGCCTCTCCGAGAAGCAGCACGCCCCTGCCCCTCCCGGAACGGCACTCGGAGAGGAGCGCTGTGAGCGCAGCGAGCTCGGGGTCACGTCCAACGAGATCACCGGAGGTGAGCATGCCCACATCTTGACGGACGTCCACCGCTCGGAACTCCGTGATTCCCACAGCGATCCGTGCAGGATCGGAACCCGTCCGCGGTGCCGGCTGCTCAGGTTCGGGTGACGGACGCGAGCCAGGCGTGGGCCCCGTCGGGGTCGATGGTGACGTCGATCCTGGTGGCCTCGATCGAGTCGACCCGCCACCCATCGTCGAAATTGGCTCTGATCTCGTCCTGGGTCACTCGCCGCGGACCCCAGTCGCCCGGTTGCCGGTCGCTGAAGCACAGCATGTGGTAGCGGCCACCTGAGGGGACTGCCTTCCGAAGGCTGTCGACGAACCGAGGGCGATCTCCATCCTCGAAGACGTGGAAGAGCCCGCAGTCCAGAACGGTGTCGAACTGCTCGTTGAGCGCCTTCAGCTCGAGTGCATTCCAGACGAGGAATCGGGCGGTCATACCCCGCTCGCGTGCCTTGCCCTCGGCGGTGGCGATGGCCGCCCGGGCCAGGTCGATCCCGGTGGCCTCCAATCCGAGGTCGGCTGCCATCAGCACGTGCTCTCCGGTCCCGCAGCCCACGTCGAGGACACGGCCGCGGAGGACACCGGCCCGGGCGAGGTTCAGGAACGCCGGCTGGGGGCGGCCGATGTCCCACGGGGGTGTGGCCGTGTACATGGCATCGAAGTCCTCCGGCCTTCTCGGCCGACGCGGACCGGGCAACCCATCGGGGCGTTGCGTCTCTGTCATGAGCGTTGTGTACCACGCACGGCGCCCGAGATGCGGGGCCGGCCTGGCCAGGATCGCCGCCAACCCGTCGACGTAGCTCTCGTGGACACCCGCGACCCACGGGGCGGCGGGTGGAGCCGCCCGCCCGGCGGGTATCCTCCCCGGACCGCCCACATTGACAGCATTCCCTCGATTCAACCCGGCGGCCGAGGACCTGCACCATGACCTGGAACCACTTTCTCATCATCGCAGTCCCCACCGTCACGATCATGGTCGCCGGATACATCCTGCTGGGCCCACCTGGTCACCGCCATCGAATGTGGCCTCTGGCCTAACCCCGACCTCTTCCTCACGTTGGCGCTCGTGGAGGCGAACAACCTGCGAGGGTGGCTCGGGCGAGCCGAGGGCGATGCGTCGCGTCGTCCACCTGCTCGGCCATGGCGGCGACATCGGCGACCGCCGCACGGGCGGCGCTCGATCGACACCTCCTGTCCAACCGACGGAATGGATAGCGGCGGCACCTGCCACACGAGCTCGCCCGGGAGATCCAGCGGCTCGCGGCTGGTCGCGATCGCAACCCCGTCGGCACACGACTGCCGCACCGCGTCCACGAGCCCGGCCGCGGCAGCGACCAGGTGCTCGCAGCTGTCGACCACGAGCAGCACACGCCGGCCGGCGAGATGCCCGGTGAGCCGCTCGAGCGGGTCCCGTCCCCGGAGGTCGCCGATGACGAGAGCCGCGAGTGCGGCGTGGGGAACGCACTCCGGATCGGAGACGGGTGCGAGGTCGACCCACCAGACGCCGTCGGGATGTGCCTCCCCGACGTCGGCGGCGACCTGGGTGGCGAGTTCTGGACTTTCCACACCCCCCACGCCGACCAGCGTGACCACGCGCGTCCGGGTCTCCAGGCGCTGAAGGTCGGTCAGCTCCCGCCGACGTCCGACAAAGCTGGTGGTCTGGACCGGAAGGTTGTTGGGCAGCGCACCGAGGGAGCGAGGTGGCGGGAACCTCGAGGGGAGATGTGGGTGCGAGACCTGGAAGACGCGCTCGGGCCGGCCCAGATCCCGCAGTCGATGGACGCCGAGCGGGAGCAGGGCGACGTCCCCCGGCAGGCAATCACCGAGCACCTCCGCAGTCGCGTTCGACACCAGGATCTGGGCGCCGTGCGCCAGGGCACGAAGACGGGCGCACCGGACGATGACCGTCCCCATGTAGTTGCGTTCGTCTCGCAGCTGCGCCTCGCCGGTGTGGAGGGCCATGCAAACGCCGATGGCGGCGCGGCCTGGCCGGAGCTCCCGGGCGAGGACGAGTTGGGCGTCGATTCTCGGGGTCGAAAGGACGTGGTCACGGTCGGGGACCGTCGGTGATGGTCAGCCGGACGCGGAGTGCCCCAAGCGCGTACTCCACAGCCTGCTCGTCGGTCAGCCGCGCCCCCTCGGTCAGCAGTGCTGGTACCCGATCAGGGCCGACGCGATCCTCGATGGTGGCCAGCGCTCCCGCGAGCCGGGCGGCATCGCTGCCCGTCACCGGAGTCGCGCTCCGACTGTTGGTCAAGGCGCCGTAGAGGATCGCGGCCTCCTCGTCGCGGCCGATGCGCGCGAATGTCTCGATCAGGGTGCGGATGGTCAGCCACTGCTGCATCCAGGCACCGGAGCGCTGAAAATGTTCGAGCAGCGCCGGATAGCGACCCAGCGCCTCCTGCGGGTCTCCGACACGGGCCTGCACCGACACAGCGGACAGTCCCGCGATCCCGGCGATGAATTCGTTGTGGGCCACGTCGGCCTCATCGATCGCCTCCTGGAGCAGCATGGCTGCCTCCGCAGGCGCGTCATCGAGGCGCACCTCACCCGCCACAAACGCCGCCCAGGCACGAGCGGTCGGGACGTCGGACGTGGCCGCCAGCGAAGATGCTCTCGCCGCCTCCACCCTGGCGTCGCCGCAATTCCCCATGTAGGCGAGGGCGAGAGCGATGTTGCCGGTGTCGGTCACGGTCTGCAGCGTGTCACCGCAGGCGTGACCGAGCGCTGCAGCTCGGCGGTAGGCCTCGACGGCACGGGCACAGTCGCCCTCGAGGATTCCGACGTCACCGAGCAGCTGCAGGGCGAGGCGCGCCGCCGCCGGCTCATGCTCCCCTGCCGCCTCGATCGCCCGGTCGGAAAGGGCGCGCGCTCGGGCCACGTCGCCGCGGCGCCAGGCGCCGATGCCGGCCGAGGCGACGACGGTTGCCAGCATCGGGTGGGCCGACGAGGCAAACCGCGTGGATGCGCGGTCCGCCCACGCGAAGACCTCCGACAGTCCCGTCGACGTCGCGTACCAGTAGAGGGCGGCCGACAGGCGCAGCGCGACGTCCGCGTCGCCCGTGGTCAGGGACCAGAGGTGGGCGGTTCGCAGGTTGGCCAGGTCGGCGTCGACCCGCGCCACCCACTCAGGTTCCGCCGCAGTGCGTAGGCCGGCGTCGGCCGCCTCGGCCAGACCGATGGCCCACTGAGCGTGGCGACGCCGCGTCTGGTCGAGATCGCCGCGGCGCTGCAGCCGCTCCTCGGCGTCGCGCCGGATCGGTTCGAGCAGCCGGTACCGGGTGGTCTCGCCGGACGGGCGAGCGACCACCAGCGACTTCACCACCAGCGCCTCGAGCAGGTCGGTCCCGATGCCGGTCGGGACCTCGTGGAGGGCTGCGGCGGCATCCGCGGTGAACCCGCCCGCGAACACGGACAGGTGCTCGTACAGCCGCCGTTCCTCGTCCGGAAGGAGGTCGTACGACCAGCCGATCAGCGCCTGCACGGACCGGTGGCGCGCATGGTCGGTACGCCGGCCCCCGGTGAGCGCATCGAGACGGTCTCGCAAATCGTGCACCACCTCCGCCAGCGTGCGCGCCGCCAGCCGCGCGGCAGCCAGCTCGATCGCCAGGGGCAGGCCGTCGACGCGCCTGCACAGCTCGCGCACCAACGGCAGGGTGGTCCGGTCGAGGTCGAACGACGGTTGTACGGCAGCTGCTCGGTCGGCGAAGAGCCGCACCGACGGGACCGCGTCCTCATCCGTGTCGCCGACGGGCACCGGCAGGGGCTCGATGGGCAGTCGCTGCTCACCAACGACAGCGAGCGGCTCGCGGCTGGTGGCGATGATGTCGACGCAGGCGGTACGGGTGATGAGCTGCTCCACGGTGGCAGCGACGGCGTTGATCAGGTGTTCGCAGTTGTCGATGACGAGCAGTGTCTGCTTGGACCGCAGGAACTCGACCAGCCGCTCCAGGATGGTGCGACCGGTCCGCTGCTGTACGCGGAGGGCAGAGGCCACGGCATCGGGCACCGCGCCGCCCACGGGGATGGCGACGAGGTCGCAGAGGAAGACGCCGTCGGAGTAGCCGGACGCCGCCCGGCGGGCCGCCTCGAGCGCGAGCCGGGTCTTCCCCACACCTCCAGGTCCGGTGACCGTGACCAGCCGGCCGGCGGCGAGGCGCGTGAGAAGCCGCTCGAGCTCACCGTCGCGGCCGACGAAGGACGTCGGCACCTCGGGGAGGTTGGCCGGCACCGCGCCGTGCGCCGGCGCCGCCGGCCTTGGACCGTCGAGCGACGGGTCGTGCTTGAGGATCGCCAGCTCCAGCGCGATCAACTCGTCACCGGGGTCGATTCCCAGGTCCTCGCTCAGCCGCGTGCGCAGGCGCTGGTACGCGTGCAGCGCGTCGGCCTGGCGGCCACTCCGGTACAGGGCACGCATCAACAGGCCCCAGAGCCGCTCGCGCAGGGGGTACGCAGCCACTGCTGCCTCAGCGAGGGCGGCCACCTCGGCGTTCGCTCCGAGCATCAGCTGCGCCTCGAGGAGTGACTCCTGGGCAGCAGCGCGTAGCTCCTCGAGCCGCGCCACCTCGGCGGTCGCCCAGCCTGCGCCGGCTGCGTCGGCAAGCGCCGGCCCGCGCCACCGCGTCAACGCCCGGCTGAGCGCCTGTGCCGCCACCCTCGCATCTCCTCGTGCCAGCGCCGTTCGGCCCGCCGCCATCTCCGCTTCGAACAGGTTCGCGTCCAGCTCGTTCTCGGCCACCACGAGCTCGTAGCCGCCGGCACGGGTGCGCAGCCGCTCCATCCCCACCACCCGACGTAGCCCCGACACGTGGGAGTGCAGGGTTGCGTTGGCACCGGCAGGCGGGTTGCCGTCCCACAGGTCCTGGACCAGCTGCTCGGTGGGCACCGGGCGGTTGGCGTGCAGCGCCAGGAGCGCGAGCAGGGCGCCGCGCCGTGACCCGCCCAGGGCCACCTCACGGGCGCCGTCCCGCAACACCGTCGGTCCCAGGATCGCGTACTCCACCCGGGGCCTCCTCGCCTGCCTTGCGAACCGATCTTAAGGTCTGGGCGGCTCAGAGGAGGTCGCGAGGGGCTTGCAGGATTCCTACAGGCCCGGTGCAGGTGCTGGGGGCAGGATCAACGGTGACGAGGCGGCGCCGGCCGCCCGACCCGGAGGACCGTGACATGGAGACGGATACGCTGCACCCTCCAACGCCAGCGGGGGGTGAGACACTGGCGGCAATACCCAATCCCACGCCCGAGGCGACAAGCGCCCACGCCTTCGCCGAGCGTCTGTTCGGGGCGACCCTCAGCGCGCTCGAGCTGTTTCACGTCTACCTCGGAGACCGGCTCGGCCTCTACCGCGCGATGGCCGACGGCTCACCGCTCTCGCCGCTCGAGCTCGCCGAGCGAGCCGGGATCGCCCCTCGGTACGCCCGTGAATGGCTGGAGCAGCAGGCGGTGGCCGACTACCTCGAGCTCGCTGAGACCAGCGACGACCCGGACACCCGCCGCTATGCACTCGGTCGCGGGCATGCCGAGGTCCTTCTCGACGACACCAGCCTCGCCTACCTCGTCCCGTTGGTCTCCGGTGTCGTCGGAGTGGCCCGCACCCTCCCGGCAGTCGCCGAGGCATTCCGCACCGGCGACGGCGTCGCCTATGCCTCCTATGGGGACGACGTACGCGGCTGCATCAGCCGTGTCAACCGCCCGATGTTCCTGAATCAGCTCGTCCAGGAATGGCTGCCTGCGCTTCCCGACGTCGACGCCAGAATGCGGACCGACCCATCGGCTCGGGTGGCCGACGTCGGCTGCGGCACCGGCTGGTCGAGCATCGCCATCGCCCTCGGCTATCCCACCGCCCATGTGGACGGGTTCGACCTTGACGAGGCGTCGATCGCCCAGGCCCGCATCAACGCCGGGCAGGCCGCGGTCGCGGACCGGGTCAGCTTCGAGGTGCGCGACGCGGCAGAGGTCGCCTCGGCAGGAGCGAGCTACGACCTGGTGTGCGCCTTCGAGACCCTCCACGACATGGCCGATCCTGTCGGCGCCCTGCGCGCAATGCGAGCCCTCGCAGCGCAACGCGGAGCGGTGCTCATTGGGGACGAGAAGGTGGCCGAGGCTTTCAACGCTCCCGGCGACGAGCTCGAGCGGTTCAACTACGGGTGGAGCGCCCTGCACTGCCTGCCCGTCGGGCTGGTGGACCCGCCGGCGGTGGGGACGGGTACGGTGATGCGACCGGCCACCGTGCGCCGGTACGCTGTCGAGGCGGGCTTCCACGACGCGGAGACCCTGCCGGTGGAGCACGACTTCTGGCGCTTCTATCGCCTGCACGGCTGATGAGGCGCGGGGCGGGCTGGGGCCGAGCGGCCTCAGCCCCGCCATCGCCGCGTGTCCTGACCTACGCGTATAGCAGGCCCGGGGCGATGCAGTCCGCTGGCTTGATGTTCATGGCCACCAATCACTACACCACCCCCCTCACCGCGACTTCGGGAATGTGGTGGTCACGCGTGACAGTCCGACGCATCACTCGGCGACCGTTCGTGCGGAGATGTCAGGGGCCCCCAGGCTCACCACTCTGACCGGATCATTCGGGTGTTCATCCTCGACGGGCTTCTCATCGTGAGCAGAGCCTTCGAGGCTCGGCGACATGCTCCGTTCAGGCGAGGCCACCATGGATCATGCCACGGTTCGGAATGTACCCCTGAAGGCGACCGGCGCGCAGGGGCGGACCATCAACCGGAAGAGCTCCTTCGAGCGATGGCGGGGGAAATGCGCTGAGAGGTCAGCCGCCGTACCGGTCGTGGCGCCGGATCCAGGCCTGCGTGTACTCCAACTGGTCCTCGTCTCGGCCCTTGGGGACGAGATCCAGGAAGTGGTACGCGCCGTTGACCATGTCGACCCCGCGCGAGTAGCACGAATACGTGTGGAACACGGCGCCGGCTTCGTCCTTGTAGAACACGCTGACGCCCGAATGGTCGGACATTCCCGGGTCCGTCCTGGCGTAGTTGTACAACGCGGTGGCGCTGTTGCGCTCCTCGGGAGTGAACGAGGCGTGGTAGTCGAAGTTGAAGTCGCCATCGAACGAGGAGAGCCACCGGAAGCTCCATCCCATCCGCTTCCTGTACGCCTCGATCTTGGCGACGGGCGCGCGGGAGATCGCGACGAAGCTCACGTCGCGGTGTTCAAGATGGATGTCGATGCCGTTGAAGTTATCGGCCCAGAAGGAGCAGCTCGGGCACCCCTCATCCCACTCGGGGCTGAACATGAAGTGGTAGACGATGAGCTGGCTGCTATTGCGGAACAGCTCGGCCAGCGTCTGCCTCCCGCTCGCGCTGTCGAAGGTGTAGTTCTTCTGGACTCTCACCCACGGAAGGGCGCGCCGCTCTCGGCTGAGCTCGTCGCGCAGTCGCGTGAACTCCTTCTCCCGAGCCAGGAACGCCGTCCGCGCGGCGAGCCAATCCTCGCGGGAAACCACCGCGTGGTCCCTGAGTGCGTCAGCGCCGGCTGCCATTCGCTGCCCTCCGCCACCACATGTCCCCTGGCTGCTCAATTGGCTTGGCGGACAAAGGTAACGCGCAGGCAGCCCTGAGGTCATCGTACCGTGCGATAAAAGGCACGGCAGGAGCCTTGTGGGGAAGGACAAGATCCCTGGCCGCCCATGCTACTGTTCCTGGCTGTGGATCCGCGTACTCGCATCCTGGAGCGTCTCCAGGCACGCGTCGAGGAGCTGGCCCGCCTGACCACCGAGTGCATCCTGGCGGAGGTCGGGGGATTCGGGCCGATCCGCGACGCCGAGCTCGGGGGCGAGCTGATGGCGCTGGCGCAGCCGGGCATCGCCTTGCTGGTGAATGTGTTGAGCCGGGCCCTGCCCCCGACTCCTCACGAACTCGATTTCATCCGCGAACGGGCCAGGCACCGCGCACGCCAGCTCGTACCCCTATCGGCGCTGCTCCACGCCTACCTCATCGCCAACCGTGTCGTTGGCCAAGCGATCGCGGGCGAGGCTGGCAGCGGCGTCGCCTCGCTCAGCGCGGCACTGGGCCTCACGGCGATGGCCTCCGAGTACACGCTGGTCACCATCACGGCAATGGCGGATGCATACCTGGAGACCGTCCAGGGCGACCTGGCCGACCTCGAACGCCGGCGATGCGAGTTGCTCGAGACCCTGCTGGTCGGCCGCCTCGGCGCCGGCGCCGTGCTCGCCCGCACCGCCGCCGGACTCGGTCTCGACCCGGGGCGCACGCATGTTGCGGTCGTCGCCACCGTCCGCACCTTCGCCGGCGACGGCGACCAGGGGCCCTTGCTGCGCTGGGCGGCTGACGCGATCGCTCGCGCCGCCGGTCAGCCCGACCGCCAGGCGTTCGTCGTCACTCGGGGCGCTGAGGTGGTCGCGCTGCTCCGCCAACGCAGCCAGGCCTCGACGGCCGACGTTCTCGAGCGTGCCGCTGGCGTCCTGCGCGACTCCCGGCAAGCGCAGCTCACTGCTGGGGTGGGGCCGGCCTTCACCGAACTGGCCGAGCTGCGCGGCAGCCACGACGAGGCCCGGCGAGCCTTGCGGCATGCCAGCGCATCACGCCCGATCGTCTCCGGGCCGGAGGAACTGCGCCTCTTCGACGAGCTCACGCTCTCGGCCGAGCGTACCGTCGCCGCCCTCATCCCGGAGCGCACCCGCGAAGTCCTCGAGGATCCGATCCTTCGTGCCAGCCTGGAGGCGTTCTCGGCGGCGAACCTCAACGTCGCTGTCGCGGCCCACGGGCTATTCATCCATCCCAACACCTTGCGGTACAGGCTGCGTCGGATCGCGGAGAGAACGGGCTGCGATCCGCACGTGTTCACCGACCTGCTCGAACTGATGACGGCGGCCCGCATCCTGACAGCGGCCGAACTGGACTCGGCGTGACGAAGAAGCTGGAATACAGCGCCCCGGCGATCAACTGCACGTTGGTGACTGGACGCTGGCCATCGCACTTCCGACGGGGCTGTGGCATCGCCGGGTGAGATTGATCCGCCCTGGTGACGGAGAGCCTCTGGTGCGGTGACCACGACCGCTCTCATCTGATTCACCGCCTGGGTGCGCATCCTCAGTGCGGACCGCCGGGCGATGCGAAGGGTCCCGATCATGCCCACCTGCGCCTGATCAGCTGTGGGTATGCACGATGCCTCCCCCGCGAGCACGGACCGGGCCGCCGCTTCGGCGCCGATCGGGTCCGACTTCCCCCGCAGCGGCCTGAGCTGACGGTTGGGGCGGCTGACCTCGATCACGGAGCAACCAGCGTCAGCGAGGTATCGGGCGAGCCCGGCTCCGTACGATCCGGTCCCCTCGATACCGAAGGTGACCTCAGGGGCAAAGCCGTGCGCCCAGCCGAGGAGCTGGCCGTATCCCCGTGGCGTGGTCACGAGCTTCATGTGGCCAAGCGCCCGCCCGATGGGTCGAGCGCGACAGCGACGTGGACGTCGGCGTGAGTGTCGACACCCACGATGACATGGGGGTTCGCTTGCCGACGCCGAGGGCGCGGGCAATGGTGGCGTGGTGGGGTCGGCGGAGCTGCGGGCGCGACTGGGCGAGGACGCCGCCGAGGAGGCGCGCCGACTTCACGACCGCTTGGTGTGCGGGGCCGCGGTGAAGCGCCGCTCGACCAGGTCGCCGGGACGGGATGCCCGGACTGGAGCCAGAGGCGTGGCGTCGTCCGATGGCCTGGCAAGGTCGCAGAAAGGTCCAACTGCGCTCGCGACAACGGGAGCTCCAAGACCACATACTCTGAGTCGATCGGTCCTGAATTCAGCCTGCTCTGTTGATCTATGACCACGGCACGAACGAACGAAGGAAGAAAACGGATGACAACGATTTTGATCAGCCCAGGTGAGGGCGAACGCATTGTCTGGCCCCAGCAGGGACATGAGTTCTGCATCAAGATCTCAGAGAACGGCGGTAGCTTCAGCTTAACGGAAGCCACCATCCCACCGGGCAAGGGCGCGGGGCGCCACATCCACGAGCAAGCTGAAGAGTGTTGGTACGTGCTGGAAGGCGAGTACCGCTTCACCGTCGGGGACTCCGAGTTCACCGCCGGTGCCGGCGCGACAGTGGTGGTGCCGCGGGGCACACCGCACGGGCTCGTCGCTGGTGAGAAAGGCGGACGGCACCTCACCATTTTCGCCCCTGCCGGCTGTGAACTCGCGTTTCGGGAGATTGGCGCGGCTCAGAAGCAGGGTGCGATAGGTCCCGACTTCTGGGCGCAGCTGGGCGCACGGACCGGAACGCGATTCAACGCGGGCTAGTGCGCTGCTCCTGAAATAGCTTTCGGCTTCGCGCGTTCCAAGATCTCGTCGGCGGTCTTGACCCAGGAGAAGGGGTGCTTGGCGTCATTCCACGCATCGAGGACGCGCTGGATCGCGTCCTTCAGGGGGGCGACGCTGCGAAAGACACCGCGGTGAATCGCCTTGCGATGGACGATGGAGAACCAGGTCTCGACTTGGTTCATCCAGCTGGCGCTGGTGGGGGTGAAGTGCAGATGGAAGCGCGGGTGGCGCTCCAACCACGCGACCACCTCAGGGTGCTTGTGGGTGCGGTAGTTGTCGAGGACGAGATGGAGGTGTCCGCGGGGATACCGTGTCGCAACCAGCTGCAGGAACTTGAGGAACTCCTGGTGCCGATGGCGTGCGTAGCACCGCCCGGTGACCTCGCCGGTGGCCACGTCGAGAGCGGCGAAGAGGGTGGCCGTGCCGTGGCGCACGTAGTCATGGGTGCGTCGCTCGGGTTGGCCAAACCGCAGCGGGAGCAACGGCTGAGTTCGATCGAGCGCCTGGATCTGGCTCTCCTCGTCGACACAGAGCACCACCCCCTGCTCCGGTGGATGCAGGTAGAGCCCCACGACGTCGGTGACCTTGGCCTCGAGATTGGGGTCGGTGCTGAACTTGAATCCACGGGTCCGATGAGGCTGGAGATCGTGCTCTCGCCAGATGCGCAGCACCGTCGATGCGCTGACGCCGACACGCTCCGCGACGGCCCGGCTGCTCCAGTGGGTCTCACCCTTGGGCGGTCGGCCGAGTGTCGTGCTGATCACCTTGGCGACCATGCGCTCGTCGTATGTGGCCGGGCGACCGCGGCCAGGGAGGTCTTCCTCCAAGCCGGCGACACCGGCCTCTGCGAAGCGTTGTCGCCAGAGACGCACCGTGGGTTCGGAGCAGCCGAGCTGGGTGGCGATCGCCGAGTTGGCGACGCCCTCCGACGCGAGCAGCACGATCCGTGCCCGGAGAACCTGCCTTTGCAACAGCACGCGACTCCGTGCCCAGGTCGTCAGCGCCGCCCTCTGAAGGTCATCGAGTGGGAGTGGTGGAGCGGGGCGGTTGGCCATGCGGGAATCATTCCAAAGCCCGACTCATACCGCAAGCTATTTCTGGCGCGATGGACCAGCTGAAGTTCACCCCGCGCGTGGGAGTCCACGTACGCCGCCCGTCACGCGAGCCCCCAGGTCGCCTCTTTGACCGCCCGTGGGTCGCTTGGCTGGCGGGAGGGCGGTGTGCTCAGGAGACGGCGTCGTGGACATGCCAGGGAGTGTGAATGTACTCCGGCAGCCTGACGATGCGAGGATGGGTTGGTGATCGCCGACCCGGCGAGTAACCAGAATGCGGTGCCAGCGACAACAGCCCGGCTGGTGGTGGCGAACCGTGGCCTCCAAGAACGCCGCCTGCCGTGCGTGGGTGAAGGTGTCCGGCATTCCCACGGCGAGGCCGGCGTTCCAGCGCGCCGCCTGAACCGATCTCGCACTGTTGCTAGCGTCGTATCGCGTGGTCGACAAGCTGCCGCCACAAGTCACGAGGGCGAGCACGCAGAGACCCACACCACGATGCGAGGCACCGTCCACTTCGCCTCATGTCGGCCACCACCGCCCCGATCTGCTCGGGTGAGCGCGGCGATCACCGTCCGCGCTTCCGCCGTCATTCCCATGACGCCACGTCCGCGCGGTCGCCCTGGCGACCGCTGCTCCGACCGTTCTCTCCCCGCACCTCGAAGCCGCCCTCGGAGACATGCACCTGGGGCGGCGCCGCAGCGCACGCGCCGACGGTGTGCGGAATCGGGAACCAGTCAAGATCCAGACCCACCTGGTCGATGCTGCCACCGTCCATCACTGTGAGGGCCACAACATGGCCGACCGGATCGAAGCCCGGCTTGATGGGGGTGACTCCATGCGTCACCACCCCCGTCAGCGTCGCCATCCGACCACTGATGTGAAGGCAGGTGACCTTACCCCCCACGTGACCCTCCAGCTCTCCCGATGGCCGGGTGTGGAGGATGTCGAAACGACCGCGGCCCGCATCCCCACCGGTCTCGGCGGCGGAGATCTGGATGCGCACCGGGTCTCCCGTGAACGGAGGGACCAGGAGGACGCCGGTCCCGTCGCCGCGGACCGCCCCCCCTGATGCGGCGCCTGCCGGAGCGGCCGCTGCCAATGGCATAACCAGCAGGCATCCGACGCCAAGTGCACTCAACAGCGCTCTCATCTCCCAACTCCTCATTTCTGGTTGCTGCGTTGACCGGGGTATCGCGATACCGCACCGCAGGATCGGCGTGAGCGCCGTGGTCAGCGCTGCGCGTGGATAACGCCGACGACGTCGAGGTTGCGAAAGCTGGGCGGCCCGTCGCAGAGGGTGGCGATCCTCTCCGCCAGCGCGGTGGTCTCGGGCAGTGCGGAGTTGTCCATCGCCCTCTCATAGGAGGGGAACTCCACCATCTGGACGTAGCTTCCCGGCCGCTCCCGATCGACACCGGTGACGGACCGCATCACCTGACGCCGGCCCTCGGTGGCGCTCCACCATTCGTCGATGAGGGCGCGCACCTCGTCCGGTCGCGATGTCGTGTACTCGATGATCTGCACGAAGGTCATGATGGGCTCCTCCTTGACTGATGCCCCGCGACCAGCCGGTCGACCGGCCAGTCGCGGGGCGACGCTGACGACCTACGGCCTGGCCTCGAAGACCAGGTTGAACGGGGTCTCGCAGGCGCGGCGGAACCGCGTGAAGCCGCCGGCGAGCGCCACGTCGCGGAGCCGGGCCTCCCCGGCCTGAGCTCCAAGGGCCAGACCCACCTCCTGGGCGAGCGAGACGGGCGTGCAGATGAGTGTCGAGGCGTTGTAGTAGACCCGCCCCACCGGGTTGAGGTTGTCCTCGACCCGATCGTTCGCGAACGGCTCCACCAGCAGCCAGGTCCCGTCGCCGTCCAGGGAGTCGAGCACGTGGGCGGCCGCCCCCGCGGGGTCGCCCATGTCGTGCAGGCAGTCGAAGCACGCCACCAGGTCGTACCCGATGCCGGGGAAGTCCTTGGCGCTGGCGATCTCGAAACGGCAGCGATCGGAGACGCCCGCCGCCGCGGCGGCGGTGCGCGCCCACTCGATCGAGGGCGCGTGGTAGTCGAAGCCCACGAATGTGGACCTGGGATAGTTCTCCGCGAGGATGATGGTCGACGCTCCGTGGCCGCAGCCCACGTCCGCGACCCGGGCCCCCGCCTCCAGCTTGGCGAGCACCCCGTCGAGTGCGGGCAGCCACGAGCTGACCAGATTGGCGTTGTAGCCGGGTCGGAAGAACCGCTCCGTGCCCTGGAAGAGGTCGGCGTGGTGCTCGTGCCAGCCGACCCCACCGCCGGTCCGGAACGCCTCGGCGATCCTGCCCTCGTCCTTCACCGCCGCGGTGGCCAGCTGGAAGGCGCCGGGCACGAAGGCGGGGCTGTCCTCCTGCGCCAGCGCGAATGCCTGCTCCTCGGTCAGCAGGTAGCGGTCGGATGACGCCTCGTAGGTGACGTAGCCGCCGGCCGCCTGGCCGCGAAGCCACTCACGCACGTAGCGCTCGGTTGTGCCCGTGCGCTCGGCCAGGGCGGCGGACGTGCAGGGGCCCGCGGCGGCCAGCGCCTCGTAGAGGCCGAGCCGGTCACCGATGACGACGTTCGCGGCGTGGAACGTGGCCCCGAGATCGTCCACGAATCGCCCCAGGAACCGATCGAGCCTGGCCTGGTCGAGTGTCATGATGGTGCCTCCCTCTGATGGCGGCGACGCGGGCGCGTCGCGGCAGGGCGATCGTGCAAGGCTCGTCGTTACGCCGTCGTTGGGGTAGCGTTGAGGGGTGCTGAGGGCGCGCCTCTTCGGGGGGTTGGCGGTGGAGGTGGATGGGCGCCCTGTCCCCACCATCCCCGGCTTCAAGGCTCGATCGCTGTTCGCCTACCTGCTGCTGTATCCGGGGCCTCACCCGCGAATCCGCCTGGCCGGTCGCTTCTGGCCGGAGGTGAACGACGCCAGCGCCCTGGCGTCGTTGCGGGTGGCGCTCTGGGCGGCGCGCCGCGCTCTGGAGGCGGCGGGCGGGGCCGCCCACCTGACCGCCGACCGCCAGACCGCGGGCCTGGCCACCGATCTGCAGCATGAGGTGGACGTGCAGCAGTTCGACCGGCTCGTCACCGCCGGTGATCCACGCTCTCTCGCCGCGGCGGTCGCGCTCTACCGCGGCCCGGTGCTGGTCGACCTCCCCGACGAATGGGTGCTCGACGTTCAGGACGAGTACCGGATCCGCGCTGCCGACGCCTGCGAGCGTCTGGGGGACCATGCCGAGGCCACCGGCGACTGGGCCGCGGCGGCCGACTGGGCGCGTCGGGCGCTCGGTCACGAACCGGCGCGGGAGACGTGCCACAGGGCGCTGATGTCCCGCCTCGCCGCCTCCGGGCGGGCGGGGGAGGCCCTGGCTGCTCATCGCAGATGCGCGGCCGTCCTCGAGGCCGAGTTGGGGGTGGAGCCGTCCGCCGAGACCCAGGACCTCGCCCGGCGCATCCGGGCGCGGAGCGGTTCGGCGGCGCCACCAGGTCCTCGCCCACCGGCCGTCGCGGCGCGCGCGCCCATGGTCGGCCGGTCGAAGGAGATCGCTGACCTCGACGCGCGCTTCAGGGCTGCTGTCGACGGGTCGGGACCCCGGTTCCTGCTCGTTACCGGCGAGGGGGGCATCGGCAAGACGCGCCTCGTCACGGAGCTCGCCGCCACGGTCGCCACCCGGGGCGGGCGGTGCGTCTCGGGGAGCGGCTCGGAGCTCACCGGTGGACCGCCGTTCGCCGTGTGGAGCGAGGCGCTTCGGGAGCTCGTCCTCAAGACCGCGGCGCCGCCCGAGGCGGTGGCCTGGGCGGCCGATGTCGCCCGGTTGGTGCCATCGGTCACCACGGTGTGGGGACCGCGCTGGGTCTGCTCGATCGGCATGGGCTCGAGGCCCCCGAGCTGCGAGCCGTCGCTCTGGCGGGAGCCGCCTGGGCCGAGGCGATGGCCGGCGACGTGACCCAGGTCGAGGCTCTGGCGGCGGCCAGCGAGGCCGTCGTGGAGGCGGCGGGCGATGCGCTTCTGAGCGCCGAGCTGGCTCTCGCCCGGGGGGCGGCGCTGGCGCGCAGCGGCCGGATGAGCAGGGCGGAGGGTCCCTACATTCGTGCCGCCGAGCTGGCGCAGGGGGCGGGGCGCTGCGACCTGGCCCGCGTCGCCCTGGCCAACGCCGCCGCGACCGCGGCCTGCCGGGGCGACTTTCAGCAGGCCCTCGAGCTGGCCCAGCGCGGCCAGAGGTGCGATTCCGGTGGGCTCTACGAGGACCTCATCTGTCACGGCGGGGTGGCCCACGCACTCTCACGGCTCGGCCGCCACCGCGAAGCCCTCGCCGCCGCCGAACTGGAGGCCGATCTCGCCGCCCGTTCGGGCGGCAGCGAGCACGAGGCGATGGCGGACTACGACCTCGGAACCGTCGCCCTTGCCGCCGGCGACATCGACCGGGCGGTCGAGCGGCTCGCCGCCGCGCTGGACCGGCCGGATACCCGTTTCTTCTCGCGCCCCCTGGCCCGGCTGCTCCTCGCCGAGGCCCGCCTGGTGAGCGGTGACGCGGCTGGCGCCGAGGCTGAGCTCGATGCCATCCCCTTCGAGCCGGTCGGTCCCGCCGACCTCCCCGACACCCTCGTGGCCCGCCTCGCCCGCCTCGAGGGGCTGGTCGCCGCCCAGAGAGGTGACGTCGACCAGTCGCTCGATCGGCTCGCCGAGGCGGAGCGAGTGTGGCGGCGGCGCCTCGACGATTCGGCGGCAACGGGCGAGGCATACGCTGTGAACCTGGTCGACCTCGGACGGCCGCCGGTGGCCGGGCTCGTCGAGCCGGCGCTTGAGGTCGGACGGGTGCTCGCCGACCGGGCCCGCAGCCTCGCCGCCGCCGGACGCCTCGCCGAGGCCGCCGCGGCGGCCGCGGAGGCCACCGCCATCGCCGACTTTCTCGGCTTCGACGGCTACCGCGCCGCCATCACATCACTCGTCGTCGCGGGGGGATCGTGACGTGTCCCCGATCCACGAGCTGAGCGTTGCGCTCCCCTGCCGGGCGCCCGCGCGCAAGGTCTGGAAGCTCCTGCACGACCCCGTGCGCTTCGCCAGCTGGTGGCCCGGCTGGGACCGGGTGGAGCCCGGCGACGGCGGAGCGGTCACCCGCTACGACGCCCGCTGGCCCGACTTCGCGTATCCGGTGAGCGTCTCCACCGATCCCCGGAACGCGCGCGTGGTCATCTCCTGCCTGGTGTCGGACATCGTCCACAGCTGGTTTCTCGAGCCCCACGTCGAGGGTTGCCGTGTGGGCGTGCTGGTCACCATCCCCGAGGCGGAAACCGCTCGCGCCGCCGACATCGAATCCGCGCTGCACACGGCGGTTGCGAGCCTGGTCGCCCTGGCAGAGAGCGGGGGAGTGGGACAGCGTGGGCGGCCCCTGGAGTGATGAGTGCGGAGACGCTGACCTGGCACGGTCCGCCCCGTGTGCGCCCGCGAGGCGCTACACAACAGCGCGCTGTCGGGGTAGGCCACCGTCGATCAGGCGACGGGGCGCCGATCTCTCCTAAGCAAATCTGAGTATCGGCAGACGCTACAGGGCGGCGTCATCGTCGCGCTGTGGGCGCCGCCGCGAGGGACCACCGTCAAGGGACGGTCAGGGTCGATGGTGCAGTCGGATCCTGGCAGGCAGGCAACTCGAGGCCTGAATCCGAGAGTTGCGGTGTCAGTAAGAATCGTGTCACCCAGCCGCCATCCATCAGACTGGGAAGCGGTCGATGACCCCCTGGTCCGGCAGAATCGGCCTGCCGGCACAGCCAAGACGGCCTACCATGGCCCATGTGGACGAGGTGGAGCTTCTCCTGGCCACGGATCTCTTCCAGGATCTGGCGCCGGCCGCCGTCGAAGCCCTGCTGCCGGCCGTCAGACGACACTGCTTGGAGCGGGGCACCTTCTTCTACCGAGTTGGCGAGCCCTCAGTCCAGCTCTGGCTGTTGATCAGCGGACAGGCGAACCAGTCGATGCCCAGCCCCGACGGCGACGAGACGGTTCTCGATGTGGTGTTACCAGGGCAGCTCTTCGGTCTGCCCGGCCTCTTGTCGACCACCAACCACCGGGTCGGAGGGACGATGGCCACGCAGCCCAGCACTGCGCTGTCGATCGAGCGTGACGCGCTGCTCGCGTTCCTGGAGCGTCATCCCCCCGCCATGAGACGAACGCTGGCACGACTGGCCGATCTTGCGCGCGAGTACGCCCAGGCGATGATGCTGGCGGCCCACGAGGATCTGGGCGGCCGGGTGGCGAGGCGCCTTCTCGATCTGGCCGAGATCCACGGCGAGGAGGCTGCTGACGGCATACGCATCGGTGCCCGCGTTCCGCAGGAGACCCTCGGAGCGATGGTCGGGGCGACCCGTGCCAAGGTCAACCGAGCCCTCGCGGACCTCGCCGCGGACGGCCATGTCAAGGTTGCCGCGGGGATGATCACCCTGCTGGATCCGGCGCGCCTCCGCAGCGCTCATCCCGACTGGTTCGGCGCCGAGGGCGGCCGCTCCTTCTCTCGGGGTGCCTGACCGCAACGTCTGTGCCCTGGGGAACAGACAGGCAACGCGGTCACGCGTGATACTCGCCCCCGTCCGATACGACACGGAGGCGAGACCATGAGCTCGACGACGCACAGCGAGGATGCGACCGAACGCCTCCGTCTCTCGTTGGACGGTGAGCTGATCGAGCCGGGCGAAGCGGGGTATGAGGAGCACCGCAGAGTCTGGAACGGCATGATCGACCGACGGCCCGCGCTGATCGCACGCTGCGCGTCGGTCGCAGACGTGGTCAACACGGTGAGGTTCGCGCGCGAGGAGCAGCTGCTCCTCGCGGTGCGTGGCGGGGGCCACAGCTTCGCCGGGTTCTCGACCTGCGACGGAGGAGTTGTGCTGGACCTGGCCCCCATGACCGCGGTCGAGGTCGATCCCGAGAATCGGGTGGCACGGGCAGGAGGTGGCGTCACCTGGGGGCTCTTCGACACCGCCACCCACGCCCACGGGCTGGCGACCACGGGTGGGCTGATCTCCACCACCGGGATCGCGGGCCTGACCCTCGGCGGAGGAATCGGCTGGCTGCAGCGCCAATGCGGGCTGGCCTGCGACAACCTGCTCTCGGTGGAGCTCGTGACCGCGAAGGGTGATGTGGTCCGCGCCAGCGCACACGAGAACCCGGAGCTCTTCTGGGGCCTTCGCGGCGGCGGGGGTAACTTCGGTGTGGTGACCTCGTTTGAGTTTCGGCTCCACCCGGTCAGCTCGGTCCTCGGTGGTCTGATGCTCTTCCCGGCGGACCGCGGCGCAGAGGTGATGCGCGTCTACCGCGAGTATGTCCGCGACTGTCCAGACGAGCTGACCACCTGGCTGTCGGCGATCACCGCACCGGCGGCCGACTTCGTTCCCGCCGACCTCCAGGGGAAGCCGAGCCTTGCGGTCCTGGCATGCCACTGCGGCGCCATGGAGGATGCCGAGCCCACGATCAAGCCGCTGCGCGACCTGGGTCCGGCGGTGGACCTGATCGAGTCGATGCCGTACCCGGCGTTGCAATCGATGCTCGACGAGGACCTCCCACCCGGAGTCCGCTGCTATCTCAAGTCCGGCTACGTCCCCGAGCTGACCGACGCGGTCATCGACACCATCGTCGAGCACACCCAGGCGATGCCGTCCGCCTCCAGCACACTCGACCTTCACCACATGGGTGGCGCGGTGGCGCGCATCCCGGAGGACGGCACCGCCTTCGGTGACCGGCGGTCGGCGTACTGCTTCAACGTCGTGGGCGTTTGGAACGACGCGGCCGACGACGCCGTGAACCGTGCCTGGGTGAGAACCTTCGCATCCGCGCTCGAGCCGTTCGGGACGGGAAGCATCTACGTGAACTTCGCCGCCGACCCTGACCGTGTGCGAGCCGCCTACAGCGACCCCAAGCACGAGCGGCTGCGCGCCATCAAGAGGCAGTACGACCCCACCAATGTCTTCCGGCTGAACCAGAACGTCGAGCCCTGACGCGGGAGAACCCCAACTGTCGGGCCAGGTCGTCCTCAATGTGGCCACCGTCGATGATGTAGTTCACGCAGGTGACGTTGGCCGTGCGCGGCGGAGGGCGGAGGACCGCGCGAGCCGGATCAGCGAATGCCGGCTGGTGACACGATTCTTACCGACACCGCAACTACCCGCACGTCAGAGCCAAGGGCAGGGTAAGGGCGCCCGGCGAGGCCACCGTCGGTCAGGCCACGGTGCGGCAGTGTCCCTTCGAGGCGCCGCTGAGGTCAGCCCACGCCGTCCGCCTTGGTCAAGCGTAGGGCGTGGTCTTCCGGTCACCGCCGCAATTGAGTGACAATCCGGGCAAAATGGATGGCGCTCGGCTCGCGGCGGCACGGCGATGATGCTGCGCGTTGCCGTGCTCGGGGCCGGCGGCGTCGGCGGGCTGGTGGGTGCGCTCCTGGCCCGGGTCGACGACGAGGTCACCTTCCTCACCGCCGGACCGAGCGCCGAGGCCCTGCTCGAGCGCGGGCTCGCGGTCCACAGCCGGGTATTTGGCGACTTCCGCGTGCCGGTGCGGGTCGCGCCCGAGCTCGAGGGCCCGGTCGATGCCTGCATCGTTGCCGTCAAGGCCCCCGACCTCGAGCCCGCGCTGGCGCGGGTGCCCGCCTGGGCGCTGGGACAGGCGCTCCTCGTCCCCTTCCTCAACGGGGTCGAGCACGTCGCCCTCCTGCGGCGCCAGTACCCGCGGGCCCGCGTGGTCGCGGCCACCGTCCGCGTCGAGTTGGCACGCACTTCCTCCGGGCACATCGAGCAGTCCAGCCCCTTCGCGACCTTCGAGCTCGCCGTGCGCCCCGACGTCGACGAGGACGTGCGGCGGCTGGTGCGCCACCTACAGCGCGGCGGCGCCGACGTCACCGTGCGTGGGGACGAGGCCGGGGTGCTCTGGGACAAGCTCGTCTTTCTCGGGCCGATGGCGCTGCTGACGACCCACGCGGGCGCCCCCGTCGGGACGGTGCGCACCGAGCATCGCGACGACCTGATCGCCGTCGTCCACGAGGTGGCGAGTGTCGCCAGGGCGGAGGGCGCCAATGTCGACGCCGAGGCCACCGTCGCTGCGGTGGACGCGGTGCACCCCGAGATGACCTCGTCGATGCAGCGCGACGCCTCGGCGGGGCGGCCCATCGAGCTCGAGGCGATCGGCGGCTCCATCCTCCGGGCCGCCGAGCGGACCGGCGTGCAGGTGCCGGTCACCGACCGGCTGGTCGACGAGCTGCGCCGCCGGCACTCACCCGGGTAGGCGCCCCAGCCGCGGCGCGCGCCGCGTGAGCACGGCGGCGGGCTCTGCGGCCCGAGTACGCGACCTGCCGCCCACGGGACCTTTGTCGCCCCACGGCGGAACCGGCCCTGGCTGGCCCCAGTCGTATACTCCGGTGAAGGGCGTCGGAGAGCCGTGTGCGGGAGAACCGCATCCGTTGCGCCGGCCCGGTCGGTGAGCGCGACGCGGCGGGATGCCCGCCGGTCCGGGGCCACCGCCAGGGCCGGCGCTGACCGATCTCGTCGAGGGACACGTGGGTCACCCCACGATACCCAGAAGTACCTCGGTCGGCCGCGGTGCTCGCGAGTCCCAAACGCGTGGGCGTCTCCCCAGGCCAGGGCGGTTCACTGGGGACCACGTCGAGCCAGGCGACCCCCGCGAGCATCCGGTTCCCACCCGAGGTTGAATGGTGGTCATGGCTGACCAGGATGACGTCCGCCGCTTGGCGCTGGCGCTGCCCGGCACGAGCGAGGCTGAAGACCGTTTCTCCTTCTCCGTTCGCAACAAGGACAAGCAAAAGGGATTCGTGTGGGCCTGGAATGAACGCATCGAGCCGAAGAAGCCGAGGGTTCCCAGGTCCGACGTGGCGGCGCTGCGCGTCGCCGACCGGTTCGAGAAGGAGGCGCTGCTCGCATCCGACGAGGAAGCGTTCTTTACCGAGCCCACTACGACGGTTTTCCGGCTGTCCTCGTCAGGCTGCCCCATATCGGTATTGACGAGCTTGAAGAGCTCATCATTGGCGCCTGGCGTTGTCAGGCGCCGCGCGCGCTCGTCGCCGCCTTCGAACAGGACTGAGCTGAGGCATGACCGGGTCAGTCGATGAAGCTGGTCGCGCTGGTCATGCCAACGCCCGGGGCGGACCTGGAGGAGGTCGAAGTGGATGCGGGCACCGAGCGCGAGGCCCGCGAAACGGCCCACGCAGAGGCGCTCGCGCTCTACGGGGGTAAGGCGAAGATCGCCGGTATCGAGCTGCGCGCAAGTGGTGCCGCGGACAGCCCCCTGAGCTGAGTACATGCGCCATCGTCGCCGTCATCGCCGCCCCCGATAGGCGCTGGACGCCTCCCGCCAAGATCGGCAACCCTGGGTCAGGCCACCGTACCGGGATCTCTTTTGAGTGTGCCTGTAGGGGCTACCCCCGGTGAGCTCAGGGCAGCCAGAACACCGAACGGCACCATTCGACTACTCCACCCCACCAGCCACTGGGCTCCTTCTGCCGGGCCGCGGGACCGGCCAGGATCGCCACCGTATGGCGAAGACGTAGAGACCGCCGATGATCGCCAGGACCGTCACCACAGCAATCCGCGTCCGTTCGGTCCAGGCGAGCAAACAGAAGCAAGCCGAGAAGGACCACCGCGCCGCCGGTACGCAGGACAGCCAGCGTTGGCGCAGTCGCCGCTGAAACTCCCGCCACTGTTCGAGCGGACTCACGTCCGACATCGCGGTCGAAGAGTACCGGTCCCCGAAGCTCGGATGAGGCACCCCGGGGGAGCCCACCGTGGACCATCCCACGGTGGGCGGGTGTTCCTTGAGCCACGACACCCCCTGCGAGGGTGCGCCGGAAGCGGTGAGCTCCCGCAGATCAGCCCTTCTGTAGTCGCGAACCCTCCGTGCGCGGTCCCGTCATGCCACTGACCGTTCAATCGACGCGATCAGGGAACGCGCATCCGCCGGGAGCTGCCGTGTTGTGCTCCGCAGCTCCAATGCCGCGTTCAGCGCGGCGATGACGCGGGCCTCTTCGAGTACGGACGGATCGACAACACCTGACCATGCCGCCACCTCCGACCAACGCCAGAGGCGGTTCCTCGTGCGAAGATGTGACATCGGTCGCGGGAAGTCGCCAGCCCCACGCTCGCCGGCAATGAGTAGGCGCACGCTCTCCCGGGTACGGCCGAGGCGCTCGGCGATCTCCGAAGCGGTCACAAGGTCGTCGGGCTCGATCCGAAGAACTCGCGGCCCAAGCACGCTTTCGACGTTCTGAATGGCAGTGCCGACGGCCTCACTCAGCGTCAGAGCCTCGCGGTCGAACTCGGCGTAAGCGACACCATCCACAGAGCCGAAGGTAGCATCGTCGCAGCCGCCTTCGAACAGTTCGTCCATATGCGCCTCAGGATCTCCGCCCAGGATCAGGGTGAAGCGGTGCTCAGCCATCGTGGTCCTCTTCATCGCGGCGCTCCGCAAGGCTGTGAGGACATGCGTCCACCGCCCGGCGGATCGCCTTCCCGTGATTGCCCGGGTATTGGGGGTCGACCAGATGGAGATCATGCAGCCGCTCCCACACTGTCCGATTCCCCAGCGATGGCCGGACACTGTGCGCCGGACCTCCCAGCCGTGATGATGCGCGTACTCAAGAGCTGCCTCAACGTCCTTCTTGGGTGCCGTCCCCTGTGTTTCATGCGTTGACAATATACAACGGGCGTTGGCAGTTGTCAACGGAGCCTCTGCGAGGCCCAAGTGCGGCGCTGAGCGCCGGCGATGCACCACCGTGTGACTTCGGGCACCGAGGTACGCCACCCCGGGCCAAGCCACGGGTGTGTCGATGTAGCCCGGCCCGCGGGCGATGAGCCATCAGGCGGAGCAGTCAGTGCGCATTGGTGCAGTGCTGCCCGGGGGTGGCGTCGCGCGAGTTCAGCAGGCTGGGACCTCGCACATCATTGGGGGTAACCCATTGGAGGCGTCTAATCTGACTCCGGTGCACGCACTGCCGAAGGCGGAGCCGACCGAGGCGTCCTCAGCTCAGACGGAGGCTCGATGGAGGCGCCTCGAGTCCGAGACGGCCGTAGGACGCGGCCGGTAGTATGGAGGCGACCCGCTCGAAGGTGACGGAGGTGCTTTCACCGTGCCGACCTACATCGCGCTCATCAACTACACCGACAAGGGTGTGCAATCGATCAAGGACCTTCCCAAGCGAATTGAGAAAGGGCGGGAGCTCATGGCCCAGGTGGGCGTGAAGATGCCAGCTCTCTACCTGACCATGGGCAGCTACGACGCGGTCAGCATCATCGAGGCCCCGGACGACGCCTCGGCGGCGAAGGCGCTGCTCACCATCGCCGGGCAGGGGAACATCCGAACCCAGACACTGCGCGCCTTCGATGAGGCCGAGTCCAGCGCGATCGTCGCCGGCTTGTAGGCGGGATGGCGCAGCCGGTGCCCGCGAAGGGAGCGGGCGGTCCGCGCTCACGCGTCAGCTCGGACTACGTCTGAGCCTGAAACCACCGTCCGGGTGTCGGTAGGGGCGGCAGGGACTGCGATCGAGGGACGAGGAGCGGCGTCCGGAGAATCGACGCCGGTGATGTGACTAGGCTGACTCGATCGGTGGGATGAGGCGTGGCGCCGAGTCGGTGGCGATCGATGGAAGGCCGCGACGACGGGCTTCGAGACGTGCTCGCCCGAGGTGATGAGGGACGCGGGCGCTGATGCGGCTGGGTCAGGCGGCGGAGGGCAGTGTGCGCAGCCGCCCCAGGGCGGCCATGAACTCCTCTTCCCAGGGCCAGTCCTGCGGCAACGAGAGCCGACTGCGGCGCGCCGAAGTGGTCCATCTCCCCGGCAGGGTGATCAGCCGGCGGCGTTGGGTCTTGATCACCAACGGCGTGCGGAGCCCCAGCCCGGGTGATGCCACCCACCGGACAAGGTTGTGAGCCACAGCGGTGAGCACCAGCCAGGCGCCGTTGGCGTGGAAGCGGCCAGAGGGACAGTGACGGAGCCCCGACCCCTCCTTGAGGTCACGGATCGCCCGCTCGACCACGGCATGGTCGCGATGGTCGGCCTCGAGCTCGAAGAGGTCACCAGGGCGGTCGGTGACGAAGGCATGGAAGCGCCAGTCGAAGAACAGCTCGCCTTGGTCGTCGAGGTTGCGCACCCGTCGCACGATGAGGCGGTCATCGCCGAGCACGGTCTCGGCGACCTGAGCCACCGCGTCGGGGCTGTACTCGATCTCGACCCAGGCGGTCTCAGCGATGGCCTCGATGGCAGCGCGGACCCGGGTGGTCTGCCGTACGGTGATCGAGAAGCGGACCCGGTGGCGCCGACACGCTCCGGTCACGTGCTTCGACCAGAAGCCGCAGTCACCGCGGAGGGTCAGCTGCCCCGTGGCGCCAGCGCGCCGGACCCGGCCAACCAGCTCGTTGACGAAGCGCTCGACGCCGCGGCCGGTGTTGGCCGAGCCCTTGCGCATGCGCACGTGAAGGACCTCGCCGGTCTGGGCGCGGGTGGCCAGCAGAGGGTGGTAGCCGAGCACCTTCGTGTACCCATAGGCTGCGCCCTGCCTGGCGTGGCCGTGGACGCCGCAGATGGTGGAGTCGATGTCCATGGTCATGGGACTGCCACCCGGTCCGGCACCGGCTGCCCAGGCCCGGGTCATGGCGATCTCGCTGAGGCGGTCGAGCTGGCGCACGTGACCGAAGCTGAACGAGCGCAGGAATGTCCCCAGGGTCGAAGGTGCAAGCACCCGGTGTCCGAGGACCGACGACGTCGATCCCGATCGCAGCACGTCGGCGTCGTCGATGCACTCGGCGCCGGCGATCAGCGCGTGGAGAAAGGTCATCACCTTGGCGCCGGCCTGGAAGTAGCCGGGGCGGTCGCCGAGGTCGACCACCTGGTTGGCCGCCTGCTCGATGCCGAGGTGAGTGCCCAGAGTGGCGGGGAGGATGAGCCCGGCGTTGGCCACCGAGTGGGCGTCGTCGAAGCTGACATCGATCCGGTCGAGGCTGTGAGAGAATGGCATCGAAAAGGTGTCCTGCGTGCTGGGGCGGTTGGTTAGGTTTGCACCCCAATTATCCCATTTGCAGCAACACCTTTTCTCTCTTTAATCCCCCTGAACGCTCCTACTGAATGGGGCTGATCGGCGAGGCGAATAACGCTGACCCGACCATGCGTCGGTGCGGCGCGTCTCGGGACTGCGAGCCCGCTCAAGGAAGGCCATCCTGGATCACGCCACGGAGCGCGAACCACTCTTGATGCCGCCCGCTTGCCGTCGCCATCAGGGCTGGCGTTCCCAAGACCGCAAGAGGCCTCAGCCTGGCGCCGCCCTTTCTGCGCTAGGTCAGCCGCTTCTCGAACCAGTGGTCCGCGAACGGTTCGTCGTTGAACGCAGGCACCTCCACCCAGCCGGCTGACCGGTAGAGGGCGAGCGCCTCGGGAAGGACCGCGCTGGTCTCGATGTGCGCAACCCGCGCGCCGCCGGCCAGCGCGCACGCCTCGAGTGTCTCCAGCAGCCGGCGGCCGAGCCCGAGACCGCGCGCATGGGGTGCGATCCACATGCGCTTGATCTCAGCCGGCGCATCAGCGTGATGCTTGACCGCGCCGCAGCCGATGGCCTCGTCGTGCAGATACGCGATCAGGAACTCACCAGCGGGTGGCCGGACCTCATGTGGTAGGGCGGTGGCGCCGACGGAGGGATCGAAGCCCCGCGTCGAGCGTCGGTTGAGCTCGGCCGCGTATTCCGCCAGGCCGTGGCATGCGTCGGGATGCTCGGGGTCGACGCGCCGAATCTCCACGCTCGCAGCGATCAGCAGGCGCTCGACCTCGCGCATCGCCACTACCAGTCGCTCGCGCTGCTGCACATTCAGCGGCGCGAGCAGCGACTGCGCGAGTTTGTCGGAGCGCTCGTCGAGCCTCGCGCGTTCGCGCCGTCCGGCGGCGGTCAGGCGCGCCACTCGAACCCGCTGATCACCATCGCTCGTCCCCACGTCCACCAGCCCGGCTGCCTCGAGCGAGCGCAGGAGCCGGCTCAGATAGCCGGAGTCGAGGCCCAGGCGGGAACGTAGAAGACGCACCTCGCAGGCCTCGATCCCGATCTCCCACAGCAGACGGGCCTCGCCGAGGGGCCTGGGCCGGCCCAGGAAGCGATCGTTGAGCGCCCCGATGCGCTCGGCCACAACGCGGTTGAAGCGCCGGACCTGATCGACCATCACATCAGGCATTGTCTGACTTTAGTCAGCAAACTGCGGAGGCGTCAAGCGATGACGTTGGGCTGATCTGATCTATCGGTCACCACTGGCGATGGAGCCGAAGGTCTGTGCTCGCCCGATCATCAAGCTCCCGCTCCATCGACCACCCCAAGGTAGCGGAATGTTCCCTGGCGGCTTCGAGCCGTCATCCCCGTGATTTCAAATATCGGCTAGAGAGCCGATGCTTGCACGGTCGTCAGCCTCAAGAAGTCGGCGACGCGCAGAAGGTGGAGAATCGGCCGGACCAACGGGGGGACGTGGCTTCGCTTCTCGTCGTTGAAGACCTCCGGATGGGCCAGGTGCTCGCGGCGCCCACGCGTCTCGAGGTCGCAACCTCCCGCCGCCACCACGTTCCGGACCCACTCCGAGTTTGTGCCGTAGGTGAGGGCCACCACGTAACCACCTGGGACGCGGAAGACGTTGACGGGGGTGCGGTACTGACGCCCCGACCGCCGACCGGCGTGCACTATCACGCCGAAGCCGGGCAGGCGTGGCGCCAGGGGCCCGGTCACCCGGTTGGTGACTCGGCGGTTGAAGGCCGCCATCCGCCTGCCGAAGGCCATGTCGGGGATACTCCTCGGGACTATTTCAACATGCTGCGGGTTGCCGGTGTCGAGGAAGGATTCTCTCGCGCAGCCACTGTGCGCCAACCTATCTACCACGCCACCTTTCTGGTTCGCCACCGTCACTCGCATGGGCCGGAGTATCGCGAACCACCTTACGTCTGGGTGGATGGCCACCGACTATGTCCATGGCCAGCCACGTCTACAGCCCGCCGGATCGCCCTACACCCATACTCCCAGCCACCCATGCGGGTGCTGCGTCGAGGGAACCCCGTGTCGCGCGGCGACACCGGCAGCACGGACCGTGACGATGTCAGGCGAGGGAATCCCGGCTCAAGACAAGCTGGATCGCCGATTCCGACCGGGATGGTGCGCTGTTATCCAAGGGCGGGGATCACGCCGATCTGCTGCAGCAGTCCAAGGTCGTCGACGTTGTGCCAGCTTTCGACGATCTTGCCGTCCACCATCTGGAAGATGTCGCTGGCGGTGAAGTCGAGTTGCTTCCCGCTCGGCGGAATGCCGGCCAGTTCGCCGGTATGGGCGCCCTTGCAGACCACCCGGGTCACCACCCAGTCGCTCTCGGCCACGATGTGCTGGATCTTGATGTCGAGGTCGGGAACGCCGACCCGGTACATGGCGATGAGCTGCTCCAACTCCTTCTCGCTCTCGACCGGCATGACCATGTTGGGCTGGTGTCGGCGGTAACCGGGCGCGACCGCCTCCTCGACGGCGCTCATGTCGCCGGTGCTCCAACCGACCTCGATGTAGCGCCGGACGATCGCTTTGTTCTCTTCCACCGACATGGCTCTGCTCCTTTCGTCGATGGCCGATCATGACCGCGGGCACCCGTGGAGTCAAGAACGCGACCAGCAGACCCCAGTGAGTTGGTCCCAGGCGGCTTTCCAGTAGGCGGCGCTCGTCGTCGGCCAGCGCAGATCGACGGTGACGGGCGCCTCACAGACCTCGACGGCCAACCACGGTCCGTAGTGGCTCGGTCGTTGGCTTTGCGGCCTCGCCGCTCGTGCTGTCGTTCAGCATCGTGGGCGCCATAAGCGCCGATTACGTGCGGTTGCCATAGGACGCCTGAAGGAAGGCGTCACCGGTACATCTCCGTGCACCGTGCTGAATATGCCCTTCGACAGATGTTCCCCGCGGCGGTGTCCCGAGTTCAACTCTTCTGGACACTCTCGGGGCGAATAGGGTGGTGGCGCGGCGCGACCCCAGTCCTGGAGCGCGCCATTCGCAGCGAACCGCCGGAGCGGGTTGAACGCGAGCCCGTAGGATGGCCTCAGACGCCCTCCTGGGTGATGAAGAAACGCGGCGATTCGCGTGGAACGTCATGGGAAGAAGAGGGGGGCTTCTGGGCATCAAGCGCCAGCCGTCAGGTGCGCCCACCGTCGGGCACTCGACGGTGCGTTGACCTACCGTGACCGCGGGTCGCCAACTTGGCGGTCGGCAGCGGGCGGCAGGACTTGCCCGAAGTGATCATCCAGACCGGCGAGCTTTTCGGCGTACGTCTTCGGGTCAGGAACACCCTCCGGCACCACTTCGAATGCAAAGGAGGGCAAGTACTCGAACTCAAGTTGGTCTATTGCGTCGGCCCAGGTCTCGTGCCAGGTGTTCCCAGCGAACGATCCATCGCGCGCGAATCGATGTATGTGGTGACGGGTCCGTGCGGCTCCGGTTGCATCGTCTGGAAGTTTGCCACCTGGATTGGCGAGTGGCGGCGCAACGTCTCTTAGAGCTTCCGCCTCGGGAGGCGACCCTGGGCCAAGCACCGATGTCGGGATATACCCTGAGCGTGACCGGCGGGTAGGCGGGAACCGACGGCGGCAGTCTCAAGGAAAACCCAGGGCGGTTCACGGCGTCACGTGGTTCGGATTACGTGCTCTTACCGCGATGACAGGAGCTCGACCGCGCCCCGCTCGATGTTCGCTAGTCCGGGTTCCCGGGAGGTGGCGAGAGCCTCGTGCAGGAGGTCGTGGGCACGCTCGTCGTCCTTGGGCTCGGCGCGGGCGAGAAGCATCCGGGCCCATTCCAGGCGGGTGCGGGCCAGCCAGGTGGCCGCTCCGACGCGCTTGTGCGTACCCGCGGCCGCTGTGAAGTAGGCCTCGGCCTCCGGCCACTCGCCGATGGTTGTGCAAAGCAGCCCGAGGTAGAAGGCGACGGAGCCTGTGACCCACCCGGCAAAGGACGCCACGACGAGCTGGTCGGCGTACGGTGCGAGCATGGACCGGAGGGTGGGAACGCAGTCGCCACGACCGAGGCGCGCGCTGAGCCAGGCGCAGTCGGTCACGAAATGCAGCCAGGCGACGTTGTTCGTCGGGTGGGCGAAGCCGGTGGCGGCCAAATCGTCGAATCGGCCCGCGGCGGCTTCCATCTGACCAGTTTCGGCCAGGATGGAGGCGTAGATCGCTTTGATCATGGGATACTGGGTGCGCTCGGCGAGTTGGCGAACGCATTCCTCCAGTTCACCCAGGCGGCCCTGCTCGAGGTACAACGAGAGCCGCTGGGATACCGAGAGGATGATGTCTGGCCGGTTGGCGGTCACGCCGAACTCGTGGGCGGCGATGATCGCCGCCTCGGCGTCACTGTCACCGTGGAGCACGCGCAGGGTGGCGTGGTGGTGCATCGTGGCCCAGGTCAGGGCGGGTTGCCCCAGGTCGATGACGAGCGACTGGTTCCTCGCCAGGCAACGCTCCGCTTCGGCCACGTCGGCCAGCTCCATGGCGACTTTGAAGCGCAGGCTGAGTGCGCGGCTGGCGAGGACCGGATCGCCCAGTCGCTCGGCCGTCGCCAGCAGCTCGGTGGTGGCCGTAAACCGCTCGGTCGCGTTGTCCGGGGCGTGGATGGTGTAGTCCCGGGCCAGGAGCGCGTGGGCGAGGGTTTCCGGATGACCGAGCGACCGGGCCATGCGAAGCGCCTCGTCGGACAAGGTGAGCCGGTGGCGGGGGTCACGCTCCCAGGCAAGCTCCAGGCCCAGCGTGGCAAGGAGTTCTGCTTCGGAGCCGGAGGTCGTCCTGGCCCACCGCGGCGATGGCTGCTTCCAACATCTCGACCCGGTCGGCGTCGACCTGCAAGACCCCGGTCCAGACGTGTCCCTGAGTGTTCGCCAATGCGGCGCGGGCGAGGGCCAGGGCGTCGCCGATCTGGGCGGCCAAGTGGGCGGCGTCGAGCAAGGTCTGGCGGTAGGCGGGATCGCCGGCCCGCCGTTGGGCCTCGCCCAGCGAGATCAACAGCTCTAGGCGCCTAGCCTCGTCTGGCCGGCCGCCGACCCGGCCCAGGAGCTCGAGGGCAGAGCGGTAGTAGCTCGCCGCCTCGTCGTTGGCCAGCTGGGACAGGGCCCTGTCACCGGCGCGGGCAGCGTAGGCGACCGCCTTGGTCATGGCCGCCGCCGTAGCGGAGGCCCGGGCGTAGTGGTGGGCCAGGGCGGGTAGGTGGTCGTCGAGGGCACCGACGTGGACGGCCTCGGTCGCCTCGGCCACCCGGCGATGGAGGATGACACGCCGCGCACCCGTCAACTCCTCGTAGAGGGTGGCCCTCACAAGGGCGTGGGCAAAGCGGTATCGAGTTGCCGGGCCGGAGACCTCGGCCACCAGGCGGGCCGCGAGCGCTTCGTCGAGGGCCGAGACCAGCAGCTCTTCGTCGAGCCCTCCAGCCCGCCCGAGCACAGCGAGCTCGAATTCCTGACCGGTGACAGCGGCGAGGGCGAGCACCCGATTGGCTGTCTCGGAGAGCCGATTGAGTTGCCTACCCACAACATCCCGCACTCCCGCGGGGATGCCGAGCTCTTCAACGGGACGCCCCGCCATCCAGCGCCCATTCTGTTCGCGGACCCCGCCCGTCTCGATCAGGTGACGGACGACCTCCCGCACGAAAAAGACGTTGCCCTCGGTCTCGAGATGGATGGCCCGGGCGAGCTCATTCGTCTCCGCCGCCGCGCCCAGTTCGTGGTGGCCCGCCGCTTGCTCCAGGAAAGCAGCCACCCCGGAGATGTCGAGTCCGGACAATGCGATGCGCTCGATTCTGGTCTGTCGCCGCAGATCGGCGAGCAGTTCGCTCAAGGGGTGGGCGCGCCCGATCTCGGTGTCCCGGTACGTGACTACGGCGAGCAGCCTCATCGGCTCGACGGACTGGAGTACATGGCGGAGCAGGAGCAGGGTCGGCTTCGCCGCCCACTGGAGGTCGTCGAGGACTAGTAGCAGAGGCTCCTCAGTGGACGTGTCGGCCAGCAGACTGGCCACGGCATCGAAGAGGCGGAACCGCTCCGTCTCAGGGTCGGAGCGCAGCGGCGGCGGCAGAGCGGGCAGGTGCTCTGTGAGCTCCAGGACCAGCCGTGCGAGCTCGCCGCCGTGGCGGCCCAGGCGGCGGCCCAGGCCCTCGGCCGGGGTGTGACCGACAAGGTAACGCAGGGCTTCGACGAAGGGCTGGTAGGGGACGCCCATGTCCTCGTCGCAGCGCCCGGCAAGCACCGTGGCCCCTTGCTCGTGCACCCGAGCGGCGAGCTCGGCGGCGAGGCGGGTCTTGCCTACCCCCGGCTCGCCAACGACGAGGACTGCACGTAACTCGCCGGTTCGCGCCTCATCCCAGAGCTGTTGAAGCCGCGCCAACTGCTCGTCTCTCCCGACGAAGATCCGCCCCATGCCGGTGAGGAGCGCCGGGAGCGGCACGGCTGGTTCGCTGGATGCGCGACGTCCACGGAGCGGCTGAGCGATCGTGGATATCGACGATACTGGCGCTTCCAGGTCCAGCTCGGGGCTCTGGTGCAGCACCTGCTCTTCCAATCGCCTCAGGGCAGGCGTGGGGCCGAGTCCCATCTCCTCGCTCAGAAGCGTCTGCACCCGCTGGTACGCGTTGAGTGCGTCGGCCTGACGCCCGAGCCGGTAGAGCGCGAGCATGAGCTGGCCCCAGCCGCGCTCGCGGAAGGGGTTGGCTGCCAGATGGGGCTCCAGGAGGGCCACCGCCTCGCCCGGGCGACCACAGGCCAGCTCTGCGTCCGCTAGGTCCTCCATCGCGGTGCGGCGTGCCTCCTCGAGGCGCTCCGCCTCGAGCCGCGCGTACCGGGCATCGGGAAGGTCGAGGAGGGGCTCACCACGCCACAGCGCGAGAGCCTGGCGTAGGCCCCGGACTCCCACCTCGTCCTCCCCGCGAACGAGGCAATCTCGGGCCTGAGCAGCGAGCTTCTCGAAGCGGTGGGCATCGACGCAGTCGGGATCCGCCTCGAGAACGTAGCCGGGCTCCCGGGTCCTCAGGACCGCTGCGGAAGCTCCGCCCGCACCCTCCGCCAGCGTGCGCCGGAGGCGCGAGACGTGGCTATGCAGCGTCGCGGTGGCGCTGGCCGGGGGGGCCTCGCCCCATATCTCCTCGACCAGCGTGTCCCGAGGCACCACCCTGTTGGGCCGAAGCGCCAGGGCGGCGAGGATGGCCCGCTGCCGGGCGCTGCCGATCTCAAGCCTCCTCCCGCCCGAGACCACCTCGAGGGGGCCGAGGAGGCGGAACTCGATGCTCCCGAGCGTGACGCTCACCGAGTGTCTCCCAGGTGACCGCGACATAGTCAGTCTAGCGTCGCCCGGCGGCTTCAGCCGCCCTGAGCAGGGGGCTGGCACACGCTTGGCACAAGCCTCCCACAAGGCAACCGCAAGGACGCTAGCCCATGCTGAGGGCTCATTCCGGCTGCGGAGCGGGGGAGCCACCGAGGTGCAACGATGGACCGTACCGCGATCCTGACCGAGGCCAGGAGAGCGCTCGAGACAGTCACGGGTCGTACGGCCGGCCTCCTCTGCTCGCTCACCGACGCGCGTGTCTCCATCCCAGGGGTCCACATGGACGGTGAGAGACGCGGCCGCCCACCTGAGCTCTTCATTCATCCATGGACAGCGGACGGCTGGTGATGCATGACGCAATCATTGCGCGCGTCGGTTGCGCCGGTTCTCCCACGGCGATGCTGCTCGCCCGCCGACAACGGCCCGAGCCCCAATACATCATCGGGTCGAACCAAGGAGGAAGCAGTCATGCCTCAAATCACCAGGACTTATGCTCAGGAACTCGCTGAGCAGTTCGACGCGCTGGTGAAGGAGTTCGACTCGTTCACCGCAACCTCACCGCAGTTCATGGGATGGCTGTACGTCCCCGACGACGACAGGAGGAGGAAGTCATGGGTCGGCTCGACGGCAAGGTGGCCTTCATCACCGGCGCGGCGCGCGGGCAGGGGCGTTCTCACGCGGTCCGTCTTGCGCAGGAGGGCTGCGAGATCATCGGTCTCGACCTCTGTCGGCAGATCGACTCGGTGGTTTATCCCATGGCCACGCCCGACGACCTCGCCGAGACCGTGCGCCTGGTCGAGGAGCAGGACCACCGTATGGTGGCCGAACAGGCCGACGTCCGCGATCTCGATCAGCTCAGCGCGGTGCTCCAGAAGGGGCTAAGGGAGTTCGGCCGGCTCGACATCGTGCTGGCCAACGCCGGCATCGCGCCGATGGTCGGTAAGCCGCGCATGGAGGCCCAAGCCTGGCTCGATGCCATCGACGTCATGCTGACGGGCGTCTACTACACGCTGCGCGTCACCGCTCCGGTGCTGATCGAGGGCGGCCGCGGCGGGTCCATTGTCATCACGAGCTCCACCGCCGGCCTCAAAGGCTTCTTCGTCGGCGAGATCACCGCTGGTGCGATGGGGTACCTCGCCGCCAAGCACGGGGTCGTCGGCCTGATGCGCGCCTACGCCAACGCTCTGGCGTCCCACAGCATCCGGGTCAACACCGTGCACCCTACGGGCGTCGACACTCCGATGATCGTCAACGAACCGTTCGGGGAGTACGTCGCGGAGCATCCCGAGGCGGCGGCCGTCTTCCAGAATCCCATGCCCGTCCACCTCATGGATGCGTACGACGTCAGCAACGCCATCGTCTGGCTGTGTTCCGACGAGGCTCGCTACGTGACCGGGGTCGCGCTGCCAGTGGACGCAGGGAGTTGCAACCGATAGCGGCCGAAGGCAGGGCTTGTCACCTTCAGGCAGCGGGCTCGTCGGGTCGCCTGTGACGAGGCTCCGGGGTACGCCACCCTGGCTCACGCCATGGTGTGCAGATGTTCCCCGAGCGCGAGCGCCCCGCCAATGGTCCACGGCATCGGACTTCACGGGTACATCAGGAGGTCGAAGAACCCCGGCCCGAGTTCCGGATGGGCCCCGCCGGTCGAGATGAGACCGAGGGCGATCGCGGGCCACCGGCTGAGCCTGCCGGTGGAGACCAGGAGCAGCGCAACTGGATCGGCCGACAGAGTGCAGTCGACGGTCCCATTTCCCACAGGCTCGACGTGGAGGCCGCCGCCGGCGAAGCGGGCCACGAAGCGGGCCTGACTCGCAACGTCGATCTCGAAGGCGGCGGTGCGATCACCGGCCGTCTCGGGATTCACGATGAGCGGCAGAACGGGGGCGAATCCCGAGAGTACCAGGGTGGCGTCCTCGCGGCTGATCGGCGAGGGGCGTCCCAGGGCCGTTGCCATGTCGTAGCCGTGCAGGATCTGTTCACCGAGCGCGATGCACACCAGCGCCCAGAGGGGCAGCGGAGTACGCTGGTGGAACTCCACCACCTTGTCGGGGGCGTACTGGCCGCTCACCTCGACAAGACGGTGGACCGCATCAGTGAGAAGCTCCGACAGCCGGAGAGGGTCGCTCTCGTCGAGTTCATCGATGCGCCGAGCGTTCTCCGCGGCGAGCTGCGGTCGAGCCAAGCTAACGATCGGTGACGGTGTGCCGGCGGCGATCTCGGTCAGTATCCGTGCGCTGACCACCAGGTGGCCGGCCGCGTCCGCGACGGTCCACTCCGAACTGGGAATGCGGATGTCGAGCGCCTCGACCGAGCGCACCAACTCGGCGTTGCGCCTCGCCGCCGCGTCCACGGCCGAGCGTGCAGCCGCGAGGACCGTCTCGGACTGAGACCGGTTGGCGACCTGTTCCATGACTGTCTCTCCCATGAGGGTGACCATGGAAGCGGAGCATGGACTGACCGCCTAGAAGTTCCCTAGAAGCTCCCTGGCAGGGGTCCTGACAGGGCTGCGGCGACGTCCTAGACTGGCTCGACCGTGACCGACCGAATCGCCACCATCCTCTTCACCGACCTCGAGGGGTCGACGGCGCTCTACTCGGCGAAGGGCCACAGTGAGGCGCAGACGCTCCTCGCCGCCGTCGACAGTCTCGGCCGGGAGCAGGTGAGGGCTCATGGTGGGCGGACGGTCAAGTCGCTGGGAGACGGGCTGCTGGCGGTCTTCACCTCTCCATGCAAGGCGGTTGCCTGCGCGCTCGCCATCCAGGTGGCGGTCGCTGACCATGGCGACCGGCATCCCGGTCAGCGGGTGCGGGTCCGCGCCGGTCTCCATACGGGCGAGGTGTCCGCGGTGGGTGGCGACCTCGCCGGAGAGGCCGTCGCCGCTGCTGCTCGCATCTGTAGCAGGGCCAGAGGCGGAGAGGTGCTCGGCTCCGAGGTTGTGAAGCACCTCTGCGGCTCCCTGACCGGAATCTCCTTCGAGAACCGCGGCCGCGTCGCCCTCAAGGGCTTTCCCGAGCGGTGGCGCCTCTTCCGGGTCCTGCCGGTCGACGATCCAGATGGGCTCGCGGCGGTTTCCCCTGGGCCCACGCCGCTCACCGACCGGATGCCGTCGACCACCGTTGGGATCGGTGCCCTGCGATTCGGGATCCTGGGGCCGCTCCAGGTCTCCGAAGGGGAGCGCCTGCTGCCCTTCCCGCCGCGCGGCAGGCGCGCCGCCGTTCTGACGGCGCTGCTTGTGCACCGCAATCAAGTGGTCTCCATGCAGCAGCTGATCGACTGGCTATGGGGTGAGGAGCCCATCGAGACCTCCGTCGCCACCCTGCACACCCACGTCTTCCGTCTGCGTGCTGCGCTCCAGGGCTACAACCGCGAGCCTGCCCTGCTGACCCGCGGCAGCGGATATGAACTGAGGGTCCCAGCCGAGGCATTGGACTCAGCTCGCTTCGAGCGCCTCGTGGCGGCGGCGCGCGCGCAGCTCCCCTCTGAGCCGGGGGCGGCCGCGACAACCTTTCGCGAGGCGCTCTCGCTCTGGCGCGGCCCCGCGCTCGCGGGCTTCGAGGACGAAGCCTTCGCACGGGCAGAGAGAGTGCGGCTGGAGGAGCTGCGCTTGGCTGCCGTCGAGGACCGGATCGAGGCCGAGCTCCTCATGGGGCAGCACGCGGGCGTCGTGGGTGAGTTGCAGTCGCTGGTCACCGAGCACCCCACCCGAGAGCGTCTGACGGCTCAGCTCATGCGGGCTCTGTACGGTGCCGGCCGCCAGGCGGATTCGCTGCAGGCGTATGGGCGGCTGCGCGAGCACCTCGCCGGGGAGCTGGGGATCGATCCCAGCCCAGAACTGCGTGGGCTCGAACGGGCGGTGCTGCGCCAGGAACTCGAGGAAGCCTCCGACCGCAGCGTTCCCGCTCTCGAGGAGATCGTTCCGGCAGGTCGCCACAACCTGCCGGTCATCCTCAGTCGTTTCGTCGGTAGGGAGAAAGAGCGCCGTCGGGTCGCCGAGCTGCTGGAGGCCTCCCGTCTGCTCACCCTGACCGGGGCTGGTGGTGTGGGCAAGACCCGCCTCGCGCTTGAGGTGGCCAGGGCGCTTCTCCTCTTGTTCCCCGACGGCGTGCTCCTCGCCGAACTCGCGCCGCTGAGCGACCCCACACTCATGGCTCCGCAACTCGCTGCCCAGCTCGACCTGCTGCCGGCGAGGGGCCAATCGGCACCGGCGGCTCTCGTGGACCATCTCAGCCGGCGGCGCATGTTGCTGGTCTTCGACAACTGTGAGCACCTGCTCGCCGCGGTCGGAACTCTCGTCGACACGTTGGTGCGCGGCTGCCCTCTGCTGACCATCATGGCCACCAGCCGGGAACGTCTCGGCGTCGCCGGGGAGACGGTGTGGAGAGTTCCCTCACTCTCGCACGACGATGCTGTCGCTCTCTTCTGCGACCGTGCCCTCTCGCTCGATGCCGACTTCCGCCTCGGCCCAGAAGCGGCTGCGGATGTGGGCCACATCTGCCGCCGCCTCGACGGCATACCGTTGGCCATCGAGCTGGCAACCGCCCGCCTGGGCGTGCTCAGCGCCGGCGAGATCGCGGCACGACTCGACGAGCGGTTCCGCTTCTTGACGCGAGCACCGGCCGGCGCGCCCAGTCGCCATCAGACCCTCCACGCGTGCATGGAGTGGGGCCACGAGCTGCTGGCGCAGCCCGAGCAGGTGCTGCTGCGACGTCTCGGGGTGTTCGCGGGCAGCTTCGAGCTCGAGGCGGCGGAGGCGGTGGCGCAGGAGGCCGGAACGCTCTCCGGTGTCGAGGTGCTCGACCTCCTTGCCCGGCTGGTCGACACCTCCTGGGTGTTCGTCGAGTCGACCTCGCAGGGAACCCGCTTCCGACTGACCGAGACCGTCCGCCAGTACGCCGTCCGCCAGCTCGCTGCGTGTGAGGAAGAGGAGCGCTTGCGCCGGCGCCATCGTGACCACTTCCTCGTGGTCGCCTCCAGCTACCTGGGACCTCCGCTGTCCGTCAGTCGGGGATGGCTGACTCGGGTAGGGGCCGACTACGAGAATCTGCAGTCCGCGCTCGAGTGGTCGCTGCGCGGCGGCGACCACGAGGCCTCCCTTCGGTTGGCCGGTCGTCTCTTCCCCTACTGGGCGCTGGATGGGCGCTATCTCGAGGGCCGGGTCTGGCTCGAGCGCGCCCTCAGCGCCGACCCGGATCCGTCAGGAGCGGCTCGCGTGTGGGCTCTCGTGGGCCTTGGGCTGCTGATCCTGCAGCTCGGTGACTACGAAGCCGCCGCAGCGCTGTGGCGAGAGGCTCGGGATCTGGCCGTGCCCGCGGACGACACGGTGGGAAAGGCATGCGCGAACGGCTACCTCGGCTGCGTAGCCATCCACGAGCGGGCTCCCGACGCCGCCGAGGAGCTTTTCGCCGATGCTCGACGAACCCTCGACGCTGCTGGATGTGCTGCCGGCGTGGGCTGGTGCGACTTCAACATCGGCTGGGCGATCCTCGGCCGAGGAGACCGGCGTGGGGCCGCCGTCGCGTTCGATCGTGCGCTCCTCATCGGAAGGCAGCAGACGAGCGACGTGCTGGTCGCACACGCCCAGAGCGCGCTGGCCACGCTCAGCGCCCTCGAAGGCGACGGTCACCGAGCCCTGGAGCTCGCGGTCGAGGCGGTCGGTGCCGCGCGACGCCTCGGACTTCGGAACGTGTTGGTCATGGCGCTCAGCCGCGCGGCGGAGGCCTCGGTCCTGACCGGCGACAGCTCCCGGACGGTGTCGATCCTCCGGGAATCGCTGGGACTCATCCGCGACCTCGGGGGACGCATGTGGCTCAGCGACAGTCTCCAGTTGGCAGCGGTCGCGCTGGCGAGCCGCGGCCGCGCAGAGGTGGCTGTCCGCCTCCTGGCCGCGGCAACCGGGGACGCCGGAGTTCCCACCTCCCAGGGGGACCACCGACCCCTTCAGCAAACCGTCGAGACATGCCGAGGTCATCTGTCGGAGACCGTCGACCCCGTGGTCTTTGACGCTGAGTGGCGGGTCGGGCGCACCCTGTCGTTTGAGGACGGTATCGATCAGGCTCTGTCCGCCTTGCAGGACCCATAATCCATGACGGCGAGCCCCGGTCGATAACCGCACAGGCACCGGCGCTCTCGGATGGGTGCACTCTCACCGACCGGAGCGCAGCGCCAGCCAAGGGAGAGCACCCTGGATCATGCCACTGTCCGCTGAAGTACCTTGGCCGGGAAGGGTCGGGTGCCATCGAGCATGATTCACGGATGTCCGATGGCGGTGTCTGCTCGGCTAGTCACCCGCATCCTGCTGGCTGCTGAGCAGGCGGACCAGCTCCCGGTACACGTCCTTCTCGTCGCCAGGCAGGCGCCGACCGGCAGCGACGACGAGTACCACTACGGTGTCGTCGTCGATGTGGTACACGATGCGGTACTTGGAGCGCAGGGCCTGGATGGACAGGTATCCGGCCAGCGCGTCGGCGAGAGGCTTCCCTCTCCCGGGGTCATCAGCCAGGGTGAGAATGGCCGCCATGAGTTGCCGGCGAGTGCCTCCGTCCAGCCTCTTCAGGTCGGCGAGCACCCTCCGGTCGATCCGGACCGCATAGGTCAGAGGTCGAGCTCCTTCTTCGCCTCTTCCCAAGAGACGGTCTCCCCGGGATTGTCGATGACGTCGCGGAGCTTGGCCATGAACTCGTGGTCGGCCAGAATCTCGGCAGTCTCGACCAGGCCCTCCAACTTCCGTAGGTGCTCGGAGCGCTCGTGGGAGACGATCGTGAAGACGGGTCTGCCGTTGCGGGTGACCACGACCTCGTCGTCGTCGTGCAATTCCAGTTGGAGGAACCGCTGACGAGCCTCTGAGATCGGGAGGTACTCAGTCATGGTTGGAGTGTACACGATTCTGCACAGTCTGGAAACTTCTCCCGCCGGGGCGGGGGAGACGGACCCTCCCGGTCGTGAAAGGCCGACGTGGGTCACCGCAGGGCGCGCAGATCCACTCCGACAGGACCTTCGGGGATGGCCTCCAGATAGGACCCCACATCGCTGTGGCAACCTTCCAGGATGCCCCGGGCGAGGACCCCAGTCGAAAGATCCAGACGCTCCACGATCAGGATGCGCCGGCTCGCTGAGATGATCGAAGAAGCGACGATCGACTGCTACAACGAGTTGGAGCAACTCACCGGACTGTTCACGATGATCGAGGAGCACCTCGAGGTGCCCTTCGAGACCATCGTGCTGGGCGTCCCCGTGACGGTCGAGCGCATCGATCAGGACCCGAGCGAGCAGATCATCGCGGTCTGCAGACGCGGTCGCCACCGCCACTCACTGCCCATCCTCGGACTCTCCCTGCCGGAGCCTCCCCCGCGCGGTGCGGAATGGATTGAGGCATACCGGCAGTGGCTCGCCGCGGAGTGACCGACGCGGTGAGGACAGGGTCATGACCGGTGTCACCAGGACCCAGGCTCATCCGTGGCAGTTCAAGACACGCTTCCGTCGCCGGGCATTCGGCTGGAGGTCCCAGCCGGCCATACAGCGCGTGAGGGAGGCGGTCAGCGAGATCAAGCAGGTGACGCGCACCGACCGTATCCTCGCCGCCGACGGCGCCGTCACCCTGCTCGAGCGGATCTCGCCGGCGCTTGAGCAAGTTGACAGCTCCTCCGGCGCCATCGGCACCGCTGTCTACAACGCGATCGCCGACCTGGTCCCGATCATCGCCAACGCTCCCGCCGATGATCGGACACGGAAGGCATGGCTACGGCGGCTGTGGGCCGCGCATGAGGCGGATCAGATGCCCTACATCGAGATCCTCGCCGACCATTGGGGGACGCTCTGCGCATCGAAGGAGGTCGCCTCGGCCTGGGCCGACGAGCTCATCGGCATCACTCGCCTGGCGCTCAGTCCGGACAGGAGCCTTCGTGGTCATTTTCATGGCACGTCGGCCTGCCTCAGCGCCCTCTACCGTGCGGAGCGCCACGACGAGATCGTCGACATCCTCCAGATCGAGACGATCTGGGCCTACAAGCGGTGGGCGGTGAAGGCTCTCGCGGCGATGGGGTTGAAGTCGGAGGCGATCCGGTACGCGGAGTTGTGCCGCGGGCGATGGACGCACGACGCCGACGTCGACGTCACCTGTGAGGAGATCCTGCTCTCGTCCGGACTGGTCGACGAGGCGTACCGACGCTACGGCCTTCGGGCGAACAGGCGCGGCACCTATCTGGCGACCTTCCGGGCCGTGGCGAAGAAGTACCCGGGGAGGACGGCGCGCGAGATCCTCGAGGACCTCGTCGAGAGTACCCCCGGTGAGGAGGGCAAGTGGTTCGCGGCTGCCAAGGACGCGAGGCTCTACGATGAGGCGGTCGCGCTCGCCAGCCGGTCCCCCTGCGATCCGAAGACTTCTCACGCGCGCGGCGCGCGATCTCGCCGACGCACAGCCGGACTTCGCGGTCGAGATCGGGCTGCTTGCACTCCACTGGCTCGTCCAGGGATACGGCTACGAGATCACCGGCGCCGATGTGTGGACCGCGTACTCGAGCACCTTGAGGGCCGCGGAGACGCGGGGTGACGTCGCGGGTGCCCGTGAGCGCGTGAGGCAGCTCGTCGCCAAGGAGCCGTCGGGCGGATTCGTCGCCCGAATTCTGGGCAGTGAACTCGGCCTTTGAGGGCGCCCGCTCACGTCAGCGAGGGTACACGCCGGTGGCAGCCGACGAGGTTGTCGCGCGAGGCCACCCTGGGTCATCCCACGGGGCGCCAACCTACCTCGAGCGTGGGCCACAGGCGACCCAGCGACCAAGCCCCAGACTCCGCCGGATGGCCATCTCCAGTGCGTCCAGGGCGCCTGGCAAGGTCCCAGAAGGGCCAACTGCGCTCGCGACAGCAGGATCTCCCGGACCACTACTCTTAGTCGAGTGGTCCTGAATCAGCCTGTTCTCTTGACCTATACCGCGGCACGAACGAACGAAGGGAAGAACGCGGATGACAACGATTCTGATCAGCCCAAGTGATGGCGAACGCATTGTCTGGCCCCAGCAAAGGACATGAGTTCTGCATCAAGATCTCACCGGAGAACGGCGGCAGCTTCAGTTTGACGGAAGCCACCATCCCGCCGGGCAAGGGCGCGGGGCGACACATCCACGAGCAAGCCGAAGAGTGTTGGTACGTGTTGGAAGGCGATTACCGCTTCACCGTCGGGGGACTCCGAGTTCACCGCCGGTGCCGGCGCGACAGTGCTGGTGCCGCGGGGAACACCGCACGGGCTGGTCGCTGGTGAGAAGGGCGGACGACACCTCACCATTTTCGCCCCTGCCGGCTGTGAACTCGCGTTTCGGGAGATTGGCGCAGCTCAGAGGCAAGGTGCGATAGGTCCCGACTTCTGGCTGCGCCTGGGCGCACGGACCGGAACGCGATTCAACGAGCGTTGAGAGCGCCGTCTTCAACCTCGCGCTAGGCGAAGTCGATGACCCAGAAGGCGTCCTCCACGATGGTCCCCGGGAACGCTCGGGCGTCGTCCACAGCCGATTCCCGGACGACCCCCGTCCGACCGGCGAATAGGCCGGTCGCCTTGACGATGGTGTTGGCCGAGGGCCGGGACCCGGTGAGGATGAACCCAGGGCGTTGAGGATCGGGGACGACGCTGACCAGGGCGTGGCTGACGATGTCGCCCTCGGGCATGTGAAAGGTCTGCGTGTCGTCGACCACCGCGCACGGAGGCGGTGTGGAGCTGACGCAGGTGGCCTCGTCGACGGCCGTTCCGATCTGCCGGCCGGTGACGAGCGAGTAGAGGGGCAGCGTGTAGACGAAGCGCACGGGATCGGCCGACTCGTCGTGCGCCGTACCACGGCTGTTGAGGGCGATGCTGTCGCGCGGCGGGGCGTTGCCGGCGGACACACTCGCTCGGCCGAGGCCGGATGCGGTTCCCATCAGTGCGAGGAGCATGGCCACGATGGCAGCCTGAACCGTTCGCTGCATTACATTGCCTCCAGATGACGTGGAACCGCGACGCGCCTACCTGGCGCCCCCGCGGCCGATGCCTCGCGCGGTCGCCTGGGCGGCGAGCTCCGCCCGGTTGGCGACGCCGAGCTTTCCGTAGACGTGAGCAAGGTGGGTCTTCGCGGTCGTGGGCGAGATGAACATCCGGCGTCCGATCTCTGCGTTGGACAGGCCCTGGGCTGCCAGCGCCACCACATCGATTTCAGTGGGGGCGAGTGCCGCCCACCCCGTCGACGGACGCTTTCGAGCACCTCGGGCCCGAGAGGCGTAAGCGGCGGCCTCGAAGAGGCTGAGAGCGATGCCCTCGTTCCACGCCCGGTCATAGGCCTCGTCACCGAGGCGCTGGCGGAGTGCGGAGAGATCGGCGTCGTACGCCGGTTGATCGAGCGGCCAGCGGCGCTGTCCGGTCAGTTGCCGGAGGGCCTGCGCCGCAGCGAAGAGACGCGCTGCCTCGTCAGCGCTCTCGCCCAGGGTGGCCAGTCCTGCCAGGGCCTCGAGCGTCTCGGCGGCGGCACCGTAAAATCCACGCTCGGTGGTGAGGGCGAGGGCGCGGTGATGGAGAGTTCGGCCGTTGTCGGATCGCCCTCGGCTCGCGCGAGCCGCCCTCGCAGGTTGTTCGCCTCCACAAGTGACCAGGGGCTGCCCACCTGCTCGGCCATGGCGGCGACATCGCCGAACGCCGCACGAGCGGCGTCGAGGTGGCCGTCCATCAGTGCCACCCGGCCGAGCACGGCGAGGCACTGTGAGAGAAGGAGAGGAAGGCCGACCGCCTGGGCAATGGGGAGGATGGCCTCGACCTGCCCACGCGCCTCCTCCAGGTTCCCTGATGCCAGGGCCGCGATGGCAAGACGCAGAGCCACGAACTCCTCCCGGATCCGGGCGGAGCGGCTCAGGCGTTCGAGGCTTGCCGCGATCAGCGGAGCGGCCCCGGCATAGTCGCCTTGGCCGATCCGGACGTCGACGAGCCAGAAGGTGCAGTACGCCTCGAGCATTGGATCGCCGAGCTCCCGGGCCGCGTCGACCGCGGACTCGAGCGTCCTTCTCGCGTCGACGAGCCGCCCCCCGCGCCAGTCGGCCAGACCGCGGGACATCCCATGCCAGCCGTGCCAGTAGGGGCTGCCCGACCGGGTGGCGATCGCCTGCAGCTCGTCGAGAAGCGGCTCCGCCCGGTCGGCTCGATCGCGGTCGAGGATCCAGAGGAAAGCCAGAAAGGCGAGGGCCGTGGCCAGCGCCCACTCGTCCGAGGCCCCGCGTGCCACCTCGATCGCCTGCTCGAGGGTTGCGCGCGCCGTGTCCGGTGCGACGAAGATCTGGAGGAGGCCCTGGTCGGTGAGCGCTCGGGCGAGCAGCCCGGCCTCCCCGACCCGGCGGGCTAGCGCCACCGCCCGCTCCGTCTCCGCCACCCCCAGACCACCGCCCAGGTCCATGCCGCACAGGCCGATGTGTCCCTGGCACCACGCCGCCCAGGCGCTCATCGGAGACGCTGGCTCGACGCCGTGCGCGAGGATTCGCCGGAACCAGTCCTGGGCCTCGGAGTAATGACCACGAATGGACCAGAAAGGCGTGAGAGAGACGGCCATGCGCCGAGCCGAGTTGCCGTCGCCGCTGGCGAGCGTCCATTGCATGGCTGTGCGCAGGTTGTCGTGGTCGCGCTCGAGGGAGGCCAGCAGCTGTGGCAGTGGCCCCCGGTCGAGGAGCGCGCGGCACCTCTCTGCCGCCTCCAGGAAGTGCGCCGCGTGACGGTCGCGCACCATCTCGGCCTCGGCCGCGTCGACCAACCGCCGGGTAACGAGATGGTGGATCGTCTGCAGGAGCCGGTAGCGACCGTCCTGAGCGTCGAAGGCGACGAGGCATCGGTCAACCAGCTGGGTGAGGAGGGGCAGGACATCGCGCGCCTCGAGCGGAGGATCGCCGCAGATGTCCTGTGCACTCTCGACGGTAAAGCCGCCCGAGAACACCGCCAGGCGGCGCAACAGCACCTTCTCGGACTCCTGAAGCAGCTGTCGCTCACTCCACCGAGGCCTCCAGCGTCTGCTGCCGCGGCAACGCGGTGCTCGCTCCGCCGGTGAGCAGGCGGAAGCGGTCGGCGAGACCCTCGTGGATGTGTCGAGGACTGAGACTTTGTACCCGCGCGGCGGCCAGCTCGATGGAAAGGGCGAGCCCGTCGAGGCGCGAACACACCTTGGCAACGATGTCGACGCTCTCGTCGTCGAGAGCGAAACCTGGCAGGGCGCTGACGGCCCGGTCGACGAACAGCCGTAGCGCGTCGTAGCGGTCGACGTGCTCGATCGACACCTCCTGTCCAACCGGCGGCAGGGATAGCGACGGAACCTGCCACACGAGCTCGCCCGGGAGATCCAGCGGTTCCCGGCTGGTCGCGATCGCAACCGCCTCGGCGCACGACCGCCGCACGGCGTCCACGAGCCGGGCCGCGGCTGCGAGCAGGTGCTCGCAGTTGTCGACCACGAGCAGCACACGCTGGCCGGCGAGATGCCCGGTGAGCCGCTCGAGCGGGTCGCGTCCGCGGAAGTCGCCGATGCCGAGAGCCGCGAGTGCGGCGTGGGGAACGCGCTCCGGATCGGAGACGGGTGCGAGGTCGACCCACCAGACGCCGTCGGGATGTGCCTCCCCGACATCGGCGGCGACCTGGGTGGCGAGCCTGGACTTTCCACACCCCCCCACGCCGACCAGCGTGACCACGCGCGTCCGGGTCACGAGGCGCTGAAGGTCGGTCAGCTCCCGCTGACGTCCGATGAAGCTGGTGGTCTGGATTGGAAGGTTGTTGGGCAGCGCACCGAGGGAGCGAAGCGGTGCAAACCGCGAGGGGAGCTGAGGATGCGAGACCTGGAAGACGCGCTCGGGCCGGTCCAGATCCCGCAGCCGATGGACACCGAGCGGGAGCAGGGCGACGTTCCCCGGCAGGCCGTCGCCGAGCACCTCGGCAGTGGCGTTCGACACCAGGATCTGGCCGCCGTGCGCCAGGGCACGCAGGCGGGCGCAGCGGACGATCACCGTCCCCATGTAGTTGCGTTCGTTTCGCAGCTGCGCCTCGCCGGTGTGGAGGGCCATGCGAACGCCGATCGCGGCGCGGCCGGTCCGGCGCTCCTGGGCGAGGGCGAGTTGGGCTTCGATCGCCGCAGCGATGGCGTCGGAGGCCCGAGCGAATGCTGCGACGCGGCGTCCCCCTCTCCCTGTTGCTCCGGACGGATCCCGCCACGACGTCGGACCGCCTCATCGATAACGTCGTCGTGGTGGGACACCGCCGGAGCCGCGCTGGCCCCGCGCGCCCCCTCGCCTCGAGGCGGGCTCGCGATGTCGGTGAGGAGGAAGGTCACCACCCCGGTCGGCAGCGCCGCAGCCTCTGGTCCCGGGAAACCCATCACGTCGTCCACCTCGGCCCTCAGTCCCACCATAGGCGCAGGATGCGCTGGTCGGGGTAGCGAGAACATCCGCCGATCGGAGTATTCTCGGCTTGATCGGCGGAATGTGCGCTCCCCGGCCAGGCACCTGGGTTCGGACGGGCGGTTCAACTCGCGATTCGGATTCTCAGGGGCGTGGTCACGGTCGGGGACCGTTGACCGACGGTACGCGAATCTCCCTTGGCTCCACAGCGCAGCGGGCTGGAAGTCGGCGGTCATCCAGGGCCCGGAACGAGAAGACGGGGCCGGGCTGCTCGCGTGCCCGGCCCCGTCTACCCAGCGGGTGACCAGTCCTCACGCTCGCGGAGGTCTGTGGCCACCATGAAGAACGCCTTGGAGGTGCCGAACCTTGCGGTGGTCACCACCGTGGGGAACCAGGTCGAGGCCGACGACGAGAGACGCCACCATGGGCCACTCCACGATCCCGCAACGTAACCGTCGAGGGATCGCTGGCGTGCTGGCGCACCTGGACGTCTCGACGCCAGGAGCCGCTGGCGGAAATTTGCGTCGTCACCTGGGTCGTGACGATGGACGCCGTCACCACCGCGATGAACACGAGCCGCCGTCCGCATTGACTGCCCGCTGGATCAGCACGTCCGGACTTGCCGTTGCCCCACGCGGATCGCGACCAACCGCAACCGGTTGTTGACCTGGTCAGGCTACCGCTCCAAAACGCCCACGCGCCGAAATCCCTTATCGATCAACGACCCCACGCCCAACCAACTTCTAAGCGGCCGGTCGCAGGTTCGAATCCCTGCAGAGGAGCAATTACCCTTATCGCGGGAGAAGTCGTTAGTAGATAAGGGGAGTAGCGCATGTCCTCCCCGGGTCCGACGAAGTCCAACGGGGTTCAAGATCGTCGCGGTAAGCTGGACGTCCGTCGCGACGTCGACCTGGCAGGGCCCCATGGCCGTGGAGTACGCTCGGACGGCGGTCAACGGGGGCGCGCCGCCGGCGGCCGACTTCGAATCGGACGTCACCAGGGAGGCAGTCGGATGGGCAAGACCGTCGCCCCCGACCCTGACCCGTACGCCTGGGCCAGCGACCGCACCGAGGAAGAACGGCGGCTGGTGGCGCAGGCCCGCCTCTTTCGAGCCGGTCACGGAGCAGCTGCTGGCCCAAGCCGGCCTTCGACCGGGCATGCACGTGGCAGACCTCGGCTCCGGAGCGGGGGACACCACGATCCTCGCGGCCCGGCTGGTCGGGCCGAGCGGCTCGGTGCTGGGTATCGAACGCTCCGGCGAGCAGGCTGCCCTTGCCCGGCGACGTGTTGCCGACCTGGGCCTCGACAACGTCACCTTCCGCGAGGGTGACGTTGCCGCGCTCGGCGACCTGCTTGAGGACCATCCGGGGCCGGTCGACGCCGTCATGGGCCGCCTCATCCTCATGTGGGTGCCGGAGCGCGCAGCCGCGCTGCGCGCCTGCGCACAGGCGCTGGCGCCGGGGTCGCTTGTGTGGTTCTCTCGAACCGGACCTCACCTACGACTTCGCCATGCCGTCCTCCCCGTTGTGGGCCCAGGTCCAGGCCTATGGTCCGGACCCTCGAGGGCTCGGACGAGTGCCGAGTTGCCGAAGCTCTACCGGGCCTTCTGCGACGCCGGGTTCCCTCCGGCCACCCTCGAGAGCCGGACAATCATGGCTGGGGGGCCGACCGCTCCGGTCTGGTTCGTGGTCAACGTCGTCCGGCGCTCCTCCCGACGCGAGCCAGTTCGGTGTCACCACCCCGGCCGAGGTGGGCCTCGACACGCTGGAGGACCGGCTGGTGGCCGACCTCACCACCAACCACGCCGCCATGATCGTCCCGCCGCTCACCGCCGCCTGGGCGCGCGTCCCGGGCTGAGAGGTCTGCTCGGAGTGCCGTGTGCGCTCGGTCGCGCGTGATCGCGCACCGTGGTTGTGCAAGATCGTCCGTATCATAAACTCGGGCGCCTTCGTCGAGATCCTGCCCGGGAAGGGCGGCCTTGTTCGCATCTCGCGTCATTCTCTCCCTCAAGCAGGCGATGTGAACCGCCCTGGAGTTCGGCGCCGGCGCGGTCGTCTGTCCGGGAACCTCTCACCAATCGCGGGGACCCTGGCTCTGCCACGCTGCCTCGATCTACCCTGACGTGGACGGCGGAGGGCCGGAGGATCCACACGCGGAGGAGCTCTCCAACTGGGCGGTCCGAAGGCCTGGCAACGGCCACTAGATGCTCGTCGCCCATGGGGGCTCATAATCTGCACCACTGGGAGCGCATACGATGGGCTCGGCATAAGTGACTGTCAAGACGCGCGTAGAGTGGCGCCGCCTTCCCGCGCCCCGTGCAACCTCCGGAACAGCCCGGGGTGTGACGTAAGAAGTGACCGCCCTGCCCTGCGCACCGCCTGGGCAGGGCCCCGTGCACTGGCATATTGACGGATTTAGTCAGCCCATGTACGCTTCCATCCGAGGCTGAATCCCTGTGTGGGCGGGCGGTTCTCTTGTTGAGTCCTCGCCGCCGACGGCCCAGATCGGGGGGGCGTTCGGGCGCCCAGGAGCAGGTTCGGGTCGCGGATTTAGCGCAGGCTGCCTGCTCGAGCATCTCGACGGACTGCGGAGCAATAGGGTCAGGGGAAGGAGGCGGACCTCATGAGTGCGGACGCGGGTGACGCCGCAGTCGACAGCGCGGTTCCCGTCGACTACATCCTGGCGCTGGAGGATCCCACGACAAGCCTGGGAGCCTGGGAGCGGCCCTACTTCGAGGTGATAGACACGCCACTGGAGGTGACGGCGTACGCCGCGACCGCGTGATCTCCGCGTTCGGATGGCATGGGGGAGGACAGGCGGCGCACCCGAGTGCTCGGCACGGCGGCGGGCGGTGGCTGTCCACAGTGGAACTGCGCCTGCCCGCTATGCACTCGTGTTCGCAGCGGGGCGAGCGGACTGTCGCCACGTCTCCATGCGAGCCTCGCAGTCAGCTGCGGTGGACGAGAATGGTGCATCGTCAACGCCACACCCGACGTGTGCCGGCAGGTCGAGGCGATGCCGGAACTGCATCCAGGCCCCGGAATCCGGCAGACGCCCTATCCGCGCTGTCCTGCTCACCGACGCGGAGCTTGATCACACCATCGGGCTGCTCATGCTCCGCCAGTCCACCGAGCTCGAGGTCTATGCGACTGAGCCGGTGCTCAGGACATTGGAGGATGCCTTCCCTCTGCGGCGCGTGCTCTCGAGCATACACGGAGCTGCGCTGGATCGAGGTGACGCCTGGGTGCCGACCCTGCTCGACGGAGGTCGGCTCCGGCCGCGCGTTCCTCCTTTTAGCGTCCGCGGTATGCGGCAGGTGCCGCCTCCGGCCACGGCGACCAGGCGGCGGGATCGGCTGCCAGTCGCCGCCTGTCGGTCGTGGATCCTTGGGTCGTCGCCTATGCCCTGGAAGACACCGTGGGCGGGGCCAGGGCCGTCTACGCGCCCGCAGTGGCGGAGTGGACTCCATCGCTGCTCGAGGGGCTGCGTGGCGCGGCATGTGCATTCGTCGACGGTACCTACTGGTCGCAGGATGAGATGGTAGACATCAGGTCAGCGGACTACACCGCGCAGCGGACGGGCCATCTTCCCATCACCGGGAAGGGGGGGACCGCCGAGCTCCTGGGAGCGATGCACGGGCTGCGGTCCATCTACACCCACATGAACAACACCAACCCAGTGCTCGACGGCGGCTCCGCCGAGCATCGTGCCCTCACCTCCGCCGGCCTCCATGTGGGCCACGATGGCATGGAGGTCGAGATCTGATGCTCGAGAGCCGTCACCGTGGGGAGGCCCTGACCCGAGGCTCGCCCACCGCGGCAGGCGACGGGACGCCCGCCGTGGACCACCACTGGCGGCCTTGCCTCCGTCGAAGCGTGATGCTTCGCCATGACCCGATCAGGTCAGCCGATCTGCTCCTGATGCCAGAACGCGTAGTGAGGTTGAACAACAGTGCCGCCGCAATCCTGCGTCTCTGCACGGGCAGTGTGAGTGTGGAGGAGCTCATCGTCCAGCTGGAGACGCAGCATGTGGACGCATCGGTCGCTGGTGACGTCGTCGACTTCCTTGCCCGAGCTGTCGATGAGGGTTGGATTCGATGACCCTGCCGGTCGCACCGTACGCCCTCCTGGCCGAGCTCACGCACCGCTGCCCACTGGGCTGCGCCGATCTCGTCGACACCCTGCAGCTGCGTCACCAGGACGAGGAGTTGACCAGCGATGAATGGCGGGATGTACTGTGGCAGGCCGCCGAGCTGGGGGTCGTCCAGATGCATCTCTCGGGTGGAGAGCCATTGCTCCGGAGAGACCTCGAGGACGTGGTTCGATGCGCCCGGGGGCTCGGCATCTATACACAGTTGGTCACCAGCGGGATCGGGCTCACCACCGACCGCGCCGTAGGGCTTGCCGCTCGCGGACTGAACAGTGTTCAGCTCAGTGTCCAGGCGGCAGGTCCACGTCTCTCCGACACCCTCGCCGGCAGAAAGGCACACCAGGAGAAGGGCAAGGCAGCGTGTGCGGTGCACAAGGCCCGGCTGCCGCTCGGCCTCAACGTGGTGCTGCACCGCTACAACCTCGATGAGCTCACCGCCATCATCGACCTCGCACTCGCCTGGGGCGCCGACCGATTGGAGCTCGCCAACGCGCAGTACTACAGCTGGGCGCTGGTGAATCGCGCCTCACTCCTGCCGAGCCGCGATCAGCTCGACCGCGCATTTGCCGTGTACCAGGATCGGAAGGCGGCTCTGCATGGCAGGATGGAGATGACCTGGGTGCTGTCGGACTATCACCAGGACATCCCAAGCCGTGCATGGGCGGTTGGGGGCACGTATCCATGACTGTCTACCTGTGCGGACAGGTGCTTCCCTGTCCGGTGGCCGGCAGCATCGGCGACCTCCACTGCGAGAACATCCGCGAGCGTACTCTGGCGTGGATCTGGGAGTCCCCATCGTTCAACCGGTATCGCGGCGTCGACTGGATGCCGGATCCGTGCCGGAGCTGCGAGCTTCGCTTCGCGGACTTCGGCGGCTGCCGGTGCCAGGCGTATGCCCTCACCGGAGATGCCACACGCACCGACCCGGTGTGCCAGTGGTTGCCCGATCATGGACTTGTCGTAGAGGCGATCGCCCAGGCCGAGCGCGCGACCTCAGTGAGAGTGGAGGGCGCTGGGATCGACCCGCGCCTCGTGTATCGAGGACGACGTGAATCGGGCCGCATCCGCGGCCGCCGGCTGTTGTGGGAAGAACCGACGTCGTGAAGGAGCGATCGGCCATGAGCTCGGCGCGATCAGAGGAAGACTACCTTGCGCATCTGCATGAGGTGGGTCAGCATCGCTATTACCACAGGCATCCATTTCACCTCCGCATGCATGAGGGAAAGCTCACCCGTGAGGAGCTGCAGGACTGGGTGCTGAACCGCTTCCACTATCAGCGCATGATGCCGGTGAAGGACGCCCTCATCCTCGCCAAGCTTCCATCCGTGGAGGCCCGGCGTGGATTCTGCGCATCATCGATCAGGACGGCAACCAAGCTGACGAGGGCGGGCTCGAGAGCTGGCTGCGTCTTGCGGACGCGGTGGGGCTTGCGAGAGCGGCGGTCATGGACGAGCGTCACGTGGCTCCCGGAGTTCGCTTCGCCGTCGACGCCCACGTCGGCTTCTGCCGTCTGTCGCCGTGGCCGGAGTGTGTGGCGGCGTCGTCACACAGCCGTTGGTGCCGGAGCTTCTCGATGAGCGGAGCCGGGGAACCGAAGCGGCATTACCCGTGGATCAGACCCGAGGGCCTGGGACTTCGAGCGGCACCGTGACCGCGCCGCCGAGGAGAGCGACCATGCTCTCGAGCTGCTTCGCCCCATCCTGTCCACGCCTCAGGGCCAGGACAGCGTGGTGAGAGCCCTCGAGTTCAACGACGTCCTGTGGGCCATGCTCGACTCCGTGGACGCGCTGAGGTGACCAGCATGCTCGGTTGCTCCTGGGGTACATCGCCATGCCGGTGACGGTGGCCACGCAGCATTACGACAACCTGCGCACCGGGGCCAACCTGTCAGAGACAGCATTGACCACACAGAGTGTCGACGTCGACAATTTCGGCGACTTTTCCGGTTGCTCCCAGTGACTGGAATAAACTCAGCCATGACGACACGGATCTCGGCTCGGGTGGTGTCCTCCTCCTGCCGGGGACCGACCTCCTCGTGGGGCGGCAAGGACGGACGCCTGTTCCTGCTGCGCCGCAACCAGCTCGGTGACGCCGCTGACAATACCAAGGCGGTCGACATCTTCCAGGCCACCCCTGCACAGGGCACCGGCCTTCCCCGGGCTCCCTACTCCAACGAATACCACCACATCCATGGCTCCCCCGTCTATTGGGACGGCCCCATGGGCAGATGGATCTATATAGGCGGTGAGGCCGACTACCTGCGTGCATTCGCCTTCGACGGGAACGCGTTCGCCCATGAGCCAGCCAGCCTGAGCTTCCTGAACACGCCGATCGCGAGTATGCCTGGCGCCATCATGTCCCTGTCGGCAGATGGGCGCACCCCCGGATCGGGCATTCTGTGGGCGTCCTTTCCCTTCCACGAGAATTCCAACCAGGGAGTGGTGGAGGGGGTCATGTACGCCCTCGACGCCTCCGACCTGACCCGGGTTCTCTGGCACACCAAGCAGAGGCCCGGCCGGGACGCCGTAGGGAACTTCCCCAAGTTCAACCCGCCAGTGGTGGCGGACGGGAGGGTGTATCTCGGGACGTTCTGCGGACCCGACCGGAAGGTGATGCTGCCCGAAACGGCCGTCGAAGGCCCCGCTCTCGCCGACCTCAACGACAACCTCCTGGTCCTCGCATGGACGGGGAGCGACCCGGACCACAGCATCAACGTGGCAGTCTCCGCCGAAGGTAATTGCTTCTGCGACACGGTCACCCTCAGCGAGCACAGCCCCCACGGCCCCGCCCTGGCCTCAGGGAACGGCCGTGTCTTCCTGGCCTGGACCGGGACGGACGGCAACACCTCCCTCAACATCATCAGCTCCACGGACGCCCGGACCTTCGCGGGCAAGCTGACTATCGGGGGACACGAGCCCGGCGAGCCCGCGCTCGCGTTCGGCAACGGACGCCTCTACCTCGCCTGGACCGGCTCCGACGGCGCCCGCTCGCTCAACGTCATGTCATCGACCGATGGGCAGACCTTCGTGAACAAGGTGACGCTCGGTGAGCACTGCTGCGACGGGCCTGCGCTCGCCGTCATCGACGGCGTCCTCCATCTATCGTGGAGCGGAACCGACGCCGACCACAGCCTGAACGTCATGGAGTTGGCCGACGGTGTGACCTGGACGAACAAGCGGACGCTCCGCGAGAGCAGCGACTTCCACCCCGCGTTCGTCGCCCGTCATCCGCCCTTCCTGGTATGGACCGGCCGTGACGCTCAGCGCCATCTGAATCTACTTGCCGCGCGAGCGGGGAGCACGGACCTCGTGGACAAGCTCACCTTCGACGACCTGAGCTCGGGCGGCGTGGGCTGCGCGGTGTTCCGGGATGAGCCCTTTGTCGCGTGGTCGGGCACCGACAATCCGAGCCACGTCAACGTCGCGCGGATGACTCCCGGATATCTTTCGGTGTACGGGCTGCTCGCCTCGCGGTGACCGCGAGCGCATGAGTGAGGAGGAGAGCGGTGGGAGACCAGGCGCTGACTGGGAAGGTGACCCTCACAGAATCCAGCTTCACCGCGCCGGCTATCGCCCAGCACGACGGCCGGCTGGTGCTGGCATGGGCGGGGACCGACAGACAGATCAACGTCCTGACCTCCTATGACGGCCATTGTTTCTTCGACAAGGTGACCCTCGACGAGAAGACCGTCGCCTCACCTGCCCTCGCGTCCGTGGGCGGCCGTCTCTTCCTGGCGTGGACCGGCACTGACAGCGACGGACATCTAACCTCCTGTCCAGCTACGACGGCGTGAACTGGGCCAACAAGGTGATGGTCGACCAGTTGAGCTCCGACGGCCCCGCCCTGGCTGGGCACGATGGCCATCTCTTCATCGCCTGGACCGGACGGGGCAATCGGCAGCTCAACGTCATCGCCACCGCTGACGGTGGGGGCTTCTCCAACCCGGTCACCCTCAGCGAGGCCGGCATCGCCGGGCCGGCGCTCGCCTCGTTCGGCGGAAGACTCTGCATGGGATGGACCGGAACCGACAGCAACGGCTTCCTCAACGTGATCGCCGCCGCGGATGGGTTTGCCTTCCGCGACAAGGTGACCCTCCAGGACGTCAGTTCAGCCGCACCCGCTCTGAGTGTCGACGGCCCTCTCTGGACCGCCTGGACCGGGGTGGGGAACCGGAAGCTGAACTACTTCTGCTGCGTCGATCCCCCCAATGTCCCGACGCACACGAAGGTCGTCTGCGACGACGAGAGCATCGCGGGTCCGGCGATGTCCGGGCCCTTCCTCGCATGGACGGGCACCGACAGCAACGCCTATCTCAACGTGGCGACGAAGGGGATCGGCGTCTCGGCGGTGCCATGACCATGAGCTGCGTGACCGCGCCGAGCCAGGGAAGGACCCATCCGTGACCCCTGAGCGCTGCGTCACCTGGCTCCCCACATTCCGTAACAGCGATAGGAGAGATCGTTGACACCCCACACCGTTTCGCTCGTCCCCGGAAGCGTCCGCAAGGTCTGCCAGCTCACCGGTGAGCGCGACCGGGAGCGCGGCACTCTAGCCTTCAACCAGACCGAGACGCGATACGGGCTGATCGGCACCGACCTCGGATCATCCTTCGAGCACGAGGGGTGGCTGTGGTTCCTATTCGGGGACAGCTGGCTGGACCCTGACAACGGGGACGCCATGGCGTGGTCGACCGCGACCGAACCGGAGCCCGGGATCCATCTCGAGTTCGTCACCGCGGGTGCGACGTGGAAGCGACCATTCGTCATGGTGCCGCCTGGCAACCCACCCGTGACCACGGCCGACTTCGAGGTGCCGATCGCGGGCTTCAGTGCCAACGGGCAGATGTACGTCTTCTACTCCACCGACCGACTGCCACGTGACGATGACGAGCCCATGCGGCGGACGGTGCTGGCTCGGGCGCGGGGGACGGACCCGACCGATCTGGAGTGGCTGTATGACGCGTCCGACCGGCGAGTTGTCGGCAGGTTCATCAATATCTGTCCGACGGTCCTCGACGGCGGGCTGGCCGGCCTGCCCTTCGCGGGGCCTGCGCTGTTGATGTGGGGCAGCGGCCATTACCGCAAGAGCCACCTGTACCTGGCCTGCGTACCGCTGAACTCGGTCGAGAACCGTGCAGCCTGGCAGTTCTGCGTCGGCCGGGAGGCCGGCTCGGGCCAGCCCCTGTGGAGCGATCAGGAGGCGGATGCCGCCCCACTCCTCGTCCACCCCCAGATCGGCGAGTTCTCTGTGTCGTGGCTTGCCCCGCTCGGACTCTGGCTTCTGCTCTACAACTGCGGCGACGCGTCTCGTGGCATCGTCTTTCGGGTCGCAGCACACCCATGGGGCCCGTGGAGCCACCCGCAGCTCGCCTTCGGCCCGAGTTGGCCCGGGCTGGGGTACGGGCACTTCATGCACGTGAGCTGGGACGCCGGAGGTACGGACGATCTCTGGGATCCGGGACGAGGGCACGAGTGGGGTGGCGGTACGGCCCCTACACGATCGGGCGCTTCACACGAGGACTCGGCGACGGCAAGGCGCTGGTCTACTTCGTGATGAGCACCTGGAACCCGTACAACACCGTACTCATGACCGCCACCTTCGCGAGCGCTCCCGGTCAGCCTGCGATCCGGGGGGCGCACCACTTCGCTCAGAGCCCTTTCGGCGCACAACAGCGCAACTTCGAGCTGGTGGCGCCCGGCGGCTCTGGCGGTCTGGTGCACGTCTCCAGGAACGGCGACCGCTGGCCGCCGCCCTGGGGGAACCCCTATCGAGCCGGTACCGAGTCCGGGCGTGTCGACGCGACAGCGCTGGACGCCGTTAGCCTGGTCGTGAGCCGGACGTTGCGTCACGAAAACACCCTGGAGGTCGTCGGGTGCACCGGCGACCGGCTTGTGCACTACTGGAGGGATGCCGTGGACCCGTGGCGATGGCATGGCCCGTACGAGATCATCGCGGTGGCGCTCGACGACAGCCGCAGCGCCGTCCACGGCGTGTCCGGCAACCCGGCCCTGGCACAGAGCCGGTACGGGGTAATGCGCCAGAACCTGGAGCTGATCGTACCCGACGCGCAACGTGGAATTCGCCACCTGTACCGCGAACAAGACGACGACCGCTTCACGCCCTGGCGTCTAGCCCCGAGCTTCGCCGCCGGCACCGGCCGGATCGACGCCGTCACGATGATCGTGAGCAACTTCACCGACCGGGGGAACCTCGAGGTTGTGGCACGGGCCGGCGACCGGTTGTGGTTCGCGTGGCGTGATGCGTCCCTTGCGTGGAACGGGCCGATCGCGTTGGTGGCCGATGGTGTCGATGTCAAGGGGGCGGCCGGGGTGCCGTCACTCATCCAGAGCACCTACGGGGTTCAGAAGCGGAACTTCGAGCTGGCGGTGCCGCTCGCGGGCGGTGGAATCGGTCTTTTCTTCCGGGACAACGATCCTCCCACTCCGGTTCAATGGGCGTGGCATGCGATGGGCGTGCTCGACACGGGCCGCCACTATTCGGCGGTGTCGCTGATCGAGTTCCTCCTTCGGGAAATCGGCGCCTGATCAGCCAGGGGCGCTGGAATTGACCGCCGCGTCTGACGGAGCGCTGTTCCATTTCTGGCGTGATTCGAAGACCCTGGCGTGGAGCGGCCCGGCCGCCGTCCCGCTCGACTGATCCGGTCGTCTCCTCTACTGGCCAATCGACGGTCGGCGGGGCCCGGCTTGCCTGCTCGGTCGCCCTCGGGTGCACTCGCCACCAACCCGTTGTCAATCAGAACCGGTCAGACCGAGAGCCGTTCAGTTCAACTCGGAGTGCCCGAACGTCGCACGGACCGTGCGCACCGAGAGGTCACCGGGAGCCGCGTGGTCAGCCCCGCCAGACGGGGCGCACTCGGTCCGGATCGAACCGGTTCCGCCCCCTGAGCGCGGGACCGACCTCGGCGTGTGCCATCACCGCCGCGATCACGGCCCGCTTGCGGGCGAGCGTCAGCGGAGCGAAGGCGGCCGCGACGCCACTGGGCTGCCCGAGGACGACCTCGAGGGCGGTCGTCTGTGTCTGCCGGCGCAGGACGACCTGCGCTTTCTCCACCCGCTGCGTTACCGGCACTCGCGCCGCCTGCCACTCACGCAGCGTGATCTCACCCCGACCATAGGTCTCGGCCAGCTCCTCGAGACGCGCGTGGGCGTGATCGACGAGCCGCTGTGCCTCTGCCGCGTGGGCATCGTCCTGGCCCACCCTGCGTCCGGCGGCGGCCTCGAACCGAGGCGAGCTCAGCCGGCCCAGCACCTCCTCGATGATGTGTTCCTCGATCTCCTCCGCCAGGACGAAGGTGCCTCCGCAGCCCGGGAGGCCGGGGGCCTTGGCACACACGTAGCGGCGACGTCCATCGTCAATAGGACGCGCCGCCAGCGTGTGGCCGCATGCATGGCAGCGGAGCAGGGAGGACAGAAGGTACCGGCGCGGCACCCGCTTGGTGCGACGCTCGGGGTCGCCGAGCAACGCCCGTAGCCGCAGCGTCTGACGTGGCCGAATGATCCCCGGCCAGACCGCCTTCCCCAAGATCTCTCCGTGGTGCTCACGCTGCCCGCTGATGCGCCCTGAGAGGAGGATCTTGCGGACGACGTGCGACCTCCATTCCCTCCCCGACACGGTCGGGACGCCGCGGGCGTTGAGGTCGGTGGCCACCGACCGCAGGCTGTCGCCGGCGAGGATCCGCTGCGTCATCTCCCGGATCACCGCGGCCTCCTCGCGCACGATGGTGACCCGGTCCCCTGCATACCCGTACGCTCGTGCGCCGCCCCCACTGACCCGCCCGGCCCGAGCGATCTCGAGGTGCTTGCGGGAGATCCTACGGCTCTTGTCGTCGCTCTCCTTGCGGGACACGGCGCCCAGGATACGGGCGTGGAACTGGCCGTCGTGGGTGGCCAGGTCGATCTCGCCGGTGACGCAGGCCATGTCACGGACGCCCGCCCGGGCACACACGTCGAGGAAGTCCTCCAGCTCGCGGGGACGGCGGTGGAGGCGGTCAAGGTGGTAGACGATCACCCCGTCCACCCGGCCCATCCCCAGATCGTCGAGCATCCGCGCGTACTCGGGGCGCCGCCGGCCCGAGTACGCACTCACGTCGTCGTCGGCATAGACGTCGGCGACCTGCCAGCTGCGGCGCTGGGCGAAGGCCCGGCAGTCCTCGATCTGGCGGGTGATCGCCATGCGGGTGCCGTCCGGGTCGGAGGAGATGCGGGCGTAGATCGCGGCCGCCTGGGGCATCAAGGTATATTAGCGCACCGTGGTCCAGGCCACGGTGCCCTCACCCGGATTCTCCCCTCAACGAGGCGGTGGGCGAAGCTGATCGAGAACTGCCGCACCTCACCGCCCGCGTACCCGACCCGTGTCCGGAACTCCGTACGTATGGCGGTCAGTCGGTCAGCGCGAAGACCACGGTCACCACCTGGCTCACGTGGGCGACACCCGGGAACAGGGGCACCGCCGTGGCGGAGCCGGTGCCGGGCCCCGCCCCGCCGCACCCGGCGCACGGCTGCTGGGAGGCCGCCGCCTCGGTGACGGAGATGATCTCGCCGAGATGGCGCCCGGCCAGCCTCGCCCACTGGCCCGCCTGGGCGCGGGCTGCGTCCATGGCGGCGCGCCGGGCCGTCTCGATGGTGGCGGCGTCGGGGACCTCACCGAAGCTCACACCCTGGACCTGGACATCGTTGCCGGCGGCGTCGGTGGCGGCGCTGATCACCGCCGGTGCACTCTCCAACCGGCGGATCATGACGTTCGCGGAGCTGGTCACCACGTAGCCGGTGACCCTGCCGTTGCTGTTGTCGCTGGTCACCTGCAGCGCAATCGTCTGGATGTCGGCCGCGGCGACGCCCTGGCCCCTCACCGCCGAGACCAGCGCCGACATCTCTGTTGCGGCACGGTCGAAGGCCTCCCGGACCGTCGGCCGGTGCACCGCGACCCCGAGCTGGGCGCTGGCGTTGGTCGGAGTGATTGCGGCGTCGCCCTCACCGACGACGCTGACGGTGCGAGACCGATCGGTGCCGAGGGTGGTCGACGCCGCTGCCACCCCCGCCGGGTGGGGCCAGGTCCAGATCCTCACCCCGCCTGCGACACCGGTGACGGCGACGGCGAGAGCGACCAGCGTGCTTCGTCCGGTGAACCTGCAACGACCCATCGTCGTACCCCCCTCGTGGGTGCCCCGCCTCGCACGGGCACACCGACACAGGGACGGTAGGAGCCGGAGCGCAGGATGCGCAAGCCGACGCGGAGCTCCGTACCTCAGCGGCTCTTTGAGCCGGCCGGTGGCATGTCGCCGCCACCGGAGCCGGGACGGTCGACGAGCGCCTGGTACACCAGGGTGCGGAACTGCGAGCGGATCGGGTACGTGCTCGAGGGCAGCAGCTGGGTGAAGAACAGCGCGGTGATCTGCTCGGCGGGGTCGACCCAGAACGCGGTGCTCGCCGCCCCGCCCCAGGCGTACTCGCCGGCGCTGCAGAGCGAGTGCCCCCTCACCGGGTCGACGACCACCGAGAAGCCGAGCCCGAAGCCGACGCCGGCGAACGGCATCTCGGCGAACAGGGGCCGGCCGAAGACGTCGAGGTCGACGCCGCCGGGAAGGTGGTTGCGCACCATGTAGTCGACGGTGCGGGTGCCGAGCAGCCGCACGCCGTCGAGGGCGCCGCCGCCGAGCAGCATCCGGGTGAAGCGGTGGTAGTCGGCCGCCGTCGACACCAGGCCGCCGCCTCCGGAGAGGAACACCGGCGGCCGGCGGGCGGGGCGGTCCATCTCCACGTTGCGCACCGCCCTCCGGGTGCGCGGGTCGGGGGTGTACAGCGCCGCCAGGCGGTCGTCGTCGGTCCAGAAGGCGGTGTCGGTCATCCCCAGCGGACCGAGCACGCGCTCGTCGAGGAAGCGGTCCAGGGGCAGGCCCGACGCCACCTCGACGACGCGGCCGAGCACGTCGGTGGCCACCGAGTAGTTCCACTCCGCGCCGGGCTGGAAGACCAGCGGGAGCCGCGCGAAGGCGTCGCAGCAGGCGGCGAGGTCCATGTCCGGCGGGGTGCCCCAGTCGAACCCGGCGGCCCGGTAGATGGCGTCGACCGGATGGGCGTGGTGGAAGCCGTAGGTCAGCCCGGCGGTGTGGGTGAGCAGGTGCCACACCCGCATCGGCTCGGTCGCCGGCACCGTGTACGGCGTGAGCGCCGAGCCCCTGCAGTACACCCGGGCGTCGGCGAACCCGGGGACGAACCGCGCCACCGGGTCGGTGAGCTGGAGCCGTCCCTCCTCGTAGAGCATCATCGCCGCCACCGAGGTGACCGGCTTGGTCATCGAGTAGATGCGCCAGCGGGTGTCGGGCTCGACGGGGAGCCCGGCCTCGAGGTCGCGCTGCCCGCCGCTCGCCACCTGCACCACCCGCCCGAAGCGGGTGACCACGGCCAGCCAGCCGGGCAGCCGTCGGTCCGCGACGTAGCCGTCGAAGAGCCCCTGGATGCGCGACAGCCGGGCGGGGTCGAAGCCGACCTCGCCGGGCTCGACCTCGACCTGCAGCTCGCTCACCGGCGCGCTCCTCCTCGCTCAGACCCTACCGGCCGTATTGTGCAGGCTTGGTCGGTGACGACCGCCTCGCTCACCCCGGGCCCAGGCCCGGCGATCTGGTCGGGTGGATGACCCTGTCTGTGGCGAGGGAGTCACCAATGTACTGTCACGTGAGCAGTGCCGCGTCGCCATCAGGTGAGCGCCGCCTTAATCATTGTTTCGCCACGCCAGCACTGGAGGGTAACCCCGGGGACAGCCACAGCCGATCTCGAAAAGCCAAGTTTTGCAAGAAGACCATGCCTGAATTGACACAGACACAGGCCTGGGGGTAGCGTGAGCACCACGGCGTGGCGGCGGCTCGAACGAGTGCTCGGGAAGGGGGATCGATGGCCACGTCGGCTGCCGCAGCCATGAAATGGACCTATGTGACCAGAACGCTGCCTCATGGCACGCCCATGACGGTCGGCGAGTGGCGGAGGCCGCCGCGGTCCGGCGACCTCGTGGTCGGACGCATCACCGAGATCGGGGTCCACGACCACGCCGAGAACCGGAACGGCCGGCGGATGCGCCTGCACGGCGGTGACGTGGTGGTCGGGGCGCTCGGCAACCGCTACGCCACCGACTTCTACGAGGGCTACGTGCTCGACAGCCCCCACGCCCACCTGCTCACCGCCGGCGGCCTGATCGGGTCGGTGGTGACCAGCCACGACGTCCACGGGCAGCCCACCGGGCTGGAGATCATCGGCGGGCTGGTGGGGGCGGGCGGCGAGCCGCTGTCCACCGAGGACTTCGCCCGGCCGGCGCCGGCGATGCCGATGCGGCGGCCGCCGACGATCGCGGTGGTCGGCTCCGGGATGAACGCGGGCAAGACCACCACCGCCGCGGCGCTGATCCGCGGCTGGGTCCGCGCCGGCATGCGTCCCGGCGCCGGCAAGGTGACCGGCTCGGGCAGCGGCAAGGACCGGTGGGAGTACGTCGACGCCGGCGCCGTCGCGGTCGCCGACTTCCTCGACTTCGGCATGCCCTCGACCTTCGGCTACCCTGGCGAGCGGCTGGCGGCGACCCTGGTCGCGATCCGTGACAGCCTCGCCGTCGAGGGCTGCGACGTGATCGTCCTCGAGGTGGCCGACGGGCTGCTCATGCCCGAGACCTCGCGGCTGCTGCGCAGCCTCCAGGGCGAGGTCGACGGGGTGGTGCTGGCCACCGGCGACGCCCTCTCGGCGCGGTCGGGAGTCGAGATCCTCACCGAGCTCGGCCTTCCCGTGCTCGCGCTCAGCGGGCTGCTGAGCCGGAGCGCGCTCGCCGTCCGCGAGGCGCTCCGCGCCACCGGCCTGCCGGTCCGCACCGCCGGCGAGCTGGCGGCCGGAGACGCGCTCGACCTGCTGCCGACCGGCGCGACGTTGTGATCCTCACCCCCCGGGTGTGGTCGGGGCGCGGTCATCCGCCCCCGGCCAGCTCGAGGAGGTGCCGCTCCGGGTCGAGCGGCTGGAGGGCGGCGCGCTGGTGCTGCCCGGGCTCACCGTCCGCCACGGCGGCGACGAGGAGCTCTTCGAGCGCGCCGACCTCCGATTCGACCCTCGCCGCGGCGGCGGCCCCACCGCCACCCCCCGAGCACCGCCGCGACGCCCTGGCCTTCGGCGTGGTCAACACCGCCCACCACCTGAGCCGCGCCCTGGCTCGCGCCGCCGAGCTGCTCGGCCGTCCGCTGCGGGCCCTGGTCGCCGTGGTCGGCGCCCATGCGGCCCGGCACCCGGGGTGGGGCGGCGGCCACTACCGGCTGCCGGCGGAGAGCTACAGCACCCTGCCCGAGGAGGAACCGCCGGTCGCCACCGGGGAGATCCATCTCGGCGCTCGACGGACGCGCCTACCTGCACACCGCCAGCCACGACCCGGCGATCGTCCACCACGAATTCGGCCACCACCTCGTCCACCACACCGCCGACCTGCGCTGCAACCGCCGCCGCCCAGCCGGGGCGCAGACCAACCGCAGGATCCCCTTCGACGAGGGCACCTGCGACTACATCGCCGCCATCCTCATGGGCACCCCGGACATCTACGGATGGCATCGGGCCGGGGTGCCGTCGTACTCGGCACGGCGCCGCGTCGACGCCCCCCGCACCATGGCCCACTTCGTCGGCGGCCACCTCAGCGATCCCCATGCCGACGGCGCGATCTGGTCGGCGGCGCTGTGGGCCGCGCGCTGCGAGCTCGAGCGCGGCGGCGTCGATCTCGGGCCCTTCGACGCGGTGGTGCTGCGGTCGCTGGAGCGCATCGGCCGCAGCGGCGACGACCTCCCGGTCGAGGTGGCGCAGCGGCAGCGCCGGCGCTTCCGCCACCGCTCTCGAGGCCAGCCTCGCCGAGGACGAGGCCACCGGGGGCGACCTCGCCACCGTGGTGGAGACGGTGTTCGCCGCCCGCGGCATCGAGGTGGGAACCGCCAACAACGAGTCGCGCTGGCGCGCCCGCGGCGGCCTCCCCGCGGGCTTCGCGGTCGGCTCGTGAGCGCCGGCGCCGCCGGCGAGAGCGCGGTGCGCAGCCTCTGGCGGTTCCACGGATACGGCCGACCCCACCTGCGCATCCTCGGCGACGGCATCGGGCTGCGGCTCGCGGAGATGCTCGCCGACCTCGCCCAGCCCCGGCCGCTGGTGATGATCGTCGACAACGTGATCGGCCACCGGCCGGTGCGCGGGGTGATGGCCGCCGTGCTCGCGCCGGTGCGGACCTCGCCGATCTGCTGCTCAGCGTCGCCGCGATGGCGACCGTGCCGCTCGGCGCCGCCAGCGGGCTCTTCGACCATCTGGGCGACCGGGTGATGAACAGCGCCGGTGAGCGCATCACCGCGTCGATCCGCAGCGACCTGTTCGCCCACCTCCAGCGGCTGCCGCTCAGCTTCCACGACCGATCGTCGCTCGGTGAGCTGACCGGCCGCCTCACCACGGACACCGACCGCATCGACGACGCCCTCGTCGACGTGTTCTCCACCCTGCTGCCGGCGATCCTCACCGTCGCCGGGCTGCTGATCGTGACCATGCTCGTCGACTGGCGGCTGGGACTGCTCGCCCTCGCCACCGTGCCCGTCCTGCTGGTGGTCATCACCCGCTACGCGCGCCTGGCCCGCGCGGCGGCGCGGGCGCGCCGGGCCTCGAGGGGCGCGCTCACCGCCGAGGCAACCGAGGTGCTCTCCGGCATCCGCACCGTGCTCGCCCTCGGCGGCCAGGAGGTGCACGACCGCGCCTTCGAGGCCGGCAACCAGGCGACCCTCGCCGCCGGCCTGCGCTCCGTCGACGTGGTCGCCCGCTTCACCCCGCTGGTGGAGATCTGCACCCAGGCGGGCACCGCGGCGCTGCTCTGGGTGGGAGCGTGGGGGGTGCTCCACCACAGCTGGAGCCTCGGCGTGCTGCTGGTGGTGATGGCCTACGTGCGGACCGTGCTCATGCCGCTGCGGTCGCTGTCGCGGCTCTCGCTCACCCTCGCCCAGGGCGCCGCCGCCGCCGACCGGGTCACCGCGGTGCTCGCCGAACCGCTCAGCGTGCTGTCACCGGGCATGCCCGGGACGGTGGACCCCGCCCGGCGCCCTCGTCCCGGGCCCGCGGCGACCTCGACCTGCGCGACGTCACCGTCGACTACGGTCGGCGGGCCGGTGCTCGAGGGCGCCTGTTTCGCCGTGCCCGCCGGCGGCCTGGTGGCGACTGGTGGGCGCCAACGGCGCCGGCAAGTCGTCGGCGCTCTCGCTGATCGCCGGCCTCTACCCCCCGGTGGAGGGAGAGGTGCTGCTCGACGGGGTGCCGCTGCCGCTGTGGCCCGCCGGCTGGCTGCGCGAGCAGCTCGCGGTCGTCCCCAGGACACCTTTCTGTTCTCCGGGACGCTGTGGGAGAACATCCGCTACGGGCGCACCGGCTGATCCGACGACGACCTGCTCGCCGCCGCCGAGGGGGCCCTCGTCACCGAGTTCGCGCGCCAGCTTCCCGGCGGCCTGCAGGCCCACCTCGGTGACCGCGGCGCCGGGCCGGCCGGTGCGGCGACCGTCGGCCTCGGCGCGGCGGATGCGCGAGGAGTTGACGGCAATCTTCCACGGTGGGTAGGGTCGGCACGCCATGCGTCGCACCACTCCGCTCCGTGCCGACCTTCCGATCGCCGTACTCTGCGCCGCCGGGTGGTCGCAGGGGTCGGGTCACACCGCCGCCGCCGCCGCGGCCGAGTGCCCCGCCGAGGAGGTCTGCGTCTGGTCGGGCGCCGGCTACACCGGCACCGTCACCGTGATCCAGGACGAGACCTGCGACAATGCGACCGTGGGGTCGGCCCTCAACAACGACGGCGACACCCTCCAGGAGCTGCGCATCTACCCCCAGGCCGGCTGCGCCGGCACCCCGGTGGTGGTGAGGAGCGGGGGCGGCAGCACCGGGGTCTCGGGCCGGAGCTACATGAACTGGCACGACCCCAGCGACCCCCAGGGACCGTGACCGGTTCGGCTCGATCCCGGCCTGACCGGGGGTCTAAACTAGGGGTGTGACCCTCCGTGCCCTCCCCAGCCCGCTGCGCGAGCGGCTCGAGCTGGCGGTGGCGGCGTTCGCCGAGAAGGGATTCGAGGGCACCCGGATGGAGGACGTGGCCGAGGTGACCGGAGTCCCCAAGGCCACTCTGTACTACCACTTCCAGGGGAAGGAGCAGATCCTCTCCTGGCTGCTCGCCAGCCTGCTCCGCGACGTCGCCGAGGAGGTGCGGCACCTGGTCGCCAGCCCGGGGACCGCCCTGGAGCGGCTGGAGGCGATCGTGCGCGCCCAGCTCCGGGTGATCGCGGCCCGGCCGGACGCCTGCCGGGTGCTCCTCGCCGACCTCAGCCGCGCCGGGCGCATCCCGGAGATCGCCGCCGCCATCGGCGAGGCCTTCCTGCTGCCGGTCGCCCGGCTGCTCGCCGAGGGACGGGCCGACGGGTCGATCGGCGGGCTGGTCGACGACGAGGCCACCAGCGCCGCGATCTACGGGGCGGTCACCGTGACCGGGCTCCACTACCTGGTCGCCCACCAGGAGCTCGACGCCGGGCGGGTGGGCGACATCGTGGTGGGGCTGCTCACCCGGGGGCTGCGCGCGCCCTGAGCCGGATCACCACGGGGGGAGGCACCGCGGCGAGCACCGACGACGTCGCCATCGATCTGCGCCGGCTGTCGCCGCTCGACGCGGTGCGGCTGGGGCGCATCGGCCTCAGCCTGACCCGCAACGGGGTGCTCAGCACCGCCCGGCGGGGGCCGTTCCTGGTGCTGCGTCCCCGCGACCAGGGACTGGTGGCGCTGGCCCGCGCGCTGCGCAAGAGCTTCGTCGAGCTGGGCCCGACCTTCGTCAAGCTCGGCCAGCTGATCGCCTCCAGCCCGGGCATCTTTCCCACCGCCTTCTCCGAGGAGTTCCGCCAGCTGCTCGACGACGTGCCCCCGGAGAAGCCGGCGGCGGTGCGGCGGATCGTCGAGGAGGGCCTGGGCGCCCCGGTGCAGAACCTCTTCCGCTGGTTCGACGAGCGCCCCCGAGCGGCGGCGTCGATCGCGCAGGTGCACCGCGCCCAGCTCCGTGACGGCCGGGTCGTCGCCGTCAAGGTGCGCCGCCCCGGGCTGAGCACCCGGGTCGAGCGCGACCTCCGGCTGCTCAAGCTGTTCGCCCTCCCCCTGGAGCGGGCCGGCTCGCTGGGCCGGACCATCAGCCCGGTGGCGATCGCCGAGGACTTCGCCGCCAGCCTCCGCGTCGAGATGGACCTGCGCATCGAGGCCCGGCGGATGGCGGAGTTCGCACGCAACCTCCACCGCGACGGTGCCAACCCGCGGATCCACGTCCCCGAGGCGGTCGAGGGCATGGTCGGCGAGTCGGTGCTGGTGATGACCTTCATCGACGGCGACCCGATCGACACCGCGGCCCGCCGGCTGGGGAGCGAGGCGGTGTTCGACGTCGGCCTCGAGGCGATGCGCGCCTGGCTCGAGTCGGCGCTGCGCCACGGGCTGTTCCACGGCGACGTCCACGCCGCCAACATCTTCTACACCGCGACCGGGGACATCGCCCTGCTCGACTTCGGGATCATGGGCGAGCTCGACGCGACCCTGCGCCACGTGCTCTGCATGTCGCTCCCCCGCGCCATCCGCGACGCGGTGCTCAAGGGCGATCCGCGGGGCATCGGCGCGGTGCTGGAGGAGGCAGGGCTGAGCCGCGGCCCGATCGACGAGGAGGCGCTGGGACGCGACGTCGGGCTGATCGTCCTCCAGCACCTCGACCGGCCGCTCGCGGAGATCTCCTTCCCCCGCCTGCTCATCGACATCTTCGCGGTGGCGCTGCAGCACCGCCTCACCCTGCCCCGCGAGCTCATCCTCGTGGCCCGGCAGCTGATGCTGTTCGAGGGCTACTCGCGGATGGTCGCGCCCCACCTGAACATCTTCGCCGAGCCCGACATCGTCACCTACCTGTTCACCGGGCTCATCGACGCCCGGGTGGTGGCCCGCCTCCCCGAGATCCTCGGCCGGGTGCACTGAGCCCGGTTCACGGCATCCCGACGAGCACCCGGTCGGTGGTGACGTCGAAGGGCACGCCCTGGTAGGTGCCCCGGTCGTGCTCGGTCTCGGTGATCGCCATCCCCAGCTCGGTGACCCAGCACGAGGAGACGTGGCGGGAGCCGCTCATGTCCCCGCTGAAGGTGGAGTTGGACTGGGTGGCGACGCAGGTGTGGGGACGGCCGGCGACGGTGACGCTGCGGGTGCCGGTCACCGTGGTGGTGGTGTGGCCGTGGGTCGGGCCGGTCGACCAGTCGGCGACGTGGGTGGCGCCCTGCCGCACCGGCGCCTCGAGCAGCAGCAGCGGCGGCTGGAAGGTGCCGCCGAAGGCGAGGCCGGTGGTCGACCCCTGGGTGGAGAGCCACTCGACACCGCCGGGGGCGTAGCGGCGCTGGTCGTCCTGCGTCCCCGCGTTCGACGAGGTGGTGAGCCGCATCACCGGGGCGTCGGCGGAGCCACCGGTGCGGCTGACGCTGGTGGTGACGTCCTCGCTGAACGGCTGCTGGGAGCCGACCACGCCGATCCGGCGGGTGCCCTCGAGGTGGAACAGCCACCCGCCGGTGGCGGGGATCGCGATCCCCGCCGGCGTCGACGCCGCGCCGGCCGGCGCCGGGGCCGGCGCCGCCGCGGCGGGGGGAGGGGCGGCCGCCGGGCGGGCGCCGGTCCGCGGTGCCGCCGGCGGTGGCGGGGTCGCCGGCCCGGTCGCCGGCGCCGGGACCGCGGTCGCCGGCGCGGCGAGCCCGGCCACCCCGGGACCGGCGGCGGGGGCCGCGCCGGGCACGCTGGTCGCGGTCAGGCCATCGGCGAGCGGCGTCCCCACCAGCACCGCCGCGGCGACCGCGGCGGCGAGCCCGAGCTCGGCGGCCGCCACCCCCACGCGCAGCCCCGGCGGGGTGCGGGTTCTGGCCGAGCCCGGCCAGAAGGCGAGCCGTCCCAGCCACACCGTGAGCGCCGGCACCAGCAGCGGGCGCACCACGAAGGTGTCGATGAGCACCCCGGTGGTGACCGCGAAACCCATCTGCGCGAGCGTGGGCAGGGGCACGATCACCATCGCCAGGAAGGTGCCGGCGAGGATCAGCCCCGCCGAGGAGATCACCGGGCCGGTGTCGACGAGGCCGCGCACCGCCGCGTCGGCCACCGAACCGCCGGCGTCGAGCGCCTCGCGCATCCGGCTGGTGATGAAGATGTTGTAGTCGGCGCCGAGGGCGACGAGGATGACGAAGAGGAACGGTGGCACCCAGAAGGACAGGTCGCCCTGGCCGAGCAGGCCGGAGAACACGGTGACCGTGAGCCCGAGGCTGGCGGCGTACGAGAGCAGCACCGTGACCAGCAGGTAGAGGGGGGTGACCGGTGAGCGCAGCAGCAGGGTGAGCACCACCAGGATGGCGACGAGCAGCACCGCCATCACCCGGTGGAAGTCCTCGCCGCCGAGCCGCTCGATGTCCGCGAAGATCGCCGGCGGTCCGCCCACCGCGAGCTGCGCGCCCGCCAGCGGGCCCCCGGCCAGGGTGGACGCGGCGGTCGCCGCCACCCGGGGGATGAGCCGCAGCGCCGCCGGCGCGTAGGGATCGCCGTGGACCACCACCATCAACCGGGTGGAGGTGCCCCCGGCGCCGACGAAGTAGTCGAGCGGCGCGGCCAGCTGGGGATGGGCGCGGAGCACCGGCTCGGTGAGCCGGAGGCCGCGCGACGACGCCATCGCCGAGTACAGCGGGGTGACGTCGACACGGTTGGGATCGATGCCGAGCGAGCGCAGCCCGGCCATCCCCTCGAGCCCGCCCGCCCCCGAGCGCAGCGTGATCGGCGCCCCCGCCGGCTGGGTGACCGAGCGCACCTCCGCGACCCCGGGGAGGGCGTGCAGCGCGTCGCTGAGGCGGTCGACGGCGTCGAGCGAGGCGGTGGTTCGCACCGGGCGGCCGCCGCTGACCACCAGCACGATGGGGGCGAGCTCGCCGGTGGGAAGGTGGCCCGCGACGGTCTCGGCGCCGCGCCGCGAGTTCGGCGGAGGGGGGCAGCTCGCGGGAGAGGTCGAAGGACTGGTGGAAGCCCCGCAGCCCGCCGGCGCAGAGCAGCAGCATCGCCGCCACCGCCAGGCTGACCGCCACTGGCCGGGTCCGCACCAGGATTCCCAGCCGCGGCCAGATCCCGCTGCCGGGGCGTCGCGGCGCCCGGAAGGCGCGCCCGCCGAGCAGGGCGAGCAGCGCCGGGGTGAGGGTGAGCCCGGCGGCGACGGTGACCGCCACCGCGATGCCGACGGCGGGCCCGATGGTGCGGTAGATGCCCATCCGGGCGGTGAGCAGCGAGAGGAACCCGGCGATCACGGTCGCCCCCGAGGCGGCGATCACCGGGCCGGTGGCGCGGCGGGCTCGGCCCAGCGCGGCGGTCCGGGAGCCACCGCTCAGCTCCTCCCGGTAGCGGGAGACGAGGAAGAGGCAGTAGTCGGTGCCGGCGCCGAAGACCATCACCACCATCAGCGTGGTGGCGAGGGTCGACACCTGGAGGCCGTGGGCGGCGAGCAGGCCGATGGCGCCGAGGGCGACGGCGAAGGCGGCGCCGCTGGTGACCAGCGGGATCAGCCCTCCCAGCAGCGAGCGGTAGACGAGCAGGAGGATGGCGAGCACCAGCACGATCGAGACCACGGCGGTGCGGGCGAAGCTGGCGGTGACCTCCCCGGTCTCGTCGGCGCTGAGCCCGGCGACACCGGTGAGGTGGTGGCTCAGCCCCGCCGGCGCGGTGGCGTCGAGGCGGTGGCGGAGCTGCGCCACCGCGCTGTCGGCGGCACCGGTGAAGAGGGCGGCGCGGAGGCCGACCACCACCAGCGCGGTGGTCCCGTCCGGCGAGGTGAGCACCGACGAGAGGCGGGAGAGGCCGGTCGCCAACTCGACGCCGGCCACCGTCCGCGCCATCGCCGGCGACGCCAGCTCCGCACTGAGCCGGCCCTGGTAGGCCCGGTCGGCGGCGGTGAGCCCGCCCGCCCGGTGGAGGACGATCAGCGCGGAGTCGAGGGAGGGGTCGTGGGGGAAGACCCGGTGGAGCAGCTGTGCGGCCTGCTGGGAGGGCGCGTCGTGGGGGAGGAGGGCGGTCTCGTCCTGCACCGCCACGGTGGTGAGCGACGGCGCGGCGAGCAGCCCCAGCACCGCGGCCAGCAGCCACGCGGCGACGACCAGGAGGGGAGCCGTCAGCCGGCGGCGGCCGCCGCCAGGGTCGTCGGATCGCGCCATCGCGTGCACCCCCGCCTCTCCGAACCTTGACTGTGGAGTATAGACACGGAGTCCAACTTTGTCAGACGGCTGCATGGGGACGGGCCCGCCGCGCACGCCGCCCCGCCCGCTCCCGCCATCCTTCCGTCGATGACGGCGCTCGTCCCCACCCCCGCGGCGGCCACCCCCGCTGAACCGAACCCGGCGGCGCCGCCGGAGGGGCCGGCCCGGCGCGGTGTCCACGCCGCCGTCGCGGTGTCGCTGCTCCTCCTCGTCGCCGGCGCCGCCGCGCTGCGCGTGGTGCTCCTCGGCGACCAGCCGGGCGGGCTCTTCCAGGACGAGGCGGCGGAGGGGCTCGACGCCTGGCGGATCCTCCACGTGCCCGGCTACCACCCGCTCTTCTTCGCCGATGACGGCGGCCGCGAGGTCACCTTCGCGTACCTGGTCGCGGCCGTCTTCCACCTCACCGGTCCCGGCGTCACCGCGCTGCGCGCCACCGCGGCGGTGCTGGGCGTCGCCGGGGTCGCGGTCACGCCGCTGGCGCTCCGCCGCTTCGGCGCCGCCGCGGTGGTCGGCGGCACCGCCTGGGCGGCGGGCTCGGTCTGGCTGGTCGCCGTCGACCGCGACGGGATGCGCAACGTGCTGGTGCCGCTGGTGGGGACGCTCGCCCTCGCCGCGCTGCTCGCCTGGGGCGACCGGCCCGGCGCCCGGCGGCGCGCCGCCCTCGCCGGCGCCGCCTGCGGGCTCGGCCTCTGGACCTACCAGCCGCTGAAGCTGCTGCCCGTGGTGGCGGTGGTCTGGCTGCTCTGGCTGCGCCGCTCCGACCCGGAGCGATGGCGGGCGATGCGCGGCACCCTCGCCGCCGCGGTCGCCGCCTACGCGGTGGTGGCGGCGCCGATCGCGGTCGCCGCCGCGATGGACCCGGTCGCCTACTTCGGGCGCGGGATCAGCGTGAGCGCAGCCAACCCCGAGCACCCCGGACTCGCCGCGCTGCCCCTGCACGTGCTCCGCACCCTGGGGATGTTCGGGGTGCTCGGCGACCCCAACCCGCGTCACGACGCCGGCGGCCTGCCGCTGCTGCCGCTCACCGTGATGCCGCTGGCGGTCGCCGGGGCGGTGCGCTGCTGGCGGCGGCGCTCCGACCCGGGGATGCGGCTGGTGCTCGCCGGTGTGCCGGTGATGCTGCTCCCGCCGCTGATCGCGACCGAGGGCCCCGCCCCCCACTTCCTCCGCGCCCTCGGTCTGGAGCCGTTCTGCGCCGCGCTGGTGGGGCTCGGCGTCGCCGCGGCGCTGGCCGCGGGGCGGCGGTGGCGGAGGCGCGGCGGGGGCGCGCTCGCCGGGGCGCTGGCCGGGCTGATGCTGCTGCTGCCCGCGGCGCACGGGGCGAGGGCCTACCTCGACCGGCCGGTCGCCGAGCGCTACACCGCCTACTCCTTCGACCTGGTGGCGGCCGCCCGGCTGGCCGCGGCTCGCCCCGGCAGCGTGGTGGTGCTCGACGACTACCGGGCGCTGGTGGTGCGCTTCCTCGACGCCGGCCTGCCCGCGCCCGTCGAGGTCGCCGCGCCGGGGACGCGCCTGGATCCGCCGCCGGGCACCACCGTGCTCGCCCTCCGCCGCCGCACCCTCGCCACCGCCCTGGGCGCGGACGCCGGCGCCCGGGCGGCGGTGGTCGAGCGCGACCCGTCGGGTGCGCCGCGGGTCTGGGCCACGGTGAGCCGGTGACCCTGCTCGCCACCCGCGTCGCCGTCCCCGGGCGCGACCGGGCCCGCCTCTCCGGCTACGCGGCGGGCCTGCTCGCCATCGGCGGCGCCGGGCTCGCCGCCCGGCTCGTCCTCCTCGGCCTGCAGCCGATCTCCCGGGACGAGGCGTTCACCGCGGTGGTCACCCGGCGCAGCTGGGGCTGGATGCTCGACGCGATCCGCCACAACTCCGCGCCCCCGCTCAGCTACGTGCTCGATCACCTGGCCACGGCGGTGAGCTCGAGCCCCTCGCTGCTCCGGCTGCCCTCGGCGCTGATCGGGGCGGCGGTGATCCCCGTCGCCGCCGCCCTGGGCCGCCGTCTCGGCGGTGACGCCGCCGGGCTCGGCGCCGCCGCGGTGGCCGCCGCGCTGCCCTCCCTCCTCGTCCCCGCGCGCGACGCGCGGATGTACGCGATCGCGGCGACGCTGGTGATGGCCTTCGCCCTGGGGCTCTGGCGGGCGCTGGAGCGGCCCGACCGCGGCCGGAGGGCGGTGCTGGCCGGGGTGACCGCGGCGGCGCTGCTCACCCACTACCTCGACGCCGTGGCGGTGGCGGCCACGCTGGTGGCGGCGGCGGTGCTGCTTCCCGAGCGGCGCGCCCTGCCCCGCGCCCTCGCCGCGGTCGCGGTGGGCTGCCTGCCCGTCGCCGCCTGGCTGCCGCTCGCCCACGCCCAGGCGGCCAACGCCGGCGGGGCCTTCTGGGCATCGGGGCTCGGGCCCGCCCCCACCCTCGGCATCGTCACCCAGCTCCTCGCCGGCCCGGGGGTCGACCGCGAGCTGCCCCAGCACGCCCTGCTGGTCACCGCCCAGGCGTTCTCGCTGCTGGGTGCGTCGATCTCCGGCGCGGCGGTGCTCCTCGGCCTCGCCCGCCCGGTGGTCTCGGGGTGGCGGGGCGGCTGGTACCTGGCCGTGGCGGGCCTCGGTGCCATCGGCATCCTCGCGCTGCTCAGCCTGCGCAGCCCGGTCTGGGACGCGCGCTACGCCAGCGTGCTCTGGCCCCCGCTGGTGCCGCTGCTGGGCCTCGGGCTCGCCCGCCTGCGCCGCCTGGCGGTGCTGCCGGTGGCGGGGATGGCGGTGGCCGCCCTGCTCTTCGCGTTCCTCCAGACCCGGCCCGACGTGGGTGCGCTCGCTGTCGCGCTGCGCGGCCGGGTGGGTCCCGCCGACGTGGTGCTGGCGACCCCCGACCTCTACCTCCAGCTGCTCGCCGAGGGCGACGCCGCGACCGTCGCCCGCACCCACGTGCCGGCGCGCTCGGTGCCGTGGTACTGGGGGGTGGCCGCCTATCCCGCGGACGCGCTCATGCCCACGCTGCCCGCCTGGGCGGCGACGGTGCGGATGGTCAGCACCCAGGGCCAGCCCGCTCCGCCGGGGCCCCCGGGGCGGCCCCGAACCGGGCACGGCTGCGCCGGCCTGGTCTGCGTCGACCTCTACCCGGCGCCGTAGCGCTCCGTCAGCCCGGCGAACTCGCGCTCGGCCCACCTCGTGGCGGGCTCGGACGGCCCCGGGCGGGTCACCCGATGATGACGCTGTTGTGTCGTCGCCGTCACCGGAGGCCGCCCGACGGGTCGGACGGGCGGATAATCCCGCCCGATGACCCAGCTCACCGCTCTGCCCCCCGCCTCACCCGAGGCCAGCCCACCTCCTCCTCCGGAGAAGGGGTCGGGGGGCAGCGGTCGAAGGCTGGTCCGCGACCTGCTCGAGGTGCTGGCCCTCGCGGTCGCCCTCTACGTCGTCATCACCGTCTGCCTGCAGACGGTGCGGGTCGACGGACCCAGCATGATCCCGACCCTGCAGAGCAACGACCTGCTCTTCGCCGACAAGCTCACCTACCGGCTCCACGCTCCCGAGCGCGGCGACATCATCGTGCTGCGCCAGCCCGGCGACGTGAACCGCGACATCATCAAGCGGGTGATCGGCCTCCCCGGCGACACCATCGAGATCGACGGCACCTATCACGTCGTCAACGGCCAGCCCCGCCCCGCGGTGCTGATCAAGCCGGCCGGGGCGACCAGCTTCCAGGTGCTGCCCGAGCCCTATCTGCCCGATCAGACCAAGGACCCCTGGACCGACGTCGACTTCTGCTGCGACAGCGCCGGCAAGGCGACCAAGACCCCGCAGGCGCTCACCATCCCCGCGGACCAGTTCTTCGTGATGGGCGACAACCGCAACGTCTCCCTCAACTCGCGGTACATCGGCCTCATCCCCCGGGCCAACATCATCGCCCGGGCGCGGCTGCGGATCTGGCCGATCACCACCTTCGGCCTGCTGGGTCGCGGCCCGGGACTGGCCGCCGCGCTGATCGTCCCGCTCCCCTGGGGGCTGGTCCGGCAGCGCCGCCGGGTCGCCGCGCTGGTGACGGGGACGCGTCGCCCCCGCGACTAGGCGCCGGCGAGGGCCTTGGCGGCGGCGGCGGCGTCGCCGTGCTCGGCGATCAGCCGGTCGACCGCGGCCCGGACCACCTCCTGCGGGGTGAGCGTTCCCCCCTCCGCGTGCGAGGCGGCGCACACCGCCAGCACCCAGCCGCGCTGGCGCTCGGCGAGGTGGGCGAGGAGCCGGTGGTCGTCGGACTGCAACCACGGCGTGATCGCCGGCTGGCCGGCTGCGGAACCGGCACCGGCGGGGGAGGGGAGCAGGGCGTCGTCGGACAGGATGCGCTGATCGGTGCTCATCGCACCATGATGCTCGTCCAGGGCGAGCGGGACAAGGCTCGAGACCGGGTCTCGTGCGGCCGCCGGGTCAGTCGCTGGCGGCGGGCTCGGCGGGCTTGGTGGTGCGGGGATGGTCGACGACCCTGCCGGTGATGGTGGTGTGGGCGGCGAGCGCGCGGGTGACCGCGGCCACCAGGTGGGGCACCGCGAAGGGCTTGCGCACCACCTCGATGTCGAGCAGGGCGAGGCTGTCGGCGGAGCGCCACAGGCCCTCGTCGCCGGTGACGATCAGGCAGGGCAGGTCAGGATGGATGTGGCGGATCTCCATCACCGTGTCCAGGCCGGTGGTTCCGGGCATCCGGAAGTCGGAGAGGAAGAGATCGGGGCGGAGCCCCTCACGGACCAGCCGGATCGCCTCGGCCCCGTCGGGGGTGGGCACCACCGCATGACCGCTGCCCTCGAGAACGAGGCAGATCATGCGGAGCAGGTCGGCGTGGTCCTCTGAGACCAGGATGTTTGCCATTCCCCTCCACCACGCTACCACGCCGCGAGCGAGTGCCCGGACAACACTTCAAACGCCAGGGACGCCCCATTCTTGCGTCGCGGTGTCCCACCAGAGGGTCACCAGCCCCCGGGGACGGCCGCCCATCACCCAGCGCCCGTCTTCGTGGATCAGCCAGGGCCGCAGCTGGTCGAGCACCTCGGGATCGCGGGAGGCGGGCAGGCAGAGGCGGCGGCGGAAGTTGGCCACGAGGTCGTCGCGGCTGTGGAAGTGGAAGCCGCGCCGCCGCTCCCAGCGCTCGACCGCGGGCTCGATGCCGATCTCGCGGAGCACCGCGACCGCCTCCGCCCAGGTCGGGCCCTGGGGCCGCTCGATCTGCCAGAAGTGCCGCCAGAGCACGCTCTCCTCGGGGCTGAGCCGCGGATGCGCGTCGGTGATCTCGACCACCACCCGCCGCCGCGCCGCCGCGTCGAGGGCGCGGACGAAGGGCACCAGGTCGGGGCTGTTGTAGAGGACGTGCCCGCAGACCACGACGTCGGCGGGCCCCGCCTCGGCGGCCGCCTCGGGCCAGCGACCCAGCACCCGGGTGGCGGCGCCGCTCACCTCGAGCATCTCCTCGGCGCTGTCGACGGCGACCACCTCGGCGCCGGCCTCGGCCAGCGGCCGCGACATCGCCCCGCCCCCGGCGCCCACGTCGAGCACCCGGCCGTCCTCGCCGGGCAGCGCCTCGAGGGCGCGGCGGTGGGAGGGGGTGAGCGGCGCGCCGGCGACGGCGAGGAAGGGCTCGACCGGCATCCGCCACGGGTTCTCGGGCGCCTGGGCGAGGATCGCGTCGGGGATCCCCCAGCCCTCGAGCTCGGTGCGCCACCGCTCCGCGGCCGGGCCTCCGCCGGATCCCGCGGCGCCGCTCATCCCGGCCTGCGCCGGGCCCGCGGCGCCGAGCGGGCCGCCGCGCTGGCGGTCCGGCCCACCGGGGCGCGGCCATCGTCGGGCTCGGGCGGCATCACCATGCCGACCGAGAGGGCGTCGGCGAGGCTCCGCAGCCGCGAGTAGAACCCGGCGGTGTGCGGCGACCGCGCCAGTCGCAGCGCGGTGAAGTCGAAGTGGTGGACCCACTCGTGGAGCAGGGTGTTGAGGAACACCTTGATGGCGACCACCTGGCCACGCACCGCGGTGCGGTGGTAGATGCGGATCCGCGCCCGGGAGACCTCGCCGTCCTCGAACCAGCAGCGGTAGTAGCCGTAGGTGCGGGACTGGAGGCGCTGACCGTCGTGCTGGTGCACCTGCGGACGGTCGGCGACGACGAGCTCGACCGGCCCCACCCCGGCGGCGGTGCAGAGCTCGTCGAGCAGCAGCTGGCCGGCGCGCCGCCGCTCGTGAGGGTCGTCGCCCGCCGAGATCACCCGCAGCGCCAGCCCGCGAGCCACGGCCGAGGGCCGGACGGGGGACCCGGTGACGCGCTGGCTGCGCCGGTAGACGGCGTCGGTGCTCTGGCCGAACATGCGCTCGCCCAGTATACGGCGCAGCCCGGGATCCCGGAGTTCGACACGCGTCATACCTACCGATCGTTTTCTCGGTAGCCCACGCGCCGCTCGCGTACGATGCGTCTGCGCCGAGCTGGCGGAACGGTAGACGCCGTGGTCTTAAACACCACTGGGGGCAACCCCGTCCGGGTTCGAGTCCCGGGCTCGGCACGTTGGTACGTAAGGGATTTCTTGCTGAGGGCGGCCTCCCGGCCACCACGTCCGCGACCCCACTACTGCCACCTGTACTGCCACCCGGAGCCGTGCTGGCTCCGGAGGGGGTCACTGCGAGGCGGCCGGCGGGAGGAGTTCCACGTCGATCAGCACATGGCCGTCGCGCAGCGCCTCGGCAGGGATGTGAACCCGGGTCGGCGTGGCCTCGTCGCCGGTGCGGCCGAGCCCGTCCTCGACCAGGGCGAGCAGGAGACGCTGGTAGGGCATCCCGCGCCGCTCCGCCTCCAGCTTGAGCCGGCCCAGCACCTTGGAGGGCACGCGCAGGGAGATCGGCACCGTGCGGTCGGTGTTGCGCGCCCGGTCGCCGAGGAGCTGTGGACCACGGCCCTCGCGACGGCGGCGCGCGATCGCCTCGTCGAATTCGGCCCCGAGCTCCTCCTCGGTCATCTCCGTGTACGGCTTATCGGTCATGGGCGGCCCTCCAGCGCTCCTCGCTGATCTCCCAGGCCGTCTCCGGCCGGACGTCGTTCTCGCCGAGGGCGATCACCTCGAGGAAGCGACCCGCCCCGGTGCGGCCCACACAGCGATCACCCTCGTGCCGGGCGTCCAGGACGGCGGTGTCCTCGTCGAGCAGCACCTCCTCGACCTCCTCCTCGGTGATCCCACGGTGCGCTCGCTCCACCAGCAGGTGGTGCCGGTTGTCGTCGTCCCAGACGATGCGGAGCTCAGTCATCGATAGTATACACGTGCTGTATATACATCAAGGCGCCGCAGGGCACCCGACGCCGATGAACGCTGCGAGCCGCTCCGCGGCCGCCCGACCGCGGCGCAGTGTCTGCGGTCAGGGCGATCGTCGAGTGGCCCAGGATGTCGCGGACCACGGCGATGTCCGTCCCTGACGCCAGGAGCAGGGTGGCGCACCCGTGCCGGAGCTCGTGGTAGGTCAGCCGCGGCAGTCCCGCCCTCGCCAGCAGGTCCTGGAACGCCGTGGTCAGGGTGGGCCCGTCCAGGGGTCGACCCAGGACCGTGGTGAAGACGAGCCCCGGGATCGGCTCCTCCCACAGCATCCCTGCGCGCAGGCGCTCCTCGGCCTGGGCTGCGCGATGCCGGCGCATCACCTCGGCGACAGCCCGCGGAAAGTCGACCGACCGCCGGCTCCGGCTCGTCTTCGGCTCGACGAGGACTGTGAGGCGCCATCCAGGATGACCAGCGGGCAGGGGTTCCTGGGTCCCCGCCGAAGCCGCTGCAGGGCCATGCCGACGCGGAGCGTGCAGCCGTCGAGGTCGAGGTCCGGCCACCGGTGCCCCAGCGCCTCGCCCTGACGGAGGCCGGTGAAGAGGGTGAGCGTGACCACCGCCTCGAGGCGGCTCCCCTCGACAGCGGCCAGGACCTGTCGGGTCCGGATCAGGTCGTAGATCAGGGTGCGGCCGCAGCTGAGCATGCGGGCGGCCTCGGGGATGTCGACCACCAGGCGGTCGCCCGGAATGGTGGCCTCGCGCGGCGGCTCGTCGAGCGCGTCGGCCATCCGTCGGTACTCGAGGAGCTCGGGTGGAGGATCGACGGGGTCGCCCCAGCTGTTCCAGTCCTCCATCACCTGCTTGACGGTCTCCTCCCAGGTCGGCCGGAGCCACTCGGGCACCAGCGCAAGGACGTCGAAGTCCGGGTCGCCGTTGTCAGACAGCAAGGTTCCTCTCCCTCTTGTGGGTCGTGACCTCCTCGAACGTCCGGCCCCGAGCGTCGAGGTAGCGCTCCGCGGTCGGGGTGATGCTGGCCATCGCCTCATCGAGCCGTTCGCCGTGTCCGAGGGCGCCGAGGCTGGTCAGGTAGCCGACGTAGCACTGGACCAGGCGGAGGTGATTCGCCTCCCGCACCCGCCGGCGGGACGAGCCCCGACACCGGCGAGCCGATCTGCACCTCGCGGAGCGTCTCCCACGCGGGCGCCACCGGCCAGCGCCAGTGAGGGGCTACTCGGACGTGCTGGGACGGAGTCCTGCGGTTGCGGTGGTGGTCCGATCGCCCTCGCCTCGGCTTCGCGGGGGAGCGGAGGAGGCCGCTGACCCCGGCTTTGACCCGATCCAGGGCGCCGCGAGCCTGTCACGGCGGACTGAGTGCCGGTGAACGCGTTGTGCTGTTTGAATCATCGCGAACGCAATCCGCAGAGAGCGACGACACTCACCCGGGAGCCGGGGCCTCGGTGTGGGGCAAATCCAGGCAGCAGCACGCAGGGCCGCCACAGGAGGCGACCACCACGCCGCGGTCGACGACGCAGCCGCAGTCGGCGCACTCGAAGCTCATCGACGTGGTCCTCCTTCGGATGCCGGTCCTCGACGAGATATCCGGAATTCCGTATTCTTCATCCGCCACCACCGTATCCGCCACCACCGTCGGGGTCAAGGGGGACCATGCTCACCGCCACATCCAAGTCCACCGCGACGCTGGCCCGCCTCTTCCGTGTCCTCGCGGATCCCACCCGGCTGGCGATCGTCGAGCTCCTGGAGGCGGGAGAGCAGCCGGTGCGCAAACTCGTGGCGGCGGTGGGCAGCTCCCAGCCGCGGGTCAGCACCCATCTCGCCTGCCTGCGCCACTGCGGTCTGGTCGACACCGAGCGTCGCGGTCGCGAGGTCCTCTACCGGCTCAGCATCCCCGGACTGCCGGCGCTCCTGCGAACCGCCGCCGGCATCGCGGCGCCACGGGCGGAGCATCTCGCGACCTGCCATCGCGTCGGGCCGGACTGGGTCTGATGTGCGGCGACCGGTGACCCCGGCCCATCTGCAGCGCGACGGCGACGCCATCGGCCTCGCCCCGGAGCGGTGCGGGAGGCGGCGGCGTGGCTCCGCGCCCTCCGGCCCGGAGCGGGAGCTGTACCGCTGGATCCTCCGCCGCTTCGCCGCCGGCTCGGCACCGGCCGGCGGGGACGTCGAGCGGGCCGCCGCCGAGCGCGGCATCGCCGCCGGCCCGGCGCTGCTGCGGATGGAGGAGCTCGACCTCATCCAGCGCGGACCGGCCGGGACGGTCCGCTGCGCCTACCCGTTCTCGGGCGAGCCGACCGTGCACACCGTCGAGCTGGAGGTCGGCCCGCCGGTGTACGCCATGTGCGCCATCGACGCCCTCGGCATCCCGCTCATGCTCCATCTCGCCGGGGTGGTGCGGACCACCGACCCGGCCAGCGGCCGCGGGCTGGCGGTCTGGATCGACCGGGCCGGGACGGTGCGGTCGAAGCCGGCCGATCCGGTGGCGCTGGTCGCGACCGCGGGAGGGACGGGGCCGCTCGCCTCGGCGTGCTGCCCGGTCATCAACCTCTTCGAGTCCCGTGCGCCGGCCGAGCGGCTTCTCGCCGGCCGGTCCGACCTCAGGGGAGCGGTGCTCGGCCCCGTCGACGCGGTGGCGGTCGCCCGGGTCGTCTTCGAGGGCGTCCTCGGCTGACGACTGACTAGAGAGGGACCACGGCGCGGTTCAGGCGCAGGTGCTGGAACAGGGGAGGGCCGATCTCGACCGAGCTGACGATGTCCGCGCAGACCCTGGCGACCGAGGAGAGCGGGGGGTGGCAGGCGACGCTGAAGTACAGCGTCCGCCCGGACACGTCCTCCCGGACGGGTTGGAGGACGAGGCGGTGGTCGGGCTGGGGGATGGGGCGGAGGGTGACCGGGTGCCCCTGGAGCGTGGCGGCGAGGGGCCGCAGCTCCGGCACGCTCTCGCAGGGCGCGGTGCATCCCGCGGCGACCGCCTCGGGTCCCCAGCTGATCCGGAAGGTGGCTCCGAAGGGTCCCAGCAGCGTGATCTGCCCGGCGTCGGACGTCGCCCCGGCGCCGCCGGCGTCGCCGACCCGGTGCCAGCCGGCGGGGATGCGCAGGCTGACCGCCGGCCCGCTCCGGAGGTAGAGCACCACGGCGCCGCCGAGGAGGACGGCGGCGAGGAGCACCAGCAGTGCTCCGATGCGCAGTCGGCGGCGCCGGGGGGACGGCTCCACCTCGCCCCGTCAGGCCCAGTCGGTGGTGGCGGTGTCTGTCGCGGCGAGGGCCGCCGCGCGGGTCAGGTGATCGTCCATGCGCACGATCCGGCTGTCGCGCAGCGTGTACACGATGAAGATCCGGCCCCGCAGGGGCGCCCCCGGGATGCCGCGGAACCGCGGCCCCCCGAGCCCCACGACCACGCGGTCGCCGGCGTCGAGGGCCTCGCTGTGGTCGACGCCGAAGTCCTCGCGGGTGAGGTTGCGGCGGATGTTGTCGAGCACCTCGTGGCGATTGTGGCAGACGAGGTGATCGAGCACCCCCTGATGGACGACGTCGGGATCGAGCCGGGTCGCGATGCTCTCCAGGTCCCGCCGCCGCATGGCGTGCAGATGATCGAAGACGGTCTCGAGGTTCCCCCGGCTCATCCACGGCCTCCCCAGGTCCGATGCTGCGCCCCAGCGTAGCCCGGTGGCGACCTCTGCGCATCGGCGGAGAGCCGCGGTCGGCGCCGGCTTTCGCCGGCAAAGCGACAGGCCTGACTAGAGGCGTGGCGAGAGTATGTGCACTGCGCCTCTATACGGGCGCGAATGGTGTCGCCCCGAAACCTGAATGGGTACTTGACAGCGGACCAACTCCGATCCACGCTGGACCTGAGCGCGGGATTTGGCCACGGGGTGGAGGGGATTCTAGCCATGTATGTCCAGAACGGTGACCGTCCGCAGTGGGCGTGGAGCGGCCAGCACGTCGAGGTGGCCTCGGCCTGGGAGCTGAGGACGCCGGTCCAGGAGGTGGCCAACGGCACCGCCGGAGGCCCGCCGCCGGTCGAGCTGCTCGGCGAGGCGTCGGGGCGGCCATCGTGGGCCTGGGGCGGTGAGCGGGCTGCGGCGGTGGCTGCGGCAGCGGACGCGGCGCCGGCGCCCGAGGTCGTCGCACCGGTGGCTGCACCGGCGGTGACGGCGGTGACGGCGAGCTCCGACGATCGGCCGGCGTGGTCCTGGGGTGGCGGGACGGTCGCGTAACCGTTCCTTCTCGGCTCCCATGAGTGCCCGGCGCGAGCTGTTCGCCCTCTGGTCACGCTGCGACAGCCTGCGTGAGCGGGTGGGACAGGCCGCCGTCGAGCCGCGCCCGGACGCACTGAGGCTCCTCGGCCTCGCCTCCGACGAGCTGGCGAGCGCGCTGCGGCGCCTCGACAGCGCGCACATGCTCACCCCCGGGCAGAGCGGAGAGCTCCAGAACGCCCTGTCCGGACTGGCCGCGGCGCGCTGCGGCGGGCTACCGCCCTCCACCGCGGTGGCCCGTTACGCGTTCGCCCTGCAGGAGGTGGCCGCCGCCTTCCACATCGAGCTCGCCCCCCACCCACCCGACCTCGTCGCCGCGGTCGCCGCCGCCGATCCCGCGCGCAACGGCTCGGCACGCCTCGCCGGAACCGGCGAGCTCCCCGTGCCCATCCGCGCCGAGGGCGCGGAGGGCGGGCCCGGCCCCGCGAGCGAGGCGGTGGAGGCGCTGGCGTTCGTCACCTCGGTGGCGGCCAAGGGGGGCCACCGCCTCGGTGGCTTCAGCGGATCGGGCAGCGACGCCGGGTACCGCTTCACCGCGCGCTGCGCCGACTGCGGCGACCAGGTCAGCGTGCTCCGGCAGGACGAGCTGTGGTCCTTCACCCCGGTGGTGCCCTGCTCCCGCGTGGTCTCGCCGCCCGCCTGATCGGCACCGGGCGACGAGCAGCCGCCGATCGGGCGCCGGGCCCTCGAAACCGGGCGCGTATGCTGGATCGAGGTTCCCACGGTCTCGAGGGGGTTTCGACATGAGGCGGATGCTCGCCGTCCCCGCGGCCGCGCTCACCCTGGCGGCCGGCGCCATCCCCGCCGCGGCGGCGCCGGCGGCGACCGCACGGGCGGCGGTGTTCCCGTCGCAGGTGAGCTTCGGCAGCCAGCCGGTCGGCAGCGTGCAGCAGCGGTCGGTGTCGGTGGAGAACGTCGGTGACGCCGCGATGCACATGCGCTCGGTGACGCTCAACGACTTCTCGGGTTCGTACGGGCTGGTGTTCAACACCTGCGGCGGCGCGACCCTGCAGCCGGGTCAGCTCTGCCAGTTCACCATCCAGTTCCATCCCCGCGCCCCGGGCCAGTACAACGCCGGCGCCCAGGTCTACGACGACGCCCCGCAGGGCACCCAGTACGTCCCCATCTGGGGCGCCGCGACAGCCCGGTAGCTTCCGTCACGGACCCGTCACACCTCCGTCCCCGGGACGTCGCGTCCGCGGCGCCGATGGGGAGGAACATCGAGGTGCACGGCGCACCGGCGCCGGCCCCCCGACGACCGAGGAGGGACGGAGCTGATGCTCCAGCGGATGCGGCCCATGACCTGGCTGATGGTGGCGTTCAACGCGCTGCTGCTGGTCGGGATGGTGGCCGGAGCCGCCCTCCCGGGACCCGCCTGGTTCCTCGGCAACGGGGTGCTCGCGGTGCTCTGGGTGGCGAGCAACCCGCGCCGGCGGAGCTGCCCGCAGTGCCGCTCCGAGGTGCCCCGCGCGTTCCTGGTCTGCAACGTCTGCCGCTACGACCTCATCCGCCCGCTGCCGCCGCGGCGGCCCCGGGGCACCGGGCACAGCTGATCGCTTTCGCGGGGCCGACCGGCGGCTCCGAGGCGATACGCTGGCGGACATGATGGGCCCGGTGGGACGTCTCTCCCGCACCGTCGACCACGCGGTGCGCTGGCGCCTCGGGCTGATCGGGGTGCACCCCGGTCCCGCGACGCCTGCCGCGTACGACAGCGCCGAGGCGTTCTGGGCGGCCAGCCGGGTGCTCGATCCCGAGCCCGTCACCGGCCGTCCGATGGCCGACCGGATGGGGTGGGGCTCCGCACGCCTCGTCGACATCAGCGCCGCCAGCAGCGGTCCGGGCGACCATCCCGGCAGCCGCAGCGTCAGCGGCCGGGTGGCGCTCCACCCCGACCCGGGCGCCCCGGTGGTCCTGCTGCTCCACGGCTACGCCGCGCCGAGCCCCTTCTACGAGGACCATCACATGCGCCTGCTGCTCCGCCGGGGGCTGAGCGCGGCGCGGATCGACCTGCCCTTCCACCTCACCCGGCGCATCCCCGGGCGCGGCGCCGGCTCCGGGTTCTTCAGCAGCGACCCCGCCCACACCTGCGCGGTGCTCCGCCAGGCCGCCGAGGATGCGGCCGCGGTGGTCGCCTGGCTCCGGAGGGAGGTCAGCCCGGCGGTCGGGCTACTCGGGTTCAGCCTCGGTGGCCTGGTCGGCTGCCTGCTCGCCGCCCACGTGCGGCTCGAACTCGCTGGTGTCGGTCACGCCTCCCTGCGACCTCGCCGAGCTCACCCTGGAGCGATCGCCGGTGCGGCTGCGCCGCGAGCTCGGCGTCGTCGCCGGCGGGGGAGGGCCCTGGGGGATCGACGCGGTCGCCGCCCGCGCCGCCCTCGACCTGGCGATGGCGCCGGTGATCCCGCGCCTGCTCATCCCGCGGACCCCCGGCGAGCGGGTCACCCTGGTCGCCGCCGAGCACGACCTCATCGTCGGTGACGCGCCGGTGCGCGAGCTGGCCGCGGCCTGGGGCGCCCAGTGCTGGGCCTACGGCCACGGCCACGTCACCGTGATGACCGCCCGAGGGCTCACCACCCGGATCCACGACCGGCTCGGCCGCGACCTCGGGGTGGGTCCGGCCGGGTCCGGGGCGATCGCCGGATGACCCCGGCCGCTCCGCTGCTGCGCCGCACCGGGCTGACCCGCTCGGGACGGCGGTTCGAGATCCGGCCCGCCGGTGCCGACGACGCCCCCGCGCTGGTGGCGCTGCGCGACGCGGTCGCCGCCGAGGGCGCCTGGGTCGCCGCCCAGCCCGGCGAGCGCAGCGTGCTCGAGGAGAGCCTGGCGCTGGCCGGCCTGCTCAGCCATGGCGGCCTCTCCCTGGTCTCCGAGGTGGAGGGGCGGGTGGCCGGGCAGCTCGCCGTCCACCGCCAGCAGGGCCGCTACGAGAGTCATCGCGGCGAGCTCTCGATCACCGTCGATCGCCACCTCCGCGGGCAGGGGCTGGGCCGGGCGCTGGTCGAGACCGCCGTCGACTGGGCCCGCGCCGTCCGCCTCGCCAAGCTCACCCTCGGCGTCTTCCCCGAGAACGGCCCGGCGCTCGCCCTCTACCGGTCGGCCGGTTTCGTGGAGGAGGGGAGGCTGCGGGGCCACCTCCGGGTCGGCGGCGAGGCCCGCGACCTGGTGCTCATGGGGCTGCTGCTCGGCCCCGGCTGAGCCGGTCCTCGATGGTTGCGGACGGGGGCCCTGCTATCCTCGCCCGAGATGAGCGACGTCCGTCCGATCGGCGTCTTCGATTCCGGCGTCGGTGGGCTCACCGTGCTCCGTGAGCTCCGCAGCCAGTGCCCCGGCGAACGGCTGCTGTACCTCGCCGACCTCGCCCACTTCCCCTACGGGCCGCGGTACCAGCACGAGGTCCGCGAGTTCGCGCTGAGGATCATCGAGCACCTGGTCGGCGAGGACGTGAAGCTGGTCGTGATCGCCTGCAACACCGCCACCGCGGCGGCGCTGCACGCCGCCCGGGAGCGGTTCGACGTCCCCATCGTCGGGGTGATCGCGCCGGGGGCGCAGGCGGCGGTCGACGCCACCCGCAACGGGCGGATCGCGGTGATCAGCACCGAGGGCACCTTCGCCAGCCAGCAGTACCTCCACGCCATCAAGGAGGCCAACCCAGGTGTGGGCGTGCTCCCCCGGGCGGCGCCCAACCTCGTCGACATCGTCGAGGCCGGCCAGGCCGAACTCGCCGGCGGCGGAGGTGGCGCTCGCCGAGGTGCTCGAGGAGGTCACCGGCTGGGGGGCCGACACCCTGGTGCTCGGCTGCACCCACTACCCGCTGCTCCGCCCCGCGCTGGCCCGGGTGGCCCCGACGCTCACCGTGGTCGACAGTGCCGAGACCACCGCTGCCCGGGTGCGCCGCATCCTCGCCGTCAACCGTCTCGGCGCCGGCGACGACGCCGCCACCCCCCCGCGCCTGCTGGTGACCGGCCACCCCGAGCGCTTCATCGACGCCGCCGCGCTGCTCTTCGGCGAGGCGCCCCCGGCCCCCGAGGTGCTGGACCTCTGGGGCACCGGGGTGACCGGCGCGGTCGCCACCCGGTTCCGCGGGATCCTGGCGTCGTGAGCGTCTCCTCGGAGACCTTCCTCGAGCCGATCGCGGAGGAGCTCCGCGAGCTCGAGCGCCGGCTCCACGAGACCGTGGCCGCCGACCTGGGCTTCATGGCGAAGGCGATGGAGCACATCGTCAGCGCCGGCGGCAAGCGGATCCGCCCGGCGCTGCTCATCCTCAGCGCCAAGCTCGGCGACGCCGACATCGACCACGTCTACAACGCCGCCATGGGGATCGAGTTCATCCACACGGCGACGCTCATCCACGACGACCTCATCGACGACGCCGAGACCCGCCGCGGGCTGGCCACGATCCACGCCGTGCTCGGCGCCAACCCGGCGATCATCGTCGGCGACTACTACTTCGGGAAGGGCGCCAACCTGCTCTCGGCGATCGGCATCCCGCTGATCACCGAGGTGGTGAGCGCCACGGTGATGAAGATCTGCATGGGCGAGCTGCAGCAGCTCACCAGCAAGCGGCACTACGAGCAGCCGGTCGAGGCGTACTACACGAAGATCGAGCGCAAGACCGCCACCATGCTCAGCGCCGCCTGCCACTGCGGGGCGATCGTCGCGGGGATGGACGAGGAGCCGCAGCGGGCCCTGGAGCGCTATGGCCGCGACCTCGGCATCGCCTTCCAGATCGCCGACGACGTGCTCGACTACACCGCCACCGAGGAGCAGCTGGGCAAGCCCACCGGCGCGGACCTCCGCCAGGGCACCGTCACCCTGCCGCTGATGTACGCGCTCAAGGACCCGGACGTGGGCCCGGCGCTGCGCACCGTGCTCGCCCGCGAGCCGCTCAGTGACGCCGACGCCGACGAGGTGGTCGGGCTGGTGCGGGGCTCGACCGGGGTGGCCGAGGCCGAGCGCCGCGCCCACGAGTTCGCCGACAGGGCGCGGGCCGAGCTCGCCATCTTCCCCGAGTGCGAGGCCCGCAGCGCCCTCGAGTTCGATCTGCGACTACGTGGTCGAGCGCCGCACCTAGATAGAGAGGCGGTCAGAGCGCTCCCCAGCGCTCCAGCAGGCGGGCGAAGATCAGGCCCCAGAGGGTGAGCATCGCCGCCGCCGCCACCAGCCCCAGCGCCTCGATCGCGGTGGGCAGGGCGCTGCCCTGGGCGACCGCGTCGCCGGTCACCGCGGCCACCCCGTAGACGGCGGCGCGGGCGCTGTCGACGAGGGCGACGACCGCCAGGATGATGATCGCCGTCCGCACCGCGGCGTACTCGCGGCGCAGCGCCGAGCGGATGTCCGCGGCGGTCCAGCGGCCGCCGGGGGGACGGCCGGCGGGGGGCTCAGGGCGGCCCCGCCAGAGGCGGAGGAGGGCGAGGCCGAAGAACACCGCGGCCAGCCACCCCGGCCAGGCGGTGCGCGGCGAGGAGCCGTCGCCGAGCAGGGTCGCGACGACGTTGAGGTCGGCCCCGGAGCCGAGCTCGGCGGCGAAGTGCCGCTGCGCGGCGAGTGCGGCCACGCCGATGCCCACGGCGGCGGCCGCGATCAGCCAGAGCAGCGCGATCCTCTGCACCGGATGCAGGCGGCCGAGACCGTAGAGGCGGGCCAGCACCGTGCCTCAGGCCACCCCGCGTCGGGCGCGCGGGGAGAGGGCGGGGACCATACGCCCAGCCTAACCAACCGGCGTATCGGTGCGGACCCGTACCATGCTCCGCGGTGAGCAGCCCCCCCGACGCGATCCGGCCCGCACCCGCCCGATGACGTCCAACGGCGGCGCTCCGCGCCTGCGCGTGGTCACCTACAACATCCTGCTCGGCGGCGGCGGCCGCGAGGATCGGATCGCCGCGGTGCTGGAGCGGTCCGGCGCCGACGTCATCGCGCTGCAGGAGTGCACCGACCTCGATCTGGTGCGGGTGATCGGCGAGCGGCTCTCCATGGAGGTGATGGTGGGGGAGTCGAGCGACGGCTCCGACCTCAACCTCGCGATCCTCAGTCGCCTCCCGGTGCGCCGCTGGAAGAACCACCGCCACCCCAACGTGATGCTCCGCGGCCATCTGGAGTGCGAGGTGGGCACCGGGGTGCGGGGCTTCTCCCGGGTGCGGGTCCACTGCCTCCACCTCGCCGCCCGCTTCGGCGAGCGCGCCAACGGCGAGACTCGGCGAATGCAGGAGATGCAGTCCGTCCTCCACGACATCGGCCAGGCGCGCGAGCTGCCCCACCTGATCACCGGCGACCTCAACTCGATCGCGCCCGGCGACAACGTCGCCGCCAGCGCCTTCCTGGCGCGGATGGCGGAGCTGCGCCGCGCCGGGGTGGTGGTGCGCGGCCTCGACGGTCTGCTCGGCCCGGTGGAGCGGGGCAGCGCCGGCGAGGCCGAGGTGGCGGGCCGGTACCAGAAGGTGGGCATCGACCCCGACCTCGACGTCGGGCTGCCCCGGCTCCCCTGGATCCTCACCCCCTTCACCGAGGTGCTGCCGAGGCTGCCGTACACCGACCGCTTCCTCAACACCCACATCCAGCGCTGGACCGTCGACCACCTCCTCAAGGCGGGCTACACCGACTGCTTCCGCGAGCTCCACCGCGGCGGCGACCCCGGCTACACCTGCGCCACCTGGATGCCGGCGGCGCGGATCGACTACGCGTTCGCCGATCCCCTGCTCGCCCCGCGCCTCCTCGACTGCGCGGTGATCGGCTCCGGGCCGGGCGGCGACCCCGACACCGCCACCGCCTCCGACCACCTCCCGCTGCGCACCGACTTCCGCCTGGACTGACCCGCCCCCCCGGGCCCGGCTCCGTATACTCGGCGGCTCATGCCCTCCGTCCCCCCCTGCGCCCACGCCATCGTGGGCGGCTCGGGCACCGCCGCCATCCACTTCCCGGAGGCCCTCGGCGACCCGCGGATCCGGGTGATCGGCGACCCCGTGGTGGTCTCGACGCCCTTCGGCGAGAGCCCGCCGGTGAAGCGGATCGCGCTGACCCGGGCCGACGGCTCGGTGCGGGAGGCGCTGGTGGCGAGAATGCACGGCTGGCGCCACGGCGTCGACCGCCACACCGGCACCCTGGCGCTGTTCTGGCTGCTCCGCGAGGCCGGGGTGCGCCGGATCATCGCCGAGTCGGGCGCGGGGAGCATCCTCCAGAACTTCCGCCCTCGCGACCTCATCCTCCCCCACGATGTGATCGACCTCACCCCCCAGGTGAGCGGGCTGCTCGACCCCTCCCACCTGGTGCTGATGCGGGAGCCCTTCTGCCCCGAGCTGCGTGCGGCGATGTGGGAACAGGCCACCCGCTGGGCCGCCGACAAGGCCACCCGGGCCTTCGGCCGTGCCGTCTACGCCACCACCCAGGGGATGCGCTTCGAGACCGCCGCCGAGATCGCCGCCTACGCCCGGATGGGCGCCGACGTCATCGGCCAGGCGATCTCGCCCGAGGTCTACCTCGCCCGTGAGATCGGCTCCTGCTATGCGGCCATCACCATCGTCCTCAACTACGCCGAGGGGGTGCGGCCGAAGTGGGACTACGAGCTGCTCCAGGAGATCCTCCAGGACGACGCCCGCACCATGGGCCACCTGCTCGTGGAGGCGCTGGCCAGCGCTCCCGAGGTGCCCGGCTGCGCCTGCCTCAGCTACCGCAAGCGGGTGGAGTCGGCCGATCCCGCCGCGGCGATGACCGACAGCGCCTGAGCGGAGTCAGCCGGCCCGTCGGCGGCTGACCGCGCCCAGGGCCAGGCCGGTGAGCAGGGTCACCCCGGCGAGCCCGGCGACCGGCAGCCCGGCGGCGATCGCCACCGACCAGCCCGGCCCGCTGCCCGGGCGGTGGCCGCCGCTCACCGTGAAGAGCGCCGCGCCGAGCACCAGCAGGGTGCCGGCCAGCGCCACGACGGCGTCGCGCAGCTCGGCGCGGGCCGACGGCCGCCAGAGCCGGTGGGCGAGGGCGACCAGGGCGAGGCACGCTCCCGCGCAGGCGAGCACCCCGGGGCCGTGGAGGGCGTCGAGATGGGTGATCCCGGATGGGCCCGCGGGATCGACGCCGACCGTCTCCCAGGGGAGCAGGCAGCCGGCGGGGGCGGCGACGGCGCCGATCACGACGAGGATCGGTCCCAGCCGCGCCGCCCCCGGGCGCACCGCGGAGCGCTACCGCGAGGAGCGGCGGAGGCCGTGCATGCCCGGTCCCGTCTGCCGCTCCATCCGGGCGCCGACCACCATGCCGCCGGCGGCGAGGAGGGCGACGACCACGCCGATGGTGATCGAGTGGAAGGCGCCGCTGCCGTTGACGCCGATGAGCAGCTGGAGGACCACCGCGCCCAGGGTCACACCGGCGACGGGCAGGAGATGGCGCTCCTCGAGGCCGAACTGCCGGAGGTCGACCAGGCCGATGCGCATGGCGACGATCAGCAGGGTGACGATCGCGGCGAAGAAGACGGTGTCGCCGAGGAAGCCGGCGCCGAACGCGTTGACGGTGGTGCTGCCGTGGCTGTCGTGGAAGTGGTACCAGGGCAGGTACGTCGAGATGAGCGCGAGTAGGGCGCTGATGCCGCAGATGCGGTCGGCCTGGCCGAGCCTGTCCAGCATGGCTCGTCTCCCCTGTGCGGACCCGGGCTGGGACGCTGCGCGCGGAATCGGATCCGAGGCGCGGTGGTGGGTGGGTCCTGGGCCGCGATGGTAGGGGCACAGACGTTCGAGTGTCAACTGGCGTGCGGTTGTGTGCCGGCACACACCGCGCCGGCTTGGCCCGGGTCAGTCCCCGGCGGGCGGGGCCGGCGCGGTCGCCGGGCTCGCGTCGCCGCCGTCGGGCCCGACCTCGGCGCCGCCGTTGCCGTTGACGTGCGGGATGCCGTCGCGTCCCCGGCGGCGGCGGCCTCGGCGGCGGCGGGGACGGGCGGCAGCCGCGGGGTCGTCCCCGCCCGCCTCGACGGCGGCGGCCCCGGGGGCCGAGGGCCCGGGGGCGGGCAGTCGCGGCCGGCGGCGCTGCACGGCGTTGGCGGAGGCGGGGGGGCGCACCGGCGGCTGCCCGTCGGCGAGCAGGTCGCCGAGGGTGGTCCAGCCGAAGCGCTCGCGGCCGCGCACCACCAGCTCGAGGAAGCAGGCGGCGGTGGCCTCGGCGTCGGCGAGGGCGTGGTGGGGCTGGCGGTGGGTGACCCCAAGCTCGGCGCAGAGGCGCTCGAGGCCGATGGTGTCGCGAAGGTCCCAGAGCTTGCCGGCGAGCCGGGAGGTGTCGATGTTGTCGGCGTCGAAGTCCTCGCCGGAGGTGCGTCCGATCAGCCGGGTGTCGAAGGCGTCGGCGCTGTGCTCGATCAGCACCGCCCCGGCGGCGAAGCGGCGGAAGCGGGTGAGCACCAGGTCGGCCGGCGGCGCCCCGGCGAGGCTGGCCCCGGTGATGCCGTGGAGCCGCCGCGCGTAGGGGTTGATCCGGTCGGTGCAGTGCACCAGGGTCTCGAAGGAGGAACTGTGGCCGGTGAGGGTGAAGGTGACCGCGCCCAGCTCCACCAGCCGGTGCGGCGACTGGCCTGTGGTCTCGCAGTCGAGGGAGACGAAGCGGAGCTGGTCGAGCGGGGTGTCGGGGCCCGGCCGCAGGTGGACCACGCCGTCGTCGGGATCGTCGAGCGCGGCGAAGGGCTCGCCGTTGGCCGGCCCCAGCCGGCTGACGAAGCACTCACCCACCGGAGCGGCACCACGGCGGCGACCGTACCGGCGGCGCCGGCCGACCTGGGAGCCGCCTGCGCCATCGGTGCTGGGGGTGGCCGGGGTGCCGGGGTCCGATGGCTCGGGTCCCGTGGTCCTCGGATCCCCTTGCAACATGACCTCCATCGTACCCCACACCACTTTCGTGGCACGACGCCTCGAACGCGCCACGGCGCCGGGAGGGCCGCGGCGAGCGCGCCGAGGGCGCGTTGGGGGAGACTCCGTGTCGTCGTGGGTGAGCGCCGCGGCGGCCACCGTACGGCAGGTGAGCGCCTCACCCCCACCTATACTTGGGCTATTAACCCCAATATGGCGACCTTCCCACGGATGCGTCCCGCCTACTATCCGGCCATGCTCGATCTCGCCGATCGCGACGCCCTCCTCGTCGGCGGCGGCGAGGTCGCGGCCCAGAAGGCACGCCCGCTGCTCGATGCCGGGGTGCGGTTGCGCATCGTCGCCCCGGCGCTCACCGCCGCCCTGCGCGCCTCCGTGGACGCCGGCGAGGCGAGCTGGGAGCCCCGCGAGGTGCGGCCCGGCGACGTCGCCGGCGCGGCGGTGGTGGTGTGCGCCACCGACCGGCGCGCGGTCAACCGGGCGGTCTTCGAGGAGGCGAGCGCCGCGGGCATCCCGGTGAACGTCGTCGACGACCCCGAGCTCTGCTCGTTCATCGTCCCCTCGGTGGTGCGCCGCGGACCCCTGCAGGTGGCGATCAGCACCGGCGGCCGCAGCCCGGCGTTCGCCAAGTTCATGCGCCTCCATCTCGAGCGGGCGATCGGGGAGGAGTTCGGTGTCCTCGCCGAGCTCGCCGGCCGGATGCGCGACCGGGCCCGCGCCGCCGGGATCGGCTACGAGGCCCGCGACCGCATCGCCACCGAGGCGCTGCCCCGGCTGCTCGACCTGCTCCGCGCCGGGCGCCGGGCGGACGCCGAGGCCCTCGCCGACGAGCTCTCCCAGGGGGGGGCAGGGGGGAGGCCCCCCGCCGATTCGGCGCGCCGTGCGCCGAGAGCCGAAAACGGACCGCCGCCGTGACCGAGATGGTCGTCGCCGGGCTCAGCTTCCGCACCGCCCCGCTGGCGGTGCGCGAGCGTGCCGCGGTGCCCGAGGCGGAGGCGCGCAACCTGCTCCGCTACCTGGTCGGCCACAGCGGCCTGCTCGAGGCGGCGGTGGTCTCCACCTGCAACCGCACCGAGTTCTACCTGGTCTCGCCGGCGCCCGAGCTCACCGACGAGGTGGTGCCCCGGCTGGTGCGCTATCTCGACCCCGCCGGCGCCCACGGCCTCGCCGAGCACCTGAGCGCGCGCCGCGGCTCCGACGCGGTGCGCCACATCTTCCGGGTGGCCGCGGGCCTCGACAGCATGGTGCTCGGCGAGGCCCAGATCCTCGGGCAGTTCAAGGCGGCCCACCGGCTGGCCCGCGGCGCCGGGACCCTCGACGCCCGCCTCGACTTTGTGATGCGCCGGGCGGTCAGCGTCGCCAAGCGGGTGCGCACCGAGACCGGGGTGGGCCGCAGCACCGGCAGCGTCACCGAGCTCGCCCTCGACCACGCCCGGGAGGCGCTGGGCGGCCTCGAGGGCCGCGGCATCCTCCTCGTCGGCGCCGGCAAGATGAGCGCCGCCGCCGCCCGCCGGCTGGCAGCCTCCGGCGCCCGGCTGACCATCACCTCGCGGAGCGGCGAGGCCGCGGAGGCGCTGGCCCGCGAGGTCGACGGCGAGGCCGTCTCCGCGGGCGCCGTCGCCGCCGCCGGCGAGGACGTCGACCTGGTGATCTGCTCGACCTCGAGCACCCGCCCGGTGCTCACCGCCGCCGACGTCGAGCGGATCCAGCGCAACCGGCGCGGCCGCCCCCTCTGCATCGTCGACATCGCCGTGCCCCGCGACGTCGACCCGGCCGCCGCCGAGGTGCCCGGGGTCAGCCTGGTCGACCTCGACGCCCTCGGCCGCCGGGTCGAGCACAACCTCCGCCGCCGCCGCGACGAGCTCCCCGCCGCCGAGCGGATCGTCGAGCGCGAACTGCTCCGGACCATCGCGGTGGTCGGCGAGCGCGACGCCGCCGGGCCCACCATCGCGGCGCTGGCGCGCCAGGCCGAGGGGCTGCGCCGTCGCGAGGTCGACCGCACCGCGGCCAGGCTGGGCTGGACCGACGAGGCGAGCCGCAGGCACCTCGACGCGCTGACCCGGAGCCTGGTGCGCAAGCTGCTCCACGCACCGATCAGCCACATCAAGGACAACGTCGACGACCCCGGGGTCGCCCTGGCGCTGCGCGAGGCGTTCGCGCTCGACGACGCGGAGTCCTCGAGAGGGACCTCGTGACGGCGCTCCATCCGTCGAGCCCCGCGCCCCCGCCGCCGGCCGCGACCACCCTCCGGCTCGCCACCCGCGGCAGCGCCCTGGCCCGCACCCAGGCGGAGCTCGCCGCCGCCGCCCTCGCCTCCGCCGGCGCCGGGCCCTCCGAGATGCTGGTGCTGCGCACCCGCGGCGACGTCGAGGCTGAGACCCCGGTGTCCCGGATGACCGGTGACGGCTGGTTCACCTCGGAGCTGGAGGCCGCGCTGGTCGAGGGCCGCGCCGAGGTCGCGGTGCACAGCGCCAAGGACCTTCCCTCGCAGCTCCGCGACGGCCTGGTGCTCGCCGCCCACCTCGAGCGCGCCGACTGCCGCGACGCCCTGGTCACCCGCGACGGCGGCGGCCTCGCCGCGCTCCCCGCGGGCGCCTCGGTTGCCACCAGCAGCCCGCGCCGGGAGGCCTTTCTCCGCATCCTCCGCCCCGACCTGCGGGTGGTGCCGATCCGCGGCAACGTCGACACCCGGCTGCGCCGCCTCGACGAGGGACGGGTCGACGCCCTCGTCCTCGCCTGCGCCGGTCTCGACCGGATCGGGCTCAGCGGCTGGATCGCCGAGCGCCTCGACCCCCGCAGCTTCGTGCCCGCGCCGGCCCAGGGCGCGGTCGCGCTCGAGACCCTCGCCGGGTCGGACGCCGCCCGGCGCTGCCGGCTCGCCAACCACACCGCCACCTCGGCGGCGGTGACCGCCGAGCGCGCCGTGCTCACCTCGCTCGGCGGCGGCTGCCGCCTGCCGCTCGGCGCCTGGGCGCGGCTGGAGCCGGTCGACGGCGCCGAGGGGTGGCTTCGGTTGGTGCTGGTGGCGGCGCTCGCCACCGCCGGCGGGCTGCGCAGCGTGGAGCTCGACGGCGCGCCCGGCGAGGCAGCGGCGCTCGGCGCACGGGCGGCGGAGCGGCTCCGCTGATGGGGCCGGCGGGGATCGTCCACCTCGTCGGCGCCGGACCCGGGGATCCCGAGCTGATCACCCTGCGCGGCCGCGACCTCCTCGCCGGCTGCGACGCGGTGGTGCTCGACGCCCTCGCCAGCCCGCTGCTGCTCGCCCACCTGCGCCCCGGCGCCGAGGTCTTCGAGATGGGCAAGCGCGCCGGCGAGCCCTCGGCCACCCAGGCGGAGATCGGCGCCCTGCTGGTGCGCCTCGCCCGCGAGGGCCGGCGGGTGGTGCGCCTCAAGGGGGGTGACCCCTTCGTGTTCGGCCGCGGCGGCGAGGAGTGCGAGCTGCTCGAGGCCGAGGGGATCCCCTACGAGGTCGTCCCCGGGGTGACCAGCGCCATCGCCGCGCCCGGCGCCGCCGGCATCCCGGTCACCCACCGCGACTGGGCGGGGCACGTCACCGTGGTCACCGGCCACGAGCGCGGCGACGCCGACGGCTCCCACGTCGACCTCGCCGCCCTCGCCGGGCTGCTCCCCGACGGCACCCTGGTCTTCCTCATGGGGGCGCGCAGCCTGCCCCGGATCACCGCCGGGCTGCTCGCCGCCGGCGCCGACCCGGCCACCCCGGCGGCCTCGGTGCAGTGGGGCACCGACCCCCGCCAGCGCAGCTGCTCGGCGACCCTGGCCACGATCGCCGGCGCCGTCGCCGCCGCCGAGATGGGGGCGCCGATGGTGACCGTGATCGGGCGGGTGGCGGCGCTCCGCGACCGGCTCGGCAGCATCGGGCGGCGGCCGCTCTCGGGACGGCGCATCCTCGTCACCCGGGCCCGCGCCCAGGCCAGCGGCTTCGTCGAGCGGCTGCGCCGGCTCGGCGCCGAGGCGGTCGAGCTCCCGGTGATCGCGGTCGAGCCCCTCGGCGAGCGCCGCGACCTCGAGGCGGCGGCGCGGCGGATCGCCGCCGAGGCGGCGTCCCCTCCCCCCGGCGGCCGGCACGCGGTCTTCACCAGCGCCAACGCGGTGCGGCTGGTGTGGGAGGCGGTGCGCGCCGCCGGGCTCGACGCCCGCTGCTTCGCCGGGATGCGGCTGGTCGCGATCGGCCCCGAGACCGCGGCGGCGCTGCTCGAGTGCGGTCTCGCCGCCGACCTCGTGCCCGAGGAGTACATCGCCGAGGCGGTGGCCGATGCGATGATCGCCGGCGGCGTCGCCGGGGCCCGGGTGTGGCTGCCCCGGGCGGCGGCGGCCCGCGACGTGCTGCCGCTGCGGCTGCGCGAGGCCGGCGCCGACGTCGAGGTGCTGCCGATCTACCGCACCGTCCTCCCCGAGGGCACCGCCGAGCTGCTCCGCGCCGAGCTGGGACGCGGCGTCGACGCGGTCACCTTCACCAGCAGCAGCACCGTGAACCACTTCCGCGCGGCCCTGGACGGGTCGCCCTTCCCCGCCGGTGCGGTGGCCGCCTGCATCGGGCCGGTGACCGCCCGCACCGCGCGCGAGGCCGGCTACCCGGTCGCGGTGGTGGCCACCGAGTACACCACCGCGGGCCTCGCCGCCGCGCTCAGCGCGCATTTCACGCTGGGAACCCCCGCCTCGCTACCCTGACGACCCCATGCCCTTTCCCATCGACCGCCCGCGCCGGATGCGGCGCACCGCGGCGCTGCGCCGCCTGGTGCGCGAGACCCGGCTCCGTCCCGACGACCTCATCCATCCCGCGTTCGTGCGCGAGGACCTCGAGGCTCCCCGCGAGATCGCGACCATGCCCGGCCAGCACCAGGAGACCCACGACAGCCTGATCCGCTCCGTCGAGGACGCGGTCCGCGGCGGCTGCTCGGGGGTGGTGCTGTTCGGCATCCCCGCCGACAAGGACTCCGAGGGCTCGGAGGCGTGGAACGACCGCGGGGTGGTGCAGACCGCGCTCCGCCGGCTCCGCTCCGAGTTCGGCGACGAGTGCGTGCTCATCGCCGACTGCTGCCTCGACGAGTACACCGACCACGGCCACTGCGGCGTGCTGCTCGACGACGGCAGGGTCGACAACGACGCCACCCTCGACCTCTACGCGCGGATCGCGGTGAGCCAGGCGGCCGCCGGCGCCGACATCATCGCCCCCAGCGGGATGATGGACGGCCAGGTCGCCGCCATCCGCCAGGCGCTCGACGACAACGGCTTCGCCGAGACCGCCATCCTCGCCTACAGCGCCAAGTTCGCCTCGGTGATGTACGGGCCCTTCCGCGACGCCGCCGACTGCGCGCCGCGCCACGGCGACCGGCGCGGCTACCAGATGGACGTCGCCAACCAGCGCGAGGCGGTGCGTGAGACCCTGCTCGACATCGACGAGGGGGCCGACATGGTGATGGTCAAGCCGGCCCTCACCTGCCTCGACGTCGTCGCTCGGGTGCGCGACGCCACCGACCTCCCGCTCGCCGCCTACTGCGTGAGCGGCGAGTACGCGATGCTCCGCGCGGCCGCCGCCGCGGGGGCCTTCGAGGAGCGCGCCGCGGTGCTGGAGGCGCTGACCGCCATCCGCCGCGCCGGCGCCGACTTGGTCATCACCTATCACGCGCGCCAGGTCGCGCGGTGGCTCGCGGAGGATCGAGGATGAGTGTCGGGACCCCCACGCCGCGCTCGCGGACGGCGCTCGCGGTGGCCGTCCTGGCGGTGGTGGTGGCCGGGCTGGTGGCGGTCGGCGTGATCTTCAACCGGGTCGCGGGAAAGGACTCGAGCCCCGGCGTCGCCAGCGCGTCGCCGTCGCCGACCGCGCAGGTGAGCGCCACCCCGGTGCCGACGGCGACGCCCACCCCGGCGCCGGCGACGATCGCCTACGCCGACTGCTCGAAGGTGAGCTTCGGGGCGCCGCTGGCTCCGTTCAACGCTCCCACCGCCGACCTGCACACCTATGCCACCGCCCCGGTCTCGCAGATCGACACCACCAAGCTCTACCAGGCGACGATCACCACCCCGCGGGGGAGGATCGTGCTCTGCCTGCAGCCCTCGCTCGCGCCCAACACGGTGAACAACTTCGTCGCCCTCGCCCGCAACCACTTCTACGACGGCCTCACCTTCCACCGGGTGGAGCCGAACTTCGTCATCCAGGGCGGCGACCCCAAGCACGACGGCACCGGCGGCCCCGGCTACTCCTTCGCCGACGAGCCGGTGCACAACGTCTACGTCGAGGGCGCGGTGGCCATGGCCAACTCCGGCCCCAACACCAACGGCTCGCAGTTCTTCATCTGCAGCGGCACCCAGTGCCAGACCGGGCTGCAGCCCCTGTACAACCTCTTCGGCAAGGTGCAGAGCGGGCTCGACGTCGTCAAGCTGACCCAGAAGGACGATGTCATGGCCATCAGCGTCGCCGCGCAGAGGTGAGCGGGCCACGCTCGGCGGAGGTGATGCGCCGGGCGCGGGCGCTGATGCCGGGCGGGGTGAGCAGCCCGGTGCGCGCCTTCGCCGCGGTCGGCGGCGAGCCCCCGGTGTTCGCCTCCGGACGGGGCTGCCGGCTGGTCGACGAGGACGGCCGCGAGTACGTCGACTTCGTCCTCGCCTACGGACCGCTCATCCTCGGCCACGACCACCCCGCCGTCCGCGAGGCGATCGCCGCGCGGCTGCCGCTGGGCACCGCCCACGGCGGCCCGTCGGCCCTCGAGGTCGAGCTCGCCGCCCGGGTGGTCGACGCGGTGCCGTCGATCGAGATGGTCCGCTTCGTCAACTCCGGCACCGAGGCCACGATGTCGGCGCTGCGCCTCGCCCGGGCGGCCACCGGCCGCGACCGGGTGGTGAAGTGCGCCGGCGCCTATCACGGCCACGCCGACCTCCTCCTCGTCGAGGCGGGATCGGGGGTGGCCACGCTCGGGATCCCGGGGTCACCGGGGGTGCCCGAGGCGGCGGTGCGCGACACCCTCACCGTGCCCTTCAACGACGCCGCCGCGGTCGAGGCGCTCTTCGCGGCCGAGGGCGAGCGCATCGCCGCGGTGATCGTCGAGCCGGTGGCGGGGAACATGGGGTGCGTGCCGCCCCGGCCCGGCTACCTGGAGGCGCTGCGCGCGATCACCGAGCGCCACGGCGCCCTGCTCGTGTTCGACGAGGTGATGACCGGCTTCCGGGTCGCCTACGGCGGCGCCCAGACACTCTACGGGGTGACCCCCGACCTCACCTGCCTCGGCAAGGTGATCGGTGGCGGCCTGCCGGTCGGCGCCTACGGCGGTGGCGCCGGGCTGATGTCCCGGGTGGCCCCGGCCGGCCCGGTCTACCAGGCGGGCACGCTGAGCGGGAACCCGCTGGCGATGGCGGCGGGCTGCGCCGCCCTCGACAGCCTCCGCAACGGCGCCGCCTACACCCGTCTCGAGGCGCTGGGGGCGCGCCTGGCGAGCGGGTTCGCCGCCGCCGCCGAGGAGAGCGGCACCGCCTGCGCGGTCAACCGGGTGGGGAGCATGCTCACCCCCTTCCTCGGCGTCGCCGAGGTGACCGACTACGCCACCGCCCGCGCCGCCGACCCCGCCCGCTTCCGCCGCCTCCACGCCGCCTGGCTGGACGCGGGGGTGTTCTGGGCGCCCTCCCAGTTCGAGGCCGGGTTCCTCAGCACCGCCCACGGCGAGGCCGAGGTCGACCGCGCCGTCGAGGTGTTCGCGGCCGCCCTCGCCGCCGACCCCGTCCGGCGCCCGCTGAGCTCGGCATGAGGCGCCGCCCGGTCTCCGATCGCTCTCAGGGGACGCCGGGAAACCCGGTGGTAGACTTCGACCGATCCCGAAACTCAACTCGCGACGCGGTAGGTCGCGAGTTGCGGAGGCCATCCAATGCCGTTCGTCAATCCTGGCCACATCTGGCTGATCCTGCTGCTGCTCATCGTGGTCCTGATCATCTGGGGCCCGGGCAAGCTGCCCGACGTGGGCGCGGGGATGGGGCGCGCCATCCGCGAGTTCAAGAAGGCCACCAACGAGGTGAAGGACTCCGTGTCGAGCGCCACGAGCAGCCACACCGAGCCCCCTCCCCCGGCCGCCGCCCCTCCGGTGCCGAAGCCGGACGTCCCCACCGCCGAGGAGCCCAGCACCCGCGAGGAGCCCAGCACCCGGGTCTGAGCGGGCCGGTCCCCGGCGCATCGCTGGAGCCCCGGGCACGGGCGGCGATCGCGCCTCCATCGGGCTGCGGCGTGACCGCACGTCCCCCACGGGGTGAGAACGCACGGTGCAGGGCGTGGTGAACGACGAGCGGCAGATGACCATCCTCGAGCACCTCGAGGAGCTCCGGAAGACGCTCATGATCTCGGTGGGCGCCTGGGTCGTGGCCACGATCGGCGCCTTCTTCTTCCACAACCAGCTGCTCCGCCTGCTGGAGAAGCCGCTCACCGACGTGCTCGGCAAGGGGCGGCACATCGTCACCGTGCCGATCGTCACCACCCCCACCGAGCCGCTGACGATCCCGCTCAAGGTCTCCGCGGTCGCGGGCTTCGCGATCGCCCTGCCGATCATCCTCTGGCAGGTGTGGAACTTCGTCTCGCCGGGGCTGCGTCAGGCGGAGCGGAAGTTCGCCTGGCCGTTCATCGTCTCGGCGGTGCTGCTCTTCGCGGTCGGCTCCTGCTTCGCCTACTTCGTGATGCCGGTCGGGCTGAACTTCCTCGCCGGCTTCCTCGGACCCAACGCCGAGTTCCTTCCCGACCTCAACGCCTACCTCACCTTCTTCACCCTGCTGATCGTCATCTTCGGGGTGACCTTCGAGCTGCCCATCGCCATCCTGCTCCTGGGCCTGCTCGGCATCGTCTCCTCCCGGCTGCTGCGCACCCGGCGCAAGGGGATCTGGGTGGGGATCGTCTTCGTGGCCCTGGTGGTGACCCCGGGTGCCGATCCCTTCACCCCGTCCGCGCTCTTCCTTCCGCTGATCGTCCTCTTCGAGGTGAGCATCCTGGTCCTCGACAAGGTGTTCAAGCGGTGACCGGACGCCCTCCCGACGAGCCGGCGGTGGAGTGGCCGCGGCTCGACACGCTGGCCCTCGGCGAGCCGCCGCCGGCCGGCGAGCCACCGCCGGTCGAGGCGCCGGCGACGGGACGGCGCACGTGGTGGCCGGTCCCGGGGCTGCCGGGGGTGCCGGAGCCGAACGCGCAGCTCCACGGGTAGGGCTGGCAGGCGGAGGCCTCCTGGGCCTCGGGATAGGCGCAGTGCGAGCTCGGGGTGCCGGTGAGGTGGTCGTCGGCGTCACCGTCGCCGTCGCACTGGCTGTTGTGGGCGCTGCCGGGCGCGGCCAGGCCGAAGTCGTGGAAGACGATCGGGTCCGAGGCGGTGCCCGCGTAGGTGCCGGTGGACGGCCAGGTCACGGTGGTGCCGTCGGGGTACACCGCGGTGACGATGGCGCTCACCGATCCGCCGGAGCCGACGGTGAGGGTGGCCTCCTCGGAGCGGCAGGCGCTCCCGCCCTCGCAGGGCGCGTAGCCCTCGGGGTTGGTCGCGTTCCCCGGCGGGGTGACCGTCTGCCGGATGGTGTACGTGCCCGGCCCGGGCGCCGCGAAGCTGGCGCAGCCCTTGCCGGCGGCGCCACAGCTGCCCTGCTGGAGCGGGCATCCGGCCGCCGGGCCGAGCGACCCGGTGCCGCCGGTGGGGGTGGTCACGGTGATCGCCACGCTGCCGCCGCCGACGGTGTAGGCGGCGCCGCCCAGTGCCTGCTTGCAGGAGTCCATGGTCTGGATCCAGACCCCGCCGCCGCCCCCGCCCGATCGGTGGGTGCTCGCCTGCGCCGGGCCGGCCCCGGCGGCGAAGGCGCTGCCGCACGCGGCCACCAGCAGTGAGATCGAGGCGACAGCGAATCGCAGGCGCATCGAGCGCATCGTCCATCCTCCCTTCCGTCGCGGCCGCATCGCGGGCAGGCCGTCTTCCGCGTATCTACAACGTGCCCGGGACGCCGAACCTTGCGCGCCGGGCGAAGGTCAGGAGCCGGGGGCCGGGGTGGGGGAGGGCCCGCGCGGCACCACCGTGATCGTCCCGGTCATCCCGGGGTGGTAGCGGCAGAGGAAGGCGATCGTCCCCGAGTTCGGGGCGGTGAAGGGGGCGGTGTTCGACTCGCCGGGGTCGGCGTCGGCGCTGGCGTGCACCGAGCCGGCGGTGAAGGAGTGCTCCACCGCCCCCGCGTTGACCAGGGTCACGGTGACCAGCACTCCCGCCGGGACCACCGCGCCGGCCGGGTCGAAGCGGAGGTCGCGGGCGATGATGCGCAGCTGCACGCCGCCGGGATTGGGGCCCTCGGTGGTCCCGCAGCCCGCGGCGGCGACGCCCAGGCCGAGGCCGAGCAGCGCCGCGGCCGGGGTGCGACCGGTCACACCACCAGAACCTCGACCCGGTCTCCGACCACCCGCGAGCGCAGCCGGGGGAGCGGGGTGGTGAGGTACTCGCGGTCCACCGAGGCGCCCTGGAGGTCGAACGAGGCGCCGTGGCAGGGGCAGCGCAGGCTGTCGGCCCGCGCCTCGAGGAGGCATCCCATGTGGGTGCAGACCGCCGAGAGGGCGTGGACGCTGCCGTCGCGATGAGCCACGAGCACCCCCTCCACCGAGCCCGCGGTGAAGCGCAGCGGGCGGCCACCGGCGAGGTCGGCGAGGGTGGCGACCGGCCGCCAGCTGCCCGCCACCGGCACCAGCTCGCCCTGGGCGCGGTCCTGGTCGGTGCGGCGAACACCGAGGTCGACGGCCACCCCCGCGGCGGCGGCGGCGGCGATCCCGCCCCCGATCAGGAAGCCGCGGCGGGTCGGCTCCCGGCGGCGGCCGGGGGCGGGCTCGAGCTGCTCGCGGAGCTGGTCCTCGAGCCCGGAGACGAACTCCGCGGTGGGCAGGTCGGTGGCGGTGCGGGCGCCGCGCAGCGAGGCGGCGACCTGGAGCAGCCGGGCGTCGTCGGGGTGGGCCTCGAAGCGCGGCGGCCGGCGATCGCGGAGCAGCGCGTCGACGAAGCGGCGGACCCGGCGGTCGCGGCGGCTCACGGCGCCTCCTCCGCGACCCTGGCGGCGGCCCTCAGGCCCCGATGGGTCAGCACCTTGGCGTTGCTCTCGCTCACCTCCATCTCGCGGGCGGTCTCGCGGACCGACAGACCGCGCAGGAAGCGCAGCTCCAGCACCCTCCGGTAGTGGTCGGGGAGGCGGGCGAGCAGGGCGGCGACCCGGCGCCGGTTGGAGGCCCCCTCGTCGCCGCTCGCGGGGAGCGGCGAGGGCACCAGGTCCTCGGCGTACTCGGCCATCTCCACCCCGTAGTGGGTGGCCCAGTGCTCGGCGAGCAGGCTGCGGGCGGTGGCTCGCAGGTAGGCGCGGGCCTCGCCCTCGGAGGCGGCGGGGCGGAGCCGGGGGAGGGCCTTCAGGAACACGGCGGCGGTGAGGTCCTCGGCGTCGGCGCGATTGCCGCAGCGGGCGAAGACGAAGCGGTACACCGGGACCACGTGGGCGCGGTACAGCGCCTCCCAGCCGGTGGTGTCCTCCTCACCGACCACGTGCAGTCGCGATCCCGGGTTGCCTGGCTCCATCGACCTCGGGTCTCCTTCGGCACGGACGTGTCGGAGCTCTCCTACTCCCGGGGGTTACACGTATCCCGGCGTGCCCCGGAGCACCCCGGACTCGGCGAGCCGGGCGACCGCTCGGCCGCGGTGGGAGACGGTGTCCTTCGCCTCGGCGCCGGCCTCGCCGAAGGTGCGGCCCAGGTCGGTGGAGAGGAAGGCCGGGTCGTAGCCGAAGCCGCCGCTCCCCCGCGGCTCGACGAGCACGCCGTCGCACGACCCCCGGGCGACGACGACGTCGGCGCCGGGACGGGCGAGGGCGAGCACGGCGACGTAGCGCACCCGGCGGTCGCCGGGGGTGCGCCGCTCCACCTCGTCGAGGAGGCCGCGGAGCCGGTCGGCGTCGCTCGCCCCCTCGCCGAGCCAGCGGTTCGACCGCGGGCCCGGCCAGCCCCGGAGCGCCTCCACCTCGATGCCGCTGTCGTCGCCGAGGGCACAGAGCCCGGTCGCCCCCGAGACCACCACCGCCTTGGCGCGGGCGTTGTCCTCGTACCCGGGCCCGGGCTCGTCGACATCACCGGCGAAGCCGGCGTCGTCGAGGCTGAGCAGGGTCCAGGGGTGGTCGCGGAGCAGCCGCCGGAACTCCACCAGCTTGCCCGGGTTGCGGGTGGCCACCACCAGCGGCGCCCGGGGCATCAGCCGGGGCCCCGCCATCAGCTGCGACCCCGCTCCACCGCCTCGCGCTGGATCCCGAAGAGCTCGTCGAGGCCGGTCCGGGCGAGCCCGAGCAGGGCGTCGGCCTGGTCGCGGTCGAAGGGCTGGCGCTCGGCGGTGCCCTGGATCTCGACGTAGCGCCCGTCCTCGGTGCCCACACAGTTCATGTCGGTCTCGGCCGCGGAGTCCTCGAGGTAGTCGAGGTCGAGCCGCGGCGAGCCGCCCACGATGCCGACGCTGACCGCGGCCACCTGGTGGCGGAGCGGATCGGTGGCGAGCAGGCCGGCCTCACCGAGGCGCGCGGCGGCGAGGGCGAGGGCGACCCAGGCGCCGGTGATCGACGCGGTGCGGGTGCCGCCGTCGGCGACGAGCACGTCGCAGTCGAGGATGATGGTGCGCTCGCCGAGGGCGCGGAAGTCGACGGCGATGCGCAGGGCACGGCCGATCAGCCGCTGGATCTCCTGCACCCGCCCGTCGATGCGTCCCTTCCGGGAGTCGCGGTCGCTGCGGGTGAGCGTGGCCCGGGGGAGCATCGCGTACTCGGCGGTCACCCACCCCAGCCCGCTGCCCTTGCGGTACGGGGGCACCCGCTCCTCGATGCTGGCGGCGCAGAGAACCCTGGTCTCCCCGACGGTGATGAGCGCGCTGCCCTCGGCGTAGGGCACCGCCCCGGTCTCGATGGTGGTGGGGCGCAGCTGATCGGGACGCCGGCCGTCGGGACGCACAGGTTTCCACCTCAGGACGAAATTGGAGCCGCCGGGAGTGTAGTCAGGTGCGCTCCCGGACCGGGCTGCTGGCACAATGCCAGCACGTGCCGATCTGCCTCTGCGGAGAGCCCCTGCTCGCCGACCACCGCTACTGCGCCGCCTGCGGGCGTGCGCAGCCGGTCGAGCGCGCCACCGCGGAGCTGCCGGGGTGGCCGTCGGCCCAGCAGCGGGCCGCCTGGGGGCTGCCCCCGCCGGCCCTGCCGCGGCGCCGTCAGCGCTCCCTGGCGGCCACCGTCGGGGCCACCGCGCTGGCCCTCGCCACCATCCTCGGGATCGCCTTCGGCGTCGGCTACCGCTCCGCCAGCCTGGCCCCGCAGGTGGTCGCCCGCTTCATCCCGGGCCCCTTCGCCACCCCCGCCTCCTCGCTGGTCGCCCAGCCGCTCGCGGTGGTGGCCGACCGGGCGCTCAGCCGGGTGGTCACGGTGCGGGTGGTCACCAGCTCCGGCGAGGAGTTCGGCACCGGCTGGGTCTTCGACGGCCGCGGCGACGTGGTCACCAACAACCACGTCATCGAGGGCGGCTCGGTGATCCGGCTGGTCGACAGCAACCAGCAGATGCACCCCGGCACCGTGATCGGCTTCGACCGCGCCCAGGACATCGCCGTGATCCGCTCCCTCGACCAGGCGACCTCGCCGCTGCCCGGCGAGCCCCTGCCCCTGGCCACCGAGGGCGAGGCCCCCCACCCCGAGCAGGTGGTGGTGCTGGCCTCGACCAAGGCGACCAACCACCACCCCCTCACCGTGGAGACGCTCGCCCTGCTCCACCAGTCGATCCCGGTCCAGGGCGACGGCCAGCCGGGGACGCCGGGGGCGGGCGGCACCACCTACGAGGACATGATGGTGCTCCACGGTGAGCAGATCTACCGGGGCAACAGCGGCGGCCCGGTGCTCGACGCCTACGGGAGGGTGGTCGGGATCATCACCCTCGCCAGCCAGTCGACCCCGCAGGCGTTCGCGATCCCGATCTCGCGGGTCGCCGGCCAGCTCCACGGCTACGCGGCCCGGAGCACCCCCGCCTCCTAGGGCGCAGCTGGAAGAATGGGCCGGGTTTGGGACGGTGGGGCCCGGGCGATAGTCTGAGTACCGCCACCGACCCGCGCCCTCCGCGCATCATCCGGGAGCTCCCGTGGACGACCGCACCTTCGACATCGCCGTGATCGGCGCCGGCCCCGCCGGGCTCGCCGCGGCCCTCTACGCGGGTCGCAGCATGGTCCGGACCGTGGTCATCGAGGGCAAGGCGCCCGGCGGCCAGCTGCTGAACACCGAGCTGATCGAGGACTACCCCGGCTTCATCAGCATCCTCGGCCACGAGCTCGCCAGCCAGATGATCGAGCAGGCCACCCGCTTCGGCGCCGAGATGGTCTACTCGCCGGTGGAGCGGATCCGCGTCGAGGACGACGGCAGCAAGGTGGTCGAGACCCACGACGGCGAGTACCGCGCCGCGGCGGTGATCGTCACCTCCGGCGGCAACCCGCGCAAGCTCGAGGTGCCCGGCGAGGAGGAGTACGCCGGCCGCGGTGTCTCCTACTGCGCGGTCTGCGACGGCGCCTTCTTCAAGGGCGAGCACCTCGCGGTCATCGGCGGGGGCGACGCCGCCGTCGAGGAGGCGATGTTCCTCACCCGCTACGCCAGCAAGGTGACCCTCATCCACCGCCGCGACGAGTTCCGCGCCTCGCCGATCCTGGTCAACGAGGCGAGGGAGGACCCCAAGCTCGAGCTCCTCCTCAACACCGTGGTGGAGAGCATCGAGGGCACCCCGGTGCACACCGCCGACCACACCGGCAAGGTGACCCACCTCCACCTCCGGGACGTCAACACCGGCGAGACCGGCACCCTCGACGTCGGCGGCGTCTTCATCTTCGTCGGCTTCCTGCCCAACACCGGCCTGGTCGACCGGCACGTCGAGCACGACGCCGGTGGCTACTACCTGACCGACCCCTACTCGATGATGACCAGCATCCCCGGGATCTTCGCCGCCGGCGACGTGCGCGCCCAGCTGACCCGCCAGATCACCACCGCGGTCGGCGACGCCACCACCGCCGCGCTCGCCGCCACCAAGTGGGTGGAGGAGCGCGCCAAGGGCAACCCCGACCCCTTCGCGACCTTCATGAGCGCCTCCCGGGAGGGGGGCTGGGTCGGGTGAGCAGCATCGTCACCCGCGGCGGGGACGGCGGCGAGACCAGCCTCCTCTACGGCGGGCGGGTGCCCAAGGACGACCTCCACACCGAGGCCTACGGCGCCCTCGACGAGGCCATCTCCGCGCTCGGGCTGGCCCGCGCCACCGAGACCGACCCGGCGCGGGCCGGGCGGCTGCTCGCCCTCCAGCGCCAGCTCTTCACCGTCGGCGCCGAGCTCGCCACCGGCAGGGGCGAACGTCACCTGCTCGAGAAGCACTTCCCCACCGTCGACGCCGCGATGGTCGACGAGCTCGAGCGCGAGACCCACGCCCTCGAGGAGCGGGTGCCGCTGCCCCGCGCCTTCGTCATCCCCGGCGGCACCGCGGCGGCGGCGGCGGTCGACATGGCCCGCACCCTGGTGCGCCGTGCCGAGCGGCGCGCGGTGGCGCTGCACCGCGCCGGCGAGCTCGAGAACGCCGAGGTGCTCCGCTACCTCAACCGCTGCTCCGACCTGCTCTTCATGCTCGCCCGCGAGGCCGAGCAGGGGGCCATCACCCAGAGGTGAGGACGGTGCTCCCCGGCCGTGCCTCCGCCGAGGCCACCGCCGCGCTCGCGGAGGCCCGGCCCGCGGCGCCCGGCCACTGGCGTGAGATCGGCGGCCTCACCCTCTCCTCGGTGGGCCTGGGCACCTACCTCGGCGGCGACGACGACGCCACCGACGCCGGCTACGCCGCCGCGATGACGCGGGCGCTGGAGCTGGGCTGCAACGTCGTCGACACCGCGGTGAACTACCGGTACCAGCGCAGCGAGCGGGTCGTCGGCGCCACCCTCGCCGCCCTGGTGGAGGCCGGCCGGATCGAGCGCGGCGCCGTGGTCGTGGCCAGCAAGGGCGGCTTCCTCAGCGGCGAGAGCGGCCACCCCGGGGGGATGCGGGCGTGGGTCGCGGAGGCGCTGCTCGATCCCGGGGTGATCGACGCCGACGACATCGTCGCCGGCTGTCACTGCATGACCCCGGCGTACCTCCGCCACCAGCTGGCCGCCAGCCGGCGCAACCTCGGCCTCGAGTGCGTCGACATCCACTACCTCCACAACCCCGAGACCCAGCTCGCCGAGCTGCCCCGACCGGAGTTCCTCCGGCGCATCCGCGAGGCCTTCGCCACCCTCGAGGCCGCGGTCGGCGCCGGCGAGGTGGGCGTCTACGGGGTGGCCACCTGGGACGGCCTGCGCGCCGAGCCGGGCTCGCCCGGACACCTCTCCCTCGAGGAGCTGCTGGACTGCGCCGTCGAGGTCGCCGGCGACGGTCACCACTTCCGCGCCCTCCAGCTGCCCCTCAACCTGGCCATGCCCGAGGCGGCGTCGAAGCCCACCCAGGCCACCGCCGCCGGCGCGGTCCCGCTGCTCGCCGCCGCCGCCGATCACGGGATGACGGTGATGGCGAGCGCCTCGCTGCTCCAGTCGCGGGTGATCGGCCGCCTCCCCGCGGCGCTGCACGAGCTGCTCGGCGGCCCCACCGACGCCCAGAGCGCGCTCCAGTTCACCCGCTCGGCGCCGGGGCTGACCACCGCGCTGGTGGGGATGAGCCGGGTCGAGCACGTCGAGGAGAACCTGGCGGTGGCGGCGCGGCCGCCGCTGAGCGCCGGAGCCTTCGCCTCGATCCTCCGCTGAGCCGGCGCCGCCGGCGCGGCGCCGGTCAGCCGAGCAGCCGCTGCGCCTGGATCGCGAGCCAGAGGCGGTGGCGCACCCCGGGATCGTCGAGGTCGACCCCGAGGCGGGTGGCGATCCGCTCCAGGCGGTAGACCACGGTGTGCCGGTGGATGCCGAGCTGCGCCGCGGCGTCGCCGAGACTGCGCGACTCCAGCACCGCCTCGAGGGTACGCAGCTGCTCGGTGCTGCGGGCGCTGCCGTCGACCATGCCGCCGAGGAGGCGCTCGACGTGGGCGCGCAGGGCGTCGTGGTCGGCGTCGAGGGCGGCGAAGACGCCGAGCTCGACGTCCTCGTGGAGGAGCTCGTCGGGACGCAGCCGGCGGCCCACGTCGAGGGCGCGATGGGCGCGCCGCGCCGCGGCGGCCACCTCCTCGAGGGTCGCCGCCACCGGCCCGACCCCGATCACCAGGGGCGCGCCGGCGCCGGGCGACATCGCCCGGATCCCGTCGCGGAGGAGGCGGTCGATCCCGGCCCCGCCGTCCACCAGGGCGGTCCAGACCCCGCGGTCGCCGACCACCAGCAGGGCCCGGGCGGAGCGCCAGGCGGCGCCGAGCAGGCGGTCGGCGTCGACGCCGGGGGCGACCGCGCAGGCGAGCAGACGGTAGGGCGGCCGGAGCTCGAGGTCGCAGGCGGCCGCGAGCCGGCGCAGCTCGGGGGAGACGTCGCCGGCGAGGAGCCGGCCGAGGACCCGGTCGCGCTCGCGGTCGCGCTGGCGCACCAGCCGCTCGCGGGTCTCGAGGTAGGCGCCGCCCACCGCCCCGCTGATCTCGTCCAGGTACTCCAGCACCTGCTCGCTGAGGGCCACCACCGTCTCCGGGGGCAGGCCGCCCATCCGGGTGGCGGCGTCGACGACCTCGCGCCACACCACCTTGGCGGCGAGCCGGTAGCCGCGCAGCAGCACCTCCAAAGGCACGCCGAGCTCGGCCTGCTGGGCGCCGGCGAGGCCGAGGGTGGCGAGCTCGTCGGGATGGGGGCGGCGGCCGTCGTGGAGCTGGCGGAGGAGGGCGTGGAGGCCGTCCCGGCAGGCGGCGACGATCGCCCGGAGGTAGCGCATCCGGCTGAACTCCGGGGGCAGCTCCAGCTCCTCGCTGAGGCGGCGGGCGAGGCGGCGGGCGATCTCGTCCGACCCGGCGAGCAGGGTGGCGCTGACCTCGGCCGGCAGCCGGGGTGCCTCGGTGATGGTCATGGGACTCATCATATGGTCACGGTGGCCAAATTTCCGCCTGCGGGCGGTGGAGCTGGGCCGATGACTTGGCCGGGCTGTAGGAGGGACGATACTGACAATGCTGTATGGAGAACTCTTCGACCGCCTCGAGCGGGCCCGGTGGCAGCTGCGCACCGACATCCCGTTCCACGAGATCGATCGCTCCAAGGTGAGTGATCAGTGGATCCACGACCTGCGTCAGGTCTGCCTCACCGAGCTGAGCGCGCTGTACGCGACCGAGATGTTCCTCCGGGACTTCTACGCGGACATCGACTTCTGCAGCTTCGTCTCCATCTGGTTCTACGAGGAGATGAAGCACTACCTGACGCTGCGGCGCTACCTCGAGCACTTCGGCCAGGAGTTCGACGACGAGGTCGAGCTGCCCCGGCTGCGCCTCACCTTCGCCGAGGGGCCCGCGATCGAGACCCTCACCATGCACTTCTGCGGCGAGCAGCGCCTCGCCCACTGGTACACCGCCTTCAGCCGTGAGGCTCCCGAGCCGGTGCTGGGGCTGATCTTCAAGACCCTCGCCGCCGACGAGCTGCGCCACGCCGCCTGCTACGCCAGCTACCTGCGCAAGGCGGTGAAGAACCGGCCCGAGGTCCTGCCCGACATCCTCCGGATGACCCTCTGGATGCTGCGCAGCACCAACGACGCCCCCAAGCACCCCACCGCCATCACCGTGCCCTCGGTGGTCTCGAAGCTCGAGGACCCGGAGTACGTGCAGCGGATGCTCAACCTGTACCTTCCCGGCCGTGACCACGAGGCGCCGGTGCAGCGCCGGGTGCTGGCGGTGATGTCGGAGCTCGCCGGCGAGCGCATCGAGAAGGTCAAGGACCTGCTGCCGCTGATCCGCGGCGCCCAGGTCGCCTGAGCCCGAGCCGGGGCCCGCGAGGGCCTCGGCGGGTCGGGGCCGATCCGGGCCGCTCCTATAATCGGCCCATGACCGAGCCCCGCGTCCGCGTCCGCGCCCTGGTGCGCGGACGGGTGCAGGCGGTCGGCTTCCGCGCCTTCGTCCTCCACCACGCCCACGCCCTGGGGCTGGGCGGCACCGTCGCCAACCGCCCCGACGGCACCGTCGAGTGCGTCGCCGAGGGCAGCCCGTCGGCGGTCGACTCGCTGGTCGAGCGGCTCCGCCGGGGGCCGCTCGGCGCCCGGGTCGAGGCCCTCGAGGTGCGGCCCGAGGAGCCCCGGGGCGAGGGCGCGCCGATGCGGGTGACCGCGTGACCCTCCGGTTCGCCGAGCGGATGTCGCGGCTGGGCACCGAGGGGGCCTTCGAGGTGCTCGCCCAGGCCCGGATGCTCGAGGCCCAGGGCCGCGACGTCATCCACCTCGAGATCGGCGAGCCCGACTTCGAGACCCCGCCGAACATCGTCGACGCGGCGGTGGCGGCGATGCGCGGCGGCCACACCCACTACACCCCGGCGAGCGGGATCATGGAGGTCCGCGAGGCGGTGGCCCGCTCGGTGAGCGAGAGCACCGGCGTCGAGACCTCGCCGCTCAACGTGGTGCTGACCCCGGGCAGCAAGAACATCATCCACTTCGCGCTGCTGAGCCTGGTGTCCCCGGGCGACGAGGTGCTCGTCCCCGACCCCGGGTATCCGAACTACGCGTCGCTGACGAACTTCGTCGGGGCGGTGCCGGTGCCGGTGCCGATGCGCGAGCAGAACGGGTTCCGGCTCGACGTCGACGAGTTGCGGCAACTGGTGACCGACCGCACCCGGATGATGATCGTCAACACCCCGGCGAACCCCACCGGCGGCTGCCTCGAGCCCGCCGACGTCCTCGCGATCGCCGAGCTGGCGATGGAGCGCGACCTGGTGGTGCTGAGCGACGAGCTCTACTGGCGGCTGATCTACGAGGGCGAGCACGTCTCCCCGTACTCCATCCCCGGCATGGCCGAGCGCACCGTGCTCATCGACGGTCTCAGCAAGGCCTGGGCGATGTGCGGCTGGCGGCTGGGGATGGGGGTGATGCCGGTCGAGCTGGCCCGGCGGATGGACACGCTGATGATCAACACCTCGTCGTGCGCCGCCTCGTTCACCCAGCTGGCCGCGGTGGAGGCGCTCCAGTCCCCCCACTCCGACGCCGCCGTCGACGCCATGCGCGAGGAGTTCCGCACCCGGCGCGACCTCGTCGTGGAGGGGCTGAACCGGATCCCGGGGGTGCGCTGCCACCGGCCCGCCGGCGCCTTCTACGTCTTCCCCGACATCACCGGCACCGGCTGGGGCGAGCGCGAGCTGGCCCACTCGCTGCTCCACGAGGCGGGGGTCGCCCTGCTCCCCGGCACCGCCTTCGGGGCCCACGGCGCCGGCTTCCTGCGGCTCTCCTACGCCAACTCGGTGGCCAACCTGGAGCGCGCCCTCGAGCGCATCGCCGTCCACCTGGCCGCCGCCCAGCCCGTGGCGTCGTAGGCGGCCGGCCGTGTCCTCGCCCCCGGCGGTGACCACCGCGCCCAGCTGCCGGCCCTCGCTCGACAGGGTGCGCGCGCTCGCCCCCGACCACGATCTGGTGCCGGTGGTCAGCGAGCTGCTCGCCGACCTCGACACCCCGGTGAGCGCCTTCCTGCGGCTCGAGGAGGAGGGGGCCTTCCTGCTCGAGTCGGTGGAGGGGGGCGAGCGCCTGGCCCGCTACTCCTTCCTCGCCGCCGCGCCGCTGTCGACGATCGCCCTCGACCACGGCACCGCGACCGTCACCGGCCCCGCGGGGATCCGCACCGAGCCCTACACCGACCCGCTGGAGGTCGTCGAGCGCGCCGTCTCGCGGCTGCGGGTGGCCCCGCTCGAGGGCCTCGACGTCCCCTTCCGGGGCGGCGCCGTCGGCTTCCTCTCCTACGAGGCGGCGACCCGCTTCGAGCGGGTGCCGGTGGCCGCCCACGACCGGCTCGGCATCCCCCACGGGTGGTTCGCGGTGGTCGACACCGTGATCGTCTTCGACCACGCCCTCCACCGGATGCTGCTCATCACCCACGCGCACACCGGGGAGGGGGCCGACGTCGACGCCGCCTACGCCGACGCCGTGCGCCGGCTCGGCGAGCTGCGCGACCGCCTGCGCCGGCCGCTGCCGCCGCCGGCGCCGATGCCCGCCGAGCCGGCGGTGGTGCCCGATCGCGAGGAGCTGGCCAACCTGAGCCGCGACGACTTCGTGCGCAGCGTCCGCCGCTGCAGCGAGTACATCCTCGCCGGCGACATCTTCCAGGTGCAGATCGGCCGCCGCTTCGCGCTGCCGCTGCGGGTGGCGCCGTTCGACCTCTACCGGGCGCTCCGCTCGATCAACCCCAGCCCGTACATGTTCTTCCTGCCCACCCCGTCCTGCGCGGTGGTGGGGGCGTCGCCGGAGATGCTGGTGCGGGTCACCGGCCGCGACGTCGAGTACCACCCGATCGCCGGCACCCGGCGCCGCGGCTCCACCCCGGAGCGCGACCTCGAGCTCGAGCGCCAGCTGCGCGAGAGCGAGAAGGAGCGCGCCGAGCACCTGATGCTCGTCGACCTCGGCCGCAACGACCTCGGGCGGGTGTGCGCCACCGGCAGCGTGAGGGTCACCGAGTACATGGAGGTGGAGCGCTACTCCCACGTCATGCACCTGGTCAGCACCATCACCGGGACGCTGCGCGAGGGGGCGACCGCGCTCGACGCGCTGCGCGCCTGCTTCCCCGCGGGCACGGTCACCGGCGCCCCCAAGCTCCGGGCGATGGAGATCATCGCCGAGCAGGAGCCCGAGACCCGTGGCGTCTACGCCGGGGCGGTGGGCTACCTCGCCTTCGGGGGCAATCTCGACACCGCGATCGCGCTGCGCACCCTGGTGGTGCGCGACGGCGTCGCCTACGCCCAGGCCTCGGCGGGCATCGTCGCCAACTCCGAGCCCCACGAGGAGGCGCTGGAGATCGACAACAAGGTGGCGGCGCTGCTGGCGGCGGTCGAGCGCGCCAACCAGGGGCTGGGCCGGTGAGCGCGGGCTCGCTGCGCGGGGTTGTGGCCGTGGTCGACAACTACGACTCCTTCACCTACAACCTGGTGCAGTACCTGGGCGAGCTGGGCGCCCCCACCGCGGTGTTCCGCAACGACGCGGTGGGGGTCGAGGCCCTGGCCGCGATGGAGCCGGCCGCGGTGGTGATCTCCCCCGGGCCCTGCGACCCCGACCAGGCGGGGATCTCGCTCGAGGTGGTGGCCCGGATGGGCGCGACCACGCCGCTGCTCGGCGTCTGCCTCGGCCATCAGGCGGTGGGGCAGGCGTATGGTGGGCGGGTGGTGCGCGCCCCCCAGGTGATGCACGGGAAGGTGAGCGAGATCCATCACGACGGTGCCGGAATCCTCGAGGGCCTGGCCCGGCCCTTCGCCGCCACCCGCTACCACTCCCTCGTGGTGGAGCGGGTGTCCCTGCCCGCCTGCCTGGAGGTGACCGCCTGGACCGCCGACGGCCTGGTGATGGGGCTCCGCCACCGCGAGCACCCGGTCGAGGGGGTGCAGTTCCACCCCGAGTCGATCGCCACCCGCTGCGGGCACGACCTGCTCCGCGGCTTCCTGCGCCGCGCCGGGATGCCCACCGGCGCCGCGGAGGTCCGGGCGTGAGCCGGCTCGGCGCCCTCGAGGAGATCGTGGCCCGCAAGCACGCCGAGGTGGCGGCGCTGCGCCCCCGCGCCGCCGAGCTCTGGGCGCGCGCCGAGGCGGCCCCGCCGGTGCGCCCGCTGGAGGCGTCGCTGCGCGGCGGCAGGATCGTCGCGGAGATGAAGCGCCGCTCCCCGAGCGGGGGCTCGCTCCGCCCCGAGCTCGACTGCGCCGCGACCGCCCGCGCCTACGAGGCCGCCGGCGCCGCCGCGCTCTCGGTGCTGACCGACGGTCCCGGCTTCGGCGGCTCGCTCGACGACCTGGTCGCCGCCCGCGGGGCCACCGCGCTGCCGGTGCTCCGCAAGGACTTCGTCGTCGACCCGCTCCAGGTGGCCGAGGCCCGGGCCGGCGGCGCCGACGCGGTGCTGCTCATCGTCGCCGTGCTCGGCCCCGCCGGCGTCGACGGGTGCCTCGAGGCGGCGGCGCGCTGCCGGATCGCCGCCCTGGTCGAGGCCCACGAGGCCGAGGAGGTGGCGATCGCCGTCGCCGCCGACGCCGCCCTGGTGGGCATCAACAACCGCGACCTCCGCACCCTGCGCACCGACCTGGCCACCTTCGCGCGGCTGCGCGCGCTGGTGCCGCCGGGCACCCTCTGCGTCGCCGAGTCGGGGGTGAAGGACGCTGCCGACGCCGCCCGGCTGGTGGCGGAGGGCGCCGACGCGGTGCTCTGCGGCGAGGCGCTGATGCGCGCCGGCGAGCCCGGGGGGCGCTGCTCCGAGTTCGCCGCCGCCGCCCGGGCCGCGGCGCTGGAGCGGGCACCGCGGTGATCGTGAAGGTCTGCGGGGTCCGCACCCCCGAGGTCGCCGAGGCCGCGGTCGAGGCCGGCGCCGGCCTGGTCGGGCTGGTGTTCGTCGAGCGCAGCCCGCGGCACGTCGACGACCGCGCCGCCGACGCCGTCCGCGAGGCGGTGGCGGGGCGCGCCGACCTCGTCGGGGTGCTGGTCGAGCCCACCGCCGCGCTCTGTGACCACCTCGCCGCCCGCCACCGGCTCGCCGCGGTCCAGGTCCACGGGGAGGTCGATCCCGGGCTGGTCGCCGAGACCGCGGTGCCGGTGATCCGCGCCCTCAACGCCCGCAGCGCCGCCCACGCGTACACCGACCCGTGGTGGCCGGCCTCGCTGCTCCTCCTCGACTCCGCGCCCGAGGACGCCGCCGCGCTGCCCGGGGGCACCGGCCGCCGCCTCCCCGCCGAGTGGGCCGCCGAGGTCGCCCGCCACCGCCCGGTGATCCTGGCCGGCGGGCTGCGCCCCGACACCGTCGCCGACGCCATCGCCGCGGTCAGGCCCCGCGGGGTCGACGCCTCCAGCGGCCTGGAGAGCGCCCCGGGGGTGAAGGACGCGGCGCTGGTCCGCGCCTTCGTGCGCACCGCCCGGGCGGCATTCGACCTGCTCACGGACGTGCCCGCGGCGGCGGGGGAGCGGCGGTGAGGGAGCCGTCGGCGTCCCCGGGCCGCTTCGGCCGCTTCGGCGGCGCCTACGTGCCCGAGACCCTGGTGCCCGCGCTCGCGGAGCTGACCGCGGCCTCGGAGGAGGCGCTCTCCGATCCCGAGTTCCGCGACGACCTGCGCGGCTGGCTGCGCGACTACGGCGGCCGGCCGACGCCGCTCACCCAGGCGGGACGGCTGAGCCGGCACCACGGCGGGGCCGGGATCTGGCTGAAGCGCGAGGACCTGCTCCACACCGGCGCGCACAAGCTCAACAACGCGCTCGGGCAGGTCCTGCTCGCCCGGCGCATGGGCAAGCGCCGGATCATCGCCGAGACCGGCGCCGGCCAGCACGGCCTCGCCACCGCCACCGCCTGCGCCTGCTTCGGCCTCGACTGCATCGTGTACATGGGCGCGGAGGACATGCGCCGGCAGTCCCTCAACGTCTACAAGATGCGGCTGCTCGGGGCCGAGGTGCGCGAGGTTCGCACCGGCTCGCGAACCCTCAAGGACGCCACCAACGAGGCGATCCGCGACTGGGTGACCAACGTGCGCGACACCCACTACGTGATCGGCAGCGCGGTGGGCCCGCATCCCTATCCCACCCTGGTCCGCGACCTCCAGCGGGTGATCGGCGACGAGGCCCGCTCCCAGGCGATGGAGCGGTGGGGACGGCTGCCCGATGCCGTCGTCGCCTGCGTCGGCGGCGGCAGCAACGCGATCGGCATCTTCACCGCCTTCGTCGACGAGCCCGCGGTGCGCCTGGTCGGGGTGGAGGCGGCGGGGCGCAGCCTCGACAGCGGCGAGCACGCCGCGCCGCTCAGCGCCGGCAGCCCCGGGGTGCTCCACGGCTCCTACAGCTACCTGATGCAGGACGGTGACGGCCAGGTGATCGCCACCCACTCGGTGAGCGCGGGGCTCGACTACCCGGGGGTGGGACCGGAGCACAGCTGGCTGCGCGACACCGACCGCGCCGAGTACCGCTCCGCCACCGACGACGAGGCGCTCGCCGCCTTCCACCTGCTCTGCCGGCTCGAGGGCATCCTGCCCGCGCTGGAGTCGAGCCACGCCCTCAGCGCCGCCGGGAGGATCGCCGCGGCGATGCCCCCCGACGGGATCGTCCTGGTCTGCCTCAGCGGACGCGGCGACAAGGACATCGACACGGTGCGCGAGCACTCGAGCACCGAGATGATCCGGTGAGCGTGGCCACCCCGGCCTCCCGGCTCGCGGCGGCCTTCGCCCGGCGCGAGCCCGACAACCTGCCCGGGCTGATCCCCTATGTCACCGCGGGCTTTCCCAACCGCGGCGACACCCCGGCGCTGCTCGGCGCCATCGAGGCCGCCGGCTGCCTCGCCGCCGAGGTGGGCATCCCCTTCAGCGACCCGCTCGCCGACGGGCCCACGATCCAGCGCGCCTCCCAGCAGGCGCTCGCCAACGGCGTCACCGTGGCCGGGGCGCTGGCGGCGGTGGCCGAGGCGCGCGACCGCGGGCTGACCATCCCGGTGGCGTTCATGACCTACGTCAACCCGGTTCTCGCCTACGGCCTGGAGCGCTTCTGCGCCGCGGCGGCGGAGGTGGGCGCCGAGGCGGTGATCCTCCCCGATCTCCCCGACGACGAGGCGGGGCAGCTGCGCGAGGCGGCGGACGCTGCCGGGCTTGCCCTAATCTTGCTGGTCGCGCCCACCACGACCGCGGCCAGGCTCGAGGCCGCCTGTCGCCGGGCGACCGGCTTCGTCTACTGCGTCAGCGTCACCGGCACCACCGGGGCGCGGGCGCACATCTCCCAGGAGGCGATCGACCTGCTCATGCGCGTCCGGGCCGTCACCAGCCTGCCCCGCGCCCTCGGCTTCGGGCTGTCCCGGCACGAGCACATGCGGGCGCTGCGCGGTCGCGCCGAGGCCGCGGTGGTGGGCGCGGCGCTGATCGAGCGCATCGGCCAGGCGCCCGACGCCCCGGTGGCAGCCGCCGAGCGCTTCCTCGCCGAGATGCTGGGGGAGAGACGATGACGGCGGTCCGCGGCCTCCGCGGGGCCACCACCGTGGAGGCGGACGACCCCGCCGCGATCGTCGACGCCACCCGCGAGATGCTCGCCGAGCTCATCGAGGCCAACGCCATCGACCCGGAGCAGGTGGCCGGCGCCTGGTTCACCACCTCGCCCGACCTGCACAGCGAGTTCCCCGCGGTCGCCGCGCGCCAGCTCGGCTGGGTCGACGTCCCCCTGATCTGCGGGCAGGAGATGGACGTCCCCTACGCGAACTCGCGCAGCATCCCCCGCTGCGTGCGGGTCCTCATCCTCGTCAACACCGAGCGCGGCCAGCGCGAGGTGCACCACGTCTACCTGCGCGGCGCGCGCGCCATCAAAGAGGAGCTGGAGCGCGCCCGCACCGGCCAGCTGCCCGAGCCCGCCACCGCCAGCCACGGTCAGCGGCCCTCCGAGGTCCATCGATGATCATCGTCATGAAGTCGGGCGCCAGCCGAGCCGACATCGACCGCATCTGCGGAAAGGTCGAGGCGCGGGGCCTCAAGACCCACCTCAGCGAGGGCGAGGACCGCACCGTGATCGGCGTGATCGGCCACGACCCGTTCTCGGTGAAGGACGCCTTCACCCACGATCCCTCGGTCGAGGACGTGGTCCGCATCACCAAGCCGTACAAGCTGAGCGGCCGCGAGTTCCGCCGCGCCGACACCGTGGTCACCCTGCCCAACGGGCTCACCATCGGTGGCGACGAGATCGTGCTCATGGCCGGCCCGTGCAGCGTCGAGAGCGAGGAGATGCTGCTCGAGACCGCCCGCGCGGTTCGCGACGGCGGCGGCCACATCCTCCGCGGCGGTGCCTTCAAACCGCGGACCTCGCCCTACGCCTTCCAGGGCCTGGGCCGGGCCGGGCTGCAGCACCTCGCCGAGGCGCGACGCCAGACCGGGCTGCCGGTGGTCACCGAGGTGATGACCCCGAGCGAGGTGGAGTGGGTCGCCGAGATCGCCGACATCGTCCAGATCGGCGCCCGCAACATGCAGAACTTCGACCTGCTCCGCGAGGTCGGCCGCCACACCCGCCCGGTGCTGCTGAAGCGCGGCCTCAGCAACACCATCGAGGAGTGGCTGCTCAGCGCCGAGTACGTGCTCTCCCAGGGGAACTACAACGTCATCCTCTGCGAGCGGGGCATCCGCACCTTCGAGACCATGACCCGCAACACCCTGGACATCGCCTGCGTGCCGCTGCTCGAGGAGCTGAGCCACCTGCCGGTGATCATCGACCCCTCCCACGGCACCGGCCGCTGGTCGATGGTGGCCGCCTGCGCCCGCGCCGCGGTCGCCGCCGGCGCCGACGGGGTGATGATCGAGGTCCACCCGCGTCCCGACGAGGCGCTCTCCGACGGCCCGCAGTCGCTCACCCCGCAGAACTTCGCCGCGCTGGTGCCGCAGCTGCGCCGGGTGGCGGCGGCGGTGGGGAAGCGGCTCGCCGAGCCGGTGCGCACCGGCGCCGACACCGCCGTTGCCGGTTAGGCCGGGGACGGGGGGGAGGGCCCCACGGTGACCGCGGACGCGGCTCCGCCCGGCGGCGTCGCGGTGGTGGGGCTGGGGCTGATCGGGGCCTCGCTGCTCGCCGCGCTCCGCGAACGGCTGCCCGGGGTGCGCCGCACCGGCGTCGCCCGGCGCGCCGAGACCGCGCGTCGCGCCCTCGACGACGGCCTCTGCGACGCCGCCGGCACCGGTGCCGAGCTGCTCGCCGGGGTGGAGGTGGTGGTGCTCTGCACCCCGGTCGACGCCATGGAGGACTGGCTGCGGCGCTGCGCCGAGACCGCGCCGGAGGCCCTGGTCACCGACTGCGGCAGCACCAAGGCGTGGGTGTGCGAGCGCGGCGCCGCGCTGCTCGGCGAGGGCCGGTTCCTCGGCGGCCACCCGATGGCGGGGCGGGAGAGCAGCGGCTACGACGCCGCCGAGGCCGGACTCTTCGCCGGCTGCACCTGGGTGGTGACCCCCCGCCGCGAGGCCGACCTCGACGCTTTCGCCCCCTGGCTGGCGGTGGTGGAGGCGGTCGGCGCCCACCTCGAGGTGCTCGACGCCGCCACCCACGACGCCGCCGTCGCCGCGATCTCCCACCTGCCCCTGGCGCTCAGTGCCGCCCTGGTCCGGGCCGCCGCCGCCGGTCCGGCGTGGCCCGCGGCGCAGCGGCTGGCGGCGAGCGGCTTCCGCGACATGGCCCGGCTGGCGGGCGGCGACCCGGGGATGTACGCGGCGATCGCCCGCACCAACCCGGCGGCGATGCTCGGGGTCCTCGACCTGCTGCTCGCCGAGCTGGACATGCTCAGGGAGGTGCTGGAGAGCGGCGAGGGCGGCCGGGAGTGGTTCGCCGCCGCCCGCGAGCTCCGCGCCGGATGGCTCGCCGGGCGAGCGGTCGCGGGCAGGCCGGTCCGGTGACCGAGGTGCGCCTGGAGCCGGCCCGGCACGTCGGCGGCGAGATCACCGTGCCCGGCGACAAGTCGATCAGCCATCGTGTCCTTCTGCTCGGCGCCGTCGCCTCGGGCCGCAGCTTCCTCGGCAACCTCTCCCCGGCCGCCGACGTGGCCAGCACCGCGAGCTGCCTCGCCGCCTGCGGGGCCTGGCTGCGCCTCTTCGACGACGGGAAGTGGGTGCTCGACGGCGCCGGGGCGGGCCGGACCCTGCGCACCCCCGAGGCCGACCTCGACTGCGGCAACTCCGGCACCACCATGCGGCTGCTCAGCGGGCTGCTCGCCGGGCACCCCCTGGAGGCGGTGCTCGACGGCGACGCCTCGCTGCGGCGGCGGCCGATGCGCCGGGTGGCGGTGCCCCTGGAGCTGATGGGCGCGACGGTCGAGCCCTCCGCCGGGGGCACCGCCCCGCTGCGGGTGCGCGGCCGCTTCCCGCTGCGCCCGGTCGTCCACGAGCTGCCGGTGGCGAGCGCCCAGCTGAAGTCGGCGGTGCTGCTGGCCGGCCTCGCCGCCGACGGGCCCACCACCGTGGTCGAGCCGGCGCCGAGCCGCGACCACACCGAGCGGCTGCTCCGGCTCTGCGAGGTGCCGGTCGCGGTCGAGGGCGGGCGGGTCACCGTCACCCCGGCGACGCTCCAGCCCTTCGGCCTGCGCGTGCCCGGCGACCTCAGCTCCGCCGCCTTCCTGCTGGCGCTGGCGGCGGCCCGCCCCGGCTGGCGGGTGCGCTGCCCCGGGGTCACCCTCAACCCCGGCCGCACCGGGGTGCTCGAGGTGCTGGTGGCGATGGGCGCCGAGGTGAGTGTCGAGCCCGGGCCCGACGCCGGCGGGGTCGAGCCGGTGGGCGACGTCGAGGTGCGCGGGGCGGCGCTGCGGGCGGTGAGCATCGCCGGCGACCTCGTCCCCCGGCTCATCGACGAGCTGCCGGTGCTCGCGGTGCTCGCCACCCAGGCGGAGGGCACCACCGTGATCCGCGACGCCGCCGAGCTGCGCGCCAAGGAGAGCGACCGCATCGCGCTGGTCGCCGCCGGCCTGCGCGCCCTCGGCGCCGGGTGCGAGGAGGCGCCCGACGGTCTCGCCGTCCACGGCCCGGTGCGGCTGCGCGCCGCCGCCCTCGACGCCCACGGCGACCACCGCCTCGCCATGGCCTGGGCGGTCGCCGCCTGCCTCGCCGGCGCGGGCGGCGTCACCACCATCGCCGGCGCCGAGTGCGTCGCGGTCTCCTACCCCCGCTTCTTCGAGGACCTCGCCCGGCTGACCGGGGAGTGACCCTCAGGCCGCGGCGGCGGGGGGACCGAGGTCCAGGAGCAGGGGAGGGGAGGCGAGGTCCTCGACGATCTTGAGCTCGACCACGTCGAGGAGCACCGGGACCGAGCCGGCCGCCTCGACGAAGGTGCGGGCCGCGGGCGCGTGGAGGGCGATGCGGTCGATCAGCTCGGTGCGACGCTCGGGATCCTCGACCACGTGGGCGAGGCCGGTGCCCTGGATCCACCGCGACGGGTTGCCCGGCGAGCACATGAACGCCACCCGGGGGTCGGCGGCGATCCCCCGGTGGAGGCGCGTCTCCCGGAAGAGGGTGAGCACGAGGTGGATGCGGTCGCCGTCGAGGACGGTGGCGAAGAAGACCCCGGCGGCGTGGGGGCCGCCCGGCAGCGTCGTCGCCAGGGTGGCGATGTTGTAGCCGCGGAGCGCCCACAGGGCACGGTCGAGGTCGGCCCGCGAGGCGGTCATCGTGCGGATGTTATCCGGCGGGGCGTCCCCGCCCTGTCTCCCGACACGAGCGATGACAGCCCTCCTCCTTCGCTGTAACGGCGGAGGTGGCGCCCCGTGGGGGGGAATACGATGCCGTCGAGATGGCCATCCTCCCGCCCCGCCGCGCCGAGAGCGACAGCGACCAGCTGGAGCTGCTCCACCGGGTCAGCAGCGTGCTCGGGGTATCGCCCGACATGGACGCGACCATGGACGCCGTCCTCCGCGCCATGGTGCTGGTGCTGCCCTTCGACACCGCCAGCCTCTTCCTCCTCGACCGCGACGGTCACCTGCGGATCTGCGCCGCGCTCGGCTACGAGCTCGACGGCCAGGATCCACGGGTCTTCCCGGTGGGCTCGGGGGTGGTCGGCTGGGTGGTCGCCAACCGCGCCCCCGCGCTGGTGCGCGACTCCGAGCGCGACGGCCGCTTCGAGGCCTTCGACGGGCGCACCCCGCGCTCCCTGCTCGCCGTCCCGCTGGCGGTCGGCGAGCGCGTGCTCGGCTCCCTGTGCCTGGTCCGCCGGCAGCCGGTGGCGGCGTTCGCCGAGACCGACACCACCCTGGTGGCGACGATCGCGAACAGCGCCGCGCTCGCCCTGGAGAACGCCCGGCTCCACGAGCAGGAGCGGGCGCTGCGGCTGCGCCTCGAGGAGCTCAACCAGCTCTACGCCCAGGAGCGCCGGCTGGTCGAGCAGCTGGAGCGGCACGACCGGGTGTACAGCTCGGTGGTGAGCACCGTCTCCCACGAGCTCCGCACCCCGCTGATGGGCATCCAGGGCTTCGCCCGGATGATCCGCGACGGCGACGTCGACGGCGACGAGGTGCGCGACTTCGCCTCCGAGATCCACGACAACGCGGTGCGGCTGGGCCGCTACGTCTGCGGCATCCTCTCCGAGGACGCGGTGGAGCGCGGAAGCGTCAACCTCGAGCTCCGCGAGGTCCGGCTGCGGCCGCTCGCCGACCGGGTGCTCCGCTCCTTCGCGCCGATGACCCGGGGCACCCACCAGCTGATCAACGACGTCCCCGCCGACCTGCCGTCGGTGCGCGGCGACGCCGACCGGCTGACCCAGATCGCCTTCAACCTGGTCAGCAACGCGGTGAAGTACAGCCCCATGGGCGGACGCGTCCGGGTGTGGGCCCGCCCCGGCGAGGGGGGGAGGGTCGAGCTCGGCGTCGACGACGAGGGCATCGGCATCCCCGTCGACTCGCAGTCGCGGGTCTTCGAGCGCTTCTACCGGGTGGCCACGCCCGAGACCCGCGGCATCACCGGCGCCGGCGTCGGCCTCTCCATCGTCAAGGGCCTGGTCGACCTCCACGGCGGCAGCATCAGCTTCGAGTCCGAGCCGGGCCGCGGCAGCAGCTTCCGGGTCCGGCTGCCCCAGTGGGTCTACTTCCCCCCGGCGGCCGACTACGGCGAGCTCCCCGCCCTCTCCCGCCCCTCCCGCTGAGCGCGCCCTGACCCCGGCGGCCATACGACGCTACATTCTGAGCAGGGGGAAGGCTGTCATCGACGAAGGAGATGATGGCCTGGGGGAGGCCCCCCTACCATTGGGCGCGTCAGCGCCCAGAGGAGAAGAGTGAACACGCCGGGACCGCGCCGTCTGGGCCGCCGTGAGGTGGGCCCCGCGATCGCCGACGAGGGCGCCCCCGCCGCCGAGGCCGAGCAGCGCCGCCTCGCCGCCACCGTGGCGCGGCTGCGGCTCGAGCTGGCCCGGCTGCGCGGCGAGCTCGACGACGACGCCGGCGCCGCCCTTCCCACCCGCGAGCTCGCCGGCGTCCCCGAGACCGGGAATACCGAGGCCGACCCGGTCGCCGACGCCGAGACCCGCGCCGCCGAGGCCGAGGTCCGGGTTCGTCTGCTCGCCGAGGAGCTGAGCGCCGAACGGCGCGAGCTCGACCAGCTCCGCGCCCGGCTCGCCGAGCTGGAGGCCGCGGGGGGGCGGAGCGACGCCCTCGCCGCCACCCTCGCCGAGGAGCGCGAGGCGCGGATCATGCTCGAGACCCTCCGCGACGGCCTCGAGGCAGCGATGGAGGAGCAGCGCAAGCGCCACGAGCGGGAGGTCGCCGACGTCGTCGAGGCGGCCGAGGAGCGCCGTGCCGAGCTGAGCCAGGGCCACCTCCTCGAGCAGGAGCGGCTCGCCGCCGAGCGCGACACCGCGGCGGCGGAGCGTGCGGCGCTGGTCGAGCGCATCCGGGCCGAGGCCGCCGCCCGCAGCCGCGCCGAGGCGCGCGCCGCCGACCTCGATCGCGAGGTGGACGAGCTGCGCAACTGGGTCAGCGCCGCCCAGAGCCGGCGCCGCAACCTCCTCGGCCGTTCGTCGCTGCCGCCCCCGCCGGGGCGGATTCCGCCCTCGACCGTAGAATGACGCCTCCGCAGGCCCAGTAGGAAAACACCCATGGCAACCACCCTCTTCGACAAGATCTGGCGGCGCCACCTGGTCCACGAGGACCGGGGCACCGCTCTCCTCTACGTCGACCTCCACCTCGTCCACGAGGTCACCTCCCCGCAGGCCTTCGAGTCGCTGCGGATGGCCGGCCGGCGGGTGCGGCGTCCCGACCTGACGGTGGCGACCATGGACCACAACGTCCCCACCACCGACCCGTCGCTTCCGGTGGCGGACCTGACCGCCAAGCGCCAGATGGACACGCTGCTGGCCAACTGCCGCGAGTTCGGCATCCCCTGCTTCGGGATGGGCGACCCGCGCCAGGGGATCGTGCACATCATCGGCCCCGAGCTCGGCCTCACCCAGCCGGGGATGACCATCGTCTGCGGCGACTCCCACACCGCCACCCACGGCGCCTTCGGCGCCCTCGCCTTCGGCATCGGCACCAGCGAGGTCGAGCACGTGCTCGCCACCCAGACCCTGGTCCAGCGCCGCCCCCAGACCATGGAGGTGCGGATCGACGGCGAGCGCGGCTTCGGGGTGACCGCCAAGGACCTGATCCTCGGGGTGATCGGCGCAATCGGGGTCGACGGCGCGGTCGGCCACGTCATCGAGTACACCGGCGAGGCGATCCGCGCCCTCTCCATGGAGGGGCGGATGACGGTCTGCAACATGTCGATCGAGGGCGGTGCCCGCGCCGGGATGATCGCCCCCGACGACACCACCGTCGCCTACCTCGCCGAGCGCCCCGCGGTGCCCCGGGGCGCCGCCTGGGACGAGGCGGTGGCCGCCTGGCGCGAGCTTTGCAGCGACGAGGGCGCCGGCTTCGACCGCAGCATCCGCATCGACGCCGCCACGGTGGCGCCGCACGCCACCTGGGGCACCAACCCGGCGCAGGTGGCGCCGATCTCCGGCGCCGTCCCCGACCCGGACCAGTGGGAGAACCCCAGCGACCGGGCGGCGGTCCGCCGCTCGCTCGAGTACATGGGGCTGGTGGCCGGGACGCCGCTCCAGGAGATCGCCATCGACCGGGTCTTCATCGGCTCCTGCACCAACGGCCGTATCGAGGACCTGCGCGCCGCCGCCGCGGTGGTCCGCGGCCGCCGGATCGCGTCCACGGTGCGCGCCATGGTGGTGCCCGGGTCGATGAAGGTGAAGCGGCAGGCCGAGGCCGAGGGGCTCGACCAGCTCTTCCGCGACGCCGGCTTCGAGTGGCGCCAGCCGGGCTGCTCGATGTGCCTGGGGATGAACCCGGACGTGCTCGCCGAGGGCGAGCGCTGCGCCTCGACCTCCAACCGCAACTTCGAGGGTCGCCAGGGCAAGGGCGGTCGCACCCACCTGCTCAGCCCGGAGATGGCCGCCGCCGCCGCCATCGCCGGCCACCTCGCCGACGTGCGCGAGCTCGGTCCGGTCAGCCCCGCGGAGGTGGCGTAGCCGTGCAGCCGTTCACCCGCGTCCGTGGCGTCGCCGCCCCACTCGACCGTCCCAACGTCGACACCGACCAGATCATCCCCAAGCAGTTCCTGAAGCGGATCGAGCGCAGCGGCTACGGCCCCTTCCTCTTCTACGACTGGCGCTACCAGGGCGACGGGGTCACCGAGAACCCCGAGTTCGAGCTCAACCGCGAGCCCTGGAGGCACGCCCCGGTGCTGCTCGCCGGCCGCAACTTCGGCTGCGGCTCGTCGCGCGAGCACGCCGCCTGGGCGCTCGAGGACTACGGGGTGCGGGTGGTGATCGCCCCGTCGTTCAGCGACATCTTCCGCAGCAACGCGCTCAAGATCGGGCTGCTGCCGGTCCAGCTCCCCGAGGAGGTGGTGACCCGCTGGATGGACCTGGCCCGCGAGGAGCCGGGGCTGGAGGCCACCGTCGACCTCGAGGAGGGCCATGTCGAGTTCAACGGCGAGCGGCAGCCGATCGAGCTCGACGAGGACGCCCGCGAGCGGATCATCGGCGGCCTCGACGACATCGCGCTCAGCCTGCGCCTCTCCGACGCCATCGCCGGGTTCGAGGCGCAGCGGCCGGGCCGGCTGCCCACCACCGCCGGTCTCGGCGGCTGAGGGGCGGCCCGGCGCGGCGGCTCAGGCCGCGGTGCGGGGCTTGGTGGTGCGGCGGGCGCGGCGCAGCATCGCGCCGGCGGCGACCCGGTCCTCCTCGGCCTCGGCGGCCTCGAGGGCGTGGGCGAAGTCGTCGTGGTGGCGCAGCCAGTAGTAGAGGGTCTGGCGGGAGACCCCGCAGCGCTCCGCCGCCGCGGTGCGGGAGTAGCCCTCACGGAGCAGGCGGCAGAGGGCGGCGCGCACCGCCGGGGTCATCTTCTTGGGGTGCTGGTGTCCCAGGCGACCGCGGCGGCGGGCCTCGTCGCCCACCAGGGACGCCACCACCTCGCCCACCCCGCACCCCTGGTCGGCGGCCAGGGTTCGGAGGAAGTCGGCGAGGTCGTGGGGAAGGGCAACCCGCAGTGTCTCCGTCCGAACCGGTTCGGCGATGGTCATCGGCATCTCTCGACTGACCTCCTGCTCCATGCCCGCCAGACCGAATCGTCGCACACCGCACACCCCTCTTGGAGCGTTTGGGCTGGTTCGCAACTATTATTGACAGTTGTTGACGTCGGCCGTACCCTGCTCTCACCCTGTCGAACGTCACAGCGTCGCTGGGGTTTCGCACCGGGCCCAACTCGTCCGGTCGGATCCGGCGGCCCCGGCCACGCGGAAGGGATGGGTGATGAGGCGGGAGACCTGGAGCATCGTCGCCGTGGCGGCGTTCGCCGTCCTCGCCGTCCCCGGTCAGATGCTGCTCGATGCCGTCTCCGGACCCTCTCGGGCGGCCCCGGCCGGCCTCGACACCACCGCGGTCCGCCGCATCTACGCCGCCCTCCCGCTCGCCTTCGAGGCCGACCGCGGCCAGGTCGGAGCCGGCACCGGCTTCGTCGCCCGGGGCAGCGGCTACGCCTTCCTGGTGGGCGCCGGCGGGGCCACCCTGGCGTTCACCCCGGGGGGCCGCCGGGGCCGGTCGGGGCCGCGGCCGGCGGCGGCGACCGCCACCGGCCTCGAGGTGATGCGCATCGAGCTGATCGGTGCCGACGTCCGCGCCCCGGTGCGGCTGGGCGCGCCCGCGGGCACCACCGGCTCCTTCCTCGGCAGCGACACCACCCACTGGCGCGCCGCCGTCCCCGACTACACCCGGATCGAGTACCACGGCGTCTACCCGGGCATCGACCTCGTCTACCACGGCCTCCAGGGCAGCCTCGAGTACGACTTCGTGGTCGCCCCCGGCGCCGACCCGCGGCAGATCCGGCTCCGCGTCGACGGCGCCCCCCCCGCGCTCGGCAGCGCCGGCGAGGTGGCGCTCGCACTCCCCGGCGGCACCGCGGTGCAGCATCCGCCCACCGCCTTCCAGGCTGCGCCGGCGGCACCCCCGGCGCCGCACCCCGCCGCCACCCCCCGCCCGGTGCCGGTCCAGCCGGCGGGGCACCGCCGCACCGGCGCGCCGTCGACGCCCGCGCCGGTGCCGGTGGGCAGCGGCTACGTGCTCGGACGCAACGGCGAGCTGCACCTCACCCTCGGCGCCTACGACCGCTCCCGGCCGCTGGTGATCGACCCGGTGGTGACCTGGTCGCCGGCGATCGGCGGGGGCCTCGACGACAGCTTCGTCTCCACCGTGGACGAGGCCGGCGCCGCCTACGTGGTGACCGGCACCCCGTCACCCGCGGCCGCCGCCGGCGGTCCGGTCACCACCGACGTCGCCGTGCTCAAGCTCGACCGCACCGGCCGGATCGCCTACCGCACCTTCCTCGGCGGCGAGGGCACCGCCGGACCGTCGGAGGTCACCGTCGACGACACCGGGGCGGTCGAGATCTCCGGGACGGCCCTGCCCGTGACCGGCGCGGCGCTGCTCTCCGACGCCTCCGGCCGCCGCTTCACGATGCGGCTCGACCCCCGCGGGCTGCCGCTGCCCCGGACCGGCACCGCGGCGGGCTGAGCGCTGGCCGGCCCGGCCGGAGCCGTCCGGGCGAGATATTGACGGTTGTTGACGACACGTCTATCCTCAACCTGCTGGCGGGTGTCGACCCGTCACGGTGGACCGGGCGCGGGCGGGCCGCCGGGGCGGGCCCGTCCGCGAATGTGCGGAGTGCTTGCATGCGACGACGTGTGGTCATGGCCAGGGGCGGCGTGGTGGTGGTGGCGCTCGGGGTTCTCGGCGTGGGGAGCACCAGGGCCCTCGCCCACACCGGGAAGCCGGCGATCGAGGGGCTCGCGGTCACGGCCGCCGCCGGCCCCGTGGTCTCCCTCGACTGGACCGAGACCGGGTTGACAGCCGACACCACCTCCAACGGCAGGGTGACCTACGCCGTGAACGCCGTCCTCAGGTGGACGTTCAGCTGCACCGGCGAGGAGGGGGAGATGGAGAAGGTGGTGCGCTCCGAGCGCCTCGCCGCTCCCTTCGACAGCAGGACGGCGATGGTCGCCGGCACGATCACGGGGTCGCTGAGCAAGATGGCGTTCTCGCCGCCGATCATGCCCAAGTGGTGCCATCCGGCGTCGTCGCTGACGGTCAGGGACGTCACCCTCACCGACGTGACCAACGGCGTGTCCGCGAAGGCCGACCCGGTGACGCTCGCGCTCTGACCCTGCACGGGTACCCCCCGGCGCGGCTCGGGCAGAAGCACCGCCCGGGCCGCGCCGTTCCCGGTGGCGACGTCGCTCCGGGGCGGGACGCTATGGTGGGTGGCTCGCACCAGATCCCAGAGCGGAGCCCACCATGGATCCCCGTCACCACAGCCACGTCCTCCTCGACGGTCCCTCCCGCGCCGCCGCCCGGGCGATGCTCAAGGGCACCGGCTACAGCGACGCGGAGCTGCGCCAGCCCCTGGTGGGCATCGCCAACACCTGGGTCGAGACCATGCCCTGCAACCTCGACCTGCGCCGCCTCGCCGAGCACGTCAAGCGCGGGGTCCGCGCCGCCGGGGGCACGCCGATGGAGTTCAACACCATCGCGGTGAGCGACGGCGTGACCATGGGGACCGAGGGGATGAAGGCCTCGCTGGTCAGCCGCGAGGTCATCGCCAACTCCGTCGAGCTGCTCGGCCGCGGCCACTTCTTCGACGCGATGGTCTGCCTGGTCGGCTGCGACAAGACCATCCCCGGCGCCGCCATGGGGCTGCTGCGGCTCGACGTCCCCGGGCTGATGCTCTACGGCGGCTCGATCGCCCAGGGTCGCTTCCGCGGCCGCGACGTCGACGTCAAGGACGTCTTCGAGGCCATCGGCGCGCTCGAGGCGGGGAAGATCAGCGAGGCCGACCTGCGCGAGCTCGAGGACGTCGCCTGCCCCGGGGCGGGTGCCTGCGGCAGCCAGTACACCGCGAACACGATGGCGCTGGTGATGGAGTTCATCGGCCTCTCGCCGATGGGCTCGGCGAGCGTGGCCGCCCTCGACCCCGCCAAGCCGGCGGTGGGCGAGGCCGCCGGCCGCCTGGTGATGGAGATGCTCCACGCGGGGAGGAGCGCCCGCGGCCTGGTCACCCGCACCTCGCTCGAGAACGGCATCGCCGGGGTCGCCGCCACCGGCGGCTCCACCAACGGCGTGCTCCACCTGCTCGCGATCGCCCACGAGCTCGACATCCCGCTGGAGATCGACGACTTCGACCGGGTCAGCGCCCGCACCCCGATCATCGCCGACCTCAAGCCGGGCGGCCGCTTCAGCGCGGTCGACCTCGGCCGCGCCGGCGGGGTGCAGCTGGTGGCGCGCCGGCTGATCGAGGCCGGCCTGCTCGACGGCTCGGCCACGACGGTGACCGGTCGCAGCCTGGCCGACGAGGCCGCCGCCGCCGAGGAGACCCCCGGCCAGGAGGTGGTGACCTCGGTGGAGCAGCCGCTCAAGGCCACCGGTGGACTGGTCATCCTCCGCGGCAACCTCGCCCCCGAGGGCTGCGTGGTCAAGGTGGCGGGCGAGGAGCGCACCCTCCATCGCGGACCCGCGCGGGTCTTCGACCGCGAGGAGGACGCCATGGAGGCGGTGTCGGCGCGGCGGATCCAGCCCGGCGACGTGGTGGTGATCCGCTACGAGGGGCCCCGCGGGGGGCCGGGGATGCGCGAGATGCTCGGGGTCACCGCGGCGCTCGTCGGCCAGGGGCTGGGGGCGGAGGTGGCGCTGCTCACCGACGGCCGCTTCAGCGGCGCCACCCACGGGCTGATGGCCGGGCACGTCGCCCCCGAGGCGGCGGCCGGCGGCCCGATCGCGGCGCTGCGCGAGGGTGACGAGATCACCGTCGACATCGACGGCCGGCGCCTCGACGTCGCCCTCTCCGAGACCGAGATCGCGGAGAGGCTCGCCGGCTGGGCACCACCCCCGCCGCGCTACGCTCGCGGCGTCTTCGCCAAGTACGCGGCGACGGTGACGTCGGCCTCGCGGGGCGCGGTCACCTCGTGACACCCGGTCACGGGAGCGCGAAGCTGCCGTGACGCCGGTTGCGGGCAGGCCCGGGGACTGGTAGTCTCTGGAACGATTACAACTGAATATGGCTCCGACGGGGAGTAGTAGGGTTCGTCCGACAGGCGAACCAGCGAGCCGGAGATGGTGAGAGCCGGCCGCCAGCGCGATCCCGAACTCGCCCCCGAGCCGTCCGACCCGTGCCGTGACCCGGTGCGGGGAGCGTCGAACCACCCGCGTGGCCTACCCACCACGGGGTCAGTAGACCGGGCCGGAGTGGCGTCCGATATCAACGCCGACGAGTGGGTCGCTCGTTGACTGTCCCTCCCTCCGTCGAGGTAGGCGGTACGCGAGCCGGCCAAGCCGGGTGGTACCGCGGGGGAAATCCCTCGTCCCAGCGCAGAAGCTGTGGACGCAGGGATTTTTTGTTGCGGAGGAGGACAGGCATGACGGTGTCGGTGACGAGCACGACGGCCCAGAACGGGGTCGAGCCGGTGGAGCCGGTGGTCATCAACGAGGGGGACGTGGTGACCGGCGCCGAGATCCTCCTCGAGTGCCTGCGGCGGGAGAAGGTCGACACGATCTTCGGCTATCCCGGCGGAGCCAACCTCTGGATCTACCGGCACCTGCCGAAGTTCCCCGACCTCCACCACATCCTCGTCCGTCACGAGCAGGGCGCCACCCACATGGCCGACGGCTACGCCCGGGCCAAGCGGGGCAGCGCCGGCGTCGTCTTCGCCACCAGCGGCCCCGGAGCGCTCAACTGCGTCACCGGCATCGCCACCGCGCAGTACGACTCCACGCCGCTGGTGGTGATCACCGGCCAGGTGGCCACCGTCGCCGTCGGCACCGACGCCTTCCAGGAGTTCGACGTCATCGGCGTGACCATGTCGATCGTCAAGCACTCCTACCTGGTCCAGGACATCGAGAGCCTGCCCCGGATCGTGCGCGAGGCGTTCCACATCGCCACCACCGGACGCCCCGGGGTGGTGGTGATCGACCTCCCCAAGGACATCCAGAACCAGCGGCACGCGTTCCACTGGCCCTCCGAGCCGGTGCGGCTGCGCTCCTACAACCCCACCCTCAAGGGCAACCCGCTGCAGATCCGCCGCGCCGCGCAGCTGATCGACGAGGCCACGCGGCCGTGCCTGCTCGCCGGCCGTGGCGTGCTCATCAGCCAGGCCGAGGAGGAGCTGCTCGAGGTCTCCCGCCGGGCCTGCGTGCCGGTGGGCTGGACCCTGCTCGGCACCGGCACCTACCCGGTGGGCGACGAGCTCAGCCTGCACATGGTCGGCTTCATGGGCGCCGGCTACACCAACAAGGCGGTGCTCGGCTGCGACCTGCTGATCATGGTGGGGATGCGTGCCGACGACCGGGTCACCACCAAGCTCGACTCCTTCGCGCCCCAGGTCGAGAACATCATCCACATCGACATCGATCCTGCCGAGATCGGCAAGAACGTGCGGCCCACCCTGCCCATCGTCGGCGACGCCAAGCACGTGCTCGGCGAGATCGCCAAGCTGGTGCAGCCCAAGCGGCTCGACTCCTGGATCACCCAGATCGACCGCTGGAAGGAGGAGCACCCGATCCGCTACCGCACCACCACCGGGGTGCTGCAGCCACAGGACGTGCTCAAGGAGATGTACAAGCTCTGCGACAGCGATGCGATCGTGGTCGCCGACGTGGGCCAGAACCAGATCTGGGGCGCGCTGTGGTGGGACTACCGCCAGAGCGGCCTGTACCTCAACAGCGGCGGCGCCGGCACCATGGGCTTCTCGTTCCCCGCCGCGCTGGGAGCCCGGCGGGCCCGGCCCGACAAGGCGGTGTGGTGCATCGCCGGTGAGGGCGGCTTCGTGATGACGATGCAGGAGCTCGCCACCGCGGTCCACGAGAACCTGGACGTCAAGGTCATCATCCTCAACAACTACTGCCTGGGGATGGTGCGCCAGTTCCAGGACGACTATTACGAGGGCGTGCGCAGCGCCATCGACCTCCACGGCGCCCCCGACTTCGTCAAGCTCGCCGACGCCTACGGCATCCCCGGCTGGCGTACCGACCGGCTCGACGAGGTGCCCCGCATCCTCCGCGAGATGCAGGCGCACCAGGGCCCGTGCCTGGCCGAGTTCATCATCGATCCCGAGGCGAACGTGCGCCCGATCGTGCCCCTCGGAGCCGGCCTCCCCGACTTCGTGGAAGAGATCATGGAGGAGGGGATGTGAGCTCGCGTCACCGACTGCTCTCGCTGCTCGTCGAGAACCACCCCGGGGTCCTGAACAAGGTCGCCAGCATGATCCGCCGGCGGGGGATGAACATCACCTCGCTGACCGTCGGCGAGACCGACGACGACTCGGTCTCGCGGATGACGATCGCCGTCGACGTCGGCCGGGCCACCGCCGACCAGGCGGTGAAGCAGCTCTACAAGCTGATCGAGGTGGTGAAGATCAGCGACATCACCGAGGACCCGATCGTCGACCGCGAGCTGGTGCTGGTCAAGGTCGCCGCCTCGCGCGGCGACCGCAGCGAGCTGCTCCAGATCGTCGACATCTTCAAGGGCAAGATCGCCGACGTCGGCGTCGAGTCGATGGTGCTCGAGATGAGCGGCTCCGAGGACCAGGTCGACACCTTCCTCGAGCTGGTGCGCCCCTTCGGCATCCGTGAGATCGCCCGCAGCGGCACGGTGGCGATGGCCCGCGGCCGCGACGGCCTGCGGCTGAGCAGCAAGCACCAGGCCCGCAACGCCGCCGCCCAGCCCGACCTCGAGGCCGCCGAGCGCAAGCGCCGCTCCGCCGGCGTGCTGGTGGGGGACTGACGATGTCGCCCACCGCTCCGCCGCGCTACGACGCCCGGATCGAGACCCCCGAGGAGCCCGCCGAGCACACCCCGGCGGCCCCGCCGTCCGAGACCGCGCCGCCGTTCCCGCCCCAGGGCGATGTCGAGCTGATCGGCCGGGTCGACCCCTCCCTCCTCGACGCCCTCGTCGAGATGCACAACCCCACGATGGAGAACCCCGATGGCACCGCCTGATCCCAACCGCGTCTACATCTTCGACACCACCCTCCGGGACGGTGAGCAGGCACCAGGGTTCGCGCTCAACGTCGAGGAGAAGGTGGAGATCGCCCATCAGCTGGCGAGGCTCGGCGTCGACGTGATCGAGGCCGGGTTCCCGATCAGCAGCCCCGGTGACTTCGCCGCCTGCCAGCGGATCGCCCGGGAGGTCGGCACCCTCGACGGCGCGCCGGTGATCACCGCGCTCGCGCGGGCGGTGCCCAAGGACATCGACGCCGTCTGGGAGGCGATCAGGGACGCGCCGCGCAAGCAGATCCACATCGTGCTCAGCGTCAGTGACATCCACATCGAGAAGAAGGGGCTGGGCACCCGCCAGCAGGTGCTCGAGAAGGGCATCGCCGCGATCGAGTACGCGCGCCAGTTCTGCGACCACGTCGAGTACTCGCCCGAGGACGCCGGCCGTGCCGACCGCGCCTACCTCTACGAGACCGTGGAGGCGATGATCGAGGCCGGCGCCACGGTGATCAACGTCCCCGACACCACCGGGTACACGCTCCCCCATGAGTTCGGAGGGATGATCGGCGACCTGATGCGGCACGTGCGCAACGTCGGCAACGCCATCGTCAGCGTCCACTGCCACAACGACCTCGGCCTGGCGGTGGCCAACAGCCTCGCGGCCATCGACAACGGCGCCCGCCGGGTCGAGTGCACCATCAACGGCATCGGCGAGCGGGCGGGCAACGCCTCGCTCGAGGAGCTGGTGATGATCCTGCGCACCCGCGAGAAGCTCCTCGGGCTGCACACCGGCGTCAACACCCGGCTGCTCGCCCCCACCAGCCAGCTGGTCCAGGCGCGCACCGGGATGCACGTCCAGGCCAACAAGGCGATCGTCGGCGCCAACGCCTTCGCCCACGCCAGCGGCATCCACCAGGACGGCGTGCTCAAGGACAAGCTGACCTACGAGATCATGAGCCCCGAGGACGTCGGCGTCGCCGACACCCGGATCGTGCTGTCGCCGCGCAGCGGTCGCCACGCCTTCCGCCACCGCCTCCAGGAGCTCGGCTACGCGCTCGCCGACGACGCCTTCGCCCGCGCCTGGGAGGCGTTCCTCGTGCTCGCCGACAAGAAGAAGGAGGTCACCGACCGCGACCTCCAGGCACTGGTCGCCGACGAGGCACGCACCGTCCCCGAGCGGTTCAACCTCGAGCTGGTGCAGGTCTCCTGCGGCACCTCGGGACGGCCGAGCGCGACGGTGCGGCTGCACGACAGCGAGCGGCCCGACCGCATCCTCGAGGACGCCGCCATCGGCGACGGCCCCGTCGACGCCGTCTGCAACGCCATCGCCCGGCTCGTGGACATGCCCACCGAGCTGGTCGACTTCACCGTCCGCGCCGTCACCGGCGGCCTCGACGCCATGGGCGAGGCCAGCGTGCGCGTCCGCCACCAGGACCGCATCTTCAGCGGCCACGGCGCCGACACCGACATCATCGTCGCCAGTGCCAAGGCCTACTGCAGCGCGCTGAACAAGGTGGCCGCGGAGCGCCCGGCGGTGTCGCTCCCGGCGGGGTCCGGGGTGTGAGCGGCGAGGAGACCGAGGGCGGCGCGGTCCACCGCATCGCCGTCCTCGCCGGCGACGGCGTCGGGCCCGAGGTGACCGCCGCCGCGCTCACCGTGCTCGAGGAGGCGGGGCTCCGCTACGGCTTCCGGGTCGAGACCACCGAGGCGCCGATCGGCGGCGCCGCCATCGACGCCACCGGCACCGCCCTCCCCGACGGGGTGCTCGACGCCTGCCGCGCCGCCGACGCGGTGCTGCTCGGCGCCGTGGGCGGCCCGCGCTGGGACGACCCCCGGGCCGCGGTGCGTCCCGAGCAGGGCCTGCTGGGGCTGCGCAAGGGCCTCGGCCTCTACGCCAACCTCCGACCGGTGCGGGTCCACGACGCCCTCGCGCAGTTCTCGACGCTGCGCGAGGAGGTCATCCTCGGCACCGACTTCATCACCGTCCGCGAGCTCACCGGCGGCCTCTACTTCGGGCGGCCGCAGGGTCGCGAGGGCGAGCCCCCCGACCGCCGCGCCGTCGACACCTGCGTCTACACCGAGGCCGAGGTCGAGCGGGTCGCCCGGGTCGCGTTCGAGCTCGCCCGCGGCCGCCGCCGGCGGGTCTGCAGCGTCGACAAGCAGAACGTGCTCGCCACCAGCCGGCTCTGGCGCGAGGTGGTCACCGAGATCGGCCGCGAGTACCCCGACGTGGTGCTCACCCACCAGCTGGTCGACACCGCGGCGATGCAGCTGGTGCGCGACCCCCGCCAGTTCGACGTGCTGCTCACCGAGAACCTCTTCGGCGACATCCTCAGCGACGAGGCGGCGATGATCGCCGGGTCGATGGGGATGCTGCCGTCGGCGTCGCTGGGCGACGGCGGTGAGGGCGGCGGCGGCCGGCGCTTCGGTCTCTACGAGCCGGTGCACGGCAGCGCCCCGGACATCGCCGGCAGGGGGGTGGTGAACCCGCTCGCCGCGATCCTCAGCGCCGCCCTGATGCTGCGGGTCTCGCTCGCGGAGCCCGAGGCCGCAGAGGCGGTGGAGCACGCCGTCGACCAGGCCATCGGCCTGGGGGCGCGCACCCGCGACCTCGGAGCCGACGACGACCGCGCCCTGGGCACCGCGGAGATGACCGAACGGGTCCTGGACCTGCTGCCCTACCCTGCGCACCGATGAACGGCAACGGGAAGGGGGATCCGCGCCGCCGGGTGGTGGTCTACGACACCACCCTTCGTGACGGTGCCCAGGGCCCGGGCATCGCGTTCAGCGCCTCCGACAAGCTGAAGATCGCCCGGCGCCTCGACGCCCTCGGGGTCGACTTCGTCGAGGGCGGCTGGCCGGGGAGCAACCCGAAGGACACCGAGCTCTTCGCCGCGCTCCGCGAGGCGCCGCTGCAGCGGGCCCGGCTCGCCGCCTTCGGCGCCACCCGCCGGACCCACATCGCCGCCGCCGAGGACGAGAACCTCCGTGAGCTGCTCGCCAGCGGCGCCCCGGTGTGCACCCTGGTGGGCAAGTCGAGCGCCTGGCAGGTGCGCGAGGTGCTGCGCTGCAGCCGCGACGAGAACCTGGCGATGATCCGGGACTCGGTGCGGTTCCTCCGCGAGCACGGGCGCGAGGTGATCTTCGACGCCGAGCACTTCTTCGACGGCTTCGAGGCCGACGGCGGCTACGCGCTCGCCACCTGCGCCGCCGCCGCCGAGGCGGGGGCGAGCTGGGTCGTCGCCTGCGACACCAACGGGGGACGGATGCCCCACGAGGTGGTGCGCGGCGTCGACGCCCTGCTCGAGCGGCTCGGCGACCTGGGCGAGGGCGGCGGTGGCGTACGGGTCGGCATCCACTGCCACAACGACTGCGACCTCGCCGTGGCCAACACCCTGGCGGCGGTCGAGGCCGGCGCCGACATGGTGCAGGGCACGATCAACGGCATCGGCGAGCGCTGCGGCAACGCCAACCTGTGCAGCGTGGTCCCCAACCTCCGCATCAAGCTGGCGATGGACACGATGAGCGACGACGGGCTGCGCCACCTCACCGAGACCTCGCAGTTCGTCGCCGAGATCTCGAACCGCACCCCCTCGCCGCAGCAGCCGTTCGTGGGCGAGGGCGCCTTCGCCCACAAGGGCGGCCAGCACGTGGCCGCGGTGATGCGCAACCAGGACGCCTACCAGCACATCGACCCGACCCTGGTGGGCAATCACGCCCGGGTTCTGGTCAGCGACCTCGGCGGCCGCGGCAACGTCCTGTACAAGGCGCGCGAGTTCGGCGTCGACGTCGATCGCGACGACCCCATGACCAGGCGGCTGGTCCGCCAGCTCAAGGACCTCGAGCACCACGGCTACTCGTTCGAGGGCGCCGACGCGTCCTTCGAGATGGTGATCCGGCGGATGCGCGACGGCTACGCCGCGCCCTTCACCCTGCTCGACTTCATCGCCCTGACCGAGCGCCGCCACGGCAACGGGGCGGTGATCAGCGAGGGCACCATCAAGGTCCGCATCGGCGACGAGGTGCACCACACCGCCGCCGAGGGAAACGGCCCGGTGAACGCCCTCGACCTGGCGCTGCGCAAGGCCCTGGTGCCCAGCTTCCCGCAGATCGCCCACGTCCGCCTCCACGACTACAAGGTGCGCATCCTCGACGAGGCCGCCGGCACCCACGCGGTGACCCGGGTGCTCATCGAGTCCGGCGACCTCCGGGACGGGCGGCGCTGGAGCACGGTCGGCTGCTCGCCGAACATCATCGAGGCCTCCTGGGCCGCGCTCGCCGACGCGATGGAGTACGCCCTTCTCAAGCTCGCGCCGTAGCGCTCACCGAGCCCCCACAGCGTGGAGTAGCCTTGCGCGGCACGGGGGCCAGGACGCGGCCGGGCGGGCCGGCGGCCAGCCGGGGAGAATTCACGCATGGAGCTGTGGACCTGCGAGAGCTGTGGCTCGAAGAACGCCGCCGAGGCCTGCTGGAACTGTGGGTCCGGCCGTCCCGGCAGCGTCGCGCCGCCCCCGGCGCCGGCGCCCCCGGCGACGGCCGGGCCCTCCGCGGCGCCGGCCCGGGGCGGGGCGGGAGCCTGGGACCCGGGGGGCGCGGTGCCCGCCAGGCCGGCGGCGCCCTCGTGGTCCCAGCCGATCACCCCGTGGACCGCCCCGCCCTCGGACTGGCAGGCCCCGGCAGCGGCCGCCCCCGCCCCCGCGCCGTCGCTGCCCGCGGCCTCCGCCTACTCGCCGCCCGCGGTCGTTGGCGGCTCGGCCGCCTGGTCGACGCCCTCGAGCGGCGCCTCCCAGCCGGCGCAGCCACCGCCGTCGCGGCCGGCGCCCCCGCCCGCACCGGCGGCGTCGGCGTCGAAGCCGCTGCCCACCACCCGGATCCTGGTGGTGGCGGTGATCCTCCTCATCGTCCTGGTCGCGGTGCTGGTCATCGTCCTCCGGGGGCGTGACTCCCAGGCGTTGGTCACCCCGGCCTCGGTCGAAGGGCTGCCCCAGATCCACGGCGCCACCGTCGACGCCCTCGCCCAGCAGGCACGCCGCAACGCCGGCGCCGACGGCGAGGGCATGCTGGTGGGGGTCTACGGGCGCGACCAGGTCCCCGCCTTCATCTTCGTGGTGGTGCGGTCGCGCGGCAACGGCCTCGGCAACTTCGAGAAGGGCTTCATCAGGGGGGCCTCGCAGGTCGGCTTCAACACCGGCGACTTCCAGCACCGCACCCGCAACGGCGTCCAGTACGACTGCGGCATCGTCCAGATCGCCGCCGGCGTGCCCCTCTCCTTCTGCTTCTTCGACGACGGCAGCGCCACCGGGGCGGGGCTGGTGCCCGACGAGCCCGGCATCGACCGGGCGCTCCAGCTGACCAGCTCCGGCCGGGGGGCGGCGGAGAGCAGCTGAGGGAGGATCGCTCCACTCGGTAGACTTGTGCCCGACGCGAGCGCCCAGAGGAAAAAGATGGCCACATCGGTCCGCACCGGCACCCGCGCCACCGGCGCCGCCGGTCACCGCCAGGGCGAGGAGGTGCTCTGCATCCCCCGCCGCACCATCTTCCCCGACGGCGCCTGGCACGGTCTGGTGACCACCGGGCTGGAGCGGGTGCTGCGGACCATCCGGGCCGCCGCCCAGTACCGGCCCCGCGGGCTGGTCGAGGACGATCCCACCCAGCAGCAGGTGATCCCCTACTGCATCGTCCGCCACGACGACGGCACCTACCTGCTCACCCGCCGGCTCCGCAGCTCCACCGAGAGCCGGCTGCACCACCTCTACTCGCTCGGCGCGGGCGGCCATATCAACCCGGGTGACGGCGTCGCCGGCGACCCGGTGATCGGCGGCCTGCGCCGGGAGTGGCGCGAGGAGGTCTGCTGCCCCAGCCCCGCCACCGCCCGGCTGGTGGCCCTGCTCAACGACGACACCACCCCGGTGTCGCAGGTGCACCTCGGCCTGGTCTTCCTGGTCGAGCCCCGCGCCGGGCGGGTGACGGTGCGCGAGACCGAGAAGCTCGAGGGCGAGGCGCTCGGCCTCGAGGCGATGCGCCGCCATTACCTGAACATGGAGTCGTGGTCGCAGCTCGCCTACGACGACCTCCTCGCCGGCGCGCCCGACCGTGCCGAGCGAAGCCCGCTGGTGGTGGAGCTGGAGGCGGCCCCCTAGAGGGACGGGGGCCGGGAATCGGGCCCCTGCTAGACTGATCGAGCCTTGTCCCGCATCCTGTCACTGCAATGCCGCGAGTGCGGCACCGAGATCCCGGTGTCGCCGACGCACGTCTGCGACCTCTGCTTCGGGCCGCTCGACGTCCGCTACGACTATGCCGAGGTGGCCCGCCGGGTCTCGCGGGAGTCGATCAGCGCCGGGCCGCCGAGCATCTGGCGGTACCGGGACCTGCTCCCCGTCGAGCTCGACGGCGACGACCCGGTCACCCTCGGCGAGGGCTTCACCCCCCTGGTGCACGCGCCCAACCTCGGCGAGGTGCTGGGGCTGAGGAACCTCTACATCAAGAACGACACCATGAACCCCACCAACTCCTTCAAGGACCGGGTGGTCAGCGTCGCGGTGTCGTGGGCGCGCCGGCAGGGCTTCGAGACCATCGCCTGCGCCAGCACCGGCAACCTCGCCAACTCGGTCGCCGCCTACGCCGCACGCGCCGGGCTGCGCGGCTACGTCTTCATCCCCGCCAACCTCGAGGAGGCGAAGGTCGCCACCACCGCGGTGTTCAAACCGACGATGGTGCGCATCGACGGCAACTACGACGAGGTCAACCGGCTCTGCACCGAGCTCGTCGACCTCCTCGACTGGGCGTTCTGCAACATCAACATCCGGCCGTTCTACAGCGAGGGGAGCAAGACCCTCACCTACGAGACCGCCGAGCAGCTGGGCTGGCGGCTGCCCGACGAGATCGTCATCCCGATCGCCTCCGGCTGCCAGTTCGTCAAGCACAACCGCGCCGCCCGCGAGCTGATCGACCTCGGCCTGGTGACCGGCTCCGGCGCCGCGATGCCGCGGCTCACCGGCGCCCAGGCGCTGGGCTGCTCGCCGGTCGCCGCCGCCTTCCAGCGCGCCGACGGCCACGTGGTTCCGGTCAGGCCTGACACCATCGCCAAGTCCATCGCCATCGGCAATCCCTCCGACGGCGGCTACGTGGTCCAGATCGCCCGCCGCACCGGCGGCGTGGTCGACACCGTCACCGAGGAGGAGATCCTCGAGGGCATGGAGCTGCTCGCCCGCACCGAGGGGATCTTCACCGAGACCGCCGGGGGCGTCACCGTCGGGGTGCTCGCCAAGCTCGCCCGCGCCGGCCGCTGGCGCGGCGACGAGACCGTGGTCGCCTACATCACCGGGCACGGGCTGAAGACCGCCGAGGTGCTGAACGGCCGCTCCGTGCTCGAGGACGCGATCCCGCCCTCGGTGCGGGCCTTCCGGGAGCGGTTCGGGGCGGCCGCCGGCGACCCCGCGCTCACCGGCCGGCGGGTCACCACCGCCACCGCAACACCCGCCTGAGCGGACGCCCGGGCAAACGGGCGCCGGTATACTCAAAGGCGGTTCGGCATCCGCCGCAGGAGGTCAGCACGACACATGGCAGTCACCATCCGCGTCCCCGGGCCGCTTCGCCGGCTCACCGACGGCAAGCCCGAGGTCGAGGTCGACGGCGGCACCGTGTCCGAGGTGCTGCGCGACCTCGACGCCCGCTACCCGGGGTTCAACGACCGCCTCTACGGCCCCGAGGGCCAGCTGCGGCAGTTCATCAACATCTACCTCAACGACGCCGACATCCGCTTCGGGCAGGGCCTCGACACCCCGGTCGGCGAGAACGACGACCTCTCGATCGTTCCCGCGGTCGCCGGGGGGCTCCCCAGAGCGGGCTAGCGGCGAGGTGGCGCGTCGACGGGTCCGGCTCACCTTCAGCCCGCGGCTGGTGACCGAGCCCGTGATCCACCAGCTGGGCAGCCGGTTCGCCGTGGTCACGAACATCCGCCGTGCCGACGTCACCCGTGACGAGGGCTGGGTGGTGCTCGAGGTCGAGGGCGAGCCCGACGACGTCGAGCGCGGCCTCGCCTGGTGCTCCGGCCTGGGCGTGCGGGTCGACCCGGTGGAGGGCGAGCTGGCCACATGAGGCCGGCGCCGGCGGCCGCCCCCGTGGTCCCGGACGACCCGCTCGACCTGGTCGCCGACGGCGCCACCGTCGCGGTGGCGATGTCCGGCGGGGTCAACTCCGGGGTCGCCGCCGCCCGCTGCGTGGCCCGCGGCCTCGACGTGGTCGGCATCACCCTGGCGATGTGGCCGCGGCGGCCCGAGGTCACCCGCGACCGCGGCTGCTGCGGCGTCGACGCCGTGACCGACGCCCGCCGCACCGCCGCCCGCCTCGGCATCCCCCACTACGTCTGGAACCTCGAGGAGGAGTTCGAGGCCGCGGTGATCGCCGACTTCGAGGCCGAGTACGCGGCCGGGCGCACCCCGAACCCCTGCGTCCGCTGCAACCAGCGGGTGAAGTTCGGGGTGCTCCTCGAGCGCGCCCTCGCCCTCGGCGCCGGGCACCTCGCCACCGGGCACTACGCCCGGGTCGGCCGCCGCGGTGGCGCCTGGACCCTGCACCGGGGCGCCGATCCCGGCAAGGACCAGGCCTACACCCTGTACCAGCTCGGCCAGGACCGGCTGGGGCACGCGGTGTTCCCGGTGGGGGCGAGCGCCAGCAAGCAGGCGGTGCGCGAGCTGGCGGGCCGCCTCGGGCTGGGGGTCGCCGCCAAGCCCGACTCCCAGGACCTGTGCTTCGTCGACGGGGGCGTCCGCGAGGAGCTGGAGCGGCGGCTGGCGGGCCGCTTCCAGCCCGGGCCGATCGTCGGCCTCGACGGCGGCACCCTCGGCGAGCACCGCGGCCTGCCCTTCTACACGGTGGGCCAGCGCTCCGGGCTCGGGATCGCGCCCCGCCGCGCCGACGCCACCCCGCTGCACGTGATCGCCCTCGACGCGTCGAGCAACAGCGTGGTGGTGGGCCACCGGCGGGCGCTCCGTCGCGACACCGTGGTGGCCACCGCCTGCTCATGGGTGGCCGATCCGCCGGCGGCGGGGGAGGAGTGCACCGCCCAGCTGCGCGGCCACGGCGAGGCCCATCCGGCGCGGGTGGAGGAGGCCGGCGCCGGCGGTCTGCGGATCCGCCTCGACCCCCCCGCCTCCCAGGTCGCGCCCGGCCAGCCGGTGGTGCTCTACCGCGGCGACGAGGTGCTCGGCGGAGGGACGATCTCAGGCTCGGCCTAGTCTGTAGGCTTCCGCGCCATGCAGCCGAGCGCCGCCGAGATCCTCACCGGCACCGCCACCGTGGTCCTGGCCTGCGCCGCCGGGGCCTACGCTCTGCGCGCCGGGCTGCGCCGCGGCGGCCGGCTCTGGCTGATCTGCGCCACCGGCTGCCTGCTGGTGGTCCTCGGCGTGGTCGGGCAGCGCAGCTTCCCGACCGCCGACGCGGTCAGCCGGGTGGGGAAGGACGAGGCCGCCCGCCAGGTGCCCGGCCCCTGGGACGCCGGGGTGGGCATCCCGGTGCTCGGGCTCCACGTCACCCCGGTCACCCTGGTCGGGCTCCTGCTCTCGGTCGCGGGCACCTCGCTGGTGCTCTTCTTCGAGGCCCCTCCCGCGGTTGCGGGGTCGCGCGCCCAGCCCCTGCCCCGCCTCGAGGACGACGACGCGGTCTGATCCGCCGGTCCACCGAGTGGCCGACCGCGGTGCTCTCTATACTGGCGCGCCGTGCCGTCCCTCTCCGCCGTGGCCATCTCCATCGTCGTGGGGATCGTCCTGCCGCTCGGCCTGCTGGCGGGTGCGCGTGCCCTCGGGGGGGTGGCGTCCGAGGCGCGCGGAGCCGTCCCCGAGCTGCCCCGGCTCCTCCAGCTGACCCTCGGAGCCGTGCTCCTCTTCTACCTGGTGCCCTTCGTGGTCGCGCTGGGAGGGCTGGATCACGGCTACGCGGTGGCCGAGATGATCCTGTTCGCCGCCCTGCTCGGCGCCGCCGCCCTCTACGTGGCCCGCGCCGGCTCCCGCGGCTGGGGATGAGCCGGTGAGCGTGAACGGCCCCCTGTTCTACCTCGGCGCCGCCGCGGTCCTCGCCGGCGCGATCGCGGTGGTCACGGTCAAGGACCTGCGCACCGCGGTGCTCGCCTTCGCCGGCTTCGGTCTCGGGCTGGGCCTGCTGCTCCTGGTGGTCGGCGCCGATCTGGTGGCGGGGCTGGCGGTGCTGGTCTGCACCGGGGTTGTGCCCGCCGTGGTGCTCACCGGGATGGTGCTCACCACCGACCCGCCCGGGCCCGGCGACGACGCCGAGTCGCCGCGCCGGCCGATGCTCAGCGCAGTGCTGAAGCGCTGGCCGATCGCTCTCGGCCTCGGCGCCGGGTTCTCCGCCCTGATCATCGCCGCCGCCGCCGCCAGCCGCGGTGACTGGGTCACCGGGCCCTACCCCGCCGAGCTCATCGACCACGGCACCACCGCCACCCTGGGGCGGGTGCTGCTGAACAGCTATGCGCTCCCCTTCGAGGGGATCGGCGTCCTCCTCCTCGCCGCCGCCGTCGGCGCCACCGTGATCGCCCGCCGCGACCGGATGGAGCGCGACATGGACCGTGCCGAGCGCGAGCGGGCCGAGCGCGAGGAGCGGGTGCGCCGCCGTCGCGAGGACCGCATCCGCGCCCGCGAGGGCCGCCGCCCCGGCGACCCCGGCGTGGCCGCGGCGCTGCCCGTCGAGGAGGACGGCGGGTGACCATCGGCATCACCCACCTGGTGGTGGTCAGCGCGCTCGTCACCGGCGCCGGCGTCTACGGGGTGCTGGCGCGGCGCAGCCTGTTCGGGGTGCTGCTGGCGCTGCAGCTGATGCTCGCCGGGGCCGAGATCGCCCTGGTCGGCTTCGCTCGCTTCGGCAACGCCGCCGCCCAGCCGCTCGACGGCATGGCCCTCGCCTTCCTCGCCATCCTCGGCGGCGCCGCCGAGGTGGTGGTGGCCGTCGCCCTGGTGCTGCTCGCCTACCGCCGGCACCGCACCGTCCAGGTCGACGAGCTCGACGAGCTCTCCGGATAGGGGTCGCGCATGTACAACCTGGCCTGGGCGGTGGTGCTGGTGCCCCTCGCGGCCTCCATCCTGAGCTACCTGCCCGAGGTGCCACGGCGCGCCGCGATGTTCTGCATCGCCGGCACCGGGGTGACCCTGCTCCTCTCCCTGGTGCTGCTCGCCTACCGACTCGGGCACAGCAACGCCGCGCCCTACCAGTCGGTGATCACGTTCATCACCTTCGCCCCCAACCAGGACCTCGGCGGCGGGGTGGTGGGCGACTTCCATCCCCAGCTGGGGGTCCGCGTCGACGGGCTGAGCGCGGTGATGATGCCGGTGGTGGCGCTGATCAGCCTGCTGGTGCAGATCCACTCGGTGGGGTCGATGCGGGGCGACGGCGGCTTGCGCCGCTACTTCGCGCTCCTCACCCTCGGCACCTTCGCGATGCTGGCCTTCGTCTCCAGCCCGAACTACTTCCACCTCTACGTGATGTGGGAGCTGGTGGCGGTCTGCTCCTGGCTGCTGATGGGTCACTGGTGGGACCGGCCGGAGGCGCTGCGCGCCGCCCGGCGGGCCTTCCTGGTCACCCGCGTGGGCGACGTCGCGCTGCTGCTCGCGCTCGTCGTCACCTACGTCAAGTTCGCCTCCAACGTGGCCCTGCTGCCGAACACCCCCGGCCAGGACCTCAACGACCCGCTGAGCTTCACCGTGCTCGGCCAGGAATGGCACCGCGGACACCTCGGCGCGGTCGCCGGCGTGGGCCCGCGCACCCTGGTCGTCACCGCCCTGCTGCTGCTCCTCGCCGCCGCGGTCAAGGCGGCCCAGCTGCCGGTGCAGAGCTGGCTCGCCGGCACCGCCGAGGCGCCCCCGCCGGCGGCGGCGCTGATCCAGTCCGCGACCGTCGCGACCATGGGGGTGTTCCTGGTGGCGCGCGCCTACCCGCTGTTCCTCGAGGTGCCCCAGGTGCTGGCCGGCCTCGCGGTGCTGGGCGCGCTCAGCGCGGTGGCCGGCGCGGTGGTGGCGCTGGGCCACACCGACATGCAGCGGATCATCGCCCACGCCACCTCCAGCCACCTCGGCCTCGCGTTCGTGGGGCTGGGGGTGGGCTCGCTGAGCGCAGGGGTGTTCCACCTGTTCACCCAGGCGTGGGCGGTGGCGCTCCTGGTGCTCGCCGCCGCCAACGTCGCCCGCGCCTACGGCACCCGCGACATCCGCCAGCTGGGCGGGGTCTGGGAGCGGATGCCCTGGACCTCCCGGGCGATGCTCGCGGGCTGCGCCAGCTCCGCGGGGGTGGTGCTGCTCTCCGGCTTCTGGTCGCTCGACGGCGTCGTCGGCGGGGTGCTCAGCAACCGGCTGCCCAACGGCGCCTCCGCCCCCGCGGTGATCCAGGCGCTGCTGCTGATCGCCGTCCTCGTCGCGATGGGCCTGGGGGCGCTCGCCCTGCTCCGGATGTTCGGTGTCGCCATCCTCGGCGCCCCCGCACGGCGCCGGGGCTTCCAGCCGGAGAAGGTCCGGGAGGCGCCTCGGGGCATGCGGACGCCGCTGATCGTCCTCGGCGGGATCGCCGCGGTGGTCGGCTTCGCCGGCATCCCCGGGATCCGCGCCACCTTCGGGAACGTGGTCTTCGCCGGGGCGACGCCCCAGCACGAGCCCTTCTCGGTGGTCGCGCTGCTGCTGACCGCGCTGCTGGGCACCGGTGGCGCCGCCCTCGGCTGGCAGATCTGGGCGCGGCGCGACCAGGCCGCCGCCGGGCTGGCGGCGCGGGTGGCCGCCGCGATGCCGCTCGGTGCCGCAGCCGCGGCGCTCGAGCCGTTGCGGGCGCGGGCCGCCGAGCTGCTGATCACCCGCCCGGCCGCGCTGCCGCCGCTGCTGGAGCGCAGGGTCGTCGACCCGGTGACCGACGCCGTCGCCGACGGGCTTGAGGTCGCCGCCACCGGCGCCCGCCGGCTCCAGGCCGGCAGGCTCAGCAGCTATCTGCTGACCGCGGTCGCCGCCACCGCGCTGCTCGCCCTGGGGGTGACCCTCGCCGCCACCGGGCACCTCCCCGGGGTGGGGGCGTCCAGATGACCGCGCTCCACCTGGTCCTCGCCGCCACCGGCACCGGCACCGGGACGGGGACGGGCACCGGCACCGCCACCGCGGCCGGCGAGTTCCCCACCGTCCTGCTCAGCGCGCTGATCTGGACCACCGCGGCCACGATGCTCATCCTCCTGCTCCTGCCCGACCGCACCGACGAGCAGCGCGGCCGCCTCCGCCTGGTCGCCCTGGCGGGTGCCGCCATCCCCCTGCTTCTGGCCACCTTCGGCCTCAACTACCAGATCGGGCAGGACTTCATCGGCGGCACCACCTCGTTCGAGGAGCAGCGCCCGTGGCTGACCGCGCTGCCGGTGGTGAGCAACTACCACATCGGCGTCGACGGCATCTCGCTGCCCCTGCTGCTGCTCAGCACCCTGCTGTTCGTGATCGCGATGATCGCCTCCTGGCGGGTGGTCGCCCAGCTGCGTCTCTACCTCGTCCTCATGCTGCTGATGGAGACCGGCGTCAACGGCGTGCTCTGCTCGATGGACTACCTGGTGCTGGTGTTCTTCTGGGGGATGCAGGTGCTCCCCGCCTTCCTGCTCGTCGCCATCGGCGGGGGGGCGCAGCGGATGCGCGCCGCCTGGCGCCAGCTCGGCTTCGCCACCGTGGGGCTGGCGCTGCTGGCGGCCACCGCGCTGCTGCTCGCCGCCAAGGTGAACGCCAGCCCGCCCACCTTCGACTTCGTCCGCGACAACGCCGTGAAGCTGAGCGCGGGCATCGGCTCCCTGGGGTTCTGGCTCAGCTTCCTCGGCTTCGCCCTGGTGCTGCCGGTGGTGCCGTTCCACAGCTGGGCGCGCGACGCCCTCGCCGAGGCCACCACCCCGGTGGCGATGCTGCTGCGGGGCACGGTGATGACCCTCGGCGGCTACGGCCTGATGCGCGTCACCCTCACCGCCTTCCCCGACGCCTCCCACCGCTTCGGCCTGGTGATGGTCGTGGTCGCGGTGATCACCGCGCTCTGGGGGGCGGTCGCCGCCCTCGGCCAGGACGACCTGCGCCGGCTGCTCGCCTACGGGGCGGTGGGGCAGATGGGGATGGTGCTCCTCGCCATCGCCAGCGCCTCGGCGATCGCCCTCAACGGCGCGGTGCTCATGCTCGTCGCCGACGGCCTCGCCGGCGCGCTGCTGCTGCTGCTCGCCGGGGTGGTGCAGGAGCGCACCCGCACCCGCAGCATCGCCCGGCTGGGCGGGCTCGCCTGGCAGATGCCGAAGCTCGCCGCCCTCTGGGTGCTCGGCGGGCTCGCGGTGATCGGGCTGCCCTTCCTCGCCGGCTTCGTCGCCGAGCTGATGATCTTCACCGGCAGCTTCCCGGTGCACCGCGCCGCCACCGTCATCGTGATGGCGGGCACCCTGGTCACCAGCGGCTGGGTGCTGTGGACGATGCAGCGGGTCTTCTTCGGCCCCAGCCGCGAGGCGTTCACCCGGCTGCGGGACGCCAGCACCCTGGAGCTGACCTACCTCCTGCCCCTTGCCATCGCGGTGGTCATCCTCGGCCTGCTCCCGGGGCGCGTCCTCCCGGTGATCAACAACGGTGTGCAGTCGGTCGTCGCACGCTTCACCGGAGGCTGAGGATGCACGGATCGTCGCTCCGCCTCGCCGTCGACCTCATCCCCGAGGGCATCCTGCTGGTCGGCGCGCTGCTGCTCGGTGCCCTGGCGCTGCGCCGCGCGGCGCGGCCGCGGCCGGTGCGGCTGATCGCCGTCGTGGCCCTGGTGGCGGCGGGGGCGACCCAGCTCACCTACCTCCGGGGCATGCCCGACGCCGGCTACCGCGCCTACTCCGACGGGCTGGTCGTCGACCGCTACACCACCTTCCTGGTGCCGGTGATGTGCTTCCTCGCGCTCCTCGCGGTGGCCTCCTCGGGGCCGCTGCTGCCGCGCATCGCCACCCACGTGGCCGAGTACCACGCGCTGATCCTGCTCGCGGTCGCCGGCGGCTGCCTGCTGGTGTCGGCCCGCGAGATGGCGGCGCTCTGGGTGGCCCTGGAGCTGCTCTCGGTCTGCCTTGCCGTGCTGGTGGCGACGGTCAAGACCGACCGCCGCGGCAGCGAGGCGGCGGTCAAGCAGCTGGTGATCGGCGCCGCCGCCAGCGCCGTGCTGCTCTACGGCTTCGCGCTCCTCTACGGGGTCGGCGGGAGCACCGTGCTCGTCGACGTGGCCAGCGGCATCCGCTACGCCTCGCCGGCGGCGGCGCTGGGGACGGGACTGGTGATCTGCGCGCTGCTCACCAAGCTCGGCGCCGTGCCCTTCCACCAGTGGATGCCCGACGGCCTCCGGGGGGCGCCCGCCCCGGTGGCCGCGCTCACCCTGGGGGTGGGCGGCACCGCGGTCGCGGGCTCGCTGGCGCGGGTGGTGACCGCCACCTTCGTCGATCTCACCTCGACCTGGACGGCCCTGGTGGCGCTGGTGGCGGCGATCAGCCTGCTCTACGGCAACCTCGCCTCACTCACCCAGGGCAGCCTGCGCAGGCTGATCGGCCTGCTGGCCGCGGGGCAGACCGGGTTCCTGCTGCTCGGCCTGCTCGGCTCCGCCCCCAACCAGAAGGGGGTCGCCGCGCTGATCTTCGCCCTCGCCACCGGCGGCCTCACCGTCGCCGGGATGTTCGCCGTGCTCGCCGTGCTCGAGGGGGCGGTCGATGACGACCTGGACAGCCTTCGCGGCCTCGGCCGGCGCAGCCCGCTGGCCGCCGCCATGCTCGCCCTCGGAGTGGTGTCGCTGGCCGGCGCACCGCCGATGATCGGCTTCTTCGCCAAGCTCTTCCTGCTCCAGTCGGCGGTGCTCGCCGGCTACGCCTGGCTCGTGCTCGTCGCCCTCGTGGCATCGGTGATCGGCGCGGTCTCGGCGGCGCGGCTGCTCCGGCTGATGTTCGTCGACCAGCCCGCGGAGGGGGCCACGCCGCTGCCCTCGGCCGGCGGGATGGTGCGCGCCGTCATCGGCGTCTGCGCGCTCGCCACGGTGCTCCTCGGGGCCGCCGCCGAGCCGCTCTTCAACCTCGCCTCAGGTGGCGCCGGGTCGATCCACTGAGCAGGGCTGTTCCCCATCCGCTGCTGCGTGGTGGCCTGCGGCTCACCACCTCGCTGGCGCGCGCGCTCGGTCCGGTCCGGTACGGGGTCGCCGACGCCGTCGGGCTCTGCACCTGGGCCTCGGCGCCCCGGCAGCGGCGGCAGGTCGCCGCCAACCACCGCCGCAGCGACCCCGGGATCGACGAGCGCGAGGCACGGCGCCGCGCCCGCCGGTCCTATCGCGAGTACGGACGCACCATCGCCGACTTCCTCTGGGCCCTCCAGCTCGACAGCGCGAGGGTGTCGCGGCACACCCGGGTGGTGGGCGCCTCGAACGTCCTCTCGCTGCACGAGCAGGGCCGCGGGGGCATCCTCGTGCTCGGCCACTACGGCAGCTGGGACATGGCCGCCAACGTGGCGGTCGCCTACGGGGTCGGGCTGACCACGGTGATGGCGCCGTTCGGCCCGCCGGCGATCACCGACCTGGTGCTCTGGGCCCGCGAGGGCAACCAGCTCGAGGTGTTCACCCCCGAGAGCGCCGCCCGCGGGCTGCTCCGGGCGCTGCGCCGCGGGCGCTTCGTCTGCCTGCTCTGCGACATCCCCGGCGGCGGGCCCACGGTGGTGGTCGACTACTGCGGCGGACCGGTGGTCTTCACCGCCGCCCCCGCCTGGCTGGCCCGGGTCTCGGGGGCGCCGCTTCTGCCGGTGGTGTGCCGGAGGGTGGAGGGAGGCCACGAGCTCGACATCCACCCTCCGATGGCGGTGGGGCGGGACGAGAACGACGCCGAGGTGATGCAGCGGGTGGCGTCGACGCTCGAGGTCGCGGTGCGCCGCCACCCCGAGCAGTGGTACCCGTTCGGCGAGGTCTACGCCGATCCGGGGTGAGCTCCGGCCCCGGCCGCCGGCGCCGTTTGGCGCGTCCGGACCTGCCGATGGGACGCTGGAGTATCCTCGTCGGGGGATGGTCGTCGCCCTCTCGTGCCCGACTCTCGGCGCCGCATCGCGTCCGGACCGCGCCGGGTGAGCGCGGCGGGGCTGCGGGTGGCGTGGTTCGGTCACGCCGAGGGGCGCCGCGCCGACGGGCTCTCGACGTACAGCCGCGAGCAGGTCGGGGCGCTCGCCGCCCGCGGGCTCGAGGTGCGCTTCATCTCCCACGACGTCGACGGCGACGTGGTCCCGGCCCCCTCGGTGCGGCTGCGCGCGGTGCGGGTGAAGACGCTCACGGTGTCGCTCCCCGGGTCGCGGGAGCGGATCGCACAGGTCCTTGCCGACCTGCGCCCCGACATCGTGCACTGCTCCTGGAGCTTCTCCCACCTCGACGGCGAGATCGCCCGGATGGCCCGGGCCGCCGGCGCCGCCACCGTGGCCACCTTCCACCTGCCCTACGCCGAGCCCCGGAGCGCCCGGGGGCGGGTGCTCCGCGGCCTCTACCGCTGGCACGTGCGCAACCTCTCCGCCTACGACCACTGCGTCGCCCTCAGCGAGGACCAGCGCCAGCTCATCACCACCGCCGGCTACCCCGCCGACCGGGTCACGGTCGTCCACAACGCGGTCGACACCGCGGCGATCAGCCCCGGCGACTCCGACCTCCGGCGGCGGCTAGGCGCCGCGTTCGTGGTCGCGTACATGGGCCGCCTCGACCCCGAGAAGCGCATCCCCGCGCTGGTCCGCACCTTCCTCGACCTCGGCTGGCCCGACGACCACGTGCTGGTGATCGCCGGCGGCGGCGTCCACCTCCGGCGGCTGCGCCGGCTGGTCGGCGACCGTCCCAACGTGCGCATCCTCGGGGTGGTCACCGACCCCGCGCTGCGCCTCGAGCTGCTCCGCGCCGCCGACGTCTACGTGCTCCCCTCCACCGCCGAGGGGCTGGCCCTCAGCATGCTCGAGGCGATGGCGGCGGGCTGCGCGGTGGTCGCCACCGAGGCGGGGGAGGACGGTCCCGCCCTCGGCGACGCCGGCATCCGCCTCCCGGTGACCCCGCTCGAACCCCACCTCGGCGACGCGCTGCGCCGGCTGCGCGACGATCCCGGGCTGCGCGCCGAGCTGGGGGTCCGGGCCCGCGCCCGGGTGCTGGACCACTACGCGCTCAGCACCGGTGTCGACCGGCTCGTCGACCTCTACACCCGGCTGCGCGCCGCCCGGGCGGCAGCGTGACATCCCCCCGACGCCGCTGCGCCCTGGTGGTGGACAGCGGCGCGGTGATCCCGGCGACGCCGGCCCAGGGGGTCCACGTGGTGCCGCTGCGGATCGTCTTCGGCGCTCGGGCCTTCCACGACGGCATCGACCTGACCTCCGAGGAGTTCTACGCCCGCCTCGCCGGGGGCGAGACGCCCACCACCTCGACCCCCAGCCCGGGCGAGTACCTCGAGGCCTTCCGGGCGGCGGACGCCGACCACGTCGTCTGCCTGACCATCCCCGCCTCGCTGAGCGCGATGCACGACTCCGCCAGCCTCGCCGCCCGTCTGCTCGCCGACGAGCAGCCGGGGTGCAGCGTCGAGGTCATCGACACCGGCAACGCCGCCGCCGGTCACGGGCTGGTGGCCCGGGCGGCGGCCATCCTCTGCGCCGCCGGAGCGTCCTCGGAGGCGGTGCGGGAGCGGGTGCTCCAGGCGGGGCGGGAGGTGCGGATGTACGGCACCCTCAGCACCCTCCAGCACCTCGCCCGCAGCGGCCGGGTGCCGTCGATCGCGGCGGGGATCTCCGACCTCATCGGGGTGCGGCCGATCTTCGAGCTCCGTGACGGCCAGGCCCGCCGCACCGCCCTGGTCCGCGGCCAGCGGATGATGCTGCGCACCTTCCAGCGGCTCGCCCTCGAGCAGCAGGGCGAGAGCCCGGCGCCGGTGTGGCTGCTGGTGGTCCACGCCGCCGCCGCCGAGGCCGCCGCCCGGCTCCGCGACGCCCTCCACCAGGTGCTGCCGGTGGGCCGCAGCGAGGTGGCGTCGCTCACCCCGGTGATGGGCGCCTACACCGGGCCGGGGATGACCGGGTTCGCGGCGATGCCGCTGCGCGGCCTCGAGGTTGAGGGAGTCCCCTGATGCAGCTGCCGGTGACCACCTGGACGGTGGCGGCGATGGGGCTGCTCGCCTACCTGGTCGGGGGCATCCCCGTCGGGCTGCTGCTGGTGCGGCTCGCCCGGCCGGGGGTGGACGTCCGCTCCCTCGGCAGCGGGAACATCGGCACCTCGAACATCTACCGCAACGTCGACGCCGGGCTGGCGATCGCGGTGGGGCCGCTGCAGTTCCTCCAGGGTTTGCTGCCGGTCTGGCTCGCCACCCGCGCCGGGCTCCCCCTCGCCGTGGTCGGGCTCACCGCGGTGTGCGCGGTGATCGGCAACGGCTGGCCGGTCTACGCCCACTTCAACGGGGGACGCGGCATCGCCGTCGCCACCGGCGCGGTGGCGGGGATGAGCCTCGCCGGGCTGGCCGCGCTGCTCGCCTGCTTCGCCCTCGGCGCGCTCAGCCGCCAGATCGCCGTCGGGGTCCTGGCCGGCTTCCTGCTGCTCCCGCTGGTGGGGGCGCTGGCGGAGGGCCGGGCGCAGGCCGCCGCCTTCGCGGCGCTGCTGGTGCTGGTGCTGCTCCGCCGCCTCGAGGGCGCGCTCTCCGACGCCCGCCGCGAGGGCCACCCCTGGCGGATGCTGGCGATGCGGCTCACTCGCGACCAGCGCCCCGGGCGGCCGCTGGTGGGCCGGAGGACGGACGGGTAGCCGCCCGGCACCAGCCGCCCCGGTGGCGCCGGCCGCAGTCGCTGATCCCGGCGGTGCTCGGGATGGCGGCGATCGTCACCCTGATCGTGGCCCTCAACCCGGCCCAGCTGGCCCGCTCGGTGGCCGGCTTCCGGCTCTGGTCGATCCCCGGGATCGTCGGCCTGTCGATGCTCTACTACCTGCTCCAGGGGCTGCGCTGGCAGCCGCTGCTGCGGGCGGTCGGGGTGCGCCTGCCGGTCGGCCGGACCCTGCTCCTCAACCTGGCGGGCCAGTCGACCGGCCTGCTCCCCCTCGGCGAGCTCACCCGGGCGGTGCTGGTCAGCGAGGCGACCGGTGGCGAGTTCGGCTCGGTGGTCGCGACCATCACCGTCCAGGAGCTGGTCTACACCCTGATCATCATCGCCGCGGCGGTGCCCGGCGCCCTCGGCCACCGGGCCGCCGCCGGGGGCATCATCGCCGCCCTGGTGGGGACGGTCGCGGTGCTCCTCATCCTCACCAAGAGCGCCCTCTTCCGGAGGGTGATCGGCCTGGTCTGCCGCATTCCCGTGGTGCGCCGGATCGTCCCCCAGGCCGAGGAGCTGCAGCGCGACACCGTGGTGCTGCTGCGGCGCTGGGACACCTGGGTGTGGTCGCTGCTCAGCCTCGCCGGCGCGATCGTGGCGATCACCCTCTTCTGGCTGGTCGTCGACAGCCTCCGGCCGGGGTTCCTCAGCTGGCAGGACGCCGCGTTCGTCTACGCCGTCTCCCACATCGTCGGGGCGATCACCCTGAGCCCGGGCGGCCTCGGCGGATTCGAGGCGAGCGTCGCCGGCCTGCTCATCGCCGTGGGCGCCGATCCCGGCACCGCCGCGGCGGCCGCGCTGGTGCAGCGGGCCGCCGACAAGGGGCTGGCCACGCTCGCCGGGCTGATCGCCTTCTTCTTCGCCCGGCGCCGCTACTCGTTCGGGGGTCGCGACCTGTTCCGCCACCCGGCGGCGTCGGGGTAGGCTCGGACCGGCACCGGGTCGAGCCGCCCCATCAGCCGTGCCGGCCGGGCCGGCAGGCGGCGTTCGAGGAGGAAGACGAGGCCGCCGAGGACGGCGAACGGGATCATCTGCAGGTCGACGAACAGGCTGAGCGCGGCCGCCATCGCGGGACTGACGTGGGCGTGGACCAGGAGCGCGAAGACCATCCCCTCGCGCACCCCGAGACCGTTGGCGGAGATCGGCACGAAGGTGGCGAGCAGCGAGATCGGCAGGGCGACGGCGAACACCGACCAGGCCACGTCGCGGCCCAGGGCGATGGCGAAGGCCTCCATCGAGAAGAGGTTCAGCCCCCAGCCGGCGGCGCCGGCCACGATGCTCTGGGCGAGCACCCGCGGGCGGTTGCGGTAGCTCGCGAAAGTGCGGGTGAAGGGGCCGAGGAAGCGGCCGACGGCGTGGGCGATCCGCCGGTTCTCAGGGATCCGGCAGCGGACGTGCTCGGCGAGCAGCGCCAGCACCCAGGCCACCAGCATGAAGGCGGCGAAGGCGATGAAGCCGGCGAACACGGGCACGTGGAGGAGGTCGCGGAGGAGCACCGCCGCGGCGAGCGCCCAGAGTGACATCCCCAGCGTCCCGGCCATCCGGCCGCCGATCAACGAGGCGACCATCGGGCCGTGGCCGGTGATCCGGCCGATGCGCAGCGCCCGCATCGCGTCGCCGCCCACCCCGGCGGGGAGCACCTGGCTCACGAACAGGCCCTTGAGGTACCAGGAGCCGAGGAAGGGCCAGTCGAGCCCGTGGCCGGTGCCGCGCAGCAGCACCCCCCACTCGAGCACGCTCGAGATCACCGAGAGGGCGGCGAGGGCCACCGCGAGCAGCGTCCACCAGGGCGAGACATGGCTCATCAGCCGGCCGGCGGCGCCGAGGTCGACCGCACGGAGGAAGAGGACTGCGCCAACTCCGGTGCCGGCGAGGCGCACCCACGGAGAGCCGAGAAGACGGGGGCAGGCGCGACCGAGACGCCGGAGCATGGCGGCACAGCCTACTCGGGCCCGGCCGCCGCCGTGGCCTCGCGTTGCAGGTCCGTACCCGGTCCGGCGACGGGGATGGCGGCGGTGGCACCCGTATGATCCATCTCGTGACGCCCCCGCCCCGGCTCGCCCTCGCGCTGAAGGAGTGGGACGTGGTGGTGGCGGCGCTCGAGCAGGGACGCCAGGCGCTGCTGGTGCGCCGCGGCGGCCTCGACGACCCCGGTCACCGCTTCGACGCCCCCGGCTCCGCCCCCTTCTGGCTCTACCCGACCCTGTTCCACGAGCGCGGCGTCTTCCTCAAGCCGGAGTACCGCGACCTGCTCGTCCCCGGGATGCACCGGGCGCCGCGCCCGGTGGCGGTCGCCGCCGGCCGCCCCGAGGGGCACCCGCGGCCCGTCCGCCCGGGGATGGTGTCGCTCCGCGCCCTCGCCGAGGTGGTGGAGGTGGTCGAGGCGCCCTCCCTGGAGCGGCTGCACGCCCTCGAGGAGCGCACCGTCTGGACCGCCCACTACCTCACCCTCCGCTTCCGGCAGCGGCAGCTGTCCGAGGCCGCCTCGATCCGGCCGGTGGTGGCGGTGCTGCGGATCAGCGTCCTGCCCGCCGCGGTCGAGGTGCCCGACCTGCCCGAGTACGGCGGCTGCCGCTCCTGGGTCGAGCTCCGCGACCCCCCCGACGCCTCGACCGCGGCGCCGGTGTGGGACGAGCGGCGGCTGGAGGAGGAGGTGGGCGCGGTGCGCCACCTCCTCGCCGCGGCGCCGCCGCGATGAGCGCCGCGCTCCCGGTGCCGCTCCGCCCCGAGCCGGCGATCCGGCTGCGCGGCCTCACCAAGCTCTTCGCCGACCGGGTGGCGGTCGACGCGATGAGCCTGGAGGTCGCCCCCGGCGAGCTCTTCGGCTTCCTCGGTCCCAACGGCGCGGGCAAGACCACCACCATCCGGCTGCTCACCGGCCTGCTCCGCCCCACCTCGGGGAGCGCCGAGCTCTGCGGCCACGACGTGGTCGCCGACCCCCTCCGCGCCCGGGCGGTGACCGGCTACGTCCCCGACCAGCCGGCCCTGTACGACAAGCTCACCGGGCGGGAGATGCTCGCCTTCGCCGCCGACCTCTACGGGGTGCCCCGGCGGGTGCAGGCGGCCCGCATCGACCCGCTGCTCGGCGCCTTCGGCCTCGACGGGCACGCCGAGCGGCTGGTCCAGTCGTACTCGCGGGGGATGCGCCAGAAACTCGCCCTGGGGGCGGCGCTGCTCCACGACCCGCAGGTGCTCTTCCTCGACGAGCCCACCGTCGGCCTCGACCCCGCCGGCGCCCGGCAGCTGAAGGACATCCTCCGCGGTCTCTGCGCCGAGGGCCGCACCGTCTTTCTCAGCACCCACGTGCTCGAGGTCGCCGAGCTGCTCTGCGACCGGGTCGGGGTCGTCCACCACGGCCGGCTGGTGGCGGTCGAGACCCCCGCGGAGCTGCGCACCACCCTCGGCGCCGGCACCCTCGAGGAGGCCTTCCTCCGGCTCACCGGGGCCGACCGCGACTCCGACCTGCGGCCGCTGCTCCGCGCGCTCGAGTGACCGCCGCCTGGGCCGGCTACCGGCCGGTGCCGCGGCTGCTCGGGGTGCGGGCGAGGATGGCGGTCAACGCCTGCCTGCGCGCCGGTCCCGAGCAGCGCGGGCGCAGCCTCGTCCTCGCCACCGTGGCGGTCGCCTGGTGGCTCGGCAGCCACCACCTCGCCGCCACCATCCTCGGCGCCGGGGCGCCGTCGCCGGGCACCCTCGAGCTCTCCCTGGCCGCGGCCCTGGCCACGCTCTGCGGGGTGGTGGCGGTGACCTCGATCAGCTTCGCGATCAGCGGCCTGTACTTCGCCCGCGACCTCGAGATGCTCCTGGTCGCCCCGCTGGCGCCGCGAGCGCTGCTGCTCGCCAAGCTCTGCATCCAGCTGGTCACCGGGGTCGGGATGGCGGCGCTGCTCGCCGGCCCCTGGCTGGTGGCGTACCTGTCGGCGGTGGGGGCGCTCGCCGCCCTGCCGGTGGTGGTGCTCGCCGCCGTCGCCCTCGCCGCGCTGCCGCTGGCGGCGGGCACCGGGGTGACCATCGCGACGGTGCGGGTGATGCCGGCGCGGCGGGTGCGCGAGGCCGCCGCGCTCCTGGTCACCGGCACCGTGTTCACCGTCACCGCGGTCAACGTGGTGCTGCGCACCCCCGACGGCATGCGCTCCACCACCCCGCTGGCCCTCGACGCTCCCGGTCGCGGCCGGGTGGCCGACCTCGCCTGGCTGCCCACCGGCTGGGCGGCGCGGGCGGTGGTGGCGGCGGCGCGCGGCGAGCTCGCCACCGCCGCCCTGCTCACCCTGCTGCTCGCCGCCGCCGGCGCCGGTGCGCTGCTGCTGGTCTCACGTCTGGGCGAGGCCGCGTTCGTCGCCGGCCATCAGCGCAGCGCCGAGGCGGGGGAGGGGAGGCGCCGCCGGCCCGGCCGCACCCGGCTGCTCCGGCCGGGCGCCGAGGGCGGCCCCCGCACCGTCTGGGTCTCCATCGCCCGCAAGGACCTGCGCGAGCTGCGCCGCGACGCCTCGCAGCTCGGCCAGCTGGTGCTGCCCGTCGCCCTCTTCGCCCTCTACATCGCCGTGCCCGGCCAGGCGCCCACGGCGGGTGCCGCCGCCGCACGGCTGCCGGCCTGGTTCGCGGTGACGCTCACCGCCGGGTTCGCATCGCTCTTCGCCGCCTCCGGGGTGGCGCTGCGAGGGGTCGGGGCCGAGGGCCGGCGGCTCTGGCTGCTGCGCACCGCGCCGGTGCGCGCCGGCCAGGTGCTGCTCGCCAAGTTCTCGGTCGGGCTCGTCGTCGCCGCCGGCCTGGGCCTCGGCCTGCTCGTGGTCGGGGGCCTCCGCGAGCATCTCGCCGCCGCCGAGGTGGGGGTCGCCGGCCTCCGGCTGCTGGTGATCATCGCCGGGCTCGTCGCCCTCGCCACCGGTCTGGGCGCGGTGCGGCCGCGGCTCGACTGGACCGATCCGCGGCGCAGCGTCGGCATCGGCCAGAGCCTGGGATTCCTCGCCCTCGGCTCCGCCTATCTGGCGGTCTGCTTCACCGTGCTCGCGCTCCCCTACGCGCACGCCGCCCTCGGCCCCGGCGCTCTCACCGCGGGCGATGCCGGTGTGGTCGCGATCGCCGCGGGCACCGCCGGGCTGGCGCTGCGGACGGGCATCGCCCGGCTGCGGTCGCTCGAGCCCTGAGCGGGCTGGAGGCGGTCGCGGCCGGGCTGCTGGAGCGCGCCCTCGGGGCCGGACCGCCGCCGTCCACCGCCCGGGCGCCGGGGCGCTGCACCCTGGTCGGGGAGCACGTCGACTATGCCGGGGGACGGGTGCTCTGCTGCCCCGTCGACCGCGCCGTCGCGGTGGCGGTGCGGCGGTCGGCCGACGGCGTCTGGCGGCTGCTGAGCGGCGACCGCCGGGTCGAGCGCGCCGCCGCCGAGCCCGCGGGCGACCTCGGCGACCTTGCCTTCGCCCCCGCGGTGGTGCTGGCCGCCGCCGGGATGGCCGTGCCCGCCCTCGAGGTCGCGGTCGCCGCCGACCTCCCCGAGGCGGCGGGGCTGGCCTCCTCGGCGGCGCTCTGCTGCGCGGTCACGGTGGCGCTGCTCCGGCTGCTCGGGGAGCGGCTGACCCCGGGGCGCCTCGCCGAGGTGGCGCTGGCCGCCGAGCGGGACGTGGTCGGCGTGCCCTGCGGACCCCTCGACCAGCGCGCCGTGGTCGGCCGTCCCGAGGGCGGGGCGCTGCTCCTCGACTGCGCCGACGGCTCGGCCGCGGCGGTGCCCTGGGGCCTGGCGGGGGCGGTGGTGGTGGCCTGCGACAGCGGCGAGAGCCACGACGTCGGCGGCGCCGGGTACCGCCGCCGCCGCGCCGAGGCCGAGGCGGCGCTCCGCGCCCTGGGGGTCCCGGATGTGCGCGGGCTGGACCCCGCCGCGGTCGAGGCCGCGGGGCTGGCGCCGCCGCTCGACCGCCGTGCCCGCCACCTCGCCGCTGAGACCGGACGCGCCGCCGCCGCCGCCGCCGCCCTCGCCGCCGGCGACGCCGCCGCCCTGGGGGCGCTGATGTCGGCGAGCCACGCGTCCCTGCGCGACGACTACGAGGTGAGCACCGCGGCGCTCGACGCGGTCGTCGCCGCCGCCCTGGAGGTGCCCGGATGTCACGGCGCCCGCCTGGTCGGCGCCGGCTTCGGGGGCACCGCGGTGGCCCTGGTCGCCGGGGCCGCCGCCGGCCGCTGCCAGGCGGCGATGGAGGCGGCGGCGCCGGGCTCGCGCGGCGGCTGGCGGCTGTCCCACGCCCCCGGCCTGGCGGTCACCGCGGCGGACGTGCTGGTCGCCTGACGGGTCCGTCGGAGAACCGGCGGATCCCTATACTCGCGGCGATGGTCGGCACCCTGAGGGGCCTCGCCGGCTGCGCGCTGGGATACTCGGTGGGCTCGGTCCCCGTCGGGCTCTGGCTGGGGCGCGCGGCGCGTGGCCTCGACGTCCGCGAGCACGGCAGCGGCAGCACCGGTGCCACCAACGTCTCGCGGGTGCTCGGGCCCGCCGCCGGGGCGGCGGTCTTCCTCCTCGACGTCGGCAAGGGCGCGGTGGCGGTCGGGGCGGCGCGGGCGCTCGGCGCCGGCTCGGCCGGCCAGGCGGGGGCGGGGCTGGCCGCGGTGGTCGGCCACTCCTGGCCCGCGCTCGCGCACTTCCGCGGGGGGAAGTCGGTGGCGACCGCCTTCGGCGGCCTGCTGGTGCTCTCTCCGCCGGGTGCGGCGGCCGCGGTGGCGGGCGGGATGACAGCGCTGCTGACGACCCGGATCGTGTCGGTGGGCTCGCTCGCCGCGGCCGGATCGGCCACCGCCGGCACCGCCGCCGCCTGGGCGCTGTCACGCCCGAGGACCGGGGGAGCGCCGCGCCGCCGCTCGCGTGCCGCCGCCTTCGGCTTCACCGCCACGGCCACCGGGATCATCGTCCTGCGGCACTCGCCCAACCTCCGCCGGCTGTTCAGGGGCGAGGAGCCGAGGGTGTCCCTGGCGGGCCGGTCGCGCGCCGATGCGCGATCGGTGACGAACGCGTGACGGTTGTCCAGCCGCCGTTCGGGCGCCGTTCGCCACCCTATGATTTCGGCCATGCGGAGATTGGGACGGGCCTTCCTGCGTGCGTCGTGGACGCGCCGGGCGGCGGCGCTGACGGTGACGCTCGGCCTGCTCGGCGGCAACAGCATGCTGGTCGCCACCACCGTCTTCGCGGCCGTCCCGAGCACGCCGGTGACCTCCGGTGGGCTCGGCGGCCTGCTCGGTCTCGGCTCCGCCCCGGCGGCCACCGAGAGCGTCCGCATCACCATCCCGCAGCAGGTCTGCCAGATGCTGCCGGCGCTCTGCCAGCCGGGGACGAGGGTCTTCGAGATCCCCGCCGGGGTGGGCACCCTGGGCGCCGCGCCGGTGCAGCTGCCGGGGCATCCCCGGGGCCACGTGACCATCCCCTCCACGGGATGCCTGCTCGGGCCGGCCGGCTGCGGCCAGTCGACCCCGACGCCGAAGCCGAAGGTCACCGCGGCTCCCACGGTGAAGCCGACCGCGCAGGCCGCCACCACCACCACCCCGGCACCGACCACCACCCCCGCCGCGCCCACCCCGACCGCCGCCGGCGGCGGCTGCCTGCTGGGGATCCTCAGAGCCTGCCCCACCACCGGGGTGACCAACACCTGCGCCGGCGGCTGCCAGGCGACCCCGTCGCCGGCGCCGAGCAACGCCCTCTGCCTGCTCAGCTGCGGCCTGCTCCAGCTCGGCGGCAGCTCCTGCGTGGCCACTCTGCTCAGCGCCTGTGTTGTCCCCACCGCCCCGCCCCAGGCCCCCTCCGGGCGGTTCGGGCTCGGGCTCGGGCGTATGCGTCGGCACCCTGCTCTGCCTGCTCGGCTCGAGCTGCACGGCGTCGGTGGGCTGCACCTGCCTGCTGGGCGCGCTGCTCCCCGGTCTCCCCGGCGTCGGCGGCGGATCTCCGCAGCCACCGGCACCGGGGACGTCCTCGGGACCCGGATCCACCAACGGCGCGACGTCCGGATCGGGCGCGACCGACCCGGCGACCGGCTCGACGGCGGGGGGCTCCGGCGGCGTGTCCCTGACCACGATCCCGATCGGGGGAGGGTCGCAGAGTGCAGTGGCGGCTCCGGCCAGCCAGGCCTCAACCAGCAGCAGCCCCGGCGGGACGAGACCGTCGGCCTGGTCTCGGGGCTGAGCTTCGGCCACGGCCTCATCCTCTGGCCTCTCTTCGGCCTTCTCGACCTCGCCGCCCTGGCCGGCCTTGTGGTCGTGGTGCGGCGCCGGTGGACGGCGACCACGAACTGACGCTGCCCTCCCGGGCGGCGGAGCTCTGCGGGTGAGGAGTTGCTTTCGCGCCTCGTTCGCCCTGCGCCTGCTCGCCGCCGGGGTCGCGCTCTCGCTGATCCTCGTCGTCGGCATCAGCTCCTTCCTGCTGCTGAGCCGCGACCAGCAGACCCGGACCGCGGCCGTGACCAACGCCGACAACCGGGCGCTGGTGGTCGGCGAGCTTCTCCAGCAGATCACCACCCCCAGCCTCAACTTCGACGCCACCCAGCTCGCGGACGTGGTCGGTGGCACGGTGCTCAATCCCGCGCGACTCCAGGACGCGATCTACCTGGTGAAGCATTCCGGTACGGGTGCCTTCAAGGAATTCCCGGTGATGGTCACGACCACCGGAGATGTCACCGTCAGCCAGGCCGCGTCGATCAGCTTCGACCTGCACTCGGAGGCGCTTCGCCGGGCGCTGGCCGGGGAGACCAACCCCAACGGCATCGAGCTTCTCAACAACCACGTGGCATCGGTCTCGGCGGCGCCGATCTACGACACGTCCAAGCCCAAGAGGCTGTACGGGGCGATCGTCTATGTCCTCCCGCTCGACCTCCAGCTGGCGAAGTTCCAGCCGGTGATCGGCTATCCCACGGCCTTCATCCCCATCCAGAACCCGGCGGTGATGGCGCGGCTGAAGGTGGTCGGTCTCACCGCCAAGTCGACCCAGGGCGGCACCCCGGTGGCGATTCTCGCGGGGATCCGAGCCGGGCTCAGCCCCGGCCAGAAGACCATTCACGGCACCTATGACTCGCCCGGGGTAGGCACGGTCGCGGGCAGCTTCGTCCCGGTGAAGGGACCTGACGGTGCTCTGGCGGGGTACATCGGTGCCGAGATCCCGATTGCCGACTTCGTTCCCGACTCCCGTGCCGACGAGTTCACCCTGGGCCTGATCGCGATCTTCGCCATCCTCGGCACCGCGCTGCTCGTGTTCTTCTTCGTCGAGCGCTTCGTGCGCCGTCCGGTGAACAAGCTCGAGCGGGGCGTCGCCCGCATCGCCGGCGGCGACTACTCGACAGACATCCCGGTGACCTCGTCGGACGAGCTCGGACGGCTGGCCCACGGCGTCAACCGGATGCGCGCCGAGATCGCCCAGTACGTCACCCAGATCGAGCAGGCCCGGGCCCGTCTCGACGGCGCCGTCGACGAGCTCGGCGGGGTCTCCCGCGCGCTGACCACCACCACCCGCGGGGTCGAGGGCCTCCAGGAGGCGGTGGTCGGCGCCGCCGCCGCCATCGTCGGCCACGGCTCGGCGGCCATGCTGCTGATCCGCGAGGGCGACAACCTCGCGCTCCGCGCCGCCCACGGGGTCGACGGCCATCCCCCCGACATCTCCAGCTGGAGGGTGGTGGGCGACCTGCTCGAGGGCCGCTCGGTCCGCATCGACACGCCGCCGCCGGGCTGGCAGGCGGGGGGCATGCTGGCGGTGCCGATGTTCTACCAGGACGCCGTGGTGGGGGCCCTCGCGGTCATCACCCGCGCCGGCGAGCCCCCGGCCGAGGGCCAGGACCAGAGCCTGGCGGTGCTCGCCAACAACGCCGCCATCGCCCTGGAGAACACCCGGCTGTTCGAGCAGGAACGCGAGACGGTGCGCCGGCTGCGCGAGCTGGACGCCCTGAAGTCCGACTTCCTCGGCACCGTCCAGCACGAGCTGCGCACCCCGCTGACCGCGATCATGGGGATGGGCGACCTGCTGGAGATGTGCTGGGAGACCTGGGACGACGCCCACAAGACCGAGGCGCTCCACGACATCCAGGTGGCCGCGAAGAAGCTCTACGACATCGTCGAGACCATCCTGGACTTCTCCCTCCTCGAGTCCGACACGCTGAGCCTCAAGCCGCGGCCCACCCCGGTGCGCACCGCCGTCGAGGAGGCGGTGACCGCGGTCCAGTCCCGCCTCAAGGAGGGCCTGCAGGTCTCGCTCAGCGTCGACGTGCCCCACGACGTCGAGGTCCTCGCCGACCCCACCCGCTTCAACCAGGCGCTCCGGGCGCTGCTCGACAACGCCGTCAAGTTCACCCCCGAGGGCGGGAGGGTGTGGGTCCGCAGCCACCGCAACGGCGAGGGCATGGTGCGGATCGAGGTCGCCGACACCGGCATCGGCATCCCCGAGGACGCGCTGCCGCGGGTCTTCGAGCGCTTCTACCAGGTCGACAACACCGCCACCCGCACCTACGGCGGCACCGGGATGGGGCTTGCCCTGGTGCGCCGCCTGGTCGAGGCCCACGGCGGCAAGGTCGAGGTGGAGAGCCGGGTGGGGGAGGGCAGCTGCTTCGCCCTGCTCTGGCCGGTCGCGCCGAACGCCACCTGACCGTCGCACCGCCCGGCCGGGGCCGCCGTGTCGGCCCTCGCTCCGGTGGGTACAATCGGCGGCGGTCGCGCTAGACGGGGAGATAGCGGTGCCCTGTACCCGCAATCCGCTATAGCGGGGTTGAATTCCCCACCGAGGGGGTGCGTTCTCGGGTCTGCTCCGACGGCATCGGCGCCGACGGCCGGGTCCTGCGCAACCCGGGCCCGTGAACCCCGTCAGGTCCGGAAGGAAGCAGCGGTAAGCGGTCCCCCGGGGGTGCCGCAGCCAACCTGGCCTGAGCTGGGCCGTCGGGTGAGCGCCGGCGACACGCCATCGACGTGGGGTGCGCGACTACCCCTCCCCCCCTGCCGGGGGGAGGTGGGTCCCATCCCACCCTGCCGAGGAGCCCGCGCCCGCCGGTGAGCATCGCCCTCTACCGCAAGTACCGCTCGGCGACCTTCGCCGACCTCATCGGGCAGGCTCACGTCGCGGACACCCTCCGCAACCAGGTGCGCACCGGCGAGCTCGCCCACGCCTACCTCTTCTCGGGCATCCGCGGCACCGGCAAGACCTCCACGGCACGGATCCTGGCCCGGGCGATCACCTGCCTCCAGCCCGCCGGCGGCGAGCCCTGCAACGTCTGCGCCGCCTGCGTCGAGGTGCTCGGCGGCGGCGCGGTCGACGTGCTCGAGATCGACGCGGCCAGCAACCGCGGCATCGACGAGATGCGCGAGCTGCGCGAGCGGGTCAAGTTTCTCCCCGCCTCGCTGCGCCGCAAGGTCTACATCATCGACGAGGCCCACATGCTCACCACCGAGGCGTGGAACGCGTTCCTCAAGACCCTGGAGGAGCCGCCGCCCCACGTCCTCTTCATCCTCGCCACCACCGAGCCGCACAAGGTGCCGGAGACGGTGCGCTCGCGGGTGCAGCGCTTCGACTTCCGCCGCGTCGAGCGGCCGAACATCGCCGCCCACCTCGGCCGCATCCTCGGCATGGAGGGGGCCGAGGCCGAGCCCGCCGCGCTCGACCTGCTCGCCCGCGCCGGGCAGGGCAGCGTGCGCGACGCCATGTCGCTGCTCGACCAGGCGCTGGGCACCGGGGAGCGGCCGCTGCGGCTGGAGACGGTGCGCCGCTCGCTCGGGCTCGCCGACCCCGCCACGGTGCGCGAGCTGCTGCTCAGCCTCGCCGCCGGCGACGCCGGCGAGACCCTGCGGGCCACCGCCCGCGCCTTCGAATCCGGCGCCGACGCCCGCCAGCTGCTCCGCGACCTGTCCCGGCTGGCGCGCGCCGCCGAGCTCGTCGCCCTCGGCGCCGCCGGCGGCGCCGACCTCGGCGCCGACGAGGAGGAGATGTGCCGGACCCTCGCCTCGACCGCCCGCCGCGGCCTCTGGGTGGCGGCGCTCGACGCCTTCGCCGCCGCCGAGATCAACCTCCGCCAGCCGGTGGACGCCCGCCTCCAGGTGGAGCTGAGCCTGCTGCGCCTCCTCCACGGCGGCGGCGACCCCGGGCCGGGCCCCGGTGCGGGGGACGGCGGCGCCGCCCTCGCCGCGCTCAGCGCCCGGGTCGCCCAGCTGGAGCGGAGGCTCGCCGGGGCGGCCCCGACGCCGCCCGCCGCCGCGTCGGTCCCAGCGCCGCACGCGGAGGTGGTGGTCCTGCCGGACGCCCCCGATGGGGTCCCGCCCCCGGAGGAGCCGGCGGTCGAGGTCGCGGCTCCGGAACCCCGCCTCGCCGTGCCCCCCGAGCCGCCCGCCCTGGCGCCGGCCGCGCCGCCGCCGCCCAGCGGCCGTCCCGCGGACATCGACGGCTGGCAGGCGCTCTGGACCACGATCGTCGACGCCGTCAACCGGCGTGACCCGATGCTCGCCGGGGTGCTCCGCTCCTGCCGTCCGCTGGAGGCGACCCCGGGGCGGCTGGTGGTGGGCGCGCCCTACGGCTTCCACCTGGAGCGGCTCCAGGAGCGCCAGAAGGCGCGGCTCCTCGACGAGGTCATCTCCGAGGTCGCCGGGGGCGCCTGCACCGTCGAGGCGATCTTCTCGGGGGCGGACGCCCCCCGCGCGCCGGCGCCGCCCCGCGACCCCGGCGCCCCCGAGGCCCCCGACGCCACCGCCGCGGTGCTGGCCACGTTCCCGGGCAGCCGGATCACCGCCAGCCGCCTCCGTGACACCGCCGCCGACGGCCCCGCGTAGACTGAACCAGACCCACCGAAGCGGAGGCGCCCCGTGCAGAACCAGAAGATGATGAAGCAGCTCCAGCAGATGCAGACCAAGATGGCCAGGATGCAGGAGGAGCTGGAGACGGTCGAGGTGACCGGGACCGCCGGTGGTGGGGCCATCACGGTGACCGCCAACGGCCACCAGCGCATCCTCGCCGTGGCCATCGAGCCCGAGGTGCTCGAGGAGGGCGCCGAGCTGCTCGCCGACATGGTGCTCGCGGCCGTGAACGACGCCCTCGACCGCTCCCGTGAGCTCGCCTCGCAGCAGATGGGCAGCCTGACCGCGGGTCTGGGCCTTCCCCCCGGGCTGCTCTAGCAGGCCGCGGGTGCCGGGCCGTTGAGCCTCGTCCCCCCGGCCATCGAACGGCTGGCCGCGGAGTTCGGCCGCCTGCCCGGGGTCGGGCCCAAGACCGCCCAGCGGCTCACCTTCCACTGCCTCACCGCGCCTCGCGAGTCGGTGGAGCGGCTGGCGGCGGCGCTCGCCGAGCTCCGCGGCTCGGTTCGCCCCTGCTCGCGCTGCTTCTTCATCGCCGAGGACGAGCTCTGCGGCATCTGCGCCAGCAGCCGGCGCGACCCCACCGCGATCTGCGTGGTCGAGGACGCCCTCGACGTGCTCGCCATCGAGCGCAGCGGCGAGTTCCAGGGCGTCTACCACGTCCTCCAGGGGGCGATCTCACCGATCGACGGGGTGGGGCCGGGGCAGCTCCGCGTCGACGAGCTGGTGCGACGCCTCGAGGCGGGCGGGGTCACCGAGGTGATCGTCGCCACCGACCCCGACGTCGAGGGCGAGGCCACCGCCCACTACCTGGCCGAGCGCCTCGCCCCCACCGGGGTCACGGTCTCGCGCCTGGCCCACGGCCTGCCCGCGGGCTCGAACGTCCAGTACGCCGACGAGCTCACCGTCGCCCGCGCCTTCACCGGCCGCCGCGCCATCTGAGCCGGTGTGATCGAGGCGGTCGGGGGGGGTTCATGCCTCCGGCCCCCGACGGGCCCCCACGCCACCCGGCCGACACGGTATACTCCCGCCTCGCTGCCGGGGGCTGCGGCCCACGGTGGGAACCGGTCGAGTACAGCGCGAACGCCCTCGGCGCTCGCGGCCTTGACACGACCGGGACGTGGCATCTATAATCCGACCCTTGCCCGCCTGCCAGGGGGCACGCGTCACCACATGTGTGACGCGCCGTGAACTTTGACAATTGAAGAGTGGAGTCGATTATCCGCAAGGGCCCATGGGGACTCGACCGCAAGGTCGCGTCCCGGCGTGGGACCTCGTCGATTCACGTCACAACAGGATCCGGCTCCGGCCGGATCTCGATACGTGGAAACTTTCTTCGGAGAGTTTGATCCTGGCTCAGGATTAACGCTGGCGGCGTGCATGAAACATGCAAGTTGAGCGCAGCGCGAGCGGGGGTAACCCCGCTGGCGTTCAGCGGCGCACGGGTGAGTAACACGTGAGCAACCTACCTTCGAGTCCGGGATAGCCCTGAGAAATCAGGATTAATACCGGATGTGGTCGCCGGAGGACATCCTCTGGTGAGTAAAGGCGCAAGTCGCTCGGAGACGGGCTCGCGGCCTATTAGCTTGTTGGTGGGGTAACGGCCTACCAAGGCGAAGATGGGTAGCTGGTCTGAGAGGACGATCAGCCACACTGGGACTGAGACACGGCCCAGACTCCTACGGGAGGCAGCAGTTAGGAATTTTCCGCAATGGGCGAAAGCCTGACGGAGCAACGCCGCGTGGGTGATGAAGAGCTTCGGCTTGTAAAGCCCTGTCGGAGGGGAAGAAGATCTGACGGTACCCTCCAAGGAAGCCCCGGCTAACTACGTGCCAGCAGCCGCGGTAATACGTAGGGGGCGAGCGTTATCCGGATTTACTGGGCGTAAAGCGCGCTAAGGCGGCCGGCTAAGTTGGTGGTGAAATTTCGGGGCTCAACCCCGAAACTGCCTCCAATACTGGTCGGCTCGAGTGCCGGAGAGGAAGGTGGAATTCCCGGTGTAGTAGTGAAATGCGTAGATATCGGGAGGAACACCAGTGGCGAAGGCGGCCTTCTGGCCGGCAACTGACGCTGTAGCGCGAAAGCGTGGGGAGCGAACGGGATTAGATACCCCGGTAGTCCACGCCCTAAACGATGTGTACTAGGTGTTGGGCGTATTGACGCGCTCAGTGCCGCAGCCAACGCAATAAGTACACCGCCTGGGGAGTACGGCCGCAAGGTTAAAACTCAAAGGAATTGACGGGGGCCCGCACAAGCAGCGGAGCATGTGGTTTAATTCGATGCAACGCGAAGAACCTTACCCAGGCTTGACATGCACCTGAAAACCGTGGAAACACGGTCCCCGCAAGGCAGGTGCACAGGTGGTGCATGGCTGTCGTCAGCTCGTGCCGTGAGGTGTTGGGTTAAGTCCCGCAACGAGCGCAACCCCTATGGTCAGTTGAACTTCTCTGGTCAGACTGCTGGGAGAAACCCAGAGGAAGGTGGGGATGACGTCAAGTCATCATGCCCTTTATGCCTGGGGCTACACACATGCTACAATGCCCGGTACAACGGGCTGCAACACCGCGAGGTGAAGCGAATCCCTTAAAGCCGGGCTCAGTTCGGATTGCAGGCTGCAACTCGCCTGCATGAAGTCGGAGTTGCTAGTAACCGCAGGTCAGCATACTGCGGTGAATATGTTCCCGGGCCTTGTACACACCGCCCGTCACACCACCCGAGTTTGGTGCACCCGAAGTCGCTGGCCGAACCCGCAAGGGACGGAGGTGCCGAAGGTGTGCCCGGTGAGGGGGGTGAAGTCGTAACAAGGTAGCCGTACCGGAAGGTGCGGCTGGATCACCTCCTTTTAGGGAGCGACCCTCGTCCGCGGCGTGAGCTGCGGGTAGAGGTCGGTCAGCTCAGGTTGCGCAGCAACCGGCGTGCAGAACCGCGAAGATGTAGCGGTCCTCCCGCCCCGGTCGTGCCCGTTCGCGGGCGCCGCCGGCGGTGTGAGGGCAACCGCGAAGAGTATCGGGGAGCACGTTCGGATCCGCCGGATCGAGCGCACACGGCAGTCGCGTCGTGGGCGTCCGGGGGGAAGGCCAACCAGTGGCAGTGGGAATCTGCTGAAAAAAGGCCGCGACCTGGCCATCCAGCACGACAGGTCCTGCGTCGGTCTGCGCGGGTGATCGCTCCACTCCTTCAGGGGTCAAGGAACACGGCCCCCCGGCGGCCCAGGCCGCGCGGGGGACAACCGCGACCTGTCCCGCGGGCTCCCCGTGGGGCGCACCCAGCGGGGGCCTTTAGCTCAGTTGGTGAGAGCGCACGGCTGATAACCGTGAGGTCTCTGGTTCGAATCCAGAAAGGCCCACGTCCGCGCCTCCTGCCGATGAGCCGCCAGGTGACAGCCTCGGCCGTCATCCGGCAGCACGGGGATGTAGCTCAGCTGGGAGAGCACCTGCTTTGCAAGCAGGGGGTCGGCGGTTCGAGCCCGCCCATCTCCAGGGCGACACCCACCGCCGCGGCCAGGCGCCGCGCGAGACCCCAGGACCTTCACATCAGGAATAGTCTGCGAGAGTGTAGGTCTCCGGAATCCGAGGGCGGGCTCCCCCCGCCGGACGAGCACGGAGACTGCTTCAGAACGAACGCCGAGAGCGAAACACCTTTGCGCGAACGCCCGCAGCCACCGCCCCCCCAGGGTGGGTCATGGCTGGCGGGCACCTCCATGTTCAGTCGTTGAACAGTGAAGATAGGAGGTCAAGCTACGAAGAGCACACGGTGGATGCCTTGGCACCAAGGGCCGATGAAGGACGTGGCGTTGCTGCGATAAGCCTCGGGGAGCTGCTAGCGAGCGTTGATCCGGGGATTTCCGAATGGGGCAACCCACCTGGAGTAATGTCCAGGTACTCCCGGTTGAATATATAGACCGGGTAGAGGGCACGCGGGGAACTGAAACATCTTAGTACCCGCAGGAAGAGATAATATCCCCTGAGTAGTGGCGAGCGAAACGGGGACAGCCTAAACCGCGGCGGCGTGAAAGCCGGCAGGCGTTTCCGTCGCGGGGTCGCGGGACCCCTTCGTCCCCCCTGCCGGGGGGACATGGAGTTACCAAGTCGTCGTCTAGTCGAACGGTTCTGGAAAGGCCGGCCACAGCAGGTGACAGCCCTGTAGACGAAAGGCGGCGACCTCCATAGGGTGTTCCCAAGTACCACGGAACACGTGGAATTCTGTGGGAATCTGGGCGGACCATCGTCCAAGGCTAAATACCCTTGGTGACCGATAGTGAACTAGTACCGTGAGGGAAAGGTGAAAAGCACCCCGGAAGGGGAGTTAAAAGTACCTGAAACCGTGTGCTTACAAACCGTGAGAGGGCTATGTCCTTCGGGAAATGCCTGATTGCGTGCCTTTTGTAGAATGAGCCGGCGAGTTACTTCAGTGTGGCGAGGTTAAGGGGTGAACACCCGGAGCCGAAGCGAAAGCGAGTCCGAACAGGGCGTGGCCGCCGCAAGGCGGTTGTAGTCGCATTGAGTAGACCCGAAACCGAGTGACCTATCCATGGTCAGGGTGAAGCGCGGGTAAAACCGCGTGGAAGCCCGAACCGACCCCGGTTGAAAACGCGGCGGATGAACTGTGGATAGCGGTGAAATGCCAATCGAACTCGGATATAGCTGGTTCTCCTCGAAATGCATTTAGGTGCAGCGTCGTCGATGGGTCTGTTGTTGGTAGAGCACTGAATGGGCTAGGGGCGATCACCTCGTTACCAAACCCAACCAAACTCCGAATGACAGCAGATTTTCCGGCGGCAGTGAGACTGTGGGGGCTAAGCTTCATAGTCGAAAGGGAAACAGCCCAGACCACCGGCTAAGGTCCCTAATCGCAAGCTAAGTGGGAAAGGATGTCACGGTGCCCAGACAACCAGGATGTTGGCTTAGAAGCAGCCACCATTCAAAGAGTGCGTAATAGCTCACTGGTCGAGTGTCGTGGCGCCGACAATGATCGGGGCTCAAGCTTGCAACCGAAGCCGTGGATGGCCCGCGTGAGCGGGTCGTGGTAGAGGAGCGTTCTGCCTGCAGCGAAGCCGGACCGTGAGGACCGGTGGAGCGGACAGAAGTGCGAATGCCGGCACAAGTAGCGAGAAACGCGTGAAAAACGTGTTCGCCGTAAGCCTAAGGTTTCCTGGGCAACGTTACTCGTCCCAGGGTCAGTCGGGCCTAAGCCGAGGCCGAAAGGCGTAGGCGATGGACAGTTGGTCAACATTCCAACACCACCGACCGTTCGCTTGAGCAATGGGGTGACGGGGAAGGGTAGGCCTTACGGGGCGCCGGTTGTCCCCGACGCAAACAGGTAGGGGGCCAGGTAGGCAAATCCGCCTGGCATAACCCCGAGAGGATGCCAAAGCACATAGTGCTGATGGGGCCGATCCCATGCCTCCAAGAAAAACCTCTAGCGAGAACGGCGGTGCCCGTACCGCAAACCGACACAGGTAGGTGGGAAGAGGATTCCAAGGCGATCGAGAGAAGCGTGGCTAAGGAACTCGGCAAAATGTCCCCGTAACTTCGGGAGAAGGGGAGCCCCTGGTGGTGATCGGCCTTGCGCCGTGAGCTGCCGGGGGCCGCAGAGAAAAGGCCCAACCGACTGTTTACTAAAAACACAGGTCTCTGCTAAAGCGCAAGCTGACGTATAGGGGCTGACGCCTGCCCGGTGCCGGAAGGTTAAGAGGAGGGGTGCAAGCCCTGAATTGAAGCCCCGGTAAACGGCGGCCGTAACTATAACGGTCCTAAGGTAGCGAAATTCCTTGTCGGGTAAGTTCCGACCCGCACGAATGGCGTAACGAGTTGGGCGCTGTCTCGGCCACGCACTCGGCGAAACTGAAGTACCTGTGAAGATGCAGGTTACCCGCGGCAGGACGGAAAGACCCCGTGGAGCTTTACTACAACTTGCCACTGGAATGGGGTCTAGCATGTAGAGGATAGCTGGGAGACTGCGAAGCGTGGCCGCCAGGTTGCGTGGAGTCGCCGGTGGAATACCAGCCTTGCTAGATTTTATTTCTAACCGGCACCGTGATCCGGTGTCGGGACCGTGGCAGGCGGGTAGTTTGACTGGGGCGGTCGCCTCCCAAAATGTAACGGAGGCGCCCAAAGGTTCCCTCAGCCTGGATGGAAATCAGGCCTAGAGAGTGCAATGGCATAAGGGAGCTTGACTGTGAGGCTGACAGGCCGAGCAGGGACGAAAGTCGGGCATAGTGATCCGACGGCTCTGAATGGAAAGGCCGTCGCTCAACGGATAAAAGCTACCCCGGGGATAACAGGCTTATCTTGCCCAAGAGTTCACATCGACGGCAAGGTTTGGCACCTCGATGTCGGCTCGTCGCATCCTGGGGCTGGAGTAGGTCCCAAGGGTTGGGCTGTTCGCCCATTAAAGCGGTACGCGAGCTGGGTTTAGAACGTCGTGAGACAGTTCGGTCCCTATCCGCCGTGGGCGCAGGAGATTTGAGGGGAGCTGACCTCAGTACGAGAGGACCGGGTTGGACGGACCGCTAGTGCACCGGTTGTTCCGCCAGGAGCACCGCCGGGTAGCCATGTCCGGATGGGATAAGCGCTGAAAGCATCTAAGTGCGAAGCCCACCCCAAGATGAGATCTCCCACCGGGTCAACCGGGTAAGACCCCAGCTAGACCAGCTGGTTGATAGGCCGCAGGTGTAAGGGTGGCAACACCTTGAGCTGAGCGGTACTAATCGGTCGAGGGCTTGACCTCCTATCCCACTTTTCAGCGACTGACGCCGCCGTGCAGGTCACGGCGGTCACGCGCAGGGTGGTCGCAACAGCGTTCGTGAAGAAGCGCTCTCGCAGGCATCCCTCCGGTGGTTCGCCGACGTGGCGAACCGGCCGGAGGTGTGGTCGCCCGCGCGTGCCGGTCCGTCCGGCGTGTCGAGGGCGATCACCCAGTACTTCTTTGAAAGAAAGTACTCGGTGACGATAGCGGCGGGGAGACACCTGTTCCCATCCCGAACACAGCAGTTAAGCCCGCCAGCGCCGATGGTACTGCCCTGGCAACGGGGTGGGAGAGTAGGTCATCGCCGAGTACTTCTTTTTTTGTGTGCGAACAGCCCGAGGGGCTGCGTCTCTCCCCGGAGCGTCCGGGACTCTGCCGGCAGCTCGCGGATGTGCCCGTTCTCGACCGTGAGCACCCGGTCGGCGAGCTCGAGCATGGCGGGCCGGTGGGTGACGATCACCACCGTCCTCCCCTCCATCAGGCTGCGCAACGCACGGACCACCACGCGCTCGGCCTCCGGGTCGAGATCGGAGGTGGGCTCGTCGAGAAGCACGATGGGGGCGTCCCGGAGCAGGGCCCTGGCGATGGCGACGCGCTGGCGCTGACCGCCGGAGAGCCCGGCGCCGCGGTCTCCCAGCCGGGTGTCGAGGCTCCGGGGGAGCTCGCGGGCGAAGTCGAGTACCAGCGCCCGGTCGGCAGCCTCGACCACCGCGTCGTCCGACGCGGTGGCGGAGCCGTAGCGGATGTTCTCGCGCAGGGTGCCCGAGAAGAGGAAGGTCTCCTGGGGGACGACGGCGAGCTGCTCCCGGAGCCATCCGGGCGCCATCTCCTGGAGCGGCACTCCGTCGAGCAGTACGGTGCCCGCCGCCGGCTCGTAGAGCCCGGCGAGCAGGCCGATCACCGATGACTTGCCCACGCCGTTGGCGCCGACCAGCGCGACCCGCTCGCCCGCCTCCACCGTCAGGGTCGCCTGGCGCAGCACCGAACCCCGCCCGTAGTCGAGGTCGACACCGCGCAGCTCGATGCGACCGTGCGCTCGCGAGTGGGCGGGAGCGCCGGGCACCGGCGACACCGAGGGGCCCGGGGCCAGCGGGCTCAGCGGCTCCGCCAGCACCGCCGTCACCCGGTCGGCGGCTGCGGCGCCCTGGGCGAGGGTGAGCGAGAGGCGGGAGAGCGAACGCAACGGTTTGAGCATGTTGCGGACGTAGGCCATCACAACCAGCAGCACCCCCAGGGTCCAGGCGCCATCGAGCACTCCCCAGGTGCCCACCCAGAGGAGCGCCGCGGTGCCGACCGCGGCGGCGATCTCGACCAGAGGGGTGAAGCGGGCGATGACGTCGACCGAGCGCAGCCCGGTGGCCAGGGTGCCGCGGTTGCCCTCCGCGAAGGCGCGGTCGTGGACCTCCTGGCCGCCGAGGGCGAGCACCGTCCTGATTCCGGAGAGCACCTCGGCGGCCTGGCCGCTCAGCCTGCCCTCGGCGTCGCGCCGAGCCCGGGCCGCCGCCCGGGTGAGCCGGGTGTAGCGGGCGATCACCACCAGCACGACGGGCAGGCCGGCCAGGGTGATGAGCCCGAGGCGCCAGTCGACGAGGATGGTGACGGCGAGCAGGCCGCTCACCGTCAGCGCTCCCGGCAGCAGCGTCGAGAACACGTCGACGAGGGCGTCGTCGATGCGGTCGGTGTCCACGGTGAGGCGGCTGGTCAGCTCTCCGAGGGCGTTGCGGTCGTGGAAGCGGAGCGGGAGGCGCTGCAGATGGGCGAAGAGGTCGGTGCGGATGGCGGCGGTCATGCGCTCGCCGGCACCGTTCATCACCCGGTCACCGAGGTAGTCGAAGAGTCCGCTGGCCAGAGCGAGGAGCAGCGAGGCGGTGACCGCCGCGGTGAGCAGCGCCGTCGCCGAGCCGTTGAACCCGCGGAGGAGGGTCGCGCTCACCCCGTGCAACGGCCGGTGCCCCACCACGTTGTCGACGAGGATCGCCAGCGGCCAGGGCTGGGCGAGGTCGGCGGCCATCTCGCCGATCCGAAGGCCGATCCCCAGCCAGAGCACGCGCAGGTGGGGGCGTCCGTAGGCGCGGAACCGCCAGAGGCTGCTGGCTGCGCCGGTGGTCAATGAGCTCACCAGGAGGCTGAGGCCGCCGCCCGCCGCCGTGCGCCGCTCCATGTGCCCTGCAGGCAGCGCTCGTGCAGCTCGTCGTTGGTGAAGCCGACCTCGATGCCCCGCGCCGCGAAGGCGGGCTCGACGATTGAAGCCAGCCCGGCGCCGCTGGCCGCGTCCTCCTCGAGGATGGCTCCGAGGCAGAGCCCGTAGCCACGCCGCAGCACCCGCGCGTCTTCGATCGGCAGGTCGCCGGCGGTCCGGCCGACGCGCTCGAGCGCCCTCACCACCACCCCGTCGAACCGCGCCGGGTCGACGCCGTGCCGCTGCACCTCGGTGCGCGCCGCCCACAGTGCGGCCGACCAGATGGCGCCGTCGATGTGGGGGTCGGCGTGGTGGCCGCCGATGAACTGCGCCATCGTCCAGGGAGCAGCGAGGCAGCGACGTCTCGGCAACTCCGCGGGCACCCCGGCGCGGTGCCAGCCGTAGATGTCGGGGCTGTCCAGAAGCACGGCGGCCACGTAGTCGCTGGTGCCCTCGTCGAGGGGGGTCTTGCGGTTGGCCTGCGCGTGGGGGCCGCGGCGGTCGTTGACCCGGAGGTCGGCGGTGTGCCGGGTGAGGTGGTGCCCGAGCTCGTGCAGCACGATCGCCGGGTCGTGGGCGGCGGTGTGCACATACCGCCGCCCGCGCAGGGTCACCGGCCGGCCGCCGGTGCCGAGGTGGATCTCGCCGGTGACGGCCGGGGGCTCGTCCTCGGGAAGCGTCGAGTACTCGCGGGCCGGCAGCCGGTAATGGCCGCCGCTCCAGCCGGGTTGCTGCGCGGTGTGGACACCGATGCGCACCAGCAGTGGCGGCAGCGTCCGCCCCAGCAGCCGCGCCAGCCGGTCGAGCCCGTGCTGCAGGTGATAGGCGGTGTTGACCATGCCGAAGGCGAGCGCCTCACGCCTCAGGGTGGCGGAGGCGCCGCCTCCATCGCGCGGGTCGAAGCGGAGGTCGCCGTCGAGGAGCACCACGCCGGGCACCGAACACACGGTGAGGCCAGGGAGCACCAGCGCGCCGGGCGTGATGCGCTCGAGGTCGACGGGCACCTCGACGAGCTCGCCGGGGGGCGCATCGCCGCCGCCGGACCATGCCAGTCCGACCGCGATCATCGGACCGCCGCCCCGGCCGGCAGCAGGTTCAGAGCTCCGCCTGCGGCCAGCTCGGCGGCGGTCACCACCGGGAGACCGGTCGCCGCCCGCGCCTCACGGGCGGCGAGCGGGCTGCGGCTCACCATCCCGGTGACGGCCCGCACCGGCAGTTCCAGGCTGCGCAGGATCTCCACGCCCGCGCGCGCCGAGAGCGCGTCGCCGGTGGCCAGCACCACCGCCTCGACCTCACCGCCGAGCGCCTCGAGCAGGTGCTCGGTGTCGGGCATGAGGATTCCGTCGGCGATCTCCAGAACGATCACCTCGCAGCCCGCCGCGCCGAGGCGGTCGCGAATGGCGAGCAGGGTCGCCGCCAACCGCTCGCGCGGGTAGCCGAAGGTCGACGGCATCCCGAAGTCGAGGAAGTCGGCGACCGCGGCGGCGCCGGCGTCGACGTACTCCCAACGATCCTTGCCGCTGCCCGATCCGGTCACCTTGCCGGCGCCGGCGCGCAGTCCGGCCCGGGTCCAGCCGCGCACCATCGCCGCCGCCGCGGTGGTCTTGCCGGCGTTCATCCCCGAGCCCACCACCGCGATGGTGGGAGGATGTGCCGAGGTCGCAGGGTGCAGCGGCGCCGCGAAGTCCTCGGTGGAGAGCGGGTGTCCGTCCCGGCCGCGGAGCCCACCGACGATCTCCAGCTGGGTGGGGCGTCCGTGGACGTCGTGCGCGGAGACCACCGAGCCGATCAGCCCGCCGGCGGTGAGCATGTGGGTGAACCGGTGGTCGAGAACGTAGCCCTCGTAGAAGTCGGTTGCATAGCGGTTGCCAAGGGCGCCGACGATCCGGTCACCGACATGCAGGCGCATACGCCGGCCGCCGCGGCCCTCGGCGTGGCGGTGCACACCGAGCTCGGTGACACATGCCACCACCAGGTCACCGGAGCGCGGTGGCCGCTGCCAGTCCCCGACTTTCACCGCGACGTCGCGCCCCAGCGTTCTCGTCACGTATGTCCATTTCATCCGAATCCCGCGGACACGGCACACGTCGCGATCTCCCGCCCCCCTGTGTGTCCCCTGTGATCCACGTGTCAGACGTGGGTCCTGCCAGCCCGTCGCTTCCGACCGGAGTCGCCGCGCAGTGACGGCATGCCGTTCGCGGCGCTCATCGCGGTGGCCGCCCGCGGTGCCCTGCGGCCCTGGGTGCCGTGCGGTGCAGTCAGCCGCGGGGTGCGGTGACGCGGCACGGACCCGCATGCTGTTTTCACGCTGTCCCGCCATCGCGCCAAGTGTCCAATCCTGCCAAATCACTCTAGCACCGGCGCATCGCGGGGTCCATTCCGAGTTTGCCACCGCGGAACAGCCAGCCCACGGCTGTGGCGATCGGAGGACCTGGAGTCTTTCCATCGCAGTCGCGACCGGGGTTGACCAGCACCACAACCCTGTGTATGGTCGAACCCATGGATACACAGTCCAGTGGTGGTCGGCGCCGGCCCTTGCGGCTGGGCCGACGGGCGGTGGAGGTCGAGGCCGCCCCGGCCGGGCTCGACCAGCTCCGGCGGCGGGTGGCCGATGAGGTTCCGGACCTGGCAACGCTGCCCGCCCTGGAGCGCAGGCTGCGGGTCGCCGCGATCGCCGACCACGCGCTCGGCGCCGGCGGGGGAGAGGCCGCCCGTGCGGACCGCCTCCTCGAGCTGGTCGATGACCTCACCGGCCTCGGCCCGCTGGAGCGGCTGCTGGCCGACATCAGCGTGACCGAGATCATGGTGAACGGCCCCGACCAAATCCACGTCGAGGTCGGTGGTGAGCTCCGGCTCAGCCCGGTGCGGTTTCGCGACGCCGACCACCTGCTCGCCGTCGTGCACCGCCTCCTCAGCGGGACCGGCCGGCGCATCGACGAGGGCGCACCGATGGTCGACGCCCGGCTCGAGGACGGCAGCCGGGTCAACGCCGTGCTGCCCCCGGTGGCCTGCGGGTCACCGCTGCTCACCATCCGGCGCCCGCCTCGCCGGCGGCTCGGTGTCGAGCAGCTGATCGAGCTCGATGCGGTGGACGCCGCCACCGTAGCCTTCCTCCATGCCGCGGTGCTGGGACGCTGCAACCTGGTGGTCACCGGCGGTGCCGGCACCGGCAAGACCACGCTGCTCGCGGCGCTCTGCGCCCTGGTGCCCGCCGGGCAGCGCCTCCTCCTCCTCGAGGACGTGGCCGAGCTGAGCGCCGAGCACCCGCACCTGGTCCGCCAGCAGTGCCGTCCCTCCGCACCCGACGGCGGGCGCGAGGTCACCCTGCGCGACCTGGTGCGCAATGCGCTGCGGATGCGGCCCGATCGGCTCGTGGTCGGAGAGGTCCGCGGCCTCGAGGCGGCGGACATGCTGGCGGCGATGAACACCGGCCACGCCGGCTCGATGACCACGCTGCACGCCAACAGCGCCGCCGACGCGGTGACCCGGCTCGAGGCGATGCTCGCGATGGCGCTGCCCTCGGTCGCCGTCAACTCCCTCCAGCGCTGGATCGCGTCGGCGATCGACCTGGTGGTGCACTGCGAGCGGCGCGCCGGCGGCCACCGGCAGATCGCCGAGGTGGTTGCGGTCGACGCCGGCGAGGACGGGCGGCCCCGGCTCACCACCGTGTACGCGCGTGCCGGCGGAGCCCTCCGCCCCGCCGGCGCCACCCCGGACCGGTGTCTGGCGCGGATGCGGCATCACGGGGTGCGGTTCCCGGTCCGGCTGCTCTCCGATCGAGGTGTGGCATGAGCCGCGCGAGGCGGCTGGGCGCCCGTGCGGGCGACGCCTACGATCGCTCCCGCGCCGGCCGGCGGCTGGCGGGCCGGCTCCAGCGGGCGATGATCGACACCACTCCGGCGCGCTGGCGGCTCGGCCAGGTGATCGTGGCGGCGCCGCTCGCGCTGCTCACCGTCGCGGGGTTCGGCACCGGCGCCGGGCTGGTCATCGCCGCCGGGGCGGTGCGCACCGGTGGCCGCCTGGTCCTGCGCGCCCGCGCCGGCCGCCGCGCGGACGCGCTCGAGCGGGGCGCCGCCCTGCTCGCCCGCTGCCTGGGGGCCGAGCTCGCGGCCGGCGCCTGCGCCGAGGATGCGCTCGCCGCCGCGGCCGCCTCGCTGCCCGCCACCGATCGGGCGCTCCGCGCTGTGGCCGGCGCCGCGCTGGTCCGCTGCACGCTGGGCGAGGCGCCCGGCGCCGCGCTCGGCGCCGCAGCCGCCGAGGCCGGCGGGGATGCACCTGGCCTCCCGGCGGTGGCGGCACTGCTCGCGCTCCACGGCCGGGCGGGGGGTGACCCCGGCTCGTTCGACCGGCTGGCGGGCGCGCTCGACGCCGCCATCGCCATCCGTGAGGACGCCCGCGCGCTGACCGCGGAACCACGGCTCGCCGCTGCCGCCGTCCCGGCTCTGACCGGTGTGCTCGGGATCACCCTCATCCTCACCGAGCCCGCCATCGCCGCCGGTGTGACCGCACCGCTCCCCGCCTGCGTGCTCGGTGGCTGCGCGGCGGTCGCGCTGAGCGGCACGGTGGTCGCCCGGCGCCTGGCGGCGGTCGGATGAGCGCCGCCGCGCCGGCCCGGGCCTCGGGGGCGCGCTCCGTGGGCACCTGGCTGCGCCGGCCTGCGGACGCCGACCTGGTGGCCCGGGCGCAGCTGCTCGCGCCCGGCTCGCCCGGGGTGCGGCTGCTCACCGCGCTGGCCGGCTCGGGGGGGCCCGTGGCGGCGCTCATCGGGGTGCGCCTGGGCGCCGTCCTGGCCGCCGTCGCCGTGTGCCTCGTGGCCTCGGTGCTCGCGGCCGGTCCGCCGCTGCTGCCGGCGGCGGTGCCGGTGGGCGTGGCCGCGGGCGTGCTGCCCGGGCTGGCGCTCCGCGGAGCGGCCCGGCGTGGTGCCGAGGCGGCGGCGGCGGCCGTCCCGGTGGCGCTCGAGCTCGCCGCGGCGGCGCTGGTCGCCGGCCTGCCGCTCGACCGCGCCCTGGCGATCGCGGGCGCCTGCACCGACCCGGCGCTGGAGCGGCTGCTGGCCCGGGCGGCGACCCGGGCCGCCGCCGGGGAGCCGCTGGCGGCCGCCCTCACCGAGGCGGCGCGGGCCGGCGGGGTCGAGACCCTCGCCACCGTCGCCGCGCTCGCGGGCCGCCGTCAACGCCTCGGCCTTCCCCTGGCGCCGCAGCTGCTCGCCGTCGCCGGCGCGACCCGCTCCCGGGCCCGCGCCGAGACCCTCGCCAGGGCGGGGCGGCGGGGCCCGCTGGCGAGCCTGGTCACCGCCACCGTCGTCGCCCCGGCCTGCGCCCTTGGCCTTCTCTGTGTGGTGCTCGCCGGGCTGCTCGCGGGCGGCCGCATCCCCGGGCTCGGCTGATGTCGCGCTCCGGCGACGGCGGGCCGGAACGCCGTGGCCGCGCGTGTAGAATCGCCGCGCTGCCTGCCGAGGTGGTGGAATAGGTAGACACGCCAGCTTGAGGGGCTGGTGGGCGCAAGCTCGTCGGGGTTCGAGTCCCCGCCTCGGCACCACGGCGAACAGGATCGCCCGCGACACGTGGGCATTCGTCGATCGGCGCCGCTCGACGCCGGGGCGACATGTGGGTCAGAGAATGTCCTTCCCGCGTGAGCTGATCACCGATCGGCTGCGCCTGCGCCAGTGGGAGGACCGTGACGTCGACCGGCTGGCGGCGATCTATGCCGACCCCGGCTACCTCGTGCACATGCCGGCGATGGATCGAGAGGCCACCGCGTTGCAGGTGGCGCGGTTCCGGGAGCGTTGGGAGACGGACGGGTTCAGCCACTGGGCGGCCGAGGAGCGCGCCACCGGCACCCTGGTCGGGCGGATCGGCCTGCTGCGCCACCGCGACTGGCCGCTGGAGGCGGCGCCGGTCGAGGTCGGCTGGGCGCTGGCGGCGGAGGCGCGCGGACGCGGCCTGGCCACCGAGGGGGGCCTCGCCAGCCTGGAGGCGGCATTCGCCCATCTCGACGTCGCCCGCGTGATCTCGATCACGCGCCCGGGGAACGCACCCTCCCGGCGGGTGATGGAGAGGCTGGGCCTCTCGCTGCGGGGCGACGCGCGGTGGCACCAGGCGGACGTGGTCTGGTACGCCCTCGACCGCCGCCCTGGGGGGCCCTCCTCGCCGTCGCACCCCTAGCCGCCGGGGCCGTCGCCGCCCTGCGACGTATGCGGCGTTTGCGCCATAAACCTTGTGGCGCAAGGCTCGGGTCCGGCGAGTTTCAGCGTGGGGACGTTCACAACTCGACCTGGAGCCGCCGCCGCTGTACTCTTGTCGGGGCTCCCCGGATATTGACGGTTTATGGCGGCGGCGCGCCCTGCGAAGGAGGCTGGACGATGCGCACTCGGAGACGACGCCCGGCGTTGGCGGTCGCGGTCCTGGGGGTCAGCGCTCTGGCCGTCCTGCCGGTGGCAGCCCACGCCGCGGTCGCTTCCAGCTCCGCCACCCCGGCGGACCGGGATCACCGTGACGGTGACCATCCTGGCACCCATCGCGGCGACGACCCCGGCTCGGGGAGCAACAGCAACTCGAGCAACAGCTCGAGCAGCAGCACCAGCAACAACACGAACAACAGCAACAGCGGCTCGAGCGACAGCAGCCTGATCGAGCTGAACAACGTCCTCGACAACAGCCTCAACAACCTCTCCATCCACGTCCTCGGCGGCTAGGGGGACGGCGCCGGGGGCGGGTCCGGGGGCATCCCCGGACCCGCCCGACGCGGTCTCCCCGCCCCCCACGGCGGTCCGTCGATCGCATCCTTCGCTGCGAAGTTGCTCGGGCGCGGCCGCGCGTGGCACGCTGCGAGCGTTCACGACGAGAGGCGGAAGGGAGGTGGCAGGGGATGACCCACAGGATTCGAGTTCGCGATCCTCGGCGCGATCGCGGTGGCGGCGGCGATCGCGCTGACGGGCTCCGGTCTCGCCTCGGCGGCGATGGCCCGGGTGGGGACGGCGGTGCTGCCCGCCAGCGCGGCGGTGCACCCCACCTACGTCGACGTGACCGGCCAGTACCGCTCCGAGCCCGGCTGGGGGCTCGGGGGCATCAGCGTCCCCGCCTCGGCACCCGCCGGCGCCGCCGTCGCCATCGGCTCCCGCGTGGTGGGGCGCTCGGCACCCGCCGTCCCCGCCGTCGCCGGCCCCGCCGTGGCGGCGGGGGGCTCCTCGCTGCGGGCCATCGAGCTCGCGCGCGCCGGGATGACGCCGGCCCCCGGGTGCTCCGGCACCGCCTGCGGAACCGCGGGCTGCGGCTTCCTCGCCCCGGGCTGCGCGGTGCTCGACTGCAGCCTGCTGAACCCCGCCTGCGGGCTGGGAGTACCGGTCAGCTTCTGCGGGATCCTCGACCCCGGCTGCGGGTTCGGCAGGTTCGGCGGCTGCGGGGGGTTCGGCTCACGCTGCGGCCTCGGGTTCGGCGACGACGACGACTCCGGCGGGCGCTTCCGCTTCCGCGACATCCTCTGGCGCGACCGCTTCTCCCACCGTCACCTCGTCGACCACAACCACGGCGATCGCTAGGGGCGTCAGGCCTTGGCGTAGACGAAGCCCATGACCCCGTCGTTGGCGACGATGCGGTAGTTGACGCGGTTCCAGCCGCCCCAGTTCATCTCCGAGACCTTGAACGAGCCGGCGGGAACACCGTCGGTCGGGCCCACGGCCTCGACGTAGCCGACGTGCCCGGCGCGGCTGGCGCCGCCCTGCCCGGGTCGCCAGACGGCGATGGCGCCGGCGCGGGGGGTGCGTCCCACCGCGAAGCCGAACGCGGCGGCGTGGTCGAGCCATTCGCTGGCGTTGCCGAACCAGGGGACGCAGCGGCGGGTGGCCACGTAGTAGGTGCACTGGCCGAAGGCGAAGTGGTTGCCGCAGCTGCCGCCGGGCAGGCCGGTGGCGGGCGGGACCAGCTGCTGGTCGAGGTCGGCGATCTCGCGGGCCAGCCGGCGCTGGGGCCCGTCGATGGCCTGGAAGGCGATGTCGCGCTGGGCCACCAGGGCGATCATCCGGTTGCTGTCCTGGCTGAGCTGGTCCTCGAGCGCCTGGGCCTGCGCGAATCGCAACTCGAGGTCGTGCCGCTCCTGCAGCAGGGCACTCTCACGGTCCTCCACGGTGCCCTTCAGCCGCTTCACCTGGTTGGTGACGTGCTCGGCGCCGCGGTACCTGTCCATCACCTCGTTGAAGCTCCCGCTGGAGAGGATCGCGGCGGCGAAGCCGTCGGAGCCCGCCACCTCGTAGGTGGAGCGCACCAGCGCTCCCAGCTGCGCGCGGGCGGTGGTGAGGACGTGCTCGTCGTCGGCGATCCGCCGGGAGAGCGAGAGCAGCGCCTCGTTGAGGGAGGTGAGCTGGTTCCGGGCGGCGTTGAGGCGGGCCTGCGCCACCGCCAGCTGGCGCTCGGCGAAGAGGAGGTCGTCGCGGGCCTGGTTGCGCGGCCCGGACAGCGCCTGAAGCTGAGCCATCAGCCCTTCGCGCCGGGTGTCGGCGCTGTTGCTCGGTGAGTGGGACGTGGTGGCGAACGACGTGGAGGAGCACAGTCCGGCGAGAACTGTCGCCACCCCTGAGATCAGGGCGAACTTGATTCCGCTCCGCAAATACAGCACCCCCATACAAGGATGTGACGCGGATTGATGAGACCGAGAAGGTAGGTCGGAAAACCGGCCGCCGTCTGCCACGAACATGCGACCTGATTCGGGGCGAGAGGGTAGCCCGCCCAGGGACCACATGTCAATCGGACGGACCGGAGGCCGGGCGCGACCACCCTCCGACAGGGCGGTCAGCCCGCCGGTTCCCACCAGGTGTGGCAGGAACCGGGCACAATGCGGCGGTGGGCGCCCCCGACCCGGCGAGCGTGGCCGTGGTGACCGGAGCCGGTCGCGGCATCGGCCGGGCGATCGCGCTGCGGCTCGCCGGGGCCGGCCACCGGGTGGTCGCCGCCTCCCGCACCGGGTCGGAGCTCGAGGCCACCGCGGCGGCCGCGCCCGGGGTGGTGCCGGTGGTCGCCGACGTCGCCGTCGAGGCCGACGTCGACCGCGTCGCCGCCGCCGCCGCCGGCCTCGGCGACCTCGCGATCTGGGTCAACAACGCCGCCGTCGCCGACCGGATCGGCTTCGGTGACCTCGATGCCGCCGCCTGGGACCGGGTCCTCGGGGTCAACCTCCGCGGCGCCTTCCTCGGCTGCCGGGCGGCGTGGCGGCTGATGGTCGCCGCCGGCGGCGGGGTCATCGTCAACATCGCCTCGCTGTCCGGGGTGGCGAACGTGGAGAAGTTCCCCGGCCTGGCCGCCTACAACGTCTCCAAGGCGGGGGTGATCTCGCTCACCGAGGCGGTCGCCCTCGAGGGCCGTCCCCACCGGATCCGCTGCCTGGCGCTGAGCCCGGGCGCGGTCGACACCGAGATGCTCCGCCGCGCCGCCCCCCATCTCACCGCCGGGGTCACCCCCGAGCAGATCGCCGCGCTGGTGGCCTGGCTGGTGGGGGAGGAGGCGGCCCCGCTGACCGGGGTGAACATCCCCGTGCTCAGCAATGCCTGACCGGGGCGGGCCACCACCAGCCAAGGTTTGAGCGGTGGCCACCTGGCCGCTGGCGGTGGTGCTGGCGCTGCTGCCGATGCCCCGCAGCCTCCGTCACCGGTGGCGGCTCGCCGCCCCCGCCGCCGCCCGCGGCGCCGACCGCCTCGCCGCCGCCGCCCTGCCGGCGGTGGTGACGGCGACCCTGGCGCTGCTGGGAGCCGCCCTGCTCCCCGCCACCCCACCGCCGCTGCGGCTCTGGTCGGTGGGGGCCGCCGTCGGCCTGGCCACCGGCATCCCCTTCACCGCGGAGCGGCGGGGCCTGCGTCGCCGGGTGAACGCCATCCCGGCGCTGGCCGAGCCCGCCGCCGCCGGCCCCCACACCACCGCCCGGACCCGCCCGGCGGCGGAGGCACTCGACCGCGGCGACCCCGGCGCTGCCGCGGCCCTGCTCGAGGGCCTCGCCGAGGCCGGCGCGGACCCGGAGGCGCTGCGCCTCGCCGCCCTCGCCGCCGCCCGCACCGGCCGGGTCCGCGCCGCCCGGCTCGCGGCCCTCCGCGCCGCCCAGCTCGACCCCGCCCGCTGGGACGCCCTCCTCGACACCGGCGCGGTGCTCTGCCGCCGGGGGCGTTTCGCCGAGGGGGTGCGGCTGCTGGAGCGGGGCGCCGAACTCTCGGGGCGCTCGCCGGCGGCCCTGCTGGTGCTCGCCGCCGGCGACGCCGCCGCCGGGCGGCTGCGCGAGGCGGTGGGCGCGCTCGACGAGGCGGCCGGGGTCAGCCGGTACCGAGCAGGCTGACGTCGAGCTGGAGCAGCAGGACGCCGGCGCCGCAGAGGCCGACGCCGAGGACGAGGTGCGCCCAGCGGATCGGCCGGCGGCCGGCGGCGCGCCGCATCCGGCTGACCAGGGTCACCCCGACGATCCCCAGGCCGGCGGCCAGGAGGATCGCGGCGGGCACGCCGATCAGGCTGCCGAGGAGCTCGCGCACCGCCCCAGCCTACCCCCCGTACCATGGGTGCCGGATCCATGAGCCTTCCCGCCTCCACCCTCGACCAGGCCGCCCTTCGCGACCTCGCCGCACGCCTCGGCCTGCCCCCCTGGCGGGGCACCCAGCTCCACGCGGCGGTGTGGCGCCCGGGCGCGGCCTCGCTCGACGAGGTGCGCCAGCTGCCCGCGGCGGCGCGCAGCGCGCTCGCCGCCGAGCTCCGCTTCAGCACCGTCTCGGTGGCCGCGGAGAGCGAGGCCGACGGCGGCGCCACGGTGAAGCTGCTGCTCGACCTCGAGGGTGATATGACCGTCGAGACGGTGGCGATGGAGACGCCGGCCGCGGCGGGACGCTCGCGCCGGGCCACGGTCTGCGTGAGCACCCAGGTGGGCTGCGCGGTCGGCTGCCCGTTCTGCGCCACCGGGCGCGCCGGGCTGCGGCGCAGCTGCTCGGCGGCGGAGATCGTCGACCAGGTCCGGGCGGCGGGGGCGGCGCTGCACCGCCGCGGCCTCGGGCCGGTCACCCACGCCGTCTACATGGGGATGGGAGAGCCGCTCGCCAACTACGACGCCACCGTGGCCTCGCTGCGGCTGCTCACCGGCGAGGCCGGGATCAGCCCGCGCCGGATCACCGTCTCCACCAGCGGGGTGGTGCCGGCGATCGACCGGCTGGCCGGGGAGGGGCTGCCGGTGACCCTCGCCATCTCCCTCCACGCCGCCGACGACGCCCTCCGCGACCGCCTCGTCCCCCTCAACCGGGCCCACCCGATCGCCGGCCTGATGGCCGCGGGGAGGCGCTACGCCGAGGCCACCGGGCGCCGCCTCTCGCTGGAGTGGTGCCTGATCGGGGGCGTCAACGACTCCGAGGAGCAGGCCGCCGGGCTGCGCCGGCTGGCCCACACCGCCCGCGCCCACGTCAACGTGATCCCGATGAACCACGTGGAGGGAAGCCCCTGGGGGCCGCCGGACGAGCCCGCCACCCGGTGCTTCCTCGCCGGGCTCCGGGGGGTGCGCACCACCGTCCGTGACACCCGCGGCGCCGCCACCGAGGCCGCCTGCGGCCAGCTTCGCGCCAGCCTGGAGCCGCGCCGGGCGCTGCGTCCCGACGGCACCCTGGCTCCGCCGCGGCCGGCCGCCCGTCCCCCCCGGTGACCGCGGCCGCGGACCGCGCCCTCGACGAGAGGCTGATGGACGCGGCGCTGGCGGCGGCGGCCTCCGCCGATTTCGCCACCAGCCCCAACCCGATGGTGGGGGCGGTGGTCGCCCGCGACGGCGAGATCGTCGCCACCGGCCACCACCGCCGCGCCGGCGGGCCCCACGCCGAGGTGGAGGCGCTCCGCCTCGCCGGCGAGCGGGCCCGGGGCGCCGACCTCTACGTCACCCTCGAGCCCTGCAGCCACCACGGCCGCACCCCGCCCTGCTCGGAGGCGGTGATCGCCGCCGGGGTGGCCCGCTGCGTGATCGCCATGCCCGACCCCAACCCCCGGGTCGACGGCCGGGGCACCGCCGCGCTGCGCGCCGCGGGCATCGAGGTCGAGGTCGGGGTGCGCGAGGACGAGGCGCGCCGCCTCAACCGGTTCTTCGTCACCCACATCACCACCGGGCTGCCCTTCGTCACCGCCAAGTTCGCGATGTCGCTCGACGGGCGCATCGCCACCGCCACCGGCGAGTCGCGCTGGATCACCTCGGCGGAGGCGCGGCTGGAGGGCCACCGGCTGCGCCACGCCCACGACGCCATCCTGGTGGGGGTGGGCACGGCCCTCCGTGACGACCCCGAGCTCACCACCCGGCTCCCCGGCGGCGCCGGCCGCTCGCCGCTGCGGGTGGTGGTGGACAGCGGCCTGCGCCTGCCCGCCACCGCCCGGCTGCTCGGGGCGGGTCCGCCCGGAGCGCTGATCGCGACCACCGACCGTGCCCCCGCCGAGCTGCGCCGCAGCCTCGAGGCGGCCGGCGCGGAGGTGGTGGTGCTGGCCGGGGCCGAGGGCCGGGTCGACCCCCGCGCGCTCCTCGAGCACCTCGGCGCCCGGGGCTGCATCAGCCTCCTCGTCGAGGGCGGCTCCGAGGTCCACGGCGCCCTCTTCGACGCCGGCGCGGTCGATCGGGTGGTGGCCTTCGTCGCCCCCCGGGTGATCGGCGGGAGCGCCTCCCCGGGGGCGGTCGGCGGTCGCGGCGTCGACCGGCTCGCCGCGGCGCTGGCGCTGCGCGAGGTCGAGGTCGGCAGGGCCGGGCCCGACATCGTGGTCACGGGCTGCTGCGTGCGATGAGCGCGGGGTGGTGGGACCACCGCCGGCGGGCCGCTCGAGCTCCCGCCGTGAGCCCGCCGAGGCCGTCCGGGGCGGTGCACGGCGTACTGTGTGGAGTCGAATGTTCAGTGGGATCGTCGAGGAGCTGGGCGCGGTGGCGGAGAACGCCATCGAGGCGCGGGGCCAACTCCGCGTCGCCGCCCGGGAGGTGGTGCGCGACGTCGCCGTCGGCGACAGCATCGCGGTCAACGGCTGCTGCCTCACCGTGGTCGCCGCCGACGCCCAGGGCTTCACCGCCGACGTCATGCCCGAGACCGCGCGCCGCACCAACCTCGGCATCCTGGAGCCGGGCGACCCGGTGAACCTCGAGGCCTCGCTCGCCTACGGCGACCGGGTCGGCGGCCACATGGTCACCGGGCACGTGGACGCCGTGGGGACCGTGGCCGAGAGCCGCGACGAGGCCAACGCCCGCTGGATCACGATCGCGGCACCGCCCCTGGTCATCCGCCGCCTCGTCGACAGGGGCTGCGTCGCCGTCGACGGCGTCAGTCTCACCGTCGTCGACGTGCTCGCCGACCGCTTCACGGTGTCGCTGATCCCCCACACCGTCGCCGTCACCACCGCCCGCCGCTGGCAGGTGGACCGCCTGGTCAACCTCGAGGTCGACCTCATCGCCCGCTACGTGGAGCGCAGCCTGGCCGCGCTCGGCACCGTCCGGCCCGCGTAGCCACCACAGGGAGCACCGAGCAACCGATGCCGCTCGACCGCATCGAGGACGCAATCGAGGACATCCGCCAGGGGCGCTTCGTGGTCATCGTCGACGACGAGGACCGCGAGAACGAGGGCGACCTGGCGATCGCCGCCGACCGCATCACCCCCGAGCTGATCAACTTCACCCTCACCCACGCCCGCGGGATGATCTGCGTGGCGATGGAGGGGTGGCGGCTCGACGAGCTCGGGCTCGCGGCGATGGTCGACGACAACACGTCGCACCACGCCACCGCCTTCACGGTGAGCGTCGACGGCATCGGCCGCGGCGTCACCACCGGGATCAGCGCCTACGACCGCGCCACCACCATCCGGATGCTCTGCGACGAGCACTCCACCCCGCGCGACTTCGCCCGGCCCGGCCACACCGCGCCGCTGCGCGCCCGGCCCGGCGGCGTGCTGGAGCGCGCCGGCCACACCGAGGCGATGGTCGACCTGTGCAAGCTCGCCGGCCGCTTCCCCGCGGGGATGATCTGCGAGATCCTGAACGAGGACGGCAGCATGGCGCGGCGGAGCGACCTCGACGGATTCGCCGCCCATCACGGGCTGCGGATGGTCTCGATCGACGAGCTCATCGCCTACCGCCGCCGCACCGAGCGGCTGGTGGTGCGCGGCGCCAGCACCCGGCTGCCCACCCCGTCGGGCACCTGGACGGTGCACGGCTACGAGGACCTCATCACCGGCGCCGTCCACGTCGGCATGGTGCTCGGCGACGTCGCCGACGGCCAGCCGGTGCTGGTGCGGGTGCACAGCGAGTGCCTCACCGGCGACGTGTTCGGCTCGCAGCGCTGCGACTGCCAGGCACAGCTCCACAAGGCGATGACCCTGATCGGTGACCAGGGCCGCGGGGTGATCGTGTACCTCCGCCAGGAGGGGAGGGGCATCGGTCTCATCGACAAGCTGCGCGCCTACGCCCTCCAGGACGAGGGTCTCGACACCGTCCAGGCCAACGAGCGGCTGGGGCTGCCCGTCGACAAGCGCGACTACGGCACCGGCGCCCAGATCCTCGCCGACCTGGGGGTGAGCAAGCTGCGCACCCTCACCAACAACCCGAGGAAGTACTACGGTCTGGCCGGCTACGGGCTCGAGGTGGTCGAGCAGGTGCCGCTGCTGATCCCGCCCACCCCCCACAACGAGCGCTACCTGCGGGCCAAGCGCGACAAGCTGGGGCACCTGCTCAGCGCCCTCGACCCCGAATCCGGGCCCCCGGTGGGATGAGCGACTCTGTCAGGATCCGGCTGTGAACGTGATCGCGGGCAAGCTCGACGCCACCGGGATGCGGGTCGCCATCGTGGTGGGGCGCTTCAACGACTTCGTCGCCCAGCGCCTGCTGGAGGGCTCGGTCGACGCCCTGGTGCGCCACGGCGCCGCCGAGGACGACATCACCGTGGTCTGGGTGCCGGGGAGCTTCGAGATCCCGCTCGCCGCCCAGGAGATCGCCGACCAGGCCCGCGTCGACGCCATCGTCTGCCTCGGCGTGGTGATCCGCGGGGAGACCCCCCACTTCGACTTCGTCGCCGGCGAGGCCAGCCGGGGGGTGGGCGGCATCGGGATGCGCGCCCGGATCCCCACCGCGTTCGGGATCGTCACCACCGAGACGCTGGAGCAGGCCATCGACCGCGCCGGCGGCAAGCACGGCAACAAGGGCGCCGACGCCGCCCTCGCCGCCGTCGAGATGGTCTCGCTGCTGCGCACCCTGCGGGCGGCGGCGCCGAAGCGGCGGGTCGCGGCCGGCTAGCCGTACCGAGCCGTCACCGCGGTGCGCATCGCCTCGCTGCTGCCCAGCGCCACCGAGCTGCTCTTCGCCATCGGCGCCGGCCCCGAGGTGGTCGGGGTCACCCACGAGTGCGACTTCCCGGCCGAGGCGGAGTCGCTGCCGCGGCTCACCGCCAGCGCCATCGACCACGCCGGCCAGAGCTGCGCCGCCATCGACCGCCACATCCGCGGGGCGCTGCACACCGGCTCGAGCATCTACCGGCTCGACGAGGAGCTGCTCGCCCGGCTCCGCCCCAACCTGATCGTCACCCAGGAGCTCTGCGACGTCTGCGCGGTCGCCTACCGCGAGGTGGAGGGGGCGGCGCGGCGGCTCCCCGGGGAGGTCCCGGTGATCTCCCTGGAGCCGGAGAGCCTCGACGGGATCATCGCCACCGCCCTGATCCTCGGCCGTGCCACCCGCCACCGGCGCGAGGCCGAGGCCCTCGCCGGGCGGCTGCGGGCGGTGATCGCCGAGGTCGAGGCGCTGCCCGCCTGCACCCCCACCCCGCCGGCCGTCGCCTGCCTGGAGTGGACCGACCCGGTGTTCTCCGGCGGCCACTGGGTGCCCGAGATGGTGCACCGAGCCGGCGGCCGGGACGTCCTCGGCGACGCGGGCGAGCGCTCCGCCGAGCTGTCCTGGGAACGGGTGGTCGAGGCCCGCCCGGAGGTGTTGGTGCTGATGCCCTGCGGCTTCGGCCTGGAGCGGAGCCTGGAGACGGTGACCGACCTGTCCGGCCGTCCCGGCTTCGCCGAGCTGCCCTGCGTCCGCAGCCGGCGGGTGGCGGCGGTGGACGGCTCCGGCTACTTCAACCGGCCGGGCCCGCGCATCGTCGAGGGCCTGCGCATCCTCGCCGCGGTGCTCCGCACCGAGCCCGGGTCGCCGCTGCCCGAGGGCGCGGCCTGGGTGGACCTGGGCTAGCGGACCTTCGACTGGGTCCGGATGCAGCGGGTGCAGACCAGCCGGCGGACCGACCGCTCGGAGACCAGCACGTGGACCCGCTGGAGGTTGGGCATGAACCGACGGCGCGTCCGCCGCTTCGAGTGGCTGACGTTGTTGCCCGACATCGGGCCCTTGCCGCAGAGCTCACACCGTTGTGCCATCGTTCGTCCCCATGCCGGACCGCGGCGTGCCCGGGAATGCCCATACTAGAATGGCGCGCTTCTCCGGCCGGCCGCGGTCGTGTGCACCGGCCTCGTGCACCGGCGGCCGAGGATAACACAGCGCCGTCCGGCGACTTATGGGGATATCGTGCCGACCACCAAGGTCAGGGCCAGGGAGGCCCTCACCCGAACCGACAGCCTGGGCCGGATCGAGGTCTCACCGCGGGTGGTGGCCTCGATCGCCGGCCATGCCGCCAACGAGTGCTACGGCATCGTCGGGATGGCCGCCCGCGGCCTGCGCGACGGCATCGCCGAGCGGCTCAACCGCGACAACCTCCACCGCGGGGTGGAGATCGAGGTGGGGGAGGGGGGGATCGTCATCGGCCTCTACGTGATCGCCCAGTACGGAACCCGGATCAGCGAGGTCGCCCACAACCTGATGAGCGCGGTGAAGTACGCCGTCGAGCGGATGCTCGGCCTGCCCGTGATCGCCGTGAACGTCAACGTCCAGGGCATCCACCTCGAGGACGGAGGCGAGGGTGGCCGGCGCTGAGCGCGACGCCGTGAGCGGGGGTTCGGGCGGCGTGGCGATGGAGCGCCAGCCCCTCAAGGACGTCGGCGGCCGCCAGATGCTCGCCGGGCTGAGCAGCGCGCTGGCGTGGCTGCAGGCGAACCAGGAGGTGGTCAACGACCTCAACGTCTTCCCCGTGCCCGACGGCGACACCGGCTCGAACATGTACCTGACCCTGCGCAGCGCGGTCGAGGACGCCGGCAAGGCCGCCGACCCGGGCTCGGCGGCGGGGGTGATGCAGGCGGCGGCGCACGGCTCGCTGATGGGCGCCCGGGGCAACAGCGGGGTGATCCTGTCCCAGGTGTTCCGCGGCTTCGGGCAGGGGCTGCAGGGGCGGGCCCGGGTCGACGCCGCCGGCGTGGCCGCCGCCCTCGGCGAGGCCTCGACGGTCGCCTACAAGGCGGTGATGAAGCCCACCGAGGGCACCATCCTCACCGTGGTCCGGGAGGCCGCGGCGGCGGCGAAGCGGGCCGCCGAGGGGTCCGACGACATCCGCACCGTGCTCGAGGCGGCGGTGGCCGAGGCCCACGCCGCGGTGGAGCGCACCCCCGACCAGCTCGCCGTGCTCCGTGACGCCGGGGTGGTCGACGCCGGCGGGCTCGGCTTCGCGGTGGTGCTGGAGGGGTTCTCCCGGGCCCTCGACGGCGACCTCACCGAGAGCGAGGAGGCGTTCGCCGCGCTCTCCCGGCCGCGTCGGGTCGGCGAGCCGCAGCTGCGCCGCCCCGGCGGAGCACCCCCGGCCTCGGGGGCGCCGGCGACCTCGGGCGAGCGCCGCGGCGCCGCCGCCGTCGCCGAGCGCAGCGACTGGGGCTACTGCACCGAGTTCCTCATCGGCGGCCCCGGGCTCGACGTCGACGCCCTCCGCGAGGAGCTGGGGAACCTCGGCGAGTTCCTCTCTGGTGGTCGGTGACGAGGAGCTGGTGCGGGTCCACATCCACACCCTCGACCCGGCGGCGCTGATCACCCGCGCCGCCGAGCGGGGACGGCTGAGCAGGCTCAAGGTCGAGGACATGTCGACCCAGCACCACGACATCCTCGAGCGCGCCGCCGCCGAGGAGGCGCTGCGGCCCGCCAGCCCCAGGAAGGCGCTCGGGGTGGTCTCGGTGGCGCCGGGTGCGGGGTTCCGTGCGATCCTCGAGGGCCTCGGGGCCGACGGCATCGTCGAGGGCGGCCAGACCATGAACCCGTCGATCGAGGCGCTGCTCACGGCGGTGCGGGCGGCCCACGCCGACTCGGTGATCATCCTGCCGAACAACGGCAACGTGATCCTCACCGCGCTCCAGGTCGATGCCCTCGCCACCGACGTGGCGGTGCGGGTGGTGCCGACCCGCAGCCTCCCCCAGGGGATCACCGCGCTGCTCACCCTCGACCCCGGCGGCGACCTCGACTCGAACTGCGCGCGGATGGAGGAGGCGATCGCCGGGGTGGTCACCGTGGAGGTGACCCGGGCCGTCCGCGACAGCACCGCCGACGGCCAGGACATCCACGTGGGCGACGTCATCGCGGTGGTCGACGACCGGATCACCCAGGTCGGCCAGGACAACCTGACGGTGGTCGAGGCGGTGCTCGAGGCCGCCGGTCGCGAGCCCGAGCTGATCACCGTGTACCGCGGCGCCGGGGTCGACGAGGCGACGGCGGCCACCCTGGTCGACGCGCTCCGTCAGAAGCACCCGGACGTGGAGTTCGAGGTCCACGACGGCGGCCAGGAGCACTACCCCTACATCCTCTCCCTGGAGTGACCGTGCTGCACATCGTCACCGACAGCACCTCCGACCTCCTGCCCGTGGAGGCGGCGCCGCTGGGGGTCACCGTGGTGCCGCTCACGGTGCGCTTCGGCGAGGAGCAGTTCCGCGACGGCGTCGACCTCGGCGCCGACGGCTTCTACGCCCGGCTGGCCCAGGGAGGCACCTCGCCGACCACCTCGCAGCCCTCGCCGGAGGCCTTCGCGTCGGTGTACCGGGAGCTGCTCCAGGGTCCCGACGACCAGGTCATCAGCATCCACATCTCGCAGAAGCTGAGCGGCACCCTGCAGTCGGCGACGCTCGCCGCTCGCGAGCACGAGGGGCGGGTGCACGTCGTCGACTCCGGAAGCGTGAGCATGGGCATCCAGTTCCTGGTGCGCGGCGCCCTGCGCGATCTGGCCGCCGGCGCCGATGTGGACATCGTCGTCCGCAACGCCGAGGCGCGAAGCCGGCGGGTGGTGGTCTACGTGCTCCTCGACACCCTCACCTACCTGCACCGCGGCGGCCGCATCGGCGCCGCCCAGGCCTTCCTCGGCGGGGTGCTGAGCGTCAGGCCGCTGCTGCGCGTTGCCGCGGGCGAGGTGCATCCCCAGGCGCGGGTGCGCAACCGCCGCCAGGGGATCGACCGGATGCTCGCCCTGCTCGCCGAGGCGGGGCCGCTCGAGGCGGTGGGCACGATGCACAGCGGCGCCGCCGAGCTGCTCGACGAGGTCCGGCCGCGGCTGGTCGCCGCCTACCCCGAGCTCGGCCTCGACAGCGGGGAGATCGGCCCGGTGGTGGGCACCTATGCCGGCCCCCGGGCGGTCGGCGTCGCCTGCCTCCGCGCCGGCTGAGCCGCATTCGATCTCACAGGGGGAAGGCTGTCAGCGACGAAGGAGCTGATGGCCTGGGGGAGGCCCCCTCCGTTCTGCGCGTGAGCGCACACAGCTTCAGAGGTTCTCCAGCTTCGAGACCAGCCAGCCGGTGCCGCTGCGCACCAGGGTCAGGCGGAGCCGGCCGCGGGCGACCTGGGTGCTCTGCGGATTCGCCTCCACGACGGTCTGGTCGACGAAGGCGATCACCGTGGCCCGGTCGCCGCTGAGGTCGACCACCGCGGCGTCGAGCACCTTGCCGGTGGCCGAGGCCTGCTTCCGGGTGATCGCCGCGGCCCGGTCGGGCGCCGCCTTGCCGAACTCGTCCTTGAACTGCCCGGTGGAGTGGTCGATGACGGTCTGGAAGGCCTGGTCGACCTCGGAGTAGTCGTAGTTGGCGAGGTCGACGGCGAAGGTCCTCGCCGCGCCCAGCGCCGAGGCCCGGGAGTCGCTCAGGGCCTGGTCGCGCCCGTGCTGCAGCAGGGCGAGGGCGAGGGCGGCGACCAGCGCGAGCATCACCACCACGGCCGCCGCCGCGGTGGCCCTCATGCCCCGCGACCAGCGGAAGCGGTCGACGTGCACGATCCGAGCGGGCGGGCGCGCGGGCGGCGGCGGAGCGGGCTCCGGCGCGGCCACCGGTGCGACGGCGGCGGTCTGCGCCCGGGCGACGGTGCGGGGTCGAGGCCGGGGCCGCGCCTGTGCCGCCGCGCCGGTCACCTCGACCGATGCGTTCGCCGGTGCGCCGGTGGCGGTCCCTGCACCGGCCGGGCTCTCCCCCGGCGCGGGCGAGCCGGCGCGTGTCCGACTGCGCGGAGCTGCCATCTGGATCCCCTCCCTCTCAGGTTCGCAGGCCGCACGAGGCGGCGTCCATGCCCGGTGACGCGGATCCCGGCATCGCGCCGCGACCAGGAACACGTCCCCTCACCGATTATGCATGCCCGGATTCGGAGTGGCGGCCCCGATCCGGGACGACCCCGGCGTGGACGCGCATCGCCGAACCGCTGTTCGGCCTAGACTCCCGAGGTGCCCCCGAACCCCTCTCCGGCCGGCGGGCCGGTGGTCTCGCCCGGGCCCGACACTCCGGTGGAGCGTCTCCCCGGCGTCGGCCCCCGCCATGTGTCCCGGCTGGCGAAGCTCGGCATCCACACCGTCCGCGACCTGCTCCTCCACGTGCCCCGCCGCTACGAGGACACCCGCGAGGTGCGCTCGCTCGCCTCGCTCGCCCCCGGCGCCGAGGTCCAGACGGTGCGCGCCCGGGTGCGGCGGGTGCGGTCGCGGCGCAGCCCCTACAAGCGGATGGTGCTGGTCGAGGCGGTGCTCGAGGACGGGACCGGCACCGCCTCCGCGGTGTGGTTCAACCAGCCCTACCTGGTGCGCCAGCTCCCCGAGGGCCAGGAGCTGCTGCTCAGCGGCAAGGTGAAGTGGGGGAACAGCAGCCCGGTGCTCCAGAACCCCGAGTTCGAGCGGGTCTCCGACGGGCAGCTGCACGTGGGCAGGCTCGCGCCGGTCTACCCGGAGACCACCGGCCTCACCTCCAAGTTCCTGCGCGAGCGGATCGAGCCGCTGCTGCCGCTCACCGACCTGCTCGGCGACGCGCTGCCCGGCGCGCTCCGCGAGCAGGAGGGGCTGCTCCCCCTCGGCGAGGCGCTGCGGGCGCTCCACGACCCGCCCTCGCTGGAGCTGGTCGGCCGGGCCAAGGAGCGGATCGGCTTCGAGGAGCTCTTCCTGCTCCAGCTCGCCGCCCAGCGGGCCCGGCGGCGGCGGCTGAGCGGGAACGGGGTGGTGGTGCCGTACGACCCCGAGGTGGCCCGCGGCTTCGCCGACTCGCTGCCCTTCCAGCTCACCGACGGGCAGCGGCGCGCCGCCCACGGCATCCTCATCGACATGGCCCAGCCGGGGCCGATGAACCGGCTGCTCCAGGGCGACGTCGGCAGCGGCAAGACGGTGGTGGCGGCGATGGCCGCGCTGATGGCCCACCACGCCGGCTTCCAGACCCTGGTGATGGCGCCCACCGAGATCCTGGCGCGGCAGCACCATGCCACCCTCGACGCGCTGCTCGCGCCCCACGGCGTCTCGGTGCGGCTGCTGATCGGCGCCACCCCGGTGCGGGCCCGCCGCGAGATCCTCGGCGGGGTGGCCTCGGGGCAGGACACCCTGCTGGTCGGCACCCACGCGCTCACCGAGGACGAGGTCCGTCCGGTCGCGCTCGGCCTGGTGGTGGTCGACGAGCAGCACCGTTTCGGGGTCGCCCAGCGCCAGCGGCTGCGGCGCAAGTCCGAGGACATCCCGAACTTCCTGGCGATGACCGCGACCCCGATCCCGCGCTCGCTGGCGCTCACCCTCTACGGCGACGTCAACCACAGCGAGCTGCGCGAGATGCCGCCCGGCCGCACCCCGGTGGTCACCCGCGTGGTCGGCCCCGAGGACCGCGCGGCCGCCTACGAGTTCGTGCGCTCCCAGGTCGCCGAGGGCCGCCAGGTGTTCGTGATCTGCCCGCTGGTGGAGGAGTCCGACATCCTGGGGGTGCGGAGCGCGACCTCGGAGCACGCCCGGCTGAGCACCGAGGTGTTCCCCAGCCTGCGGGTCGAGCTGCTCCACGGCCGGATGCCCTCGCGGGAGAAGGAGGAGCGGATGGGCCGCTTCACCTCCGGCGCCGCCGACCTGCTGGTGACCACGAGCGTGGTCGAGGTGGGCGTGGACGTGCCCAACGCCACGATCATGCTCATCGAGGGCGCCGAGCGCTTCGGCCTCGCCCAGCTCCACCAGTTCCGCGGGCGGGTCGGCCGGGGCGCTCACGCCTCCCACTGTCTGCTCTTCCAGGGCAGCCCTGACCCGGGCGGGCACTCCCGCCTGGAGGCGGTGGCGAAGAGCCGCAGCGGCTTCGAGCTCGCCGAGCTCGACCTTCGGATGCGCGGCCCCGGCGACGTCATCGGCCTGCGCCAGCACGGCCTCCCCGAGATGCGGGTCGCCGACCTCCTCGACCAGGCGTTGATGGAGCGGGCCCGCGCCGCCGCCGAGCGCTGGCTGGACGCCGACCCCACCCTCAGCCTCCATCCGCCCCTCGCCGAGGCGATGACCGCCTTCCGCGACGTCTTCGACCTCGACTGATGGCGGCGACGCGGATCACCGCGGGGGCCTGGCGGGGACGGCGGATCGACACCCCCGACGGCCTCGAGACCCGGCCCACCACCTCGCTGGTGCGCCAGGCGCTCTTCAACATCCTCGGCGAGGTCGCCGGCGCCAGCGTGGTCGACCTCTACGCCGGGGCCGGCACGGTCGGGTTCGAGGCGCTGAGCCGCGGCGCCGCGCGGGTGACCTTCGTGGAGCGGAACCGGTCCACGCTGCGGCTGGTGGCCCGCACCGCCGAGCGGCTGGAGTGCACCGGGCGCTGCCGGCTGGTCACCGCCGACGTGCTGCCCTGGGTGCGAGGCCGTCCCGGCGACCTGGCCACGGCCGACGTCGTCTTCCTCGACGCGCCCTATCGCGACCCGGGGATGGCCGCGGTGCTCGACGCGCTCGGAGCGCAATCGCCGCCCCTCGTCGTGTGCGAACATCACCGCGCTGCGCGGCTCCCCGACGCGGCGGGGGGTCTGGAGCGCGTCCGGGAGGCGACCTACGGCACCACCCGGCTGAGCTTCTACCGCCGGTCGGGCGCGGAGAACGGGGCCGGGGACGCTCGGGACCAACGGGAGAGAGGATGACCCGCATCGCCGTGTACCCGGGGAGCTTCGACCCGGTGACCCTCGGTCACCTCGACGTGCTCGAGAGGGCGACGCTGATCTTCGACCGGGTGATCATGGCGGTGCTCGAGAACCCCTCGAAGAACGGGCTCTTCAGCGTCGAGGAGCGGGTCGAGCTGATCCGGCAGAGCGTCAACGAGAACCCGAGGGTCGAGGTCGACACCTTCCGGGGGCTCACCGTCGAGTACGCCCGGCGGGTCGGCGCCGCCGCGATGATCCGCGGGCTGCGGGCGGTCAGCGACTTCGAGAACGAGTTCCAGATGGCGCTGATGAACCGGCGGCTCGCGCCCGAGATCCACACCGTGTTCCTGATGACCTCCTTCTCCAACGTCTACGTCTCCTCCTCTCTGATCAAGGAGGTCTACCGCTTCGGCGGCATCGTCGAGGACGTCCTTCCCCCGCCCAGCGCGCGGGCGATGCGGCGGCGCTTCGGCAGAGAGGGCGGAGACCAGGAACTCCAGGGGGAACGGACGTGAGCGACATCGCCGCCGAGAGTCCCTCGGTGATCGACCTCCTCGACCGGCTCGAGAGCATGGTGGTCAACGGCAAGCGGATCGTCTTCACCCCCAACGTGGTGGTCAACGAGGATGAGGCGCTCGACCTCATCGACCGCGCCCGGATGCAGCTTCCCGAGGAGATGAAGCAGGCGCACTGGGTCGTCGACGAGCAGGAGCGGCTGCTGGCGCAGGCGCGCGAGACCGCCGAGGCGCTCGTCGAGGAGGCCCGCGAGGAGGCCGAGCGCACCACCGCCGGCGCCCGAGAGGAGGCGGAGCGGGTGCTCGCCGAGGCCCGCGAGGACGCCGAGCGGCTGGGTCGCGAGGCCACCGAGCACGCCGCGGCGATGGTCAGCCAGCACGCCGTCACCCGCGCCGCCGAGGAGCGCGCGCGCAGCCTCGTCGACGACGCCGAGGAGCGCTCCGCCCACGTCGCCACCGAGGCCGACGCCTACGCGCGCGAGGTGATGGAGACGCTGGAGGGGCAGCTGCAGCGCACCGTGCAGACCGTCCGCAAGGGCATCGAGAGCCTCCCGGCAGCGGAGTCACGACGCCGCAAACGTTGAGGATCCGTCCGGTGCCGGTATACTCCGCGGCCGAGCGCGCCTCATCGGCGCGCACCTCACCGGAGTAGCGATGGCAGTCCCCAAGGAACGCGTCCCCAAGGCGCGTCGTGACCGGCGCCGCGCCCACCTCGCCCTGGCGCGCCCGGCGCTCGTCCCCTGCCAGCAGTGCCGGCGGCCGAAGCGTCCCCACCACGTCTGCCAGAGCTGCGGCACCTACCACGGGCGCGAGGTGCTCGTCACCGAGTGACCCGGGTCGCACTGGTCTTCCCCGGTCAGGGCAGCCAGTCCGCGGGCATGGCTGCCGATCTCCTCGACGTCCCCCCGGCACCGGCGCTGCTCGACACCGCCGCCGCCGCCGGGATCGACCTGCGCGGCGCTCTCGCCGGTGACGAGGAGGGGCTGCGCCCCACCGAGGTCGCCCAGCCGGCGCTGCTGCTCGTCGAGGCGGTGCTGGCGCTGCGGCTGGCCTCGGCGGGGCCCGGGATCGAGATCGTCGGCGTCGCCGGCCACAGCGTCGGCGAGTACGCCGCGCTGGTCGCCGCCGGGGTGCTCGAGCCCGAGGTCGCGATGCGCCTGGTCAGCGCCCGCGGGCTGGCGATGGCGGGGATGCGCGAGGGGGGGATGACCGCCCTGCTCGGCGCCACCGAGGAGGTGGCCACCGCGGTCTGCGCCGAGGTCGGCGCCGGCGGCGGGGGGGTGGTGGTGGTCGCCAACCTCAACGGTCCCGGCCAGGTGGTGATCAGCGGCGAGCGCCGCGCCCTCGAGGCGGCGGCGGCGCTGGCCCGGGAGCGCGGGGTGCGCCGGGCGATGCCGCTGCGGGTGAGCGGCGCCTTCCACTCCCCGCTGATGGCCGGCGCCGCCGAGGAGGTGGGGAGGCTCATCGACGCCGCGCCGCTGGTCGACGCCGCGGTGCCGGTGGTGTGCAACGTCGACGGCGCCCCGGTCCGCGAGGCGGCCGCGATCCGCGACCGGCTGCGCCGCCAGCTCGCCTCGCCGGTGCGCTGGAGCGACTGCGTGGCGAGCCTCGCCGGGCTCGGCGCCGAGGCCCTGGTCGAGGTCGGCCCGGGCGCGGTGCTCAGCGGCCTGGCGGGGCGGATCGACCCCGCTCTGCGCACCGTGCAGGTGGCGAGCGCCGCCGCCGCCGCCGGGCTCGGTGACGCGCTCGCGGGGGCGCTCCGTGGCTGAGCGGCGCCTCGAGGGCCGGGTGGCGCTGGTCACCGGGGCGTCCCGCGGGATCGGCCGCGCGGTGGCGCTGCGGCTCGCCGCCGAGGGTGCCGCCGTCGCCGTCGGCTACGGCGCCTCCGAGGCGGCGGCGCGCGAGGTCGCCGCCGAGGCCGGGGCGCTCGGGGTGGGCACCGCCCTGCTCGCAGCCGACCTCGGCGACGCCGCCGCCGCCGCCGGGCTGGTCGCCCGGGCGGTCGAGGCGCTGGGCAGGGTGGACATCCTCGTCAACAACGCCGGGCTCACCCGCGACGGTCTGGCGGTGCGGATGAGCGACGCCGACTGGGGCGACGTGCTCGCCGTCGACCTCACCGCCGCCTTCAGCCTCTGCCGGGCGGCGCTGCGGGGCATGCTCCGCGCCCGCTGGGGCCGGATCGTCAACATCTCGAGCATCGCGGGGGTGGTGGGCAACCCCGGCCAGGCCAACTACTCGGCGGCGAAGGCGGGGCTGATCGGCCTCACCAAGGCGCTCGCCAAGGAGGTGGGCGGCCGGGGGATCACCGTCAACGCCGTCGCCCCCGGCTTCGTCGAGACCGACATGACCGCCGGGCTGCCGGCGGCGCTGATCGAGCGCGCCGTGGCCATGGTCCCTGCGGGCCGGCTGGGGACCGCGGCCGAGGTGGCCGCCGCGGTGGCCTTCCTCGCGGCACCGGAGGCGGCCTACGTGAACGGTCACGTCCTCCACGTCGACGGCGGCCTGGCCGCCTAGTGCCGCGCGGTGCCGCCCCGGCAACCGAGGGCGCGGGTGTGTCGTCGCTAGAATCCACCACGATCGTGACCCTCACGCCGGAACTCGGCCCACCTGACGCAGCCTCCGGCGCACCTCCCGAGCCCGTGCCGGCACCTGGCCCGCCCGCCCGGCGGCGCGCCACCGCCCGGCGCCCGCGCACCGCAGCGGTGACCCCGGAGGTCCTCGGCGTGCCCGCGGTATCCGATGCCGTCCCCGAGCCGGCCGGCGGCGCCGCCGCGGTCGACGGCGACGCGGCGGAGCCGGCCCGGCGCACCCGGCGGGGCCGGCGTGGCGGGTCGCGCCGCCGCCGCTCCGGCGAGACCGCCGCCGACCCGGTCGCGGAGGTGGTGGCCGAGCTGCCGGTCGCCGAGCCGGTGGAGACGCCCAGCGCGCCGGCGCGGCGGTCGCGGCGGCGCGCGGCGCCGGCCCCGGAGCCGGCGGCCGCGGAGACCCCCTCGCCGCGGTCGCGGTCGCGCTCGGGCCGGCTGCGCAGCGTCGCCGTCCAGGCCGTGGCCGATGCGGTCGGGCCGGTCGAGCACCCCCTGCCGGCCGTGGTGGCGAGGCTCGGACCACCCGAAACCGCTGTGCCATCCCGGAGTTCCATCGAAGGGGAGGCGCCGCCACCGATCCTGGACGGGGCCTCCGGACCCTTCGCCTGGGCCCCCCCGATCACTGCAGATTCCGGTCAGACTGACACCGCCGCAGGCGCGGTGGACGCGACCGACACACATCAAGGGAGCACCGATGCCAGACACCAGCTTCGAGAAGTTCAAGTCGATCGTGGTCGACCAACTCGGCGTCGAGGCGGATCAGGTGACCCTCGAAGCGTCGTTCGTGGAGGATCTGAACGCGGACTCCCTGGACCTGGTCGAGCTGATCATGGCGTTCGAGGAGGAGTACGGGATGGAGATCTCGGACGAGGACGCGGAGAAGATCGGAACGGTGGGACAGGCCTGGGACTACGTCCAGGAGAAGCTGGGGATCGCAAGCTAGCGCCGGATCCGCTCGCGGCAAACGAGGAGTCCGGCCTCCAGGCCCTGCAGGAGCGGATCAACGTCCGCTTCCGCCGCCCCGAGCTCCTCCGCGAGGCGATGACCCATGCCTCGTGGAACAACGAGCAGGGGCGTCCCAGCGGGCCGGGGCACGACAACGAGCGCCTCGAGTACCTCGGAGACGCCGTCCTCGAGCTGGTCGTGGGCGAGTACCTCTTCAAGCGGTTCCCCGGCTACGACGAGGGCCAGCTCACCCAGCTGCGCGCCGCGCTGGTCAACACCATGTCGCTCGCCGGCTTCTCCGAGCGGCTCGGGCTCGGCGATGCCCTGCTGCTCGGCAAGGGGGCGGCGAAGACCGGCGCCAACCGGCTGCCGTCGCTGCTCGCCAACGCGTTCGAGGCGCTGATCGGGGCGATCTTCCTCGACCACGGCTACCGGGTGGCCACCCGGGTGTTCCTCCAGAACATCGGCGACCTCGCCGACTGGAGCGACGAGAACCACAAGGGCAAGCTCCAGGAGGTCGCTCAGGAGAAGCTGAGCAGCACCCCCACCTACCGGGTCACCGCGGTCGGCGGTCCCGGTCACCGGCGCATGTACAGCGCCGACGCCGTGGTCGCCGGCGAGGTGTACGGCACCGGTACCGGCACCACCAAGCAGGCCGCCGAGCAGGCCGCCGCCCGCCAGGCGGTGCAGCGCCTCAGCGCCAGGCGGCGGCGCACCAGCGGCACCGCCGCCCGCGCCGTGGGCGCCGCGCAGAAGGCGGCCGAGGGCGCCGCCACCCAGCCGGTGCGGGTGCGCCGCCGCATCGCGGAGGCCGCCGCGGAGACCTCCACCGCACCGGAGAGCGGCCGCCGCCGCCGCCGCACGCCCGCGGCGGCCGCCGCCGCGGCCAGCGCCGAGGTGGCTGCCGCGACCGTGGAGGCGGCGCCGGCCGCGCCCGCCCCGCCGGGCCGCCGCCGTGGGCTGCTCACCTCGCTGCGATCCGCGGCCGAGGCGCTGGTGGGCCGGCCGCCCGAGGCGGGCGACGAGGCCGGCGCGCCGCCGCCGGCGGCTCAGGTCGCCGGGACCTCCGGACCTGCCGGCGCCGCCCCCGGCGACGACGAGCAGGCGGCGCGGCGCCCCTCGCGGCGCGGCCGCCGCGGCGGCCGCGGCCGGCGCCGCAACGGCGCCAGCGAGAGCCAGGCCGCGGAGGCGGTGATGGCCGCCGCCGACGCGGCGGTGGCCGAGGTCCCGGAGGTCGTGGAGCCCGCCCCGGCGCCCGCGGCCGGCCGGGCCCGGCGCCCCCGCCGCCGGCCGGCGTCCGCGGCAGCGGCCACCGCCACCGCGGAGACGCCCGAGGCGGCGGTGGCTGCGGTCGAGCCCGCGCCGGAGCCGGCGACGCCCGTCGCCCCCACGCCGGCGCCGCGCGCCCGCCGTCCCCGCCGCCGGGCGGCCGAGGCCCCGGCCCCGCCGGCGGAGGCCCCGGTGGTGGAGGTCGCCCCGGCACCGGTCGAGGCGGCCGTTGCCGCGACCGCTCCGGCCCGGCGTCCGCGCCGCCGCGCCGCGGCGGCCGCCGAGGCCGCTCCCGAGGCGCCACGGGCGCCGGCGCCCGAGCCGGCCGAGCCGGCGACCGCGAGCACCCCTCGGCCGCGGCGCCCACGCCGCCGCCCAGCCTCCTCCGGCGAGCCGGGACCTCCGGCCGAGTGAGGGCGGTCCCACCACATCTTGTGTTCCGCCCGTGTCGCGGGCCCAGCATGTGGGGACCCCCGGTTGACGGCCACCCGGCCGCCACCGGAGAATCGACCGGATGAGGTTGTGCCGCGTCCGGCTGAGCGGGTTCAAGACGTTCGCGACCCGGACCGAGGCCGCCCTCGACCCCGGGGTCACCGCGGTGGTGGGGCCCAACGGCAGCGGGAAGAGCAACCTGGTCGACGCCATCCGCTGGGCGCTGGGTGAGACCAACGCCCGCGAGCTGCGCGGCGCCCGCATGGACGAGGTGATCTACTCGGGTGGGGCCGGGCGGTCGCCGATGGGCGTGGCCCAGGTGGAGCTCGTCCTCGACAACCAGGACGGCCGGCTGCCGGTCGACGACACCGAGGTCTCGATCTCCCGCCGGGTGACGCGCAACGGCGACAGCGAGTACCGGCTCAACGGCTCGCGGGTTCGGCTGCGCGACCTCGAGCGCCTGCTCACCGCCACCGGCCTCACCCAGAACGGTTACTCGGTGGTCGCCCAGAACGACGTCGACGGGGTGATCGAGGCCACCCCGGCGCAGCGTCGCAGCCTGGTCGAGGAGGCCGCCGGGGTGCGCGGGCTGCGCGCCGCCCGCGAGGACGCGATCGGCCGGGTGGCCGCGACCGAGACCCGGCTGCTCCGGCTCACCGACCTGCTCGCCGAGGCCGAGCCGCGCCTCGCCGAGCTCGAGTCGCAGGTCGAGGCGGCGCTGGAGCAGCGCCGGCTGGTCGCCCGCCTCGGTGAGCTGCGGGGCAGCCTGGCCCGCGAGGCGTGGCGGGCGGCCCGTGCCCAGGCGCGCCGAGCCCGTGCCCGGGTGACCGCCGCCCTGGCCCGCGCCGAGGCCGCCCGCGAGGCCGAGGCCGGGTTCGCCACCCGGCTCGACTCCGAGGGCGAGCGCCTGGCGGCCGCCCGGGCGGCGCAGCGCGCCGCCGCCGAGCGGCTCGAGCAGACCCGCCTCGCCGCCGAGCGCGCCGCCGGCGACCTGCGCCGCTGGGCGGACGGAGCCGCCGCCGCCGCGGTCGCCAGGGCGGCGGCGGGCGCCGAGTGGGCCGCCGCCACCGCCGACGCCGCGGCCCAGGGCGGCCTCATCGAGGAGCTGGGCGACGGCGAGGCGGCGGCCGAACGGCTCCTCGCCGAGCTCGACGAGCGGCTCGCGGCGACCCGCGCCGCCCACCGCGCCGCGGCGGGCGCCGCCGATGCCGCCGGCCGTGAGCTCGCCGCCGCCGAGCGCGAGCTGGCGGCGGCCCAGCGGCGCCACGCCACCGCCGCCACCGCCGCCCGCGACCACGGCATGCGCGCCGGGCTGCTCGAGGAGACCGCCGCCGGCCTGGTCGCCGAGGCGGCGCAGGCCCGCGACCACGCGGCGGCGCTGGCGGAGGAGGCGCGCTCCGCGTCGGAGCGGGCCGCCGGTCTGGCGGGCGCGGCGGCCGCCGCCGCGGCGGCGCTCGACGCGGTCCGTGCCGAGGTCTCGGGCGCTCGCGAGCTGGCCACGGCCGCACGGTCGGCGGAGACCGCCGCCCACACCGCGGTGCGCGAGACCGCCGCCCGCGCCGCGGCGGTGCGGGGCCGTCTCGAGGGTGCCCTGGGCGGCGGCGCGGTGGCCTCCGCGGTGCGGGCGGGCCGGCTCGAGGCCGTCCGCCTGGTCGAGCGGGTGCGCGTCCTCGACGCCGCCGACGAGGCCGCGGTGGAGGCGGCGCTGGAGCCGCACCTCGCCGCCTGGCTGGTCACCGACCTCGAGGCGGCCCGGACGCTCCTCGCCGGCCAGGAGCTGCGCGAGGAGGTGCTCGCCACCGGGCTCGCGGTGACCCCCCCGGCGATCCCCGCATCCCACTCCACCCGCCGCGCCATCGACGCCGTCGAGGCCTCGGCGGATGCCGCCGGCGCCCTCGCCCACTGTCTCGACGGGGTGGTGCTGGTCGCCGACCTCGCCGCCGCCGGAGCCGCCCTCGCCGCCGGAGCGCGCCGCTGCGTGCTCCCCGACGGCACCGTCGCGGGGCCCGCCGGGGTGCGCGGCGGCGGGCGCCCCGGGGCCACCATCGCCCTCGCCGGGGCCGAGCGCGAGGCCGCCGCCGCCGCGGCCGCCGCCGGCGCCGGCGAACGTGATGCCACCGCGGCTACGGAGCGGGCCACGGCCGTCCTCCGCGAGGTCGAGGCGCGCGCCTCCGCCGCCGCCGCCGAGCTCGACCGCGCCCGCTCCGCGGCCGCCGCGGCGGCGGGGGCGGCGGCGAGCCGCGGCGGCGCGTCGCGCGCCGAGGAGGACCGGGCCGCGACCCTGGACACCGAGGGCGCCGCCCGGCTGGCCGGCTGTGCCGCCGCCCGCGAGGCCGCCGCCGCCGCCGCCGGCGAGGAGGAGCGAGCCGCCACCGCCCTGGCGGCGACCGCGGAGCTGCTGGAGCAGGCTCGCGCGCGGGCCGCCGAGGAGCGGGGGAGACGCGAGCGGGCGGAGGTCGAGCTCCGCGCCCAGGAGCTCGAGCTGGCCCGGGCCGAGCCCCGGGCCCGGGAGCTGCGCGGCCGCGCCGCCGCCGCCCGGCAGGCGCTCGCCACCGCGCGCGCCCGGGCCGACGCGGCGGCGCTGCGCCGGCTCGCCGCCGAGGGCCAGGCGCTGGCCGCGCTCGCCCGCCGCCACGAGGCCGCAGCCCGGCGCGCGCACGTGAACGCGCTGCTGGGCAGCTGCGCCGCCGAGCTCGAGCGCGCCGCCGGCCCGGTCGCCGCGGCCGAGGCGGCGGTCTCGGCCCTCGCCGCCGAGCGCGCGGACGTCGCCGTCATCGCCGCCCGCGCCGCCGACGAGCACGCCGCCGCCGGCGCCGATCTGGCCGCCTGCGAGGCGCGGATCGACGAGCTCGCCGAGGCGGTGCGCGAGGACGACTGCGACGAGGGTCCCGAGCCCGAGGCCGACGCCGCCGAGCGGGCCGAGCGCGAGATCACCCGGCTGGAGCGCCGGGTCGCCGCCCTGGGGCCGGTGAACGCCCTCGCCCCCGAGCAGCACGACACCCTGCTCGCCCGCCTGGAGCGGCTGCGCGCCGACCATCACGACCTCGCCTCGGCGTGCCGCGACCTGCGCGCCCTCGCCGCGGTGCTCTCCGACGAGATCGAGCGGCGTTTCGAGGCGGTCTTCGGCGCGGTGGCGTACCACTTCCACCTGCTCTTCGCAGAGCTCTTCCCGGGCGGCCGGGCGACCCTGCGCTTCCAGAACCCGGCGCCCGTCGATGCCGGCGCCGAGGACGCCGAGCCGGCCCGGGCGGCCGAGCCCGAGGGCATCGAGATCCTCGCCCAGCCGCCGGGCAAGCGTCTCCAGGCGCTGCGGCTGCTGAGCGGTGGCGAGCGCGCCCTCACCGCGCTGGCGCTCATCCTCGCGGTCCAGCAGGTGAACCCCAGCCCGTTCTGCGTCTTCGACGAGGTCGACGCCCCCCTCGACGACCCCAACGTGGTCCGGTTCAACCGGCTGCTGCGCCGGCTCGCGGCCACCCAGCAGTTCCTGGTGGTCACCCACAACCAGGCGACGATGGCCGCCGCCGACGTCCTCTACGGGGTGACCTCCAACGCCGACGGCACCAGCCGGCTGCTCAGCGTCCGCCTCGAGGCGGGCCGGACCGTGCCCCAGCCCGAGGCCCGCGCCGTGGAGGCGGTCACCGCCGCCATGGGCTGATGGTGTTCCGACGGGGCAGGAAGAAGGACCGCGAGGGGGACCAGGCCGAGACGCCGGCCGAGGAGCAGGTCGAGGGCGAGGAGCCGGAGCCGGACCCGGCCGAGTTCGCCGGCGGGCTCTCCCCCGGCGTCCAGATCTGGGAGCCCACCCCCGAGCCCGAGCCGGAGGCGCAGCGGCGCCGCGAGCGGGAGCATCGTGCGGAGGCCCCGGAGGAGGGGGACGGCGGCGAGCAGAAGCTGGCCTGGTGGCGGCGCATGTCGCGCCGCATGGACAAGGCGTCGGAGCAGTTCGCCGAGCAGGTGCAGGACATCGTCCTGCTCCGACGCGACCTCGACGACAGCTTCTACGACGACCTGCTCGAGGTGCTGCTCGCCGCCGACGTGGGCATGCTGACCGCCGAGCCGGTGGTCGAGATCCTGCGCCGCCGGGTGCTGGTCGAGCGCATCCCCGACGCCGAGGCGGCGCTGGAGGCGCTCAAGGAGGAGATGATCGCCATCCTCGAGTCGCGCGACCGCGGCCTGCGCCTGGACGGCCATCCCAGCGTCGTGCTCATCGTCGGCGTCAACGGCAACGGCAAGACCACCACCATCGGCAAGCTGGCCCACCGGCTGCGCAGCGACGGGGGCTCGGCGCTGGTCGCCGCCGCCGACACCTATCGCGCCGCCGCGATCGAGCAGCTGCGGGTCTGGGCGGACCGCGCCCACGCCCCCATGGTCGCCCACCAGCACGGTGCCGACCCCGGCGCGGTGGTCTACGACGCCATCAAGGCCGGGATCGCACGCGGGGTGCAGGCGGTGCTCGTCGACACCGCCGGCCGCCTCCACACCAAGGCGCCGCTGATGGAGGAGCTGAAGAAGATCCAGCGGGTGGTGCAGCGGCTGGTGCCCGACGGACCCCACGAGACCCTGCTGGTGCTGGAGGCGCCGACGGGCATGAACGCCCTCACCCAGGCGCGCGCCTTCCACGACGCATTGGGGGTGACCGGCCTGGTGCTCACCAAGCTCGACGGCACCTCCCGCGGCGGCACCCTGCTCGCCATCGAGGCGGAGCTGGGGATCCCGGTGAAGCTGGTGGGCATGGGGGAGGGGATCGACGATCTGAACGTCTTCGACCCCCGCGCCTATCTCGACGCGCTGTTTGCCGGGGTCCTCCAGGTCCACAGCTGAGGCTGTTCGCGGCTGCGGTCCCACATCGCAAGCTTGCGACCCGTCGATCTGCGGACCATCGTGTCCGGCGTCAGCGCCGAGGGTGGCGCGCCGAGAGGAGGAGCCGCCGTGGGGGCGGCCCTGCGCCGTCGCGCTGGCGGGCCTGGGCGGGGTGGCGACCGGTGGGGGCATGACCGCTCGTGCGCAGACGATCAACAGTCCCACGGTCGTGCAGCATGTGTCGCCGGGAAATTCCGCCACCGCCATCAACAGCAGCAACTCGGTTCAGAACGTCGGCAGCGCCAACAGCTTCAACAACCGGGCGACGCAACGGCTCCGGTGCCGGCCCCACCTTCACGGTGGGAGGCATCCAGGTCAATCGGGGGGAGTGGCGCCTCGGCGTCGTTCACCCGCGGCCAGGTGGTCGCGGGCGGGAACAGCAACCAACTCACCTCGAATGGCGGGTTGAACTCCCAGCAGATCTTCTACTTCGGCACCATGCCGGCGGGTGCGGCCGACAACAACGTGCTGACCGCCAACGGCAGCCGGACTCGCAGTTCGTGACCAACGGCACCGCCGCCACGCCGGCGACGATCCAGCTGATCGGCACCGGCGGCACGCTCGGCCTCAACGCGAGCAACAACGTGCTGAGATCCAACGGGTCGTACCACACCCAGGCCGTCCAGAACGGCAGCTCCAACGTCCTCACCATCAACGGCAGCCACAGCACCGAGTTCGTGACCAACGGCAGCGGCAATGTGCTCACCGTCGACAACCTCGGCGACAGCATCGTGCTCTACGGTGTCAGCAACCGGCAGATCACGATCAACGGCAACGGTATCAACTGCGTGGGACTGACCCTCACCTGCTGATCCCGTCGGTTCGGCACGCGCGTGAGCACGGAGCTCACCGCGCGTCGTCGGCAGCAGTGGCAACGGAAACGCGCTGTCCGGCGCCGGGGTGATCACTGTGACGTCGAAGGACGACCAGGCCACCCTGAAGGTGGGTAGCGCCAGTGCGGTGGCGGGTGGCCCGGAGGCCGGTGTGGTGCACCCAAACCGGCCTCGCCTCGCCATCGGGAGACGCCCGAAAAACTGTCTGTTTGGTAAGGAATCTCGAGGCCTGGGACCCCGCCCAGGATTTTTCGTCTCGGTTGGATTCGATTGTTGTTTTCGGGGTCTTCGTGTGATATCCACGCTACCACTATTCATACTTGCGGAACCCCGGTCGGTCGGGCTAGTGTGACGACACCGGTGGCGGCAGTGGACCGGCCCCGAAGAGAGGCAGAGCCCGCGAGGGCTCGTGGGAGGATCCTGGATGCGCAGACGAACCAGCTTTGCCATGGCCGCCGTGGGCGCCGTCGTGGCCGTGGGAGCCGGGGGCGGCACCGCCAGTGCGGCGAAGGTCACCAACAAGAACAGCCCCACGGTGACGCAGATCGTCGTCGGGAACAACTCGGCGACGGCGATCAACAGCGCCAACTCGACCCAGGTTGTCGGGACCACCACCCCGCCCGGCTCGCACGGCAACTCCGCGACCCTGAAGAACAGCTTCTACATGTACCAGGATGTGGGGACCACGCCCGGGTCCAACAACAACAGCGTCACTGCGAGCAACAGCGCCGGCCTCTCCCAGATCGTCGGTGACACCGCGACCAACGCCGCCTTGTTCGGTCCGGGGCTGTTCACTTTGCCGGCGAGCAACAACAAGCTGACGCTCAACAACTCGGCCGGATCCGGCAATGGTTGCGGTGCCACGAGCAACTTCTTCTGCGGCCAGTACGTCGCCGGCGGGAATCACAACGAGCTCACCGGCAGCAACGGCGTCGACAACACCCAGCAGGTGTTCTACTTCGACACCACCCCGGCCACCAGCAGCGGCGCCAACTCGAACGAGCTGACCGTCACCGGCAGCAACAACTCCCAGTTCGTGACCAACAACACCAGCGCCACCCCGGGGAACACCGCGACCATCGGCGCCCCCGGCGGCCTGGGCGCCAGAGGCGAGCGGCAACGAGCTCGAGACCACCGGCAACGTCAATCACCCAGGTGGTCCAGAACGGCAGCAGCAACGACCTCCAGGCTCGCGGGCAACACCATCGACGAGTGGGTCACCAACGGCAGCGGGAACAAGGTCAGCGTCAAGGGCAACTTCGACCTGGTGACCATCACCGGCAGCAGCCCGACGATGACCGCGAACAACAACAAGGTGACGGTCCAGGGCAACGGCGACACCGTGACCCTCAACGACGTGAGCGGGAGGACGGTGAAGATCAAGGGCAACCTCATCTCCTGCAACGGGTCGCCTCCTCCGGCCTGCTGATTCGCGACCGGGCATGCTCGAGCACCGGAGCCACTCCGGGCTCAGGGTGACGGGAACAGGGAGCGGCGGGATCTTCCCGCCGCTCCTTCTCTTTGCCAGGTCCGCGGTCCGGCACTGCAGTCCGCGTCCTCAGTCCCGCCGCCAAAACCCTCCGTGTGGCCCTTGTGGCGTGTGACGCGAGCGAGGGGCGTTGCTGTCATCGATCGCTTCGAACTTGCCAACCAGATGGACTCCGGACTATCGTGGCCCTCTGCGGGTGCCGGCGGCTGGCACCGATGGAGAGGGAGAGCCGGGCCGGGCTCGGATGCGAAGGGAGGGGCGACCCGCATGGCGAGATGTCTCGAGGCGGCCGTCGCCGCCGGTGCCGTGGTGGTCGGGGCGGTGGGACTGACGCCGGCGACGGTCGCGGCGGCAGGGTGTCCCTGCGTCATCACCCGGAACAGCACGCCGTTCTCGCAGCTGGTGCTGGGGAACAACACCGGGCGAATCTTCAACAGCGCCGGAAGCGCCCAGCTGATCGGCGATCCCGGCTCCCACGGAAACGTGGGCACCATCCGGAACGACGTCGGCAGCCTTCAGGAGATCGGTGATGCACCGGGTGCCAACAACAACCACGGCACTCTGAGCAACACCTTCGGGGCCGCCCAGACGATCGCGGCGCTGGGGGGGTCCTCCAACCAGGCGCGGATCACCAACAGCGCGGGCAGCGTGCAGAACCTCGGCATCGTCGAGGTCAACTCCGTGCCCAACCTGTCGAACCACAATCAGCTGTTCATCACCAATGGCGACCGGTTCACCCAGCAGCTGCTCAACTACGGCAGCTACAACACGCTCCGTGCCAACGGCCCCGGAATCGTGCAGTTCGTCGGCGGCCTGAGCTTCCAGGGATTCCAGAACCACAATGAGCTCACCGCCAGCGGGAGCTCGATCGGCCAGTCGGTCCAGGCCACCGCTCTCGGGTCGTTTGCAAACCGAAACGAGCTCGAGGCCTCGGGGATCACCATCATCCAGACCGTGACCCAGACGGTCGCGGGCTCGTCGAACCGCAACCAGCTGGACGCCCGAGGGGTGGGCATCACCCAGCAGGTCACCAACGGGAGCGACAACTCCCTGACCGCCCGGGGCACCTCGAACACGATCACCATCATGAACGCCAACGACAACACGGTGCGGGTCACCGGCAGCTCGAACGTGGTGACCATCACCGGCACCGTCGCCGGCGCCCCGGCGCACGACAACCGGGTGATCATCATCGGCAGCAACGACACCGTCACCATCACCGACATGAGCGACCGCAACGTCGTCATCCGCGGCAACAACCTCACCTGCACGGGTGCGCCGCCGCCCGGCTGCTGAGGACCGACTGCGCGCGCCGCGGGCCGAGGCCCGCGGCGCCGGCGCAGCGCTCAGGCGGGCCGCTCCTCCTCGCCCGGCTCGTGGGTGCAGTCGCAGACCCAGTGGTTGCCGGTGGTGTAGTCGCTCCAGGAGCGCCAGCACTTGTCGCAGCGGCCGCGCTCGCAGGCGAGGCAGGGCTCGGGGATGGGCTCCCCCGCGGGCGGCATGATCATCGAGTGGCCGCCACCGCCGTTGTGGATCATCCACCGGGCCCGCAGATGGGGCCGGCACTGCGCAGGGTCACGGTCTCACCCTCCACGACGTCAGGGATCGGAGATCAGGATACCGGGGTCGGGGCGGGCTCGCGGCCCCGCCGCCCGTCGCACATCACCTGCTAGGATGTCCAGGCTTTGCCCTTGACACCCCTCGACCCCCTGGCCGCGGTCGCCGCCCAGGTGGGCCACCTCCAACGCCTCCTCGACGTGTACGGACCGCTGCTCACCGACCACCAGCGCGAGGCCTGCCGCCTCCGCCTCGACGAGGACTGGTCGTACAGCGAGCTCGCCGAGACCTTCGGCTGCACCCGCAGCGGGGCCTACGACCTCGTCCGCCGCGCCCTCGCCCAGCTCGAGCACTACGAGGAGCGGCTCGGCCACGCCGCCGAGCTGGCCCGCCGCGACGCCCTCGAGACCGAGCTCAGGTCGGCTCTGTCCAGGGGGGGTGCCCCCCCCCTCGCTCCGGCGGCAGAGCCGCCTGCGCTCACCCCGCCCCCGGCGCGACTCCGCGCCGCCGCGGGCGTTGCCCGCGGGGGGGAGCCGTCTCCGGAGCAACGGGGACCTCGTCGACCCCTGGAACCGCCGGCACCACCGCCTCGGGGGCGGCCTAGATGTTCGAACTCCCTGTCCGACCGGCTCGGCGAGGTCTTCAAGCACTTCACCGGCAAGGGGCGGCTCACCAAGGCCGAGGTGGAGGCCGGTCTCCGCGAGGTCCGGATGGCCCTGCTCGAGGCCGACGTCAACTTCAAGGTGGCGCGGGCCTTCGTCGACCGAATCCGGGAGCGGGCGGTGGGCGAGGACGTGCTCGAACTCGCTGACCCCGGGGCAGCAGATCGTCAAGATCGTCAACGACGAGCTGGTGGCCCTGCTGGGCAGCGAGCAGAAGCGGCTCACCTACCAGTCCCAGCCCCCGACGGTGGTGATGCTGCTCGGCCTCCAGGGCTCGGGCAAGACCACGACGGCGGTGAAGCTGGCCCTGGCGGTGCGCCGCGAGGGCCACCGGCCGCTGCTGGTCGCCGCCGACACCTACCGTCCCGCCGCCGCCCAGCAGCTGGAGCGGCTGGGCAAGGACAACAACGTCCCGGTGGCGATGCCCGACGGCAGGATGCAGCCTCCGGAGCTCTGCGAGCGCGGGGTCGAGGAGGCGCGACGGCTCAACTGCGACGTGGTCATCCTCGACACCGCCGGCCGGCTGCAGATCGACCAGCGGATGCTCGACGAGCTCAAGGAGGTCCGGCGGCGGGTGCGGGTGCACGACGCCCTGCTGGTCGTCGACTCGATGACCGGCCAGGAGGCGGTCAACGTCGGCAGGGCCTTCGCCGAGCAGGTGGGCGTCGACGGCGTGATCATGACCAAGCTCGACGGCGACGCCCGCGGCGGCGCCGCGCTCTCGATGCGCGAGACCATCGGCGTCCCGATCATGTACACCGGCGTCGGCGAGAAGCCGGCCGACCTCGAACCCTTCCATCCCGAGCGGATGGCCTCGCGGATCCTCGGGATGGGCGACGTGCTCACCCTCATCGAGCGCGCCCAGCAGCACGTCGACGAGAAGCAGGCGGCGGCGATGGAGGAGCGCCTCTTCGCCGGCCGGCTCACCATGGACGACTTCCTCGAGCAGATGCGGCAGATGCGCAGGATGGGCTCGATGGAGAGCATCCTCGGCATGCTCCCCGGCGGCCGCAAGCTGGTCCAGCAGGCGGCGGGCGCGATGCCCACCGAGCGCGACCTCTCCCACATGGAGGCGATCGTCCTCTCGATGACCGCCGAGGAGCGGCGCCGCCCGGAGATCGTCAAGGGCTCGCGGCGCAAGCGCATCGCGCTGGGCAGCGGCACCGGGATCGCCGAGGTCAACCGGCTGCTCAAGGGGTTCGAGCAGATGCAGGCCGTCTTCAAGCAGCTGGGCGGCGGCAAGGGCACCAAGGGCACGCGCGGCAAGATGCGCATGCTGAAGAACCTGAAGGGCATCGACACCAGCCAGCTGGGTCTCTGACCCACAACCGACCGGGGTGTAAAAGGAGATGTTTTGGTCAAGATTCGCCTGAAGCGGATGGGCGCGAAGAAGCGGCCCTTCTACCGGCTGGTCGTCGCCGACTCGCGCAGTCCTCGCGACGGACGCTTCATCGAGGAGGTGGGCACCTACGATCCCATCGCCAACCCGGCCAGGGTGTCGATCGACGCCGACCGGGTGCGCGACTGGATGCGCAAGGGCGCCCAGCCCAGCGACATCGCCCGCAAGCTGCTCGAGCAGCAGGGCGTGCTCCAGCGGGCGCCGCGTCCCCGTGCCGCCGGCGTGACCGCGGTCGCGGAGCCGGAGGCGCCGGCGAGCCCGGCCGCCACCGAGCCGGTCGAGGCCGCCGAGCCGGCGGCGACGGAGGACGAGGGATGACCGACTACGGAGACCTCGCCCGCTTCATCGCCCACAACATCGTGGTCGACAAGGAGGCGGTCGCCGTCAAGGTGCGCCCCGGCGGCCGGCAGACGGTGGTCGAGATCAAGGTCGGCGCCGACGACATGGGCAAGCTGATCGGCAAGGGCGGCCGCAACATCGACGCCATCCGGGCGGTGGTGCGGGCCGCGGGGCTTCGCCACCGTCAGCGCGTCCAGGTCGACGTCGCGTAGTCGATGATCGCCATGACCGGGCCGGCCGAGGCCACCCCACCGCTGATCCGTGCCGCCCACGTGCGCCGTCCCCACGGCGTGCGCGGCGAGCTGCGCGTGCAGCCGCTGGGGGGTGACGCCGCACGCTTCCGGAGCGGGCTGCGGCTGCGCGTCGAGAGGGGCGGCCAGGCCCTGGTGGTGACCGCCGCGCGTCCCACCGCCGACGGTGACCTGCTGCTCGCCCTGGAGGGCGTCACCAGCCGCGAGGCGGCCGACGCCCTGCGCGACGCCTACCTCTGCGTCGAGGCCGGCGACGCCCGCCCCCTGGGTGCCGACGAGTGGTTCGTCCACCAGCTGGTGGGGCTGCGCGCGGTGACCCCGGAGGGGGCTCAGGTCGGCGTGGTCGAGGACGTGGAGGAGTACGCCGCCCACGAGGTCCTGGTGATCCGCGACGGCGCCGAGCTGCGCCGGCTGCCGATGGTCCGTGCCTTCGTCGACCGGGTCGACCTCGCCGGCGGCGTGGTGGTGGTCCAGCCCTGGGAGGAGGCCTGAGGTGCGCGTCGACGTGCTCACCATCTTCCCCGGCGTCTTCCCCGGGCCGCTCGGCGTCGGGGTGGTCGGCCGCGCCCTCGAGGGCGGCACCCTGGAGCTGCACGCCCACGATCTCCGCGACCACACCGACGACCGCCACCGCCAGGTCGACGACATCCCGTTCGGCGGCGGCCCGGGGATGGTGCTCAAGCCCGAGCCGCTGGTGCGGGCGGTGCGCGCGTTCCGCGCCGCCGACCCCGCGGTGCGCGCCATCCTGCTCTCGCCGCAGGGGCCGCGGCTCACCCAGGAGGTGGTCCGCGAGCTCGCCGCCGAGGACCACCTCCTCCTGGTCTGCGGTCGCTACCAGGGTGTCGACGAGCGTGCCCGCGAGGAGATCGGAGAGGAGCTGTCGGTCGGCGACTTCGTCCTCAGCGGCGGCGAGGTCGCGGCCATGGTGGTGGTGGAGGCGGTGGCGCGGATGCTGCCCGGGACCCTCGGGTCGCCCGAGTCGCTCCACGGCGAGACCTTCTCCGGCGGCGCCTCCCATGTGGAGCCTCCCCTCTACACTCGCCCCGCGGTCTTCGAGGGCCGCGAGGTGCCCGAGGTGCTCCGCAGCGGCCACCACGCCGCCATCGAACAGTGGCGCCACGACCAGGCGCGTCAGCGACGCCTCCGGCTTCGTCCCGAATCCGACCCCCGTTCCCCGGTCCCGGCAGAGCCCGGACCGCTCACATCCCCTGCTGGAGGACCGCGATGAATGTGATCGACCTGCTCGAGCGAGAGCAGGAGAAGCCCGAGGTGCCGCAGCTGCGCAGCGGCGATACCGTCCGCGTCCACGTGAAGGTGGTCGAGGGGACGCGCGAGCGCATCCAGGTCTTCGAGGGGGTGGTGATCGCCGTCAACGGGACCGTCGGGGCGCGCACCAGCTTCACCGTGCGCCGGATCTCGCACGGCGTCGGCGTGGAGCGGCGGTTCCTGCTCCACTCACCGCGGCTCGACCGCATCGAGGTGCTCCGCCACGGCGACGTGCGCCGGGCCAAGCTCTACTACCTGCGTGAGAAGGTCGGCAAGCGGGCCCGCATCCGTGAGCGCCGCGAGCCCATCGGCGGGAACAGCTCGACCCGGGCCGCAGCCGCCGCGGCGGCGCCGGCCGGCTCCGAGGCGCCGCCGCCCGCGGTCGCCGATCCCGAGCCCGAGCCCGAGCTCGAGCAGGTCGGCGCCGGCGCGCAGGAGGACGCCGACGAGTAGGCGGGAGCGCCCCGCCCCGGACGCGCTTCCCCCCGGCCGCCCGCTCAAGGACCGGGTCGGGCAGGCGGGCGAGTCCGCCGCCCTCGCCTGGGTCCGCGAGCAGGGCTGGACGGTGCTCGCCCGCGACTGGCGGGCGCGTGCCGGCCAGATCGACATCGTCGCGGAGGACGGGGAGACCCTGGTCCTCATCGAGGTCAAGGCCCGCCGCGGGACCGGCTTCGGCCTGCCCGAGGAGGCGGTCGACCTCCGCAAGCAGCAGAAGCTCCGCACCCTGATGGAGACCTATCGCCTGGCCACCAAGCGGCAGCGTCAGCAGTGCCGCATCGACGTGCTCGGGCTGATCCTCGACGACCGGCTCCAGGTCACCCGCTGCCAGCACATCCCCAACGCCGTGGGCGACGAATCTACGGCGTGATCGTGAACGGCGCCGAGGCGGCGACCGGGTAGCCGGGGAACGACGCCCTGGCGTGGAAGGCGCCCTGCGGCTGGGTCACCGGTCCCTGGTTGGGGATCTGATTCCAGTCGACCGGATAGGTGAGCGTCCCCACCTGCGGCTGCAGCGGCTGGCAGCCGGCGGCGGGACAGGCGAGGTGCACCGCATAGACGGCGGCTCCTGAGGGCTCGGGCTCGATGGCGAAGTCGCCGGGGGCGCCGAAGAGGCAGCCGTTGGCGCTCAGGTTGTGCACCACCACCCGCACGTGCACCGTCTGGCCGGCCCGATACTGCGGGAGGTCCGTGCTGGTCGTGATGCTCACGTCGCCGGGGGCGCAGGCCGCGGGCGGCGCGGTCGGCGCCGGGGTGCGGGCGGCGAAGGTCGCCGAGGTCGTGGACCGCGCCGTCACCCGCGAGGTCGGCGTCGCCGGCACCGGGGTGCCGAACGAGACGCTGACGGTGGTGCTCCGCGAGGTGGCGGAGCTGACCCCGCCGGTGGAGGTGGTGCCCGGCGACGAGGTGCTCTGGGCGGTGGACGGCCCGCCACCGCAGGCGGCGCCGAGGAGCACGAGGACCGTGACCGCCGCGAGGGGGGCGCCGCGCATCGCGTCACTGTACGGTTTCGACGGTGGGCAGGGTGAGCGTCCCCTCGGCGGGCCGTGGTGCGGCCCGGGCGCGCCATCATGGAGGGATCACCGGTCGCCCTCCGAGGACGCTCCATGTGCCGCAGCATCAGGACGCTGCGCGGGATCGAGCCCCCCGCCAGCACCGACGACGTGCACGCCGCCGCGCTCCAGTTCGTGCGCAAGGTGAGCGGCTACCGGGCCCCGTCGGCCGCCAACCGCGAGCCCTTCGACGCCGCGGTCGAGGCGGTCAGCGCCGCCGCCCGGCAGCTGCTCGGCGACCTGCGCCCCGGCCACGCCGCCTCCGGGCGGCGGCCGCAGCGCCGCAGCTCCGAGCCCACGTAGCCGATCCCCGGGGCGCGGAAGATCACGGATTCCCGTGATTTCCTTCGGCTGGGTGTTGCGGTGGCGACACCACTGTCGTGTGGGTTATCCTCACGAGTATGACTGCGAGCGCCACCTGCTGCGCCGTCCAGGGCATCGCCGGGGTGCCGGTCACGGTCGAGGCCGACCTGAGCAACGGGCTCCCCGGCTTCACCGTGGTGGGCCTCACCGACCGGGCCATCCAGGAGGCGCGGGTGCGGGTCAAGGCGGCGGTCGGCAACTCGGGGCTCGACTTCCCCAACCGGAAGCTGACCGTCAACCTGGCCCCCGCCGAGCTCCCCAAGGAGGGCACCGGCTTCGACCTGGCGATCGCGGTCGCGGTGCTGCGCTGCGGCGGCCGCGAGCTCCGCCTCGAGGGCACCGCCCTGCTCGGCGAGCTCGCCCTCGACGGCGAGCTGCGCCCGGTGGCCGGGGTGCTGCCCATGGCCCGCTGCCTGCGCGCCGCCGGGGTGCGCCGGCTGGTGGTGCCGCCGGGGAATGCCGCCGAGGCCTGCCTGGTCGAGGGCCTCGAGGTGGTCGCCCCGGCCTCGCTCCGTGCCTGCGTGGAGCACCTCGACGGCACCAGCCCGCTCCCGCCGGCGACCCCCGGGCCGGCCCCGCCCGCGCTCCCGGGTGGGGTCGACCTCGCCGACATCCGCGGGCAGGCCACCGCCAAGCGCGCCCTCGAGATCGCCGCCGCCGGGGGACACAACCTGCTGATGGTCGGCCCGCCGGGGTCGGGCAAGACGCTGCTCGCCCGCGCCCTCGCCTCGCTGCTCCCCGACCTGGTGGTGGAGGAGGGCCTCGAGGTCGCGGCCGTGTACTCGCTGCGCGGGGCGCTGCGCGACCGTCACGCCGCCTCGCTGCGTCCGCCCTTCCGCGCCCCCCACCACTCGATCTCGCGGGCCGGCCTGGTCGGCGGCGGCGCCGGCCTCGCCCGTCCCGGCGAGATCAGCCTCGCCCACCGCGGGGTGCTGTTCCTGGACGAGCTCTGCGAGTTCTCCCGGGGGCACCTCGAGGCGCTCCGCCAGCCGCTGGAGGAGCGGACCATCACCGTCGCCCGGGTGCGGGGCGCGGTCGTGTTCCCGGCGTCGATCACCCTGGTGGCCGCCGCCAACCCCTGCCCCTGCGGTCACCACGAGGACCCGGCCCAGCTGTGCTCCTGCGAGCCCCGGTCGCTGACCGCGTACCGGGCACGGCTGAGCGGGCCGGTGCGCGACCGGATCGACCTCGCCGTCCGGGTGCCCCGCCAGCCCTACGGCCTGCTCTTCGACGCCACCCCGGAGGAGCCGTCGGCAGCGGCGCGCCGGCGGGTGGAGGCGGCCCGCCGCCGGCAGCGCGACCGCGAGGAGCCGGCGGGCGCCCCGCTCAACGCGCTGCTCGACGCCCGCCGCCTGCTCCGGGCGGCGCGGCCGACCGGCGCCGCCACCCGGCTGCTCGCCGCCGCCGGCGAGCGGCTGGGGCTCAGCGCCCGTGGCTTCCACCGGGTGCTCCGGGTGGCCCGCACCGTGGCCGACCTCGCCGGCGAGGAGCGGGTGGGGGAGGACGCGGTCGCCGAGGCGCTCCGCCATCGCGGCGAGGCGGGAGCGTGACCGGCTGCCGGCGGCTGGCGCGCGGCGGGCCCGGCTGGCCGGCCGCGCTCGAGCACCTCGCCATGCCCCCGGTGGAGCTCTGGGTGCGGGGGACGCTCTGGCCGCCTCCCGCCGCCGCGGTCGCGGTGGTCGGGGCGCGGGCGGCCACCCTGACCGGCATCGAGGTGGCGCACGAGCTGGGACGCGAGCTCGCCTCCGCCGGGGTGCTGGTGATCAGCGGACTGGCGCGGGGCATCGACGCCGCCGCCCACCGCGGCGCCCTCGAGGCGGGCGGTCCCACCCTCGCCGTGCTCGGCTGCGGCGTCGACCGCTGCTACCCGCCCGGCCACGAGCGGCTGCTGGAGGCGGTCTGCGGCGCCGGCGCGGTGATCTCCGAGGACCCTCCGGGCACCGAGCCGGTCGCCTGGCGCTTCCCGCGTCGCAACCGGCTGATCGCCGCCCTCGCCCTCGGCGTGGTGGTGGTGGAGGCGGGCGAGCGCAGCGGGGCGCTGAGCACCGCCCGCCACGCCGCCGACCTGGGGCGGGAGGTCCTGGCGGTCCCGGGGTCGGTCCGCAGCGCCCAGAGTTCGCGGCACCAACCGCCTGATCCGGGACGGCGCCACCCCCCTGCTCGAGCTCGACGACCTCGCCGGGGCGCTCCCGGAGCTGCCGCTGGCGAGCCCGCGGCGGCCGGCGACAGGCCCCGCCGCGCCCCCCGGCGACCCGGTCCTGCGCGCCCTCCTCGAACTGGTGGGCAGCGACCCCGTGCACCCCGACCAGCTGGCCGAGGCGACCCGTGCCGGGGCCGCCGAGATCGCCGTCCGCCTCTGCGCCCTGGAGCTCGGGGGCTGGGTCCGCAGCCTCCCCGGGGGCGGGGTCAGCCGGGTCGGAGGCCGGTGAGCGCCATCGGGGCCGTCTCGAGACCGCTGCTATGATCGGCCGCACGCCGCGGCCGGCGAGTTTGACTGGCAGCGACCGCGGAGAGACTGCAGCGTATGGCCAACCGCCTCATCATCGTCGAGTCACCGAGCAAGGCGCGCACGCTCAGCCGGTTCCTCGGTTCCGGCTACACCATCAAGGCCTCGATGGGCCATGTCCGCGACCTGCCCAAGTCGAAGCTCGGCGTCGACCTCGACAAGGGGTTCGCCCCCCAGTACGAGGTCACCAAGGAGGCGCAGATCAAGGAGCTGCGCGCCGCGGCCAAGGGCGCCACCGAGGTGATCCTCGCCTCCGACCCCGATCGCGAGGGCGAGGCCATCGCCTGGCACCTCGCCGAGGCGCTCCGCCTCAAGGACCCTCAGCGCGTGGTCTTCCACGAGATCACCCGCGCGGCGGTCGAGGCGGCGCTGCTCGCCCCCCGCCTGATCGACCGCGACCTGGTCGCCGCCCAGGAGGCCCGCCGGGTCATCGACCGCCTGGTCGGCTACCAGCTGAGCCCCTTTCTCTGGAAGAAGGTGCGCACCGGCCTGAGCGCCGGCCGGGTGCAGTCGGTCGCGGTGCGCCTGGTCGTCGACCGCGAGAACGAGATCGACGCCTTCGTCCCCGAGGAGTGGTGGACGGTCGAGGCCCGGCTGGCGACCGACCAGGGGGCCACCCTCACCGCCCGGCTCTACGCCCAGCGCGGCGACGCCGCCCTGGCCGACGGGGAGGAGGAGGAGGTCTCCGCCAGGGCCGCCGACCCCGGGGACACCAGGCTCCGCCTGCCCGACGAGGCGGCGGCGCTGAGAGTGCTGGCCGCCCTCGGCGTCGACGAGGAGGGCCGCCCCGGTGCCGGCGTGCCGCCGTTCGAGGTCGCCAGGGTCACCGCCCGCGAGTTCGACGCGATCGGCGCCGAACCCCTACACCACCAGCACGATGCAGCAGGACGCCAGCACCCGGCTGCGGATGGCGCCGAAGAAGAGCATGCAGATCGCCCAGGGCCTCTACGAGGGGATCGAGCTGGGCAGCGAGGGCCCGGTCGGCCTGATCACCTACATGCGCACCAACTCCACGAGGATCAGCGACAGCGCGCGCGCCGCCGCCCACGCCCACATCGAGTTCGGCCTACGGGAAGCAGTACGTGGGCCGGGGCACCGCCAGGGCGGCGAAGGCCAAGGCGCCGGCGGTGGCCGCCCAGGACGCCCACGAGGCGATCCGTCCCACCGACCCCGAGCGCACCCCGGAATCGGTCGCCACCCACCTGACCGCCCCCCAGCTCAAGCTCTACGACCTGATCTGGCGCCGCTTCGTGGCCAGCCAGATGGCCCCGGCGAAGTTCGACACCACCCGCGTCGACATCAACGCGGGCGACTACGTCTTCCGCGCCAACGGCTCGGTGCTCCGCTTCGACGGCTTCACCCGGGTGCTGCGCCGCGACGACGACCAGAAGGATCGGAGCCTCCCGGCGCTCAGCGAGGGCGCCCTGCTGGCGCTGCAGCAGCTGACCCGCGAGGGCCACGTCACCCAGCCGCCGCCCCGCTACACCGAGGCCTCGCTGATCAAGGAGATGGAGGAGCGCGGCATCGGCCGGCCCTCCACCTATGCGCCCACCGTCGACGTCATCCAGGAGCGCAAGTACGTGCGCCAGGAGGAGCGACGGCTGCATCCCACCGAGCTCGGCAAGACCGTCGACGGCGTGCTCCGCAGCCAGTTCCCCGCGATCGTCGACGTCACCTTCACCGCCGACCTGGAGAAGCGGCTCGACGGGGTCGAGGACGGTCACGCCGGCTTCGAGGCGACGATCCGCGACTGGTACACGCCCTTCGCCGACACCCTGGAGAAGGCCGAGAACAACCTCGAGCGGGTGAGGATCCCCACCAAGGACACCGGCGAGGAGTGCCCGGAGTGCGAGGAGGGCCGCCTGGTGGTCCGCGAGGGCCGCTTCGGCGAGTTCGTCGGCTGCTCCCGCTACCCCGAGTGCAAGTACATCAAGAAGGACGGGCCCGCGCCCGAGCCCACCGGCGAGCCCTGCCCCGACTGCGGGCGCCCGCTGGTGGTGCGCCAGGGCAAGCGCGGGCCGTTCACCGGCTGCTCCGGCTATCCCGACTGCAAGTACCTGCGCGACGAGGCGGCCAGGCCCGCCGGCGCCGAGGGCGACGCGGCCCCCGAGGAGCTCGGCGCCTGCCCGGAGTGCGGCAAGCGGCTGGCCCGCAAGAGCGGCCGCCGCGGGCCCTTTGTGGGGTGCTCCAACTATCCCGACTGCAAGTACATCCAGCCGCGGAGCGGCGAGCAGGGCGGCCGTCCGGCGGCCCAGCCGACCGGCGAGAACTGCCCCGACTGCGGCAAGCCGCTGGTCACCCGGATGGGCCGGCGCGGGCCCTTCGTGGGCTGCTCCGGCTATCCGAAGTGCCGCCACATCAAGGGCGACGCCCCCTCCGACGGGGTGCCCGCCAACGGCGCCTCGGGCGACGCCGCCGCTCCCGCTGCGGCGTCACCGGTCGCGCCGGTGGTGCTCGATCCCGAGCTCGGCGCCTGCCCCGACTGCGAGCGTCCCCTGGTCCGCCGCCAGGGCCGCTTCGGCCCGTTCGTGAGCTGCTCCGGCTACCCGAACTGCAAATACCGACCGCCCAAGGCCACGGCGGCACGCTCCGCCGCGGGGTGAGCATGAGCGCGGCACGGCCGCATGCGACCACCATCGTGGCGGTCAAGCGGGGAGGCCAGGTGGCCATCGCCGGCGACGGTCAGGTGACCGTCGGCGACGTGGTGATGAAGCACCGCGCCGGCAAGGTGCGGCGGCTCTTCCACGACGAGATCATCGTGGGCTTCGCCGGCGCCGTCGCCGACGCGTTCACCCTGTTCGACAAGTTCGAGCAGCAGCTCGAGAAGCACCAGGGCAACCTCCTGCGCGCCGCCGTCGGGCTCAGCCGGGAATGGCGGACCGACCGCTACCTGCGCCACCTCGAGGCGATGCTGCTGGTCGCCAACTCCTCGCAGCTGCTCCTGCTCAGTGGCGATGGTGAGATCATCGAGCCGGACGACGACGTCGCCGCCATCGGCAGTGGCGGGCCGTACGCCCACGCCGCGGCCCGCGCGCTGGTGCAGAACACCGAGCTGACCGCCCCCGAGGTGGCCCGGCGCGCCCTGGAGATCGCGGCCAGCCTCTGCATCTACACCAACGACCACATCACCGTGCAGACCCTCGACACCGTCGACGAGGCCCCCGTGGGCATCGCCGGCGACAAGACGGCTGCGGAGATGCTTCCATGAGCGACACCCGCCCCGGTGGCGCCCCCGCCCACGTTCCCGACGGAGACGCGCCCCTGACCCCCGCCGTCCGCGGCGAGCGCGAGGGCGCCGAGCCCCCGGACACGGTTCCGCCCGGGGGCGGCGCGCCCGCCGGCACCCCCGCGCCCACCACCCCGGGCGGCGACGCCGCGGTGGCCGAGCCGGTCGCCGAGACCCCGGCCAGCGTCGACGAGCTGCGCCCGGCGCAGATCGTCAGCCGGCTCGACGAGTTCATCGTCGGCCAGGACAGCGCCAAGCGCGCCGTCGCCGTCGCCCTCCGCAACCGGCTCCGTCGCCAGCGCCTCCCCGAGGCGATGCGCGCCGAGGTGATCCCCAAGAACATCCTGATGATCGGCCCCACCGGGGTGGGGAAGACGGAGATCGCCCGCCGGCTCGCCCGGCTCACCCGCTCCCCGTTCATCAAGGTGGAGGCGACCAAGTTCACCGAGGTGGGCTACGTCGGCCGCGACGTCGAGGCGATCATCCGAGACCTGCTCGAGCAGACCATCACCGAGGTCCACAACGACCGCGTCGCCGAGGTCGAGGGCAGCGCCCGGGACACCGCCGAGGAGCGGATCCTCGACGCCCTCCTCGACGCCGACGTCCGCGAGGCCCAGGAGGGCACCAGGCCCGGCCGGGGCAGCCGCGCCCGGCCCGCCGCCGCCACCCCGGCCGCGCCCGCGGCCGCGCCGGCCGCCGAGGTCGAGACCGGGTCCGCCGCCGAGGCCGGGGCCGCCGCCGCCGAGGCCGCGGCTCCGGCCGCCGGCGACGGCGACGGCGACGGCGACGGCGAGGCGCCGCCCGGCGGCGAGACCGGCCCGGACGGCGAGACCGCGCGCCGCCGCCGCCGCCTGCAGCGCCGCCGCCTCCGCCAGCGGCTGCGCGCCCGCCAGCTCGAGGACCGGGTGGTCGAGATCGAGGTGGAGGAGCCATACCAGCCGATGGTGGAGAACGTCTCCGGCGCCGGCTTCGAGGACATGGGCGCGACCCTCGCCGACTTCCTCTCCCAGCTCGCCCCGCCGCGCAAGCGGATGAAGCGGATGACCGTCGCCGACGCGCGGACCGCCCTCGTCGACGAGGAGACCGATCGGCTCATCGACATGGACCGGGTCTACGACGAGGCCATCCGCTCGGTCGAGGACAGCGGCATCGTCTTCATCGACGAGGTCGACAAGATCGCCGGCCAGGGCTCGGAGCACGGCCCCGACGTCAGTGGCGAGGGGGTCCAGCGCGACCTCCTCCCGGTGCTCGAGGGCTCGACGGTTCACACCCGGTACGGCGCCGTGCACACCGACCACATCCTGTTCATCGCCGCCGGCGCCTTCACCATGTCCCGGCCGAGCGACCTGATCCCCGAGTTCCAGGGCCGCTTCCCGATCCGCGTCGAGCTGAAGCCGCTCAACGAGGCCGACCTCGCCCGGATCCTGGTCGAGCCCAGCAACTCCCTCACCAAGCAGTACACCGCCCTGCTCGGCACCGAGGGGGTCACCCTCGAGTTCAGCGCCGACGGCCTCCAGGAGCTCGCCCACCAGGCCGCCCAGGTGAACCAGCAGGACGAGAACATCGGCGCCCGCCGGCTCTTCACCATCCTCGAGAAGGTGCTGGAGGACGTCTCCTTCCGCGCCGACGAGTTCGCCGGCACCACGGTCACGGTCGACGCCGCCATGGTCCGCGCCCGCCTCGGCGACCTGGTCCGCAACGAGGACCTCCGCCGCTACGTGCTGTAGGGCCCTCGCAGCCCCCATCGTCGATTAGGGCTCCAATCGCTACACTGCGCCCATCACACACCCCCGGTGGTCGCCGGCGAGGGTGCCCGGCCGCGCAGGCCAGGGTATGCCGGCACTGGACGCCGGGGGGAGGCAGCAACCCCCAAGCTGGAGGAGAAGGCACCGTGCCTGTCGCAACCCTGCGCCAGCTCCTGGAGGCCGGAGTCCACTTCGGTCACCAGACGAGCCGGTGGAATCCCAAGATGCGGCCGTACATCTTCGCGGCGCGCAACGGCATCCACATCATCGACCTGCAGCAGACCCAGGCGATGCTGGACGAGGCCTGTGAGTTCGCCCGCGACCTGGTCGCCGGCGGCGAGAAGATCCTGTTCGTGGGCACCAAGAAGCAGGCCCAGGACACCATCGAGGAAGGCTGCAAGCGCAGCGGGCAGTTCTACGTGACCCACCGGTGGATGGGCGGCATGCTCACCAACTTCGGGGTCATCCAGCGCCGCCTCCGCAACCTCGCCGACCTCCGCGCCGCCCACGAGCGCGGCGACTTCGAACGGATGGGCGCCAAGGAGGCGAACGTCAACCAGGACGAGCTCGACCGCCTGGAGCGCAACTTCGGCGGCATGGCGGGGATGAAGCGTCTCCCCGGGGCCCTCTTCGTGGTCGACTGCCGCAAGGAGCGGCTGGCGGTGACCGAGGCGAACAAGCTGCACATCCCGGTGATCGCGATCGCGGACAGCAACGTCGACCCCGAGCTGATCCAGCACGTGATCCCCGGCAACGACGACGCCATCCGCGCGGTGCGGCTGATCACCGGCCTGCTGGTCGACGCCATCGTCGAGGGCCAGCAGATGCTCGGCGAGCGCGAGATGCGCGAGCGCCAGGCCGCCGAGGAGGCGGCCGCCGAGGCCGCGGCGGCGGCGGCGCGCGCGGAGGCGGCGGCGGCCAACGCCGCCGGCCAGGAGCCGGAGATGGCGGGCGCGACCGCAGCCACGGAGGAGGCGTAGGTGGCCGAGAACGGGACGGAGATCACCGCCGCCCTGGTCAAACAGCTTCGCGAGATGACCGGCGCGGGAATGATGGACTGCAAGCGCGCCCTCGCCGACACCGGCGGCGACATCGAGAAGGCGAAGGACAAGCTTCGCGAGAAGGGCATGGCCCGCGCCGCGGGGAAGTCCGACCGCACCGCCAACGAGGGCATCGTCGAGGCGTACCTCCACAGCCCCGGGGGCGCAGCCCCCAAACAGGGCGCGCTGCTCGAGCTCAACTGCGAATCCGACTTCGTCGCCAAGACCGACGACTTCAAGGCGCTCGCCCGCGAGCTCGCCCTCCAGGTGGTCGGTGCCCGGCCGCGCTGGGTGCGCCGCGAGGAGGTTCCCGCCGACATCGTCGAGCGCGAGAAGGCGATCTACCGCGCCCAGGTGGCGGGCAAGCCGGAGAACATCGTCGAGAAGATCGTCGACGGCAAGCTGGAGGCCTTCTACAGCGAGGTCTGCCTCGTCGACCAGGTCTGGGTGAAGGACGAGAAGCGGAAGAAGAAGGTCGGCGAGCTGGTCACCGAGGCCACCGCCAAGCTCGGCGAGAAGGTCAGCATCGCCCGCTTCGCCCGCTTCGAGGTCGGCGAGGTCGCCGAGGGCGGTCAGGGTGCCGAGGCCGGTGGGAACGGCGCCGTCGCGCCGTCCGAGTCCTGAGCGCCGAATCCGGTGCCGGCGGTGTCGCCGAGTTGACCGAGCCACCGGCCGCCGGCAGGGAGGGCCCGACCCCGCGCTGGCGGCGCGTGGTGGTGAAGCTGAGCGGCGAGGCGCTGATGGGCGGCTCGCAGTACGGCATCGACGCGGCCACCCTCGGGTTCATGGCCAAGCAGGTGGAGCAGGTGGTCGCCAACCACCACGTCGAGGTCGCCATCGTGGTCGGCGGCGGCAACATCGTCCGCGGCCTGGAGGTGAGCTCTCAGGGCGTCGACCGGGTCACCGGCGACTACATGGGGATGCTGGCGACGATGATCAACGCCCTGGCGCTGCGCGACGCGCTGGAGCGGCGCGGGCTCGACTGCCGGGTGCAGACCGCGATCGAGATGCACCAGGTCGCCGAGCCGTACATCCGGGGCCGGGCGATCCGCCATCTCGAGAAGGGGCGGGTGGTGATCATGGGCGCGGGCACCGGCAATCCCTTCTTCACCACCGACACCACCGCGGCGCTGCGTGCCGCGGAGATCGGCGCGGAGGTGGTGCTCAAGGCCACCAAGGTCGACGGCATCTACACCGCCGACCCCCACAAGTACCCCGACGCGGAGCGCCTGCCCCACCTCAGCTACCTCGAGGTGCTCAACCGGGGGCTCGAGGTCATGGACAACACCGCGCTGACCCTGTGCATGGACAACCGCACGCCCATCGTCGTCTTCGACCTGATGGCGGAACGGAGCATCGAGCGGGTGATCCTCGGCGAGGACATCGGCACGCTCGTGGACGACGGTGGCTTCACGGACGCTCGCTGAGGCGCAGCCGGAGGAATCGTAGGAGTGGCGGTGATGATCGACGACTGGCTGAAGGACGCCGAGGTTCGCATGGAGAAGAGCCTCGAGGCGCTGCAGAAGGAGCTGCAGGGCATCCGCACCGGGCGCGCCACACCCGCCCTCATCGACCGCCTCCTGGTCGACTACTACGGCTCGCCGACGCCGCTGCAGAGCCTCGCCTCGATCACCGCGCCGGAGGCACGGCTGCTGGTGATCCAGCCCTACGACCGGGGCGCCATCGTCGCGATCGAGAAGGCGATCCAGAAGAGCGAGCTCGGGCTCAATCCGGGCAACGACGGCCAGTTGATCCGCATCCCCGTGCCAGCGCTCACCGAGGAGCGCCGCAAGGACTTCGTGAAGCTGGTCAAGCGCCACGCCGAGGACGCGCGGGTGGCGATCCGCAACATCCGCCGCGACGAGGTCGACCACGTGCGCCGGATGGAGAAGGAGGGCGAGGCGGGCGTCGACGAGATCGACCGGGGGCTGGCGCAGATCCAGAAGATCACCGATCGCTTCATCGCGCGTGTGGAGGAGATCGCCCGCCGCAAGGAGGTGGATATCCTCGAGGTGTGAGCCCGATGCAGCGACCGCCCCGTCCCGCCGCCGTCCCGCCGCCCTCGCGGCCGGAGCTGCCCCGCCACGTGGCGATCATCATGGACGGCAACGGTCGCTGGGCGCGTCGCCGACGGCTGCCGCGGATCGCCGGGCACCGCGCCGGGGTCGGAACCATCCGCCCGGTCACCGAGGAGTGCAACCGCCTCGGGGTGCACATCCTCACCCTCTACGCCTTCAGCACCGAGAACTGGTCGCGGCCGCGCACCGAGGTGGCGGCGCTGATGCGGCTCTTCTCGGAGACCATCGACCGCGAGATCGACGAGCTCGACTCCGAGGGCATCCAGCTGCGCATCCTCGGCCGTCGCGAGGAGCTGGGCGACCGGCTGCGGGCGAAGATCGAGCAGGCCGAGGCCCGCACCGCGCACAACTCCAGCAACATCCTCAACGTCGCCATCAACTACGGCGGGCGCAGCGAGATCGTCGACGCGGTGCGCGACCTCGCCGAGAGCGGCGCCGACCTGCGGCACCTCGAGGAGGCCGACCTGGCCCGCTCGCTCTACACCGCCGGGCTGCCCGACCCCGACCTCATCGTCCGCACCGCGGGCGAGCTGCGGATCAGCAACTTCCTGCTGTGGCAGGCCGCCTACGCCGAGCTCTACATCACCGAGACGCTCTGGCCCGACTTCGGCCGGGAGGACCTGCAGAACGCGCTCCGCGCCTTCGCCGAGCGCGAGCGCCGCTTCGGCGCCGTCCCGGCGCCCCCGGAGCCGCCCGACGAGGTGGCGCCGGCGGCGTCCCACGGGGGGTGAGGCTGGGGGCGCGGGTCGCCAGCGCCGTCGTCCTCGCCGCGGTCCTGGCGGCGGCCCTCTGGGAGGGCGGGGCGCCGATCTACGCCGTCGCCGGGCTGGCCACGGCCGTCGGGCTGTACGAGTTCGCCGGGCTGGCCCAGGCCGCGGGCGGGGTCCGGCCCCCCGCCTGGGTGCTGTATCCGCTGGGGGGCTGGCTTCTCTACCGCTTCCTGCTCCCCGGGCAGGTGCCGGCCCTGGAGTGGGGCCTGGGGGCGGCGGTGGTCGCCGGGCTGCTCGGGAGCCTGCTGGTGGAGGGGTCCGGCCTGGTGGCCTGGGCGCTGGCGGTGGCCGGGGCGCTGTGGCTGGGGCTCTCGCTCGGCTACTACCTCGCGGTGCTCGGCTGGCACGCGAGCGCGGGCGACCACCACGGGCTGCGCATCGTCGGCACCACCCTGGCCGCGGCGATGGCCGGCGACATCGCCGCGCTCTTCGCGGGCAGCGCGCTGGGGCGCCACAAGCTGGCGCCGCGGATCTCGCCGGGGAAGACGGTCGAGGGGGCACTCGCCTCGATGGCGGCCTCCGTGGGCCTCTTCGCCGGCGCCGGAGCCTGGCTGCTCGGCCTCCCCTGGTACCACGGCGTCGCCCTGGGGGCGCTGCTCAGCGTCGCCGCCCAGGGGGGCGACCTGGTCGAGTTGGCGCTCAAGCGTGCCGCCGGGGTCAAGGACAGCGGCCGGCTGGTGCCCGGTCACGGCGGGCTTCTCGACCGCATGGACAGCCTGGTCCTGCTCGGGCCGGTCGTATATTGCTACCTGCGGGCGTTCGCCCTCTCCTGAGCCCACTGGAGCGCCATCCTGCAGCAGCCCGACGTCCCCGACCGCGCCCGGCGGCGCGTCGTCCTCCTCGGCGCCACCGGCTCGATCGGCCGCCAGGCCTGCGAGATCGTCGCCGCCCATCCCGATCGCTTCGAGCTGGTCGGGGTGGTCGCCGGCAGTGACGCCGCCGCCCTCGATGCGGTGGTGCGCCGCTTCGGCGTCACCCGCAGCGCGGTGGTCAACCCCGCCCCCGGGGCGGTCCTGCCCGAGGGCTGCGCCACCGGGCTGGAGGCGGCCTGCGAGATCGCGGCGCTCGAGGCCGACGTGGTCTGCGTCGGCATCAGCGGCGCCGCGGCCCTGCGCCCCACCCTCGCCGCCCTCGACGCCGGCACCGACGTCGCCACCGCCACCAAGGAGGTGCTGGTGATGGCGGGCGAGCTGGTGCGCGCCCGGGCGGCCGCCGGGGGGGCCACGATCATCCCCGTCGACAGCGAGCACAGCGCGCTCTGGCAGTGCCTTCGCGGCGAGGATCCCGCCACCGTCCGGCGGCTGGTGCTCACCGCCAGCGGCGGCCCCTTCCGCCAGCGTCCCCTCGAGACCATGGCGACGGTCACGGTCGAGGAGGCGCTGCGCCATCCCAACTGGTCGATGGGGCCGAAGATCACCGTCAACTCCGCGACCATGATGAACAAGGGGCTGGAGATCATCGAGGCACACTTCCTCTTCGACATGCCGTACGCGCGCATCGACGTCGTGATCCACCCGCCGAGCGTCGTGCACTCCTGCGTCGAGTTCTGCGACGGCGCCACCCTCGCCCAGCTGGGGCTGCCGGACATGCGCGTGCCCATCGCCCTGGCGCTGAGCGGCGGCCGTCGGCTGGAGGGCGTCTGCGCGCCGGTCGACCTGGCGGCGGCCTCGCCGCTGGAGTTCCAGGCGGTCGATCCGCGTCGCTTCCCGGCGGTGGGCCTGGCCCGGCGCGCCGGCGAGGCCGGGGGCGCCGCCCCCTGTGTCCTCAACGCCGCCAACGAGGCCGCGGTGGCCGCCTTCCTCGCCGGGGGTTGCCGCTTCGACGAGATCGTGCCGCTGGTCGAGCGCACCCTCGACGCCGCCCCGGCGCCGGCGTCGCCGTCGCTCGACGAGCTCGTCGCCCTCGACGGCTGGGCGCGCGAGGAGGTGGGCCGGGCCTGCGCCGCGGCCACCGGAGGACGCTCATGAGCTTCGGCTGGCAGACCATCCCCGCCATCCTCTTCGTCCTCTTCGTCATCGTCACCATCCACGAGCTCGGCCACTACCTCTTCGCCAAGTGGTCGGGGATCCGCGTCGACGAGTTCGCGATCGGCTTCGGCCCCAAGGTGTACGGCCGCACCGTCGGTGAGACCCTGTACTCGATCCGGCTCATCCCCGCCGGCGGCTTCGTCCGGATGGCCGGGATGATGGGGATCGAGGGCGAGGCCGACGCCGGGGAGCGCAACTTCTACCGCGCCACCATCCCGCGCAAGGCGGCGACCATCCTCGCCGGCGGCATCTTCAACCTGATCCTCGCCGCCCTCCTCTACGCGCTGGTGTCGATGCCGTCGACCCCGGGCGTGGTCGAGCCCGACAGCCCGCTCGCCACCGCCGGGGTGAACGCCAACGAGGCGCTGCTCCAGGTCAGCGGGACGGCGGTCGACCCCCACGATCCGCAGCGCGCCACCGACGCCCTCCGCCACGCGACCAGCAGCAGCCAGGGCCGCCCGATCACCGTCACCTATCGCGACGAGCAGGGGAGGGAGCGCACCATCCAGGTGCCGCCGCTGCTGGTCCTCGACAACGAGCGCGTCCCCTCCGACGCGGAGAAGGCGAGCGCGCCGCCCCAGGGGCCGCTGGTGGTGGAGAGCGTCGACGGCAGACCGCAGCGCCAGGGCTCCACCCCGCTGCTCACCGGCGACCCCGCCACCGTGCTGGGCGGCGGCCACCCGGTGCACATCAGCGGCCACCTGCTCGGGGTGCCTGCGCAGGGCTTCACCGACAGGGCGATCTCCGGCGTCACCGACGGCGCCGTGCCCACCCTGGGCAGCGCCAGCGCCTCCTGGAAGCTCGGGGTCAGTGCCGGCGCCCAGGGCCGCTCGCTGCCCGCCGCGCTGGCCTTCGGGGTCACCGAGGTCCCCAGGCAGGTGACCGGGATCTTCACCGGGATCTACTCGCTGGTCACAACCCCGAACAGCGGGGGCTTCCTCGGCCCCAACGGGGTCAGCGGCCCGGTCGGCATCGTCCGCTTCACCAACGTCGCCGCCCAGGACGGGTGGCGCGAGCTGATCGGCTGGATGGCGCTGCTGAGCGTGAACCTCGGGGTCGTCAACCTCCTCCCGGTGCCGTTCCTCGACGGCGGCCGGTTCGTCTTCATCGTCATCGAGGCGCTGCGACGCCGCCGGGTGCGGCCCCAGCTGGAGATGGCCTTCCACTACGCGGGGTTGATGCTCATCCTCACCTTCGTCGTCTTCGTGACCATCCACGACATCAGGGGCAACCAGTGATCCCCGCCAACCGCCGCCGCACCGTCCCCGTCCGGGTCGGCTCGGTGGTGATCGGCGGCGCCGCGCCGGTCTCGGTGCAGACGATGACCAAGACCCAGACCGAGGACGTCCGCGGCACCCTCGCCCAGATCGAGCGCGCCGCCGCCGCCGGCGCGGACATCGTCCGGGTGACCTGCGACACCCGCGACGCGGCCGCCGCGCTCCGCGAGATCGTCGCCGGATCGCCGGTGCCGATCGTCGCCGACATCCACTACGACGCCCCGCTGGCGCTGCTCGCCCTCGAGGCGGGGGTGCAGTGCCTGCGCCTCAACCCCGGCAACATCTCCGACCCGACCAAGATCCGGGACATCGCCGCCGAGGCGAGGGCGCGGGGCGTCCCCATCCGCATCGGCGTGAACTCGGGAAGCATCCCCCAGCGCAAGGAGCTCGACCGCGGCCGCGGCTCCACCATCGACGAGACCGCGGAGCGGATGGTCGAGGCCGCCCTCCACCACATCCGCATCCTCGAGGAGCACGGTGTCGGGCCGTCGATGGTCAAGGTCTCGCTGAAGGCCAGCGACGTGCCCACCAACCTCGCCGCCAACCGCCGCTTCGCCGCCCTCGGCAACGGCTACCCGCTCCATCTCGGCCTGACCGAGGCCGGACCGGTCCTGTCGGGGAGCGTCAAGTCGGCGATGGGCATCGGCATCCTCCTCGCCGAGGGCATCGGCGACACCATCCGGGTCTCGCTGGTCGGCGACCCCGAGGAGGAGGTGCGGGTCGCGAAGCAGATCCTCGCCAGCCTGGAGGAGACCCCGAGCGGCCCCAACCTGATCGCCTGCCCCACCTGTGGACGGCTGGAGATCGACATGAACCCGATGGTGGCCCGGGTCGACGAGGCCCTGCGCCGGGTCCGCCGGGCGCTGACCGTCTCGGTGATGGGCTGCGTGGTCAACGGCCCCGGCGAGGGCATGCACGCCGACATCGGCATCGCCGGCGGGCGCCAGAAGGGGGCGCTGTTCATGTCCGGCCGGGTGGTGGCGACGCTCCCCGAGGCGGAGCTGATCAACGCCCTGGTGGAGCGCCTCGAGGCGATCGCCGACGAGGACGCCCGCCTGCTCGCCGAGGGGAAGCCGCTGCCGGTGGGCCTGGGGGACGCGCCGCTGAAGCCCCTGAGCGTGGTCCGGGGCGACTGAGGGGTCGCGCCGTCAGCGCCGGGCGGGCCCGAGCAGCGGGTTGCGGCGGAGCACCGCCAGCGCCGCGTAGACGGCGACGAAGGCGCCCTCGAGCAGCAGCGACAGCATCGCCCACGGGGCCGACAGGCTGTCGGTGAACCCGGGGAGGCCCACGGTCACCGAGGCGACCAGCGCCGCCAGGGCGCCGGTGGCGATCAGCCCGCCGAGCAGCCAGGCACCGCGCACCCCGGCGACCACTGCCGCGGCAGTGGTCCACGCCGCCGCGCAGGTGAGGTAGAAGAGCACCCCCACGTAGGCGGCGGCGCCGTAGTACATGGGCGCCAGTACCAGGTGGACGAGCCCGATCGCGGCCAGCAGGCCGGCTCCCACCAGGCGGGCGCCGCCGGTGAGGCTCCTGCGGGCGAGGCCCCGCGGCCAGCCGAGCAGCAGGCGGCGGCGGGCGGCGCCTCCCACCTCAGCCGGTCACCACGATCGAGCCGGTCATGTACTGGTGGATATTGCAGCGGTAGGCGAAGGTGCCCGGGGTGTCGAAGGTGTGGCTCGTGCTCTGACCGGCGGCGATGTTGCCGGTGTCGAAGGACCTGTCCACGGCGGTGGCGGTGTGGACGGAGGCGTCCTGGTTGGCCCAGGTCACCACTGTCCCCCGGCGCACCGTGACCGGCGTCGGAGCGAAGGCGAAGTTCTTGATCGTGACCGCGCCGGGAGTCGAGCTCGCCGAGGTGGCGGCGGTGGCGGGGGTGCCGCTGCCGCAGCCGGCGAGCGCGACCCCGGTGACGGCGGCGGCGGCGAGGAGGAGAGGGGCTCGGGTGTTCATGCCCGGATCTACGCCGCCGCTGAGGTCGTGGATCAGAACCGCGGCTGGCGCCGCCCCGGCCGGCCACCCGGCCGGCTCCGCGCCTCCCCCTATACTCCCGCCCCGATGCCCGCCACCCCCCGCGACCCCAAGGCGATCACCCCCAAGAGCGAGGACTTCGACCGCTGGTACGTCGACGTGGTCCGGCGCGCCGAGCTCGCCGACTACACCCCGGTGGGCGGCTGCATGGTGGTGCGCCCCTACGGCTGGGGCCTCTGGGAGAACATCCGCGACGCCCTCGACGCGATGATCAAGGCGACCGGCCACGAGAACATGCAGTTCCCGCTGTTCATCCCCGAGTCGCTGCTCACCAAGGAGGCGGAGCACGTCGAGGGCTTCGCCCCCGAGGTGGCCTGGGTCACCCACGGGGGGCAGAAGAGGCTGGAGGAGCGGCTCGCGGTCCGGCCCACCAGCGAGACCATCATCTGCACCCTCTACGCCGACTGGATCCACTCCTGGCGCGACCTGCCGGTGCTGGTGAACCAGTGGGCCAACGTGGTCCGGTGGGAGAAGCGCACCCGGCTGTTCCTGCGCACCACCGAGTTCTGGTGGCAGGAGGGGCACACCTTCCACGAGACCTCCGACGAGGCCGCGGCGGAGGTCGAGACGATGCTCGGCTGCTACCGCACCCTCGCCGAGGACTGGCTGGCGCTCGCCGTCGTCCCCGGGCGCAAGACCCAGTCGGAGAAGTTCGCCGGCGCCGACTACACGATGTCGATCGAGGCGATCATGTCCGACGGCCTGGCGCTGCAGGCGGGCACGTCGCACCACCTCGGCCAGAACTTCACCCGCGCCTACAACATCACCTACACCGGCCGCGACAACACCGTGCAGCACCCCTTCCAGACCTCCTGGGGGCTGTCGACCCGGATCATCGGGGCGGTGATCATGGCCCACGGCGACGACCGCGGCCTGGTGCTGCCCCCGAGGGTGGCCCCGGTCCAGGTGGTGGTGGTGCCGATCGAGCGCAGCAACGACCCCGAGGGCACCGAGGCGGTCCGCGCCGCCTGCGCCCGGCTCGAGCGGGAGGCCGCCGGCCGGGTGCGGCTCAGGGTCGACCGCCGCGAGGGCATCCGCCCCGGCGAGAAGTACGCCCACTGGGAGCTGCGCGGAGTGCCGCTGCGGATCGTGGTGGGCAGCCGCGACCTCGCCGAGGGCTCGGTGAGCGTGATGCGCAGGCTCGACGGCGTCGAGCAGCGGGTGCCCCTCGCCGAGGTGGGGGAGAGGCTGCCCGGCCTGCTCGACGAGGCCCAGCAGGCGCTCCGCGAGCGGGCCCGGCGGCTGCTCGAGGAGCGCAGCCGGGAGGTGTCCAGCCTCGACGAGCTGCGCGCCGCCTTCGACGAGGGCCCGGTCTTCGCCAACGCGCCCTTCTGCGACCGGCCCGAGTGCGAGGTCGCGGTGAAGGCGGCGGTCCACGCGGTCACGGTGCGCTGCCTCCGCTCCGACCGCTCCGGCGAGGGGCGCCCCTGCCTCGCCTGCGCCACCCCCGCGGAGCACATCGCGGTCATCGCCCGCGCCTACTGACGCGGACTACCGACCGGTCCGAAACCGCGGGGCCCGCCGGTGCGTTCCATCTGCCCACGCGAGGGGAGGGGACGATGGCCGGTCGGGAGGTGACAGTTGGCGGGTCAGGCTGTGGTCGAGGTGGCCCCGCGCGTGGGGGAGGGTACACTCAACCGGGCGATGCCACTCAACGAACTGCTGCCCAAGACCTCATACCTCTCGGACGCAGACCGCGAGATGCTGGTCCGCGCCCACGAGGTGGCGGAGCGGGCCCACAAGGGGCAGTTCCGGCTCAGCGGCGAGCCCTACATCGAGCACCCGCTGTCGGTGGCCGGCATCCTCGCCGACCTGCGGCTCGACGCCGACACCCTCGCCGCCGCCCTCCTCCACGACACCGTCGAGGACACCGACGTCACCCTCGACCGGCTCCGGGTGGAGTTCGGCGACCACGTCGCCCGGCTGGTGAACGGGGTCACCAAGCTCGGCAAGATCCACATGCGCAGCCGCGAGCAGGTGCAGGCCGAGAACATCCGCAAGATGCTGGTGGCGATGGCCGAGGACATCCGCGTGGTCCTCATCAAGCTCGGCGACCGTCTCCACAACATGCGCACCGTCGACGTGCTCCCGCCCGAGCGGCGGCAGCGCATCGCCCGCGAGACCCTCGACATCTACGCGCCGCTCGCCCACCGCCTCGGCATCTGGCAGATGAAGTGGGAGCTCGAGGACCTCGGCTTCGCCCAGGTCGACCCCGAGAACTTCCAGGCGATCGAGCAGAAGCTGGCGCGGCAGCGGCAGGAGCGCGAGGCGTTCGTCCGCAACATCGCCGAGATCCTCGAGCGCGAGGTCGAGGACATCGGCGTCAGCGCCGAGATCTCGGGGCGCCCGAAGCACGTCTACAGCATCTTCGAGAAGATGAAGAAGACGGGGAAGGGCTTCGAGGAGATCTTCGACCTCATCGCCATCCGCGTCCTCGTCGACTCGGTGAAGGACTGCTACGGGGTCCTCGGCGTGGTGCACTCGCTGTGGAAGCCGATCCCGGGGCGGTTCAAGGACTACATCGCCATGCCCAAGGGCAACGGCTACCAGTCCCTGCACACCACCCTGGTCTCCCACACCGGCGAGGCGATGGAGGTGCAGATCCGCACCCACGAGATGCACCAGACCGCAGAGTACGGCGTCGCCGCGCACTGGCGCTACAAGGAGGGCGGTCTCCACGACGACCGCTTCGACGAGCGCTTCACCTGGCTGCGCCTGCTGATGGACTGGCAGAAGGAGGTGCTCGACGCCGAGACCTTCGTCGACACCGTCAAGGTCGACATCTTCCAGGACGAGGTCTTCGTCTTCACCCCCAAGGGCGACGTGCGCTCGCTGCCGGCGGGCAGCACCCCCGTCGACTTCGCCTACCGGGTGCACACCGAGGTCGGTCACCGCTGCATCGGCGCCAAGACCAACGGGCGGATGGTGCCGCTCGACCACGTGCTCGAGAACGGCGACATCGTCGAGGTGCTCACCACCAAGGGCCCGCACGGCCCGTCCCGCGACTGGCTCACCTTCGTCAAGACCAGCAGCGCCCGCGAGAAGATCCGCGGCTGGTTCAAGAAGGAGCGGCGTGAGGAGAACATCCAGAAGGGCCGCGAGCAGCTCGACAAGGAGTTCCGGCGGATGCGCCAGCTCGCGCTGGGGACGGTCAAGGACGACCGCCTGCTCGAGCTCGCCCACGAGTTCAAGTTCGGCACCGTCGACGACTTCGTCGCCGCGGTCGGCTACGGGGACATCAGCGCCCGCTCGGCGGTGCTCCGCTACACCGCGATGGAGGAGGGCGGCCCCACCGAGCAGCGGGACGACCGGGTGCTCACCATCCCGCTCACCAGCACGCCGCGGCCCACCGGTGAGGTGCGGGTGCTCGGCGTCGGCGACGTGCTGACCTCGCTGTCGCAGTGCTGCAAGCCGGTCGCGGGCGAGCCGATCAAGGGCTACATCACCCGCGGCAAGGGCGTCTCGGTGCACCGCACCAGCTGCGTGAACATCGTGAACGCCGCCGACGCCGCCCGGCTCGTCGACGTGGAGTGGGAGCGCGGCGCCCGCCAGCTCTACCCGGTCGGCATCAAGATCGAGGCCTGGGACCGCACCGGGCTGCTCCGCGACATCGCCGCGGTGATCGCCGAGTCGAAGATCAACCTGAGCGGCGCCGACGTGCAGGTCTTCGACGACCGCACCGCGGTGATCTCCACGATCGTCGAGATCCAGAGCCTGACCCAGCTCAGCCGCCTGCTGGAGCGCCTCGAGGCGATCCGCGACGTCCACACCGTCGCCCGCGAGGCGAGCTAAAGCGACGAGCGCCGCCGCCGGGCCTCGAGGACGAGCACGATCCCGCCGGTGGTGAGGATCAGGGCGGGCGCGACGGGCACGCCGGCGCCGAACTCGGGCACGGTCATCTGAGCGCCGGCCACCACCGGCCTGACCGCGCTGACCGGGGCCACCAGGCCACGCTCGGTCACCGGAGGAGGCGACCCGGCCCCGGACGTGCCCGACCCGGGTTTGCTCGCCGCAGGGCAGTGGTCGCTGTCGCGTGCGTCCCCGTCGTCCTGGTCCTTGTCCTGGTCCTGGTCCCTGTCCTCGGGGTCGCAGGCGGTGTGCTTCTCCGTGTCGTCGTCCGTGTCCGAGGAGGTGTGGTCGCCGGGGTCGCCATCGCTGTCGCCCTTCTTCCTCGCCGTCACCGTCACCGTGGCGGAGGCGGTCTCGACCGGCGCGGTGATCTGCGCCTCGGCGATCCGGAGGACACCGGTGGCGGCGGCGGTGCTGGTGACCGTCCCGGCGGTGGTGAGGGTCCGGCTGCAGGTGTAGACCCAGGTCTCGCCCGGGTCGAGGACCCCGTCGCCGTTGGTGTCGCCCGACACCAGGGTCAGTGGCGTGCAGAGGTTGTCGGTGACCACCACGTTGACGATCGGCGCGACGCCGACGTTGCTCTCGCGGTAGGTGTAAGTGACCGCGAGCGGCGCGGGGCCGGTGGTGAGGCTGGGGGTCGTGGTCAGGGTGGTGACGAGCCAGGTCTTGGTCACGTCCACGCACCCCGCCGGGGGAGGCCCGGCGACCAGCGGGATCGCGGAGAGGAGGCAGGTCCGGATCGTGTCCGTCCCGGGGAGGCCGTTGCTCGTGTAGGTGAAGCTCACGTGGCCGCCGGCGTCGGTGGCACAGCCGGCCGGGGTGCACGAGCCGGTCTGCCCGGTGTTCGGCCCGTCGATCACCGAGAAGACGACGGGCGTCTGTGGCGCCGGCACGCTGCCCCCGCCGTTGCCCGGCTGGGTGACGGTGGCGGTCACCGTGTGGCTGGTGCCCGCCGGGTTGGCGGCGGTGGTCGGGGTGACCGCGATGGTGTCGCCGGCCTGGGCGGCGGCGTGGAGCGGGCTGATCACCGCCGCGCCGGCGACGAGGGTCAGCAGCGCGGGACCGGTGCAAAGCGCGCGCAGGCCGGATGCGTGTCGGTTGCGCCACGTGGCGCGATAGCTGCCCATCGGGGCCCCCTTCCTGAACTCCCCCCACCAACTCGGTCGATCCCTGGGGCGCCGGTCGCTGGCTGTACAAACCTCGCCGACGCCGATTTCCTGCGTCCGCGGGGCCGCCGGGGCCGGGCGCCACCGGCCCCGCGCCGGCCGCCGCGGCTAAACTCCCGCGCTGTGCCTCCGCTCGGCGCCCCCCGGGGCACCCACGACCTGCTCCCCGATACCGCCACCGCCTGGCGCTGGCTCCACGGGGTGCATGCCGGGGTCGCCGAGCTCCACGGCTACCGGCTCATCGACACCCCCGTCTTCGAGCAGACAGAGCTGTTCGAGCGCGGGGTGGGCACCGGCACCGACGTGGTCGACAAGGAGATGTACACCTTCACCGACCGCGGCGGCCGGTCGCTGACGCTGCGGCCGGAGGGCACCGCCGGGGTGCTCCGCGCCGTCCTCCAGGCCAACCTCCTCGAGGAGGCGCGGCCGGTGCGCACCCACTACGCGGGGCCCATGTTCCGCTACGACCGGCCCCAGAAGGGCCGCTACCGCCAGTTCCACCAGGTCGGCATCGAGACCATCGGTGAGCGCAGCCCCGAGCTCGACGTCGAGGTCATCGAGGTGGGCTGGCGCTTCCTCGAGGCGCTGGGACTGACCGGGGTGGTGCTGCAGGTCAACAGCCTCGGCGACCTCGACGACCGGCAGCGCTATCGCGAGGCGCTGCTCGCCTACTACCGGCCGCTCGCCGACCGGCTCTGCGACGACTGCCGCCGCCGGCTGGAGATCAATCCGCTGCGCCTGCTCGACTGCAAGCGCGACGAGGCGCTGCGCGACACCGCGCCGGAGATCACCGACTCGTTCAGTGACGCGAGCGCCGCGTACTTCGCGGCGGTCCGGGCGGGGCTCACCGCCGCCGCCGTCGCCCACGAGCACAACCCGCGGCTGGTGCGGGGCCTCGACTACTACGCCCACACCGCCTTCGAGTACTGGCACAGCTCGCTCCAGGGCGCCCAGAACTCGCTCGGCGGCGGTGGCCGCTACGACGGCCTCGCCGAGACCCTCGGCTTTCCCGCCACCCCGGGCATCGGCTACGCATTCGGAGTGGAGCGGCTGCTGCTGGTGGCCTCCGAGCAGGGCTCGGCGCCGGCGCCGGCACCCGCCTGCGACGTGGTGGTCTGCTCGTACTTCCCCGCCCAGGCGGCGGCGGCGGCGGCGCTCGCCCGGGTGCTCCGCGCCGCCGGGGTGCGCACGGTTCTGGACGTGAGCGACCGCAAGTTCGAGCGCAAGCTGAAGGGCGCCGACCGGCTCGGGGCGCGGCTCTGCGTCATCGTCGGCGAGGACGAGGTCCGGGAGGGGTCGGCCACGGTCCGCGACCTCGTCACCCGCACTCAGGAGCGGCATCCCGCGGCGGAGGTGGCCGGCGCCGTCGGCGCCGCGCTCGCCGCCGGGCGCGCCGCCTGATGGCGACCGAGCGCACCCCCTGTGGCGAGCCCCGGCTCGCCGACGCCGGCAGGCACATCACCGTCTACGGCTGGGTCGACCACCACCGCGACCACGGCGGGCTGACGTTCGTCGACCTCCGCGACCGCAGCGGCATCCTCCAGGTGGTCGTCAACCCCACCACCGCGCCCGAGGCCCACCAGACCGCCCAGCGGGTGCGCCAGGAGTGGGTGCTGCGCATCGAGGGCGAGCTGCGTCCCCGGGGGGAAACGTCAACCCCAAGCTGGAGACCGGCGAGGTCGAGCTCCACGCCACCGCCTGCACCGTGCTGTCGGCGGCGCGCACCCCGCCGTTCCCGGTCAACGAGGAGTCGGAGGTCGACGAGCGGCTGCGGCTGCGCCACCGCTACCTCGATCTCCGCCGTCCCCGCCTGCAGCGCAACCTGCGCGCCCGCGCCCGCTTCATCGGCGGCCTCCGCCGCGCCATGGAGTTGCTCGGGTTCTTCGAGATCGAGACGCCGATGATGGTCCGCGCCACCCCCGAGGGCGCCCGCGACTACCTGATCCCCAGCCGGGTCACCCCCGGACGCTTCTACGCCCTGCCCCAGTCGCCGCAGCTGTACAAGCAGCTCTGCATGGTCGCCGGCCTCGACCGCTACTTCCAGATCGCCCGCTGCATGCGCGACGAGGACCTGCGCGCCGACCGCCAGCCGGAGTTCACCCAGCTCGACCTGGAGATGTCCTTCATCGACGAGGAGGACATCCACGCGGTGCTCGAGCAGGTGATCTCCGAGGCCTGGGAGGAGGCGGGGTTCGCCGGGCGCATCCGCACACCCTTCCCGCGTCTCACCTGGCACCAGGCGATGGATCGCTACGGCAGCGACAAGCCGGACACGCGTTTTGGCCTGGAGCTGCGAGATCTCACCGAGGTCGCGCGCGGCTGCGGGTTCCGCGTCTTCTCCGATGTGGTTGCCAAGGGCGGTGTGGTCAAGGGCATCGCCGTCCCCGGCGGCGGCGACCTCACCCGCGGGTCCATCGAGGGCGGCCTCACCGACGTGGTCAAGACCTTCCGGGCGAGGGGCCTCGCCCACCTCTGGCGCCGCGAGCAGGGCTGGGAGGGCGGTATCGCCAAGTTCTTCAGCCCCGAGGAGCTCGACCGCATCGGCGAGATCACCGGCGCGGGCGCCGGCGACGCCGTGCTCATGGTCGCCGACCGTCCCGCCGTGGTGGCGGCGGCGCTGGGAGCGCTGCGCGTCCACCTCGCCCGCGAGCGCGGCCTCCTGGATCCGGACCGGCTCGACATGATCTGGGTGACCGAGTTCCCGATGTTCGAGCGCGACGAGGACACCGGTGCGCTGGCGGCGCTCCACCACCCCTTCACCATGGTCCACGCCGACGACGTCGAGCTGCTCGAGAGCGACCCGCTGCGGATCCGCTCGCGCGCCTACGACATCGTGCTCAACGGTCGCGAGATCGGCAGCGGCAGCATCCGGATCACCGATCCCGAGGTGCAGGGGCGGGTCTTCCGCGCCCTGGGGATGAGCGACGAGGAGGCGCAGGAGAAGTTCGGCTTCCTGCTCGAGGCCTTCCAGTACGGGGTCCCGCCCCACGGCGGGTTCGCCGCCGGTGTCGAGCGGCTGGTGATGGAGGGCCTGCGCGAGGAGAACATCCGCGAGGTGATCGCCTTCCCCAAGAACCAGCAGGCCCAGGAGCTCATGACCGACGCCCCCGCGGAGGTGGATCCCGCCCAGCTCGAGGACCTGGGCATCGCCCTGCGGCCCCGGCCGCCGTCCCGCTGAGCCCGCCCCCCGCCCCCCCTGGCGACGGTTCTGCAACAGGGTTGGGGTGCCGTTCTGCTGGGGTACCATGGCCGCGTCCCTGACCGGTCAGCGCCTCACAAGCGGCTGGACCAACATTCTCCACATCGGGGCTCCTACATCCGACGTCCGCCCTCGTGCCCGGGCCCTTCGGGGCCTGCCGGGAAGGGGAAAGGCGGCGTGCGGAACCCCACCTGGTCCTGGGGACCAGCCCTTGGTGCGGCCGGTGCAGGGACCGTTCCCACCCCCTCCAGTGCTGGTCTGAGGGTTTGCGTCCCAGTCCCGGACTCGTGCTCGCCGCCCTGCTCGTGCTCATCGCGACGCAGGTGACCCGCCTCGTCGTCCCCGGGCGCGGCCCGTATCCGTGGACGCTGCTCCTCTCCGCCGCGGGGCTGATCGGCGGCGAGATCGTGGCCGGCTCCGGCTACCTCGCCACCCCGGCGATCGGTGTCGTCCATCCGATCGCCGACGCGGTGGTGATCGCCCTCCTCCAGGCGGGCGGCGCCTACGTCACCGCACCCGAGAATCCGGCGGGCCGGTCGCGACGATAGTGCGCCGAACCGGGGTGGGCGCCGGGACGCCCGTATAATCGGGCGGTTCCGGGCTCTGCAGGCCCGATGCCCAGGAGGTCGGTTCCCATGCCTTCGCGCACCGTGGTCTATGGCGTCGGCGCCGCCACCGGCATTCTCGTCGGGGTGGTGATCGCCCAGCTGAACCGGGCCACCAGCCGAGAGCGCCTGCAGCGCCTCCTCGGGCGCGGCCCGGCCGAGGCCGCGGTGCCCACCCACATCGTGCTCCCCGACCTCGAGCCGGTCCCCGCGGGCGAGCTCGCCGGCGACGCCCTCCCCGACGGTCGCGGCGCCGAGCGCACGCCGGTCACCCCCGCCTAGGCGCCGCGGTGGTTTGGGCGCTCGACACCCCGGGTATCTCGTGAGCAGGATGACCGTCACCAACACCTCCGAGCTGCGCATCCCGGCCGACCCGAGCTACATCGTCGTCGCCAAGCGGGCGGTCGCCGGCTTCGGATGCGTCGCCGGCTTCGGTGTGGAGGCCATCGACGACCTGGTCATCGCCGTCGCCCAGGCCTGCCAGAACGCGATCGCGGTCGCCGACCGCACCGCCGACCGCGGGCGCGGCCAGATCCGCCTCAGCTTCAAGCTGGAGGATCGGCGGCTCGAGGTCCAGGTCCGCAGCATCTGCGGCCGCGAGGGCGACCCCGACGCTCCCTGCGGCGCCGACCCCGGCGCCCGGCTCGCCGTCGAGCCCGTGGCCGCCGAGCAGCACGACCTCGCCCTGCGGGTGATGGGCCTCTTCGTCGACGACTGCCGCTACCGCGTCGACGAGCGCACCGGCGGCCTCCGCGTCCGGCTGACGAAGTATCGCCTGGGCTGACCCGGATGGGCGGCCGCCCTGTCGGACGGCCGCCCGCAGCAGGCTCAGAGCCTGGGCAGGGTCACCAGGAGATGCTGCACCGCCGGGGCCACGGGGGTGACCAGGCGGGAGACGTCCATCGCCGTCGCCGACGGAGCCGCCGGGGTGGCGGGCTCGACCGCCGCCGGCGCGGCGTGCTTCGGCGCTGCGGGGGCAGGGCCGGACACGGTGACCTTCACACTCCAGGTCTTGCCCTTGGTGGGAGGCTTGAGGAGGAGGAGACCACCACCGCCGCGCTCCGCGGAGCTGAGCGTCGCGTCGCCGGCCCGGTGGGCGAAGAAGACCGCGTGGGTGCTGCCGTCGCCCTTCCCCTGGCCGGGGCCGAGGTCGGGGGAGGACTGACGGCCGCCGGGTCCGCCCCAGCCCCCGCCGCCGCGGCCGCCGCTCACGGTCTGCGGCCGGTCGCTGCGGGGCGGGGCCCAGCGCTGATTGGCGTCCGGCTTGAGGGTGACGTCGATCTCGGTGCCCGGCTTCACCACGATCGCCTGCCCGCTGCTGGCCTCGGTGAGCGTGACCTTGGCGACCGGGGCGGGCGCGGTCCCGGGGTTCCCCCTCCTCCGTCCGAGGTCGGGGGTGGCCGCGGTGGTGAGGCTCGCGCTCAGTGGCTGCGACACCGCTGCCGGGGCGGCGGCGAGGCGCTGGTGGCCGAGCGGGCCGGCGGCGGCGGCGGTGGCGGCGGCGACGATGCCGGCGGCGGACGCCCCGGCGAGCCAGAGCGTGGTGCTCCGCATGGTTCATTCCCTCCTCGAAGAACGCGACACTGACTACACGCCCGAGGATGGCGCGCCGGGGGACAGGCGGCATCGCCGCCTCCGAAGGTCGCTCTCTGAGACCATGCCCTCCGTGAGTGCGGAGCAGGTCGACAGCGCCACCACCACCGGCGAGGAGCAGGCCTTGGCCGAGGCCGCTCCGGCGCGGGTCCGCACCCTGCCCAAGCCGGCGAACACGCCGGAGCGGGACGAGATGCGCCGGCTGCTCCGCGAGTACCGGGCCCACCACGACCCCGCCGTCCGCGAGCGCCTCGTCGACCTCAACGCCGACCTGGTGCGCTTCATCGCGCGGCGCTTCGCCAACCGCGGCGAGCCGCTCGAGGACATCGAACAGGTCGGATTCCTCGGCCTCATCCAGGCGATCGAGCGCTTCGACCCGTCGCTGGAGAACGAGTTCAGCACCTTCGCGACCCCGACGATCATGGGCGAGATCCGGCGCCACTTCCGCGACCGGTCGTGGTCGATCCGGGTGCCGCGCCGGCTCCAGGAGAACTACACCCGGGCGATGCGGGTTCAGGAGCAGCTCTCCCAGGAGCTGGGCCGGCAGCCCTCGGTGGCGGAGATCGCGGAGCGGCTCGGGCTCGAGCCCGACGAGGTCCTCGCCGCCCTCGAGGTCTCTCCCGCCCAGCACACCGTCTCCCTCGACGCCTCCCGTCCGGGCCGCGACGAGGAGGAGGGATCGGAGCTGGGCGAGCGCCTCGGGCAGGAGGACGAGAACCTCGAGCGGGTCGAGATGAAGGCGGTGCTGGAGCAGGCGATGGCCCATCTCTCCCCCCGCGAGCGCCAGATCATGCTGCTGCGCTTCTTCGACCAGCTTCCCCAGACCGAGGTGGCGAAGCGGCTGGGGATCTCCCAGATGCACGTCTCCCGGCTCCAGCGGGCGGCCCTGGAGCGGATGCGGCGGGAGTTCCCCGAGCCCCCGCCGGTATGATCCCCCTGCCCGCAGCCGCCGCCGGCGACGGTCTCGGCGGGCCCTTCACCCAGTGAGCCCGTGCGCAGCCCAGAGATCCGGGATCGTTTTCTCCACTTCTTCGAGAGCCGGGGGCATCGCCGGCTGCCGAGCGCCTCGCTCGTCACCCACGATGATCCCTCGGTGCTCTTCACCGTGGCCGGGATGGTGCCACTGAAGCCCTACTTCCTCGGGCTGCAGACCCCGCCCGCGCCGCGCGCCACCTCCTGCCAGAAGTGCATCCGCACCCCGGACATCGAGGAGGTGGGGCGCTCCCCGCGCCACCACACCTTCTTCGAGATGCTCGGCAACTTCTCCTTCGGCGACTACTTCAAGGAGGGGGCGATCAGCCTCGCCTGGGAGCTGCTCACCCAGGACTACGGGCTCGACCCCGCCCGGCTGCGCCCCAGCGTCCACCCCGGTGACCGCGACGCCGAGGACCACTGGGTGCGCGTCACCGGCATCCCCCGCGAGCGCGTCGCCCACCTCGAGGACAACTGGTGGCAGCCCGGGCCCACCGGCCCCTGCGGCTTCGACAGCGAGATCTACTGGGACTGGGGCGGCCCCTGCTCCTGCGGACGCGACGACTGCGGCCCGGAGTGCGAGGGCGACCGCTGGCTGGAGGTCTGGAACCTCGTCTTCATCGAGTTCGACCAGCCCGAGCCGGGGGTGCAGGTGAAGCTGCCCCGGCCCTGCATCGACACCGGCATGGGCCTGGAGCGGATCACCTCGGTGATCCAGGGGGTGCGGAGCAACTTCGAGACCGACCTCTTCGCCCCGCTCATCGCCGGCTTCGACGAGCGCAGCGGCCTGACCCCGCCGGAGCCGGGCCGCACCGTCTCGCTGCGGGTGCTCGCCGACCACCTCCGCAGCAGCGCCTTCCTGATCGCCGACGGGATCACCCCGGGGAACGAGGGGCGCGGCTACGTGCTCCGCCGGATCATCCGCCGGGCGGGGCTCCACGGGCGGCGCCTGGGGCTGGAGGGCGGCCTCGCCGCCGGGGTCGGCGACCTCTGCGAGGTGATGGGCGTCGCCTACCCCGAGCTGGTCGAGCGGCGCGAGCACGTCGAGCGGGTGCTGCGCGGCGAGGAGGAGGCCTTCGGCCGCACCCTGGTCCAGGGGGTGGAGCGGCTGGAGGGGCTGCTCGCCGACGGCGGCTCGCGCATCTCCGGCGAGGACGCCTTCCGCCTCCATGACACCTTCGGCCTGCCCGTCGAGATCACCGCCGAGGTGGCCGCCGAGAACGGCGCCGAGGTCGACCTGGCCGGCTTCGAGGCGGCGATGGCGGAGCAGCGGGCGCGCAGCCGGGCGGGCGCGGTGAAGCACGGGTTCGAGGGCGGGGCGGCGCTGCCCGCCACCTCCTTCGTCGGCTACGACGCCCTCGAGGCCGAGGCCGAGGTGGTGCGCATCGGCGACCGCGAGGAGCGGCCCGCGCTGGCCGCGGGGGAGAGCGCGGCGGTGCTCCTCGACCCCAGCCCCTTCTACGCCGAGGGCGGCGGGCAGGTCGGCGACACCGGCACCCTGGAGTGGGACGGAGGCCGAGCCCGGGTGACCGACACCCAGCCGGTCCCGGTGAGCGGCGCCCGGGTGCACGCCGTGACCGTCGAGGCGGGGTCGCTGACCCCCGGCCGGCGGGTCACCGCCCGGGTCGACGCCCCCCGGCGGGCGGCGATCGCCCGCCACCACAGCGCCACCCACCTGCTCCACCGGGCGCTGCGGCTGGTGCTCGGCGAGGAGGTGGTGCAGCGCGGCTCCTGGGTTGGGCCCGACCACACCACCTTCGACTTCAACTTCCCCCGGGCGCTCACCGCCGCCGAGCTGGTCGAGGTCGAGCGCACCGTCAACGACGCCATCCGGCGCAACCTCGAGGGCACCGCGGTGGTGATGCCGGTCGCCCGGGCCCGGGCCGAGGGTGTGGTGGCGCTCTTCGGGGAGAAGTATGGCGAGGAGGTCCGGGTGGTCGACTTCGGCGGCTGGTCGCGCGAGCTGTGCGGCGGCACCCACGCCGGCCGCAGCGGCGACCTCGGTGCCGCCATCCTCCTCTCCGAGTCGAGCGTCGGCCAGGGGCTGCGGCGCATCGACATGGTCGCCGGCGAGGCGGCCGAGCAGCGCTGGGAGCAGGACGCCACCGTGCTCCGCGAGGCCGCGACCGCGCTGAGGGTGCCACCGGAGGAGGTGCCCGAGCGGGTCGCCACCCTCCAGGCCAACCTCCGCCGGCTGCAGCGCGAGCTCGAGGACGCCCAGCGCCGGGCGCTGAGCGGGGGCGGAGCGGGCGGCGCCGTGGTCGAGGACGTGGGCGGGGTCCGGCTGCTCCACCTCCTCCTCGACGGCGGCGCCGGGGCGGCCGAGGTGAAGGCGGCGGTCGACGGTCTCCACGCCGACCGCCTCGGCGGTGACGGCGTCGCCGTGGTGGTGGGGGAGAGCATGCTCGCGGTCAAGGTGGGGGCCACCCCCCTCGGCCGCGGCCTCCGCGCCGGCGAGCTGGTGCGGGTGGCGGCGGCGGCGACCGGCGGCCGGGGGGGCGGCAGGGCCGAGTTCGCCAGCGGCGGCGTCGGCGATCCCGCCCGGCGCGGCAACGCCGTGGCCGCGGTGCGCGAGGCGATCGCGGCGACGGCGGGAGAGGGGGCCTGATGGGCAAGCGCAAGTTCTCGCTGCTGCGGCGGCGCGAGGAGTTCCACAGCCACTACACCGCCATCGACATCGGCACCGAGGTGGTGAAGGCGCTGGTGGTGAAGCGCGAGGAGGATCGCGGCATCGTCATCGGGGTCGGCAAGGTGCGCCAGTCGCTCACCGACATGCAGGCGGGCGCGGTCTCCGACATCCAGGCGGTGATCGACAACGTCGACCGCGCCCTCACCGAGGCCGAGGACATGTGCCAGCTGGTGCCCGGCCAGGCGGTGATCGGCATCGCCGGCGAGCAGATCAAGGGCTTCAGCACCTCGGTCAGCGTGCCCCGGGCGCAGTCGCAGACCCGCATCACCCAGGCGGAGGTGGCGCAGAGCCTGCAGATGGTGCAGCGCCGCGCGCTCCGCGAGGCGGTGCGCCAGATGTCGCAGGAGATGGGCGTCCCCGAGGTCAACGTCAAGCTGGTGCACAGCGCCATCACCAGCATCCGGGTCGACGGCTACCCGGTCAGCAACCCGCTCAACTTCCAGGGGCGCGCGCTCGACATCACCATCTTCAACACCTTCGCGCCGCTCACCCACATCGGCGCCCTGCAGACCATCGCCCAGGAGCTCGACCTCGAGCTGGTGGCCACCGTCGCCGAGCCCTACGCGATGGCGCGGGGCTGCGCCAACGACGAGGTCTACGAGCTCGGGGGCATCTTCGTCGACATCGGCGGGGGCACCACCGACGTCGCCCTGGTGCGCAACGGCGGCATCGAGGGCACCCGGATGTTCGCGCTCGGCGGCCGCGCCTTCACCCGCCGGGTCGCCGGCGAGCTGGGGATGTCGCTGGAGCAGGCCGAGCAGTTCAAGCTCGCCCACGGCGCCGGCACCCTGGCCGCCGACCAGCGCAGGCTCGCCCACGACGCCGTCAACCCCAACGCCGAGGTGCTCGCCCAGGGGGTGGCGCTGGCGCTGGAGGAGATGGCCCACGGCGAGGCCCTGCCCCCGGCGATCTATCTCGCCGGCGGCGGCGCCGCCCTGCCCGAGGTGGCCGACCAGCTCCGGGCGCTGAACTGGACCGAGCACCTGCCCTTCCCGAAGCCGCCCACCATCGAGGTGCTCCGGCCCGAGGCGGTCAGCGGCGTCTACGACAGCACCGGCCTGCTCACCGGCACCCAGGACATCACCCCGATGGGCCTCGCCTACCACGCCATCCAGCTGGATGACGAGGAGGACCAGCCCCTCGGCGGCGTGATGCGGCGAATCATGCGAGCGATGAAGGTCTGACCCATGGCGAAGATGGTGTACGTCGACCCCGACGAGGAGATCACCGAGCTCGTCGAGCGGATCCGCGCCGCCGGCGACGAGTCCGACCTCGTCTTCATCTTTCCCAGCCAGGCGCGGGTGCTGCTCAGCCCGCTCAACCTCCGGCTGCTCCAGCAGTACAGCCGCTCCAACCTGAAGAGCACCGCGATCGTCAGCGGCGACCCGCGGGTGCAGGGGCTGGCCCGCGAGGCCGGCTTCGCCACCTACGCCTCGGTCCAGGCGTACGAACGCGGCGTGGAGGTGATGCGCCCGGCCGCCGACGGCGCCGACGGCGACGGAGTGGCTGCCGCGGCCGCCGCGGACCTCTCCGCCGAGCCGGTCGACGACACCTGGGCCGACCACACCGTGCCGGCGCCGGTGCCCCCGGGCCCGCGCCGCCCCCGCGGCGGGCTGCAGGGGATCGCCGCCGGCGCCGACCGCCGCCGCCTGTACATGGTGGCGGGGGCGATCTTCGTGCTCGGCTTCCTGCTCCTCTTCCTGGTGGCGCCCTCGGCGAAGGTCACGATCACCCTCAAGGCCACCCCGGTGGAGCTGAGCAAGCAGATCCAGGGCACCAGCGACCCCAGCGCGGCCCAGGGCCCCGACCGGGTGCTCACCAAGGCGGTGACCGACGACGAGAGCCAGCAGTTCAGCGCCAAGCCCACCGGCCAGAAGCAGATCCAGGCGGTCGCCGCGACCGGCGGCATCGTGCTCACCACCGACGAGCCCTACCCCTTCTGCGCCAGCAACGGCTTCCCCAGGGGAACCGAGTTCGCGACCGGCGGCGGCAGGCCGGTGAAGTTCGTGGTCAGCCAGGACACCACCAACACCCCCGACGGCCAGTACTGCGTCCCCGCGGCCACCGCCGGCTCCCCGGTGAGCAGCTCGCCGCCGATCCCGGTCACCGCGGAGTTCGACCGGCGCCTCCGGCAACGTGCCGGCGGGGTCGATCACCCAGTGGCTGCCGCCTCCCAACAGCCCCCCGGGAACCACCACCGGCAACCCCTGCGGGCCCCAGGACCAGGCCGGCCGCCGCTGCGACCTCGGGGTCACCAACCCCGCGGCCACCGGCGGCGGCATCGACCAGCACACCGTCGTGGTGGTGAGCGACCAGGACTTCAAGGGTTTCAACGACCAGGTCGCCCAGCTGAAGCAGCAGCTCAGCGAGAAGGCCCGCAAGGCGATGCAGGATCGCGCCCAGGGCGACGTCTTCGCCATCGATCCCAGCCAGCAGGGCCTCACCCTCTCGACCGAGGTCGCCCCGCCCGTCCCCAACTCGGGCGACGAGTTCAAGGAGACGACGATCACCGTCACCGTGCACGGCCGCGCCGCCGCCTACAACCCCGACGACGTCCGCAGGGTGTTCACCACCGACCTGAGCTCGCAGATCCCCCAGGGCGAGACCCTGGTCGAGCAGCGCCTCACCGGCCCCGACATCCAGCAGGCGAGCGACGACGGCACCGTGGTCTTCAGCATCCGCGGCACCGGCTTCAGCCAGCCGATCGTCGACCTCAACAAGCTGAAGGAGACGTTCACCGGGCAGGCGGAGGACGCGGTCGGCCGCAAGGTGCGCTCCGAGTTCGGCGACCAGGCGAGCACCAGCATCTCCCGGGCCATCCCCTTCTTCGTGCTGCCCTTCTTCTCCAGCCGGATCTCCGTCGACGTGCGCGTCGTCGCCGAGGGCTCCTCGTGAGCGCCACGCCGCCCGGGGTGACCCTGGGCCTCGACGCCGGCAGCGTGCGCGTCGGGCTGGCCGCCACCGATCCCACCGCCACCATCGCCAGCCCGGTGGCGACCCTCCTCCGCCGCGACCGCGGGTTCTGGGACCGGGTGCGCGAGGAGGCCCGCGTCCGCGGCGCCGAGCGGCTGGTGGTCGGCCTGCCGCTGCGCCTCGACGGCACCGAGGGCGACGCCGCGGTGGCGGCGCGGACCCTGGCGGACGAGGCCTCCCGCCAGACCGGGCTGCCGGTGGAGATGTGGGACGAGCGCCTCAGCAGCGTCGCCGCCGAGCGCGCCCTGCTGGAGTCGGGGATGCGCCGCGACCGACGCCGCGAGGCCATCGACGCCGTGGCCGCGGCGATCATGCTCCAGGGCTGGCTCGACGCCGCACGCCGGCGCCCGGGCGGGCGGCGGCCGCAGAAAAGCGCGCGCGCGTGAGCCCGCGGCGAGACCGGAGCGGCCGCGGCCGCCGGTCGCGAATCCTCCTCGCGCTGGCGATCGTCGCCCTCGTGCTGGTCGCGGGGGTCGGCGGCACCGCCCTCTACGCCCGCTCCCAGCTGGACCCGCCCGCCTCCGGGCACCCCAGCTCCGTGACCATCGACGTCGCCGCCGGCGAGACCCTGGACGGGCTGGTCACCGACCTCCAGGCGCACGACCTGGTGCTCAACCCCCTCTGGTTCCGCTGGTACGCGAAGTGGCGCGGCCTGGGCAGCGAGCTGAGGGCGGGCCGGTACCGCCTCGACACCGGGATGGGGGCGACCGCCCTGATCGCCCGGCTGGAGATGCCCCCCGACGCCCGGACTGTGAAGGTGGTGATCCCCGAGGGCCTGACCGCGGCGCAGATCGCCGAACGGGTGCAGTCCACCGGCCTGGGGGTGACCGCGGCCGCGTACCTCGGCGAGGAGCGCAGCGGGCGGTTCAGCGCCGGCTTCATCGACGGACGCCCTGCGGGGGCGCCGCTCGAGGGCATGCTCTTCCCCGACACCTACGAGGTTCCGGTGGGCGCGAACGCCCACGACGTGGTCGCCCAGCAGCTCGAGGCGTTCACGGGCAAGGCGCTGCCGATGGTGGGCTCGCCGCCGCAGGGCCTCACCCCGTACCAGGCGGTGGTGCTCGCCTCCATCGTCGAGCGCGAGGCGCGCCTGCCCGCCGACCGCCCGATGGTCGCCGGGGTGCTGTACAACCGGCTCGCCAGGGGGATGGACCTGCAGGTCGACGCCTCGGTGATCTACGGGGTCGGGGTCACCGACCGGGCGCCGACCGCCGACGAGCTGAAGCAGGACACCCCGTACAACACCTACCTGCACCGGGGCCTGCCGCCGACACCGATCTCCAACCCGGGGCTGGCGTCGCTGGAGGCGGCCGCCCACCCGGCGGCCAGCGACTACCTGTTCTACGTCTCGGACGGATGTGGCCACAACCACTACAGCAGCACCCTGGCCGCGCACAACGCGCTGGTGCAGCAGTACCTGAACAGTTCCTGCCGGTGAGCCCGACCGATCTCTGGCTGCTGGGGCACGGCGTGTCCGCCTCGCCCAGCCCGCGCATGCAGGAGGCGGCGCTGCGGGCGCGCGGGGTCGAGGGCAGCTACCGGATCGTCGACGTCGCCCCCGAGCGGCTGGGCGAGGCGCTGCGGCGGCTGCGCGCCGGCGAGGCCGCCGGGGCGAACGTGACCATTCCCCACAAGCTCGCCGTCGCCGCCGCCTGCGATCACCTCGAGGGCGATGCCGCGCTCACCGGCGCGGTGAACACCGTGGTGGTGGAGGAGGGGCGGCTGCTCGGCGCCAACACCGACGCCGGCGGGCTCGAGGGGGCGCTGCGCGGCGCCGGGCTGTGGCCCTCGTCCGGCGAGGATGCGATGGTGCTCGGAGCCGGCGGGGCCGCCGCCGCGGCGCTGCTCGCCCTCAGCCGCTCCCCGGCCGGCCGGCTGTGGGTGGCCGCGCGCCGCCCCGAGGCGGCCCGCGACCTCGCCGCGCGGCTGGCGCCGGTGCTGGAGGCGACCCCGGCGGACTGGGACGCGATCGCCCTCGAGCCGCTGCTCGCCCGCGCCGGGACCGTGGTCAACGCCACCCCCGGCGGCCTCGCCGCGCTTCCCCTCCGCCTCGACCGGCTCGGCGCCGGCTGCACCGTCGTCGACCTCCGCTACCGGCCCCGGCCCGTGGACCTGGTCGCCGCCGCCCGGGCGGCCGGCCTGCGCGCCTGCGACGGTCTCGAGATGCTGCTCCAGCAGGGGATGCTGAGCTTCCGGCGATGGACCGGGCTCGAGCCCCCCTGGGAGGAGGCGCGGGCGGCGCTGCTCGCCGCGGTGGACGGATGAACCCCGCGGTGGTGGCGGCCGCCGGCGCCGCCGGTGCGATCGCCGGGCTCGGCGCCGGGTACGCCTCGGTGTGGCTGGAGCGGCGCGAGCGGCTCGAGGAGGAGGAGCTCGAGGAGCGCCGCCTCTACGACGACGACTGCGCCCGCGAGGCCGCCGAGGCCGCCGCCGCGGGGCGGGAGCCGCCCGCGGCGCTGCCCTGGAAGGCCGAGCGCTACGGCTGGACCTGGCTGGAGCGGTGGCTGGCGCCGGTCCTCGGGGCGGCCGGCTACGCCGCGTTCACCGCCCACGACCCGGTCGGGGCCGGGCTCTTCATCCACCTCCTCTGGGTGACGGTCTTCGTCCACGTGGTGGTCTTCGACGTGAAGCACCGCCTCATCCTCAACCGCGTCACCTATCCCGCCACGGTGCTGGCGATCGTCGTCTCGCCGCTGTCGCCGGGTCTGACCCTGCCCCACGCGATCGCCGGCGCGGTCGCCGTCTACGTCGTCTTCGTGGTCCAGAGCCTGCTGCTCGGCGGCTCGGTGCTGGGCATGGGCGACGCCAAGCTCGGCGCCGTGGTCGGGGCCACCACCGGCCTCGGCCTCAACTCCCGCCACCTCGGCGCGGTCTACGCGGTGATCGCCGCCGTCCTCATCGGCGGGGTGGCCGCCGCGCTGCTGCTGGTGACCCGGATCCGGGGCCTCAAGGACCCGATACCCTATGGCCCGTTCCTCTGCGCCGGGGCGGCGCTCATCATGTACGTCGGTCCCACGGGGCCGTAGGGGGAGCAGGGGCTGGGGAGACAGAGGAGGTCAGCGGTGCGCAAGCTGCTCCAGGACGAGCGCGAGATCCGCGTCGCACGCCAGCACTGGTCGATCTTCATCCCCGTGGTGGGTGGCTGCCTGGTGGTCGTGGCGGTGCTCGCCACGCCCGCCGCCGTGGCCCCGTCCCAGGTCTCGGGCGTGGGCCTCGGCAGCGTCAAGAGCTTCCTCCTGGTGCTGGGGCTGGCCGCCGCGGCGCTGATCCTCACCGTCCGCTGGCTGCGCTGGCACTACACCACCTTCACGCTCACCGACCGGCGGGTGGTGGTGGGCACCGGGGTGCTCTCGCGTCACACCGAGTCGATCGCCCTCGACCGCGTCCAGGACACCGCCGTGCGCCAGAGCCTGGTGGCGCGCATCTTCCGGGCCGGCGACGTGGAGATCAAGTCGGCGGGGCGCGACGGCTCCGAGGTGCTGGCCCGCATCCACGATCCCCAGGGGTTCAGCAACGACCTGCTCAACGCGGTCGAGGCCCACCGCACCGGCCGCCCCTACGGCGCCGCCGAGGAGATCACCGGGGCACCGGCGCCCCCGCCGGGGTACGTGCCCCCGGGGGCCGCGGGGTACGGCCCCCCTCCCGGCTACGGATCGCCGCCGCGGCGCGACGGCCTCTAGGCGGTCGGGTGGGGAGGAGCCTGCTGGTCCTCCCCACCCGGGTGGCCGATGTGCTCAGGCGTGGGGTGTGGGTGCCGGCGACACCGGGGCGGGGGTCGGCTTCGGGGTGGGCTTCGGGGTGGTCCTGGGCTTGGGCTTCGGCTTGGCGCTGCCCTTCACGTTGCCCTTGCCGGTGGCGCCGTTCCTGTGGGTGACCGTGCCCTTCTTGCCCTTGGTCCCGGCGGCGTGGTTGGTGGCGCTGAGGTGGTGCGGCGCCGGCTGGACCACCTTGTGCTGCGGCGCCGCGGCCGCGTGCCCCAGCAGCGCCGTCCCGGCGGTGCCGGCGATGAGCGAGGCGGTGGCCGCGCCCGCGGTCAGCAGTACCTTGAGGTGCATGACGATCCCTTCCCTGATTGGCTGTCCCCCCTCTCGCGATTGATAACGCACTGTATCCGAACATGGGTACGGATTTCACGGATTCGGGGGGTGTTCTGGCCATTCTGGGTAGCTGGACCGGTTTCTGCCGCCCGTGGGAGATACCCGGAGCTGGCCCGGGGCATGTGCGGCGCGCGGGAGTTGCGCGGGTGGGCTGCCGGGCTGCTGCCCGGGGGATCTGCGACGGATGGAGGTACGAGGCTGTTGCCCGGGGGATCTGCGACGGGTGGAGGTACCCGGGGGATCTTCTTAACACACGTTCTTACCGGGGGGAGGCTACGCCTCCCCCCGCTCAGCACAAGACATCGTGCGCTGGCGCGCCCGATGCCGTGTGCTACCCCCCTCCACGGCCGGACTCCCGGCCGACGCGCGCTTCGCGCGCTTTTCATCTTCGCGCCGGGCGCCGAGGTACCAGGGAGGAACGCTCCGCGTTCCTCGCCTGCGCTGCGCGCCGGGCCGGAGTCGCCGTCGGGAAACGCGAGGTGCGGCTGCGGGGGTCAAGCAATTCACCCGTCCGAGCTGCCCGGCCAGTGGTTGTGAGGAACGCGCAGCGTTCCTCGTGGTACCTCGGACGCCCGGCGCGAAGACGCAGAGCGAGCAACGCGAGCGACGCCGGCGAGTGCCGGCGTGGAGGGGGGGGAGGCCCCGGCATCGGGCGCGCCAGCGCACGATGTCTTGGGCCTGAGCGGGGGGAGGCGTAGCCTCCCCCCGGTCAAGACCTGTCGTAGATCACCCGGGCAACTCGCACCGTGTCAGATCACCCGGGCAAACAGCCGGGTACCTCCACCCGTCGCGGATCCCCGGGCACTCCGGCCATCCCCACCCGCACCCCCCCGGCCCGCCCCGGACCCCGCCGCCGGGATCGGGCCGGCCCCGGCCCCGCGGCGACGGTGCCGCCCCGCCGCACAATAGCGGGCATGCTCCGCTTCCTCACCGCCGGCGAGTTCCATGGGCCCCAGCTCACCGTCATCATCGACGGCCTGGTCGCGGGGCTGCCGCTCGACGGGCCCAGGGACATCGACCGTGACCTCCGCCGGCGGCAGGGGGGATACGGGCGGGGGGGGCGCCAGAAGATCGAGCGGGACAGCGCCGACATCGTCGGCGGGGTCCGCGGCGGCCGCACCCTGGGGTCGCCGGTCACCCTGGTGGTGCGCAACCGCGACTGGGACAACTGGCGGCGGCCGATGCAGATCGAGGCCGCCGGCTTCACCCCGAAGCGGGTCACCCGGGTGCGGCCGGGCCACGCCGACCTCGCCGGCGCCCTCAAGTACGGCTTCGACGATGTGCGCAACGTGCTCGAGCGCGCCAGCGCCCGGGAGACCGCCGCCAGGGTCGCCGCCGGGGCGGTGGCCAAGACCCTGCTCCGCCGCCTGGGCATCCAGGTCCGGTCCTACGTGCGCAGCATCGGCCCGGTGGAGATGCCCGCGCCCGGGGTCGAGGGCGCCTTCGACGCCGGCGCCATCGACTGGTCCGCGGTCGAGGCCTCGCCGGTGCGCTGCCCCGACCCGGGCACGTCCGCGGAGATGGTGGCCGCGATCGACGCCGCCCGCGCCGACGGCGACACCCTCGGCGGGGTGGTCGCGGTGGTGGCCTCGAACGTTCCTGCCGGGCTTGGCAGCTACAGCCAGTGGGACCGGAGGCTCGACGGCCTGATCGCGCAGGCGATGTGCAGCATCCAGTCGGTCAAGGCGGTCGAGCTCGGCGCCGGCTTCGCGGGCGCGGGGCTGCCCGGGTCGGCGGTGCACGACGCCCCCCGCTTCGTGGAGGGTGAGGGCTTTCGCCACCGCACCAACCGGCAGGGCGGGCTCACCGGCGGGGTGACCGACGGCGAGGACGTCTGGGCGCAGGTGTACTTCAAGCCCATCTCCACCCTGCTGAAGCCGCTGCGCAGCGTCGACCTCCTCTCCCACCAGGAGATCAACGCCCACTACGAGCGCAGCGACATCTGCGTGGTGCCCGCGGGCGGCGTCGTCGCCGAGGCGATGATGGCCTGGGTGCTCGCCTCGGCGGTGGTGGACAAGTTCGGCGGCGACTCGTTCGACGAGCTGCGCCGGGCGGTGACCGCGCACCGGCGGCGGATGCGCGCCGGCGGCTCGCCGGCGGCCCGGCCAGCGGCCGCGACCGCCGCCAGCGCCCCCGCGGCGGCAGCGGCAGCCGCCGCCGAGGGCTGAGCATGGCCGCGGACGGGGCCCACAGCGCGGGCCGGGTGGCACTGGTGGGGCTGCCGGGCAGCGGCAAGTCCTCGGTGGCCCGGGCGCTGGCCCGGCGCCTGGGGTGGCGGCTGGCCGACACCGACAGCCTGGTCGAGCAGACCGCCGGTCGCACCATCGACGAGCTCTTCGCCGAGGAGGGCGAGGACGGGTTCCGGGCCCGCGAGCTCGCGGCGCTGCGCACCGCCCTCGCCGAGGAGGGCCCGGTGGTGATCGCCTGCGGCGGCGGCCTGCTCACCCGCCCGGCGGCGCGCGAGCTGCTCCGGCGGTCCACGCTGATGGTCTGGCTCGACGCCGGCGACGCCGAGCTGCTCCGCCGCCTCGGCGCCGCCGCCGACCGGCCCCTGCTCCGCGACGACCCCGCCGGCCGGCTGGCCGAGCTCCGCCGCGCCCGCGGCCAGCTCTACGCCGCCGCCCCGCTGCGCGTCGACAGCTCCGACGGGGACGTGGAGGACGTCTGCGACCGGGTCGCCGACGCGGTCTCCGGCAGCCGGCTGGTGGAGGCGCCCGCCGGGCCCGTCGCCGAGGACGTGTCGGTCAGCCTGGGGGAGCGCAGCTACCACATCGCCGTTGGCGCCGGGGCGGTCGACGGCCTCCCCGCCCACCTGCCCGAGGGCGCCACCCGGGTCGCGGTCGTGGCCGACCGGGAGGTCCTCGGCCTCGCCCGCCGGGCGGTCGCCGCCTGCGAGGCGAGCGGGCGGGAGACCACCCTGATCACCCTGCGCGGCGGCGAGCAGGCGAAGACCTGGAGCCGCGCCGGATGGCTGGTGGAGCGGCTGGCGCGGTTGCGGCTGGGTCGCGGCGACTGCCTCGTGGTGGTCGGGGGCGGCACCGTCGGCGACCTCGCCGGCTTCGCCGCCGCCGCCTACTCGCGGGGGATCGCCTACGTGGCGGTGCCCACCACCCTGCTGGCCATGGTCGACAGCGGCATCGGCGGCAAGACCGGGGTCAACCTCAGCACCGGCAAGAACCTCGCCGGCGCCTTCTGGCAGCCGAGCGCGGTGCTCTGCGACCTCGACGCCCTCGCCACCCTCCCGGAGCGCGCCTACCGGGCGGCGTTCTCCGAGATCATCAAGTACCCGATGGCCGTGGACGGCACCCTGGCGGGGGACGTCGACGCCCGCCTCGACGCCCTCCTCGCCCGAGACCTCGACGCCCTCGCCGAGGTGGTGCGCCACTGCTGCCGCGCCAAGGCCGAGGTGGTGAGCGCCGACGAGCGCGAGTCGGGGCGCCGGGCGGTGCTGAACTACGGGCACACCGTCGGGCACGCTCTCGAGGCGGTGACCGGCTACGAGACCATGCTCCACGGCGAGGCGGTGGCGGCCGGGATGAGAATCGCCGGGCGGCTCAGCCTCAGCCTGGTCGGGCTTCCCGCCGGCGACCTCGACTGGCAGGACGGGCTGCTGGAGCGCTCCGGCCTCGGCGCCCTGCCCGCCGGGCTCGACGTCGACGCCGTGGTGGCCGCCACCCGCGGCGACAAGAAGGCGCGCGGCGGCGCGGTCCGCTGGGTGCTGGTGGAGCGGCGCGGGCTGGCCACCCCCGGCCACCTCGTCCCCGAGGAGGCGGTGCGCGACACCCTGCGCGCCGCGCTCGCCGGATGACCCGGATCCTGGTGCTCAACGGGCCCAACCTGGGCAGCCTCGGCCGCCGCGACCCCCACCTCTACGGGTCGGCGACGCTCCCCGAGATCGAGGCCTGCCTGCGGCACCGCGCCGCCGAGCTCGGCGTCGAGCTGCGCTGCGAGCAGAGCAACCACGAGGGGGTGCTGATCGACCTCCTCGAGGCCGAGCGCGACGCGTCCCAGGGCTGCATCATCAACCCGGGCGGGCTCAGCCATGTCAGCATCGCCCTCGCCGACGCGCTGCGGACCTTCGGCCGCCCGGTGATCGAGGTCCACCTCTCCAACATCCACGCACGCGAGCCCTACCGTCACACCTCGCTGACCGCCGAGGCGGCGCGGGGGGTGATCGCCGGCCTCGGGGCCGACGGCTACCGGCTCGCCCTGGAGGCGCTGACCCGCCTGCTGCCACCGCCTGACAACGAGGAGTCGACGACATGATGGAAGCGGGGGACCTGCGTCCCGGGAACACCGTGGAGAAGTCCGGCGAGCTGCTGCAAGTCCTGGAGTTCCACCACGTCAAGATGGGCCGGGGCAGCGCGATCGTCCGCGCCAAGTTCAAGAACGTGAACACCGGCGCGGTCACCGAGGAGACCTTCCGCCCCGAGGAGAAGTTCGCCCGGGCGCGCATCGAGCGCACCGACGCGCAGTACCTCTACAAGGACGGCGACAGCTACGTCGTCATGGACAGCACCACCTACGACCAGTTCCCGGTCAGCGAGGAGCAGCTCGGCGACGCCACCAAGTGGCTGAAGGAGAACGACCCCCTCTTCCTGCTCCAGTACGACGGCAAGATCCTGGGGGTCGAGCTGCCGATCGCGGTGGAGCTGGAGGTGACCTACACCGAGCCCGGCTTCAAGGGAGATACGGCCACCGGTGGCAGCAAGCCGGCGACCCTGGAGACGGGCGCGGTGGTCGACGTGCCCCTCTTCGTCACCCAGGGCGAGCGCATCCGCGTCGACACCCGCAACGGCAAGTACATGGAGCGGGTGACATGAGCCTGGAGGGCGACCGTCTCGAGCTGGTGCACGGCAGCGGCGGCCGCGAGCGGCTGGGCACGGTGCGGGTCGCCAACGAGGTGGTCGCCCGGATCAGCGCGCTCGCCGCGCTCGAGGTCGACGGCGTCCACGCCATGTACCAGACCGGCGGCGGCACCCAGCAGCTCGACCGCATCCTCCGCCGGCCCGCCGCCCACCGCGGGGTGCGGGTGGAGCTGCTCGACGACGACCGGCTCCGCCTCGACCTCTTCGTGGTGATGGAGGCGGGCACCCACCTGCCGGTGATGGGCGCGACCGTGCAGCGGCGGGTCGCCGACGCCATCGACCGCATGCTCGGCCTGGCGATCGCGGAGGTCAACGTCTTCGTCAGCGAGGTGGTCTTCTCGTGAGTCGGGGCACCGGCCGGCGCCACCGCGGCCGGCGGCTGGCGCTCAGGGTGCTGTTCGAGCTGGAGGGCACCACCCGGGACGCCGCCGAGGCGCTGCGCTACCAGGCCCAGGACGAGGCCGCCCCGGCCGACGTCGTCGCCTTCGCGGAGGAACTGGTCTACGGCACCCTGCGCAACCTCGAGGGCATCGACGGCGCGATCAGCGAGGCCAGCGCGAACTGGCGCCTCGAGGACATCGGCAAGGTCGAGCGGGCGGTGCTGCGCCTCGGGGCGTTCGAGCTGCTCTTCGAGCGCGGGGTGCCCAGCGCGGTGGCCATCGACGAGTGCATCGAGCTCAGCCGCACCTACGCCGGCGACGAGGCCGCGCCCTTCGTCAACGGCGTGCTCGGGCGGATCGCGAGCGGGGCCGACACGTGACCGGTGGCGCCCCGGCGGCGCTGACCGTCTCGCAGCTCACCGCGGTGGTCCGCGGCGCGGTGGCCGCCGAGGCCCGGCTCGAGGACGTGCTCGTCGAGGGCGAGGTCAGCAACCTGCGGATGCCGCCCTCCGGCCACCTCTACTTCACCCTGCGCGACTCCCAGTCGAGCGTGCGCTGCGTGTGCTGGCGGAGCAGCGTGCTGCGCATCCCCTTCCACCCCGAGAACGGCCTCACCGTGGTCGCCCACGGGCGCGTCGACGTCTACGAGTTCGAGGGCGCCTACCAGCTCTACGTCGACCGCCTCGACCCCGCCGGGGTCGGCGCTCTCGCCCTCGCCGTCGAGCAGACCGCCCGCCGGCTGCGTGCCGCCGGGCTCTTCGACGAGGCACTGAAGCGGCCGCTGCCGCCGCTGCCGCGGAGGGTGGCGGTGGTCACCTCGCCGACCGGGGCGGCGGTGCGCGACGTGCTCACCGTGCTCCGCCGGCGGGCGCCCCAGGTGGGCGTGCTGGTGGTGCCCACCCCGGTGCAGGGGGAGGGGGCGGACATCGCCATCGCCGTCGCCATCGAGCAGGCGGGCCGCGCCCGCGGCGTCGACGTCGTGCTCCTGGTGCGCGGCGGCGGCTCCTACGAGGACCTCTTCTCCTTCCAGAGCGAGCCGGTGGTGCGGGCGATCCGCGCCTGCCCGCGGCCGGTGGTCACCGGGGTCGGCCACGAGACCGACACCACCCTCGCCGACCACGCCGCCGACCGGCGCGCCCCGACCCCGTCGGCGGCCGCCGAGCTCGCCGTCCCCGCCACCGCCGCGCTGGTCGAGGAGCTCGACGCCCGGCGGCTGCGGCTGCGCCGGGGGCTGCGCCAGGAGATGGCCGCCAAGCGCGCCGCCCTCGACCGCGCCCTGGAGCGGCTGGAGCGGGTGTCGCCCTCGGAGCGCCTGCCCCAGCTCCGCCAGGCCCTCGACGGCCGCGGCATGCGGCTGCGCTCCGCCCTGCTCCGGGAGCTGGCGGCGAAGCGGCGCCGGCTCGACGCGGTGACCTCCCGGCTCGAGCTGATCGCCCCGCGGCGGCGCATCCCCGCCGAGCGCGAGGCGCTGTGGCGCCGGCGGGAGCGGCTGGAGGCGGCGCTGCGGACCGACCTGGCGGCGCGCCGGTCCCGGGTCGGGGTGGGCCGGGCGCGGCTGGAGGCGCTCTCGCCGAGGCGGGTGCTGGAGCGCGGATACTCGCTCACCCTCGACGCCCGCACCGGCGCGGTGGTCGACGACGCCTCGCGGCTCGGCCCCGGGGCGGAGATCGACACCCTGCTGCGCCGGGGCCGGGTGCGCAGCCGGGTGGAGCGGGTGGGGGAGGACCAGGCGTCGACAGCGGAGGGCGAACGGATGTACGATGGCGCCGCCTCCGGCGACCTCGCCGGCGGCCCGACACCGGATGGACGTGATTGACATGAGCGACGACATCGCCGCCATGCGCTACGAGCAGGCGCTCGCCGAGCTCGACACCCTGATCGGCAGGCTCGAGGGCGGCACCGTCGACCTCGACGAGGCGATCGCCTGCTACGAGCGCGGCTCGCAGCTGGCGCAGCGCTGCGCCGAGCTCCTCGACCTCACCGAGCAGCGGGTGATGCAGCTGGTGGTGGGCTCCGGGCCCACCGCCCCGGAGCGTCCCTTCGTGGCCGAGCAGGCCCCGCCCGCGGCCGCGCCGGCGCCGGCTCCGGTCCCCCCGCAGCGGGCTCGCACGGTCCCCGGTCCGCGGCCCGGCGGGCTGCTCCCCGGGCTGGTGCCGCCGTCGCAGCCGGCCCGCGGCGAGCCCGAGTTCGACCTCGACGACATCCCCTTCTAGCTCCGCGGCGGAGAGTTCGTGAGCCTGCAGATGGACGCCCCCCAGCGCCTCGACGTCGCCCTGGTGGAGCGGGGCCTGGCCCCGTCGCGCGAGCGCGCCCAGGCGCTGATCGCCGCCGGGCTGGTGCTGATCGGCACCGAGCGTGCCCGGAGCGCCGCCCAGCGGGTCACCGGCGGCGCCGAGGTCGCGGTGACCGGCCGCGACCACCCCTGGGTGGGTCGCGGCGGGGTCAAGCTGGTGGCCGGGCTCGACGGCTTCGGGGTGGCGGTCGAGGGCCGCACCGCGCTCGACGCCGGCGCCTCCACCGGCGGCTTCACCGAGGTGCTCCTGGACCGCGGGGCGGCGCTGGTGTACGCCGTCGACGTGGGCCGCGGCCAGCTCGACCCCCGGCTCGCCGGCGACCCCCGGGTGGTGGTGATGGACCGCACCAACCTGCGCCTGCTGGGGACGCTGCCCGGGGACGCCCCCTCGCTGGTCACCCTCGACCTCGCCTTCATCTCGCTGCGGCTGGTGCTCGAGCGGGTCGCCGCCCTCGCCGTCCCCGGCGCCGAGGTGGTGGCGCTCTTCAAGCCGCAGTTCGAGCTGGGTCGCGACGCCGTCGCCCGCGGCGGGGTGGTGCGCGACCCCGCCGCCGGCGAGGCCGGCGCCCACGAGCTGCTGGAGTGGGCCCGGCTGCGGCTCGGCGCCACCGGCCGGGGGCCGCTGGCGTCGCCGATCACCGGCGCCAAGGGCAACCAGGAGTGGCTGCTCCACCTCCGCCTCCCCGGCGGCGGCGAGGCCGGCGGGTGAGCCCGGCGCGGCGGAGCATCGGCTTCCTCCTCCACCCCCGCGAGCGCCACCACCCGGAGGTGCTCGACCCCGCGGCGGCCCGGGCGGCGGCCGCCGGCTACCGGGTGTGGATCGCGATGGGCGACGCCGAGACCGCGGTCGTCGAGCACGCCGAGACCACCGCGCTGCTGGTCACCGTCGGCGGCGACGGCACCTTCCTGCTGGGGGCCCGGCTGGCGGCGCCACGGGGCATCCCCGTGCTCGGGGTGAACCGCGGCCAGCTCGGCTTCCTCACCGATGTCGACCTCGCCGACCTGCCCGACGCCGTCGACTGCTTCGTCCAGGGCCGCCACCGGGTGGAGCGACGCTCCCTGCTCGAGCTCGAGCTCCTCGGCGACGCCTCCGGGCGCCCCCTGGACCTCGCCCTCAATGAGGTGGTGGTGAAGTCGACGGGCATGAATCTCGCCCGCCTCCGGGTCGAGGTCGACGGTGAGCTGTTCGGCGAGTTCGACGCCGACGGGGTGATCATTGCGACCGCCACCGGGTCCACCGCCTACGCGCTCAGCTCCGGCGGTCCGCTGGTCGACCCCCGGGTGCGCGCCGTGGTGGTGGTGCCGCTGGCGCCGCACGCGGTGATCACCCGCGCGGTGGTGCTCCCCGAGGCGGTCACGGTGCGGGTCATGGTCCATCGGGGCCGCAGCTTCGCCGCCGCCGACGGCCATCTCGAGGTGCCCCTCCGCGAGGGCGGTGGCGTGGTGGTGCGGCCGGGCCCCGAGCTCCACGTGGTCCAGGTCGCGGGCTCGCCCACCTTCCTGCGCCGGCTCCGCGAGAAGCTCCGCTTCGGGATGCCGCTCAAGCACACCCTCGACGAGCCCGACTTTCGCCGGGTCCGCCGCACCACCGAGGAGTCCTGAACGTGGCCCTGGTCGAGCTCCGCATCGCCGACGTCGCCGTGCTCCGCTCGGTGAGCCTGGTCCCCGGAGAGGGGATGACCGTGCTCACCGGCGAGACCGGCTCGGGGAAGTCGCTCTGCGTCACCGGCCTGCGCCTCGCCCTCGGCGGCCGGGTCGACGGCGAGGTGGTCGCCCGGGGCCGTGAGCGCGCCGGCGTCGCCGCCGTCTTCGACACCGTGCCGGCCGGGGTGCGGGAGCTCTGTTCGGCCCAGGGCATCGCCGTCGAGGAGCTGCTCACCCTCTCCCGCGACATCCCCGCCAGCGGCCGGGGCAGCTGCCGGGTGAACGGCTCGCTGGTCTCCATCGCCACCCTCCGGGAGATCGGCGAGCAGCTGGTCGAGATCACCGCCCAGGGCGAGAGCCACCGCCTGCTCCGGGCCACCTGGCAGCGCCGCCTGCTCGACGCCATGGGGGGCGAGTCCGTGGCCGCCGCCCGCCGCGCCACCGCCGCCGCGGTCGCCGACTGGCGGGCCGCCGAGGAGGCCGAGCGGCTCGCCGGGGCGCTGGCGGCGCGCGACCGAGAGCAGCTCGACCGCGCCCGCGACCTGGTCGAGGATCTCGGGCCGCTCCAGCTCAGCCCCGGGGAGGACGCGAGCCTCGCCGCCGAGTGCGCCCGGCTGCGCGGCGCCGCCCGGCTGCGGGCCGCCGCCGACGCCCTCGGCGCCTCCTGCAGCGGCGGAGAGGAGGGGTCGGCGGCCGACCTGGTGGCCGCCGCCGTCGCCGCCGGCCGCCCGGTCGCCGCCGCCACCGGCGACGCCGAGCTCGGCGCCCTCGTCGACGACGGCGGCGAGCTGGTCTCCCAGCTCACCGAGCTGGGACGCCGGGCCCGCCGGCTCGCCGCTCAGTGCGAGGTCGACGACCGCCGCCTCGCCGTGGTGGAGGAGCGGCTCGACGTGCTCGAGCGGGTGCGCCGGCGCCACGGCGGCAGCCTCGAGACCGCGATCGCCCGCCTCGAGGAGGCGGCCGCGCTCCTCGAGGCCGCCGGCGGCGACCGCACCCCCGAGCGGCTCGCCGCCGCCGTCGAGGCCGGCCGTGCCCGCGCCGCGGAGGCGGCGGCGGCGCTGAGCCGCGCCCGCCGCACCGCCGCGACCGCGCTGGAGCGGGCGGTCACCGCCGAGCTGCGCCGGCTGCGGCTGCCCCACGCCCGCTTCCGGGTGGGCCTCCATCGCACTCCGGACGAGGCCGGCCTCGAGCTCGACGGCACCCGGGTGGCCTGCGGCGCCGAGGGCGTCGACGGGGTCGAGTTCCGGCTCGGGGCCAACCGCGACGAGGTGCCGCTGCCCCTCGACGAGGGCGTCTCCGGCGGCGAGCTGTCGCGGCTCGGGCTGGCCCTGCGGGCGGTGGTCGCCGACGCCGACGACTGCCCGACGCTGGTCCTCGACGAGGTCGACACCGGCCTCGGGGGCGAGACCGCGGCCCGGGTCGGCGAGGTGCTGGCCGCGGTCGCCCGCCGCCGCCAGGTGCTGGTGATCACCCACCGGCCGGAGATCGCGGCGCCCGCCACCCGCCATCTGGTGGTCGCCAAGCGCGACCGCGGCGGCCGGGTCGAGGCCTCGGTCGGCGCGGTCGAGGGCGAGGAGCGAGCCGCGGAGGTGGCCCGGCTGATGTCCGGCACCCCCACCGAGGCGGCCCTGGCCCGGGCGCGCGAGCTGCTGGCGGAGGCGGCGACGCCGGCGCTCCGCCCCGCTCGTACCATTGGGCGCGATGAGTGAGCACGAGCCGTCCTCCGAGGCCGCCCCGGAGACGCCGGCGGTGCGCTTCCCGGTCGACGTCCCCGGCTTCCGCGGCCCCCTGGAGCAGCTGGTGGCGACCGCGCAGCGCGGCGACGTCGACCTCGCCGCCATCCCGGTGAGCCAGATCACCGCCGGTTTCCGCGCCCGCCTCGAGGAGACCGACACCGACCCGCGCGACCTCGCCGACTTTCTCAGCCTGGCGTCGCGGCTGCTCTCCCTCAAGGCCGCCCGGCTTCTCCCCGACGGCGCCATCGACGCCGAGGAGGCGGCCGCCGAGGACGGCGCGCCGGTCGACGACCCCGGTGCCCGCCTCGCCGAGTACCGTCTCTTCCGGGCGGCCGCCGAGGCGCTGCTCGCCGACGTCTCGGAGCAGGGGGCGCGGAGCTTCCTCAGCACCGTCTGCCCCGAGGTGGTGCCCTCCGAGCGGCTGGCCATCCCTCCCGAGCGGCTGCTCAGCGCCTTCCGCGCGGTGCTCGAGCGCCTCCCCGAGGCCGACCTGCTCGAGGTGCCGGCGAGCAGCGTCTCCGTGGAGCAGAAGGCGGTCGAGCTGCGCGCCCTGCTCGCCGGCCGGGGCACGCTGGGCTTCGACGAGGTCTTCGCCGGGGCGCGATCCCGGCTGGAGGCGGTGGCCGCGTTCCTCGCCCTCCTCGAGCTGATCAAGCGCGGCGAGGCCCGGGTCGACCAGGCGGACAGCTTCGGCGAGATCACCGTGACCGCGGTGGCGCTCCAGGCCGATGGCTGACCCCGACCTCGACCGCGCCATCCCCGACAGCGTCGTCGGCCTGCCCGCCGAGGAGCTCGACACCGCACTCGAGGCGGTCTGCTTCGCGCTCAACCGCAGCCTCACCCTCGCCGAGGCCGCGGCGGTGCTGGGCCGCAGCCCCGGTGACCTGGCGGTCGCCGCCGAGACCCTCGCCATCCGCCTCCGCGGCCGCGGGCTGATGCTCCAGCGCCACCAGGACGAGGTGCAGCTGGTCACCCGCCCGGAGGTCGTCTGGGCGGTGCAGCGTGCCCTCAACCCGGAGCGTCCCAGCCGGCTCAGCCGGCCCGCCCTCGAGACCCTGGCGATCGTCGCCTACCGGCAGCCGCTCACCCGTGCCGCCGTCGAGGCGATCCGCGGGGTCAACTGCGAGGCGGTGCTCGAGAGCCTGGAGCGGCGCGGCCTGATCGTCGAGGTCGGCCGCCAGGACAGCCCCGGGCACCCCCGTCTCTTCGGCACCACCCTGCGCTTCCTCGAGGTGGTCGGGCTGGAGCGCGTCGAGGACCTGCCGCCGCTGCCCGAGGGAACGGTGATCCCCGAGCTGCCCGCGGAGCGGTGGGAGGAGGCCGCCGAGGAGGAGGAGCCGGTGCGCGAGGCCTCCGCGGCCGGCTCCGGGCAGCCGCCCGCGGGGCCGGGATGAGCGCCGCCGAGTTGCCCGCGCCGCAGCGTCTCAACCGCTACCTCGCCGGTCGGGGGGTGGCCTCACGGCGGGGCGCCGACCTGCTCATCGAGGCCGGCCGGGTGGCGGTGAACGGCCGCCGCGCCGCGCTCGGGATGCTCGTCGACCCGGTGCGCGACGGCGTCGCCGTCGACGGCCGGCCGGTGCCCCCGGCGCTCGAGTACCGCACCGTGATGCTGAACAAGCCGGTGGGGGTGGTGAGCACCCGCAGCGACCCCGGCGGCCGGCCCACCGTGCTCGACCTCGTCGAGGACTCGGCCGGCCTCTTCCCGGTGGGCCGGCTCGACACCGACAGCCGCGGGCTGCTGCTGCTGACCACCGACGGCGACCTCTCGCTCCGGCTCACCCATCCCCGCTACGGCATCCGCAAGCGCTACGCGGTGTCGGTGCGCGGCCGGGTGCCGAGGGCGGCGCTGCGCACCCTGCTCGCCGGGGTGCGGCTCGACGACGGCCCCGCCCGGGCGCTGGCCGCCGAGGTGGTCACCGGCGACCATCGCGACACCACCCTGCTCGAGCTGGAGATGGGGGAGGGGCGGCGCCGCGAGGTGCGCCGGCTCTGCGCCGCCGCCGGGCTGGTGGTCACCGACCTGCGGCGGGTGGGGTTCGGCCCGCTCCGGCTGGGCCGGCTCGCCGAGGGCACCAGCCGCAGGCTGCGACCCGCCGAGGAGGCCGAGCTGCGCGCCGTCACCGGCCTCCTCGGCGAGCCCCCCGCGGAGAAGCCATGAGCAGCCGGCTCATCACCGTCGACGGCCCCGCGGGCAGCGGCAAGAGCACCCTGGGACGGCGGCTGGCGACCGCGCTCTGCCTGCCCCTGGTCGACACCGGGCTCTTCTACCGCGGACTCACCGTCGCCGCGGTGCGGGCCGGGCTGGACGGCACCGATCCCGCCGCCGCCGAGCGCCTCGCCGGCTCGGCGCGCATCGAGCTGAACACCGATCCCGCCGGCGGCTCGGGCACCTGGACGGTGCGGGTCGACGGCGAGGACGCCACCGAGGCCGCCCGCGACCCCCGCCACGCCCCGCTGCTGACCGCGCTGAGCGGCATGGAGGGGGTGCGCCGCGCCCTCCTCGCCCCCCAGCGCGAGGCCGCCGCCGCCGGCGCCGTCGCGGTCGGCCGCGACTGCGGCACCGTGGTCTTCCCCGGTGCCGAGGTCAAGCTCTACCTCGACGCCGCCCCCGAGGTGCGGGCGTCGCGGCGCGAGGTCCAGCTGCGCCGCCGCGGCACCGCCGTCGACGCCGCCCAGCTGCACTCCGAGGTCGCCGAGCGCGACGCCCGCGACTCCGGGCGCGCCGTCGCCCCGCTCCGCCGTGCCGACGGCGCCCATGTCATCGACACCGGGGCCCACGGCATCGACGAGGTCGCCGAGCTTGCCCTCGAGCTGTGCCGCCGCGCCGGCGTCCCCGGCTGCTGAGCGCGGCGCCCCGTGGTCCCCCCCGTTCGCACCTCGCCGCTCTACCCCTTCGAGCGGCGGCTGATGCTCAGTCTGATGTGGCTGTTCCTCCGTGACAGCCTCCACGTCGAGGGGCTGGAGAACGTGCCCGACGGCGGCTGCATCGTCGCCGGCAACCACCTCGCCACCTGCGACCCACCCCTGATCGGCGCGCTCATCCGCCGCCACGACGTCCACTACATGGCCAAGGCGGAGGCCTTCGAGAGCGCGGCCACCGGCTGGATCATCGCCGGCTACAACGCCTTCCCGGTGCAGCGCCACACCGCCGACCGGCTGGCGATCCGCCGTTCGCTCGCGGTGCTCGCCCAGGGGCGGGTGCTGATCATGATGCCGGAGGGCACGCGCAGCCCTGACGCCACCCTGCAGCGCGCCGAGCCGGGGGTGGGCCTGATCGCCCGCCGCTCCGGCGCACCGATCGTGCCGGTCGCGGTCTGGGGCAGCGAGAACGCGATGCCGAAGGGGGTGGTGATGCCCCGGCGTGCCGAGGTTCACGTCCGCTACGGCGCGCCGGTGCACCTCCCCGACCCGCCGATGGGCCACCAGGCGAGCGCCGACTGGATCATGGAGCGGATCGCCGGGTTGATCCCCGAGGGCTACCGCGGCGCCTACGCGCCGACCGGCGCGGCGGCGACCTCGCCGTGAGCCGCCAGCCCGGCGTGACGGTGGTGGGGGCGGGGTCGTGGGGCACGACGGTGGCCTCGATGGTGGCGCGGCGCACCCCCACGACGATCTGGTCGCGGCGCCCCGAGGTGGCCGACGAGATCGCCTCCGAGCACACCAACCAGGCATACCTCCCCGACCGCGTCCTCGACCCCGGGCTGCGGGCCACCGCCGCCCTCGACGAGGCGGCGGGCGAGGCGGACGTGCTGGTGATGGCGGTGCCGAGCCACGGCTTCCGCCAGGTGCTCGAGCAGGCGGCACCGCACCTGCGCCCCTGGGTGCCGGTGATCAGCCTCAGCAAGGGGCTGGAGCAGGGCACCCGGGCGCGGATGACCGAGGTGATCGCGGAGGTGCTGCCCGGCCACCCCGCCGGGGTGCTCGCCGGGCCCAACCTGGCCAGGGAGATCCTCGACGGCTACGCCGCCGCGGCGCTGGTGGCGATGCCCGACCTCCGCGTCGCCGCCTCCCTCCAGGAGATCTTCCGCAGCACCATGTTCCGGGTCTACACCGGCACCGACGTCTGCGGCGCCGAGATCGCCGGGGCGCTGAAGAACGTCTTCGCGATCGCGGCGGGCATGGCCTCCGGCCTGGGCACCGGCGACAACACCCTCGCCCTGGTGATCTCGCGCTGCCTCGCCGAGCTCACCCGTCTCGGGGTGGCGATGGGCGGCAAGCGGCACACCTTCGCCGGCCTCGCCGGCATGGGCGACCTGCTCGCCACCTGCATGAGCCCGCAGAGCCGCAACCGGCGGGTCGGGGTGGAGCTGGCCCGGGGACGCTCGATCGCCGAGGTGACCGGCGAGATGAAGATGGTCGCCGAGGGGGTGAGGACCTCGCGGGTGGTGATGGAGCTGGCCGAGGAGCACGGCGTCGAGGTGCCCATCGCCCACGAGGTGCACATGGTCGTCAACGAGGGTCGCAGCCCCGAGGAGGCATTCCGCGGGCTGATGCGCCGGAGGCCCACCACCGAGCTGGCGGCGGGCTGACCGATGGCCCGCGCCGCCCTCCCGCAGACCGACGAGGAGGCCTGGGCGGCCGCCGCGGCGTGGGGCGCCGCCGGCGAGATGAGCCCGTTCGAGGCGCTGATGTGGCGGGCCGAGAGCGACCCCCGGCTGCGCTCGCCGATGACCGTGGTCGAGGTCCTCGACCGCGCTCCCGACTGGCGGCGGCTGGTGGCCGCGCACGAGTGGGGCACGCGGCTGGTGCCGCGGGCGCGGCAGCGGGTGGTCGACCCGCCGCTGCACCTCGGCGCCCCGGCCTGGTCGACCGACCCCGACTTCGACCTCCACCACCACCTCCGCCGCTGCAGGGTGCCCCCGCCCGGCACCGTCGCCCAGGTGCTCGAGCTCGCCGAGCAGATGGCGACGACCCCGTTCGATCGGGCCCGGCCGCTCTGGGAGGCGCTGCTCGTCGAGGGCATGGCGGGCGGCGGCGCGGCCTACGTGTTCAAGATCCACCACAGCGTGACCGACGGGATGGGCGGCATCCAGCTGCTCAGCCTGCTCCACAGCCGCCGCCGCCAGCCCTCGCCGCGCAAGCCGATGCCGCCGCCACCCGAGCCGGAGCGGATCTCGCCGCTGTCGGTGCTCGGCGGCCAGGTGCGGCGCCGGCTGCGGGCGGCGCCGGCCGGGGCGGGGCGCCGGCTCGGCTCCGGGATGGTCGCGCTCGGGCGGCTGGCCCGCGACCCGGTCGACGCCGTCGGCGGCGCGCTGCGCTTCGGGCGCTCGCTGGAGCGGGTGCTGGCGCCGCCGCCGGCGCCGTTCTCGCCGCTGCTCCGCGGGCGCAGCCTGTCCTGGCGCTTCGGCGCTCTGGAGTGCGGGGTGGACGCGCTCCGCGCCGCCGGCCGTGCCGCCGGTGGCACCCTCGGCGACGCCTACGTCGCCGCCGTCCTCGGCGGCCTCCGGCGCTACCACGAGCACTTCGGGGTGGCCGTCGACGAGCTGCCGATGGCGATGCCCATCAGCCTCCGCCGCGACGACCACCCGATGGGGGGCAACCGGTTCGCCGGGGCGCGGCTGGCCGCGCCGGTGGGCGAGGCCGACCCCGCCGAGCGGATCCGGCTGGTCCACGACCTCGTCCTCGGTGCCCGCGCCGAGCCCGCCGCCGACGCCCTCGGGCTGCTCGCCCCCGTCCTCAACCTGGTGCCGACCCCGCTGCTCACCCGCTGGTACGCGGCCCAGACCGGCGGCCTCGACCTCCAGGCGAGCAACGTCCCCGGCATCCCCCACCCGGTGTACATCGCCGGGGCGCGGATCGAGCGGATGTACCCCTTCGGGCCGCTGCCCGGCTGCGCGGTGATGACCGGGCTGGTCTCCCACGTCGCCACCTGCTGCATCGGCGTCAACTGCGACGCCGCCGCGGTCACCGACGTCGACCGTTTCCTCGAATGCCTCGGCGAGGGGCTCGCCGAGGTGCTGGCACTGGCACCGCACACCGGAGGCTGAGAGTGGAGCACGTGGAGGGACGCCTCGCCGGCACCGGCGGCATCCAGGTCTACTGGCAGGCGTGGCTGCCCGAGGGCGAGCCCCGGGCGGTGGTGGTGATCGCCCACGGCGCCGGCGAGCACTCCGGCCGCTACGCCCACGTCGCCACCCACCTGGTCGCGGCCGGGTACGCCGTGCACGCCCTCGACCACCGCGGTCACGGCCGCTCCACCGGGCGCCGCGCCCTCGTCGACCGCATCGACCACGTGGTCGCCGATCTCGACGCCTTCGTCTCGGTGGCCGGCTCCCGCCACCCCGCGCGCCCGGTGTTCCTGCTCGGGCACAGCATGGGCGGCTGCATCGCGCTCGCCCACGGGCTGCGACATCAGCAGCGGCTCGAGGGCCTGCTGCTCTCCGGAGCGGTGGCCAGGCTCGACGCCCCGGCGGCGCTCAGGGTGGTGGTGCGTGCCCTGTCGCGGGTCGCCCCCGCCCTGGGGGTGGTGGCGGTCGATCCCGCCCTGGTCAGCCGCGACCCGGCGGTGGTCCGCGCCTACCGGGACGACCCCCTGGTCCTCCACGGCAAGCTGCCGGCGCGGACCGTGGCCGAGATGGCCGACGCCGCCGACGGCTTCCCGGCGGCGGTGCCGGCGCTGCGGCTGCCCCTGCTGGTGATGCACGGCGGCGCCGACGCCATCGTCCCGGTGGCGGGCAGCCGGATGGTGCACGAGCGCGCCGGCTCGGCCGATCGAACCCTGCGGATCTACGCCGGGCTCTACCACGAGATCCTCAACGAGCCGGAGCAGGCCGAGGTGCTCGCCGACGTCACCGGCTGGCTCGACGCACACACCGACGGGGGGGAGGCCAGACCATGAGCGCACTCGACGTGCCCAGCCTCTGCGAGGCCTTCCAGCGCACCGCCGCGGCGCGGCCCGACGCGGTGGCGCTGCGCACCGCCGGCGGCGGTGACCGGGTCACCTGGGGTGAGTACGCCGCGCGGGTGGCCCGCCTCGCCGCCGGGCTGCACCGGCTCGGGGTGCGCCACGGCGACACCGTGGCGCTGATGATGACCAACCGGCCGGAGTTCAACATCTGCGACACCGCGGCGATGCACCTCGGCGCCGCGCCCTTCTCGGTCTACAACACCCTGCCCGCCGACCAGGTCGCCTACCTCTTCCGCAACGCCGGCAACCGGGTGACCCTCTGCGAGGCGCGATTCGCCGGGATCGTGCTCGCAGCCGCCGCGTCCTCGGGCGTGGAGCACGTGATCTGCGTCGACGGCGCCCCCGAGGGCACGGTGGCGCTGGAGCGGCTCGAGGCGGACGGCGATGGCGACCTCGACCTCGAGGCGGCGCGGCGGCGGGTCGGGCCCCAGGACCTGCTCACCCTCATCTACACCTCGGGCACCACCGGCCCGCCCAAGGGGGTGGAGATCACCCACGCCAACATGCTCGCCCAGCTGCGGGCCACCTCCGCGCTGCTGCAGGTGCTCCCCGACGACCGCACCGTCTCCTACCTGCCCTCGGCGCACATCGCCGACCGCTGGGCCGCCCACTACACGGGGATGGCCTTCGGCGTGGAGGTCACCGCGTGCCCCGACCCCCGTGCGGTCGGCGCCGCGCTCCCCGAGGTGCGTCCCACCATCTGGGGTGCGGTGCCCCGGGTCTGGGAGCGGCTCCACGCCGGGCTGGAGGCGGCGATCGCCACCAACCCCGACGAGGAGCGGCGCCGGGCGATGCGCTGGGCGATCGACTGCGGGCTGCGCCGGGTGCGCGCCGAGCAGGCGGAGATGAACGGCGGGGGGCCGGGCCCCGACCCCGGGCTGCTCACCGAGTGCAGCCGGGCGGACGAGCTGGTGCTCACCCCGCTGCGCCAGCGCCTCGGCCTCGACCGGGCCCGCTGGCTGGTGTCGGGGGCGGCCCCGATCGCCACCGAGCTGCTCGAGTACTTCGCCGCCCTCGGCCTGCCCATCCTCGAGCTCTGGGGGATGTCGGAGATCTCCTGCTGCGGCACCATCAACGTCCCCGGGCGGGCCCGCATCGGCACCGTCGGAGTGGCTTTGAGCGGCGTTGACGTGCGCCTGGCCGAGGACGGCGAGCTGCTGGTCCGCGGCGAGACGGTGATGCGCGGCTACCGCAACGAGCCGGAGAAGACCGCCGAGGCGATCGACGCCGAGGGCTGGCTCCACACCGGCGACATTGCCAGCATCGACGCCGACGGCTACATCAGCATCGTCGACCGGAAGAAGGAGCTGATCATCAACGCCGCCGGCAAGAACATGTCGCCGGCGAACATCGAGAGCGCCCTGAAGACCGCCAGCCCGCTGATCGGCCAGGCGGTGTGCATCGGCGACCGCCGCCCCTACAACACCGCGCTGCTGGTGCTCGACCCCGACGGCGCCGCCGTCTGGGCGTCCACCCGGGGGGTCGACGGAGCCGCCCTGGACGCGCTCGCCGCCGACCCGCGGGTGCGCGCCGCCCTCGAGGAGGCGGTCGCCGCCGCCAACCAGCGGCTCTCCCGGGTCGAGCAGATCAAGCGCTTCGCCGTGCTCCCCGAGGCCTGGGAGCCCGGGGGCGACGAGCTCACTCCGACGATGAAGCTGAAGCGCCGGCCGATCGCGGAGAAGTACGCCGCGGAGATCGAGTCGCTCTACGCCTGACCGGGGCGGTGGCCCCGTTGCCGCCCGACGGCTCCAGCGCCACCTCGACCCGCGCCGGTGTCCGGCGGCGGCCGCGGCCGGGCAGCTCGCGGCGGCCGTCGGGCCAGTCGTCGAGGGTCTCGCGGTAGCGGCGCTCGAGGTCGGCGACGTGGCCGGGCAGGTCCTCGACCCTCCAGTCCCGGGTGGGGATGGGGGGGAGGACGGTGACGTCGACGGTGCCCGGCCGCACCAGGAAGGAACCCCGCCACATCACCTCGCCGGCGTTGCGGATCACGACCGGCACGATCGGGACGCCGGCCTGCATCGCCACGTGGAAGGCGCCCTTCTTGAAGCGTCCCAGCCGCGGGGTCACGGACCGGGTGCCCTCGGGGGCGATCGCCAGCGAGATGCCCGCGCGGAGCTTCTCGACCGCCGGGGCGAGCGCCGCGCGGGCCTGCTCGGTGTTGCCCCGGTCGACGTAGGCGACCCCGGCGACCATGCCGAGGAGGGCGAAGCGGGGGTCGCGCGACGCCTCCTTCTTGGCCACCCCGGTGAGGTCGCGGCGGACCAGGTTGGCGACGATGGGCACGTCCATCGAGCTCTGGTGGTTGAAGACGAAGACCGCGGGGCGGTGGCTCCAGAGGTGCTCCTCACCGGTGATGCTGAGCTGCACCCCGGCGAGCGCGAGGGCCACGTCCGAGCCCACCGAGGTGGCCAGGTTCGCGGCCTGCCGGCGGCTGCCGTTGAGCAGCCCGAGGCCGATGCCGACCGCGCCGGCGGCGGCGAGCCCGGTGAGCGCCGCCCCGGTGCGGAGCAGCTGCTCGGCGCTCGGACGGCCGCGGTCGGCGAAGCGCACCACCGGCCAGCCCCGGCGCATCGCCGTCCGCCGCAGCCCGTCCTGGGGGTTGAGCGGGCGGGGGTTGCCCACGGCCTCGAGGAAGGGCACGTCCTCGTCGCCGTTGGCGTAGCCATAGCTGGCGTCGAGGTCGAGCCCGCGGCGCCGTGCGAGCTCGCGGACCGCGCGCGCCTTGCCCTCGCCCCAGAGCACCTCCCCCTGGAGGCTGCCGGTGATGATGCCGCGCTCCACCTCGACCTGCGAGCAGAGCAGGTGGTCGAAGCCGAGGTCCTCGGCCAGCGGGCCCGCCTGGTAGCGGGTCGCCGACGAGGCCAGCACCAGGGTGTGGCCGGCGCGCTGGTGGGCGCGCACCAGGGCGCGTGCCTCCGGGTAGACCATGCCGGCGATGCGCTGCACGAAGAGGCGTTCGCCGAGCTCGGTGAGCTCGTCCTCGGAGTGCCCGGCCATCGCCTGGGCGGCGATCCGCATCAGCCCGGTGACGTCGCTCCCGCGCAGGCTCATCTCGGCGCCGGCGATCAGGGTGCTGGCCAGCTCCCGCGGGCTCACCTGCCGCTGGAGCAGCCGGTCGAGGTAGAAGACGGTCGCCGAGTAGCCGGCGATCAGGGTGCCGTCGAAGTCGAAGAAGGCGCCGACGCCGGGCCCGGCCGGTCCGCTCTCCACCTCGGCGATCCGCGCCGCCAGCGAGCTCATGTCCGCGGTGCCCGCAGAGCCAGGTCGCGGATCCGCTCGAGCCGGCGCACCACGGTGCGCAGCTCGCCGGCGAGGGCGCGGCGGCCCTCGGCGACGGCCTCGCGGCCGGGATCGACGAGGTCGCGGTTGGCGGCGAGGGCGAGGCCGGTGCGGAACAGCTCGGTGGAGATCGCCTCGGGGCTGTGCAGCCGCTGCTGCAGGTGGAGCTGGCGGGCGGCGCCGAGGCACTCGCGGAGGAAGGCCTTCTCCTCGACCGGCTCCCGGGGATCGCGGGCGGCGAGCCGCTCGGCCACCACCAGGTAGGCCTCGACGTAGGGGCGGATGATCCGGTGGGCGAGATAGAGGTGGGAGCCGGTCAGCCGCTCCAGGATCGCCTCGGGGTCGCCGGCGCGCTGCTCCCACCCCGGGTCGAAGACGGCGAGCTCGTCGCGCAGCTCCTGGGCGAAGGCCGCCCTGCCGGCGAAGAAGAACTCGAACTTCAGCAGGTCGCGCAGCCGCAGCGCCTCCTCCCAGGCGCCGAGCACCGGATCCTCCAGGCGCTCCTCGCTGGCCCGCACCACGATCAGCTCCACCAGCGCGCGGTTGACGAAGAAGTGGGCGATGCCGTTGCGGTAGAAGGCGACCTCGAGGTGGCGGGAGGGGGTCACCCGCCAGACCGGCTCGACGCCCTCGGCGAAGCGGTCGGCGAGCCCCTGACCCTCCAGCGCCTCGAGCGCGCGGCGCACCGCCCGGGGCTCGGCGGAGGTCGCCCGCTCGGTGGTGGGAAGGCCGCGACGCTCGACGTAGCCGGACAGCGGCACCAGGCTGGCGCACACCTGGTCGAGGGTGAGTGCGCGGTCCTCGGCGCCGAGCAGGGCGAGGGTGACCAGCGAGGGGGCGGTCACCGGGGTGGCCCGGTTGATCCGGTGGAGCACCTCGAAGGCGAGCTTCTCGACGGCGTGGCCGGAGCGGCTGCCGTTGCTGCCCGACACCATCCCCTCGCGCAGCGACAGCGGCTCACCGAAGCGGAGGTGGACCACGCTGCGGCTGCTCGACTGCTGGCGCAGGTAGCGGAGCAACCAGCCGAACCCCTCGCGCTGCTTGGCGCCCCCGGTGCCCTCGGCGGCCATGGCGCCGACCTCGGGGAGGTGCTCGTAGACGATCGACGTGGGCACCAGCAGCACGTCGTCGGCGGCGCCCTCCATCACCGCCTCGACCAGGTAGGCGAGCAGCCCCAGCCGCGGCGGCCGGAGCTTCCCGGTTCGGCTCCGGCCGCCCTCGATGTACCACTCCAGGTTGAAGCGCTTGCGCACCAGGTAGCCGACGTACTCCCGGAGGGTGAGCTTGTAGACGGGGTTGTCCCTGGTGCTCCGGCGGATGAACACGTAGCCGCTGCGGCGCGCCAGGGGGCCGACCGGCCAGAAGGCGACGTTGACCCCGCCGAGCACGTGGTTGGGGGCGAAGCCGTGCTCGTGGAGGGCGGTGCGGAGCACCAGCGGGTCCACGTAGGAGCGGTGGCTGGGGAGGAAGACCAGCGCCCGGTGGCGGCCGAGCTCGCGCAGCTCCTCGAGCCGGGCGGCGTCGACGTCGATGGCGTGGCCGCGGAGCGCCACCCGGACCAGCTGCTCCCAGGTGTCGATCGCCAGCCGGCTCGAGCTCGCCGCCATCTCCTCGAGATACCCGGCGGCCTCGGCGAGCACCTCCGCCCCGGGGCGGTCCAGCCGGGCGGCGAGCTCGGCGACCCGCTCGCGGAAGCGGGCGCTGGAGGTGATCTCGTCGCCGACCAGCCGCGCCACCTTGTAGCGGTCCCCGAGCAGCCGCCGCTCGGCGCGCTCCAGGGCGAGCACCGCCTGGCGGCGCACGAAGCCGGCGAACTCCGCCCCGCCACCGCCGCCGGTACTCGCCTCGAAGCGGCTGCGCAGGGCGCTGACGGTGGCCGGGTCGCCGGCGACGACCCGGCGCCGGCCGGGGTCGCGGCGGAGGAGGCGGGTGTGCTCGAGCAGGCCGGCGATCCCGGCGCCGCGGTCGCGGCCGCCCTGCCGGGGCATCCAGGTCACCCGCACCGGCACCACCCGGGGGTCGCCGGCGGCCTGGTCGAGCCGCGAGCCGAGGCCGGCGTCGCCGGCGTCGACCACCGCGATCGGGTCGCCGAGCCGGGGGCGCTCGCGCTCCAGCCACTCCTCGACGACGTCGCGCTCGGCGGCGGTGGAGGCGAAGCGGAGCACCACCACGCCGTCGGTGCCCGGAGGGGTCACCGGCGACGGCTCTGCGGAGTGGACGGCGCTGGACACGAGGCCGTCGAGTCTATCCGTCAAGCTCGATCCGGACCCGAACGTACAATCGCCCCAGCGTGGCTGCAGCAGACTTCGTCGCATTCGACCTCGAGACCACCGGTCTGTCCCCGCGGAGCGACCGGATCATCGAGATCGCGGCGGTGCGCTTCGGCCGGGACATGCGGGTGGTCGACCGCCTCGACCTGATCGTCGACCCCGGCGTCCCCGTGCCCCTGGCGGTGCAGCGGCTCACCGGGCTCGGCGACGCCGACCTCAGCGGCGCGCCCTCCGGGGTGGAGGGGGCGGCCCAGCTCGCCGACTTCTGCGACGGCGCCCGGCTGGTCGCCCACGGTGCCGCCTTCGACCTCGCCTTCTGCGCGGCGCTGGTGCCCGGCGCATTCGCCGGCCGGACCGTGCTCGACACCCTCGAGCTGGCCCGCATCCTGCTGCCCCTCGCCGCCAGCCACAGCCTGCCGCTGCTCAGCCGGGCGCTCGACATCGAGCACCTGCGGCCCCACCGCGCCGGCAGCGACGCCGAGGCCACCCGGCTGCTCTTCACCCACCTCGTCGAGGTCGCCGAGTCGCTCCCCGAGGGGCTGCTGGGGACGATGCGAGGCCTGGTGGCGCCGATCCGCGGGCCGCTCCGCGACTTCCTCGTCGAGGTGGTCGAGGGCGGCGGCGCGGCCGGACGGGAGTGGCGGGTGGGCTCGGGGCGCAGCCGCGGCCTCTCCGGGACCCGGGCGGCGGCCGCCACCCCCGCGGCCGGCTCCCGCCTGCCGCTCGCCGAGGAGGCGGCCACGCTGCTCGGCCCGTCCGGCCCGCTGGCCGCCGGCGAGGGCTACGAGTACCGCGAGTCGCAGCTCCAGATGGCCCGGGCGGTGGCCCAGACCCTGGAGCGCTCGGGGCGGCTGATGGTCGAGGCGGGCACCGGCACCGGCAAGTCGCTCGCCTACCTGGTGCCGCTCGCCCTCTGGGCGCGGAACACCGGACGGCGCGCGGTGGTGGCGACCCACACCATCACCCTCCAGGAGCAGCTCGCCGACCGCGAGCTCGCCACCGTCTCGGCCCTGCTCGGCACCCCGGTCGAGCACGCCGTGCTCAAGGGCCGCCAGCACTACCTCTCGCTGCGCCGCTGGGAGCGATTCCTCGCCACCCCCGACCACGGCGGCCACGGCCTCCCCCTGGAGACGCTGCGCTTCAAGCTGAAACTGCTCTGCTGGCTGGCCCAGACCGAGACCGGCGACCGCGCCGAGCTGCGCCTGGCCGGCTCCGAGGAGGCGCTCTGGGAGCGGGTGCAGTCGGAGAGCGGCGACTGCCTGGGGGGCGCCTGCGCCAACTGGCGTGACGGCCGCTGCTTCATGGTCGCGGCTCGCCGGGCGGCCGCCGACGCCGACCTGGTGGTCACCAACCACGCCCTGCTGCTCGCCGACGCCGAGCGCCAGGGCACGGTGCTGACCGCCTACTCGGCGCTGGTCGTCGACGAGGCCCACCGCCTCGAGGAGGCGGCCACCCGCCAGCTCGGCCGCGCGCTGCGCGCCGCCGCCGTGCTCGCCGTCCTCGACCGCCTCCGCCAGGACGGCGAGGGCGATCTGGCGGTGGCGCTGGCCCGCGCCCGCGAGGCCACCCAGCGGCTCTTCGGCGACGTCAAGGGCTTCGTCACCGCCACCCTGGGGATCGAGCACCCCGGCAACGCCACCCTCGCTCTCACCGACGCGGTCCGCGACGGCGCCGGCTTCGGGCTCCTGGAGCGCTCCGCCCTCCACGCCCGCGCCCGGCTGCGCGAGGCGGCGGCCGCGCTCCGCGCCGCGCAGGGCTGCGGCTCGCTGCAGCCCGGCCTGCTCCCCCAACCCGATCGGGCCGACGACGAGCTCGAGCTCGCCGCCGCCACCGTCGAGGAGGCGGCCGCGGTGGTCGACCGGGTGCTCTGCGCCCCCGCCGCCGACAGCGTCCGCTGGCTCGAGCTCCGCGCCGAGCAGGCCGAGCTCCACGAGGCGCCGCTGGAGGTCGGCGAGCGGCTCGCGGGCGGCGTCTTCGACCGAGCCGACGCCACCATCCTCACCTCGGCGACGCTCTCGGTGGGCGGGTCGGTCGACTTCGTCCGCGCCCGCACCGGGGTGGGGGAGGGGGCGGACGCGCTGGTGCTGCCCTCGCCGTTCGACTTCCTCTCCCAGGCGCTCTGCGTGCTCGCCACCGACCTGCCCGCACACGACGACCCCGCCCACTCCGTCGCCCTCGCCGACCTCACCGCCGGGGTGGCCACCCGCCTGGGCGGCCGCACCCTGGTGCTCTTCACCGGCTACGCGCCGCTGCGGAACGTCCACGCGCTCCTCGCCACCCGCATGGAGGCCCAGGGCATCGCCGTGCTCGGCCAGGGGCTCGACGGCACCCGCCGCCAGGTTCTGTCCAGCTTCGTCAAGAACACCCGGAGCGTGCTGCTCGGCACCACCTCCTTCTGGGAGGGCATCGACATCCCCGGCGACGCGCTCAGCTGCGTGATCATCGCGAAGCTGCCCTTCCCGGTGCCGTCCGACCCGCTGGTGGCGGCGCGCGGCGCGCTCCTCCGCGACCCCTTCGCCGAGCTGGCGCTGCCCACCGCGGTGCTGCGCCTCCGCCAGGGCTTCGGGCGGCTGATCCGGCGCACCGCCGACCGCGGCGCGGTCGTGCTCTGCGACCCCCGGCTCGGCAGCCGCGACTACGGGCCCACCTTCCTGCGCGCGCTCCCCGAGGCGCTGATCGTCCGCGAGCCCGCCGCCGGGGTGCCGATGGTCGTCGAGGACTTCGTGACCACCGGCCGGGTGCCCGAGGCGGCGCGGGCGCGAAGCGTCGTGCTCGAGGAGGCGGTGCCCTCGGGCCGCGACGACGCCGCATGACCGAGATCGGCGGCTCGGACGGCGGCGACTCCCCCGACTCCCCCGAGTTCGTGATCCAGATGGGGGGGAGGGCGGAGGAGAGCCTCGCCCCCCGGCGCGGCGTCCCCGCCGACGCCTCCCAGGCGTCCCGGGAGATGGTCGAGGCGCAGGAGGGGGACGTGGTCGTCGCCCTGGCCCAGATCGCCCCGCGGCTCGGCGACGTGGCCGCGAATCTGGAGCGCCACCTCGCCATCATCGACGACGTCCGCAGCGGCGGCGGCCATCTCGTGGTCTTCCCCGAGCTGTCGCTCACCGGGTACTTCCTCAAGGACCTGGTGCCCGACGTGGCCCTGCGCGGCGACGCCCCCCAGCTGGCCGAGCTCGCCGCCGCCTGCACCGGCATCGACGCGGTCGTCGGCATGGTGCTGGAGGGCGACGACGCGCGCTTCCACAACGCCGCCGTCTACCTCAGCGGCGGCCGCGCGGTCCACGTCCACCGGAAGTGCTACCTGCCCACCTACGGGCTCTTCGACGAGCTCCGCTACCTCGCCGCCGGCGACCGGCTCCGCGCCTTCGAGGCCCCGCTCACCGCCGCCGCCCCGCGCCGTCCCTGGCGGCTGGGGACGCTGATCTGCGAGGACATGTGGCACCCCGGTGCGGCCGCCCTGCTCGCCCGGCAGGGGGTGGACCTGTTCCTCTGCCCCTCGGCGTCGCCCGGCCGCGGCATCGTCCAGGGGGCGGCGCTGGGCACCGCCCTCAGCTACGACAGCATGACCCGGACCTATGCCCAGCTCTTCACCTCCTACCTGGTGTACTGCAACCGGGTGGGCTTCGAGGACGGGGTCGGCTTCTGGGGCGGATCGCGGGTGGTCGGACCCCAGGGGGCGCCGCTCGCCGAGCCGTGCGGCTCCGAGGAGACGCTGATGTGGCATCGTCTCGACCTCGGCACCCTGCGCCGGGTGCGCATCTCCTACCCGCTGCTGCGCGACGAGCGCCCGGATCTCATCGACAATGAGTTCAGACCGTCTCCGCCGCCGACGCACTCTCGATTGACACCGACATCGTCACCGAGATCCTCCTGGGATTCATCCGTGACGAGGTCGGCAAGGTCGGGTTCGACCGCGTCGTCCTCGGCCTGAGCGGGGGCGTCGACTCCGCCCTGGTGGCGGCGCTCGCCGCCCGCGCCCTGGGGCCGGAGAACGTCCTGCCGGTGATCATGCCCTACCGCTCCAGCAGCCCCGAGTCCGAGGCCGACGCCCGCACCGTGGCCACCCGGCTGGGCCTCGCCGAGCCGGTGGTGGCGGACATCTCCTCCCAGGTCGACGCCTACTTCGACCGCTTCCCCGACGCCGACCGCGGCCGCCGCGGCAACAAGATGGCCCGGGAGCGCATGAGCATCCTCTACGACATGTCGTGGGCCCACCGGGCGCTGGTGATCGGCACCTCGAACAAGACCGAGCTGCTGCTCGGCTACGGGACCATCCACGGCGACATGGCGCACGCCCTCAACCCCCTCGGCGACCTCTACAAGACCCAGGTGTTCGCGATGGCGAGGGCGCTCGACCTCCCCCGGCGGGTGGTCGAGAAGCCGCCGAGCGCCGACCTCTGGGAGGGCCAGTCGGACGAGCAGGAGCTGGGCTTCCAGTACGCGGTGGTCGACATGCTCCTGTACCACCTGGTCGACGAGCGCCGGACCCGCGAGGAGCTGCGCGCGCTCGGCTTCGACGACGACTTCATGGACCTGGTCGGCCGGCGGCTGCGCGACAACCAGTACAAGCGCCGCCTGCCGCTGATCGCCAAGCTCAGCGCACGCACCATCGACCGCGACTTCCGCTACCCCAGGGACTGGGGACGGTGAGCACCCTGTCGGTGGTGGCGACCCCGATCGGCAACCTCGAGGACATCACCCTGAGGGCGCTGCGCACCCTGCGCGAGTGCGACGCGGTGGTCGCCGAGGACAGCCGCCGCACCCGCGCCCTGCTCACCGCCCACGGCATCGGGGACAAGCGGGTGCTCTCCCTCCCCGCCTTCGACGAGCGCCGCCGGGTGCCCGGGCTGGTGGCCCGGCTCGACGCCGGCGAGCACCTCGCCCTGGTCACCGACGGCGGCACCCCCGCGATCAGCGACCCCGGGTCGCTGCTGGTGCGGGCCGCCCGGGAGGCGGGGCACGCCGTGACCCCGATTCCCGGCGCCTCGGCGGTGACCGCCGCGATCTCCGCCAGCGGGCTGGGGGGCGGAGGCTTCGTCTTCCTCGGGTTCCTGCCGCGCACCCCGGGCAAGCTGACCCGGACGGTCGGCGCCGAACTCGACGGGGGGCGTACCCTGGCCTTCCTCGAATCCCCCTTCCGCCTCGCCCGCACCCTGACCACGCTCGCCCCGCTGCTGGGGACGCGCGAGGTGGTGGTCGCCCGGGAGCTCACCAAGCGCCACGAGACCCTGCACACCGGCACCGCCGAGCAGCTGGCGGCGCTCTTCACCGCCACCCCCCCGCGCGGCGAGTGCACCGTGCTGGTGGGCGGCTCCGATGTGGGAACCCACGCAGCATGACGTCCCCCTCCCGCTTCTACCTGACCGCCGCCATCGACTATGTCAACGGCAACCCCCACCTCGGGCACGCCTACGAGAAGATCGGCTGCGACGTGGTGCGCCGCCACCACCGGCTCCGTGGCCGCGACGTCCGCTTCACCGTGGGCAGCGACGAGCACAGCCAGTCGGTGGAGCGGGCGGCGCAGCAGCAGGGCATGGACCCCGAGGAGTTCTCGCTCCGGCAGGCGGAGGTCTTCCAGCGTGCCTTCGCCGCGCTCGACGTCGAGTACACCGCCTACGTGCGCACCAGCAGCGAGGCCAACCGGCGCAGCACCGACCGCTTCATGCAGGCGATGTACGACGGCGGCCACATCTACAAGGGGCCCTACGAGGCCTGGTTCTGCCCCTCCTGCGAGCAGTTCTACACCGACAAGCAGCTGGTCGAGGGCAGCTGCCCGGTGCACGGCCGCCCCGTGGAGTGGGTGAAGGAGGAGAACTACTTCTTCCGCCTCAGCGCCTTCCAGCAGCCGCTGCTCGACCACTTCGAGGCCAACCCCGGCTTCCTCACCCCGGAGCCCCGCCGCAACGAGATCCTCAACGTCATCCGCGGCGGCCTCGACGACATCAGCGTCTCCCGCGGGTTCTCGCACTGGGGCTTCCCGCTGCCCTTCGACCCCGAGCAGGTGGTCTACGTCTGGTTCGACGCGCTGCTCTCCTACATCACCGGCATCGGCTTCCCCGACGGCGCCGACTTCGAGCGCTTCTGGCCCGCCGACGTCCACATCATCGGCAAGGACATCACCCGCTTCCATACCGTGATGTGGCCGGCGATGCTGCTCGCCGCCGGGCTGCCCCTGCCCCGGCGGGTGCACGCCCACGGCTTCGTCACCCTCGGCGGCCGCAAGATGAGCAAGTCGACCGGGGTGCGCATCGATCCCTTCGAGCTGGTGACCCGGTTCGGCAGCGACGCGGTGCGCTACGTGCTGATGGCCGAGGTCCCCTTCGACCGCGACGGCGACGTCTCGATGGAGACCTTCGTCGACCGGTACAACGCCGATCTGGCCAACGACTACGGAAACCTGGTGTCGCGCACCGAGAAGATGGTGGCCCGGTACTTCGAGGGCCGGGTGCCCGAGCCCGGCGCCGCCGAGCCGATCGAACTCGGAGCTGGCCGCGGTCGCCGCCGAGGTGGTCACCGCCCACGAGGCGGCGATGGAACGTCTCGACCTCAGCGGTGCCCTCGCCGAGGCGCGCCGGCTGGTCGCCCGGGCCAACAAGTACATCGACGAGACCGCGCCCTGGAGCATGTCGAAGACCGGCGACCCGCGGCTGGGCACGGTGCTCGGCGGCCTGCTCGAGGCGATCCGGGTGAGCACCCTGCTGCTCCATCCCACCCTGCCCCGGGCCACCACCGCGGTGGCCGCCGACCTCGGCGTCGGCCTCGAGGGCGATGCCGGCGCCGGGCTGCGCACCTGGCCGGCGCTCACCCCGGGGGCGCCGGTGGGGGTGGGGGCCATCCTCTTCCCCCGGCTCGACCGCGAGCCGGACATGGTCGCCGCAGGAGGGACTCCCCCCGAATGACGGAGGACGGCCTGCGCCTGGTCGACACCCATTGCCACCTCGTCCTCCTCGACGAGCGGGGGATGCTCGACGAGGCGCTGGAGCAGGCCGCCGCCGCGGGGGTCGAGCAGATCGTCTCCATCGGCCTCAACGTCGAGGACAGCGACCGCAACCGCGAGCTCGCCGAGCGCCTCCCCGGGGTGTTCTTCACGGTGGGCTGGCATCCCCACGAGAAGGCCCCGCCCGACCCGGCCCAGCTCCGCAGCCTCGAGGAGATGCTCCGCCATCCCCGCGCCGTCGCGGTCGGCGAGATCGGCCTCGACTGGTACTGGCGGCCCGGGTACCACGAGGTCGAGCCGGAGGTGCAGCGGCGCTCGCTGCGGCTGATGCTCGAGCTCGCCGCCGCCCACGCCAAGCCGATCGTGGTCCACGACCGCGACGCCCACGAGGACGTCGTCGCCGAGCTCCGCGACGCCTTCGGTGCCGGCGACCACGCCGGCCGCGGGGTCCTCCACTGCTTCAGCGGCGACGCCGCCCTCGCCCGCGCCGCCGCCGGCCTGGGGATGGCCTGCTCCTTCGCGGGCACGGTCACCTACCCGAGGACCGATGGGATCCGCGACGCCGCCCGCACCGTGGACGAGGGCGGCTACGTGGTCGAGACGGACGCCCCGTTCCTCGCGCCGGTCCCCTACCGCGGACGGCCCAACCAGCCCGCCTACGTGGCCGCCACCGCCGCCGCCGTCGCCGGCCTGCGCGGCGAGCCCGCGGCGGCGGTGGCGCGGAGCGCGACCGCGACCTCCCGCCGGCTCTTCGGCCTCCCCGACCCCGGCGGCGGCGACGTGCTCGGCGGCCGGCAGCCGGCCGGATGAGCTCCGGGCCCCCCGCCCTCACCGCCGCCGAGCTCGATCTGTGCAACCCGGGGACGGCGCTCGCCGTCGCCCGCCGCGCCGGGCTCGGCCTGAAGCGCCGCCTCGGCCAGAACCTGCTCGTCGACCGCGAGGTGGTGGAGCGGCTGGTCGAGGCCCTCGACCCCGGGCCCGAGGACGAGGTGTACGAGATCGGCCCGGGGATCGGCACCCTCACCTCGGCGCTCTGCCGCCGCGCCGGGCGGGTGCTCGCCGTCGAGCTCGACGAGGCCTGCATCCGCGCCCTGGCGATCACCCAGCACCGCCACCCCAACGTCGAGGCGGTGCACGGCGACGCGCTCCGCACCGGCGCCGTCGAGCTCGGCCTCGCCCCCGGGTACCTGGCCGCCGGCAACATCCCCTACAACATCACCGGGGCGCTGCTGCAGCGGCTGCTGGAGGCGGAGTCGCCGCCGCGGCGGGCGGTGCTGCTGATCCAGCGCGAGGTCGCCGCCCGGCTCGCCGCCGCCCCCGGGGACTGGAGCCTCGCCACCCTCGCGGTGCGCTCGCTCGCGGGCGTCGAGCGGCTCGGCGACGTGCCCCCGGAGGCGTTCACGCCGCCGCCGGCGGTCCACTCCGGCATCATCCGGCTCACCCCGCGGACGCTGCTCGGTCCCGCCGACCGGGCGGCGGTTCTCAGCCTGGCCCGCCGTGCCTTCACGATGCGCCGCAAGACCCTGCGCCACGGCATCACCCACGCCCTCGACGGCGACGGCGCGCGGGCCCTCGCGGTGCTCGGGGCGGCGGGCGTCGACCCCGGGCGGCGCCCCGGCTCGCTCAGCCTCGAGGAGTGGCGGGGGCTGGCGATCGCGGCCGCCGGATCGCCGGGGTGAGCCGGCGGGCGGCGCCGGAGCCGGACGCCGGCCCCTCGCCGGCGGGCGAGACCCCGCCCCCGGCGGCCCGCATCGCCCCCGTCCTCCGTCCCGAGGATGCCGACGGCTTCGTCGGCGTGCTCCGCCGCACCGACTTCCGGCTGCTCTGGGCGGCCCAGGTGTGCAGCCAGCTGGCCGACAAGTTCCTGATGTTCACCCTGCTGGTGCTGGTCTACACCCTCAGCGGGCGGAGCACCGGCTCATCGCTGGTGATGGTCGCGTACATCCTCCCCAGCGTCCTGCTCAGCGCCCCCGCGGGGGTGTACGCCGACCGCCACGACAAGCGGTCGCTGATGCTCGGCACCAACATCCTGCGCGGGGGCCTGATCCTGCTCATCCCGTTGAGCCAGCACCTTCCCCCCTGTCCGACCGGGCCTGGCCGCTGCTGGTCATCACCCTGCTCTTCAGCGCCGTGGGCCAGGTGTTCGCCCCCGCCGAGGCCGCCAGCCTGCCGTTCCTGGTGCGCCACGAGCAGATCATGACCGCCACCTCGCTGTTCATGACCACCGCCGTGGTCACCCTGGTGGTGGGGGTGCCGCTGGCCACCATCAGCGTCCGGGTGCTGGGGGCGACCGCCCCCTTCTACGTGGCCACCGCGCTGTTCGCGGCCGCCTCGTTCTGCATCTGGCGGGTGGGCACCAGCCTCCGCGCCGCCGCGGTCGAGCATCCGCCCGCCCGGAACATCGGGCGGGAGCTGCGCGAGGGGCTGATGATCCTGTGGAGCCACCCCGCCCTCCGGGTCGCCCTGGGGATCAGCACGGTGGCGCTGATCGTGGTCTTCAGCGTCTTCGGGCTGGGCCCGGGCTACATGTCCCAGCTGCTGGGGCTGCCCCCCACCGACACCTATCTGCTGCTCATCCCGCTCACCACCGGGCTGGTGGGCAGCGCCGTGGTGCTGGGCCGGGCCACCCACCGCCGCGAGCCGTCCCGGTCCCGGCTGGCGGCCTGGTCGATGGCCTCCTCCGGCGCGGCGCTGCTCGGCCTCGGCCTGGTGCCGGGCACGCTCCGGCAGAGCTCCGCCTCGGTGCTCGCCGCCCCGGCGGCGATCGGGCTCGCGGTCGCCTTCGGGTGGTCGCTCGGAGCGCTGCTGATCCCCGCGATCACCGTCCTCCAGGAGCGCACCGACGAGGCCACCCGGGGGCGGATCTTCGGGGGGATCTTCACCATCGTCAACGCCGCCGTCGCCCTGCCCCTGGTGCTCGCCGGGGGGTTCGCCGACGGCTTCGGGGTGGCCCGGGTGGTCTCGGTGCTCGGCGGCGGCCTGCTCCTCGCCGGGGTGGTCGCCGGCACCATCGCCCAGGGCCAGCTCCGGGTGCTCGACGTGCCCGCCACCACCCACCCCCCGGGCTGATCCGGCACCGAACGGACCGAGCGCCGCATCGTGCAACGGCGGCGTCGCGGGCTCGACAAGAGGCGATGCGCGAGCGGGTCGAAGGGGGTGGCCGCTGGCACCCTGTGCCGGTCACATCACCCAGTTTCCGGAGCGGCTGTCCATGCGAGCCATCGTCACCTGCGAGTGCTGCGGCCACCGCCAGACGGTCGCGCGAGCCATCGAGCAGGCGGGCACCTTCCACCTGGTCTGCCACGAGTGCGAGCGCAGCCTTCGGGTCGACGTCAGCCACGAGGACCTGAGCGCCGCCGCCCGGACTCCGGGGTCGACGTCCGCCGACCGGGCCGCGGCCGCCTGAGACCCCTGCTGGTATCATGCGGGCTCCGCTGGGATCGGGGGGTCCTCCCCCGTCACCGTGCGGTTCCGTGGTGCGGGCACATAGCTCAGTTGGTACGAGCGCTGCGTTGACATCGCAGAGGTCGGCGGTTCGATCCCGTCTGTGCCCACCACCCGTCGACCCTCAGACCGGTCGACCTCGCCCCCAGGGACCCCGCCCGGGTCGGGTCACGCACAGTCTTCTGCACAGGGCGGCGGCGGGTGCGCAGTTCACGGGGTGCGCGTTATCCACAACGTCGACAGCCTGGGACAATCGGATGTCTGCAGTGGCCGAAGCGGATGTGCATATCCACCGTTCAGACGCGGTTGACAACACGCGCAGAGGACGTCGACAATGCGCGGGCGACATGGACGGGGACGGGACGACTCGCGTGCAGACACAGACCACCCTGGCGCGCACCTGTGCGCGCCGAGGCTGCCTGTCGACGGTGAAGAAGCGCACCGCCAAGTACTGCAGCCGCGACTGCTGCCGCATCGATCCGGAGCGGCACGAGAAACTCCGCGCCCAGGCCCTGCGCGCCGGCCGCACCGTGGTGCCGATGTCGCGGCAGCTGCCGATGCCCTTCGGCGGCCGCCCGATCTCCTACCAGGAGGACTCGATCGCCCGCCTCGGTGCGGGACGCGAGGACGTGCCCGCGGGCATGTCCAGATTCGCCGGCTGACAACATGCGGGGGGTACACCCCCCGCATACCCCCCACGACTCCTGATGCTCCGTGGACATGCGGAGGTATGCGGGGTGTCCCCCGCGCATGCGTGGGTGTCCACCCGCATACCCCCCACGACTCCTGACATGCGGACATGCGGGGGTGTACCCCCCGCATGCGGGGGTGTCCCGCGCATACCCCCACGACTCCTGACATGCGGACATGCGGGGGTGTTCCCCCGCAGGTGGGCGCCCGCGCACTCCTGCGACATCAGGTGGGTGTCCCGCGCAGGGGGGGAATGCGGGGGTGTGCCCCCCGCAGGTTCTACAATGCGGGCCCATGGCCGAGGATCCTGTCGACGACGCCGCGGAGGCCGGACCGCCGCTGGAGGCGCCGGAGAGCCCGACCCTGGAGATCCTGCGCCACAGCGCCGCCCACCTGATGGCCGCGGCCGTGGTCGACCTCTACCCCGGCGCGCAGTACGACGTCGGCCCCGCCATCCAGGACGGTTTCTTCTACAACTTCCAGCTGCCCGGCGGCGCCACCCTCTCCGAGACCGAGCTCGCCGCCGTGGAGGGGCGGATGCGCGAGCTGGTGAAGAAGCGCATCCCCTTCGAGCGCGAGGTGCTGAGCCGCGAGGACGCGCGCGCCCTGTTCACGGACATGGGTCAGCCGTTCAAGGTCGACATCATCGACCGCATGCCGGATTCGGTCGACAGTGTCGGTATCTACCGCACCGGCGACTTCGTCGACCTCTGTCGCGGGCCCCACGTGCGCGACACCGGGATGCTCAAGGCCACCCGGCTGCTCCGGGTCGCCGGCGTGTACTGGCGCGGGGACGAGCGCAACCCGCAGCTGCAGCGCATCTACGGCACCGCCTGGTTCACCAGGGACGAGCTCGAGGCCCACATGGAAAGGCTGGCCGAGGCGGAGCGACGTGACCACCGCCGGATCGGCCGCGACCTCGACCTCTTCAGCGTCAGCGAGGAGCTGGGCGGCGGCCTGGTGCTCTGGCACCCCCGCGGCGGCCTGGTGCGCAGCATCATCGAGGACCACTGGCGCGAGGCCCACCGGCGCGGCGGCTACGAGCAGGTCTTCAGCCCCCACATCGCCCAGCGCACCCTCTGGGAGACCAGCAAGCACGTCGACTTCTACGCGGACTCGATGTACTCGCCGATGGACGTGGACGGCCGGCCGTACCAGCTCAAGCCGATGAACTGCCCGTTCCACATCCTCATCTACAAGGACCGGCTGCGCTCCTACCGCGAGCTGCCGATCCGGCTCGCCGAGCTGGGGACGGTCTACCGCTACGAGCGCAGCGGGGTGCTCCACGGGCTGCTGCGGGTGCGCGGATTCACCCAGGACGACGCCCACATCTTCTGCCGCCCCGACCAGATCGAGGCCGAGATCGGCATGGTCGTCGACTTCTCGATGGAGATGTTCCGCACCTTCGGGTTCGAGGAGGTGAGCATCTATCTGAGCACCAGGCCGGAGAAGGCGATCGGCACCGACGAGCAGTGGCAGGCGGCGGAGGCGGCGCTGGAGCGCCAGCTGCGCATCCGCGGCATCGACATCGTCGTCAACCCCGGCGACGGCGCCTTCTACGGGCCCAAGATCGACATGAAGGTGCTCGACGCGCTGGGGCGCGAGTGGCAGTGCGCCACCGTGCAGTTCGACTTCTCCCAGCCGGAGAACTTCGGCATCGAGTACATCGGCGAGGACGGCGAGCGCCACCGGCCGGTGATGGTCCACCGCGCCCTCCTCGGCAGCATGGAGCGCTTCTTCGGGGTGCTGATCGAGCACTACGCCGGTCACTTCCCGCTGTGGCTGGCCCCGGTGCAGTGCACCGTCATCCCGGTGCAGGACGACGTCCCCGAGGTGGTGGAGCTCGCCCGGTCGATCACCGCGCGGATGGCCGCGGCCGGGCTGCGCGGTGAGGTCTCGGCGAAGCCGGGCGAGCGCCTGGGGGCGCGGATCCGCGAGGCCAAGCTCCAGCGTGTCCCCTACATCGTCGTCGTCGGCAGGCAGGACGTGGAGCGCGGCGACGGCGTGGTCACCCTGGAGGACACCCGCCGCGGCACCAAGGGCGAGGCGATCGCGGTCGACGACCTGGTCGCCCGGCTGCGCACCGAGGTCGAGGAGAAGCGCCCCCGCTAGCCCCCGACCACCTGCTCGAGGTAGGGGCCGAGCGCCTCGCCGACGGCGGCGGCGGTGGCCTCCGCCGGGCCGCCGGGGAGCGCGGCGTGGCTGATCGCGAGCCGCACCACGCAGTCGGCCACCAGCCGTGCCCGGGGGGCCCCGACCTGCGGCCAGGAGGCGGTGAAGAGCGCCGCCAGCCGCTCGGTCGCCAGCCCGAGCACCGGTCCGCCCTGGGTGGTGACCAGGGCGAGGAGCCCGTCGTTGCCGTCGCCGGAGACGATCGCGTGGATCAGGGGGTGGCCGGCGGCGGCGCCGAGGAAGACCTCGAACGCCGCCATCAGCGCGGCCCGCGGGTCGGCCGCCCGGGTGGTCACCGCGGCCTCGACGGCGGCCACGAAGCGGCCGGTCTCCCGGAGCACGTAGGCCTGGGCGAAGTCGTTGCGCGAGCCGAACTCGTGGTACAGGGTCTGCCGGCTGACCCCGGCGGCGGCGGCCACGTCGGCCATCGTGGTCTCCGCCCAGCCCCGCTCGCGCATCAGGTCGCCGGCGGCGTCGAGAAGGGTGTCGCGGAGCAGCGTCCGCGCCGCCTCGGCGTAGGTCGGGCGCCGCCGCGTGGTCGTGTTCATGGTGCCGGTCATGTCAGGAGGCCACGCCCTGGGTGGGGGCGCCGTGCCGGCGGAGGTAGCGGTCGCGGAGCCGGGGGTGGAGGTTGGCGAGGGTGACGTCGCCGCCGTAGTGGGCGAGCACCCGGGGGTCCATGACCCGGCGCCAGAGCGGCGGGATGTAGGCGAGCACCATCATCGTGCCGTAGCCCGAGGGCAGCTGGGGAGCCTCGTCGAAGTGGCGCAGCGCCTGGTAGCGGCGGGCCGGGTTGGCGTGGTGGTCGCTGTGCCGCTCGAGGTGGTAGAGGAGGAGGTTCGAGGCGACCTGGTTGCTGTTCCAGCTGTGCCGCGGGCGCACCCGCTCGTAGCGGCCGCTCGCCTCGCGCTGGCGGGCCAGACCGTAGTGCTCGAGATAGTTCACCACCTCGAGCAGGGAGAGGCCGAACACCGCCTGGAGGGCGAGGTAGGGGAGCACCCGGGGCCCGAAGCCGGCGACCAGGGCGGCGACCAGCACGGCGCTCAGCGCCCAGGCGTTGAGCACGTCGTTGTGCACCGTCCAGGGGCTCCGGCCGCGACGCTGGAGGCGGGTCCGCTCGATCTCCCACGCGGAGCGCAGGCTGCCGATCACGGTGCGGGGCAGGAACTCCCAGAAGGTCTCGCCGAGGCGGGAGCTGGCCGGGTCCTCGGGGGTGGCGACGCGGACGTGGTGGCCGCGGTTGTGCTCGGTGTAGAAGTGCCCGTAGCCGGTCTGGGCGAGGGCGATCCTGGAGAGCCGGCGCTCGACCCGATCCCTCTTGTGACCGAGCTCGTGGGCGGTGTTGATCGCGATGCCGCTGGTGACGCCGACGGTGGCCGCGAGCCCCAGCGCGCTGACCACCGAGAGGTTGCCGTGAGTCCACTCCCAGCAGGCCCACACCAGGGCGGCGTACTGGAGGGGGAGGTAGGCGTAGGTGCACCACCGGTACCAGCGATCGGCCTCGAGGCGGGGGAGCACGCCCTCCGGCGGGTTGGCGGCGTCGCTTCCGGCGAGGGCGTCGACCAGGGGGATGAGCCCGTAGGCGAACAGCGGACCGAGCCACCAGAGCACCCCGAGCCCGGTGAGCATCGCCAGCCCGCCGGCGAGGAAGGGCAGCAGCGGCACCACCAGCCCCAGTGGCCAGAGGTAGCGCTTGCCATCACGCCAGCCCGTGGCATCCGCCGCCGTGGTCTCCTCGGTCTCCACCGCCACCGCCACCGCCGGGGTCATCATGTGCCCTCATGTCCGGGTCCTTGACAGGAACCGCCGTCGATGCCCAGACCTTTACACGAAGCGGCATCCGTGTCAAGTATAAGGACGATTCCGGTGGAGCTGTCCGCTCCCGGGGGCCCGTCCGCGGCCCATGCGGGCCTGTTTCCGCAGCCCGGGTCGGTGGTATGCTTCGCGGCCGGACGCCCGTTCGGGCAGCCAAGAGGGCCCGTACCGGTGCGGACCCCACCTTCCGGGTCCGCCTTGAAGGTCCAGAAACCGTCTACTGGATAGCGGCTGCTGTCCAGTATTTTTTGTGTTTCAGGAGGGTCAGGAACCATCGCCTTTCGTGAGCTCCGTATCAACGAGCAGATCCGCATCCCGCACGTGCGTCTCTTCGACGACACGACCCAGGAGGCGTTCGGCATCGTGCCCATCGAGAAGGCACGCCAGCTCGCCGTCGAGCGGGAACTGGACCTGGTCGAGGTGGCCCCGCAGGCACAACCGCCGGTCTGCCGGCTCATGGACTACGGGCGCTTCAAGTTCGAGGCGCTCAAGCGGGAGAAGGACAGCCGCCGCGAGCACAACGTCGTCCGTCTCAAGGAGATGAAGCTGCGCCCGAAGATCTCGGAGCACGACTTCAACACCAAGTACGGGTACGTGCGGCACTTCCTCGCCGACGGCGACAAGGTGAAGCTCACCATCATGTTCCGCGGTCGCGAGCTGGTCCACCAGGAATACGGCCGGCGGCTCCTCGACCGCATGGCCCAGGAACTCAAGGACGTCGCCATCGTCGAGCGGATGCCGCTGGTCGAGGGCAGGAACATGATCATGATCCTGAGCCCGCTGGCGAAGAAGCACGCCAGGGTCGTACCGGAGAAGGGCTCCGGCCCCACCGGCCAGGAGGAGACCGATGCGGAGGGCGCGGCGGTCACCAGCCCTCCGGCCTCCGACCAGTCCTCGAACGGGAGCACCAGCAGGAACGATGCCGAAGATCAGAACCCATAAGGGCACGCAGAAGCGCTTCACCGTGTCGGGCACGGGGAAGCTGATGCGTCGCAAGGCCTTCCGGTCCCATCTGCTCGAGCACAAGAGCGCCAAGCGCAAGCGCGCCTACCGGCGGATGCACGAGGTGGCTGCCGTGGACGCGCGGCACGTGACCCGGCTCGCCCCCTACCTCGACAAGTAACTCGGAGGACCGGTTTCATGGCCAGGGTCAAGCGGGGCGTCACCGCACGCGCCCGTCACAAGAAGATTCTCGAGCTCGCCGAGGGCTTCTCGGGGACACATCGCCGCCTGTTCAAGCCTGCCAACGAGGCGGTGATGCACTCGCTGGCGTACGCCTACCGCGACCGCAAGCAGCGCAAGGGCGACATGCGGCGGCTGTGGATCGCCCGCATCAACGCGGCGGCGCGGCAGAACGGCCTCGCCTACAACACCTTCATGCACGGCCTGAAGGCGGCCGGCGTCGAGGTCAATCGCAAGATGCTCTCCGAGATCGCGGTGCACGACGCGGCGGCCTTCACCCAGCTGGTCGAGGTGGCTCGCGGGGCGCTGGCGCCGGCGTGAGCCCCGACGCCTCGGCGACGGGGGGCACGGTGGCCTCCGCCGGCGGCGACAACCTGGACGACCTCCACACGCTGGGGTCGCACGCCCTCGACGAGGTGGCCGCCGCCGCCGACCTCGCCGTCCTCGAGGAGGTGAGGAACCGCTACCTGGGCCGCGGCGACGGCCTGATCAGCGCGCGGCTGCGCGGCATCGGCCGGATCCCCGACGAGGCGGCACGCCGGCAGGTCGGCAAGACCCTCGGCGAGCTGCGGAGCCGCGTCGACGATGCCCTCGAGGAGCGCCGCCGCGCCCTCGAGCGCGCCGCCGAGTCGGCGCGGACGGGCGCCGAGGCGATCGACCTCACCCGGCCCGCCCCGCCGCTGCGCCGCGGCCACCTCCACCCGGTCACCCGCTGCGCCCGCGAGATCCGCCGCATCTTCGGCCACCTCGGCTACACCGCCGTCGGCGGCCCCGAGGTGGAGTACGACCGCTACAACTTCGAGCTGGTCAACATGCCGCCGGGCCATCCCTCCCGCGACGTGCAGGAGACCTTCTGGATCGACGACGCCCGGCTGCTGCGCACCCACACCACCCCGGTGCAGGTCCGCAGCATGATCGAGCGGGGCGCGCCGCTCCGGATCATCGTGCCCGGCAAGACCTTCCGCCGCGACTACGACGCCACCCACTTCCCGATGTTCCACCAGGTCGAGGGTCTCTGCGTCGACGAGGGCATCGCGCTGAGCGACCTCAAGGGCACGCTCGAGTACTTCGCCCGGTCGATGTTCGGTCCCGACCGCGCGATCCGGCTGCGACCCCACCACTTCGCCTACACCGAGCCCTCGCTCGAGGTCGACGTCTCCTGCATGGTCTGCGGCGGCAGGGGCTGCGGGACCTGCCGGCAGAGCGGCTGGATCGAGATCCTCGGCAGCGGCATGGTGCACCCCAACGTGCTCCGCAACGGCGGGGTCGACCCCGACCGCCACAGCGGCTTCGCCTTCGGCATGGGCATCGAGCGGATCGCCCAGCTCGCCTACGGCATCGAGGACGGTCGCCCTCTCTTCGAGAACGACGTCCGCTTCATCCGCCAGTGAGGATCTCGCTGCGCTGGCTGCGCGACTACGCGGCCCTCGACGCCCCGCTGACCACCCTGGTGCAGGCGCTCGTCGACACCGGCACCGAGGTCGACGACGTCCACCGCGACGCCGAGGCGGCGGTGGTCGCCCGGGTGCTCGCCCTCACCCCGGTGCCGAAGTCGACGCGCGGGGTGCGCATCGCCGACATCGACGCCGGCCGCGCCGAGCCGGTGCGGCTGCTCACCGGCGCGCCCAACGTCGGCGTGGGCGACCTGGTGGTGTGGGCGCCGCCCGGCACCCGCCTGCCCGGCTGGGACGAGCCGGTGGGCACCCGGGTGATGTTCGGGATCGACTCGCCGGGCTTTCTCTGCTCGGCGGTCGAGCTCGGCCTCGGTGACGACGCCGACGGCCTCCTCCTGCTCGAGCGGGGCGTCCCCGGCCAGCCGGCGGGCGAGGTGCTCGACCTCGACGCCGTCCTCGAGGTCGAGGTCACCCCCAACCGCCCCGACTGCCTCTGCCACGTGGGCATCGCCCGCGAGCTCAGCGCCGCCCTCGGCGAGCCGCTGAACGAGCCGCCCGTCACCGTTCCCGAGGCGCTCACCTCGGTGTCGCCGGTCGAGAACCGGGTCTCCGTCCGGGTCGAGGACCCCCAGGGCTGCCCCCGCTTCATGGCCCGGGTCATCGAGGACGTGGCGATCGGTCCCTCGCCGGGGTGGATGCAGCGGCGGCTCCGCGCCGTCGGCCTCAACCCGATCAACAACGTCGTCGATGTCACCAACTTCGTGATGCTCGAGCTCGGCCAGCCGCTCCACGCCTTCGACCTCGACCGCTTCCGCCAGGCCACCCCCGGCGGCGGCGCCACCGTCCAGGTGGTGGTGCGCCGCGCCCGCGCCGGCGAGCGCATCGTCGACCTCGGCGGCCGTGAGCACCAGCTCCAGGAGCGCGACCTGGTGGTCTGCGCCGGCAGCCGGCCGGTGTCGGTCGCCGGGGTGATCGGCGGCGACGACACCGGCGTCGTCCCCGGCACCCGCACCGTGCTGCTCGAGGCCGCCAGCTGGGACGGCCCCAGCATCCGGGCCACCTCGCGGCGGATCCTCGCCAAGCCCACCGACGCGTCGATGCGGTTCTCGCGGGGGCTGAGCGACACCCTGCCCCCGGCGGCGATCGACCGCGCCGCCGCGCTGATCGCCGAGCTCGGCGCCGGGCGGGTGCTGCGCGGCGCCGTCGACGAGCACCGGGGGGCGCTGCCGCCGATCCCTCCGATCGTGGTGCCCGACGGCAGGCTGGAGGAGATCCTCGGCTGCCCGGTCGACCCCAGCGAGGCCGCCACCGCGCTCGCCCGGCTGGGGTTCAGCGTCGAGCAGGAGGGGGGAGGCTGCGGGTCGCCCCGCCCCATTACCGCCGCGACGTGCGCATCCCCGTCGACGTCGCCGAGGAGGTGGGGCGCTCGCTCGGCTACGCCCGGGTGCCCAGCACCCTGCCGGGGCGGCGGCGGCCGGTCGCCGACCTCGCCCCCCATCCCCCGGTCGAGGAGCGGGTGCGCGACGTGCTCGTCGGCGCCGGTCTCGACGAGGCGATCACCTACTCCTTCATCGCCCCGACCGCCGCGGCCCGGCTCGGCGGCGCGGGGGATGGACGCCCGCCGATCCCGCTGCGCAACCCGCTGAAGGAGGAGTGGAGCGTGATGCGCACCTCGCTGCTCCCCGGGCTCTGCGGCGCCCTCGAGCTCAACCTCAACCAGGGCCTGGCCGACGTCTCGCTCTTCGAGATCGGCCGTGCCTACTGGGAGGGCGCGCGCACCGTGCCGCCCCCGGGGTCGACGCCCGACGGGGCCGACGCCGCCCTGCCGCCGCTGCCCGAGGAGCCGCTGCTGCTGGGCCTGGTGTCGCAGAGCGGTGATGGCCGTGCCGACACGGTGGCGGGCCGGCTCCGCCATCTCCAGTCGGTGCTAGCGTTCGCCGGCCATGACCTTGCCGGTATCGACATGACCATCGAGCCAGACGAGATTCGCGGTCTGCGCCCGGGACGCTCCGGCCGGATCGTCGCCGGGGGCAATAACGTCGGCGTCATCGGCGAGCTCGACGCCGACGTCCTCGAGGGCTTCGGGCTGCGCGGCCGGGTGGCCGCCGCCGAGCTGCGGCTCGACGGCCTGGTCCCCGAGGTGCCGCGCACGCCGCACTTCCGCCAGCCCCCCAGCCATCCCGCGGTGGTGCTGGACCTCTCCGTGACCGTGCCCGTCGACGCCCGCATGGGCAGCGCGCTGGAGATCGCCGCCGAGGCCGCCGGCCCGCTGCTGGAGAGCATCGAGGACCTCGACGAGTACCGCGGCGACACCACCACGGCGCGCAAGAGCTGGACCTTCCGGCTCACCTTCCGCGCCCCCGACCGCACCCTGACCCGCAACGAGGCGCAGGCCCGGCACGAGGCCGTCGCCGCCGCGCTCGAGACGCGCCTCGGCGCAGAGGTTCGCCGGTGACCCTGGCCATCGACATCGCCGCGGTGCTGATCATCTTCGTCAACGCCGTCGCCGGCTGGCGCTACGGCATCGTCGGGCGGATGATCGCCTTCGCCGGGCTCTACGCCGGCGTCGCCGCCGCCAGCTTCCTGGGCAACGGCATCGCCCACTACTTCTTCGGCCGCGGCTCCGCCACCGACCTCTACACCTCGGCCTGGACCTTCCTCGGCGTGCTCGCGGTGGTGGTCGTCCTCGTCGAGATCCTCGCCGCCCTCTACGGCGACAGGGTCCGCTCGCTCACCGCCCTCGCCTTCGACCGCACCGCCGGCCTGATCGCCGGAGGCGTGGTCGGGTTCTTCGAGATCGCCCTCATCTGCCTGGTGGCGGTGGCGGTGGGCAATGTCAAGGGTGCGCCCGGGCAGCAGAACCTCCCCGGCGGCCGCACCGCGGCGGCCGACGCCGTCCACAACGGCATCGTCGGCGGCCGCATCTACACCATCGAGCCGGGGGTCCAGGACCTCTTCAAGCCGGCGCTGCCCAGCGACCTCCCCGGGCACCTGGCCGAGCTGACCGCCCCATAGACCCGGCGGTCCTGCCCCGGGCCTTCTTCGCCCGTGCCACGGCGACGGTGGCGCGCGAGCTGCTCGGCTGCATCCTGCTGGTCGACGCCGGCACCGCCGAGGAGGTGCGGGCGCGGATCGTCGAGGTCGAGGCGTACCTCGGCACCGACGACGAGGCCTCGCACGCCCACCGCGGACCCACGCCACGCGCCGGCATCATGTTCGGCGCCCCCGGCCACCTCTACGTCTATCTCAGCTACGGCGTGCACCACTGCGCCAACCTGGTCACCGAGGTGGAGGGAAGGGCCGGGGCGGTGCTCCTCCGCGCTGCCCGGGTCGAGGCCGGCGAGCCCGCGGTGCGCCGCCGCCGCCGCCCCGACATCCCCGTGGCCGGGCTGCTGCGGGGCCCGGGCAACCTCTGCAGCGGGCTGGGCATCGACCGTGCCGACAACGGCCTCGACGTCTGTGCCGCCGGCGGCCGGCTGGCGGTGCTGGCCGGCGGCGACCCGGTGCCGGTGGCGGTGGGTCCGCGGGTCGGGATCACCCGCAACGCCGACCCGCTCCTCCGGTTCGCCTGGAGCGGCGACCCCGCGGTGTCGGCGCCGCGCCTGCTTCTTCAGGCTCTCTGCGCTCACGCGCAGAACGGGAGGGGGCCTCCCCCAGGCCATCAGCTCCTTCGTTGCTGACAGCCTTCCCGCTGCAGTCAGCGGATAGGCGGTCGGTCAGCGCGTGGACGGGGGGGTCGCGAGCGCTCTCCGCACCCGGCGGCGGCGCCGCCAGAGCAGCATCCCGGGGAGCACGGGAACGCCGGCGGCGACCAGCGCGGGCCCGGTGCCGAGGGCGCCGAGGTGGCCGGCCGGCCAGACCCGCACCCAGGCGCGCGCCAGGACGTTCCCCCGGGGGATCAGCCCCAGTGCCCGCGAGTCCTCGGAGATGTTCCGGTTGTCTCCCATCACGAAGTACTGGTTCTTCGGGATGGTCAGCGGCTGCGGCTGCACCGTCGCGCGCCCGGCGGCGTCGCAGCAGTAGCCGTTGTCGGTCCAGGGGTCGCTGGCGGCCAGGTAGGGCTCGGAGAGGCGCTCGAAGGAGGTGGCCCCGGCGGGCTTGATCAGCACCGCGGCGCGCCTGCTGCCGTCGCTCGAGGTGGAGGTGTCGATCTCGATGGTGTCGCCGGGCACCCCGATCACCCGCTTGATGAAGTCCTGGTTGATGTCGCCGGGCGGCTTGAGCACGATGATGTCACCGCGCTGGGGTGCGTGCAGGTGGTAGGAGAGCTTGTCGGCGAAGAGCAGGTCGCCGTTGGTGAGGGTCGGCACCATGCTGACGCCGTCGACGCGGACGGTCTGCAGCGCCAGCGAGACCACCACGTAGAGGCCGAGGGCGAGCGCGGCCACCTCGATGAGGTCGCGCCAGGGCCGGGAGAGCAGCTTCCGGCGGCCCGCCACGCTCACCGCCGCCACGACCGGGTGGTGGGCGGGCAGCGGTTCAACGGGGTTCTCCTGGCGGTCGCAGGCGGGGGTGCGCCGGTGATCGTGACACCGATGCGGACGAGGCTGGGGGGACGGCGCCCGGCGAGCCGGGCCATGCCGGCCTCCAGCATGCCACCGATGGGTCCTGCCGCGGCGGCGGCGCGGCGACGGAACCTCGCCGGGCTCATGACCGGCTCAGCCGCCGGCGCGGCCGGCGCCGCCGCGGCCGCCGCCGGCCCCCCGGCCGCCGCCGAGAAGGGTGCTGGCGTTGGGGGTGGGGACGGTGCCGCTCACCGTGGCGATCACCACGGCGTCGCCCTGGTTGAGGCCGGAGACGATCTGGGTGCGCAGCGCGTCGGAGGCTCCGATGGTCACCGGGACGGTCTGCGGCTGGCCGTTGACCAGGGTCTGGACGCTGTCGGCGCCGGCGGTGGGATGGATCGCGCTGGTGGGCACGGTGAGCACGTGGACCGCCTGGTTGACCACCACCGCGATCGAGGCGGAGACGCCCGAGTGGAGCGACGGGTTGGTGCCGTCGAGCACCACCGTGACCGGGAAGGTGGCCACCCCGGAGGCGACCGTCGCCACCGCGGCGATGCCGGTCACCTTGCCGCTGATCGTCTGGCTGGCCCCGGCCACGCTGACCCGGGCGAGCTGGCCGACGGCGATCTGGTTGACCTGGGCGTCGCTCACCGCGCCGACCACCTGGAAGGCGCCGGGGGTGAGGACGACGATGGCGTGGGTGGTGCTGAAGGCGCTGCTGGTGCCGGCGCTGGACCCGGTGCCGCTCGATCCGCTCGACGAGCCGGTCGAGGTGGAGCCGCCGCTCGTGGCGATCTGGCCGACGGTGATGTTCACCTGTCCGACCACGCCGGCGACGGGGGCGGTGAGGGTGGCCTGGCCGAGCGCCCTCTGGGCGTTGTCGACGTTGATCTGGTCGATCTGGACCTGGCTCTGGTCGATCTGCACCTGCTGGGCGGTGGTCCCCTGCTGCAGCGCCGTGAGCGATCCCTGAGCGTTCTGGAGCTGCACCTGGGCCGCGCTCAGCTGGCTCTGCGCCTGGTGATCGCTCTGCTGCGCCTTCGCCTGGGCGGAGCTGACCCCGTCCCGGGCGGCGGTCGCCGCGGCGGTGTCGCTGCCGATCTGCTGGGCGCTGGCGCAGCTGCTGGGCGAGGGGCTCGCCGAGGGGGCGGGGGAGGGGGTGGGGGTGGGGGCCGGGCAGCTGTTGGCCCTGTCCGCGGCCAGCTTCGCCTGGGCGGCGGTGAGCGCGTTCTGCGCCGAGGTGATCGAGGTCTGGTCGATCGCCTGGGTGTCGGCGAGCGCGGTCTGCGCGCTCTGCACCTGGGTCTGGGCGGTACGCACCGCCGCCTGGGCCTGGGCGAGGCTCTGCGCGGTCGGCCCCGCCTGGTCGAGCGACAGCCGCGCCTGGGCGCTGCCGAGGGTGGCCTGCGCCTGGGTGACCGCCGCCTGGAGCGCGGCGGGGTCGATGGTGGCGAGCGCCTGGCCGGCGGTCACCGCCTGCCCGGGATGGACGTCCACCGCGGTCACCCGTCCCGAGGAGCCGAAGTCGAGGTCGGTCTCGCCGACCGGGGCGAGGTTCCCGGAGAGCGCGATCGTCTGGGTCACCGTGCCCAGGGTCGCGACCGCGGTGCGGTACTGGGTCGACCCGGAGGCGCCGTGGCTCGCCACCAGCGCCACTCCGCCACCTGCGACGGCGACGGCGACGGCGGCGGGCACCACCAGGCGGCGGCGGACGGTCAGCTTCATCGAGGGCCCCTGTGTGAGCAGCCCGCCGTCGGGCGGGCTTCGGTCTGCGCCGCCATGCTCGCCGCCGGTCTCTTTCAACTCCATGACAGTCCACCGGCGTGACCGAGCTGTCACCTGCGACCGCCGGCGGGGGAGAAATGGAAGAGGGGCGGCCGCGATGGCCGCCCCTCGACGCGAGGAGGATTGGACGTGTGAGCTACGGGGAGGGGGGTGCGACGGCGCCGGTGATGTCGGCGCGGCGCTCGAGGTAGTCGGTGCGATCGATCTCGCCGCGCGCGTAGCGCAGGTCGAGCTCGTGGAGGGCGGGGCTCGGGGGGGTCGCCCCGGGGGCGGGCGGCGGCTGGGTGCGGCGCCAGTTCCGGGCGATCAGCACCACCCCGGCGACGATGGCGGCGACCACCAGGAGTGAGAACAGTCCCTGCACCCACTCGACCTGGCCGCCCGGCCCGTTCGGAAAGTCGCGGTACCCCATGGTTGTCCCCTGCGCGGAAGGTCGGCGATGAGCCCAGGCTACGAACCGCTTCCTTTCGAATCGGTGACAGGCGCCGGCCAGGGGGTCGACGGCTCCGCGGCGGGGCGCCCGTCGCCGGAGCGCGCGCTCCGCTCGCCGCCGGCGCGGGGCCAGACCACGGTCATGCTGGCACCGCCCGCCGGCAACTCCCCGACCGTCCAGCGGCCGCCGGTGGCGCGCACCACGGCGTCGCCGATCGCCAGCCCCAGCCCGGCGCCGCCCGGCGTGGTGCTGGCCCGGTGGAAGCGGTCGAAGACCTGGGCGCGCTGCTCGGCGGGGATGCCCGGCCCGGAGTCCTCGACGCTGAGGCGGACGTGGGAGCTGTCGGTGGCCACGCTCACCCGCACCTCGCCGGCCTCGCCGCTGTAGCGGCAGGCGTTGTCGAGAAGGACCCCGAGGAGGCGGTCGAGCCAGTCGGGCGGTGCGCTGATCGTCGGCGCCGCCGGACCGGTCACCCTCCCCGAGATGCGCTGGGAGCGGCGCTCGGCGACGGGGCGGAATCGCTCCACCGCGCCGGCGGCGAGCACCCCGAGGTCGACCATCTCGGCGTCGGGGGGCTCGGGGGCGGCGTCGAAGCGGGCCAGCCAGAGGAGGTCGTCGACCAGCCGCCGCAGCCGCTTGCTCTCCACCTCGACCCGGGCGAAGCTGGCCCGGTACGAGTCCGCCTCGCGGGGCCGGCTCAGCGCCAGCGTCGCCTCCGCCTCGATCACCGAGAGCGGGGTGCGCAGCTCGTGGGAGGCGTCGGCGGTGAACTCGAGCTGGCGCATCCGCGCCCGCTCCAGCGGGGCGGCGACCCGGCGGCCGACCGCCAGCGCACCGAAGAAGACGAGCACCACCAGGATCGGGAAGACCACCACCTCGGCGACCAGGATGGTGTCCCGCGCCGAGGTGATCCCGGAGGTCGGCTGGCCGACCACCACCCAGCCGTCGCCCGGAGGGCTGCCGTTGACGCTGACCAGCGCCTCGGGGCCGCCCTGCACCCGCACCTGGGTGCCGGCGACGGAGATCGTCTCCGGCCCGGTCACGTGCCGGTCGGCGGCGGGGAGGTTGGGAACCTGGGCCGCGTTCCTGCCATAGGGTGCGGCGTCGCCCTGGGCGTTCACCAGCCAGACCACCACCGGGGCTCCGTAGCGGCGGCCGAGGGGGTCGCCGAGATTCGGCTGGCCGTCGCCGGGGGTGGAGTTGATCGGCCGGCCGTACTGCTGCATCGAGGTGAGCGCGTTGGCGACGTGCTGGTCGAGCCCGGCGGTGAGGTTGTGGCTGACGATCAGCACCACCATCGCGCTCAGCACCAGGTACACCGCGGCGACCGCGGCGGTCGAGCGCAGCGCCACCTGGGTCGGCACCGTCTCCACCCAGCTGCGACCGTTCTCGACCCAGCCGCTCAGGCGCTCCCTCACGCCTCCTCCAGCCGGTACCCGGTGCCGCGCACGGTGGCGATGCGGGTGCCCGAGTTCGGGGATCTTGGCGCGGAGCCGGCTCATCGCCACGTCGATGGCGTTGGAACCGAGCGGGTCGGTCTCGTCCGGCCATGCGTGCTGGGCGATCAGGCGGCGGTCGACGACCGCGGGGAAGCGGCGCATCAGCAGCTCGAGGATGTTGAACTCGGTGACGGTGAGGCCGACCGGGCGCCCGTCGAGCTCGATCTCCCGGCGCGCCGGGTCGAGGCGCAGCCGGCCCCGCGCCAGCACCGGCTCGTCGACCCCGCGCGGCCGCCGCTGCACCGCGCGGACGCGGGCGAGCAGCTCGCCGAAGTCGAAGGGCTTGACCAGGTAGTCGTCGGCCCCGGCGTCGAGACCGGCGATCCGGTCCGGGGGCCGGTCCATCGCGGTCAGCATGATGATCGCGGTGGGACGCTTGAGCCGGCGCGCCGCCGCGACCACCTCGACCCCGGCCATCCCCGGCATCCGCCAGTCGATGATGGCGACGTCGTAGTCGTAGAACTTGAGCTGCTGGAGGGCGTCGTCCCCGCGGTCGACGGCGTCGACCAGGTAGCCGCTCTCGCTGAGCCCGCGCACCAGCACATCGAGAAGACCGGGCTCGTCCTCGGCGACGAGGATGCGCATGCTGTGTGTTTCCCCTGGTGCGGTGGCGGCGGACACAATATCCGACCCACGACCTTGCAGAACCATTACCCGAGTTGCAGGTCCAGTCGCCCCGGGGCGGTGGCGGCACCGCGGACGTCCGAGTCGCCCGACCGCGAGGCCTTGACAGCCGGAGCGAGCACGGTATCTTTGATCACGACCGCATCGGTTTCGCAGACGGAGGTTGACGAACTCTGTGATGCGTACCGTCTGGCAGCGCCTGAGGCGCGGACGGGCGGAGGGCTAGCGCCCCGGTCGACGGCGCGGGCTTCCGCCGAGTGCCGCCGGTGGCCGACCACCGGCAACCGTATCCCACGGAGCGGCAGGCTCCGTGCGGGGAGCGCCGGCGCAGCATCGCCCGACGTCGACCAGTGGGCTCCGCACCCTCCGTTGCCCCCTCGGGGGCGACGACCAGCCCGGCCGTCAGGTCGGGCGCCGAGGTACTCGGCACCGGGGGGCCGGCTCCTGTGGGGGCCGGCCCCTTCTTGACATCGGGGGGACTACGTCCCCCCGTCCAGTCGCGGGAAGCGCTTCGCGCTTCTCGCGACCACCCCCCTGCGCCGGCCTCGCCGGCGCCGCTGCTGTCCGCTCTGCGGGTCGGCCACGGTCCTGGTGGATGCGGGCGGGGTCAGCCTTCCGGGGGGAGTACCTCCCCCCGCTCAGGGCAAGACATCGCTGCGACGTCAGCGTGTGGACGTCGGTCCAACGAAGCCACTGCCAGATGGAGCGACGACCTCGCGGTCTCTTCAGAGAGAGAGAGAGAGGGAATGCGCCGGAGGCGCTCCGCCTCGAACCTCGGCCGGTGGCGCAAGGACGACAAGCGAGCGAACGCGAGCGTCGCCGGCGAGTGCCGGCGTGGAGGGGGCGCGCCTCGGCATCGCGCAAGCGAAGCGCCGCGCGATGTCTTTGGCGCGAGCGGGGGAGGCGTAGCCTCCCCCGGTCAGAACGCTTTGGCGCGAGCGGGGGAGGCGTGGCCTCCCCCGGTCAGAACGCTTTGGCGCGAGCGGGGGAGGCGTAGCCTCCCCCGGTCAGAACGCTTGGCGCGAGCGGGGGAGGCGTAGCCTCCCCCGGTAGTAGAGTTCCGTCGCCATGCAGAGCATTGACGAGTTCGCGCGGGGGACGGAGCAGCTCGAGGATCGGGCGCACCTCGCCTCCAGGCTCGAGAGGGGGGATCGACTGCGGATCAAGTTCGGGGTGGACCCGACCGCGCCGGACATCCATCTCGGGCACACCGTGCCGATGCGGCGGCTGCGGGCGTGGCAGGAGGCCGGCCACCTCCCGGTGATCATCATCGGCGACTGGACGGCGCGGATCGGCGATCCCACCGGACGCTCCGAGACCCGTCCGCCGCTGAGCCCGGAGACGGTGGCGGCCAACGCCCGGACCTACCTCGACCAGCTGTTCTCGATCCTCGACCGGGAGCGCACCGAGGTGCGCTTCCAGAGCGAGTGGTTCGACGGCATCGGGCTCGCCGAGATCCTCCGCCTCTGCGCCGGGCGCACCGTCGGCCAGCTGCTCCAGCGCGCCGACTTCTCCGAGCGGATGGCGGCGGAGCGGCCGATCGGCGTCCACGAGCTGCTCTACCCGCTGCTCCAGGGATACGACTCCGTCGCCGTCGACGCCGACCTCGAGATCGGCGGCACCGACCAGCTCTTCAACCTGCTCGCCGCCCGCGACGTGCAGCGCTGGTACGGGAGGCCGGTCCAGGACGTGGCCACCTTCCCGATCCTCGAGGGCACCGACGGCGTCCGCAAGATGAGCAAGAGCTACGGCAACTACATCGGGGTCGCCGAGGCCGCCGAGGACCAGTACGGCAAGGCGATGTCGATCCCCGACGCGCTGATCGTCCGCTGGATGACCCTGGCCACCGACCTGCCCGCCGCCGAGGTGGCGGAGATCGCCCGCGGGCTCGCCGCCGAGGAGGTCAACCCCCGCGACGCCAAGGCCCGGCTGGCCCGGGCGATCGTCGCCCAGTTCCACGGCGACGCCGCCGCCGAGGCGGCCGAGGCCGCGTTCCGCCGGGTCCACGGTGGCGGCGGCCTCCCCGAGGAGATGCCCGAGGCGGCGCTCCCCACCGGTGAGGGCGACCGCGACGCCGTCGCCTTCGTCGCCGACGCGCTCCGCGTCGCCGGACGGGGGGGCCACTCGAACAGCGACCTGCGCCGCACCTTCGGCCAGAACGGCGTCTCCCTCCACGACCAGCCCGCCGGCGTGCGCCACCTGCTCACCGACCCCAAGACGCCGATCCGCTTCGCCGCCGACGGCGGCGCGGAGCCGCGGGTGGTGGTCGGCGACCATGGGATCACGGTGCGCCCGGGGGCGGTGCTCCAGCTCGGCAAGAAGACCTTCGTCCGCTGCGTCGCCGGCTGACCGGCGAGGGGGGCGCGCGCCGGGCGTCTCAGTACACTGTCGGTGGCAGGAGAGGCTAGAATTTCGGAACGTCTGTTCGGCGCGCCGAGCCGGGGGGCGGAGGGCGGCGCGGGGAGGACCACATGTCCGGTCACAGCAAATGGGCGGGGATCAAGCACAAGAAGGCGATCGTCGACGCCAAGCGCGGACAGGTCTTCACCAAGGTCGCCCGCGAGATCACCGTGGCCGCCCGTGAGGGCGGCAACGACGTCGACGGCAACTTCCGGCTCCGCCTCGCCATCCAGAAGGCGCGCGAGGTGAACATGCCCGCCGACAACATCGAGCGCGCCATCCAGCGCGGCGTCGGTGGCAAGGAGGGGGCCCAGCTCGAGGACATCCGCTACGAGGGCTACGGACCCCACGGCGTGGCGGTGATGGTCGACGTGCTCACCGACAACCGCAATCGCACCGTGGCGGCGCTGCGGAACATGTTCACCCGCTCCGGCGGGTCGCTGGGGGAGAGCAACACCGTCGCCTGGATGTTCCGCCAGGAGGGCGTGCTCCGCCTCGACGCCGGTGACGCCGACCCCGAGGAACTCGCCCTCGAGGTGCTCGACGCCGTCGACGTGGGTGCGGAGGGCGACGTCGCCGTCGACGGTGGCTCCGTCCAGGTCACGGTCGCGCCGACCCGCTTCGAGGAGGTCCGCCGCACCCTGGAGGGCCGCGGCTACACCATCGAGAACGCCGAGGTCACGATGGCCCCGAGCACCTCGGTGGCGGTCGACGCCAAGCAGGCCCCGGCGGTGCTGCGGCTGCTCAACTCGCTCGAGGAGCACGACGACGTCCAGCAGGTCTACGCCAACGTGGAGATCCCCGACGAAATCCTCGAGTCGGTTGGCTGAGGTGACCCCTCCGAGATGATCGTGCTGGGGGTGGACCCCGGCCTGGCCCGCACCGGCGTCGCCGTGGTCGAGGGCTCGCCGGGCTCGCTCCGCCTCCGCCACGCCGGGTGCATCGAGACCCCCGCGGGCACCCCCGATCCCGACCGGCTCGCCCTCCTGCTCGGCGCCCTCGAGCTGCTCATCGCCCGCGAGCGGCCCCAGGCGGCCGCGGTCGAGCAGCTCTTCTTCTCGACCAACCGCCGCACCGCGATGCGGGTCGGCGAGGCCCGGGGGGTGATCCTCTGCGGGCTCGCCCGCGCCGGCCTCGCGGTCGCCGAGTACACCCCGCTGCAGGTCAAGGAGGCGGTCGCCGGCTGGGGGGCGGCCCCGAAGCCGCAGGTGGCGCGGATGGTGCGCACCCTGCTCGGCGGGGCCGCCGTCGAGGGTCCCGACGACGTCGCCGACGCCTGCGCGGTGGCGGTCTGCCACCACCACCGCGCCCGCCTCTCCGGCGCCGCCCGGCCCCCTGCGGTGGCCGCGGGGATGACCGCCGCACTCGCCGCGGCGGTGGCCCGGGCCCGGGCGCGGACCGTCCCCGGGGGGCGGGGGGAGTCCCCCAAGGATGATCGCGCTGCTCAGCGGCCGGGTCGCGGCGCTCGACGGCTCGACCGCGATCATCGACACCGGCGGGGTCGGCTACGAGGTGGGCTGTCACCTGCGCACCGTCGCCGCCCTCCACGAGTGGTCGGTGGGCGAGGTGCCGGTCACCCTCCACATCCACACCTCGGTGAGCGCCGACGCCATCCGCCTCTACGGCTTCCTCGGCGCCGCCGAGCTGCGCCTCTTCCGGCTGCTCCTCGGGGTGGAGCGGATCGGGCCCAAGGCGGCGCTCGGCATCCTCGGCCGCGCCGACCTGCCCACCCTGGTGCGGGCGCTGCGCAGCGGCGACGTCGCCCTCCTCGCCACCGTGCCGGGGATCGGTCGCAAGACCGCCGAGCGGATCGTGCTCGAGCTCCGCGACCGGCTCGACGACATGGCCCTGCCCGGCGACGCCACCGCCACCGCCCCCGAGCAGCGCACCGTGGCGGCGGCGGTCGAGGGCCTGGTGGCGCTCGGCTTCCGCGAGCCCGAGGCCCGCGCCGCGGTGGCCGCGGGGGTGGCCGAGAGCGGCGCCGAGGTCGCCGTCGGCGCCCTCGTCGCCGCCGCTCTGCGCCGCCTCGACCGGGTGCCGACGTGACCGACCCCGACGCCCGGGTGGTGGCTCCGGCCGAGGTGGAGGAGGATCGTGCCGAGGAGTCCGCGCTCCGCCCCAGGCGCATCGCCGACTTCGTCGGCCAGCCGGCGGTGCGCGAGCAGCTCGGCATCCTCCTCGAGGCGGCGCGGGGGAGGGGGGAGGCGCTCGATCACGTGCTCCTCCACGGCCCTCCGGGCCTGGGCAAGACCACCCTGGCCCAGATCATCGCGGCGGAGATGGGGGTGCGACTGCGCACCACCAGCGGGCCGGCGATCGAGCACCAGGGCACCCTGGCGTCGATCCTCACCAACCTCGAGGCCGGTGACGTCTTCTTCGTCGACGAGATCCACCGCCTCAGCCGCACCGTCGAGGAGGCGCTGTACCCGGCGATGGAGGACTTCGCCTTCGACTGGGTGGCGGGCAAGGGCGCCGGCGCCCAGGCGATGCGGCTCAGCCTGCAGCGGTTCACCGTGGTCGGGGCGACCACCCGGGCGGGGGCGCTCGGGGGGCCGCTCCGCGACCGTTTCGGCATCACCATCCGGCTCGACTTCTACGAGGTCGCCGAGCTCTGCGCGATCATCCGCCGCTCCGCAGGGCTGCTCGGGATCGAGATCGACGACGACGGCGCCCGGCTCCTCGCCAGCCGGTCCCGGGGCACCCCCCGGATCGCCAACCGGCTGCTGCGCCGGGCCCGCGACTACGCCCAGGTGCGCGCCGCGGGCCACATCGACGCCGCCGTCGCCGAGCGGGCGCTGCGGGTGCTCGGGGTCGACGCCGGCGGCCTCGACGAGATGGACCGGCGGGTGCTCGGAGTGCTCTGTGTGGCCTACTCGGGCCGGCCGGTGGGGCTGCAGACCCTCGCGGTCAGCGTCCAGGAGGACAGCGACACCGTCGAGGACGTGGTCGAGCCCTACCTCATCCGCCTCGGCTACATCGCCCGCACCCCCTCCGGGCGGTTGGCCACCGCCGGCGCCTACCGCCACCTCGGCCTGCCCGTGCCCCCCGGGGCGCCCGGCGCCGTCGCGGTGCAGCCGGAGCTGCTCTGAGCACGACCGCGGCCGGCGCCTCGGCGGAGACGGCCACCGCCGCCTTCGACTACCCGCTGCCGCCGGAGCGGATCGCCCAGCGGCCGCTCGCCGAGCGTGACGCGTCCCGGCTGCTCCACCTTCCGCCCCAGGGCCCTCCCGAGGACCGCGGCTTCCGCGAGCTGCCCGCCCTGCTCCGCCGCGGCGACCTGCTGGTGGTCAACGACACCCGGGTGCGCGCCGCCCGGCTGGCCGCCCGCCGGCCCGGGGGCGGCGCCGCCGAGCTGCTCGTGCTCCATCCGCTCGCGGAGGGGGCGTACGCCTGCCTGGTCCGCCCCGCGCGGCGGCTCCCGGAGGGCACCCGGCTGACCATCGGGCCGCTGACGCGCTCACCGGCGGGGGGCCTCCCCCCTGCTGCCCCCCTGTGCGGCGGCGGCCTCGAGGCGGTGATGGGCGGCCGGGTTGCGGGTCACCCCGGGGCGCGGGCGGTCCGCCTCGAGGCCCCTGGCGGCGACGTCGACGCGGCCATCGAGGCGGCCGGCCGGGTGCCGCTGCCGCCCTACATCCGCACCACCCTCGACGATCCCGGGCGCTACCAGACCGTCTACGCCGCCGGCGGCCCGGCCTCGGCGGCAGCGCCCACCGCCGGCCTTCACTTCACCCCGGCGGTGCTCGCCGCCCTCGACGCCGCCGGGATCGAGCGCACCGAGGTGCGGCTCGAGGTGGGGCTGGCCACCTTCGCGCCGATCCGCCACCAGCGGGTCGACGAGCACCCCATGCACGAGGAGCGCTACGCGCTGCCCGCGGCCGCGGCCGCCGCGGTCGCCGCCGCCCGGGCCCGCGGCGGCAGGGTGATCGCGATCGGCACCACCGCGGTGCGGGTGCTGGAGAGCCGCGCCCGCGACGACGGCACCGTGGAGGCGGGGGAGGGGACGACCCGCCTCTACCTGCGCCCGGGGGTGCCGGTGCGGGTGGTCGACGGGCTGCTCACCAACTTCCACCAGCCGCGCTCCAGCCTGCTGGTGCTGCTCGCCGCGCTGATCGGCACCGAGCGCTGGCGCGCCGCCTACGACCACGCCCTCGGCGCCGGCTACCGATTCCTCTCCTTCGGTGACTGCATGCTCTGCTGGCGCAGCCCGGGCCGATGAGCGCGCTCACCACCACCGGCCGGGACGGGTCGGCCCGCACCGGCACCCTGCGCACCGCCCACGGCGAGGTGCGGCTGCCCGCCTTCATGCCGGTGGGCACCCACGCCGCGGTCAAGGCCGTCCACCCCGACGAGGTGCGCGCCTGCGGGGCCGACATCCTGCTCTGCAACGCCTACCACCTGGCGCTGCGCCCCGGCGCCGAGCTGGTCGAGCGGCTCGGCGGCCTCCAGGAGCTGATGCGCTGGGACGGGCCCATCCTCACCGACAGCGGCGGCTTCCAGCTGGTGAGCCTCGACGGGGTGGCCTCGATCGACGACGGCGGGGCGACCTTCGTCTCCCCGTACGACGGCAGCCGGCTGCGGGTGACCCCCGAGGACGCGGTCGGGCTCCAGGCCCGGCTCGGCGCCGACGTGATCATGTGCCTCGACCACCCGATCGCCTATGGAGCCCCCGAGGCGGCCGCCGCCGAGGCCACCGCCCGCACCCACCGCTGGGCGGAGCGCTGCCGGCGCGCCCACCCCGGCCGCGACCGCCACCTCCTCTTCGGCATCGCCCAGGGCGGCTTCGACCCGGCGGCGCGGCGGCGCTCGGCGGAGCTGATCGCGGGGATGGACTTCGACGGCGTCGCCGTCGGCGGCCTCGCCCTCGGCGAGCCCCCGCCGGTGATGGAGGCGATGGCGGCGGCGGCGCTGGAGCGGCTGCCCGAGGAGCTGCCCCGCTACGTGATGGGCCTCGGCACCGACGCCGAGCTGCTCGCCATGGTCGCCGCCGGTGTCGACATGTTCGACTGCGTGCTCCCCACCCGGCTGGCCCGGACCGGCACCGCGCTGACCTGCGGCGGCCGGCTGCCGCTGCGCCGCTCCGCCCACCGCGACGACCTCCGCCCGCTCGAGGACGGCTGCCCCTGCCCGGCCTGCGCCGGCGGTTTCAGCCGGGCCTACCTCCGCCACCTCTTCGCCGCCGGGGAGATCCTCGCCCACCGGCTGCTCTCGCTCCACAACCTCACCCACCTCGGCCTGCTGATGGAGGGCGCCCGGGTGGCGATCGCCGGGGGGCGCCTCGCGGAGTACCGCCGGGCGGTGCTGGCCGGGCTGGCCGGAGGGGTCGAACTCGGCGGCGGCGGAGGCGGCGGCCGGGCGCATGCCCGGTGGCGCCGACCTCGGCTACACTCCAGCGCCGTGATCCGCCTCAACCGCTGGATGATGGGCGGGGTCCTGTTCATCATCCTCGCCGCCCTGTTCATCGACACCTACGGGTACACCTACCGCTTCCTCGTGGAGCGCAAGCCGCTGGGCGCGACGCTCAGCAGCAACCCTCACATCGGCGGGTACGAGGTCTTCATCCACAAGGGCCTCGACCTCAGCGGTGGCACCGAGCTGACCATCGCCATCTGCAGGGGGTTCAACGACCCGCCCGGCACCTCGTGCCGCAACGGGCCGCCCAAGGGCGCCAACCTCGGCGACGTCCAGAACGCGACCATCACCGTGCTCAGCCAGCGGGTGAACAGCCTCGGCGTGGCCGAGGCGAGCGTCCAGGCGCAGGGGACCGACCAGATCCTCGTCCAGATCCCCGGGGTCGACCTCCACAGGGCCCAGCAGGTGATCGGCACCACCGCGCGGCTGCACTTCGCCACCCCGGTCCCGGGACAGGCCAGCCTCACCGACCCCGCGGTGCTCGCCGACCAGCAGAACCACATCGATCCCAAACAGCTGGATCCCTCGCTCGGGTTCTACCCGACGGGGTTCCACTGGAAGATCGACGACAACATCCTCGCCACCGACGTCAGCAAGGCCGACGCCGGCTTCAGCACCCAGAACAACCAGTACGCCGTCGACATCACCTTCAACTCCCACGGCGCAGCGGAGTGGTCGAAGATCACCAACGCCGCATTCGCCCAGCCCCAGGGGTCGACGCAGAACCGGATCGCGATCTTCCTCGACGACACCATCATCAGCGCACCGGGGGTGGTGTCGCCGTCGAGCAACACCACCGAGATCACCGGCAACTTCACCGCCGACAGCGCCACCCGGCTGGCCAGCTCGATCACCGCCGGCGCCCTCCCCGCCGAGATCGCCACGGTGCAGGCCAACGAGGTGAGCGCCACCCTCGGCCAGGACACCGTCCGCAAGAGCCTGATCGCCGGCCTCGTGGGGCTGGTGATCGTGGTGCTCTTCATGATCGGGTACTACCGCTTCCCCGGCCTGCTCGCCAGCGTCGCTCTGCTCTGCTATGCGGCGATCGTCCTCGCCCTCTACAAGCTGATCCCGGTCACCGTGACCCTGGCCGGCCTGGCCGGCTTCGTGCTCAGCGTGGGCATGGCGGTCGACGCCAACGTGCTCATCTTCGAACGAACACGCGACGAGCTGCGCCATGGGCGCAGCGTGCCCCTCGCCGTCGAGGCCGGCTTCCGCCGCGCCTGGCCGGCGATCCGCGACAGCAACATCTCCACGATGATCGCCTGCGTGGTGCTGTGGATCTTCGGCACCGACGTGGTCAAGGGATTCGCGCTCACCCTCGGGCTCGGCGTGGCGGTGTCGATGTTCAGCGCCATCCTCATCACCCAGTCGCTCTTCGTCGGGGTGCTCAGCTGGCGCCGGGCGCGCAATCCGAAGCTGTACACCGAGATCCACGAGGAGTACGAGGCGTCGCCCCCCAAGGGCCGGTTCGACATCGTCAAGACCCGGAACTGGTACTTCCTCGGCTCGCTGGCGATCATCGTCCCCGGCATCCTGGCGATCCTCTTCTGGGGATTCCGGCTCGGTCTCGACTTCGCCGGCGGCAACCGCATCGACGCCACCCTGAAGACGCCCGCCACCCAGGCCCAGGTGGAGAGGTCGGTGACCAGCGTGGCCGCCAGCCTGCAGCCCAGCATCCAGTCGGAGTCGGGCAACCGGTTCTCGATCCGCACCCTGCCGACCTCGCTCGAGCAGGAGCAGCTGATCGTCGACAGGCTGGGCAAGGACTTCGGCTACGTCAAGGACTCGAAGGGCGCCCCGATCGTCCAGACCCAGACGGTGGGTCCGACCATCGCCACCGACCTGGTGCGCAAGGCGATCCTGCTGGTCGTCCTCTCCTCGGTGCTGATCTCCGTGTACCTCGCGGTCCGCTTCCGCACCCAGACGATCTCGCGCTGGCGGTTCAGCGTCGCCACCCTGTTCAAGCTGCTCCACGACGTGTTCGTGCTCGCCGGCATCTGGGCGATCCTCGGGCACTTCAGCAGCGTCGCCGAGGTCGACACCCTGTTCGTCACCGCGATCCTCACCTCGGTGTCGTTCTCGATCCACGACACCATCGTGGTCTTCGACCGCATCCGCGAGAACCTGCGCAGCGGACCCCGGCTCACCTTCGACCAGATCGTGAACCTGTCGACGGTGCAGACCATGACCCGCTCGCTGAACACCGCGCTCACCGTCGCCTTCGTGCTCTTCGCGCTGGTGCTGTTCGGCGGGTCGACGATCCGCGGGTTCGTGCTCGCGCTGCTCATCGGCATCGTGACCGGGACCTTCAGCTCGATCTTCAACGCCAGCACGCTGCTGATCGCCTGGCAGTCGATCGACCGCGAGCGCCCGTCGCATACCACCGGCACCGGGCCCCGCCGGGTGCAGGCGAAGCGAGCGGCCTCCTGACGCCGCGCGGGGGAGGCGACCCCTCCCCCGCGCCCGCCCGGGAGCGGAGCTCCTGCGGCGAGCAGGTGTTCGCGCTATACTCACGGGCTGCCCACCACCGTGCTCCTGCCGCCGGCGGTGTCGGGGTGCCGCAGCACCCGATCCAACCCCGGAACGGGCCTCCACCCGCTCCACCACAGCGTCCTGAAGTGTCGAACGACGCGCTTGCGCGCATCACCGAGCTGGTCCTGCCCTCCCTGGCGCTCTGCGGCGTCGAGCTGTACGGAGCCGAGTGGGACGGTCAGCGCACGCCCCCGACCCTCCGGCTGCTGATCGAGAAGCCGGGTGGGGTGAACCTCGACGACTGCGCGCACGTCTCCCACGCCGTCGCCGCCGTCCTCGACGCGAACGACCCGATCAGCTCCAACTACACCCTCGAGGTCTCCTCGCCGGGCGCGGAGCGTCCGCTGTACGAGCACGAGCAGTGGCTCGGCGCGGTGGGTTCGCGGGTGAACGTTCGCTTCCGCAACGGCGACGCCGACACCGTCGTCGAGGGCCGCCTGCTCGCCGTCGCCGACGACGGCATGGACGTCGAGGTGCGGGTGAAGCGCAATCCCGGCACGGTGCACGTGGCCTTCGCCGACGTCCTCGCCGGCCGCCTCGCGGTGGAGATCTGATGTGGCCGATTCGGTGGTGAGCGAGCTCCGTTCCGCCCTCGCCGAGCTGGGCAGCAGCGCCGAGGTCGGCGAGGCCGAGCTGCTCGCGGTGATGGAGCGCGCGGTCACCGAGGCCTACCACCGGGTGGCCCCGACCGACGCGGAGGTGCGCGCCCACGTCGACCTCGGCTCCGGCGCCGTCGAGCTCTTCCGGCCCACCGGGAGCGGCGGCCGCGAGCGCGTCGACGACCCCGGCCCCGACTTCTCCCGCCAGGCGGCGCTCGCCGTCCGCGGCGCCGTCGGCGGCTGGCTGCGCGAGGCCGAGCGCGACCGCGTCCTCCGCGAGGGGGCGGCGCGCCGGGGTGAGCTGATCGACACCATCGTCGAGCGCCCCGACGGCGACGCCTGGTGGCTGCGCAACGACCGCTTCCCGGCGCTGCTGCCCATCGAGGAGCAGATCCCCGGCGAGACCCCGGAGCGCAACCGCCACCTCAAGGTGGTGGTGGTCGACGTCCGCCGCCGCGGCCGCGACGCCGCCGTGGTGGTCTCGCGCTCCCACCCCAACCTGGTCCGACGCCTGCTCGAGCAGGAGGTGCCGGAGATGGCCTCGGGGCAGATCGCCATCCGCGCCATCGCCCGCGAGCCGGGGCGGCGCACCAAGGTCGCGGTGTACGCGGCGGGCGGGACCCTCGACGCCGAGGGAGCGTGCATCGGGCCGCGCGGCGTCCGCCACCGTGCCGTGGTCGCCGAGCTGGCCGGCGAGCAGCTCCACATCGTGGGCTGGTCAGCCGACCCGGCGGTCTTCTGCGCCCGGGCGCTCGCCCCCGCCGAGGTGGTCGCCGTCGAGCTCGACGAGACCACCCGCACCGCCCACATCACCGTCGCCCCCGGGCAGCTCTCCCTGGCCATCGGTCGCTCCGGCGAGAACGCCCGGCTCGCCGCCCGGCTCACCGGCTGGCGCATCGACATCCGCAGCGACGACGTGGAGCAGTCATGAGCGACGCCGCCCCCGCCGCCCCCCGCCGCCCCGAGCGCACCTGCATCGGCTGCCGCACGGTGCGGCCCAAGCGCGAGCTGCTGCGCATCGTCCTCCCCGCCGAGGGTCCGGCCGCCCTCGATCCCACCGGGAAGCTGAACGGCCGCGGTGCATACCTCTGCCGTGATAGGGGTACAACCTGTCTGACGCAGGCGAGGCGCCGGCATGCCCTCGTTCGCGCCCTGCGCACCACATCCGACCGAATCGACTGGGACAGCCTCGCCGGCGACCTGGACACGGTCCCTCAGGAGGTACTGACATCGCCACGGTGAAGAAGCTGACCCTGCCCGCGACGCTCACGGTGAAGGAGCTGTCCGACCGGCTCTCGGTCTCCGGCCCCCAGCTCATCAAGTACCTGATGGGCAACGGGGTGATGGCCAACCTCAACCAGGCCCTGGACTTCGACACCATGGCCCTGGCCGCCGACCACTTCGGGTTCGAGGCGGAGAACGAGGATGCGGCGGCGGCTGCGGCCCCGGCCGAGGGCCGCCGGGTGCGCCATCCCCTCCTCGACCTCTCGAAGGAGGACCCCGCGTCGCTGGTCGCGCGTCCGCCGGTCGTCGCCGTGCTGGGCCATGTCGACCACGGCAAGACGTCGCTGCTCGACGCCATCCGTCAGACCAAGGTGGCCGCCGGTGAGGCGGGTGGGATCACCCAGCGCATCGGCGCGTATCAGATCGAGAAGAACGGCCGGAAGATCACCTTCATCGACACCCCGGGCCATGCCGCCTTCACCGCGATGCGCGCCCGAGGGGCCGACGTCACCGACGTCGCCGTCCTCGTGGTCGCCGCCGACGACGGCGTCATGCCCCAGACCGAGGAGGCGATCCAGCACGTCCGCACCGCCGGGGTGCCGATCCTGATCGCCCTCAACAAGATCGACCGCGACAACGCCAACCCGGAGCGGGTGCTCCAGCAGCTCGCCGAGCGCGACCTCATCCCCGAGGAGTACGGCGGCACCACCCCGGTGGTGCGCACCAGCGCGCGCACCGGCCAGGGCATCGACGACCTGCTCGAGATGATCCTGCTGCTCACCGAGATCGAGGATCCCAAGGCCAACCCGAAGGGCCCGGCCGTGGGCACGGTGATCGACGCCCACCTCGAGCGCGGCCGGGGCCCGATCGCCACCGCGCTGGTGCAGAACGGCACCCTGCGGATCGGCGACAACATCGTCGCCGGCTCGGTCTTCGGCAAGGTCCGCGCCCTCATCGACGACACCGGCAAGCGGGTCAAGGAGGCGGGACCGAGCCTTCCCGTCGTGGTCACCGGCCTCTCCGACGTGGTCGTCGCCGGCGAGATCTTCCAGGTGATGGACACCGAGCGCGCGGCCAGGAACCTCGCCGAGCAGCGTGGCTTCCAGGCGGACAGGCAGAGGGCGCAGCCGGTGCGCCGGATCACCCTCGCTGACCTCGCCAGCCAGATCAACGAGGGCGGTCTCAAGACCCTCAACCTGATCATCAAGGCGGAGGCGAACGGCTCGCTCGAGGCGCTGAAGGGGCAGATCCTCCAGATCTCGGACCCGACCGTCCGCATCAAGATCGTCGCCGACAGCGTCGGTGAGGTCGGTGAGTTCGACGTGAACCTCGCCGCGGTGAGCGACTCGATCGTGATCGGCTTCAACGTCAAGCCCGACGTCGCCGCTCGCGCGGCGGCGGAGTCGCAGGGCGTCGACGTGCGCTACTACGACGTCATCTACCAGGTGACCGACGACATCGTGAAGGCGATCCGGGGTCTCTACGAGCCCACCTTCGTCGAGGTCCTCCAGGGCCGCGCCGAGGTCCGCAAGGTCTTCACCGTCGACGGCCGCGCCTCGATCGCCGGTTCCTACGTCACCGAGGGCAGGATCACCCGCAACGCCATCGTCCGGGTGCTGCGCGACGGCAGGGAGGTGGCCAAGGGCCGCATGGCCCAGCTGCGGCGGTTCCGCGACGACGTGCGCGAGGTGGCCCAGGGCTACGAGTGCGGCATCACGCTCGAGGACTTCTCCGACTTCCAGGAGAAGGACATCCTCGAGGCCTATGTGGTCGAGCAGCAGAACCTGTGACCTGGAGACCGGGAGACGCCACCGCCCCGGCCGGCCGCGGCGGCGGTGGGCCGCAGCGGATGCTGCGCGTCGCCAAGCAGCTCCGTGAGGAGCTGTCGATGCTCATGCTCACGGAGATGAAGGACCCGCGCATCCGGATGGCCTCGGTCACCGAGGTGCGCCCCTCGCGCGACCTGCGCAGCGCCACCGTCAAGGTCAGCGCGATCGGCACCGACGCCGAGCGTGAGGCGGTGATGGCCGGGCTGCGCCACGCCGAGGGCTTCCTCCGCTCGACCCTCGGCGACCGGCTCGAGAACCTCAAGAACATCCCGCGGCTGCACTTCGTGCTCGACGACTCCATCGCCTACGCGGTGCGGGTCAGCGCGATGCTGCGCGGGCTCGACCACGCCCCCACCACCCCGCCGGCCGTCGCACGGCCGCCGCACCCCTCAGGAGACACCGGCATGACGGCCACCACCGCTGTCACATGGCCCGCGCTGTCCGACGTCGCCGGCGACGTCCGCAGGATCATCGACAGCAGTCACCACATCGTCTGCATGGCCCACAAGGACGCCGACGCCGACAGCCTCGGCTCCGCCCTCGCCTTCGCCGCGGCGCTGCGTGCGATCGGCAAGGAGCCCCACACCGTGGTCCCCGACCCGGTGCCCTTCACCCTGGACTACCTGCCGGGATTCGAGACCCTGGAGCAGGACCCGCAGCAGATCGACGCCATCTTCACCTTCGACTGCGCCACCACCGGCCGCTTCGGCGAGAAGCGCAGCCTGCTCGAGTCCGGCGCCCACCCGGTGGTGAACATCGACCACCACGTGAGCAACACCGCCTACGGCTCGGTGAACCTGATCCAGGCCGACGCCAGCGCCACCGGCCAGGTGGTCTTCCGGCTGCTGCGCGAGCTCGGCATGCCGATCCCGCCGGAGGCGGCGACCAACCTCTACGCGGCGCTGCTCACCGACACCGGCGGCTTCCGCCACGAGAACACCACCGAGGCGGCGCTGCGTCTCGGCGCCGACCTGGTGCAGCTCGGCGCCGATCCGGCGTGGATCGCGCTGAAGAGCTACAAGTCGCGCGCCGTCAGCACCCTGCGCCTCGAGGCGCTCGCGGTCGCCCGGCTGCATAGCGAGCTCGATGGCCGGCTGGTCTGGACCGAGGTGACCCGGGACATGCTGGAGGAGGCCGGCGGCACCTGGCAGGAGACCGACGGCGTCATCGACGTGCTCCAGTCGGTGAGCACGATGACCCTGGCGGTGCTCTTCAAGCAGCTCCAGCCGGAGCTGACCAAGATCAGCGTGCGCTCCCGCGGCGACGCCGACGCCACCGACCTCTGCACCCCCTTCGGCGGTGGCGGCCACCGGCGCGCCGCCGGCGCGGAGCTGCAGCTGCCGCTGGCGGCCGCGCAGGAGCGGGTGCTGCAGCTCGCTCGCGAGCTGCTGAGCGCGGTGTGAGCGAGACGGTCACGGCGACCCCCACCCGGCGGGGTCGCCCACCCGCGCGCCATCACGGCATCGTGCCGCTCAACAAGGCGCGGGGGGTGACCTCGTTCCAGGCGGTGCGCGACGTGCGCCGCATCCTCGGCGAGCGCCGGGTGGGGCACGCCGGGACCCTCGACCCCGCGGCCACCGGGCTGCTGCCGATCTGCGTCGGCCAGGCCACCCGACTGGTCGACTACCTGCACCAGCAGCCCAAGCGCTATCACTGCGTGCTCCGCCTCGGCGAGCGCAGCACCACCATGGACCTGGAGGGCGAGGTCACCCGCAGCGGCGACGCCGGCGCGGTCGACCCCGACGCGGTGCGTGCGGCGCTGGCGGGCTTCGTCGGCGACATCGAGCAGGTGCCGCCGATGCATTCGGCGGTGCGCCACGACGGGCGCCACCTCTACGAGCTCGCCCGCGAGGGGGTGGAGGTGGAGCGGCAGCCGCGGCCGGTCACCATCCTCGAGGCCCGGCTGCTCGAGTTCCGCCCCGGCGAGGTCGCCGAGGCCGAGGTCGACGTGCTCTGCGGCAAGGGCACCTACATGCGGGTGCTCGCCTCCGACGTGGGCGACGCCCTCGGCACCGGCGGGCTGCTCGCCTGGCTCGAGCGCACCGCCTACGGCCCGATGACCGTCGCCGGCTCGATCACCGTCGAGGAGCTGGAGGCGATGGACGACCCCGCCGCCGCGCTCCGCCCCCTCGACCTCGCCGTCGCCTTCCTGCCCCGGCTCGACCTCGGCCCCGCCCAGGCGCTCCAGGTGCAGCGGGGGCAGTCGGTGTGGGTGCCGAAGCTGCCCGATCCGCGTCCCCGCGGGGCCTGCCGCGCCCACAGCGCGCTCGGCGAGCTGCTCGCCGTCGGTGAGCTCACCGGCAACCTCTACCGCCCCACCAAGGTGATGGCCGGGTGCTGAGGTGAGGGCCGAGTTCGGGCTGCCCGACGGCGCCGGGGAGGGCGACCCACTCGCGTTCCTCACCATCGGCAACTTCGACGGGGTCCACCGCGGCCACCGCCGCATCGTCGACCGGATGGTGTCCGCCGCCCGCGAGCACGGCGGCGAGTTGGTGCTGGTCACCTTCGACCCCCATCCCCGCTGCGTGCTCGACCCCGACCACTGCCCGCCGCGCCTGACCACCCTCGACGAGAAGGCCGACCTGCTCACCGCCGCCGGGCTCGACCGGCTGGTGGTGCTCGAGTTCACCCACGAGCTCAGCCGCTGGACCGCCGACCAGTTCCTGGAGCGGCTGGGCCAGGGCTTCAACCTGCGCCGGATGGTGGTGGGCCACGACTTCGCCCTCGGGCACCGCCGCAGCGGCGACATCCCCTTCCTGCGCTCCTGGGGCGCCACCCGGGGCTTCGACGTCGACGTGGTCGACGCCGAGCGCGAGGGCGGAGAGGTGTTCTCCAGCTCGCTGGTGCGCGCCGCCCTCTCCCACGGCGACCTCGACAGCGCCAACCGGGTGCTCGGACACCCCTACTTCGTCGACTCCCGGGTCGAGCACGGCGAGAAGATCGGCACCGGGCTCGGCTTTCCCACCGCCAACCTGGCGATCACCCCGGGGAAGTGCCTGCCGCCGCGTGGCATCTACGCCACCTGGGTGCGGGTGCACGGGGAATGGCACGTCGCCGCCACCTACGTCGGCTACCGGCCGACCTTCGGGGGGACGAAGCTGACCGTCGAGCCCCACCTCCTCGACTTCTCCGGCGACATCTACCACCAGCCGGTGCGGGTGGCGTTCGTGGCCCGGCTGCGGGATGACGTGCGCTATGCGACGCCGGAGGCGCTGAGCGAACAGATGCGGCGGGACGTGGCGGAGACCCGGCTGCGGCTGCGTCCGGGGAGCGCGCCCGCCGAGCTCGGGTAGGCGCCGGGAGCCTCGATCCGCTCCGGCCGGGTAGCATCCGCTCCGATGCCGGAGGTGGTGGTCGTCGGCGCTGGGCTGGGGGGCTGCTGGGCCGCGGTCACCGCCGCGCGGGCGGGCCTGCAGGTCGTCCTGGTGCGCCGTGGCCCGGCGGCGACGGCGGTCTCCTCGGGCGCCGTCGACCTCGTCCCCCCGGCCGAGGCCGCCGACCCCGGAGGCTGGCTCGGCCGCCTCGTCCGCGACGCCCCCGACCACCCCTACGTCGCCGGCGGGGCCGCGCCGCCGGCGCCGTTCGAGCTCGAGGCCGAGGCCCGCCAGCTCGCCGTCGAGCTCGGCGGGGCCGGCCTCCGGCTGCGGGTGGACCTGGACCGGCCGGCGCTGCTCGCCGCGGTCACCGGCCAGCTGCGCCGGGCGGGGGTGGTGCTCGAGACCGTCGGCGCCGGCGACCTCGACGGCGGGGGGCGGGTTGCCGTGGCCGGCATCCGCGGGCTGCTCCGGGTCGACGCCCCGGCGATCGCGGCGGCCATCGCCGAACGCCTCGGCGGCGCGGTCTCGGTCCGCGCCGTCACCCTCGACCCCGCGCTTCCCGGCGTCGGTGAGAGCGTGGCCGGCGACCTCGACGACGCCACCGTCGCCCGCGCCGTCGAGGGCCCGGGCGGGGCGGAGGCGCTGGGGGCGGCGCTGCGCGCCGGGCTCGGCGACGGCGACGTGGATCTGGCGCTGCTCCCCGCCGTGCTCGGCCTCGAGGACGCCGACGGGGTGCGCGCCCGGGTCGAGGCCGCCGCCGGGGTGCGGGTCGCCGAGCTGCTCAGCCCGCCGCCGTCGGCACCGGGATGGCGGCTCGCCCGCGCCGCCGAGGCGATGGCCCGCCGCGCCGGGGTCGAGGTGATCACCGGCACGGTGACGGCGGTGCGCCGCGGCGGGCGCCGGGTCACCGCGGTCGTGGCCGCGGACGGCGACAGCCTGGGCTGCGAGGTGCTGATCCTCGCCACCGGGAAGTTCCTCGGCGGCGGCCTGACCGGCGAGCCCCGGCCGCGCGAGGCGCTGCTCGGCCTGCCCCTCTTCGCCGGTGGCCTCGCCCTCGAGGCCCAGAGCCCGCGCGACCTGGTCGAGCGGACCCGCTTCACCCCCCAGCCGTTCCTCGCCGCCGGGGTGCGCACCGACGCCGAGGGCCGACCCGTGGACGGCTTCGGCGCCCCGGTGCTCGACAACCTGCTCGCCTGCGGGGCGCTGCTCACCGGCCTCGACACCACCCTGCGCGGCGGCGGTCTCGGGGTCGCCGCCTGGACGGGGGCGCGCGCCGGGCGGGCCGCGGCCCGGCTGCGCGGCGTCGCAGCGGCGTGAGCCTGCCCGCGGGGTTCCTCGACGAGCTCCGCGAGGCCGTCGGCGACCGCGGGCTCAGCACCGACCCCGCCGACCGCGACGCCGTCGCCCACGACCTCTGGCCGCGGGCGCTGATCGCCGAGCGCGGCGGCCATCCCCTGCCCGCCCCCGACGCCGTGGTCTGGCCGGCGGACCGCGACCAGGTGGCCGCGGTCTGCGCGGCCTGTCACCGGTCGGGCGTGCCGTTCACCCCGTTCGGCGCCGGCACCGGGGTGTGCGGCGCCGCCATCCCCGTCCGCGGCGGCGTGGTCCTCGACCTCAAGCGGCTCGACCGCATCCTCGGCTGGGACCTGGAGAGCGGCTGGGTGGTGGTCGAGCCCGGGGTGCTCGGCAGCCGCCTCGAGGGCGCCTGCCGCGAGCGCGGGCGCACCACCGGCCACCACCCCTCCTCGCTGGCGCTCTCCACCGTCGGCGGGTTCGTGGCCACCCGCTCGGCGGGGCAGCTGAGCACCCGCTACGGGCGCATCGACGACCTCGTCGCCGGCCTCGAGGCGGTGCTCCCCGACGGCACCGCCGTCTCCCTCCGCGCCCAGCCCGCGAGCGGCGCCGGCCCCGACCTGCGCCGCCTGTTCCTGGGCAGCGAGGGCGGCTTCGGGGTGGTGGTGGAGGTGACCCTCCGGCTCCGGCCGCTGCCCGAGCGGCGGGTCGACCACGCCGCCGTGTTCGCCGGTTTCGCGTCCGGGGTGGCGGCGGTGCGCGAGCTCCTCCAGGCAGGGCTGCGGCCCTCGCTGCTCCGCCTCTACGACCCCGCCGACACCGCCCTCCAGGCCGCCGAGCTGGGGGTGGGGGCGGGGGAGGGGCTGGACGATGGTGCGCTCCTGCTCACCTCCTGCGAGGGTCGCGCCGGGGTCGCGGGGGCCGAGGCCGCCGAGCTCGCGGCGATCTGCGGTTCCCACGGCGCCCGCGCCTGCGACCCCGCCGCGGTGGCCACCTGGTACGCGCGCCGCGACGACATCGGCTTCGCCCAGGCGCGCTACCTGCCGCTGCCCGGCGCGGTGATCGACACCGTCGAGCTGGCCGCTCCCTGGTCGCGGCTGGTGGCCCTCCACGAGGCGGTGCGCAGGCGGTTGGGGGGACGGCTGATCGTGCTCTGCCACCTCAGCCACGGGTACTCCGACGGTGCCTGCCTGTACTTCAGCTTCGCCGGCGTCGCCGCCGCGGAGGAGGCGGCGGTGCCCCTCCACGAACGGCTCTGGGAGGAGGTGATGGCGGCCGCCGCCGAGACCGGGGCGAGCATCGGCCACCACCACGGCGCCGGCCTCGCCCGGGCTCCCCACATGGCGGCGGAGCTGGGGGAGGGCGGGATCGACGTGCTCCGCCGGCTGAAGCTGGCGCTCGACCCCGGCGGGGTCGCCAACCCGGGGAAGTGGGGGCTGTGAGCTCCCTGCCGGAGGCGCAGGCCATCGCCGCCGGGCGCTGCGCCGCCTGTCCGAAGATGTGCCGCAGCGCCTGCCCCACCCTGGCGGTGACCGCCAACGAGCGCCACCAGCCCTGGGGCCACGCTCGCAGCGTCCTCGCGGCGCTGCGCACCCCCGGCGGCTTCGCCGCGCCGGCCACGGTCGACGCCGCCTACGCCTGCGCCACGTGCGGCGCCTGCACCCCCCCCTGCCGGGTGGAGGGGGTGGAGACCCCGGAGCTGAGCTGGGCGGTGCGCGCCGCCGTCTTCGCGGCCGGGGCGACCCCGCCGGTGGGGCTGCGCGCCGTGGCCGAGGCGGCCGCCGGCCGGGTTCCCGCCGCCGAGACGGGCACGCCGGCCTGGACCGACCCGGCGGCAACCCTCGCCGGGCTCCGCCGCCTCGCCACCCCCGGGGCCGGGCTGCTCCTGCTCCCCGGCTGCGGGGCCCTCGGCCTGCGTCCCGCGGCGGCGCTGGCCGCGGGGCGGGCGCTCCGCAGCCTCGGCGTCGCCTTCACCGTGCTCGACGAGCACCGCTGCTGCGGCGTGCCGGCGCGCAGCTTCGGCGACACCGGGGCGCTCGCCGCGATGCTGGACCGGCTCGGCGCCGCCGTCGCCGCCGGCGGGTTGCGGCGGGTGGCGGTGCAGTCGCCGGCGTGCGCCCACCTGCTGGCGGCGCGGACAGCGGAGCTCGGCGCCGGTCTGACCGTCGAGCCGCTCGCCGCGGTGCTCGGCGCCGCGCTCGCCGGCCGCTCCGCCGGGGTCGCCGGCCGGGTCGCCTACCACGACCCCTGCTTCCTCACCCGCCACCTCGACTGCACCGCCGCGCCCCGGGCCGCGCTGAGCGGCCTCGGACTCGAGGTCGTCGAGCTGCGCGGCCGGGGCGCCACCACCGCCTGCTCCGGGGGCGGCGGCGGGCTGCCGCTCACCCACCCCGCGATCGCCGGCGGGTACCGCGACCGGCTGGCCGCCGAGGTCGCCGCCGCGGCGGCGGCCGGCGCCACCGCCCTGGTCACCGGCTGCGCCCGCTGCGCCGCCCGGCTCGAGGGGGCGGCGCCGGTGCCGGTGCTCGAGCTGGCCGAGGCGGTGGCCACCCGCCTCGACCCCGGCTGGGTGCCCCGATGACCACGGTCGCCGTCGTCAACCCCGCGAGCGGCGCCGGCCGCACCGGCCGGAGCTGGCCGGAGATGCGCCGGGTGCTCGCCGCCGCCGGGGTGGAGGTGGAGGAGCGGCTCACCACCGCCCCACGGGAGGCGACCGAGCTGACCCGCGCCGCGCTCCGCGAGGGCTGCGAGCGGGTGGTCGCGGTGGGCGGCGACGGCACCCTGAACGAGGTGGTCAACGGCTTCCTCGCCGCCGACGGGAGCACCATCGCCCCGGGGGCGGTGCTCGGGCTGCTCCCCAGTGGCACCGGCGGCGACTTCCGCCGCACCGCAGGGATCCCCGCCGGCGCGGCCGGTGCCGCCGCGGTGCTCGCCGCCGGCGTCAGCCGGCCCGTCGACGTCGGCCGGATCACCCTCGATGGCGCCGCGCCCCGCCATTTCATCAACATCGCCGACTGCGGCATCGGCGGCGAGGTGGTCGCCCGGGTCAACCGCAGCAGCAAGCGGGCCGGGGGCACGGCGACGTTCCTCTGGCACTCCCTGGCCTCGCTGCTCAGCTACCGGCCGCGGGCGGCACGGGTGGAGATCGACGACGCCGCCGAGGAGGGCCGCTACCAGAACGTGGTGATCGCCAACGGCCGCTACTTCGGCGGCGGCATGTGCGTCGCCCCGGGAGCCGACCCCGCCGACGGCCTCTTCGACGTGGTGCTCTTCGGCGACCTGCCCCGGATGCGCTCGCTCACCGGGATCCGCCGCATCTACGCGGGGAGCCACATCGGCCAGCCCGGCATCCGCCTCCTCCGCGGCCGCAGGGTGCGGGTGACCCCGCTCGAGCAGCCGCCGCTCCGCTTCGAGATGGAGGGGGAGGAGGTGGGCGCGGCACCGGCCACGCTGGAGATCCTGCCCGGGGCGGTCCGCCTCTGCGCCCCCGGCTGAGGACGGGCGCCAGGTGCCGGCACCCGCCTTCCTGTACACTCCCTCACGACCTGCGGGGAGCCCCGCCGTGGCAGCGCGTCCAGCGATGCGCGGCGAACGGCCCTCCGCACGGCGACTGCCCGCTCCGGGGCCCCAGGAGAACCAGTGCCCGACATCCGCGAGAAGTCCGAGATCATCGCCGAGCACCGCCAGCACGAGACCGACACCGGCTCGGCGGAGGTGCAGATCGCGATCCTCAGCGAGCGCATCAGGATGCTCACCGAGCATCTGCGCGAGCACCCCCAGGACCACGCCTCCCGGCGCGGTCTGCTCAAGCTGGTCGGACGCCGCCGGCGGATGCTCGACTACCTGACCCGGACGGATGTGTCGCGCTACCGCGCCATCATCGCCCGCCTGGGACTGCGCCGCTGAGCTGCAACCGCTCAATGGCCGCCGCCCCCCTCGGGGAGGGCGTTTCGCCCCGCTGATGCGTGGGCACCACCACAACAACACCCTCTCACCCACACCGTCCACGTCCCACCCGGTCGCGGGTGTCCCTTCACAGGACGCGCTGCGCGGCCGACGCGGTGAGACGTTGGCGATCGGAGATCGGCGCCGAACCGCTGCCCGCGGCGCGACCGCACCGTCGCTCTCTCATCCCCAACACCTCACCCTCGGTGGCGCAGGTGCCCGTGGCGGAGATACCCGGACCGGGGTTGATCACCCCGACATCCGAGGTTCCCATGCCCTACCAGAAATTCGAACTGGACTACACCGGCCGAAAGCTCACCGTCGAGACCGGCCACATCGCCGAGCAGGCGAACGGCGCCGTGATCGTCCGCTCCGGCGACACCATGGTGCTCGTCACCGCGGTGGCGTCACACGCACCGCGTGAAGGCATCGACTTCTTCCCGCTCACCTGCGACTACGAGGAGAAGCTGTACGCCGCGGGTCGCATCCCCGGCAGCTTCCCCCGCCGCGAGGGGCGGCCCACCGAGGCCGCCATCCTGGCCTGCCGGCTGATGGACCGGCCGCTGCGGCCGCTCTTCCCCAAGGACTTCCGCAACGACGTGCAGGTCGTCGCCACGGTCATCAGCACCGACCAGGAGAACGACCCAGTCACCCTCGCGGTGACCGGAGCGTCGCTCGCCCTGGCGATCAGCGACATCCCCCACGCGGGTCCGGTGGGCTGCGTGCGCGTCGGCCTCATCGACGGCCGCCTGGTGGTCAACCCCACCCTGCCCGAGCTCGCCGAGTCCGACCTCGACCTGATCGTGGCCGGCACCGAGGACGCCATCGGCATGGTCGAGGCGGGAGCGATGCAGGTGCCCGAGGAGGTCATGCTCCAGGCCCTGCGGCTCGCCCACGACGAGATCCGCCGGCTGGTCGCCTTCCAGAACGACATCGCCGGTCAGATCGGCCGGCCGCAGATGAGCTACCCGTCGAACGCCGTCGACCCCGAGGTGAAGGCGGCGGTGGCCGAGGCGGCCGCGAGCCGCATCGGCGAGGCCGCCCGCAACGTCGACAAGGCCGCCCGCGAGCGCGCCATCGACGAGCTCAAGGCCCAGGTGCTCGAGCAGGTGGCGCCGCGCTTCCCCGACCGCGAGACGTCGGAGATCAAGAAGGCGTTCGAGGCAGAGCTGAAGCGCGCCGTGCGCACCGCCATCCTCGAGGAGGGCATCCGCCCCGACGGCCGCCGCACCGACGAGATCCGCAACATCTGGTCCCAGGTCGGGCTGCTGCCCCGCGCTCACGGCAGCGCGCTCTTCACCCGCGGCCAGACCCAGGCGCTGAGCGTCGTCACCCTCGGTTCCGGCCAGGATCAGCAGAAGCTGGACGGCCTCGGGCTCGAGGAGTTCAAGCGCTTCATGCACCACTACAACTTCCCGCCCTACTCGGTCGGCGAGGCGCGCCCGCTGCGCTCTCCGGGACGGCGTGAGATCGGTCACGGCGCGCTCGCCGAGCGTGCGGTGCACAACGTGATGCCCTCCGACGAGGACTTCCCGTACGTGGTGCGCATCGTCACCGAGATCCTCAGCAGCAACGGCTCCACCTCGATGGCCTCGGTCTGCGGATCGACGATGGCGCTGATGGACGCCGGGGTGCCGCTGAAGGCGCCGGTGGCGGGCATCGCCATGGGGCTGATCACCGAGGACGACAGCGAGCGGGCGGCGATCCTCAGCGACATCCAGGGGATGGAGGACGCCCTCGGCGACATGGACTTCAAGGTCGCCGGCACCGAGGCGGGGATCACCGCCCTGCAGATGGACATGAAGATCAAGGGGCTGCGCTGGGAGCTCATGGAGCAGGCGCTGGAGCAGGCCCGCGTGGGCCGGCTGCACATCCTCGGCAGGATGACCGAGACCCTGCCCGCGCCGCGGGCGGAGATGTCGACGTGGGCGCCCCGCATCGAGACCATTCAGATCAACCCCGACAAGATCCGCGACGTCATCGGCCCGGGCGGCAAGACCATCCGCCGCATCGTCGAGGAGACCGGCGTCCAGATCGACGTCGAGGACGACGGGCGGGTGTCGATCGCCTCGAACAACGGTGAGGCGATGCAGCAGGCGATCGCCATGATCCGCGACCTCACCGAGGACGTGGAGGTGGGCAAGATCTACAAGGGCAAGGTCGTCCGGATCATGAACTTCGGCGCCTTCGTCGAGATCCTGCCGAAGAAGGACGGGCTGGTCCACATCTCCCAGCTCGCCGACCACCGCGTCAACAAGGTCGAGGACGTGGTCAACATCGGTGACGAGATCATGGTCAAGGTCATCGAGATCGACGACAAGGGCCGTGTCAACCTCTCCCGCAAGCTGGCGATCAGCGAGCTCGCGGGCAAGCAGGCGCAGGCCGCCGGGGCCGGGACGGCCAGCCCCGCGTGACCGACATGCCCCCCCTGCGCGTCGCGGTGAGCGGCGCGCGGGGACGGGTGGGTCGCGAGATCGTCGCCGCGCTCGAGGCCGATCCCGGCTTCGTCTGCGCGGCGGCGGTCGACGTCGACGACGACCTCGCCGCCGCCCTCGCGGGTGCCCGGGCGCAGGTGCTCGTCGACTTCTCCGTCCCCACCGCGGCGCTCGGCAATGCGCTCACCGCGGTGGCCCACGGGGTGCGTCCGGTGGTCGGCACCACCGGGCTCGGCGACGCCGCCGTCGAGGAGCTCCGCGGCCGCTGCGCCGCCGCCGGCCTCGGCGGCTGCGTGATCCCCAACTTCGCCCTCGGCGCCGCGCTGATGATGTGGCTCGCCGAGGTCTGCGCCGGCCACTTCGAGAGCTGCGAGATCATCGAGAGCCACCATCCGGGCAAGCTCGACGCCCCCAGCGGCACCGCCCTGCGCACCGCCGAGCGGCTGCTCGCCGCCCGCGGGGGGCGTCCCTTCGAGCACACCGAGCCGCGGACCGAGACCCTGCCCGGGACCCGCGGGGGCAGCCTCGGCGGCGCCGGCGTCCACAGCCTGCAACTCCAGGGGCCGATCGCCGACCAGTCGGTGATCTTCGGCGCCCCCGGCCAGACCCTGACCCTCGAGCACCGCACCACCTCGCGCGCCGCCTTCGCCCCGGGGGTGCTCGCCGCCGCCAGGGCGGTCGCCGCCACCGAGCGATTCGCCACCAGCCTCGAGGAGGTGCTCGGCCTGCCCCCCGCGGCCGCGGTCACCCGGGCCATGGCATCATCGGAGACCTGATGAGCCGGAACGGAGATCGTGGAGCGCCCCGGGTGGGACTGGTCGGCGCCACCGGCGCCGCCGGCGGCACGGTGCTCCGCATCCTGGAGGAGCGGGGCTTCCCGCTCGCCGAGCTGCGCTGCATGGCCAGCGCCCGCAGCGCCGGGAGCACGGTGCGCTTCGGCGGCCGCGACCTCGAGGTCGTCGAGGTGAGCGACGAGGCCGTCGCGGGCCTCGACCTCGTCTTCTTCGCCGCCGGATCGGGCACCGCGCGCCGCTACGCCCCGGTGGTCGCCGGCAACGGCGGCGTCGCCATCGACAAGTCGAGCGCCTACCGCATGGACCCGGACGTCCCGCTGGTGGTGCCCGAGGTCAACGCCGCCGAGCTCGACGGCCACCACGGCATCGTCGCCAACCCCAACTGCGTCGCCATCCCGCTGACGGTGGCGCTGGCGCCACTGCACCGGGCATTCGGGCTGCTGCGCATCACCGTGGCCACCTACCAGGCCGCCAGCGGCGGCGGCCGCGCCCTCGCCGGCGAGCTGCACGAGCAGGCGCGGGCCGACGCGGCCGGCGAGGCCCCCTCCCACAGCGTGTACCCGCACGTGCTCCACGGCAACGTGGTGCCGGGCGGCTGGACGATGCACGGGGACGACACCGACGAGGAGCTCAAGGTGATCGCCGAGACCCGCCGGGTGCTCGGCCTCGCCGAGCTGCCGGTGAGCGTCACCACCGTGCGCGTCCCCGTCGCCACCGGCCACAGCGCCGCGGTCTGGGCGGAGTTCGCCGAGCCGGTGCGCGCCGACGCCGCCCGCGAGCTGCTCGCCGGCGCCGCCGGGGTGCGGGTCGTCGACGACCCCGCCCGGCAGCGCTATCCCACCCCGCGGGACGCCGCCGGCCAGGACGATGTGCTCGTCGGGCGGATCCGCGCCGACATCGGCAGGCCGGGTGGGCTCGCCCTCTTCCTCAGCGTCGACAACCTGCGCAAGGGCGCCGCCACCAACGCGGTCCAGGTCGGCGAGATGCTCGCCGCCTCCCGCCGGGCGTAGCCGCTCCTCCCGATCAGCCCGGCCGGCAGCGCCCCGGCACGTGCTGCACCGTCGCCATCCGGTCGCTGCGGCACGCGCGGGGGCGCCGGCTTCCTACGCGGGTTGTGTCAACCCCGGGAGAGTCGCTCCGACTGCAGCAGCCAGCCGCCCAGGAGGGTGGCGGTGGCACCGGCGAGGGCCAGGAACCAGCCCACCGTGGGCCGCACCCCGACGCTGACGAAGGAGGCCACGCTGGCGTGGAACTCGAACCAGAAGAGCACCACCCCGATCAGCTCCAGGGCGCCGGCGACCATGTAGACCTGGGGATCGCGCAGCGGGAGCGCCGGCATCCTCACCCGGTCGGGATAGCAGCGCACCGCCCAGAGGCCGACCACCACCAGCAGCCCGAGCAGGGTCAGGAGTCCCCAGCCGTGGCCCCCGTCGATGCTCCTCGCGTCGAGGCCGAAGCCGTTGCAGTCGGCGTCGCAGCTGGTGGTGAGCCAGGGGAGGAAGAGCAGCGCGACGAGCACCGCCGCGGAGCCGCCCATCAGCGCGCGCTCACCCCAGCTCGACCGGCGGACCCGGGCGCGGAGCCCGGCGACGAGCCCGTCGAACCGGGTCCGGAGCCCCTCCACCGTCGGCATCAGCATGCGTCGTCCCCCTCCCGGGCGTCACCGCCCTCTCCGTGATCAACGGCTGAGCGGGGGGCTTCCCTGCGCGGCGGCGGCTGCTCGTCCCCCGGTGACCGGCACGTACAATCTGGCCCCATGCAGGCGAGCCTGGGCCGGTTGCTCACCGCCATGGTGACGCCCTTCGATGCCGCCGGCGCCGTCGACCTCGACGTGGCGGCGCGCCTCGCCCGCGCGCTCGTCGACTCCGGCAGCGACGGGGTGGTGGTGAACGGCACCACCGGGGAGTCGCCCACCCTCACCCACCCCGAGCGCCTCGCCCTGCTCGCGGCGGTGCGCCGGGCCATCCCCGACCACGCCGTGGTGATGGGGACGGGGTCGAACAGCACCGCCGCGACCGAGCTCGCCACCCTGGAGGCGAAGGAGGCGGGGGCGGACGCCGCGCTGGTGGTGGCGCCGTACTACAACAAGCCGCCCCAGGAGGGGCTGGTCGCCCACTTCGAGGCGGTCGCCGGGGTCGGGCTTCCGGTCATCCTCTACAACATCCCCGGGCGCACCGGCGTGAACCTCACCGTCGAGACGACGCTGACCCTGGCACGGCATCCCCACATCTGCGGCACCAAGGAGGCGGCGGGCGACGCCGACCAGGTGGCCCGGATCGTCGCCGGCGCGCCGCCGGGCTTCCGGGTCTGGAGCGGTGACGACGGCCTCACGCTGCCCTTCATGAGCGTCGGCGGCTTCGGCGTGGTGAGCGTCGTGTCCCACGTCTGCGGGGTCGCGGTGCGCCGGATGATCGAGGCCCAGGTGGCCGGCGACACCGCCGCCGCCGCCGCGCTGCACCTCCGGCTGCTGCCGCTCTTCCACGGTCTCTTCGTGACCTCGAACCCGATCCCGGTCAAGGCGGCGCTCCAGCACCTCGGCGTCGACGTGGGCGGCGTGCGGCTGCCGCTGGTGCCCCTCGACCCCGCCCGGCGCGCCACCCTCGGAGCCCTGCTCGACGCCTGTGGCGACCTCGTCGGGCTCGCCCCCGGGCACGCCGCCGGCCCCCCTCGCGCGGCCCGCAGCGCGTGAGCCTCGGGCACATCCCTCCCGGCAGCACCGTCCCCGCCGTGCCCGGGCCCGGCGCCGCCGGCGCCGAGGCGCTGCTCGCGCTCCACCGCTGCATCGAGTTCCTGCACCGCCTGCCCGCTCCACGCCACCCGCACCCGCGCGGTCCCCGGCGACGGGCCGGTGACGGCGCGGATCATGGCCGTGGGCGAGGCTCCGGGCGAGAACGAGGACCGCACCGGCCGGCCCTTCGTCGGCGCCGCCGGCCAGCTGCTCACCCGGCTGCTCCAGTCGATCGGGCTCGACCGCCAGGACATCTACATCTGCAACGTGCTGAAATGCCGCCCGCCGGCCAACCGCGACCCCGAGCCGGTCGAGGTGAGCTCGTGCGCGCACTTCCTCGACGAGCAGGTGGCGCTGATCCGCCCCGACGTCATCCTGCTGCTGGGCCGTCACGCGGTGGGACGGCTGCTTCCCGGCATGCCCGGCATCAGCCGCATCCACGGTCAGCGGGTGCGTCGCGGCGACCGTCTCTACGTGCCCCTGTTCCATCCCGCGGCCGCGCTCTACAACGCCTCGCTGCTGCGCACCCTGGAGGAGGACATGCAGAAGGTGCGCGGCTACCTCGACGAGGCCCAGGCGGAGCGGGAGCGCCGGCAGCGGGAGCTGGCGGAGGAGGTGGCGCGCGCCGTCGCGGTGCGTGCCGCCGACGAGCAGCTCACGCTCTTCTGATGACCGACGTCCTGCACGCCCCACCGGAGGTGGGAGGGGGGCGGCTCTCGCTCGTCCCCCTGGGCGGCCTCGGCGAGATCGGCCGCAACCTGATGGCGGTCGAGTGCAACGACGACATCGTGGTCGTGGACGGCGGGCTGATGTTCCCGGAGCAGGAGATGCTCGGCATCGACCTGGTGATCCCCGACATCTCCTGGCTGCTGGAGCGCGCCCAGCGGGTCCGCGGCATCGTGCTGACCCACGGGCACGAGGACCACATCGGCGGCCTGCCGTACATCCTGCCGCGGCTGCCGGTGCCGGTCTACGGCACCAGCCTCACCCTCGGGTTCCTGCGCTCCAAGCTGAAGGAGCACGGGCTGCTCGACTCCACCGAGACCCACGTGGTGCGTGCCGGCGACACCGTCGAGCTGGGCGGCATCGCGGTGGAATGGATCCACACCACCCACAGCATTCCCGACGCCTGCGCGCTGGCGATCCGCACCGCGCTCGGCACCATCGTGCACAGCGGCGACTTCAAGCTCGACCACACCCCGATCAACGGCGAGCCGCCCGACCTCGCCCGGCTCGCCCGGATCGGCGACGAGGGGGTGCTGCTGCTGCTCAGCGACAGCACCAACGCCGAGTCCGAGGGCACCACGCCGAGCGAGCGCCAGGTGGGGGAGGGGCTGTCGCCGATCTTCGCGACCTCGCCCGGACGCATTCTCATGGCCACCTTCGCCTCCAACATCTCGCGGCTGCAGCAGGCCTTCGACTGCGCCGAGGAGCACAACCGCCGTTCGCTGGTGGTGGGACGGTCGATGCTCAACAATGTCGCCACCGCCCAGGAGCTGGGGTTCCTCAAGGTGGCGCCGGGGTCGCTGCTCTGGCCCCGCCAGCTCGACGGGCTCAACGCCGACCGGGTGCTGATCGTGTGCACCGGCGCCCAGGGCGAGCCGCTGTCGGCGCTCACCCGCATCGCCGCCGGCGAGCATCCGATCGTGCAGCTGCAGCGCGGCGACACCGTCATCATCAGCGCCAACCCCATCCCCGGCAACGAGGAGCTGGTGCACCGCACCATCAACAACCTCTACCGGCAGGGCAGCCGCGTCTTCCACTCGTCACGGCACAAGGTGCACGCCTCCGGCCACGCCAGCCGCGAGGAGCTCAAGCTGCTGATGACCCTGGTGCGGCCGCGCTACTTCGTGCCGGTCCACGGCGAGTACCGCCACCTCGCGATCCACTCCGAGCTCGCCCGGGCGGTGGGCATCCCCACCGAGCGGGTGCTGCCGATCGACAACGGCACGGTCATCGAGGTCGACGCCACGGGAATCCGCCGCACCACCCTTCGCGCCCCCGCGGGCTACGTCTACGTCGACGGCCTGGAGATCGAGGAGGCCGGCGACGTGGTGCTGCGCGACCGCCGCGCCCTCGCCCAGGACGGCGTGCTGATCGTGGTGCTCACCGTCGAGCGCTCCACCGGGATGGTGGTGGGCGGCCCCGACCTGGTGTCACGCGGCTTCGTCGACAAGTCCTCGACCGAGTCGCTCTTCGACGAGGCCCGCGCCCACATCCTCCAGCTGGTGTCGAAGCTGCGCCCCGACTCCGAGTGGTCGGTGTGGCAGTCGGCGATCCACGAGGGGCTGGCCCGCTTCCTCTACCGCCGCACCCGCCGGCGCCCGATGATCCTGCCGGTGATCACCGAGGTCTAGGCGCGCGCCGGCCCTCCGCCCCCCGGGGGCGTCCCGCGCCGTTGCCGGCGCCGCGTCCGGCGCCGTTGCCGGCGCCGCGTCCGGCGCCGCCGGGACCGCGACCGCGGGCATAGCCGCGCAGCGGGACGGCGCGACGGGGTGCGGGGCGCGAGGAGGGATCGCCGGGGGGCGGCGTCTCCAGCAGCCGCAGCTCACCCTCGCCGAGGAGCGCGTCGCCGTCGGCCCAGCGCAGCGCGGGGCCGCCGAGGCGGCGCAGCTTGCTCCACTGCTCCATGTCGTCGTCGGAGAGGAAGGTGACCGCGGTGCCCTCGGCGCCGTTGCGGGCGGTGCGCCCCGCCCGGTGGGTGAGCCACTGCGGGCTGTCGGGCAGCTCGTAGTTCACCACCAGCGAGACGTGGTCGATGTCGAGCCCGCGCGCGGCCACGTTGGTGGCCACGAGCACGTCGGTGCTGCGGGCGCGGAAGCCGGCGATGGCGCGGTCCCGGGCGTTCTGGGAGAGGTTGCCCTGGAGCTCGTCGGCGCGGTGGCCGAGCCGGTGCAGGTCGGAGGCCAGCCGCTTGGCGCCGTGCTTGGTGCGGTGGAAGACGAGCGCGGAGCCGTCGAACTGGCGCAGCAGCGCGGAGAGGGTGGCGACCCGCTGGTCGCGGCGCACCCGCAGCAGCCCCTGCTCGAGCAGCGGCACCTGCTCGGTGGTCACCGCCAGGCGCACCGGGTCGACCAGGTGGCGGTCGATCATGGTGCGCACCCAGGCGGGCATCGTCGCCGAGGCGAGGACGGTCTGGCGGAGGATGCGGCCGGGCTGGTTCTGCGGGGTCATCGCCATGATCCGCTCGACGTCGGGGGCGAAGCCCTGGTCGAGCATCTCGTCGGCCTCGTCGAGCACCAGGTACTCGATCCGGTCGAGCCGCGCCGCACCGCGCTCGGCGAGGTCGAGCAGCCGGCCGGGGCAGCCGACCACGACGTCGGGCGAGTTGCGCAGCACCGACAGCTGGCCGCCGTAGCCGACGCCGCCGACGACGAGCGCGACCCGGAGCGCGGCGTCGACGGTGCGGAGCACCGACGCCACCTGGCTGGCGAGCTCGCGGGTGGGGACGACGACAAGGGCGCGGGCCCCGCCGGCACGGTGGCCGGAGAGGCGCTCGACCATGGGGACGAGGAAGGCGAGCGTCTTCCCCGAGCCGGTGGGTGCCTCGACGACGACGTCGCGGCGTGCCAGCAGCGGGGGAATGGCGTCGCGCTGCACCGGCAGCGGCTCGGTGATCGCACCGCGGCTCAGGGCGTCGGCGGTGCGCGGGCGCACGCCGAGATCGGCAAAGGTGGCCATGGGATCCTTTCTGGGGCTCCGTGGAGCCCGGGCTCCCCCTCGGGATGCGTGATGCCGCTGACTTGAGGACACCGCCGCGGAAGGAGGGCGGGGAGAGGGATCTCACCAAGTTGGCAGGCCCCATCGGTGGGGGCCGTGGTCCACAGTAGCACGAGGACTGCTACCATCGGCGGCGCATCCGTTCGACGGAACCGCAGCCCGTCGCCGCTCATCTCCACGTTCCACTCAGAGAGGCTGCCATCCCGATGGCCCGCACCAAGGGTGCCGGTCCGGCTTCGGCCCGCTCCCGGGCCCGCCGCCCCGCCCGCTCGCGATCCCGTCCGGCGACGCCGCGCACCCGCCGGTCGCCCACCCCGCGCACGGTCTCGACCCCGCGGACGCCGCTGCTCACCCCCGACCAGCGGCGCGAGCTCTGCGGCGTCGGCGGCATCGGCGCCGGGGTGGTGCTCGCCGCGGTCCTCGCCCTCCCCGGCGGCGGCTCGGTCGCGGCACCGATCCACGACGCGCTCTTCACCTGGCTCGGCGTCGGCGCCTGGCTGGTGGCGGCGGCGCCGCTGGTCGGCGGGGTCCGGATGATCGGCGCGCGCGGCTGGACCGGCGGCATCCAGGGCGCCGCCGGCAGCCTGCTCACCGCGGTGGCGCTGCTCGGGTTCCTCGGGCTGGTCGACCCCGGGACCGCGGGGCGGGTGGGGCAGCGCCTCGGCCCCGGGCTCGGCAACCGCCTCGGCGGCGCCGCCGCGGGCACCGCCTGGCTGGTCGTCGCCTCCCTGGGCCTGGTGCTCGCCGTCGAGCTCCGGGTCGGCCGGGTGGCGGGGGCGCTCCGCGCCTGGTGGGCCGAGGTGCGGCTGGCGGACCCGGAGGCTCCGGTGCAGGCGTCTGCCGCGCCGCTCCCGCTCCCGCCCCCCGAGCCCGCCGCCACCGGCCGCCGCCGCCGGGGCGCCGCCGCCCAGGCGGTCTCGCTCCCCCTGTTCATCCCCGACGGGGCCGACCTCGGGTCCCCGCCCGCCGAGGAGCCGGCTCCCGACGAGGCCCCGTCGCCAATCATCCCCTTCGCGCGCGAGTTCGAGGGCCTGCCCATGGAGCCGGTGCCCGAGCCCGAGCCCGCCGTCCTGGGCACCGCCGAGGTGCCGCTGCACGCGGTCGAGCTGGCCACCGACGAGCCCGAGCCGGAGCGGATCTGGACGGTGCCGTCGATGGAGCTGCTCGACACCGTCACCGGCAAGCGCGAGCGGCTCGACGCCGAGATCCGCAGCACCCGCGGGACCATCGAGTCCACCCTGCTCGCCTTCGGGATCGAGGCCCGGGTGCGGGGCGTCAACAGCGGACCGACGGTCACCCAGTACGAGCTCCAGCCCGCCGTCGGGGTGCCGGTGCGGAAGATCGTCAGCCACCAGACCGACCTCTCCCTGGCGCTGGCGGCGCCGATCCGGATCCAGGCCCCGATCCCCGGCAAGGCGGCGATCGGCATCGAGGTGCCGAACAAGGCGGCCCAGCTGGTCACCCTCAAGGACGTCGTCAACTCCGGCGCCTTCGGTGACGTCCGCAGCCGGCTGGGGGTCGCCCTGGGCGCCGACGTCAGCGGCCACCCGGTGGTCGGCGACCTGGCGCGGATGCCCCACCTGCTCATCGCCGGCGCCACCGGCAGCGGCAAGTCGGTCTGCATCAACGCGGTGCTCGCCGGGTTCCTCCTCCAGGCCACCCCGGCGCAGCTGAAGCTGATCCTGATCGACCCCAAGCGGGTCGAGCTCAGCGGCTTCACGGACATCCCTCACCTGCTCGTCCCGGTGGTGGTCGAGCCCGACGCCGCGGTCGCCTCGCTGCGCTGGGCGGTGCGGGAGATGGAGGAGCGCTACAAGCTCTTCGCCTCCCACGGGGCCCGCAACATCGCCGCGTTCAACGAGCGCGTGCCCCAGCTGGGGCTGAACCCCCTGCCCAACATCGTGGTGGTCATCGACGAGCTCGCCGACCTGATGATGGTCGCCGCCGGAGAGATCGAGGACCTGATCTGCCGCATCGCCCAGCTCGCCCGCGCCGTCGGCATCCACCTGATCGTCGCCACCCAGCGCCCCTCCGCGGACATCATCACCGGCCTGATCAAGGCCAACATCCCCAGCCGGATCGCCTTCGCCGTCTCCAGCGGCGTCGACTCCCGGGTCATCCTCGACGAGATGGGCGCCGAGAAGCTGCTCGGCCGCGGCGACATGCTCTACCTGCCGATCGACCAGGGCAAGGCGCGCCGCCTCCAGGGCGCCTACGTCAGCGACCGCGAGCTCGACCGCCTGATCGACAGCTGGAAGGCGCAGGGGCGCCCCGACTACCAGGAGGAGATCTTTCAGGTCGAGGCCACCGTGTCCTGGGCGAAGGACGCCACCAAGCGCGACCCGCTCTTCGCCAAGGCGGCCCACACCGTCGCCGCCGAGGGCCGCGCCGCCGCCTCCCTGCTCCAGCGCAAGCTCAACGTCGGCTACACCCGCGCCGCCCGCCTCGTCGACCAGCTCGCCGAGGCCCGGGTGGTGGGACCCTACGAGGGCAGCAAGTCGCGCGAGGTGCTGATGGACGTCATCCAGGTCGACGAGTTCCTCGCCGAGCAGGGCGAGGAATGACCGCGGGGGCTAGGATGGCGCTCGCATGGACGACGACGACCTTCGGCGCGCCGGCCTGCGCGCGGTGGATCCGGAGCGCCGGCTCCCCGGAGAGGACCGGGACCTCCGTTCCACCGACCCCCGGGACGCCGCCCACTGGAGGGCGGTCTACGCGGAGCTCCTCGAGTTCAAGCGGGCGATGATCACCGAGCTGACCACCCGGTTGGGGGAGGTCGCGGACGCCGCCCGCGTCGAGATGGACAACGACCTGGTCATCCTCGTCGCCGAGGAGAGCCGGCTCGACGGGCGCCACCGCTTCTGGTCCGACCGGCTTCGCGAGCTGGCTGGGGACAGTGGGGACAACTCGGGGATAACCTGACACCTCGGATATCAGTGACGGGTGTCCTGGCTGGTCGGATTTCCCCCGGAGGGAGGCTGTGCTCTCCTCGAACTCCCACCGGTGCGTTACCTCTAGTTATGATGCAGTAGATATATCGTATTGTGAAATCAAACATGGGGGTTCGGGCATGGCAACGGGCGAGGTTGCGGCGGCGCCGGCGGTCGCGGTCGAGACGCTGCGCGACGAGGCGGCGCGATGCACGGCCTGCTCGCTCCATCAGCACGCCACCCGGACGGTGTTCGGGGAGGGGCCGGTGCCGGCCCAGCTGATGCTGGTCGGCGAACAGCCCGGCGATCGCGAGGACCGTGAGGGCCGTCCCTTCGTGGGTCCCGCCGGGCAGATCCTCGACCGGGCGCTCGCCGAGGCGGGCATCGACCGGGCCACCGCCTACGTCACCAATGCGGTGAAGCACTTCAGGTGGGTGCAGCGGGGGTCGCGGCGGATCCACCAGACGCCGCTGGTCGGCGAGGTCAACGCCTGCCATCCCTGGCTCGACGCCGAGCTGGAGGTGGTGAACCCCCGCATCGTCGTCGCCCTGGGAGCCACCGCGGTGCGGGCGCTGCTCGGGCCGGGGGTGCGGCTGACCCGCCAGCGCGGCCGGTGCCTCGAGCTGGAGGGGGGCCGGGAGGCGTACGTCACCGTCCACCCCTCGTCGATCCTCCGGGTCGACGACCCCGCCCAGCGCCACCTCGAGATGGCTCGCCTGGTCGACGACCTCAGCCTGGTGGCGCGGCGGCTCCGGGCCGGCTGACCTCGGCCTCGGCCTCGATCTCCACCCGCCATCGGGGGTCGAGGAGGCCGGCGACCACCACCATCGTCGCCGCCGGCCGGGCCTCGCCGAAGGCCTCGAGATGGGCGCGGCCGACCGCCTCGGCGTCCTCGGGGTCGACGATGTACATCCGGGTGCGGACCACGTCGGCGGGCGCCGCCCCGAGCTCACCCAGCGCCTCGGCGATGATCGCGAAGCACCGCCGCGCCTGGGCGCCAGCGCCCTCGGCGCAGCCGCCGTCGGGCTCGATCGGCGCCGTCCCCGAGACCACCACCCGGCCGTCGACGGCCACCGCGCGGCGGAAGCCGAAGGCCTCCTCGAAGGGCGATCCGGAACGGGCTCCGGGCCGGGGGGGACCAGTGGACATGGCCGGCTCAGTATCCTCTGCTACGCCATGGCCACAGATCACAGCTTCGACGTCGTCAGCGACTACGACCAGCAGGAGCTGGTGAACGCGCTCGACCAGGCGCGGCGGGAGATCACCACCCGCTACGACTTCAAGAACGTGACCGCCGAGATCACCCAGGAGAAGGACGAGCTGGTCTTCCTCAGCGACTCGGACATGCATCTGAAGGCGATGCTCGACGTGCTCCAGAGCAAGCTGCACCGCCGTGGGATCGATCTCAAGATCCTCGACCCCCAGAAGCCCGAGGACGCCGCCAGGGGGAACCTCCGCCAGGTGGTCAGGCTCAGGAAGGGCATCTCGGACGATCTCGGCCGGGATCTCAACAAGAAGATCCGCGCCGCCCATCCCAAGGTGCAGGTGCGGATCGAGGGCGACAAGCTGCGGGTCTCGTCGAAGGAGAAGGACACCCTGCAGGGCGTGATCAAGGACCTCCGCGAGCTCGAGCTCGACGTCCCCCTCCAGTTCACGAACTACCGCTGACGATGGCCGGCACGCCGCCCACCTACCACCTGCGGGTCCTCGGCTGCCCGAAGAACCAGGTGGACGGCGGCTACCTCGAGGGCCTGATGGAGGGTCGCGGCTACGAGCCGGCGGCCTCCCCCGAGCGGGCCGACGTCGCCATCGTGCACACCTGCGGATTCATCGAGGCCGCCGCCCAGGAGTTGGTCGACACCCTGCTCGAGCTCGGCGAGGTGAAGCGGCGCAACCCCGGGATGCGGCTGGTGGCGAGCGGCTGCCTCGCCCAGCGTCACGGCGCCGACCTCGCGGAGTCGATGCCCGAGCTCGACCTGGTGATCGGCACCCGCGACTGGCCCGGGCTCCCCGACGAGCTCGCCGCCCCCCGGATCGGACGCCCGGTGGTCCGGGTGGCGGAGCTGCGCCCGGTCGACTACTCGCAGCTGCCCTTCCGTCCCACCGCGCCGGCGACCACCTACCTCAAGCTCAGCGACGGCTGCAACTTCCGCTGCGCCTTCTGCACGATCCCGTCGTTCACGGGCGACCTGCGGAGCAAGCCGGTCGAGGTGATCGTCGCCGAGGCCGCCGCCGCCCTCGACCGCGGGGTCGAGGAGCTGGTGCTGGTCGCCCAGGACCTCACCGGCTACGGGAGGGACCTCCCCGAGCGCAGCTCGCTCTCGGAGCTGCTGCGCCGGCTGGCGGCCCTGGAGCCGGCTCCGACCTGGATCCGGATGATGTACGCCACCCTCGAGGGGGTCTCCGAGGAGCTGATCGAGACGATCGAAACCACCCCCTGCGTGGCCCGCTACCTCGACATGCCGCTCCAGCACGTCCACCCCGACGTGCTCCGGCGGATGAAGCGGCCGTACAGCGCCGACCGGGCGATGCAGGTGCTCGGCCGGCTCCGTGCCGCGATCCCCGACCTGGCGCTGCGCAGCACCTTCGTGGTCGGCTTCCCCGGGGAGACCGAGGCCGAGTTCCAGTTCCTCCTCGACTTCCTCGGCGAGGCCGAGCTCGACTGGGTCACGGCCTTCGCCTACTCGGAGGAGGACGGCACCGTCGCCGCCCGGATGGCCGGCCAGGTGGCCCCCGAGCTCCGCGAGGAGCGGCGCCGCGCCGTGTACGCCGCCCAGGCTCCGGCCTCGCGGGCGCGCAACCGGCGGGTGGTCGGCCGCGACCTGCTCGTCCTCGGCGAGGCGGTGGCCCCGGGCCGGGGCGGCCGGCCCCCGGTGCTGCTGGGACGGTCCGAGCGCGAGGCGCCGGAGGTCGACGGCCGGGTGGTGGTGCGCGGCCTCGACGACCCCGCCGCGCTCCTCGACCGCCTCCTGACGGTGCGGATCACCGCCGCGGGCACCTACCAGGTGGCCGGCGTCCCGGCGACGGTCGAGGGTTGATCCGCTCGCGGCTCAACCTGCCCACCCAGCTGACCCTGCTCCGCCTGGCGCTGATCCCGGTGGTCGGCTACTCGATCTCGGCGTCGTTCCCGTACCACGACCAGGTCGGCGCCGCCGTCTACGCCACCGCGGCCGCCACCGACACCCTCGACGGCGAGATCGCCCGCCGCCGGCGGCTGGTGACCGAGCTTGGCAAGTTCCTCGATCCGCTGGCCGACAAGCTGCTGGTGATCACCGTGCTGGTGATCATGGTCAGCGCGTCGGTGATCCCGGCGTGGGTGGCGCTGGTGGTGGTCTCCCGCGAGTTCCTGATCACCGGCCTGCGGCTGCTCGCCGCCTCCCAGGGCGTGGTGATCGGCTCGACCCCGTGGGGGAAGTCGAAGACCCTGACCCAGAACCTCATGCTCGAGCTGCTGATCCTGCAGCGCCCGTTCCCGGTGCTCCACGGGATCGCGATCGCCTCGGTCGCCCTGGCGGTCACCGCCACCGTCCTCAGCGGGCTCGACTACCTCTGGCGGTACCGGCGCTTCGTCGTCTGAGCGGAGCGGGGAACAGCGCCGGGGCTCGCTATCATCCAGGCGATGGCGGACGAGGGTCGGGGTGCGGCGATCTCGGTGCTGATCGGCGCAGGGGCGGGGGCGATCGGGGTCGGCGTCGGCGCCGCCGCCCGTGGGCTGGTCCGCCGCCGCGCCCGCCGCGATCCTGCGGCGGAGCCGCTGCTGGCCGAGCTCTACCCGGAGTCGGCGGCGTCGGCCACCGCGCTGCTCGCCGCCGGCCTCACCGTGGCCACCGCCGAGTCGTGCACCGGCGGCCTGCTCGGGGCGGTGATCACCGCCCTGCCGGGCTCGTCGCGCTACATGCTCGGCGGGGTGGTCGCGTACGCCAACGAGGTGAAGATCGACCTCCTCCAGGTGCCCGCCGAGCTCATCGAGGCCCACGGGGCAGTGAGCGAGGCGGTGGCTCTGGCGATGGCGGGGGGGGTGCGCCGCCGGCTCCACGCCGACATCGGCCTCGGCATCACCGGTGTCGCCGGTCCCGGTGCCGAGGGGTCCGAGAAGCCGCCGGGGCTCATCTGGGTGGCGGTTGCCGGCCCCGACGGCCGGCGCCGGGGGGTGCGCCTGGAGGGCGACCACGGGCGGGAGGCCAACCGTGGCGTGGCGGTGCGAGCGGCGCTGGGTCTCTGCACCGAGGCCGCCCGGCGGGCGGGACGGGGACGGGGGCGGGTCGCCGGGGGGTGATCCCTGCAGCCCCCCTGCGGGCCCGGCTACCATACATATGTTCGGTCCGACCACCCCCGGAGTTGAAGCATTGACAAACACACTGGAAAGTGGGACACTCCGGAGCACCGCAGGCAGCGGGCGGCGTGGCGCCGCCCCCAAGGAGACCGAGCCGGTGTCCACCGAGCGAGACCGCGCGCTGAGCACAGCGCTGGGCCAGATCGAGCGCTCCTATGGGAAGGGCGCGATCATGCGGCTGGGCGCAGCCGACGCGCAGCGGAACGTCGACGCCATCCCCACCGGGGCGCTGACCCTCGACATCGCCCTCGGCGTCGGCGGCGTGCCCCGCGGCCGGGTGGTCGAGATCTACGGGCCGGAGTCGTCGGGCAAGACCACGCTCACCCTCCACATCATCGCCGAGGCCCAGAAGCGGGGCGGCGTGGCCGCCTTCATCGACGCCGAGCACGCCCTCGACCCCCAGTACGCCGGGCGCATCGGGGTGCGCACCGAGGAGCTGCTCATCTCCCAGCCCGACACCGGGGAGCAGGCCCTGGAGATCGTCGAGGTGCTGGTGCGCAGCGGCGCGGTCGACGTGATCGTCATCGACTCCGTCGCCGCTCTGGTCCCCAAGGCGGAGATCGACGGCGAGATGGGCGACACCCACGTCGGCCTCCAGGCCCGGCTGATGTCCCAGGCGATGCGCAAGCTCACCGCCGCCATCAGCCGCTCCAACGCCAGCGTGATCTTCATCAACCAGCTGCGCGAGAAGGTCGGGGTGATGTTCGGGAACCCCGAGGTCACCACCGGCGGCCGGGCGCTGAAGTTCTACGCCTCGGTGCGCATGGACATCCGCAAGATCGACTCGATCAAGCAGGGCCTCGACGTGGTCGGCAGCCGGGTCAAGGTCAAGGTGGTGAAGAACAAGGTGGCCCCGCCCTTCCGCGCGGCCGAGTTCGACATCCTCTACGACGAGGGCATCTCCTACGCGGGCAGCGTCCTCGACGTCGCCCTGGAGAGCCGCATCGTCGAGAAGAGCGGCGCCTGGTTCAGCTACGGCGACATGCGCCTCGGCCAGGGGCGCGAGAACGTCCGCGACTTCCTGCGCCAGAACCCCGACCTGCTCGGCGAGATCGCCCAGCGGGTCCGGGCCAGCCTGCTCCCCGCCCCGGCACCCGCCGCCGACGTCCCGGCGACGCCGTCCGCGAACGGGTCCGCGGCCGCGCCGGCCACCGGGGGGTAGAGGTCTCCAGCTAGGGCGCCGGCACCACCTCGCGCCTCCGCTCGTAGCGCACCACCGCGCTGAGCGAGACCAGCGCGACGGTGGCGCAGAGCACGCCGAGCAGCACCAGGCCGTCGAGGAGCAGCCACTTCGCGAAGAGGCCGCCGAGCAGTGATCCGAGCGCGCCGCCGCCGGCGAGGGTGATGGTGTAGAAGGCCATCAGCGCCGCACGGTCGGCGGCCAGGCTCTCCGAGCAGTCGGCGAGGTAGGCGACCGCGGCGGGTCCGAACCCTCCGATGGTCATCACCCCGACGGCGGCGATCGGGAGCAGCGCCGGGGCCCAGGCCAGCGGCAGGTGGTTCATCAGCAGGGTGCCGAGGCCGATCAGGTAGACCCCGGGGATGGCCCGGCGCATCGTGGCCGGGCCGCCGATCCGGCGCAGCACCGGCGTCCAGACCAGGATGCCGAGGATGAGCAGCACCACCCAGCCGAGCAGGATCGCCGAGATCACCCGGTTGTCGAAGCCGTGGACCAGGGTCTGGGAGGGGTCGGGTGACTGCCGGAGCAACGAGGCGAGGTTGAAGTACCAGCCGCCGACCAGGGTGTTCACCGCCAGCCAGGCGGGGATGAAGACCCGGATCGGGCCCGGTCCGGTGATCGCCCGCATGATCACCCCGACCGGGCTGGTCGGCAGCGGCGGGATCCAAGGGACGAATCGCAGCGAGACCAGCGCGGCGGCGAGGTAGAAGGCGGCGAGGACGAGGAAGCATCCCCGGCCGAGCAGGTGATAGAAGAGCGGGCCCACCAGGAAGCCGCCGGCGTAGCCGACCAGCGTGGCTCCCTCGAAGGCGCCGCTCGCCCGCGCCCTGGTGGCCCGGTCGGAGGAGGTCGCGGCGGCGATGGTGCCGAGCGCGGTGGGCACGAAGGCGGCGGCGCCCACCCCCTCGACGAGCCGGGCGATGCCGATCTGCGCGGGATGCACGGCGCCGGCGAGCAGGAGCACCGCGAGCATCCCCAGGAGCGGGCCGCCGATGAGGAAGCGGCGCCGGCCGAACCGGTCCGCGAGGCGGGCGAGGCCGAAGGCCAGCAGCATCTCCGGCACCGCCTGAGCGGCGCCCACCAGGCCCACGGTGATGTGGCTGGCGCGGCCCCCACCGAGGTCGACGAGGTCGAGCTGCACCGCCTGGCCGGCCCCGGCGGCGCCCACCCGGAGCAGGGCGCAGCCGGCGAGCAGGGCGCCCAGCTCCATCCCGCTGCGCGCGGTCAGCGCCGCCCCGAGACCGGGCTCCGCACCGGGGCGCGGGGGCGGAGACCCACCGGGCGGCACGGGCGGCGACCCCGCGGCGCCGTCCTGTCGCAGGGTGCTGGGCACCCGGCAAGGGTACAACCCCGCCGCTCACCGCCCGCCCGGCACACCCCCGCCACGCCTACCCCCTTTACGCGTTCGTACAATGTCGGGGCTTACCCGGAGGGAGGCGTCGGCACACCCAGCCGACGGAGCACCGGACCTCTGCGTCCCCGCCCCGCACACCGCCCCACACCCCTGGGAAACGCAGTCGTCCTCGCGAGGTGGCGAGCACCTCACGACCCGCTCACTCCAACGAGGTCCCCCCTCCCGATGCTGGTAGCCCTGATCCTGCTGGCCGTGGCCGCACTCGCCCTGGCCGGCGCCATCCTCTACACCCGACAGCAGCTGGAGAAGGAGCGGGCCACCCGCGCCGCCGACGAGCAGCGCCATCGCGAGACCCTCGCCGAGCTCGACCAGCAGCGCAAGCAGATGATGCTCGCCGCCAAGGAGGAGGCGCTGAAGCTCCGCTCCGAGGTGGAGACGGAGAACCGGGAACGCCGCGCCGAGCTGGCCCGCCTGGAGCAGCGCGGGGCTCAGCGCGAGGAGGCGATGGAGCGCCGGGCCCAGGAGATGGACTCCCGGGAGGAGCGTCTCGGCCGCCGCGAGCTGGAGCTCGAGGAACTGCGCGGCGGCATCGACGCCGAGCGCGCCGGGATCGCCACCGAGCTGGAGCGGGTCGCCGCCCTCACCCAGGGCGAGGCCCGCGCCGAGATCATCACCCGGGTCGAGGCCGAGCTGACCCCGGAGATCGCCGCCCGGATTCGAGCCGCCTCCGACCGGGTCCGCGAGGAGGCCGACCAGCGCAGCCGCGAGATCCTCATCGCGGCGATGCAGCGCCACGCCGCCGATCAGTCGGGCGAGACCTCGGTGACCGTGGTCCAGCTTCCCAGCGACGAGATGAAGGGCCGCATCATCGGCCGTGAGGGCCGGAACATCCGCGCCCTCGAGGCGGCCACCGGGGTCGACCTGATCATCGACGACACCCCCGAGGCGGTGGTGCTCAGCGGCTTCGACCCGGTGCGCCGGGAGGTCGCCCGGATGACCCTCGAGAAGCTCCTCACCGATGGCCGCATCCATCCCGCCCGGATCGAGGAGATGGTCACCAAGAGCCGCGCGGACATCCAGCTGCTGATCAAGGAGGAGGGGGAGAAGGCCTGCTTCGCGGCGGGCATCCAGGGCGTCCACCCCGAGCTGGTCAAGCTGCTCGGCACCCTGCGCTTCCGCACCTCGTACGGCCAGAACGTGCTCGTCCACAGCACCGAGGTCGCCGCGCTCGCGGGGATGATCGCCGCCGAGATCGGGGCCGACGAGGACGAGGCCCGGGAGGTGGCCCTCTTCCACGACATCGGCCGGGCGGTCGACCACGAGATCGAGGGGTCGCACGCCGTCATCGGCGCCGAGATCCTCTCCCGGCTGGGGCGCCCCGCCAACGTGGTCCACGCCGTCCGCGCCCACCACTACGACGAGGAGCCGCGGACCATCGGGGCGTTCGTCCTGCTCACCGCCGACGCCATCTCCGCGGGACGGCCGGGGGCCCGGCGCGAGACCCTGGCGTCGTACATCAAGCGCCTGGAGCGGCTGGAGGCGATCGCCAACGAGATGCCGGGGGTCGAGCGCACCTTCGCCATCCAGGCGGGCCGGGAGATCCGGGTCATGGTCCGGCCGGAGCGCGTCGACGACGACACCGCCGTCGTCATGGCCCGCGACATCGCCAAGCGGATCGAGACCGAGCTCACCTACCCGGGTCAGATCAAGGTCACGGTGCTCCGCGAGACCCGCTCCGTCGAGTACGCGAAATGACCGTAATTGACATTCCTGCTCCCGCTCCAGAGAATCCGCACGCACCACTCATCTCCGGCCCGGCCGCTCCCGGCCCGGCACGTCCGCAAGCTGTTCTCGCAACGTCCTAGGAACCCCGCCGTGGAAATCCTCAAGGTCTCGGCCACCTCGAAGCCCGTTGCCGTGGCGGGAGCCATCGCGGGCGTGATCCGCAGCTCCCAGAAGGTGGAGGTCCAGGCGATCGGGGCCGGCGCCATCAACCAGGCGATCAAGGCGATCGCCATCTCCCGCGGCTACGTCGCCCCCGGCGGCATCGACCTCATCTGCATCCCGTCCTTCATCGACATCAGCATCGACGGAGAGGAGAGGACCGGGATCCGGCTGCTCGTCGAGTTGCGCTGAGGTTCGGACGCTGCTGGACGGGCGGCTCGACCCGCAGCGGCTCCGGCGGTCTGAGGGCTGAGAGCGCTCGGCACCCGCCGGGTGGGACCCGACGGTCCGGCGCTGGCCTTCCGTACGGATGTTCGCTATGCTGCTCAAGATGGCATCGACCACCGAGTGAGCCCCTAGACTTCCCGGTCGTGCCCGCACTCATCCCGCTCAGCCCCTCGGCCAGCCACTTCCAGGCGGTGCCGCTCGCGACCCGGCGGCGGGAGCCGATCGTCGTGCCCCTGGGGCGGCCGCCGCGGGTGCACCTGTGGCACATCGGCTGCCAGATGAACGAGGCCGACCGCCTCCAGCTCGGCGAGCAGCTCGCCGAGATCGGCTGCATTCCCGAGGTGCCGCTCGACGACGCCGACCTCGCCATCATCATCAGCTGCGCGGTGCGGCAGAACGCCGAGCAGAAGGTGTACGGGCGCATGCGTGAGCTGATGCGCTGGAAGGGGGCGCGTCCGGGACGGGCGATCGCGCTCACCGGCTGCATGGGGGTGGAGCACGGTTCGGCGCTGCTCGACCGGCTGCCCGGCCTCGACTACCTCTTCGACGTCCGCGCGCCCGAGGGATTCCTGGCGCGGCTGCAGGGGCTCTGGGGGGGCGACCTCGACGGCCCGCTGCCGCTGCCCGCCTCCGACCGGCTCAGCGCCTACGTTCCGGTCATCGGTGGCTGCAACGAGATGTGCGCGTACTGCATCGTGCCCTTCGTCCGCGGGCGCGAGGGCAGCCGGCCGGTGGAGGCGGTGGTCGAGGACGTGCGCCGGCTGGTGGGTCGGGGGGTCCGCGAGGTGACCCTGCTCGGCCAGAACGTCAACTCCTACCGCGACCCCGCCGGCGGCGCCGGGCTGCCCGAGCTGATGGCCGCGGTCGACGCCGTGCCCGGGCTCTGGCGCCAGCGCTTCCTCACCTCCCATCCGCGCAACGCCTCGGCGGCGCTCTTCGAGGCGATCCGCGACCTGCCCACCGTCTGCGAGCAGCTCCACCTCCCGGTGCAGGCGGGCGACGACGACCTGCTCCGGCGGATGCGCCGGGTCTACACCGTCGCCGACTACCGGGCGATCATCGACCGGGCGCGGGCGGCGGTGCCCAACCTCGCGCTGAGCACCGACATCATCGTCGGCTTCTGCGGCGAGACCGAGGCCGAGTTCGAGGGCACCGAGCGGCTGCTCCGCGAGGTGCGCTTCGACGTCGTCCACCTCCAGGCCTACTCGCCCCGCCCGGGGACGGCGGCGGCGCGCCGGCCCGACGACGTGCCCCTGGTGGAGAAGAAGCGCCGGCTCAACCGGCTGCTCGCGGTGCAGCGGGAGATCGCCCTGGAGCGCAACCTCGCGCTCTGCGGGACCGAGGTCGAGGTCCTCGTCGAGTTGGTCACCGACGACGGCCGGCCCTTCGGACGCAGCCGCGGCAACCGGGTCACCCGGCTGACCGAGGGCTCGGCGGTCGCCGGCGAGCTGGTCCGCGCCGAGGTGCGCTCCGCGACCGCCTGGCAGCTGGTGGCCGAGCCGCCGCGGGGGGGTGTGGAGGCGCCGTGACCCGCCGACGCCGCGGCGGGGCGCCGCACGCCGCGGCGGCCGGAGAGAGCCCCTCGCCGCGGACGACGGTGACCCTCGACGACGCCGGTGAGACCCCGATCCTGCGCGAGTACCGTGCCGTCAAGGAGCGGCATCCCGACGCCATCGTGCTCGCCCGCCTCGGCGACTTCTTCGAGATGCTCGGCGAGGACGCGGAGCGCGCCGCGCCGATCCTCGGGGTGGCGCTGACCAGCCGCGCCTATGGCAGCGCCGGGCGGCTTGCGATGTGCGGGGTGCCGGTGCACGCGCTCACCGGCTACCTGCGCCGGCTGCTCGAGGCGGGGCTGCGGGTGGTGCTCTGGGACCAGGTCGAGGAGGCCACCGGGCGGGGCCTGGTGCGACGCGAGGTCACCCGGGTGCTCAGCGCCGGGATGGTGCTCGAGGACGCCTTCCTCGAGCCCGCCCGGGCGGTGCGCTGCGTCGCCCTGGCCCCGCTGCCCGGGCGGGTCGGGCTGGCGGCGCTGGAGGCGAGCACCGGCGACCTCCAGCTCTGCGAGATCGCCGGCGGTCTCGACGCCGCCGCGCTCGCCGAGGAGTGCGAGCGCCTGGCCGCGGCCGAGCTGCTCCTCCCCGAGGGGTGCGAGGCGCCGGCGACGCTGGCGCCGCGGGCGGTCCGCACCGCCCTGCCGGGCTCGCTCTTCGACCCGGTGCGCGCCGGCGAGCGGCTCCGCGACGCCACCGGCACCGCCAGCCTGCGCGGGCTCGGGGTCGAGGGGCTGGGCGCCGCCGTCGCCGCCGGCGGCGCCGCCCTCGCCTACTGCGAGCGCTCCCGCATCGCCACCGGTGGCGGCTGGCTGCGGGTGCGCCCCCGGGCGCTCGGGGAGGTGATGCGCCTCGACCCGCCGGCCCGCCGGAACCTCGAGCTGCTCGGCCCCCTCGGCGGCGCCGGCCCGGGGCTGCTCCAGCTGGTCGACCGCACCCGCACCCCGATGGGGGCACGGATGCTGCGCAGCCGGCTCCAGGAGCCGCTGGTCGAGGTGGAGCCGATCCGTGCTCGCCTCGACGCCGTCGAGGCGCTGGTCGCCGGCCGCGAGGCCCGCCACCGGCTCGGCGAGGCGCTCGCCGGGGTGCGCGACCTGGAGCGGCTGGTGGGCCGGTGCGTGCAGCGGCTGGCCTCGCCCCGCGACCTCGCCGGGGTGCGCGCCGCCTGCGAGGCGATGCCGCTGGTCGCCGCCGCCGTCCCCGGCAGGGGAGGGACGCTGCTCGCCGCCGCCGCCGCCGGTTGCACCGCCCCCGAGGGGCTCGCCGGCCGGCTGGCGGAGGTGGTCGTCGACGACCCGCCCGCCCACGCCCGCGACGGCGGTGCGGTGCGCCCCGGCGCCGACGCCGAGCTCGACTCGCTGCTGGCGGCGGGGGAGGGGGCGCGCGCCTACATCGCCGGGCTCGAGGAGGAGGAGCGGCGGCGCACCGGCATCCGCTCGCTCCGGGTCAGCTACAACCGGGTCTTCGGCTACTACCTCGAGGTCCCCAACGCCCACCGCGAACTCGGTGCCCGCCGACTACGTGCGCAAGCAGACCCTGGTCGGCGCCGAGCGCTACGTCACCCCCGCGCTCAAGGAGCAGGAGACGGTGGTCCTGGGGGTCCGTGAGCGCGCCGTGGCCCGTGAGCTCGAGGTGCTCGAGGCCTGCACCGCCCTGGTCGCGAGCCACGCCGGGGCACTGCTCGCCGCCGCCGGCTGCGTCGCCGAGCTCGACGTCACCCGGGCGTTCGCCGAGATCTCCGACGAGCTCGGCTGGAGGCGTCCGACGGTCGACGCCTCCACCGCGCTGGAGGTCGAGGCGGGACGCCATCCGCTGGTCGAGCACAGCCTGCCGGCGGGGGCGTTCGTCGCCAACGACTGCGTCCTCGACGGCGGCGCGGTGCCGATCGTCATCCTCACCGGCCCGAACATGGCGGGCAAGTCGACCTACCTGCGCCAGGTGGCGCTGATCACCCTGCTCGCCCAGGTGGGCTGCTTCGTGCCCGCCCGTCGGGCCCGGATCGGCGTCTGCGACCGCATCTTCACCCGGGTGGGCGCCCACGACGACCTCGCCGCCGGGCTCTCCACCTTCATGGTGGAGATGACCGAGACCGCGGCCATCCTCAACACCGCGACCCCACGCAGCCTGGTCATCCTCGACGAGATCGGGCGGGGCACCTCCACCTACGACGGGATGAGCATCGCCCAGGCGGTGGTCGAGCACCTCGCCGAGGCGCCGCAGCTGCGCTGCCGCACCCTGTTCGCCACTCACTACCACGAGCTCACCGCCCTCGCCGGGCAGCTGCCGCGGGTGCGCAACGCCCGGGTCGAGGTGGTGGAGGACGGCGACAGCGTCACCTTCCTCCACCGCATCGTCGAGGGTGGCGCCGACCGCTCCTACGGGATCCACGTCGCCCGGCTCGCCGGCATCCCCGGCGGGGTGGTGGCGCGGTCCCGGGAGCTGCTCGCCGAGCTCGAGAGCGCCCGCCCGCTCGGGCCTCGGGTCGCGCCCAGCGCGCAGCTGAGCCTGCCCCTGCCCGCCGCCACCCACCCCGTGGTCGAGGAGCTGGGGCGGCTCGACCTCGACGGGCTCACCCCGCTGGCGGCGCTGAACAAGCTCGCCGAGTGGCGGGAGCGGGTGGGCGCCGCGGAGGCCGCGACGTGAGCTCGATCCGGCTGCTGCCCCCCGCGGTCGCCGACGCCATCGCCGCCGGCGAGGTGGTCGAGCGACCCGCGTCGGTGGTGAAGGAGCTCTGCGAGAACGCCGTCGACGCCGGCGCGGCGCGGGTCGACGTCGAGATCGAGGGCGGCGGCCTGGTGCGGATCCGGGTCAGCGACGACGGCGAGGGCATCGCCGCCGCCGAGCTGCCCCTTGCGGTGGCCCGCCACGCCACCTCGAAGATCGGCGGCGGTCGGCGACCTCGAGCGGGTGGGCAGCCTCGGCTTCCGCGGCGAGGCACTGGCGAGCATCGCCGCGGTCGCCGAGGTGGTGCTCGCCTCGCGCCGCCGCGACGCCGCCGCCGGGGCGCGGCTGCGGGTACGCGGCTGGGAGATCCTCGAGCACGGCCCCGCCGCCCACGCGCCGGGGACGACGGTGGAGGTCCGCGACCTGTTCGCGACCACCCCCGCCCGGCTCCGCTTCCTGCGCACCCGCCGGGGCGAGGGGGCCGCCTGCGTCCGCGCCGTCGCCGATCTCGCCCTCTGCCGTCCCGAGGTCGCGTTCAGCTGCCGCCTCGACGGCCGCAGCGCGCTGCGCACCCCCGGCGGGGTGCTCCTCGACGCGCTCCGCGGCGTGCTCGGCGCCGAGGCCGCCGGCCAGCTCATCGAGATCGCCGCCGAGGGTGAGATCGAGGTCGGCGGCGCCGTCTCCGAGCCCCGGGCGCACCGCGCCGGCCGGGGCGGGGTGGTGCTCGTGGTCAACCGCAGGCGGGTGCACAACCGCGCCCTCGGCGTCGCCGTCGAGGAGGCCTATCGCGGCCTGCTGCCCGCCGGCCGCCACCCCTTCGGCGTGGTCACGGTGGCGCTCGACCCCGCCGCGGTGGACGTCAACGTCCATCCGGCGAAGCGCGAGGTGCGCTTCCGCGAGGAGGGGAGGGTGTTCGCCGCGGTGCAGCGCGCCTGCTGGGCGGTGGTGCAGCAGCAGGGCCGCCCCCACAGCGCGGCGATGCACTGGGACGGGATGCTCGGCGACGGTGCCCGGCCGATGGCGGCGCTCACCCTCCACGACTCCGCCGGGCCCCACCCGTACCGGCGCGGCGGTGCCGGGGCGTGGCCGCCACCCGGCGGCGGCGCCGCCGCGACCGAGCCCGCCACCCCGCCCGCGGAGGCGCTCGCCGGCGGCACGGCTCCGCCCGGGGGGATCGCCGCGCTCGCCCCGCTGCGCAGCCTCGGGCAGGCGGGCACCACCTGGATGGTCGCGGAGTTGCCGCTCGGGGTGGTGCTCGTCGACCCCCACGCCGCCCACGAGAAGGTGCTCTACGCCGAGCTGCTGGCCGCCTGGGAGCCCGGGGCGGGGTCGCCGCGACCGGGCCCGGCGGGCGCCTCCCAGCTGCTGCTGCTGCCGGTGCTGGTGGAGGTCGACGCCACCGCGATGGCGCGCCGGGCCGAGCACGCCGGCGCCATCGCCGCGCTCGGCTTCGGCGTCGACGAGTTCGGCCCGCGGACGCTGCGCTGCACCGCCGTCCCCGCCGCCTGCGCCGGCGCCGACGTGACCCGGCTGCTGCTCGAGCTCCTCGACACCCTCGACGGCGACCCCGGCGGCGGCCCCGAGGCGGAGCGGCGCCACCATGTCGCCGCGCTGCTCGCCTGCCACGGCGCGGTGCGCTTCGGCGACGCGCTCGGCGCCGAGGAGCAGCAGCGCCTGCTCGACCGGCTCGCCGGCACGCCGGGGGGCACCACCTGTCCCCACGGGCGGCCGACCGCGGTGCTCCTCGACGACGCCGCCCTGCGACGCGCCTTCCGCCGTCCGTGACCCCGGTCCCGCATCTGCTGGTGGTCGCCGGGCCGACCGCGACCGGCAAGACCCCGCTCGCCGTCGCCGTGGCCGAGCGCCTCGGCGCCGCCGAGCTGGTCAACGCCGACTCCCGGCAGGTGATCCGCGGCCTCACCGTGGGCACCTGCGCGCCCACCGCCGCCGAGCTGCGCGGGGTGCCCTGCCACCTGCTCGGGGTGCGCGACCCCGGCGAGCCCTTCACCGTGGCGGCCTGGGTCCGCCTCGCCCGCCGCGCCGTCGCCGAGGTCCACGGGCGCGGTGCCGTCCCGGTCGTGGTCGGCGGCACCGGGTTCTTCGTCGGCGCCCTGGTCGACGGCCTCGACCTCGCCGACGTCGAGCCCGACGCCGCCACCCGGGAGCGGCGCTTCGCCCTGGCGGAGCGGCCCGAGGGTCTCGCCGAACTCGCCGCCGAGCTGGTGCGGCGCGACCCCGACGGGGCCGCCGGGGTCGACCTGCGCAACCCGCGGCGGGTGGTGCGCGCCCTCGAGATCCTCGACGGCCGCGGCAGCCTGGCGGTGCGCGGGCGCAGCGGGGCGCTGCCCGCCACCCAGGTGGCGCTGGCGGTGGCCCCGGAGCTGCACCGCCGCCTCGTCGAGGAGCGCAGCCGCCGCCTCCTCGGGGGCGGCGGGCTGCTCGCCGAGGTCGAGCAGGCGCTGGCGCGGGGCGTCGCCCGGCCCGCCCTGGACGCCGCCGGGATCGGCTATCGCGAGGCGCTGGCGGTGCTCGACGGCGTCTGCGACGTCGACGGCGCGGTCGACCTGCTGGTGCGTCGTACCCTGAGGTACGCGAAGGCGCAGCGCACCTGGTTCCGGCGCGATCCCCGGATCCGCTGGTTGGAGCGCGACGCCGGATCCGTGGACGGGCTCGCCGCCGAGGTCATCGATGCGCTTCACCAAGATGCACGGTCTGGGGAACGACTTCCTGGTCGTCGACGACCGTGAGCCGCACCCCGTCGACTGGGCCGCGCTGGCCCCGCTCGCCTGCGCCCGCCACACCGGGGTGGGCGCGGACGGCATCCTCCTCATCCAGCGGTCCGAGGTCGCCGACCTGCGCCTCCGGGTGGTGAACGCGGACGGCAGCGAGCCCGAGATGTGCGGCAACGGGGTGCGCTGCGCCGCCCTGCTCGCCGCCGAGACCGGCGCCGGGGGCGCGGTGGTGCGCTGGGAGACCCCGGCGGGGGTGGTGACCACCGAGCTGCTCGGCGAGGGGGCGGTCCGCGTCGACATGGGCCGGCCCCGCCTCGACCCCGCGGCGGTGCCCTTCGTGCACGACGGTGAGCGCGCCCTCGACGTCCCCGTCGAGGTCGACGGTGAGGTGCTGCGGGTGAGCGCCGTGGGGATGGGCAACCCCCACTGCGTGGTGCTGGTCGACGGCGACCTGGACGTCGCTCCGCTGGCCCGGCTCGGCGGAGGGCTGCAGCGCCACCCCCGCTTCCCCGCCGGCGCCAACGTCGAGTTCGTCCAGCCGCTGTCCCGAACCCGGGTGCGCCAGCGCACCCTGGAGCGCGGGGTGGGGGAGACCGACGCCTGCGGCACCGGGGCCTGCGCCACCGCGGTGGCGCTGACCGCGCTCGGGCTCGCCGACCCTCCCCTCGAGGTGGAGCTGCGCGGCGGGGTGCTGACCATCGCCTGGGAGCCGGGCGGCCCGGTGCTGATGACCGGGCCGGCGGAGATCGTGTTCCGCGGCGAGCTGGCCGGCGTGTGAGCGCCCGGTGAGGAGGCCGCCGGTGCGCGCCGCCGCCCGGCTGGCAGGGATCCCCGAGTACTTCTTCGCCGGCATCCGGGAGCGGGTGGCGCAGCTCCGCGCCGAGGGCGTCGACGTCATCGGGCTCGACGTCGGCGACCCGGACCTGCCGACGCCGCCGGCGATCGTCGAGCGCGCCGCGGCGGCGCTGCGCGACCCGGCCAACCACCGCTACCCGACCTATGCCGGGCTCGACGAGCTCCGCGCCGCCATCGCCGGGTGGTACCGGCGGCGCTTCGGTGTCGAGCTCGACCCCGACACCCAGGTGCTGCCGCTGCTGGGCAGCAAGGAGGGCATCGCCCACCTCCCCTTCGCGGTGGTCGACCCCGGCGACGTGGTGCTGGTGCCCGACCCCGGGTACGCGGTGTACGCGAGCGGGGCGCTGATGGCCGGGGGCGAGCCCCACGGCCTGCGGCTGCGGCCGGAGCGGGGCTTCCTCCCCGACCTCGGGGCCGTGCCCGACACGGTGGCGGCGCGGGCCCGGCTGCTCTGGCTGAACTATCCGAACAACCCCACCGCGGCGGTGGCGCCCCCGGAGTTCCTCGACGAGGCGGTGGCCTTCTGCGCCGAGCGCGGCATCCTCTGCGCCCACGACGCGCCGTACAGCGAGATCACCTTCGACGGCTACCGGGCCCCGAGCCTGCTCCAGTCGCCGGGGGCGCTCGAGGTGGGCGTCGAGTTCCACTCGCTGAGCAAGACCTACAACATGACCGGCTGGCGGGTGGGGATGGCGGTGGGCAGCGCCGCGGCGATCGGGCTGCTCGCCCGGGTGAAGAGCAATGTCGACAGCGGCATCTTCACGGTGGTGCAGCGGGCCGCGCTGGCCGCCCTCGAGGAGCCCCCGGAGGCGCTGGCGGTGCGCAATGCGCTGATCGCCGCCCGGCAGACCCGGCTCTGCGCGGCTTTTGCCGCCGTCGGGGTCGAGATCCCCCGCAGCCGCGCCACCTTCTACCTCTGGGCGCCGGTGCCCGGGGCCGGCGACAGTCGCGCCTTCGCCGCCCGGCTGCTCGACCGCGCCGCTGTCAGCGTCACCCCGGGAATCGCCTTCGGGCCCGGCGGCGAGGGGTTCTTCCGGGTGTCGCTGACCGCTCCCGACGACCGGATTGACGAGGCCTGCCGGCGCATCCGCGCCCTCGGCGGCTGACCCGGACGTCCGTCCCGGGAGGCGCCCAACACACTCCGCGAGTGTCCGGGAACAAACGTTTGCATTTCCCCCGCCGCCCGTGCTACATTCCGCGACGCGCCAGCCGAAGAGGACATTTTCATGGTCGAGGGCCTCAATCCGCGGCAGCGGGAAATCCTGGAATTCCTCAGGAATCACGCCCGCAATCACGCATACCCCCCCACCGTCCGAGAGATCGGGCAGGCGGTCGGGCTCAGCTCCTCGTCGACGGTGCAGAACCACCTGAATGCGTTGGAGCAGAAGGGGCACATCCGTCGCGACCCCACCAAGTCCCGCACCGTCGAGGTGGTCGGTGAGGAGCCGATGGCGGCGGCGGCGCCGCGCAGCTTCTCGGTCCCGCTGGTCGGCCGGGTGGCCGCCGGCGGTCCCATCCTCGCCGAGGAGAACATCGAGGACCGCATCACCCTCGGGCCCGAGATCGCCGGCGGCGACGACGCCTTCGCGCTCCACGTCCGCGGCGACAGCATGATCGAGTGCGGCATCCACGACGGCGACATGGTGGTGGTCCGCCCCCAGCGCGACGCCAGCAACGGCCAGATCGTGGTGGCGCGGATCGAGAACGAGCAGACCGGCGAGCACGAGGTCACCGTGAAGCGCTTCTTCCGCGAGGCGGGGCGCATCCGGCTGCAGCCCGAGAACAGCGCGCTCGAGCCCATCTACGTCCGCGACGTGCACCTCGAGGGCGTGGTGGTCGCGGTGGTGCGCGTCCTCCGCTAGCCCCGCTCACCGCCGCTGCCGATCAGGGTGCGGCGGAGTCGTCCGCTGAGGCGGCCGGCGCCGGAGTGGCGCGGGCGGCGGCGGGACCGACGGTCGGAGCGGGCGGGTCCGGCTCCAGCTCCGGCGGCGGGGACGTATCGTCGCCGGTGGTGGGTGCGGGCAGCCCGGCCAGGTAGCTGTGCAGGGCGACGGCGAGCGCGCTCCACATGTCGCCGCTCACCGTGACCGCGGTGGCGCCCGCCTCCTCGACCGCACCGACGCCCACCCGGGGGTCGTGGCGGAGCAGGAGCGGCACCCCGGGCAGCAGCGCGGCGGGGAGCAGCGCGATCAGCGCGACCGACGAGGCCGAGGCGATGAGCACGCCGAAGACCACCGCGATGCCCACGGTGACCGCGGCACCGGCGCCGTACCGCGGGGACGGGCCGGGGGCGAGCACGAGGTGGGTGGAGCCCCGGGCGACCACGCTGGTCCCGGGCACCTCGAGCCGGGCGATGTCGGCGAGCACCCGCTCCGGGGGCCGGCTGGTGCGCCGCGACACCTGGTAGGGGATGGTCGGCTCCCGGCGGTCGCGGCCGCCGGTCACCCACCTCTCCAGCGGCGGGGGCGGTCACCCCGGAGCAGCCCGTTCACGGTCGCCTATCCTGACCGAAGGGAGCGCGGACGTGCGGAGCCCCGCCCCGGCCGGTCCGGATCCGGGTGCTCGGCGCCGGCTGGCCTGCCGGGGCGCGGCCTGCTACGGTTTCCGGGCAGATGGGCGCGTCAGCGCCCTGAGGAGACCGGATGGCCAGGCCCGCTCCGACCGACCCGACCCTCAGCCCGGTGCTGCTGGCCGCGCTCGCCGTGGTCGCCGTCGCGGTGGTCGTCGCCCTGGTTGCCGGCCGGCGGAGGGGCGAGTTGCCGGCGGGCCTGCGCCCCTGGTGCGCGGTGCTCGCCATGGGCCTCCTCGCCGTCGCCTACGTCTCGCCGCTGGCGACCCTCGCCGCCCACTACCTGCTCACCGCCCACCTGATCCAGGTCACGCTGGTGATGGGCTTCGTCCCCCCGCTGCTGCTCCTCGGCCTCGACCCCGCGGTGGTGATGCGGTCGCGCTGGGGACGGCGGCTGGAGTGGCTCGCCCACCCGGCGCTCGCCATCGTGCTCGTGAACGTGGTCTTCTTCGGCTGGCACGCCGGCCCGCTCTACCGTGCCTGCCTCCAGCACCCGGAGCTGTACTCGCTCCAGCAGGTCAGCCTGCTCGCCGTCTCGCTCGCCTTCTGGTGGCCGATCGTCAAGCCGGGCGGGTGCGGGCGGTGGTGCATGGGCTCGCTCGCCAAGCTCGGCTACATCCTCCTCGCCACCATCCCCCAGACCTTCGCCGGGCTGCTCTTCGCGCTCGCCCACCGCGCCTTCTACACCGACTACGCCGACCCCGCCCGCAGCCTCGGGGTCAACCCGCTCACCGATCAGCAGGTGGCCGGTGCCTGCATGGCACTGCTGAGCAAGCTCGCCCTCTTCGCCGCCTTCAGCGTCGTGCTCTGGCGGATGCTCGAGCCCGGCGGCGCCGACGGTGACGCCGACGACGACAGCGGCGGCGGCGACGGTCGGGACGCCCCGCTGCCGGTGCGTCCCGGCGCCCCCGCCTGGCTCGGCCTGCTCGAGCGCCCCCGGCTGCGGGACGAGCCGCCGGTGCCGCGCCGTCCCGCCACCGCCGACCGGCGCTGAGCTGCGGCGCTCCGACTGATCCGCCCGGGGGTTGCCTGACGCAGTACCGGTGACGAGTTCGAGCAGGAGAATGCGATGCGCGTGGTGCTCACCGGAGCCACCGGGACGATCGGGACCGCGGTGGCGAGCGCGCTGCGGGAGCGCGGCGACCAGGTTGTCGCGTTGACCCGCGACCCCGGCCGGGCTGGGCGGGCGCTCGACGGCGCGGAGGTTCACGCCTGGCCGCAGCCGAAGGAAACGCCGCCGCCGGAGGCCGCCATGGCCGGCGCGGACGCCGTCGTGCACCTCCTCGGGGAGCCGGTGGCGCAGCGCTGGACCGAGAAGGCGAAGCGCGAGATCGCCGGCTCGCGGGTGCTCTCGACCCGGTCGCTGGTCGCCGGCCTCACCGCGCTGCCCGCCGACCGGCGACCGCGGACGCTGGTGTCGCAGTCGGCGACCGGCTTCTACGGCCCCCACGGAGACGACTGGCTCGACGAGGGGTCGCCGGCGGGCACCGACTTCCTCGCCGGAGTGGTCGTGGCCTGGGAGCGCGAGGCCCTCGGCGCGGCGGGGCCCCTGGGAATGCGGGTGGTCGTCGCCCGCACCGGGGTGGTGCTCTCGCCGGAGGGTGGGGCGCTCGCCAAGATGCTGCCGCCCTTCCGGCTCGGTGCCGGAGGGCCGATCGCCGGCGGGCGCCAGTACGTCCCCTGGGTGCATCTCGACGACGTGGCCGGTGCGCTGCTCCGCTGCGTCGACAACGCCAGCGCGGAGGGGCCGATCAATGTCGTCGCGCCCAACCCGGTCACCAACGCCGAGCTGTCGAGAACCCTCGGTGCGGTCCTCCACCGTCCGGCGGTCACGCCCGTTCCCGCGCTGGCCATGCGCCTTCTCTATGGAGAGATGGCCTCGATCGTGACCACCGGGCAGCGCGCCTCCGCCGACCGTCTCTGCGCCCTCGGCTACGCCCCCCGGTATCCGGACCTCGAGCCCGCGCTCGCTCAGCTGCTGGGTGGCCGCGGATGAAAAGGTTCCTGCTCGAGCGAGAGCAGGTGGTGCGGCGGCCGCTCGGCGAGGTCTTCGCCTTCTTCGCCGAGGCCCGCAATCTCGAGGCGATCACGCCACCGTGGCTCCGCTTCGAGGTGCTGACACCGGAGCCGATCGAGATGGCGAAGGGGACGCGGATCGAGTATCGCCTGCGGCTCCACCGGATTCCGTTGCGCTGGGTCTCGCGGATCGCCGTGTGGGAGCCCGGTCGGCGCTTCGTCGATCGGCAGGAGCGGGGACCGTACCGGCTGTGGGAGCACCTCCACGAGGTCGTCCCTCACCCCGAGGGCACGCTCTCCCGGGACCGGGTCGAATACGCCCTGCCGCTCGGACCCCTGGGCACCATCGCCAATCGGCTGGTGGTGCGGCGCGACCTCGAGCGCATCTTCGATTTCCGCCGTGAGGCCGTCGCCCTGCTGCTGGAGCAGCCCGAGCGACTGGCTCCATCGGTGCGGAGTTGAGGCGGGTCGAGGACTGCCCAGCTCCGCGGGAGTGGGCGGTGCGGACGGGTGGGCCGCCGCCGAGAGCAGGGGAGGGGCCGCGGCGCGGGAGCGGAGAGGGAGGTGGGTCCGATCGCGCGCGTGGGTCAGCGCCGGGCGCTTCCTCCCCTGCCTATGGCGGCGGGATCGTCAGCGCCTGGCCCGGCACCAGCGTCCCGCCACTGAGGTGGTTGATGGACAGGATGTCGTCGACCCGCTGGCGCAGGTCGCCGTCGTCTGGGTAGTGCGCGGAGGCGATGCTCCAGACGGTGTCGCCGGGGCCCACGGTGACCACCTGGGTGCCACCGCTGCTGCCGCCGTAGACCACGTTCCCGAGGAGCACGAGCAGGACCAGCGCCCCGGCGAGGGCGAGCAGGATCCGCCGCTCGATGGCGCGCATGCGGCGCCGGCGCCGGCGGGCGTTGGCGGGGGCGAGGTCGTGGAGGAGGTTGGTCATGTCGTTGTGGGTGGTCGGTGGGGTCGGCTCTGGTCACGAACGCCTGTTCGCGTTGCGAGCGTACACGAACAGGCGTTCGGAGTCAACAGATGTGGAGAAACCCGACCCGGCGGTGGGCGTGGGATGATCCGCCGATGCACGCGCGCGAGATCCGGATCCGCGTCGCGGTGCTCATCCAGGACGGTGACCGCGTCCTGCTGGTCCAGCACCTGAAGAACGGCCGCCGCTACTGGCTGCTGCCCGGCGGCGGCGTCGAGGTGGGGGAGACCCTGGCCGCCGCCGCCGAGCGCGAGCTCCGCGAGGAGACCGGCTACGAGGTCGAGGTCGGCCGCCTGCTGCTCCTCTGCGAGTCGGTGGCGCCGCTCGGCCGCCATCTCGTGAACCTGGTCTACGCCGGGAGCCTTCGCGGCGGAACCCTCCGGGCGGGCATCGACGGCCGTCTCGTCGGCGTCGCCTGGGAGCCGGTGGAGGATCTCGCCACCCTGGAGATGTACCCGCCCATCGGCCCCGAGGTCCTGGCCTGCTGCCGCGAGGGGCTGGCCGGGCCGGTGCGGGTCCTCGGCAACGTCTGGCGCGAGCAGCTGCCCCGCTGATCCACATGGGGATGCCCCGGCCGGGCATGGCCCCACCTGATACTCATGAGAACCTGCCTTCTCATGAGTATATGAAGGGCTCCGCGAAGGGGTCTGCGAAGCCCCCCTCCCGCCGTCACGGCGCGGTGACGGCCTTGACTCTCCAGCCACTGGAGACCTCAAGGTCGGCCCATGGACATCTCGATCGGCCAGATGGCGCGGCTCACCGGGCTCCCGGTGAAGACCGTCCGCTACTACTCGGACATCGGGCTCGTCCCCGAGGCCGAGCGCAGTCCGTCCGGCTACCGCCGCTACGACCAGGCCGGCCTCGCCCGGCTCGAGCTGGTCCGCACCCTGCGCGACCTGGGATTCGACCTGGCGACGATCCGCCAGGTCCTCGACCGCCAGGCCGGGCTCGCCGAGATGGCCGGCGCCCACGCCGACGCCATCGACCTGCACATCCGTCAGCTCACCCTGCGCCGGACCCTGCTGCGGGCCATCGCCCGCCGCGACTCCCGGCCCGAGGAGGTACATCGCATGACCGCGTTCGCCCGCACGTCCGCCGACGAGGCCGGCCGGATCATGGAGGACTTCATCGCCTCCGTCTTCGCCGACCATCCCGACGACCCCTTCGCCGATGTGATGCGCAGCGGCCTTCCCACCCTGCCGGAGGATCCGTCCGACGCCCAGATCGACGCCTGGGTCGAGCTCGCCGGGCTGGTGGGCGACCCCGACTTCCGCGCCCGGGTCCGGCGGATGGTCACCGAGGGGGTCCGGCTGCGCTCCGGCTCGGGCATCAGCCAGGATGACAAGCCCACCGCGGACGCCGGGCGCGCGGTGGTCGAGCGCGGCCAGGCTGCGCTCGCCGCCGGGATCGCGCCGGAGTCGGCGGAGGCGGCGGCGATCGCCGACGAGCTGGTCGGGCTCTTCGCGACCGCCGCCCACCGGAGCGACGACGCCGCCTATCGCGCCGAGCTGGCCTGGATGCTCGAGACCTTCAGCGACCAGCGGGTGGAGCGCTACTGGAACCTGATCGGGGTCATCAACGGCTGGCCGCAGGGGCCCTCGCTGACCCCCGCCTACGAGTGGTTCGTCGCCGCGCTGCGGACCCGGTCCTGAGCAGGAGGAGCCGCGGACCCGGCGTCGGCGGCTCCTCCCCCGCGCAGTGCTCGACGCTTCACGGTCGGCGCCCCCAGACCGACACCAGCGGCGCCGCGGTGAGGCAGCTGTGCGGGTCGGCGAGCATGGCCAGGCAGCGGTCGACGTCGGCGGCGGGGACGCCGCCGGCGACCACCGACTCGCGGAAGCGCAGCACCGACGGGTGCATCATCTCGGTGAACGCGCCGTCGCCGATCGGCGCCCGCGCCTCGCCCGCCACCTCGGTCAGCCCGGCGGCGCGCATCGCGGCCGCCGCCCGCCACGACCAGCCGCCGTCGTAGGTGCCGGTGCGCATCACCTCGAGGGTCGCCGACCAGACGCGGCCGAACACGGGGCCGACGTCGACGGGGTCGCAGGGCCAGTCACCGAGCTCCGCCCAGCGGAAGTCGAAGTCCTCGAGCACCATCCAGCCGCCCGGACGCAGGGCGGCGGAGAGGCGGTGCAGCGCGCGAGCGCGGTCCGGCAGGTGGCCGATGACATGCCGGGCGTGGACCAGGTCGAAGGCTGCGGCGGGCAGCGGGTCGCTGAGGATGTCGAGGCGGTGCACCTCGAGGTTGGGGCGCCGCTGGTCCTCGAGAAGGGTGGTGTCGAGGTCGACGGCCAGCACCCGGCCCCGGTCGCCCACCCGGTCGGCGAGCCAGCGGGCGATCGAGCCCCGGCCCGCGCCCACCTCGAGGCACTCCCAGCCGGCGCCGACGCCGGTGCGGCGCAGGTGGTCGACGGTCAGCGGATCGCCGCAGCGCTCCAGCGCGTCGAGGCGCTCGGCCTCGCGCTCCCAGGTCTGGTCGAGGATGTATCTCGGCATCGTCCACCTCGTGACCGGCCGCCCGCGGCGCCCGGTTGCGGCTGCGGAGCATACGCGGGCGCGACGGCCTCGCCAAGTCCCGGGGGCCACGCCCGTCCCCGTGACGAACATGTCACGTGTGATATCCAGTTATATAGCTATGCTGATAACAGTTTTGCAGCCAATCGCAGTAGGGGTGCCACCATGGACACACATCACGTCATCGTCTGGCTTCTGATCGGCCTGATCGCCGGGGCGCTGGCCGGCCGCGTGGTCAGGGGGAGCGGCTTCGGCATCCTCGGCGACATCGTTGTCGGACTGGTCGGCGCCTTCGTCGGCGGGTGGATCCTCAACGCCGTCACCGGTGGCGGCGACGCCACCAGCAGCTTCGTCGGCGAGTGCGTCGTCGCCTTCCTCGGAGCCGTCGTCCTGCTCTGGCTGGTGCGCCTGGTCAGCAGCGGCGGTCGCGGTCACCGGACGGCCCTGCGTCGCTGAGCCACCAGGCGCGGCCTCTCCCCCACCCCACCGCCGAGAGCGGCGGCGCTAGCCGGCGATGGTCACCGGGCTGCCGGTGCCGGTCGCCGTGCCGCCGGAGGGGACGATGGTCAGGGTGCCGCCGGTCGACCCGGTGGCGCCCCCTCCCGCCACCGAGGCGAGGTCGAACCCGGCGTTGAGGCGGGTGCCGAGGAGGTTGCCGCCGGCGAGGACGGTGGGGGCCAGGGTGACCTGGTTGCTCGGGCTCGCGGTCGAGGGCGAGGAGCTCGCGATGCTCCTGGTGCCGGTGGCCGATCCCGGACGGATGGTGTCGTGACCGCTCAGGTCGAAGGTCGCGAAGGGTGCGGGGGTTGTCGGCCCGTTCTGGGTGACGGTCACGCCGACGGCGTGCAGCGGGCGGATCGGCTGGACCGGGCCGCCGGTGGCGGTGCCGAGGCTGCGCAGGTCGAGCACCGGCGCCGGGGGGAGCACCAGGGTGGTGCCGCCGAAGGAGTGGTGGCCGATGGAGCCGGGGGCGGTGAGGCTCGAGCCCCCCAGCGTGGGTGCGCCCGCCCCGATGCCGGAGCCGCCACCGATACCGGAGTTGCCACCGATGCCGGCGGCCTCGGCGCCGCCGGCCAGGCCCACGATCGCCAGCAGCGCTCCGCTCGCGGCTGCCACCGGATGACGCCCTCTCATGAGCCCACTCTAGTGAGCATGTCCTCGGGCGGACAACGGTGAATCTCCGGTCACGAAAGGCGGCGGGCGACTCTCGTGGCCGCGCGCCGTCGCTCGGGACCGCCCCCCGGTCAGCCGCCGAGGAAGGAGAGCCGCAGGGTGCGCTCGGGGTTGTCGCGGTTGAGGTCGACGACCACGATCCGCTGCCAGGTGCCCAGGCCGAGCCGCCCCCGCCGCACCGGCACGGTCACCGACGGCGACACCAGCACCGGCAGCAGGTGGTCGGCGCCGTGCCCCTCGGTGCCGTGGCTGTGGCGGTACCGGTCGTCGCGGGGGAGCAGGCGCTCGAGCGCGTCGACGAGGTCGGGCTCGGAGCCGCTGCCGGTCTCCATGATCGCCACCCCGGCGGTGGCGTGGGGCACGAACACGTTGAGCAGGCCGTCGCCGCCGCCCTCGCGCGCCAGCGCCGCCGCGTGGTCGGTGACGTCGACGACGCGCCGTCGCGAGGTGTCGACGAGGAGGTCGCGCTCGAGCACGGTCAGGCCGGCTTCGGCGTGGCCGGGACGGCACCCGGCGAGGCCGGCTGGGGCACGATGATCGAACCGTAGAAATCGCGGAAGGTGCGCAGGTCGTCCGCCGTCGGGTAGAGGAAGTCGAGGCGCATCGCCCGGTTGGCGTCGAGGGTGACCCGAAGCTCGGCGAGCAGCGGTGGCATCGGCGGCTGCCCCGGGGTCGGCGCCGGCGCGGCCCCGCCGCGCGCGTAGAGCTTGAGCACCCCGGTGACGCCGAACACCTCGGCGGCGCTCACCTGGACGGTCGAGTAGCCCTCGATGCCGGGGGCGCCGAGCGCCGCCTGGCTGGCGCCGGTGGCGACCGCGATCTGCGGATAGCCGCCGCTCTGGGGGCGGAAGATCACCGGGCCCGCGGCCTCGGTGAACGACCAGGTGTTGAGGTAGAGGGCGGTGAAGCCGCGGGCGTCGGACTGGTAGAGCTCGAAGTGGCGCGGGCTGGTGAACTGGGGGTTGTCGGTGATCCAGCCCGTCTGGGTCTCGCCCTTGACCTGGAACCAGGTGTTGTTCTGGCCACCGTGGGCCACAACCGTCACCACCGAGCCCTGGCCCAGGCTGCCGAGCACGGCGCCGTCGGGCGAGCCCGCGTCGCGCAGCTTCAGGCCCAGGGGGGCGATCACGGTGAGCGTCGAGCCGACGTCGACCGCGCCTGGCGAGGGGCTCGGCGACGCCGTCGCCGAGGCCGAGGGCCGGGACGTCGCCGTCGGCGCCGGGGCGTTCGACGACCCGCAGCCGGCCAGCGCGGCGGTGAGGACGGCGGCGAGCGCGGCGGCGCCGAGCCTCATCCGGAGCCCTGCAGGGTGCGCAGCGACGCCGCCACCGACGCGGCGAGGGCCCCGAGGTCGTAGCCGCCCTCGAGCACCCAGACGGTGCGGCCGCCCGCGGTCTCGGCGGCGATGCCGGCGAGCCGGCGGGCCACCTCGGCGTAGGTGTCGGTGTCGAGCCGGAGGTTCGCCAGCGGGTCGGCGCGGTGGCCGTCGTAGCCGGCGCTGACCACGATCAGCTCGGGGGCGTGGGCGCGCAGCGCCGGGGCGACCACCTCGTCGAAGGCGGCCAGCCAGCGCTCGCCGGTGGTTCCCGCGGGGAGCGGCACGTTGACGGTGGCGCCGGCGCCGGCGCCCTCGCCGGTCTCGGAGCGGCGTCCCGTCCCCGGGTACAGCGGCCACTGGTGGAGCGAGCAGTAGAGCATCGAGGGGTCGTCGTAGAACACGTCCTGGGTGCCGTTGCCGTGATGGACGTCGATGTCCACGATCGCGACCCGGCCGAGGCCGTGACGGCTCTGCGCCGCCCGGGCGGCGATGGCGGCGTTGTTGAAGAGGCAGAACCCCATCGCGCGGTCGCGGGTGGCGTGGTGGCCGGGCGGCCGCACGATCGCGAAGGCGCTCCGCGCCGACCCGGTGCAGACCGCGGCGACGCCCTCGGTGGCGGCGCCGGCGGCGCGCAGCGCCACCTCGTAGGAGCGGTCGGTGCAGTAGGTGTCGGGGTCGATCCAGGCGCCGCCGCCGCAGGCGGCGCGCTCGATGCGGAGCAGGTGGGCGTCCGCGTGGGCGCCGAGCACCAGGGCGGCGTCGGCCTCGCGCACCGGGATCGCCGGCAGGTCGCGCAGCCGGGGGTCGGCGGCGAGGTGGTCGACGATGGCGTGGAGGCGCTGCGCCGACTCCGGATGGCCGGGCGCGTCGTGCTGGTCGGAGCTGTCGTCGCTGAGGATCGCGACCGGGACGGCTGTGCTCATGCCAGGCACTCCGAGAGCTCTCGCAGGAACGACTCGACGTCGGTGACCAGGCCCAGGGTCTGGGAGGAGCCGCGGTCGGCGAGCTTGGTCACCACCGAGGGGTTGATGTCGACACACACCGTCTTGGTCGCCGCCGGCAGCATGTTGCCGGTGGCGATGGCGTGGAGCATCGACGCGCACATGATGCACAGCTCGACCCCGCGCAGTCCCTGGCGCATCCGCCGCTGCGCCTCGATCATGTCGACCACCACCTCGGGGAGGGGGCCGTCGTCGCGCACCGAGCCCGCCAGCACCACGGTGATGCCGCGGCGGAAGGCCTCGAACATCACCCCGCCCCGGATCATGCCGGTGGCCACCGCCTCACGGATCCCGCCCGCCCCACGGATGCGGTTGATGGCGCGGATGTGGTGCTCGTGGCCGGACTCGACGGGGAGGCCGTCGCGGAGGTCGATGCCCAGCGAGGTGCCGAAGAACTGTGACTCGATGTCGTGGGCGGCGAGCGCGTTGCCGGCGAAGAGCACGTCGATCCACCCGGAGGCGATCAGCCGGCTGAGGTGCACGCCCGCGCCGGTGTGGATCACCGCCGGCCCCGCCACCATGCAGATGCGGCCGTCGCGGGCGCGGATCTCGCGCATCGTGTTGGCCAGCTCGCGGATGATCAGGTGCTTCGGCTTCTCCGCGGAGACCGAGCTGGTCATGAAGCCGAAGATCTCCTTGCTCCGCGAGCGCTCGACCGGCGACACCTTGATGCCGTCGTGGCCGACCACGATGCGGTCGCCGGCGCGGACGTCGGTGACCGCGATGCAGCGGGCCCGGCCGCCGTCGACCACGACCCCGCAGTCCATCTCGATGTCCTCGACGTCCAGCCAGTCCTCGCCGATGCGCACCGCGGTGGGCTGGTTGCTGGTCGAGTAGAAGGTGTCGGGGAGGACGCCGTCACGGGGGGCGGCCTCGGTGCGCGCGGCGGCACCGTCGACGCTCACCGCCCCCTGCTGCTGGCAGGCGGCGACGATGGCGCGCAGGCCGGGGGCGTCGTCGTGGCTCAGGGTGATGCGCGTGAAGCTGCGCTCGTCGGGGTTCTGGCCGACCCGGAACTCGTCGACCTTGAAGGACCCGCCCAGGTCCATCACCACGTCGAAGATGCGCGGCAGCATCATCGAGTCGATGATGTGCCCGCTCAGCTCGATGGTGGCGGTGGGCAATCTTCTCCTCCGGGCGCCGGCGCGCCGTTCCCCCCCGGCAGTCTAGACATCCGGGGCGCGGTCAGCGCCCCGCCCGGGCACCCTCGCGTGCGGCCTCGATCCGCTCCCGCCAGCGCCGCGCCGACGCCGCCGGCCCCTCGGGCGCGGCGGCGATGCCCCGGCTGACGCTGACCACCACGCCGCCGCCGGCGGCGTCGAGCCCGGCGGCCACCGCCGCCTCGACGGCGCCCCCCTGGGCGCCCACCCCGGGGAGCAGCAGCGGCGCCGAGGGCGCCAGCCGGCGCACCGCCGCCACCGCCTCGGGGGCGGTCGCCCCCACCACCAGCCCGACCGCACCGCCCGGGTCCCAGCGCATCGCCAGGGTGGCGAGGTGGGCGAACACCGGGGTGCCGTCGTCGAGGCGGCGCTCGAGCAGGTCGGTGGCGCCGGAGTTGCTGGTGCGGGCCAGCAGGAACGCGCCCCGCCCGGGCCGCCGCAGGAAGGGACGCACCGCGTCCTCCCCCATCAGCGGGTTGACGGTGACCGCGTCGGCACCGAGACCGTCGAAGAGGGCGCGGGCGTAGGCGTCGGCGGTGCTGCCGATGTCGCCGCGCTTGCCGTCGACGATGAGCATGCGGTCGGCCGGGACCCGGGCGCGCAGCCCCTCCAGCACCCGCCAGCCGGCGGCACCGTGCTGCTCGAAGAAGGCGGCGTTGGGCTTGACCGCGCAGACCTGGTCGAGGGTCGCCTCGAGGAGCTCGGCGCAGCGACGCTCCGCCTCCGCGGCGGTGGCGCAGCCGGTCGGGTCGAGGCCGACGCAGAGCAGCGAGCCGCTGCGCTCGGACGCCTCGCGCAGCCGCGCGGCGAAGTCGGTCGGCGCCACCCGCCGCCTACCAGACGTCGCGGCTGGTGCTCGGCTGGATGGCGCCCTGGTCGGTCCGGGGCGCGTAGGGCTGCTCGAGGCGCTCGTGCTCGGTCGAGCAGCAGCGCGGGCAGAGCTCCTGGACGCGGCCGTCGAGCAGCACGCCGGCGAGGCGGTAGATCGGGAACGGCCGCCCGCAGTTGTCGCAGTTGCGGATCACCGGCATGGGGTCAGCGTAGCGGGTGCAGGCCCGGCCTCGCCGGCGGGCTCAGAGCGGGGCCGGGCCGGGATCCACGGGAAGCGAGAAGCTCGCCGGGTCGGGGCCGCCCTGGGTGAGGGTGACCACGTCGGGGAGCCTGCCGTTCAGCGAGGTGAGGTCGGTGGCCGCCACCTCGAAGCGCACCGCGTGGCCGCGGTCGAAGCGATGGGCGAAGCCGTCGAGGGTCATGTCCACCGCGCCGCTGTGTCCCGCGGGCACCCGCACCGGCGCGATCAGGCGGTGGATGAGGGTGGCGCCGCCGTCAGGGGCGACGTCGTAGACCTTGCCGAACAGCACCAGGTCCCCGGCGCCGAGGTGGCGGACGTGGAGGTGGGCGGTGGGGATGCCGACCGAGGCGACGTCGCGGGTGAACGGCGCCGAGCTGAACGCGAGCGACTCGCCGGGCGGGTCGCTCGGCGGGATCCCGGTGAACGGGCTGGGCAGGCTGCCCACCGGCGTGTCCGCGCCCGGGGCGTGGAGGTCGGAGGTCTCGCTGTACGAGGCGGGCACCCCCAGCGGCGGGTTGACCATGGTGGCGGTGCCGGCGCGCGGCGTCCCCGGCACCAGGGCGCCGCCGCCGCTGAGGTGGAGGGTCTGCGCCGCCTCGAAGGGGAAGCTCGCGGCGCCGCCGTAGGCGGGTGCCGCCGAGCCGGCCGGGTCGTAGCCCACCCAGTCGCGGAAGTACTGGAACACCGGGCCGGTGGAGACCGGCGCGCCGCGCAGCCAGCGATCCATCCAGGCGAGCTCCTGCCGGGGGAGGAAGTCGCCGTCGGGCACGGTGGTGTCGCCCGCGTAGATGTCCCCCTCCCCGGGCATCGAGTTGTACTGGCCGTGGCCGCCCGAGTTCCAGATCATCTGGACCGGGACTCCGCGTGAGCGCAGCGCCGCGAAGGTGGCCGCCGCCTCGTTGAGGTTGAAGAGGGTGTCGGACTCGCCCTGCACCAGCAGGGTCGGCACCCGCAGCCGGTCGATCCAGGTCGCCGGCGACGAGCGCTGGAGCAGCGCCAGGGTGCTGGCGTCGGCCCGGCCGGTGGCGGTGACGCCGAGGTAGAGCCGGCAGAGGGCGGGGTCGAAGCCCGGGCAGCCCAGGTTCTGCGGGGTTGCGGTGCAGCCGCCCCTGCCCAGCACCGGCTGGGTGAGGCCGTTGACGAACAGCAGCGTGGTCCACTCCGCCTTCACCACCCCGCCGGGGGCGCCCTGCAGATCGGGGACGGCGCCGAGGTGGTTCGGGATCAGCGAGTACTGCAGCGAGTTCCAGGTGCGGCTCGGGACGATGGCGCGGATCCGCGCGTCGAACTCCGCGGTGAGCAGGTCGATGCCGCCCCCGTACGAGCCTCCGACCATCCCCACCACCGGGTCGGGCCGGCCGTCGGGGAGGGTGCCGCTGCGCAGCACCTCGGGGCGGGCGGCGAGGACGTCCACCATCTGCATCGCGTCCTTGACGTCGTAGTCGGCGGAGTTGAGCTCGATGCAGCCGCCGGAGTGGCCGAACCCCTGGCTGGAGTAGGCGAGCACGACGTAGCCGTTGCGGGCGAGGTACGAGGCCGAGACCAGCATCTCGGTGCTGTCCTTGCTGAGCCCGAACCCGTGGGTCATGAGCACCGCCGGCTGCGGCGTCGCCGCGGTGGCGTTGTCGGGCAGGTAGAGGTCGGCCTCCAGGGTGACGTGGTGGGCGCTGTCCGGCCCGTCCACCACCGGGACGGCGAGGGTGGTGCGGGTGACCGCGTGGCTGCCGCCGGCGGGGGCGACCGCCGCCGTCCCCACCCGGGGCAGGCTGACCGCCACCAGCACCGCCGCCAGCAGCAGCGCCACCGCCCGCAGGGCGCGCGCCACCGCGCCGGTCGCACTCATCCCGAGAGGAACGGCGGCGGCGGCCCGGATCCTGCGGTGGAAGGCCTCGATCACCACGGAGGCCACAAGAAGGTCGGCACCGGCCCGTTGTATCTCCACGATGGCGAGGTCGGAAGGACGGACGGAGCGGCCCCGGGCCCGGCGTCCCGGGGCGGCGGGTGACGGGACATCGCGCACCCGCGCGCTCGCCGTCGAGGCGTTCGCGGAGCTTCCCATCTCCCTGCCGGCATCCGCGGAGGATCCGCCGCCGGCACCGCCCCCCGCCGGACGGCCTGCACGCCGTCCGGCAGGGGGCACCGCCATCGCGGCGAGGCCACGCCCGGCGGCGGCGAAGCCGGCGGCCCGGCCGGTGGCGCCGGCCACCCGGCCCGCGGCCGCGGCCGCGCCCCGCCGCCGTGCGGCGGCGAGGACCCGGCCTGCGGCCCCGCCCCCGACCGCGACGCGGCCCGGGCTGGCGACCGCCGTGCTGACCGCCGCGGCGACCCTCGCCCTGCTCGGTGCCACCCTGCCCGGTGCGGCGATCCCGTCGCTCCACGCCTCCCTCGGCGCCTCCGCGCCCGACGCCAGGCTCACCGTGACCCTGTACCTGGTGGCGATGGGGATGGCGGTGCCGGTCGCCGCCGGAATGGGCGACCGCATCGGCGCCGCCCGGCTGCTGCGCTGGTCGCTCGCCGCGCTGGTCGCCGCCTCGGCGCTCGCCGGCCTCTCCTGGAACCTCGGCGTCCTCCTCGGCCTCCGCGCCGTCCAGGGCGCGGCCGCGGGCGTGCTGCTGCCGGTGGCGGTGGCGCTGCTCTGCCGGGTCCGGCCCCGGACCGGCCGGGTCGCCGGCCCGGCCGGCGGGGGGCTGCTGATGGCGTCCGCCCTCTCCCCCGCCCTCGGCGCCTGGCTGGCCGGCCACCTGCAGTGGCGGATCCCTCCCCTGCTCATGCTCCCGCTCGGGATCGCGGCGCTGGCCGGAGCCCGGCTGTCGCTGCCCCGAGCCCCCGGCGAGCCCGGCGCCCGGCCCGACCCCGCGGGGATGGCCACCGCGGCGCTGGCGTTGGGCGCGCTGCTCCTGGCCCTGCTCCAGGGCGCCGCCTGGGGCTGGGGCTCGTACCCGGTGCTCGGCCTGCTCGCCGTGAGCCTGGTCAGCGTCCTGCTCCTCGCGGTGGTCGAGCTCTCCGTGCCCGAGCCGCTCGTCGACCTCCGGCGGCTGGGCTCCGCCGAGGCGCTGCCGGTCCTGCCGCTGCTCGCCGTGGCGGTGGCGGAGCTCTTCGGCGGGCTCGTCGACGTGCCCCTGCTGCTCCAGGGCGCGGGCGCGACCGGCGGTCTGCAGGTGGGGACGGCGCTGCTGCTGCCCGCGGCGCTCGCCGCCGGGTCGATGGCGGCGGCGATGCCGCTCCGGGCCCGCCTGGGGACGCGCTGGCCGGTGGCCGGGGGCCTGCTCGCCGTCGCCGTCGCCACCTACATGCTCCACGGCGTGCCCCCCTCCGGGGTTGCGCGGCTGGTGCTCTGGTCGTCGCTGCGCGCCGCCGCCCTCGGCCTCGCCCTCGCCCCGCTGGTGGCCGCGGCGATCGCTCCGCCGGCACGGGTGGGGCGCGCCGCCGGGGTCGCCGCCGTCGCGGTGCTGATCCCCGCCGCCGCGGGCACCGCGGTGCTCGGGTCGGCGCTGGCGGTGCCGGCGTGGTCGCCGGGGTCGCAGGCGGCCGCGGGGACGCTGCCGGAGCGGCTGGTGCTCCTCCACGGCGACGTCCCCCTCCCTTTGCCCGGCGGCAGCCTCCTCCACACCGTGATGGTCACCGCGGCGCTCGCCGCCCTCGGCGCCCTGCTGGCGCTGCGGCTCCCCTCAGGCGGCCAGAACGCCGGCGGCTGATACCGTCTCTTGCCAACCTCTTACCCCGGTCTTACGCCGCTCTTGAACCGCAGCCCCGATGCTCGACGGGGGACGGCAGGGAGAGGGACGGTGGAGGGATGGCGGTGGCTCTCGATCCCACGGGTGCTCGGTGAGCGGCGGCTCCGCCGTCCTCACCCTGGAGAACGTCTCCAAGAACTATGGCGCCGGCGAGACCATGGTGCAGGCGCTGCGCTCGGTGTCGCTGGAGGTCAACCGTGGTGACTTCGTCGCCATCATCGGACCCTCCGGCTCCGGCAAGTCGACGCTGATGAACATCCTCGGATGCCTCGACGTGCCCAGCATGGGTCGCTACCTGTTCGCCGGCGACGACGTGATGCGGCTCAGCGACGACCAGCTGGCGCGGATCCGCAACCAGCGCATCGGGTTCGTGTTCCAGCAGTTCCACCTGCTGAAGAAGCTCAGCGCCTGGCGCAACGTCGAGCTGCCGCTGCTCTACCGCCGCGCCCGGGGGCGGCGCGAGAAGGCGCTGGCCGCGCTCTTTATGGTGGGCCTCGAGCACCGCGTCGACCACACCCCGAACGAGCTCTCCGGCGGCCAGCAGCAGCGCGTCGCCATCGCCCGCGCCCTGGTCACCGACCCCGAGCTGATCCTCGCCGACGAGCCCACCGGCAACCTCGACACCACCTCGACCGCCGAGATCCTCGGCATTCTCAACCAGCTCCACCGCGACGGCCGGACGATCGTGCTCATCACCCACGACCCCGAGATCGCCGCGGTCGCGGCACGTGTGGTGCGGATCAGCGACGGGGTGCTCACCGAGGAGGTTCCCGTGGCCCTCACCGGCCGCCGCTCCGAGACCACCCGCGCCCGCCCGCGCGCCCCCCGGCGGCGGGCGGCGCCGATCGCCGACACCCCCGGCGAGGCGGCCTCACCGCCCACCCGGCGCCGCCGGCCCGCCTGAGCCCGGGCTCAGCCGGCACGGTTCTCTCCGTCCGCGACCGGGGGGCCGCCCAGCGACCGGCTCTGGCCGCGGAACTCCGCGACCACGGCGCCGCCCTCGCGCCGCACGGTGACGTCGTAGACGCCGTTGCGGCCGCGCCGGCTGCGCTCGGCCGCGGTCGCCACCAGCACGTCGCCGGAGTGGGCGGGGGCGACGTGGATCACCTCGGCGCTGTGCGACACCGTGGCGATCCCGTGGCTGTTGCAGGCGATCGCGTAGGCGATGTCGGCGAGCGCGAACACCACCGCGCCGTGGACGGTGCCGATCCCGTTGACCATGCCGTCGCCGGTGCGCAGCCGCACGACCGCGTGCCCGGGGCCGGCCTCGAGGATCTCGACGCCGAGCCCGCGGGCGACGGTGTCGCCGGCCAGGATGGCGTCGGCGCGGCGCCGGACGAGCCCGTCGGCGGCGCTCACGTCGCCGGGTCGCGGCGGCGCAGGCCGTCGAAGGCGAGCCGCATCACCGCGTCGGCGAGCTCGGTGGCCGAGCCGGTGCCCGAGGGCTCGTACCACTCGACCACCGAGTTGATCATGCCGAAGAGCAGCCGCGTGGTCAGCCGAGGGTCGACGTCGTCGCGGAGGTCGCCGTCCTCGACGGCGCTGCGAACGATCGCCGACACCCTGCGGTCGAACTCGCGGCGGCGCTGCAGCGCCCACTGCTCGGCGTCGGTGTTGCCCCGCACCCGCAGCAGCAGGGTGACGTAGGGAAGCTCGTCGACGAGCACCCGCACCGAGGAGCGCACCACGTGCTCGAGCCGGTCGATGGCGCGGCCGGTGCAGGCCTCGGGCTGCTCGAGCATGGCGAACAGCCGGTCGAGGGCACGGCTCACCGCCAGCCGGAGCAGCTCCTCCTTGCTGCGCACGTGGTGGTAGATCGAGGACTTGGTGATGCCGGTGGCGTGGGCCAGGTCCTCCATGCTGGTGCCGTCGTAGCCGCGCTGGTTGAAGGCCGCGACGGCCACGGCGAGGAGGCTCTGGGGCGTGTAGGCGACGCGCTCGCGGGAGCGAGGGCGCGGCGCCGCGGCGGAGGCGGCGCCGGCCCCCGGCGCTGCGCGTTCGCTCATGTTCCTCCCCTATCGCCTGACCCGTCGATTGTGCGGACTCCGAGGCGCCTGCGCGAGTAGCCTTGACACCGTCTGGAGGCCCTCCGGTACACTCGATGTTACACGACCGAACGTTCGGACGGGGGCGAGGGATCTGATGGACGCCACGGCCACCGAGGCCCTCGAGGAGCACTTCCAGCGCACCGTCGAGGCCGATCAGCGGGTCGAGCCCCGCGACTGGATGCCCGACGCCTACCGCTCCAGCCTGGTCCGCCAGATCGCCCAGCACGCCCACTCCGAGATCATCGGGATGCAGCCCGAGGGAAACTGGATCACCCGGGCGCCGTCGCTGCGCCGCAAGGCGATCCTGATGGCCAAGGTGCAGGACGAGGCCGGCCACGGCCTCTATCTCTACGGCGCCGCCGAGACCCTCGGGGTGAGCCGCCAACAGCTGCTCGACCTGCTCCACCGCGGCCGCCAGAAGTACTCGACGATCTTCAACTACCCCACCCTCACCTGGGCCGACGTCGGCGCCATCGGCTGGCTGGTCGACGGCGCCGCGATCACCAACCAGATCCCGCTGTGCCGCTGCTCCTACGGTCCCTACGCGCGGGCGATGACGCGGATCTGCAAGGAGGAGTCGTTCCATCAGCGCCAGGGCTTCGAGCTGCTCCACACCCTCGCCCACGGCACCGCCGCGCAGCACGCCATGGCGCAGGACGCGGTGAACCGGTGGTGGTGGCCGACGCTGATGATGTTCGGCCCGCCCGACGGCGACTCCGCGCACGGCGCGCAGTCGATGGCGTGGCGGATCAAGCGCCACACCAACGACGAGCTGCGCCAGCGCTTCGTCGACATCTGCGTGCCCCAGGCGGAGGTGCTCGGGCTCGGCCTCCCCGACCCGGAGCTGCGCTGGAACCCGGAGCGCGGCCACCACGACTTCGGCGCCATCGACTGGGACGAGTTCCGCGCCGTGGTCCGCGGCGACGGTCTCTGCAACCGCGCAGCGCATCGCCCACCGCGTCGCCGCCCACGAGGAGGGACGCTGGGTGCGCGAGGCGGCGCTCGCCTACGCCGAGAAGCGGCGGCGCCGGGCGGCGGAGTCGGCGGTGTGAGCGTGCTCATGACACCCCCCCTGAGAAGATGAGCGGCGAGGAGGAGCGCGGCTGGCCGCTGTGGGAGGTGTTCGTGCGCAGCCGGCGCGGCCTCTCCCACACCCACGCCGGCAGCCTGCACGCCGCCGACGCGGAGATGGCGCTGCGCAACGCCCGCGACGTCTACACCCGCCGCGGCGGAGGGCTGCAGCATCTGGGTGGTGCCCGCGACCGCGATCACCGCCTCGTCCCCCGACGAGAAGGACCCGTTCTTCGACGCCCGCCGCCGACAAGGCGTACCGCCACCCGACCTTCTACGACATCCCCGAAGGGGTGAGGCACCTGTGACCGAGGCCGAGCTCCGCGGCGGCGCTGCGCGCTGCGGCTCGGCGACGACGGCCTGGTGCTCTCCCACCGGCTCGCCGAGTGGTCCGTCGCTCGCCCCCGAGCTCGAAGAGGACGTCGCCCTGACCAACATCGCCCTCGACCTGCTCGGCCAGGCGCGGGTGCTGCTCACCCACGCGGGCGAGCTCGAGGGTCGTGGCCGCGACGAGGACGACCTCGCCTACCTCCGCGACGAGCGGGAGTTCGTGCAACTGCCTGCTCGTCGAGCAGGAGAACGGCGACTTCGCGCGTCACGATCGCCCGCCAGCTGCTCTTCTCCACCTACCAGCTCGGCCTGCTCGAGGGTCTGCTGGCCTCCACCGACCCCGATCCTGGCCGCGGTGGCGGCGAAGGCGGTGCAAGGAGGTCGAGTACCACCGCGACCACGCCGCCGGCTGGACGGTGCGCCTCGGCGACGGCACCGAGGAGAGCCACCGGCGGATGCAGTCGGCGCTCGACCGGATGTGGCCACACGCCGCCGAGCTCTTCGAGACCGACGAGGTGACCGGCCGCGCCGCCGCCGCCGGCCTCGCCCCCGACCCTCCCTCGCTGCGCCCCGCCTGGGACGCCGCCGTGGAGGCGGTGCTCGCCGAGGCGACGCTGGCCCGGCCGGAGGGCTCGTGGGGGCCCACCGGGGGGCGGCGCGGCCTCCACACCGAGTGCTTCGGCCGCCTGCTCGCGGAGATGCAGCACCTCCACCGCTCCCACCCGGGGGCGCGCTGGTGAGCCGTGGACGCCACCGAGCGGGTGCGCGCCCTGCGTCGCGGACGTCGCCGACCCGGAGATCCCGGCGCTCACCATCGAGGACCTCGGCATCCTCCGCGGGGTGCGCGTCGAAGGCCGGCATCGTGGTGGTCGAGATCACCCCCACCTACTCGGGCTGCCCGGCGCTGGCGGCGATCCGTGACGGACATCGAGCGCCGGCTGCGCGAGCACGGCCACGCCGAGGTGGAGGTGCGCACGGTGCTGTCCCCCGCCTGGACCACCGACCTGATCACCGAGCGGGGCCGGCGGCAGCTCGCCGCCGAGTCGGCATCGCCCCCGCGCCCCCACCCCCGGGGCCCGCCGCCGCATCCGGCGGTGCGCCTGCCCGCAGTGCGGGTCCGGCGCACACCGAGCCGCTCAGCCGCTTCGCCTCCAGCCCCTGCCAGGCGCTGCGCCGCTGCCACGCCTGCCGCGAGCCCTTCCCCCACCTCAGGGCCCACCGGTGAGCACGGCGCCCGGGACGGCGCCCGCGGCACCCCGGCACGCCGTCCTCCACGAGCTGCGGGTGGCCGCCGTCGAGCCCCTCACCGACGACTCCGTCACCGTCACCTTCGAGGTGCCGCGGGAGGCTCCGCGAGGCCTACCGTCACATCCAGGGACAGCACGTCTCGGTGCGCTGCCCGGTCGCCGGCGACGAGGCGCGGCGCAACTACTCGATCTGCACCCCGGCGGGCTCGGGGGTGCTGCGGATCGCCGTGAAGCGTCTCGACGGCGGGGTGTTCTCCGGGTACGCGCACACCCGGCTCCGCGCCGGCGACACCCTCGAGGTGATGACCCCGACCGGGCGGTTCCACGCTCCGCTCGACCCCGGCCGGGCCCGGCACCACGTCGCCGTCGCCGCGGGCAGCGGCATCACCCCGGTGCTCTCGATCGTCGCCACCACCCTGGCGGTCGAGCCGCGCAGCCGGGTCACCCTCCTGTACGGCAACCGCACCACCGCCGGGATCATGTTCCTGGAGGAGCTCTTCGACCTCAAGAACCGCTTCTGCCAGCGCTTCCAGCTGGTCAACGTGCTCTCCCGCGAGGAGCAGGAGGCGGAGCTGCTGAACGGGCGGCTGGACGGCCCGCGGCTGGGCCGTCTCCTCGACACGCTCGTCCCCGGCGGCGGCGACGAGTGGTTCCTCTGCGGTCCGCGGGCGATGATCGAGGAGGCGCGCGCCACCCTGCTCGGGCGCGGTGTGGAGGGGTCGCGGATCCACTCCGAGCTGTTCCACGCCGGCGCCGACCGGGCCGCCCCCCGCCGCGCCGTGCCCGCGGGCCCCGCCGGGGACGGCAGCCGGGTCACCGTGGTCCTCGACGGCCGCAGCTCCAGTTTCGAGCTCGGCGCCGGCGGCGAGCCGATCCTCGACGCCGTGCTGCGGGTGCGGAGCGACGCCCCCTACGCCTGCAAGGACGGGGTCTGCGGCACCTGCCGGGCGCGGGTGCTGAGCGGCACGGTGACGATGGACCGCAACCACGCCCTCGAACCCGACGAGGTCGAGGCCGGGTTCGTGCTCGCCTGCCAGTCGCACCCGGCCAGCCCGGCGGTCACCCTCGACTTCGACGGCTGACCGGGGTGACCCGGGCTGACGCGAACGGGCGTGCGGTGCCATAACCGGACGATCGCGACTTGTTGCGGGCCGAACAACGCGGTCGCCTCCGGGGGCGCGTAGCATGGGGAACGACGCGCCGATGGCGGTGGCACCGCCGGCAGCCGTGCCGGCCCCACCGCCCAGCATCGGGTGTGAGCAGCGGCCGCGGGCGACGCGTACCCGATCTGCACCCCCGGAGGTACCGTCGATGGACGCTCTTCTCGAATCCTTTCTCAACTCGCCGCACCCCGGCGAACGCCGGGGGACCTTCAGAGCGCGGCGAGCCAAGATCGTGTGCACCCTCGGCCCCGCCAGCCAGACGCCCGAGACCATCGGTGCGCTGATCGATGCGGGCATGGACGTCGCCCGCCTGAACTTCTCCCACGGGACCCGGGAGCAGCACCTCGCCACCTACCGCCTGGTCCGGGAGGCCGCGGACGCCCGCCGCCGCGCCGTCGGGGTGCTCGCCGACCTCCAGGGACCCAAGGTGCGGCTGGGCAGTTTCGAGGGGGGCGCGGCGTTCCTGGAACGGGGCTCCCTCTTCACCGTCACCGCGGCCAGCGGCCAGGATGCCGGCGCCGTGGTCGCCGGCTCGAGCCACCGGGCGACCACCACCTACGCGGCGCTGCCCCAGGACGTCGCCGCCGGCGACACCCTGCTCATCGACGACGGGCGGATCCGGCTGCGCGCGCTCGGCTCCAGCGGCAACGACGTGCTCTGCACCGTGGTCGACGGCGGCGTGGTCTCCGACCACAAGGGCCTGACCCTGCCCGGGGTGCGGATGAGCGTGCCCACCCTCTCCGACAAGGACACCGGCGACCTGCGCTTCGCCCTGGCGATCGGCGTCGACCTGGTGGCGCTCTCCTTCGTGCGCCGGCCCGAGGACATCGAGGCGGTCCACGAGGTCATGGACGCCTGCGGCCGGCGGGTGCCGGTGATCGCCAAGCTGGAGCGCGAGGAGGCCGTCGACCGGCTGGCGGACATCGTCGCCGCCTTCGACGGCCTGATGGTGGCGCGCGGCGACCTCGGGGTGGAGATGCCCCTCGAGCAGCTGCCCCTGATCCAGAAGCGGGCGGTGCGCCTGGCCCGGGAGAGCTGCAAGCCGGTGATCGTCGCCACCCAGATGCTGGAGTCGATGACCCACGATCCCCGGCCCACCCGCGCCGAGGTCTCGGACGTCGCCAACGCGGTGCTCGACGGCGCCGACGCCCTGATGCTCTCCGGCGAGACCAGCGTGGGCGCCCACCCGGTCGAGACCGTGAGCACCATGGCCCGGATCATCGTCGCCACCGAGCGGGCGGGGCTGGCCACGCTCCCCTCACCCGCCTCGACCACCCCCGCGGAGGCGATCGCCGCGGCGGCCCCGGAGGTCGCGCTGTCGGTCGACGCCCAGGCGCTGGTCGCCTTCACCGAGACCGGCATGTCGGCGCGGCGGCTCTCCCGCCACCGCTGCCACATCCCCATCCTGGTGTTCACCCCCAACGCGGCGGTGCGCAGCCAGCTGGCGCTGACCTGGGGGGTCGAGACCTTCGTGGTGCCGCTCGCCGGTCACACCGACGAGATGGTGCTGCAGGTCGAGCGGGCGATGCTCGACCTCGGCCGCTGTGTCCCCGACGACCTCATCGTCATCGTCGCCGGCACCCTGACCGGCGAGAGCGGGTCCACCAACCTGCTGCGCATCCACCGGGTCGGCGAGAGCGGCCAGTCCGGCTGATCTCCGCCGCCGGGAGTTCTCACGCTTCTCCATGCCTTCACCGCCTCCGCATCGTCTGCAATCCCGCTGCGCCCCGACGGTGTGCTCCCATGGCAGTCATCTGGACAAGATGGCGTCGCGACACGCTCGTGGCGATTGCGGGCGACGGCGGCGTGGAGAGAGGGGCGATGGATTCGAGACGAGAGCATCTCCGACCGGCCCCGGCGCTGCGGCGCGGGCTCATCGCCGCGTCCGCGCGGGCGATCCTGGGCCCCCTCGCCGGCTGCGGAGGGTCGGCCCCGACCACCGGCACCGCGGCCACCGCCGCCGGGTTCACCTGTCCCAACAACGGCACCGTGCGGATGGGCCCAGTGCTAAGGAACGTGTCCCCAGGGGCAAACTAACCCCCCGGTCAGGCAGCGCGTGCGGCTACAGCAGAAGCCGCCGCGGCCTCGGGCTCGCAGCACGCCCCGGGCGGTGGCAGCAAGGTGAAAGTGCTCTGCGGCAGGCGGCGTGGGCACCGGCCCGTCATCCGACCGGCGTAGGCGGCGGCCCCGATGGAGGCATCGGGCAGGTGCGAGCAGCGAAGACGGCCGTTCCGAAGGCCTGTTCGTTGATCAAGAGCACCGCGGGAATGGATGGCCTAGACGCCGTCGTGAAGCAGAGGTCGTCGACCGCACCGGCGTAGATGGTCGTAGCTCCCTCTCGAGTTGGAGTGGGTAGAACCGTGGTCGCTGGTTGGCCACCGACCTGGCGGACTACAAGGATAATCCCGCGCTGACGGTCCTCATTTTCAGTGCCGCCACTGAAGTCCAGGGCCACGCCCTGATGAAACATGGCCCAGCACCCGGTGCTCCTGAACACCCCATTCAGGACAAGGCCCGGATACGGCACCTCACCACAGTGGATCGGGGCCGCAGTCTCCTCGTAGCTCGGCGGCGATACATGGCCTCCGTCGGTGATGGAGGTGGTGGCGTCGGAGCGGGAGGTCGCGGCCGGCGAGGCTGACGGGTTCGGACTATGGGGGGCGGCGATGGGTGAGGGCGAGCAGCCGACCAGCGTGCAGGTCAGCAGTCCCAGAGTCGAGTGCAGCCTCACGTACACGGACCAAGGTGCCTTGCTGTCCGAACCCGTGGAACCCGTCAGAGAACCAAGGCGGTGCTGGGTAACCTTGACCACGTTGACGAACTCAGTCCACGCGTGTGTGACGGTAACTGGTTGAAACCTCCACAGCTTCAAGTCACGTCAACATAGCCTGGGACTCCGAGAGCGGTGCTCGACGCGGCCGAGTCAAGGCGCGCGTAGTCCGAGGACCACCCGATATCGTAGTTCTCCGGAGCAGGCCACACCGGGGATAACGCGAGTTGCCCGTTCGGCCCCCCATACATCGCCATCCTGTTCTGATGCTGCGTCCAGCCGCCGCTACCCGCCGCATCCCAGCAGCTGAAGGCAAGGGGGCCAGCTATCGCAGAAAGGGGATGATTTCCTGCGGTAAGATGCCAGCGGCCGAACCTGAGCGACCCCGCGTCAATCCCGGCGACTCGGCCTGCTTTTCCGCGATAGGTGAGGAGGCACCATGGGCACCGTGCACCGGTTCGCCGCCCGCCGGGCCACGCTGCCTCTCTCCGGCGCCCGCTCCGCAACCCGGGGATGAGCATCGCCGGTGCGCCGGTGCCACCATGGGTGACGTGATCGCCCACTCCATGCGCGGTGCTCTCGACCGGGACCTCGCCGCGGTCCGGGAGCTGGCCCTGCGCATGGCCGCATTCGTCGAGCGCACCATCCCGCGTGCGGTCGCGGCGCTGGTCGAGCACGACGCCGAGCTCTGCGACGAGGTGGTCGCCGGCGACGCCGAGCTCAACGCGCTCCAGCTCCGGCTCCGCGAGCTGACCACGACCACCATCCTCGCCCAGGCGCCGGTGAACGGCGACCTCCGCCGGCTGCTCGCCTACCTCCACATGTCGGCGGAGCTGGAGCGGATGGGCGACCACTGCGCCAGCATCGCCGGGATCGCCCGCGAGCTCACCGGCGATCCCTCCGAAAGCGGTCTTCCCGGGCTCTCGCGAATGGCCGAGCTGTGCCGCATTCAGCTCAGCGGGATGCTCGATGCGGTGGTCGCCGGTGACGTGGAGGAGGCACGCGTCGTCGCCTCCCACGACGACCGGGTCGACCGCATCTACCACCGGCTCTTCGACGAGCAGGTGCGCGCCTGCGCGGCGGGCGAGGAGTCCGCCGCCCGTGCCACTCGCCTGACCCTGATCGCGCACCACCTCGAGCGCGTCGCCGACCGGGTCACCAACATCGGCGAGGACCTGGTGTACCTGCGCACCGGCGTGGTCGAGGAGCTGGGGTGACCGCGGAGACCGGCACCACCACCGGCGCCGCGCTCGGCGGCGGGCAGCGTCCCCCCGCCCCCTCGGGCTCGCGGTTCCTCAACCGGCACCTCAGCTGGCTCGAGTTCAACGCCCGGGTGCTCGCCCTCGCCCAGGACGCCGAGCAGCGTCCCCTGGAGCGGGCCAAGTACCTGGCGATCTTCAGCACCAACCTCGACGAGTTCCTGGCGGTGCGGGTCGCCGGCCTCCATGCCCGGCGCGCCGCGAGGGTGCGCACCACATCGGCCGACGGCCTCACCCCGGCCGAGCAGCTGGGGCTGATCCGACGGCGGGTGCTCGGCCTCTACGAGGTGCAGGGCCGCGCCTTCGAGGCGCTCACCGAGTGCCTCCAGGAGGTCGGACTGCGCTACAGCACCTACGCCTCCCTCGCCGACGAGGATCGCTGCCACCTCGACACCGTCTTCGACGAGCAGGTCTTCCCCGTGCTCACCCCGCTCGCGGTCGACCCCGCGCACCCGTTCCCCTACATCAGCAGCCTGTCGCTCAACCTCGCGGTGGTGGTCGCCGACCCCGACGGCGAGGCGACCCGGATCGCCCGGGTCAAGGTGCCCCAGCTGCTGCCGCGCTTCATCGTGCTCCCCGACGGCGAGCGGTTCGTCCCGCTCGAGCAGGTGATCGCCGCCCATCTCGACCGGCTCTTCCCGGGGATGCGGGTGCTCGGCACCCACCCGTTCCGGGTGACCCGCAACGCCGACTTCCTCGCCGACGAGCGCGGCGAGGACGTGATGAGCGCGGTCGAAACCATCCTCCAGAAACGGCGCCACTCGCCGACGGTGATGCGGCTCGAGGTCGACGCCACCATGCCCGGCGAGGTGCTCGAGCTGCTCGTCCGCGAGCTGGAGATCCGGCCCGACGAGGTGTACCGGGTGGAGGGGCCGCTCGACCTCGGCGGCCTCTGGGGCCTCTACGGGATCGACCGGCCGGAGCTGAAGGACCCGCCCTACGATCCGGTCACCCAGCCCCGGTTGCGCGGGGACGGGGAGGGTGTGCCGCCGGACATCTTCCGGGTCATCCGGGAGGCGGACGTGCTCGTGCACCTCCCCTACGAGTTCTTCGCCACCTCGGTCGAGGCCTTCATCGAGCAGGCGGTGCGCGACCCCGACGTGCTCGCCATCAAGCAGACCCTCTACCGCACCTCCGACGGCGACAGCCCGATCGTCCGCTCCCTGATCACCGCCGCCGAGGCGGGCAAGCAGGTGGTGGCGCTGGTGGAGCTGAAGGCCCGCTTCGACGAGGCGGCGAACATCGCCTGGGCAAGGGTGCTGGAGCGCGCCGGGGTGCACGTGGTCCTCGGCATGGTGGGTCTCAAGACCCACGCCAAGACCGCGCTGGTGGTGCGCCGCGAGGAGGGCGCGATCCGCCGCTACTGTCACGTCGGCACCGGCAACTACAACCCGCAGACGGCCCGCCTCTACGAGGATCTGGGGCTGTTCAGCTGCGACCCCGAGCTCGGCGCAGACGTCACCGACCTCTTCAACTACCTCACCGGGTACAGCCGGCAGCGCCGCTACCGGCGGCTGATGGTGGCGCCGAGGACGCTGCGCCCCGGCCTGCTGGAGCTGATCGGGCGCCAGGCGCGGAACCGCGGGCGGATCGTCATCAAGGCCAACCACGTCGTCGACCCGGAGATCATCGAGGCCCTCTACGCGGCCTCGACCGCGGGCGCGGAGGTGGACCTCATCGTGCGCAGCACCTGCTCGGTGCGCCCCGGTGTGCCGGGGATGTCCGAGCACATCCGGGTGCGCTCGCTGGTGGGCCGCTGGCTCGAGCACTCGCGCATCTACGGCTTCGGCACCGGTGACGGGGCGGAGTGGTACATCGGCTCCGCGGACATCATGGCCCGCAACCTCGACGACCGGGTCGAGGCGGTGGCACCGGTGCCGGATCCCCGGCTGCGGACCCGGCTCGCGACCATCGTGGACGTGCTCCTCGCCGACGACCGGCTCGCCTGGGAGCTCGACGCCGACGGGGTGTGGCACCGGGTCCCGCGCACCCGCGGGATCAACGCCCACGAGGCCCTCGCCGAGCTCGCCCGTGGTGCCGAGGAGGATGCCGTCGAGATCATCGGCACCGGCCCGGCGGCCACGTGAACCGTGGTTCGCACGGCGTCGTCGACCTCCTGTACTTGACGGAGACGGCCAGAACACAGTAGGGTGCGCCGCTCGGACGGTGGGCATGCCGTCGGCATGCCATGGGCACCGCGGGTGCACAGGAAGGGATGGATGTGATGGCCGCCAGGCTGCGGCCGCGGCGCTGGATGATCCCGGCGGCGCTGCTGCTCGTCGTCGCCATCGCCGGCGTGCTCGTCGCCCGCCGCGGGCCCGCCCCGCCCAACCTCCGCACCGCCCAGGTGCAGCGCGGCACCGTGACCCAGACCGTGGACATCACCGGCACGCTGCAGCCGGCGAGCGAGACCGACCTCGACTTCGGCACCGGCGGCCACATCGCCAGCGTCGCCGTGCAGGCGGGGCAGCACGTGGCCGCCGGCAGCATCCTCGCCTCCCTCGACACCACCGGGGTGGTGGCGCAGCTCGACCAGTCCCGCTCGGCGCTGGCCTCCGCCCAGGCCAAGCTCCGCCAGGACGAGGGAGGCCCCAACAACACCGGGGAGGTGACCGCCGAGGGGGCGGTGGGATCGGCGCGCGGGGCGCTGGGGCCCGCCCAGGTCAACCTCTCCGACACCGCCCAGCTCGGCCAGGAGGTGGTGCAGGCGGCGCAGATCGCGCTGCAGACCGCCCTCGCCGCGGCCCAGGGGCAGATCAGCGCCGACGAGGCCACCGTCGCCGCCGACCAGCGCAGCCTGTTCGACGTCCAGATCTCCGGCCAGGAGACCGTCGCCCTCGCCGCCGCGACCCTCGCCCAGGCGCAGGCGCAGGGCCAGGCGGCGGTGGCGACCGCGCAGGTGGCGGTCACCGCCGGCCAGCGCAATCTCGGCGACGTCCAGCGCCTCGACGGCGCGGCGGTGCAGGCCGCGCAGGTGCAGCTCGCCGCCGGCGCCGCGCTGGTGGCGGTCGACCAGCACGCCCTCGGCATCGACCTCGGCCAGCTCCACCAGGACCAGGGCCGCGAGAACGCCGACTGCGCCCATCCCCCGGTCACCGCGCAGTGCCAGGCCGACCGTCAGGCGGTCACCTCCGACCAGCAGAGGGTGAACGGCGACCAGCAGACCCTGGTCAAGGACGAGGGCGCCGCCGCCGTCGCCCAGAGCCAGGTGGTGCAGGCGCAGGCCCGGCTGCAGCTCGACGCCGGCCAGGCGCAGCAGCAGCTCGCCACCGCGCAGGTGCAGCTGCGCAGCGCCGCCGTCCAGCTGCAGGGGTCGACCCGCCAGGGGCTGGCCCAGGTCGCCCAGGCCCAGGCCCAGATGCAGAGCGGCGTCGACCAGGCGCAGGCGCAGCTCGCCGCCGCCACCATCCAGCTCCAGAACGCCCGGGTCGCGTTCCAGTCGGCGCAGCAGACCAACTCCAACTCGGTCGCCCAGGCGCAGACCCGGACGGTGCAGGGCACCCACCAGGCCCAGGCCCAGGTCACCACCGCCACCATCCAGCTGCAGAACTCGCTGGCCCAGCTGAGCGCCGTGATGAACGGGACCATCCCCCAGCAGGTGGCCATGGACGAGGCGCAGGTGCAGGCCGACCAGTCCCAGGTGGTCGCCGCTCAGGACGCGGTGACCTCGGCGGTGCTGGTGGCCCCGGTGGACGGCATCGTCGAGCAGGTGAACGTCGCCCCGGGCCAGGCGATCGGCAGCGGCAGCGTGGCCGGCGTGGGCACCGGGACCGTGACCGTCGGCGGCGGGGCGCTGCTGGCCACCGCGGCGAGCAGCGGGCCCACCGCGGGGAGCAACGGCGTCGCCAACATCACCCACGCCGTCGTCCTGCTCAGCCCCACCGCCTACCAGGTCAGTGGCCCGGTGAGCGACGCCCAGCTGCGGCTGATCCGTGCCGGTGACCGGGTCCACGTCATCCCGGCCGGCGGCGGCGAGCAGGTGGTCGGTGCCGTGACCGGAATCGCGCCCGCCGCGCTGGTCAACGCCGGGGTGGCCACCTTCACCGTGACCGCGGCCATCGGGGGCGAGCATCCCGACCTCCATCCCGGCGCCAGCGCCGAGATGGGCATCGTCGTCCAGGAGGTCTCGGGGGTGCTCACCGTGCCCACGAGCGCGATCCACACCTCCGGCTCGGCGATCTACGTCCTCGTGCCCCGCGAGGGCGGGACGGTGGCCCGGCCGGTGACGGTCGGTGCCGGAGACCCGAGCCGCACCGAGGTCACATCCGGCCTGCGGGCCGGCGACACGGTGGTGATCGCCGTCGGTCGCTGAGGCGATTCCCCAACCAGGGATTGCCATTCGGTTAATCATGACGCCGGTCTGACGTCAGCCCGACCTCGCCCTGACCTCATGTTCATCCTCAACTCAGGACAGTCGTCGCGGGGCGGTTCCGGAGCGCAAGAAGCCTCCGTCGACTGCGTTGTAGTCGATGGCCCGGCAAGCGGTCCCTCAGGCGTTCTCTCGATGGTCAGGAAGGGGGTTGTGGACGACATGGCAGTGTCCGATCCGACGTCTGCGTCGCACCTGGACTGGGCGGCGTCGAGCCGGGGCCGGCAGCGTGTCGGACGGCTCCACCACCACTTCGAGACCACCTCCGACCGGGTGCCCGACGCGGTCGCGGTGGAGTGCGGCGACCGGCAGGCCCGGTACCGTGAGCTCGACCGCGAGGCCAACCGCCTCGCCCACCGGCTGATCGCCCTCGGGGTCGCCCCCGGCGACCGGGTCGGCATCCTGCTGCAGCGCTCGCTCGAGACCTACACCGCGGTGCTGGGGGTGCTCAAGGCGGGGGCGACCTTCGTCCCCGTCGACCCGGGCCACCCCGCCGACCGGATCGCCTTCATCGCCGCCGACGCCGGCCTCCGGGTGGTGCTCACCACCGCCGCCCTCGCCGCCGCCGCGGCGGGCTCGCTGCCCTGCCCGGCGCTCGAGCTCGACGAGCCCTCCTGCCTCGCCGGCATGCCCGCCACCCGGCCGGAGGCCGACGCCGGCCGCGAGGGCCTCGCGTACATCATCTACACCTCCGGTTCGACCGGCCGCCCCAAGGGTGTTGCGGTCAGCCACGGCAACATCTGCGACTTCCTCGATGTGGTCACGCCGATCTACGACGTGACCGCGCACGACCGCGTCTACCAGGGGATGACCATCGCCTTCGACTTCTCCGTCGAGGAGATGTGGCCGGCGTGGATGGCCGGCGCCACGGTGGTGGCGGGGCCCGCCGACGGCTGCCGGCTCGGCCCCCAGCTCGCCGACCTCCTGGTCGAGCGCGGGGTGACGGTGCTCTGCTGCGTGCCCACGCTGCTCGCCACCCTCGACCACGAGGTGCCCTCGCTGCGCACCCTGATCGTCGGCGGCGAGGCCTGCCCGCGGGACCTGGTGCAGCGCTGGAGCCGCCCCGGACGGCGGATGCTCAACACCTACGGACCCACCGAGACCACCGTCACCGCCACCTGGTGCGAGCTGCGCCCCGACCGCCCGGTGACGATCGGCCGGCCCCTCCCCTCCTACACCGTTCAGCTGTGCGACGAGCGGCTGCGCCCGGTGCCCGCCGGCGAGCCCGGGGAGATCTGCATCGGCGGCCCCGGCGTCGCCCAGGGATACGTGAACCGTCCCGAGCTCACCGCCGAGCGGTTCGTCGCCGATCCCACCGCCCCGGGGTCGCGGATGTACCGCACCGGCGACCTCGGCCGCCTGTCCGCCTCCGGGGAGATCGAGTTCCTCGGCCGCCTCGACACCCAGGTGAAGATCCGCGGCTATCGCATCGAGCTCGGCGAGATCGAGGAGGTCGTGCGCGAGGACCCGGCGGTGGAGAACGTGGTGGTCTCGGCGCTGGAGGTCGACGGCGTGGCCACCGACCTGGTCGGCTACGTCACCCTGCGCTGGCCCTGCGAGGAGGTGGGGCTGCGCGGGCGGCTCCACGACCGGCTGCGCCGCCGCCTGCCCGCGTACATGGTGCCGGCGTTCATCGAGGTGCTCGACCGCCTCCCCACCCTGGCCGGCTCGAAGGTCGCCCGCGCCCAGCTCCCCGCCCCGGTGTCGCCGCGGCTGGGGCTGCGCGCCGACCAGGTCGTGGCCCCGGCGACCCCGCTCGAGGCCGACCTGCTGGCGGTCTGGACGGAGGTCCTCGGCCACCCGGACATCTCCGTGGAGGCGGACTTCTTCCTCGACCTCGGCGGCCACTCGCTGTTCGCCGCGATGGTGGTCTCGCGGCTCCGCCGCCGCCCCGACTCGTGCTCGGTGGGGATCGGCGACCTCTACGAGCGGCCGACCATCCGGGCGCTCGCCGACCACCTCGAGGCGCTCTCGACGCTGGCGGCGGTGGGGCCGCACGACGGCGCCGCCCCCGCCCCCCGGCCGGCGGCCCTGCGTCACCGCGGCGGCCGGGTGCTCGCCGCCGGCGCGGCCCAGCTGGCCGGTCTCTACGCGCTGGTGCTGATCCTCGGCGCTCCCGCCGCCTGGCTGCTGGCGCGGTCCGGCGGCAGCCTGACGGCCTCGCGGCTGGCGCTCGGCGCCCTGGTCGTGCCCCTCGGCCTGCTGGTCAGCGCCCTGGTGCTGCCGGTCGCCGCGCGCTGGACCCTGGCGGCGCGGATCCGTCCCGGCCGCCACCCGCTGTGGGGCGCCACCCACGTGCGCTGGTGGATGTTCACCCGACTGCTCGCGCTGGCGCCGCTGCGCCTGCTCGCCGGCTCGCCGCTGATGGCCGCCTACCTCCGCCTGCTCGGCGCGCGGATCGGCGACTCCTGCCAGATCGCGACCGAGCGGATCCAGACCCCGTGGCTCACCGAGATCGGCGACGGCGCCAGCCTCGGCTACGGGGTGGACGTGATGCCCGCTGTCGTCGAGGACGGCTGGCTCCTCCTCGACCCGGTCCGGATCGGCGCCGGAGCGGTGGTCGGCACCGGGTCGGTGCTGGTCGGCGGCGCCGAGATGGGGACGGGGTCCCGGCTCGCCGACCAGTCGCTGCTGGCCCGCGGCGAGCGGCTGCCCGACGGGCAGAGCTGGGGCGGGTCGCCGGCGCTGCCGAGCGCGGAGGGCGACGCTCTGCTCGACGCCATGGCGGCCGCCGGCCACCGGGAGCGGCGCTGGTCGCCGGCGCTGCATGCGGGGTTCGCCGCCGGCGTGGTGGTGCTCGGGGTGCTCCCCTTCGCCATGGCGATGCCGGGCCTGCTGCTGGTGATCCTGGCGATGGTGCATTGGGGCCTGCCGGCGGCGATCGCCTCGACCCTGCTCGCGGGGCCGGTGACGGTGCTCGGCAGCTGCGCGCTGGTGGCCGCCGGCCGCCGCCTCGTGCTCGCCCGCACCGAGCCGGGCATCCACCCGCTGTGCTCCGCGCTGGGGCTGCGGAAGTGGTTCGCCGACCGCCTGATGGCGATGAGCCTCGAGGTCAGCAACACCCTCTACGCCACCCTCTACGCGGTGCCCTGGCTGCGCCTCCTCGGCGCCCGCATCGGCCGGCGCTCGGAGGTCTCGACCGCCGCCCACATCGACCCCGACCTGCTCACCCTCGGCGAGGAGAGCTTCGTCGCCGACTTCGCCTCGGTGGGCGCGGCCACCTTCGCCCACGGCGCGATCGCGCTGGGACGCACCGAGCTCGGCCGCCGCTGCTTCGTCGGCAACGCCGCGGTGGTGCGCAGCCACACCCGGCTGGGTGACGGCAGCCTGATCGGGGTGCAGTCGGTGGCTCCGGCGAGGCCGGTGGAGGCGGAGACCTCGTGGCTGGGCTCGCCGGCGATCTTCCTCCCCCGCCGCCAGCCGAGCCAGGACTTCTCCGAGGAGGTCACCTACCGTCCCTCGGCGGCGCGGGTCGCGGCGCGGCTCGCCGTCGAGTACTTCCGGGTCACCCTGCCGGCGACGCTGATCACGCTCGCCGTCCTGCTCGCCGCCTCCGTCGAGCTGCGCCTCGCCCGCCGCGGCTCCGCGATCGAGCTGATCCTCGCCACCCCGGTGGTCGTCCTCGCCTCGGGCCTGGGCGCGACCCTGCTGGTGGTGGCGTTGAAGTGGCTGCTGGTGGGCCGCTACGTTCCCCGCGTCGAGCCGCTCTGGGCGCTCTTCGTGCGCCGCAGCGAGCTGGTCACCGGCCTCTACGAGAGCGTCGCTGTGCCCGCGCTGCTGGGGGTGCTCACCGGCACTCCCTGGATCGGCCCGCTGCTGCGCCTGTTCGGAGCCCGGGTGGGCCGGCGGGTGTGCCTGCAGACCACCTATCTCACCGAGTTCGACCTGGTGCGGGTCGGGGACGACGCCTGCGTCGGCGCCTCCGCCTCGCTGCAGACCCATCTCTTCGAGGACCGGGTGATGAAGATGTCCGCCGTCACCCTGGGGACCGCCAGCACCGTCGGCGCCCGCGCGGTGGTGCTCTACGACGCCCGGCTGGCCGACGGCGCCATGCTCGATCCGCTGTCGCTGGCGATGAAGGGCGAGAGCCTGCCCGCACCGGGACGCTGGCGGGGGATCCCGGCCGGGCCGGTCGACCGGCCCGGATGATCGAGGTCGCGGCGGCCCGGATCGAGGTCCACCTCGTGCACCTCGAACTCCGTCCCGGACGGCGGCCGGTCGGGGCTGGGGCACGACGATCTGCGCCGTGCCGCCCGCATCACCCTGGACGCCGAGCGGAGCGCCTTCCTCGCCGCCCGCCGGGCGCTGCGCCGGCTGCTCGCCGAGCGCGTCGGGGGTGCGCCCGAGTTCGATCGCGATCACCGCCGGCGCCGCCGGCAAGCCCGTGCTCGCCGGGCCGGGTCCCGCGTTCAGCCTGTCACGGCGCGGCCGCTGGTGCGCGGTCGCCCTCTCCGACGACTGCCCGGTGGGGGTCGACGTCGAGCCGCTGCGGCCGCTCACCGACGCCGGGCTCGGGGTCGCCGACCTGCTTCCCGCCGGGGCGCGGGCGGCGGTCGATGCCGCGCCGGCGGCGGAGCGGGCGGCGGTGCTGCTGCGCTGGTGGACCCGGGTGGAGGCGGCGGTGAAGGCCTGTGGTGCCGGGCTCGACGACGCCGCCGCCTGCCTCGAGCGCGCGCCTCAGATGCTCTGCGGCGCCGTGACCGGGGTGGCGCTGTCGGCCGCCGGCCTCACCCCGGGCCCGCTGGCCGTCGACTGGCAGCTCCACGGGTAGGGCTTGCAGGCCGCGTCCTCCTGGTTCTCGGGGTACGCGCAGTGGCCGCTGGGGGAGCCGGTGAGGTGGTCGTCGGCGTCGGAGTTGCCGTCGCACTGGCCGGTGCGTCCGGGCGGGGCGAGCCCGAAGTCGTGGAAGACCACGGGGTCGGCGGCGGTGGCCGCATAGGCGGAGTGGCCGCGGCGGCCACCCCCGGTCGGCCAGGTGGCGGAGGCGCCGTCGGGGTACAGGTTGGTGACCGTCGCCCGCACCCCGCCGCCGGCGTCGACGGTGACGGTGGCGACCTCGGAGCGGCAGGCGCTGCCCCCCTCACAGGGCGCGTAGCCCTCGGGGTTCGAGGTGTCGGCTGCCGGGGGCCGGGTCTCGCGGATCGTGTAGGTGCCCGCGGCGACGCCGGCGAAGCTCACGCAGCCGGTGGTCGACGCGGCGCAGTCGCCCTGCTCCAGCGGGCAGGTGGGGGTGCTCGCCACCCGGGACTTCCGCGCCGCCGTGGTGCCGGCGCTCATCGAGACGCCGGCGCCGCTGAGCTGGTAGCCGGCGCCGCCGAGGGCCTGCTTGCAGGAGTCCATGGTCTGGATCCAGATCGTCGCGCCCCCCGCCGGCTGCGTCGACCGCGCCGACGCCGGAGCACTGCCGGTGGCCAGCGCCGCCCAGCCCGCGGCGGCGACGAGCATCAGCGCCCCGGGCGCCAGCCGCGATGAATTGATCATTCCTGACATATACACGGTGATGGTGTGCAGGCGCAAACCCCCCACCTCTTGATCCGGTTTTCACCGGACCTTTCCCCCCGATCTCTCATCCTGAGCTCGGGCCGGCGGGCCCGCTCGCAGGAAGGTCGCACAGGAGGAAGTGGGATGACGCCGACGCGCTGCACTCGTTCCCGGCGGGGACGCGGCCGGACCGGCCTGGGACTGCTGCTCGCGGGGACGCTCGCCGCGGGCGCCGGGGCCAGCCTCGGCACCCCCGCCCGGGCGGCCTCCGGGGACGCCCGGTCGGTCCCCACCCGGACCCCGATCAAGCACGTGATCGTGGTCATCGGCGAGAACCGCACCTACGACAACGTCTTCGCCACCTGGACACCGCCGGCGGGCCAGCACGCCCGCACCCTGCTGTCACAGGGGATCGTCACCGCCGGTGGCGGCTGCGGTCCCGGGGCGGAGCGCTCGGTGCAACGCCGGGCCTCCGACGCCGACGTCTACCGGCTGACGCCGCCGCGGACGATGCCGTACCCGGCGCTGGCCCGGCCCGACACCACCACCGCCAAGGGGCTGCCCCCGAACGTCCCGGACACGCGGTTCCCCGCCAGCCTGCCCAACTGCCCGTACCGGATCACCGGCTACGTCCCCTACCGCTCGTACACCGGCGACCCCATCCACCGCTTCTACCAGATGTGGCAGCAGGTGGACGGCGGCCGCAACGACCTCTGGGTCTGGACCGCGAACACCGCGGGGTTCGACAACGGCGCGATCCCGCCCGACCCGATCCACCAGGGCGGCCTGCAGATGGGCTACTACAGCATGAGCAACGGCGACGCGCCGGTGCTGCGCTTCCTCGCCGACCACTACGCCAGCTCCGACAACTATCACCAGGCGGTGATGGGGGGCACCGGCGCCAATCACATCATGCTCGGCACCGGCGACGCCGCCTTCCATCAGGACGCCGCCGGCCACCCGACCAGGCCGCCGCAGAACCAGGTCGAGAATCCCAACCCCAAGCCGGGCACGAACAACAACTTCACCCAGGACGGCTACAAGGGGGGCAGCTACTCGAACTGCTCGGACCGCTCGCAGCCGGGGGTGGGGGCGATCCGCTCGTTCCTGGACGAGCACCATCCGTTCCGCGGCGGTGACTGCGCCGACGGCGCCTACTACCTGCTCAACAACTACGATCCCGGCTACCTCGCCGACGGCAGCCCAGCCCCGCTGGGTCCCGACCACTTCACCGTCCCGCCGCAGCGGTTCCGCACCGTCGGTGACGCGCTGGCGGCCCGGGGGATCCCCTGGGGCTACTACGGGGTGGGCTGGAACCACGGCAGGCCGACCGCCGAGTACTGCGGGATCTGCGACCCGATGCAGTACGCCACCTCGATCATGACCAGCCCGACGCAGCGCGCCAACCTCCACGGCTACGACGACTTCACCGCCGCGGTCGCCGCCGGCAGCCTGCCCGCGGTCTCCTTCGTGAAGCCCGGCGACAACGACGGCCACCCCGGCTACTCCACCCTGGCGCTGTTCGAGGACTTCACCAGCGACGTGGTGAAGCGGGTGATGGCGCAGCCGAAGCTCTTCGCCGACACCGCCATCCTGGTCACCTTCGACGAGGGCGGCGGCTACTACGACTTGGGGTACATCCAGCCGGTGACCTTCTTCGGCGACGGCCCCCGGGTGCCGATGCTCGCGATCTCGCCGTACGCCCGCTCGGGGGCGGTCGACCACACCTACGCCGACCACGTCTCGGTGCTCAAGTTCATCGAGCGCAACTGGCGGCTGCCGCCGATGTCCGAGCGCAGCGCCGACAACCTGCCCGATCCGGAGTTGGGGGGTGACGATCCCTACGTGCCCGGAAACGGCCCGGCGATCGGCGACCTGATGGGCCTGTTCGACTTCGGCCATCGCCGGGAACTCCTCACCGACGCTGCCCTAGACGCGACGGAGGGGGTGCGGCGGTCCGCACCCCCTCCGGTCCGGCGCTGGGCCGGTGGCTGCGACCTGCTCCTACAGGTGCAGGTCGATGAAGGAGCAGTTGTGGTCGAAGTCGCCCGACCAGTCGGAGTGGTGGACGAGGAAGTCGAAGAGCTCGCCGTGGAGCTCGAAGAAGTCGCGCAGCGAGGTGTCGCTGTCGAGGAAGTCGAGCAGCGAGCGGACGCTGTGGAAGCTGATCAGGGTGTCGCAGTCGTTGCGGAAGCTGCGATCCTCGCTGCGGAACTCGTCGAAGTGGAAGCGATCGCAGTCGTGAGAGTCGCAGAAGCGGTGCTCGTGGTCGTTGAAGAACCCGTGCTCGTGGCGCGAGTCACGGAAGTGGTCGTCGTGGAACCGCTGGTCGTGCCAGCTGTTGTCCCAGTGGTGCCAGTCCGTCGAATCGTGCTTCCAGGTGTCGTTGCGCGGGGTCCAGCTGCGGTTGTTCCCCGGCCTGGTGCTGTTGTTCACCGGCCTGCTGTTGCTGTTGCTCACCGGCTTGCTGTTGTTGCTGCTCACCGGCTTGCTGTGGTTGTGCGAGGGCGGTGGCGGGTTCTGGACCGTGTCCGAGCGCGGGCTGCCGGTGCCGGAGCTGGAGCTCGGGGGGTGGTACGTGGGCGAATTGCCGGCGTTGGAGTTGTCGCCCGAGCCGTAGTACCTCTGCGAGCCCCCGCCGCTGGGCCTCGTCGAGTTGTTCCGCGTGCTGCTGGCGCCGTACTGACCTCCCGAGGAGCCGGAGCCGCAGCTCTGGTACGGCGAGCAACCGCTGCTCGAGTACCTGGTCTGTCCCTGCGACCCGCTCGAGCCGGAGTACGAGTACGACTTCGAGCCTCCACCGCCCGAACCGCCGCCTCCGGAATTGGTGCTCGCGGCGTGCGAGGAGCCCGGCGGCGACGAGCTCGCCGTCGCCGCGCTCGCCTGCTGCACCGAGCTCAGCGCCAGGGCGACGCTGCCCGCCAGTGCGGCGATGCCCACCAGAGAACGTGGACGACGCCTTCTTCCCATATCCCGCCTCCCCTGGAAGCGGCGGGCCGGCGGCGCGTGGGTGTCCGCCAGGTACCACCGCGTTGCCACAGGATAGCGAAGACGCACGCCGGTTTCGCAGGCGTGCTCGGCCGGCGTTTGACCGACGACATCGCTGTCGTCAGTCGGCGGGGGGCGGCCCGGCCGCGCCCCCGCCGGGCTGTCGATCGTCTACAGGTGCAGGTCGATGAAGGTGCAGCTGCGGTCGAAGTCGCCCGACCAGTCGGAGTGGTGGACGAGGAAGTCGTAGAGGTCGCCGTGGAGCTCGAAGAAGTCCCGCAGCGAGCTGTCGCCCTCGAGGAAGTCGAGCAGCGCCCTCACGCTGTGGAAGGTCAGCAGGGTGTCGCAGTCGTGCCGGTAGCTGCTGTCCTCGGTGCGGAACTCGTCGAAGTGGAAGTCGTCGTGCTCACGGCGCGAGCTGTCCTGCCACTGCTCATGGCGAGAGTCGCGCGAGTGCTGGTTGCGCCAGTTGGGATCCTGCCAGGCGCCGTCCCACTGGTGCCAGCTCTGGGAGTCGTGCTTCCAGTTGGGGTTGCGGTCGTTCCGTCCGGGGAGCGGCGTCGGCGCCGTCCGGGAGGCCGCGGTCGGGCTCGCCGCGGGCGACCTCGGGGCGGGGTTCGGGGTGGCGCTCGAGACCGGGGCCGCGCCGCGGAGGCCGGGGGTCGGCGAGGCCTTGGCGACCGGCGAGCCCTGGGGGCTGGACACCGGCGAGGAGCCGGGGGTGGAGCTCGGCCGTGCGGCGATCCCCCGGAACGTCGGCGAGCCGGTGGGGCCGCTGCTGCCGCTGTGGGTCGGCGACCCGGTGGAACTGCCGAAGCTGCGGGTCGGCGACCCGGTGGAGCCGCTGAAGCTGCGGGTCGGCGACCCGACCGTGCCACCCCGGGTCGGCGAGCCCGCGTAGCCGCCGCTGGTGGGGGTTGCCGCCGCCCTGGCGGTCCCGGTGCCGCCCGGAGCCGGCGCGGTGGCGCCCTCGACCGAGCTGAAGCCCACCATCGCGCCGCCGAGCATGCCCGCCAGCGCGACGGTCACACCGGCGCGGCGCCGTGCCGTGATTCCCAGCATATTCCGCCTCCCTTCTCTGATTGCCGCGGCCGTCGATCCGGCGTGTGGGACCACACCGGCGGCGACCGCGGGCTCCAGCATAGCGAGATGGGACGGATGAGGCAGTCGCCGAACTCAGGCCTGTGCGTACACACGACGCCGCCGTCGGCAGACGCAATCGCGCATCCGCGCCCGGCGGACTGTGTCCTCACGCCGCGTCAGTCGCGGGCGAGCCGCTCCACCAGGGCGCGCTCCTGGGGCCCGAACCAGGGCGGCTCGCCGGCGGCGGCGTTCTCGCGCATCCGCCCCGGACGCGAGCTCGCGGGAAGGGCGGCGTGGCAGCGGTCGTCGCTGAGGATCCACTTCAGCAGCGCCTGCCCCCAGGTGCTCACTCCGAAGCGCCGCAGCGGTTCCAGCGCGCTCGCCGGAGGCGGCCGCCGCATCAGCGCGCCCTCGGCGAACGGCCGCATCACCAGCACCCCGATGCCCAGCTCCGCGGCCAGCGGCAGGATGCGGCGCTCGACCTCGCGCTCGACCGGGTTGTAGGGCACCTGGATGCTGCCGATGCGGCCGGTGCGCATCACCGTCTCCAGCTCGGGGAACGCGCTCGGGCTCCAGTGGGTGGCGCCGACGACGCGCACCGTGCCGCGCTCGCGCTCCCGCTCGAGGGTGTCGAGATGCGCCCGCCAGGACACCAGGTTGTGCACCTGGTGGATGTCGACCCCACCGTCGAACCAGCGCAGCGCGCGCTGGACCTGCAGCTCGCCCTCGGCCGGGTCAGGGGTCCACACCTTGGTGGCGACCAGCACCGCGTCGCGCCGGCCGCCGAGCAGCCCGCCGAGCACCCGCTCGGCCGCGCCGTACATCGGCGAGGTGTCGACCAGGGTCGCGCCGGCGTCGATCGCCTCGCCGAGCACCTCGCTGCGGGCCGCCACCTCGGCCGGGGTGCGCACGTCGAAGGTGCGCCAGGTGCCCATGCCCACGGCGGGCACGTCGAGGCCGGAGTCGCCGAGCAGGCGCCGCTGCATGGCCCCAATGTAGGGGTGCGGGACAATCGACGTCATGATCCTCCGCCCGCGGCTCGGCGCCGTCCTGGCGACCCTGCTCGCGGCAACCCCGGCCGCGGCCTGCTCCGGCTCCGCCACCCCGCCCGCGGGCGGTGGCGCACCGGCGAGGTCCGCCACAGCCCGGCCGGCCGCGACCCCCTCCCCCACCCCTGCGCTCCCCGCCTACGCGATCGAGTTGCTGCGGGCGCGCGGCTACGGCGGAGGCCGGCTGGTGGTCGGCGAGCGGCTCGGCGGCACCGCCGCGTACACCGTCCACCGGGTCACCTGGCCCAGCCAGGGCGGCACCATGACCGGTCTCGCCGACATCCCGGCGGGGACGGGCCCGTTCCCGGTGGCGGTCGTCAACCACGGCTACATCCCGGCGGCGCAGTACCGCACCGGCCAGGACAGCACCAAGTACGCCGACGCCTTCGCCGCGGCGGGCATCCTGACGGTGGCTCCGGACTACCCGGGGTACGCGGGGTCCGGCCCCCCCGAGCCCGACCTGGTGCCGATCGAGGCGGAGGCAGTGGCGGCGATGGACCTGATCGGCTCGCTGGCCACGCTGCCCCAGGCGGACACCCACCGGATCGCGGTCGCCGGCCACAGCAACGGCGGCGGGGTCGCCGAGCTGGTGATGGTCGTCGACCCGCGGGTGCGCGCGATCGTGCTCTACGCACCGGTCAGCACCGACATGGCCGACAACGCGCGGAGGTGGTGGACCGGCCACGCCGGCGGCACCGGCCCGCTCGGCACTCCGGACGCCGATCCGGTCGGCTATGCCCGGATCTCGCCGCGCACCCATCTCCGCGCCGACGGCCCGCCGGTGCTCGTCCTCCAGGGCACCGACGACGAGGACATCCCCGCGGAGTGGACCGCGGCCACGGTCGCGGCGCTCCAGGCCCGCGGCGTCCGCACCCGCTTCGTCAGCTTCCCCGGGGCGCGTCACAACCTTGCCGGTGCCGACCTGGTGCGGGCCAACGGCCTCGCCGTCGACTGGATGCTCGGCACCTCATAACCCCTGCACCACCGCGCCTTCGCCCGCCGACAACCGTGGAGTGCGCGGCCGGTGGGGTAGCATGCGCTCCCCATGACCTCCGCGGAGCCGGCCACCGCCTTCCGCGACCACTACAGCGTCCTCGGGGTCGACGTGGACGCTGGGGACGCGGAGATCAAGGCCGCCTTCTGGGAGCTGGCCAAGCGCCACCATCCCGACGTCAACCCCGGAGGGGTGCGGGCGGCCCGCCGCTTCGCGGAGATCAGCGAGGCGAAGAGCGTGCTGCTGTCGCGCAGCCGCCGCGCCGCCTTCGACCGCGAGCGCGACGCCTTTCTGCGCACCGGGGTGGCGGTGTCCGCGCCGGAGCCGGCGGCCGAGCCGGTGGCGCCGCCGCGGTATGCGGTGCCGGGCCGGTCGCTGCTGGTGGCGGGCGCGCTGACGGTGCTGCTGACCGTCCTACTGCTCCCCCTCGCCACCCTCCCGGCGCGGCTCGAGCCGGTCCCGGTCCGGGCCTTCGACGCCGGGGTCATCGGCGGCGCCGCCTGCTGTGCCGGCTGCATGCTGGTCGGCGCGCTGAGCTGGCCGGGCTGGCGGGGTGCGCTGAGCCCGGCGCGGTGGGAGGCGCTGCTCGTCGCCCTCGTGCTCTGGCTCGGTCTCGGGCTGGCCGGGCACGTCGACCCCCACGTGCTCCTCGGCGGGCTCTTCTCCTCCGACCTCGCCGGGGCGATCGGCGGCGACGTGCTGCTCCTCGGCATCGTCCTCATGCTCGGCGGCACGCTGCTGCTGCGACCCGTCGGGGGCCGTCACGGCGGAGGCTGACCCGCGCCGGCGGGTGCCGTCGCGACGCAGCACCACCAGCGACCTCGCCGGCATCTCCAGCTCGGCTCCGGCGCCGAGCTCGCGGGCTCCCTCCACCTCCTCGGGCCGGGCGGTGTCGAGCAGCACCTCCCAGCGCTGACCCCAGCCGGCGGGCAGGCGCCAGCCGACGTCCTCGCCGCCGGCGTGGAGCAGCACCAGCAGGGTGTCGCCGCGGATCCGCTCACCACGATCGTCGCGCTCGGGGATCAGGTCGCCGTCGAGCAGCATCCCGAGCGACTGGCGCCGCTGGTCCCCCCAGTCCTCGTCGTCCATCTCCGAGCCCTCGGGGCCGAACCAGGCGATGTCCTTGCGGCGGGTGCCGCGGCCCACCTGGCCCTGGAAGAAGTGGCGGCGGCGCAGCACCGGCTGGGCGTGGCGCAGCGCCAGCACCCGGCGGGTGAAGTCGAGCATCGGCGTGTCGAGGTGCTCCCAGTCGATCCACGAGATCTCGTTGTCCTGGCAGTAGGCGTTGTTGTTGCCGCGCTGGGTGCGCCCCAGCTCGTCGCCGTGGAGCAGCATCGGGCAGCCCTGCGACACCATCACCGTGGCCATCAGGTTGCGGCGCTGGCGGGCGCGCAGCTCGATGACGGCGGGGTCGTCGGTCTCGCCCTCGACCCCGCAGTTCCAGCTGCGGTTGTCGTCGCTGCCGTCGCGGTTGTTCTCGCCGTTGGCCTCGTTGTGCTTCCGGTTGTAGCTGACCAGGTCGCGGAGGGTGAAGCCGTCGTGGGCGGTGACCAGGTTGACCGAGGCGAAGGGACCGCGGCCGTCGTCCTGGTACAGGTCGCTGGAGCCGGTGAGCCGGTAGGCGAGGTCGCTCACCCCCCGGGCCTGCCCGCGCCAGAAGTCGCGCACGGTGTCGCGGTACTTCCCGTTCCACTCCGCCCAGCGCACCGGGAAGTTGCCCACCTGGTAGCCGCCCTCGCCGACGTCCCAGGGCTCGGCGATCAGCTTGGTCTGGGAGAGCACCGGGTCCTGGTGGATGATGTCGAAGAACGCGGAGAGCCGGTCGACGTCGTAGAACTCCCGCGCCAGCGCCGAGGCGAGGTCGAAGCGGAAGCCGTCGACGTGCATCGCGGTCACCCAGTAGCGCAGCGAGTCCATGATCAGCCGCAGGGTCTGGGGCTGGCGCGCGTTGAGGGTGTTGCCGGTGCCGGTGACGTCGCTGTAGCGGCGCGGGTTGCGCTCGTCGAGGCGGTAGTAGGTGGGGTTGTCGATGCCCCGCAGGCTCAGGGTGGGGCCGAGATGGTCGCCCTCGGCGGTGTGGTTGTAGACGACGTCGAGGATCACCTCGAGCCCGGCGCGGTGGAGGGCGCGCACCATCGCCTTGAACTCGCGCAGCTGGGCGCGGTGGCCGGCGGCCCGCGAGTACCGGGTCGCGGGCGCGAGGTATCCGATGCTGTCGTAGCCCCAGTAGTTGGTCAGGCCCCGCTCGACCAGGAACCACTGGTCGATGAAGTGGTGCACGGGCATCAGCTCGACCGCGGTCACCCCCAGCCGGAGGAGGTGGTCGATGGCGGCGGGATGGGCCATCGCCATGTAGGTCCCGCGGAGCTCCCGGGGGATCTCCGGATGGAGCATCGTGAAGCCGCGGACGTGGACCTCGTAGATCACCGTCTCCGCCCATGGGGTCAGCGGGGGGCGGTCGTCGCCCCAGGGGAAGAGCTCGTCGGCGACCAGCGAGTGGGGCACGCATCCCGCGGAGTCGAGCCGGCTGGGCACGTCGTCGTCGATCCGGTCGCCGTCGACGTGGTAGCCGTACACCTCGGGGCCCCACCGGACGTCGCCGCCGATCTCCTTGGCGTAGGGGTCGAGGAGCAGCTTGCGCGGGTTGTGGCGCAGCCCCTCGGCGGGGCGGTACGGGCCGCGGACCCGGTAGCCGTAGCGCTGCCCGGGCCCCACCCCGGGCACATAGCCGTGCCAGTGGAACTCGGTGCGCTCGGAGAGCTCGAAGGCGCGCTCCTGATGCCCCTCGCGGGTGAGCAGCACCAGCTCGACGCCGTCGGCGTGCTCCGCGAAGAGCGAGAAGTTGGTGCCCTCCCCGTCCCAGGTCGCGCCCTGGGGGACGTGGCTCCCGGGCCGCGGCGACCGCACCTCAGCCGGCGCCGGAGGGCAGCGGGAACCGCAGCGCCTCGCCGGCGCGGTGGCTCCGCCGCTCGTCGCCGTCGCCGATGAGCCACACCCGCTGGCGGCCGCGCACCGTCCAGTCCTCGAGGCCGCCGACCAGCGCGGTCTGCTCGTCGACGCCGATCGCGGTCACGCCGGGCGGGGCCTCGGCGCGGATCCGGCCCGCCAGCCTGGGCAGCACCCGGTCGAAGCGGTCGAAGTGGGGGATCACCGCCAGCTGGGACACCACCCCGAGGGCGGGCTCGATCCGGCCGATCTCGGTGCTGCGCGGGTCGGGGACGACGGCGGACAGGGCGATCGCCCCCGCCGAGCAGCCGGCCAGCGCCGTCCCCGCCTCCCAGGCGGCGCGGATGGCGCGCCAGACCAGGGTGTCGCGGAGGGTCTCGACCAGGTAGGCGGGGTTGCCGCCGGAGAGGTAGACGAGACCGGCTCCCTCGACCTGGGCGGCGAGCTCGGGGTCGCCGGCGTCCTCGCGGGTCAGCACCCGCAGCGGCACCGGCTCGACCCCCATGCCACGGTAGTGGGAGGTGCCGAGGTCGATCCAGTAGCGGAGCCGCTCCTCCCCCTCCGGGGCGGCGGCGGTGGGCAGGAAGACGGCGCGCTGGGGGCGGCCGGTGAGCAGCTCGACGTCGACCTCGCGCATCACCGGCAGGAACTCGCCACTCCCCACCAGGGCGACGGGTCCCACCGTTCCCGTGCTCATCCGCTGCCTCCTGCCGTCCACAGACCCATGGCGCGCCATCCCCGGTCGGGGAAGCCGGCGGCCTCCGCCACCCGGCACGAGGCGCCATTCTGAGGGTCGTGGATGTAGGTCGGGACGGCGCCGTCGTCGAGGATGCGGCGAGCCAGCCGCGACACCAGCGCCCGCGCCAGCCCGCGACCGCGCGCCGCGGCCTCGACGCCGACGCTGATCTCGTGGCCGTGGGGGTCGTGGCGCTTGCGCCCGGCGCCGCCGAGATAGGCGCCACCGTCGTCGAGGGCGATCAGCACCTCGCCGTCGAAGACGTTGAGCCAGGGCGGCACCCGGGGGTCGCCGGGGTCGAGCCAGATCCCCAGCTCGGGGGCCGGGACCGGGCGGCCGGTCCAGCGGAAGACGCCGCTGCCGCGCACCGCGTCGGGCTCGCCGGTCAGCGCGGCCACCTCCCGCCAGAGCTCGTCGGACTCGAGGTCGAGCCGCCGGTCGCGGAGCGGCCCGGCCGCCGCCGGGGGCACCGACAGCGCCGCGCCCTCCGGGGAGGCGATGGCGAGGGCCGGCATCCACCAGCGACCGCCGTGCTCGCGCTCGCGCTGCGGGGCTCCGATCACCTCCACCGTGCCGGGCGGCGGCGGCCAGGCCCCGAGGCGGGCGCGAAGGTGGGCGGCCAGGCGCTCGCCGCCGGCGTCGCTCACCCTGCGACGTTGACGTACTTGACCTCGAGGTACTCGTGGATGCCCTCGTGGCCGCCCTCACGTCCGAAGCCCGACTGCTTCACCCCGCCGAAGGGCGCGGCCGCATTGGAGACCACGCCCTGGTTGAGGCCGACCATCCCCGTCTCCAGCGCCTCCACCACCCGGAGCCCCCGGGCGAGGTCGCGGGTGAAGGCGTAGGCCACCAGCCCGAACTCGGTGTCGTTGGCCTGGGCGATCGCCTCCTCCTCGGTGCGGAAGGTGGTGATCGGCGCCACCGGCCCGAAGATCTCCTCCCGGAGCAGGCGGGCGTCGCCGGGCACGTCGACGAGCACGGTGGGCTGATGAAACCAGCCGGGCCCCTCGACCGGCGCACCGCCGGTCAGCACCCGGGCGCCGCGGTGGACGGCGTCGTCGACGAGCTCGACCACCTTGCGCCGGGCGGCCTCCTCGATCAGCGGCCCGACCTGGGTCTGCGGGTCGCTGCCCCGGCCCACCCGCAGCGCCGCCATCCGCTCGGCGAGGCGCCGGGCGAACTCGCCGGCCAGGCTCTCGGCGACGTGGAACCGGTTGGCGGCGGTGCAGGCCTCGCCGATGTTCCGCATCTTCGCGAGCATCGCGCCCTCGAGCGCGGCGTCGAGGTCGGCGTCGTCGAAGACCAGGAACGGGGCGTTGCCGCCCAGCTCCATGGAGACGCGGAGGACGCTGTCCGCCGCCTCGGCGGCGAGCTGGCGGCCGACCGCGGTCGAGCCGGTGAAGGAGAGCTTTCGGGTGCGCGGGTCCTTCAGCAGCGGCGAGACCACCGCTCCCGAGCTCGAGGTCGTGACCAGATTCAGGACCCCCGGGGGCAGCCCCGCCTCCTCGAGGATGCGGGTGAGCTCGAGCATCGACAGCGGGGTCAGCCGGGCCGGCTTCACCACCATGGTGCAGCCGGCGGCGACGGCGGGCCCGATCTTGCGGGTGCCCATCGCCATCGGGAAGTTCCACGGCGTCACCATCACGCTCGGGCCCACCGGCTGCTGCATCACCAGGATGCGCCCGTTCCCGGTGGGGCCCATCGTCCAGCGCCCGTCGATGCGCGCCGCCTCCTCGCCGAACCAGCGCAGGAAGTCGGCGGCGTAGAGCACCTCGGCCCTCGAACTCGGCGACCGCCTTGCCCATCTCGAGGGTCATCAGCAGGGCGAGGTCGTCGGCACGCCGCACCAGCGTCTCGTAGGCGCGGCGGAGGATCTCGCCGCGCTCGCGGGGTGGCTGCGCGGCCCAGGCCGCCTGGGCCCCGGCGGCCGCCGCCAGCGCCTCCATGCCGTCCTCGGGGGTGCCGTCGGCGACCTCGCAGAGCGGCTGCCCGGTCGACGGGTCGTCGACGGCGAAGGTCGCCCCCGACGACAACTCCCGCCAGCGTCCGCCGATGTACAGGCCCCTGGGGACCGCCTCGACGACGGCGTGCTCGCGGTCGGTCAGCGCGGTGCCGGTGAGCACGGCTAGACCGGGAGGTTGCCGGCCAGCAGCCAGGGCAGCGCCTCGGCGGTGGGCCGGAGCAGCGTCTCGCGGTGCTCGCGCGCGAGCTCGGGCCCGGCGATCAGCGCCAGGGCGGTGCCGAGCAGCGCGCGCTCGGCGCGGTGCCCGGTGTCGCCGTGCTCGACCCGCCACGCGATCATCGGGGTGCCGCGCTCGGTGAGGCCGAGCAGGCGGTTGCGCAGCTCGTCCCACTCCGGCCCGCGGCCCGACTGCTCGAGGAGCCGGACGGCGGCGCGCTCGGCGGCGACGTACGGCGCGTGGAGCGCGCCCTCGGCGAGGACCTCCCAGCCCCGGGCGATCCGCTCGATGCCGGCAGGCGAGAGCGTGCGGCAGTCCTCGAGGAGGCGGTCGAGCGGCGTCTGCCCCTCACGCGCCCCGTATCCGTCCCGGTCCATCGCGTCTCCTCACCAACGCACGGCAGCGGTTTCCGATCAGCCTACCCGCAGCGGACCCGGTGGCGGTGGGCCGGCAGCGTCCGCGAGGATTCGCCCGCAGCCCGTCTGGGTACGTACCCCACGTAAGCTCCTGACCTGAGGCAACCGGGCCTCCGGCCGGAGTTCCACTGGGATACGAAAGAACATGACCGAGCTGAACTCCGAACTCCTCCCCGTGCTGCCCCTCGACGACGTCGTGGTGCTGCCGCACATGACCGTCACCCTGGCGCTGAACGACGACGCCCAGAAGGCGGCCGTCGAGGCCGCGGGGCGGGGCAACCGGCTGGTGCTGCTGGTGCCGCGCGTCGAGGGCCGATTCGCCCGCGTGGGCACCGTCGCCCGGGTGGAGAGCTCCGGCCGGCTGCCCACCGGCGTCGAGGTGGCCATCTTCAAGGGCGAGCACCGCGGCCGCCCCGGCGGTGGCCAGGCCGACATCGAGGGCGCCCTCTGGGTGCAGGTCGAGCGCCTGCCGGAGACGGGGGACGACACCGACCGGGTGCGTGAGCTGGCGCGCGAGTACCGCGCTCTCCTCGAGAGCGTGCTCGAGTTCGCGGGGCGCACCGGGAGCGGTGCAGTTCGTCCGGAACGCCCGCACGCCCAGCCACCTCGCCGACCTCGCCGGCTACTCGCCGGAGCTCAGCACCGACCAGAAGATCGAGGTGCTGGAGACGCTCGACGTCGAGCAGCGGCTGGCCAGCCTGATCGAGTGGACGAAGCAGAATCTCGCCGACGCCTCGCTGAAGGAGCAGATCCGCAGCAGGGTGTCCGAGGGGATGGAGAAGACCCAGCGCGAGTTCCTGCTGCGCCAGCAGATGGAGGCGATCCGCAAGGAGCTGGGCGAGGGCAGCGGCGACGTGGTCTCCACGTACCGCACCCGGGTGGCCGAGGCAGGCATGCCCGAGGCGGTGCGCACCGAGGTGGAGCGCGAGCTCGACCGGCTGGAGCGCACCAGCGAGCAGAACCCGGAGAACGGCTGGATCCGGACCTACCTGGACTGGATGCTCGACCTGCCCTGGGACGTCCGGTCGGAGGACAACTACGACCTGACCGAGGCGCGGCGCATCCTCGACGAGGACCACACCGGCCTCGAGGACGTGAAGGACCGCATCCTCGAGTTCCTGGCGGTGCGCAAGCTGCGTCAGGAGCGCGGCCTCGAGGTGCTCGGCGGCCGCGGCTCGGGCGCGATCATCACCCTGGTGGGCCCGCCCGGCGTGGGCAAGACCTCGCTCGGCGAGTCGGTCGCGCGTGCGCTCGGACGCAAGTTCGCCCGGGTGTCGCTCGGCGGCGTGCACGACGAGGCGGAGATCCGCGGTCACCGGCGCACCTACATCGGGGCGCTGCCGGGACGGATCGTGCGCGCGCTGAAGGAGGCCGGCACCAAGAACCCGGTGATCATGCTCGACGAGATCGACAAGGTCGGCGGCGACTGGCGGGGCGACCCGTCGGCGGCGCTGCTCGAGGTGCTCGATCCCGCGCAGAACCACAGCTTCCGCGACCACTACCTGGAGGTCGACCTCGACCTCTCCGAGGTGCTGTTCATCCCCACCGCGAACGTGTGGGAGACGATCCCGGCGCCGCTGCTCGACCGCATGGAGCTGATCCGGCTCGACGGCTACACCGAGCAGGAGAAGGTGGCGATCGCCCGCGATCACCTGCTTCCCCGGCAGGTTGCCCGCGCCGGCCTGCGTCCGGAGGAGGTCACCGTCACCGACGCCGCCCTGCTCAGGGTGATGAGCGACTACACCCGCGAGGCGGGCGTGCGCAACCTCGAGCGCGAGCTCGGCAAGCTCGCCCGCAAGGTGGCCACCGGCTTCGCCACCGGACGGCTGACGCCGCCCGTGCAGGTCGACGGCGACCGGGTGCGCGAGTACCTGGGCAAGCCCAGGGTCGACAACGAGGTCGCCGAGCGCACCGCGGTGCCGGGCGTGGCCACGGGGCTCGCGGTCACCGGCACCGGTGGCGACGTGCTCTTCGTGGAGGCCACCAGCACCCCGGGCCGGGGTCTGACCCTGACCGGGCAGCTGGGCGACGTCATGAAGGAGTCGGCGCAGATCGCGCTCTCCTACGTGCGCTCCCACGCCGTGGAGCTGGGCATCGACCCGTCGGTGGCGGCGAGGGCGTTCCACATCCACGTTCCCGCGGGTGCCATCCCCAAGGACGGCCCGTCGGCCGGGGTCACCATGACCACGGCGATCGTCAGCCTGCTCAGCGGCCGCCCGGTGCGGAGCACGGTGGGCATGACCGGCGAGGTGACGCTGCAGGGCCTGGTGCTCCCCATCGGCGGGGTGAAGCAGAAGGTGCTCGCCGCGCACCGGATGGGACTGCGCGAGGTGATCCTCCCGCGCCGGAACCAGAACGACATCGACGACGTGCCCGAGAGCGTGCGCAACGACATGACCTTCCACCTGGCGACCCGGGTTGAGGACGTGCTCGCCGTGGCGCTCGAGGGGGCGGCGGACGCCGGCTCGCTGAGGGCCGCGTAGACAGAGGGAGTCAGGCGGACCGGCCGGGGGCAGCGTGCTCCCGGCCGGTCACCTGCGCTCGGGCCCCGGCGGCGGCCGTCTCCAGCAGCCGCCGGTGGCGGTGCCGACCAGCAGGCCGTCGTGGGTCTCGAAGCAGAGGTCACCCCCGGCGGTGCGGCGGATGTCGTACTCGCCGTCGTGGTGCCGGTTGTGGTGTACTCGCAGAGCGAGAGGAGGTTCCAGAGTTCTCGTCGGACCTCCGTCGAGGCGACAACTCACGCGCCACCTCCACCCATGCGCCATGGTCCTCGGCGGTGGCCACGCTGCTCAGCATCCCGACGGTGTCGAGCGACAGCTCACCCGCGGAGAACGCCTCCGCCAGCGCGGGCAGCTTGCGAGCGGCAACCCCGGCGCGCAGCAGCTTGTCGGTGGTCGCGAATGCACAGACCAGCTCCGCCATCCGCGCCGAATCGGCGTGCATCCGCACCGCCAGCTCGCCCATCGGCGCCAAGCTGGTGCGTGCAGAGTGACTGTCGGGCCTTGCGCTCATTGCAAAGCAATTATAGCAAAATACGTTCGCAGCACAAGCAAACAACCGCCCCGCGCACACCGCCCGCACTGCCACACAAACCCCCCGTACCCCCTCCCTCCTGGCCCGCCAAACATACACGCAGAGCCAGACAAAAACACAACCCCCCGTAATCAGCGCCAGCCGGTCACGACCCGCCATCATGCTCCCCCCAATGCCCACACTGACACGGGTCGGCCTCGTCCTCTCCGGCGGTGGCGCACGGGGGGCCTACGAGATCGGCGTCCTCTCCGTCCTCGCCCCGATCCTCGAGGCCCGCAACGAGCGCGCGCAGATCATCGTCGGCACCAGCGCGGGCGCCATCAATGCCGCCCTCCTCGCCGCCGGCGCCCACCTCCCCCTCGCGAGGCGATCGAGGGCGCCGAGGGGACCTGGCGGATGACCCGATACGAGGACGTGCTCGGCCCGCTGGTCTCCGTCGACGAGCTGAGACGCCTGCTCCGCTACGGCCTCGAGCTCGCCGGCGTCCCCGGGGCCGGCGTCCCGAGCCTGCTCGAACTCGAGCCCGCAGAGGTGGACCCTGATCGGCAGGGTCGCCTTCGACCGGGTCGCCCGCAACGTCACCGAGGGCAGGGTGCACTCGGTGGCGGCGGTGGCGACGTCGTACCGCACCAGCAGAAGCGTCGTCTTCCACCACGGCGGAGCACCCCCGCCGCCCGACCCGGTCCGCGGCATCGACTACGCCGCCACCCGGCTGAGCGAGGTGCACGTCCGCGCATCGGCGGCGATCCCGGTGCTCTTCCCCGCGGTCGAGGTCACCCGCCCCTCCCGCGCCGCCGGCTGGTACGGCGACGGCGGCACCCGGCTCAACACCCCGCTCAAGCCGGCCCTCCGGCTCGGCGCCGACCCGCTGGTGGTGATCGGCCTCACCTCGATCGCCAGCACGCGCGAGGCCACCGAGGATCAACGCCCGGACATCTTCGCCGGGGCGGCCCAGATGCTCCAGGCCGGCCTCGCCGACCAGCTCGCCAACGACGTGGCCACGCTGGTCATGGTCAACCGGCTGCTCGGCGGCGGGGGCACCGCGTCAACCGCGGAGCCGGCCACCCGGCGCCCACCGACGGATCCCGTACATCTTCGTCGCGCCGCCCGGCGGCGACACCGTGGGCCGGATCGCCGGCGAGATCCACCGGCAGTGCTTCGCGGGCCTCGGCGGGCTCCGCCGGTGCCGCGACCTGCACCTGCTCGGCCGTGTCCTCGACGTCGGGCGCAACCCGCAGCGGTGCGGGGACCTGCCCGGCGGCGAGGCCCCCGCACCCACCCGACGGTCTAGTCGCCGCCGCCCTCGTACTTGAACGACACGTTCAGCCGGGTGCGGAACTTCGCCACCTTCCCGTCCTCGATGGTGCAGTCGAGCTTCACGACCTCGGCCACCCGCAGGTCTCGCAGCGTCTTCGCCGCGGTCTCGACCGCGACCTGAGCCGCCGCCTCCCAGGAGTCGCTGCTCACGCCCACGAGATCGGTGACGCGATACACGGTGTCGGCCATCCCGGCTCCTCCACACTGGCCGCGGCCACGCCGCGGCCGGGCGGCCATTCTGCGCCGGGCGTCCGGCGGCCGTCAGCGCGCCGAACCGGCTACGGCGTCACCACCACCTGCCCGAACGAGCCCGCCTCAACGGCCTCGTGGGCGGCGGCGACGTCCTCCAGGCCGAAGCGGCGGCCGATCATCGGGGCCAGGCTGCCGTCCTCCAGGGCCGCGATCACCTCCGTGTTCGCCGCCGCCCGCTGCTCCGCCGAGAGCAGGTACACGAGCACCATGCGGAGCACCGCGGCCTTGCCCAGCATGGGGTAGGCCGGCAGCACCGGCTCCGGGTTCAGCGCCGACCCGAAGGCGCAGATCACCCCGCCGGCCCGGATCGCGTCGAGATCGCGGCCGAGGTTCTCGCCGAGCTCGGCGTCGATCACCCGGTCGACGCCCGCGCCGCCGGTGCGCTCGCGCGCCCACGCCCCGACGTCGGCGCCGCGGTAGACCACGCCCTCGTCGAAGCCCCGCTCCGCCAGCGCGGCGAGCTTCTCCGGCGACCCCGCGGTCACCAGCACCCGGGCGCCGGCCCGCCGCGCCAGCTGCACCGCGGCGAGCCCGACGGCGCCGGTGGCCCCCTGGACGAGGACGGTGCGGCCGTCCACCGGGCCGTCCGCGTGGACGCAGCGATGCGCGGTCACCGCCGGCACCCCCAGGCACGCGGCGGCGTCGAACCCGGTGCCCTCGGGCAGCGGCACCGCCTGCGCCGCGGACACGACCACCGCCTCGGCGGCGGTGCCGAAGGCGCCGCGCAGCTGGGCGTCGTACACCCAGACCCGCTCCCCGACCCGCGACGGCGGAACTCCCTCCCCGACCGCGTCGATCACCCCGGCGCCGTCGTCGTGAGGCACCACCAGGGGGAAGGGCAGCTCGCCGCGCATCCCCGCGCGGCGCTTGACGTCCGCCGGGTTGATTCCCGACGCCGCCACCCGCACCCGCACCTGCCCCGGCCCCGCCTCGGGGTCGGGGATCTCGCCGACCTCCAGCACCTCGCGCGCCGGTCCGACGCGCCGGAAGTACGCAGCCCTCACCGCACCACCTCAGACCATGCGCTCGCGACCCGCCCAGTGGGGCGCGCGCAGCGCCTTCTTGTCGATCTTTCCGTAGGTCGTCTTGGGCAGCGCGCCGACGAACTCGAAGGCGCGCGGCTTCTTGTAGGGGGCGAGGTGCTCGCTGGCGAAGCTCTTCAGGTCGGAGGCGGTCACCTCCACGCCGTCGGCGAGCACCACCACCGCCATCGCGGTCTCGCCCCAGCGATCATCGGGGATGCCGATGACCGCGCACTCCGAGACCGCGGGATGGCGGAGCAGCACCTCCTCGATCTCGCGCGGGTACACGTTGAGCCCGCCGGAGATGAGCATGTCCTTGGAGCGGTCCATGATGTACAGGTAGCCGTGGTCGTCGAGCCGGCCGATGTCACCGGTGTGCAGCCAGCCGCCGCGCAGGGTCTCGGCGGTGGCCTCGGGCCGCTGCCAGTAGCCCTTCATCAGCGCCGGTCCGCGCACGCAGATCTCTCCGACCTCGCCGGCGGCGACGGCGCGGTCCTCACCGTCGAGGATGGCCACCTCCATGCCCGAGCGCACGTGGCCGCAGGAGGCGAGCCGTTCGCTGCCCGGGCCGTCGACGATGTGCTCCTGGGCCCGGAGATACGTGGCGGTCATCGGCGACTCGGTCTGTGCGAAGAGCTGCACGAACACCGGGCCGATCCGCCGGATCGCCTCCCTGAGGTGCTCGACGTGCATCGGCGCGCCACCGTAGACGATGGTGCGCAGGCTGGAGAGGTCGGCGCCGTCCAGCCCGGGATGGTCGAGCACCATCTTGACCTGGGTCGGCACCAGCCAGGTGTGGGTGACCCGCTCCCGAGCGATCGTCGCCAGGAAGCGGGCGGCGTCGAAGCCGGTGGGCTGGAGCAGCACCTGGGTGCAGGCCTTCATGGTGAAGGCGAGCGCCATGATCCCGGCCCCGTGGGTGAGCGGCGCCGCGTAGAGGCCGACGTCCTCGGGCTCGAGGTGCTGCAGGTCGGCCAGCCACGACACCGCCACGAAGGTGAGCCCGCCGTGGGTGAGCATCGCCCCCTTGGGCCGTCCGGTGGTGCCGGAGGTGTACGCGATCCAGGCGACGTCGTCGCCGGCCACCTCCACCGCGGTGAAGGGTTGCCCGGCGTGCGCCGCCGCCAGCGCGCCGAGGTCGGCGGCGCCGTCGCCGCCGCCCTCGAGCACCAGCGTCTCCGCCCCGATCCGGTCGCGCATGCCGGTGAGGGTGGCGGCGAAGTCGGCGCCTCCGATGAGCACCCGGGCCCCGGAGTCGGCGACGTGGTAGGAGATCTCCTCGGCGGTGAAGCGGGCGTTGAGCGGCACCACCGTCGCCCCCGCCTTCCACACCGCGAACATGGCCTCGAGCAGGGTCGGGCCGTTGTACATCATCACCGCGACCCGGTCGCCGTGACCGACGCCGAGATCGCCGGCCAGCGCGCCCGCGAGGGCGTCGGCACGCTGGTTCAGCTCGCGGTAGCTGCGACGCCCACCGCCCTCGTCCCAGACGAGGGCGGTGGTGTCGGGGTACACCCGTGAGGCGTTGGTGAGGATGTCACCGAGGTTCATCGGTGACGGTCAGTGCACGGCCTGCAGCACCTGCGCGGGAACGCCGGCGCCGTTGAGCCTGCCCAGGTCCGACGCGGGCACCGGCGCCGGCACCTGGCTCACCTGGCCGGTGACGACCGGCTCGCCGAGCAGGCCGAAGCTCTGCTGCACGCCGAGCGCCTCGCGGTGTCCGAAGGCCTGGCACACCGAGGCGAAGCCGACGGCGCGGGGCCGGCCGATCACCAGGTTGTGGGCGCAGAAGGCCTGGTACAGCGCGGTCTGCTTGTAGTTGCTGGAGCCGCGGATCACGCAGTGCACCGACTTGTGCGGCCCGGTGGCGTAGACCGAGTCGAGCGACCGGTTGACCCGGTGGTTCTCCCGGGGCGGCATCCCCGCCTGCACCTGGGCGGCCACGTCGGCGAGCGCCTTGCGCTGGCCGTCCGGGTCCAGTGGCTTGATCTTCTCCTCGACCATCTGGGCCATGGCGACGACCTGCTCCATGACCGCGCGGTTGAACACGCCGCCGAGCACCTTGCAGTTGGCGACCCGCGGGTTGCGCCTGTGCCAGACCGGGTGCGGGGACGACCAGTTCGACATCACCAGCGAGGTCTGATGCTGTCCCGGCAGCACCACCTCGAAGTACGCCGCCGGCGGGTACTTCACGTACTGGTTCTGCTCGAGGTAGTGGTGGTCGGCCATCAGGATGGTGAAGATCGTCGCCGTCGACGCCTTGGTCGGCATCCCACCCCAGATCGAGATGATGTCGAGGGTGTCGACCCCCGGGGTCTCCAGGCAGATGTGGGCGGCGATGTCGCTGGTGGTGAACTGGTGCGCGCAGGAGGGGGAGATCAGCAGCCCCTTCTCCGCGAAGCGGGCGCCGAACTTCTCGTCGGCGACCATGCACCAGTCCTGCTCGCCGGTGGTGTCGAGGTAGTGGCAGCCGGCGTTCAGCGCCGCCTCGGCGGCCTGGGGGCCGTAGGTGATGAACGGCCCGACCATGTTGCAGACGACCCTGGCGCCCGAGAAGAGCTCGGTGAGCGCTCCGACCGAGTGCTCGACCTCACGGACCTCGTAGTCCGCGGTCTCGATGCCCGGCACGCTCTCCAGCACGCTGCGGACCCGCGACGCGTCGCGGCCGGCGGCGATGAAGGGGAGGTTGTACTCGCGCAGGTACTCGCAGACGAGCCTGCCGGTGTACCCGTTGGCTCCGTAGACGACGACCGGTTTGTTGGTGCCCACGACCCGGATCCTCCTTCGCTGACCTACCAATCACCTCCACCGGGCTGGTAGTATCTATCGGACGTTCGATAGTCGTCAACGTGCGGGGAGATGAGCCAGCACACAGGGTCCGCGGAGGGCTTCTCTCGCCCCGGCCGGCAGGCCGGCGGCACCGCCCGGTCGGCGCCGCAGCAGCGCAAGCCGACGGTCGTGCGCACCCGCGAGATCCTCGAGGTCGCCGCCCGGCTGTTCGCCGAGCGCGGCTACGCCGAGACCACGATGCGGAACATCTGTTCCGCGGTGGGGCTGACCCTGGGCTCGCTCTACTACCACGTGGAGAGCAAGGAGGCGGTGCTCGTCCACATCGTCACCGACACCGGCGGCGCCTTCGTCGCCGACATGCGGCGGATCTGCGAGCGCGACGTGCCCGTGGTCGACTGCGCCTACGAGGTGGCCCGCCGCTGGATGTACGAGGTCGACCACTTCCGCGACCAGTGGCGGGTGCTGATCCGCGAGCAGTGGCGCATCCGCGGTCCCCAGTACCGCGAGGTCCTCGACCTGCGCCGCGAGACCGAGGTGCTGGTCGAGCGGCTGCTCGAGCGCGGCGTCCGCGAGGGCAGCATCCGCCCCCACGACGTCCGGCTCACCAGCATGGCGATCGCCGGGCTGATGAACTCCACGCTGCAGTGGTACCAGCCGGGCGCGCGGCTCGACCCCGACACCATCGCCGACCACTTCATGACCCTCGTGCTGAGGGGGATCGTCACCCAGGAGGTGCACGCTCGCCTGCCGCTGGGCACGCGGGCGGCGAGCGCAGGCAACGGGCAAGGAGAAAGGAGACAGGATGGCTGAGCTGCAGGGAAAGCGCACGCTGGTCACCGGCGCGGCGTCGGGCATCGGGCGGCAGATCGCCGAGCTCTTCGTCGAGGAGGGGGCTCAGGTGATGCTCCAGGACATCAGCGCCGGGGTGAAGGAGATCGCCGACAGCCTCGGCTGCCCCTCGGTCACCGGTGACGTGTCCAGGGGCGGGGACGTGAAGAAGGCGGTCGACGCCGCCTCCGCGGCCTTCGGCGGCCTCGACGTGCTGGTGAGCAACGCGGGGATCGAGCAGGTGGTCACCCTCCTCGACCACGAGGAGAAGGACTTCGACCAGATCCTCCAGGTCAACATCAAGAGCGTCTGGTTCGGGATCAAGTACGGCGCTCCGGCGATCATCGCGTCGGGCGGCGGCAACATCGTGAACATGGCCTCGGTGGCCGGCCTCGGCGGCTGCCCGATGTTCGGCGCCTACGCGGCCACCAAGGCGGCGGTGGTCTCGCTGACCCGCACCGCGGCGGCCGAGCTGCGCGACGCCGGCGTGCGGGTGAACTGCGTCTGCCCCGCGTTCCTCGACACCCCGATGGTGACCGATCGGGCGTTCGGCAAGCTGGCCGCGGCGTTCGGCGACCTCGGCCCCATCCTCCAGGCCAAGCAGGGACGGCTGGGCACCCCCCGCGAGGCCGCCCAGGCGGTGCTCTTCCTCGCCACCGACCGCGCCTCGTTCGTCAACGGCGCCCACATCACCGTCGACAACGTGCTCAGCGAGCGCCTGCTGTAGCCGGGGAGCAGCGGTGAACGTCGCATCGGACGCGCCCGGCCCGGTGCCGGGCGCGTCCCGACCGCGGTGCCGCGGCGCATGACCCGCGCCGACCACAGCGCCGCGCGGATCGCCGTCGCCGACCTGCGGCGGATGACCGAGGCGTCGCGCAGCCTGGTGGGGCTGCTCGACGCCTCCGTGGTCGCCCGGCGGGCGGCCTGCCGGTTCGGTCCCATCGTCGGCACCGACGCCACCGGGGTCAGCCTGCGCGAGGGCCCGCGGCTCATGGTCACCCGCGGCGCCTGGCGGGTGCGCACCCCGGGGGTTCGCAACGGCCTCGAGGTGGCGTACGGCGACGGTGTCGCCGGCAAGGTGCTGCAGCACCGGCGGCCGGTGTCGGTCGCCGACTTCGAGACCGAGCCGGAGATGTCGCCGCGCCTGGTCGATCACATGGTCCGCCAGGAGGGGATCCACGCCATCCTCGGGGTGCCGATCATCCATCGCGGCCGGGTGATCGGCGTCCTCTATGCCCTGAATCGCACCCCCGGCGACGTCGGCCAGCGCGCCCGGCGGCTCGCCGAGGAGTTCGCCGCCGAGCTGGGCCCGACCCTGGGGGCGGCGATGGGCGCACAGCGGTCCGCCCGGCTCAGCGCGATGGAGGAGCGGCAGCGGCTCTCCCGCGACCTCCACGACAACCTCAGCCCGCTGCTCTTCGGCATCGGCAGCGCGGCGCAGCGCGCCGGCACCACCCTGGGAGGTGGCCCGCCCGACGTGGTGGAGCAGATCCGCGCCATCGAGGCGCAGGCGGCGCAGGCGGCGTCCTCGCTGCGCGACATCCTCCGCGCGCTGGCGCCGGTCGCCTGCGACGACGGGCTGCCCGCGGTGATCGGCATGGACGTGCGCGGCTTCGCGACCTTCACCGGCACCGCCACCGACCTCGCCGTCCTCGGCGAGGCGTATCCGCTGAGCAGCGAGCAGGAGGCGGTGCTGCTCGCGGTGGTGCGCGAGGGGCTCCACAACGCGGGCAAGCACGCCGGCGCGTCCACGGTGCTGGTCACCCTCCACTACGGCGAGCAGAGCGCCGAGGTCCTGGTGCAGGACGACGGGCGCGGCCTCCCCGACGACTTCCAGGTCGCCCACGTGCCCCGGGACGGCGAGCACTACGGGCTGGCGTCGCTGAGCCAGCGGCTGGCCCGGGTCGGCGGCGAGCTGTCCCTGCAGAGCAACGCCGACGGGGGGATGACCCTCTGCGGCAGCGTCCCCACCTTCGCCGCCTCCGCGGGTGCCCCCTCACCGACCGATCCTCTAGAGTAGGTCCCGTCATGGAGCGGACTCTGAGCCGTGCTCTCCACCGTGCGGCCCAGGGGAAGACCCTGGCGCTCGCCGAGGTCACCGCGCTCCTGGGTGCGCGAGGCGAGCCCCTCGACGAGCTCTGTGGCGTGGCCACACGGCTGCGCGAGCTCGGTCACGGCGACGTCGTCACCTACTCGCGGAAGGTGTTCGTGCCGCTCACGATGCTCTGCCGCGACCACTGTCACTACTGCACGTTCGCGAAACCGCCGGCACGCGTCGCCGCCCCCTTCCTCTCCCCCGACGAGGTGCTCGCCATCGTGCGCGCGGGACGCGCGGCCGGCTGCAAGGAGGCGCTGCTCACCCTCGGCGACAAGCCCGAGGACCGCTATCCGACGGCGCGGCGCTGGCTCGAGGAGCGTGGCTACCGGAGCACCCTCGAATACCTGCGCGCGATCTGCATCCTGATCATCGAGGAGACCGGGCTGCTCCCCCACCTCAACCCCGGGGTGATGTCGTGGGAGGACATGGCTCGGCTCAAGCAGGTGAGCGCCTCGATGGGGATCATGCTCGAGCAGACCTCGGAGCGGCTGCTCGAGAAGGGCATGGCCCACCACCGCTCGCCCGACAAGGTGCCGGCGGTGCGGCTGCGCACCATCGAGGACGCGGGCCGCCTCGGCATTCCCTTCACCACCGGCATCCTGGTCGGCATCGGTGAGACCGAGGCCGAGCGCGCCGAGGCGCTGCTCGCCATTCGCGAGGCGCACCGCCGCCATCGCCACGTCCAGGAGGTCATCGTCCAGAACTTCCGGGCCAAGCCCCGCACCGCGATGCGCGACCATCCCGAGCCCGGGTTCGACGAGTTCCTCGCCGCCGTGGCCACCGCCCGGGTGGTGATGGGTCCGCAGATGAACGTGCAGGCGCCGCCGAATCTCAGCGACCCGCACTACCCGCGGCTGCTGGCGGCGGGCATCAACGACTGGGGCGGGGTCTCGCCGGTCACCCCCGACCACGTCAACCCCGAGGCCCCCTGGCCCGCGCTCGACGAGCTCGCGGCGCGCACCGCCGAGCAGGGGCTCACCCTGCGCGAGCGCCTCTGCGTCTACCCCGAGTACGCCACCCGTCCCGACCCCTACCTGGCCACCCGGATGCGCGCGCCGGTGGCGGCGCTGCTGGGTGGCGACGGGCTCGCCGTCGAGGGCGCACGGGCCGAGCCCCAGCCCTGGCAGGACCCCGACGTGGAGTGGAAGCCGCGCCGGACCGCGCTCACCTACGCGAAGGGCGCCGGCGCCGGGCTGCGCGACGACGCCCTGGCGGTGTACGGCGACGTCCACGCCCTCCCGGTGACCGCCGCGTGGACGCCGCGCACCGGGGCGCCGCTCGACGCCGAGATCCGCGCCGCGCTGGGCAACGCCGAGGCGGGCCGTCCGGTCACCGACGCGCAGGCGCTGGCGCTGTTCCAGGCGGACGGCGATGCGCTCGAGGAGCTGTGCCGGGTCGCCGACCGGCTGCGCGCGGCCGCGGTGGGCGACGCCGTCACCTACGTGGTGAACCGGAACATCAACTTCACCAACGTCTGCTACACGGGCTGCCGCTTCTGCGCCTTCGCCCAGCGCGAGATGGACCCCAACTCCTACACGCTGCGCCTCGACGAGATCGCCGACCGCGCCGAGGAGGCGTGGGGCTACGGCGCCACCGAGGTGTGCATCCAGGGCGGCATCCATCCGGGGCTGCCCGCCGACTTCTACTTCCTGATCCTCGACGCGATCCGCGGCCGGGTGCCGGAGATGCACATCCACGCCTTCAGCCCCATGGAGGTGCTGACCGGGTCGACCAGGCTGGGCATCTCCTTCCGCGAGTTCCTCGAGGAGTGCCGCCACCGCGGGCTCGGCACCATCCCCGGAACCGCCGCCGAGATCCTCGACGACGAGGTGCGCTGGGTGCTCACCAAGGGCAAGCTCCCCGCCGACACCTGGGAGGAGATCGTCAGCACCGCGCACTCGGTCGGCCTCCGCTCCTCGTCGACGATGATGTACGGCCACGTCGACGCGCCCCCGCACTGGGTGGGCCACATCCGCCGGCTGGCACGCATCCAGGAGCGCACCGGCGGCTTCACCGAGTTCGTCCCCCTCCCCTTCGTCCACCAGAACTCGCCGATCTACCTGGCCGGCCTGGCCCGCCCCGGCGCCTCGGTGGCCGACAGCCGGCGGGTCCACGCGATCGCCCGGATCATGCTCAGCGGGCTGATCGACAACGTCCAGGTCTCCTGGGTGAAGCTCGGGCTCGAGGCCTCGAAGGAGCTGCTCCAGGGCGGCGCCAACGACCTCGGCGGCACCCTGATGGAGGAGACCATCTCGCGGATGGCCGGCGCCGAGTGGGGGGTGCGCAAGGAGCCCGAGGAGCTGGAGGCGGCGATCCGCGCGATCGGCCGGGAGCCGGTGGAGCGCACCACCGTCTACGGCCGCGCCCCGGCGCGCCCCCGGGCCGCGGCAGCGCTGCCGTAGGCGGCGCGGCCGGCGCGGTGGTCACGGTCCTCTGCGGCGGGTTCGGCGCCGCCCGGTTCCTCGGTGGCCTGCGGGGACGCACCGCCGGGCTCTGCTGCATCGGCAACACCGCCGACGACCTGGACTGGCTCGGCCTCCACGTCTCCCCCGACCTCGACAGCGTCCTCTACGCGCTCGCCGGCTGCTTCGACGAGGAGCGTGGCTGGGGGCTGCGCGGCGACACCTTCCACTGCAACGCCGCGCTCGCCCGCCACGGCGCCGGCTGGTTCCACGTCGGCGACCGGGACATGGCCCAGCACCTCGAGCGCACCCGGCTGCTCCGCGAGGGACACAGCCTCGGCGAGGCCACCGCCCGGCTGGCCGAGGCCTGGGGCGTGGAGGCCCGGCTGCTGCCGATGAGCGACGCTCCGGTGCGCACCATGGTCAGCACCGACGAGGGCACCCTCACTTTCCAGGAGTACCTGGTGCGGCGCCACGCCCAGCCGCGGGTGATCGCCGTCGACCAGGCCGGCATCGGGGGGGCGACGCCGGCGCCGGGGGTGCTGGAGGCGATCGCCGGTGCCGAGCTGGTGCTGCTGGCGCCGAGCAACCCGGTGAGCAGCCTGGGCCCGATCGTGGCGCTGCCGGGCGTTCGCCAGGCCCTGGCGGGTCGCCGCGGGGGCACCGTGGCGGTCACCCCGGTGGTGAGCGGCCGGGAGCCGGCCACGCCCCCGGAGCAGGGCCGCGCCCGGGTGCGCGCCGCCTTCCTCGCGGCCCGCGGGCTGCCCCACCGGGCGGCGGCGGTGGCCGGCCTCTACCGCGGGCTGGTCGACGGCTTCGTGCTCGACGAGCGCGACGCCGCCCAGACCGCGGAGATCGAGGCCCTGGGCATGCGCGTGCTCTGCGCCGACACCCTGGCCGCGTCCGAGCCCGCGCGGGCCGCGCTCGGCGCCGCGGTGCTGGGCTTCGGCGGTTCGCTGCGCGACCGGCCGGGGGCGCGGCCGTGAAGGTCGGGGTGCTGCAGTTCTTCGGCTGGCTCGACCGCAGCCTCCCCCTCGAGGAGGTCTACCGGGTGGCGCTGGAGCGGGTCGAGGTGATGGACCGCACCGGCTACGACGCCGTCTGGTTCGCCGAGCACCACTTCAACGCGTTCAGCGTGTGTCCCTCGGTGCACCTGATGGCGGCGCACGCGGCGGCGCGCACCACCCGGCTGCGCATCGGCACCGCGGTGACCCTCGCCGCCCTCCAGCACCCGCTGCGCATCGCCGAGGAGGTGGCGCTGGTCGACGTGCTCTCCGGCGGACGGGTGAACTGGGGCGCCGGCCGCGGCTTCGACCTCCGCGAGTTCGAGGTCTTCGGGGTGCCGCCGGCGGAGAGCGCCGAGCGGTTCCACGAGGCGGTCGAGGTGGTGCTCCGCGCCTGGACCGAGGAGCGGATCGAGCATCACGGCCGGTACCACGATTTCGCAGGCGTCGAGGTGCTGCCGAAGCCGCGGCAGCAGCCGCACCCGCCGGTGTGGATGGCGGCGACCTCGCCCGACTCGATCCGGTGGGCGGCGTCGCAGGGCCACAGCATCCTCATGGATCCCCACTCCAGCCACGTCGAGATCGGCATCAAGCGCGCCCTCTACGCCGAGGAGCTGGAGCGTCACGGGCATTCGCGGGACGGCCGTGAGCTGCCCGTCGCCCGGCTGGTTGCGGTGGCGCCGACCCGGGCCGAGGCCGAGGAGGTGGCCCGCCGCGGCGCCCGCTGGACGCTCTCCTCGTACTACGGCCCCGAGCACCGTGCCCTCGGCGCGGTGGGGGCGGCCCGCACCGCGCCGCCCCGCGACCCGGTGGAGCGCTACCTCGACGGCGTGATGGTGTGGGGCACGCCCGACGAGGTGACCGACGAGCTGCTGCGGCTCGAGGCGGAGATCGGGCTCGACCACCTGCTCCTCGCTCCGCTGAGCCGGCGGTCGTTCTCGCTCTTCACCGATGCCGTGCTGCCGAACGTCGCCGGCTGAGCGTGGTCAACGGCGGCCAGCCAAACCGTGGTCCGCGTCACCCAACACGGTTGTCGCCTTCCCCGCCTCCGGGGGCGTATTCTCGCGCTCGAGGAGGCGGCATGGCCGGGAAGCCCAGGTTCGTGGGGCGGGTGGTGGAGGTCGCTGCGCTCGAGGCGGAGCGGCACCGGAGCGCGGCGGGTGAGCTGCGCTGCATCCTGCTCGCCGGTGACCCCGGCGCGGGCAAGACGCGGCTCGCCGAGGAGTGCCTCGCGCGGCATGCGGCCAGCTCCACCGTGCTCACCGCGCGCGCCCGCCCGCTGAGCACGGTGGCCTCGTTCGGGGTCTGGGCGGAGGCCTTCGAGGAGCACCTGCGCCAGCTGCCTCCGGACGAGGTGGCGTCGCTCTGCGGCGGGTTTCTCGACGATCTCGCCGGCCTGCTCCGCAGCGTCGCCGGGGTGCGCCGCGCCATCCCCGACCGCGAGCCGCCGCGGATCCGGTTCCTCGAGAGCCTCGGTGCCCTGCTGGCCAACCTCGCCCGGCGGCGGCCGGTGGTGCTCTTCCTCGACGACATGCACCTCGCCGACGCCTCCTCCTGGGAGGTGCTGGAGTACCTGGCGCTGCACTTCCCCCGCACCCCCGCGCTGGTGGTGGCGGCGGTGCGTCCCGGCGAGCTCGCCGACCAGCCGCTGGCGGTGCGGGTGCTCCTCGACCTCGAGCAGCAGGAGGTGCTCCGCCGCATCGACGTCGAGACCCTCGGCGAGGAGGCGGTCGAGCAGCTCGCCGAGGACCTGCTCGGCCGCACCGTGGGCAAGGACGTGCTCGACTGGGTGGCGGAGCGCTCGCGGGGGAACACCCTCTTCGCCGTCGGCCTGCTCCGCGCCCTGCGCGACGAGGGCGGGGTGCCCCGCCCCGGCCTGCGGGTGCTGCCCGAGGAGCTCGCCGACCGGGTGCGGGCGCGGGTGGGCCTCCTCGACCCCGATGCCCAGAGGGTGCTCGAGGTGCTCGCCGTCGCCGGCGGCCGGGTGGAGCTGGGCGAGCTGGTCCGCTTCAGCGGCCGGCCCCTAGATCAGCTCGCCCCGGCGGTGCGCCGGCTCACCCGCACCCGCCTGGTCACCGAGGACCAGCGTGCCCACCGGGTCGCCTACGAGGTGGCCCACCCGGTGATCGCCGAGACCATCTACGACGACATCGGCGGCGCCACCCGCTTCGCCCTCCACCGGCAGGTCGGCCGGGCGCTGCTCATCGCCGGACACCTCGGCGAGGCGGCGCTGCACTTCGCCCACTCCGCCGACAGCGGCGACGACGAGGCGATCGCGGTGCTCCGCGACGCGCTCCGCCAGGCCGAGGAGCGGGGCGGCTTCCGCGAGGCGCTGAAGATCCTCGGCGCCCTCGCCGAGATCCTCCCTCCCGGCGACCCCCGCTGGCTCGCCGTCGCCGACACCCTCGACCAGGGGGAGTGGGTGGTCGACCACCGCGCCGACGCCGACACCCGCTCGGCGGTGACCGCGCTGCGGGAGATCGACGCGGTGCTCGCCGCCGGCAGCGGGCCGGGGCTGCGCGCCACCGTGAAGAGCCGGCTGACCAGCTTCCTCTCCTGGGGCACCGGGCAGCTGGAGGAGGCGGCGGTCGCCGCCGAGGAGGCGATCCGGCTCTACCAGGCGGCCGACGACCCCACCCAGGCGCGGCTCGCCGCCCTCGAGCTCGCCTACGCGCGCGGGCTCGCCGGCGACCTCCCCGCCCTCGAGGAGGGCGCCCGCACCGTCCTCGCCGAGGCCGAGCTCGCCGGCGACGACCACGCCACCGTCCAGGCCCTCGGGGTGCTGGGCACCGCCACCTTCTACCAGGGGCGCTTCGCCGAGGCGGAGGCGGCGATCGGCCGCAGCGTGGAGATGGCGCGGCGGACGGGCAAGCTCTACCGGGTCACCTGGGGGCTGATGTCGCTGGGCTGGTCGTACGGGTTCGAGGGCCGTGTCGACGAGGCCCTGGCGGCCTTCGAGGAGGCGCGCTCGGTGCCGGGCTGGCGGGACAGCAACGCCCTCGAGCTCGAGTTGCACGTGCGCTGGCTGGCGGGCGACTACGCCGGCTCGCTCGCCTGCGCCCACGAGGCGGTGGTGCTGAACCCCGGGGGGCTGAGCCGGCGCCGCGCCGCCGGGCTGTGCTTCGCCGCCCTCTCCGCGGTCGAGACCGACCGGCTCGACGAGGCCCGCCGCGACGTCGCCACCGCGGCGCGGATCTACGGCGACCGCACCTGGTTCGTGGCGTCGGGCCTGGCCCAGCACGCCGCCGGGGTGCTCGCCTGGCGGGAGGGACGGCTGGCGGCGGCGGTCGCGGCGCTCCGGCGCGGCAGCGACGGCCTGCTGGCGATGGGGGCGGTGGTCTTCGCCGCGCCGATGCTGCTCGACCTCGCCGAGGTCGCGGTCGAGGCCGGCCTCCCCGCCCAGGCGGAGCTGGCCGCCGGCGAGCTCGACCGCATCGCCGGGATCACCGAGCGCGACCTCTTCCGCGCCCACGCGGCGCTGGGCCGCGCCTGGGCGGCGATCGGCCGCGGCCACCACGGTCACGGCGCGGCGGCGGCGCGGGAGGCGGCGACGCTGCTCCCCGAGAAGGCGAGCGCCACCCTGCGGGGGCGCTGCCTGGTGGCCTGCGCCCGCGCCCTGGAGACCCGCAGCTCCGCGGCGGAGCTGCAGGCCCTCGCCGAGGCGGCCACCGCCTTCGAGGCCGGCGGCGCGCTGTGGCGGCGCGACCGGGTGGTGGAGGCGCTGCGGGCCCGGGGCCGCGACGGACTCCGCGCCGCCGACGCGGTGCGCGGCGCCGAGGGCATCACCGTCCGCGAGCTCCAGGTGGCGCGGCTCGCCGCCCAGCGGCTCACCGCCCGGGAGATCGGCGACCGGCTCTTCATCAGCCGGCGCACCGTCGAGGCCCACCTCGCCCGCGTCTACGTGAAGCTCGGGGTCGCCTCCAAGGGCGAGCTCGCCCGGCGGCTGACCGAGCTCACCGCCTGACGCCTGGGCGGCGGGGCGGAGATGGGGCTTGTTTTCTAACAAAATCGTCAATGACAATGGCGTGGCCTCGACAACAGACCTGGGAGAGCGCCGTGACCGATACCGCCAGCCTGACCTCCGAGCCATCCTCGGGAACGCAGCTCACCGGGGACCAGGTGCAGACCGTGCGGGACACGCTGATCGCCGTCCTGGAGATCATCGAGTACCTCCAGCAGGAGGCCCTCCGATGCGCCTCGTCGGTGGGCGGCGATCACCGTGACCGGCCCGGGACCGAGGCCCAGCGGGTGGTCATCGCGGAGATGTGGGGCTGGGAGATGGGGGCGAGCTTCGTCCTCGGCCGCATCGAGGACCTGCTCGGCGACGCCCTCGGGCTCCGGCTGGCGGTGGCGGGCGCGCCCGTGCAACAGGGCCACGACGGGGCTCCCGGACCCCGCTGGCAGGGTGCCGCGCCCAGATTCCTCGTCGACGCCTGGACCGAGGTCTACGAGCGCGACCACCCCCGGACGCCGTCCCCGGGAGAGCCGGGGACGGCGCCGTGCGATGCGCTCCGCGGCCTCAGGGGCGAGACCGGATGAGAAGGGTTCCGGCGACGAGCACGATCAGCACCGCCGCCACGATCGCCAGGTAGGCGTCCCGGATCCAGCCGGCGTCGGCCGGGGTCAGCTGGGTGGCGGCGAGGGTGGCGGTCCGGGGCGCCGCCGGGGCCTGCGGCGAGGCCGGCGGGGCCACCGGGGTCGAGGGCGGAGCCGCGGAGTCGCCGGCCGGCGGCAGCGCCGTGGTCGGGGTCGACGGATCGATCGCCGCCGGCGGCTCACCCGTCGGGGTGACCGCGGAGGTGCTCGAGCCGGTCGAGGAGCTGTCGCCGCGTCCGGGCGGGCCGGCGTCGAATGCGACCGGGCCGGCGCCGTGCGCCACCGGTGGCGCGGAGAGGTCGAGCGGGCCGCCGCAGCTGGGGGCGCAGCGGGAGGCGAGCACCGAGACCTCGGCGCCGCCCACCGAGAAGCCCCCACCCTCGAAGCCCTGCGGGTTCTGGGTGCCGAGCTTGGGATCGCGGTGGATGACCTGAAGCACGCCGGTCACGGCGTGCACCGACCCGTCGTCGCCGGGGGCGACCGTCGAGGAGGTGAGCCGCACCTGGGGGAACCCGGCCTTGGCCATGGCCTCGTTGACCTGCGCCTGGGCGTTGGGCGACGCCTTGTCCCCCACCACCAGGCCCTGGTCGGTGATCTGCACCGCGGTGCCGTTCACGGTGGCGCCCTCGACGACGGTCCGGGCGAGCCCCTTGGGCGGCGAGGGGAGGGCGGCGATGAACGCGTACGCCCGCGACGCCAGGCTCTCGATGTGCAGCGGCCCGATGGTGAGGCCGTGGAGCACCGAGACCGACTCGGAGACCACGCCCTCGTCGGCGGGCTCGGAGTGCGAGTCGACCACCGCGTGCTCGATGGTCAGCGCGCCGGGCACGATCACCTGGGTGACCGCGGCGTCGGCCCGGGCGTTCGGAGTTGCGGTCGCCTTCGCCGTGAACCTGCCGTCGACCACCTGGGTCTTGGCGGCACCGGTGAGCGGCCCCTCCCAGGCGGACTGCTGCGGATTGGCGGGGAAGAAGGCGTCGGCCTCCCCCGGCGGAGGCTCGGGCAGCGCTCCGCCCTTGCCGTTGCCGCCTCCGCCCGCGACCCCGTACACGTAGGTGCCGCCGGCGCCGCGCTGGATGAACGCGGCGGTGCTCTGGGAGCCGGGGGGCGGACCGTTGATCTCGACCTCGGCCCCGACCACCCGGGTCAGCTCGTCGCCGACGGCGAAGAGGTACCCGGTGGCCAGCTGTCCCTGGGCGTGGGCGTCGACCGCGGTGAAGCCGGGGAAGACGTTCGGAACCCCCTCATCCGCGACCACGGGATGGAGGAGGCCGACCACCCCCAGGGCCACCGCCGACACCGCCAGCATCGGCCTTCGCACGTTGCACCTCCGCATACGGGTTGGATCTCGCCGCGCCGGGGGCGTCCGTCACCGGGCGCCCCTCGGCGCAGAGGCGGCTGTCAGTTCAGATGGGGGTTGACGATCGGTCCGGCGATGTACCTCCAGCCGAGCTTTCCGCCGCCCACGTCCTGGAGCTGCACCAGGTAGGTGGTCTTGTTGGAGCGGTGGTGGCCGACGCTGAAGGTGACCTTGGGGCCGAGCCCGGTGTCGAACCCGCTGAGGCGGTCGAGGTCGTCCTTGAGCCGCTGGCGGGTGAGGTTCAGGCCGAGCCGCTTGAGCGCGTCGTTGAGCATGGTGCCGCCGACGAACGCGGCCTTGGTCCAGTTGGAGTGGTCGATGTTCGGGTAGTAGTGCTCGACGGTCTGCTTGTACAGCCGGTAGCCGGCGCTGCCCGCCGCGGGACCGGTGGGGTCGTCGGGCGTCCAGTCGATGGCCGCGATCGTCCCCGCCGCGGTGGGCCCGGTGAAGGCCGGCGTGACCTGGAAGTAGAGCGCCGCGTTGCCGGAGTAGCCGTGCTGCGGCTTGTAGCTCTGCGCCGCCGCCTCGCGCACCATCCGCGCGAAGATGCCGGGGTCGAGCATGGTGGTGATGGTGTCGACGTTGTTGACCCGGCACTGGGCGAGGAAGGTGGAGGTGCCGGGGTCGTCGAAGTTGGCGGCCTGGGCGACCGCCATCTGGCCGCCGCCGGCCTCGAGGATCTTCTTGTAGGCGTCGGCGTAGGCCTGGCCGGTGGTGTTGTTGAGGTAGAGGACGCCGACCTTCCTGGTGCCGTGGGCGAGCTGGTAGTCGGCGAGGTTCTGCGCCTGGTTGACCGCCGAGGCGCCGACCGGGAAGCTCCAGGCGCCGCCGTACTGGGCCTCGCCCCAGCCGTCGCTGCCGACGTTGGGCACCTTCTGCTGGTCGAGGTAGGGCGTCACCGCGTCGTTGGTCGGCACCGACTGGCTGCACGCCATCGCGAAGACGTTCTGCCGCTCGACCAGATCGCGGACCGCGGCGCTGCCCTTGGTGGCGTCCCAGGCGTCGTCGCGCACCAGCACGTCGTACTTCCGGCCGTTGATGCCACCGGTGTCGTTGGCCGACTGCAGGGTGGCGCGGCAGGCGTAGGAGAGGTTGGCGCCGAAGGAGCCGACCGGTCCCGAGTAGATGCCGATGTGGCCGAGCTTGATCGAGGATGCGGTGACGCCGGTGTCGGTGGCGCCGCCGGCGCCGGGCTGCGGCACCACCCCGCCGGGCTTCGCCGGCCCGGGGACGCTGCCGGCGGGCCTGACCCCGGCGGGAGGTCCGCCGGCCGCGCCCGGAGCCGGAGCCGCGGCCCCGGGGGCGGCGGCGTTGGACGGCTGGGTCGCGGACTGGGGCGCGGTGCCCTGCTGGGGCGCGGTGCCCGAGCCGGGGAGGGCGGCGCCGGGCGCGGCCTGGCCGCCCGACGGCGCCTGGGCCTGCTGCTGCTCGATGGCCGCCCGCTGGGCGGTGGTCCCACCCCCGCAGGCGGCCATCAGCAGGGCGAGCGCGGAGCCCGCGAGTAGTGGACGTGATCGGATCACACCGTCTCCTCCTGTGCTCGCCGTACCGCGCCCCATCGTGCGCCGCGGGTGGGGCGGGTGTCGTCCGTAGGCGCTACCGATTGCCCTACGTATCCGAATCGGTAGGCGCTACCGACGACGGCGCCGGGTGGCGACGCTACCGTCGATCCGAGCCGCCCGACCAAGGAGAGCGCCGTGGAGGAACTGCTCCAGACCCTGATCATCGCGGTGATCGCGGGCTCGTTCTACTCGCTCATCGCCCTGGGGATGGTGCTCGTCTACCGGACCACCGGCGTGCTCAACGTCGCCCACGGCGGCATCGGGGTGCTCTGCGGCTTCGTCGCCTGGGACCTGATCACCCTGCGCCACGTGCCCTACTACCTGGGGGTGCTCACCGGCATCGTGGTGGCGGTGCTGATCGGACTCGCCTTCGAGCGCATCGTCATCCGCCGCCTCGCCGGGCGGCCCGACCTCCAGACCATCTCCACCCTCGCCCTCTTCATCCTCGCCGAGGGGTTCGTGTTCATCGTCCCCTGGTGGGGCAACACCTGGGGCCAGCTCTTCCCCTCGCCACTTCTCGACAGGACGGTGCGGATCCCGCTGGCCAACTACTCGGTGACCTACGACCAGATCGTGCTGCTGGTGGCCACCGCCGTGGTCTTCGCCGGCCTCGCCTACCTGCTCCGCCGCACCCGGCTGGGGATGGCGATGCGCGCGATCTCCGACGACGGCACCGCGGCCCGGCTGATGGGGGTGCGCTCGCGGCTGATCTCGCCGGTGGTCTGGGGGCTGGCCTTCGGCCTCTCCGGGCTCACCACCATGCTGCTCGCCCCCATCCTCTTCCTCGACAACCAGTCGCTCACCGGGCTCACCCTCAAGGCACTGACCGTGACCTTCATCGGCGGCCTGGTCTCGCTGCCGCTGACGGTGGCGGGGGCGATGGGGCTGGCGCTGCTCGAGGCGATCAGCCAGGTCTACTTCCCCGGCGCCAAGGGCCTCGCCGACGCCTGGCCGTTCATCCTCCTCGTCCTGGTGCTGGCGGCGCGCTACGCACGCCAGCGCAGCTCGCTCGACGACCACGCGGTGGTGCGGGCATGAGCACCGTCACCGAGGTCCGCTCCGCGACCCTGGAGGCGACCCCGGCGGAGCCGCCCTCGACGGCGACGCTCGCCCTCCCCGGCCGGCCGCCGGCGCGGGTGGTGGCGGTCCGGCTGCTCGGGCTCGCGGTCCTGGTGCCGCTGCTGCTCACCGCCCCCTACGCGCTGAAGTGGGCCGGTCCCGCCTACGCCCTCGACTTCGGACTGATCGTCGCGATGGCGACACTCTCCATCTCGGTTCTGGCCTGGATCGGCGAGATCACCCTGGCCACCCTCGCCCAGATGGGCATGGGCGTGATCGGCCTCTACTTCCTCGAGCGCCACGGTGTGCCCTTCCTGCTGGTGCTGCCGATCATGGCGGTGGCCTCGATCCCGGTGTCGCTGGTGATCGGAGCGTTCGCGCTGCGGCTGCGCGGCGTCTACTTCGCGATCGCCACCCTGGCGTTCGGCTATCTCGCCCAGAAGACCTTCTTCCAGACCTACCTGGGCGGCCAGGGCGGCTTCGACCAGGTGATCGACCGCCCCGCCTTCGTCTCCGACGACTACCGCCTCTACTACCTGCTGATGGGCTCGCTGCTCGCCGTCGCGGTGGTCTGCGCGCTGGTCCGCCGCTCGTGGATCGGCACCCGGATCACCGCGCTCCGCGACTCGGAGATGGCCTTCGCCGTGCTCGGCCACTCGCCGGCCCGCTACAAGCTCTTCACGGTGTGCCTGGCGGGCGCCATCGCCACCGTCGCCGGGGTCTACTACGGGCTCCTCCAGCAGGTCGTCCCCGCCAACTACTTCAGCCCGATCCTCGCCGTCCTCTACTTCGCCTACGCGGTGGTGGGCGGTTTCGGGTCCATCGGCGGCGCGATCGCCGCCGGGATCGTCTTCGGGACCGTGCCCAAGTACCTCGACTCGCTCTCCGAGGGCAGGTTCGTCGGCTACGACCAGTTCTTCGCCGGGTTCCTCGCGCTGCTGATCGTGCTCACGGCCCGGGGCGGGCTCCACGAGGTCGGCGGCCGGCTCTGGCGCCGCATCGAGGGCCGGCGGACATGACCCAGAACGGCTCCCGTCCCGCCACCCCGATCGCCGACCCCGCCCGGCTCGCCCGGCTCGACGCGGCGCGGCGCCGCTTCGCCGGCCGCACCGCCCCCGGGGAGCTGAGCATCGACCCCGCCAAGCTGGCCCGCCTCCAGCCGGTGCGCGACCGCCTCGCCGAGCGCATGGCCCGCGACGGCGGCTGGCTCGCCGACCGGCGCGTCCACGGCGAGGAGATCCTCGCGGTGCGCGGGCTGTCGATCCGCTTCGGCGGGCTGCAGGCGCTCGACCAGGTGACGCTGGTGGCGCGCACCGGTGAGGTGACCGGGGTGATCGGGCCCAACGGGGCGGGCAAGACCACGTTCTTCAACTGCGTCTCCGGGCTGTACCGCCCCGACAGCGGCGAGATCACCTACGAGGGCGGCGTGCTGCGCGGCTCCGCCGTCGCCCGCGGCCGCCTCGGGCTGGGCCGCACCTTCCAGACCCCCCGGCTCTTCGCCAGCCTGTCGGTGCTCGACAACCTCCGGCTGGGCTGCGCGGTGGCCACGGCGGCGGGGCGGCCGTACCAGTTCGAGCCCAGCCTCTCGCGGCTGTGCGTCGACGAGCGGGCGGAGCGGATCGCCCGCATCGTCGGCTTCCGCGGCGACCTGGCGGTGCCCGCCGGCGCGCTCTCCTTCGGCGACCTCAGGGTGGTGGAGTTCGCCCGCGCCCTCTGCGCCGCACCCCGGCTGATGATGCTCGACGAGCCTGCCTCCGGCCTCGACACCGAGCGAGCCGGCGACCTGGTGGGGCTGCTCCGCAGGCTCGCCGACCTCGGCCTCGCCATCCTCCTGATCGAGCACGACATGAGCTTCGTGATGGGGCTGTGCGACACCATCACCGTCCTCGATTTCGGGACCGTCCTCGCCCAGGGCACACCCGCGGAGGTGCAGACCAACGAGGCGGTGATCGAGGCGTACCTGGGGAGGAGCGCCTGATGCTCGAGGTCCGCAACCTCGCCGTCGCCTACGGGCCGGTGCGGGTGCTGAACGGCATCGACCTGCGCGTCGGCGACGGTGAGATCGTGGCGCTGATCGGGCCCAACGGCGCCGGCAAGACCACCACCCTCAACGCCATCGCCGGGCTGCTGCCGCGCCAGGGCGAGGTGCTCCTCGACGGCGAGCCGCTGGCGCCGGTCGCCGAGGAGGTGGTGCGCCGCGGCATCGCCCTGGTGCCCCAGGGCCGCCGCATCTTCCCCACCATGACGGTGGAGGAGAACCTCTTCATGGGGGCGTACTCGCGGGGCGGGACCTGGCGCGACGCCGCCCGCCGGTTCGGCCCCGTCTACGACGTCTTCCCGCGTCTCGCCGAGCGCCGCCGCCAGGCGGCGCGCAGCCTCTCCGGCGGCGAGCAGCAGATGCTGGTGATCGGCCGCGCCCTGCTCTCCGAGCCGCGGGTGATGCTCATCGACGAGCTCTCGCTGGGGCTGGCGCCGAAGATGGTGCTCACCCTGCTCGACACCATCAGGCGGCTGCACAGCGAGCGCGGCACCGCCTGCCTGCTGGTCGAGCAGGCGGCCACCGCGGCGCTCTCGATCGCCGGCTCCGCCTACCTGCTGCGCAAGGGCGAGGTGGTCTTCCGGGGCTCGGCGGAACAGCTGCGATCCGAGGTCGACGTCCTCCACGGCGCCTACCTCGGCAGGACGAGCACACCGATGCAACCGGCGCTGCGCCGGTAGGGAAAGGAGACATGGACAGAGACATGCAGCGATTCGCACGCGAGCACAGCCGGCAGCTCATCGGCGGCGCCCTGGTGACCGCCGCGGTGGTGGCGCTCGTCGCCGGCTACGTGGCCATCCGCGACGAGATCTACGTCGCCATCCAGATGCCCTACGTCCTCCTCGGCGGCGTCGGCGCGCTGCTGCTCGCCGGCCTGGGGATGGTGGTGATCCGCTCCCAGGACGACCGGGCGGTGCTGGACCGTCTCGCCGAGGTGGAGTCGACCAGCGACCAGCTCCGCGAGCGCGTCGAGTACCTCAGCCGGCTGCTGGAGGCGGCGCTGCTTCCCGAGCCCTCCACCGAGGTGCGGGGCGTCGCCTCCCCGGCGCGTGCGGAGGTGCGCCGCTGAGGCGGCGGATCCCCCGAGGAGGGCGGCGATGCTCACCACCATCAGGGCCCGCGCCACCATCCCCCGTCCCGTGGACGAGGCGGTGCGGTGGTGCCGATCGGGCGAGGCCCGGCTCTGTTTCCCCGGCGCGCGCGGCGTGCACGGCAGCGGCGGCGGGCTGGCCTTCGAGGTGGGCATCCGTGCGCCCGGCGCGGCCGCGGCGACGGTCAGCGTCGACGAGTACCTGAAGGACCACGGCCGCGAGCGCGGCGGGCTCTGGTTCGAGACCTCCCAGGTCTGGACCTGGCCGACCCGCGAGTGCGGCACCTCCTGGCACCGCTACCACCTCACCGGCCGCCAGGGCTCGACCACGCTCGAGTTCACGTGGCGGTACATCCTCCCCGGCCTGGCCGGTGCCCAGGTGTTCAACGCGCTGCGCTTCCGCCGCTCCATCGAGCGCGCCGGCCAGCTCTACGTCGAGCGGCTCGCGGCCCGCGCCGGGCGGGTCGCCGTCCCGGCCTGAGCACAGGGGGTCCCGTGAGCGTCGCCGTCGCGAACCTGGATGCCGCCGTCCTCAGCCGGGTGGTGGAGGCCGAGGCGCAGCGCGATCCCGGCCGCCTCCTGCTCGTTTTCGAGGACGGCGGCCCGGCGGTCGAGCGGGTGACCACCGGGCAGCTGGCGGTGCGCGGCGCCGGGCTCGCCCGGCTGTTCCAACGCGCCGGGCTGCGTCGCGGCGACCGGGTGGCGGTGATGACCGGCAACCATCCCGAGTTCGTCTACGCGCTGGTCGCCAACGCCCGCCTGGCGCTGCCCACCGTCCCCATCGACCCGGACACCCGCGGCGACCGGCTCGCCCACTGCCTGGGCTTCGCCGGGTGCGCCGCGCTGGTCGCCGCCGACACGGTGGTGGCGGACCAGCGGGTGGCCGCGACGATCCGCGCCGGCGGCCTCCGCACCTGGGTGGTCCCCACCCCGGAGGGGCGCGCCCTGGGGCTCGACCCGGCCCGGGACTGGCCACTGGTCGGCGAGGCGTTCGACCTCCCCGGGACGCCGGCGGTCGGCGAGCAGGTCACCGATCTCGCCGAGCCCTGGCTGCTGGTGTACGGGGACGGGGCCGCGCCCGACGCCGTCGAGATCGCCCACGAGCGGATGCTGTTCTACCGCCGGCTCCCGGAGCTGCTCGGCTACCGCTCCGCGGACGTGCCCTACACGGGGGTGTCGCTCACCCACGGCAACGCCCTGATCACCACCGTGCTGCCGGCGATCTGGGGCGTGGTCGCCCACACCGTGATCTCCCGCCGGGTCAGCCCGGCGCGGCTGTGGGACGTCTGCATCGCCCACGGCGTCACCACCTGGACGAACCTCGGCGAGCTCGCCACCGCGGTGTACAGCGAGCCCAGCTCGCCGCGCGACCGCGGCCACTCGGTGCGGCTGGTGGTGAGCGCGGGCATGCCCCGGGAGATCTGGCGCCCCTTCGAGGAGCGCTTCGGGGTGAGGGTGCTGGAGTGGTACGGCAGCCTGGAGGGCGGCTTCGCCTGCAACCCCGTCGGGGTCGGCCCGGTGGGGTCCTTCGGCAAGCCCCCCGACGGTCTGCTCGAGATGGACGTGGTCGACGGCGACGGCCACCCCGTGGCCGCCGGCCAGGTGGGCGAGCTGGTGCTCCGGCCGGTGGGCGGCCGGGCGCGGCTCCGCTACTGGCGGAACCCCGCCGCCGCGGCGCGCCGGCTGCGCGACGGCTGGCTGCGCACCGGCGACATGGTCGCCCGCGACGCCGAGGGCTGGCTCTACCTCGCCCATCCCCGCGACCCGGACGGTCCGCGCCGGGTCGCCGACCCGATCGGCGAGGTGCTGCCGGGGGACGATGCTGAGCAGCCCGACCTCCACGTGTACGGGATCCCGTAGGGCTCAGCGTCCCCGCCGGCGGAGCCAGACCAGGCCGCCGGCGAGCACCGCCAGGCCGGGGAGGCCGCCGATCGCCGCCGCGCCCATCAGGGTGCGGCGCGCCGGGGTGAGCACGAGCCGGCGGAGGTCGGGGTTCTCGCCGCCCACGGCGACGATGTCCTCCTCACCGGCGAGCCAGTTCACGCCGTTGCTGAACAGCCGCCGGTTGTCGAGCTCGCCGAGGAACTCGTTGCTCGCCCACTCGGCGTCGGCCACCACCAGCAGCCGGGTGCGGGCGATGCTCGGCCCCCCGCCGGGCACCCGGGTCTCGCCGCCGGGCTGCACCATGGAGCGGTCGGCGGCGCCGGCGATCACCACCGGGCCGCGCCGGTCGCCCGGCTGGAACGCCGTGCTTCCGGGGTCGAGGTGCAGGTAGGAGGTGTCGCTCGACTGCGCCACCCGGGCGACCGACAGGCCGGTGTCCTCGCTGGCCGCGGTGGTCACCCCGCCGGCGGTGACGAAGAGCGCTCCGGTGACCTGCCTCGCCACCGGCGACTCGGTGGGGAAGCTGTTCACCAGCACCGAGGTGGGGTCGCCGGCGAGCCCGCGCGCGGGGTCGAAGACGAGCCCGGGGAGCAGCCTCAGGCCCCACGGGGTGGTGAGCGGATCCAGGTTGGGGCCGTTGGGCTCGCGGGCGATCAGCATCCGGCCGCTGTGGGCCATCCAGTCGCCGATGATCTGCAGCTCGCGCGGCAGCGGCGCCGAGTGGGGGTCGATCATCGCCAGCACGGTGCACTGCGGCGGCACCCGGTCGGCGACGGTGAGGTCGAGCCGGGCGGTGTCGACGGCGCTGTCCTCGAGCAGGATGCGGGCGGCGTCGTAGCCGGCCGGGCTGGTGTCGTCGAGCTCGCGCTCGCCGTGGCCGGCGAGGGCGCAGACCTGCTGAGGACGGCCGCGCCCGAGCCGCTGCAGGGCGCTGGTCAGGGTGAGCTCGGTGAGCGGCGAGACCACCTCTCGGCGGCCGGCCACCTCCACCGCCACCTGCCCGTCGTCGCGCACCCCGAGGCGCAGCGCCTCGCCCCGGCTGCGGGAGAAGTCGAGCACCCGGTAGCTGATCCGCGGGGTCGCCCGGGCGAACTGGTCGAGGAGGATCCGGGCGTCGCCCGCCTCGCTGGATCCGTTGGGCTCGAAGGCGCTGACCCGCGCCGGCAGGGTGAGCCGCTGGAGCACCTCCGCGGAGGCGCGGGAGAGGGTGTAGCGGCCGGCGGCGGTGAGGTCCCAGCGGGCCTGCGCCGGGATCGGGACGAGGTTCACCGCCACCGCGGCGCCGAGCGCCACCGCCGGGAGCAGGAGCGCCCTCCCCCGCTCCAGCAGCCGGCGGCGCAGCCGCTGCCCGAGCCCCGCCACCAGGAGGGCGATCACCGTGCCGGACCCGAGGTACACGACGTCGCCGAGCTCGGGCACGCCGCGCGCGAAGCTCTCCAGGCGGGGCTGGAAGGACAGCGGGCGGAGCGCGTCGACGCCGGCGGCGAGCTGCAGGGCGACGAGCACGGCGAAGCCGGTCAGCCCGGCCACCACCGCGGTCGCGGTGAGCGCGCTGGCCATGGTGCCGACGGCGCAGAAGAAGCCGACGGTGAGCGCCGCCCCCAGGTACGAGGCGACGATCGGCGGCCAGTCCGGCCTCCCCCAGGCGGCGAGGAAGGCGGCGTAGGCGAGGGTGGGAACCAGCAGCCCGAGCATCACCGCGGTGGCCGCGAGCCACTTGCCCACGACCACGCCGGCGGCGGACACCGGCCGGCTGAGGAGCACGTCGAGGTGGCGGCTGCGCCACTCGTCGGCGACCAGCCGGCTGGTGACGATCGGCACGGTGACGAGCAGCACGAAGCCCAGGTTGGGGAACCAGAGGCGCAGGCTCGCCTCCCGGGAGCCGTCGGCGACGAGGAGGAAGGTGAGCCCGGTGAGCGCCAGGAACGCCACCGCGACCGCATACGTCGCCGGGGTCACCAGCGCGGCCCGCAGCTCGCGCCGGGCGACACGGAGCGCCCCCGTCACCGCCGCGCCCCCGGCGGCGGCGTGGGCGCCTGGGTGACGGCGGCGAGGAAGGCGGCCTCGAGGTCGTCGGGCACCGGGGCGAGCACCCGCAGCCGCCAGCCCCGCGCACAGACCGCGGCGGCGATCGCCTCCGACACCGCCGGGCCGTCCACCGCGCACACCCCCCGCTCCACCCCGCGCACCCCGGGGACGGCGAGCAGCGCATCGTTGAGCTGAGCCGGCTTCACCCCGTGGGCGACCACCCTGATCCGGTGCCCGGCGCCGTTGGTCCGCAGCGGCCGCTCCAGGGCGATCCGGCCCTGGTCGAGCACCACCACCCGGTCGCAGGCGCTCTGCGCCTCGGCGAGGAGGTGGGTGGAGAGGATGATCGCGGTGGTCGCCCGCAGCTCGCCCAGGAGGCTGCGGAGGCCGACCATCTGGCGGGGGTCGAGGCCCTCGGAGGGCTCGTCGAGGAGCAGCACGTCGGGCCCGTGGACGATCGCCGCGGCCATCGCCACCCGCTGGCGCTGCCCCTTGGAGAGGCGCCCGCAGAGCCGCCGCTCCAGCGCCGCCGCCCCCACCCGCTCGAGCGCCGCCCGCGCCGCCGCGGCGCGCCGCCTCCGCGGCATCCCCGACAGCGCCGCCAGGTAGGTGACGTACTGCAGCGCGGTGTCCTCGGCGTAGAGCGGCGGGTCCTCGGGCAGGTAGCCGATCCGCGCCCGCGCACCGGGGTCGTGGAGGGGATCGGCGCCGTCGAGATCGACGCTGCCCGACTGGGCGCGGAGCAGGCCCGCGAGCCGGCGGAGCAGGGTCGACTTGCCGGCGCCGTTGGGCCCGAGCAGGCCGAGCACCTCGTGCTCGCGGAGCTCGAGGTCGACGCCCGCCACCGCGGTGCGGGGGCCGTACCGGATGACCAGGCCCCGCGCCCGCAGCATCGCTGTCACGTCTGGGTGGACCACGAGGGCCGCGCCCGGCGCGGCCCTCGCGGATGCCTCGGGTCTAGCGGATGATCGGCGCGGTCATGGCCACGCCGTTGTGGATGAGGAAGCTGCGCACCACGTTGCCCGCATCGCGGGCGCGGCGCACGTCCTGGGTCTCGCGTGCCACCGCCTCGAACGCGGTGATCTGCTCGACGACCAGCCGGCGCTGCTTCAGCCGGATCCGCGGACCCTCGGGGGTGGGGCGGAACAGGCTCTTCACCAGCGTGTCCGGGTCGACCCGGTTGGTCTCGCAGAAGGCGCGCAGGGTGTCGAGCTTGCGCTTCATCTCGGCCTCGCCCTGAGCGCGGTTCCAGTGCCGGGCCTGAGCCTCGACCCAGTGACGCACCGTGGTCATCTCGCCCAGGTCCGCGGGAAGGCTGAACTCGGCGCCGAGCTCGGAGGTCATGGTCACTCAGGCAGTCCGAACTGGCGGGCGAGGGCACGCACCTCGTCGTGCCGCCACTTGAACGGACCCTGCTTCATGATCATGCCGTCCTTCCTGAGGCTGTCGACCACGGCCTCGTCGCGCTCGAAGGGGGCGCCGTAGCGTCCCTCGAAGTACAGCTCCTCGAAGGGCTGGCGCGGCCGCTGCCCACCCGCCTCGCGATCCTCGGCCGAGTAGCCCACCAGCTGGACCACCAGCGGCACCAGGTGCTCGGGGACGCCGAGGATCTCGGTGGCCCTCTGCTGGTTGACGGCGACCAGCTGGGTGCCCAGCCCCAGGTCGACGGCGGCGAGCAGGGCCTGGCAGATCGCCAGCCCCGCCTCGACCCCGGTGAGCGCGAGCAGCGCGGAGGGGTTGGCGGCGATCGGCTGCAGCACCTGCGGCCAGATCACGTCGTCGACGTAGCTGTGGCTCCAGCCGTGGCTGGGGTTCAGGGCGCCGATGTCGACCAGCTCCTTGAGCGTGGTCTTGCCGAGCGACGGGGCGCTCATGTCCCCGTACCAGAAGATCCACACCGGCGCCATGTCCAGCTGCGCGGTGGTGGTCGGGATCTTGAGTGCCTCGCGATCCTCCTCGGAGAGGTCGTCGCGATACACGACGATGGCTCGCGACCACGCCGAGTTGACCGCCTGCGAACAGAGGCGGGCCGCCTCCAGGATGGTCTGGATCTTCTCCCGCTCGACCGGCCGGTACGGCTGGTAGTAGCGGATCGACCTGCGAAGACCGACGACCTGTTTGAACTCCATGGCCTGAACCCTGCCTCCTGAGCTGTGTGGGAGCGCGATTCTCGCGCCCGGCGGGTGCCGTGTGCAGCGCTACGCGGATGCGGCCGCGCCCTCGGCGTAGAACACCTCGGCGATCGTGGTGAAGTACGCCATCGTCTTCTCGGGCGGGAGGGTGAGCGCCGGCGGGAACAGCGCCATCGAGTCGGCGTGCTCCCAGAGCGGCTCGATCTTGCTGCGCACCTGGTCCGGGGTGCCGGTGACGACGAAGGTGCTCGCCATCTCGTCGGTGACCAGGTGGGCGACGCTCATGTAGTCCCCGCGGTTGGTCCCCTCCTGGATGGCGAGCGCCTCCTTCTCGAAGCCGTGCGCGGCGTAGTAGCTCTGGTACTGCTGCACCCCCGCGTAGAAGGCGACGCAGGCGCGGGCGTCCTCGATCGACTCCCTCGGGTCGTTGTTCGGGGTCACCCACTGCCAGATGCACTGGTGGAAGTCGGAGCGGCTGCGCCCGGCCCGGGCCAGCCCCTTCCGGAGGTGCTCCTGGGCGACGGTGGTGGCCCAGTGCTGCGACCAGATGGGGTGGCTGCAGTAGCCGTCGGCGATCTCGGCGGCGAGCTCGATCATGGGACCGCGCACCGGCGCCAGCCAGATCGGGATCTCGGTGCGCAGCGGTGGCACCGAGCCGTAGAACTGGCTCCAGTCGAAGTCGTGGTACTTCCCGTGGTACTCGTCGAGGTTGCCGGTGTGGGCGTTGGCGATGACGTGGCGGATCACCTCCACGGTCTCGCGGAGGTGCTCGACCGGCCTGCCGTAGCCGGGCATGCCGTACACGCCCTCGCTCCAGGAGCGCACCGTCGAGCCCAGTCCGAGGGTGAACCGGCCGTTGCTGATGCGATCGATGTCGATCGCCGCCATCGCGGTCTCGAAGGGGCTGCGGACGAACGCCTGGGCGATGCCGGTGGCGAGCTCGAGCCGGCTGGTGGACGTGGCCGCAGCGGCCAGCGGGATCCACGGCGGACCGTACACCTGGATGGCGAAGGCGCCGTGGATGCCGGCGTCCTCCATCTGCTTCGCGGACGCCGCGATCATCTCCGCGGGCATCAGCGGGACCACGATGCCCCAGTACTTCCGCCTGCCGTTCGCTGCCATGTTCGCCTCCCTTCAGGTCGAGAGGATGGTGACCACCATGGCGGCGGCATCGGTGCCGAGGAAGCCGCCGCCGTTCTCCGCGAGGGCGACGCGTGCGCCCTCCACCTGCCGTGCCCCGCAGCGCCCGCGGAGCTGGTCGACGAGCTCGACCAGCTGGCCGCAGCCGGTGGCGCCGATCGGGTGGCCCTTGCTCAGCAACCCTCCGCTGGGGTTGACCGGCAGCCGACCGCCGAGCGCGGTGGTGCCGGAGGAGAGGAGCTGCGGCCCCTCCCCCGCCCCGCAGAGGCCGAGCTCCTCGTAGCAGATCAGCTCGGCCGGCGCGGCGGCGTCGTGCACCTCGACGACGTCGAGGTCCTCGGGGCCGAGGCCGGCGTCCGCGTAGGCGCGCTGCGCCGCACGCTCGACCGCGCCGGGCTCGCCGGCGGAGCGGTCGGTGCCCGACACCAGGGCGCAGGCGCGCACCCGAACCGGCGCCGCGCCGTGGCGGCGCGCGTACTCCTCCGAGCACACCACCACGGCGGCGGCGCCGTCACCGATCGGCGAGCACATCAGCAGGGTCAGCGGCGCGGAGATCTCCCGGCTGGCGAGCACCTCCTCGACGCTGACCTCGGTGCGGAACTGCGCCTTGGGGTTGAGCGCGGCGTTGCGATGGCTCTTCACCGCCACCTCGGCGAGGTCGCGCACCGAGGCGCCGCTGCGCTCCATGTAGGCGCGGGTCATCGACGCGTAGATGTCCATGAAGAACGAGCGGTTGCCGTCGGCGCCGTCCGCCTGCACCACCCCCGGCGACGCCCCCGCGGCGACCGCGGCGACCGGCTGGGGGGCGCGCATCCGCTCCTTGAGCTCCTCCAGCTGGAGCATGTCGACGGCGGTGCCGATGGCGGCGAAGGAGCGCTGCTTGTCCTCGTGGGTGAGCTTCTCCGAGCCGACCGCGATGGCGACGTCGACGTCCCCGGAGCGCACCGCCATGCAGGCCAGGTGGAAGGCGGTGGAGGCCGAGGCGCAGGCGTTCTCGACGTTGACGATGGGGATGCCGAGCAGCCCGGTGTGACGCAGCGCGACCTGCCCCCGGATCATCTCCTGACCGGTGAGGATGCCGGCGGTGGCGTTGGAGAAGAACGCCATCTGCACCGCCTCGGGGCCGATGCCGGCGTCCCGCAGCGCCTCGGCGACCGCCTCCTCGGCGAGTGAGCGGATCGTCGAGTTCGGGAAACTTCCCGAACCGAGTCGATCGCCGCGCCGGCGATCAGGGCGTCAGGCATGGGGCGCGCTCCTCGGGTGGGGGGTCACCGGCGCTCGACCGTGTGCCCCGCCTGCTGACGGTCCCAGGTCGTGAGGGTGACGCCACGCTGGCGGAGGATGCCGTACTGGATGCGCTGCGTCTCCGTCTTCGGCAGCGACTCGACGATCTCCACGTAGCGGGGGATCGCGTAGTAGGCCATCCGGCCGCTGCAGAAGTCGACGATCTCCTCGGGGGTGGGACGGGCGCCGGGCTGGGGGACGATGCACACCTTGACCTCGTCCTCGCCGAGCTCGGAGCTCACCGCGCAGGCGGCGCTCTCCAGCACCCCGGGGTGCTGGTTCAGCACCGTCTCGATCTCCCACGCGGAGATGTTCTCGCCGAGGCGGCGCATCGACTCCTTCTTGCGCCCGCGGTAGTAGAAGAAGCCGTCGTCGTCGTACTCGGCGAGGTCGCCGGAGTGGAACCAGCCGCCCCGGTAGGCCTGGTCGGTGGCCTCCGGCATGCGGTGGTAGTAGGTCATCCGCCCCTTGGGATGGCGGAAGACCAGCTCGCCGACCCGGTGCGGCGGCAGCGGCTCGTCGTCGTCGTCGACGACCCGGTACTCCACCCCCGCCTTGGCCCTGCCGATGGAGCCGACCCGGCCCTCGTCGTTCATCAGGATGCCGGGGGCGTCCACCATCCCGAACCACTCGATGATGCGCACCCCGAAGCGCTTCTCGAACTCCTCCCAGCGGTCGGCCGGGCAGCCGGCGCTGAGCACGGTGCGCACCGGGTTGTCGGCGTCGTCGGGCCGGGGCGGCTGCTTGAGCAGGATCGAGATCATCCCGCCGAGGCTGTTGAACTCGACCGCGTTGTACCGGCGGCACTCGTCCCAGAAGCGGGAGGCGCTGAAGCGCTCGCCGAGGGCGAGGCGGGCGTCGATCATCATCGACCCGATCGCCGAGACCAGCAGGGCGTTGCCGTGGAAGAGCGGCAGTGGGGTGTACATGGTGTCGCCGGGCCGCACCCCCGAGGCGCCGAGCAGGATCCCCAGCGGCGAGGTGTCGTAGTTGGTCGCCACCACCCCCTTGGGGGGGCCGGTGGTGCCCGAGGTGTAGAGCATCCCGACCCCGCCGCTGGGCTCGGCGAGGTCGACGTCGGGCTCGCTGTCGGGGGCGGCCATCAGCCGCTCGAAGTCCCAGTCGATGCCGCCGCCGGTGCGGCCGTCGACGACCACGGTGCGGCGCAGCTCCGGGCAGCCCTCGCGGACCGCGAGCAGGGCGTCGCGGAGGTCGTCCTGGAGGATGGCGGCCACCGCCTCGCAGTCGGCGAGGATGTGCTGCAGGGTGGCGCCTCGCTGGGAGATGTTCACCGGCACCGAGTGGGCGCCGATGAGGATGATGCCGAGGTGCGCCCAGAGGAACTCGGGGCGGTTGCCCATGAGGATGGCGACCCGCTCGCCGGGGCGCACTCCCAGCTCGAGCAGGCCGTTGGCGGCGCGCAGCGCGTGGGAGAGCACCTCGCGCCAGCGGTACTCGGTGTCCTTCCAGAGCAGCCAGGTGGCGTCGGGGTGCTCGGCGACGCGGCGACGGATGACCTCCTCGACCGGCCCCTGCGCTCTCGCCATCCTCCGCCTCCTCACTCACCGCCCGCCGGTGGGGCCCCGTGGTGGCGACCGTAGAAATCCGGCAGCCCGGCGTCAAGGCCTGCTCGCGGAACAGGTAGACGAACACGTAGTTTTTACGCAGGACCGAACCGCGGTTCACCGCGTACATTCGCCTCCTCGCCGGCTAGCCGACGGGCGGCCGTCTCAGCGTGCGAGCGAGGAGGAGCACATGGCCGTCATCAACGCCGCGCCCGCGCCGACAGCGGAGGAGCAGCGCCAGCTCAAGGCGTTCTTCGAGAAGACCCGCACCGTGCCGAGCCTGCTCTCGACCCTGCGCAGCCGCCGCGTCGCCCGCGGCTACCACATCGAGAGCGGGGTCACCGAGACCCACGGCGCCACCGGTCACACCCTGCACCAGCCCAAGGGTCCGCTCGCCTTCGCCTCCGAGCACCCGGTGATGCCGCTCACCGAGGTCGAGGAGGCGATCATCGCCTGGGCGGCCTGCGGCCCCAACGGCATGGTCCACTGGGACATCGCCACCACCGGCGGCTTCCACGAGCTCTCCACCATCTCGGGGCGCACCGCCGCGGCCCCGGGCAACTCCTTCGCCCACGACCTGCTGATCATCAAGGACGAGGGCGTCTTCCTCTACCGTCCCGGCCACGAGCGCGAGAAGATGGTCGAGATCGAGGGCGAGGCGGACTACGGGAAGGTGCTGCGCTGGTACCGCGAGGGCTGCGTGCAGATCCTCGACCACCGGCCCGACATCGACTGGATGACCCGGGTGCCCGGTGCCCCCAACGCCTCGCTCTTCGGCCCCTACCAGTACAACGTCAACCGGCCCGGCACCACCTGGTTCCTGCCGATCACCGACGTCGGCTGGCTCTACTTCAGCGCGATGCTGAACCTGTTCGACGCCTGGCACCTGTTCTACACCGACGACAGGACCCAGCAGCCCGCCGGCGTGGCCAAGTGGGTCGGCGAGGGCAAGCTCGAGTTCCCGGTCACGATCAGCCAGATCGAGCAGTTCTTCTTCCAGGTCGAAACCTACGTCCCCGGCTCGTACGTGCAGAACATGCGGCTCGCCGCCGAGGCGATGGGCCTCGGCAACTGGATCTTCTGCGGCTTCTTCGACGACGTGCTCATGGGCGCCTATCCCGGCGTCGCCAAGGGCCTGGGCATGTTCACCGAGCCGCCCAACGCCAAGGCGCCGATGGCCAGCGGCGCGGTGACGGTTCGCGGCATCGAGGGTGTCATCGAGTTCGACCTACTGCCCCTCGCCTCGATACCCGAACGGCGAGACCCTGGTCAAGGCGATGATGGACGACAAGTACGCCCCGGGGCGGTTGCTCTCCAAGGGCGACGACAACTGGATGCTCCAGCACAAGGGTCCGTTCAAGCCCCAGACGGTGCACGACCTCGTCAACCATCCGGCGGTGCAGATCTCGGACTGGGCCCAGGAGGCGATGGCCGCCTACATCGACTACTGCGTGGAGAACTACGGTCGCTGCCCGGTGACCTTCAACCCGATGCAGTGCAACTTCGGCGCCGTGATCCATCACGTGGACGAGGCCTTCTACGAGAAGTACTACGACGGCTCGTCGCTCACCGACGACATCCGCAACCACATGCGCGACTGGCACTGACGGAGGAGGTCGGCCCGGGCCGGCGGGTGAGCCCCGGCGCGCAGCGGCGCGCCGGGGCCTACCATCTGTCGAGGGATGAGGTCGGTGATCCGGGTGCCCTGGAGGACGAGGCTCGTCGGCCGTGCCGCCGAGATCGCCGACCTCGACGCGGAGCTGCGCCGCTCCGCCACCGGGGAGTTCCGCTGCGTCCTCCTCATCGGCGAGCCCGGGGTGGGCAAGACACGGCTCGCCGCCGAGGTTCGTGAGGCCAACCGGCGCGGGGTCGTCGGGCTCAGCGCCCGTGCCCACGCGCTCGGCGCCACCGCGTCGTTCTCGCTCTGGGCCGAGGCCCTCGAGCACCACCTTAGGGGCCTGCCCGCCGAGGAGGTGGCGCAGCTCTGCGGCGGCCACGTCGACGATCTCGCCGGCCTGCTCCGCCGCGCCTCGGCGGTGCGAGGGTCGATCCCCCCGCGGCAGCCGCCGCGCTCACGGCTGCTCGAGGGCCTCGCCGTGCTGCTCGGCAACCTGGCGGCACGGTCCCCGGTGGTCGTGGTCCTCGACGACCTCCACCTCGCCGACCCCTCGTCGGTGGGCGCCCTGCACTACCTCGCCGGGAGCCTGCCCCGCAGCCGGGTGCTGGTGATCGCCTCGGCGCGGCCGGGCGAGCTCGCCGAGCAGCCGGTGGCCACCCGGGTGCTCCACGACCTCGAGCAGGAGGGGGTGCTGCGCCGCCTCACCGTCGCCCCGCTCGAGGACGCCATGGTCCACGAGCTCGCCGAGGCGGTGCTCCACACCCCGCCGTCGCGCGCCCTGGTCGACTGGCTGATCCGGCGCTCGCGGGGCAACCCGCTGTTCGCCCTGGGCCTGCTCCAGGAGCTCATCGACAAGGGCGACGACCTCTCCCGGCCGCGGCTGCGCTCGATCCCCGGCGGGCTCGCCGAGCGGGTGAGCGCCCAGGTGCGCGGCCTCACCGACGAGCAGCAGGCGATCCTCGAGGTGCTCGCCGTGGCCGGCGGCCGGGTCGACCTCGCGGAGCTGCTCCAGCTCGCCGGCCGTCCGCTCGAGGAGGCCGGACCGGTGCTGCAGCGGCTCACCCGCTCCCGGCTGGTCATCGAGGAGGAGCAGGGGCGGAAGCTCACCTACGAGATCGCCCATCCGCTGATGCAGGAGGTGATCTACGCCGACATCGGCGGCGCCCAGCGGCGGGTGCTCCACCGCCACGTCGGCCGCGTGCTGCTGTCGATGGGGCGGCTCGGCGAGGCAGCGTTGCACTTCGCCCGCTCCGCCGAGGTGGGTGACACGGAGGCCGTCGACGTGCTCCGCGAGGCCTTCCGCGAGACCGAGGATCGCGGCGCCTTCCACGAGGGGCTCACCGTGCTCGGCGTGCTCGTGGAGCTCCTCCCCCACGGCGACCGGCGCTGGCTCGACGTCGCCGGCGCGCTCTCCTGGCCGGCCGAGTGGGTGGTCGACCATCGCGCCGGCGGCGGCGCCCCGGCGGGGATCCGGGCGCTGCGCGCCATGGACGCGCTCCTCGACGGCACCGCCGACCTGGGCCGGCGCGCCGCGGTGAAGTCGCGGCTGAGCAGCTTCCTGTCCTTCGGCACCGGCGAGCTCGACCAGGCCGAGGAGGCCTGCACCGCGGCGCTGGCGCTCTTCGAGGAGGCCGGCGACCGCCCCAACGCCCTGCTCGCCGCGCTCGAGCTCGCCTACACCCTGGGCAACCGCGGCGACCTGCCCGCGCTCGAGGAGGGGGCGCGGCGGGTGCTGGCGGACGCCGAGGCGGCGGGCGACCGGTCCGCCACCCTGCACGCGGTGGGGGTGACCGGTATCGCCGCCTTCTACCGCGGTCGCTTCGGCCAGGCGGAGGAGGCGCTGCGGCGCAGCGTCGCCCTCGCCCGCGAGGACGGCAAGCTCTACCGGCTCACCTGGAGCCTGATGTCGCTGGGCTGGCTGCTCGGCTACTCCGGCCGCCTGGAGGAGGCGCTGGCCGCCTTCGACGAGGCCAAGGCGTGCAACCCCAGCTGGCGCGAGGGCAACGTGCTCGAGCTCCAGGCGTCGGTGCACTGGCTGTCCGGCGACCTGCCCGCCGCGGTGGCCGCGATGCAGGACGTGCTCGCCTGGAACCCGGGCGTGCTCGACCGCCGTCGCGGCTCGGGCGCGATCTTCGCCACCCTCGCCGCCGCCGAGATGGGGCTCGCCGACCAGGCCCGCGACTTCCTCTCGTTGGCGACGTCGACCTTCGACCGCGAATGGCTCTTCTGCCGCGAGCTCTGCGTGCACGCCCGGGCGGTGGTCTGCTGGCGGGAGGGGCGCTGCGACGAGGCCCTCGGCCACCTCCGTCACGCCGCCACCGCGCTGGTGGCGATGGAGGCGCGTCCCTTTGCCGGCGTCTGCCTGGCCGACCTCGCCGAGGTCGCCGCAGGTCTCGGCGAGGCCGCCGACGCCGAGCACGCCGTCACCGCCCTCGGCGAGCTCGCGGAGTCGATGGACTGCGACCTCCACCATGCCCTGGCGGGCATCGCGACCGCCTGGAGCGCGCTCGCCGCCCGGCGCGCCGAGGCCGCCACCGAGCCGGCGCGCCGGGCCCGCGACCTGCTCGCCGGTGGCGGCTACCGGCTGCTCCGCGGCCGCGCCAGCGACGTGCTCGGACGCAGCCTGTGCGGCTCCGATCCCACCGCCGCGCTCGCCGCCCTCCGCGAGGCCGGCGTCGACTTCGAGGCCTGCCATGCGACCTGGCGGCGCGACCGCACCCTGGAGGCGATGCGCGAGCTCGGTGGCCGCGGCCGGCGCCTCGCCGGCGCGGTGCTGGGCCCGGGAGCGATGACCCCGCGCGAGCGGGAGGTGGCCGGCCTCGCGGCACAGCGGCTCACCGCCCGGGAGATCGCCGACCAGCTCTTCATCAGCGAGCGCACCGTGCACGGCCATCTGGCGAACGTCTACGCGAAGGCCGGAGCGCGATCCAAGTCGGAGTTCGCCCGCCGAGCCCGGGAGCTCGGGCTGTAGGTCCGGGCGCGCGGACGTGCTCAGGCCGGTCCGGCCCTGCGTTTCGGCCGCCTCCAGCACCCCCCGGTGGCGGTGCCGACCAGCAGGCCGTCGTGGGTCTCGAAGCAGAGGTCACCCCCGGCGGTGCGGCGGATGTCGTACTCGCCGTCGTGGTGCCGGTTGTGGTGGTACTCGCAGAGCGAGAGGAGGTTCCAGAGTCTCGTCGGACCTCCGTCGAGGCGACGACTCACGCGCCACCTCCACCCATGCGCCCTGGTCCTCGGCGGTGGCCACGCTGCTCAGCATCCCGACGGTGTCGAGCGACAGCTCACCCGCGGAGAACGCCTCCGCCAGCGCGGGCAGCTTGCGAGCGGCAACCCCGGCGCGCAGCAGCTTGTCGGTGGTGTACCGGTCGAACCCGAGGTTCGCCATCACCCAGTCCGCACAGCTGCGCACTCCCGCCCGCCGCCACTCCCCGCCGTCCGCGAATGCACACACCAGCTGCTCCGCCATCCGCGCCGAATCGGCATGCATCCGCACCGCCAGCTCGCGCATCTCGCACGACGGCGACAAGCTGGTAGGCGCGGAGTGACTGTCGGGCATTGCGCTCATTGCACAGCAATTACAGCAAACAGACGTTCCCCCTGCAAGCAACAACCGCCCCGCGCAAACCGCCCGCACTGCCGCACAAACCCCCCGCGCAGGTGCCGCCCAGGTCACCGCCCTTGCTACCGTTGCCGCGGTGAACCGCGACCCTCTCAACGCCGTCATCACCCGGGTGGCCCCCCCGGCACACCCGCGCCCCGGGCGGCTCGCCGGCCGCACCCTGATGATCAAGGACCTCGTCGACACCGCGGGCGTTCGCACCACCTACGGCTCACGGATCCACGCCGACCACGTGCCCGACCGCACCGCAACCGCCGCCCAGCGGCTGCTCGACGCCGGGGCGGTGCTGATCGGCAAGACCAACCTCACCGAGTTCGCCTGGGGGGTGCTCGGCGCCAACCCGTGGTACGGCACCGTCCACAACCCCGTCCACCCCGGCCGGACCACCGGCGGCTCCTCGAGCGGCAACGCCGCGGCGCTGGCGGCGGGGATGTGCGAGCTGGCGCTGGGCACCGACACCGGCTGCTCCATCCGCCTGCCCTCGGCGTGCTGCGACACCGTGGGGCTCAAGACCCGCTGGGGCACGCTGCCGATGGACGGCATCTTCCCGCTCTGCCCCACCCTCGACACCGTGGGGCCGATGGCGCGCAGCGTCGCCGACGTCGCGCTGATGTGGTCGGTCCTCGGCGGTCGGCCGGCGCCGCAGCCGCGACTCGCGGGGCTCACCGTCGGCGTCCTCACCCGGCCGCCGTCGGTGGGCGACGGCCGCACCCCCGAGGCCAGCGACACCGCCGAGCAGTGGGTGGCCCCGCTCGAGCGGCTCGGCGCCCGGGTGGTGGCCGCCACCGTGCCCGAGCCGGCGGCGAACACCTGGCCGCTCTTCTTCGCGGAGGCCGCGAGCTCGCATTGCGCCACCTTCCCGTCCCGGGCCGGCGAGTACGGCGACAACATCAGGACCAAGCTGGAGCTCGCCCAGCGGCGTGATCCCGCCGAGGTCGCCGCCGCCTACACAGCGCTCGAGGAGTGGCGCCGGTACCAGCCCGAGGTCGACCTGTACGCCTGCCCGTGCTTCGTCACCGACCTGCCCCCCGAGGACGCCGACGAGCTCGAGGTGCGCATCCCCTTCTCCGCCTGGCTGCGCTGGGTCAACCTCATCGGCTGGGCCGGCCTCGCCATCGGCAACCTGCAGCTGATCGCCCCGCACGACGAGACCGTGCTCGCCGCGGGTCTCGCCTGGGAGCGTGGCGCCGGCTAGTGGATGGGGGCGGCGACCCGGCCCCTCCCCCACCCCTGCTCGTCGAGGGGGTACGCCTCTTCAACGAGGGGCGCTGGTTCGAGGCGCACGAGGTCCTCGAGGACGCCTGGCGGGCCGAACCCGGTGAGGTGCGGCGGCTCTACCAGGGGCTGCTCCAGGTGGGGGTCGGCCTCCACCACGCCTCCCGGGGCAACCTCCGCGGGGCCCTGAACCTGCTCGATCGCGGCATCTCCCGGCTGCAGCAGTTCCGCCCCCGCTGCCTCGGCCTCGACGTCGACGGGCTGCTCCGCGACGCCGGCGAGGCGCGCCGGGCGCTTGCCGCCCCCGGAGGCCTGGAGGCCTTCCGCCCCTCCGAGGCCCCCCGCGCCGGGCTGGACCCCGGTGGACCCCACCGCGCAGAGTGATATATCTGATAAACCTCATGTCATATAATGTGAAACCTGCGGGAACATCATGAGGTGCGCTGCGATGCCGGGCACGAGCGACGAGCTCCCCACCACCCCCGTCGTGATCGCCGTCCAGGCGGCCGAGGAGGCGGCGACCGCCGCCATGGTCGCGGGCGAGAGCGCCGACGAGGTCGCCGAGGCGGCAGCCCTCGCCGGTGACGAGGAGTGGCTGAACGAAGCCGCCGACGCGGCCGACCGGGCCGCGTGGGCCGCCGCCGGCGCCGCCGCCGACGCCGAGATCGCCGCCGACCGGGCGCTGGCAGCCGCCGACGCCGACGAGGCCGGCCGCTACGCGGCGATCGCGGACGAGGCGGCGAGCATCGCCGCCACCGCTGCGGTCGAGGCGATCCGGGCCTCCGAGGAGCCCTGAGGGCGATCGCGGGCAGGACGTATCCGCCGGAACCGGCCGGAACTCAGCTCTCGCCGGTCAGCCGTCGGACGGGTCGCTCACGATGCGAAGCCGTGGCGCCGCCTCGTCGGAGACCGTGACGGTCCCCTCCCGGCGGCCGCTCATGACGCGGAGCCGCGGCCGGCCGCCATCGGGGAGCCTGCGGATCAGCTCGCCGATGAGGTCGTTCGCGGTGTCCATCGCCTGCTCGAGGCGTTGCAGCGCGGCGGCTGCGGGGTCGTCAGTCGTCATGGCCCTATCGTAGAGCGGGGGCGGTCGAAATTCGCCCCTCTGATGCAACAACGGGTGGATCGGGGGAAGCTTGCACCGCGACCCCCCTCTGGTCAGGCGTCCACACACCGGCATTGATCGAGGCGCTCCCGCTGCGGGACCACGGTGTACCGTGGATCGCGCGCCGACGCCTGGCCGGCCTCGAAGATGCCGAACCGGGCGCAGGCCGAGCCGGCCAGCAGGGCCGCGCCCGACACCCGCGCAGCGGTGCGGCTGCGCACACCCAGGGCTGCGGCGCCGAGCGCTCCGCCGGCGGTCAGCAGCCGGCTCACCCGCAGCAGCCTGCCGGCCCGGCCGCTGTGAAGGGGTTCGGCGGTGATTCCCATCGCCGCCTCTCTGCGACGCTCCATGGCCAGCTCGAGCAGCGCGCCGCCCGCGGCGAGCCGCCGCGCCGGACCGGCCTGGTTGACCGGCGCGACCAGCATCCCCAGTCCACCGGCGGCGGCCGATGCCGAGCCGACGAAGACGAAGGGAAGCTCTCGATGTCCCTCATGCCAGGATGGCGTGGCGGTGTCGGCGAGCAGGACGGCGGTGTAGGAGGCCACCGCCGGCGCGATGGCGGCGGCGGCGAGCCCGGCGGGACGCGCGCACCCGCCGAGAAGGCGCTGTGCCCAGCCCGCCCGGCGGGGGAGCACCGCTGCCAGCTCGCCGGCGGCCGCCAGCCCCGCGAGCGGACCGTAGGCGGTCAGGATCCAGGTGCCCACGGACATCGGCGAGGTCGGTTTGGCGACCCGGAGCATGTTGACGAAGCGAGCCGGCCTGCCCAGGTCGTGGACCAGGGCGGCGTAGCTCACGCCGATGCTGAGCAGCGCGCCGATCCGTCCGGTACGCCGCAGCGCCGGCCGGGCGCTGAGGTCGGCGCCCGCGGCCAGGAGTGACGATCCGGCCGCCAGTCCACCGAGGAAGAGGTAGGCGGGGATGTCGCTCTCCCACGGCGACGGCTTCACCACCGCGCGGCCGTAGTAGGAGGCGAAGGTCGCCTCCGGCACCATCCTCCGCTCGCCGCTCATCACCGCGCACCGACAAAGGCCGCGGCGGCGCCGGCGAGGAGGGTGACACTGGCAAGCGCCGCCCTTCGCCACATTGCCGGCAGGTCCCGGGTGGTGACCACCGGGTCGGGTGGCAGGCCATAGACCTCGGGGTCGTCGAGGAGCAGGAAGATCGATCCCGCACCGCCGATCCCGTCGTCCTCGCACGCCCCGTAGAGGCGGGCGTCGTCGACCCCGGCGCGGTGCAGCTGCTCCTCCCGGCGCCGGGCGACCGCTCTCAGCTCGTCGAGGTCACCGAACCGGATCGAGGTGGTCGGGCAGGCCTGCGCACAGGCCGGGGTCATCCCCGCGCCGAGCCGGTCGTAGCAGAGCGTGCACTTCTGGGCGATCCCGACGTTCGGCGCGCGGGCGGGGCCGTCGCGGCGTTCGATGACCCCGAACGGGCAGGCCGGCACGCAGTAGCCGCAGCCGTTGCAGATGTCGTCCTGGACCACGACGGTGCCGAACTCGGTGCGGAAGAGCGCGCCGGTGGGACAGACGTCGAGGCAGGCCGCATGGGTGCAGTGCTTGCAGACGTCCGACGACATCAGCCAGCGCATGTCGGGGACCTGGTCTCGACCCCTGCGACGTTCGACCGCGCCCCGGCTGCTCGATGAAGGCGACGTGACGCCAGGTGCTGGCGCCCAGCGCCGCCGGTGTTGTCGTAGGAGAGGCCGAGCAGGTCGAGGCCGTCCTCGGGGATCCCGTTCCACTCCTTGCAGGCGACCTCGCACGCCTTGCAGCCGATGCAGATCGAGGTGTCGGTGAAGAAGCCCTTGCGGGTGGGGGCGCCGACCCACCCGGTGTCCGCCGCCGGGTCGGGCGCGGACGACCAGCCGGCGCTCACGAGGCGCCGTCCGCTGCGGTCAGGCGGGTGTTGCCGGTGTCGACGGTGATCCCGGCGCGGCGCCGGTAGTCCTCGACATAGCGCAGCAGGGCCGGTCCGGTCGGCCGCCGCCCCGGCTGGATGTCGCAGGATCCCACCTTCGACTCCTGGATGTGCACGTTGGGGTCGAGGGCGACTCCGAGCAGGTCGTTGGCCGAGTCCCCGCTCACCAGCGCGTCACCCCCCACGCCCCAGTGGTAGGGCAGCCCGACCTGGTGGATGATCCGGCCACCGATGCGGAGGGGCACCACCCGCTCGGTGACCATCACCCGTGCCTCGATCGCGGTGCGGGCGGTGACGATGGTCGCCCAGCCGAGGTGGTCGAGCCCGCGCTCGCGCGCCAGCGCGGGGGAGATCTCGCAGAAGAACTCCGGCTGCAGCTCGGCGAGGTAGGGCAGCCACCGGCTCATCCCGCCCGCGGTGTGGTGCTCGGTGAGCCGGTAGGTGGTGACCACGTAGGGAAACACCCCGGCCCCCGGCTCCGGCGGCGACGGATTCGACAGGTTGGCGGGGTGCCGGTACACCTCCCTGGTGGGATTCGCCTGCTGGGTGTACAGCGCGTTGCGCACCGGCGACTCGTGCGGTTCGTAGTGCGCGGGCAGGGGGCCGTCGAGCAGGCCGCTGGGCGCGTAGAGCCAGCCCTTGCCGTCGGCCTGCATGATGAAGGGGTCGTCGCCGGCGAGGCCCTCGGGGCCTCCTGCACCGGGCTCGGGCCGGAACGACGGCGCCGTGGTCACCGGGAAATCGGGAACATCATGCCCCGTCCAGCGCCCCGCCCCCTCGTCCCACCACACGTAGGCCTTGCGCTCGCTCCACGGCCGTCCCTCAGGGTCGGCGGAGGCACGGTTGTAGAGGATGCGGCGGTTCATCGGCCAGGCCCAGCCCCACTCCGGCGCCACCCACGACTGCTCCGCCCCGGGCCTGCGCCGGGCGGCCTGATTGACGTCGTCGGTGTAGACCCCGGTGTAGATCCAGCAGCCGCCCGCCGTCGACCCATCCGCCCTCATGTCGACAAAGGTGCTCAGCATCCGTCCTGCGTCGGCGCCGGTGAGGTGGCGGCCGTTGATCTCACGCAGCACCGCCTCGGCGTCGGGCTCGTCACCATGAATCATCGGGTAGTCCCACTCCAGGTGACGCATCGGCAGATCGCGGTCGAGCTCCGATCCGGCGAGCCGGCGGCGCAGCCTCCGGCCCAGGTGGAAGAAGAAGTGGAGGTCGCTGCGGCAGTCGCCCGGCGGGTCGACGGCCTTGTGGTGCCACTGCAGCATCCGCTGGGTCTGGGTGAAGGAGCCGTCCTTCTCGGTGTGAGCCGCCGCCGGCAGGACGAAGACCTCGGTGGCGATGTCCTCGGTGCGCAGCTCCCCGGTGGCGATCTCGGGACCGTCCTTCCAGAAGGTGGCGGACTCGATCATGTTCAGGTCGCGCACCACCAGCCATTTGAGCCGGGCCATCGCCAGCCGCTGCAGCTTGCCGTTCGCCGAGCCGACCGCGGGGTTCTGCCCGAGCAGGAAGTAGCCCTCGACCCGGCCGTCGAGCATGTCGATCGTGGTCTGGTAGGTCCCGTGGTCACCGGTCAGCCTCGGCAGCCACCCGAATCCGAAATCGTTCTCGGCGGTCGCAGCGTCGCCCCACCAGGCCTTGAGCAGGCTGACGGTGTAGGCGTCGGCGGCCGTCCAGAACCCCTTCTCACCATCGCTGGTGATGCCGGCCACATAGTCGGCCAGGGTGTCGTGGACCCCGACCCTGGGCATCGGCAGATAGCCCGGCAGGATGTTGAACAGGGTCGGGATGTCGGTCGACCCCTGGATGCTGGCGTGGCCGCGGAGGGCGAGGATGCCCCCGCCGGACCGTCCGATGTTGCCGAGCAGCAGCTGGATGATCGCCGCACCCCTGATGTACTGCACGCCCACGGTGTGATGGGTCCATCCCACCGAGTAGACCCAGGCGGTGGTGCGCTCGCGTCCGCTGTTGGCGGTGACCTCCTCGCAGACCCTGGCGAAGAGCTCGGCGGAGACACCGCAGACCTCGGCGACGAGCTCGGGCGTGTAGCGCGCGTAGTGACGCCTGAGGATCTGGAAGACGCAGCGGGGATGCTGCAGGGTCTCGTCACGATGGAGGCGACCGTCGTCCAGCGACGCCCCCCGGCTGCCGAGCTCGTGGCCGGACGACCGCGATGCGGTCGAATGCTCCTCGTCGTCGGCGCCGGGCACCTGACGCGAGCCGGCCGCCGGGGCCTCGCCGGCCCCCTGGTACGACCACCTGCTGGTGTCGTACGTCGCCGTGGCCGGGTCGTAGCCGACGAACAGGCCGTCGAGCTCGTCGACGTCCTGGAAGTCCTCATCGACCAGGGTGGCCGCGTTGGTGTAGCTGACCACGTACTCCCGGAAGTACCGCTCATTGCTCAGGATGTGGTTGACGATGCCACCCAGGAACACGATGTCGCTCCCCGGACGGAGGGGGACGTGAAGGTCGGCGACCGCCGAGGTGCGGGTGAACCGGGGGTCGACGTGGATGACCCGGGCTCCGCGTACCTTCGCCTCCATGACCCACTGGAAGCCGACCGGATGGCACTCCGCCATGTTCGATCCCTGGATGACGATGCAGTCGGAGTTCTGCAGGTCCTGCTGGAAGGTCGTGGCTCCGCCCCGTCCGAATGAGGCCCCCAGACCGGGGACCGTGGCGCTGTGTCAAATTCGCGCCTGGTTCTCCACCTGCACCACGCCGAGGGCGGTGAAGAGCTTCTTGATCAGGTAGTTCTCCTCGTTGTCGAGGGTAGCCCCGCCGAGGCTGGCGATCCCCATCGTCCGGCGCAGGGCCCGGCCCTCGCCGTCGGCGTCCTCCCAGGTCCGCGCCCGGGTGTCGAGGACGCGCTCGGTGATCATCTCCATGGCCCGCTCCAGCGGCAGGTCCTCCCAGTCGGTCCCGTGGGGCCGCCGGTACCTCACCGTGGTCATCCGGCCGGGGTTGTTCACCAGCTGCTCGCTCGCCGAGCCCTTGGGGCAGAGCCGGCCCCGCGAGACCGGGGACTCGGGGTCGCCCTCGATCTGAACCACCCTCTCATTCCGGACGTAGACGCGCTGTCCGCAGCCCACCGCACAGTAGGGGCAGACGCTCCTCACCATCCGGTCGGCGGTCGCCGTCCGCGGGGTGATCGCCGCGGTGCGCGCGGACTGGACGGCGACGCCCCGGCCCAGCCGGTCGGCACCGGTGACCTGGCGGACCAGCGGCCATCGGCGGACTCTGCCGCGCAGGCTCAACCCGGCACCTCCCGGCGTGACCACCGCTTCACGACGCCCCCCCAGATGCCAATCGGTTGACATGCCACGATGGGGCTGGACGATCGCGCTGCACGTGGAAAGTATGACGACAGCACTGGCCGGAAGTCCACTCCCCCAGGTCACGTCACCGGCTGCGAGCGCAGCAGGACGACGAGCGAACGCCCGGCGCCGGGCAGCGGTAACGCGCCAAGGTTGCAATGCTGGCGCCCTCGCAGCGCGAGCACCGCCTCGTCGTCCGTGTCGCCCTCGACACCCGCCTCCAGGACCGGTTGTGGTTCTCACCACCGCCCGGCCTCGCCGCTGGCCTCGTTGTGCGTCTCGTCGTCGGAGACCAGCTCAGGGCGGCGCTCAGGCGGCCGGAAAGGTGGCGGCCAGGAGCGAGCGAACCGCCATCCCGATGCCGGTTCTCACGGCGCCGACCGGTACCCCGGTGCTGCTGCTGATCTCGCTCGCGGAGCAGCCGCCGAAATAGGCGAGCTCGACCGCCTCGCGCTGCTCATCGGGGAGCTCCGCGATCGTGCGGCGGACGAGGTCGCCGTCGGCAGGGTGGGCTGCAGGCCGCATCGCCGACGTCTCGGTGCCGAGCAGGCTGCTCGGAGTCACCTCGCGTCGCGGCCGGCCCTCGCGCACCCGCAACCGTGCGATGGCACGGTTGCGAACGATGTGGTGCAGCCAGATCGCCACCCCGCCACACGGCGGCGGGATGGTGGGTGAACGCTTGAAGATCGTCAGGAAGGTGTCGAGGACGACGGTCTCAGCGGTGCATTCATCCCCGAGCACGCGGAGCGCGACCGCGTATGCCAGACCTCCGTATCGATCGAAGAGGAGTTCCACGCCGGCCGGTGAATCCCGGTTGATGAGGTCGATGATCCGCCGGTCGGCGTCGGCCGGTGAGCGGCCGTTGAGCGGCGACCGGGTCAAACCCTCGGCCTCGCACCCGGCGCGACCGACCGCAATCCCGTTCGATGACGGTGATCCCGGCGCTGTCCCGCCGGCCGCGTCCCGAGGACACGGGGCCGGCTGAGGAGATGGACGGCCTGCCCCCCGCAGTCATCGCGCTCATCACCGAGGGTGCTGACCGACCGCCGCGACGGCAGCCATTGATCGAACGGGCCGTCCGGGTGTCCACAGCCGGCCATGTAGCCCCGTTGGGTCTCGGAAAGCTCGAGGTGCCCGCAGGTGAAGCCGGCGCTCCCCCCACCGCCACCGTGCAGGGCCGGATACCTGGTGTCGAGATTGTCGAATCCTGGACAGGCGAGGAACTCGGGAGCGTTGAGCCCACGGCGCACAAAGGCGCACCGCGGCGCGACCGGACCCGGGGTCGGCGGGCCATCGTCAAACCTTTGCCGTCTCACCGCTCGCATCTCCTCTCTGCATCTTGGCGCAGCCGCCGCCTGCGGCCGATTCCGGAACAATGAAGGCTGGTTCCAATGGTGTCAATTGATGAAGTAATGTGGAGAGTTCAGCCTTTACTTATGAATCCTCCGATGTGAGCTCACAATCATCGGCCGGCGCCCGATGCATCCGCCCGGCACCAATCGATCGTAGTGTGGTGCGCGAGAGTTCCCGCAGCAGGAGGAGATCACCCCGCGGTGCGGGCACGGCCGCATCTCAAAGACATCGCGCACGTTGAGCCGGGTTCCGATCGGGTCGGCAATGATTTCAACACAATCGTCTGATGCAGACCGTCAATCGATCACGAGGAGTTGCCGATGTCGGGACAGAGCGACGAGGTCGCGGGCAAGGGCAAGGAGATCGCCGGCAAGCTGGGAGCGCTCGGGTGCTGATGGATCGAACCCGGCCGCCGATCACCGCGGCTTCCGGCGGGGCCGCCGCCGCTCTCCAGGGCGTTGCGCCGGGGCGATACATGCGCCGCTGTGGTGTGGGTGCCCGCCCGTGAACACGGTCGCCGTCGTCGGCGCCGCGGGATTCATCGGGCGGCGCCTGGCACAGCACCTCGGTGCCGCCGGTGCCGACGTCCGTGCCCTGGTGCGGCGGCCCGGATCGGCGCCGGGGGGCGCGCGGGTCACCGAGGTCGCCTACGATCTCGCGGCGTCCGGGTCCCAGGCCGGCGCGCTCGCCGGGGTGGGCTGCGCCTACTACCTCGTGCACGCCATGGGGGCGGGGCCGGGCTTTCCAGAGCGGGATCGACGCTACGCCGAGCGCTTCGCCGAGGACGCACGCGAGGCGGGGGTGGGCCGGGTCGTCTATCTCGGAGGCCTTCACCCCCGCGGCGTGGAGCTCTCCCCCCACCTCGCCAGCCGTCGCGAGGTGGGAGCGATCCTTCGCGACCGCTGCGACGCCCTGGTGGTGCGGGCCGGCATCGTGATCGGGGCGGGCAGCGCCTCCTTCGAGATCATGCGCGACCTGGTCCGCCATCTCCCCGTGATGACCACCCCGCGCTGGGTCCAGAGCCGCTGCCAGCCGGTCGACATCGGCGACGTGCTCGAGGCCCTCCGCCGGGCCGCCGAGGTGCCGGGCGGTCGCGAGGTGGATCTCGCCGGACCCGACGTCCTCAGCTACCAGGAGATGCTCGAGCGCCTCGCCACCCAGCTGCACCGGCGTCCGGTGATCGTGCCGGTGCCGGTGCTCACCCCCGAGCTCTCGGCCCACTGGCTGCGGTTCGTGACCTCGGCGGATCTCAACGTCGCTCGAGCGCTGATCGAGAGCCTCCGGCACGACGCCGTCGCCGACGGCGACGATCTCTGCCGCGAAGTGGGGGTGGATGCGATCGGTTTCGAGGGCGCGGTGCGCCGCGCGCTCGCCGCAGAGGGGGGGGCGGCACCCCCGCCGGCCGAGACCTCACGGCGATGGTGGGACAGGGGGCGATACCACCTGATCCAGCGGTTCGGTCCGATGCCGCCCCAGCTGCGGGACGCGGAGACAGCGCTGCATCAGCTCGACGCCCGGCTGCTGGCCAGGGCGGTGGGCGCAGTTCCCCGGCTGCATGACGACCGTGGCACGCTGAGCATCGCCGGGGTCGCCCTGATCCGTCTCGGCGAGCCGCGCATCGGGGCGGGCGACGCCGGGATCGAGCTGCGCCGCGACATCGGCCCTGGTCTGCTGGTTCGCAGCCCGGGAGGCGAGGTGCGCTTCGAGTGCCGCGAGGAGAACGGCGAGCTGGCCATCTCCGCCATCCTCGACGGCTACGCGCCGCGACTGCCCCGTCTCCTCTACCGGCTGTTCCAGGAGCCATACCACCGGCGCCTGGTGAGGCGGTCGGTCGCCGACGTCGCGCGGGGTCCGGCCGGACCCTGACCGAGCCGGCGCCGGAGCCGCGCCGGATGAGCGGGACCGGTTCGCCATCGCGGATCGCCGCGGCGCGGGCGCCTCGCTCCCACGGCGGTTCCTCGCGACATGACCCCGGCCTCCGGCATCATTCACCTGCGCCACCTGGCGCCGGCCCTCACAGGAGTTGGAGGCAACCGTGGACCCCGCCCCGGTGTCGAGACAGCGTCGCCGCCCCTGGGCAGCGGCCGGCGGTGAGACGTCGTTGAGCGCGGTCCAGGGCGACGGCGGCGTGACCGACCGTCTGTTCGACGGAGCCGGTGAGATGGGGCGGCGGATGGCCGCTCTCGACTGGGGGGCGACCCCCTTCGGCCCTCTCGCCGAGTGGCCTCAATGCCTGCGCGTCGCCCTCGACATCTGCCTGCGCTCCCGCTTCCCCATCATCCTCTGGTGCGGACCCGACCTCCGCGTTCTCTACAACGACGCCTATATTCCGATCTTCGGGTCGAAGCACCCGGACATCCTGGGGCGCACCGGGTACGAGGCGTGGGGTGAGGTGTGGGACGTGATCGGGCCGCCCCTCCAGGCGGTCCTCGACCGGGGCGAGGCGAGCTGGTCCGACGACGGACTGCTGCTCCTCCACCGTCACGGATACGAGGAGGAGGCGTACTTCACCTACTCCTACAGCCCGATTCGCGATGACTCGGGGGCCGTCCTCGGCGTCTTCACCGCGGTCACCGAGACCACCTCACGGGTCCTGGGCGACCGCCGGCTCGCCGCCATCCGCGACCTCGCCGCCGTGACCGCTCGGGCGGCCACCGCCGAGGAGGCCTGCACGCTCGCATGTCAGACGCTGGCGGAGCACCCCGCCGATGTGCCCTCAGTGCTCCTGTATCTCCTCGACGAGGCCACGCGAGTGGCCACGCTCGCCGCGAGCTGTGGTCTGTCCGAGGAGGATCCGCCAGCCCGGCAGCTCTCGCTGGACGACGTCGCCAGCCCCTGGCCGCTCGCCGAGGTGGTCGCCGAGGGGTCGGCGGTCGAGTTCCATGACGCCGGTGTGCTGCGGCGGCCGGGGGAGGCGAGGCCGCCCTCGGCGCTGGTGCTGCCGGTCATCGAATCGGGTCGGGAGAGGGCCTCGGCGGTACTGGTCGCCCGGCTCAGCCCTCGCCGGGCCCTGGACGCCGCGTATCACAGCTTTCTGCAGCTGGTCTCGGGTCAGGTCGCCACCGCGATCGCCGGAGCCCGCGCCTACGAGGCCGCACGGGCGCGAGCCGAGGCACTGACCCAGCTCGACCGCGCGAAGACGATCTTCCTCACCAACGTCAGTCACGAGTTCCGGACCCCCCTGACCCTGCTGCTCGGGCCACTCGAGGACATGGTCGCGAGCCCGTCGATCGGCGACGACGACCGGCGGAGGGCGGAGACCGCTCACCGCGCCAGCCAGCGGCTGCTCAAGCTCGTCACCGCGCTCCTCGACTTCTCCAGCCTGGAGGCCGGCAGGCTCCGGGCTGCCTTCGGGCCGGCCGACCTCAGCACTCTCACCGCCGAGCTCGCCAGCCAGTTCCGCTCCGCGATCGAGCGGGGCGGTCTCACCCTGACCGTCGACTGCCCGCCGCTCCGCGAACCGGTCTGGGTGGACCAGGAGCTGTGGGAGCGCATCGTGCTCAACCTTCTCTCGAACGCCTTCAAGTTCACCCCGGAGGGCGGCATCCGGGTGAGCATCCGAGAGGCTCGGGACGGACCCGAACTCGTGGTTGCCGACACCGGCATCGGCATCGCCGAGGCGGACCTTCCCCGCCTCTTCGAACGCTTCTACCGGGTGCACGCCAGCTCCGTCCGCAGCTTCGAGGGAACCGGTATCGGGCTCTCGCTCGTGCACGAGCTGGTGGCGCTGCACGGGGGGGTGGTGCGGGTGGAAAGCGCACCCGCTCGGGGCGCGACCTTCACGGTCGCCCTCCGCTACGGCAACGCCCACCTCCCGGCGGATCAGGTGGTCGTCGAACCCATCCCCGCGATGGCCGGCCGCCAGGTGGGTGCCCATCTCGCCGAGCTGGCCGACTGGCTCCCGGCTGGTTCCCGGCCCGAGGAGGACCTGCTCCTCGAGCCGGGCGGAGAACCTGTCGTCGACTCCTCCTCCCGGCGTGGCCCTGCCGCCCCGCACACCCTGGGCGGCGTGATCCTGGTGGCCGACGACAACGCCGACATGCGCCGCTACCTCAGCCGGCTGCTGTCGCCGCACTGGGTGGTCGAGGCGGTCGCCGATGGGACCGCCGCCCTGACGGCGGCGCGCCGGCGCCGGCCGGACCTCCTGGTGACCGACGTGATGATGCCCGGGACGGACGGGTTCGGACTCCTGCGAGAGCTACGCTCCGACCCTCGCACCCGGGGTGTGCCGGTGTTGATGCTCTCGGCGCGGGCGGGCGTCGAGGCGGAGGTCGAGGGCATCGAGGCGGGTGCCGACGACTACCTGGTCAAGCCCTTCTCCGGTCGTGAGCTGGTGGCCCGGGTGCGGACCACCATCGAGCTCGCCCGGATGCGCGACCGGGAGGCCGAGCTGCGCGGAGCGGCCGAGCGCGCGCACCGTCTCGAGAGTCTCAAGTCCGAGTTCATGCGGCTCGCGTCGCATGAACTTCGCGGTCCCCTCACCCTGGCCCGCGGATATCTGTCGATGATCGAGGAGGGCGCCCTCGGCGAGCCCCCGGAGCCGATCCGGCGGATCCTGCCGATCCTGCGGTCGCGCCTCACCCAGATGAATTCGCTGGTCGACCAGATGCTGGAGACGGCGCGGTTGGAGGAGGACCAGCTGCAGCTCGTCCGGACCGAGGCGGATCTGCGGGAGCTGCTCCGGCGCGCGGTGGACATGGTCGGGCCGATGGCAACGCCTGGCCACCGGCTGGTCGTCGACCCGGGCGAGGATGCGATGACGGTGAACGTCGACGTCCGCAGGATCGAGACCATCCTCGTCAACCTGCTCGACAACGCCGTGAAGTACTCGCCCGCGGGGGGTGAGATCCGCTGCCTCGTCACCAGGGGATCCGCCGACGCCACGGTCACCATCAGCGACGACGGCCTGGGCATCGCCGCCGAGGATCTGTCACGCCTGTTCAGCCGGTTCGGCCGCGTGGTGACCCCGGAGAACAGCCACATCAGCGGCACCGGGCTGGGGCTCTACCTGGCCCGAACCCTGGCCCGCGTGCACGGCGGCGACATCACCGTGCGATCCGCGCCCGGCTCCGGCAGCGCCTTCACCCTCACCCTTCCGCTGAGCAGCTCGAGTTCGCAGGCGGAATGACCCGGACCCCGCCGGGGCGTCACGGCCGGTATCGTTCCGGACTGCCCCGGTGCTCCCGGCATCGACATCGGCCAACCGGAGGAACGGATGACCATGGCACGCGGCCCCAGAGGGGCCGGCATCGGCAGGGTATCCTGGCCCCTGTCGGTGCTCCGGGTCTTCTTCGGGATCGTCTACCTGACCAACGGACTCGCGAAGATCACCGGCACCGGCAGCATCACCATCGGGCCCTGGAGGTCGTTCCTGATCAACTACGACGGCGCCAGGGGGATCCTCCAGCACGACGCCGCCAGCAGCATCCGCCCCTATCACGATGTCGTCTTCAACGTGATCCTGCCCCATTACTCCCTGTTCGGTGCGCTCGTCACCGTCGCCGAGATCGCCGTGGGGATTGGGCTGGTCAGCGGGATCCTGGGGCGGCTCGCCGCCCTCGGGGGAGCCCTGCTCGCGCTCAACGTCCAGATCGCCGCCATCGGCGGAGGCGAATGGACGTTCGAATATCTCGTCGAGGTGATCCCCCTCCTCTACCTGGCGGCCATCCCCTCGGGGCATGTCAGCGCTCTCGAGCGCATCCCCGGCCTGAGCCGGCTGCTCACCCCCGGGTGCCGCCCGGTGGATGGACCGAGGTGAGCGCGGTCGCACTCCTCGATGCCGGCCAGGCTCCGCTCCTCGTCCGCCAGTACTTCGAGGGGGGTGATCCCGGCGCTCTGGTGGCGGCGCTCGCCCACGTCCCCGAGCTCTGCGAGCTGGCCCTGCCCCTCTTCGGCACGGTGCTGGGACCGACCTCCATCCCTGCGCGGCTCAAGGAGGTGGTGGTGCTGCGCACCTCGGTCACCGGACGCTGCCGCTTCTGCATCGACAGCCACACCGTGGTCGCGTGGGACAGCGGGCTCAGCGTCGAGGAGGTGGCGGCGCTCCGCAACGAGGCGCCGTGGCCGCCCACCCTCAGCCCTTTGGAGCGCGACGCCGCACGCTTCGCGGACCTCATGTGGGAGCGCCCGGAGAATGCCGTCGAGGTGATCCGAGGCCACCTCGAGGACCACGCCGTCGTCGAGATGGTCATGCTGTGCAGCACCACCATGCTGCTCAACCGGCTCTGCACCGCGCTCGCGCTCCCGGTGGCCGCGGCGACTGCGGATCGCCTCGCCGCCGCCGGCCTGTGAGCGGCGTCGCCGCCGCCGTCGAGGCGGGAACCGTTGGCGGGCGGCTCTGGTTCTACAGCAACTACCACTGCAACCTCGCCTGCGCCTACTGCCTCACCGAGTTCGGCTCCGCAAGTGCCACGCCGCGAGCTGCCCGCGACCGACGTCATCGCCATCGCGGAGGAGGCGGTCCACCTCGGCTTCACCTCCTTTGGGATCACCGGCGGTGAGCCGTTCCTGCTTCCGGGCATGCCGCGGACGGTGGCCCGGCTCGCCGAGCTCCGACCCGTGGTGGTGCTCTCCAACGGAACCCTGTTCACCGACCGGATGGTGCGCCGTCTGACCCCTCTCGCGAAGCTGCCCGTGGCCATTCAGATCTCCCTGGACAGCGCCGACGAGGAGGTCAATGACAGCCTCCGCGCGCCCCGGAATCACGCTCGGGTGAGCGAGGCCGTCCCCCGGTTGGTGGCCGCCGGGCTGCGGGTTCGCATCGCCACCACCTCCGAGGGGCTCGACGAGGGCTCCATGGCGCGGCTCTGCGCTTTTCATCGCTCCCTGGGGGTCCCCGACGACGACCACGTGGTCCGCCCGGTGGTGCACCGGGGACGGGCCGTGACCGCGGGCCTCGGCGTCGAGGTGGCCCCATCCGATCTTCCGGCCGAGCTCACCATCACCGCTGATGGCGCCTTCTGGAGTCCCTTCGGTCCCACCGTGCGCGATCGGCGGCTCGACACCGACCTGCTGATCACCCGCACCACCCGCCCCCTCGCGATCCCCGCGGCGGCGATGCTCCGCCTCATCCGCGGCCGGCCTCCGGGAGCCGATGCGGGGCTCAACATCCGTTGAGCATGAGCGGGGTGTCCGGTCGGACACCGAGACCAGAACCGGAGCCTGCGCAATGGAGAACTCGCACGCCGCCGGTCGACCTGGTTGTGTTCGACGTGATCGAGACCCTCTTCTCACTGGACGCCGTCGATCGCCGGCTGCGCGACATCGGCGCGGGCGAGTGCGCCGTGCAGCTGTGGTTCGCGCGATTCCTCCGTGACGGATTCAGCCTGGCCGCCTGCGGCGACTACCAGCCGTTTCGCACCGTCGCCACCGGCAGCCTGCGAAGCGTCCTGCACGGCCGGGGACCGGAGTTCGGCGACGAGGCGGTGGAGCATGTGCTCGAGGGTTTCGCCGAGCTGGAGCCACATCCCGACGCGCGGCCGGCGCTCGAGCGGCTCCGCGACGCGAACCTGCGCGCGTGCACCCTCAGCAACGGCGGCGCGGACTCGAGTGACGGTCTGCTGGCGAGGGCCGGTCTGAGAGGCCTCGTCGAGGCGGTGATGTCGGTGGACGAGGTGAGGTCGTGGAAGCCCCGTCCCGAGCCCTATCACCACGCCTGCCGGCGGGCCGCGGTCGCGCCGGAGCGCACCGCGATGGTGGCGGTCCACTCGTGGGACGTCCATGGTGCCCGCCGAGCCGGCCTGGTCACCGGCTGGTGCAGCCGTCTGGAGGGGGAGATTCCTCAGGCCTTCGCAGCCCCCACCGTCTCCGGCGCGTCCCTGGTCGACGTCGTCGACGGTCTGCTCGCACTCAGGCGATGAGGAGCAGCCCCCGCCAGCTCGTGCGCCGGTTCAGCTGTTCTGCTCGACGTACTCCTCGGGGTCTTTGTCCCTGACCTCGACACCGGTGAGATGGCGCGCGGTGAAGGTGGCGAAGGCGATGGCGATGTCATGCCGGAGCTGCCACCCGGCGTGCGCGCGGAAGTCGGCGAGGTCCTCACGCTCCTCCTCGGCCATGTGGTCGTCGTTGGCCTCGCGCGTCCTCGCCACCGCCTGCCACCATCCGTCCGAGCCCACCGGGTTCCGCTCAGCCTCGGCGGCGGCGTCGCGGATCTCATTGTGATCCTTGATCACATCCTCGACCTCACTCGCGGCGCTGTCCTTCCCGCCGGCACCGGTGCCGATCTTGAGCAGGTGGGGATAGAACAGCCTCTCCTCGGCCTCGGCGTGCACCTCCAGCGCTGTCCGCAGGCGCGTCCAGATCGCGCTCAGCGCGCCGGTGTCGGCGCGGCCGATGTCATCGAGCTGGGCGAACCGTCGCCGTTGCTCGTGGTGTTCATCGAGGATCAGCACGGTGATGTCCACATCGCCCTCGGGTTGGTCTGACTGCCGGCGACCATGCGCCGGGGCGCGCTCCCCGGCCCGCGTCAGTATAGGGGCTCGCGATCCGGGCGCTGCACACTCAGCTGGATGGGTGCGGCCGCCCCGCCAGGATTGCCTCCATCTGAGCCAGCAGAACGCTCAGCTCCACCGGCTTGGTGTGGTAATCGTTGCATCCGGCCTCGAATGCCTTCTCCCGGTCTCCCGCCATCGCATGTGCGGTGAGCGCGATGATGGGCAGCCCACCGGTCTCGGGAGCCTGCCGGATCGCCCGGGTCGCGCCCCACCCGTCGAGGACAGGCAGGTTCATGTCCATGAGCACGAGGTCGGGCGACTCCGACCGCGCCATCTCCACCGCCATCGCACCGTCGGTCGCCATGATCACCTCGTGGCCGCGCCGCCGCAGACGGCGCGACAGCATGTCGATGTTCTCCGGGTTGTCCTCCACGAGCAAAATTCTCGCCATCAGGCGGACCCTGCTCCGGGCGCACCAGCGTCGTGGACAGTGCGGGCGATGAGCTCGGCGACCTCCTGGAGGAGCGCGTCCACCGCGCTGCCGTCCTTCTTCCAGGTTCCCGCCGCACCGCTCCCGAGACGCCCCGGATCATCGCCGGTCACCTCTTTGCCGGTCATCACCACGATCGGAATCTCCCTCCACTCCGGGTGCGCGCGCATCTCGCGCGGAAGATGGAACGCCTCGCCTCCGTGCGTCACCAGATCGAGAAGGATCAGATCGGGGGCACGGATGGTGAGAAGTGCCATCGCCTCGCGCTCATCCCCTGCCTCGACGACGTCGTACGCCTCCGTCTCCAGGGCGCGTCGCAGCAGCTGCCGCGCTTCCGGATCGGCGTCCACGACCATGACGTGGCGGAGCGCATCGCCCTCGCCGGCGCAGCCGCGGATCACGGCACGCAGCCGGTCACGGTCGACCGGCTTCAGCAGGTACCCGGTCGCGCCGAGAGCGAAGCCGAGGTTTCGATCGTCGACCATCGTCACCATCACAACCGGGATCTCGGCGGTGAGCGGATCCGACTTGAGCGAGGCCAGCACCGTCCATCCGTCCATGCCCGGCATCAGCACGTCGAGGATGATCGCGGCCGGTCGCACCCGCCGGGCGAGCGCAAGCCCCTCGGCACCGCTGGCCGCGGCCACCGAGCGGTACCCCTCCCGCTCCAGAAATCGTCCGATCAGCTCGCGGGCGGTCCCGTCGTCGTCGATGATCAGCACCAGCCGCCCGTCGGGATGCTCGGCCTCCGCCTCCTCGACGCACTCCGCCACCGCAACCTCGGCGCGGAGCGAGGCGGGCAGCGTCATCACGAAGGTCGAACCCCGACCCAGCTCACTGGTGACCGAGACCTCCCCACCCATCAGGGTGCAGAGGTGTCGGGTGATGGCCAGCCCCAGCCCGGTTCCACCGAATTTCCGGGTGGTCGACGAGTTCGGCCTGGGCGAAGGGCTGAAAGAGTCTCTCCAGCTGCTTCGCTGACATCCCGATCCCGGTGTCGCTGACCGTGAACACCATGTGATCGCCGGTCTCTGCGTGATCCCGCTCCACGGTCAGGGTGACGGTCCCCCGCTCGGTGAACTTGTTCGCGTTGCTGACCAGGTTGAGAAGACACTGGCGCACCTTCATGAGGTCCGACCGCATCGTCTCTCCGCCCGCCGCCGACACCACCAGCCGGTTGCCTCGCTTGGTGACCAGGGGCTCGACGGTCGCGACCACAGCGTCGACCACGGATCGCGCATCGAAGGTCTCGAGGAAGAGCTCGAGACGGCCGGCCTCGACCTTGGAGAGATCGAGAACGTCGTTGATGAGCGCGAGCAGCTGCCGCCCTGCGGTGCGGACCTTCTCGAGGTCCGAGACCATGCTCGGGACGCCCAGATCCTCCGCCTCCTCCTGAAGCAGCTCGCTGTAGCCGATGATGGCGTTCAGCGGGGTGCGCAGCTCGTGACTCATGGTGGCGAGAAACTGGCTCTTGGTCCGGTTGGCATCGTCAGCGGCCTCGCGAGCCCTGATCAGCTCCAACTCGATCCGCTTTCTCTCGGTGACGTCGGCGAAGGTGACCACCGCCCCCTGGGCCACGCCGTTCTCGCAGACCGGGAAGGATGAGCACTCCACCGGAAAGAGGCTCCCGTCCTTGCGCCACAGATGCTCCTCGTCGGTGCGATACCCCTCGCCGGACCGGCAGGCGTGGTAGAGCGGGCATTCCTCAACGGGATAGGGGGTTCCGTCGGGCCGGCTGTGGTGGAAGAGATCGTGTGCCCGCGCCCCCAGCACCTCGACGGGCTCGAACCCGAGCATCCTCGCGCCGGCGCGGTTGATGAAGGTGCACACCCCGTACATGTCGATGCCGTAGATGCCCTCGTCCGTCGACTCCATCAGCAGCCGGTTGTAGTTCGAGAGCTGATCCCGCTCTTTCTCCCCCGCCAGGCGGTCCGAGATGTCGCGCACGTGGCCGGTGAAGGCCACCTCGTCCTCGAGGGGGATCCGGGTCACGGTCAGCTCGCACGGGAAGCGTGACCCGTCCGCGCGCATTCCCGGGAGGTCGATGCGCCGCCCCAGGATCGGGCCCTCTCCGGTCGCCGCGTAATGGGCGAGCCCACGAAGATGATCCTCCCTGAGCTCGGGCGGGACGATGAGCTCGGTGAGCGTGCGGCCGAGCGCCGCATCCCGGGGATACCCGAAGGTGCGCTCGGCGGCCGGGTTCCATTCCCGGACATGTCCATGCAGGTCGATGGTGATGACGGCGTCGAGGGCGGTCTCCAGGATCGTCCGCGAGAGGGTCTCGGTGCGCACCAGTGATCGCCGGGACCGGTGCTCCGCGAGCAGATGGCGAATCTGGTCGGCGACCCGGGTCAGGTGGGGAAGCAGGTCCGGCTCGGGCGTGATCGAGGTCTCGCTGATGCATTCGACCACGCCGTGGATCTGCGGCCCGTCGCTGATCGGGAAGGCGAGGGCGCCTCGAAAGCCGGCCGCGACCGCCGCGCCGGCCCCGGCGAGGTCGCCGGCGTCGACGAGATCCACCACGCCTGCGGGCCGGGCGCCCCGGCTCACCGGCAGAGCCAGGCCGGTGCCCCGCGCTGCGAACCCCTCCACGAGTGGCGATGCCGCCGCCTCGAGCGCCGCTGATCTCCAGGAGCTGGCGAGCCGGAGCTCCGAGGAGTCGGAGTCGACCAGCCACATCAGCATCAGCGACCAGCCGAAGCACTCCCCGATCGTCCCCAGAACCTGGGGCGCGATCCCCCGGAAGTCGGTCACGCCCACCAGCAGCAGGCTGATCCGGTTGAGCATCGCGAGCCGCCGCTCCATCCGGCGGCGCTGGCCCACGTCGACGACGGTGACGACCGCGCCGCCGGGCAGGCCCTCGGAGACGATCGGGGAGACGTGGCACTCGGCGACGACCAGGCTGCCGTCGCCTCGCATCAGTTCCTGGTCGGCGAGGGGCGGGGGCGTCGCCCCGCCGCTCAGGGCGCCTCGCAGCGCACAGCCGGAACCCCGGCACGGAGCCGGTGACCTGCCGACCGCGCGGTGGACCAGGGCGTGGAGATCCGCCCCGATCATCTCGCCGGCCCGATGGCGGAGAAGTGCGGCGGCCGCCGGGTTGACGAAGGTGCAGCGTCCCGACGGGTCGACGGCGAGGATCGCAGCCCCCGCCCCGTCGAGCACCGCCCGCAGCGCGGCTGTCCCCGTGGTCGGCGGCGATGCGGCAGGCCGCCTGTCGGATCTCTCCGGAGCCACCTGACCTCCTCGCCGCACCGCGCCGGCCGGCGCGTCTGCCAGCCCCTCAGCCGCTGATGGTGGCACACGGGGCCGGATCGGGTGCCGGGCGCGAGGCGATGCCAGAATGCGGCATGCTTCGACCCATCGCGGCGCGCCGCACGTCGGGACGAGGTCGTCCGCAGCATCCTCCCGAGCCGCTCACCCCGGAGTGTTCAGGAGGTCGCGGTGACCGACGTCGGCGCAAACAGCGGGCGGGCCGAACCCGAGATCTATGACGAGCTCGCGGCAATGCCGCCATTGGAGCGGGCCGAGCTGATGCGGCGCCTGATCGCCGCCTCCCCCGGGGGGGTGCGGCTCCCGCAGCTGGGGGAGCGGCGGGCGGTCCTCGACGGGGCCCCGCTCGCGGGCGCGGTCCTGGCTCGCTCCGACCTGACCGGCGCGACCCTGCGCGGCGCCGACCTGACCGGGGCCACGCTCGACGAGGCGACCCTCGACGGCGCCGACATGGTGGGCGCAATCCTGCGGAACGCCAGTCTCGCGGGCGGCCGCCTCCGTGCCGCGCTGCTCGAGGACGCGCAGCTCCAGGGTGGCGTCCTCCGCTTTGCCGACGCCGGTGAGGCGATTCTGGAGAACGCCGATCTGCGCGGCGCCGACCTGTGGGGCGCCAACCTCCGGGGCGCGGATCTCACCGGGGCCGACCTTCGGGGCGCGGTCCTGACCGAGGCCGATCTGCGCGGGTGCCGGCTGGTCCGCGCCAACCTCCGCGGGGCCGTGTTGGGGGCCGCCACCCTCGACGCCGCGGATTGCACCGGGGCCGATCTCCGCGAGGCCGTGCTCGACAGAGCGACCCTGCGCGACGCCAGGCTGTGCGAGGCCCAGCTTCAGCAGCTCGCCCTTCCCCGCTGCGATCTGCACCACGTCCACCTGAGCGGCGCGGTGCTGGAGCGAACCCGGCTGAGCCGGGATCAGCTCGGCGACGCGGTCGGCGAGGAGTGCTCCGCCGAGTATCACCGGGCCGGCCTCGCCTACCTCGCCCTGGAGCGGAACTTCCTCGAGCTGGGAGACCCGGATTCCGCGAGCTGGTGCTACAGGCGGCGGCGCCGGATGCAGAAGCTGCGCGGCCGGCACGCTGCCCGGACTGCATTCTCCGAGCATCGCTGGTGGACGGCGGTGCAACGCTCGATCGGCTTCCTCGCGGATCAGGTGGTCGAGTGGCTGTGCGACTACGGTGAGAGTGTGCAGCGGGTGCTGGCGGCGCTGCTCATCGTCTATGTGGTGTTCGTGGCGATCTACGGTGTGACCGGGTCCGTGGTCCGGACCACGACGACAGCGCTCGGGATCACCCACGACACCGTGCGCTCGGTGCCCGACCTGCTTCTCTTCAGCCTCACCGCGATGAGCTCGGGGAAGAGCGTGGCGGCCCCGACGACCGGCCTGGAGGCGGCCAGCCCCAACGTCCATCTGCTGATTGCGCTGCAGAGCGTTCTGGGGATCGTGCTGCTGGGCCTGTTCGGGTTCGTCCTCGGGAATCGCGTCCGCAGGTGATCCGGCCGGCGACCCCTGCGCCTACAGCCACCGGAGCTCGTCGGCCGGCGCGTGACGCCGGGTCAGGGCGGTCACCGGACCGTCCTGCTCACCGCCGGCGATGGTCACCGCCCGAGCGCAGAAGCGCGTCCACATGTACAGCTGCACCTGCTGCGCCAGCGGCAGCCGGTCGTACAGCAGAGCGAAGACCCGGTCGCCGCTCCGCGCCCAGGACTCGATCGTGAGGACCAGCCGGCCGGAGCGCCGGGCGCAGGAGAACCCGATCTCGCCGGCCTCCATGTGGCCGCGGAGCGTGGCCAGCCGGAAGGACGTCGGCGTGCACTCGACGACGCGCACCCGGCACGCCCACGGGCCGAGCAGATGGACGGCGTACTCGTCACCGAGCCGCAGCGGCCCGCCGCGACGCCGGCTGATCCTCTCGAAGACGGCGAGCTCCGCGGGCGTGGCGGCGTTGAGGTCGGCTCGCAGCGCCCGGATCAGCTGCTCGGGGCTCAGCTGGCTCCCGGCGATCCTCACCCGGTAGCGGCGCAGGAAGAGCGGGCCGACGCCGTCCGACGCTCGCTGCAGCGATGCCGGCGCGCCGGGCAGGGGGCGGTGCTGCGCCGGGTGGCTGCGCCGGTGCCCCACCCGCTCGCTGACGTGGTCGACGTCGACAGCGCTCATCAGCTGGTTGCGGGCGGCGATCAGAAGCCCCGCTCCCCGGCGCGCCTGGCCTCCCACCCGGCCGGCGGTGCGCCACAGCGACGCGACGGCCGCCCCCGTGGGCTCGGCGAGCGAGAGAGGGGAACACCGGCTTCGACCCCGCACCCGTCTACTCCGGGGAGAGCGTCGCGCCGCTCTCCGTCACGGTCCGCAGGGCGATGGCGTCGGCGGCGCTGGACACCGGCGGGTCGGCGGCACCGTCGCTGAGCACCACGGCGGTGAGCCGCGCCATCCGGTCACCGGCGTGCCGGGCGAACCTCACCTGCTCTCGGCGTCCGAAGAGGCGGAATCCAACCCGGATCACCGGGTTGCGGATGTCGGCACGGCGTGAGAACCGTCGGGTGCAGAACTCCACGCGGCCACTGTCCAGCCATTTCCACACCTCGAAGTCCATCTGCCCCTCCTCGAGGTGCCCCTGGAGTGTCCGGTAGTTCCACCCCCACACCCGGACCCGGCCGCCGGGCATCTCGACCACCTCGTCGCGCACCCCGCCGACGCGGACGCCGAAGTGGAAGCGCAGCCCGTGAAAGCGCGCCTCGAGCAGCATGTCGCGGTCCACCAGTGGACCCTCGGGCTGGTACACCGCGCGGATGATCGCCGGGTCGGCGAACTCGTACCTCCGGATCAGCTCCCGCGCCACCTCCCAGCTTCCCCCGGAAACCGGCGGCCCGGGGGGCTCGGAGGGCAGCGATCTGCGGTCGTGATCGATGATCCATCCGTTCTCCGGGGTCAGCCGGTCGCGTTCCGCGGGGTCGAAGTTCACCCGGCGTCGGTGGAGGTCGTCGAGCCGCCGGCGTGCGCGGGGAGCCCCCATCCGCACGCCCTCGAGGTCCTCCACCCGGCGGGTGACCACCTCGACGCCGCCGCTCAGCCTGCCGCCGGCGACCCTCACGGACCGCTCGAGCAGAGAGGTCCACATGTGGAACTGCACCTCCTTGGCCATCCGGAGGTGCTGGTAGAGGAGCCGGGAGATCCGGTCACCGGACGTCGCCCAGGTCTCCACCGAGACCCGCAGGTCGCCGTGGTCGTCGGCCGCGCGGAATTCCACCTGCCCGGCCTCGAGGTGCCCGCGGAGCGTCGCCAGCCGGAACGACGTGGGGGTGACCGAGACCACCCGGACGGGGCCGTTCCACGGTCCCGGCATCCGCACCACGAACTCGTCACCGACGCGCATCTCCCCAGCGCGTCCGGCCACCTTGGTGAAGTGGACGAACTCGGTGGGCGCCACCCGGTCCGGGTCGGCGCTCACCCGCGCGGCGAGGTCCGCAGCCGCCAGCCGCGCATCGCGGATGCGAACGACGAAGCGGCGGTGATAGAGCGGACCGTGCCCGTCCCGGGCATGCTGCACCCCCTCCGGGTCGACGTCGTCCCCGAGGTCGGGGACAGCGTCCCGCTGCGGCGAGCCGAGCAGCTCGCTGCGGTGCAGCGGCGTCGTCCTCCACATGTAGCTCCACGAGGTCAGCGCAATGCCGGCCGGCCAGAGCAGCAGGGTGCCGAGCCGTGAGCCGGGGGGGAGCCGTCGGGGCACTGCAACCTCGTTGGGGTGGAGCCGTCCGGCCGGGAGAGCACGCCACCGGCAATATTCGATGGTACATTATCCAACATGATAAATATAAGCTTGGGATGGTTCTGATGCGGCGCCTGCGCGGCGCCGGGATGCGCGGATGGCAGGTGCACACCGCCTCACTGGGGTCGATCGGACTGTGCATCGGCCTCTGGATCCGGGCCAAGACGGTCGATCAGGACGAGCGGGGGAACGCTGAGCGGCGCGCCCTCTTCGTCGGCCTCTGGGCCCCCACCCTCTGGCTGATCGGAGACGCCCTCGACCGGCGGTAGCAGCGGCCAGGCGGGGAGGAGCGGCCCTCCCCGCCGGACCGGGGCAACGCGGGGGTGCCAGCGGTGAGCGCCTCGCGAGCGCCGGCCAGGGCCTCGGCCGTCGTCTCCGAGCAGGGTCTCACGGCTGCTCCTCCCGGACGCACTCGGGGCCGGGCCTCATTGCCCGGCCTCGTTGACAGAGGCGTCAGCTCGGGCATGCGATGTCACGACCGCGGAGACGAAAGCGGGCGCCGGGGTCGGGTCAGCGCCGCCAGGCGACCGGTGGGTCAGCTGGGGTGAGCATGGGCACATCTTCGCCCCAGCCGGTGATCGGTGCGCGCTCCGTTCGACGCGCCGGCGAGTTTCGGTGGCGGGTCCGGCGGGTACCTCGACAGCGATGGCGACGACGTACAGGGATTACTACTCGACCCTCGGGGTCTCGAAGTCCGCGACCCCGAAGGAGATCAAGGCCGCCTTCAGAAAGCTCGCCCGCAAGCACCATCCCGACGTCAATCCGGGGGACGCGGCCGCGGAGGCGCGCTTCAAGGAGATCAACGAGGCCAACGAGGTTCTCGGCGATCCCGAGAAGAGGAGGAAATACGACACCCACGGCGAGCGCTGGGAGGAGATCGACGCCTGGGAGAAGGCGGGGCGTCCGGGCGCTCAGCCGGGCTCCAACCCGTTCCCCCAGCAGGGCCCTGGACAGCCCTTCCGGGGGGAGGGCGAGCCGCGGTACGAGTACCGCTCGATGTCCGCGGAGGACCTCGAGGACCTCTTCGGCGAGAGCGAGCCCTTCTCCGACCTCTTCAACGGCATGTTCCGCGGCGCCGGCGGAGCGCGCGGCACCACCCGGACGCCCCGGCCCCGGCGCGGGTCCGACCTGGAGACGGAGATCGACATCTCCCTCGAGGAGGCCTGGAACGGGACCACCCGCACCCTGGAGATCGCCGGCGAGCCCGGCACCCGCCGGGTGCAGATCCGCATCCCCGCGGGGGTCACCGACGGTGCCCTGGTGCGCGCCGCCGGGCAGGGTGGCCCGGGCGCGCAGGGCGGCGCGGCGGGGGACATCCTCGTGCGCGTGCACGTTCTCCCCCACCCCCGTTTCCGGCGTGAGGGCGACACCGTGCACACCCCGGTCGAGGTGCCGCTCGACGTCGCGCTGCTCGGCGGCGAGGTCGAGGTGCCGACGCTGAAGGGCACCCGGGTTCAGCTGCGGATTCCCCCGGGCACCCAGAACGGCGCCCGGCTGCGCCTGAGGGGCCTCGGGATGCCCCACCTGAAGGGCGGCGGCGCCGGCGACCTCATCGCCGAGGTCGACGTCAGGCTGCCGGTGCCGCTGCCCCCCGAGGCGCGGGCGCTCGCCGAGGCGTTGCGGGAGAGCCGGGAGGGAAGCCATGCCGGCCGCTGACGGGAACGGGCGCCGCGGGGTGAGGGGCCGCGAGCTGCGCACCTACGCGGCCAACGGGCTGCTCCTCCTCGGCGAGGGCGGCCTCAGCGAGGCCGACCTGCGCCGGGCGCGCCGGATCCGCCGTTTGCGCCGCGACCTTGGGCTCTCCTACGAGGCCATCGAGGTGGTGCTGGCGCTGGTCGACCGCCTCGAGGCCGCCGAGCAGCGGCCCCGCCCCGAGCCGCGTCCCGCGGTGCGGATCACCGTCGTCGGCCGCTGAGCCCCGCTCGCCCCCCCCTGTGAACCCGGTTCGCGCGCGGCTACGCTGCGCACATGGCGGACGGGGAGAGGGAGACGCTGCGGCGGATGATCCGGCCACTCCGGGTCAGGCCGGGCCGGAAAGGTCTCGGTCGCGGACGACTTCGACCCGCGTGACGCCGGCGGCCTGTCCGGCAGGGAGGCGGCCGAGCCGCTCATGCAGCAGGGCCTCGAGCTGCTCACCCGGTACCACGACCGGCTGTCGGCGCGGGCGACCCACGGCGTGCTCCTCGTCCTCCAGGCGCTCGACGCCGCCGGGAAGGACAGCACCATCAAACACGTCATGAGCGGGCTCACCCCCAGCTTCGTGCGGGTGAGCAGCTTCAAGGTGCCGTCCACCGACGAGCTGATGCACACCTACCTGTGGCGCTACTCCACGCGCCTCCCCGAGCGCGGCTCCATCGGCATCTTCAACCGCTCCCACTACGAGGAGAAGGTGTTCTCCAACGTCTCACGTGAGGAGCAGCGGCGCCGCTTCCTCGAGCGCATCGACGATCCCCGCAAGAACTGGCAGTTCTCCGCCGCCGATGTGCGCGCGGCGGTGGTGGGACGACTACCTGCGCGCCTATTCCGACGCGCTCAGCCACACCAGCACCCGCTGGGCGCCTTGGCACGCGGTGCCGCCGACCACAGTGGTTCACCCGCCTCTGCGTCGCCGGGCTGGTGCTCGACACCCTTTTGTCGACATCGACCCGCAGTACCCCCGGTTCAGCGAGGAGGAGCGGCGGGCACTCCACGAGGCGCGGGCGGAGCTCGACGGCGAGACCGGCTGAGCCGGGTCTCGGCTCCGCGAGCGCGCCGGTCAGCGGTCTCTCGGTCCCGGGGTGCCCACGTACCGCTGGGCCCGGTCGCTGGCGACCACCCGGCCGTCGCCGCTCTGGAGGAGGCCGGTCACCCAGCCCTCCTCCCACCACGCGACCAGCTGTCCGGTCATGTCCGACCAGCGGTCGGAGGAGAGCGCGGACACCACCAGCACGTCCCCGTCCCAGCGGTCCGGCTCACCGACGGCGAGCTCGCCGGCGTGGCCGGCGAAGCGGTCCTCGCCGGGCTCGGCCACCACGTAGACGTAGGGGCTGCCGGAGCGGTGGAGGATCAGCTCGCCCTGGGGGTCCTCGTAGAGCGAGACCCGTGCCGGCGCCATCGCCCGTCCTCCTGACCTGACGGCACGACGACCGTTCGTGGCTTCCGGCCAGCATAGCAGCGGACACAGGTCTGGAGCTGGGTGACCACGTCGGGCTGGGTCACCGGCGGGGCCGCCCTAAAGCGGCGTCCGCCCGCTGCAGTCGCTGTATGTGCCGACTCCGGCGCGAACGGTAGAGCGGAGAGCGCTCGCACGTTCCTCGTGGGCATGGCCGAAACGTCGTACGCGGGAGGCGCCGCAGCGCCTCCCGCGACGGGAACGGGGTGGTCGTGGTCCCCCCGCACCGCTAGCTTCTCGCCGACGCCGGAGCCAGGTTCCCCAGCTGCTGCTCGACCCGGCGCAGGCCGTCGGCCATCGAGCGGGCGGCGCCGATGACATGGCACTCGGTCCCGACGAGGCGGTTGAACGGCAAGGACATGAGGGACTCCTGGAGCTCCTCGGCGGTCGACGCCTCGCACAGCAGTGCGCAGGCGCGCTCGCCCACGAACGGGTACACCGCGGTGATCCGCTTGTCCTTGCCCGCGGCGAGCTGCTCGTCCGACTCCCTCACCAGCGCGACCTCCTGCGCCGGGGGCAGCACCCCGGGTGAACGTTGTTCGGGCGTCGTGTTCAGGTTCCGCCCCCGTCCCCACCCGGAGTCCCGGGTGCGGCACGGACCGCCCGGGCACCACAGCCATGTGTAGGACGCCGAATTGGCACTACACGTGGTAGTTGAAATTTAGGTGCGGTTGGCGTCAACGTGTGAGTCGCTGCGTTCGGTCCGTACGTAGCGACTTAGGGAGGGAGCCCAATGACGGGCGGACACGACTTCATCACCATCGGGGAGGCGGCGGAGCTCTGTGGCCTGTCGCGCTCCGCGTTGCGCCGGGCGGTGGCCCGGGGGCATCTGGCGGCGTGGCACACGCCCGGCAACCACCTGCGGGTCGGCCGGAAGGACTTCGCAGACTTCCTTCGGGGCCTGGGAGCGGTGGAGCTCGCCGGGCGCGCCGAGGAGCGGAGGACGACCACGACGACGACGCCGTAGCGGTCCGGCCTCAGGAGCCGCCGGTCACCGCCTGTCCCCTGCCGAACCCGGCGCCGGGACCCTGCGGGGGCGGCTGGAATCCGCCGGCCCCGGAGGGCTGCTGGTCCTGGGGCTGGGCCGCGCCCGGGTCGGTGACCTGGGCGGCTCCGTTCGAGGCCTGGGAGCGACCGGGGATGGTGGCGGCGGCGACGGCGCCGATGCCCGCCACCGCGGCGACGGCGGCGGCGGCGATCCCGACCCGCCAGGTGGCCAGCCGGGCGAGGGCGCCGTCCCGGACGTCGGCGGCCGATCGCGGTGTCCGGTTCTCCGGGGTCACCGCGACCCCTGGCGCAGGCGCAGGGCGAGCAGCGGGCAGGCGGCGGCGGCGCGGCGCGCGTGGCCGGCCAGGGGCCCCGGCACCGGCCCCGGCCGGACCACCGGGTAGCCCCAGTCGTCGAGCCGGATCAGCTCGGGGAGCAGCTCGGCGCAGAGGCCGTGGCCGTCGCAGCGGATCCGGTCGACCTCAAGCGTGGGCCCCTCCATCAGGCTGCCTCCCGAGCACGGACGGAGCAGCCGCCCCGCCGGTGGTGGTGGATGAAATCCTCCTCGAAGACCCGGAGGGCGGAGAGCAGGAACCCGGCCGCCCCGTCGGGGTGGTGGCAGGCGCCGCGGCCGCTCAGCTCACCCGTCCAACGCCGGAGGCGCTCCAGATCGTCGGGCTCCGCTCCGGTGACGGCGAGGCGGTGCACCGCCGCGGCGACGGCCCGCAGCCCGAAGACGCAGGGGCCGCACTGGCGGGCGCTCTGCTCGGCGAGGTAGGCCATGATCCGGGCGGTCTCGACCACCCCGCAGCGGTGCTCGGGGAGCACCGCGACCACTCCGCAGCCGAGCGAGTGGCCGCGGTCGCGCAGCGTCGGGGTGTCGAGGGGCAGCCCCCAGGCCTGCTCGGCCGCGACCCAGCCGCCGAAGTAGCCGCCGAGCAGCACCGCGCGGGCGGGCGCGCCGAGGCCTCCGGCCGCGGTCACGGCCTCGCCGACCGTGCTGCCCTGGGCGACCTCGAGCACCCCGGGCGCGCCCACGGCCCCGCTCAGGGTCAGCAGGGCGGTGCCCGCCGCCTCCCCCCGCCCGAGCTCGCGGAACCACCGGTCGCCGTGGCGGGCGATCATCGCCGCGTGGGCCAGGCTCTCGACGTTCTGCACCAGCGTGGGGCGGCCGTCGACACCGCGCTCGTAGGGTCGCGGCGGCAGCGAGGTGGGCAGGGCGACGCCCTCGTTGAGGAAGTGGACGGCCGCGGTCTCCTCCCCGGAGACGTAGCGCGCGGGCGCGAGCGCGATCCGGGTCCTCCGCCGCTCGGGCTCGGGCCGCTCGGCGAGGGCCCGGCGGACCGCGGAGGCAGCGGCGGCGTGCTCGGCCCCGACGTAGAGCACCACCTCGGCGGCGCCGGTGGCGCGGGCGGCGAGGGCGGCGCCGTCGAGCACGAGGTGGGGCCGGGCCTCCATCAGCACCCGGTCCTTTCGGCTCAGGGGCTCGCCCTCGGCGCCGTTGACGAGCACCACCGGGCGGGATCCGCGACGCTCGGCCACCGAGCGCCACTTGCGGCCCACCGGGAAGGCGGCGCCGCCGCGGCCGCGGAGGTCGCTGCGGTCGAGGACGTCGATCAGCTCCAAACCGGCGGTGGGCAGAGGGCCCAGCCGGGAGAGGTGGGCGGCGGCGGTCTCCATCCCGGCGCGGGGATCCGGGCCGGAGAGCAGGCTGAGGCCGGTCATCGTCCCGCTCCGGAGGCGGTGCGGCGCACCGCGGCGCGCTTCTCGGCGGCGAGCGGATCGCCCGGAGAGAGCAGCCGGTAGGCGGCGGTGGCGAGCACCCCGGCGACGCAGGCGACGGTGATCGCGGACATCCACAGCGAGCCGGCGTCGGTGCCGGTGCCGAGCCCGTGGAGCACCGCGACCGGCCAGCAGCCGTAGGCGAGCCAGTGGATCGCCCGCCAGGCGCGGTGGCCGATCACCGAGCGCAGCAGGCTGGTGGCGGCGACGGCGAGCATCAGGTCGAGGGCGATGACCCCCAGCCCCAGCCAGAAGCTGCGGTAGGAGGAGCCGAACGGCACGGTCGCGGCGACGATGCCGAGGTGGGTGTAGGGGTCGACCACCGCGGTGACGATGTGGAGGGCGAGGAAGACCAGCGCCATCAGGGACAGGTCGCGGTGGAGTGCCGCGGTGAGGAACCGCGGCCAGCGGGGGCCGCCGGCCCGCGCCCGGGTGAGCATGCCCAGAACCATGACGCCGCTCAGCAGCACCATGCTGACCACGCCCGCGGCGCGGGTCGTGTACCAGAGCAGCGTGGTGTTCATCGGCGTCTCCCGTGGTGAGCTCTCATCGGACAGCTCTCACGATGGGCCTCCGTCCTCCAGCGATCCTGGACGATTCCTGTGAGAACGCTGGGAATCCAGCTCGATGCGGAAAATCGCCCCTCCCCCGCGCGTGTGCAGCACCCGGATCCGCCCACCGTGGGCCTGCACCACCGCGGCGACGATGCTGAGCCCGAGGCGCCCCTGGTCGAGGCGGGCGAGCAGCAGCAGGTCGTCGACCAGCACCCCCCTCCGCTGGGTCTCGCCGTCGATGCGGCGCATCGCGAGGACCACGTCGTCGCGGAGTATGTGAGGGTTGCGGCGGAGCAGCTCCGCGTACCCGCGCATCGAGGTGAGCGGGGTGCGGAGTTGTGGGAGGCGTCGGAGACGAAGTGGCGCAGCCGCTGCTCGTAGGCCTCCCGCTCCGCGAACGCCGCCTCGAGCTGGGCGAGCATGGCGTTGAGCGCGAGCCCGAGACGCCCCACCTCGGTCCGCTCTGTGGCCGGGCTCACCCGCTGGCTGAGGTCGCTGACGACGATCGACCGGGCGGTGCGTCGTCGAGGGGGACGGCGAGCACCAGCACGTCGCCGCTCGCGGTGTCCTCGACCACGGCGCGGTAGCGGTCGACATGGCCGCTGCCGGGGACGGTGAGCAGCCGCGGGGCGGACGAGCTGCCGGCGGCGAGCCGGGCGGGAAGCCGCGGCGCCGAGTTCGGCGGGCCCGACCAGCGTCTGGCCGGTGATCAGGGTGCCGTCGCGCTGGAGCAGCTCCTCGCAGGCCCCAGCGGGACCTGGATGGACGCCGGTCCGGGTGGCCCGCCGTGATCACCACCGCTCCCGGACGACGCCGGTTCGTACCCCTTCCTTCTCGAGCCCGCGTCGACCGCGCTGCTGATCATCGACATGCAGCGGTCTGCGTGCACACCACGGTGCGCGAGGCCAACGACCGCGGCTTCGAGTGCCTCATCCTCGAGGACTGCGTCGGCTCCTACTTCCCCGAGTTCCACGAGGTCGGGCTGAGGATGATCGCAGCGCAGGGCGGCATCTTCGGCTGGGTCACGTCGTCTCCGGTCCTGCTCGACGCCCTCGCCGCCCTGGAAGGAGAAGCATGACCACCACCACCGCTCCGCCGACCGGCGACACACCGGCGCCGCCGTTCCAGGTGCCGATCTGGACCCCGGGCGACCTCAACGCGTTCTTCGGCCTCGGCATCAACCTCCTCGTCAACGTGCTGGTGCTGGGCTCGCTTGCGGCCGGAGTCGTCCACATCAGCGGTCACGACGTCAACGGCGTGATCCTCCCGGCGCTGGGCATCGAGCTGCTCGTCGGCAACCTCTTCTACTTCACCCTGGCCCGCCGGCTGGCGCGCCGTGAGGGCCGCACCGACGTCACCGCCATGCCCTTCGGGCCGAGCGTGCCCCACATGTTCATCGTGACCCTGGTGATCATGCTGCCCGTCCACCTGCGCACCCACGACCCGGTGCAGGCCTGGCAGGCGGGCATCGCCTGGGCCTTCATCATCGGGGTGATCATTTTGATCGGCGCCTTCGTCGGCCCCACGGTGCGGCGCCTCACCCCGCGCGCGGCGATGCTGGGGACGCTGGCGGGCATCTCGGTCTCGTTCATCTCGATGCGCCCGGCGGCGCAGATGTGGACCGCGCTCTGGATCGCGCTGGCGACAACTACAACCTGCGCAGCGTGCTGCTCGCCGACGGCACCGGTGCGGTGATCGGCTCCGCGCTGGGCAGCCCCTTCCCGCCCGCCGTCTACATCGGCCACCCGGATGGAAGGCCGCGGGCGGCCGCGCCGGCTCCTCGCTGGCCACCGGCGTCAGCGTCTTCCTGCTCTGCGCCCTCGGGCTCTTCCCGCTGCTCGGCGCTCTCCTCCCCATCCCCGCGATCGTGCCGGTGCTGCTCTACATCGGCCTGGTGATCGGCGCCCAGGCGTTCGGTGCCGTGCCCCGCGCCCATGCCGCCGGGGTGGTGCTGGCGATGATCCCCAACATCGCGGCATGGGCCTCGGGTCTGGTCGCGGGCGCGCTCTCCGCCGCCGGCACCAGCGCCGGCACCGTGGGCGAGACCGCGCTGGCCAACGCCGGCATCATCAACTCCGGGCTGCTCCAGCTCGGCGAGGGCGCGGTGCTCGCGGGGATGGTGCTCGGCGCCATCGCGGTGCTGCTCATCGACCGCAGGTTCGTGCTCGCCGGCATTCACTGCTTCGTCGGCGCGGCGCTGGCGACGGTGGGGCTGATCCACGGCGGCCAGGTGGGCCTCTGGGTGTCGACGACTCGCCTGCCCCGGCGCTGCTGCCGCAGGTGCCGCGACTCCGCCGCCGCCCCGCGGAGACGTCTGCGTGCACACCACCATGCGCGAGGCCAACGACCGCGGCTACGAGGCCTGATCCTGTCCGGCTGCACCGGCGCCACCGACCCCGACAACCACCGGGCGGCGCTGCGGATGGTGACGATGCAGGGTGGCGTCCTCGGTGCGGTGGCCACCTCCGACGCGCTGCTCGCCGCGCTGTGAGCGCCGCCGCCGGCGCGCTGCAGGACGCGCGCGTGGTCGCCGAGGTGCGCGCGCAGTTCGACGCCTACGAGACCGCGCTGCTCGCCAACGACGTGGAGGCGCTCGACGGGTTCTTCTGGTCGAGCGACCGGGCGATCCGGTACGGCATCGCCGAGACCCTCTACGGTGCCGAGGAGATCGCCGCCTACCGCCGCACCGTCACCCGGGGCGCGTGGGACCGGGACCTCACCCGGGTGGAGGTGCCGACCTTCGGGAACGACGTCGCGGTGGTGGCGGCGGAATGGTCGTGGGGGGAGCAGTCCGGCCGGCAGACGCAAACCTGGGTGCGGCTGCCCGAGGGCTGGCGAATCGTGTGCGGACACGTCTCGCTGGCTCCGTGAACGGCGGGTAACCCTGGTCGCGCATAATGGCGCCCACCGCACGCGTACGTCCGGTGACGCCGCGGTGAACACAATCCCTGCGCGCCCGAATCCGCACCTCCCGGAGGCAGTCCCATGGCGAGAGCCCGTCAGTCGTCAGCGGCCTCCGCGCCGCCGTCGCGCCGGCGGCGCGCCGGCGGAGCCGATACGCTGCGCACCGCCGCCGACGATTTTCTGTCGCGCTTCGGCGGGCTGGTCGACGAGATCGTCGCCCTCCGCGAGTCGCTCGAGCAGGCGCAGCAGGAGAACCTCCGGCTCCGGGCCGAGCTCGACGAGGGCATCGACCTCTTCCGGGACGCGCGCGCCCTGGTGGTTCGCGCCGAGGCCCCGGTGCGCGGACGCGGTCGGGGCGGAGCCCGCTCGGCCGCCGAGCCGGGTCGTGGCCGCTCTCGCGCCGCCGCCCCCGCTCGCGTCGCCGGGCGGCCGCGCATCCGCCCCGCCAACGGCCGGGTGACCCCCGCGGCGGTGACCGCCGACGTGGTGCGCGCGGTCATCGGCAGGATGGGCAGCGCCACCGCGGGCGAGATCGCCCAGGAGATCACCTCGGCGGGGACGCCGGTGTCGGGACGCGCGATCCGCCACATCGCCAAGGTCGCGGGGGCGGTGGCCCGGCCCGGTGAGGGCGGCCGCATGGTGTACACCCTGAGCTGACCGCGCCCCGGGCGCGCCGGTGTGACGATCCTGCCGCGCGGTCAGGGCGGGCGGAACCGCCTCGGTACAGTGGCCGCATGGGCGCCCCCTCCTCCCCCACCCCGGCGCAGGAGGCTCGCGCCCAGCGGCTCCTGGTCGAGCTGGTCACCCGCACCGGTCTGGGCCGTGGCGTCTCGCAGCTGCGGGTCGACGACGTGCGCATCGTCAAGGGCAGGGCCACCGCGCTGATCGTGGTGGCCGTCTATCACGAGGTCGGGGGCCGCCGCCGGCACTCGATCGCGATCGGTGCGGACCCCGGCGCCGATGCCTGGGACCAGCTGAGCGACGCCGAGGTGACCGCCCTGCTGGCCCGCGACGCCGCCGCCTTCCTCGACGGCCACCACTGGCAGCGGCTGATCGGGGTCGGCCTCCGCGCCGCCGCCGCCCTGGGCGCGCTCGCCACCGTCGCCGCGGTGCTCCTCGGCAGCCGGACCGGGCTCGGCCTGCCGACCCTCGGGTTCGCCGTCCTCGCCGCCACCCAGCTGATCACCGCGGCGCTGGGCCGCGGGCTCGACCTCCAGGCCGACCGGCGCGGCGTGGTGATGACCGGGAACGCCGCCGCGCTCGCCGGCTGCTACCGGCGCCAGGCCGCGACCGGCCCGGGGCCCACCGGCGGCCTGGGCAGGGTGATCACCGCCTGGCGGCGTCTCGCCGTCGGCCGCGCCGCCGCCGACCAGCGCCTCGCCCACATCGCCGCGACCGCCGACCCGAGCTGAGGTCCCGGCCCGCGCCGGTCAGTACCGGTGGTGGCCGTTGCCGTTGGCGCTGCCCCCATTGAGGTCGGCGCTGCTCTGCTGGCACTGCCGCAGCGCCCAGGCGCTGAGCCGCTCGATCTGGGTGAGCGCCGCGACCCGGTCCTGCACCGCGGTGCAGCGACGTGCGGTCTCGATCAGCTCGGCGATCTCGGCGAGCAGGAAGTCCTCGGCGGCGAGGCTCGCCACGGGCCGGTGCTCACCGCTCTGGGTGCAGACCGGGAGCGGCCCGGTATGACCATTGCCACCGTCGGCGCGCACCGACACCTCGTGGCCGCAGGCGCGGCAGCGCGCGACGAAACGGTAGCCGTGCTGGCTGGACCGGCGGCTGAAACCGCCGAGGCAGTGCCCCCGATCCTGCGCCGCCGCGGTGACGATGCCGATCGCCTCGATGGCGAGGAGCTGTGACGGGCTGGTACGACTGCCGTTCAGACCGTTCAGCCCATCCGCTCGACGCACCGCGACCTCGTGACCCCCTGGACCTGCGGCGTCGGGTGCGGCCAATCGCCACACCCCGCCTCACCGTTTCAAGACACCTCGCCGCCACCACACATAGCACGCGGCCCCAGATCCGTCCACCGCGCCGCGGGCGGACCGCCCCCCCGTGACGGTACACGCACAGCCCGTCCGGTGCGCGCCCGGTCCCGCCTCGGAGCGACGATCAGCCCAGCGTCCGCACGGTGATCGCCTGAGCGGACGCCGTCCCGCTCGGGCCGAAGTGCATGCACAGCCCGTGCCGGTGGACGGAGTTGGCGCCCACCGCGTACTCCATCGAGTTGTCCTCGGCGTGGACGTCGGCGCCCCGGACCCGCCACTCGAAGTACTGGCCGCGGGCGCTGACGGCGCCCACCGGGCGGGCGTGATACCGGCTGCCGTTGACGATGAGGGTGACGTCGGAGAACGCCTCCGGCGAGGCGGTGCGCTGGGGCACGTCGGACGACAGCCACACCCCCACGAGGTAGATGCTCCCCCTCACCCGCGGGCCCGGAAAGGTGTAGACGAACGAGCCCACGTCCCGGCCGCAGGCGCGGGTGACCGAGGCCGCGGCACCCGGGCCGGGGCGGTCGGGCGTGAGCGCGGGGCCGGCGACGTTCCACTTCGACACCGCCGCCCAGTGCGAGGGGTCGATGGACATGGTGCGGGCGGAGTCGTCGACAGGGCCGACGTGCTCGGAGAGGCGCACCACGTCGCCGGCGAGGCGCGGGGCCAGGATCATCCCGCTGAAGGTCAGCACCAGCGCCGCCACCGCGCCGTAGAGCGCGGTGCGCCGCGAGATCCGGCGCCCCGGCGGCGGCGGAGGCAGGGCCGGCACGACCGCCGGCGGCGCCGGCTCGACCGCGTCCGGGGCCTCGGCCGCCGCCCCGGCGAGCGCATCGCGGAGGTCGTGTCCCAGCGCCGCGGCGGGCGCCGGCCGCTCCGCCGAGTCCGGCGACATCGCCCGCTCCAGCACCTCGCGCAGAGCGTCCGGAGAACCCCCGCCGATCGAGGTGCGCAGGGTCGCCGCCAGCGCGCTGACGTCGGCCTCCGCAGACAGCGGTGAGGGCTCGTCCCCACCGGCGTCGAGCTGGGAGACCAGCTGGCTGACGCCGAGGTCGGCGAGCCGCGCCGCACCGAGGGCGGAGATCAGGATGCACTCGGGGCGGATGGCGCCGTGGAGGACGCCGGCGGCGTGGGCCGTCTCCAGGGCCGAGGCGACCGCGGCGCCGGCGCCGGCGACGTCCCGCCAGGCCAGACCGCCGGTGTCGTGGACCCGGTCGGCGAGCGAGCCGCCGGGCTCGCTGGTGCTCACGACATAGCCGCGACCGGTGCCGGTGACCCCGGTGGCGAGCACCGCGGTGAGATGCGGATGGGCGGGGAGGTCCTCCAGGGTGCGCAGCCGGCCGCGGAGCTCGCTGCGCGTCTCCTCGTCGAGGGCGGTGACCCGGAGCAGGCGCACCTCGACGAAGCGCTCCGCCTCGGTGTCCCAGGCGCGGCAGACAACTCCGCAGCTGTCCCGGCGCACCTCCTCGGCCCGCTCGTATCCCGGGATCTCCAGCGACGCTGCGCGTCCCGGCCGCCTGCTCGCCCGGCGGGCCATGGTCAGAGCTCCGCTGCCCGTTTGGTGAATGGCGCATTGTATGCCCCGGACATGGATGACGTCCGACCCGAGCTCGGTCCCGGCTGACGATCGTTGCATCACCGTCGCCCCCGCCCAACCGCCCCGCGCTCGGGGGCGCCGCATGATTGCCGGTGATGACCAACTCCGGCCGCACCGGCCTCGCCGTCGCCGGCACCGGCGCGCTGATCGCCGTGGCCGCGGTCTCACTCCTGGTTGTGCAGACCCGGTCGGCGGGGAGCAATGGCGAGTGGCCGCGGAGCGGGGCGGAGATCCTCGCCGACAGCCGCGCCAGCCTGCTCTCGGCGCGGTCCCTGCACCTCTCCGGCACCGTCGTCACCGGCCTGCGGACCGACGTCTATGACATCACCGAGGGCCCGGGTTCGGCGATCGGGAGGATCACCGCCGATGGCGCGCCGCTGAACGTCCGCGTGGTGGGCTCGGACCTGTACCTGCAGGGTCGCCGCTTCGTCACCACCCTCGCCGGGCCCGAGGCCGGGGCGCGGATCGGCGACGGGTGGGTGAGGGGCTCGCTCGACGACCCGGCGCTCGCCCGCTTCGCCCCCCTCCGCCCCTCCGGCCTCGCCACCCTGATGGCCGCCGGCGGCCGGGGTGCCGTCGACAGGGGCGCGACATCGATCCACGGCGGGCTCACCGTGGGGAGCCTGCAGAGCGGCGGCTCGGTCACCACCGTGGCCCTCGACGGCACCCCGTATCCGCAGTCGATCACCGCCACGGTGATCACCGACGATGGCGAGGCGAGGGCCGCGCTCACCCTCTCCGGATACGACACCCCCCTCCCCGAGGTGACCGCACCGGGGATCGCCCTGCCCCTCCCCGTGCCCTCCACCTGACCCATCTGTGAAGATGCCGGCCATGGCCGACGCAGCCGGGGGCCCGGCGATCGCGGTGATGTTCGACGTGGACGGCACCCTGGTCGACAGCGAGCGGGACGGCCATCGGGTCGCCTTCAACCGCGCCTTCGAGGAGTTCGGCCTCGCCGACCGCTGGTCTGTGGAGGTGTACGGCGAGCTGCTCAGCACCACCGGGGGCCAGAGCCGGCTCCGCCGCTGGTTCTCGGGTCGGCGCATGCCCGCCGCTGAGCAGGACGCCCTGGTGCCGCGGCTGCACCGGCGCAAGACCGAGCTGTTCGTCGAGCTCGTGCTCGCCGGGGCGGTCCCCGCGCGGCCCGGAGCGCAGCGGCTGCTCGACGAGCTGGAGGCGGCCGGGGCGCGACTGGCGGTGGCCACCACCGGCACCGCGGCGTGGGTGCGCCCGCTGCTCGACCGCCACTTCGGCCGCGAACGGTTCGAGACCGTGGTCACCGGCGACGAGGTGGCGGCGACCAAGCCCGACCCCGAGGTGTACCAGCTGGCGATGTCACGGCTGGGCGTCGCCACCGGCGGCGCCGTCGCCGTCGAGGACTCGGTGATGGGCCTGGCCGCCGCCCGGGCCGCGGGGGTGCGCTGCGCAGTGGTTGTCAACGACTACACCCGCACCCACGACCTCTCCGGTGCCGACCTGGTGGTCGACGGCTATGCCCAGCCCGGGGTGACCGCGACGGTGCTGAGCGATCCCCACCGGCTGCGCCCCGTCGACGGGCTGGACACCCGGGTGCTGCTCTCCCTGGCCCGCCTCCACCCCTAAGTCAGGGCGCCAGGTGGGTGATCTCCACGCCGTGGCCGGCGAGGCCCTCGGCGATGATCGAGCGGTGGCAGGCGCGGGCGTCGGCCTCGACGCAGAGCAGCGCCGTGGTGGTGCCGGTGGGCAGGGCGTCGATCAGCGCGGCGAGGTCCACCTGGTCGAGGATCTCGCGGGTGTAGCGCTCGCGGTACTCGGACGCGAGCTCGACCCGTGAGCGCCTGCCCACCCCCTGGCGCGCGTCCTCGCGGTACTGGAGGTGGCGCAGCTCGGTGGTGGGCGCCAGATCGCGGCGGTGGTGGTACTCGATGCCCGCGGCGGCGAGCGCCGACTGCAGCCGCCGGGAGTTGGCCCAGGCGTACTGAGGGCCGCGCACGCCGCGGCGCTGGCGGACGTCGATCAGCGATCCCACCCCCGCGTCGCCCAGGGTCGCCAGGAAGCTGCCGGCGTCGAACCCGTAGACGCCGACGGTGGCGACCCGGGGCGGTCCGGCGGTCATTCCAGCTCCCGCGCCTTGGCCCGGTACATGGCCGCGTCGGCGGCGGCGATGAGGTCGGCGGGCGCCTGCCCGGGCTCGGCCACCGCCCAGCCGAGGCAGGCGCTCACGGTCACCTGTGCGGAGCCACCGGCGACCGGGACCTGGAGCAACCGCTGCAGCTTGCAGGCGATCTCGGCGGCGGCGCCGTCGCGCCGCGCCGAGACCTCGCGCAGCACCGCGTCGCCGGCGACGTGCCCGAACCGGTCGTTGACCGCCTTGAAGCCGTCGAGGTCGATGACCAGGAGGGCGAGGGCGCGGTCGGCGGCACCTCGCATCAGCTCCAGGAGCTCGTCACGGAGGAAGCTCGCGGGGGGCGGCTGTCCGGTCATGCGTGCCAGCATGGCCTCGACGACCTCCTCGGAAACATCCGTCAGGGCCGCCTCCGGAATGCCCAGCCAACCCGCGCCCGCACCCCGGCCGGTGCGCTCGACATGGTCGCCCACCTGCCACTCCTCACGTGAGTGCCGTGGCAGGAAAAGTAGAACCCATATTGACGGACGCGCCGGTCTGGACCGGGCCGCCCCAACTCGAGCGCCGTCCGGGGCGGCTCCGGGTCAGCCCGGCCCGGCCCTCCGGCGCCGGGTCACCAGGGCGGCCACGGCGAGCGCCGCGACCGTCAGCGAGGCGACGGCGAGGACCACCCCCCGCCGGCCGGACACGCCACCGCCGGTGCGCGGCGTGACCGCCGTGAAGCGGAGCACCGGGACCGTCGCCGCGGCCGCGGGAGCCGGCGGCGGCGCCGGGACGCTCGCGGGCGGAGGGGCGGGCGCCGGCGGCACCGGGGCCGCGGTCTGCGGCCGCACCACCGGGGCCGGCGGCGGGGCCGGGCCCGCCCCCATCGCCGCCAGCCGCATCGCTCCCGCGGGGCTGACGGTCATGTCATAGGTCACGCTTCGACCGGGGGCGGAGAGGGCGAGGTAGGTGAGCCAGCCGGTCTGCGGCACCCAGCCCATGTTCCGGTCGGATGCGAGGTCGTGCTGCAGCTGCGGGCTCATCTGCTCCTGCAGCTGCACGGTGAACCCGGGCGCGATCTGCGTCGATGCCGAGCTGGGCCGCCGGTCGGTGAGCAGGAACAGGTCGGCGACGGTGGGATCGTTCGCGTTGGCGAGCACCTCCAGCGGCACCCAGAGCCGCGGGGTGCGCATGGTGATCAGTACCGGGGTGCCGTCGCCCTGGAACTGGCCGCGCTGCCGGGCCGCGTTGACGTCGTACCTCGCCGCCATGAAGATCGGGCTGGTTAGCGCGTACGCGAGGATGTGGGCGCGGGTCTCGTCGGGGAGGGTGAAGGCGTTCTGGGTGCACCACTGCACCACCGCCTGGCCGCTGCCCCGCAGCACCGTGATGTCGAGCGCCTCGATGCGAGTCTTCTGGAGCACCTCGGCCGGCGCTCCCTGGGCGGCGACCGGGGCCGCCTTGGCGCGGAACGGGGGCGGCGGGTGGGCCTCGCGCTCCAGCCGCTGCAGGGTCCATGCGCCCGCCTCCTCGACCCGGTCGGGCACCGCGGGCAGGGGCACGATCCAGCCGAGCTGGGGGACGTCACCCTGGTAGGCGAAGCTGGTGGTGTAGTGCTCGACGCCGTCCTTCCAGGCGACGAAGGTGGTCGCCTGGGCGAGGCGCACCGCCCCGTTGGGGGCGACCAGGCCGCCGCAGGCCGCGGCCGGGACGGCGGCGACCGCCGCCAGGACCGCCGCGAGCGCGGCGCCGGCAAGGAGTCGGCGTGTCATCTCTGAACCCTCCCTCTTCGCCGGCACGAAGCCGGAGCCGCCACGATACGCCCGCCCCTCCCCCGCCCGCTATCCGTCCCGGCGGCGGAGGGCCTCGACCAGGGTCTCGGCGTCGACGGTGCCGAGGCCGCTCGCCAGGTCGTACCCCCGGGTCGCGGTGTAGCCGGGGATGGGCACCAGCACCGGCGTGGGCCCGGCGCACCCGCTCAGGCAGAGGCTGACCGCGTTGGTGCCGGCGGCGACGTCGACGATGCCGCCGTCGTCGTGGGGCGCGAGCCGGTAGAGCCGGTCGTTGAGCGCGCCGAGCCGGTGCCCCGCCGCCTGGGCGGCGATGGCGACGATGCCCGCGAACATCGGCGTCGCCAGGCTGGTGCCGCCGGCCAGGCTCCACCCGCCCACCGGTCCGCTCGCCGAGGGCAGGGTGAAGTACACGTCGGCGGCGCCGCTCAGCGCGGCGCTGAGGCTGATGTCCGGGATCCCGCGCCGGTCCCCGACCACGGCGCGAACCCGGTCCTGGTAGTCGGGACGGTCGAAGATCGCCGACAGCCCCCCACCGCCGGCGCCGCCCGCACCCTCGTTCCAGACGGTGTCCGGGGCGATCCGCCTGCCGGCGGCGTCGAGCTGGAGGCGGGTGCCGCCCACCGCGGTGACCAGCGGGTCGGACGCGGGCCAGGCCACCACCGGGCTGGGGAAGCAGCACGCCGAGTTCGGCAGCTTCAGCGTCGAGCCGGTGTCGCCGCTGGCGGCGAGCACGGTGACATCGTGCTCGGCGGCGGCGACGTACGCGGAGCGCAGCGCGATCAGCGCCTGCGCCGAGGGGAAGGTCTGCTCCGCGGACCCGAAGCTCTGCGAGATGACGTCGGCGAGGTGGTGATCGACCACGTACTGCTCGGCGCGGATGATGTCGGGGAAGCCGGCGAGCCCCTCGGTCTCCGCGGTCGGCGTCGCCACCACGAGGATGCGCGCCCCCGGCGCCATCGCATGGGCCCACTCCACGTCGAGGGTGGTCTCCAGTGCCCAGAGGATCATCTCGGCCTGGTGCGGATCGAAGGCGGGCGGAGCGCCCGCCGCGTGGATGACGGCGAGCTCGGGGTCGGGCAGGCCGAAGGCGGCGTCGAAGCGGTGGAGGTCGCCGACCAGGTCGGGCGCTCCGAAGGCGTCGACGATGGCGATGGTGCGGCCGTGTCCGTCGAGCCCCCGCTCGAGCAGCGGGTCGAGGTGGTATGCGCGCCGCATCTGGGCGGGCTGGTAGCATGCGACCCTCAGCAGCGTGCGGCACTGCGCGGTGTCCGGCGGCGCCGCCAGGCTGGCGGGCAGCACCTGCCCCGCGATCGCCGGGACCGGGACCGGCAGCCGCGCGCCGCCGGCACCCAGCGCCGACGCCACCGCCAGCAGCCCCACCCCCCCGACCGCGCACGCACCTGATCTCGAACCCATCCCCTTCCTCCGATCGACGCATTCAGCGCGGTGTCAGGATGATATGCAGACCCGGCGCGATCGGTCGCCCTGGAACGGCCGGGACGCGGCGACGCCATGACCGCGTCGATCCGCACGTGACGATGTGGAGACGCCGCCCGCCGGTGACGGAACCGTTGCCGGTCGTCGTCGATTCGGTGACTGCGCAGATGTAGAGGGTCCACGACTGGGAGCATGCGGGCGCCGTGGAACTCCTCTCCCGCGCGCTCTGGCCGCTGCTCCGCCACCCGCGGGCGCGGTCGGGTGCTCTCGCCCTCGCCGGCCTCGCCGTGGGCGTGCTCGCCTGGGCCGCCGCCGGCGCCGCACTGCAGAACTGGGCGGTCGGCCTGGGCATGGACGAGGAGCGTGGCGCGCTCATCGCCGCCCTGCTGATCTCCTCCACCGCCGCCGCGCTGACCGCGCTCGCCTCGGGGCGCAGCGGCGCCCCCCGCGCCGGTGCGGCGCTCGCGTTCGTCGCCGTCGAGATCGGACCCTTCCTGGTCCGGGGCACCCGGGTGACCACCACCCCGGGGCTCGCCGCCCACCTCACCCTGTCCGGCTGGTTCGTGCAGCCGCTCGGCATGCTCCTGCTCGCCGGGCTGGCGATCAGCCTGGGTGCCGCCGCCGGGGTGCTGGCGCGCCGTGACCTCACCGTGCTGTTCCGGCTGGTCCGCCGCCGCAACGCCGCCCGCGCCGCGCTGCCGGTGGCGGCCGCGCTCGTCTACCTCGGTGCCGGCGCCGGTGCGGTGGCCCTCCAGGACGGCCCGGTGAGCGCCCTCTACGGCTACTCACAGCCCGCGGCGGTCGGGCAGGACGGGGCCACCCCGGCGACTCCCGCGACCCCGCCGCCGTTGCTCGGCCCCGCCGTCCCCGACCCCACCGCGACCCCGGGGGGTGGGTCCGCGGTTGCGCCGCGTCGGCTATCGTCGGTGCCGGCGCCGGTGGGCCGCGGGCCGGCCCGGACACCTGCGGCACCACCCCAGCACCGGGCGGGGGTCAGCAACATCGACGCCCTCTGGATCGGCGGACGGCAGGTGAACGTCTACGTCCCCGCGGCGTACGACACCAGCCCGGGCCGAGCCTTCCCGGTGCTCTACTTCCTCCACGGCTATCCCGGCAACGCCGGCCAGTGGACCGGCTCGGGAGCGCAGCTCCCCGGGGTGCTCGACCAGCTGATCGCGTCCGGCGAGATGCCGCCGGTGATCGCCGTCCAGCCGGACGGGAACGGCCAGGCCCTGAACGACGCGGAGTGGGGGGACGACGCCCGAGGCGACCACGTCGAGCGCTGGCTGACCGCGCAGGTGCTCCCCGAGGTCGACGGCCGCTACCGCACCCTCGGCGCCCGCCACCGGGGCATCGCGGGGCTGAGCGCGGGCGGATTCGGCGCCGTGAACATCGCCATCCACCACCCCGACCTGTTCCGCTGGGCGGCCAGCTACTCCGGGTACTTCACCGCGCGGCCGGACATCTTCGGCGGCCTGGCAGCGGCCAACAGCCCCGACCAGACCGCGGCGAAGCTCCCCCCCGACCAGCGGATGCCGCTCTTCATCGGCGTCGGCGACACCGACCGCGAGTACACCGACGCCAACCACCGCTTCGTCGCCCAGCTCCAGGGGATGGGCTGGACGGCGCTGCGCAGCGAGGTGGTGGGCGGCGGCCACGGCTGGGAGGCCTGGCGCGCCGAGATGGTCGACAGCCTGCGCTGGCTGGGGACGCTCTGGGGTGTCGCCCCCGGCGTGCCCCCCGCGCCGGCGCCGAGCCCGTCGGCGAGCGCCTCGCCCTCCCCCGCCGCCCCGGCGTCCGCGTCGCCGGCGCCGGGGAGCGCGCCGTGAGCCCGGAGCCCGATGGCCGCTGAGGACGGGCTGCGCCTGCTCGCGGCCCGTCACGCCCCGCCGCCGATCAGCGTCCGGCTGCTCGCCGCGGCGGCACTGCTGCTGGCCTGGTCGAGCCTGGTCCTGGCCCATCCCGCGTCCTCGTGGCTGGTCGGGGAGTCGCAGCTCGAGCTCGAGGCGGTCATCCCCATCTCGCTGGGCGTGCTCGGCCTCGCCGTCGGCATCGGCCTGGGCCGTCCCGACACCTGGTGGCTCGGCGCCGGCGTGCTCACCGGCTCGCTCACCGCCCTGGTCGTGAACCCGGTGCATCCCTGGTACGCGGTCGGCGCCAGCGCGGTGGCGGTGACCGTGCTGGTGGTCTTCGCGCCGTCGATCCGGCGCCCCTGCGCGGCGGTGACCGCCGGCCGGGGACTGGTGCTCGCCGGCGCCGCCGCCCAGCTCGCCCTCGCCGTGCTCGGCGCCCGCACCCAGGCGGGACCGGTGCCGTTGCCGTTCCTGGTCGGCGGCGTCGCGGTGGCCGGGGCGATGCGCCACCGCCCCCGGCGCCCCCGCCTGCGCACCCCGGCGCGGGGCGCCGTCGAGCACGCCCAACACGCCCACGGGCGCAGCCACATCTCCGCGTTCGCCGCCGGTCCCGGCAAGCAGGTGGTCGAGCTCGACTCCGGTGCGCTGGTGGGGTTCCGGGTCGCCGCCCGGGTGGCGGTGACCGCGGGCGATCCGCTCGCCGAGCCCGCCCGGCAGGCGATCGCCGTCTCCGAGTTCCTCGCCCTCTGCGAGCGGCAGGGATGGGACCCGTGCTTCTACCAGTCGTCACCGGGGCTGCGTGCCACCTATCGCGCCGCCGGGCTGCGGCTGGTCAAGTTCGGCGAGGAGGCGATCGTCGACCTCGACGGCTTCACCCTCGCGTGCCCGGAGCGGGCGAACCTGCGCCGCGAGGTCGGCCGCGCCCGCCGCGCCGGGCTGTCCGCGGCGGTGCTCCCCTGGGCGACCGCCAAGCCGCTGCTGCATCGCGAGCTCGACGAGGTCTCCCGCTCGTGGTTGGAGCGGCACGGCCAGCGCGAGATGGGCTTCTCGCTCGGCCGCCTCGACGACACCGTCGACGCCCGCGCCTGGCTCACCGTGGTCCGCGACCCCGGGGGCTGCATCCAGGCGTTCAGCTCGTGGCTCCCCCTCGGCACCGACGGCATCGCCCTCGACCTGGTGCGACGAAGCCCCCAGGCGCCCCCCGGAGCCATGGACCTGTGTCTTGCCGAGACCCTCGAGGAGGCGCGACGCCGGGGGGTGCGCACCGCATCGCTCGGCTCGGTGCCGATGCGCGACGCCGCCGGCACCGCCCCCGACGGCGTGGTCGCGCACCGCGTCCGCGCCGGCCTCTACCGGCGCGGTGCCGGTGGCTACCGCTACGACTCGCTGGCGCGCTTCAAGACCAAGTTCGCGCCCACCTGGGTCGATCGTGACGTCGCCTTCCCCGGCAGCCTGGCGGCGCCGCGGGTGCTCGCCGCCCTCGCCGCGGTGCACTGGCAGGGCCGCGAGTAGGCCTCGCCAGGGGAGCAGGTTCTGCAGGAGGGTGACGTTCTGCAGCACGCTCCCGCCCTGGAGGAGGCTGCTCAGGCCCTGGGTGGCACCGAGCCCGAGGCCAGCGCCCTGACCCACCCCCTGGCCGGCGCACCCCCGAACCTGCGCTGCGCGCCCACGCCGCTACCATGGGAGCCCGATGAACCGAGAGCAGCTGCAGGCCGTGCAGGCACCGATCAAGGCGCGCCTGCGTGACACGCCCGGCGCCGGCATGGTCACCCTCCGCGCCGAGGGCGACCTCGACCCCGAGGAGATCGCCTGTTCGGTGGCCACCGGCCGGGCGCTGGTCGAGGCGGGGCTGCACCCCGCCACCGGCGGCGACGGGCTGCAGGCCTGCTCCGGCGACATGCTGCTCCAGGCGCTGGTGGCCTGCGCCGGGGTCACCCTCCGCTCGGTGGCCACCACGATGGAGCTGCGGGTCGGCGGGACGGTCCGTGCCGAGGGCGATCTCGACTTCCGGGGGACGCTCGGCATCGACAGGCAGGCCCCGGTCGGGTTCGGGGCGGTGCGGCTGCTCTTCGACCTCGACACCGACGCCTCGGCGGAGCAGGTGGCGACGCTGCTGCGCCTCACCGAGCGCTACTGCGTGGTCTACCAGACGATCGCCGGCGGGGTGCCGGTCAGCACCGGCCTCACCGGCGGCCCGCCCCGGGAGGAGAGCGGATGATCCGGGTCGAGGAACGCGAGGGCGTGGCCGTCGTCCACCTCGAGCACGGCCGTGTGAACGCCCTCGACGTCGAGCTGCTCCACGCCGCCACCACCACCATCCGCGACCTCTCCTCCGCCGCCGCGGTGGTGCTCACCGGACGGGGCGAGGTCTTCTCCGCGGGGGTCGACCTGCGCCGCGTGCTCGACGGCGGTCGGGGGTACGCGACCGAGCTGATCCCCGCGATCAGCGACGCCGCCCTCGCCCTGTTCGACCATCCCCGCCCGGTGGTGGCGGCGATCAACGGGCACGCCATCGCCGGCGGTTGCGTGCTCGCCGTCGCCTGCGACCTCCGGCTGATGAGCGGGGGCAGGATCGGCGTCACCGAGCTGCTGGTCGGAGTGCCCTTCCCCGCCGCGCCGCTCGAGATCATGCGGCACGCCGCCGGCACGGCGGCCGACGAGATGGTGCTGACCGGCCGGCTCCTCGAGCCCGACGCGGCGCGGGCGTGCGGCCTGGTGCACCATGTGGTCGCCCCCGGAGCGCTGCTCGACGAGGCGGTGCGCCGCGCCGGCGAGCTCGCCCGCATCCCCGCCGAGGTGTACGCGGCGACCAAGGAGCAGCTGCACCGGCCCACCCGCGAGCGCATCGCCGCCGGCGCCGCCGACGACGAGCGGGTGCGCGCGTTCTGGCAGTCCCCCGAGGTCCTCGCCGCGATGCGGCGCTTCCTCGAGAGGCTCGAGCGCCGCAGCGCCTGAGCGCCGCCCGGCCGGGTGACGCCAATTCACCGGGGATTCACGTTCGCATGGTCCTGTGGTGTCGCGGCCGGCGGACCGGCACGGCGTCAGGCAATGGAAGGGGAACACCGTTGGGATCGTGGTCGCGCCTCAGGCTCGTCGTCTCCGGGCTGATCGTCGCCGCGGGCTGCGTGGGAATCGGCATCAGCTCGGCCCCGCACCCGGCGGCGGCCACCGGCACCACCAGCGTCGCGCTGCAGACCATGGACTCCTGCAAGCAGGCGCTCGGCGGCGCCGCCTTCCAGCTCACCGGCGGGGGTGTCGACATCCGCGCCTCGGCCCCGTCGCGCACCAAGCAGCGCGTCGCCAGCTCGAACACCTGCCCGCTCCAGCAGGGCGACTGCGCCGGCGTCCCGGTCGGCTGCATGACCTTCACCGGGGTGCCCGTCCCCGGGACCTATCGCATCCACGAGACCCGGACGCCGGACGCCGACACCTCGAACCCCGAGGGCTACGCAGCCTGCAACGGCGGCAGCGCCTGCCGCTCCCAGGTGATCGAGGTCGTCGTCGGTTCGTCGGGTGGGGTCGAGGCGCGGGTCACCAACGTCTATCCCGACGGGGTCCCGGCCACCTATCCGATCGCGGCGCAGCACGGCGGCGTCTCGTTCTATGCCGCCACCGCGAGTGATCCGATCGTGGTCCACAACTTCGGCCTGGCACCGCCCAGCTCCGACCCGTCGCTGCAGTGCGACGGCGACGGTGACGCCGACGACCATCTCACCGGCTCCCCGAGCGGTCACTGCGACTACCCGGAGAGCCTGGAGTCGTCGGCGTGCACCCCGTATCCGTGGAGCTGCACCCTCGGGCTCGAGGGCTCGTCGTCCTCCTCCTCCTCCACGACGAGGACGCGGACGAGGACCACCCGGACCACGACGAGCTCCCCGGCCGGCATCCACAACGCTCCCGACGCGGACGCCGCCTTCGTGCTCCGCCTCTACCAGGACCTGCTCGGCCGGCCGGCGACGGTGGACGAGGTCGGCCACTGGCGCGGGCTGCTCGCCGGCGGCATCGGTCGCGACGGCGTCGGCTACGCGGTGCTCAACTCCTCCGAGCTCCACCGGCGGGTGGTCGACGCCGACTACCGGCTGCTGCTCGGCCGCCTTCCCGACGGCGCCGGACGCGACTTCTGGACGTCGGTGCTCGACGGCGGGGCCCATAACGAGGCCGTCGAGGCCGGGTTCGCCGCCTCCGACGAGTACTACGCGGTGCGCGGCGGCGGCAGCCCGGAGGGCTTCGTCCGGGCGCTGTACACCGACTTCCTCGGTCGCGGCGCGGCCGCCTCCGAGGTCGTCTTCTGGACCGGGCGGATGGCGGCGGGCACCCCGCGCGGCGGCATCACCGCCGGCTTCACCTTCTCCCACGAGAACCACGTCAACCTGGTCTCGGGCTGGTACCAGCGCTACCTGGGCCGGGCCGGCGATCCCGGCGGCATCGCCTGGTGGGCGGCGTACCTCGACCGCGGAGGCCGCGACGAGACCATCGAGTCCGGCCTCGTCGGCGCTCCGGAGTACCTCGCCCGGGCGACCTCCTGACCCACCTCCCACGCATCCCATCCTCCGCGGCGGAGCCGGTCGGCGGGGCCGGTTCCGCGATCGGCGGCATCGTCCTCACAAATCTTCACCGGACTTCATCGCCATCGACGGCGCCGGTGCCGAGGATGGGGGGATCCGACCCGCCAGGAGGTGAATGAATGATGGACGCGACGGTCCGGCCGGCCCCGCTCCCCGGCCCGCGCGCCGAGACCGACGCCGAGCGCGCCGAGCGCCGCCGGCGGCTGCTCCGCCTCGACCGCTGCCTCGACGTGCTCGAGACCGCGATGGAGCGCGACCGGACCGTGGTCGACGAGCACGACGCCGCGATCCTCGCCGAGGCCACCCCGATGCTCACCGCGGGCATGGACGTGGCCGACGCCATCGAAGTGGTGCTGCTGCTCCAGGAGGCCCACATGCGCCCGGCCGGCCGGCGACCGGACCCTCGCCCCCCGGTCCTCATCCCCCGGTGAGCGTCGCCGCAACCGCCGCCGCGGCGCAGATCCCCTGGGCGAGCGCTGCCCCGGAGGTGGCGCCGACGGCGAGCAGCGCCTCCAGGGCCGGCCCGACCGCGCCGGTCCCGCAGAGGGCGCCCAGCAGCCCCGCCGCCTGAGGCGGAACCTGGCCGCGGGCCGCGCAGCGCAGCAGCGCCGCCGAGAGCAGGGTTGTCGCCCCCGCCGCGGCCGCGAGCACCGCACCCACCGCCGCCGGGTCCGGGGCGCCGAGGAGCGCGAGGGCGGCGAGGGCACCGGCGATCACGTCGTCTCCGGCGGGGGTGAGCCCCGGGCCCCGTCCGAGCTGGCCGAGCGCGGGCCCGGCGTCTCCGCCGGCGAGCCCGGCGGCCACCGCGGCGGCGGGGAGGCCGCCGAGGCCGGTGGCCCCGGGGGGGAGGGTGGCGAGCAGCGCCGCCGCTGCGGCCACCCGCCCGGGGACCACCGGCCCGGAGAGCCGGGGTTGGGGGTCGAACCACCGCGACGGCCGCAGCCGCGAACCGCCGAGGTCGACCTCGCCGCCACCCACCCGCACCGACCCCGGTGGGCCGACCGCAGGCACCTCACCGGCGACGGCGAGGGCGACCGGCAGGCGCACCCCCCCGGCTCCGACCACGGCGATCACCTCGACGCCGTCGACGGCGAGGTACGCGGCGGTGACGGAGGCTCCGAGCACGGTCGCGGGCCGTGCCGGGGCGGCGAGGACCGCGGCGATCGCGGTGCTCGCCTCCACGATCACCGGCTCAGGAGACGGTGATCGACCCGTCCATCCCCGGGTGGAAGGTGCAGTGGTACGGGTACTGCCCGGCCCGGGAGAACCTGACCTGGTACTTGTCGCCGGCCGCCATCGTGCCCGAGGTCAGCTCCGGATTGGCGTCGAAGGTGACGTTGTGGGGCGCCGTCCCGGCGTTGGTCCACTGCACCACCCCGCCGCTGCTGACCGTGATCGTCGCCGGGTCGAACTTGAGGCCGGCGGTCTCCTGCACGGCCTGGGCCGCGGTCTGGCCGGTCACCTGCTGGCCTGCGGCCGGCGGCGGGGTCGGCACCGCGTTCGTGGAGCCCGCGCCCACCGCCGCGGAGAGCGACGGCACTGGCAGCGGCTGCCCGGTGACCGTGCTCGCCACCGTGGCCAGCCGGCGGGCGAGGGCGTCGCCGGCGAGCCCGCCCACGTTCAGGGCGATGCCGACCACCGCGGGCCCGTCCTGGACCGCGATGAGGCCGGCGGTGCCGCTGCTGCTGACGTACGCGGGCCCGAGCGGCTGCAGCCCGGCGGTGACGTCGGCCAGCGAGGTGAGGGTCGCCTTGGGATAGACGCTCACCACCAGCGTGGGGCCGCGCCCCGACTGGTAGGTGCACTGTCCCACCGCCGAGTGCGAGCCCACCGAGGTCACCAGGTAGTGACCGGGGGGCGCCGGGTCGGGGGTGCCGGTCGGCGCCGGGGTCGGTGCGCCCGGCGACGCGGCGGGCACCTCGGCGCCGGAGGGCAGGGCGAGCGCCGCCGCCACCGCGCCGGCCGGCACCAGCCGGCAGGCGTCGGGGGTCACCGCCGGGGGCGGCGGGACGGTGTCCGCACTGATCTCGTCGGGCGACGAGGAGCAGCCGGCGAGGAGCAGGAGCAGGGCGCCGAACGCAGCGCCGCGCAGCCCCCCGAGGGTCCGGCCGGCGAGGTCGGGGGTCCCTGGTCTCGGTGTGCGCATGGCGGCGGGATGATAGTCGATCGCCGCCGGATCCAGCGGTCAGACCGCCGCTGCGGGCCTCCTCAGCTGCGCGTAGACCGCCTGCTCGACGCCGACCGCCAGTTCGACCACCTGGGCGTCGAAGAAGGGCAGCACCTGGGTCAGCACCCCGCCGGCGACGCCGCTGACACGATCGATCCAGTAGTAGCAGTTGAGCAGACCGGCCCAGTCGCCGGAGCCCGCCCGGCGCATGCCCGGCAGGTCCTCGAGGAAGAGGTGCAGACCCAGGCCCCAGCCCGCCCGGATCGGCAGCGAGGGGATGTCGTTGGCGAGTTCCGGGATCGCGGAGATGATCGCCGCGGGCAGCGGCAGCCCGCCGAGCGAGTCGGTGAGCATCAGGTCGACCGACTCCGGACGGAGCAGCGGCGCGCCGTCCCGGAGCAGGGCGCCGAGGAAGCGCGCGTAGTCGCCCCCGGTGCAGTGCACGCCGTGGCCGCCGGCCCAGAAGTCGGGGGCCGTGGGGAGCTCCAGGGGGATCTCGACGAGGCCGCCGTCGGGGGTGCGGGCGTGCGCCGCCATCAGCCGCGACCGCTGCTCGTCGCTGGGCACGAAGGTGGCCTCGGTGAGACCCAGCGGGGCGAAGACGTGCTCGGCGAGGTGGGCGTCGAGCGGGCGACCGCCCACCGCCTCGATCACCTGTCCCAGCCAGTCGGTGTTGATCCCGTACTCCCAGCGGGCGCCGGGGTCGTCGACCAGCGGCGCGCCCAGCGCCGCCCTCGATCCGGTGAGCACGTTGGGCGTGCCCGTGACCTCGTGGTACCGCTTCATCGCCTCGTTGAGGAACCAGTAGGCGTTGCCGGCGGTGTGGTTCATCAGCTGGCGCACGGTGGCCTGCCGTGCCGGCGGACGCAGTGTCGGGGTGTCGCCGTCGAAGCCGGTGAGCACCTGCAGCTCGCCGAAGGCGGGCACCACCGAGGCGACCGTCTGATCGAGGTCGAGCCGGCCCTGCTCGACCAGCTGGAGCGCCGCCACCGTGGTCATCGCCTTGGTCATGGAGGCGATCCGGATCACCGTGTCGGTGCTCGCGGCCGCCTCGCCGCCCACGCGCAGCCGGCCCGCGGCGCCCTCGTAGAGGATGCCGTCGCGCCCCACCACGAACGCCACCACGCCGGGGACGGCGCCGCTCGCGCAGCCCTGCTCCAGGAGTCCGTCGATCGCCGAACCTGTGAACACGAGTTCACCCCCTCATGCCGATCCCACACCACCGAGAGGCTAGCCGGGCGGTGGCGGGTCGTGCAGGTCCACGACCACGGGAGCGTGGTCGGAGGGCCCCTTGCCCTTGCGGGCGTCGCGGTCGACGTAGGCGTCGGCGACCGCGGCGGCGAGCGACGGGCTGGCGTAGACCAGGTCGATGCGCATCCCCTGGTTCTTGTGGAACATCCCGGCGCGGTAGTCCCAGTACGTGAAGGGGCGGTCGTACTTCATCGGCCGGGGCACCACGTCCTGGAGCCCGAGGGCGCGCAGCTCGGCGAGCGCCTCGCGCTCGGGCGCGGTGACGTGGGTGGAGGCGGCGAATGCCGACGGGTCCCAGACGTCGGCGTCGGTCGGAGCGACGTTGAAGTCGCCGCAGACCACCAGCTCGCGATCGGCGTCGACCTCGGCGGCGACGGTGTCCCTCAGCGCGCGCAGCCACTCGAGCTTGTAGACGTACTGGGGATGGCCGACCTCGCGGCCGTTGGGGACGTAGACCGACCAGACCCGGACGCCGGCGCAGCTGCCGCCGAGCGCGCGCGCCTCGGGCGGGGTGGTCGGCGGCGCCCCGGGCAGCCCGGCGGTCACCCCCTCCAGCCCCACCCGCGAGAGCAGCGCAACCCCGTTCCAGCGGCCCAGCCCGTGCGACGCCACCTCATAGCCGAGCGCCTCGATCTCGGCGAGGGGGAACTCGGCGTCGGCGCACTTGGTCTCCTGGAGGCAGACCACGTGGGGCGCGGTCTGCTCCAGCCACTCCAGCAGCCGGGGCAGACGCGCCGCGATGGAGTTGACGTTCCAGGTTGCCAGCCTCACCGCCCCATCTTGGCAGGTGGTCGCGGGGCGGTTTCGGGTCCCGCCCCCCGAGGGAACGCTCTGTGGATGGAGACGACCCCACCGGCCGCGGATCCCCCCCTGGAGCAGCGCTCGATCGCCGACGAGGACTTCTACGAGTGGCTGCTGTCCGACCACCCGACGGCCGCCGCCGAGCGCGACCGGCGCCGGCAGGAGCACTACCTCCGCCGCCACGCCCAGCGCGCGCAGATCCGCGAGCTCGTCGACAGCTGGACCCCGGAGGCGTCGCAGCGGCTCTTCGCCCTGCGCGAGTCGATGCGCCGCTTCGCCGACCGCTGGGAGGCGGTCTGCGACGAGTGGCTCGAGGGCGAGACCGTCGACGTCGACGCGGTGCGGGCGCGCCTGGTCCTGCGCCGCCGCGACCACGGCGACCCCGGCTACCGCTACCCCGCCCGCTACCTGGGCGCGGGCGCGGCGGCATCGGCGCCGCCGCCGGCGCGGGACCCCTCCGGCCTCCTCCTCCAGCTGGAGCAGACCAACGACCGAGAGTTCCTCAGCGAGCGCTTCGGCATCGATCCCGGCCCGGTCGGCCCGCGGCTGCGGGTGCGGCCCACCCAGGCGGTGCTCGGGCTGGAGCAGACCGCGTGGGGCGTGGGGATGCGGGAGATGCGCTGGCGGCCGGACGAGATCCTCGCCGAGACCGTCGTGGTGGGCCCTCCGGTGGGCTCGCGCCGGGTGGTGGTGCCCGCCGAACTCGGTGCGAGCCCAGGGGCGCGAGCAGGGCGGCGGTCGGCGGGCGCTGGCGATCCGCCGCCGCGACCGCGACCTCCTCAGCCTCGCCGGCATCGAGGACGCCGGCGGCGTCGCCGTGCTGACCGTGACCGCCGACACCGGGTTCGTTCGCCGTGGCGAGCGCATGCCGCTGTTCCTCGAGCCCGACGAGGAGCGAGAGTGGCTCGACGGTGGCCTCGACGCCGGCCGTCTCGCCGCCATCCTCGGCCGGCCGCGCTCGTCCGCGGAGCTGAGCGTGGCGCCCGCGGCCGGGTAGGGGCCGCCCCTCGCGGGCGGCCCCTCACCGGTGGGGCCGCGGGCCCGCCGGTCCTTGGGCTACGGGGTCGGCTTCGCCTTGGGCTTGGGGGTGGGGGTGTGGGTGTGGGTGTGGGAGGTGTGCGGGGTGCCGCTGACCTTGGGCTTGGGCACGTGGGTGGGCTTGGGCTTGGGCACGTGGGTGGGCTTCGGCTTCGGCGTGCAGGTCTTGGTCGCGCTGGGCACGCAGTGCGTCCCGTGCGAGACTGCGGCGGAGGCGACGGCGGTGCCGGTCATCGCTCCGCCGAGGAGGCCCGCGGAGGCGAGGCCGGTGGCCACCATGCGTCGGAGAAGTCATCGTTTCTATCCCTTCCCTAGCGAGAGGCGCCCTCCTGGGGGCGACGCCAATCGGTTAACGCGCCACCCCCCTCCATTCATGCACGGTTGCTTAATTGCTTCGGGTCGGCCGGGTCAGCTCGGCGCCGGCGCCGCCTGGAGGCGGGCGCCAATGCACCGGCCCATCTGGTCGATCAGGCGGGCGGAGACGTCCTCGATGGCCCCGCGACCGAACTGGGCGATGCGGCCGGTCACGGTGAGGTCGGTCTCCAGCCGCACCTCCGTGCCGCCCCCCGGGTCGCCGCCACGGTGAGCACCAGCCCACCCTGATCTTCAGGCGGCCGCGGAAGGTCTGGGAGTCGACCACCTCGGCCAGCTCCGCGCCGGGCATGCAGCCGACCAGGGGGAAGACCTGCTCGCCCGCGGGGATCACGAGGTCGCCGAGGGCGACGTCCTCGGCCGCGTAGCGGCCCAGCATCTGCACCGGGCCGCTGTGGCGGAGCAGCTCGTCGGCCAGGCCGGCGCAGCGGCCCGGGACGGCGCGGAGCAGGGCCAGCTGGTCGGGGTGGTCGAGCACGGCGAGGAATCCGTTGCCCACCAGGTTGGTGGTGGTCTCGAACCCGGCGACGAACAGGAACAGCGGCGCAGCCCCGCGTGGTCGGCGCCGTCGAGGTTGGGCAGCGTCCGCGACGCCCACACCTGACCGGGACGGCTGCGCCAACGCGGCGTCCGGGCGTCCATCGCCTCCGCGTACCGGTTCCGGAACCGCGGATCGCGGATCACCGCGTGGCAGTCGTCGAAGTCGGTCAGCAGCCAGCCCCGGACGCAGTCGCTGCGGTGGACCGGGGCGAGCTCGCGCAATCGCCGGTGTGGGGGTATGGGTCGCGGCGTCCCTCGGGGGAGCGGAAGAGCTCTTCGACCACCGCCTCCGCCGGGCCGGATGCCAGCGCCATGGCGTCCCCCCCTTGGGTTGCTCACACCCGGTGACTCTGGGCCGGTCGGCGGGCGCGTGGATCGGTAGGGTCCCCGCCCGCCCCCTCTCCGAGGACCGGCCGGGTCGGGTACAACCGGCGGGCAATGGCTCTCGCCGTCACCGCCGCCGACGTCCGCGACGCCGCCCGCCGGCTCACCGGGCGGGTCCATCGCACCCCCGTGGTCGCCCTCGACCGCCTCGGGCTGCGGGTGAAGTGCGAGAGTCTGCAGGGCATCGGCGCCTTCAAGATCCGCGGCGCCACCAACGCCGTCGTCGCCCTCCGCCCCGCCGGCGTGGTCACCGCCAGCAGCGGCAACCACGGGATGGCGGTGGCAGCGGCGGCGGCGGCGGCGGGCATCCCCGCGGTGGTGGTCATGCCCGCCAACGCGACCGTGTACAAGCGCGAGGGGGTGGCCCGGTTGGGCGCCGAGGTGCTGATCAGCCAGCCCGAGACCGAGGCGCGCAACGCCGCGGCGCTGGCGGTGGCCGAGGCGCGGGGCCTCACCCTGATCCCCGCCTACGACCATCCGCTGGTGATCGCCGGCCAGGGGACCTGCGGCCTGGAGATCGCCGAGCAGGCCGGCGACGCCGCGACCGTGGTCGTGCCCCTCGGCGGCGGCGGGCTGCTGTCCGGGGTCGCGATCGCCCTCCGCGACGCCCTGGGGGCGGGGGTGCGCATCGTCGGCGTCGAGCCCGGGGACGGCGACGACACGGTGCGCTCGCTCCGGGCGGGGCGGCGGGTGACCGTCCCGGCGCCGCGGACGATCTGCGACGGTGCCCGCAACACCACCCCGGGGGAGCTGACCTTCCCCCTGGTCGCCACGCTGGTCGACGAGGTGGTGGCGGTCACCGATGCAGAGGTGGTCGAGGCGGTGCGGGCCCTCGCCGCCGCCGGGCTGGTGGTCGAGCCCACCGGCGCCCTGGCGGTGGCCGCGGCGCTCCGGGGGGCGTCCACCACCGGGGGCGGCGCCACCGTCTGCGTGGTCACCGGACGCAACATCGCCCCCGAGGAGCACGCCCGGCTGGTGCTGGGGAGGGTCTGAGGATGCACGGCTCGGAGCTGTACCGCGGTCCGCTCGACGAGTTCGTGCGGGCGCGGACCGAGCTCGCCCGCCGGCTCCGCGGCGACGGCGATCGCGAGGCCGCCGCCGCAGTCGCCGGGCTGCGCAAGCCGTCGCTCGGCGCCTGGGTGGCGGACCAGCTCGCCGCCGCGGCGCCCGACCTGGTGCGCGACCTGCTCGCCGCCGCGTCCGACGCCCGGGAGGCGCAGCGTCAGGCCGCCCCGGAGGCGCTGCGGGAGGCGAGCGCCCGGGTCCGCACCCTGCTCGACGAGGCCGGTCGCCGGGCCCGGGGGATCCTCGAGCAGGCCGGGCATCCCGCCACCGACGCCACCGTGCGCCGCGCCCAGACCACCGCCCAGGCGGCCGCGGCGGGCGGCGCGGCGGAGCGCGAGGCGCTGCTCCTCGGCGTCCTCGACCGCGACCTCGACCCACCCGGCTTCGGCCCGGTGGGCGAGCCGGAGCCCGACACCGGGGCCGTCGCCGCGGCGATCCGGGACCGCCGCCGGGCCGCCCCCGCGGGCGCCCCGACGCCACCGCGCCCCGCCGGCCGGGTCGCCGGGCTCGAGGAGGCGGCACGGCGCGCCGAGCGCGAGCTGATCGAGCGCCGCCGGGACGCCGAACGGTCGGCGGCCGCCGCGGCCCGGCAGCGCGCCCGCGCCGAGCGTCTCGCCGCCGAGGCCCGGACCGCCGAGGAGGAGGCGGTGGCCGCGGAGCGGGTCGCGGCCGCCGACCAGGCGGCGGTGCGCGGAGCCGAGGAGGCGGTCGACAGCGCCCGGGAGGCGGTGCGGGAGGCGGACCCCGCATAGCCGGCCCAGGGCGGACGCGATCGTGACTTCGTCACACGCTCGCCAGGGAGGCGCGTCGGGTGCGCACCCATACTGACCCTCTCGCGAGCGGTTCCCGGCCGCTCTCTCTCACTGTGGGGTGATGGTGCGCAACCTGCCCGGTGGTTCCCGTCCGTGGACCCGGCGACGCCGGGAGGCGGGCGGGCAGAGCCTGGTGGAGTTCGCCGTCTCCATGCCGGTGCTGATCCTGCTGCTCGCGCTCGCCTACGTGGGCTGGCAGGCACTGCACACCGTCATCGCCCTCAACGGCGCCGCACGGGCGGGTGCGGTCACCGCGGCCAACGACGTGCGCAAGGGGATCGTGCTCGCCCAGGAGAGGACCGACGTCACCAGCGCGGTGAACGCCGAGCAGGGCTCGACCGCGTTCACCAACGTCACCTACGGAACCAGCTGCACCTCGGCCTGCGTGGCACTGCGCCACGCCCTCCCGGGGTCGCGGACCAGCGTTGCGATGGAGGTGGTCACGGTGCAGTCGAAGATCATCTCCGGGGTGCCTCTGCTCTCCGGATTCACCGTCACCGCCCAGGCGGGGGTGGCCCCATGAGGGGCGCACGGCGGCGCGGCGAGCGCGGCCAGGTGATGATCATCTTCGCGCTCGCGCTCATCGTGCTGCTCGGGATGATGGCGGTGGCCCTTGACGGCGGCTACGCCCTGGTGCAGGCGCGGCGGGCCCAGAACGCGGCCGACTTCGCCAGCGTCGCCGGCACCGCCGCGCTCAAATCGCTCTGCGAGCAGGGAGCGGCGCCGCCCACCGACCAGCACGTCCACGCGGTGATCCAGGACATCATCGACCAGAACGCGGATGCCATCGGCGCCAACTGGACCGCCGACTACGTCGACCAGGCGGGCAACGACCGCGGCGCGGCGATCAGCACCTCTGCGGGCAGCTTCCCGCCGCCCTACGCCTGCGGGGTGTCGGTGCAGCTCAACAGCACCTGGATGCCCTACATCGCCCAGGTCCTCGGGTTCAACACGCTGAGCACCAAGGCCAGCGCCAAGGCGCTCAACGGCGTGCAGCCCGGCAAGAACGTCGGCATCGTCGCCCTCGACAAGGTGGGGCCGCACAGCATCCTCGGCAACGGCCAGGGCAGCTTCAGCGTCCACGGCGACATCTTCGCGAACAGCGCCGTGCCCAACAATCCGTGGACCTCGACCCAGGCGGGCGGCTACAGCTACACCGACGTCATCGACGCCAAGGACAACAGCAACCTGTCGGTGTACGGCAACCTGATCAGTGTCACCGGCATGCCCTTCGACTGGTGCTTCGGCACCAGCAGCGTGCCCGCGAACGTGGCCAAGCCCAACACCTGGAACGAGGCCACCCAGGGTCCCTGGAACAAGCCGGCGTGCTCGGTGGGCAACGTCAAGCTCTCCTACGAGCACTACGTGGTCAACCAGGCCCAGGTCACCGACCCGGTGGGCAGCGCGATCACCGATCCGATCGCCAACACCGGCGTGGCCCTCTGTCCCGGGCAGTCGGCGGCGCCGGTGTACACGACCATCGCCCAGGCGACCGCCAACGGCGCGCTCCAGCCCGGGGTCTACAACTTCCCGGTGAAGCTCACCGGGTCGACCAGCCTGGCCGACTGCAGCGGCGCCCTCGATCCCAGCTCGGGCGGGTACCCGGGGGTGTTCCGCTTCACCAAGGGGCTGGACGTCGCTCCCGCGTCGGGGGCCACGGTGCAGGGCTACAACATCCTCATCGCCACCGGCAGCCCCTATCCGATGGCGGGCAACGTCCCCGGCTCGGTGAGCGGCGGCGTGTTCAGCGCCACCGGATCGGGCAACGGCGCCCCCTGCTTCCCCTCCGGCTCGGCCGACGTCAGCGGCACCAGCCCGGTGTGCGCAGGTACCGGCAACCAGCTCTACGGGGTCGTCTCCAAGAACCAGAGGAGCTTCAACCCCGACGGGTACTGGGGGACCGGCACCAACTTCTCGCTGCTCGTCGGCGGCGCCGGCACCGTCACCCTCACCGCCCCGTCCTACGGCATGTACAACGGGATGGCCTTCTTCCAGGCGCGCGGCACACCGGGCAATTTCGGCTTCAACGCCGAGGCCGGCGAGAGCGCCGCGATCACCGTCAACGGCACCGTCTACAACAACTCGGTCTCCAACTACGGCAGCGGCCTCCCCCAGGAGTACTGGGACGTGGGCACGATCTACTACCCGGGCGGCATCGTCCAGACCGGCATGGGGACGGGCAGCAACCAGACCGCCTCCAGTGGCTCGGTCACGATCAACGGCACCTGCATCGTCGACGACTTCGTCACCGACGGCAACTCGACGATCACCGTCAACGGCGCCCCCTACACCCTCCCCGGGCTCAGCTCGCTGAGCGGGACGATCATCGGCTGATGCGCACCCGGACCGAGCGGCGATCGCGGCGGAGGGCGGCGGCCGGGCAGTCGCTGGTGGAGTTCGCCATCGTCTGCCCGATCGCCCTGGTCGTGGTGTTCGGGATCCTCAGCGGCAGCTGGCTGTTCTTCCAGAACGAGGCGGTGAGCGACGGCGCCCGCGGCGGTGCCCGGGCGGCGTCGATCGCCAGCTCGCTCTACGTGGCCGACCCGCTGGTCGCCGGAAAGTTCTGCGAGTCGGGCGCGCCCGGTACCGTCGCCGCCGCGGTGGGCCGCGCCGCCCCGCAGCTCCCGGTCGACCCCGCGTTGCTCTGCACCACGAGCAGCACCACCCACCTCCAGGACCTGGCCGGGACGCCGGCGGGGAAGGCGAGCGTCACCGTCGACGCCACCCCGTCGCTGGCGGCCCCGACCGCGGTGACGGTGACGGTGACCTACGGCGCCATGGGGCTGGCTCCGCCGCTCACCCGCACCTTCACGTTCACCGCCTCGAGCGTCCAGCCGGTCCTGCAGCCCTGATCTCCGACGGCCTGGTGCGGCCGATCCGGCGGATGCGGGCGGTCGCGGTGGAGCGGCATCAGAGCACGGCCATGAGGACGCCGGTGCCGATCAACGACGCCGCCCAGGGCAGGTCGAGGTTGACCCAGAAGCGGCGGAGCACCGCCACCCCCACGGTCCGGTACACGAGGACGGCGAGGCCGGTGGCGACGGCGAGCATCGCCAGGGTGTGGGTGGCGACCGCGAGCGCCGCGGTCGAGGCGGTGGTCGGGCCCCAGCCCAGGGCCAGCACGTGCGGGTTGGGGACGCGCACCCAGGCGGCGTATCCCGGCAGGTGGAGCAGCACCGGGATGAGCATCAGCCCGGCGCCGTGGGCGGTGGCCATCAGGAACGACCACGCCACCAGGTCGCGTGGCCCCACCCGCATCCCCACCCAGCGGGGGTGACGGCGCCAGCGCACCCCCCGCCAGATGCCGAACCCCACCAGCAGGGCGGCGCCACCGAGCCGCAGCGCGGTGGGGTCGACGACGATGCCGGCGGCGGCGACGGCGAGCACGACGAGGCCGATCGCCAGGGCGTGGCCGGCGGCGATGAAGGGCAGGGCGCGGAGCAGCGCGCGCTGCGACCCCTCCTGCATCCCCAGGCCGACAGCGAAGAGCCAGCCCATCGCCGGGTTCAGTCCGTGGAACGCCCCCGCCCCGACGAGGGCGAGCCAGGGCCAGGCGCCGCTCACGGGTAGCAGTACGAGTCCGACGAGGCGTCACCGCCGGCGAGGCGCACCTGGTGGGCACGGTCGGTGCCGGTGTCGATGTGGAAGTCCTGGTCGAGGCTCAGCCCGCCGCTCTCGGTGTCGGCATCGAGCTTGACCATCCATCCCTCGATGCCCTCGGGATAGAACTGCTCGTCCCAGGCGAGGTACAGCGAGTTGGTGACGATAGACGCGCCTGCCGTCGCGGCTGACCTCGACCATCTGCGGGCCGCCGTTGAGGGCGGCGCCGTTGCCGTGGGCGGCGCGGCGGACGATGCCGCCGAGGTGGACGCTGCCGGTCTTCCGGGGGTGGAAGGGGTCGGAGACGTCGTACTGGAGGAACTCGCCGGTGCCCCACGCGGAGACGTAGAGGAAGCGGTCGTCGAGGGACAGGTTGATGTCGGTGACCAGCGGCGGCACCGCGCCGAAGCCCTGGAGCAGCGGCGGCAGCACCGAGGCGTCGGCGGGCTCGGCGGGGATCTCGATCACCTTGGTGAGCTCCCAGCTCCGGCCGGCGAGGTGCCAGAGCCAGATCGAGGCGGAGAGGTCGGCGACGCTGGTGACCACGCCGACGAAGCCGTACGCCTTGGTGGGGTCGTGGGCGGGGCGCAGCTCCAGCACCATCTGGTGGTCATCGCCGACCGACAGGGTCTGGACGTGCCGGCGGCGGCGCAGGTCCCAGACGTGGATGCTCCGGCCGTACTTCTTCCCCAGCAGCAGCTCGGGCACCACGCCGTTCTCGACCATCGCGGGGGTTCCCCACTCGCTGGTGATCATGGTGTCGTAGCCGAGGTGCCAGGCGAAGTCGTAGGCGAGGAACTGGGGGCCGCGGTCGACCTCCCAGCGGCCGAGCACGTCGAAGCTGTCGTGGTCGAGGCGGAAGACGCCACCGGGGCCGTCGCCGTCCGAGGTGCCGCCGAGGGCGTTGAGGTAGATGCCGTCGGGGCCGCAGTGCACGGTGTGGGGCCGCGAGTAGCCCGCCCGCCGCGCCAGCGTCTCCGGCTCGATCACCTTGACCACCCTCGGGTGGAGCGGATCGTCCTTGGTGTCGAGGATGGTGATCCGCGAGGAGCGCAGCCCGGGCACGATCAGGTAGCGGCGCTCGACGTGGGCATGGGGGGCGTAGGGGCAGAGGGCGGAGCTGCAGGCGTTCCAGCCGAAGTGGTGGAGCTCGTCGCCGCTGTGGGGGAGCTCGACCCGGCTGACCAGGGTGCCGTACGAGGGCGAGCCGGGGTCGAGGTCGACGACGCCGAGCGCGTCCGGCCGGGGGTCGTCGAGGGCGGTGGGCAGGGTGACGTAGCCGTGGGTCTCGGGCGGTGCCTCACCCGCCGCTCGCGCGGACGGGTAGAAGGACTGGTCGGGCCTGACGAATCCCATGTCGCCTCCTCGATCAACTAGCCGCGCTCGGTGCCGCCCCGGTGGCCGCCGGACTCTGCCGGCTGTCGTGAATCGGACGCCTGCCATTGCAGGTGGCAGGGCAGGCCCCGCAGTCCATACGCTGCTCCGCATGAGGCGCATCCGGCGCCTGTGGGCGGGCATCGCCCTCTGCGCCGCCACCGTCACCCTCCCGGTGCCGGCCGTCCGCGGCGCGCCCGCGCCGCCCACGGTGGCACAGATCCTCCAGGGGGTCACCCCCGCGGCCGCCGAGCTGGTCGAGCCGGGGCCCGACCCCGCGCCGCCGCCGCTTCCCGCCGATCCCGGGGCGGCGCTGGCGAGCGCGGTGACCCGGCTGAGCTCCCGGCTGGGAGTGCCCCTCGATCCCGGGCCGGCGCTGTCCCGCGCCGATCTCGACCCCGCGCTGGCGGGACGGCTGGCGCTGCTGCTGGGCACCCTGGGCGCCTGCATGGACGCGAGCGACCGGCTGGTCGCCGCCATGCCGGTGGAGCCGGGCCGCCTCCTCGACGACCGCGTCGCCGCCGGCGTCACCCTGCCGGCCGCGGCGGTGGCGGCGGTCCGCGGCTGCGCGCTGCGGCTCGAGCGCGGCGGCCTGGAGCTGAAGCGGTTCCTCGCCGGCGCGCCCCACGAGCTCAGTGGCAGCCTCCACCTCTGGCCGGTGCTCCGGCTCGACAACACCGGCACCGACCACGTGGTGCTGAACGACTACCTGCTCAGCGTCGACCGCGGCGGCAACGATCGCTACTACAACAACGCCGGAGGCAACCTGGTCGACGTCCGCCGGGGACCCCCGGGGTCGCAGGCGCCGGTGATCGCGCCCGCGCGCGGCTGCGTGAACCCGGTCTACGACCTCCACGAGGGACAGTGCGTGATCGCCGCCGCCCTGCTCCTGGACATGGCCGGCGACGACACCTACGGGCGCGTGGAACCGCCGGCGCCCAACGCCGACGGCTGGTGCACGAACGACCCCCTGGTGCAGCGGATCATGACCGAGGGGGCGGGCTTCGCCGGCGTGGGCGTGCTCGTCGACGCCGCCGGCAACGACACCTACGTCGGCAAGACCATGACCCAGGGCGCCGGCCACGCCGGCGGGGTCGGCATCCTCCGCGACGAGCAGGGCGACGACCTCTACACCGCGATCCGCATGGCCAAGGGCATCGGCGTCCTCCAGGGCACCGGCATCCTCCACGATCTGGCCGGGAGCGACCGATACACGTTCAGCCTCCCCCGCGCCAGGGTGCCGGGCACGCCCGACGGTCGCCCCGGAGCCGGGTTCTTCAACGGCGTCGGCGTCTTCGTCGACGCCGCCGGCCACGACACCTACAGCGGGATGCCGGGGCGCGACAACGGCGGGGTCGCGCCTCCGGGCGGCGGCTCGACCGGCGTGTTCATGGACCTGCAGTGAGACCGGGGGCCGGGCTCGCCGCGGCGGCGGTGGTGGCCGCCCTGGCGCCGCTCGGCGGGGCTCCCCACCCGGCGCGCGCCGCCGCCCCCGGGGTGGTGACCGTCTACGCCGACCACTACGTGCCCGCGACGATCACCGTGGAGCGTGGCGGCACCCTGCAGTTCCTCGACCCCGACCCCTGGGGCAACGGCGAGGCACCGGGACACAGCCTCACCGAGCGGCGCCTCCCGGGTGCGCGCTTCGACAGCGGCGTGGTCGGGCTGGGACGCGCCGCCGAGGTCGTGGGCGTGGCCGCGCTGACGCCCGGCAGCTACCCGTTCACCTGCCGCATCCACCCCTTCATGAGCGGCACTCTGGTCATCCGCTGACCGCGACCATCACGGAGCACAGGCGACCGGGGGAGCACACCATGGACCTGGGACTCGGAGGCACCGTCGCACTCGTCACCGCCGCGAGCCGGGGGATCGGCCGGGCGATCGCGGAGGAGTTCGCCCGCGAGGGCGCCGCCGTCGCCATCTGCGCCCGCGGTGCCGCGGCCCTGGAGACCGCGGTGACCGAGCTGCGCGCCCACGGGGTGGACGCGCTCGGCATCGAGGCCGACGTCGCCACCGCCACCGGGGTGGAGCGGGTCGTGGCCGCCGCCGTCGAGCACTTCGGTCGCATCGACTGCCTGGTGAACAACGCCGGCGACGCCTGGTTCGGCCGCGGGCTCGACACCGCCGACGACGACTGGCGGTCCTGCCTCGACATCAACCTCCACAGCGCGGTGCGGTTCACCCGCGGGGTGGTGCCGCACATGCGCCGCCGGGGAGGCGGCCGGATCGTCAACGTCTCCGCGGTCGGGGCCCACTCCCCCATCCCCGGGCTGGTCGACTACGAGGCGGCCAAGGCGGCGATGCTCTGCTTCTCGAAGTCGATGGCCAACGAGCTCGCCGGGGACGGCATCCTGGTGAACGCGGTCTGCCCGGCGCTGATCCGCACCCCGCTGTGGGACCGGCTCGCCAACTCCCGCATCCCCGACGCGGGCGCCACCCGCGAGGAGGTCTTCGCCACCTTCGCGCGGCTCCTCCCGGTGGGGCGCTTCGGCACCGTGGAGGACGTCGCCGGGCTGGTGGTCTTCCTCGCCTCCGAGCGGGCGGGGTTCATCACCGGCGTCGCCTACAACGTCGACGGTGGGTACACCCGGTCGATGTGCTGACCGTGGCGGCGCGGCGTCAGGCGGCGACCAGGTCGACGATCCGGTCGTAGGCGCCGGTCGGTGAGTAGGTCTCGCAGGTCTGGAGCTGGGCGACGACGTCCCTCTGGGTGGCCGCCGGTGCGCCGTTGGCCGAGGCCCAGCCGTCGCGGATGCTCACGATCCGCATCGGGTGGGGGGCGCCGCCGCGGTCGTACCAGGTGATCACCTCGCCGGTGCTCATGCTCATCAGCGGGGTGAAGACGCCGGGGTTGTGGCCCACGAAGTAGGCGCGGCCGCCGACGCAGGTGTCGATGGCGGCGACGGCGTGGGTGAGCGGGGTGTGGCCGCTGCAGTCGGAGTAGGTGCCGAGCGCGGTGCGCAGGCTGCCGTCCTCGCTGACCAGCATGTTGCGCAGCACCGGCGCCGGCGGCGGCGTGCTGACCGCCACCTCGGGGGCGGCCGACAGCGGCACCGGGGCGGGACGCGAGGCGGCCAGCGCCTGGACGGCCACGCTCGACGCGGTCGCGGCCGCCGGAGCGGCGACGCTGACCGCCGCGGCGGCGGCCTCGGGGGTGGCCGCCGGAGCCGGCGCGACCGGCTCCCCCGCCATCGCGGAGCGGGCATCGGGGGACACCAGCGCGGCGGCGGGGAGCGAGGCGACCAGGTGGCGGGCGGTGGCCCCCGGCGCGGCGCCTGCGAGGGACGCGGTCACCACCGCGACGGTGGCGGCGGCGGTGGCGAGGCCGGCGCCGAGACCCCTGCGGGGGGTGTGGGTGCGCTCCTGGGGGTGCGCGGACATCGACGGCGGCACGGCAGCATCTCCTGGTGCTGTCGGCCCCCGTGGTGACCTCATTCGGTGGCCCGGCTGTCTCCGTGAGACCCGTGGCTTTGCGTCACCTCCTCGCGGAGGCTTTGCCCTTGTCCTGAAGCCGACCGGTGCAGACTACAAGGTGCACGAACGCGTCGAAAGCGATGTCAACACGGTGTCATCCGTCGTTCACGGATGTCACGGCGGCGCCTCGCCGGTGCACGGGACGGACGCGGCGGCGGGGATCGGCGATGATGGACCGCCCCGCGACATGCCGCCGTCAGCGCCGGTTTGTGCGCCGCGGACGATCCGCCGGGAGCCGGCGGCTGGCTACGGTGGCACCCACCGCCGCGCCGGCGGCGCCTCCGGGCTTCGAGGAGAGGATGACGTGGAGATCGGCGGCGACCGGCGCGCTCCGGCGACGGTTGCCAGGCGCCCCCATGCGCGTCACTGCCTCTGCCGCGGCTGCCCCTCGTCGTGCGGCTCGGTGGCGGGCGACTGGCTGGCCGATCGCTGGAGCGGGCTGCGGGCCCGGCTGCGCCGGCGCTCCGCGGTCCGTGACCCCGGCGGCGGCGTGCCCCTTCCCGCCTGGGTGATCGACGCCCTCGCCGAGCCCGACCCCCGCGACGGGGCCGAGCCGGCGGCCCGGCCCTAGCTTAGCTAAGCTAGGTCCTGGTGGCGCCGACGACGAGGCGTGGCAACCGCCCAGGCCCGGCGTCGGTCACTCCCGGTCGGAGCCTCGACCCGGGCTCCGCGGCGGGGTGGGCCGCTCCAGCTCGAGGCTGCACAGCGGCCTGCCGAGCAGCCCGGCCAGCTGCTCCTCCTCCTCGGTGGTGAGCCCCCGGAGCAGCGCTCCGCCACCATCCACGACCTCTTCTCCCCCGGGAGATGACCCTCACCCGGAGGTCGGATTCCTACGGCCCGGAGCTCGGCGCCGGGCCGGTGTAGAGGACGTGGAGCAGTGCCGCCACCGACCGGTAGGGGTCGCGGCGCCCGGCGCTGTCCTCGGCGCGCACCAGCAGCTCCAGCTCGCCGGCGTCCGGGACGGGGGCGTCGAGGTGGTCGGTGAACACCCGCACCCCGTACCAGCCGCGGCGGATCCACCGGTGCGCGGCCATCAGCGCGTCGAGCTCCTCGAGGGTGTGCGCGCGGGCGTGCAGCCCCAGCCGGTTGACGTAGTCGCGACGGTCGAAGGCGTCCAGCGCCTCCGCCCAGCGGCCGCCGAGGCCGGCGCGCATCGCGATCGCCATGCCGTTGCGCACCAGCAGCGACACCAGCCCGCCGGGCCGCGCCACCGCGGTGAGCGCGCCCAGCAGCGGCGCCGGGTCGTCGCAGTACATCAGCACGCCGTGGCAGAGGACCACGTCGAACCCGGCGCCGACCAGCGCCGGGGCGTCCTCCCCGGCACCGTGCACCAGCGTGATCCGGTCGCGGACCTCCGCGGGCTGAGCGGCCAGGGCGCCGGCGAAGAGCGCCAGCAGCTCCTCGCCGGGGTCGAGCCCGGTGACCCGGTGGCCCGCACCCGCGAGCCGCAGCGCCTGAGTGCCCTGGCCGCAGCCGGCGTCGAGGACGCGCAGCGGCGGCGGCCCCGCCCGGTCGAGCTGCTCGCCCAGCTGCGCGGCCATCAGCTGCTGGCGCACCACCTCGCGGAACCCGCCCAGGCTGGCCAGCCACGGCTGCGCCCCGCCGGCGAACGACGGCTGCCCGGTCACGGCAACTCTCTCCTTTCACCTGCTCCCGGGGGTCCCGCACTGCGAGGATGACGCACATGACCGAGGTCCGCACCGCGCACACCGCCGACCTGGACGCCGCCACCCTCGGGGCCGCCCGGGCGCTGCTGGAGGCCGTCTTCGAGGGCGAGCTGAGCGACCACGACTGGGAGCACTCGCCGGGCGGGGTGCACGCCCTGGCCTAGGAGGACGCCGAGCTGGTCGGGCACGCATCGGTGATCCAGCGGCGGCTGCTCCACCGCGGGCGGGCGCTGCGGTAGCCGGGAGCGGGGGGCCGGTGCGGCCCCCCTCGGCTCGGGGTCAGCAGCCGAAGAGCAGCGCCGCCAGCAGGCCGCAGCGGCGATCGCCACCGCGGCGGTCGCCACCACCGCGGTCGCCGCCGCGGTCGCCGCCCTTGTCGCCGCCCTTGTCACCCCGGTCGCGGCCCTTGCCCTTGTCGACCACCACCGCCGGATCGGCGGCGGCCGGCGCCGCCGCGGTCTGCGCCACCAGCGCCGCCGGAGTTGGAGCCGCGCCGGCGACCACGGTCGTGGTCATCGCGGCGAGCGGTGCGGCCAGGAGCAGCGCCGCCAGACGGAGTCGCGCGGGGGTGCGCGTACGGTCCTTCCCCACCATGCAGAACCTCCTCTCTTCCTTCCGGGCCCTCCCGCCAGGGCGGAGGCGGATCCATCCGCTCCTCGGGGCGACCATCTGTCGTGAAGTGGGGAAATCGTACCCCGCCTGACCCTTCGGTCCGATCGCGCGAGTTCGCGACGGCGCAGGCAATGGGTCCTCCCGGCGTTATAGGGGCGTGGCCACCGAGCGACACACGCCGCCGCGTCCGCGCGTGCCCGGGGCACCGGTGCGTGGGCGGAGGCCCCGCCCCACCTCGGCAGCCGAGCTGGTCAGCGACGCCCTCGCCGAGATCGATCCCGGCACCGGGCCCGAGCCCGCGGCGCTGCGCACCCTGCCGGTCCCGGCGGCGCCACGACCCCGGCCGGCGCGGCGGCCGCGGCCGGCGGCGGCCGTCCCGGCCCCGTCCGCACCCGCACCCGCGCACGCGACGGCACTGGCGCTGGCGCCGGTCGTCGAGGCGCCGGCCCTCCCCTCCCCCGCTCCCGCCGCGGTGGCGCTGCGCCGGCCACGGCCCGCGCCGCGGCGCGCCCGTGTGCTCGCCGCCGGCTGCGCGGTCGCCGCGGTGGCCGCGACCGGGGCGCTCCTGGTCACCGGTCGCGGCCCCGCCCCCGGCCCCGGCCTGGTCACCGTGCTGCCCCGCTCGGACGTGCCCGGCAGCCTCACCATGGCCGACGCCGCCGCCCTCGCCGATCCCACCGTGGTGCCCGACGCCGGCTCGGTCGCGCCGCTGGTCGAGCGCAGCGAGCCGGTGGTCGCCGGCCAGCACCGGGTGACCGCGACGCTGACCGGGTCGACCCCCGGCTGGCTGCCCACCGTCCACCGCCAGCTCGGCCAGGGCCGCTCCTTCAGCGCCGCCGAGGTCACCTCCGGAGCCCGGGTCGTGGTGCTCGGCAGCCTCGCCGCCCAGGCGCTCTTCCCCTCCGGCGGGGCCCTCGGGCACACCGTCGAGATCCGGGCCACGGCGCTCACCGTGATCGGGGTGCTCCGAGCGCCGGCCGCCCAGGCCACCGCCGACGAGCTCGCGCTGGTGCCGATCACCACCGCCCAGGGACTGGTCGGCGGCGCCGGCGCGGTCGACAGCATCCTGGTCGCCTCGCCGAGCGTGGACTCGGCGTTCACCGCCTACCAGGAGGTGAACACGCTGCTCCTCCAGACCCACCACAACTCGAACCCCTTCGCCAGCGACTTCACCGTCACCACCGCCGCCGACACCACCGGCGGCGGCGGCCTGCTTCGCTGGGCGCTCGGCGCGGTGGTCGCCGCCGGCCTGCTGGGATGCGCGGTCACGGTCTGGTGGATGCGCCGCGAGGCCTGAGGACCGGGCGGTATCGTGGTGGTCGTGCACCCTGACAGCGAGGCGGCCCACCAGGGGGGGCTTCGCATCGCCGTCGTGGTCAAGCAGGTGCCGCGCTTCGAGGCGATGGCCCTGGGACCCGACGGCCGGCTGGTCCGCGACGGCCTCGAGCTGGAGATGAACCCGTACTGCCGGCGGGCGGTCACCACCGGGATCACCCTGGCCCGCGACGGCGGCAGCTGCACCGTGGTCACCCTCGGACCGCCCTCGGCCGAGGACTGCCTCCGCGAGGCGATCGCCGGAGGCGCCGGCGACGGCGTGCTGATCACCGACCCCGCGCTCGCCGGCAGCGACACCCTGGCCACGGCGCGCGCGCTCGCCGCCGCGCTGGAGCGGCTCGGCCCCTTCGACCTCGTGGTCTGCGGCCGCAGCTCGGTCAACTCCGACACCGGGCAGGTGCCCGCTGAGCTCGCCGAGCTGCTCGACCTGCCCCTGCTCGCCGCGGTCCGCGAGCTGGAGGTCGCCGGCGGACGACTGCGCGTCCGCTGCGAGACCGACGACGGCACCGTCGAGCTCACCGCCTCTCTCCCCGCGGTCATCTCCTGTGCCGAGCGGCTCTGCGAGCCCACCAAGGTGGCGCCGGAGCTGCGCGCCCGGGTCGCCGTCGAGCGCATCCGGCGCCTCGACGCCGCGGCGCTCGGACCGGGGCCGTGGGGGGAACCGGGCAGCCCGACCCGGGTGGGGCGGGTGCGCCACCTCGCCGCCGAGCGGCTGCGGATCCGCCTCGACGGCCCCGCCGGCGAGCAGGTGCGCCGCGCCCTGGTGCTGCTGGAGGAGCGGCGGGCGCTCGACGCCGGCGGCGGCTGGGGCGGCGCCGCCCCCGTGCCCGCGTCCGCCGGCGCCCCCGCCGGCCCCTGCGTCGCCGTCCTCGCCGACCCCGGCCGGCCGCGGGCGACCCGCGAGCTGCTCGGCGCCGCCGCCGGGCTCGCCGCCGAGCAGGCGGGCGAGGTGGTGGTGCTCGGCAGCGGCGGGATCCAGCCGGAGTGGGCGAGCTGGGGCGCCGACGCGCTGCTGCCGATCACCGGCGCCGCGGCCGAGGAGGACGTCGCCGCCGCCGTCGCCGGCTGGTGCGCCGATCGCCGGCCCTGGGCGCTGCTCCTCCCCGCCACGATGTGGGGCCGCGAGGTCGGCTCCCGGGTCGCCGCGCGCATCGGGGCCGGGCTGGTCGGCGACGCCGTCGACCTCGACCTCGAGGAGGGGCGGCTGGTGGGATGGAAGCCCGCCTTCGGGGGCAGCCTGGTGGCGGCGATCACCGCCCTCTCCGGCACCCAGATGGCGACGGTGCGCCCCGGCAGCCTGCCACTGCTCACCCCCCGTGACAGCGGCCTCGCCCGGGTCGAGCCGGTGATCGTCGCGTCGCCGCGCCGCCGGGTGGAGGTCATCGCCCGCCACCACGACGACGACCCCGACGCCCTCGCCCGCGCCGAGGTGGTGGTCGGGGTCGGCGGCGGGGTGCCCCCGAGGACTATCCCGCGCTGCGCCCGCTGCTCGAGGCGCTCGGCGCCGAGCTGGCCGCCACCCGGCGGGTCACCGACCGGGGCTGGCTGCCCCGCTCCCGCCAGGTGGGAATCACCGGCCACAGCATCTCGCCGCGGCTCTACGTCGCCCTCGGCGTCGCCGGCAGGTTCAATCACACCGTCGGCACCCGCGGCGCCGGCACCGTGCTGGCGGTCAACCCCGACCCGCAGGCGCCGATCTTCGACGCCGCCGACATCGGGCTGGTGGCGCCGTGGCAGGAGGTGGCTGAGCTGCTGGTTCGGGAGCTCAGCGCCGGTCGCCGGGTCAGCCGGCGCGCCGGCTGAGGTCCGGCGGCAGCGGTGTGACGGCGGGGTGACGCCCGCCGCCGGCCCGGCGGGCGCCCCACATACTCGCGGACATGAGCGGCTCGATGCGTGCCGACGTCGTGGTGATCGGCGGCGGCATCGCCGGGGTGTCGGTCGCCTCCGAGCTCGCCCTGGATCGCAGCGTGGTGCTGGTGGAGGCCGAGCCCGAGCTGGGCCTCCACGCCACCGGACGCTCGGCGGCGTCCTACGTGCCCAGCTACGGGCCGGCGATGGTGCGGCGGCTGACCGTGGCCAGCCTCGCCGGCTTCGGCGCCCTGTCGGAGGAGGCCGGGCGGCCGCTGCTCTCGCCCCGGGCGGTGCTCTACGTCGCCGGCGCCGGCGGCGTGCCGGCGCTGGAGCGGATCCTCGCCGCCCAGGCGGGTGGCCCGGTGCGCGACCTGCCGGTGACCGAGGCGATCGCCCTCTCCCCCGCGCTGCGCCCCGAGGTCGTGGTCCGCGCCGCCATCGACGAGACCGCCAGCGACCTCGACGTCGCCGGGCTGCTGCAGGCGTACGCGGTGCGGCTGCGGGCTCGTGGCGGCCGGGTCGTCCGCGGCGGTCGGGTGCTGGCGATCCGCCGCGACGCCCTGGCGTGGACGGTGGAGACGGGCTCGACCCGGGTGGTCGCCGGGGCGGTGGTCAACGCCGCCGGAGCGTGGGCCGACCCGGTGGCACGGCTGGCCGGCATGCCCGAGCTCGGCATCGAGCCGCGACGCCGGTCGATCTTCCTGACCCGTGGCCGGCTCGCGGCCTCCCCCGCGGGCTGGCCCTTCACCCTCGCCGCGGACGAGTCGTTCTACTTCAAGGGCGAGGGAGGGTCGGTGCTGGTCTCGCCCGCGGACGCGACCCCGGTCGAGCCCCACGACGCCCGACCCGACGAGGTGGAGATCGCCCGCGCGATCGAGGCCGTCAACGCGATGACCACCCTCGGGATCCGCAGCGTCGCCCGCTCCTGGGCGGGCCTGCGCTCGTTCTCCGCCGACGGGGAGCCGGTGGTCGGGCACCTCGACGGCGCCGAGGACTTCCACTGGGTCGCCGGACAGGGTGGCTACGGCCTGCAGACGGCGCCGGCGCTGGCCCGGGTCGCCGCCGCGGCGGTCCGGGGGGAGGCGATCCCCGCCGACCTGGCCGCCCACGGAGTCGACGCCGCCGCGCTGCTCCCCTCCCGCCTGGTCGCCGCCCGCCGGTAGCATCGGCGGCGATGACCGGGACTGGTGCCCCTCACCGCCCCCGGCGCCGGTTGACCTCTGTCGCGGAACCCCTCACCGTTCCGTACCTCATGGTATGCCGAGGAGAGCCTCTCGGTGCGTGACCCCGCCACCGCCGACAGCCGGACCGCCCGCGACTACTTGGAGGCGGCCCTCGCGATCCTCTCCGAACGCGGCCCCGAGGCGCTCACCGTCGCCGCGCTCTGCGACCGGCTCGGAGTCAGCAAGGGCTCGTTCTACCACCACTTTCGGGGCATGCCCGGCTTCGTGGAGGCGCTGGTCGCCGACTGGGAGGTCGAGCACAACGACCGGCTCATCGACCTCTCCAACAGCGAGCTCGACCCGGTGCGGCGCGCCGAGGTGCTGCGCCTCATCGCGGTGGATCTGCCACACGGCGCCGAGGCGGCGATCCGCGCCTGGGGGCGGGACAGCCCGGCGGTCGCCGCGGCGCTGACCCGGGTCGACGCCCGGCGCGAGCAGCACATCGCCAACTCGCTGGTGCTGGTCGGCCTCGAGCCGGCGCGGGCCCGCCGCTTCGCGCGCATGGGCCTGGCCATCGTGGTGGGCATCCAGCAGATGCAGCGGCCGGTCGACCGGGCCGCGCTGGGGGTGATGCTGGCCGACTTGAACGCCACCCTGATCGCGGCGGTGCGCCGCCCCGACCGCGGCGCCTGACCATACCTCATGGTATGGTCAGGGGGACGGAGGGACACCGGAGGGAGTGATGGAGCGCCGCCACTGGTCACGCCGGATCGAGGCCATGGACCCGGTGCGCGAGGCCGCCGAGATCTACCGGATCATGGTTACCCTGGAGTTCCCGTGGGACCTGAACCAGTCGCTCGGGCTCGCCCTCTACCGGACCTATGCGGTGCCCAGCATCGGTCAGCTGCTGGCCGGGACCGGAGAGTTCACCGAGCGGGTGCAGAAGCGCTACGAGGACACCGGCCTGATCCTCGGTGCGGTGGTCGAGCACGGCTTCGCCAGCGCCACCGGGCGCGCGGCGATCCGCCGCATGAACCAGATGCACGGCAGCTACCCGATCTCCAACGACGACCTCCGCTGCGTGCTGTCGACGTTCGTGGTGGTGCCGATCCGGTGGATGGACCGGCACGGGTGGCGGCCCTTCACCGAGACCGAGCGGGTCGCCTCGACCAACTACTACCGCGAGCTCGGCCGGCACATGGGCATCCGCGACATCCCCGCCACCCACGCGGAGTTCGCCGCCCTCCTCGACGCCTACGAAGAGCACCACTTCGTGCACTCGCCGGGGGGCCGGGCGGTGTCGGACGCGACCCTCGAGCTCATGATCGGGTTCCAGCCGCGCCCGCTGGCCCCGCTGGTGCGCCGCCTCAGCATGGCGCTGCTCGACCCGCCGCTGCTCGACGCCTTCCGCTACCCCCACCCCTCCGCGCTCGACCGCCGCCTCGCCTCCGCCGGGCTGCGGGCCCGGGCGCAGGTGGTGCGCCGCCTTCCGCCGCGGCGGCGGCCGGTGCACGCCCGGGACCTGCCCCAGTTCCGGCTCTACCCGGACGGCTACGACGTCTCCCGGCTCGGCACCTTCCCGCGGGGCTGCCCGGTGGCCTTCGGCGCCGAGATGGCGGGCACCGGAACGGTCTGAGTTGCGTCCGCCCGCCGGTGGCTCAGGCGCGCGCCAGCAGGAGCGTCACCACCGCGAGGTGAGCGCCCGCCGCGGCGATGGTGAAGCAGTGGAAGACCTCGTGGTAGCCGAACACCCTGGGGAAGGGATCGGGCCGCTCGAGCCCGTAGATCACCGCCCCCACGGTGTAGAGGGCACCGCCGCCGAACAGCAGCAGCAGCGCCGGCCACCCCAGCGCGGCGACCAGCTGGGGCAGGGCGATGACCGCCACCCAGCCGAGCACGATGTAGGGGAGCACCTCGGCGAGCGCCGGTGGCCGCCACCAGACCAGGGTCATGAGGATGCCGAGGGCGGCGCCCGCCCAGACGGTGACGAGCATCGCCGTCGCCAGGGTGCCGGAGAGGGCGAGCATGCAGACCGGTGTGTAGGTGCCGGCGATGAGCACGAAGATCATCGAGTGGTCGAGGCGGCAGAGCCATGCCCTGACCCGCGGGGACCAGCGGCCGCGGTGGTACAGCGCGCTCGTCCCCAGGCAGCCGGCGAGGCCGGCCGCGTAGATCGCCACCGCCGTCCGGGCGCGTCCCGACGACGCCATCGCGATCAGGATCGCCCCGACCAGCAGTGCGGCGAAGAACGCGTACTGGTGGATGACGCCCCGCAGCCGGGGCACCACCGGCAGGGCCGCCCGCGGCGGGCCCTGGTCGGTCCCGCCCTCCATCTCCATTCCCACGATATTGTCGCCGATGAGCGCCCTCCCTGCTGACAGAAACCCCTCCGTGCACAATGCGACACGCTGCCCACGCCTGGCCGACACCGGAGGACACACCCGTGGCTGCCTCGGACCCCTGGCCGCTCATCCACGCCGAGCGCGCCGCCCTCGTCGCCGACCTCGAGCCGCTCGCCGAGGAGCGGTGGGCGACGCCCTCGCTCTGCACGGGGTGGTCGGTGCGCGAGGTCCTCGCCCACATGACCGCGACCGCGAAGCTGACCCCGCCGGCGTTCTTCGTGCGGCTCGCCGGCTCCGGCTTCCGCTTCAACGCGATGGTGGCCAGGGAGGTCGTGGCCGAGCGCGGGCTCAGCGGCGCCGACGCGCTCGCCCGCTTCCGGGCTGTGCTGAACGCAACCAGCCATCCCCCCGGGCCGATCGACGCGATGATCGGCGAGTGCGTCCTCCACGGCGAGGACATCCGCCGCCCGCTCGGCATCGCCCGCGCCTATCCGCCGGAGGTGGTGGCCCGCTGCGCCGACTTCTACAGGGGGTCCAACCTGCTGCTGGGGACCAAGAGGCGGATCGCCGGCCTCACCCTCCGCGCCACCGACCAGGAGTGGTCGACGGGGACCGGGCCCGAGGTGACCGGGCCGGCGCTGTCGCTGCTGCTGGCCATGACCGGCCGCCCCGCCGGGCTGGTCGGGCTCGCCGGCGAGGGGCTGCCGGCGCTGGCCGGCCGGCTGGGGGTCGAGACCGCATGACCCGACCACCCGGCCGTCCGGAGGAATGCCTGCCATGACCCCGGCCCCGCTGCGGGAGCGAGCCGCGTGGAGGGCCCTGGAGCGGCACCACGCCGAGATCGGCGGGCGCCACCTCCGCGAGCTGTTCGCCGCCGACCCGGGGCGCGGGGAGCGGCTCACCGCGGAGGCCGCCGGGATCCACCTCGACTACTCCAAGAACCGGGTCACCGACGAGACCATGCGCCTGCTGGTCGCGCTCGCCGAGGAGAGCGGCGTGCCGGAGCGCCGCGACATGATGTTCCGCGGCGAGCACATCAACGTGTCCGAGGACCGCGCCGTGCTCCACGTCGCGCTCCGCATGCCCCGCGACCGGACCCTGGTGGTCGACGGCGTCGACGTGGTCGCCGAGGTGCACGAGGTCCTCGACCGGATGAGCGAGCTCGCCGGTGCGGTGCGCTCGGGCGGCTGGAGGGGGCACACCGGCCGCCGCATCCGCACGGTGGTCAACATCGGCATCGGCGGCTCCGACCTCGGGCCGGTGATGGCGTACGAGGCGCTGCGTCACTACTCCGACCGCGAGCTGGCCTTCCGGTTCGTCTCCAACGTCGACGCCACCGACCTGTTCGAGGCGACCCGTGACCTGGTCGCCGACGAGACCCTCTTCATCGTCGCCTCCAAGACCTTCGGCACCCTGGAGACGCTGACCAACGCCACCTCGGCGCGGCGCTGGCTCGTCGAGCGCCTCGGCGACGAATCCGCGGTGGCGAGCCACTTCGTCGCGGTGTCGACCAACGCCGAGCGGGTGGCGGCGTTCGGCATCGACACCGCCAACATGTTCGAGTTCTGGGACTGGGTCGGCGGCCGGTACTCGATGGACTCGGCGATCGGCCTGTCCACCATGATCGCGATCGGTCCGGACCGGTTCCGCGAGATGCTGGCCGGCTTCCACGAGATGGACGAGCACTTCCGAACCGCGCCGCTGGGCGAGAACCTGCCGGTGCTGATGGGGCTGCTGGGCGTCTGGTACCGCGACTTCTTCGGCGCCCAGACGGCGGCGGTGCTGCCCTACGACCAGTACCTGAAGCGCTTCCCCGCCTACCTCCAGCAGCTCACCATGGAGTCGAACGGGAAGCACGTCACCCTCGAGGGCCACCGCGTCGACGTCGACACCGGCGCGGTGTACTGGGGCGAGCCGGGCACCAACGGCCAGCACAGCTTCTACCAGCTCCTCCACCAGGGGACGACCCTGGTCCCCGCCGACCTCATCGGATTCGCTCGCAGCCTCAACCCGCTCGGCGAGCACCACGACATCCTCACCTCCAACCTCCTCGCCCAGGCGGAGGCGCTGGCGTTCGGGAAGATTGAGGCCGAGGTCCGCGCCGAGGGGTCACCCGAGCGGGTGGTGCCGCACCGGGTCATGGAGGGGAACCGGCCGAGCAACCTCCTGCTCGCCGAGCAGCTCACCCCCCGGCTGCTCGGCGCGCTGGTGGCGCTCTACGAGCACAGCGTCTTCACCCAGGGCGCCGTCTGGGGGATCGACTCCTTCGATCAGTGGGGGGTCGAGCTCGGCAAGGTGCTGGCGATGCGCATCCTGGACGAGCTGCGGAGCCCGGCGGAGCCGGAGCTCTCCCACGACTCGTCGACGAACGCCCTCATCCGCCGGTACCGGATGATGAGGGACGGATGAGGATGGCGCCGCAGTGCGCGCAGCGGCGGTCCGCCGCCGGCGTCTTCCTCTTGCACAGGTAGCAGACGCGGGTCTCGGGATCGCTCATCCCCCGATGATGCCAGCCGGGGAGGCGCCGGTCACCCCGCGCCGAGCTGGTCGAGGATCCAGCGGGTCTGGGCGACGATGCGCTCGACCGGGTACTGGTCGGGGTCGGTGAGCAGCAGCCGCGCGCCCTCGTCGGCGAGCGCCGACAGCATCCGGGCGGTGAGCTCGGGATCGGGCGACTCGCCCCCGGGGCCGAACCCGGGGCGCACCGCCTCGGCGAGCCGCGCCACCACCATCGCGCGGCCGGCGGCGATGTGCTCGCGGAGCAGCTCCGGGGCGCCCTCGGGGGGCATCAGCACCAGCCGCCAGGTGACCGGGTCGGACCGCACCGCGTCGAGATAGCCGCGCAGCGCCGTCAGCAGCTCCTCGCGGGGGTCGCCGCTGCCCAGGGTGGCGGGCAGCGCCGCCGACACCTGGGCCAGCGCCCGCGCGCTCTCGCGGACGACCAGGGCGTTGAGCAGGCCGCCGAGGCTCTCGAAGTGCTCGTACACGATCGGCCGGGTGATTCCCGCCGCCCGGGACACCGCCTCGATCGAGACCGCGTGGAAGCCGCGCCCGCCCACGATCGACCGGGTCACGTCGAGGATCTGCTCCCGCCGCTCCGGCCCGCTCATTCGCATTCCCATGCTGTTGACAGGTTACACCACCGTAGCCTACGCTTGCGTAACCTACATGAGCGTAACCTAAATGACGTGGAGGACACGCAGGCAATGACCACCGACGAGCACTCCCCCGCCCCGGCCGCGGCGCCTCCCCTGCCCGCGGCGGTCGACGTCGCCGTCGTCGGCGGCGGCTTCTCGGGCATGGCGATGGCGGTCCGTCTCCTCCAGGAGGGGAACGGCGACTTCGTCGTCCTCGAGCGCGGTGGCGACGTCGGCGGCACCTGGCGCGACAACTCCTACCCGGGCTGCGCCTGTGACGTGCCCAGCCACCTCTACTCCTTCTCCTTCGCGCCCAACCCCGAGTGGAGCTCGACCTTCTCGCCCCAGCCCGAGATCCAGGCCTACCTGCGCCGCGTCGCCGAGCAGCAGGGCGTCCTCCCCCACGTCCGCCTGAACTGCGAGATGCGGGAGGCGGCGTGGGACGAGCGCACCCAGCGCTGGCGGCTCGAGACCGCGCAGGGCCCGCTCTCGGCGCGGGTGCTGGTGATCGCCTCGGGGCCGCTGAGCGAGCCGGCGATCCCCCGCCTGCCCGGCCTCGACCGCTTCCGGGGCACCACCTTCCACTCCGCGACCTGGGACCACCAGCACGACCTCGCCGGCGAGCGGGTGGCGGTGATCGGCACCGGCGCCTCGGCGATCCAGTTCGTGCCGAGGATCCAGCCCCGGGTCGGCGTCCTCCACGTCTTCCAGCGCACCCCGCCGTGGATCATGCCGCGCCCCGCACGCCCGATCACCGGGGTCGAGCGGGCCGTCTACCGGCGGCTGCCGGCGGCGCAGCGGCTGATGCGCAATGCGATCTACTGGGGACGGGAGCTCTACGCGCTCCCGCTGGTGCGCGCCCGGCTCGCACCGGTGGTCGAGGCGGTCGCCCGGATCCACCTCCGGCGGCAGGTGCCCGACCCCCGGCTGCGCGCCCGGCTCACCCCCGACTACGCGCCCGGCTGCAAGCGGATCCTCATCTCCGACGACTACCTCCCGGCAATCTCCCGGGACAACGTCGAGCTGGTCACCGACGGCATCGCCGAGGTGCGCGAGCACTCGATCGTCACCCGCGACGGGCGCGAGCGTGCGGTCGACACCATCATCTTCGGCACCGGGTTCCACGTCACCGACATGCCGATCGCCGGCCGGGTGCACGGCGGCGACGGCCGCAGCCTCGCCGAGGTGTGGGCCGGCGGCATGGCGGCGCACCGGGGGACCACGGTGGCCGGCTTCCCCAACCTGTTCCTGCTGCTCGGCCCCAACACCGGGCTCGGGCACACCTCGGTGGTGCTGATGGCCGAGGCGCAGGCGGGATACGTGGTCGAGGCGCTGCGCCACATGTGGGCCCGGTCGGCGGGCGCGATCGCGGTGCGGCCGGCGGCGCAGGCCGCCTTCAACGACCGGGTGCAGCGGGCCATGGCCGGCACGGTGTGGACCGCCGGCGGCTGCGCCAGCTGGTATCTGGACGGCAATGGCAGGAACACCACGCTCTGGCCCGACTTCAGCTTCCGCTTCCGCAGGCTGGTGCGCCGCTTCGACGCGGCGAGCTACGAGCTGCAGCCGTTGCCCCCGCCCATCGAGGCGGCGCCGTCGACCGCGGTGGAGGTGGCGGCCTGAGCGCGCTCACCCGCGACAGCTCGCGCACCCGTCTCAGGCGGTGATGATCACCGGGGTGCCCAGCGCCGCCCAGCCGTACGCCCAGGCCATGTCCGCGGCAGGGATGTGGACGCATCCATGGCTGGCGCCACTGCCGTTCTGGCTGCCGGGGCCCATCTGCGCGTCCGGCTGCCAGGGGGCGTCGTGGAGGAAGTACCCGCCCTGGGCGAACTCCATCGCGTAGGCGACCGGACTGGTCGGATACCAGTACGGCGAGCCGGGTGGCCAGGGTGAGCGCATCACGAAGGGCGAGAACTTCGCGAACACCGAGAAGCTGCCGGTCGGGGTCGGCAGCGCCGGCCGGCCGGTGGTGACAGCCGCCGCCCGCACCGCGCAGCCGCCGTCGTAGAAGACGATCTCCTGGGCGGTGAGGTCGAGGGCGATGGCGTGGCCCGCGGGCACCGGGTGCCCGCAGCGGTGGGCGGCCAGGTCGGCGGCGACCGCCTGCTCCAGCGAGCCCGTCTCCGCCACCACCGCGGTCATCTGGTCGAGGGTGCGCGCCGCTCCGAAGGCGTCCTGCAGCGCCTGGTACCGGGACCAAACAGCGGCGGCACCGGGGGTGCCCTCCGCCCGCGCCTGGCCCACCGCGGAGAGCAGCGGATGCATCCTCCCCGCGACGTCGTCGTTGGCGCCGACGAGCGTCTGCAGGTCGGGGAGCACGGCGGAGAGCTGCGCCGCGGGCCCGGCCTGGTCGCCGCCGCCGGCCACGGCCTGGTCGAGCCGTCCGGCCAGCCCGGCGACCGGCCCGGGGTCGAGGTGGGCGGCGCCGGCGCGGGCCAGGAGGCCGTGGGCGGCGGCGAGCAGGGCCGGGGGGCCGCCCGGCAGGGTGGCGGCCCGGGCCGCCGCCACCTGGGCGCGGGCGGCATCCACGGCGGCGTGGACGTCGTGGGTGAGGGCGTCGGCGGCGGCCGGGGTGGTCGCGGCGGCGAGCCGGCGGCTCCACCGCTCAATGCCGGCGCCGAACTGCGGCGGCAGCCAGCGGGCCTGGTCGTGCGCCAGGACCGCGGCGGCGGTCACCTCGGCGGTCGCGGCGGACCGCGCCCGGGTGATCGCCTCCCGCCAGACGGCGTCGGTCCGCTCCGACAGCCGGTCGATCTCGGAGGTGTCCGCGGCGCGCCAGGGGTGCCAGAGCCAGCCCGCCTGGTCGGACTCGAGCGCCGCCAGCGAGGCCCGCAGCGGCGCGATCCGCGCGGCGTCGAGCCCCTGGCGCTGCTCGCCATCCCAGCGGGCGGCGAGCGCGTGTGCCCTCCCCTCGAATCCGGCGTGACCGGCGCCACGCCAGCCCACCAGGGCCACCGTGGCGACCAGCAGCAGGGCGATCGCCGCCAGCGGGCGGATCGGCCTGGGGTCGGCTGCCGTGTTCATCGTCGCGCACCACATGGGGCCACGGGGGCTGCCGCGGGCCGCCGCCTCGCCGTGGCCGGTGTCCTCTCGGACTTCCCAATATACATTACTGGTATCAATTTAGGTGATACCGCGATCTCGCATCCGGGCTGCCCGCGCAACATCGAGCGGCACCGCGCCCCGATGGGCGCACGGTGCGGGCCTCCGCCCGGTCGAGGCGCGGCCTGCCTTTGCGTGGTGTTGCACAGGAAGCGGGGCCAGGACTTCATGCTCACGGAACGTGTCGGATGCCGCATCCGTCTCCTAGGCTCGGATCATGACCTACAAAGCCGAGTACATCTGGATCGACGGGACACAGCCGACGGCGCAGCTTCGCTCGAAGATGAAGATCCTCCACGACGGCGCGCAGCCGGGCATCTGGGGTTTCGACGGCTCGAGCACCAACCAGGCTCCGGGCAGGGCGAGCGACTGCGTGCTCCAGCCGGTGTGCATCGTCGCCGACCCCATCCGGGGCGGAAGCAACGTCCTCGTGATGTGCGAGGTGCTGCTCACCGACATGACGCCGCATCCCACCAACACCCGGGCGCTGCTGCGTGAGGTCGCGGCCGGATACGAGAGCCAGCAGCCGATCTTCGGCATCGAGCAGGAGTACACGCTGTTCAGGGACGGCAGACCGCTCGGCTTCCCCGAGGGCGGCTTCCCGGCTCCACAGGGCCCGTACTACTGCAGCGTCGGCGCGGGGCTCTCGTTCGGCCGCAGGATCAGCGAGGACCACGCCACCGCGTGCATCGAGGCCGGGCTCGCCATCTCCGGCACCAACGCCGAGGTGATGCCCGGGCAGTGGGAGTTCCAGATCGGTCCGGTCGGTCCGCTCGAGGTCAGCGACCACCTCTGGCTGGCCCGCTGGCTGCTCCACCGCATCGCCGAGGACCACGGGGTCGTCTTCAGCATCGAGTCCAAGCCGATGCCCGGGGACTGGAACGGCGCCGGCGCCCACACCAACTTCAGCACCCTCGCGATGCGCGAGTCGTACGACGCCATCATCACCGCCTGCGAGGCGCTCGCGGCCAACCCGCTGGAGCACGTGAGGTCCTACGGTCACGGCATCGAGGAGCGGCTCACCGGCCAGCACGAGACGGCTCCGTGGAACGCCTTCTCGTACGGGGTCAGCGACCGTGGCGCCTCGGTCCGCATCCCCTGGCAGGTCGCCGGCGAGGGTCGCGGCTACATCGAGGACCGGCGGCCCAACGCCAACATGGACCCCTACGTGGTCACCCGTCTGATCGTCGGGACCTGCTGCGAGGCGCTCGCCGCCAGGGAGATGGCCGCCGCCGGGTAGGCGGGCTCAGGAGAGGGACACCACCAGGGAGAACGGCGAGGTCCGTGGCGTGAGCTCCTGGACGGTCACCCGGTAGGTGGGGGGCAGGACCGCCAGCGACACCACCGAACTCCACCGCGCCGCCATGGCAGGCATTGGTGAGCCCGGTGCTCCCGCCCTCCGCGGTGTCGCCGGCGGCGTCCATCGGGACGAAGTGGAGCCGGATGGGCCCGGGCAGCACCGGCGCGGGTGCCGCCGTCCCCCCATCCTCGGGGATGGGGACGAAGGACAGCGGCCGCGTGGCCCTGGTCCGCGGACGCACGCGGGACGGCCCGGTCGCCTCCACGACCACGAGCGGCGAGGGTGGCGCCGCGGCCCCGGGGGCCGGGGCGCCGGAGTCGCCGTCGGGCGGATCGTGTGGCTGGGTGATGCGCATCGGCCTCGACGTGGTTGTAGCCCGGCGGCCGCGCCGGACCGATCGCGAACGGACATCGATCCGCCGCCGCGGATGGCGGCCGGCACCACAACCGTCAGCGTCGCCTGACCTCGAGCGCGCTCCAGGTCCTGCCGTGGCGCGGGTGACCGGCTGAGCGCACCGCCGGCGGCGGCGGATCGGGCCCGCCGTGCTAGCCTGCCGCGAGGTGGCGATGACAGCCCGCAGAGCTCGAACGGTCCGGCTTGGCGACGGGTCGATGGTGCGGGTTCGCCCGATCGGCCCGGACGACAAGGACGGGCTGCGGGCCAGCTTCCACCGGCTGAGTCCGAAGTCGCGGTACCGGCGCTTCTTCGCCGCGATGCCCCAGATCAGCGATGCGATGCTCGCCTACTTCACCGAGGTCGACCATCACGACCACGAGGCGCTGATCGCGCTCGACGGCGACCAGACCGTCGGGGTGGCCCGCTACATCCGCTCCGCCGGCGACCCGGAGATCGCCGAGGTGGCGGTGGCGGTGGTCGACGAGTGGCACGGGCGCGGGCTGGGGCGGGCGCTGCTCGAACGCCTCGCCCGCCGGGCGCGCGCCGAGGGGGTGCGGCGGTTCAGCGCCACGGTGATGGCCGACAACCCGCGGGCGATCCGGGTCGTCAGCGGGCTCGGCGACAGCAAGTCGATTCGCGAGGGGCCCCACCTCGAGCTCCGGGTCGAGCTGCCCGCGCGCCGCGGCATCGGCAGCGACCTGAACCGTCTCCTCCGCGAGACCGCGGCCGGCTCGCTGGTCTTCGTCGGCGGGGCGGTGCGGCACGCGGTCGTGTCGGCGCAGCCGCGCGCCCGGGCCGACACGGTGTCGCGGCCGTCCGGCGGAGAGCTGCGCACGATCGTGGCCGGCACCGACGGCTCGGCCACCGCAGAGCTGGCGGTGGGTCAGGCGGTGGTCCTGGCGTCGCGCTTCGGCTCGCGCCTCCACCTCGTCAGCGCCCACGGCCTCGGTGACGGCGCCGGCGCTCCCGAGGACCTGCGCTCGGTGCCCGACGGCCTCTCCGACCTGGGCTGGCAGGTGACCACCGCGCCCGACGCCGAGGCGACACTGGCCCGGGTGGCGGAGCCGATCCGCCGCGCCGGGGTCGAGGTCGTCACCCACGCCCGGCGCGGCGACCCGGTGCAGGTGCTGCTCGCGATCGCGGAGGAGGAGGTCGCCGACCTGATCGTGGTCGGGAGCAAGGGGGTGCGCGGTGCCCGCCGCATGGTGGTCGGCAGCGTGGCCGGCTCGGTGGTCCGCCGCGCGCCCTGCGGGGTGTACGTCGTCCGCACCGGCTGAGCGTCCGCCCGCAACCCGGGCGGCCGCCTCACACCGGGACGTGGTGGAGACGGATGCGCTCGGCGAGCCGGGCGAGGCTGCCCGGGCGCGGAAGCGCGATCCAACCCTCGACCGCCGCCAGCCCGCGCTGCTCCGGCGGGATCTCGTGACAGAGGCCCGCGGTCTTCGCCCGCGCGACCAGGCCGGCCACCAGGGCGTCGAAGAGGTCGTGATTCCGCTCGATGCGGCGCCACTGCTCGTCGCCGGCGCGCAGCCACGGGGCGGCGGTGCGGAGGGCGGCCACCAGGTCGGTGAGCGCCGCGGCGCCGGCGCGGCGCTTGTAGCCCGTCGCCGTGAGCCCCCAGACCCGCAGCGCCGCCGCCGGGTAGACCTCCACGATGGCGCCGTCCCCGGTCCGGTCGACGCCGCCGAGGAGCCTGGCCATCCGCATCGCCGGGTAGGCGATCCGGTCGGTCGAGACGCTGAGCGGACGCCGGCCGGTCGCCTCCCGGACCGCCAGGTCGGTGGCCCGCAGGTCGAGGGCATGGGCGGCGTGCTCGCCCCATGGCTCACCTCGGTGGTGCCGGGAGAGCGCGCTGGCGAAGGCGTCCGGCCACCCCAGCGGCACGTCGACGCCGGTCTTGTCCGCCTGCTCGCCGACGATCACCCGGATGGTGTCGTCGGTGACCCCCTCCGCGATCCTGCGGACGGTGGCCTCGCCGTGCTTCCACTCCACCCAGCAGGCGGCGGTGCCCTCCGGCTGGCTGGCCACGTCGAGGCCCACGGTCAGCATGGCGGTATGGTGCCACCCCGATGGAACGCCCCCGGCGCGGACGCCGATCGCCTTCGCCCACCGGGGAGGCGCCCGGTCCCGCGCCGAGCAGAACACGCTCGGGGCCTTCGCTCGCGCCGTCGAGCTGGGCAGCGCCATCGAGAGCGACGTCTGGCTGACCGCCGACGGGGTGCCCGTGCTCCTCCACCCCCGGCTGCTGCAGCGCCGCCGGGTGCGCACCCTGTGCCGCGCCCAGCTGCCGCCGGCGGTGCCCACCGTCGAGGAGATGTTCGCGTGCTGCGGCGGCGGCGTCGACGTCGCCCTCGACATGGCCGACCCGGGTGCCGCCGGGGCGGTGGTGGAGAGCGCGTCGGCGCTCGGGTGCGTCGACCGGCTGTGGCTGACCCACTGGCGGCTGCCGCTGCTCGCCGAGTGGCGCCGGCGATGGCCCCGGGTGCGGCTGGTGCACCCGACCCTCCTGCTCGGCTCCGGGCGCCGGTCCGAGGCGCTCCTCGACCGGCTCGCCGCCATCGGCGTCGACGCCGTCAACCTCCACCACCACCGTCTCGGGGGCGGCCTCGTCGCCGCCGCGCACCAGCGCGGACTGCTCGCCTTCGCGTGGGGCGTGCGCCGTCCCCGAGGGATCGAGCGGGCGCTGGAGCGAGGCGCGGACGGGGTCTTCGCGGACGACGCCGGCGCCCTGGTCGCCGCCACCTCCGTCCGGCGGAGCCGTTGACATCCGCCGCGGACTAACCCGTCATCGCATGGGTTGGGGGTCGGCCCCGGGCTGCCCACCCAGGTGGTGCCGACGCCCACCACCCGCTGCGCGTGTCCATCGCTCGCCGACGCGACCGCCCCGCCGCCCGTCGCCGCGCCACGCGCGACCGGCGAGGTCGAGCACCTCCCCCACGAGGACGACCTCGAGCGCCGCATGCGGATCTCGAGCTAGCTGCACCTCACCCGCTTCCTGCGCGTCCTGCTCGACCGCAAGGACCGCATGAGCATGGCCGTGGGCCTCGAGGTCAGGGTCCCGTTCTGCGACCACCGGCTCGTCGAGTACGTCGACAACGCTCCGTGGGCGCTCAAGACCTACGACGGCCGCGAGAAGAGCCTGCAGCCGCGACCGGATGCGATCCCACCACCATCGCGGCCGCCGATCGCCACGGTCTGGAGTGGACGCTCAGCCCCGCCGCCTGGCTCGACATCCACAAGCCGAGGCTGGTGCTCTGATCCGCCGGCGCCCGATCGCGGTGCGAGGACTACGTGCTCGCGTGATGTAGAGTCCGGCGCCGTCCCCCTCAACGTGGGTCCACGTCAGTGCGTCAGCACGCGAGGTCGACACATCGCAACGGAGGACATGATCGTGCCCGACATCACCCTGAGCGCCCGACCGCCGGTGGAGGACCCTCGATGAGGATGTGGCACAGGACCGCGGCACCTCTCGCGCTCGCCGCCCTGCTGTCCGCGCTGCCGATGAGCTCGACCGCGGTGGGGTACGGGCCGGGCCAGGCGGTGCCGGTGGCCGCAGCCACCGGTCCAGCCCATGCACGCCGGCCACCACGGCTCTCCCGGAACGAGACACGCCGACCTCTTCGACTGGGCGGGCGACGGGGAGGGTGACGGGCAGCGCGACGACCGAGGGCACGGGTGCCGGCACGGGGGCCTGGTCCCCCTGGTCCCCCTGGTCCTCCGCCTGCTCTTCGGCGTCGACGACCGCTGCTGATCTGAGCCGGCCGCGGCCCCCCGGAGCTTGCCCCATGTGATGGGGGCCGCCGTCACCCTCAACATTCGGCGCGAGACCGTCGAGGCCCGGCTGGCGGCGCTGCGCGCTCGTCTCGCCCAGCTCCGCCGGCTCCCCGACGAGGCGGCCGCGTCGGCGTGGAGTGCGCGGCTCATCGACTTCCTGCTGGCGCACCGCGAGTGGGAGCCGGGCTGGAGTGCGATGCGGAGGCGAGGGCGGTCGCACCGCCCTCCCCTCCGATGCATACTCGGCGGGCGATGGCCGACCCATGAGCGCCGAGCACCCCCGGCCCCGGGCGACGCCGCGGTTCGTGGTCCAGCTCCACGACGCCACCACGCTGCATTTCGATCTGCGCCTCGAGATGGGCGGCGTGCTCCGATCCTGGGCGGTGCCGAAGGGGCCGTCCCTCGACCCGACGGTGCGGCGCCTGGCGGTCCCGGTGGACGACCACACCGTCGCCGCCGGCGAGTTCGAGGGTGTCCACGAGGGATCGCGGCGCGGCTCCGGCGCCGTGATCATCTGGGACGAGGGCGGGCTCGAGGTGCTGCGCGACGAGCCCGCGCACATCTCCTTCGTCGCGCTCGGCACCAAGCTTCACGGGCGCTTCGGCCTCACCAGGACCGGCGACCGGCGGTGGATCCTGGTCAAGGCCGCCGACGACCACGCCCGCCCCGGCTCGGACATCGTGGCCGAGCAGCCGGCGAGCGTTCGAACCGGCAGGACCTGGCAGCAACTCGCCGCCGGGGGCTGAGAAGGAGGCCGACGCACGGCGACCAGTCCCGCTGAGCTTCTGGAGTCCTCCGGGCGCGGCGCCTCATGCCGAAGGCAGCCTGGGGACCCTGGCCTCCGGGCTTCTCAAAGTCTGACAAAACGGTTAGGATAGGCCCACCTCACGGCGCTCGCGAGCCCAGAGCGTCCAACGCCGTGGGTGTCATGGCCGCCGGTCGGTCAGGCTTCGCTGGCTGCTGCCCTCCCACGCTCGGAAGGCCCGACGGCTCACGGAGCGTCCTCGGGGACGGCCAAGGAGCTCCGAGCATGCAAGCCACGGTCATTGTCGACGCCCCAGCGCGTCAGCACGGGATCGCCCGGCCGGGTGAGGAGTGCCGGCGGCACGCCCCTCCGCGGTGGTCGAGGGTGCCCCCGGAAGCTGGAGCGGCACCGTGAAGGGACACCATCCACGTCGACCGCACGATCGTCTCGGGATGTGTCCCCTCTGCGGTGACATCTTCGACCTGCGCAAGCAGGCGACGGAGGCGCGAGGACGCTACTGCTCGACGATCTGTCTCGCCGACGCGCGGCTCGCACACCGTCGCCACGTCGGCCTGGACGCTCCGGCCTCCGGGCACGAGACACCGACCTCCGGCGCAGGTGTCAGGGTGCCGGCGCACCTGAGGAGCTGAACATGCCGAACGACCTCCTCACGATGGACGTCGTCGATCTCACGGCGGCCCCACCTCACCATCGTCGCAGCAACTCGCGCAGGATCGCCACGCCGATGGGCGACCCCTATCGGCGGCTGCGTGGGGAGCCACCGGTCGACAACGCCACCCATGCGGACGCACGGCGGTGGGTCGAGGTCTACACCGAGATGGTGCGGGTCTGGGACCGGACGGCCACGCAGTTCGAGCTGTGGGTCGCAGAGGTCACCTCGGTCGAGGCCCGTCAGCAGCTGGGCGACGTCGACCTCACTCTGATGGCGGCCCGGTGCGAGCGTCAGCGTCGACGGCTCCATCTCTGGGAGCTGCGCGTGCAGGAGCTCGCCAGGGTCGCCGGCCCTGACGACGCTGAGCGACACCCCTCTGTTCGTGGCCTCCCCCCGACGGCATCGGTCGCGCCGGCGCCGCGCCACGCCGCCGCCTGCGAGCCTGGCGCCTGGATGCATTGATACCCTCCCCGCCCCGCTCCGGCCACCTATCTCTCCTACACTCCTCGAGCAAGCACCGGCTGGAGCGGGGTTCTCGGGGCGCCCCAGAGCCGAAGCCGGCTCGAAGCCTCCTTGCGCTCGCACGCGCCGCGATCCTCGACGTGTCGCTCGGCCGCGGCTATCCTGTCCCACCAGGAGCGCTGATGGATGAGATGTTCCCAGGGGACACGCCGGGCACGGTGACCGAGTTGCTGGCGGTCCTGCTCCGGGAGTTGCGGGCCGATACCGAGCGACTACTCGCAATCGCCCAGCGGCTGCGCGCCGACAACGAGGCGCTCAGCGAGCAGAACAGAGAGCAACTCGCCACGCTCACCGTCGCCATGGAACGCTTCCGCGCCAGATACCTGATCTGATCCGACCGATCCCGGCGCCGGGACCAGGCAGAGTGGCGGGGCTGCCCTGCGGGCGGGTCGCGGAGATGCGGCTCACGCCTCTCACGTCGGCGGCGTTCGCTGACCTCGGCAACTGCCCGACGTTCTCCGACACGCTGGTGGAGGTGGAACCGGTCAAGCCGTAGCCGCACCCCGGTCCTGACGCTCGGCCGAGCGCCAGGATGACGACCGCTACCCGCACCCAGGTGCGCTGCCGCTGCGGCGCGGGTGAGCTCGCCCGGTTCTCACATGCACCGTCCCTTGCTGGCCGGACCCGGCCCCTGTGGCACTGCTGCACCGTTCCGGCGTTGCGGGGCTGCTGTCCGCCCTCTCCACGCATGCTGCGCCGTCCCGGCGTGTCGTCGGTGAGGGCGCCCCTCAACGCACCGCTGCGCTCAGCCGCTGGACCAGCGTCTGCAGGTGATCCGCGCGAACACGCAGTTGGGACTGTGGCCGTCACCGTCCACCAGCCCCAGCACCGCCAACGTCGAGGAGGATGCGCGCCCGCGCTCGTCGTTGCCCGTCTCCACCAGGTGGCGACCGCCGCAGCGGAGTCACCCCTGCAGCAGCATGATCGCGTCGGCGGAGGGTGCCGTCACCGGCCTCCGTGGGCGGCGACGGCGAGCGGCTGCCACTCCTTCCACGTCGCCAGCCGGGACTCGTAGTCGGCGGTGGCGATGGCCAGCGGCGCCTCACCGAAGAAGACCCGCAGCGGCGGGTTGTCCGAGTCGACCAGGGTGAGCACCGCCTCCCTGGTCGCGATCGGGTCACCGGGGGTGCCGCGCCGGCTGGGCCGGTTGGCGGCCTGCTCGCGGACCTGGTCGTAGGCGGAGAGCGGTGTGGCGTGCTTGGCGGAGCTGCCGCCCCAGTCGGTGGCGTACCCACCGGGCTCGATGAGCGTGACATTGACGCCGAAGCCTGCGACCTCCTGCGCCAGAGACTGGCTCACACCCTCCAGTGCCCACTTCGACGCGTGGTAGATGCCCACGGTGGGGAACGCCGAGATCCCGCCGATGGAGGAGACCTGCAGGATGTGACCGCTGCCCTGGGCGCGCAGGAACGGCAGCGCCGCCTGGGTGACCCAGAGCGCCCCGAAGAGGTTGGTCTCGATCTGGTCGCGGACCTCGGTCTCGCTGAGCTCCTCGACCATGCCGAACTGACCGTAGCCGGCGTTGTTCACGACGACGTCGAGCCGGCCGAAGTGCTCGTGCGCGCGGGCGACGGCTGCGAAGACCGCCTCAGGGTCGGTGACGTCGAGCGCTATCGGAAGAACAGCGTCGCTGTGCTCGGCGACAAGTGCGTCCAGGCTACCGGCGTTGCGGGCGGTGGCGACCACGGAGTCGCCGCGCTCCAAGGCGGCGAGCGCCCACTCGCGGCCGAAGCCGCGGGACGTGCCGGTGATGAACCAGGTCTTGGCACTCATGTGGTATCTCCTCAAGGTGTCGGGGACGCCGCCCGTCGGCCGAGCCACCATCCCAATATCGCGAGAGGTGCGTTCGCGGCGGGTTCCGAGGGGCTGTCTGCTGAGACAGTGGCGCAGGTGATCGCGCGTCTCACCCGATCAGGCGACCCTCTCGCGCGGCAGTCTTGGGTGACCACGCTCCGGCGCGCACCGCTTGCGGGGCCCGAACTGGGAGCGCCGCGTCTGTGGCGTCGGTGGCCCCAGCCCGAGACCTCACAAGCACCATGCGAGCTCTCCTGTACTCGAGACAAAGCTGCTCCGGACTGCAGGGCCACGCCGCGTCCTCATCGATCGCCGCGTGGTGATCAACCGCGGAAGGGCGGCTGGCCGGCGCCGGCCCGGGCTTGACCGCTGAGACCACCTGACCTCACGATGTCGGCGCCACCCCGCCGGCCGGTGGCGACCCGTCCGCCGTGGCAGAAGACGGCTCCGAGGGTGGCACCAAGGAGGCCAGGGGTGGCCCGACGTCCGTGACCACAGACGAGCGATGGGACCTCCGCCGCCTCACCGTGGCCGAGATCATCCTCCTGGGTGCAGCGGTCACCCGGGGCATTTGGCGTGCGGACAATCTCGAGGAGGCGGCGGGGATCCTCACCGCCCGCCTGCGAGACACCCTGTGGGACCCCGACAGCGACCGATCCGCCGTGGTCCTGGCGCGGTTCTACCGGACGATCTCCTTTCGCGACCTCGAACCGGGTCTCCAGGAGTTCGCGGCGTCGGCCGGCCGGATGGGACCCTCGGGTCCACCGGAGCCCGACACCAAATGCCTCACTCTGATGGGCACGGTCGGTGACGAGCCCGCGTGGAATTCGCGCCACCACTCCGTGAGCCACCGTGCCATCCCGCTCCGCAGTCCCGAGGTCGTCAACCGGTTGCCGATGGTGTCCCGGCTGATCAGCGATCTCGGCATGTCCGTCAGAGCCCTGGTCGCGGGACGGCCCTCCCTCGAAGGCCTCGAGCATCTCGAGGACGGCCGCGTCTTCCATGTCCAGCACGCGCAGCGCAGCCCGTCGATCCCCGACCAGGACGGTTTCGTGACGCCCTACGGGGTCCGCTCGGCGATCGGGTTCGGTGGGCCTTTGGAATCGGGTGATCTATGGGCGATCGTGCTGTTCACCCGGGTCGAGATCACCCCGTCCCTGGCCCGGCTCTTCCGCTTCCTCTCCACCGATGTGAGGATCGCGATGCGCCCGGTCCTGACCCGGCGCTTCTTCGCCGCTTGACCGGCACGCCTGCCCGCCACGGTCGTCAGCAGACGGTGCGCCGCGCACGGGCCCACCGGCCGGGCGGTGGTGGCCGGAGCGTGACACGTACTTTTGCGGATGTCCCTGCTGTCGCCCTGTACTACACGGATCTGCGTAGGTTGGCCGCAGCGACGGGACCCGCCCGCCCTGCGGGCATGTGAGGACGGGCCGTCTGAGGTGACGCCGGGAGGCCGCTCAGCCGAGGATCCGCTCGCCGGGGAGGCGTCCCTTCGGGTGATCATCGAGACCGCCCTGGCGGCGGTGATCACCATGGACGAGGATGGTCTGGTGCGCGCAGCGAGGAGTTGTTCGGATGGTCGCGCGACGAGGTGCTCGGCCGTCCGCTCGCGGAGCTGATCGTCCCTCCTCGATACCGCGAGCGCCACGTCGAAGGTCTTGCCCATTACCGCGCACCGATCGGGTGAGCGCGGCCGAGCGGCTCGCGTCGATGTACACCGAGGCCCGTCGTGCGAACGAGTCGCTGACCGGCTTCGTCAGCACGCTGGTCCATGAGCTCCGCGCGCCACGCGCCGTCGTGATCGGATATGCGCGCCTCCTCCATGACGGCTCGGTCGGCGTCCTCGCTGAGGATGTGCGGAGACCCGTCGAGGCGATCGTGAACAGGGCGGAGCAGATTGCGCAGGATCGTGGACGACATGCTCTTCGCGGCTCGGGTCGACGCCGGGCACGACCTCCGAGCGGCGGTGCCGAGTGACCTGACGGGGATCGTCGCCGGGGCTGTCGCCAGGTGGAGGCCGCGGGCCGAGCTCGACTCTGCCAGGATCAGTGTGCAGCCGCACGATGAAGCTGCCACGGTTCTGGCGGACCCGGCGCACATCGATCGCATCCTCGACAACCTGCTCGCCAACGCGCTCAACTGCAGCGGAGCGAACCCGTCGGTCACGATCGCCGTCGAGGTGGATGACGAGGCGTGCATCCGGGTCACGGACAACGGGATCGGCGTCCCGCCGGAGATGCGCGAGCGCATCTTCGAGCGCTTCGTTCGGGTTGACGGGACGCCCGGAAGGGTGGCCGGTACCGGGCTGGGACTGCACATCAGCCGCCAGCTCGCGGAACTCGACAGCGGCCGGCTGGTGCTGGAGCGAAGTGAGCCGGGAGCGGGCAGCACATTCACGCTCGTGCTGCCGCGTCTGGTCGACCCAGACGCTCCTGCCGGGATTGGCCCGAGCCCGCGTCGATCACCGGAGCGATGAGCGGCCGGCCCACGTCGCGGCCCCCACGTCCGCGAAATCGGCGAAGCCGGCGCCTGCCTCGCACCAAAACGCTCACCGAATGCAGGACCGGTACCGCAGTCCCAGAAGAGGACGGAACGTCCCTTCGCGAACGTCGAACTGCGCCCAACCCGCGCCGGGCGACAGGTCGCGCGGTTCAGGACTCCAGTCCTGCGCCGTCGGCCGGACGGCGATGTCGCCCGCCTCGACGCTCGCGTGCTGCGCGATCGCCTCGACGACGGTCCCCGGAGGGATGGCAATGGCGTCCCTGGTGGCCTGCATCCTTTCGCGTGCCTCGGCGTCGCCCGGATGCCCGCGCCCGCCTTCTCGGCGCCCTCGAGGCGCTGCAGGGTGCGGCGTCATGGGAGCCGACTCGCGCCCGGCTGTTCCAAATGTGACCGAGGGCGTCGACAACCAGAACCTCAGGGACTTCGTAGACGGTGAGATGGGCGCGCGCCGGCCGTGAGATCGCTGCTGCGTAGCGAACCCACGGGACTCCGCTGCGCGCTTTCGCAGAACTGCCGGTTCCGCGACCGGTGCTGCACATCTACGCGCAGCCCTCGAAGGCCGAGTACCTTGAGGCGCAACGGGCATTCGCCGCGTCACACCCGTGGTTCTCGGTCCGCCGCCTGGACTCTGCCGGGAGTCATTTCCCCTACTTCGAGGTGCCCGGCGACGTCGCCGATCACCTCGCAGATTTCCGGCTGCGCTGTACCCCGACAGAGTAGGCGACCGTGGCACAACCTACGGTTCGAGGACGTACCCTGACATCGCGGCAGGACGACCTGGCACACCGCGCGAGTCGCCCCGAGCCCCGGGTGGATCAGGCGGACACGAGGGAACGGCATGGCGGAGAAGGCGATCGTTACGGGTGCATCGTCGGGAATCGGGCGAGCGTTCGCCGAGCGGCTCGCCGCGGACGGGTGGGACCTCGTCGTCGTGGCGCGCCGGCGCGACCGGCTCAACGAGCTGGCCGACCGACTGATGGGTGAATATGGCGTGAGCGTCACAGTGGTTGAGGCGGACCTCGGCCAGCCGGATCAGCTCGAGCGGGTGTGCGAGAAGGTGTCCGCTCTGCGGGTCGGGATGCTGGTGAACAATGCGGCGCTCGCGCACTACATGCCCTTCGCCGAGCTGCCAGCGGCGCTGGCGCGGGAGAGCGTGCAGCTCAATGTGCTCGCCCCGGTCCTCCTCACGCGCGCGGTCGTCGGTGGCATGAGGGAGAGGTCGCGTGGCGCCGTCGTAACGATCGCTTCGCTGCTGGCCTTCAGCGGCGCCGTCGACGAGCCGTGGCTCCCGGCGCGTGCTGCGTACGCTGGCGGCAAGTCGTTCCTCGTGACCTTCTCGCGAATCCTCGCCGCCGAGCTACGGGGCACCGGTGTGCGCGTCCAGGTGGTCTGCCCGGGGGTCGTCCGTACCGAGTTCCACTCCCGCCAGGGGCTCGATATGAGTGCCGTGCCGCGCATGGAGCCCGAGGACGTGGTGACCGCCAGCCTGCTGGACCTCGAGCGAGGCGAGATCGTCTGTGTTCCCGGGCTCGAGGACCTCTCGCCACTGGAGCGAGCCGCAGAGGTAGAGCGTGAGCTCATCGGCAGTGCCCGCACCCGGGAGTTGCCCGTCCGCTATCGCTGAGACGTCGCCACGCCGAGCACGGAGCTTCACGCCTGAGCGCAGCGACTGAGCACCGAGCGTCGGGCGAGATGCGCATCGAAGGAAGCCACCGAGTGACCGCTGCGGCTCATCCGAGGTCGTCCCTTGGTGTCGTGTAAGGCGGTGACGTTCTCACAACGGTCGATGGCTCACGCCAGCAAGGCCCTCGGTCAGCGGGTTGGTGAGCAGCGGCAGACGTGCGCGTCTGGCTTCTATGCCCTTCCGATCTCGCGGCCGGCGTCGGGGAGACAGGACTCGAACCTGCGACCCCTGGTCCCCCAGACCAGTACTCTAACCACCTGAGCTACTCCCCGATGGGCCGCGCGGGCCCATTCTAGCCGGGGTCGCCCCCGACCCGAGCCGACGCCCCCTCCCCGTCCCCACGCGGGTCGAGGCCGAACTCCGACAGCTCGTCCCGGGCGCCGCGCCGCATCAGGTCGGCGAAGGCGGCGAGGATCGGCTTCTCCTCGAACAGCACCGCGCACACCTCGGCGACGATCGGCATCTCGACCCCGGCCTGCGAGGCCAGCTCCTGGGCGACCCGGGCGGCGTTGACCCCCTCGGCGACCATGAACATCCCCGCCTCCACCTCCCGGAGGGTCTGGCCGCGGCCGACCGCCTCGCCGAGCCGGCGGTTGCGCGAGTAGGGGGAGAAGCAGGTCACCACGCAGTCGCCGAGCCCGGTCAGGCCGGCGAAGGTGAGCGGCTGAGCCCCGGCCCGCACCCCCAGCCGGGCCATCTCGGCGAGGCCGCGGGTGATCAGCGCCGACTTGCCGTTGTCGCCGCTCCCGGTGCCGTCGCAGACCCCGGCGGCGATCGCCACCACGTTCTTCAGCGCGCCCCCGTACTCGACGCCGACCAGGTCGCCGGTGCTGTAGACGCGCAGACGGTCGCCGGTGCAGGCGTCGCGGACCAGCGCGGCGGTGGCCTCGGAGCGGCTCGCCACCACCGTGGCCGCGGGCAGACCGCGAGCGATCTCCATGGCGATGTTCGGCCCGCTGAGCGCCGCCACCCGCTCCGACCAGGAGGGCCCGAGGACGTCGACCAGCACCTGGCTCATGGTCATCTCGGTCCCGGTCTCGAAGCCCTTGGCGGCGCTCACCACCGCGCAGCCGGGTTCCAGCAGGGGGCGGCAGCGCTCGACGGTCGCGCGCATCCCGTGGGTCGGCACCGCGAGCACCACGATCCCGGCCCCGCTCAGCGCCTCCTCGAGATCGCCGGCCACCCGCATCTCCGGGCTCAGCGAGATCCCGGGCAGGTAGGCCGGGTTGCGCCGCTCGGCAGCGAGGCGCAGCGCCAGCGCCGGGTCGCGGGCCCAGAGCGTGACCGCCCGTCCGGAGACCGCGAGCACCGAGGCCAGGGCGGTGCCCCACGAGCCCGCCCCGAGCACGGCGATCACCAGCGCCCCTCCCCTGCCGGCCGGCTACCGGCGCCCGCGGATCGCGGCCCGGCGACGGTCGGCGACGCCGCCGTCGTCCTTCTCCGCCCGGGCCCGGAGCACCACCCGCAGGGGCACGCCGGCGAAGCCGAACACCGCCCGGATGCGGTTCTCCAGATAGCGCTGATAGGCGAAGTGCATCATCTCGGGGTCGTTGACGAACAGGGCGATGGTCGGCGTCTGGCTCTGGGCCTGGGCGGCGTAGAGGAGCTTCAGCTTCCGACCCTTGTGGAACCGGGGCGGATGCTCCTCGATCGCGGTCCGCAGCAGCGAGTTCAGCGGCCCGGTGGGGATGCGGGTGCTCCGCGCCGCCGCCACCTGCCGCGCCGCCGCCAGCACCCGGTTCACCCCGCGGCCCTCGAGAGCGCTCACCGCCAGCACCGGCACCCCGGGGACGAACGAGAACGCCTCGTGCACCCTGTTGAGGGTGGCGGGGTCGGCGCGGGTCTCGGTGTCGAGGAGGTCCCACTTGTTGATCACCACGACCAGGCCCTTGCCCGCCTCGGCGGCGTACCCGGCGACGTGGCGGTCCTGGGCGACCACCCCGGTCGAGCCGTCGACCACCACCACGGCGACGTCGCTCCGTTCCATCGCGCGCAGGGCGCGGAGCAGGCTGTAGTGCTCGACGTCGGTGCCGATCACGCCGCGGCGGCGGATGCCGGCGGTGTCGACCAGCACCACCTCGCCGTGCTCGTCCTCGATGCGGGTGTCGACGGTGTCACGGGTGGTCCCGGGCACCGGCGACACCAGCGCGCGCTCCTCCCCCACCAGGGCGTTGAGCAGCGAGGACTTGCCCACGTTCGGCCGGCCCACGATGGCCACCCGCACCGGGGTCGCGGCGGGGGCGGCGGCCTCGCCCTCCACCACCTCGGCGCCGTCCTCCACCTCGGCACCGCCGTCCTCCACCGGCGCCGGCAGCGCCTCGACGAGGCGGTCGCAGAGGTCGCCGACGTCGATGCCCTGGAGCGCGCTGATCATCAGCGGCTCGCCCAGCCCAAGCCGGTAGAGCTCGTGGGACAGGTAGGGGTCGACCGGGCTGTCCGCCTTGTTCCCGGCCAGCAGCACCGGCCTGCCGCCGGTGCGCAGCAGCGCCGCCACCTCCTCGTCGAGGCCGGTGACGCCGTCGCGGACGTCGACGAGCAGGAGGCACACGTCCGCCTCGGCGACTGCCAGGCGCGCCTGCTGCTGGGTGCCGCTGACCAGCTGCGCCAGGTCCGAACCGTCGTTCCTGCCACCGGTGTCGAGCCCGGCGGTGTCGACCACCGTGAACCGCCGGGCGCCCCACTCCGCGACCCCGTACAGACGGTCGCGGGTCAGCCCGGCGAACTCGTCGACGATGGCGCGTCGCTCACCGGTCAGTCGGTTGAAGAGGGTCGACTTGCCGACGTTGGGACGCCCGACGATGGCGACGATCCCCGACGGGGTGGCGGTGGACGCCTCGGCGCGGCGGTGGCGCAGCCGCCGCGGCGTCCTGGTGCTCGCGGTGTGGCCGCGACCGGTGCGGGGTGCCATCAGCGTCCCGAACTCGGCGGCGACGCCGTCGACGGCCATGTCCACCTCGGCGAACCCGCCGGCACCGGTCAGCAGCCTCCAGCCGCGCAGGTCGCCGGTGCCCTCCGCCGAGGACGACACGATCACGTAGAGGTACTCCGCCCACGCCCGCTCGGTGTCGAGGCGCGAGGGCACCGCCGGATGGTCGGGATGCGAATGCCAGAACCCGAGCACGTCGAGGCCCTCCGAGCGGGCGGCCCGCTCGGCGCGGAGGATGGCGAGGGGATCGAGCTCGAAGCGGTCGCGGCCGCGGGGGGCGAGGTTGCGCCCCGAGGTGACCGACCGGACGGTCAGGACCCCGCCGCTGCCGCCGCTGCCGATCAGCACCCCGCAGCCCTCGTCGGGGTACGCGGAAGCGGCCAGCCGCCGAAGCTCCGCCGCCGCCGCGGGGCTGAGCACCACGCCCACGTCCATGCCTAGCCTTCGCGCTGGCGGTACAGCCCGCTGCTGAGGTAGCGGTCGCCGCCGTCGGCGAAGACGATGACGATCACCCCGCCCTGCCCGGCGGCGGCGAGCGAGCGAGCCACCGAGCCGGCGCAGTGCAGGGCGGCGCCGCTGGAGTGGCCGATCAGGATGCCCTCGGTGGTGGCCAGGCGGCGGGCGACGTCGTACGCGTCCTCGGTCGACACCCCGACGTTCTCGTCGGCGAGGCCGGGGTCGTAGATCCCCGGCACGATCGAGGTCTCCATGTGCTTGAGCCCCTCGAGCCCGTGCCAGGGCTCGTCCGGCTCGACCGAGATGCACCGGATCTCGGGGTTCAGCTCCTTCAGCCGCCGGCTCGTGCCCATGAAGGTGCCGCTGGTGCCGAGGCCGGCGATGAAGTGGGTCACCCGCCGGCCGGTCTGCTCCCAGATCTCCAGGCCGGTGCCGTCGTAGTGTGCGCGCCAGTTGGCGTCGTTGTTGTACTGGTCGGGCATGAAGTAGCGGTCGGGATCGGCGTCGCGCAGCTGCCGGGCCAGCAGGATCGCCCCGTCGCTGCCCTCCTGCGCATCGCTGTACTCGATCTCCGCCCCGAAGGCGAGGACCAGCTGCTTGCGCTCCTCGCTCACGTTCGTGGGCATGACCAGCTTCACCCGGTAGCCTCTGGCGGCGCCGATCATCGCGTAGGCGATGCCGGTGTTCCCGCTGGTGCTGTCGAGGATCACCCGGTCGTGGGTCAGCCGGCCGGAGCGCTCGCCCTCCTCGATCATCCGCAGCGCCGGCCGGTCCTTCACCGAGCCGCCCGGGTTCATGAACTCGGCCTTGGCGTAGATCTCCACGCCCGGCGCGCCCGCGTCGAAGAGGTGGACGCGCAGCAGCGGGGTGTTGCCGATCTCGTCGGTGATCCGCCGGTCGCTGACCATCCGCAGCTCACGCCGGACCGGGGCGGTGCATTGCTGACTCATGCGGTCAATTATGCCGAGACCGCCCCGTCGCCATCCGTCCCGCCCCCCGGCGGGGCGGCGGCCGGGCCCGGGAGTGGTAGGACTCCTCCTCGTGTCCCGCCTCCGGCGCGCCCCCGACCCCGCGGGACGACTGCTCCTCGGCCAGTTCGTGATGTTCACCGGCATCGCCATGCTCTTCCCCGTGGTCGCGCTCTACGTCCGCCACCGCGGCGGGAGCGCCCTCGACGCCGCCCTGTTCATCGCCGGGCCGATGCTGGCGAACACCCTCGTCCAGGTCCCCGCCGGCCGGCTCGCCGATCGGATCGGCCGCCGTCCGGTGCTCATCGGCGCCCGGCTCGGCTACGCCGCGATCTCCCTCGGCCTCTTCGCCGACCGCGGCCCGCTCTGGCTGCTCGCCGCCCTCCGCGCCGCCCAGGGGGCCTGCAGCGGCGCCTATGCCCCCGCCCTGCTCGCCGCCCTTACCGACCTCACCCCGCCCGACCGCCGGGCGACCCGCTTCAGCCAGCTGCAGCGTGCCGAGCTCGCCGGCCTGCTGATCGGCCCGCTGATCGGCGGGGCGGTGGCGACCTGGCGGGAGTCGGCGGTCTTCGGAGTCGCCGGGGTGGCCGTGCTCCTCGGCCTCGGCGCGGTGTTCCGGGTCCCCGAGACCCGGGTGGCGCCGGCGGCCCACGACCACGCCGCCAACCCGCCGCCACGCTGGTGGCGCGGTCGCGGGGTGCTGGTGGCGTGCGTGACCCTGGCCACCGTCGGGCTGGTCTTCACCATGTACGACGTCGTCTGGCCCCAGTACCTCTCCGCGCGCGGCTTCAGCACCTTCGTGGTGGGCGTCTCGATCACCCTCTTCGCGCTGCCGATGCTGCTGCTCGCCACCCCCGCCGGGCGGCTCGCCGACCGCGCCGACCGGCGGGTGATCCTGGGCACCGCCCTCGCGGTGGTGAGCGTCTGCGCCGCCACCTATCCGCTGCTGCACTCGATCGCCGTCATCCTCGCCCTGGGCACCGTCGAGGCAGCCGCCTTCGTCCTCGTCGAGCCGTCGCTCTACGCCACCCTCTCCGAGGCGGCGTCCGCGGACGGCCGCGGCCGGATGATGGGCACCGGCGGCCTCTTCCAGTTCGGCGGCTCGGCGCTCGGCGCGTCGGTGCTCGGCGCCCTCTACGGGGTGCGCGAGGGCATCCCCTTCTGGGCCGGTGGCGCGGCGCTGCTGGTGATGGCGGTGCTCTGCGCGGTGGCCATCCCCCCGCGCGCGCCCGTGAGCGCGCCTCTAGGCGGAGGCGGAGGCCGAGGCCGAGGAGGCGACGCGGAAGCCCGAGCTCTGCCGCTGGGTGTGGTCGAGGACGGCGATCACGCCGCTGGGACGGACGTGGACCGGGCCCTCGTCGCCGGGGAGCTCGACGAACTCGGAGCCGGTGGAGAGCGCCGCGAGGAGCTCGGAGACGGTGAGCTTGACGGTGACGTCGCCACCGTTCACGAGACGCAGGATCGCCATGGTTCTCCCTCGGGACGACGGCCGGGTCCGGATGATGCCCAGGGATGGTAGCCCGTCCGCGCCGGCAAGGAATCGGAGCGACAGAAAAGTTCGACGCGCTCGTTGTGTGTACAGGTGGGCTCCCGGGGGTCCTGGGGAGCCGCCGTGGGCCCGCACGGGCCGATCCCCGTGTCGGGGGATGGCAGGACGCTCGAGGCGACTGGAGAAGGGGTGAGCGGCATGCACCGCATCGGCGATGACGGCGACGTGATTCGGCGGAGGGTGCCGCGGCGCGCTCTGCGACGGTCGATGGGCACGTTGCTGCTCACCGGCTCGATCGGCTTCGGCTTCCTCACGGTCCTGGGCGTCGCCGGCAGCGCCGGCGGGCCCAACAGCGTGATCACCACCCTGGCCGCGGCGACCAGCCCGCAGCCGAGCTCGCCGTCGACCTCGTCCCCGCAGCCGTCGCCGACGGCGCGGCCGTCGTCGCCGCCGCCCACGGCGCCGCACTGCCCGGGCGGGCTCGGCTCCATCCTCTTCGGGTGCCCGACCGCGCCGCCCGCGCCGCCGACGCCGACCCCGGCCCCGGCGACGCCCACCCCGGTGCCGGCGACCCCGACCCCGGCCCCGGCGACGCCCACCCCGACGCCGGCCCCCGGTGGCAGCACCCCGACCCCGGCGCCCGGCGGCAGCACCCCGACCCCCGCGCCCGGCGGCAGCACGCCCACCCCGGCGCCCGGCGGCAGCACGCCCACCCCGGCGCCCGGCGGGATTGTCAACGGTCCCTTCTGCGACGCCAGCGTGTCCACCTGCCCCGGCCAGGCGCCCGCCCCGGACACGAACTCGCTCTTCCAGCCGGGCCCGGACACCAGCGGCACGACCACCGACACCTCGGGCTCCGGCACCTCGTACGGCAGCGGGACCTCGACCGGCACCTCCGGCAGGACGAGCACCGATACCAGCGGCTCGGGCACCGGCGCCACCGACACCTCCAGCACCAACACCGGCAGCAGCAGCAGCACCGACACCACGGCGCCCGACACCGGCGGCACGCCGAGCGCGGCCCCCGCGGGTGCCGGCGGCGCCTCGAGCGGGGGCAAGGGCCAGGACAGCAACTCCCTGTTCGGCAACCAGCCGCTGCCGGCGGCCGATGCCCCGGCGACCGCGCCCGCCGAGACCACCCTGAACATCTGGGCGATCGTGGGCGCAGCCCTCATCGTCCTGGCCGTCGTGCTCTCGCACGTGGTCTCCACCGTCCGCCAGCGCGGACGGAAGAAGCCGGCGGCCTCGCCGGCCTGACCCCAGGGGGAACGGGGAACGCTACCCGGCGGCGGCTGTGACCGCCGCCGGGAGCAGCCGGAACGCCGACCGTCCCGCGTAGCGTCCGGCGCTGCCGAGCTGGTGCTCGAGGCGCAGCAGCTGGTTGTACTTCGCCACCCGCTCCGATCGCGAGGGCGCCCCGGTCTTGATCTGGCCGGCGTTGGTGGCCACCGCCAGGTCGGCGATGGTGGTGTCCTCGGTCTCCCCGCTGCGGTGGCTGATCACGCTCGTGTAGCCGCTGCGGGTGGCCAGGGCGATCGCCTCCAGGGTCTCGGTGAGGGTGCCGATCTGGTTCACCTTGATGAGGATCGAGTTGGCCACCCCGCGCTCGATGCCGAGGCTGAGGCGCTCGACGTTGGTGACGAAGAGGTCGTCGCCGACCAGCTGGACGCGGTCGCCGATCCGCTCGGTGAGGAGCCGCCATCCCTCCCAGTCGTCCTCGGCCATGCCGTCCTCGATGGAGACGATCGGATAGCTCGCGCACCACTGCGCCCACAGGTCGACCATCTCGGCGGGCTCGAGGGTGCGCCCCTCCCCCTTCAGCACATACCGCCCCTCCGCGAAGAGCTCGCTGGTGGCTGGATCGAGGGCGATGGCCACGTCCTCGCCGGCCCGGTATCCGGCCTTCTCGATGCCCTCGAGGAGGATCTCCACCGCCTCCTCGTTGTGGCGCAGGCCGGGTGCGAAGCCGCCCTCGTCACCCTGGCCGGTGCTCAGGCCACGCGCGCGCAGCACCCCGCGGAGCGCGTGGAAGCACTCGCTTCCCGCCTGCAGCGCCTCGGCGAAGCTGGGCAGGCCGAGCGGCGCGTACATGAACTCCTGGAAGTCGACGCTGGTCTGCGCATGGGCGCCCCCGTTGAGCACGTTGAGCAGCGGCACCGGGAGCAGGTGGGCGCTGACCCCGCCGAGATAGCGGTGGAGCGGCAGCCCGCTCGCCTCGGCGGCGGCGCGGGCGCAGGCGAGGCTCACCCCCAGGATCGCGTTGGCGCCGAGCCGGCTCTTGTTCGGGGTGCCGTCGAGGGCGCAGAGCGCGCCGTCGAGGGCGACCTGGTCGGCGGCGTCGGTGCCGATCAGCTCGGGACCGATGACGTCGACCACGTTCGCGACCGCCTGGCGGACGCCCCTGCCCCCGTACCTCCCGGGGTCACCGTCGCGAAGCTCGACCGCCTCGTGGCTCCCGGTGCTCGCACCGCTGGGCACCAGCGCGCGTCCCGCCGCGCCGCCGCTGAGCAGCACCTCGACCTCGACGGTCGGATTGCCGCGCGAGTCGAGCACCTCCAGCGCGGTAACCTCCTCGATCAGCGTCATCGGCGGCATCTCCTGAACCGGCGGGGCGCCCGCATTATGGACGCGCGCTCAGCGCAGCAGGCCGCTGTTCCCCCCGTTCGAGCTGATCGCGCTCAGGCCGCACACCCAGCGGAAGAGCTGGGCGCCGTTGCCACCGCCGTTGAGGGTGTAGCTGTGCAGCCACACCGAGCCGGTGAGGGTGTACGAGGAGTTGCCGTGGGAGCCGCCGTCCGAGTTGGGAAGGTAGGCGATCCCGCTGAGGGTGGCACCGGCGAAGTCGGTGCTCCCGGTGAAGCCCGGGGCGTAGATGACGAAGTTGTGGGTGCCCTGCGGATCGGCCGGGTTCCTGGTGCCCCCGCTGAGGTCGTCGAGGCCATTCAGCGTGGTGTTGGAGAAGCTGAGCGACGACAGGTTGTCGCTCGAGTCGAGGACGAAGGCGACCCCACCGCTGGCGTCCTCGGTGCCCTGCGCGGTGGCGATGGCGTTGGTCAGGTTGATGAGCGAGATGCTGGCGATCACGTTCTTGATGACGTAGACCCCGGGATTCAGCCTGGTGTGCAGCGCGCCGTTCGGATACCAGCCGGAGTAGGTGCCCGGGTTCCAGTTGCCCACCCCGTCCACGGCGGCGACGGCGTTGAGCCCGTAGGTGGGTCCGGTGGTGGTGGGCGCGAAGCCGGGGAAGCCGGTGGGCGCGCCCACCCCGGTCCGGAGGCCGGCGCCGGAGACCCCGCCCAGGGTCCGGCTGCCGGTGTTGCTCGAGCCACCGACGTGACGTGGTCGGTGGTCGAGGGGGAGCAGGCGGTGCCGTCGTAGTTGGTGAGGGTGGAGGGCATCACCACCGCGTGCGGGGCGTTGTTGGCGCCGAAGTTGCCGAGCGCGTACACCGCTCCGGAGACGTCGCCCGACGGCGAGCTGGTGCCGCCGCCGTTGACCTGGACGTCGCCGCCGAGCCCGACGATCGTGTACGCCGCCGACAGGGTGAGCGGGCCCGGATACGCGGCGCGGGCGCTGCTGGCCGTCACCGCGGTGGTGATGCCGAGCACGCCGGCGACCAGGGTGCGCCGGGTGTGCTGGATGCCGAGGTCGAGGCTGCCGCTGTTGTCGATGAGGGTGAAGGTGTAGCTGCCGATGGTGTACGCGCCCGCCGGGCACTGCCCCGACCCGTTGCCGGTGCAGCCGCTCGCGGCGGACGGAGCGAGGCCGAGGTTGCGGGCGGCGTACTGGATCGCCACCTGGTGGGCGGCGTCGGTTCCCGAGGCGAGCGAGCGCGCCCCGGCCAGGGCTGCGGAATCGGCGATCGCCTGGAGGTCGCGGCGCTCCGACAGCCCACGCCCTGGTCCAGGGCGATGGCACCGAATCCGAAGACGGCGAGGCCGACCAGGGCGAGGACGACGAGCGCCTGGCCACCCTGGCGGCGACGCTGAGCGGCCCGAATCATCTCAGTACTCCGCCACCGTCGAGGTCGTCGACGCGATCTGGATGGTCGAGCCGATGATCCGGTTGATCACCGGAGTCCACGGACTGAACGCATATCGGACGGTCACCTGCACCAGGAAGCAGCGCGCCAAGCCGTACTGGGGCGCCGTCCACTCCGCCCTGCGACCGCCCAGGTCGCCCGGGGAGGGCGCGTGGCCGAGCGCGCTCTGCGCCGCGGCGCAGGTGTCGCCGGGGCCGCGGGTGGCGGCGGCGCTGTCGCTCGGCGCGATGCACACCGTGGCCTGGCCCGCGGAGGCGGGTGCCGGGCAGGCGGCGGCGGTGGTGCCGTAGTAGGGCGTCAGCGTGGTGGTGAGCGGTCCGAGCACCGCTCTGACGGTCGCCAGCACCGCCGCGTCGGCGAGGCAGCCCGACCCACCGGCGTTCTGGACGAGCACCGTGCCCGAGCAGGCTCCCGACGGGGTGCTGCTGAAGGGGTTGTCGGCGGTGGCGGCGTTCGGAGCCATCTGGCGCGCCCCCTGCCGGGCGGCGTCGGCGACCGTGCTGTTGGCGTTGATCGCCCGGCCGAAGTCGACCATGCCGAAGAGGAGGAGCAGCAGGAAGGGGAGGGTGAGCGAGAACTCGACAAGGCCGACGCCGGCGGCGCCGTGGCGATGACGTCGCATCAGTACTCCGCCCGTCCCCGGACGTCGGCGGCGATCACCGGCGTGCCGGTGCCGAACAGCCTCCCCGCCAGCGGGGTGAGCAGGGTGAGGTTGTAGCTGACCGCCACGTCGATCGCGTCGGAACCGGTGAGCGAGGGATCGGTGACGCCGGCGTTCTGCGCGTTCGCGATGGCCAGACCGTTCCTGCAGTGCCAGGTCACGGTGATGGTCGCCCCGGAGATCTTCGAGCCGCCGGCGGTGCCGGTGCTCGAGCTCTCCAGCCCCGCTGCGGTGGCGATGCTGCTCAGGCCGGCCCAGTCGCCGGTCTGCCAGGGGATGGCGCGCCCGCCGTCGGCCGTCCCCAGGGTGAGCCCCAGGAACAGCGGCATCGCCAGGGCGATCTCCGCCAGGGACTGGCCGCGCGGTCGCCCGACACCGCCCGGGGCCATCGTCAGACCACGGCGCAAACGCGTCAACAAGGAACGAACAAACCATGTTGTGACGGAGGGCATGACCGCATCCTCGTACGCACGTGAACCGGACGGGCGCTCGGTGCACTCCTCGTCACCGACCGGTCACTGCCGCGTGGGTCCGAACCTAGGTCGCCGTCTCCGGCCGGAGGCGGCGGGGAAGCTCCTCCCACAGGCGGGCGATCACCCGCACCCCCCGGGCGTACTGATCGAGGTCGAAGCGCTCGTTGGGGGCGTGGATCTGGTCGTCGGGCAGACCGACACCGATCAGAACGCCGGGGATGCCGAGCACCTCCTGGAAGGTCGCCACCGGCGGGATCGACCCGCCGATCCGGATCAGGGCGGGCTCGCCGCCGAAGCCGTGGCGCATCGCCGCCCGGGCGGCGTCGAGCGCGGGATGGTCGCTGGGCGTGACCACCGGACGTCCCCCCGCCTCGCAGGTCACCCGCACCCGCACCCCCGGCGGCGCGGCAGCGCGCACCGCGGCGGCGACGAGCCCGGCGATCTCGGCGGGCTCCTGGTCGGGCACCAGCCGGCAGGTGATCTTGGCGCCGGCCCGGGCGGGGACGATCGTCTTCGAGCCCGGACCCTGGTAGCCGCCCCAGATGCCGTTGAGCTCGAGGGTGGGGCGGACCCAGAGCCGTTCCAGCGTCGACCAGCCCTCCTCCCCCACCGTCGCGGGCGCGCCCCCCGCCTCCTCGAGGAAGGTGGCCTCGACGAAGGGCAGCGCCGCGAACTGGGCCCGCTCCTCCGCCGAGGGCTCGCGCACCCGGTCGTAGAAGCCGGGGACGGTGACCCGGCCGGTGACCGGATCCTTGAGGCCGGCGAGCATCCGGGCGAGCACCTCGACCGGGTTGGCGACGGCGCCGCCGAAGTTGCCGGAGTGGAGGTCGAGGCCGGGGCCGGTCACCTCCACCTCGACGTTGGCGAGGCCGCGCAGGCCGGTGCAGAGTGAGGGCACGCCGCGGGCGAAGATCGGAGTGTCGGAGACCACCGCGACGTCGGCGGCGAGGCGGTCGCGCTCGCGGGCGACGAGGTCGTCGAAGTGCACCGAGCCGATCTCCTCCTCGCCCTCGACGATCAGCTTGAGATTGAGGGGCAGGCTGCCGCGCACCCGCATGTGGGCCTCCACCGCCTTGAGGTGCATCCACACCTGGCCCTTGTCGTCGACCGCCCCGCGTGCGTAGAGGGCGCCGTCGCGCACCTGGGGCTCGAAGGGCGGCGACACCCACTCATCGAGCGGGTCGACCGGCTGCACGTCGTGGTGTCCGTAGATCAGCGCGGTGGGCAGCGCCGGGTCGACGATGCGCTCGGCGTAGACCGCGGGGTGGCCGGCGGTGGGCAGCAGCTCGGCGTGGGTGAAGCCGGCGTCGAGGGCGGCGCCGGCGAGGAGCTCGGCGCTCCGCACCACGTCGGCGGCGTGGGCGGGATCGGCGGAGATGCTGGGGATGCGGCAGGCCTCGACCAGCTCGTCGAGGAAGCGCGGCTGGTGCTCGCGGCAGTAGGCGTCGAGGTCGGTGTCGGTCACGGTCGCCGAGTCTGCCACCATCCCGTCCCTGCACGTGGCCCTCTCGAGACGACAGCCGCTCCGCCGTCCCCGGCGGCGCCAGCGCGGTGGCGGACCGGTCCTGTGGATCGCCCTCCTGCTGCTCCCGCTCGCCGGGATGAGCTGGGCGTACGTGCCCGTCGACGCCCTCACCGTGCGCCTGCCCCCACCCCAGCGCGCCACCGCCTCCGGGCTCGACTGGCTCCACGTCGAGGGGGGCCGCATCGTCGACGGCGGCGGGCGCACCGTGCTGCTGCGCGGCTTCGACAGCGACGCCCTGCTCGAGGACGGGGTGCGCCACGCCTCCCTCGACGAGGACGACGCGGCGCTGATGCAGCGGGAGGGCTTCGACGTGGTCCGGCTGCCGCTGGCCTGGTCGCGGCTGGAGCCGCGCCGCGGCGAGATCGATCGCGGCTACCTCGAGACGGTGGCCGCGACCGTCGCGATGCTCGAGCGCCACGCGCTCCACGTGGTGCTGGAAATGCACTTCCTCGACTGGGGGCCGCGGTTCGGCGGCTCGGGCGCGCCGGCCTGGGCGGCGCTGCCGCTGGTGCCGGAGGCGCAGTGGTGGCCGTGGGAGTTGTGGCGCAAGCACCTCTCCCCGGCGGTGAACGCGGCGGTCACCTACTTCTGGCTCTCCCCCGACTGGCAGGCCGACTACACGACCACCTGGCGGGCGGTGGCCGGGCGCTTCCGCGACGACCCCGGCGTGGCCGGCTACGACCTCGTCAACGAGCCCCATCCGCTGCCGCTGCCGCCGCGGATCTTCGAGGACCACTACCTCTGGCCGCTCTACGCCCGGACGGTGGCGGCGATCGGCGCCGTCGACCCCAACCACCTCCTCATCGTCGAGGGCACCCTGTTCGGCGACCTCCCGACCACGGTGCGACCGCTCCATGCCCGGGACCTCGTCTACTCCCCCCACCTCTACACCGGGGCGCTGGTGCCGCCGGCGTTCGACGGCGACCGCGGGCCGGTGGACCGGCGCATCGCCGGCCAGGCCGCCGAGGCCGCCGCGGTGCCGGCGCCGATGTGGACCGGCGAGCTCGGCATCGACCACCACCAGGCCCACGCCGCCGCCTGGGCCGACGCCGCCCTCGACGCCTACGACGACCGCGGCACCGGCTGGGCCTGGTGGCAGTGGCGCGAGAGCCTCTCGTGGGGCATCCGCGACGCCGGCGGCGGCGCCATCGACCGCGAGTACCTGCGCCACCTCGCCCGTCCCTACGCGGTCGCGGCGCCGCCGGGGGTGCGCGGGGGGCGCGGCGACGGGCTCCGCGGACACCTCGCCCTGACGGTCGCCGCCGGCCACGGCGAGGGTGCTGTGGAGGTGGCCTGGCCGGCCGCCACCCTGGGCCCACCGCGGGCGGCCGGAGGCTGCCTCGCCGGCTCGTCGTGGGATCCGGCCTCGGCCCGGCTGACCCTCATCCTGCTCGCCGGGCGGGGCTGCGCCGTCGATGTGGCGACACTCTGATACCTCCTGAACGGTAGCTGCTTTGGTGAGGCCGCATAATGCGGACAATCACTCTTTCAGCGCAGGAGAAGATGTGAGCGCCGCTCACACCGAAGATTCCGCTGCCGCTCCCATGGCCGACGCCTGGACCCGCGGCTACGTCGCCCAGGGGGCGGTGCAGGAGCACCTGGAGGCGAGCGCGGACATCAACGACTTCTTCGGCCGTCTGACCAGGACCGTGGCCGGCCTGGTCGGCGCCCGGCGGGTCGCCTTCGCCCTGCTCGACCCGTCGGGCCGGAGGCTCGCGGCCCAGGGCGACGCTTACGGCTTCAGCGCCGGCGAGCTGGCGGCGATCGGCCCGATCGCCTGCGCGCCTGAGGGACGCGACCTCGCCAGCCGGATCGTCTACGCCAACGCCTCCTTCCACGCCGCGACCGACCTCGCCGACCCCGACATCTCTCCCTTCGCGGCGGCGGTGCGAGCCCTCGGCGCGACCGACGCCATCGCCGTCTGCTGGCGCGCCGCGAGCACCCCGGTGGGCACCCTCACGGCGATCGAACTCGCAGCGCGGGGGCTTCACCGCGGACGACGTCCGGGTGCTGCGCAGCGCCGCCCAGGCTGCGGGCGCGGTGTGGCGCCACCAGCAGGCCGAGGCGGAGCTCGCCCGCATGTACCAGGAGGCCCGCGACGCCAGCGACGCCGTGGACGGCTTCGTGAGCATGATCGTCCACGAGCTTCGCGGGCCGCTGACGGTGATCGGCGGGTATGCGGGGATGATCGCCCGCGGCGAGCTCGGCGAGCCCCCGCAGGCGTGGGCCCGGCCGCTCGGCTACCTCGTCGAGCACGCCGCCCGGATGAACCGCCTGGTCGACGACCTGCTCCTCGCCGCCCGGCTCAGCGCGGGCCGCCACTCCGCCGCGCCCCGGCGCGTCGACGTCCGCGAGGCGGTGGCCGCCGCGCTGTCCCGGGCGACCGCCCGCGCCGAGCTCACCGGCGCCGCCCTCGCCAGCGCCCTGCCCGACACCCCGGTCACGGTGGTCGCCGACGCCGATCACGTGGGCCTGATCCTCGACAACCTGCTCGGCAACGCGATCACCTACGGCGCCACCTCGGTGACGGTGCGGGCCGGCACCGACGACGGCCACGTGGCGGTCTCGGTGGCCGACGACGGCCGGGGCATCCCCGACGAGATGCGGGACCGCGTGTTCGAGCGGTTCGCCCGCGCCACCGGGCCGGGGGGCCCGCCGGGCACCGGGCTCGGGCTCTACATCAGCCGCGAGCTCGCCACCCAGCTCGGCGGCAGCCTGCGGCTGGTCGAGAGCGAGCCGGGGGTGGGGAGCACCTTCGCCCTCCGCCTGCCGCTCGTCGCGGACCTCGAGGCGGCACCTCCCGCACCCTGACGTCCCGGCTGCTTCCCTGCGCGCCCCCGGCTGTGATTGGCTGTCGCGATGCGACATCGCGGTCTGCGCGGCGGGACCGGCCCGGGTCTCGCCATCGCGTCGCCCGGCGCCACTGGACCGCCGGTGGACCGAACTGGGCGGCCGCGGTGGGCCTGCGCCTGCTGCTCGCGCTGCTCCCCATCGCCGTGCTCGCCGGGCTGGTCATCCAGGCGGTGCTGCCCCAACCCGCGGCCCCGACCACCCCGACCCCCGCACGGCTGGGCGTGCGCGCCGGCACCCGGGTGCTGCAGGGTGAGGAGTCGCCCACCGCGCTCCTCTCCGGGCTCATCGGCAACCTCCACCAGTCCGGCCACACCCTCGGCATCCTCTCGCTGCTCGGGCTCCTCTGGATCGGCAGCGGCCTCTTCGCCTGCCGGGAGAGCGCCACGGCGGTGATCTACGGCAGCCGGGGGCGGAGCTACCTGCGCCAGCGCGCCCTGGGCATCGCCCTGGTGCTCGCCTTCGCGGCGCTGGTGGTCGCGGGCATCCTCCTGTCGGTGCTGCTCTTCCCGCTCGGCTCCGCGGTGCAGCGCACCGAGGGGGCGGGGCGCTCGGCGGTGAACGCCCGGCTCACCCTCCAGCCGGTGGCCGGAGTGCTGATCGGCCTGGCCCTCTTCGCGCTCGTCCTCCGCGTCCTCCCCACCTGCCGGCAGCGCTGGCGCGACGTGCTCCCCGGAGTGGTGCTCGTCGCCGCCGGCAACGCCCTGCTCAACCTCATCTGGCCGGTCCACCTGCGCTACGCGGCGTCGACGCTGACGGTCAGCTACCTCGTGTTCGGCTTCGTGGTGGCGATCGCCTCCTACGTCTCGCTGCTCGCCCAGCTGGTGGTCATCGCGATCAGCCTCAACGCCACCCTGCACGCCCGCCGGGCCGAGCGCACCGAGGCGGCCGCGGCCCTGGTCGCCGTGACCGGCTGACACCTTTCCTTACCACTCTCTTACCGCCGTCCGCGCAGGTTTCGCCGGGCGGGCCACGTCACACATCTCGGCGCCCTGTGAGAGGGGGGGTGGATCACCCCGGCGCCCAGGGAGGACGGGCGATGAATGCTCCCCTCGCGGTCTCGCGCGGCCTGCACGCGACCGCCTCCGCCGGCCCCGTCCCCACGTCCCGATGACGGCGGCCGCCGCCGCTGCCGAGGGCTTCGGTGACGACGACGTCGGCCTCCTCCGCGCCTACCGGGGCGGTGACGTGCGCGGATTCGAGCGCCTCTTCGCCCGTCACCACGACCGGCTTCGCGCCCTGGGGCTGCGCTTCCTCCGCGACCCGAGCGAGGCCGAGGACGTCGTCCAGGAGGCCTTCCTGCGGCTGCTGCGCATCGCCGACACCGTCGACGACGGCTTCAACGTGATGGCGTGGCTGCATCGCGTGGCCACCAACGTCTGCCTGACCCAGCTGCGCGGATCGCGGCGGGTGCAGCTCGTCGACATCACCGGCGAGACCATCCAGGCGGAGGAGGACGGTCGGCGCGCCGGGCAGCCCGAGGCCGCGTTCGAGATGACCCACGCGCGTGAGCTCTTCGGCCGGGTGGCCCGGCGCCTGCCCGCCCAGCAGCGGGTCTGCCTGGTGCTGCGCGAGATCGAGGGCCTCTCCTACAAGGACATCGCCCACCGGCTCTCGGTGAGCCCGGGCTCGATCGAGTCGCTGCTCTTCCGGGCCCGCCGCCGCTTCCGCGACGAGTACCTCCGCCTCGAGGGCGAGGAGCCGAGCCGGTGCGCAATGACCCGCCACCTCCTCGACGTCATCGGCCGGTCGCGGCTGAGCGTGCGGAGCGAGCGGGTCGTCGCCGAGCACCTGGCCGAGTGCGCCGCCTGCCGCCGCCGTGCCGGAGCAGGCCAGCCCTCCGCACGGCGCGAATCTGACACTTGATCGATTTACATTCTGATACTCCTCGTGTAGGCTTCCACCAAGAGAGGGGGCGAGGACGAGCCCGGGCTCTCGCCGACCCACCCCCTCGAGGGCGGCAGACTGAGGAGGTCGCGGCGTGTTGAGCGCTCCCATCCCATCCACCGTGGGCAGCCCGACCGGCGGGAGCGTCTGCCCGCAATGCTCCGCGTCCTGGGATGACGAGGTCATCCGGGCCGCGGGCTGGCTGGACGCGGGATCCCAGCTCGAGGGCATCTGCGACTGCGGCTCCTACCTGGTCTGGGAGCAGCGGCCCCGGGGCAGCTGGACGCTCGCCAGCTGGGTGCCGCCCAACCGGATCGCCTCCTCCTGACCGCCCGGCGCCTCGCTAGGCGCTGTGGCGCAGGGTCACGCTGATCCGAGGCCCGGCGGACGCCACCTTGGGGATGGTGTGCTGCCACCTCCGCTGGCTGGTCCCGCCCATGACGACGAGGTCGCCGTGCCGGGGATCGAGGATCAGCCGCGTCGCGCCGCCGCGGGGGCGGAGCAGGAACCGTCGGGGATGGCCGAGGGACACGATCGCGACCAGCGGGTCGACCACCGTCCGCGCGATCCGGTCGCCGTGCCAGGCCACGCTGTCGCGTCCGTCGCGGTAGAGGTTGGCGCTGACCGAGTCGAAGGGCCGCTGATAGCGCTCCACCAGGGCGGTGCGGATGTCCTCGAGGACGGGCGGGAGGACGATCTCTCCGGGACGGTGGGGCCAGCGCGCGACCAGCCGCGGGGTGGCGACGGTGCGGCCGTAGAGCTCCTGCTCGGTCGCCTCCCAGGGGGCGCTCTCGAGCAGCCAGGCGAACATCTCGTCGGCGTGCGCCAGCCAGCCGGGGACGTGGTCGACCCAGGCGGAGGCGTCGAGCTGGAGGCGCACCAGCCCGCGGAAGTCGTGATCCACTCGGGGCGCGCCGGGCTCCTCGAAGAGCGACGTCTGCCACACGAGCCGGGGGGTCTCGGGCATGCACCGATCAGCGTACCCAGGGCCGGCCGCGGATATTCCTGAGGCGGAACCGGGCATAGACTGCTCCTCCGTGCCCGATCGCGAGCCGACCGTCACCTCCCGCACCGCCGGCGCCCCGGCGCGGCTGGCCGACGCCCACCGCTGGAAGGCCCTCGCCGAGGACAGCGCCCGCGGCTGGTTCGACCTGCGCAGCGAGGACCTCGGCGAGGTGCCGGTGCGCATCTTCATGACCCACCGGCTGCTCGAGGACCTCGAGGACAGCGTCTACCGGCAGATCGTCAACGCCGCCCACTTCCCGGGGGTCCGGATGGTGTGCATCACCCCGGACGCGCACCACGGCTACGGGGTCCCGGTGGGCAGCGTGATCCTGACCGACGGCCCCATCGCGATGGGCCCGGTGGGCTACGACATCGGCTGCGGGATGGTGTCGGCCCGCAGTGACGTGCCCGCGGCGGCGGCGACCCGCGACCGCTGCCTGCGGTTCAACCGCGAGGTGATCGAGCGCATCGGCATGGGCGCCGGCACCGCCGGCCGCATCGCACGGCTGGCGGGCATCGACCGCGACGAGTTCCAGCGGATCATTCGCGGCGGCGCCGACCACTACGTCTCCCGGTACGGCGACCGGGTCGACCGCCAGCGCGCCGAGCGCCAGGTCATTCCCGTCGACGACGACTGGGACGTTCCCTGGCACATGGCGGGCACGCCCGAGCGCGGCATCACCCAGCTCGGCAGCCTCGGTGGCGGCAACCACTTCATCGAGCTGCAGCGCAACCAGGACGGCCTCCTCTTCGTCCAGGTGCACACCGGCAGCCGCGGCTTCGGCCACGGCATGGCCACCAACTACTTCCACCTCGCCCGGGAGGAGCGACCCGACGAGATCAGCCACCTCGACCTCGGCTACTTCACCCCCGACAGCCCCCACCACCGCTCCTACCTCAATGCGGTGGCGGCCGGCGCCAACTACGCGATCGTCAACCGGCTGGCCATCTTCGAGGAGATCGCCGCCGCGTTCCGGCGGGTGTTCAGGGCCGACCTCGAGCTGGTCTACGAGATCTCGCACAACCTGGTGCAGCGGGAGTGGCACCCGGAGCTCGGCGACGTCTGGGTGCACCGCAAGGGCGCGACCCGGGCCCTCCCCGCCGGCCACCCGCAGCTCGCCGGCACCCCCTGGGAGGCGACCGGCCACCCGGTGCTCATCCCCGGGTCGAACATGGACTGGTCGTACATCCTCCGCCCGCTGCCCGGCGCGGTCGAGAGCGGCTTCAGCGTCAACCACGGTGCCGGGCGCCGGATGGCGCGTGGCCAGGCGATGCGCTCGCTCTCGCAGGAGGTGGTCGACGAGGAGTACCGGTCGGCCGGCGTGCTGGTGAACACCGACGGCCGAGTGCCCCTCGACGAGTCCAGCCACGTGTACAAGTCGAGCCGGGAGGTGGTGGCGGCGGTCACCGACGCCGGCCTCGCCGAGATCGAGCACCGGCTCTGGCCGATCGCCTCGGTGAAGGCGATGGACGCCAGGGGCCCGCGGCGCACCCGGGGCGTGCGCGACCTCTCCACCGGCCAGCGCCACCGGGGACAGCACCGGCGCCGGTGAGGTCGGCGCGGCTCACCGATCTGGAGTGGGCAACTGGCGGAGCGAGAGGGATTCGAACCCTCGATCCGAGTTACCCCGGATACCGCATTTCCAGTTGACCCCCGGGCGTCCGTGGACGTCCGTAGAGGGTCGTTTCGTATTCGGGAGGGGGTCCGTTCGTCCGCGGAGATCCGCCTCTGTTCACCCCCGTTGCCGTCAGCGCTGCCGTCAGGTGCCCGGCCGGATGGATGCATGGCCGACGGCTCGGTCACCGAGCATCTCGAAGCTGACCGACCAAGTAGATCCCCCGTCAGAGCTGGCGCTCACCTCCAGTGCTGCCTGATTGGTCAGGGAGACCGCGACAAGCTCTCCATCGCCGAGTTCGAGCGATCGCCGCTGCGGCCGTGCCGATCTGGGCGGGATGCGTGAGCCCCTCGGGCGTGCACGCCCAATGACGGCCCCCATCGCCGCTCGTGCAGGCCCCCATGCCGCTGACGATATCGCTCACGGAGACCGCGAGGAGGTTCTCGGGCCCTTCGACGTCCACGTCGTCGACCCCGGGTGGCATCGTGTCAAACAGGGGTGTCGGTGGACCGCTGTTCCCGGCGGGACCGGACCGGAAGGCCCAATGGTGGCCGCCGTCGTCCGTGGCCACCAGGCCTGAGTCCACAGTGCCAGCACCCGGGCCGTACCTTTCAACGACGTACCCGTGGTGAAGGTCGGCCATATGGATGAGCGTAGGTCGCAGCAGGCCCGGGAATGACGGCGCTGTCTGGACGGTCCAGGTTGCCCCACCGTCGGCGGTCGTCGAGACGCCATCGTTATCGACCGCCCATCCATGCTGTCGATCGACGAAGGAGACGGCGGTGACGTCCCTGAGCCCTGTGCTCTCGCGCCTCGCGAACCGGGCGGCGTCCTCGGACACTGCCCAGAGCTGTCCATCGGCCGTCACAGCGTAGCCCGCCGTCGGGTCGGGGAAGTCGAGGGCGATCACCCGTCGTGCCATGGCGCTCTGATTTGTGGGGTGCCACGTGCGGCCGCCATCATGGCTCGCCGTCACACCGTCGGCGGACACGGCGAGGGCCCGGTCCGGGCCTACCCATTGCAGGTCGCGGATCGGACCTGACGCCTTGAGGACCTCGCTCCAGGTCTTCCCACCGTCGATCGTGTTCAGAACCACCCCTGCGGCCGTGGCGAGTCCCAGACTGTTGCCCTCGAAGGAGATGCGCGCCGACGGCACGGAGTCGCCCTGGATCGGGGCTCGCGCGGTCGCGGACGGGCTGTCGCTGGCAGTCGGGCTCGGCTTGGTTCCGGATGGGGACTGGCCGCACGCTCCGAGGAGACAAACCGCGGCAATCCCCGCGGTCATCAGGTCGTAGCGGCGGCCGGGATGGCGCCGTTCCACACGACCTCAACACGGCGAGGAGCGCGGCGGTTACGTTTCCACCCGCAAGCCGAGGGCTTCAGTCGTCCGCCGCTCGAAGACCAGCTGCTCCGCGGACACGCCAAGGACCCGTGCCACAGCCACTGCCGCGTCGACGGGCGGCATGTTCTCGCCCCGCTCGTAGCTGGCCCACGTGCGCTCAGCGATGCCGGCGCGGCGGGCACAGGCCCGTCGGTCGAAGTGCTCGCCGAAGCGCTCGTGCAGCTCCAGGCGCAGCTTGCCCATGCGACTGGTGACGGGGTTCACGTGGACGACCTCGCACTGACGGTTTGACACGCTGCCCGGCTTGCCGTAGGCTTGCGAACGGGCGTTCGGCTTCCGAGATTACTCGATCGCGGTCACCCTGGCAACGAGGTCGATCCACGCCCCCGAGGAGGTGCGGTCATGAGCTCTTTCCCTTGCAGCTGAACGGTTTTCGATCGGAGACAGCTTCCAGGTTGAGCGGAGATCGCACTGTCGTGGAATGCAATCGATTCATCGCGGACATTGGCGGACGTCAGCGGACGCTGACGGACACCGGTGAACGCGGAGGTGGGCTGGCCGCCAGTGGTGCGCGTAGTGCCGAGACCGCCTGCGCACGGCGCTCGGCGACCAAGGTCGACCTCGGAGCGGCCGCCGCCGTGCCGGGTGTGGGAGAGGGCTGGTTCGTGAAGGAGCAGCTGGGGGCGCCCTGCGGCGCCCCAAACGCAGAGCGGGGCGCCCCCGTGCTGGTGATCCGACACGTCGACGGCATCCTGCCCGGCGCGGCGGTGGCCGCGGGCGTGGCGGAACCTCGCGTCCAGAGCTTCCGGGTGCCTGAGGGCGGGAGGCGGCATGCGCGTGTAACACAATGCCGCCGTCCTACATTCGCGGACGTGCCCGTACCTCGGCGGACGTTCCCGGACGTTCTCGGACGGGGCGCGTCGTGAGCGGGGTTCGCGTGCTCGCCGCAGGCGTCAACTCCGTGTACGCGACCGTCGCCGAGGGCCTGGCGGTCGACCGCCTCGCCGACGGCTTGGCGCACCGAGGCCAGGCGCAGGACTTCGGCGAGGACGTGCCCTGGGAGATCCCCGGGACCGATCGGACGTTCCTGGTGAAGCCGCGGAGCTTCCGCACCTACAACGTGTGGCTCTCCTCGCCGGCGATGGACGTGCGGATCGGCCCTGACGGGGAGCATCGCCCGCCGGCCTGCCTCGAGCTGCGGTCGGCGTTCATCCACCAGGTCGGCGTCGAGGCTGCTGTCGAGGATGCGGAGCGAGTCCTCGGCTACTTCTTCCCCCAGCTGGCCGCGCTCGCCGGCGGCGTCGTGCCCTCGAGGTCGCGCCGGTCCGGGATCCCGAGCGACCACCTGCCCGGCAGGGGGCTGCGGATCTCCCGGATCGACGTCTACGCCGACGTCCAGGGCTGGGAGCCGACGCTCGCCGACCACGGCCGGTTCATGGCTCGGGCCATCAGCCGACGTGCCTGGGAGCAGAACGCCGAGGACCGCCGGCGCCAGATCCTGATGGAGGGCCGTACCTTCTGCGGCTTCACCTTCGGCCACGGGGACGTGGTGGGCCGCATCTACGACAAGACCCGGCTGCTCCGCAAGCGCCAGGAGACGTGGCCGGAGGAGCTCTGGCAGGGGCGTGACCATGAGCGGCCGGTGTGGCGGGTCGAGTTCCAGTTCCGGCGCGGAGCGCTCCGGGACTTCCGGATCGGCCGCGACCGGGTCCACTCGGTGGCCGACGCCTTGGCGGTCCGTCAGGGGCTCTGGCGGTACGGGACCGAGTGGCTCTCCCTCAGGGTGCCGGTGCCCGGCGACGCCAACCGCTGGCGCTGGCCGGTTGCGCCCGCCTGGGAGGCGCTGCGTGAGGTGGAGATCGGCTCGCCGGTGTCGGAGCTGGTGCGCCGGCGGGTGCGCGAAGCGAATCACCTCCGCCTGGTGCAGGGGTACGTCGGCTACCTGACCAGCCTCGGCGCACTGGGACACGGCGAGCGGCTCGACGAGGCGGTGGCCAGCCTGACCCCGACCGCGGAGCGCTACCTCGACGCTCGGGGCCGGACGTTCGAGGCGGTCACGACCCACAAGAGGGAGAGGAATCTTGCTGTCTGACAACGGCGACCCGGAGTTCGACGTGCTGGCGCTGGTGCCCGAGTGGCTGCGGCCGAACTGGGAGGAGACCGTCAAGCAGGTGATGGAGGACTGGAACAGCTGGGGCGACCCCGTCGACCCTCCACCCGAGTTGCTCGAGTACCGGCGGATGGCCGAGGCGCTCGAGAAGCCGCGGGAGGTGACCCTTCCGGGCGACCGCCTGGTGGTCGACATCCCGGGGGCAGCCCGCATGCTCGGCTGCGGCCGCACCCTCATCTACGAGCTCATCCGGACCCGCGAACTGCGCGCCGTCAAGATCGGCCGCCTGACTCGGATCCCCACGGCCGCGGTCCGGGAGCTGGTCGAGCGCAAGCTCGCCGAGGGGGTTACCGAGGCCGAGGCGGCGAAGCCCGGCTGGTGGGAGCGGGTGAACTGGGGCCGGGACGACACGGAGCGCTGAGCGATGGCCCGACGACGGCTGAACGACCAGGGAACGGTATACCGGCGCGCGGACGGACGCTGGGAGGCGGCCTACTTCGTCGAGGAGGCGGGCATCCGGCGCCGTCATCACCTGTACGCCCGCACCCGCGCGGAGGTCGAGCGGCGGTTGCGCGACGCCCTCGCACGCCGCGACCAGGGGGTCATCGCGCCCGCCACCGAGACCGTGGGGAGCTTCCTGCGGGGCTGGCTCGACGGCGTCCGACCCACACTCCGCCCGCGGACGTGGGAGCGGTACGAGGGCGTCGTCCGGGTCCATGTCCTCCCCTCTCTCGGTTCGGTGTCCCTCGGCAAGCTCGGGCCGCACCACCTCCAGCGCCTGTACAAGGCACTACTGGCGCGCGGGCTCCGCCCGGCCACGGTGCGGTACGTCCACGCGGTCGTGCACCGGGCCCTCGAGCAGGCGGTGAGCTGGCGGCTGCTCCCGCTCAACCCCGCCTCGTTGATCAGCCCGCCCCGGATCGACCGCCGGGAAATGGCCGCGCTCAGCCCCGAGGAGGCCCGGCGGTTCCTGGCAGCCGCGCGTGACGAGCGGTTGGAGGCTCTCTTCGCCGTGGCGGTCACCGCCGGGCTGCGGCTCGGGGAGGTTCTCGGCCTCCGCTGGGACGCCGTCGACCTCGACGCCGGGGTGCTTGCCGTCGTCGGCACGCTCCAGCGGCTCGGCACCCAGCTCGTTCTCGCCGAGCCCAAGACAGCACGCTCGCGCCGCCGGGTCGAGCTCACCGCGACGGCGGTGGAGGCGTTGCGCCGGCGCCGTGCCGCCCAGCTGCAGGAGCGCCTGTCGGCGGGTCCGCTCTGGGAGGACCGCGGGCTGGTGTTCACCGACCTGACCGGGACGCCACTGCAGCCGTACGTGGCTCGGCACGCCTTCACCGTGCTGCTGCGCCGGGCCGAGCTCCGCCCGGTGCGGTTCCACGACCTCCGCCACACCGCGGCGACCCTGATGCTGAGCCGGGGCATCCACCCGAAGATCGTCTCGGAGATGCTCGGGCACGCGACCATCGCGATCACTCTCGACCTCTACTCCCACGTCACGCCGTCGATGCAGCGGGAGGCGGTGCGGGAGCTCGACGCCCTCCTGAGGGGGACGGACGCACCGTGAGCTACCGGAGCGGACGCCTGGGCGATAACATGCGAGTTATCGATCCCCCGGAAGCAGGAGCCGCGGGGGTCGAGGTCGAGGGATGCTGAGCCGTGTCGAGATTCATCCGGAGGCGGACGCCGAACTGTTTCGACTTCCCCGGGCCGAGGCGGTGGCCGTTCGGCACGCCATCGACAAGCTCGAGGTCTTCGGTGACCAGCTGCGCTTCCCCCACCAGAGCAAGGTCAAGGGCAGCGACCTCCGCGAGCTGCGCCCCCGGGGTGGTCGAAGCCCCTGGCGGGCGCTGTACCGCCGGATCGGTGACGCGCTGGTCATTGGTGCGATCGCACCCGAGGCCGAGGTCGATCCCAAGGGCTTCCAGCGGGGCATCCGGGCGGCTGAGCGGCGACTGGCAGAGGTGGAGCTCTGATCGAGGAGGTGACCCGCGGTGAAGCTGTCTGATCTGCGAAGCAGCCAGGAGTCACTGGCCGAAGCGCTCCTCGACGAGGACTTCCGCCGGGAGTGGGAGCGGACCGCCCTGGCACGGGCGGTGGCGATCCGCCTGGTCCAGTACCGGGCCGACCACGAGCTGTCCCAGCGCGCCCTCGCCGCGAAGTTGGGGATGAAGCAGCCGGCGATCGCGCGCCTGGAGGCGGGCGATCACACCCCCTCCATCGACACCCTGGTACGCCTCTCCCGCGGCCTCGGCATGCGCTTCCGCCTGGACATCACCCCGGAGGAGCTCGCGCTCGGCGCCTGACCTCGTCGTGAAGGCTTCGCCCACCTGTTTAGAGGTCGTGACGAGCCTGCACGGTCGGCGGCGGTCGTCGCGGCGGCAGGCTACCGTCGGAGACTGATGCGATCTCATGGCTTCCGGGCGCGGCTTGCGCTCACGTCCCTGGCGCCGCTGGCTGGCATGGCGATATCGGGATGTGGGACCACGCCCCTGTACGGCGTGTGCAGCACCGGCACTCGCCCGTTCAGCGACTCAGCGGTCCCGAGTCGAGCGCTGGGACCTGGGAGCGCTTCCCTCTGGAACCGTGCCGGGCCCCTCCGCGCGCCCCGTGGGCGGCGATGCCGACACCTTGGGGGCACTTCCGGACCGGATCGTCAGCGCCAGCAGCGGCACGACCTACCAGTACCAGTACACGGGAAGTCACGGAGCCGGGTACTACCTGGCCAACTGCGGCTGAGGTACACCCGGCCGGCGTAGGGCGCACCTGACCGCCCGGTTGCCGTCAGTTAGCCGTCAAATGACCCCTCGAGCACCCTCAGATCGACACGCCCGGACACGTAGTCTACGTAGCCAAATCCCTTACGTGGAAAGGCACTGGCGGAGCGAGAGGGATTCGAACCCTCGATCCGAGTTACCCCGGATACCGCATTTCCAGTGCGGCGCCCTCGACCAGACTAGGCGATCGCTCCGCCGGGCATTGTACCGGGGGATCGGCGGCAGTCCCGGCGGAACGCCTGCTCGCGGTGGTGGCGTCGATACGTAAGATCAGGGACGGAGAGGTGTCCGAGTGGTTTAAGGTGCCGCTCTCGAAAAGCGGTGTGGGTGAGAGCCCACCGGGGGTTCGAATCCCCCCCTCTCCGCCAGCAGCCGCACCCTCGCCGCGCGGCCGTCCGGCGCTGTCGATGAGACTCCTCCGTCTGCCCTCGCGGTGGTCACAGGGTGTAGTCAACAGCCGTTGACAACGGCGGGATGGTGGCGTAGCGTCGAGGGTGAGATGCGATGGAACCGAACCCGGTCCGCCCCGGTCACCCTGCTCGCGGCATGGTGACGGCGGTCGACGTCGCGATCGCCGGCGGCGGCCCCGCGGGCATCCTGCTCGGCCTGCTGCTCGCCCGGCGTGGGGTGCGGGTGGTGGTCCTCGAGAAGCACGCCGACTTCCTCCGAGACTTCCGCGGCGACACCATCCATCCCTCGACCCTGGAGGTGATGGACGACCTCGGCCTCACCGACCGGCTGCTGCAGATCGACCACCACAAGGAGGCCCGGATGCAGCTGGGGTTCGGCGGCGAGCGGGTCACCCTCGCCGACTTCCGCCGCCTGCCCACCCGCCACCGCTACGTCGCCCTGATGCCGCAGTGGGACCTGCTCGAGTTCCTCAGCACCGAGGCCGCCCGGTACCCGGGGTTCGAGCTGCGCCGGCAGGCGGAGGTGACCGGCCTGGTCGAGGAGGACGGCGCGGTGCGCGGGCTGCGCTATCGCGGCACCGACGGCGACCACGAGCTGCGCGCCACCCTGGTGGTCGCCGCCGACGGCCGCCGCTCCCGGGTCCGCGAGGCGGCGGGGCTGGTGCCGGTGGCGGGCGCGCCGCCGATGGACGTCCTCTGGTTCCGGGTCTCGCGGCGCGTCAACGACCCGGACGCGTCCCTCATCCAGGTCGGTGGCGGCACCCGGCTCGTGCTCATCCACCGCACCACCTACTGGCAGCTCGGCTACGTCATCCCCAAGGGCGGCGACGCCGAGGTGCGGGCCGCCGGCCTGGACGCTCTCCGGAGCCGGGTCGCCGGCGCCGCTCCCTTCCTCGCCGACCGGATGGACGAGATCGACAGCTGGGAGCACGTGCACCTCCTCACCGTCGAGTCCAACCGGCTGCGCCGCTGGTACCGCACCGGGCTGCTGTGCATCGGCGACGCCGCCCACGCGATGTCGCCGGTCGGCGGCGTGGGCATCAACCTGGCCGTCCAGGACGCGGTGGCCGCCGCCAACCTCCTCGCCGAGCCGCTGCGGACGGGCCGGCTCACCGATCGTGACCTGGCGGCGGTGCAGCGACGCCGCCGGCTGCCGACGGTGGCGACCCAGCTCGCCCAGGGGCTCGTCCAGCGGCGGGCGTCCGCCCCGGCGGAGCGCGACGCGACCCGGTCCATCCCCTGGGCGCTGCGCGCGCTCCCCCGGCTGCCCGTGCTCCGCGACCTGCCGGGACGGCTGATCGGGCTCGGCATCCGCCGCGCCCACGTCGAGGGCTGAGGGCGGCCTGGTCCGGTCAGGGACAGCCGGCGTGACCGGCGGTGCGGGGCGACAGCACCCGGGTCATCGCCGGGTCGCTGCTCCACAGCCGGCCCATCCAGGCCAGGCTGTCGCGCAGCTCGACCGCCCACGCGTCCCAGCCGTGCGCGCCGGGGACGATCTCCGTCTGCAGCGGCGACCAGCCCAGCCCGTGGAGGGTGCCGGCGAGCCGCTCGCTCTCGGCGCGGAACTCGCGGTCGGCCGACCCGGCGCCCACGTACAGCGGGAAGCGGCGGGTGGCGGGCACCGCGGCCACGGTCAGCGCCGGGCTGTTGGCCGCCGCGACGTGGCCGAAGAGGTCGGCGGGCGCCGTGAACACCGCCGAGTAGCTGGCCACCCAGCTGAAGGCGCCGGGATGGCGGAGGGCGAGATTGAGGGCGCCGAACCCGCCGGCGCTGACCCCGGCGATGCCGCGCGCGCCGGCGCCGAGGGTGGGGAAGCGGCGGTCGACGGTGGGCAGCAGGCGGCCGACGAACCAGCTCTCGAGGTTGGCGCCGTCGACGGTGTCGCCCCACCACGCACCCCCGGCGCTGTTGCCGTCGGGGAACACCGCGATCAGCGGCGGCAGCTGGCCGAGCGCCTCCAGGCGGTCGAGCAGCTCGGGCAGCCGGGCCCCGCTGCCGGTCCAGTCCGGCGCCGCGCCGGGCGAGCCATGGAGGAAGTAGGCGACCGCAAGGCGTGAGGCCGGCGACCCGGAGGCGACGGCGGGGACGTAGGCGAGCACCCGCCGGCCGTCGACCGAGAACCCGTCGAGGTGGCCACCGGCCGCCTCCGCGACGAACGGACCCGCCGACGTGCTCGAGGAGCAGTGCGGGGCGATCGCCAGCGCGGCGGTGGCGGGCACCGCGCCCGGCAGCGACAGCCGCGGCGACCTCGCGGTGAGGCCGGCGGCGAAGGAGACGCCGGCGAGGGTCACCGCGCAGATGAGGAAGGCGAGCGTCGCGTAGCGGGTGGACGCCGGCGGACGCGGATCCCGCCACAGCCAGCCACCACGCCGCGCACCCCGCCTCACGACGAACGCGCCGGCGGGCACAGCCGCGAGCTCCGACCCCGCCACGGGCTCATGCGCAGACCCCCCTCTCTCGTACAAGGCCACGCTAACCCTACCCAGCGGGAACGTCACCGTGCGCGGGATCCGAAGCCGGGAGTACCTTGGTGCGACGCGGCGCACCAGATCCTGGACCCCTTCGTGACCGGCATGCGATCTCGCCGCGGCCGAGGAGGCGGATCGTGTGGCACGACGGGAACCCGCCTCACACCCACCCCACCGAGGACCGTAACCCCCATGGACCAGCTCATCCTCGCCGCCCGCGACGTCGTCGAAGCGTGGGACAACCACACCCTCGAGCTCGACGTCGCCATCCGCCGCCTCGCCGAGGCCCTCGGAGACCGGGCCGAGACCCCGATCCTGGTGACCCAGGAGCTGAGCGCCGCCGCCGCCGGCTGACCCCGGCCGGCTCAGCCGGCAGGCGCACCCTCCACGGCGACGAGCACGTGGGTGCCGGCGTCGAGGATGCGGTGCAGCCCCTCGACGGTCGGGGCGCCCGCCATGTCCCAGCGCTCGACCACCAGTGGGGCGAGCCGGTCGACCTCGGTGCCGGTCACGAACCGCGCCGTCCCCTCGGCCCGGGGGCCGCCCCCGGGGACGCTGAGCCGAACCCACGGATCCCGCCGCCAGCGCTCCGCCTTCACCGAGTGGGCGTCGGTGAGCAGCAGGACCATCCCCGGCGGGGCCACCGTGAACCAGGCCCGCACCGAGCCCTCGCGGCGCGGGCCGCGGGACGTGACCAGCAGCTCCTCCTCGTCCTGGAGCGCGGCGAGGAAGGCGGCGGGGAGCGGTGTGACGGCGGCGTCGGCCATGGCGCTGCACGCCATTCTCGCCCGTGCCAGGTTCGTTACACGGCCGTCCCCGCGGCGTCGCCGGGTGTCGGACCGACCGCCACTAGGCTCGGTGCATGGAAGCTGGATTCGCCACCACCATCAGGAAGAGCGCGAAGCGCCGCCTCATCGGCCTCTCGATCTTCTGGACGGCCTGGGCGCTGGCCCTGGGGATCGCGAACGGAGTCGGGTTCATCGACGGCGCCGTCGTCGTCAACTTCATCCGCTGACCGGCTGGATCGGAGCGATTGTGACCATTGTGTCGCACCCCGATCGCGCGACCGCCACACCCCGGTCATCGATCGCAACCCGGACGTATCCTCGGTGTGACCCCGGCGGGCCGCACCGGCACCATCCAGCAGGTACTACCGTGCGACGCATCATCGTGACCCTCCTCGCCACCGTCTGCGCCGTCACCGCCCTGAGCGGCTGCGGCGCCCCGGTCGCCGACGCCGGCGCCGGCACCGCCTCGGTCGCCCTCTCCAGTCACTGATCCGGGCTCGCGGCTCAGCGCCCCGCCCGCCGCTCCCTGCGGAGGGCGGCGAAGAAGCCGCTGAGCAGGTCGCCGCACTCGCCGGCGAGCACGCCCTCGACCACGGCGATCCGGTGGTTCCCGGCGGGATGCCGGAGCACCTCGTAGGCGCTGCCGTCCGCTCCCTTCTTGGGATCGCGGGCGCCGTAGACGCAGGCGTCGACCCGTGCCTGGACCATCGCCGCCGCGCACATCGGGCAGGGCTCGAGGGTGACCACCACGGTGACGCCGCCGAGCCGCCAGCCGCCGAGCAGCCGGGCGGCGCGGCGCAGCACCAGCATCTCCGCGTGGGCGGTGGCGTCCCCGGCTCGCTCCATGCGGTTGGAGGCGGCGGCGATCACCCGTCCGCCGCGGACCGCGACGGCGCCGACCGGCACCTCGCCGCGACGGCCCGCGTCCCCCGCCAGGCGGAGCGCGTGGCGCATCCACCGCTCGTGGGGCGCGCCCTCGGGGGTGACCACGCCGGCCACCGGAGCGCCTAGCCGGCGACGGCCAGCGGGATCGGCTTGAGGTCGGGCCGCTCGGTCACCCGCATCACGTCGTCGACGAAGCGCACCCGCTCGAAGGTGATGCAGTTCACCGGGCAGTGGTCCTCGCAGATGCGGCAGTTGGTGCAGCGGTCGTAGTTGATGAAGATCTGCCCGGCGTAGCCGCCCCCCTCCGGGTCGCCGCCCGAGGTCTCGCAGACCAGGGTGTCGCCGCCCGACGAGCGCTCCCGGTCCTCGCCGAAGACGACGACGTCGATCGCCTTCTCCGGGCAGACGTCATCACAGGCGCCGCAGAGAACGCAGACCGTCCTGTCGTAGTGGTGCACCAAGTCGCACTGGAAGCAGCGGATCGACTGGACGATCGCCTCGCGGTCGGTCCAGGGCAGCTCGCACTCCGACATGTCGTAACGCTTGGATGCCTCGAGGATCGGCGGGTCGGTGCGGGCGAACACCTCGGACTGGCGGTGGTCGTCGGTGCGCTCCACCACCGTCTGATAGAGGCGGAGGGAGTCGTCGTCGGCGTCCTCGCCGAGGAACTCGCGGATCGACCGGGCGACGCGGTGCCCCCAGCCGACGGCGTCGACGATGAACGACGGCCCCTGCACGCAGTCGCCGCCGGAGAAGAGCTTGGCCACCGAGGTGTGGCCGCCGCGGTCGGCGGCGAGCAGCCCGCGCGGGGTCACCGGGGCGATCTCGGACGGCCGCTCCATGATCTGACCGGACGCGAAGATCACGTAGTCGCAGTCGACGCGCACCCGCTCGGCTCCGGGCTTCTCCTTCACCGAGGAGAAGATCACCTTGCCGGTCAGCGGGTCGAACTCGAGCGGCTCGAGGGGCGCGAAGGAGACACCGGTGACGTTGTTGTTCGCGTCCTTGTGGATCTCCTTGACGATGATCCCGCAGGCCGCCTCAACCCGATCTCCTTGGCCTCGTGGAGCTCGTTGCCGAAGGCGGGGAGCCGATCCTCCGGCTCGATGGCGCACATCCAGACCTCGGGGCAGCCGAGCTTGATCGAGCTCTGCACCGCGTCGGTGGCAATGGCGCCGCCGCCCACGCACACCACCCGGGTCTTGCCCGGGACCATGTGCTCGGGGATCCGGTCGTAGCTGATGATCCGGAGGAAGCGCATCGCGTCGATGACCTGGTGGCGTCCTTCCCGGGGACGGGCAGGATGCGGCCCTGCATCATCCCGATGGTCAGGAAGACCGCGTCGAACTCGTCGATGAGGTCCTCGAGGCGGACGTCGTCGGGCCCGGTGCCGACGTTGGTGTTGGTGCGCACCTCGATCCCCGTCGCCAGGATCATGTCGAGCTCCCACTGGAGCTGCGCGTGGTCGAAGCGGAAGGGCGGGATGCTGGTGCTGAGCAGGCCGCCGACCTTGGCCTCGCGCTCGAGCAGGACCACGTCGTAGCCCTGGACGCGGAGGTCGAGGGCGCAGGTCAGCCCGGCGGGGCCGGCGCCGACGATGCACACCCGCCTGCCCTTCGGCGGCGCCAGCTTGTAGTCGACCCAGAGGCCCTGCTTGAACGCGAAGTCGGTGGAGAAGCGCTTGATGGAGCGGATCGTCACCGGGTCCTCGCCCGGGTCCCAGCCACGCTTGCAGTCGGTCTCGCAGGGGTGGTTGCAGAGCCGGCCGAGCATGCTCGGGAACGGGTTGGTCTCGTGGATGACCATCCAGGAGTTGACGTAGCGACCCTGGCTCACGTAGTCGATGTAGGTGGCGATGTCCTGCTTGATCGGGCAGTTCCGCTGGCAGGGGCTCACCGGCACGTTGAAGCCGAGGTCGCGGTGGCCGGCGAGGATCTTCATGGGCGCCTTGTCGACCACGTTGGAGCCGATCTCGGCGAGCAGCTGGGCCTCGGAGACCACCCCGACCGGGGCGCTGCGGCGGCTGAAGACGCCGCCCACCGGCTCGGTGATCAGCACCGCGCCGGCGCCGGCGTCGACCATCTCGCGGGCCGCGGCGAGGGCCGTCTCGCCCCCGTCGAGGCGCGGCAGCGGCCGCAGCAGCTCACCCGCCCGGGTGCGGTGGAGGCCCCGCTCGGTGGCGGGGAGCACCGCCTCGAGGCCGACGCTGCCGAGGATCTCGCCGTCGTCGCGCACCACCAGCAGCGGCAGCGGGTGCTGGGCGAGGAGCGGGACGAGGATGTTGGCGATGGTGTCGAGGGGATCGCACTGCGCCCCCAGCGGCTCCATGATCTCGCTGAGCACGTGCATCTCTAGTCCTCGAGCCCGGCGCCGGCGGCGAGCCGCTCGGCGGTGTGGGCCGCGATCTCGCGAAGGGTGATCATCCCCACCGGGCGCACGTCCTCGTGCATCACCAGCGCGAGCTGACGGCCCGCCTGGCGGAGCACCGCCGCCGCCTCGCCGAGCAGGCTGTTCTCGTCGACCAGCAGCGGCGGGGTGCGCAGCACGTCGCGGGCGAGCACCTCGGTGACCGAGGGCCGCACCACGTCGCTCCCGCCCAGCTCGACGCCGCCCTCGACGTACTGGTCGAGGATGTCACGGGAGCGCACGTACCCCACCGGCCGGCGGTCGATGAGGACGGGCAGCTCGACCAGGTCGTTGTCCGCCATCAGCTTGGCGATGGCGTCGATCGGGGTGCTGGGCAGGCAGAAGGCCACCTCGGGACGCATCACGTCGCGCACCGCCGGGTTGGCCGCCTCCGGCGCCAGCTGGTTGGGGTCGAGGCTGCTGCGATCCGCCATCGGCAGGGTCAGCCGCCCGCCCCGGTCGAGGCGGACTGTTCCTCGGCGAACCGCCGGAGCACGTCCTGCCACGTCTCCGTCGGCGACTCGGCCTCGAGGGCGGCGCGGGGCAGGCTGCGGTTGATCCGCGCCCTGGTCCGCTCGATCTCGCGGTCGCGGCGCTTGTTGGAGACGCTGCGCGCGGTGCTCAGCGCCTTCATCGCCTCGGACTCGACGGCGGCGATCGACGCCTCGTCGTTGGCCGAGCGCAGCGCCCGCTGGAGCCGGGAGGCGGCGTCGGGGGCGAGCAGGTCGGCGGCGTCGCGGAGGCGGTCGCTGGCCCGGCGGCGCAGGCTGTCGAGCTGGCGGGAGGCCTTCGCCGCCTCGGCCAGGTAGGCGCGCTGCGACTCCTGGAGGGCGCGGCCCTCGGCGATCACCTCGGGGTACTGCCATGCGCTGCTGAACTTGCCGCTGCTGATCGTGGCCACCAGCGCCTCGAGCTTGGCGAGGAACTGAGCCCGAGGCGCCCCCTGGAGGGAGCCGAGCAGCTCGGCGAGCTCCGGCCGTGCCTTGGCGTGGGCGCGCCGCACCCAGCCGGGCAGGTGATGGTGCTCGGGCATCGGCACCGCGGGACCGTCGCCGCGGCTGCGCATCGGCGGCGCCCCCGGCGGCCGCGGAGGACGCCGCTGCTGGGGGGGCCGGGGAGGACCACCCTCGCGGGCGGGGTCGCGCTCTGCCTGGGGCCGGGGGGGCGGCGGCACCTCGGACGCGGCCTCGGCGGCCGGCGCGGGGGCGGCCTCGCCGGCCGGCGCGGGGGCGTCGACGGGCACGGTCGTCTCCACGGGGACCTCGGCGGGCGCGGCCGTATCGGCGTCGGGAGCCTCTGGCGGCGTCCCGGCGTCCGGTAGGGCAGAAGCCTCCGTCGGCGCCTCGTGGTTGGCGGAGTCGGTGGGCATGTGAGGAATGGGCGTGACGGTCACAAGGGATGGGTTGGGCAGCCCGCCGCGGGCTGCTGCGACGTTCCTGGCGGTCTGTGTCGAGGCGCGGCGTTGCTTGCATCCTAGCGGACGTCACGCCGATGGTGGGTTGGAGGCGCCCAGGTCGCCCGCTCCCTACACTGTCCGAAGCTGCCGTGAGCTCCTCTCCCGCCGACTCGAACGCCTCCGGGACCCTTGTCCCCGGTCAGGTGAGTCTCTCGGAGGAGGAGGTCCGCTCCCTCCGCGAGGCGGGCAGGCGGTGGGCGACCACCCCCCGGGCCCGGGCGACCGGCGGGACCGGTCCGGAGGAGATCGACCCCGACCTCGACCTCCGCCAGGCGCGGGGCACGCTGCCCGGCGACCGCTACGTGCGCGGCGCCCGCGCCCGCCGCCGCGAGTTCGAGAAGGTGTCCCAGGGCTACCTGCAGGCCCGGGAGGAGGCCGCCAGGACCCAGCTGGGCCGGCTGCGCCGCGCCCTGCTCGGCCGTCCCATCGCCAGCCGCCAGGCCATCCACGAGCGCCTCACCAAGGTCAAGGCGCTGGCGGTGCTCTCCTCCGACGCGCTCTCGTCGGTCGCCTACGCCACCGAGCAGATCCTGCTGGTGCTGGGCGCCGCCGGCGCGGCCGCCTACAGCTACTCGATCCCGATCATGCTGGCGATCCTCTTCCTGCTGATCGCGGTGGGCCTCAGCTACCGGCAGACGATCAAGGCCTACCCCAGGGGCGGCGGCTCGTACATCGTCGCCAGCGACAACCTGGGCCCGCTCGCCGGGGTGGTCGCCGGGTCGGCGCTGATGACCGACTACGTGCTCACCGTGGCGGTGTCGGTGGCCAGCGGGGTCGACTCCATCGTCAGCGCCGCCCAGGCGATGCAGGCCTACCGGGTCGAGCTCTGCATCACCTTCGTGGTCCTTCTCATCGTCGGCAACCTCCGCGGCATCCGCGAGTTGGGGAGCATCTTCGCGGCGCCGACCTACCTCTTCATCGCCGGCATCTTCGTGATGCTCACGGTGATCTCCCTCAGGTGGGGGACCGGCCACCTCGCCGAGGTCACGCCGGCGCTCGAGCACACCACCGAGCAGGTGAGCATCTTCCTGCTGCTCAAGGCGTTCGCCTCGGGGTGCACCGCGCTCACCGGCGTGGAGGCGATCTCCGACGGCGTCCCCGCCTTCCAGCCGCCGGAGTGGAAGAACGCCCGCACCACCCTGACGGTGATGGTGACCCTGCTCGCGCTCATGTTCAGCGGCATCACCCTGGCGGCGCGCGTGGTCGGCGCCCGGGCGTACGACTCGAACGATCCCCACTACCAGACGGTGATCTCCCAGATCGCCCACGCCGCCTTCGGCAGCACCGTCCTGTACTTCTACGTGATCGCCACCACCACCGCGATCCTGGTGCTCGCCGCCAACACCTCGTTCTCCGACTTCCCGCGGCTGTTCTTCTTCATGGCGCGCGACGACTACGCCCCGCACCTCTTCAAGCGGCTCGGCGACCGGCTCGCCTACAGCAACGGCATCCTGGTGCTGGGAGGTCTGGCGATCGTGCTGCTCGTCGTCTTCCGCGGCCGCACCGACTCGCTCATCCCCCTCTACACCATCGGCGTCTTCCTCGCCTTCACCATGTCCCAGGCGGGGATGGTGGCGCGCTGGCTGCGGCTGCGCGAGCCGGGCTGGGAGCGCGGCCTGGCGATCAACGCGGTGGGGATGACGCTGACCGCGACCGTCTTCCTGATCACCGCCTGGGAGAAGTTCCGCTCCGGCGCCTGGGTGGTGCTGGTGATCATCCCGCTGCTGGTGTTCACCTTCCGCGCCATCCATCGCCACTACGCGGACGTCACCAACGAGCTGACCACCGAGACGCCGACCTCGCCCGGCGAGCTGAAGCCGGTGGTGATCGTGCCCGTCGCCGACCTCAACGGTCCCGCGCTGCAGAGCCTGGCGCTGGCTCGCACCATCTCCGACCAGGTGATCGCGGTGCACATCAGCGACGACCCCGAGGAGATCGCGCGGCTGAAGGCGAAGTGGGAGGCGTGGGGCAGCCACGTACCCCTGGAGGTGATCGAGTCGCCGTACCGCTCGCTGGTGCGCCCGCTGCTCGCCTACATCGACGCCATCGACCGGCAGCAGCCCGACGACACCATCGTGGTGGTGCTCCCGGAGATGGTGGCCACCAGCTGGTGGCACCAGATCCTCCACAACCAGACCGCGCTGCGGCTGAAGGCGGCGCTGCTCTTCCGCCCCGGGACGGTGGTGGTCAACGTCCCCTACCACCTCCGCCGGTACCAGAAGCAGCGCCGCCGGCTCCGCGCCCGCCACGGTGATGGCGACGCGCTCTGAGCCCGGAGCTTTCGTACACTGCGGCCGCATGGCCGCCACCGCCCGCACCCCCGACACCATCCGCAGGCTCGGCGGAGGCGGGCCGCGCCGCATCGCCGAGAACGCCGGCCTCGTCATCACCCACGGTGAGGGTGCGCACCTCGTCGACACCGAGGGACGGCGCTACCTCGACTTCGCCACCGCCATGGGCGTCGCCGCCATCGGCCACGGCCATCCCCGGTGGACCGAGGCGCTGAGCGGGCAGGCGGGACGGCTCGCCGCCTGCGTGCTCCACACCCGGGAGCACGCCGACTACCTGGAGGCGCTCGCCGAGGTGCTGCCCGCCGGGCTGGAGCGCACCGCCCTCTACTCCGGGGGCACCGAGGCGGTCGAGGTGGCGGTGCGCCTCGCCCAGTCGGTCACCGGGCGGCGCCACCTGCTCTCCTTCACCTCCGGCTTCCACGGCAAGAGCACCGGGGTGCGCTTCACCGGGCACCGCCACGCCGACGAGCGCTCCTGGCTGGGCGTCGACTGGGTCCACGACGTCGGCTACCCGATCTGCACCGGCCACGACGCCATCACCTACCCGGAGTGCGCCGGCGACGGCGCCGCCGCGCTGGAGGCGCTCGACGAGTACGCGGCCGGGCTCGAGGGCGGCGTCGCCGCGGTGATCGTCGAGCCCATCCTCGGCACCGCCGGCAACCTGCCCCCCGAGCGCCACTTCCTCCGTGCGCTGCGCGAGCTGTGCACCCGTCGCGGCTGGCTGCTCATCCTCGACGAGTTGATCACCGGCTTCGGCCGCCTCGGCACCGTGTTCGCGGCGGGCTGGTACGAGGTCGCCCCCGACATCCTCATCCTCGGCAAGGCGATCGGCGGCGGCTACCCGCTGAGCGGCGTCGCGGCCGGCAGCGACCTCTGGGACAACAGCCTCTTCGCCGAGCCCTCGGCGACCTCGAGCAGCTACGGGGCCAACCCGGTGGCCTGCGCCGCCGGCCTGGCGGTGCTCGACATCGTCACCGGCGACGGCTTCCTCGAGAGCGTCCGCGCCGTCGGCGCCCGGCTCGCCGAGGGGCTGCGCGCCCTCGAGGCCGGCTCGCCGTACGTCGCCGCCACCCGGGGGGTGGGGCTGATGCTCGGTTTCGACCTCGTCGACCCGGAGACCGGCGGGCTCGCCGGCCCCGAGCTCAGCCAGCGCCTGTTCCTCTCCTGCCTCGAGCACGGGCTGCTGGTCGCCCAGGTGCCCCGGGTGCGCCTCAACGCGCCGCTCACCCTGACCGCCGGCGAGGCCGACGCCGCCCTGGAGGCGCTCGCCGCAGCCCTTGCCCCGGGGGCGGTGCGGGGGTGACCCCGGCCGCGGTCGGCCTCTGCGGACTGGGGTCGGCGGCGCTCCGAGCCCACCTCCCCGCCCTCTGCCGCGCCGAGGAGACCGGGGCGGCGGTGATCGCGGGGGTCTGCGACCCCGACGCCGAGCGCTGCGCCACGGTGGTGGGGCGCACCCGACGGGCCCGGCCCTTCACCGACGCCGAGGCGCTGCTCGACGGCTCGGGCTGCGACCTGCTGGTGATCGCCAGCCCGCCGAGCGCCCACCTGCCGGCGATCGCCGCCGCCGCCCGCCGCGGTGTCGACGTGCTCTGCGAGAAGCCGCTCGGGGTCGCCGCCGGCGACGTCGACGAGCTCCGCCGCCTCGCCGCGGCGGCTCCCTCCTGGCTGGTGGCGACGGTGCACCAGTACGCCCACGCCCCCGCCTGGCGGGTGGTCGAGCGCTGCCTGCGCGGCCCGCTGGCCGCCGGGGAGGGCTTCCGCCTCGAGGTCGAGGTGGAGCGCCCCGGCACCGACCCGCTGAGCGCCGGCGGCTGGCGGTCCCACGGCGACCGCGAGGGCGGGATCCTCGGCGACCACGGGGTCCACTACCTGGCCCTCTGCCACCGCCTCGACCCCTCCGCCCGGGTGCGCCGGGCGCGCCGCCACGGTGAGCCCGGACGGGAGAGCGCCGCGGTCGAGCTCGCCGTCGGCGCCGGCAGCGCCCGCATCGGGGTCTCGTACGCCGGCGAGCGGCGGCGCAACCTGGTCTCCCTCCGCCTCCCCGACCGCGGCACCGAGCTGCGCTGGGAGGACGCCTCGCTCCGCCTCCTCGGCGACGGCGGCGAGGGCCGCGCTCATCCCACCGGGGCGCTCAGCGACCGCCAGTTCGTCAACGACCTCTACGGCGCGCTCTACGACGACCTGCTCGGCAACCGGCACGACCCGGCCTGGCGGGAGCGGCAGCGGCGCGAGACCGTGGAGGTCGCGGCCCTGCTCGCCGAGGCGCTGCGGAGCTCCGCCCCGAGCTGACCGCGGGGTCACGACATCGCCACGGCCACCGGCCACACCAAAGGGGGCGTACCATCGGCTCAGCCGCGCGGCGTCGACCTTCTCCCCGCCAGCCGTGCCCGGCCCAGGAGTGACTCGGGCGTTGTCCACCCCACTGAAGATGGCGAGAGCCGTCCTGCTCGCGTTCGCCGACCTCGGCATCTACCTCCCCAGCTCGCGGGAGCGCCTCATCCGCAAGGCGCGCTGGCTCGAGCCCATGGACTCCGTCGAGCTCGACCAGTTCATCGACCTGTGCATCGAGACCGAGCTGCTCGCCCCCGAGGAGGTGGGACGGCTGCGGCTCTCGGCCGAGGAGGCCCGCCGCCTCGCCCACTCCCTCGACGGCCACACCCCGGTCCCCGACGACCAGGCGCAGGCCTGGGCCCAGGAGGTGGGCGGGGCGCCTGCCTGACCGGGGCCCGGCCGGGATGAGCCTCGATCCGCGGACCCCCGTGATCGTCGGCGCCGGCCAGGTCTGCCACCGCGAGGGTCACGCCCCCGAGCCGGTCGAGCTGCTCGCCGAGGCGGCACGTCGTGCCGAGGACGACTGCGGGGCCGCCGGGCTGCTCCACCGCCTCGATTCGGTGCGGGTGGTCAACCTGCTCTCCTGGCGCTACGCGGATCCCGGGCGGCTGGTCGCCGAGCTGCTCGGCGCCACCCCGCGCCACACCGCCTACACCCACATCGGCGGCCAGTCACCCCAGCAGCTCCTCAGCCGCTCCGCCACCGACATCCAGGCGGCGCGCGCCGACCTGGTGCTGATCGGCGGCGCCGAGGCGTGGCGCACCCGCGCGGCGATCCGCCGGGAGACCGGCGACCGGCCGCCGTGGACGGCGCAGCCCTCCGGAGTCGAGCCCTCCGAGACGATCGGCACGGAGATGGTCATGGGCGGACCCGTCGAGGTCGAGGCCGGCCTGGTGATGCCCGTCACCGTCTACCCGCTCTTCGAGAACGCGCTCCGGGCCGCGGCGGGCCGCGACATCGCCGAGCACGGCCGCGCCATCGCCGGGCTCTGGGCGGGCTTCAGCGCCGTCGCCGAGGGCAACCCCCACGCGGTCCTGCGCCGCCGGTTCAGCGCCGAGGAGATCGGCACCCCGGGGCCGGACAACCGGATGGTCGGGTTCCCCTACCCCAAGCTGATGAACTCGAACAACCACGTCGATCAGGCGGCGGCGCTGCTGCTCACCTCCGCCGGCACCGCCGCGGCGCTCGGCGTCGCCCGCGACCGCTGGGTCTTCCCGATCAGCGCCGCGGCGGCCGACGACCACCCGCTGTCGGAGCGCGCCGACCTCCACTCCTCCCCCGCCATCGCCGCCGCGGGCCGGGCGGCGCTCCGGCTCGCCGGGGTCGCAGCGGACGAGCTCGCCCACGTCGACCTCTACTCCTGCTTCCCGTCGGCGGTGCAGGTGGCCGCCGCCGAGCTGGGTCTCCCCCTCGACCGCGAGCTCACCGTGACCGGGGGACTGACCTTCGCCGGCGGCCCGTGGAGCAACTACGTCACCCACGCCATCGCCGCGATGACCGCGCGGCTCCGCGACGACCCCGGCGCCACCGGCCTCTGCTCGGCGAACGGCGGCTACCTCAGCAAGCACGCGATCGGGGTGTACTCGACCCGGCCGCCGGCCGGCGGGTTCCGCCACCTCGGCGTCCAGGACGAGGTCGACCGCCTCCCCCGCCGCGCCCTCGCCGAGACCCACGAGGGCGAGGCGACCCTGGAGACCTGCACGGTGATGCACGACCGCACCGGCGCCCCCGAGCGCGGCGTCGCCGCCTGCCTGCTCGCCGACGGCCGCCGCACCTGGGCGACCACCGACGACCCCGGCCTGATGGAGGCGATGCGGACGGTGGAGCTCAGCGGCCGCCGCGTCGAGGTCGGCGCCGGCAGGCTGCTGGCCTAGCGGCGCCTACTCCTCGACCCTCGGGGACATCCGCTCCACGGTCTCCAGGTACTCGACGACCATGTCGTGGACCACCTGGGCGGCCGGCCGGACGCTGTTCATGCTCCCCACCACCTGCCCGACGAAGTAGGTGATGAGCTCCTCGGCGCCCGAGCCGGGGTCGCCCGCGGCGCGCCGCACCCGGCTCTGCGCCTCGGCGGTGAGCATGGTGTGGAGGGGCATCGGGAGTGGGTCCGGGTGGGCGGGGTCGTCCCACTCCTGGGTCCAGGCGGTGCGCAGCTGGCGGGCGGGCTTGCCGGTGGTGGCCCGGGTGCGCACCGTGTCGCTGGAGCTCGCCCGGAGCATCTTCCCGCGCACCACCGGGTGGGTCTCGGCCTCCGGGGTGGTGAGCCACACCGAGCCGCACCACACCCCCTGGGCCCCCAGCGCCATCGCCGCGGCGATCTGCCGGCCGTTGCCGATGCCGCCGGCGGCGAGCACCGGGGTGGGGGCGACGGCGTCGACCACCTCCGGGACCAGGACCATGGTGCCGATCTCGCCGGTGTGGCCGCCCGCCTCGTACCCCTGGGCGACGATCAGGTCGACCCCCGCGGCGCGCTGCCGCTCGGCGTGGCGGCGGCTGCCCACCAGCCCGGCGACCACCGCGCCCTGCTCGTGGGCGGCGTCGACCAGGAAGTCCGGGGCCGGTCCGAGCGCGCTGGCCACCAGCCGGGGGCGGTGGGCGAAGGCGACGTCGAGCAGGGCGCCGGCCCCGCGCTGCGAGACCTCGAGCATCCCGCTGCCCGCCGCGGTGCCCTGGGGGAGCGGCGGCACCCCGTACCGGTCCAGCAGGTCGTCGACGAAGTGGCGGTGCTCGTCCGGGATCAGCGCGGTCAGCAACTCCAGCGACCCTCCCCCTCGTCGGCGCCGGCGAAGCGCTGGGGGAGGAGCACGTCGACCCCGTAGGGCCGCCCGCCCACCGCCCCGTCCAGCCAGCCGAGCTCGACCTCGAGCTGGGCGGGGCTGAAGGCGACGGCGCCGAGCACCCCCATGCCCCCGGCGCGGCTCACCGCGGCGACCACGTCACGGCAGTGGCTGAAGGCGACGATCGGGAACTCGATGCCGAGGAGGTCGCAGATCGGGGTGTGCATGGCCCTATTGTCGGGGGGGCGCTGCCGGCCGGGGCCTCGGCGGACGGGGCGTCCGGGCGCCGGCCTGCTCGCGGCCGTCGGCGGAGGGGCAGATGTCGCGCAGCACGCAGGCCTGGTGCTGGGGGGCGCGCGCGGTGCAGCAGCGGCGGCCGTGGAGGATCAGGCGCAGGCTCAGGCCGGTCCACTCCTCGGGCGGCACCATCGAGCAGACGTCCCTCTCGATCTGCACCGGGTCGAGCGAGCGGGTGAGGCCGAGCCGCCGGGTCAGCCGGGTGACGTGGGTGTCGACGGGGAACCCGGGGATGCCGAAGGCGACGCCGAGGACCACGTTCGCGGTCTTGCGGCCGACCCCGCGCAGCTGCACCAGGTCCTCCATCCGCGGCGGCACCTCGCCACCGTGCGTGGCGACCACGTCCTGGGACATCTCCACGATGGCCCGCGACTTGGAGCGGAAGAAGCCGGTGGAGCGGATGACCTCCTCGACGTCGGCGAGCGAGGCGCCGGCGAGGTCGTGGACGGTGGGATAGGCGGCGAACAGCACCGGGGTGACCATGTTCACCCGCTCGTCGGTGGTCTGCGCGCTGAGGATCGTGGCCACCAGCAGCTGCCAGGCGTCGGCGTGGACCAGGGCGCACTCGGCCGGGTACTCGTCCTTCAGCCGCTCGACGACGGTGGCGGCGCGGGCGCGCGCTCCCCGGGGCAGGGTGATGCGCTTGACGGCGGTGGCGGAACGGGAACTCATCGGCTCCGAGCTACACTACCGCGCGGCCCGGCGCCGGGGCGGAAGGGGCCCGTCGACGTCGCCGGCTGTCAGGCCCGTCAGCTGGAGTGTTCACTGTGCGCGCGAAGATCACCGTGGTCGGTGCCGGCAACGTCGGCGCCACCCTCGCCCAGCGCCTCGCCGAGCGCAACTACGCCGACGTCGTGCTGGTCGACATCGTCGAGGGGCTGCCCCAGGGCAAGGCGCTCGACATGCTCCAGGCCGGCCCCATCGTCGGCTACGACTTCCTCGTCACCGGCACCAACACCTACGACGAGACCGCGGGGTCCGACATCGTGGTCGTCACCAGCGGGGTCGCCCGCAAGCCGGGGATGTCCCGCGACGACCTGGTCATGACCAACGCCCGGGTCATCGCCTCGGTGGTGAAGGAGGTGGCGACCCGCTCGCCCGAGACCATCCTCCTGATGGTCACCAACCCGCTCGACGCCATGGCCCAGCTCGCCGGCGCGGTCAGCGGCTTCCCCCGGGAGCGGGTCATCGGCATGGCCGGGGTGCTCGACACCGCCCGCTTCCGCACCTTCATCGCCCGCGAGCTCGACGCCTCGGTCGAGGACGTCGACGCCTACGTGCTCGGCGGCCACGGCGACACCATGGTGCCGCTCACCCGCTTCTCCACGGTCGCGGGCGTTCCCGTCGCCGACCTGATCCCCCGCGAGCGGCTCGAGGCGATCGTCCAGCGCGCCCGCGACGGCGGCGCCGAGATCGTCGGCCTGCTCAAGACCGGCAGCGCCTACTACGCGCCGAGTGCGGCGGCGGCCCAGATGGTCGACGCCATCCTCCTCGACAAGCGCCAGGTGCTGCCCTGCAGCGTCCGCCTCGAGGGCGAGTACGGCATCCGCGGCCTCTTCACCGGGGTGCCCTGCCGGCTCGGCGCCGGCGGCCTCGTCGAGGTGCTCGAGGTGCGGCTCAGCGAGGACGAGAGCGCCGCGCTCCACCGCAGCGCCGAGGCGGTCCGTGACGTCGTCGACGTCATCGACAGCCGTCGCGACGAGGTGGGCCCGGGCATCCCCACGCTCGGCACCGGGGCGCTGATCGGAGCCCGGCCCTAGCGCCGCAGGGGGACGTCGGAGGCCTGGATCCGGGGGTCGTTCGGGTCCTTCTCCGGCGGGTCGGGCCCCTCCCCCATCACCGCGGGGCGGTCGGGGGGCGGGTTGTCGAAGTGTGCCCCGAACATCGGACCGATGATGACCAGCAGGCGCATCGTCGCCATCCGGGTCTCCGAGCTGCGCCACGCCGGGGTGCGCGAGTACAGGAAGAAGGCGACGAAGCCGGCGAGCAGGGCGACGACGACGCCGAGGACGACGGCAGCAGGGATCACGCCACCATCATGCGTCCGATCCGGCGTCCGGCGCGGTCAGCGCCTGCCGAGCAGGAGCCGGCTGACCGCGCGGAGCGGGTCCCAGTGGCGGTCGGCCACCCGCTCCTTGAGCGGGATGATCGCGTTGTCGGTGATGTGGATGTGCTCCGGGCACACTTCGGTGCAGCACTTGGTGATGTTGCAGTAGCCGAGGCCGCCCTCGGTGCGGGTGGCCTCGAGGCGGTCGACGGTGTCCTTGGGGTGCATCTCCAGCGAGGCGACGCGGACGAAGAAGCGGGGCCCGTAGAAGCTCTCCTGGAGGTCGTGGCTGCGGAGCACGTGGCAGACGTCCTGGCAGAGGAAGCACTCGATGCACTTGCGGAACTCGTAGATCCGCTCCAGGTCGATGTCCTTGATCAGAAACGGCACCGGCTCGTCGGCCGACGGGGTGAACTGGGGGATGCGCCGGTTCACCTCGTAGTTGTGCGAGACGTCGGTGACCAGGTCCTTGATCAGCGGGAACGCCTTCATCGGGCGCACCGTGATCGGGCCCTCGGCGAGGTCGTCGATGCGGGTCTTGCACATCAGCCGGGGCATGCCGTTGATCTCGGCGGAGCAGCTGCCGCACTTTGCCGCCTTGCAGTTCCAGCGGCAGGCGAGGTCGGTGTCGACGTGCTTCTGGATCCAGTGGATGGCGTCGAGCACCACCATGCCGGTCACCGGCGGCACCCGGTAGGTGACGTCGCCCTGCTCCTCGCCGGGAAGGCCCTTGAAGACGCGGAACTCGAGGGGCGGGCCGTCGCTCCCCGAGCCGGCTCCGGACTGCGGGGCCGTCCCCCGCTCGGCGGGTCTCTCCGCGATCGCCATCTCAGGCCTCCCTGCCGGCCGCTGCGACGGCCGGGCCTTCGATCCGCTGCTCGGGCCGGACGGGGATGGTGGTGACGGCGCGCAGCGCCACCTCCTCGTCGATCAGGCGCTGCAGGTGCTGCGGCACCGGCTCGCGGGGCAGGGTCCGGATGCGCATCCCGTCGCCGCCGTCGCAGGTGACGTAGTTGACCCTCCCCTGCTCCTCGCTGAGGTCGGGGAAGTCGAGGCGCCACTGCGAGCCGCGGCTCTCCCTCCGCTCCAGCCCGCTGCGGACGATCGCCTCGCTGATCACCAGCATGTTCACCACGTCCCGGCAGGTGTGCCAGCCGGGGTTGAGGATCCGGCGGCCGCCGACCCGCATCCGGGGAGCGCGCTCGCACAGCTCCTGGATGGCGTGCAGCGACCGGGTCAGCGACTCCTCGGTGCGGGCGATGCCGGCGTCGTCCTGCATCGCCTCCTGGAGGGCCTCGTGGAGCAGGTAGGGGTTCTCGCCCTCCTCGTGGGGGTCGAGATAGGCGAGCAGCGCCCGCTGCTCGGCCTCGACCTGGCGCTCGTCGACGGCGGCGTGGACGCGCCCCGCGACCTCGGCCGCGGCGGCCTCCCCGGCGCGCCTGCCGAAGACGAGGATGTCGCCGAGCGAGTTGCCGCCGAGCCGGTTGGCGCCGTGGAGGCCGCCGCTCACCTCGCCGGCGGCGTAGAGGCCGGGGACGGTGGTGGCCCCGGTCTCGGGCGCGACCCGCACCCCGCCCATGGTGTAGTGGATGGTGGGCCCGACCTCCATCGGCTCCTTGGTGATGTCCACCGAGGCGAGCGCGTGGAACTGCTCGTACATCGAGGGCAGCCGCTTCTTGATGTACTCCGCGCCGCGATGGCGGACATCGAGGAAGGCGCCGCCGTGGGGTGACCCGCGGCCTGCCTGGGCCTCCTTGTAGATGGAGCGGGCGACCACGTCGCGGGAGGACAGCTCCATCTTCTTGGGGTCGTACTTCTCCATGAACCGCTCGCCCAGCGAGTTGTAGAGCCGGCCGCCCTCACCGCGCACCGCCTCGGTGACCAGGATGCCGCGCGCCCCGGGCGGCCAGATCATCCCGGTGGGGTGGAACTGCACGAACTCCATGTCGAGGAGCTCGGCGCCGGCGCGGTAGGCGAGTGCGGCGCCGTCGCCGGTGCCCTCCCACGAGTTGCTGGTGTGCTTGTACATCCGTCCCCAGCCGCCGCTGCCCAGGACCACCGCCTTGGCGCGGAAGACGACGAAGCTGCCGTCGTTGCGCCGGTAGCCGACCGCGCCGACCACCCGGTCGCCGTCCTTCAGCAGGGTGGTGAGTGTGTACTCCATGTGCACGGTGACGTTGGGGGTGTGCACCGCCCGGTCCTGGCAGGTGCGGATCAGCTCCAGCCCGGTGCGGTCGCCGACGTGGGCGAGCCGCCAGAAGGTGTGGGCCCCGAAGGCGCGCTGGCTGATGCGACCGTCGGGAGTGCGGTCGAAGAGGCCGCCCCAGCGCTCCAGCTCGTAGACGCGGTCGATGACCTCCTGGGCGTAGATCTCGACCATCCGCCAGTTGTTGAGCAGCTGGCCGCCGAGCATGGTGTCGGCGAAGTGGACCCCCCAGTTGTCGCGGGGATCGACGTTGCCGAGCGCCGCGCCGATGCCGCCCTCGGCCATCACCGTGTGGGCCTTGCCGAGCAGCGACTTGGTCACCACCACGGTGTCGCAGCCGGCCTCTCCGGCGGCGACGGCGGCGCGGAGGCCGGCCCCGCCGGCGCCGATGACGAGGACGTCGCAGTCGATCGTGTCGTAGCTCTCGGGAATCATCGAAGCCAGATGTGGGGGTCGGTGAACCAGCCGGCGTGGAGCATCCGGACGTAGCCGTCGACGGCCCAGACGCTGAAGAGGCTGACCCACGCCCAGGTGGGGTGGAAGACGTTCAGCCGGGACACCGCCCTCCAGGTGCTGTGCCGCTGCCCGCCGAAGCGCACGCAGGAGAAGCAGTCGACGCTGCCCCCGACCAGGTGGCGGAAGGAGTGGCAGGAGAAGGTGTAGCCGGCGAGCAGCACCACGTTCACCACCATGATCGCCGTGCCCAGCCCCAGGTAGAGGTGGCCGCCGAGGCTGAAGCCGTTGGCGGCGTCGAAGGCGAGGATGGGGATGTACACGATCGCCCCGTAGAGGGCGAATCGGTGCAGGTTGTTGAGGATCAGGGGGAAGGCGGTCTCGCCCCGGTATCTCCCGTGGCGCAGCTCGGGCACGGCGCAGGCGGGCGGATCCCAGAAGAAGGAGCGGTGGTACGCCTTGCGGTAGTAGTAGCAGGTGCTCCGGAACGCGATCGGCACGAGGATGCAGAGCAGCCCGGGGAACACCGGGATGTGGTTCGCCAGCCATCCCGGCGAGTACAGCGGCGAGAGGTAGGGCGCGTTCGGGGCCTCGCCCACGCCGGTGGTGGACGCCCAGATCGAGTAGACGATGAAGCCGCCCAGGACCACCACCACGGTGACCGGCAGCAGCCACCAGGGCGCGTCCCGCCGCAGCCGGGCGAGGATGCCGGTGGTGACGCCGGGGTCACCTACGCTCGCCCCCTTGCCCGCCGCGGCGACCTCCGAGCTGACCGTCATCCGAGCACCACCTCCGCTGTGAGCGGCAGGCCCCCCCGCGCCTCGACCGCCATCCCATGCTAGCGAGTCGAGGCGAAGGGTCGGCCTCCGCGGGCGCCGGGCGATTGACGGTGAACCGGGCCGGTGCGACGATCGGACGCCATGTCCGCGTCCGCAGCCGCGCGGCCGGGGGCCCTGCGCGCCCTCGTGGTCGCCGCCCTGCTCCTGGCCGGCCTGTCGCCGGCGGCTCGCAGCCCCGCCGTGGGCCACGCCGCGGCGCCCGCCCGGGCGGCCTGGTCGGTGACGCGGAGCCTCGGCACCGGCCGGGACCACGCCACCGCCACGCTCCTGCAGGACGGGAGGGTGCTGGTCGCCGGCGGCGTCAGCAACGGCACCTGCCTGGCGACCGCGGAGCTCTACGACCCCGCGACCGGAGGCTGGGGACCGGCGGGGAGCATGGCCACCGCCCGGTATGCGGCCACCGCCACGCGCCTCCAGGACGGTCGGGTGCTGGTGGCGGGGGGCATCCTGTACGGGCGGCACCTGAGCCGCGCCGAGCTCTACGACCCGGCGACCCGGGCCTGGTCGGCCACCGGGCCGATGATGACGGGGCGCGCGCTGCACACCGCGACCCTCCTCGCCGGCGGCGAGGTGCTGGTGACCGGCGGGTTCGACGGCACCAACGAGCTGGCGTCGACCGAGCTCTACGACCCGCTGCTCGGACGCTGGCGTCCGGGCCTGCCGATGAGCTCGCCGCGGATGGCGCACACCGCCACCCGGCTCGCCGACGGCAGGGTGCTGGTGGTCGGCGGCGTCGCGGTGCGGGACGTGGCGCTGCCGATCACGCCCCGGCTGCCGATTGTCGGCCTGTACACGCGCGGGCCGGCCGCCGAGGTCTACAGCCCGGTGCCGGGAACCTGGCTCGCCACCGCCAACCCCACCGTCGACCGGGTGGGGCACACCGCCACGCGGCTCGGCGACGGCCGGGTGCTGGTGATCGGCGGCTACGAGGTGGAGACCGGCAGCCCGCTCGCCTCCGCGGAGCTCTACACCCCGGCCACCGACACCTGGAAGGACACCGCGAGCATGAGCTCCCCCCACGCCGTCCATACCGCCACCGACCTCGCCGACGGCAGCGTGCTGGTGGCCGGGGGCGGCACCCTGGACGGGTACGGCACCAGCTCGACCGCGGAACGCTACCTGCCCGCGACCGGCACCTGGACGGGGGCGGGGAGCATGGCCTGGGCCCGCGCCCTGCACACCGCCACCCGGCTGCCCGACGGCCGGGTGCTGGTCGCCGGCGGGCGGCGCGCGGGCACCGGCACCCTCGCCGTCGCCGAGCTCTTCGCCGGGTGAACCACGGTTCGGCGGTCGCCGAACCGTTCGACCGTGGCGCGCCAGCCGGGACTGCGGTATCGTCTAGAGTTCAGCGACGGCACGGCGACCACCCATATCCCCGGCCATCCCCGCACGGCGTCCCTGGAGCCACCACCCCCGGCTCGGCCGGCGCCCGCAGCACCGGGCTCCCTCCCATCTGCCGTACCACCGCACACCCAGGACCAGCCATGACGAGACTGATCCCCCAGGGCCTCTACGACCCCCGCTTCGAGCACGACGCCTGCGGTGTCGCGTTCGTCGCGAGCATTGCCGGCGAACGGTCGAACGCGATCGTGGGAAGGGGCATCGAGGCGCTCGTCAATCTCGGCCACCGCGGTGCCTGCGGCTGTGACCCGGAGACCGGCGACGGCGCCGGCATCCTCATCCAGATCCCCGACGCCTTCCTCCGCCGCGAGGCGGAGGTCGACCTGCCCGCCCCCGACGCCTACGGGGTGGGCATGGTGTTCCTGCCCACCGACCCGGAGGAGCGGCGCCGCTGCGAGGCGATCGTCGAGCGCTGCTGCGAGGACGAGGGCCTGCGGCTGCTGGGCTGGCGCGACGTCCCCCACGACCCAGCGGCGATCGGCTATGTCTCGCGCGCCGGCATGCCCGCCATCCGGCAGTTCTTCGTCGCCGCCGTCGGCGTCCACGGCGACGTGCTCGAGCGCCGGCTGTACGTGCTCCGCCGGGTCATCGAGCGCCGCCGCGACGAGGCGCCGCCCCCCGACGACCAGATCTTCTACATCTGCAGCCTCAGCTGCCGGACGGTGATCTACAAGGGGATGCTGATGGCGCGGCAGATCGCGCCCTTCTTCCCCGACCTCGTCGACCACAGCGTGGTCTCGGCGCTGGCGCTGGTGCACTCCCGCTTCTCCACCAACGTGCTGCCCCGCTGGGACATCGCCCAGCCCTTCCGCTACAGCGCGCACAACGGCGAGATCAACACCGTCCGCGGCAACGTCAACTGGATGCGCGCCCGGCAGTCGAAGTTCAAAAGCGCGCTCTACGGCGCCGACATCGAGAAGCTGCGCCCGGTGATCGACGACTCCGGGTCCGACTCGGCGCAGTTCGACAACGCCCTCGAGCTGCTGGCGCTCACCGGCCGGCCGGCGCACCACGCGATCATGATGATGATCCCCGAGGCGTGGCACCAGCACCACGAGATGGACGAGGAGCGGAGCGCCTTCTACGAGTTCCACTCGGCGCTGCTCGAGCCCTGGGACGGGCCCGCCGCCATCGCCTTCACCGACGGCCGGGTGATCGGCGCCACCCTCGACCGCAACGGGCTGCGCCCGGCACGCTACGTGGTCACCGACGACGGCCTGGTGGTGATGGCGTCCGAGGTCGGCGTTCTCGACCTGCCCGAGGAGCGCATCGTCCGCAAGTGGCGGCTGGAGCCGGGGAAGATCCTGCTCGTCGACACCGAGGCGGGCCGCATCATCGACGACGAGGCCGCCAAGGCCGAGCTCGCCGGCGCCTTTCCCTACCGGGACTGGATCCGGCAGGGCACCGTCTACCTCCACGAGCTCGAGGACACCGAGCACCCCGCCGAGCCCGACTCCGGCACCCTGCTGATCCGCCAGCAGGCGTTCGGCTACAGCCAGGAGGACCTCAAGTTCCTGCTGGCCCCGATGGCGGCCGCCGGCGAGGAGCCGGTGGGCTCGATGGGGAACGACACCCCGCCGGCGGTGCTCTCCGACCGCCCCCAGCCCCTCTTCAACTACTTCAAGCAGCTCTTCGCCCAGGTCACCAACCCGCCCATCGACCCGATCCGCGAGCAGATGGTGATGTCGCTGGTGAGCAGCCTGGGTGCCGGCGGCAACATGCTCGAGCAGGCGCCCAGCCAGGCTCGCCGCCTGGAGATGCCCCATCCCATCCTCACCAACGCCGACCTCGGCAAGATCCGCCACGTCACCCAGCGCGACTTCCCGGCGGCGACGATCTCGTCGGTCTTCCACCTCGGCGATGAGAAGGGGCTGGAGCGGGGGCTGCGGCGGATCTGCCGGATGGCCTCGCAGCGCATCGCCGAGGGATACCAGATCCTGGTGCTCAGCGACCGCAACATCGACGCCGCCCACGCCCCCATCCCCAGCCTGCTGGCCGCCGGGGCGGTCCACCACCACCTCATCCGCGAGCAGACCCGCACCGGGGTGGGCCTGGTCATCGAGACCGGCGAGGCCCGCGAGATCCAGCACTTCGCGCTGCTGATGGGGTACGGCGCCGAGGCGGTCAACCCCTACCTCGCCTTCGAGACCCTGCACGACCTCGCCCGCCGGGGGCTGCTCCCGCCCGGGATCGACGCCCACAAGGCCGAGGCGACCTATGTCAAGGCGGTCTGCAAGGGGCTGCTCAAGACGATCTCGAAGATGGGGATCTCGACCATCCAGTCGTACTGCGGGGCGCAGATCTTCGAGGCCATCGGGGTGAGCCGCGAGGTCATCGACCGTCACTTCACCGGCACCCCGTCGCGGATCGGCGGCATCGGGCTCGACGTCATCGCCCGGGAGGCGCTGTCCCGGCACTCCGATGCCTTCCCCGAGGTGCGGGTCGGCGCGCCCACCCTCCAGGAGGGCGGTCAGTACCAGTGGCGGCGCAACGGCGAGTTCCACCAGTGGAACCCCGAGACCATCGCCAAGCTGCAGCACGCGGTGAAGGCCAACGACGAGAGCTGGTACCGCGAGTATGCCGCCATGGTCGACGACCAGACCCGGCAGCTGAAGGCGCTGCGCGGGCTCTTCACCTTCCGCGGCGACCGCGCCCCCGTCCCCCTCGAGGAGGTCGAGCCGGCCGGCGACATCGTGCGCCGCTTCGCCACCGGGGCGATGTCGCTGGGGTCGATCAGCCCCGAGGCGCACGAGACCCTGGCGATCGCGATGAACCGCCTCGGCGGCAAGTCGAACACCGGCGAGGGCGGCGAGGACCCGCGCCGCTACACCCCCGACGCCAACGGCGACTCGCGGCGCAGCGCGATCAAGCAGGTGGCCTCGGCCCGCTTCGGGGTCAACGCCAACTACCTGGTCAACGCCTCCGAGCTGCAGATCAAGATCGCCCAGGGCGCGAAGCCCGGCGAGGGCGGCCAGCTGCCCGGGCACAAGGTCGACGAGTACATCGCCAAGCTGCGCTACTCGACCCCCGGGGTGGGGCTGATCTCGCCTCCCCCCCACCACGACATCTACTCGATCGAGGACCTCGCCCAGCTCATCCACGACCTCAAGAACGTCAACCCGCAGGCGCGGGTGAGCGTCAAGCTGGTCGCCGAGGTCGGGGTGGGGACGGTCGCCGCGGGGGTGAGCAAGGCCCACGCCGACCACATCGTCATCGCCGGCTACGAGGGCGGCACCGGCGCCTCGCCGCTCTCCTCCATCAAGCATGCCGGCATCCCCTGGGAGATCGGGCTCGCCGAGACCCAGCAGGTGCTGGTGCTCAACGACCTGCGCAGCCGGGTCACCCTCCAGGCCGACGGCCAGATGAAGACCGGCCGCGACGTCGTCGTCGGCGCCCTGCTCGGCGCCGAGGAGTTCGGCTTCGCGACCTCGGCGCTGATCGCCAGCGGCTGCATCATGATGCGGGTCTGCCACCTCAACACCTGCCCGGTCGGGATCGCCACCCAGGACCAGCGGCTGCGCGATCGGTACACGGGCAAGGCCGAGTACGTGGTGAACTTCATGACCTTCCTCGCCGAGGACGTGCGCCGGCACATGGCGCAGCTCGGCTTCCGCCGCTTCGACGAGATGATCGGGCGCGCTGACATCCTCGACATCCGCGAGGCGGTCGACCACTGGAAGGCGCAGGGCCTCGACTTCTCGCTGCTGCTCCACCGCCCCGAGGTGCCCCCCACCGTCGACGTCCGGCGGATGATCGACCAGGACCACGGGCTCGGGCAGGCGCTCGACCACGAGCTCATCGCCCTCTCCCAGCCGGCCATCCAGCACGGCCATCCGGTGCAGATCGAGATGCCGATCCGCAACGGCAACCGCACCGTCGGCGGCATGCTGAGCGGCGAGATCGCCCGCCGCCACGGCGAGGCCGGGCTGCCCAGCGACACCATCCGGATCGACCTGCGCGGCTCCGCCGGCCAGTCCTTCGGCGCCTGGCTGGCCCGCGGGGTGACCCTCACCCTCCACGGCGACGCCAACGACTACGTGGGCAAGGGCCTGAGCGGCGGGCGCCTGGTGGTGCGCCCCCCCGACGGCTCCCGGATCGTCGCCGAGGAGAACATCATCGTCGGCAACGTGGTGCTCTACGGCGCCACCGCCGGCGAGGCCTACTTCCGCGGCATCGCCGGCGAGCGCTTCTGCGTCCGCAACAGCGGCGCCATCGCGGTCGTCGAGGGAGTGGGCGACCACGGCTGCGAGTACATGACCGGCGGCGTCGCGGTGATCCTCGGCCGCACCGGCCGCAACTTCGCCGCAGGGATGAGCGGCGGCATCGCCTACGTCCTCGACGAGGACGGCGGCTTCGCGGGCCGCTGCAACATGGGCATGATCGAGCTCGAGGCGGTCGAGAGCGAGGAGGACGTGGAGCGGCTCGCCTCGCTGCTCCAGCACCACGCCGACTACACCGGCAGCCCGGTGGCCGAGCGCCTGCTCGCCGACTGGCCGGCGGCGCAGGCGCGCTTCCTCAAGGTGATGCCCATCGACTACAAGCGGGTGCTGCAGGCCCGGCGCACCGTCCCACTCGAGATGGTCGGCTAGGAGAGCCGGAGATGGGCAAGTTGGGGGGATTCATCGAGTTCCATCGCCGCCTGGCACCGCGGCGGCCGGTGGACGAGCGGGTCGGCGACTACCGCGAGGTCTACCTGCCCTGGAGCAACGACGGGCTGCGCGAGCAGGCGGCACGCTGCATGGACTGCGGCATCCCCTTCTGTCACAGCGGCTGCCCGCTCGGCAACCTCATCCCCGAGTGGAACGACCTGGTCTGGCGCGACGACTGGGAGACCGCGATCGAGCGTCTCCACGCGACCAACAACTTCCCCGAGTTCACCGGCCGGCTCTGCCCCGCCCCGTGCGAGCCCGCCTGCGTGCTCTCGATCAACGACGACCCGGTGACCATCAAGCAGGTCGAGGTGTCGATCATCGACCGCGCCTTCGAGGAGGGATGGGTGCGCGCCACCCCTCCCGCCCACCGCACCGGCAGGAAGGTCGCGGTGATCGGCTCGGGGCCGGCGGGGCTCGCCTGCGCCCAGCAGCTCAACCGCGCCGGCCACCAGGTCACCGTCTACGAGAAGGACGACCGCATCGGCGGCCTGCTCCGCTACGGCATCCCCGACTTCAAGCTGGAGAAGTGGATCCTGGAGCGGCGGATCGACCTGATGAGCGCGGAGGGCGTCGCCTTCGAGTGCGGCTACGACATCGGCGTCGACATCACCGGTGCGGAGCTGCGGGCCCGCTTCGACGCCGTGGTGCTGGCGATGGGCGCCGGCCAGCCCCGCGACCTCGTGGTTCAGGGCCGCGACCTCGCCGGCGTCCACTTCGCGATGGAGTACCTCCCCCAGCAGAACCGCCGGGTAGCCGGCGAGCTGATCGGCGAGGCCGAGACCATCACCGGCCGGGGGAAGCGGGTGATCATCCTCGGCGGCGGCGACACCGGCGCCGACTGCCTCGGCAACGTCCACCGCGAGGGTTGCGCCTCGGTGCACCAGTTCGAGCTGCTGCCGCCGCCGCCCTCGGAGCGCGCCTTCGACAATCCGTGGCCGCAGTGGTCGGTGATCATGCGCTCGTCGTCCGCCCACGAGGAGGGCGGGGTGCGCGACTACAGCATCCAGACCACCGGCTTCAGCGGGAGCGACGGGCGGGTGGAGCGGCTGCACGCGGTGCGGGTCGAGCCCCGCCGGGTCGACGGGCGGATGCAGTTCGTGCCCCTCGAGGGCAGCGAGTTCACCATCGACGCCGACCTCGTGCTCCTCGCCATGGGCTTCCTCCACCCGGTGCACACCGGCCTGGTCGAGGAGCTCGGCGTCGTCCTCGACGGTCGCGGCAACGTCACCACCGACGACGACTTCCAGACCTCGGTGCCCGGCGTGTTCGCCGCCGGCGACACCCGTCGCGGCCAGTCGCTGATCGTCTGGGCGATCGCCGAGGGCCGCCTCGCCGCCCGGGGCTGCGACCGGGTGCTGATGGGGTCGACCCGGCTGCCCTGAGCACCGCGAGGCCGGGCGCCGCGCGATGCGGCACCCGGCCCCGGGACTGCGACCTCCTTGCGCTCGGTCACCAGACGGCTGACGGCCGGGTCTGACCCCCAGGTCAGCCCGCCAGGCCGGAAAGCCCGGAGGCACCGGCCCGGTCGAGCGCCCGCCGCACCAGGCGGGGCACCCGGGCTCCCATGATCTCGAACCCCTCCCCCACCGTGGCGCCCATCAGGAAGCGGGCATAGATGCCCTCGGCGACGATGGCGAGCTTGTAATGGCCGAGGGCCACGTACCACTCGAGCGCTCCCAGGTCGGCGCCGGTCGCCGCGGCGTAGGCCTCGACCACCTCGGCGGGCCGGTGGAAGCCGGGCTCGGCGGTGATCGCCGAGAGCGACAGCAGAGCCCGGTCCTCGTCGGACTCGCGAGGGTCTGCCCAGTAGACGAGCAGCAGGCCCAGGTCGGCGAGGGGATCGCCGATGGTGGACATCTCCCAGTCGAGGATGGCGGCGACGCGGCCCGGCTCGTCGGGCGCGAGGATCACGTTGTCGAGCCGGTAGTCGCCGTGGACGATCGCCGGCGTGCCGGACCCGGGCAGGCCCTCGACCAGCCGGCGGCGGAGCTCGTCCATCTCCGGCAGCTCGCGGGTGCGCGAGGCCTCCCACTGCTGCCACCAGCGGCGCACCTGCCGCTCCAGGAACCCGGCGGGGCGGCCGAAGTCGCCCAGCCCCACGGCGTCGGGCCGGACCGCGTGCAGGTCCGCGAGCGTGGTGATCAGCGCCGACGACATCGACCGGCGCACCTCCGGGGTGTGCGGCCACGCCGCCGGAAGGGTGTCGCGGACCACGTGCCCGGCGACCCGGTCCATCACGTAGAAGGTCACCCCGAGCACCGCCGGCTCGTCGCAGAGCAGCACCGCGCCGGGCACGGGGATGCCGGTGCCGGTCAGCGCGCTGATCACCCGGTACTCGCGGGCCATGTCGTGGGCGGTGGGAAGCACGTGGGCGAGCGGGGGGCGGCGGAGCACCCACTCGCGCTCGCCGTCGCCGATCACGTAGGTGAGGTTCGAGCGCCCGCCGGCGATCAGCTCCACCCGCAGCGGGCCGGCGAGCCCGCCCACCACGGGCCCGAGCACGGCGGCCACCGCCTCGGGGTCGACGCCGCGGGGCACCTCGCTGTCCACGGACGAGCAGGGTGCCAGATCGTCACCGCGACCTGCATCCGCGGCGCTGCCCGCACCGGCTGATAAGGTCGGTCTGGCATGCGCAGCCGCTTCCTCGACTGGTCCGGCCCGATCGCCTTCGCCCACCGCGGCGGCGCCGGAGACCATCCCGAGAACACCATGGCCGCATTCCGCGCCGCCGTGGAGATGGGCTACGCCCATCTCGAGACCGACGTCCATCTCACCCGCGACGGCGCCGTCGTCGCCTTCCACGACGAGGTGCTCGAGCGGGTCACCGACCGCCGCGGGCGGATCGGCGAGGTCACCACCGCCGACCTGGCCCGGGCCGACGCCGGCTACTGGTTCAGCCGGGACGGGGGGGCCACCTTCCCCCACCGTGGCCGGGGGGTGCGCATCCCGCTGCTCAGCGAGATCATCGAGGAGTGGCCGGACGCGCGGCTCAACATCGACACCAAGTCGGATGCGGTGGTCGAGCCGCTGGCCGCCCTGCTCCGCCGGATGAACGTGCTCGACCGGGTCTGCGTCGGCTCCTTCTCCGACCTGCGACTGCGCCGCTTCCGGGCGCTGGCGGGCGACTGGGTGTGCACCTCGATGGGCCCGCGCGAGATCACCGGCGCCCGGCTGGCCTCGCTGACCGGCCGCATCCCCCGGGGCGGTGCCGCCTGCATCCAGCTGCCGGTGCGCCAGAACGGGGTGCCGATGGTCGAGCCGCTGATGATCCGGGCCGCCCACCGCTCCGGGCTGGCGGTGCACGTCTGGACCATCGACGAGCGCGCCGAGATGGAGCGCCTCCTCGACCTCGGCGCCGACGGGATCATGACCGACACCCTCGAGACCCTCCGCGAGGTCCTCCGCGGACGCGGCGCCTGGCACGGGAACGGGACCTGACCGATGCTCCCCTCCGACCCCGGCGCCCGCCATATCCCGCTGCCCGAGCACACCGACTGGTACGCGCCCGACGAGCACCTCCGCTGGCTGGCCCGCCGCACCCTCGGCGAGACCGTCTGGCGGGTCGCCGAGGGTGCGCTGGCGGAGGCCGGGCGCATCGTCGCCACCACCATCGAGCCGCTGGCGGCCACCGCCGAGCGGCACCCGCCGATCCTTCACCAGTACGACCCGCGGGGGGCGCGGGTCGACGAGATCGAGCTGCACCCCGCCTACGACCGCCTGCTCGACGCCGCGCTGCGGTTCGGCCTGGTGCGGGCCCCCCACCTCCCCGGCTGGCGCGGTCTCGACGGCCGCGCGCCGCGCGCGCTGATGACCGCGCTCCAGTACCTCTGGATGCAGGCCGACCAGTCGATCGTGGGCTGCCCCGTCTCGATGATGGACGCCGGAGCCCGGCTGCTCAGCCTCCACGGCGGCGAGCTCGGCGAGCGGCTGCTCCCGCGGATCGCCGACGACACCGGCAGTCCGCTCACCGTGGCGATGTACCTCACCGAGAAGGCGGGCGGCTCGGACGTCGGCGCCAACGAGACCGTCGCGGTGCGCGACGGCGAGGGCGACTGGCGGCTCCACGGCGAGAAGTGGTTCTGCTCGTGCCCCCACTCCGACGTGCTGCTGGTGATGGCCCGGCCCGAGGGCGCGGGCCCGGGGACGGGGGGGCTCGGGGTGTTCCTCGTGCCCCGCCTGCTCGCCGACGGCAGCCGCAACGCCGTGGTCATCCACCGGCTGAAGGAGAAGTTCGGGACGCGGAGCATGCCCTCGGGCGAGGTCGGCCTTCGCGGGGCGTGGGCGGAGCCGGTGGGACGGCTCGACCGCGGCATGAAGCAGATGCTCGACATGGTGAACCTGACCCGGGTGGGCATCGCCGGCCAGGCCGCGGCGTTGATGCGGCGCAGCGCCCAGGAGTTGCTGCTCCACGCTGGCGGGCGGAGCGTGTTCGGGCGCCGGCTCGACACCCAGCCGCTGATGGCCGACACCCTCGCCGAGCTGGTCGTCGACTCGGTGGCGGCGCTCACCATGGCGATGGGGACGGCCGAGGTGCTCGACCGCGCCGACGCCGGCGACGAGAGCGCCGCGGCGGTGCTGCGGCTGCTCACCCCGCTGGCCAAGGGCCACGGGTCGGAGCGGGCCCGGATCTGCGCCACCGAGGCGATGGAGGTGCGCGGAGGCAACGGCGCGATCGAGGACTGGCCGAACTCGCGGATGCTCCGCGACGGGTACATCCACGCCATCTGGGAGGGCACCGGCAACATCCAGGCGCTCGACGTGCTCCGCGCCATCGGCCGCGGCGCCCTGCCCGACTGGATCGCCGACGTCGAGGCCCGCGCCGCCCGCGCCGAGGCCTCGGGACCGGCGGCGCCGCTCGGCGCGGTGATCCGCCGCGAGCTGCGCCGCCTCGAGGCCGAGGTCGGCGCGCTCGCCGGCCGCGATCCCGACGCCCAGCAGCTGCCGCTGCGCCGCCTCGCCCGGCGGATGGCGGTGGTGAGCGCCGGGTGCCGGCTCGCCGAGCAGGCCGGCGACCACGCCACCGAGACCGGCAGCGGCCGCCTCGCGTGGCTCGCGTCGCGGTACCTGGCCCGGCTGGGCGGGTCGGAGGCACTCGCCGCCGTCGCCGACGACGCCGCCTGGCTGGAGCACGCCCAGCCCCTTCTCCACGGTGGTCCGGTGCCGCTCGAACTCGGCGAGCGCGCCGCCCGGGCGCTGGCCGGCGCCCCGGCTCCGGAGCCGGCGCCGGTGGCCCACCTCTAGGTGGCCGGCTCGGCGACCTCGACCCAGATGGCGCGGGCCTTCGACGTCCCCAGGGCGACGCGGTGACCGCCGACGCTGACCGCCAGCGCTCCGGCACCGCCCTCCATCTCCTCGATCTCGACCTCGGCGCCGGGAACGAGGCCGTGGGTGTCGAGCAGGCGGAGCAGCTCGGGGGCCTCGTGCTCGGCCACCTCCGAGATCCGCGCGATCCGCGCCGGGGTGTGGGGCTCGAGATCGGCGAGCGCGACCAGGTCGTGGGTCCGCGCGGGACGGCCCGGGATGGTGTTCCCGTGGGGACACGTGAGCGGCTCGCCGAGGTGGCCGTTCAGCCGTTCGAGGACGAGATCGGAGAACCCGTGGGCGAGCCGGCCCGCCTCGCGGTCGGCGGTCGCCCAGTCGAGACCGAGCACGTCGGTCAGCCAGCGCTCCAGGAGGCGGTGACGGCGGACGATCCGGGCCGCGACCTCCTCGCCCCGGGGGGTCAGCGAGACGCTGCGGTCGCGGGCGATGCCCACCCAGCCGTCGCGCTCGAGCCGCTGCAGGTTGACGCTCACCGTCGGAGCGCTGACCCCGAGCCAGTCGGCGAGCCGGCTGGGACGGACGGTCTCGCCCTCGTGTGCGATGTAGTACACGCACTCGAGGTAACGGTCCACCGTCTCGGTGCGATGGGCCTCGAGCGGAGCTCCGTCCTGTGACTGCTCCTCGGCCATCCCCGGATCTTACTCCAGGCCGGTTCGGCCCCCCGGACACGGCGCCCCCGTGGGTCAGTGGCGGAACCAGTACACCGCCGCCGCGGGGGGAAGCGCGACCACCAGCAGCCCCACCAGCACCCGGTTCCAGAGCGCGGACCGGCGGTCGCGGATCAGCCCCACCAGGGCGAGCAGCCAGAGCACCGTGCCCGCGAGGATGAGGACGAGCGCCAGTGCCACCGCCCGAGCGTAGCACCGGGCGGGCCCGGCTCCGGCGCTCCCGCGGCGCGGTGCCGACGGGCTACCCTCGCCCCCACCCCACCACGGAGGACTCCCATGCGCGACAGGGACGGCGGCCCCTCGCGGGTGCGCCGGCTGGGCAGGATCGGAATCGCCTCGATCTTCATCCACAGCGGCATCGACACCGCGACCGACCCGGGCATGAGACCGAGCAAGCTCGAGGCGGTCGGCATCCCCCAGCCGGAGCTCATGGTGCGCCTCAACGGCGCCGCCATGGCGATCGCCGGCACCGCGCTCGGGCTGGGCATCCGCCCCCGCCTCTCGGCGCTCGCCCTGCTCGGGCTGCTGGTGCCCACCACGCTGGTGGGGCACCCGTTCTGGAACGACGAGGGCCCGGCCCGGCGGATGCAGGAGGTGCACTTCCTCAAGAACGTGGCGATCGCCGGCGGCCTGCTCACCGTGATCGCCTCCGAGGGCTGAGCCCGCGACCGGAGGGTGGGGTGGCCAGAGGGATTTGAACCCTCGACCTCCAGGGCCACAACCTGGCACTCTAACCAGCTGAGCTATGGCCACCCCGAGCCGGCCGCGGCCGCGCCCGCGACGAGGCGCAGTGATGATACCCGCCCCGGCCCGGGGCCGACCGTCCGCGCGGCTGGGAGGGTGCGATGCGCCTCGGCGCGCTGCGTGACCGCGATGGCGGCGAGGGCCCGCAGGTCACCCCATGGAGCCGGCCACGGTGGATGCGGCGGGGTGGCCCGGACTTGCGCCGGGCAACCCCTCGGGCCAGATCATATGCGGCGGCGCGGCGACCGGCCGTGGCCACCGTAGACTGCCCCCGGCATGCCCCCTTAGCTCAGCTGGATAGAGCAGCCGCCTTCTAAGCGGCCGGTCGCAGGTTCGAGTCCTGCAGGGGGCGCCAGCGACGGGGTTCCGCTACCATGGCAGGGATCTCGTCGCCCGCACCGTCGCGGTGTGGGCGCCCTCGCCGAGCGCGGCCACCTCGCCGAAGAAGTCGCCGCCCTCGAGGGTGGCGACCACCTCGCCGTCGACGTCGACCTCGGCGGTTCCGTCGAGGATGAGGAAGAACTCCATCCCCGCGCCGCCCTGGCTGAGGATGCGGTGGCCGGGGCGGTAGACGCCCTCGGAGAGGTCGTTGCACATCGCCGCGAGCTCGGCCTCGCCGAAGCCCGTAAAGAGCGGCGACCTCTGCAGGTGGGGGATGGTGTCGTCGCGCAGCACGGTCATTGCGCGCCGCTCCCCGCGACGCGCCGCCCCGAGGTCATCGCCGCCCGGAACCGCCGCACCGACACGTAGAGCATGGTGACCGCGACCCGCGGGTGGTCGACGAGGAAGCCGGGCCGCCGGCCGTTGGCCAGGTGGAGCGAGCGCAGCCCGGTGGTGGCGCGCACCGTCGCGGTGCGCGGTCCGCCGTCGAGGGCCACCACCTCACCGAAGAAGTCGCCAGGGCCGAGGGGTGGCGACGCAGGCCCCGCCGGCCTCGATGTCGCCGCTCCCCTCGACGACGAGGAAGAAGTCGGGGCCGCCGCCCCCCTCTGTGACCACCTGCTCCCCGGCGGCGTGGCGCTGCTCGTCGAGCTCGACCGCGATCGCGGCCAGCTCGTCCGCAGGGACGCCCTCGAAGAGCGCCATCCTCGCGAGCAGGGTGAGGACGTCCTCATCGGACACGGTCATCTGCGGCCTCCGCGTGTGCGGTCACCGTTCCGCCCTGGAGTGGGAGGAACCCAGCAGCGTCGTCCCGGTCGCGATCGCCACCTGCTCGCCGTCGCCGTTGAGGACCTCGGCGGTCGCGATGGCGAGACGCCGCCCGCTGTGGACCACCGTCCCAGTCGCCACCAGGTCACGGCCGTCGGCGTACACCGGTCGCAGGTAGTTCACCTTCACGTCGAGGGCACGGTAGGCGGTGCCAGCGGGGGCGATGGTCTGCACCGCACCCGCGACCGCCGACTTGGCGACGAGGCCGCTCGCCCCTCCGAAGATGTTGCCGAACTCGTTGCGCAGCCAGTCGCCGGCGGGAAGCGCGAACACCGCTCGGCCGCGGTGCGCCGCCACCGGCCGGATCCCGGTGAGGTGGTGGATCGGGGGCAGGGGGAGATCGCCGGCCACCTGGGCGGCGAGCAGCTCGAGGCCGGTGAGCCGGCCGAGCACTTCGGTGTCGATGACCTCTCCGCAGGCGGGTCGTATCGGCGGATCGGGGGTCGGGTCGTCCTCCTCGACCACCTCGTCGGGCTCGAACACCGCGTCGGGGTCATCGGCTTCTCGCAAGGGGCCTGTGATCGTGCAGCGCGAGGTGCTGTGGGCGCAGAGACGGCCACCGTCCTCCTCGACGAAGCACTCGGTGAGCGCGGTGCGGGAGTCGGCGTGGATCAGCCGCGCCCGGGCCCGGAGCAGGCCGCCGCCGGCGGGTGGCTCGCCGAGGAAGGTCATCGACAGCTCCGCGGTGGTGCAGAGGGTGTACGGCGGCAGGGTGGTGAGCGCGGCGCTGAGCAGTGGCGCGTCGGCGAGGAGGACGAGCATGCCGGCGTGGACGCGCCCGGTCGGTCCCAGAATCCAGTCGGTCGCCGGCATCGTGTAGGTGACGCTGCCCTCGCCGACGTCGACGAGCCGGCGCCCCACCAGCAGGGCGATCGGGGCGCGCGGCGACCGCCCGGAGAGGAAGGTGCGGAGCTGCTCGATCCCGGGCAGCGCCACCACCGCGGGATTCGCGAAGGTTCCCCGCGCCGGCTCGCGCCAGACGTCGGTCACCGGCACCCCGGCGCTCGTGGTGGTCATCCCGGGCCGTCCCTGGTGGGACCGGCGGGTCCGCACGCGTCGACGGTGGCGGGCGAGCGCATCCGCTGCACCCCGGGGAGGTCGAGGACCGGCAGCGGCTCGGACTCCCAGATCCCGAATCCGCAGGTGGAACCGGCGCACCGCGCGCGGCGCCCACCAGTTGGCCCGCCCCGCAAGGCGCATGAAGGCAGGCACCAGGGTGAGGCGGATGAGGAACGCGTCGACGAGGATGGCGAGCGCGAGCCCGACCCCGAGCACCTTGACCACGGTGACCCCCGAGGTCGCGAACGCCGCGTAGACGAGGACGAGGAGCAGCGCCGCCGCGGTGACGATCCGCCCGGTGCGCTCCAGCCCGGACGCGACCGCCTCGTCGTTGTCACCGGTGAGGTCGTACTCCTCCTTGATCCGCGACAGCAGGAAGACCTCGTAGGGGGAGCCGGCCGCCCGAGACCATCGTGGGGACCGGCTCCAGAAGCCCTCCTGCGCCCGAGGCTCAGGGGGCGCCGGTGGGCAGGATGGTGCGCTTGAAGTTGGCGTTGGCGACGTCCGCGAAGGAAGTGTAGAGCGCACCGACAGCGGTGAGAATGCCGAGGAAGCCGCCGATGTGCGTCCAGCTCTCGCTGGCGTTCCACTTGCCGATGGCAAGGGCGAAGAAGGTCAACGTCAGGAGGAAGAACACCAGCTGGATCGCCTTGGCTCCCGCCAGCGAGGCGAGGAACATGTACGCGGTGAACACGCCCCGGGCGAACAGGTACAGGCCGAGGCTGACGTTGAGGTGATCGCCTGCCGCGGCCGATCTGGGCTGTCGTGGCGCCGGGCCCCAGGGCCTTGGCGGCGCCGGCCACGACCGCTCCGGCAAAGTACTGGACGATGAGGAAGAAGCTGATCCAGAAGGCGCCATGGGCGCTTAAGGCGGCGGCGGCGAAGGTGCTGCCTCGCCGGAACGCCCACATGCCTGCAAGGATCTGGACGCCGCCGCCGAAGCGGATGGCCAGGGCCAGCACGATGGGCTCGTTGACCGCGCCGACGCGCCGGTGACACCCAGTTCTTCGTCGAGCGTCACCCCGGCCGCAGACCGCTCCGGCCAAGGATGCAGCCCGCGGACGTGCCGCCGGCGAGCCTCTATCGCCATGTCGCCCGCCTCGTTGATGCCGGCGTGCTCGCGGTCGTGGCCGAACGCCGCGTCCGCGGCGCCGTCGAGCGCACCCATGTCCTGCGGACCTCAGCAGCAACGGTGAAGCTAGTGTACCGTCAGTGAATTAGGTGGACATTGGTGATCGGAGTACCGTACGCTCCGAACATGTGGTCGCCAGCCTCCCCGCTCACCGTCACCGAGGCCGACCGACGGGTCCTCGAGACCTGGGTCCGGGCCCACAACACGCCGCAGCGCATCGCCGTGCGCTCCACCATCGTCCTGGCAGCAGCAGAGGGCCAGCCGAACAGCCGGATCGCCAAGGATCTGGGGATCACCCGGACCACCGTGTTGCTGTGGCGCCAGCGCTTCGCTGAGGGTGGGACGACGGCGCTGACGGAGATCGCTCCAGGTCGCGGACGGAAGCCAACGATCGGCCCGGACAAGGTCGCGGAGATCGTCAACCTCACCCTTCACTCCCGGCCGAAAGGCGCCACTCATTGGAGCTGCCGCAGCATGGCCGCGGCCGCCGGCGTCAGCCACGACACCGTCAACCGAATCTGGCGCGACCACGGTCTCCAGCCTCACCGCGTGGAGACCTTCAAGCTCTCGAACGATCCTCGCTTCATCGAGAAGCTGACCGATGTCGTGGGTCTCTACCTGAATCCCCCCGACAAGGCGATCGTCATGAGCGTCGACGAGAAGAGTCAGATCCAGGCACTCGACCGTACTCAGCCCGGCTTGCCACTGAAACCCGGCCGCTGCCAGACCATGACCCATGACTACAAGCGCAACGGCACCACCACGCTCTTCGCGGCGCTCAACGTCCTGGAAGGCACTGTGGTCGGGCAGTGTCTTCCCCGCCACCGGCATCAAGAGTTCCTGCGCTTCTTGCGCCGCCTCGATCGAGAGTTCCCCAAGCACCTCGACCTCCACCTGATCCTTGACAACTACGGCACCCACAGCCATCCCAACGTCAAGACCTGGCTGGCCGGCAACCCGAGATTCCACCTGCACTTCACCCCGACCTCGTCGTCGTGGTTGAACCTGGTGGAGTGCTGGTTCAGCGCTCTCACCACCAAGCGGATTCGCCGCGGTTCCTTTGTCAGCGTCCCCGACCTGATCGCCGCCATCAGGGAGTACATCAGCGTGAACAATCGTGACCCGAGGCCCTTCCTCTGGACCGCATCGGTCCAGGACATCCTCGAGAAACTCAGCCGTTGTCGACTCATTTCACAGACGGACCACTAGCGGCCCCTTGGCCGCTGGTAGCATCGCCGCAGCCGTAAGCATCAGGATGCGGCGGTGTGTGGAGGAGGACGGTCATGGCGCGACCCCTGCGATTTCTGCTCGTGAGCGACGACCCCGCGCGGCTGGAACCGCTGCGGGCCCTGTGCGCGTCGGAGTCGGCGGAGCCGACAGAGACCGGCGACGGGCTCGAGGCACGGCAGTTGGCAGCGTCGCTGTGGCCCGCAATCATCCTCACCGCGGGGCCGCGGCCAGGAGTGGAGTGGCTGCGCACCCTGCCCCAGCCGTGGCATGAGATCCCCCGGGGCGCGGGCGAATGGGAGCTACCGGACGAGGTGCGTGCGTTCTCGGTGAGCGGTGACCCGCCGGTAACCGAGCGGGTGTCAGTGGTCTAAAGGCCAGACAGCGTCACCACCGAAGCAGGCCACCCTCGGGCACCCGACGGTTCGTAGATCTACCTCGACGGGCTCTCGGGCCAGTGCTTCGGCCATGGCTGAGGTCCGGGTCGGAATGCGCCCCGCATGCGGACGTGGTTGAGCCCCTGCGAGCGGCCGAGTAACAGACGACCGTGCCTCTCTCACGAGGTTATCAGTGCGGGTCACTGCGAAAGGTCTGTGTATGAAGCTGGACGTCATTGGCGACCTTGATGGGGATGGCGTCGAACGACCACGCTCGGGTCATCTCAGCATGAACCAGCATCGCCGCCCCCGCCGGCCCGCTCAGCGTCCGGCCTCTGCCAGCGCGGTGGTGGTGTGCTCATGGCGGCGCGTGGCGCCGCAGGCCTCGAAGATGTCTGCCGCACGCAGGAGCGCGTCGCGAGCACCACGGCGGTCCGCCTGCGAGAGTGCGCGGCCGAGCAAGGCGACGGCGCGTCCACAGTGGGCGCGCCAGCCGGTGGGCTCGAGGAGGGCGACAGAGCGGCGAGCCGCATCCGCCGCACGGCCGGACTCGCCGCGCGCAGTGGCGGCCCAGGCGTGCGCCAGGCCTGCGAGCCCGCGCTGCACGTTGCGGTCGACCGCTTCGGCGATCCGTTGGAGCTCAGCGGCGGCCCAGCCGGCGGCGTCGAGGTCGCCGCACTCGCACGCCACCTCGGCAAGATCCACCAGTACCACGGTGGCAAAGGTCGGAGTTTGCTTCGCGAGCAGCCCCGAGGCCGCCCTCCGCAACGCTGCGACGGCCCCGCTTCGGCCCCCGCTCTCGCTACCCAGCACCGCCTCCGCCCAGCGGCAGGAATCGGTCGGCCAGTACCACTCGCGGTCGTCGTAGGCCGAGACGGCAACGCGCAGCAGCCCGTGCGCGTCCTCCGACCGGCCCGCCTCCAGGAGCGCCAGGGCGGCGAAGGGCAGCGCGAAGGCACGCCGCCTGCTCCAGTCGCGACCGAGCCGAGCCATGCTCTCGCGGGTGAGCACCTGTGCGGTACCGAAGTCGCCGGCGGCCCAGCGGACGATGATCTCCCACTGCAGCGCGGGCGCCTCGCGGTAGTCGGGATCGGCAGCCCGTGCGACACCGACGACCTGCAACGCCTCGTCGACCCGACCCTCGAAGGTGAGCGACAGGGCGAGATGAGCGCACGCGCGCGACACCTGGGAGGGCGTGCCATCCTCGCGGGCGATGGCGATGCTGCGCCGCAACATCTCCTCGGCGTCGGTGAAGCGGCCGCGATCGTACGCAGCTGCACCGGACAGGAAGCTGGCGTGCATGGCGGCGAAGCGATCACCAGTAATGTCAGCGAGAGTGAGCACCCGTTTGGTCTCGGCCTGCACGTCCGTGTACCCGCCGCGGAACAGCCGGACAAAGGCCACTTCGAGGGCGGCGAGGAGGGTGCGGGGACCGTCCCCGGCTCGCTCGAACAGAACGAGCGCCTCGCGGGATTCCCGCTCCGCCTCCTCGAGTTCGCCCGTGCCCTGGAACAGGAAGCTGCCGAGTCGCAGTTTGACCATGCCCCTCCGGGCGGGATCGGGTGAGTGCTCGAGGACGTGGTCGATCTGCCGCATCGCGCGAATCCCCAGCTTGGCGTGAACATCCGCACGGTGTTCGCTGATCCATTGCGCGTCTCGCGACATCGCGTCGAGAACATCGAGCCAGCGCCCGTCGCCGTGCGGGATCAGGTCCACCAGCGTGCTCAGCAGAGTCAGCGCCTCGCGGTACGCGTCGCGCTCCTCGGCCTGGCGCATCGCGTCGCAGAGTACCCTGATGGCCTCGTCGTCGCCCGGCTCGGCGGAGCATGCGAAGTGCGGCGCCGCGGCGGCGAGCCGGCCGGCGGCAAGCAGCGTCCGGCCCACCTGGCGGTGCAGCAGCCGGCGTCTGCGGACGCTGATCGACTCGTAGATCGCCTGCCCGTAGAGCGGATGGGCGATCTCGTAGCGCAGGAGGCGGCCGCGCTCCTCCTCGGTGACGAAGCGCACCTGGACGAGCTCGTCGAGGACCGGACCCAGCTCATTGAGCGACCGTCCGGTGATGGTGCCGAGAACACCGAGCCCTGCCTGCTGCGCCAGCACGGCGAGTACCTCGAGGATGCCTCGATGGCTGTCGTCGAGCCGCTTCATGCGGGCGGACACCCGGTCGGCGAGCTCCTCGGGGAGCACCCGCAGGCCGGGCGCGTCGAGGTCGCCACCCTCCTCGAGGAGGGCGCGCACCAGCCCCAGGGCGAAGAGCGGGTTGCCCCGCGAGCGCTCGTCGAGCCAGCTCACCAGCGCCTCCGGCGGGTCTCGCTCGATGACGGTCCGGGCCAGCTCGCGCATCCCCTCGCGCTCGATGGGATTCAGCGCCAGCCGGTGGAGCACCCCGTCCTGCGACAGTGCGAGCAGCACCTGGGTGGCCAGCTGGTGATCGGCCAGCTCGTCGGGGCGCGCCGGCGCCACCACCAGCACCCTGGCCCGGGCCAGCCGGCCCGCGAGGTGGCGCAGCGCCTCCCAGGAGGAGGCATCGGCCCAATGGACGTCGTCGAGCAGGATCACCATCGGCGACTGGCGCGCGAGGTTGTCGAGCACCACCGACAACGCCTCGAGCAGCCGTTGGCGCGGCGGCTCGTGCTCCGGGACCGATCCGCGCACCGCGGCCACCCGGCGCAGCAGCCCGGCGAGGTCGTCGAGCAGTCCGCCGCAGAGGCGCGACACCTCCGCATCGTCGACGTCGTGGAGGTGGCGGTCCAGGCACTCCGCCCACAGCCCGAAGGAGGCGCTCTCCCCCAGCGGGTAGGCGCGCGCCGAGAGCGAGAGGATCCGTCGCCGGCAGCCCGACAGCAGCTCGGCCGCCAGCCGGCTCTTGCCCACCCCCGCCTCGCCGACGATGAGCGCGCAGCGGAACTCCCCCCGCGCGGCGCGTTCCAGCTCCGCCTCGAGCACCCTGAGCTCGCGCTCCCGCCCGACCAGCGCCGGGCCTCGCCGTGGCGGCGGCCGGCGCCGCGAGGGCGGCGCCGCCGACCGGCGCACCGGCGAGCGAGCCGCCGCCGCCGCATCCCACTCCACCGCAACGGCGCCAACGGGCTGGCTGAACCCCTTTAGCCGCAGCCGCCCGGCGGACCGGAAGCAGTAGCCGCCCCGCGTCCCGATCAGCCCGCTGAGCAGCTCGCTGACCAGGATCTGCCCGCCCTTCGCCCGGTCGCAGAGCCGCTTGGCAACCACCACCGCGGTGCCGAAGAAGTCGTCCCCCTCTCGCGCCGGCTCCCCGGCATGGAGGCCGACGCGGATCTGCATCCCGTGATCCGGGAAATTGCGGTTGTGCACGGCGATGGCTCGCTGCATCGCCACGGCGCATCCGATCGCCGCCAGCGGGCTGGCGAAGCTCACCATCAGACCATCGCCGAGGTTCTTGACCTCGTGCCCGCCGGCCTCGCCGACCGCCAGGCGGAGGTGGCCGAAGTGCTGCCGCCGCAGCTCCTCGGCGCGGTCGTCGCCGAGGCGGTCGAGCATCGCCGTGGAACCGACCAGGTCGGTGAAGAGGAAGGTGAGGACGCCCACCGGCTCGCTCACCGTTCGACCTCCGGTCGGCTCGCTGTCGACTGCACTGGTGTGGCCCCGGCCGCGGGCTCCCGACACGCCTCGCCGAGACGTCCCCGCCCAGCGGGATCGTACCAGTGGCCGGGGTCGTACACGGGTGCAGCCCCGGGTGGGGCACCACGGGTCCCCGCCGAGAGGGCACGCCCCATGGGTTACTTCGAGCCGCTGTGACGGTCCCATCGACGGCGTTCGAAACCTGCCGGGAGTGCGCTCGAAGCTACGGCACCGTCGGACACGCTACGCTGCACCGATGTCCCTTGAGTCGCGGCCTCATCTCGCCGACCGTCTTCGACCCACGATGTAGCCGGCGACCAGCCCGATGATCAGACCGACGACCAAGATGAAAATAAGATTGCCGGTCGAGTAGCCGAGGGCTGAAGCCCGGACAGGGGTGGGAGGAGTCGCGCGGAACCATCCGGTGGCTGGTAGCTAGTCTGCCACGGCTGAAGGGGTCCCGGTCCTGAGCGGCGTGACGTCGACGAGATCGCCCCGGAGTCTCTGTCTGCGTCAAGCGACAGAACCCTGGGCCACCCGACGGTGCGTAGGCCTACGTCGAGGACCATGCCGCGGGCCCCGCCTCGGACGGCCTTCGATCCCGGTCGCCGGTCGCCGCGCGCCAATGCGATGGCAGATATGCCATCATTAAATTGATATGCACGGAGGTGTGGTGGTCCGCGAGGCCAGACGGAGGGCCGGGTTGTCGCAGCGTGAACTGGCTGTGCGGCTAGGCACCGATCAGAGTGTCGTGGCACGCTGGGAGGCGCTGATAACGTCGCCGACGTTCGAGACCGTCGCCGTCGCCTGCGCTGCTTGCGGGTTCGATCTCGACTGGCGCCTCGATCCGGTCGATCTGGACGCGCAGCGCGTACTCCTCGAGCAGCGGCGGCGATCGCCAGCGGCTCGCGTGGCGAGCGCGGTCAACCTCGCGGCACTGCGCTCCCGACGTGCCTGAGAGCAGCGGAGCCTTTCGGCCGGTCGACCTTCTCCGCGTCCTCGTTGAGCACGGGGTCGAGTTCATCCTCATCGGAGGTCTGGCGGCGACCGTTCATGGGTCACCGTACGCGACTGTCGATGTGGATGTGGTGCCGCGTCGGGAACTGCCGAATCTCACCCGACTGTCAGAGGCTCTTCGTGCGCTCGAAGCACGGGTCTATGTCTCGGTCGACGAAGCGCTCGTGTTCGCGCACGATGGAGGGTCTTTGGCTGCCGCCGAGGTCTGGAACCTCTCGACCAGCTTCGGAGGACTCGACATCACCTTCGTTCCATCCGGGACGCAGGGGTACGCCGACCTCGCCGAGAGGGCACGGGCGATCGACATCGGCGGACTGAATGTGCGCGTCGCCGCTCTCGAGGACATCGTGCGAAGCAAGTCGGCGGCTGGGCGGGAGAAGGATCAGGTCGTCCTTCCCACGCTCCGACAACTCCTCGCTTTGGAGATCGAGGAGCGGCGACGCACGGGCGACAAAGGGCCTCCGCCCCCGTGATCCCGCAGCCAAGGCTGGAACCCGCCGGCCCAACCTGTCGGCTGTGGTGACCGGTCGGCGCCACGCCGGTAACCCGCTCGAGGGACGCCACCGTGGACCAGCCCACGATACCGCAACGTTCCTTGATCACTCTCGACCCCAACACCCTCGGTACCTCTCCAAGTGCTCGCTTCGGCGGTTCCTCCTCGAGCAACCGCAGCTGGCGTGACGCTGTTCCAGGAAGTGCCGCGGAGCTTCCGCACGGTGATCACCGCGGCAGCGCTCGATCAGATCACTCCCCGCTGCCGCAGGTCGGCGAGCTCGTCGTCGGGCACGTCGAGCAGCCGCTGGAAGACGAGCTCGTTGTCGTGTCCGGTCGGCACCGAGCCGCGCCAGATCCTCCCCGGTGTCCGCGAGAACCTCGGAGCGACGCCGCTGCCCTTCACCGGACCGACCTGGGGGTCCTCCCACTCCTGGTGCACCTCGCGCGCTTGGTAATGGGGATCGGCGGCCATGCTTTCGGCATCCATCACCTGACAGCAGGGCACACGGGCGCGGTTGAAGGCGTCGACGCACTCCGCTGCCGAGCGTTCACCGATCCACTCGCGGAGGTGGCGATCGAACTCCCGGCCCTCCGCCGACGCCACCTGGGTCGCCGCCGCCGCGCAGACCGCGGGGTCAGCGCCGATCACGCCACAGGCCCGGGCGAAGATGGGTCCCACCGCCCCCAGCACCACCCAGCCGTCCCGCGCCCGGAAGACGTCGTAGGGCTGGAAGTTGGGCGAGCTGTTGCCGCTCCGCTGCCGGGTGGTCCCGGTGGCGAAGTACTGGGTCATGGTCCCGCCCAGGATGTGATGGATGGCCTCGAACTGCGCCAGGTCGATGACCTGCCCCTCGCCGGTGCGCTGACGGTGGATGTACGCGGCCAGCGACGACCAGAGCGCGTACAGCGCGGTGATGTAGTCGCCTGTGTAGGGGGCGGCCCTGACCGGGGGCTCCGGATCGGCGAAGCCGGTGAGGTTCATGAGGCCGCCGAACGCCTGGCCGATCATGTCGTAGGACGCCCGGCCCAGGTAGTCGGCGTGGCCGCTCTGCCCATAGCCCGACACGTGGGTGATCACCAGGCCCGGATTCGCCTCATGGACCACCTCGTCGCCAAGACCCCATTTGTCGAACGTCCCCGGCTTCGAGCTCTCCATCCAGATGTCGCGGGTGCGGATCAGCTGGAGGAACAGCTCGCGCCCCTTCGGGACGCTCAGGTCGAGGGAGATGTAGAAGGCGTTTCGGCGTTCCTGGATCCAGCAGGTCGCGACCTCGGCGCCGTCGCTGCCCTGCACGCGCGCATCCAGCGTCCGCCACGGGTCGACGGTGCCGCTGGGGTGCTCGACCTGGATGACCTCGGCGCCGAACAGCCCGGCCAGGTGGGCGGCGAAGGGCTGGGCGATGAGCGTGCCTGTCGAGACGATCCTGACGCCCTGCAGCGGACCGAAGGGATCCGGGACCAGCTGACCGTTCGGGGTGCTCATGTGCTCTCTTCGCCTCCCTCGCAACCCGCTTCAGCGGGAGGAACGATACTGCTGACCGGGTGGCACCGGAAGAAGGGGGGCTCCCCCGCCGCACCCGGGTAAGGGAGGGGCGGTTGGCGCAGGTATCGGCTCCGGGGATGCATCTCTTGTTCGACGCGTCGGCGTCGACGACGTACTCGAACCCCGCGCAGGGAATGGTCCCTCCGGGTGGGTCGAACTCGACGCCGTGCGACGCACCGGGATATGCAGTTCGACCACGACTGTTCGCGGTTCGCCGGCGGCGGTTCAAACCCGGCGACCCTGGCGCACGCCAAAGGTTCGCTGATGCACCCGGCAGGCCGGGACCGCAGCCGCTCGGGTTAGCGTCCAGAGCCGTGGTGTATGAGGTTGCTGGCCACCCTGAAACAAACTTGTTTGTAGTAGTAATGGGTCGAGGTCCGGGGGAGGGTTGGATAAGTTATCGGCCCTGTGGACACGCCGGCAGCCCCAGAAAAGAGAGCGACCACCGCGCCATCCTTGAGGAAGCACTACCAACCTCAGGAGACAACGGTGGCCGCCACCAGCATGGACGTTGCGACCTGGCTTCGCAAGCAGGTCGCCGAGGCCGACACCGACCTGCTCCGCGACATGGTGCAGGTCTTCGCCGAGCAGCTGATGAGCGCTGAGGTCGACGCCCTCTGCGGCGCCGCGTACGGGGAGCGCTCGGACGAGCGCCCCAACTCGCGCAACGGATACCAGGACCGGACCTGGGACACCCGTGCGGGCACGATGACCCTGGCCATCCCCAAGCTGCGCACCGGCAGCTACTTCCCCGACTGGCTGCTCGAGCCTCGGCGGCGGGCGGAGCGCGCCTTGGTCGCCGTGGTCGCGGAGTGCTACGTCCGTGGCGTCCCGGGCAGGACGGTGAGCGTGGGGAGGCGGGGAGCCGGCGTCCAGCTCGGAAGTCCCGAGCCGTGGCTGGCGGGAATCGGAGATTCCAGGCGGGGGCTCGGCATGGTGGCGATGCGCGGCAACCAGACCGTCATCACGAGAGCACCCGCAGCTGCCTGGGCTCCGAAGACCAGAAGGACGATGTACAGAGCGTCCATGAGAGGGCTCCTCGCTGATTCTAAACCTTCTCCACACTAATCCAAGAAGCGGGAGGGCAGGAGTTGAGGATTTGAGCAGGTGATGCTTGTCTTAGAATGGCGCCATGACCCAGGACCACCGAGACCGCCAGATCGGGGCGATCGCGGCCCTCGGCGAGCGGGCCCGCCGGGCGCTGTACGAATATGTGGTGTCTCAGTCCGAGCCGGTCAGCCGTGATCAGGCGGCCCAGGCTGTCGGCATCGGCCGGCCGCTGGCGGCGTTCCACCTCGACCGCCTGGTGCATGAGGGGCTGCTTCAACCAAGCTACCGGCGGCTCGGCGGCCGCAGCGGACCCGGAGCCGGACGACCGAGCAAGCTCTACCAGCGTGCATCGGCCGATGTCAGCGTCAGCCTCCCCCAGCGCGAGTACGAGCTTGCCGCCCGGCTGCTCGTCCGAGCGATGGCCGCTTCTGTCGAGCAGCCCCGAGAGGCACTCGATGAGGCGGCTCACGAGCTTGGCGAGACCATCGGGCGTGAGGCGCGTGAGCGATGTGGTCGCCGACCGGGCCGGCGGCGGATCCGCGAGGCGGCACTGAGCCTGCTTCGTGACCGAGGCTTCGAACCCTACTTCGACGCTGAGGGCGTCGTGCGCCTCCGCAACTGCCCGTTTCACGCGCTGGCCGCCGAGCAGCCGGAGCTCGTGTGTGGCATGAACCTCTCGCTCATCCGGGGGATGACGGACGGCCTCGGCGACGAGGCAGGTGGCGAGGTGGTCCTCGACCCCGCCCCGACACTCTGCTGTGTCGCTCTCCGAGGGTGGGCCTGAGGTCACGGGGTGCGCCTCAACCTGCCAGCAGCACCATCCCGTGCTCAGTGGACGACGACGATCCCCTGCATATCATGCGGGTGAAACGAGCAGTCGTAGTGGTAGGTGCCCGGGGTCGTGAGCACGAAGGAGACGTGCTCTCCGGGATGCATCACCCCGACCGTCCGGTTACTCTGATCCAGGAGCCGAATGAATGGGTGAAGTTGTCATGGTTCGTCCACGTCACGGTCTGGCCCGCTGCGATGGTGATCGCTGACGGGTCGAACCGATATGACCTTGGCAGGTCGACACTGGTGGTCGCTGTGGGGTGTGCCGCGTCGGCGCCGCCCCCCGCAGGCGTAGAGAGCACTGGCGAGGAGGGCGCCCGCGAGGGCGCCCCCCCGGCGAATGATCCTCATACCGTCGGCCGTACCTGGGCGCTCTCGGTCCGCTTCGTGGCCGCGGCGCCGCGGAGGACCGTCTGACTCGCATAGACGAAGATCGTCACGAAGGCCAGGGCGTCCAGCACCTCGCTGATGGTGTGGGCGAAGAGGAACACCGTCCAGTCGGCGTGGTACGTCATGTAGCTGACCTCGGCAAGAGCGAACAGACCGAAGCCGTACCCGAGCAGGCGCGCCCCTCGCTGGAATGAGATCGAGGCGAGCCCGGCGCCGACCAGGAAGAGAACGATATGGATGAGCATGAAGACCGCAGGGGGGATGTTGTTGACCCATGTCCCAGCTGGCATGACCACACCTCCTTAATTTGCTGTCGCGTTCTCATCAGCTCTGTGGACGCTGGAAGGTGATCCCGACGAGTGTGAGGAGCATCCCGGCGATTCCGATCCCATGACCCAGGTGCTCGGCGAGCGTGAAACCGCCGCCCGCCCCGCCGATGGACAGATGTCCCAGTCGCTCGCCGATCGCGAACCGGCCGCCCCCAACGCGCGCGGTCGCCAGATGGGCCGCGGTGTCGACGGCAAAGCCGATCCAGACGACGACGACGCCGGCGCGCATGGTGCGCGGGAAGCCGCGCCAGAGACCGAGCAACCAACGTGATGCGACCGTCAGCCGCTGCGGCATGACACCGACCATCTGCCTCCTCGACCGCGCTCGTGGACCGCTAAAATCAAATTGTCCTAGTTATAGCAACGCTGGACACCTAAGTCAAGTCCGTGCTAGCGTTAGACCAACGTCCACGCGCTGGGACGTGACACGACCGATCGGCAGGAGGGTCGATGGCCATGGCGGAGTCGCTCCTGGATCGAGTGATCCGCAAGCAAGGCTGGATGGATGGAGTCGCCGAAGCCATCCAGAAGGGAGTCGGCGCGATCTACGGCGTGCTCGGCGGCCCGGGTCGTGCGATCAAGGACCTGATGCACGGAACCAAGGTCCTGGGACACCCGCTCCATCCCGCGCTGACCGACCTGCCCGTGGGCGCCTGGGCGGTCGGCGTCGTCGCCGACTATGCCGCGCATTTCACCGCGCGCGTGCCCACCGAGGCGGGTGACCTCGCCCTGGCCGTCGGGGTCGGCGGCGCCGTCCTCTCCGCGGTGACCGGCTATACGGACTTCCACGAGACTTTCGGACAGGAGCGCCGGGTCGCGCTCGCTCACGGTGGCCTCATGACGGCGGTGGTGGTCGTCGACTTCCTCTCCCTCGGCCTGCGCTGGTGGGCAGGTCCAGACGCCCACGCCACCGCGGTCGGGCTGTCGACGGCCGGCTTCGCTCTCGCAGTCGGTGCGGCTTGGCTGGGTGGGCATCTCGTTTTCGGGATGGGGACGATGGTGAACCGCAGCGCCTTCCTCGAGGGGCCGGCGGACTTCGTGGCCGTGGGTGCTCCGGAGGACTTCCCGGATGGCGAGATGCGGGCCGTCGACGCCGGTGGATTGCGCGTCCTCATCGTCCGCCGCAACGGGCAGCTGTGTGCGATCTCCGATGTCTGCTCTCACGCGGGCGGGCCACTCCACGAGGGCACTCTCGAGGGAGACACCGTCATCTGCCCGTGGCATGGCTCGCGCTTCCGCCTCGACGGCCACGTCGAGGGTGGTCCGGCGACGTTCAGCCAGCCCTCACTGACGGTCCAGGAGAGGAACGGCAGCGTTGAGGTGAAGCTGCAGGCTCCGTTGCATTGACCGGCAACGGCCACGTGACCCTCTCGCTCAGTCCTCCCCGCACGTCGGGCAGCAGAGCCGCTGGGGCTCAGTCGGAGGCAGCGCCTTCGTTCGGAGAGGCACCCCTGACCAACCTCGTCGAGGCACTGCTGCATCGACTGGGCGAGGATCCCGCCCGGGAGGGCCTCCAAGGTACACCGGAGCGCGTGGCCAGGAGCCTCGAGTTCCTGACCAGTGGCTACGGGCAGGATGTCGACGAGATCCTCAACGGCGCCGTCTTCGAGGAGTGCTACTCCGAGATGGTGCTGGTCAGGGACATCGACCTGTACAGCCTCTGCGAGCACCACCTGCTGCCCTTCCACGGCCGCGCCCACATCGCCTACGTTCCCAACGGAAGGGTCGTCGGTCTCAGCAAGCTGCCGCGGCTGGTCGAGGTGTTCGCCCGCCGCCTCCAGGTGCAGGAGCGCCTCACCAGTGAGATTGCCGAGGCGCTTGACCATGTTCTGGCTCCGCAGGGCGCCGGTGTGGTCGTCGAGGCGGTTCACCTGTGCATGATGATGCGCGGTGTCCAGAAGCAGAACAGCCACACCGTCACCTCCAGCATGCGTGGTGTCTTCCTCACCGACCAGAGGACGCGCGCGGAGTTCCTGGCACTGATCCATAGCGGACGTCGCTCGATGACGAGCCGGTGACCAGTTCGGGAGTCTCGCTGACATGAACCCACACGAGGTCATCGTCTACTTCAACCCGGCGTGTTCAAAGTGCCAAGGAGTTCGAGAGATTCTGGCTTCGCACGGGATCGATCCAACGTATGTGCACTACCTGGACGATGCGCCAGGGCGATTGGCTCTCGAAAGGATCATGGGTCTGCTCGGAATCGATGACCCCCGGGCGATGATGCGCACGGGTGAGCCGATCTACGCCGAGCTGGACCTTGCCGAAGCCGATAGGAACGAACTGTTCGCGGCGATGGTGGAGCATCCCATCCTCATCGAGCGTCCCATCGTCATCCACGGCGATCGGGCCGTCATCGCCCGGCCGCCGGAGCGTCTGCTCGAAGTGCTCTGATCGCAACCATGTGTAGAGACGGCGAAGACCAACAAGGAGGCCATCCATGTGCGACACCTGCGGCTGCTCTTCGACGGCCGAGCCCGAGCCGGAGCCTGACGAGGCCACCGATCCAAGCAAGTAGCGACTACGGTGAGGCGTTCTGGGTTCAGGGCGCCTCACCGCCGCGCCTCCTCAGCGTCCATCTCAGTGAACGCCAGACTGTGGGGTGAGATGACGTGGTCCGCATCGAATCGAGAGAGACAGGCGGCCATCTGCGGTGCCACCTCGGGGTCGGGCGAGCGGCCGTGCTCCACGACATGAAATCGGCCGCCCGGACGTAGGACCCGGTCGATCTCTCCGAGGGCTCGCACCACGCCGGGGATGATGCAGAGCGTCCAGGTCGTCAGGACATGGTCGGCAGCAGGCCGACGTATTCGATCGGCACCGGGCAGTTCGCCACCCTGCCTGCCGCCAGTCTGCGTCCCACGGTCGCCGGGTCGACCGCCCGGACCCGGCTGATGGTCGGCGGGTAGCGAGGGACGTTCAGGCCGGACCCGAACCCGAACTCGAGCACCTCGCCGCCGAGCTCGGCAGCGACCCATCCGAGCGGTATGGCCTCGCCCGGCTCGCCCCGTGGACCTCCACGACCGATGCTCAGGAGGATCGGGCCGGACCCGGCGGCTACGCGTCAACGGCCTGGACGTAGTTGATCAACCGCTCCGTCGTCCATCCTTCCGCGTTCATCTCCGCGAACGCCGCGGTGTAGGGACCGAGGCGGCGCTGGTGTCGAAGGCGACCGCCTACCGGTACTTTCCCAGCCAGGACTCCCTCCTGCTCGAGGCGTCGACGGTGTCGCTGCCGCCGCCGCCCGCCGACTTCGGCGACGGCCTCGAGGCCGTCGATCGGGTGGAGGCGGCCACCGAGCTCATCCTCGGCTTCCTCGGCGAGAACGAACGCTACATCCGCACCGTGATACGCGCCTCCATCGAACGCTGGCTGGACGGGGAGGATCCAGCGGCGCTGCGTCGCGGCTATCGCGTGCCCTGGCTCCAGGCGGCCCTCGAGCTCGTGCGGGGCGAACTCGACGACGCCACCTACGAACGGCTGCTGCAGGCGCTGGTGATCCTCACCAGTCCCGAGGCGATGATGGTGCTGACGGACGTCCTGGGGATGTCGCCGGCGCAAACGGGCGAGACTGTCCGGTGGGCAGCCAGGACGCTGACTGGATCGGCTGGCCGGAACGCTGCGCCGCCGGCCCCCAGGTGACCGACCTGGCGGCCACCTCATGCCCCTCCGACCTGATCATGAGCCGGCGGAGGTTGGAGATGTGCGCCTGGAGGGAGCCCGCGGCCTTCGGCGGAGGCTCCTCCCCAGACCTGGTCGATGAGACGGTCGAGGGGGACCACGCGGTTGGCGGCCAGGAGCAGGATGGCGAGGACGGATCGCTGCTTGAGCCCGCCGAGCTCCGGCACCCGGTGGCCATCGGTGACCTCGAAGGGCCCGAGAATCCTGAACCGCACGTCGCGACTGCTGACCCAGGTTTCGATGCACTGCGCGCGGACCGAGTGCGCATGATCCTGGCCGCGCTCAGCGACCGTGAGGCAGCGTGGATGGTGGGGTGGTTCGAGCGGTTGGGAAGCGTCCTGGCCACCTCCTGTCGCGCCCGCGCGTCGTCGGCGGGGGAGCGGCGAAGGTCCCCCCTGCGCGAATCACCCCTGCTGCCGTCCCTCGGATGCCGGCTGCTTGCCCCTGAGCCCAGGCTTGTCCAGAATCGCTCCCATGCATCGGGCGGACAACGACCTGCTCGTCCACACTCCGGAGCTCCCGATGTGAGGACGTGCCCATCGCCCCGAGGCCCGTGATCGTGGAGGTGATGCCCTTTCGCATCGCCACCGACGAGGCGGAGCTCCGCGACCTGCGCGAGCGGCTGAATCGCACCCGCTGGCCCGACGCCGAGACCGTCGACGACTGGTCGCAGGGCGTGCCACTCGCCTACGTTCAGGACCTGTGCCGCTACTGGGCGGATGAGTATGACTGGAGGGCGACCGAGGCGCGGCTGAACGACCTTCCCCAGTTCCGTACCATCATCGACGGCCTCGGTATCCACTTCATCCACGTCCGCTCGCCGCACGAGGGTGCGCTCCCGCTGGTCCTCACCCATGGCTGGCCCGGGTCGGTGGTGGAGTTCCACAAGGTGGTCGGGCCGCTGACCGACCCGGCCGTCGACGGTGGCGACCCCGCCGACGCCTTCCACGTGGTCTGCCCCTCGCTGCCGGGGTACGGGTTCAGCGACAAGCCAGAACGCCCCGGATGGGACGTAGCACAGATCGCCCGCGCCTGGGCCGAACTGATGGCTCGACTCGGATACAGCCGCTACGGCGGCCAGGGGGGTGACTGGGGGGCGATGGTCACCACGAGCATCGGCCAGCAGGACGTCGAGCACCTCGCCGGCATCCATCTCAACATGGTGCTGGTCCCTCCCGACCGAACCACGCTCGGGGAACTGACCGATGCGGAGCAGGCTGCTCTCGCCGCATACGCCGACCACCGGAGGTGGGACACGGGCTACTCGAAGCAGCAGTCGACTCGGCCGCAGACGCTCGGCTACGCCCTCGTCGACTCTCCGGCCGGACAGTGCGCCTGGATCGTCGAGAAGCTCTGGGCATGGACCGACTGCGATGGCAATCCAGAGAAGGTGCTGAGTCGCGACGAGATGCTCGACAACGTGATGCTGTACTGGCTGAGTGCCAGCGGCGCGTCGTCCGCGCGGCTCTACTGGGAGAGCTTCGACCGCCCCAACCACGAGCCGGTGGAGGTTCCCACCGGGTGCTCGATCTTCCCCAAGGAGATCTACCGTCCTTCACGCCGGTGGGCCGAGAAGCGGTTCACCGACATCCGCCACTGGAACGAACTGCCCAAGGGCGGCCACTTCGCCGCCCTGGAGCAGCCCGAGTCGTTCGTCGATGAGGTCCGCTCGTTCTTCCGCCTGGTCCGCTGATGGGCTTGATCGGGATCGTGGTTGCTCTCATCGGCGCCCGCGATCACGTGGGCACGCTCGGCGCGGTCGGGTCGACGGCGGCACCGTCCCGACGAGCTGACAGACCCAAGACCAGGGAGGAGATCCGTGACTGACGCCGCCGCGACCCCGCAGATCCGCCGCTACTTCGAGGTCGCCGCGACCGCCAGGCTGAACCGAGGGAGGCCATCCTGGCCCGAGGCCATCCCCGCCGTGAGCGTTGACCACCTGGCGAGCTCCGTGAGCCGCGTCCCCCTCATCGCTCCCGGCGGGACACCAGGGGCCGCCGTCCGGTGTAGGCGGCGAGCCGCTCGATCGGCGAGGCGTCGGGGGCGGGTTCGACGGCCTCGGCGAAGGTCTGGCCGTCCCGCATCGGGTCGATGGCCTGACGGGCGAATGCATCGACAGCGGCCACGAGCTCGGCGGACGGGGCGTAGGCCTGGCCGGTGGCGGTGGCCAGATCCCAGCCGTGGACGAGCCCGTCGAGGACGATGAAGCGGGCGAGGTACTCGCCGTCGACGTTGCCGAACGGCGCGGCGATCGTCCGGTCGAGGGCGCCGGGAGCACTCACTGCGCCGCCGAGGTTCTCGAGGGCGCGGCCGAATCCGGCGAGGACGTCGCTCAGGTCGGGTTCTGCAGCGGTCTCGCCCCGGTACGCGGCTGCGAAGGCCGTCGCCCCGCCGATCATGTGCTCCAGCACCCCGCGGACGGTGAACTCGGTGCACGGCGTCGGCCGGTCGAGCTGGTTGGGCGTGATCCCACCGGCGACACCGGCGAGGAGCGGGCCGAGGTGGCCGAACTGGGTCAGGGCGTCCATGAGTTCTCTCTCCGGATCCCCCGCGGGGGTGAGGTGATGGGCGTCTCCCGACGCCCCCTGCTGGGCTGCTTCGCGGTCGAGACCGGCCTCGATCAGCCGGGTCACAGCGTCGGTTCGGTCGCTGCACGTCATGGATCCATCGTCACTGAACCCCGTCCTGGCCGACAAGGAGCATCCTCCCCATTTCGGCGGCCCGTCCGCCCGCCTGGGATCGGGCGAATGCCCCATGGGTCCGCCGAGGCCGATTCGGGCGCTGGTGTGCCCGGCCGATGCGGGCGCCGGCGTCCGCGCCGATGATCGACGGGCACCACCTGGAACCGGCCCGGGTCGGTGGGACAACCGTGACAAGGAGACGATGATGCGAGCTGCAGAGCATGAGATCCCGGTCGAGCTGGACCTCGGCGCCATCCTGACCCGCGGCCTGGAGTGGGGCGGGCAGCTGGTTCGGCACCTCACGCTGCCGCCGGGCACCGACTTCACCCCGCTGTTCAAGGGACTGCCCGGCGACGCCTGCCAGTCTCCCCACTGGGGCTATGTCCTCGCCGGCTCGATCCACCTGCGCTACGCCGACGGCACCGAGGAGGTCAGCCGGGCCGGCGACGTCTACCACTGGCCGGCCGGCCACACCGGCTGGACGGACGAGGGCGTGACCTTTGTCGAGTTCAGCCCGGCCGAGGACCTCCGACCCGTCCTCGAACACGTCGCCGCCCAGCTCTCGGTCTCCGCCTGAACAACGGCCGAATCCGCGCTACCCTCTTCGTACGACGACCGATCGCACCGCGCACGCGGCCGAGGAGGTGCAATGGCCGAAACCCGTCGTCCACGAGGTGCGGTATGAGGCCCGCGCCGTGACATCCGATCCGCTTGCGGCGGTGCAGGACGCCCTGCAACGGCAGGACTGGGAGGCGGCCTTCACCGCCGCCCAGGCGGTGTCGGCTGAGACCCCGGAGCTCGAAGCCGACCGGTCCGAGATGATGGCCGACGCCGCCTGGTGGCTCGGCCGGCTCGACGACTGCATCGCCGCACGGGAGCGGGCGTACCGCATCTTCGACGAACTCGGTGACCATCGTCGGGCCGGGCAGTGCGCCGTCTGGCTGTATGAGCATCACGCCTTCAAGGCCAACCCGGCGATGGCCGGGGCATGGCTGCGGCGGGCGCGACGGGCCCTGGCCCACGATCCCCACTGCGCGGAGCACGGGGCGTTGCTGCTTCGCGAAGCGGAGGCGGCCCACGGTGGAGGCGACCTCGACCGGGCCCACACCATGGCGTCCCAGGTCATCGCCCTCGGCCGCACCCTCCGCTCCCCAGAGCTCGAAGCCGAGGCCCTCCAGACGGTGGGCCGGATCCTGATTGATCGGGGTGAGATCGCCGAGGGCCTCGGCCATCTCGACGAGGCGATGCTCTTCGCCGTCGAGGGCCGCCTCCGACCCTACTCCACCGGCAAGGTGTACTGCAGCCTGATCAGCGCCTGCGAGGAACTCGGCGATTTCGACCGGGCGGCCGAGTGGACCGAGGCGACCACCAGATGGGCGCAGCAGCATCCGTTCGCCATCTTCCCGGGCATCTGCCGGATCCACCGGGCCGTCGTGCTGAAGCGGCGCGGTGCCCTTGCCGAGGCCGCACGGGAAGCCGAACGGGCCTGCGAAGAACTGCACGACCGGCACCTGCCCAACTGCGCCGCGGCCCACGCCGAAGTCGGCGACATCCGGCGTCGCCTCGGTCAGCTCGACCGGGCTGAGGAGGCGTTCGCCGAGGCCCAGCGTCTCTGCGGCCAACCCTGCGGGGGGCTGGCGCTGCTGCGCCTGGCCCAGGGACGCACCGAGGTCGCCCTGGCCATCATCACCGGTTGCCTTCGCAACACCAGGAACCCGCTGGCCCGGTCGGCGCTGCTGCCGACCCTCGTCCACGTCGCCATCGCCACCGGCGATCTCCCCGGCGCCGCCGACGCGCTCAGCGAACTCGAGGCCATCGCCGGGGGGTTCCCGACTCGAACCCTGCGAGCCACCACGCTCTCCACCCGAGCGCGCCTCCAGCTGGCGCAGGGCGCCGCCGGCGAAGCCTGCGAGACGCTGCGCCAGGCGCTCGACGACTGGCTCGCTCTCCGGGTGCCCTACGAGATCGCCACCGTCCACACCCTCCGGGGCCAGGCCCTCCGCCAGAGCGGTGACGGTACGGGTGCGGCCGAGTCCTTCGCCGCCGCCACGAAGCAGTTCGACCAGATCGGCGCCCACCTCGACGCACGCCGCGTCCTCCACGGGGTGAGGCCGGCTCTCCCCGCAGGGCTCACGATGAGAGAGGTCGAGGTCCTCCGCCTGATCGCCGCCGGCATGACCAACAACGAAATCGCCGCGTCGCTGTACCTCAGCGTCAAGACCGTGTCCCGGCACCTGTCCAATATCTTCACCAAGATCGACGTCACCTCCCGGGCCGCCGCGACCGCTTTCGCCTTCGAGAACCAGCTCGTCGAGACCCGGCAGGAGGCCGCGCGCCCTGAAGCTCGATGAGGTCGAAGCGTTCGGCGAGGCGGCATCGGCTCGGTGGTGCGGCGGTTCGCACCTGCACGTGGGTCATCTGAGGGAGCGAGATGGCGAGTGACATCGAGGCGGTGCGAAGGCTCGTGGCGCGCGAGCGAGGGCTCGCCGTGGTGACCGCGCTGAGAGCCGACGGCTCGATGCAGGCGTCGGTGGTCCATGCCGGCGTCGTCGCGCACCCGCTCACCGGCGACCAGGTGGTGGGCTTCGTCGCCATTGGAGGGACGCTCAAGCTCCGGCTCCTTCGGCGACGGCCCCGCGCGACCGTGGTGTTCCGGGTTGGGGGCGGATGGGCGAGCGTCGAGGGATCCGCCACACTGCTCGGGCCCGATGACACCGTCGACGGCTTCGACGCGGCCGACCTTCCCAGCCTGGCGCGCGAGGTGTACTTGTCCACCGGTGCGACCCATGACGACTGGCCAACCTTCGATCGGGTCATGCTCGAGGAGCGCCGCTGCGTCGTGCTCGTACATCCCGAGCGCATCCACGGCTCCGGGAGAACACTGCCGATCGCCCTGGGGCCGCTCAGGCCCGCCACCGGATCACCAACCCGTTCGGGCGGCAGGTCCTGAGCCGGCGTCCGGCAAGGCGCGAGCGGTGAACCAGCCGGTCAGAATGAGGGCCAGGCTCCCAGTCCTGGTGCGACGCCTCAGCCGCGCTCCTCCAGCCAGGCGACGACGGAACTGACGAAACCGTCGACGTGCGACAGGGGTTTGCCGCCGAACACCGCGTGGAGGTGCCCGACCCCGACCGCGTCGTCCCAGGCCCGGGCGCGTCGGTAGGTCTCCGCGTCGGTGGCCGCGCGGAGGACGTCCCAGCCGTGCCAGCCCGCGACGAGGGCCGCGTCGATCGCCGGGTCGGACAGGATCGCCATGTCCCAGTCGAGGACGCCGGTCAGCTTGCCGTCCGTACCGAAGTGGACATTGCTGCCGCCGAGGTCGCCGTGGACGAGCCTGGCCGGGACCTCCTCGAGCGCCAGCAGCGTGTCCAGCCGCTGCCGAACTCCGTCACGCCACTTCGTCGGCAGGCGCGGGATGATCTGGTCCTTCAGGATGTCGGCCCATCCCAGGCCTTCAGCATACCGACGCGGCGTGTGCAGAACGGCCTCGAGCTCCGCCGAGATCTCAACCTCGCGCAGTGCCTCCAGGAGCGGGCCGAACGTCGCCGGGTCCCCGATGCCCTCCGGCAACGACCCGCCGTCGATCCACGAAACCGCGACGGCCGCGCGTTCCCCGAACCTGACCACCGCGGTCAGCGGCTCCGGCACGGCGAAAGGCAGACCGGCCGCCGCAACCACTCGAAGAATCTCGACCCGGCGCGGCAGCTCGGCGGCGGCATTGGGGCGCTTGCTGATACGCACGACGGCGACGCCGGGGAACAGCACAACGTGGTGCAGATTCCCTTGCTCGGCAAGGCGTGCGGAGCCAGGAGGAGCGTCGGGGACAAGTGCTTCAGCGATTTCCAGCAGGTCAGCGGGGACTGGTTGGGGCATCCTGCCATTCTGCCGGACGAGCGCACATGGTGAAGCGCCTGTGTCGCCGCCGCACCTGCGAGGACGGCGCGGATGGCGGGCGGGAACCGAGCGAAGGACTCGCGCCGGCCGAACTCCTCATGGACCGCCAGCAGCACGGCGTCGGCGGGGTCTGCGCGTGGGAACCCTTTATGCGCCGTTGTGCGAGCGCACAGCGAGAACGAGGTAGCGCTCATCCGCATCCTCGACCGACTGGCAGCGCCAGCCGGTGCGGGCGAGCGCGGTGCGAATCCGAGCCTCGGAGCGGATATCGTCAGGGTCGGGCTCGTGGCCGTGCCGGCGGGCGAGAGCGGCCCGCCCGACTGGGTGGAAGAGCGCCAGACGTCCCCCGCCGCGGCATACTCGGGCGAGTTCTGCCAGTCCGGCCACCGGGTCGGTCAGATGCGGCAGCAAACCCGCGGCAAAGACGGCGTCGAACGAGCCGGTGGCCAACGGCAGCTTCGTCGCGTCGGCCAGCACCAGTGCGACCAGCGAGCCGCGGCCGCGCCGCGTGGCCTGCGCGAGCATCTCGCTGGTCAGGTCGATGCCGACGACCGTTCCTGCCGGCCCGACCGCCGCGCGCAGCGCGGGAAGGGCTCGGCCGGTGCCGCACGCTGCGTCCAGCACAGCACCGCCGGCCCGTGGCTCGAGCTCGGCCACCGCCTGTTCGTAGCTCGGACCGTCGTCGGGGAACCGGTCCTCCCAGCCCGCCGCCCGCGGAGCGAAGAACGCGCGCGTAGAGGCGATCTCCGCCTTCCGCGGATCGTCCCCGATGCCGTCCATAGGCCCTTTCCACTCCTCAGGCAGTCGAACCCGCGCCCGCGAGGCGGTCTGCCCGACGACGCCCTTCTCTGCAAGGTACCGCAGTGTCTCTCGACGGTGGCGGAGCCGGCGCGACGGCTGGCGCGGCGGAACTGGATTCGACCGTTCCGGCGGCCAGGGCGCGCGGGCTCGGCGACAAGCGCCTGCGTCGCCGGGCGACCTGAGGCGGCACTCCGAGGAGCACACCCAGCGGCCTACCGGGAGACGGTCGCTGGCACCTGCTGTCTGCCGCTGTCGCGCAAGCGCTCGATCGCCTGGTCGAGTGCGGCCTCGAGATGGGTCATGCGGCCGGTGGCGAGCATCACCAGGACCCCGCCCTGGATGCCGGCGAGCAGGGCGGCAGCGGTGCGCTCCGCATCGACACGGGGCGCGATCTTCCCCTGAGCCTGCATGCGGCGGATCCCGGCGGCGATCCGCTCCTGCCAGCGATCGAGCAGATCAACGACCACTGTGCGAACCGACGGCTCGCTCGGGCCGAGCTGGGAGACGAGCACGCTGAGCGGGCAGTGCTGTCCCTGCTCGCGGTAGCGATCCACCACCCGGTCGCGCCACGCCTGCCAGGCCCGCCACGACCCGAGATTGTCCAGGTGGGGCTGCTGGTCGGCGAGCACGAGATCGGCTTCGTGCTGGGCGACGGCGAGCAGTAGCTGCATCCTGCCCTCGGGGAAGTAGTGGAACAGCTGGCTCTTGCTGGTGCTCGTGGCCGAGCGGACATCGTCGAGGGACGTGTTCGCGACCCCGCGCGCACGGAGCTCCGCCGCGGCTCCCTCGATGATCCGCTGCCGGGTGGCTCGACCCTTCTCGGTGGGCCCTGGTCTCATCGCCATAGTATAGATGGACCAAGCAGTCCATTGATGGTGTATGATCATGGACCGTAGGGTCCAGTCAAGGCGGAATGGAGGGTGCATGCGATGACCCGGCGACTACGGGGCCGGACCGCCCTGGTGACGGGCTCGACGAGCGGGATCGGGAGAGGGATCGCCTTCGCGCTCGCGGCCGAGGGCGCGGACGTCGTCGTGAGCGGCCGGGACGCGGAGCGCGGCGGTGCCGTCGTGGAGGAGATCGAAGCCGCAGGCGGACGGGCGCATCTCGTCGTCGCCGACCTCGGTGCGTCGGTGGACGCCGCACGGACCCTCGCCGCGGAGAGCACGCGCGCGCTCGGCGGTCACGTCGACATCCTCGTGAACAACGCAGGGATCTTCCCCTCGGGCCCGACTGTCGCGATGGATGACGCGATGGTCGACGCCCTCCTGACGCTGAACGTTCGCGCGCCCTACCTTCTGACCGCCGCACTTGTCCCGGCGATGATCGAGCGCGGGTCCGGGGTGATCATCAACCTCGGCTCCTGGATCTCGACGGTCGGCATGGCCTCGGGCGCGCTCTACAGCGCGACCAAGGCCGCGGTCGAACAGCTCGCCCGCAGCTGGGCGGCCGAGTTCGGTCCCTCCGGCGTGCGCGTCAACGCGATCGCGCCGGGCGTCACCCTCACAGACGGCACGGCATCCCACCGCGACCTCCTGGAGCAGCTCGTCGCGGGAACGCCGGCCGGGCGCCTCGGCACCCCTGCAGACATCGCCCTCGGCGTGGTGTACCTCGCCAGCGACGACGCGTCGTTCGTGCAGGGGACAACGCTCGTCGTCGACGGCGGCGCTCTCGGCACACGTCTGCGCTGACAACTGAGCGGCCCCTCGATAGACGCCCGAAAAAGGGCACTCTGGCTCATGGCAGGGTGGCCCGAGCCCGCGCCGATCAAAGGTCGGGTATTCAGCGCCTGGTCTCGTACCTGGTCAGGAGCACGCCGTCGGCAAACGTCCGGCTCTCCACCAGGTTCAGGTTCACCCAGTTGTTCAGGGCCGTGAAGAACGGCGTGCCGCCGCCCACCAGGACCGGGTGGATGACGATCGCGTACTCGTCGATCAGCCCGGCCCGCATGGCCGCCGCGGCGAGGGTGGCGCCGCCGACGTCCATGGGACCGCCATCCTCAGCCTTGAGCCGGGTGATCTCGGTGACAGCGTCGCCGGTGACCAGGCGAGCGTTCCAGTCGACCGCGGTGGTCGTCGAGGAGAACACCACCTTCGGCATGTCCCGCCAGCGGCGGGCGAACTCGATCTGCGCCGGTGTGGCGCCGGGCTGCCGGTCGGCGGTCGGCCAGTGGGAGCTCATCGTCTCCCACAGTTTTCGGCCGTACAGCGCCAGGCCCGTCGCCCCCACCCGGTCGGACCACCACTGGAACAACTCCTCGCTCGGCACGCTCCAGCCGAGATCGTCGCCGGACGCGGCGATGTAGCCGTCCAGGCTCATGTTCATGCCAAAGGTCAGTTTCCGCAAGGCGTCAGCCTCCCCGGTTGACCACCGCGCCAGGCGGATGCTGCGCACCCGTGCCCACAGTTCCGTGTCCAGGAATGACCGCGACGTGCGACCTCGTCATCGGGTGAACGTGAGGTGGGTGACGCCGCGGGGCGTCGAGACTGCCTCGACGTCGTACTGCTGCTCCAACGCCTCCAGGCCGTCCCACAGCCGAACACCGCGGCCGAGCAGGATCGGCACCTGCACGACGTGCAGGTGGTCGACGAGACCGGCGGCGATGAACGCGCGCATCATGGTCGGGCCCCCGCCGATGCGGACGTCCTGACCGGCGGCTGCGTCACGCGCCACCTCGAGTGCATCCGCTGGCGCGGCGTCGAGGAAGTGGAACGTCGTACCACCCTCCATCTCCAGCGACGGGCGCGGACGGTGGGTCAGGACGTACGTCGGCGTGTGGAACGGCGGGTTGTCGCCCCACCACCCGCGCCACTCCGGGTCATCCTGCCAGCCCGGCGGGCCGAACTTGCCCGCGCCCATGATCTCCGCGCCGATGCCGGGTCCGTGCCGGTCGGCCATCACGTGATCGACACCCTCGGTGCCGCCCAACTCGCCGAGGACTTCGCGGCGGCCGAACCGAGTGGCGAACATCCACTCGTGGAGCCGATGTCCGGCGTGGCCGAACGGCGCGTCGAGCGCCTGCCCCTCGCCGGTGGCGAACCCGTCGAGTGAGATCGAGAAGTTGTGGATGCGGACGCGCGACATGGCGGCTCCTTCGGGTGGTGGTGGTCGGTCAGACTGGTTGACCTGCCCCGCAGCGAGGTCTCATCGGCCGTCAACCCGAGGTCGGCTGCCATGAGGACGTGCTCTCCGGTCTCGCAGCCCACGTCCACCACGCGGCCCCGGAGGACACCCCTCTCGGGCGAGCCTCAGGAACGTCGGCTGGGGGCGGCCGATGTCCCATGGGGGTGGACCGGGGCGTCGGGTTCTGTCATGAGCGATGTGTGTACCACGCACGGCGCCCGGGCCGCCTCGCACGCCCCGAAATGGTCGGTCCAGGGTGAGCTCGGCCGCGTCTCATCGGGCGCCACCAGCGCGCCACCCTGGCTCATGCGAAGGTGTGCCGATGTACCTCGACCTGGCCGCGGTGGTGCTCCCGGGAGCCAACGGTTGGCCGGTGGTCCTGGGGACCCGAGGGAGTATGGTTTCCTGGATCATCGGCGCTCGTGGCGGAGAGGCCCCTGGTCAGGCGCCCTCCGAGGCAGGCTGTATGATCTGCCCTGCAAGGGAGGACGCGATGGCCGCAGGACCCGAGCCCCACGTTCCGCCGCCCGCCGCGATGATGGGCCTCATCACCGGCTATTGGGTGAGCCAGGCCGTTGGCGTCGTCGCCAAGCTCGGGGTCTCCGACCAGCTCAACAGCGGCCCGCGCGGCAGCGAGGACCTCGCCGAGGCCGTCGGTGCCGACCCGCAGGCGCTGTATCGGGTGCTGCGGCTGCTGGCCAGCCTCGGCGTGTTCACGGAGGTCGCGCCGCGCACCTTCGGCTTGACCCCGCTGGGTGAGACTCTGCGCTCGGACGCGCCCGGCTCGGTCCGCAACTTCGCGATCACCGAGACGGCGCCCGGGCACTGGCTGCCCTGGGGCCAGCTCTACGACAGTGTCCGCACCGGCCGGCCGATGGCACGCGAGGCGCTGGGGATGGAGATCTTCGACTGGTACGCGCAGCACCCCGAGGAGGCGGGCTTCTTCAATGCGGCGATGGGCAACCTGTCGGCGCTGGCGGCCGCGGAGCTGGTGCGGGTCTACGACGTGTCCGGGGCCCGCACGGTGATGGACGTCGGCGGCGCGCACGGGGTGCTCCTGGCCGCGGTCCTGCGGACCAACCGAGCCGCCCGCGGGATCCTCTTCGACATGCCCCACGTCATCGCCACGGCCGCGGACGTCGTCGCAGCGAACGGGCTCTCGGACCGGTGCGAGCTGGTGAGCGGCGACTTCTTCGAGGCGGTGCCGGAGGGCGCCGACCTGCACCTGTTGAAGCAGGTCGTCCACGATTGGGACGACGAGCGAGCCGCGCGGCTGCTGCAGAACTGCCATCGCGCGCTCGGTCCGGCCGGCAGGCTGGTGCTGGTCGAGATGGTCGTCCCTCAGGACAATCGGCCCAGCCCGGCGCAGGCGATGGACCTCAACATGCTGGTCATGCTCGGGGGCCGGGAGCGCACCGAGGAGGAGTATCGGCGCGTACTCCAGGAGGCGGGCTTCCAGCTGGAGCGGGTGATTCCAACGCATTCGCCGTTCAGCGTGATCGAGGCGATACGGACCTGAGCGGGGGTCGGGGCGATCCGCGGCAATGCCGCCGACATGCGCGTAGCCGGGTCGGCAGGAATCGCCCAGTCGCGGAGATCCCCGTCCGTCCCAGACGAATCAGAGGCGCCTGAAGGCGACGGTGCCGAGGCACGGCAACGTGGCTCACGCCACGGGGCGCGAACCACTCTTGATGCCGCCCGCGATCCCAAGACCGCAAGAGGCCTCAGCCTGGCGCCGCCCGGTCCGCGCTAGGTCAGCCGCTTCTCGAACCAGTGGTCCGCGAACGGTTCGTCGTTGAACGCAGGCAACTCCACCCAGCCGGCTGACCGGTAGAGGGCGAGCGCCTCGGGAAGGACCGCGCTGGTCTCGATGTGCGCAACCCGCGCGCCACCGGCCAGCGCGCACGCCTCGAGTGTCTCCAGAAGCCGGCGGCCGAGCCCGAGACCGCGCGCCTGGGGTGCGATCCACATGCGCTTGATCTCAGCCGGCGCATCAGCGTGATGCTTGACCGCGCCGCAGCCGATGGCCTCGTCGTGCAGATACGCGATCAAGAACTCACCGGCGGGAGGCCGCACCTCATGGGGTAGGGCGGTGGCGCCGAAGGAGGGATCGAAGCCCCGCGTCGAGCGTCGGTTGAGCTCGGCGACGTATTCCGCCAGGCAGTGGCATGCGTCGGGATGCTCGGGGTCGACGCGCCGAATCTCCACGCTCGCGGCGATCAGCAGGCGCTCGACCTCGCGCATCGCCACCACCAGTCGCTCGCGCTGCTGCGCATTCAGCGGCGCGAGCAGCGACTGCGCGAGTTTGTCGGACCGCTCGTCGAGCCTCGCGCGTTCGCGCCGTCCGGCGGCGGTCAGGCGCGCTACCCGAACCCGCTGATCACCATCGCTCGTCCCCACGTCCACCAGCCCGGCTGCCTCGAGCGAGCGCAGGAGCCGGCTCAGATAGCCGGAGTCGAGGCCCAGGCGGGAACGTAGAAGACGCACCTCGCAGGCCTCGATCCCGATCTCCCACAGCAGACGGGCCTCGCCGAGGGGCATGGGCCGGCCCAGGAAGCGATCGTTGAGCGCCCCGATGCGCTCGGCCACAACGCGGTTGAAGCGCCGGACCTGATCGACCATCACATCAGGCATTCTCTGACTTTAGTCAGCAAACTGCGGAGGCGTCAAGCGGGCCTCTCTAGGGCAGGATCTCGACGTACCCGTCCGTTCCATGGACGCGGATCCGCTGCCGATCCCTGATCAGCCGTGTGGCATGTTCCACGCCCACGACGGCCGGCAAGCCGTACTCTCGGGCGATCACTGCGCCGTGGGTCATCAGGCCCCCGACCTCCGTCACCAGGCCTGTGATCGCGACGAACAGGGGCGACCAGCTGGGGTCCGTGTGAGCCGTGACCAGGATGTCGCCCGGTTCGAGATCGGCCTCCGCCATGTCCAGGATGACTCGCGCCCGCCCCTCGACGGTCCCGGCAGAAACCGGCAGGCCGACCAGCGCACCGGTCGGCAGGTCGTCGCGTCGGTACGCACCGGCGACGGCCTCGCCATCCGACGTCAGCACCCGGGGTGGCGTGAGTGCTGCATACGACCTGAACGCGTCCTTGCGCCGACGGATGAGCTCCTCATCCACCTGGTTCGTGCGCACGACGTCGTGAAACTCCTGGAACGTCAGGAAGAAGATGTCCTCCTTCTCATTGAGCACGCCGGCCTGCACCAGGCGCTCGGCCTCGTCCAGCAAGGCCTGCTTGTACACGAAGTAACGACTGATCATTCCGTATTTCGGGTACTCCCGGTACCCGATGAAGGTTCGGACGCGGTCGATCTTGCGCTTCGTTTCTTCGGCCTTCCGCTCCCCGTCCTGCAGGGCTCGCAACCGCTCCAGCAGTTCCTGTTCCTTCTTCCACGCCGCCCGCCGCCCCTGCTCGAATCGGCGCTCGCCGGCGCCCGGCTCGAAGTTCCTGATGTTGCCGAGGATCGCGGGCACGAGCGTGATGGGGCGTTCGCTCCAACGCGGCCTGGTGATGTCGATCTCGCCGACGCAGCGCATGCCGTACCTCTCGAGGAAGGCCCGGATGGCGTCTCGCGCTTCCTGCCCGCCCGCGAGCTTGGCCATCTCGTCGAGGAAGCCCTCGTCCTCGACATGATGCAGAAAGGCCACCACGTCCGGATGCGGGCGGATGACGTCCGCCACGTCCAGGAGCGCCAGCCCCATCTCCGACGTGACGTTATCGGGGACGGACCGGGTGAGCGTGTCCGCCGCGTTCTTCTCCCCCAGCCACGCCAGCAGCTGCTCGTTGAGCCACCACGTCGCCTCCATCGCCGACATGAACACCTGATGGCTCTGCGGGTCGAACAGGATCCGCTTCAGCTCCGGGATGTCCGCCAGGATGAACTCGAGCAGTTCCGGCCCGGACTTCGTCCGGATGTCGCGCTTCAAGGCGGCGATGGACGCCTGGCTGCGCGCGATCAGCTCGGCGACGATAACCGGATCGGTCTCGATCGGGGCGGGCGGGGTGGGCGGCCCGCTGGCCGGCGCCCCGCCCGGGCCCTCGTCCGGGACCGGCCGGATGAAGTCGCCACGATCGAGGACGGTCTCCAGCGCGTCCCTGATCAGCGGGTCGCCTCTCCCCATGACCTCGAGGAGGCCGGCGCGGCTCGCCGGCGAAGCCAGGCGCTGGGTGACGTCGACGAACAGCCTCCCGCCGGCCTCGTACATCGGCGCCGGCGTGATCAGCAGGAACAGGGAGAGACCCAGGGGCTTCATTGCGTCCGTCATCATCTGCCCGTGGCCGACGGAGACGTAGACGTGGTTCTCGCGGTCACCGGCCGCGGGGATGGGAAACAGCGTGGTGATCGGCCTGCTCTGGACGATCTGGAAGTCATCGTCGACCAGGCACCATTCGATGTCCTGGGGGTGGCCGAAGTGCTGCTCGATCCGGCGGCCCATCCGCACGAGCCGCAGGACCTGCGCATCCGTCAACGCCGGCTGCTCCTGCCGCTCCGGCTCGATCGGCACTTCGTGGGTTCCGCCTGCCGTCGAGGCACGGATGGCGAGCTTCTTGGTGGCGACCGCCCTGGCGACGACTTCGCCGTCCCGCACCCTGTAGACGTCCGGGTTCACCAGGCCGGCGACCAGGGCCTCGCCGAGGCCGAAGCTGGCCTCCACGGACGCGACCTTCCGGTTTGACGTGACGGGGTCGGCGGTGAAGAGGATGCCGGCCACCTGCGGGAAGACCATCTGCTGGACGACCACGGCCATGTGGACCTTCCGGTGGTCGACGCCGTTCCGCAGACGGTAGGTGACCGCCCGCTCGGTGAACAGCGAGGCCCAGCACCGGCTGACGTGCTGGAGGATCGCCGCCGACCCGACGATGTTCAAGTACGTGTCGTGCTGGCCTGCGAAGGACGCCGCCGGCAAGTCCTCCGCCGTCCCGCTGGATCGGACGGCGTAGGCGGCTTGCTCTCCGAACCGTGCCAGCTCCCGGGTGATCGTCGCCCCCAGATCGTCAGGGATGACGGTCCCTTCGAGGGTTCCTCGGATCTCCGCGCTGAGTGAGCGAATCGCCACCCGGTCGTGCGGGTTCAGGCGCGACAGCCGGTCGAGCCGATCGTCGATCGAGGGTGCACCCTCCATGATCCGACGGAATGCGTCCGTCGTCACGCAAAAGCCGGCCGGCACGCGGATGCCCTCGATCCGCGAAAGCTCACCCAGGTGCGCGCCCTTGCCGCCAACAACCTCGACCTGCGTCTGGTCGACCTCCCGGAGAGCCAGCACGTAGCTGTCCACTACGCTGGCTCCACAAGCCGGGCGTTTCTGGACAGGTCCGGGTCGGTGCGTGCGGCAAGGTTGAAACAGCAGGGCCGTCGCTTCCCGCTCTTCATCTTCGACATCGTCACCTCAACTCGTCGCCTGCGAGTATCAGGGTTCTGCGTTGCATTCACCCAGCGTACCCATTCCCAGCGCGCCATCGGTGTGATCTCTCTCCACAGGTCCTGGATCTTCTGGGAGGCAGCTGCAAGAGCGGCCCCAAGATCCTGTGGCACGTGCGGCTCCGGCCAGTCTTTGGTCGACTCGAGTTCGGGCCGCGCGGTGTCACCCGCGCGTATGACGGTGGCCTGTTGCAGTTTGTCATCAACTCTCATCCAGTGGCCTCCACAACCGTCTGGTTCCAGCACGGTCCGGAACGGATGGCCGTTGATGGTTCCGTGTGCTGCAACCTGCCCGCGCGAGGGTAGATTCTCACTGGCTCTCTCAGGCAAGCGCAAGATGGTCCATCTGTCGATCGTGTACAGCGTGGCGTCGAGACGAATGGTCGACACACCTGTGCGCCTGGTCGTCATGGTCGTATATCTACCACAGCAAGGCTCTGCTTCGAGTCGTCGATCTCGTCGACTTCGTATGGCAGCGCCATGAACCTCAATCGGCGGTGGTCGGCGGAATCTCCTCCGGCAGCGGGAGGCGGACATGTCCGACAGGAGGTTCGACGATGCGCGTACTTCTCAAGGTGTCGATGCCAGTGGAGACGACCAACGAGGTGGTCCGGGCGGGGTAGCTTGGCGAGACGCTCCAGTCCATCCGCGCGGGCAGAAGCCCGAGGCCGCCTATTTCACGGAGATGGACGGCAGGCGCACGGGAATCATCATCGTTGACGTCAAGGACCCGTCTCAGATTCCAGCGCTCGCGGAGCCGTACTTCCTGGCCGTCAACGCCGAGGTGGGTTCCACCTCGCGATGACCGCCGCCGACCTCGACAAGGCGGGTCCGGCCATCGAGCAGGCGGTGAGGAGGTACGGCGGACTGCGCGCACCAGTCGCCGCCGTCACCAGGAACTAGGAACACCCCGCCAGCGCCGGATCGTCGGCGCTGCCGGCCCAGCGGTCGTCTTCGATGCGAGGGTGTGTGAGCACATACCCTCGCATCGAGGCGCGGAGGGCCAGGACCCGGCGCCGGACATGACGAGTAAAGCCAGGGGCCGTGGAGAGGCCCCGCCACCCAATCCCCAGCGAACCAGGACTTGGACGGTTTCCGCTCGGTGGTCGGTGACGGCGACGGGGGCCGGCACAGCGATCTATCCAGTAGCGCCGTCGATCTGTTCTCGAAGGATGTCGAGATGGCCGGCGTGTCTCGCGGTCTCCTCGATCATGTGCACGTAGAGCCAGCGCAAGGACACCTCGCCCATCCGGTGGTGCGGGACGACGTCGTCGAGCTCGCGCTCGGCAGCGAGCGATCGCGACCTCGCACAGGCCGCTCGGTAGTCTTGGACGAGCGCGCCGATCGTCTCGTCCGGTGCGACCGAGAACTCGTCGTCGCGATCATGGGGTCGGCGATTGTCGCCAGAGCGGGCGCCGAGCACCTGGTGGAACCAACCGACCTCGACCCAGCGCAGGTGTTTCACGATTCCTCCCAGCGTGGTGAGGGAGGGCACCAGGCGTCGTCGGGCACTCTCGTCCGAGACGCCGCTGACCTTGCGTACGACAACGTCACGGTAGAGGTCCAAGAAGGCTTCGAGCGTCGCCCGCTCTCCTGCGGTCGACACGACTTCGTCGGGGAGCATTGCCTCATCCATGGAACGGCTCACATGGGCTCGAGCAGGTCCAGACGGAGCCGGATGTCATGCCCTTCGCTGCATCGGCCTGTCTCAACTCCCGCATCCACTCATGATCTCAGGTTCGTGGTCATGGAGAGTGCGGCCCGGCAGGCCCGACGGCGGCTGCGCCGGCTACAAGACCACGACCGGCGTGCCCACCTGGGCCCAGCCGTAGAGCTGGTCCATCGCCGGGCGCGGCACGTTCACACAGCCGTGGCTGCCCTGAGCCTGCGTTCCTGGGCCGTACCGTGAGCGCCAGGGCGCGTCGTGGATCGCGTACCCGGGCCGGAACCAGAGCGTGTACTCGACCCGCGCCGGCGGATACCAGTAGGGTGACGAGCGCGGCCACGGTGAGCGCATCGTCCAGGGGCTGTTCCGCCTGAACACCGAGTAGCTGCCCGGCGGTGTCGGCAGCGCGGACCGGCCGGTCGTCACCGGCGTGTCGAGAACGCTGGAGCCGTCCTGGCAGGCGGTGAGCTCCTGGTGAGCCAGGGAGATCACCACCACCCTCCCGGCGGGATGCTCGCTGCAGTCGATCGGCCGGCTCGCCGCGTGCGCGGCCACCGTGCCCCCGAGCAGCAGGCCCGCGGCCATGACAAGGGTGCTCACCAGCGCCGCGACGGCGGTCGACGCCACCATCTGGGGAGCTCCTTCGCGATGCCTCCAGCAGGCGTCTGGAGAGCGGGGTGACCGGGGCGATTCATGTTAACAGTGTTTGTCACCCTGGGCAAGTCGCGAGGCCGCCCCGGGCTAGCCGCGTGCGGCAGGCGTCACGAGGTTCAGGGCAACCAGCGGCGCGGCGTCTCGTGCCGCGGGCAGATCGGCTCGGCGTTACGCCGGCGCGGCCGTGGGCATGAGTCCGAGCTGAGTGAGGAGCACGACCTGGTCGAAGTAGAGCCGGTATGAGGACATCCGACCCCGTGTGGCGGTGATCACCAACGAGTAGTCGAGGCACCCGCCGCGCGGTGGGCGCGACATCGTCCGAGGGAGTGCGCAGGATGCCGGTGTGGGTCCCGGAACAGTGAGGGGACACGCCACCGCAGCTCGCCGGGGATGCCGAGGGGCTCGCGGCTGGTGGCCATGGCCACCACGTTGGGACAGGACCGCACCACGGTGCCGAGATGCACGGCGGCACTCGCAGTCACGTGCTCGCAGTTGTCGAGCACCAGCAGCACCCGCTGGTCGCCGAGAAACGCGACGAGGCGGTCGACTGGACCGCGACCACGGGAATCACCGATCCCCAGCGTCGCCAGCACCGCGCGCGGTACGCCGCCCGGGTCGGAGAGCGGAGCCAGGTCGACCCACCAGGCGCCGTCGGGATGCGCCTCGCCGACGTCGGCGGCCACCTGCGCAGCCAGCCGCGTCTTCCCACAGCCTCCGGATCCCACCAGGGAGACCAGGCGGCCCCGGCCGATCACGGTGGCCTGCTCGGCCAACCCGGCTTCGCGGCCGACGAAGCTGGTGAGCTGGATGGACAGATTGTTCGGCAGCGCCTCCGAGGACCGAAGCGGCGGGAAAGCCGCTGCGCAGCGCGGGGTGCGTCAGCTGGAAGACACGCTCCGGGCGTCCGAGGCCCCGCGGGCGGTGAAGCCCGAGGGGCAGGAGGCCACCTGCCGGGGCGCGCGTCGGCGAGCAGCTCGGCGGTTGCGTTCGAGACAAGGATCTGGCCGCCGTGGGCCAGCGCACGCAGGCGGGCGCACCGGACGATGACGGGACCTGTCCTGCGCCTCAAGGCAAGGGTGGAGGGGATGGGGGTGCGACGCGCCGTGATTCATGCGACCCTACCCCCGCGTGGCTTCCTCACGAGCTGCGTGACCACCACACCCATAGGTAGCCAACATGATCATCGAGGCGAACAAGGAGCTCGTGCGGCGCGTTGGCGACCTGACCAACGCGCGTGATTACGATGCGATCGACCACGTGGTCTCGGAGGACTTCATCAACGATGCAGGCGGCGGTGCGGTGGGCGTGGACCCATGGAAGGGAATCATGCGGGAGATCGCCACGTGCTTCCCCGACGCCCATTACACCGAGGAGGACATTGTCGCGGAGCGCGACAAGGTTGCCGTCGTAGCGACCTGGTGCGGCCGGCCCGATCGACATTCTGGTGGCGCTCAGCTCGAGGCGCCGGGGAGCAGGTTCTCCTCGTCCGCTTTGATCTGCAAGGCGAGAAACTTCGAGTATGTGCGAGCCTGCTGCAGGTTTCCGCCCATGAACCAGAAACGGTCATGGCCGGAACGGCGCCAGATTGTGCGGAGCTCACCCTCGTCGTCGAGGCCCCATACCGGCGAGCAGCGATCGGCGACCGTGTCTCCCAGCAGCTGACGGGCGCTTTCGCGCATGTTCTGGTACCCGGTCGCCAGCACGACGACGTCGGCGGCCAACGAGGTGCCGTCGGTGAAGACGACCCCGCCCTTGGTGAACCGCTCGATCTCGACGCCCTGCTTGATCTTGATCTTGCCGTCGACGATGAGCTGGGAGGCACCGACGTCGATGTAGTAGCCACCACCCCGAGTGAGGTACTGCGTGAACAGGCCGCTGCCCCCATCGCCGAAATTGAGCTTGAATCCGGCCTTCCCCAGGCCGGCGAGCAGCTCGCGGTCGAGCTCGGCGAGCACCTTGGTGGCCTGTTTGTGCAACTCACCGACCAGCGGGAACGGAAGCGACGAGAACATCATGTCGGCGTCCTCCACCGAAGGGCCGCCCTCCTCGTAGATCCCTGCGAAGAGAACGGCGATGCCGTTCTCGCTGCTCATCACGTAACTGCTGGAGCGCTGCACCATGGTGACATCCGCACCCTGCTCCCAGAAGTCCTGGGCGATGTCGTGCCCGCTGTTGCAGGCGCCGACCACGATGGCCTTGCGGCCGGCGAATTCCCGCCCGCTGCCGTGGGCGCTCGAATGGCGGACCGTCCCGGCGAAGTCCTCGACGCCGGGGATCTCTGGCATGTTGGGTACGCCGCTCATTCCGGTCGCCAACACGACGTGGTGGGGGTGCAGCGTCCGCTGGGTGCCGTCCTGGCGGCGGACCCGCACCGTCCACCGCCGGGCCTCGTCGTCGTACTCGCCGCCCAGGAACTCCGTCCCCGTCCACACGTTGAGCTCCATGGCCGCCACGTAGGTCTCGAACCAGCCGGCGAGCTTGTCCTTCGGACTGAAGACCGGCCAGTGAGCCGGGAACGGCAGGTAGGGCATGTGGTCGTACCAGACCGGGTCGTGCAGAACCAGTGAACGGTACCGGTTGCGCCAGTTGTCCCCGACCCGGAGGTGGCGCTCGACGACGAGGGTGTCCACACCGAGTTGCCCGAGACGCGCCGCGACGGTGAGGCCGCCCTGACCGGCGCCGATGACCACCACCTGCGGCTCGGCGTCGGTGAACTCCCGCATCGCCTCCCGCCGTTCGAGCCAGGTCTGGCGGGCGTGCTGTTCGCCGTGGATCACGCCTTTGTCGCGCTGGGGGCCGAGCTGCTCCTCGAAGCCCTTCAGGGCGTCCATCGTCGTGAGCACCGTCCAGGCCTTCCAGGGACCCTCGCCGTCGCCGGTCGGCATCAACCGGAGGAATCCGGAGCCGCGAGCGACGTCGGTTTCGAAGTCGAAGAAGGCCTGCACCCATTTGGTGTTTTCGTCCATGTCGACGACCACAGGTTCCTTGCCCTCGGTAAGCCGGACGTCGCTGGGGCGGCGCTCCTCGACTGCCGCGGTCAGGGCGTCGGCAATGGCGTCGGAGCCGTGGAAGGTTCGCAGGTCCCAGGTGAAGGCGAGCAGGTCGCGCCACCAGCCGTCGGGCAGGAACAGCGCCCCGATCATGTCGGGGCGACGCTGCTCGAGCGCCGCGCCGAAATCCGCCAACCACCGGCTGGCAACGGTGCGAGCCGTCGGAACTGCCGTCGTCGGTGCGCTGGGCGCCTCGAGGGTCTCGCTCATCGGGCCTTCCTCAATTCAGGGCCGTTCGACCCATGTCCATCCCTCACCGGCCTGTCGTTCGCCAGCGGGACGCGACCACCATTCTGCCACGGCGTAGGGATCCGAACCAGTGCAGCGTGCTGTTCCCCGTCTCATGGATCTTGGTCATCGTCGCGGTCGCGCAGTCACCCTGCGTCGACCTCACCTCGAAGGTGCCGGTCATCCGGGCTCCCTGGAGCCTGCCCGGAGATGGCTGACAGCGGACGCCGAGGGCGGCCACGGTGGCCCGCTCCACTGTCCCGGAAGCTTCCCCTGAAGTGGGACGTTCGTACCGGGTGGGCAGGCAGGCCTGGGATCTGCGGCGACGAGAGGACGACGACGAGCCTGGCGTGGATTCTTCAGCAAGGGCAGCGGCAGGCGGTCGATGGGCGGCAGTGATGTGACATTCGGCCCGGGCCGAATGTCACGACATCGGCGCCGTCACCACCGCGTGACTGCTATCACACGGGCTTTCCGTGGCGCCCGTCAGGATGCAGCGTGACAGGCCGGCGATGAAGCTGACCGCTATCGCGGTCGGGCTCGACGGGCTGGGACGCACCTGGAGCCTGCGGCGTGAGTGGACCAGGGCGTTCAACATCATGTTGGTGCTGCTGCTCGTGGCGAGCCTCGGCACCTTCGTCGGCGTTGGACAGCTCGTCGGGCGGTTCAGCGGCACGTCCCATCAGCTCGAACGGGAGTTGACGGTGGTTGCCTCGCTCCAGACAGGGCTCATTGCCCATGAGGCCACGGCCCACCAGCTGCTGGCCGGGAGCGCCCCTGGACCGCCAGGCCTTCGTGCGCCAGCAGCACGAGATCTCAACTGCCTTCCACCAAGCGCTGGGAACCTTCTCGGCCGGCGCGGGCACCGCATTGGTGACCCGGGCGGAGGCGTCCTGGCAGGCGGCGCTGAGCAAGGTCGGCCTCTGGGGTGACCAGGTGCGAACCTTCCAGGGCCCCCCTAGCGAACTGCAGGAAGGGCTCGGCGCCGACAGCGACCAGGCCCGCGGCCTCCTGGACAGCCTTCAGAAGCCGTCCCTGGTTGCAATGCGCCAGGGGCTGGCCGACGCCGAGATACTCAATCGCCTGTTGAATGCGGGCCTGGCCGAGCCGGTTCGGGCTCGCACTCGCTGTGACCGTGTACCTCCGGCGGCGCATGGCCAGGGACCTGGTGCGACCGGTGGCCAGCCTGCACCGGGGCGTTGTGAGCTGCAGGCGGGCGACTACGCCAATCGCATCGAGGTACATGGCCAAAGGCGGCGGCAAGGGCCGCTACGAGATCTTCGACGCCCAGATGCACGACAACATGGTCAACCGTTCGGCCCTCAAGTCCGACCTGGCCCTTGCCGTCCCCTCCGGCCAGCTGCGCTTCGAAAACCAGCCCGTCGCCGACCTGCGCACCGGGGCACGCTGGCCAGCCTCCCCGTCGACATCGTCAAGATCGATCGCTCCTTCGTGTCGGGCCACGCCTCGCCCTCGCGATCGGTGCCCATGCTCGAGAGCATCCTGGTACTGGCCAACAATCTTTCCCTCGACGTGATCGCCGACGGTATCGAGGAGCCCGAGCAACTCGACCTCCTCCGCATCCTGGGCTGCCGGATGGGCCAGGGATACCTGCTGGCCCGGCCCTCCCCGGCCGGCACGCTTGAGGCACTGCTGGCCTCGGGCGGCCTGTTTCGCGTCCTCGTCGCGGCCTAGGTCTCAGCGTCGCTCAAGCACTCCGCCACGGCCGCGTCCGCAAATGCGGCCAGGAGCCGGACGCTCCGCTCGTGAAAGTCAGCCCTGGCTGGCCGGCTACGGGACTTGAGGCGAGCCGCTCGTGCGTCGGCGAACCGATCCGGCGCGCCGACGACCCGTCCACTGACGCCGCCCTCGATCAGCCCTGGCGCGAAGCGACCTCGACGGCCATGTGGCAGCGCGGAGACACCCCTACGCCTCGGCTCGCGGGAGTTCTCCGTCAAAGACCCCGAGGCGGACCGCTGGTCCTTCGGGACGTACGCCGGCAACCCGCCAGGCGCCGGCTGGTCACCACGGGCGAGGTGAGACGCGGCCCCGGCATCGGGAGGCTGCGAGGTGGCCCGATGTACCATCCCCGCCATGTGCAGGTTCCGTCAGCTGGTCTCCGAGGACGTCAGCTGGCCCCTCGGTCCGACCACCGTGTACGGGACCGTGGTGCGGCCCGACGGCCCCGGTCCCTTCCCCGCCGTGGTCTTCGTGGCGGGCAGCGGTCCCACCGACCGTGACTGGGACTCGCCGCTGCTGGCGGGTTCCAATGGCAGCGCCCGGCTGCTGGCGGAGGCGCTGGGTCAGGCGGGAATCGCCTCGTTGCGGTACGACAAGCGCGCCTCGGGACCCCACGTGCGCGAGACCATCCCGCTGCTGATCGGCAAGCTCAGCATGCAGAGCCACCTCGACGAGCTCGCCGGTGCGGTGCGCACCCTCGCGGCGCAGGACGGCATCCACGTCAATCGGACCTTCGGCCTGGGCAACAGCGAGGGGACGCTCCACGTCCTGAACTACCAGCTGAGCGACCCCGAGCTACCCTTCGCTGGGCTCGTCCTCACCGGGCCGCCGGGCCGCTCCGTCGGCGACGTGGCCCGATCGCAGCTGGCCGAGCAGGCCGCGGCGATCGCGAACGGCACCGAGCTCCTCGACCTGTACGACGCGGGCATCGAGCGCTTCATGGCGGGACAGCGGACCGACCCGGATCCCGCCCTCCCCGACGGCGTGAAGATGCTGCTGCAGTCACTGGAGAACCCGGCGAACCTGCCGTTCGCCCGTGAGCTGTGGGCCGCTGATGCGGTCGCGCCGCTGGGCCGGGTGAACGTCCCCGTCCTCGTCGTCATCGGCAGAAAGGACGTCCAGGTCGACTGGCAGGCCGACGGCGAACCACTTCAGCGCGCAGCCACGGGACACGAAAACGTCACCTTCCTCTTCCCCGAGAACGCGAACCACGTGCTCAAGCACGAGCCGCGACCGCGCTCGGAGCTGACGCAGGGCGAGGTGCTGTCCCGGTACAACGCCGCAGACGCCATCCTCGATCCGGAGACAGAGGCCGCCATCGTGGCCTGGCTGAAGGCCCACATCAGCCAGGTCGGGCCAGGTCAGGCCGCGGCCACAAGCCGCAGGCTCGAAGCCGACGCTGATCGGAGCCTCACGTGACAGGTTCGTGGCTGACTCGACGCTGCGCCAATCTCCCCTGGCACGCCTGAAGCGCCCACGGGGGGGCATCCGAGTCCCCGGAGGACGACCACGATGAGGACGACGACCACGAGATCGCCCACGATCCCTGGTTGTGGACACGAGCACGGCGCCGAGAACGGCTAACTCATCAGGAGGCAGGGCATGGCCGACGAACGTCTCAGCGCCACAACCATCATCCATGCATCCGCGGAGGTCATCTTCGTCGTCCTTGCCGACCCAGCCAAGCACGCTGCGATCGACGGAACCGGCTGGGTCTGCAAATCCCTCGACACCACACCGTTGACGGCGGTCGGGCAGGTCTTCCGGATGGCCATGTACCACCCAGGTCATCCGGACGGGAACTACCATATGGCCAACCTGGTCGAGATCTTCGACCCACCGAGCGCCATCGCCTGGAAGCCGGGCCAGGACACTGACGACGGCGGCCTGAGCTTCGGCGGTTGGGTTTGGCGCTACGACCTAACGCCGGCCGGACCGTCCGAGACCAAGGTCACCCTCTCCTACGACTGGTCAGCGGTCCCGGACCCCGTGCGTCAGCGCATCGGCTTCTCCCCATTCCCTGCGGACCACCTGGGCAACTCGCTGGCCCATCTCGCCGAACTCGTCAGCTCGTGACCAGACCAAACGCGATGCCATCGCCCCGCAGCTGAGATGATCGTGGAACGAGGATCCTTCATCGGCGGGATACGGCTCGTCGTGAGGTTCTCGCAAGGGAGGCCACTGTCGGTCAGGCCAGGGTGCGGCAACCTACCTGGAGGGCCATGGTCAGCGATCCGAGGTGGGAACGCCCCGTGCCGGCTCCTGCCAGGATATTCTGGGATGATGACCGGGGCCCCTGAGTCCCTCCCAGATCTACCGCATAAGGGCTCCAGCGGGCACAGGCCGGACCGGTGGTGGAGCGCCTTGCGGTGGGGTGGCCGCCTGTACGCTGGCCTCGGTTGCGTCGAAGCAATAGGGGTGGTGCTTGGGCTCTTTGTTGGCAATGGTGTCTTTGCTATCCGCTGCGCCGGCTTCGGCCCGGCGTGGCTCCTGCTCGGCGGGGTACTTATCGGCGCCAGCCGCCTTGACTGGCCGGAGCGCAGCCTGACCGAGATGGTCCCGGGGCGCGCTCTCAGCAAGGACGATGCGGAAAGATCGTCGCGATCACCGGGGCCAGCAGCGGGATCGGGGAGGCTACGGCGCTCCTGCTCGCCGAGCGGGGTGCGACGGTGGTCCTCGGGGCGCGCGGATCGGATCGCCTCGCGGCTCTCGCGGCTCGCATCGCAGACACGGGCGGCGAGGTCGCCCATGCGCCGACGGACGTCAGGCGGCGCGAGGACTTGTCCGCTCTCGTCCGGTTGGCGTGTGAGCGGTACGGCAGGCTCGACGTTCTCGTAAGCAACGCCGGGGTGATGCCGATCTCTCCGCTCGACGACCTGCGCGTCGAGGAGTGGGAGGAGATGGTCGACGTGAACCTCCGGGGCGTCCTGTACGGCATCGCGGCGGCGCTCCCCGTCTTCCGCCGGCAGGGTGCGGGGCACTTCGTCAACGTCGCGTCGACCGCAGCACTGCGCACCGTGCCGAGCCAGGCGGTGTACTCGGCTGCGAAGGCCGCAGTGCGCGCCATCTCCGAGGGTCTGCGCCAGGAGGCCGGCAGCAGCCTGCGGGTGACGGTCGTCACCCCCGGCTTCACCCGGACGAACTTCGCGGAGTCGGTGACCAACCCGGAGGTGAGGGCCCAGGTCGAACGCTCACGCGACGCCTTCGCCATGCCGCCGGTTGCGATCGCTCGCGCCATCGCCTTCGCGATCGAGCAGCCCCCCGACGTGGACGTGAACGAGATCGTCGTTCGTCCCACCGCGCAGGCATGACGCCAGTCGCCCGGGAGGCAAGTCTGGCTGGTCGTCGCCTCCAGCGTACCCCGGGACCGGCACAGCTTCGGTCGGTTCTGAGTTCCTCAGTCCGCCCTGCACCTAGTCCCGCGGACACCGGAGCCCCGGACCACGTCAGGTACGGCAGTGTCTCCTGAGCTGGCCAACCCGAGGGCGATCGTCTGCGAGCTCGTGGTGCCTCACGCCGCCAATTGCAGGGGAGCCCCCCGCGACGCCGGCCGGGGTCCGTGATACACGCTGAGACGAGGCTACGGGCGCTTCGGACCCAACCTCAAAGGGAGGGTTCGCGGCTGGAAGACGAAGGTGCAGTCCGACTGGCCGAGAACTTGGACATTCGCCCATCCGATCGCCGTGGTGGGGAGCGCTGACGGCAGGGTGAAGAACCCGTTCATGCAGATCGCTCCGACGGTGTTGGCGAGAAATCCCTGTCCCGCGACCTCTTTGGCGCCGCCGCAGCCGGCACCTCGCAGCGCGACCGTCCCCGGGTTGGCACCGGGCAGCGGCCCCAGTCCGAGCAGCAGCCTGCCCTCCATCGGAATGTCCGCCTGAGGGATCGGGTTATTGGGATCGGCCCGCAACGGCTCGAGCACGGAGCCATCATTGAACCGCATGACGCACTGATCACACGTGAAGCGCGCCGAGTCCGCGTTGAGAACGCCCTTCGTCGGGTCGATGGAGAACTGAACATTGGCATGTTCAATGTCGCCGATCTGCGGACCCGTCTGCGCATTGTTCACCACCCCGGTGACGGGGTCCATCTGGGTGGCGCCGAACGGTCCAGTGAAGCTGAACGTCACCACGCCGGTGGTGGGATTCAGGTTCTCGAAGCTGCCCACCACATGGAATTTCAGGACGAGCTTTCGCAGCGAGTCGTCAGGGGTCGGAAGAACCGTCGCATGAACCGGCGGGGTCGCCTCTCGTTGCATGGCGATGGCTCCGCTCAGCCCCGCCGCCAGGGCGAGGGCGGCTGAGGACAGCGGCAATCTCTTCACAAGCCACTCCCAGGTGCGTCTAGGAACGCGCACCAGCGGGTCATCGGCCTCGGCTGTGCGGCTCTCGGTGGACAATATGCTATCAGAAGCGTCAGGTAAGAGGACAGCGGTGAAATCGGATGACCTGATGCTCGGTTCGTATGGCCCCCACTCTCGCGCGGAGGAAGATCGCTGAGTGGCCGCGGGACGCTCAGTGGCTCCGTGATCAAGTGCCACCACCCTGGAGCACGCCAAAGTACGGGAAAGTACCTGGCGCCCAGGAGCCGACCGCGTCTGTAAGGCCGCCTTCGACCATGGCGCGCAGCACCTGACGCGCGAGACACTAGGCGCCCACGAATGCGGGCGAGCGCTTGTCCTGGAAGGCTCCGATGCCCTCCGCGTAGTCCTGGGTGCGGCACGCCGCCCCCTGGGCCCCCGCCTCCGCCGCGAGGACGGCGTCGAGGCCGAGCCCCTCGGTCTCGATCCGTGCGACGAGCGCCTTGGAGAGGCGGAAGGCGGCGGTCGGGCCGCCTGCGACGGTCTGAGCCATGTTCCAGACGGTCTCGACCAGTTCTGTGGCAGGGACCGCCGAGTTGACAAGTCCCCACTGGGCGGCCTCGGTGCCGCTGAGGAGCCGGCCGGTGTAGATCAGCTCGAGGGCGCGGTGGTCGCCGAATCGCCGGACCGGCAGATGACCGCCACTGTCGAGGACCTCACCGATGCGGGCAAAGGGGGAACCGATCTTCGCGTCGGTGGCGACCACGACGACGTCACAGGCGAGGGCGAGGCCGAGCTCCACGCCGGCCTCCCGGCGCAGAAGCCGCGACCCTGCCCGCGGACGAGGAGCGCGCGCCCCCCCGCCGACTCGGCGCTGTCGCGCGTGTCGTGCAGCGCCACGGCCATCAACTCGTCGACAGCGTTCATCCGCTGCGGCCGGTCGAGGACGACCTCGGCCACGCCGTCGGTGATCTGGATCCGGACGCTCATGGTCTCCCTCTCCCGGTGGTCGCAGGGACGCCGGTCAAGCGTCGAAGTCCAGGGTCACCCGATCGCTCGTTGGGTGCGACTGGCAGGCGAGGACGGACCCGGCGGCGACCTCCGAGTCCTCCAGGGCGTAGTTGTGGTCCATCGCCACGCTGCCCTCGACCACGCGCGCCCGGCAGGTGCCGCACATCCCGTTCTTGCAGGCGTACGGTGCGTCGGGCCGCACCCCGAGGGCGGCGTCGAGGATCGATTCGGCGGCCGGCGCCAGCGGGAAGCTCGACGTCCTGCCGTCGAGGACGATGCGCACGACGGCGGTCCCCGCCGACACCTCGACGGCGTCGACCGGGGTGCGGGGCGCGCTCGGGCCGACGTGGAAGAGCTCGCGGTGGATCCGCACCGGGTCGACGCTGCGCGCGAGCAGCGCGGTGCGCGCCGTCTCGATCATCGCGGCCGGCCCGCACAGGAACCATTCGTCCACCGACTTCGGCGGGATCAACGTGTCGAGGAGAAGCGTGAGCTTGGGGTCGTCGATGCGACCGTTGAGGAGCTCGGCGTCCTGGTGCTCGCGGGAGAGGACGTGCAGCACCTGGAGGCGGTCGAGATACCGATTCTTCGTCGGCGATCCCGCCGGAGGCCAGCACGAGCACATTGCCGGGCATGGCGCTCTTCACCAGGGGTACGATCTCCGAGCGGTGCAGCGGGTTGCCGTCCTGGAAGCCCCGGACGTGCCCCCCCGCCTGCTTGCCCTGGGCGATGATGACCTCGGCCCCCCACTTCACGGCGTCGAGCGCTCCCTGGACGCTGCCCACCTGCGCCCACTGGCGGATGCCCGCCTGCTTCAGCCGCTGCGCCCACCGGGCCTCGGGCGGCGTCCAGTACCAGACCACGAAGTCCACCTTCTCCTCGATGAGGACGTCCACGTGGGCGTCGGTGATCGACCAGGTCGCGTTCCGGCCGTTGTTGCCGCTGTCGCCGGGGGCGCCCGCCGTCGTGTCGAAGAAGGGGAAGTAGACGAAGTCGACGCCGAAGGGTCCTGAGGTGAGGCGACGGGTCTCCTGGATCTGCTTGCGGGTTCCCTCGGGCGCCTCGGGGACGGGTCCGAGCACTCCCAGGCCGCCGGCGTTGGTGACCGCCGCCGCCAGGGCCGGTGTGGCGTAGAAGGCCATGCCGGCCTGCACGACCGGGTAGCGGATGCCGTACGCGTCCGTGAGCCGCGTCCGGAGGGACGCCGCGGGCGGCGCAGCCGCGGCCTCCGCCGTGACCGGCGGCGTGGCGCCCTCCGCCTGGAGGAGCCCACGAACCACGCCCGAGCCTCCCAGGCCGGCGGCCCCGAGACCGAGAAGCTTCAGCAACCTCCGCCGGTCGATCGTCCTCATGCCGCCTGCCCTCGTGGAACCCAAGCTACTCGCTGCGAGCTTGTTTCACAGGTTCGGCGTATCACATAGCGTTTTGTGTATCATGTCAAGCGGCGGACCGGGTAGCGTCCCGCGTAGGCGCGCTCGAGGGTGGCAAGCGGGGCGGCGTCGGCCTCGCCGACTGCGGCGAGGTGGGCGTCCGCGCCGGCAGCGAGCGCGTGATAGCAGCGGGCCGCCACGTCGTACGCCGTCTCGCCCACCCAGGCCGCCGGCCACAGCTCCCCCGGCAGCTCCGGCTCGCGCAGCACGATCCGGCGATAGGCGTGGACGAGGAGGGTGCGGGACAGGAAAGCGGTCTGGCCGTCGACGCCGTCGTCGGCGTCGCCGGTGGCGGCGTCGGCGAGCGGGCGGAAGCGGCGCAGGAACCCACGCCAGCCACGCTCGAGCGCCGTCAACTCAACCGAGATCGCCTGCACCAGGTCGCGATCGGCGAGTCCGATCGAGGTGGGGACCCGTCCGCGGAACACCGCCACCTGGCCGGAGAGTCCCAGCGTCGGAAGTAGCTGTCCCAGCTCCTCCGTCCGGTCGAGCGGGCAGACGTGGACCGGAGGCCCGAGCGATCCGAACCCGAGCCAGGCGAGGTGCTGACGCAGCGCCGTCCGGGCAGGCGCCGCGACGCCGTTGGCCTCCACGACGACGGTCCACTGTCCGTCCCAGGGGTCGCCGCGCCGGGGGTGGTAGATCCGGCGCTCCGCCTCCCAGAAGTCGTGCCGCGCCGAGGGCGCGACCGAGTAGAAGCTGAGCCGCCCGTGGCGACGGGTGACGAGCAGCCCGTCGCCGACGAGCCGGTGCAGTGAGGTGCGGGCCAGCCGCTCGCTGATACCCAGCGGTTCCACCAGGCGCAGCAGGCTTCCGGTCCACACCTCACCACCGTGGGGAACGATCGTGTCCCCGAAGACGGTGACCAGCAGCGTCCGGGCGCTCGCGTCGGCCCGCCGGCGGAACTGTGAGATCAGCGAGGTGCAACGGTCCTGGAGGGATGCCATGCGCGTCCTGTCGTGGCGGGATCGGGACCGAGCGTACCCCGACGAGCGCTCCGGGCGGTGGTCTCGTAGCGCACCGCGTCAAAAAACGTTGGACCACCATCGCGGTAGGGACCGCCCTTTCGGGCGGCCCCCCGCACGGATCCCAGCGAGCGCGTCTAACGCACTGGGCTCCTGCCTCGGGTACTGGCGGCGAAGCGCACTTCGGGGAAGGGGTGCGAGATACGTACTGCGGGGAGCCACCGAGTGGCGAGACGGCCCATCCGAGTCCACGGCAGCCGGCTGCGTTGGCTGCGCTGGCGCAGCTGTCGCCGCCAGAGCCATACCACCTGGTCCCGGAAGGCGCTGGTCGCCCGGCCGTTGCCGGGTACCGCGTAGTACGCAAGATGGCCGCGCACCACGCTTGCCAGCCATCGCCCTTGCTCGGCAAGGGGCAGATGCTGCTTGCTCCAGAGAGCGTGCTTGATCTCCTTGAGCTTGGCCCGCATCCGCTTCTTGATCGTGACCCGCCGAACCCAGAACCGCCCGTGCTCAGCCCGCACGCACATGTGCGTGAAGCCCAAGAAGTCGAACGTCTCCGGCTTCCCAAGTCCCCGCCCCGCCCGTCGGCTCGACGGCGTACCGACCGAACTCGATCAGGCGCGTCTTCTCGGGATGCAGCTCCAACGAGAACCTCGCGAAACGCTCGCGAAGAGCCCGAAGGAACCGATCAGCGTCGTCCCGATGCTCGAACCCAGCCACGTAGTCGTCCGCGAACCGGACGATCAGCATGTCACCCCGCGCGCTGCGGTGGCGCCACTGCTGGGCCCACAGGTCAAAGACGTAATGGAGGTACACGTTCGCCAGCAGCGGCGATAGCGACGCTCCTTGCGGCGCTCCCTCGGTCTCCGACCATCTCCCCTTTTCGATGACCCCTGCGCTCAACCACCTTGCGGATGAGACGCAGGACCCTTCGGTCTGCGATCCGGTGCTCGAGGAACTTCACCAGCCACGAGTGATCGATCGTGGTGAAGAAGTCGCGGAGGTCCGCATCGAGCACCCAGTTCACCTTCTTCCGCAGGATCCCGGTGGCGAGCGCATCCAGCGCGTTGTGCGGGCTGCGCCCTGGCCGGAACCCGTAGGAGAAGCCCAGGAAGTCCGTCTCGTAGATGGCGCTCAGCACCTCGACGACCGCCCGCTGCAGGATCTTGTCCTCCAGCGAGGCGATGCCGAGCGGCCGCTGCCGCCCGTCCGCCTTGGGTATGTACGCCCTTCGTGACGGCCTCGCCCGGTAGCTGCCACGGTGAAGCCGCCGGTGCAGGTCCAGGAGGTTCTCCTCCAGGTCCTGCCCGTAGGCCTCCCAGGTCACCCCGTCCACCCCAGGAGCGGCCTCGGGGCGCAGGCCCCGGTAGGGGCCACCCGGAGACGGTCGAGGTCGACATGGTGCAGCAGCGCCGTGAACCGCGCGTTCCTGTCCCTTCGTGCCGCGTCGCGCACACGGTCCAGCTCACTCGGCGCGCCCTGCCCGGCTCTGGGTCCGGGGCGCGTGTCGCTGGCCGTGTTCCCCTTGGCCAGCCCCCTTTCCTCCACCGCCTCCGCAGCCGCTCCCGCGGCGTTGTTCGGCGGCTTCACAGGTACTACAGGGCTGTCTGACTTCCCATGGTCGTGCATCTCAGGCGTGAGGCCTCGGCCTTCCCTGAGCGGCCAGTCCGGTGATCGGCCGGACGGGCGACCGTGGGATCTCCCGGTTCTCGTGCATGGAGATTCCGCGCATGCTCAGGTTCTGGGACCGCGCGAGGTCCGGCAACAGCTCGCGAGTAGCGCTGCTGCCGATGTGGCCTTCCGCCTCCGTCGACGGCGTCGGCACCCCGATTGTGCTTATTTCGCGGCTCAATGGCCCGGCCTACGCGTACCCCTGTCAACGCTTCGCCCTCGCCCTCACGGACGCCGACGCATGACTCGGGGCCATCGTGGGTCGCTACCCCTTCGATGTAGAGCTCTCTCATCTCCTTCTCCATGCCGGTTTATCCCGGCGCTCCGACGGTGCGAGAATCTTCCTCGGCACGAGAACTGACGGGATGACCGAGCCCGCACGGGCTGACCGTCAGGTCAGGAAAGGGGCTTCTCGGCGCCACGGACGGTCGATCGCCATTGGAATGGGTGCTGGCGCCACAACCTCAGCCGATCTGTTCGGCCAGAGCGACGATGATGCCTGCGGGGCCGCGGAGGTAGCAGAGCCGGAAGATGCTCTCGTACTGCGCCACCTCGCCGAGGAGTTCGGCGCCGTGGGCGCGCAGGCGGGCGATGGTGTCGTCGATGTCGTCGACGGCGAACATGACGCGATGCAGGCCCAGCGTGTTCGGCGGCGGGTTCTCCGGTTCGGCGCCGGACGCCGCGGGGGTGTGGTACTTGGTCAGCTCCAGCTTGCTGTGGCCGTCCGGGGTCCGCATCATCGCGATGTCGCTCCGGACGCCGTCGACTCCGACGGTGCGGTCCGCCCAAAGGCCTTCGATCTGCCCCCTGCCTTCCAGCTCCATGCCGAGCTCGGTGAAGAACGCGACAGCCGCGTCTAGGTCGTCGACGACGATGGCGACGTTGTCCATCCGCTGAATAGTCATGTCTCCGAATATAGACAACGCGGCCCGACGCCGGTCCGGTGTGCCGGAACCCGCCACCCTACGGGTTCGCAGGGAGTACGCGTAACCGCGACGCCGAGCCCGACGTTGTGCGGGACGTTGGCCGCACGTGCGAGGGCAGGCTCGGCGCGACTTACCGGGGTCCTGCATCGGTGGATCGATCGTGAACAGGCACGGACGGCTACGATATGCAGCGATGGCGGTCCTGCTCGTCGTGCTCGTGGTGGCGAGTGGAGGCTGCTTCTTCCTGGGAGCCAGGCACGCCGTGCAGACACTGGCCATCAGACGAGTGACACCGGATCAGGTCTCAAATGCCATGAGAGACGACCATTTCTACAGCGACTACAACGAGGCGACCCTGGTGATACGTGGAACCGTCCGATCACTGGACAATCATGGGGGCGACGTGGTGTTGGAGTTCAGCGCCAGCTCGGCGTACAGAGCGCTATGTGATCTGGGCCACGTGCCCTCCACACCCCGCGTCGGCGAGACCGTTACGGTGGTGGCCGAGGGCGCCGCCGCGGAGCGCCAGACTGCGGCGGTGATCTTGACAGGCTGTACGATTCCGTAGGGACGTCGGCGGACGGCGGCGAACCGGTCCGGCACGGTCGCACGGCGGGCTGTAGGACCTACGTGGCGACTCACGACCTCGCGACTGCCCGGCGGGCCAGGGCTGTGCCAGTTTCCAGGTGGTGGTGTCGGCCTGTCCCCAGGGAAGGCCACCTTCGATCAGGCGACGGTGGACCTGCGACGGATTGGCGTAGATCCTTCAAGGGAGGCTGCGCTCGACCCCGGCGATGAGCCCGTGGATTCCGAGGCGATGAGCGCCGGGGCCTGGCTGCGTTGCGGGAAGACCTCCGCGAGGAGCGGTTGGGGTCTCACGGCGGACCGGAGCCCGCCCAGCGGTGGAGGGCGTCTGTGTCTCCGCTGAAGGCGGGATCGCCTGGTACACGAATGAGCACGGATCGTGTACCATGAGCCCGTGGAGCAGGGAAGCGCTCGCCTCAACATCACTCTGGACGCCGAGTACGCCGCCAAGCTCGCGCGGCTGGCCGAACGTGTCCACGTGCAGGAGGGAACCCTTGCTCGTGCTCTTCTCTCCAGTGCCTTGGATGAGGCCGATCCCGATCCCCGCTCGGTCACCGATGTGCTGGACGCGATCCCCGGCGCCTGGGAGCGCGCGCAGCTCGGCCGCCAGCAGGGTCAGTCGGGTCAGACGATCTCTCTCGATGAGCTGTAGAGGGTCGAGGTGGCGACGGTCGAGGTCGCACTCGCAGCGGTCGAGGATCTTGAACGACTTATCCGGGTTCTGAGCCTCCCGGGAAACACGCGCGAGCGCGTGCGCCGCGCACTCCGGCCGCTGGTGCGGTTCCCGCAGCTGGGCTCCGAGCTCCACGGCAGGTGGGCCGGTTTTCGCTTTCTGCTCGGTCCCTGGCGATGGATGCTGATGGTGTACGCATACGACGAGGATGAGGACCGCGTGATCGTCGTGACCATCCAGGATGCGCGAGCCGGTGACTCTCCAACCGCGGATCACTGATGACCGACCTTCCGGGAGCCGTGAAGGGGATACGGACAACGCCCTGCGCCGCAGGACGGCGTGCTGGCCCTGGCCATGGCTCGTGGCGATCCACCACCATCGCTCACCCTACTGGCGACCCGCGGTGCGTTCATGCCTGACGACTTTGTGATCGCCCGCAATCCCGACCCAGATTCGCGGCTGCCCTTCCTCCTCCGCATCCCCTTGGGGTCCGGAGTGCTCGTCAAGGCGCGTGAAACCTGGCCGCGAACCCGAGCCGTGTACTGCCACTCGGCCGAGCTTTGGCCGGACGACCCGGAGATCATCGAGCGTACCCCGGTGCGCCTCTGCTCGCGCCGTGGGGCCGCCATCGACCTGATCCTGGATCGAGGCCGGGAGAACCGCTCCCAGTTCGTCTTCACGACTGCCCGAGGGCGGCAGGTGATCTTCTGGCAGACCGCTCGCGTCGCCAAGGCGGCACGGCCCGCTGTTCGCATTCCCACCTCCACTGGGCTCGCGGTCACGATCATCGTCGATGACCAGGAGAAGTATCCGTACCGCTTTATGGGCCAGCGGGTGAGCACCGAGCGTCGGCGCCTCCCAGCCGGCGACTACGCAGTTGAGATGGGCGGTCAGGTGGTGGCCAGCGTCGAGCGCAAGACCCTGCAGGACCTTGTCAGCAGCCTCGTCTCCGGTCGTCTGGGCTACGCCATGGCTCACTTGGCCGCTCTGCCCCGAGCTGCGATCGTTGTCGAAGACCGCTACTCGCGGCTGTTCAAGCATGAACATGTTCGCGGTGGGGTTGCTGCCGACGCCCTGACCGAGGTACAGGTGCGCCGGCCCAGTGTTCCGATCGTCTTCTGCGAGACTCGACGCCTCGCCGAAGATTGGACGCATCGCTTCTTGATGGCCGCACTGAAGGAGATCGACGGAATTGACCTCCTCGGCGAACGGGAGAGGGCGCTCACACCGGCCTCGGAGCTCGAGCCCCCTCCACCGACCACGCGTGAGATTCGGAAGTGGGCACAGGCTGCTGGGCTGACCGTCGCAGCTCGCGGAGGCTTACGGTCCGAGGTCATCGAAGCCTTCAACGCTGCGCACGACGCGACGGAGTAGCCTGGCCGTGCGACTGCCACCGTCTGGGTGGCAGTCGAGGAGCGGCACCCTCGGACAGGCCAGGGTGCGCAGGTCTACCTTGATCTCACCAGGAGTTAGGGTCTCCGTCGTGGATGATCTGCAGATCACGCCGTGGCGGTCCGAACACGCACGCGTCCTTGTCGAGGTGCTCGGCCCATCCGACGAGCTGGCGCGACAGATCCGCGAGGTCCACGGTCCGGATGCGGTTGGGGCACGGTGGCGACGGACGCTGGTGGCGGAGAGCGACGGTGAGCCGGTCGGCGTTGTCACCGTGTTTGCTCCCCGATGGTATGCGGAGCGGCTGGGGTGCGGGGTCGAGATCGGCCCGGCTCACCGCCGGTGCGGGGTGGGGACGGTGCTACTCGGAGCAGCCCGTGAACTGTCCGTACGACATGGCAGACCGTTGAGGGGTAAGGTGTTGGCGGGAGTATCGGCGCGCGGTTCGCCGATGCCCATGGCTTCCGGGTTTTTCAGCGGAGCCGAACGTTTCGCCTGTCAGGGCCCGCGCCTGGCGCCACGCCCGCCGACCTGATGATCGACGCCGCTCCGACGTCCGATCGCGCGGCCGCGGCGTTCCGAGACTTCTACGTTCGTAGCCACGAGTGGGATCCCCCCGGAGACATGAGCGCCGCCGACATCTGTCGGACCCACGTCGACGAGGCGACCGCCGCAGCGCTGGTCTGAACCTTCAGGGCACCGTCCTCGCTGTGGGATGCATCTATGACGGATGGCGTCCTCCTCCTGAGCGGCGGCCCGACGGCACCCGATCACGATCAGGCGCGCTCGGCCACGGGAGCGCTGATCGATGCCGCTCGCGCCTACGCCAGCGGCCAGAGCCGTCCCCTGCTGATCGAGGCGGATGACTTACCCCGCCATGTGGTCAAGGAACTCCAACTCCGGGTGCGGCTGTGCTCGACGAGGTCCACATCGTGGCGGAGCGCCAGATACAGGCGCTCCTACGGGCCATTATCGGCGACCCGCCTACGGTCCTCAGGGATGGCAACCCTGGGCCATGCCAAGGTGGGCGAACCCACCTCGACACGCGAAGGCCCACGGATCCGGCTCGATACCTGTGCACTATTGGTGATCAGGGTTGTGCACTACCCGTGAGCGCCAACAATTATCAGCCCTCCAAGCCACTCAGGTGGTCGAGTAGGGTCGTGCATGCCGCGTTGACCGCGCCGCTCCACCGCGCAACAGCGTCACGCGACACATTGGGGTCGCCCTGTAGACCTCTGGAGATACGTTGCACCTCACGCCTGATCGTCGTGATGTCCGTGGCGTAGGACTTCCGCAGAATCGTCCTAGGGTCGTAGTTGTCCGGTGTCATCACTCTCCCTCCAGATCGCATTGGGTGAACTCAACGTCTGGGTGTCGGTCCGTGGCAGCAAGCAACTCGCGCCCGTCGTCGTCCTGGCTAACCGCCCCATCTCCTCAATGACAGGAGGTGCTGGGCCATCTTGTCGTCCACGGCGGCATCGTCCCACAATCGATGTGCTCACCTGTCCAGCCTGGGATCCGCCGTCCCGTCTCGGTGCAGCGGCCGGGTCGTGGCTGACGTCGGCGAAGGCCTCCGTGGGTCACGCGAGGGTACGGCAATGTTCCCCGCCGGCACCGATCGGCTGGTGGGATCGTCACCGCAGCGTACGCATGAGCGATCGTGGCCCGACCCCGGTGGCGGACGTGGCCACGATGGTCCGTCGTCCACCATGGGCCGGTGGCCGGCGTGGTTCTCGTACATGGCCGCGTGGCACGGTCCTGGTGCTGGGAGCTCGTTGTCCCCGCCCTTGAGGAGCGGGGAATCGTGGTGCGGACCGAGCTGCATCGTGGCAGCCTACCCGCCGATACCGCCGCCGTCCAGGCGGGGTCGACGCGATCGCCGGCGACGGCCCGGTGGTCGTCTGTGGCCATTCTTATGGCAGCGCGGTCATCACCGGCCTCGACCGCAAACACGTCTCGCACCTGGTCTACCTTTGCGCCTTCATGCTCGACGAGGGCGAGACCTCGCTCGACGAGCTCACCGACGCCCCGCCGACGGCCCTCGCGGACGCCATGGTCCTCAGCGACGACAACAGCGTCTTCACCATCGACCCCGAGGGGGCGCGCCGGGCCTTCTACGCCGACTGCTCGGACGATCAGGTCGCCCGCAGTATCGCGCGTCTGCGGCCGCAGGCCGTCCTCCCCGCCGGAGACTTGCCGGAGCGCATCGCCTGGCGTCACATCCCCACGACCTATGTCATCTGCGAGGCCGACGAGGCATTGCATCTCGACGCCCAGCGGGAGATGTCGGGGCGCGCCACACGCTCGGTCTCGTGGCCGACCAGTCACTCGCCCTTCCTCTCTCGTCCTGAGCTCGTCGTCGACCTGCTGGGAGAGCTCGCCTCGCCACGCTGAGCGCCTTCCACAGAGACCACCCTGGCGCACGCGACGGTACCGCGGTCCACCTTGTGCTGAGGGATGATGACGAAAGCCACAGGCGCGTTTTGCGGCCGTCGGCGTCGAAGGTCTGGGCGAGGGAGGAGCTCACCCCCTGCCGGACCCCGGCGGCGCCCTCGCGCCGCTTGGCCTCATCGAGGAAGTTCAGGGTGCCCAGGACATCGTCGGCACCTCACCGGCCCAGTTCGAGTTGCCCTTCGCCGCCGCGGCGACCGCACCTTCGGGGTCGGTGCGGTCGAGGTCAGTCGGACCTGTCATCGCGCTTCGGCGCGGATCGTTGCGAACTGCTGCTCGGCCTCGTCGATTGCGGCGATCTGGGCGAGGATGTCGCGGGGGGAGGACTCGCCGACGACCTTCTGCAGGAACGGGGTCCGGTCCAGGATCGCGTCCCGCACGCCTTGGAGGGGACCGGGGGCGTGGTGGAACACCTTGCCGAGGACGAAGGCCTGCTGGACCTGGCGGGCGGTGTGCGGTTTGCGGGGGGCCTCGAACGCGTCGAGCGCGGCACGGACGGTGGCGTGGTCGCGCAGATCGAGCCCGGCCAGCCGCCGGCCCAGGTAATAGCCGTCCTCGGTCGCCATCCCCGCGCCGTAGGCGGCGTAGGGAGAGGTCGGGTGGGCGGCATCGCCGACCAGGGTGGCCCGGCCCTTGGACCACTGCTTGAGCGGCTTGCGGTCGCGCAGCACCCAGCGCTGCACGTTCCCGGGCTTGGTCGCGGCGATCAGCTGGGGGAGCGGGGCGGCGAACTCGGCGCCCATCGCCGTCGCGGTGGAGTGCAGGTCGCCGTCGAAGGTGGTGGTCGCATGATGTGCGCCCAGAACCCACCACTGGAACCCGTTGCGCCCCTTGTGGCGGATCGAGGTCCAGCTGCCCTGCACCGTCCGGCTGTGCGAGACGATGCACAGCCCGGCCTGGGCGACGACGTCCTCGTCGAAGGTGAACCCGCCCAAGATGTGCAGGTTGTGCTCGCGTTTGGGCGCGTCGCCCCACAGCGTGCGGCGGACGACTGAGTCGATGCCGTCGGCGCCGACGAGCACATCGGCCTCGATGGTCTCGCCGTCGGCCATGCGCAGCCGGACGCCCGTCTCGTCCTGGTCGAAGGTCTCCACAGCGCGGTTGAGTTGCAGTACACCGGGCGGCATCGCGGCCAGCAGCCGCTCGTAGAGCTCGGGGCGAAGCAGCCCGATGAAGCCGCCGCCGTAGTCGGCGACGATGTGGTCGGGCAGGTTGACCCGGACCCGGGTGCGGCCCTTCGCGGAGCGGAACTCGGTGTAGCAGGGGGCGCCCAGGTCGGCGGTGTTGACGCCGAGCAGGCCCAGCGCCTTGATCGGCGGCGGCCACAGGTTGAGGATGTTGCCTGCCGGGCGGGCCTGCGGGTAGCGCTCCAGGAGGACGACGTCGTGGCCGGCCTGGTGGACCGACAGTGCGGTGGCCATCCCGGCCGGCCCGGCGCCGATGACGGCGACCCGACCTCGCGGCGTTGCGGGGTTCATGGTTCTCCTCGTCGAGATGCAGATAGCACCGTGGGCCGTGTGAAGGTACGCAGATCTGCCTCGAGGGGGCCGCGCTTCTGGCCTGTCGGGTGAGCAACCCTCAGCCGGACGCGGCCGCGTTCTCAGTCTTCGATCCGCTCCTCAAGGCGAACGTTCACAGTATGGTCGGCCTCCTTCCCGATGGCCTTGCGGACGTCGGTCTTGACGGGCAGCTTGTGCGTGCCATCGCCCATCGCCATGAACGAACTTCGAAATGGGTGGCCATCGATCGTGCCTCGCACCTTCACCAGCCCTCGAGTACTGAAGAACTTGACCGAATCGGGCATGACCACGTAGGTCCAGCCTCCTTTGTTGGGACTCTTCTGCATGATGACGGTAAATTGCTTGTTCAATATGCCGTAGCCTCACTTGCGGCACCGATCGAGGTAGGCCCGGCGTCGCTCAGACCGGGCAGTCCCGAAGACGAGGAGTAGGGCTGAGGAGGCCGTCAGTCCGGCGGTTCGGCCATCGCGTCGGTGAATCGTCGCTCCATCTCAGGGTTCGAGGATGGGGCGGACATGTGGCGCATGGCCTCTCGTAGCCGGGGATTGTCGGGCGCCTCATCCTCGATCAGAGGAATGAGGTCTGCAGCGTGATCGAAGTTGATCGGCTCCAGCCATTCGATGGCCGCCCGGGCTCTCAGGCGAGGGTCCTCCTCGTACCTGAGGTACCGCAGGAACAGGTCCCAGGCGGATTCGGGGTCGAACGTGATGAGGTCCTCCATGATGTCGTACGCCCAGAAGTCCACGGCGACGTCGCGTCGCTGGGCTCGGCCGTTCTCGGGGCGCCAGTTCATCTGGAACCTGCTCCACGTGGCGAAGAGGAGGCGGGCCCCCAGGACCTCGACGACGTGGCGTGGGTCGGTACCACCGATGGGCAGGGCAAGGGTTCGCGCAACCACGGATGCGACCACCCGGATCGACACGGGACCGTTCGGCGAGCCTGGTCTCCAGGGACCTTCTCGGGTGACGCCGCAATGGCCGCGCGCACGCCGTGGGCGAGCATCTCCTGCTCGTCGTCGCTGAGCCTGTCCGACCCAAGGCTCAGGATGGCGTCGACCCAGGTGTCGGGTGACGCCGAGGCGAGTTGCTGGGCTGGAGGTCTGCGGTGCGCTTCCACGGCTCTGGCCCGTCGCGCCAGGCTTGGAACGCCTCGATGATGGCTTGGCTGTCTGCGGGATCAGGCATGGCCCAGATTCTCGCCGAGCGGTGAGAGCAAGCGGGAGGCTGCAGACGGTGGAGCGGGAGGCGGGGCTCGAATTCGCTACCCGCGATGAGCGTTCCTCAGCGGATCAGCCGGACGTCGACGGCGACCTGTGGCGCGAGCCCCGGCCCACAGCTGGTCGTGGCCGAACGGTTCGGCCGCGATCCCGAGAGCGCCCGCGGCGGCGCGGATCGCCTGCTCGGGCATGCCGCGGGTGACCAGCACGGCGGTGGTTCCAAAGTAGCCGAGTGGGGATGCCGCAGGTCATCCGCGAGTTCGAAGAGGCGCCCAAGGAAGGGAGCCCTGGGACATGCGACGGGTCGCCAGTCTCGCTTGACGTCCTCACTCACTCAGCGCTGCCCCGGTCTCCGGGCGAACTACCGCGTGACGGCGCGCGGCCACCGTGCTCCACGGGTGCTGCTCGAGAGCGGTGAGCCGGCACAGCCCGCACCCGTGCCCGTCGATGGCCCTGGAGCGCCCTCGCCAGTGCCTCGTCCGGCCCTCCACCCTACATCGTCGACGTTGCTATCCCGTCAGCGTGTTCGCTGCCGGCTCCATCGGGGGAACGAGCTCGGACGGCGCAAAGCAGCGCAGGAGCACATCGATGGCAAGCCGGACGTTCGGCCAGCGGAAGCCGGAGGGGTCGAGCGCGCCATGAAACGTCAGCCCGTCGGCGAGCGCGATGATGATCGAAGCCAGAGCCCGCGGCCGGACACCGCGGAGGTCGGCGCGGTTGAAGCTCTGCTCGATGGAGGAGCGAAGCAGCTCCCGGCGGCGCTGCACCACCGCCGCGAACTTCTCGCGAACGTCGGGCGTTGTCAGCATTGACGCCCACAGATCCGCGCGCACCTGGACACGCGCCGGGTCCTCACCGTGCTTCAGCATGGCCTGCGTGAAGCGACGCAGCCGGTCCACCCCCTTGACAGGACCCGCCGCGAGCTTTTCGATCAGACCGTCGATCACCGCCGCGTCGTCCTCCAGCAGGGCTAGGAGCAGTGCCTGCTTGGAAGGAAAGTAACCGTAGAACATGCCCTTGCTGACCCCCGCCTCTAGGCACACCTCATCGACGGTCACACTGTGGTAACCCTGACGAGCAGCGCACCTCCAGGCGGCGTGGATCAGGGATTGACGGCGTTCGGACCGACGGCCCTCAGAGATCTTGGGCATGCTTTGCACCTCGCCGACCCGATGGCGTTTCCGGGCGCTTCCTCGGACGTCCCGAGTGTACAGCGCGGCCACGCGGACGAACCGACCCGTCGGGTTCCAGTTCCACTGGCGTCGGCCAGCCCAGCCCATCCAATCTCTGCCTGATATAGGCCGCGGACGCCCGCAACGAGGGTCGCGCTCGGCGGGACTGGGCGGTGTTCGCTCGAGCGGCCGTCCGCTCGAGGCAGGCCAGGGTGGTCACGGCGCCGGCCGCATACACCAGACCATTGACGGCGTCCAGTGCCACCTGATCGCGCGGCCACCGGCCGAGTGGCGGGGTCGCGCTGACGGCAGGCAGCGCGAGCAGCTCGAAGATCCAGATCACGGCGGCCAGCTCGATCGCAGACCGTGCCGGTGCCGCTGGCCGAACCGATCGCAGCGCAGCGATGGCGATCCCCCACGGAGGACCGTACAGGCTGCGCATCAGTGTTCCGCAGACCCGGGCTGCGACCTGCGGCACGGGCCTGCGCCACACGCGGCTCAGCAGACGGGCGGCCATGACGTCGGGGGCGTAGACGGGGCTCCTGCCGCCTCCGTGGCGTCGCCGGACCAGGCAGGACCAGCACGCCTCGGCAACCGTCCCGGCGAGCCCGGCTGCGGCTCCGCGCAGGCCCACCGATCGCAGATCAGTGGTCATGCGGTCTCACCTCCCGTGTACCGCGAGGCGAAGGGGATCCGGTGTGTCACCTCAAGCTACCCGGAAGGGCTCGGCGTCCGACCGTCTCAGGGTGAGGCCCAGGCCGGGGCGATCGTCCGCTGGCCGGATGGCACCGTTGACCGGCTCGAGGACGCCGTCGAAGAGGAGGTGATCGATGCGTACATGGTCATGGAAATACTCGATGTGACGCAGGTTCGGCGGCACGGTAGCCGCATGCACATGGATGGAGGGACCGCAGTGGGCCGAGAAGGGAATCTTGAACGCGGCGCAGGCAGCAGCGACCCGCAGCCACTCGGTGAGGCCGCCACAGCGGCCGATGTCGGCCTGCACCACATCGACGGCCTCAGCGCGCAGTATGTCGCGGAAGTACTCCAAATGGTATCCGTACTCCCCCGTGGTGACGTCGAGGGGCAGGAGTCCGGTGAGCTGGTGCAACCCATCGAGGTCATCAGAGGTGACCGGCTCCTCGAACCACGGCACCCCCAGCTCCTCGGCGAACTGCAGGCCCAGGCGACGCGCCTGAGTGCGGTCGTACGCGCCATTGGCGTCGACATAGACGTCCACGTCGTCGCCCACAGCGCGGCGCACAGCGCGGACGCGCTGAAGGTCCTGCCGCCACGAGCGTCCGCGGTCCATGCCGATCTTCATCTTGACGCGGGGGATGCCCCGCTCCACCCATCCGCAGAGCTGGTCGAGGAGCTGCGCCTCGGAGTAGGTGGTGAAGCCTCCACTGCCGTACACGGGCACGGTCTCACGCACCGGCCCCAGAAGCCGATGAAGCGGTTGACCCAGACAGCGCGCCTTGGTGTCCCAGAGCGCGAGATCGACCGCGGCGATGGCCATGGAGCAGATCCCCGGACGACCGAGGTTGCGGATGCTCCGCACCATCGCCTCCCAGCATGCTGTCGTGTCACGTACGTCCAACCCCGACACCACCGAGGCGAGCTTCTCGCGGATCAGGGTCGCCGTGCTGGTGTCGCCGAAGGCGTAGCCCAACCCGGTGGTGCCGCTCCGCGTGCGCGGCTCCACCAACACCAGGGTGGTGGCGTTCCACGCCAGCGTGCCGTCGGCCTCAGGCAGCTCGGTCGGAATGGTGTAGACGCTGACGTCCAGCCGGTCGATGCGGCACTCGTCCTCAGCCATCGCAGACGATCCCCCAGGTGGCGGTGACGGACTCGCCCGCCTCCAGAATGGACAGGTCCTCCCCGGTCTGAAACGCGTTGGGCGGGGCGGTCATGGGCTCGACGCCCAGTGAGCGGCGGCGCCGTCGGGGATCGGCCAACGTGTCTCCGGTGAACGCCATGACATGCGCGAAGGCGCGGCCCATCCAGACGCTCACACGGCGGGAACTGTCGGGTGCCTCCAGGCAAACCCAGGACAGCCCGTCCGGGTCGCGGATCAGGTCAGTGTAGGAGGTGTCCAGCTGTGTGGCGCCGATGCGTCGAAGCTCGCGAAAGTCCCGGTCGGTCCCCTCGACCGGAGATCGACCGGTGGGGATGCCGTGATCGTCGGTGGGCAGCCAGGTCTGGCCCGGAATGCTCAGGCGACAGCGATCGACCCGGTCCGTGCCGACCCGTACATAGGGATGGAATCCGAGTGCAACGGGCAGGGTGGTGCTGCCGGCGTTGCCGGCGACGGTGGTCACCGTCAGCCCACGTTCGGGGTCGACCGCGTACTCCACCTCGACGCGGAGGGTGAAGGGATAGCCGGAGCGAGCATGGACGACCATGCCGAGGGTCGCGCGGTCGGTGTCATGGGACACCACCTGCCAGGGCGTCCAGCGGGCGAAGCCGTGGATGGCGTTGCCCTTCGCCGGCTCGCTGAGCTCGAGCTGATGGGTCTGACCGCCGAACGTGTAGCGTCCCTGGGCGATGCGGTTGGGCCAGGGCACCAGCACCTGTCCGTAGGCGCCCACGGGCACCTCGTCGGGACCATACCCATCGAGAAACGCGTGCTCTCTCCAGAGCAGTTCACGCATGCCTCCCCCCACGGTCACGGCGGTGAGCCGGTACGGGCCGGCGGCGATCTCCACCTGGTCGCCGGAGGCCGGGATCGAGACGCCCTCACCGGGGATGGGGGTCATCGATGGAGCCCCTCGGGCATGGGAGCATCCTCACCCTCCAGGTCAGCGCGCACCGCGCACTCCAGCATCAGGGCGTGGGCGAACGCCTGCGGGAGATTGCCTCGGAGCTGGCGCTGGGTCACGTCGAACTCCTCGGCATAGATGCCCGCCGGCCCGCACGCGGCACGACTGCGCTCGAACCAGCGCGTCGCCGCCCGGTGCCGGCCCTGCTGGTGGCAGGCAAGGGAGAGCAGGAAGCCGCACAGCAGGAAGGCCCCCTCGGCCTCGCCCAGAGGCCGGTCGTCGTGCTGGAATCGGTAGACGTAGCCGTCCTCGGTCAGATCGCGGGCGACCGCGTTCAGGGTGGCGACGGTGCGCGGATCATGGCTGGAGACGGCGCCGCGGATCCCCGGCAGCAGCAGGGCCGCGTCGATTCGGTCGTCCGCCGGTGAACGCCGCCAGTGGCCGTCCGGGTGGACCGAGGTGCGAGCGGTGTCGGCGACGATGGCGTCTGCCAGGGCGACCCACCCGGTGCTCGTCCTCGAGGGTTCGCCGGCCGCCTCGCTGATGGCGCGCAGACCCGCGGCACACATCAGGCGGCTGTGCGTCCAGGGACGGTTGTCGATCTCCCAGATGCCCGCATCCGGCTCCTGCCAGCGCCGGGCGATTGCGTCCGCGGCGGTCTCCGCCGCTCGCCATCCGTCGACCCCGAGCAGGTCGAGGTGTGCCGCGGCGGCCAGCAGCAGGAGCACCTCGCCGAAGGTGTCGAGCTGGAACTGCCCGTTGACCCAGTTGCCCACGATGTCGAAACCACCCGGGTAGCCCGGCAGGGCGAGCCGTCGTTGATCGGGCACGGGTCCCCCGTCGACGGTGTAGGCCGGTGCCAGCGTGGGCCCGTGATCGAGGACGCGCTCGGTGACGAAGCGCACCGCGTCGGTGAGCAGCGGATGCCGGTCCCCCGCCGCGGCCACCGCCTGACCGGCGTAGCACTGGTCGCGGATCCAGACGTACCGGTAGTCGTAGTTGCGACCCTGCTCGGCTCGCTCCGGGAGGGACGTGGTCGCCGCGGCCACCATGCCTCCTCCGGCGCTGGTGAGCCCACGCAGGACACAGTAGGCGTGGCGTGCGTCGCGGCGGGCCAGGACTGTCTCGAGCCTCGGGACGACCCCCGACCAGGCACTCTGTGTCGCCGACCAGGCATCGTCGGGGACAACGGGATCGCCGGAGACGGGTTCCGTCTGCAGCTCCAGCACCAGGTCGTGGTGGCTGCGGGGATCGACCACGAGGTCGAGCTCCAGCGCCGGCTCTCCGCGCTCGTCGGAGATCACCCGTGCGCCCCCCCCACCCGCCCAGCGCAGGTGCACGGGGCCTGTCCGCCCCCGCCATACCCCGTCCTCGGTGGACAGGTCGCCCAGGCCCTCGGCGCCGAATCCGGCCCGGGGGGCCAGGGACACCCGGACATGGGCGGGCCCCTCGTGAGCGATGACGCGGCGGAGCACGACGGCCCGGCCGCCGTCACCGGGCATCGCCAGCGCCTCCCGGCACTCGACGATCCCCTGCTCGGTGACCCAGCGGCTGCGCCAGATCAGCGAGCCCTCCTCGTAATACCCACCCCACACGAAGCGTCCCACCGGGGCCACGGCGTACGATCCCGCTCCACCGATCAGGGAGGAGAAGAGCGCGTCGTCGTGCCAGCGGGGGAAGCACATCCACGCGAAGTCGCCTGCGGGACCGACCACGATGCCCCGCTCGCCGTCGGCCAGCAACGAATACTCGCGGAGCACGTGCGGCACGATCGGCACGGGTCTGTCGCGCTCAGTCATGGGATGCCGTCCAGCTGCTCATCGACGCAGCCACGCAAGTCCCGCCGCGGCTCCGGTGATGCCCGCGAGGGCACCGGCGATCGCGCCTCGGTGGGTCGTGGCCCACAGCTGGTAGCTCCGCGACCGGGACCTGTCGTCGAAGATGCCGTGGGTGGCGGCGAGCCCGGGCACCGGCGAGAAGAGGTTGTCGGGCCGGTCAGGGCTCACGGGATGGCCCTCCATCTGCTGTGAGCGCACTCCGGTCCGCGCCAGGTAGCGGTCAGCGATGCCCGGCGCCAGCTTGTTCGCCAGGATCACGGCCACCGCCGTCCCTCCACAGTAGATCTCCCTGCGGCGGTGGTGGGCGGCGTGGAACACGGCCTCGGCGGGGACCTCGGGCTGGTAGATCGGCGGCACCGGCTGGGGATGCCCGGCGACCTTGGTCCGGCACCAGCTGAACTGCGGAGTGTTGACAGCGGGCAGCTGCACCATGCTGATCCAGACCCGGCTGTGGCGATGCAGCAGCTCGGTGCGAACGCTGTCGGTGAAGCCGCGCACCGCGAACTTCGCTCCGCAGTATGCCGACTGGAGGGGGATGGCGCGGTAGGCGAGCGCCGAACCCACCTGGACGATGCTGCCCCGGTCGCGCGGGACCATGCGTCTCAGCGCCGCCATGGTGCTGTAGACGGTGCCCAGGTAGGTCACCTCGGTGGCGCGCCTGAACTCGTCCGGCTCGGTATCGATCGCCTCGGCGAAGATCGTGGCCATGGCGTCGTTGACCCACACGTCGATGGGACCGAACTCCTCCTCGACACGGGCGGCGGCGGCCTCCACCTGCTCGGCATCGGCCACGTCGGTGGGAACCGCGAGCGCGCGGCCGCCCCACGATTCACACTCCTGGCGGCAGCTCTCGAGCCCCTCTTCGCCGCGCGCCAGCAACCCCACACACGCTCCTCGCCGGGCGAAGGCGTGGGCCACGGCGCGTCCCACCCCGGCCGACGCTCCCGTCACCACCACGACCTCGGAGCAGCGGCTCGTGCTCATCGCATCGCCCCCGTCCGAGCGGCTCCGTGATCGACCCGTCGCGCCGCCAGCCGCTCGGCAAGCCGAGAGGCCAGTGCCATGATGGTGAGCGCGGGGTTGGCGCTGCCCTGCGTCGGGCAGACGCTGCCGTCGCACAGGAAGAGGTTGGGGATCGCCCAGGTGCGATGGTCGCCGTCCACGACACTGTCGCCGGGCGTGGTGCCCATCCGCGCGCCGCCGATGAGGTGGGCGAAGCGCTGGATGGTGAGGATGTCCTGGGCCCCCGAGGCCCGCAGGACCTCCTTGATGACGCCCGTCGACCACTCCATGTTCCGCCTGTCGTTGTCGCAGAGGCTGTAGTCGAGACGCGCGACCGGCAGCCCGTGCCGGTCCCTCTCGCCGGCCAGGGTCACCCGGTTCTCCGGCTGCGGGAGCAGCTCGTTGAGGACGCCGATCGTGGCCCAGTGGTTGTAGTCGCGCATGTACTCGCGGAGCGCCGCTCCCCAGTGGCCGTCCGCCAGGACATGCTCCGCCCAGCCGATGGGCAGGGGTGACACCGTCTGCACGCTGAAGCCTCGGGCGAAACCCCTCGAACTCGTCGGTCTCGTAGTAGTGCTCCGACGAGACCTCCGGTGGCGGCGCCTTGTACATCCGCAGCTCTGTGGGGTAGCGGCCGGCGGTCTGGGTCGCCCCCTGGACCATGACATACCGCCCCACCTGGTCATCGTTGTTGCAGAGGCCGCGCGGGTATCGTCCGCAGGCCGAGTTGAGGAGCAGGCGCGGCGTCTCGATCGAGTAGCCGGCGACCGCCACCGCACGAGCGCGCTGGTGATACGCTCGTCCGTTGCGGTCGTCGATATACGTGACCCCGGTGGCCCGGTCCCTCCCGTCGACCTCGACACGGGCGGCCATGGATCCGGCGCGCACCTCCACACCATGGGCGAGAGCATCGGGAAGGTGGGTGACGTAGGGGCTGGCCTTGGCGTTGACCTTGCACCCCTGCAGGCAGTACCCGCGGTAGATGCAGTGCGGCCGGTTGCCGAAGGTGCCGTTGACGATGCCGACGGGGCCAACGCGCATGGGCAGACCCAGCTCGTAGGCCCCCTTCCAGACCACGGCGGCGGCGCCGCTGACCGGGTGGGGCGAGAAGGGGTAGCTGTGAGGATCCCCCCAGGGCCAGTCCTGCCCGGCCACCGGAAGCTCACGCTCCACCTCCTCGTAGTGGGGTTTCAGGTCCCAGTAAGAGATCGGCCAGTCGGCGCCGACGCCGTCGCGGGTGAGGGTCTCGAAGTCGGACGGATGAAAGCGGGGGGTGTAGCCCGCGTAGTGGATCATCGAGCCGCCCACCCCGCGGCCGCTGTTGTTCTTGCCCAGCTCGATGGGATCGGTGCCACCGATGATGCGCTTGTCCGTCCAGTAGATGCGGTGGGAACCGGCCTCGTCGCTCACCCAGTCCTCGTCCGGGTGCCAGAAGGGCCCCGCCTCGAGAATCACGATGCGCCATCCGTGGCGCGCCAGCCGCTGGGCCAGGACCGAGCCACCGGCACCGGCGCCGACGATGCAGAGGTCGACCTCATCGCCTTCCGGGTACCGGTGCATCGTGTCCTCACCGGAAAGTTCACGGCGACGGACGTCGAGCAGATGCCGCGAATCGTTGGCGCGCGGACCCACGGATCCCTTGAACACCCGCTGCAGCGAGGTGCGCAGCATCAGCCGCGGCCCTCCCACGCCTCGGTCGCCCGGACCGGGTCCTCGTCGCTGGCCCCTGGCCGCTCGAAGGGTTCCCGCGAGCTCAGCGGACCCAGTCGCATGAAGCCTCGCGGGTAGGCTGGACCGCCGAAGCCGATCTCGTTCCACGCCCAGGGGTGGGAGTAGAACTCGGACAGGATGCCCCGCATGCACACCGACCAGGCTCGCTTGACGTTCACCTGTTCCCAGGCGCCTCCCTGCAGCAACCCCTGCGACAGCTGGTCGACGACGCCCTGCCTGCTCTCGGCGTCGAGCGACGCAAAGCCCTCCCGTCCGTATCGCTCCCTGGCCACCTCGTCCAGCCCGCGGAGGACCAGGTGCCAGGTGTCGCGGTCGTCGGGCATGTCTGCGTACTGGTATCCGTCGAGCTTTCCGTCGGCGAGTTTGGCGTCGACCATCTCGGCCACGGGAACCCGCGGGTCGGCGTCCTGGGCGACGCAGATGTCGCAGAACGCCCGAAGCGTCGCCTCCTCCTCGGCAGTAAAGAAGCGTAGCTCGCCGGCGACCTGAACACGACCCTCGACCAGACGCCGGGTGACCGCGTCCCAGGTATCCGCCGAGTCGAAGACGTCGTAGTCGGGATATCGACCGATCATCTGCGGCGTGACACCGCGACGCTGTCGGGGCAACCAGCGGGGATGTCGCGGCTGCCGGTTCGGGCGCAGATTGGGGAGATGGTGGGGTTCGCGAAGTTCCGGCATCGCCTAGCTCTCGCGCCGCAGGATCGCGGCCAGCAGCCCCAGGGCGCCGACGATGGTCATCAGGCCCGGCGCCATGATCGGAGGACCCATGGGCACGTTGTACGAGGCCAGTCTCCAGCCGCCCGGCTTCCGGGCCACGCCGCGCGCATGGTAGTACTCGCCGAGGAGACCGTTCGCCGTGTAGACGAGGGCGGTGAGTGGGAGCCACCGCTTCGCCCACCGCCGGCTGAAGACGCCCCCGACACCGGCCACCACCACCGGTGGGGTGACCACGATCGGGCTCCACATCATGCGGTTGCCGAAACTGGCACGGTAGTGCTCGACGTAGATCTCCGCGGTGGTCACCGCCGCGGCGAAGGCGGTCAGCCCGGACAGAGAGCGCTCGAAGCGCCCGTGCGCGATGTTGCGCACCGCACGGTCGATGAGGTGCCCGGCCTCGACCACGCTGCCGGTATGGCGACGACGCAGCAGCCCCATCTCAGCGGCCCGGGACGAACTCGTCGATCTTCTCGCGCATCGCCGCGACGATGCCGGGCATGCCCGCCCCTGGAGCGCTGAGGACGGAGCTGGTGAACCCCTGCATCTGTTTGAGAGTGATGTGGGGAGGCAAAGGTGGCTCCTCGGGATCGGTGATGGCGTCGATGATCACCGGTCGGTCGGCGGACAGCGCCTCTCGCCAGGCGTCGTCGATCTGCGAGGAGCGGTCGACCCGGATACCGTGAAGTCCGATTATCCGCGCGAACTGCTCGAAGGGGACGTGGGGAATCGCCTGCGACGCCTCGAAGCGCGGATCACCGGCCATCACCCGCTGCTCCCAGGTCACCTGGTTGAGATCCTCGTTGTTCAGCACCAGCACCACGAGGCGCGGGTCCTTCCAGGTCCTGTAGTACTTCGCAGCGGTGAGCATCTCCGCCATCCCGCCCATCTGCATGGCCCCGTCGCCGACCATGGCGATGGAGACCCGATCGGAGAATGCGAACTTGGCAGCGATGGCGTAGGGCACGCCGGGCAGCATGGTGGCGAGATTCCCGGAGAGCGACGCCTTCATCCCCCGGCGCATCCGCACCTGTCGGGCGAACCAGTTGGCGGCTGAACCCGAATCGCTGCTGAGGATGGCATTGTCCGGCAGCCGCCGCGAGAGCGCGCTGAAGAGGCCCTGCGGGCGGACGCGATCGTTGCGGTCCTCGGGCTGACCGCGATCCTCCATGAGCCGCCACCAGTCCGCCACGTCCTTCTCCAGCTTCTCCTGGAAGGTTCGGTCATCCTTGCGTCGCAGAAGGGGAAGGAGCTCCTTGAGTGTGGCCTGGCTGTCACCGCAGAGATTGACTTCCATCGGATAGCGGAGGCTGAGCATCCGCGCCGAACGGTCGATCTGGACGCCGCGCGCCCTTCCCACCGCGGGGAGAAAGTTGCTGTAGGGGAAGCTGCTCCCCACCATCAGCAGTGTGTCGCACGTCTGCATCATGTCCCAGCTCGGCTTGGTGCCGAGCAGCCCGATGGAGCCCGTGCAGTACGGGACGTCGTCGGGGACCGCGGCCTTGCCCAGCAGCGCCTTGGCGATGCCCGCCCCCAGCAGGTCGGCCACCGCCAGGACCTCGTCGGTCGCGTCCAGCGCGCCCGCGCCCACCAGCATGGCGACGCGTTCGCCGGCATTGAGCACATCGGCCGCCCGTCGCAGATCGTCCTCCTCGGGAAGCAGGCGTGTCCGGGAAAACCCGATCCCGGTGTGCAGCGCCTTGAACCCCGGGGGCTGTTCCGGCACGGCGTCCTTCTCCTGGACGTCGGCCGGGATGATCACCGCCGTGACGGTGTGCTCCGACTGGGCGATGCGCAGAGCGCGGTCCAGGCAGTGGCGGATGGTGGAGGGGGCGTTGCACTGCTGCACGTACGCGGAGGCGACGTCTTTGTAGAGGCTGAGGAGATCGACCTCCTGCTGCATGTCGCCGCCCATCGCGGTGACGAAGGTCTGGCCGACGATGGCCACCACCGGCTGGTGGTCGAGCTTGGCGTCATACAACCCGTTGAGTAGGTGAATGGCGCCCGGTCCGGAGGTCGCCATGCACACACCCACCTCGCCGGTGAACTTGGCATGGCCGCAGGCCATGAAGGCGGCCATCTCCTCGTGGCGGGTCTGGATGAACCGCAGCCGGTCCTGACGGCGGCCCAGTGCCCCGAGGATGCCGTTGATGCCGTCGCCGGGGAACCCGTAGATCGTGGTCACGCCCCACTCGATGAGACGTTCGCAGAGGAAGTCGGCGGCCGTCGAACCCATGTGTGTACCTCCTGCTCCCCACGTCAGGCACCGGAGCCCAGGGAGCCGATGACCAAACCGACTAGTCGGTCGCTTCGACTTCAGGATAGCGAACGGGTATGGCATGGGCAAGCGAGGGCCTCGAGTCGGAGGCGGTGCGCGGACGACGCCGCCTCGAGCGAGGGGGCGGGGAAGCGAGCCCTCCCCTCGTGTTCGGGCCCAGGCCTGACCCCGATCGGGCCACGATCCTTCGGCGCGGTGGGTACTTAAAAACCCGGCTGGTCGGGTTTTTTTGGATACAACCCAGTATCATGAGCTTCGACAGGGGCGCCGCATGCCGGCCGCGGTGACCTCGTCCCGACGGAGTCCGTAGAAGGAGCGACAATGGCGCGAACGAACGACACCGCAAAATCAGAGTTGATGGCTGCTGGCGAGCCCGCCGAAGAGCAGCGAGAGCCGGTGATGGGCCCTCTCGAGACCCCGGAAAGGCAGGCACACCCGGTGATGGGTGCCATCGAGACCCCGGAGCGGCAGGCGCACCCCGTGATGGGCCCTCTCGAGACCCCGGAGAGGCGGGCGCACCCCGTCATGGGTGCCATCGAGACCCCGGAGCGGCAGGCGCACCCCGTCATCGGTGCCATCGAGACCCCGGAGAGGCAGGCGCACCCGGTCATGGGGGCCGTCGAGACCCCCCCGGAGAGGCAGGCGCAACCGACGCCGCGAGGTCGCGACTCCCAGACCGACCGTCGTGGCGGCTGACCCGGCCCCAACGCGGGGCACGTCACGAGGCGGTTCCGGCCAAAGCCATGAGGGGATCGCATCGTGCACACCTGGGGCTATGGCCGCGCGAACTCCCCGCAACTCCCGAGGAAGGCCACCTTCGATCACGCCACGGTGGCGAAACATACCCTGACCAGACCGGCGGGTAGGTACTGAACCAATTGCGGTCCCGGGAGCCGTCCTCAGACGGACGTGGCGGCGGTCGGTGATGGGTGCGGACCACGAAGTCGGTTCGCCAGGCGGTCGGCGAGCATGAGGGTCGGCAGGTTGGTGTTCGCCGACGGGATATCAGGCATCACCGAGGCGTCGACGACGCTCAGGCCGTCGATACCGTGCACCGCGCCGTCGGCGCCGACCACCGCCGTCACGTCCCCCGGCCGGCCCATGCGACAGGTGCCGACGGGGTGGTAGGTGCCCACCTCCGCTCGCGCTGCCCGGACGACATCGGCGATGCTCGGCCCGCCGGTGGCTGGTGTGACCTCGGCCGAGGCGAGCGAGGTGAGCGGCGGACTGTGCCGGATACGGCGCGCCAGGGTGAGGCCCTCGGCCATGCGCGTCGCATCCCGGTCTTCGCGCAGGTGGGCGAGGTCGATGCGCGGTGGCGCCAGGGGCTCGGCCGAGCGCAACGCCACGCGGCCCCGTGAGACCGGACGGGTCACCGAGACGAGCGCGGTCACCACCTTCTGTCCGTCGACGCCCGGTGGATGCGCCATGAGGAACACCTGGAGGTCGGGTCCCGCACTACCCGTCCAGGACTGGCTGCGCGCCGTCACCATCGTGAGCATGCTCGGCGTGCCGACCTGCGGCATCTCGCTCACCGCCGCCACCACCCCGCAGAGCGGATGGTCGGCACGCTCGCGTAGCGCTCCAGCGCACACCGTCGACGGCGTTGCGTGGCAGCGGGCCAGCCCCGATAGCGCCCGGCTCATTGTGATCGGCCAGGGTGGGGATGTTCGCGCCTCGGCGGCGGTGAGAAAGGCCTGCTGTGCCGGGGGCATTCGGTGTCGGGGGATGCGCGTGATCGGGAGGGGGCCGTTCGCACCGTGCGCCGGCCGGTCGCCGAAGTCGAGGTCGCGCTCGATGGAACGGAACCACGGGAGCACCGCCTCGAACGACCATTCGCCACCGACGGCCGCGGCCCAGCCGTCGTAATCGGAGGGTGCGCCGCGCAGCGCGAAGGCTGCGTTCGTCGCGGAGCAGCCGCCCACCACCCGGGCGCGCGCGAGCTCAGCACCGTTCTCGTCCCGGTACCCCCAGTCGTGGCTGAAGGCGGGCAGGTCGGCGCACCGCGGGTCGGCCGGTAGCGCGGAGGGATCGACGTAGTCCGGGCCGGCCTCGAGGAGCACCACCTCGCAGCAGGGGTCCTCGCTCAACCGGGCGGCGACCGCAGCCCGCCGAGCCGGCGCCGACGACCATGACGTCACACTCCCTGTCACCGGTCATGCGCTTCTCCACACCCGGAGGCGGTGCGGCCGGAGGGTGGCGAGCGCCACCACGGCGAGCGAGATGATCGAGGCCGCGCCGACGGTTCGTGCCAACCCGTCTCCACCCGCGAGCCTCGCGGCGAACGGCGACGCGGCGAGCAGGAGGACCCCGGCGGCACGTCCCATGGCACGCCCGTGCGGGTGCACCTTCTCGAGCAGCATGAGCAGCGCGAGCGCGGCCATCCAGGCGACGTCGACCACACCCGCCCCGGTCAGGGCCACCATGAGTCCTGCACAGCAGCCGACGCAGAAGCCGGCGTGCCGCGTACCCACGGCGAAGGCGCCGGGCAGGGACCTCAGGCCGACGCCGTGCTGCATGAGGAAGCCGACCGGTGTGCGGCACACGCGCAGACAGCGATCCTTCAGGCCGCTGAGCTGATAGGCGCCGGCGACCGCAACCAGCGGGATGGCGAGTGCCGACACGGCGCCGACGAGCATCCACAGCGCGAGGGCAACGCCTCCGGCGAGCGCCCATGCCGTGACATAGGCGCTGACGAACGCCGCGTACCGCCCCGCCCTCGCCGCGGTCGGCTGACGGGAGAGGTAGACCCACGTCGCCGTCAGCATTGGCCCGACGGTGGGCAGCATCATCGCCCCTACCATGAGCAGCCACATCAGCACGAAGCTGGCGGGGCCCATCGACAGGAGCGGTGTCATGCCCGCCGAGCCATCGGTCATCGAGGCCGACATGGTGGACCCGCCACCCTCTCCCATCGCCACCGGGTGGCCCGACATGGCGTGCGCGCCGCCCGCGCTCGCCGCCCCCATCGGTGCGCCCATCATGGTCACGAGCAGCGCCCAGGCCGGCGCGGCCACGGCGATGACCGCGGCGGTGACGGCCAGCGTGCGCAGCGACCGGCCGGGGAGCGCCGCCTCAGGCCTCATAGCGGAACTCGGCGGTGAAGGCGTTGGTGCCGTCGGCGTCGACCGACCAGCCGTCGTCGAAATGGAGCCGCCGGCTCACCGCCTGCCGGAGCGGCTGGGTCACCGCGCTGAGCTGGGCGTTGGAGATGACCGTCGCACCCGAGCCGTCCATCCCGACCACCTCCTCGGCATCGACCTCCAGCCGGTCGCCGACGGCGACGCGACGGGTGCGACCGTCGCTGGTGAACTCGATGGCGGTGCTGTGGACACCGGCGACCGTCCCGATGAGGGGGGCGACGTTGGCCAGGTGGCCGCCCGCCTGCCCCGAGAAGATCTCCTCGAGCGACCGTCGCTGCCGCGCGTCGGCTCGCTGGTCGAGGTACAGGGTTGTCGACCAGTCGCCCTCGGTCATCACCTTCGGCGAGTCGACCGCCATGGCGACGTTGAGCCCGGCAAGGTCGACACCGTCGCGCTCGCCATGGGTGATGTGCCACCCCAGGAGCAGGAGGCATCGGTTGCGGCTCGCCGGCCGCAGGTGGATGCACGGGCAGCTGACGTCGCACGTGCACAACTCGATGTACTGACCCTCGATCCGCCACCCCATGGCTGTTCCCCCTCTCGATCTCGATCAGGCCTGCTCAGCATCGGCGCCGCCCGCCCGCCGCGCCACCGGTCGCGGTACTGAATCGAGTACCGAACCTCGCCTGCACCGGCCGGGTGGATCGCCCCGGCCCCGCGTAGACTTCCCTCGAGATGCCGTCCGCCGAGCCCTTCGTCGGCCGGGCGTCCGAGCTCCGCCGCCTGGGCGGGATGCTCCGGGACGTCGCCTCCGGGTCGCGGGTCGTGGTGGTGACGGGAGAGGCGGGTGCGGGCAAGACGCGTCTGATTCGCGAGTTCCAGCTCGCCTCAGGGAGGCGGCCGAGGTTCCTGGCCGGGCGCGGCTCGCCTCTGGCGGCCGGCGTCGCGTTCGCGACGCTCGCCGAGGCGCTGGAGGGCGAGCTCCGCCGGCTCGAGGCCGCGGAGGTGCGCATGCTCTGCGGCACCCGAGCCCCCGTGCTCGCCACCGTCCTCCCCAGCGCCGTCGCCGCCGTGGGGACGGCGGCGACGGCCTCTCCGCTGGCCACCCTCGAGGCGCTCCTCGCCCTCCTCCGAGCCCTGGCAGCGGAGCGACCGCTGGTCCTCGTGCTCGATGATGCGCACGAGGCCGACCCGTCGACGTGGGACTTTGTCGGATACCTCGGCCGCAACGGCATCGACGCGGCCGTCCTCGTCGTCGTCGCTGTGCGCACGACGGCCATCACCCATCCGGGATCGCCCGCCGCGGACACTCTGTCTGCGCTCCTCAAGGACGGCCTTGCCGACGAGGTGCGCGTGGGTGCTTTGGGCGGCGCCGATCTCGCCCAGCTCGCGCGAGCGCGGCTCGGTGCGCGTGCCACCGCCGACCTGGTCGATTGGCTGGCGGAGAAGAGTGGTGGCAACGCCCTCTTCGCGACCGCGTTGCTCGACGACGCCGCCTCGGCCACGGGGCACCGGCCGCTCGTGCCGGCGACGGTGCGCGAACGCGTGCGCCAGGTCGCCGCCTCGCTCCACGCACCGGAGCGCGACCTTCTCGAGCTGCTCTCCGTGGTGGGACGTCCCATCTCCATGGAGACGCTGGCGGCGCTTCGGCCGGATGCGGAGGAAGCGGCGGACGGAACTCCTGACGGCGGGCCTGCTCACCACCGGTGAGGCCGACGGTGGGGTGGCCCTCGACTTCGTTCACCCCGTGCTGCGCGAGGCGGTGTACGAGAACCTGCCGGCCGGCGGCCGCCGCCGGCTGCATGCGGGGCTGGCGCGCGAGCTGGTGGGCGCTCCAGCCGACGTGCGTGCATACCACGCAGCGCGCGGAGGGATGCCCGGTGACGAGGAGGCGCTGGCGCTGGTTCGCGCCGCCGCCGCGGAGGCCATGAGACAGTCCCGCCACCGGAGCGCCGTCACCCATCTCAAGGCGGCGCTGCAGCTGGCCCCGCCGATCGCGCTGGCCCTGCACCGAGAGCTGCTCGACCAGCTCGCCTGGCAGGCGTCCGCGGCCGGCGACGCGACCAGCGGCGTCCCGGCGCTACGACGGCTCGTCGCCCTCGCCCACGATCCCGTCGAGCGGGCGGGTGCGCAGCTGCGCCTCGCCTCCCTGCTCGCCTGGAGCGCAGGCGAGATCGCCGCGGGGGTGGGTGAGGCGACGCAGGCGCTGGCGCTGCTCGAGGAGGCGGGCGCCGACGAGCGGATCCCCGCGGCACGCAACGAGCTCGCGTGGCTTCGCGGTGCGGTCGGAGACCTCAAGGGTCAGATCGAGGGAAGCGCATCGGCGGCTGCGGAGGCGCGACGCCGTTCCGACCGGTCCCTGCTGCTCCACTCGCTCGGCTCCCTCGGACACGCGCTGGTCGCCTGCGGCCGGATCGAGCAGGGACTGTCGACGCTCCGCGACGGCCTCCGGCTCGCCGAGGACCTGGAGGACGGTGTGCAGGTCGAGTGGCACACCGCGGTGCTCGCCGATGAGCTCGGTGTCGCGGGACGGTTCGAGGAGGGACTGCAGGTGGCGGCACGCCTCGACGCCCTGGACCGTGAGCTGGGTGACATCGCCCTCAGCCGCTGGGCATGGCTGCTCTGGTGCAGCGGGCGGTGGCGTGACGCCGCGGAGAAGGCGCGGCTGGTCCAGCTGCGCAACCCGGGCCTGCCGCCGGCGCACTCGGCCTGGGCGCTCGCCATCGTCGCCGCCATCGCGACGGCCGCGGGTGACCTGGAGGCGGCGCGTCCGTACCAGGCGCAGGCTGACCGCGTCTTCGCCGGCCGTGACCTCTACTGGTTCTCCGCGTGGAACGACTGGCCGGCGGGTGTCGCGCTCCTCTCCTCGGGCGACGCCCGGGGCGCGCTGGCGCGCCTGGCCGCGTCGGCCGCGCGGCTCGAACTCGATAGGCGCTGTCGCCCGGCTCGTCCACGTGCTTCCCGACCTGGTCAGAGCGCGGCTCGAGCTCGGTGACGTGGCTGGGGCGGCGAGAGACCTCGACCGGCTCAAGGAGTTGGCCGCGGAGCTCGGCCAGCCCGCCTGCATGGCGCTCGCCGACTATGCGAGCGGTCTCGCCGGCTCTCGTCAGGGCGAGCCGGACGCTGCCGTGAGCCTCGAGCGGTCCGCCGTCTCACTTCGTGCGCTGGGGCTGACCCCGGCCGCTGCCCGGGCGCTTGAGGCCCTGGCCGTGGTGACGCCGGCGGGAGCAACTCGGAACCGAAGGTTGTCCGAGGCCGCCCGCCTTCACGGGTCGCTGCCAGACCTCATCGCTCAGCGCCGCGCGCTCGCCCGCCTGCGCCAGGAGGGAGCACCGGGGCGGCGGGCGGCGCAGGGTGTCGGCGCGCTGACGCCCCGCGAGCGGGAGGTCGCGCTGCTGGCGCGCTCCGGCCTCGGCGTCCGCGCCATCGCCGAGCGCCTCTTTCTCAGCGAGAGGACCGTCGAGTCCCACCTCGCTCACAGCTATGACAAGCTCGGCGTCAAGGGTCGGGAGGAGTTGAGCAGGCTGGATGGGGACCTCGGCTCGGGAACGGTGGCCGGCAACTCCCGTCCGATAACTCATCGCCTTCGGTAACCGCGGATCAGGGAGCCTTGTGCGTTTCGCCGCACCGCACTGGTCTCCAAGACTGTCGTGGCACGAATGCTGCCCAAGGAAGGCCACACTGGACCAGGATCGCGGTAGGGACCGCCCTTTCGGGCGGCCCCCCGCACGGATCCCAGCGAGCGCGTCTAACGCACTGGGCTCCTGCCTCGGGTACTGGCGGCGAAGCGCACTTCGGGGAAGGGGTGCGAGATACGTACTGCGGGGAGCCACCGAGTGGCGAGACGGCCCATCCGAGTCCACGGCAGCCGGCTGCGTTGGCTGCGCTGGCGCAGCTGTCGCCGCCAGAGCCATACCACCTGGTCCCGGAAGGCGCTGGTCGCCCGGCCGTTGCCGGGTACCGCGTAGTACGCAAGATGGCCGCGCACCACGCTTGCCAGCCATCGCCCTTGCTCGGCAAGGGGCAGATGCTGCTTGCTCCAGAGAGCGTGCTTGATCTCCTTGAGCTTGGCCCGCATCCGCTTCTTGATCGTGACCCGCCGAACCCAGAACCGCCCGTGCTCAGCCCGCACGCACATGTGGGTGAAGCCCAAGAAGTCGAACGTCTCCGGCTTCCCAAGTCCTCGCGCCGCCCGTCGCTCGCCGGCGTACCGACCGAACTCGATCAGGCGGGTCTTCTCGGGATGCAGCTCCAAGGAGAACCTCGCGAAACGCTCGCGAAGATCCCGAAGGAACCGATCAGCGTCGTCCCAGCTCGAACCCAGCCATGTGGTCGTCCGCAAACCGGACGATCAGCATGTCACCCCGCGCGCTGCGGTGGCGCCACTGCTGGGCCCACACGGTCGAAGACGTAATGGAGGTACACGTTCGCAAGCAGCGGCGACAACGACGCTCCTTGCGGCGCTCCCTCCGTCTCCGACCATCTCCCCTTCTCGATAACCCCTGCGCTCAACCACTTGCGGATGAGACGCAGGATCCTTCGATCTGCGATCCGGTGCTCGAGGAACTTCATCAGCCACGAGTGATCGATCGTGGTGAAGAAGTCGCGGAGGTCCGCATCGAGCACCCAGTTCACCTTCTTCCGCAGGATCCCGGTGGCGAGCGCATCCAGCGCGTTGTGCGGGCTGCGCCCTGGCCGGAACCCGTAGGAGAAGCGCAGGAAGTCCGTCTCGTAGATGGCGTTCAGAACCTCGACGACTGCCCGCTGCAGGATCTTGTCCTCCAGCGAGGCGATGCCGAGCGGCCGCTGCCGCCCGTCCGCCTTGGGAATGTACACCCGTCGTGATGGCCTCGCCCGGTAGCTGCCACGGTGAAGCCGCCGGTGCAGGTCCAGGAGGTTCTCCTCCAGGTCCTGTCCGTAGGCCTCCCAGGTCACCCCGTCCACCCCAGGAGCGGCCTTGGGGCGCAGGCGCCCGGTAGGCCACCCGGAGGCGGTCGAGGTCGACATGGTGCAGCAGCGCCGTGAACCGCGCGTTCCTGTCCCTTCGTGCCGCGTCGCGCACACGGTCCAGCTCACTCGGCGCGCCTTGCCCGGCTCTGGGTCCGGGGCGCGTGTCGCTGGCCGTGTTCCCCTTGGCCAGCCCCCTTTCCTCCACCGCCTCCGCAGCCGCTCCCGCGGCGTTGTTCGGCGGCTTCACAGGTACTACAGGGCTGTCTGACTTCCCATGGTCGTGCATCTCAGGCGTGAGGCCTCGGCCTTCCCTGAGCGGCCAGTCCGGTGATCGGCCGGACGGGCGACCGTGGGATCTCCCGGTTCTCGTGCATGGAGATTCCGCGCATGCTCAGGTTCTGGGACCGCGCGAGGTCCGGCAACAGCTCGCGAGTAGCGCTGCTGCCGATGTGGCCTTCCGCTCCGTCGACGGCGTCGGCACCCCGATTGTGGTTATTTCGCGGCTCAATAGCCCGGCCTACGCGTGCCCCTGTCAACGCTTCGCCCTCGCCCTCACGGACGCCGACGCATGACTCGGGGCCATCGTGGGTCGCTACCGCTTCGATGTAGACCTCTCACATCTCCTTCTCCATGCCGGTTTATCCCGGCGCTCCACGGTGCTTCAATGTCCCCCCAACGGCCTCGCTGACGGCGCATTCTGGGTCCTCTAGGACAGGGTGCTTCGGCCCCACGCAGGGCCGGATCCGGGCACCAGCTGCAGCCGTCCTGCCTTATGCAGCAACGAGTGTCGACCCCTCTCTGTCTCGCAATCGGCGCCACGTAGCGCGCCTGGGCCTATGCCGGGCGAGCACCCTCCCGGCGGCTTCCCAGCGGTCTTGGACGGATGCCGGACATTCGATCGCGCTCGGCGCCGGGCTGCTGCTCGATCAGTTCCAGCAACTCCTCACGCGATGGGAATGCTCCGGGAGCAGGCTGCGGGGATCGCCTCCGCACCTCGATGATGTGAGCGATCGTGGCGCTGTCTCGGGGGAGGGCATCGGGTGGGTCGAGCAGGTTGCTCCGTCTGAGGACGGCGCGCGCGACCTCGCCGTCCTCAAGGATGGCGGGAAGCGCACACTGACGCACGAAGCCTGCGAAGGTCTTCCCGAGGAACGGGCCGCCCGGCGGTTCGCCCCGCCATGTGAGCGTCCGGTCGTGATCCTCCTCGGCGACCGCCCGGTAGCACTGTTCCGTCTCCGCCTGGGTGGTGGCGGCGAAGGCGAGTGCCTGCGCCTCGGGGTCGCGGGGATGCTCATCGATGATCCGCGCGAGTTCGAAGCCATGGTCCACGCCCAGGCACAGGCCCCAGGCGAACAGCGGATTGGTGTGGCAGTAGGAGTCGCCGACAAAGTGCAATCCCAGCGCCACCGGCCGGCCCTCCATGAGTGGAGGGTGGAGAACGTTGGTGAGGGCGCCCATTGGCATGACATCGGTGATCGGCTGCGCGATCTCAGGCGTGACCAGGCCGGCCAGGCTGCGGAAGCGACCGATGACGCCCATGTAGAGATCGGGCCGGCGGAGCGCCCTGAATGCCGGCTCGCGGCTGGACACCCCGAGGACGATTGCGAACGTCCGGTTGTCACCGAAGAAGGTGCTGAAGCGCACGCAGTCGGTGGTTCCCGCCGGACCGAGCGCTCCTGTCCAGGCGGGGTGGGGGGCACCGGGCAGCAGACGGAAGTAGCGACTGTAGTAGAGGATGCCGCACTCCGAGGCCAGCGCCGAACCGGTCGAGACGCCCGCATCCCGCAGCCACCCGCGCACCAGCGAGTGCCGCCCTGCTGCGTCGACGACCACGTCGGCGTCGATGGTGGACCCCTCTGTGGTCACACCGACGACCCTCGGGGGGCCGCCTTCCTGACGCCTCAATTCGACACTGGTGACCGCCGAACCGGGGACGAGGCTCACCAGGGACTCCCGGGCAACGGCACGACGCAGGACGCACTCGAAGACCGGACGCCGGATGGCGATCGCCACCAGATCCTCGTCGCCGGGCAGGGCGGCCTCCTTCACCAGCCGAGTACAGAGGTCGTTCTCCCACGCGCCGGCGGTGAGCATCTCGGCGATGACGTCGGGGGCGTGACGCTGGAGGGCCCTTCGCGCGCGGGCGAGCACATTGTGCGGCTGGGCGCTCTGAGGCACACCCGGTCGGGACCAGGTCTCGTAGGCGTCGGCGGGGGCGCTTAGTGGCTGGTCGGGGTCTCGATCGATGACGGTCGCCCGCCGTCCGTGCCGTGCCAGCCCGAGGGCGGTCACCAGCCCCGCCGGACCGGCCCCGATGATCACCGTCCTGAGCCCGCTCATGGGCATCACCTGCACATCTCCCAGGATCCAGGTTGAGGCCGGGCGATCCGGCGGATCCCTCTCATCATCGGGCGTCAGGGGATCACCTGCCATCCGGGTGACCGCTCAGGGGCTACTCAATCCCTGCGGTCAGCAGCCAGGCGGCGATCTGGGTGCGGTTGTCCAGCCCGAGCTTGCTCAGAACGTGGAAGACGTGGTTCTCCACCGTCCGATGCGAGAGGTGGAGACGGTCGGCGATCGCCCTGTTGGCGAAGCCCTCCGCCACCAGTCGCGCGACCTCGAGCTCCCGCTCGCTCAGAAGCTCGGCGCCGCGTGCACGCCGGGGCTTCGGCTCGCGCCCGACAACCTCCGCGACCACACCCTCGAGGCCGAGCCGCCGGCCCGCCTGCCACTCCATGTCGAACGCCTCCCGGCCGAGCTCCGCGGTCGAGGTGGCGGCGAATCGATCGATCGGCTCGACCAGCCATGGCGGGAAGCCGCCGCCGAAGCATGTCCGGATCGATGCCGCCGCGGCGACGACCCGCACCGCGCGCCGCCTGTCCGAGGCGGGGGCGTTGAGGGCGAGACCGATCAGGGTGATCGGCAGCACCGTGACCTCACCCAGTGGGGCGAGAGCCCGGACGGCGGTGAGCAGATGGCGGTTGGCGGCCGGCCGATCACCCGCTCGGGTCTCGGTGATCCCGAGGTAGGTCGCGCAGAAGCCCAGGCCCCACTGGTCGTCGACCGCCCCGCTCGCCGCCACGCCCTCCTTCAGGGTGGTGCGGGCGGCCGCCCAATCGCCGCGCAGCAGATGGAGGGCTCCCCGGTATCCCGTCGCGCGGGTGATGCCCACCCGGTCGCCGGTGCGCTCGAAGAGGTCGACGCAGGTGTCCAGCCAGCGCTCACCGGTCTCGAGATCCTGGGTGTGCACCGCCTCGACGCCGAGGAAGTAGGCGGCCCACGCCTGTTGTTCCACCCGGCCCTGCTGCCGGCTCGCCCGATGTGCCTCCTGGAGGTGCTCCCGTGCGTCCTCGTGACGCTGAAGGGTGTTCGCCAGCACTCCCGCGAGCAGCAGTGCGCGGGTCCGGTACTCGCCCTCCTCCGGGCAGGCGGTCAGCAGGTCCTCGGCGAAGCGAAGACCGTCGCCCTGTGCACTCATGAACCACGTGTCACGCGCTGCCCCGACAACTCTCAGCCCGGCATGCGGCGCCGCGGTCAGGCTCCAGACGACCGCCGCACGCAGATTGTCGAGGTCCTGGTCGAGCGCGTGCAGCTGATCGGAGCGGCCTGCGAACTGGTCCATGAAGGTGGATTCAGCGCGCTCGACGTAGTGAGCGAGGTGAGCGCTGCGGGCGTCGTCGAGCTCCCCGACGGCGGTGAGCCGCTGAAGGGCGTACTCACGCATCGTCTCCAGCAGTCGGAATCGTGCTCGGTCCGCCTCGGGCGTCGTCCGTTGCACAATCGACCTGTCCACGAGACTGCCGAGCAGGGTGATGACGTCGTCGCCACCGAGGGCGGTCGCGGCGTGCAGGTCGAAGCTCCCGGCGAAGACGGACAACCGCCTGAAGAGCCGCTGCTCACCGGGATCGAGGAGGCTGTACGACCAGTCGAGCGCGGCCCTCAGGGTGCGGTGACGATCCGGCGAGTCCCGCGCCCCGCTGGTCAGCACGTCGAATCGATCCGCCAGCAGCGGCACCAGCTCAGCGGGCGACAACAGGCCGGCGCGGGCCGCCGCCAGCTCGATCGCGAGTGGCAGCCCCTCCAACCGGGAGCAGAGCTCCTGCACGTGGACGCGCGCCTCGCCGATCGGTACGAAGCCGGGAGACCGCGCCTTGGTGCGCTCGACGAAGAGGCGAAAGGAGTCTTCTGGCTCCATTGGCCGAGCCCGGTATACGGACTCGCCGTCAATCCGCAGCGGCTCCTGGCTGGTCGCGAGGATCCGCAGGGTGGGAGCGTGGGCGAGCAGCCCTGAGGCGATCCTGGCGCAGCCCTCGACCATGTGCTCGCAGTTGTCGAGGACGAGCAGGATCGCCGCGTCGCCGATCACGTCGGCGAGGGCCCGGGGGTTCCATTCGGCGACCCCCGGCCCATCCCCGAGAAGTGCCTCGGCCACGCGCAGGCCCACGGAGTCCAGGCGGCCGAGCGGCGACAGGTCGGCGAGCCGGACGCCCCCCGGGAAGCGATCGTGAAACCGGCGCGCGGCCTCGATCGCAAGGCGCGTCTTGCCCACCCCGGGCGGCCCCGTGATGGTGACGACGCGGTACCGGGAGAGCAGCTCGCCCACCTCGCGCATCTCGCGGACCCGGCCGACGAACATCGATGCGGGAGCGGGCAGCCTGGCGTCACCGACGACCCGCTCCCCGCGGCCGCCGGAGGACGATGGGGCTCGCCGGGCGGCGATCACAGCAGGGGGTGCCGCGGCGTGGGAAGCGGGCACCGATCGCCCGCGGCGTGCGGGCGCCTCGTCATCTGGTGCCGTCATCGATCGCGCACCACCGGGGGCAGCTCCTCCGTGATCCGCACCGTGGTCCGGTCGCCCCGCCGTCCCCGGCTGCTGTAGCCTACTACGTCCTCGACGTCGAGGCGGTGCTCATCGAGGATGGGGTGGTCAACTGTCCGCCGGGCGGTCACGCCGACCGGAAGAGTTGAGTAGCGCCTGAGCAGTCACCCGGATGGCGGGCGGCCGCGCCTTGGCGATGATCGCCGAGGCCGGCCTCGCCGGCGGGACGGCACATCGCGGGGAGGAGTAGGACATGAAGGCGCGCATCGCCGTCGACCCCGCGCCGGCCCCGTCAGCCTGATTGTCGCCCAAGCCAGTTGAGCCCTATCTCTCAGCCCACGTCGCAAGGCTGTCGACCGACGTGGCTTCCGCACCATTGCCCCGGAGGTGTCCTGATGAGCACACACACCAGTTCCTCGCCCCGTGGGACCAGCGTGTCGATGAGGCGGATCGCGGTCGCCAGTCTCGGCGGGACAACGATCGAGTTCTATGACTTCTTCATCTACGGTACCGCGGCCGCCCTGGTGTTCGGGAAGGTGTTCTTCCCCGGGCTCGGAGCGTCGGCGGCGACCGTGGCGGCATTCGCGACCTTCGGCGTCGCGTTCTTCTTCCGCCCGCTCGGGTCCATCCTGTTCGGGCACCTTGGCGACCGGCTCGGTCGCAAGAAGACGCTGATCTACACTCTGTTGCTGATGGGGCTGTCCACGGTCGGGATCGGGCTGCTGCCCGGCGCGAAGAGCATCGGGGTCGCCGCGCCGATCGCCCTGGTGGCGCTGCGGGCTTTACAGGGCCTGGCCGTCGGCGGGGAGTGGGCCGGGGCGGCGCTGCTGACGGCGGAGTACGCGCCGCAGGGCAAGCGCGGGCGGTATGGCATGTTCCCCCAGCTCGGCCCGAGCCTCGCCTTCGGCCTGTCGAGTGCCACCTTCCTGGTCACCGGCCTGCGGATGACTCCGGAGAGCTTCCAGAGCTGGGGCTGGCGGGTCCCGTTCCTCCTGAGCATTGTGCTCGTGGCCGTGGGTCTCTACGTCCGGCTGCGGATCGCCGAGACGCCGGTTTTCCGGCGGTCGCTGGCCCGCCACGAGCGGGCGAGGGTGCCCTTCAACGACGCCCTGCGTCACCAGTGGCGGGAGATCCTGCTTGCCGGGGGCACCCTGACGATGCTATTCGGCTACTTCTACATCGGCAGCGTCTACCTCACCAGCTACGCGGGCCCGAAGCCACCGCCCGCGACGCACACCGGAGTGCTCGGTCTGTCGCGGCCCACGATCCTGGTCTGCGGCATCGTCGCAGCGGCGGTCTTCGCCTCGGTGTGCGCCCTGTCCGCGCTGTACTCGGACCGTGTTGGGCGCCGGCAGGTCATCCTCATCGGCAACGCCGCCGCGATCGTCTGGGGACTCGTCGTCTTCCCGCTCATGCATCCTGGCAGCGCGTTTCTCTTCGGTGTCGGCCTGGCCGGGACGCTCGCGGTCGTCGGGCTCTCGTACGGACCGGCGGCGGCCTACCTACCGGAGATGTTCGCCACCCGGTACCGCTGCACCGCTGCCGGCTTCGGCTACAACCTGGCGGGCATCCTCGGTGGGGCGCTGCCCCTGATCGTGGCCCCGCGGCTCACCGCAGCCTTCGGGGGAATCGGGGTCGGCGTGTACATGGCGGTGCTCGGGCTGCTCAGCACCGTGTGCGTCCTGGCGCTGAAGGAGACCAAGGAGGTCGTCCTGGACCGGGTGGTGCCGGAGGCGGCTACCGCCTGATGCAGGCGGCGCAGCGGGGCTTCCGGGGATGAGCAGCTACGTTCTCGTCCACGGTGCCTGGCATGGGACATGGTTTTGGGCGGATGCGGCTTCCCGGGCAGCAGACGGACGCCCTTCGGGCGCTCGAAGAGGCTGCCCCCAGACCTGCGCCCGATGGAGGGCACCGTCGACCATGCCACTGTCCGCGGATGTACCTCGGCTGGGCCCGGGGAACTTTCCGAGCGGGCGACTCCGGCCAACGGCCGGGCGTTGACGGAGGCGGAGGCCGCCGCAAGGAAGCTTCGGCCAGTGGCGCCTCTCCAGCCCGATCTTCCATGCCTGGCTCCTCGACCAGCTCGAGGAGCCGAGCACGGCGTGAAGGTCAGCCCGCGACGAAGGTCCCGTTCATGTCGGGATGCGGGTCACAGCGGAAGAAGAAAGTGCCCGCCGGCAGGCCCTGGACCGAGTACGTGGTCTTACCCGGCCCGTCGATGAGCTCGCCCTTGAAGAACGTCTTGCCCGCGGTCTGATCCTGGTAGATCGACACGTTGTGAGGAATGCCCCTGTCCAGGTTAGTGAAGTCGATCGTGAACGCCTGGTTGGCGGGCGCGGCGAGGCACTTCTTGTCGAACTTGCTGTCGAAGGACGTGATCGACAACTTCGTGCCGTTGGGGCTGCAGGGGCCTCCCCCGGCCTTCGGTTGAACCGCGGCTGCCGACGACCCGCCACCGGTCAGGACCAGCATCGACATGGCTGTCACCGCAGACAACCACAGGTGCCTGCGGTGCGAGCGTCCTCGCATCACCTCAACCTGGGGCAGTCTGCCGGCGGGGCCTGGGTGAAGTCGACCGCCGTGATCGTGTTGCCGATCACCGGCAGCGGCACCTCGTGGGGCAGGTCGAAGTACATGGTCCAGAGGATCACGTGCTCCTTGCCCTTGTTGAAGGCCATGTGGCGGTGAGCCGGGTGGTAGAAGGCTTGACCGGCGTGGTACACCTCGCTCTCGTCGCATTTCCCGTCCCGAGCTTCGACGTAGCTCAGCTCGCCCGCCGACACGATGTTCGCGGCCGGGTGGTGCGCGATCCACCCGCTGCTCCACCCCGGTGAGATGTCTAGCCAACTGGCGTACACGTCCTTGCCGGCCTCGATCTGGAGCGGGGCCTTCGCGCCATAGTCGAACGCACCGGGGACCACCGTCGCCACCGCCGGATCGGTGAGCGACACACCAGAGGGCCCTGCCACGGCCGGCATGACGCCGGTGCAGTTCGCCGGCGTTGATTGCGTCGGACCCTCGGCCAGGGGCATCGGCGCGCCGGGAACCTGATCGAAGAACCACCCGAAGAACTCGAGCGGTTCGCTTCCAGAGTTGTGCACCATGTATGTCCCCGCCGGCACGACCGCCGCCTGACCGGTGCCGTATTCCTTGGCCGCACATCCTTCGCCGCCGTGGAGCATCAGCTTTCCCTTGTTGACGGCAAGGACCGAGGTACCGGGCAACCGGCGCCACCCGGTCTCGCCTCCAGGAGCAACCGAGTACGACCCCGACGCGTAGTTGTTCCCCGGGGTGATCGGCACGGTGGCACTCTCCACGGCCTGCGCCCGGGCCATGTCCTTGAACTTGATGTCCCCGGTCGGGGGTGTGGCAAAGGCGGTCGTCACGGAAAGAACGCTGGTGGCGGCTATTGCGACAACGATTGCGGGCCTGCGCATGTGGTGACCCTCCCAACTACGAAACGAGTGCGATGCCCTCCAGAGGGGGTGCACGGTGAAGAATGAGATCGATGTCTGTGGCGTGATCGGGGCGGTCGACGTCGGGCCTTGGCCCTTCTCCCCTAGGTTCGGCAACCTCAGTCGACAGATCGTACGTCATTCAGCGGCATTCAGTCGACAGATTTCCGGACTTTTCTGTGGCACCACCAGCTCTCTCGACGCGTGGCTGCTTCAAAGCAATTTTCTGCGGACGGTGTGCAGTAAACGGTATGCAGTGGACGTAGGACGAACGACGCCGGCTCAGCAGTGACTGCTTGGCTGACGCCCTCTCGCTGGTCGGGTTCGTCGATCTCCTCGGCACGGCGTGCGGCGTCGAGATATCCCCCGAGCCCGCCCTGCAGGTCTCCGGCCCAGACCATGGCCGACCCGGAGAACCCGCGAATCATGCCCGCCAGCGCCCGATCCCCCAGGCTGTCGGCCAGCGCCATGCCCTCGGCCTCGTGACGCGCGAGCTCGTCGGCCGTCAGACCTGCGCAAGCCCCCCACTGGAGCATCCGTATCCGAGTGCGAACCCCCACGTCGAGGCCCTCGGGGCTCAGCTCGACCCCCTCGAGAAGGTCGATCGTCGACCGCCATCGGCGCAGCGCCTCCTCGAGGTCACTGCGCAGCGCGACCCCCCCGCTCGGAAGCCCCACTGCGCGGCCTCCAACCGCCGGCCCGCCCGCTCCCAGTGCCATGCCACGACCGCCGCCTCCTCATCGAGGCGATCGGCGTCCAGGTCGATCAACGCCTCGGCGGCGGCGACGTGAAGGCGGGCGCGCCGGCCGGCCAGCATCGTCCCGTATGCGACCTCCTGGGTGAGGGCATGCCAGAAGCGGCACTCGACCACCGGATACCGCTGCACCTCCTGGAGGAGCTCGGCCGCGCACAGTGCCGAGAGCGCGTCCGCCAGGGCGCCGGCCGGCTTCCCCATCACCCGGGCCAGCACCGGCTCGGCAAAGGTGCGCCCGATGACGGCCGCGCTCTGAAGCACCGGCTTGTGCTCAGCAGACAGCCGGTCGATACGTGCGGCGAGCACCGCCTGTACGCTGGCGGGCAGCCCCGCCTGCTCCAGCGGACGCGTCAGGCGGTGGTCACCGGGCCGGCCGGCGAGGGTGCCGTCCTCCACCAGCGCACGCACCACCTCCTCGACGAAGAAGGGGTTGCCGCCGGTGCGCACCACCAGGTACCCGGGGAGGGGAGCGAGCGAAGGGTCGTCGCCTACGAGGTCACGAATCATCTCGCCGACCGACTCCGCCGACAGAGGGAGCAGGGAGAGCTGCTGGTAGTACGAGTGCCGCATCCAGGCGGCGGAGAACTCGGGGCGAAAGTTGGTCACCATCAGCGTCCGCGTTCCGGGGAAGGACTCGATCACCCGCTCCAGGAACGCAGCGCTCTGCGGGTCGAACCAGTGCAGGTCCTCCCAGACGAGGACCAGCACCCCCCGCTCGCTGCGACGCGCGGTCACCCGGCGCAGCATTTCGAAGATCCGTCGCATGCGCTGCTCGCCGGCCAGTTGAGGGGTGGGGCGCTCCGGATCGGGAACCTCGAGGAAGTCGAAGAACAACGGCAGGTCGTCGAGGAAGGCCGGGTCGAGGGCCAGGAGCCGGTCACCAATCCGCTCCCGCGCCTGCGCCGCACTATCCGCCTCGGTGATCCCGAAGTAGGGGCGGAAGACGGCGAGGATGGGCAGCAGCGGCACCTCGCCGCCGTGGGACACCCCCGCGGTGCGCCGTACCGTGATCCCTCGGGCGATCGCGGAGGCCGCGAACTCGTCGCACAGCCGGCTCTTGCCCACCCCCGGCTCGCCAACGATGCCGACCACCTGGGCGTGGCCCTCGGCGGCGCGGTTCAGCGCCTCCTCCAAACGTGCCATCTCCGACGCACGGCCGACCAGGCGGGAGGTGGCCCGGCCTCCCCTCGACGCCGAACGCGGGGGCGCGGGCCCCTCGAGCACGAAGATCCCCAGCGGCTCCCGGGCCCCCCTCACCGTCATCGGCCCCAGATCCCTCAGGCGGAACCAGCCCTCCACCAACCGGGCGGTGTGCTCGGTGAGGTACGCGGAACCGGGCACCGCCAGCGCCTCCATGCGCTGGGCCAGCCCCACCGTGTGCCCCAGGGCGGTCGGGTCGATGCGCAGGTCCTCCCCCACCCGGCCCACCACCGCCTCCCCGGGGTTGAGGCCGATCCGCACGTGGAGATCCACACCCTCCGACCGGCGCAGCTCGCCGCGTAGGCCCGGATGTCGCGGGCCATGTGCCAGGCCGCATGGCAGGCGCGACGGGCGTGATCCTCCTGGGCGAGGGGGGCGCCGAAGAGAGCCATGATCCCGTCGCCCGTGAACTTGTCGACGGTGCCGCCGAAGCAACGCACCTCGTCGGCGAGTATGTTGACGAAGCGGTCGACAATCGTCGCCCAGGCCTCGACGTCGAGGTCCTCCTGGAGCTCCATCGAGCCCTGCACGTCGGCGAAGAGCACGGCGAGCTGTTTGCGCTCCCCCTCGGGCTCGCGGGCCGCAGGTGGCGTTGCCGCGGGCGTGGGTCCGGCAGGCGTCACCCTCAACGCGGCTGCGAGAGACGTCCCGCACTCCCCGCAGAAGCGCTGGCCCGGGTCGGCGGCGCCAGAGCCGGGACAGGTCGTTGCCAATGGTGCGCCGCATCCGTCGCAGAACTTGCGCCCAACACGGTTCTCCAGCCCGCAGCTGGCACACATGGCGCTCATCCTCCGAAGCGTACGGCCGCCACGCGCTGGAGGGAAGCCCGAGCCCGAGAGCAGTGTTCGGGCGGCTTTACGCCCCGCCTTCCCGATGCGGGCCGACACCTATGTGACCCCTACGGCTGGGACACCAGCGGGCAAATCCTTCCTTGATTGGGTCCGCCTCAGCCGACACGGTGGGCACAGCCGTGAGTGCGCCGGGAACACCGGCCAGGGTAGAGGACATGGATCATGCGAAGGTGCGCCAACCTCGCCTGACGCCCTGCCGCGGGCACGCTCCCGGGCCGCGGCTATGCACCCAGGCGATGGCGCAGCTCGATGCGCCCCCTCCTGTCGGGGCTCCTTCATCGTAGCCACGCTGCTGGCGGGCCTGATCGTGGTCCGCGTCGTAGCTCCTCGGTCGCGTCGTCGCCCAGGCGATCGAGCAGCTCCGTCGATCCGACGATATCCGTGAACAGCAGGGTGACGATACCACCCGAATTGCGCTCCGAGGCGCTCACACCACCAACCGTGGCACGCCTGGGGAGATGAGCGCCGCGGGGAGCGCACCACACAGGGACCCGCGACCCGAGCTCCCCTCCTGGGGGGATCCTAGCGCCGTCCGTACCCACTTCTGTACTCAGTTTGCGGGATGGGCGACCAAAGTCCAGGGGGTCGGCACGTGTCCAGAACGAGCCTGCCGAGTTGACGCTGGCGCCGAGCCGGGAACGTATGTGCGATAGAAGACGCCGGAACATCACTCTGAAAACCCGGTGTCGTCGGTTCGATCCTGACCCTCGGCACCAGCAGTTGGCGGAGGCGGCGGCCGCCGCAGGGAAGCTGCCGCCAGTCGCGCCTCTCCAATCCCATCTTCCGTGCCCGGCTCCTCGACCAGCTCGAGGAGCCGAGCACGGCGTGAAGGTCAGCCCGCGATGAAGGTCCCGTTCATGTCGGGGTGCGGGTCGCACCGGAAGAAGAACGTGCCCGCTGGCAGGCCCTGGACCGAGTACGTGGTCTTACCCGGCCCATCGATGAGCTCGCCCTTGAAGAACGTCTTGCTGGCGGTCTGGTCCTCGTAGATCGACACGTTGTGGGGAATGGCCCTGTCCAGGTTGGTGAGTTGATCGTGAACGCCTGGTTGGCGGGCGCGGCGAGGCACTTCTTGTCGAACTTGCTGTCGAAAGACGTGATCGACAGCTTCGTGCCGTTAGGGCTGCAGGTGCCGCCCGCCACCTTCGGTTGAACCGCGGCTGCCAACGACCCGCCACCGGTCAGGACCAGCATCGAGATGGCCGCGACCACAGGCAGGTGCATGCGGTTCGAGCGTCCCCGCATCAACTCAACCTGGGGCAGTCAGCCGGCGGGGCCTGCGTGAAGTCGACCGCCGTGATCGTGTTGCCGATGACCGGCAGCGGCGTCGTGGGGGAGGTCACGTACATGGTCCAGGGGACGACCGTAGTTCGGTTCTCGGCTCAGCGAAGCTGGGTCGGGCACTCCGACGGCGGCGCCTGCGTGAAGTCGAAGTGGTCGGGATTGCTGTCGAGGACCGGCAGCGGTTCGCCGTGCCTCAGGTTGAACCCGAACAACGTGATCACCGCCGGTTCGTTGCCCTCGACGACCCCCAGGTGGCGGTGCACCGGGTGGATCCAGGCATCGCCGGCGTGGTACTCCTCGACTTTCTCGCACTTCCCGTTGCGCGGTGCGTAGAAGGCCCACGTCCCCTTGGTGAGGATGGCCACGTGGGGGGTGTGCGCGAACCAGCCGGTGCTGAAGCCGGGTTGGAGGGTCACCGTGGTCATGAAGGCGTCTTTGCCGGCCTCGACTGGCAACTCCTGGGAGGCGCCGTAGGCCTGACCGCCGGCGTGAGATTGCTCGAAGTAGGGCGAAGGATCGCCCCGGAACGACTTTCCCGTGGAGATCCCGTTGGCCACGATGGCGGCGGCGAACCCGGCACAGGGCGGTGCCGCTTCCGTCGGCCCATCCACGAGCGGTGCCCCACCGCCGTGCGGGAGCCCGGTGAAGTTGGCGAGCAGCTCCACCGGCTGCTGCCCGACGTTGTGGAGGCGGAACTTGCCCGGCGGCAGGACGAGTGCATTCCCGGCCGCGAGATCCCCGCTGGCGCAGCCCTCGGCCTGTTCGACCTTCAGCGAACCCTTGGTGATGGCCAGCGCCGTGGTGCCCGGGCCGGTCCGCCAGCCGGTGTCGCCGCCGGGCGCCACCATGTAGGTCGACGACAGTACGTCGTGACCGGTTGGGGCGACGACCTTGGCATTGGCGACCTGCTGGGCGCGCCCGTATTCCGTGGAGCTGAACTGCCCCGTAGGGGGCGTGGCGGACGCGACGTTCACGGAGGCCAGGACAGCAACGGTGGCGAAGACGGTGGACAGGGCAGGGAGTTTGCGCATGGACATCTCCTCATCTTCCCGCTAGCCCGCGAGAGGATCCGTTGTCGCTCCCCCCGCCCGTCATGCTACGACTTTGGCGCGTGAGGAACAACTCGTGAGGAACAACTGAACGAAAACCACGCTTCAGGAAACCTCTGCCCTATCGTCGCGTCTCGCACCTCCGAGCAGCCTCAGCGCGGCCCGGTGCCGCGAGGATGCCAAGCAGGGCCAACGCCCGGGACCAAGGATCGCGGTGAGCATGAAGGCTCCATACGCGAGACCAACGGCCGCTCGCCGGCCCTCGGCGAGGCCGATCATGAACAGGTCCATGCCCGTCCCCACGACGAGAAGCGCCACCCCGGCGGCCGCCAATGAGACCCCGCCGGCGACGAGGAGTCGCTCGGGCGTCGACGGAGCCGGACGCCGGTCCCCGGACACCTCCCAGGCGTAGCCCGCGATCCCGACCATACTGACTGCGAGGAGGTCCACCACGAGCAGCACCCGCCAAATCGTCTCACGCCGAGTTCGCATCCTGGCTTCCCGTCTGCCCCGTCAGCACCCGCTCCCACGGCTCTGCCCCGGGTCCAGGCAAGGAGCAGGGTGACCACAGTTCCGACCAAAGCGGCGCCGGACACGGGCGAACAGTGGCGGCCGCAGTGGACCCCCATGGACGTTCTCGCCAAGCTGAGTACCACCAGGGCGGATGGTCCCGGACGACCGGAGGGCAGCTGAAAAACCCGGTGTCGTCGGTTCGATCCTGACCCTCGGCACCAAGCGGCACGTCGAGGGTGATCGCCGAGTTCTCGGGTGCTCAGGACCAGACGGTGCATAGCCGCCAGGAGCGAGCACCGTCGATCAGGCCAAGGGGCGCAAACCTCCCTGGCGGCGGACGTTGCCAACGAGCGGTCACCTGATTGGTTCAAGGAGTACCAGGGCGAGGTGCTGGAGTCAGGAGGCGCCGACCGTCCCGTACCTACCGATCAACGTCTCCGTGTCGGTCAGGCCGAGATGTCTGCCTGGGCGGCGATGTGGTCCGGGACAAGGCGGACCAGCAGCTCGCCTGGCACCGCGTTGCGCTCGGCGAAGCGGTCGGCGACCTCTTCCCCCATGTAGCGCGCACCCAGGGCGCGTGCCCAGTGGCGCATCTCGTCGAGATCCTCGCTCAGCACGGTGTGCCCGTCGACGCGCACGAAGCTGTACGGCGGCCGCTCGTCGTCGACGAGCATCGAGGCGCGCCCGTCGCGGCGCAGCGCACGCCCTCGCACCGTCTCGGCGCCGGTGTTAAAGATCACGTCGTCGCCGTCGAGGAGAAACCAGACGGGGAGCACATAGGGGCTCCCGTCCCGGCGGGTCACCCCCAGCTTGCCCGTCCGGGTGCCCTCGAGGAGGAACCCCCGCCTCTCCGCGTCGCTCATCGGGCGCATCCGTTCGAACCTCCAGGTGTGTGGTCTCCAGGCCGATCTCTGGGATTTTCGCGGGATCGCCCGGATGCCGGGACCGGCCGGCATGTGTACCCTTCGTTACTTGCTCGCTATCAAGAAACCTGCCACATCGGCGCAGGTAGAGCAGGGGTCGTGGCCGCCCGTCCGCGGCGCCGCTCCGCCTCGAGGGTGCCGACGCGCTCCGGGCCCTCGCCACCATCGACGTGATGGTGGTCCACACCTGCCACTGGCCGCTCCAGGACGGCGGCGCCACCTGAGCACGTGGTCGTCGGTCGAACTCAGCTTAGGCGGCTCGGCCGGCCGGCTGCTCCTACGGTCGTCAACTCACTCGTGACGCCGATGTCGCTGTCACGGCGGCATGTCCGAGGATCTCGTCCACGCTCCACTGGTCAAAGGCATGCTCCCCATACTTGACTGCGATCACGGTGCCGTCGGAGCCGACGAGTACGTCGGCCGGGAGGCCGAGTTGCCCGCCTGTCGGCTTGACCGGGAAGGGCGCCCGCCCTTTGACCACGCGCCGCAACAGGCGCAACACGTTCCACCAAACGCGCGGAAAGTACTTCCAAAAGCCGGGTTGGAGCAGCGCCCGAGGGGAGGCCTCGACACCGAAGCGTTCGTAGAGCGCGCGCTGAGGGTCGGCAATCACCGCCATCGGCAGATCGTTCTCATACTTGCGTAGCTCGGCTTGGGTTGAGTGGAACAGAACCACCTCTCGTATGCCGTGTGCCTCGAGGTCACCCAACCGGTTGGTGATGGAGCGCAGATGAAGGTTGCAAATGGGGCAACCGGCACACCGACGAAACTGCAGGTGCGTGACAGCGCTGCCGTCGGGCAACAAAATTGACTCGTCGGTTATGGTGGTCAGTTCCAGCCGGGGGAACTGGTCACCGACCTCTACGCGGTGGCTCTGGGTCTTCTCACATCGAGTCATCGCTTAGAACCTGTCCCATGCCGCCATCGAGGCGATGCCTCGACCCCGCGCGGTCTGGCTCCTTGCGGTTGACAGCAGCCAAGCCGTCGAGCAGTCCCATGATAAGGAAGGCGTCGAGTTCTGCATCGAATCGGCGAGCCGCCGAGATGACGGCATGGGCGCTGCGAAGTCGACGATCTCCGCATCCTTGAAGATGTAAATTCCGCGAGGGAAATCGGGCACGTGTCATCTCCTGTTGTCTGTCATCGGGGCGTCGGTCATGTCATGTGATATGTCGAGGTCGCATGTACGCTCTTCCACAGGGCGAGGCATGCCGGAGTTCGCGGAAATGAACCCGCTCGCACGTCATCGACTGGTCCCTGTTGAGGGGGGGGAGCGACAGCTGCGAGCCGCCGCTCCCGTGCTCATCAGGCGGGCTCGGCCACCCCGTGTGGGACCAACCGGAAGTCCACGTCCACGTCGGCCGCCTTGTTGCAGTAGTTGGTCAGCACGTTGACGGCGACGTTACCGACGATCTCGGCGATGTCTGCATCGGACCAGCCGGCGCCGCGGACCGCCTCGAGATCGGCCGAGGTGACGCCGCCGCGGGTTTCGACCAAGCGGTGAGCGAAATGGAGCGCAGCCGTCTCACGTCCGTCGGTCGACCTGTACTCGCGTGCGCTAGCGAGAGTCGGATCGTCGATCCCAAGCAGGTTACGCCCAACATAGGTGTGCGCCGAGAGGCAGTAGTCACACGAGTTTGCCTCGCCCACCGCCAGGGCGATGAGCTCGCGCACCCGCGCGCTGAGCCTGCCAGCCCCAAGCGCGCCACTGAACTGGAGATAGCCCTTCAGTACTGCGGGAGCCACCGCCATGGTTCGGAACGAGTTCGGCACGCTCCCCAGCTGCCGCTCGACGCCGTCGAGGAGTTGCTTGGTCTCTCCCGTGGCCTGGGCAGGATCCACCGTCGCCAGCCGTGTCATCGCCGTCCTCCGTGTTGTCTGGCCGACCGGGTCGGCCGGACCGGCGTCGTGCTCGATTGGTCAGTGGCGCCATGCCTAGATGTCTTACCCCAGCCTCGGCATGTCAGCGCCAAGAAACGGGAATCTCACCTGTACGTAAGAACCGGCGGGTTACGGACACATACAGCACATGAACCCGACACATCACCCGCTCCCCCAGCCCCCACCCCCCTCGCTTCTGGCCTGGCGGGAGCGGGTGCTACGCCGCGCGGGGTTCTCGCCCGAGCTTGCGACCGCACTCGCCTCCGATGGGGCATACGACCTGCACGAGACCCTGAAGCTCCTCAGGCGCCGTTGCCCACCGCCGGTGGCTGCCAGGATTCTCGCGCCGGTGAGCCCCCGAGAAGGCGACCGCGAGTAAGATCGCGAGGATGGAGCCGCCTGTGCATGCCGCCGAGCACACCGTCGATGGCGCCGCTTCAGGTGCCCGTTCGTTGGATGCCGCCTCGGGAGCCTGGCTGGCCGCGCTTCGCGCCAGTGGGCCGGAGAGAGATGGCGCGCTGAGCAAGCTGCACGCACTTCTGCTGCCGCCGCTCGTCACGAGCCCTATCGCCGTCGGCCCTCGCTGCCAGACCCCGTCGCCCGCGACATCGACGATGTAGCACTCCAGGCCGCTGACGACGCGCTGCTCTCGATCACTGGCAGGCTCGATGACTTTCGGGGTGATAGCCGCTTCACGACCTGGGCATACATGTTCGCCGTCTACGAGGTCTCCTCCAAATTGCGCCGCCACGCCTGGCGCGGGCGTCGCCTGAATCTTGACGACGAGCAGTGGACCCGGCTGCCTGACCGGATGGCGAGCCCCGATGACCAGGCCGAGGACCGTGAGCTGCTGCGTGCACTGCGGAGCGCAATCGCCACGGAGCTGACCGTACGCCAGCGCGAGGTCTTCGTCGCTGCCGCTCTCGACGACGTGCCGATCGACGTGCTCGCAGAGCGCATGGGGAGCACCCGCGGCGCCCTTTACAAAGTGCTCCACGACGCTCGACGCAAGCTGCGCGCCTGCTTGGAGCAGCAAGGTCTCGGACGTTCTCTAGCGAAGCCTGCGCGAGCTGACGCTCGCTCGGCCTCAAACCCTTATTCAGAGCGGATGTCGGCTCCGGCGGGATGAACCCGCCTGCGCCTCCGGTCTGTCGGGCGCCTGACGGCGCCCCGGGAACATGCCAGAGTCGGGCATGGCGACCACCCTTGGACCGGAGTGCGCCATGCCCGACGTCTCCACCCTACTCGACGAGCACGTCGTCCTCAAGTACGAGTGCCTCGACCGCCTCTTCCTCAACGGCTACCTGCCCAGGCTCCAGACCCCTCACCAGCTCGCCTGGTTCCTCTGCCAGCACCGCGGCGAGGAGATCCCCCGCTACGACCTGCTCGGCGAGATGACCTCCAACTTCGTGACCGCGGTCGACCAGCTGGCCCCTGGTCGAGCACCACCTCGCTCGCCCCTACGCCCACGGCCAGATGGCCTACGACCTACGCCGCCTGCTCCGCAAGGGCCTCATCGAGCGCATCCCCAAGAGCCATCGCTACCTGCTGACCACCCGCGGCCGCCAGCTGGTGCTCTTCTGTACCCGGCTCTACTCTCGAGCGCTCTGCCCCGGCCTGGGCCAGCTTCACTCGTCACGCTCCACCTCGCCGCTGGCTGTCGCCTGGCGTCGCTTCGATCGTGAAGCGGCCACCCTTGTCGAGAACCTCAAACTCGCCGCATGATCTCGGCTCAAAGTCGGCTCGTTTGCCCGAGTAATGGGGCTTGAGCGCCCCTAACCTGACCGAACAGCGGAAGTTCCAGAACGTCGGCCGCGACTACGAGGTCGCGATCCGCCGCCTGCACAGCCTGGGCGTGATGGTGAACGCGAGCTTCGTGTTCGGCATGGACGAGGATGGGCCGGACGTGTTCGAACGAACCGTCTCGTGGGCGATCGGGCAGGGTGTTGAGACGGCCACGTTCCATCCTCACCCCCTACCCGGACACCGCCCTGTACCAACGCATCGAGGCGGAGGGCCGGCTACTGCACCGGGAGTGGGACCTGTACGACACTCGCCACGTGGTGTTCCGTCCGGCCCGGCTCGAAGCATCCGAGCTTGAAGGCGGCTACTGGCATGCCTACCGGGAGTTCTACCGGTGGGGTTCGATTCTGCGTGGCGGAGCCACGAAGGGGGGATTACGGGACCGCTGCCGTCACATCGCCTATTCCGCAGGATGGAAGAAGTTTGAACCACTCTGGGATGCAGCGATCCGGACGGGGCAGGTCCTGCACGCCCTTCCTTTGCTCGAACTCGTCCTCACCAGCTTCGGCCGCCATGGTTCGAAGGTCGCGCCGCAGGTGGCCAGAGGTCCGAGCGTGCGCGGCACCCCGTCCAGCCGACCAGGGGGTCAGAGTAGTTCCCACAGTCGGTGAGAGGCGCGCCTTGTGAGGCCCGGCGCGCAGCGCCCTTCCTGTCGAGGTCAGGCTGCCAGGTGAGGTCACCCTGGGCCATGCCACCGTGTGTAGATGTACCCTGAGCAACCGGCGGTGATGACCACCAACCCATCGCCTGGGCATCCATCGATCCCCGGCCCTCTCACCACTGTCGTAGCCGCCGCGGCGACCAGCGTTGAGCCTATCGGGTCCCCGGTTCCAACAGCTACTCGGAGGTGACCACGCCCTTTTCGGCAACCGTCCGCTCGAGCGCAGCGAGCCAGTGGCGGCAGTAGGTGGTCCCCAGATCAGGGTCGCCCCCGACCTGAGCCCTCTCGATCTCGGTGGCCAGGAGCTCGGCCCATCCGGCCAGGTGAAGTAGCCGGCCTCTTGGAGCGTGACGGCCAGCGCGAACGCTTTAGCCTCCCAGGGCGCGCGGAAGACCGGACCGTTGTCATCCAGCGGGAGCGCGGGAAGCTCGGGTAGAACATTCTCGGGCATACTCATGCCGGGTCGAGGTAGTCGTTCCCGGCAACGCGATCTCGGGGACGTCATTCCGCTGCAGGCGCAGGTGGGTGCAGGTGACGCTGCGCACGCATCCGCCGGTGTCCTCGTCGGCGGTGCCGCCCGCATCCTCGACCGCGGCCTGGATCGCCTCGGCGTCGGCGCCGAGGGCGAGCTCGATGAGCAGCTCCGCCTCGTCGTCGCCGCAGCGCGCCTCGACAAAGCCGCTCGGCGCCGCACGGCCGCGCGGGCCGAGGATCCGCTCGAGGTCGACGACGGCGGCGATGGCGTCGGCATCGAGGGTCGCCCGCCAGGCGCCCGGCGGGGTCGACATCCAGGCGTAGCCGAGGTCGTGCTCGAGCAGCGGGCGGTGCCGAGCTCGGTCTTCACGGGCGCGGTCGCCGAGCGCAGCCGCCCGAAACGCCGGCCGTCGCGCGAGTACGCCGCCCTGTGCTCGGGCGCGTGACGACGTCGCAGCGCTACTGCTCCTTACCGCCGGTGAGCATCCGGATCCTCCGACGGCGGTTGTCCGCGTCGTGGTGCTCGCCCTCGCTGAGGAAGCTCAGCCCCCTGCTGACGAGCTCGAGGGTCTCCCTGATGCCGGGGTCGAGCTTCTTGACGCGGCTGGCGATCTCGGCGCCGGGGACGTCGAACTGGGTGACGCTGGCGATCTCGACCGCGGCGGGGCCGTCGAGCCACCGCCGCATCGCGCCCTGGGTGATCTCATCGAGAGTGGGCATTGGCGGACAATGGGACCAAAGGCGAAGACCGAGGAGGAACTGCGATGGCCGTCGAGAGCCGAGCCGACGCCCTCTGGGAGGGCGACCTGATCCGGGGACGCGGCAGCGTGCATCCCGCGAGCGGGGCGTTCCCGGACGTGACCCTGACCTGGCGCCAGCGCGCCGAGACCCGGGAGTCCGGAACCAGCCCGGAGGAGCTGATCGCCGCGGCCCACGCCGGGTGCTTCGCGATGGCGCTCTCCTTCGGCCTGGGCAACGCCGGGCACCCGCCCGAGCGGCTGGAGACCAGCGCCCGGGTCGGTTTCCAGCTGCCCGAGGGGATCACCGGCATCCACCTCAGCGTCTCGGGGAGGGTCCCCGGTCTCGACGAGGCGGGGTTCCGGGCGGCGGCCGAGGAGGCGAAGGCCAACTGCCCCGTCTCCAAGGCGCTCGCCGGGGTGCCGATCAGCCTCGACGTCGTCAGCTTCGGGTAGGAGGAGCCAGAGATGCGACGCGACATCGAGTTCGACGCCGAGGGCACCACGCTGCGGGGATGGATGTACACCCCCGACGCGACCGGGGCGCCGTATCCCTGCGTGGTGATGTCCCACGGCTATTCCGCGGTGAAGGAGATGTACCTCGACTCCTTCGCCGAGGCGTTCGCGCGGGCCGGCCTGGCGGCGCTCGTGTACGACAACCGGAACACCGGCGCGAGCGGGGGCGAGCCGCGCCAGGAACTCGACCCCTGGGAGCAGATCCGCGACTACCGCCACGCGATCACCTTTGCGCAGTCGCTCTCCGAGGTCGACGGCGATCGCATCGGCATCTGGGGATCCAGCTACAGCGGCGCCCACGTCCTCGTCGTCGGCGCGATCGACCGGCGGGTGCGCTGCGTCGTCTCCCAGGTGCCGATGATCAGCGGCTGGCGGAACGCGCTGCGGCTGATCCGCGCCGACATGATCGCCCCCGTCCGCGAGCAGTTCGACGCCGACCGCGCGGCCCGCTTCGCGGGCAACCCGCCGGCGATGATCCCGGTGGTCAGCGCCGATCCCGCCGGTCCCTGCGCGCTGCCGACCGCCGACTCCCACGAGTGGTTCACGCAGACCGGCCGCACCCGGGCGCCGGCCTGGCGCAACGAGGTCACCCTGCGCTCGGTGGAGATGTTCACCGAGTACGAGCCAGGCGTCTACATCGAGCGCATCGCGCCGACCCCGCTCCTCATGGTCGTCGCCCGCAAGGACCACCTGACCGTCGTCGACATCGCGCTCGAGGCGCACAACCGCGCCCTGGAGCCGAAGCGGCTCGAGATCCTGCCCGGGGGGCATTTCGAGGCCTACACCGGCCCGGGCTTCGAGCAGGCGAGCGCCGCGGCGAGCGGTTGGTTCGCCGAGCACCTGCTGCGGGCGGGGACGCCCGCGGCGGTCGGCGGCCGGTAACCCGTCGGACGGGAGCGGCCGCCCCCCGGACGAGGGGCGGCCGCTCCGATGCCGGTCTCAGCTCGCGGCGTAGGTGGCGAGCTTCGGCTCGCTGTCGATGTGGTGCTCGCCGGTCAGGACCATGAGGTCGCGGTCGATCTCGACGGACTCGCTCGCCGCTTGGCCCGGGTCCACGCCCGGCATGGCGCCCTGGGCGCAGACGGAGCGGTCGATGCGGCCGGGATCGGCGCCACCCGGATGGGTCAGGGCGTCCATGACGACGGCGAAGTAGACCGCGTCGTAGACGGCCTGGATGTGCTCGACGTAGCGACCGGGGCAGATGTCCTGGACGGCGATGTTCGACGCGCCCTTGAGGCCGGCGCTCTCGTCCCAGGGATTGCCGGAGCCGCCGGCCACCCAGACGAACTGGTCGGTGCGCGAGAAGACCGAGGTGTAGGAGATCGGACCGGGGGTCTCGCTCCCGGAGTTGAGGGCGGCGAGGAACTTCGAGTCGGGCTTCATCTGCCAGAAGGGAGCGATGCAGCTGCTTGCGCAGATGCCCTGGGTCTCGGTGAACCCGTGGCCCACCCCGGCCATGGCGACGAGGTGGTCGACGAGCTGCGGGATGTCGGGCCAGTACTTGATGGCCCAACGCGGCTCGAGGGGACCCTGGCTGAAGCCGACCACGTCCACCTTGCGGTTCGAGCGCTCCGCGATGAAGCGGATGGCGTGGACGACGTACTCGGCCGAGACCTGGATGTCGGCCCGGGCCCGGTCGGGCAGGTTCACCGCGCAGACGTCGTAGCCCTTGGCCGGCAGGACCTTGCCGTAGTTCCACGACCAGTTCGAGTTGGCGGTCAGGGTGGTGCCGTGGACCAAGAGGACCGGGTTGTGCGCGCCCGAGAAGGTGGCCGGGCACTTGAGCGCGCCCGTCAGGGTGTCCTCCGACACCTGGAGGGTCGGTCCGACGGCCGCACGGGCCGTCGCCGGCTGCACGAGCACGCACCCGATGACGAAGAGGGCTGCGAGGATGGTCGGTACACGTCGCATCGTGGAGATCCCCCTTGGAGGCCGAGGTCTCCCTGCCGCCAGCCGAAAGGCTGACATGTGATGCGCAAATTCAAGCAGCGGCCGGGTGGCCGGGCCACCTGCGCATGCATGTGTCCGGCATCGGAGTGGTGCCCGGCGCGCACCCTCCCGCGACAGGGTCGCCGGAGGGGGTGCGCCGTGGGCGTGGATAGGATGCGGCGATGCCCGATGTCGTGGTGGTCACCGCGCGGGCCCCGACCTTCGCGTCCGGCGATCACCCGGGGTGGCCCGCTGGGAGTAGAGGCTCTGGGGAGGCATGGCGCGTTGAGCTGGTCGAGGACCGGCCCCGTCCAGGCTTCGTGGGCTACTACCACGCGCATGCCTGGGAGGTCGCATCTACGCCGAAACGGGCCGGATCCTCAGCACCACCAGCTGCAAGCGGTCGCCCCGTCTGGCGAGGCCACCATGGAGCACGCAAGGGTGTTGGAACCTTCCTTGACCGGCGGGGGACATCTCCCAGGCGACGAGATGGACAGACCGGACTCAGCGAGCCGAGCGAGGTCGTGGCGGAGGCGTGGAGCGATCACAATGGAAGCTCCACGAGGCGGGAATCGTCGCCTGACCTTCCTGACCGAAGGAGATGGTGTGCGAGGATTGACGCGTGCTATTGATGGTCCGCCGCTTGCTCGGCCGTGCTCCGGAGCACCGCCCGTGCCAGCCTGGTCGGCGAGCTGGCCGCCCGGTCACCCTGCCGGGCACGACCAGCAACGCGGCAGCCAATGCCCCCTGCCAGTCCCGGGTGGCGCGGGTGCGCCTTCTCGGCCTCCTGCTCGCCACCGCGATCGCCCTCCCCTGCCTGGCGAGCTGCGGTAGCGACGATGGGTTCATTGGCCCGCACAACTGCTCTCCCCTCGGCAAGTGGGGACGACCGATGGGTCCGACACCGCGAGCTCCTCTGATCCCGGCACGGGGATCCCATGCGCTCACCCTCACCGACGCTGACACCAACGGTCTGGTCGAGGTGCATCCTGGTGACCATCTGGCGGTGCGACTTGCCAACGCCTTTGAATTCTGGAAGGAGCCCGACTCCGATGGCGCGATCATCCACAAAGACACGGGCGGCACCTGCAGCGATGGCTCCGCGACTGCGGACTTCACCGCAATAAAACCGGGCTCGACGGTCGTGTCGTCGGAGACCGATCTACCCTGCTTCCATTCCCGCCCTGCCTGCGCACCGCCCCAGATGGGAATCGCCTTCTTCGTGGTGGTGCTACCTGCAGGCGAGTCAATTCCCGCACCCACCGTCGTAGCCGCGCCGAACGCTGACACGGTCACCGTCACGGTCGCGGACGTCGCATCGGTCATCGACCTCCGCCTCGACAACGGCCCAGCCTTCGGGGGGGTACGAGTCCCCAGCAGGCTGGCCGTCCAACTCCCTGGGGGCAGCGGGTCTTGGAGGTACCTCCAAAAGGGGCAATACCCCCCGCTGTACAAGGTGGAGCAGAGCACAAGCTCCGACGGGTCTGCGTCGTGGATCTTCGACGTGAACGGCGACGCGTCGTCCGAGCTCGTCTTCGCCTCGCTGCCCGCGCCCTGTGAAACCCATGCACCGGCGTGCCATGGCTCTCACCAGATCGTCTTCCGGGTGGTGTCGAGACAGTTGTTGGCACCGCCATGATTCGGGTGCAGTTCAATGGCCGAGGACGTCATAGGGCGCGAATGGTGGCGCTTCTTCTCGAGGTGGGCCTTGCAGCTGGTGCAATCGGCTGCGGGGAGTTCAGGGGCGCCATATCCACCACCAGGGGTGACCCCGACGCCTCTAGGGGTGCTGCCGTCGCCCGCGCCACAGAGCCCGATTTCAGAGACGAACAGGACGCCAGAGCCCACGTGCTGCACGCCCCCGCCTCCCACGGCCCTCGCCTCTAGCCCACCAACGAACGTCAGCACACAATCCCTCATGCTGGGTAACACCTCGAACGGCAAGGTGTTCGAGGTTCGGATGGGCACGCTCGTCTCTGTTCACATCACCTTCCCTGCGCGTGGCTACCAATTGACACCGATCGAGGTGTTGAACCCCGCTGTGCTCACCTCCACGTCCGGGCGCGTCGCGGACGGCACGGTGACAGGCACCTACGTCGCTGCTGAGGCCGGTCAGACCGGACTGGTCGCCTGGGCTGACCCGAACTGCCTGCGAAGCTCGCCACGCTGCGAGGCGTCGTCGTTGGGATGGAGCGTCGTCATTCGGGTGTCTGGTCGGTAGGACCGACCCGTCGGCAAGGCATCCGCGGTCCATTCGCCGAACGCGGCCACCCTGGAGCACCCTACGGTCCCCCGACCTACCTCGAGCCCGGCGGAGGTGGGAGGGGCCGACCGAGCGTACCTGGTCTTTGCCGTGCAGCCTGCCAGTCGTCGGGCCAGTTGACGTCGTCGCTGACCAGTTCCAAGTCCACGATGTCCCGGCTGTTGTAAGCCGCGTACGCCTGCAGCAGGAGTTCTCGGTGGTCCGCCCGCACGACGGTGGGCGCCGTCACAGCCCGAGGATCAGGTCGCGGACGGCGGCGGGCTGGGAGAGGAATGGGTGGTGGCCGGCGTCGAGTTCCACGACGCTGGCTGCTCGACCGGCGAACTCGCGTTGCAGGTCGGCCGGGGTGCCCTGGTCTTGCGCGCAGACGAGGTACGTCGAGGGCACGTGCTGCCAGGCCGCAGACTGCACCGGCTGCTCGAGGACCGCCAGGCTCTGCCGGGCCGTCTTGTCCATGGCCTGTCGCTGGATCTCCGGATCGCAGTCCTGCAGGAACGTCTCGGCCAGGGCCTCCGGCCGGACAGTGAACGTGCCGCCCTCGGGATCGATGTCGAGGAACGGGGCGGGCTCCTCACCGCCGAACGAGGAGAGGCTCTGCCCGACCTCGGGCAGGTAGCTGGACACGAGCAGCAGATGGCGCACGGCGTCGACGCCCGCCGCTGCCTCCGCGGTGACGATGCCGCCGTAGCTGTGGGCGACCACGACGGTCGGCTCGTCGCTCGCGGTCAAGACTTGCCGGACCGAGGCGACATCCTCGGCCAGCCCGGGTCCTTGCGCGCTCCGTCGGCTCACCCGTCTCGCCGCAGCTGGGCAGGGCGGGCGCCTCGCTGGCAACGCCCCGCTCGGCCAGCAGCTCACCGGTTCGGTGCCACCACCACGATCCGTCCTTGACGCATGCCCCATGCACGAAAACGACCCTCATCATGACCTCCTCGTCGTGTCTCGATCTGACCGCGAGGAATAGTAGACGTATCGTTCGTTACGTGAAAAGATGACGCGATGGGCAGGCAGCGCCAACCGCAGATCAAGCAGCGGCTTCTCGACGCGTGCACCGACTACGCGCTCGAGCACGGGCTCCCCGATCGGCTCGGGCCGTTGGCGGCCGCCGCGGGCACCTCGAGCCGGATGCTGATCTACCACTTCGAGACCCGTGACGGACTGCTCCGCGAGGTACTGGGACAGGCCCGGCAGCGCCAGGTCGAGGTCTTCACCGAGCTCATACGCCTGCGACCCGACGAGCCCTACCCGGTGACCCTGGCCCGCGCATGGTCGGCGATCTCCGGGCCGCAGGGCGAGCCCTACCTGCGCATGTTCAGCCGGCTGCACGTCACCGCGGGAGAACCACTCTGGCCTGGCTTCCGGCGGACCGCGACCACCGACTGGCTCGCACCGCTCGAGGCCGGCATGCGCAGCCTCGGCCGACCCGAGCTTGCCACCGTCGTGCTCGCCGTCATCCGTGGCCTCCTCATGGACCTTGACGCAACCGGCAACACCACACGCACGCACCGGGCCTTCGCCGACTTCCTCACTACGATCGACAGCGCCTGACAACCCGGAAGGACGCGTTGCCGGAGGGCTCGCTTCCAGCCGTGGTCCTGCCGCGGCGCATCTGGTCGTCGACGGCGCAGGGGCCGCCAACGACGCCGACGTGGCCTCAGGGCGCCCATCTCTCCAGCGCGCTCATCCGCGTGGCGCGACCGGGGCCGGTCATCGCGGCGCCAGAGAGCTGCGCGGCCCGGACCGCGCCGGAGCCGCGTCATCGGGCAGAGTCTCGGCATGAATGAGGGCCCGCTCGAGACGCTCCGCCGGTTGTGCATGACGCTTCCCGAGACGACGGAGCGGCTCAGCCACGGCGAACCGACTTGGTTCGTCCGCGGCAAGAAGACGTTCGTGATGTATGCGGATCACCACCATGACGACCGGCTGGCATTTTGGTGCGCGGCGCCAGTCGGTGCCCAGCAAGCGCTGATCGCGTCGGAGCCGGAGCGCTTCTTCGTTCCCCTGTATGTGGGTTACCGAGGCTGGCTCGGCGTATGGTTGGACGTGCCGGTCGACTGGGGCGAGATCGAGGACTTGGTTCTCGATGCCTACCGGGCGGTCGCGCCGCGCCGGTTGCTGGACGAACTAGACGCGCGCAACCAGCCGTGAAATCTCCGTCCGGGAGTGCGACGCCCACCACCAGCGGGCGCTCCTGTCTGAGTGGGCCGAGGCACGCCACCCTGGCTTAGGTCACGGAACCGGAATGTAGCTTGAGGCCGCGGGCCAACCCGGGAACGAAACGCCCAAGGTCGATCGAGGGCCGCCAAGGTACGTGGACGAGGACCGCTGGAGTGCCTTGGCACCACTGGCACACCCCGCCCGGGTCCCCTCGGGGTTCCCGCGACTTGGTTTCTGGTGCCGGTTCGACCCTGAGCCCGGTAAACGATCTCGGGCCATCCCTTTGGTGAGTGGCAGATCTCAAAGACCGAGACGGTCAAGGCGCTGAAGCAGGCTGACCTTCTGCGGGTGCTGTGCACGCAGCTGCCGGACACGCTGATCGAACGCATCGGAGCGCCCTTTTCGCACGCCAACCGCCTGTAGATCTTTGAGTAGCCGCACGGCTTCCTCATACTGAGCGGGCTTTCTTTGCTCAATGAGGGTGTGCACCTGCTGCCACGTCGGCTCCTCTCGAAGCGCTAGGGCCTTCAGACGCTTGTCGTAGGCGACCGCCGCCTCACGCTCCCGGCGTGCTCGCTCCTGTGCCTTCCGCTCCGCGGCGAGCCGCTCCCGGTCTTTACGACGGGCATCCGCTGCCGTGAGCAGCTCAGCCACGGTACGCGCCCTGTCGGCGGCCACGGTAGGTATGTTTGAGTACCGTCGTAGAAGCTGCAGCAGCTCAGCTCGGACATATGCACCGTCACCACTAATCGTCCTCAGCAACAGCGCGCTTTTTACGGCCATTGGGAGCGCCTCGATGCACCGCGCCGTCTCGCCGTCCGAGTCGGAATCTACCGTCGAACTCTGGGCTGGTGGCAGCTGCTACGGCGAGAAGGTCGTCGTCAATACGCAGGAATTCGACAAGGCTTCGGAGCGAAGGCGTCAGCCGGGTCAAGTTCGCAGGTACTGGCGGCTCTGGGTCGTGGTCCGCGAGCTCGCCTGCCTGCACGCAGAGTAACCAGCCGAGGTAGAGGGCGCGGAGGTCGCCGGCTGCCATTTCGGCCCGTACCGGGATGATCGATGTCAACCAGCCGTGGCCGTCCTCGTCGAAGTCTCCGTCCTCGATTTGGGAACTCAGGTCCAAGACCACATGCTCGCTCGTGACCCACGCGCTCGCAGCGTCGGCACCGCAGTACGTGGCGGCCGTCTCGATGTCGAGCAGCCCCTTGGGCAGTCTGATCATCAGCTGGCTGTGTTCCAGTTTGTGAGGTAGAGAAAGGCATCGAAGTACCTCTCCATCAACTTGCGCGGATCGCCGCGGAAGTTGCCCCACTCGTAGGTGTTGACGAAGCTCGTGGTCGTGATGCGGGCGCGAGATGAGAGCGCGCGAAGCTCGGCGAGCTGGCGCTCGTCCAGCGGACGGTCCACCGCAGGAACTCGTAGTACTGGTACTCACTCACGCAGTTCAGTCCACCAAGCGCAGGACTGCGCGTCCGGATGAGCGTGTGTTCTTTATCTGCGCGCGCTTGCCCAAGAGGAGCTCGCGGTGCATGCCGGAGCGCGCTGTTGCCGCCTCGAGAACCTCGGACGCGAGCGCGACCCTGCCGGCTTCGACCGCGGCGTTGGCCATCGCGGTGACCGGCATCCACCAGTCGCTTCCGAGCCGATGCGCCGCCACCACGAAGCGGTCGAACGACCGCGTCGCGACGTAGAGCCAGGCGGCCAGCTGCAGTGCCGCGTCCGCCTGGTGGCTGAGATGCACTGTGCGGTGCTCGTCGGCGAGTTGCAGGAGGATGTCCTCGACCTCGGCGACGTCACCCCTCTTCGTCGTTCGGAAAGGTGCGGTTTCCCGCTTGTGGAGCAGACCCCAATCCTCCCAGACGCAGAGCTCGCAGAGGTCGGCGTGGCGATCCGCCCGCGCGATGCCGGTCGCCTCCCACGGGAGCGCCGCGTAGGATGCCAGCGCGTTGCCGATCGTACTGGCTACGGCCCCGTCAGAGTCGCGTAGCCCGGCCTCGAAGGCCTCGATGCCCGCGGTGACCAGTGCGCGCCAGAGCGCCAGCCGCGCCGCGGGAGCGTTGGCTCGCTTGCCGTCCATCTCGAGAGCGGCTTCCTCCAGCTCGATTGCGATGCCGAAGCTGCCGCGCCGGCCGGCGCGCTCGCCCTCGATGAGGTCAGCGAAGAAATCGCAGTCGGTCCGCGGTGAGATTGGAAAGAAGTCCCAATGACCGCGCAATGCTCGGGTCTGGAGCCGCCGGCGGGGCGTGTCGCGCATGGGCGGTGTGACCTCGCGGCTGCCGAGGGACTGTGCCAAAACCTTGCGCCGGGCCTTTGCGAGGATGGGCCTGGGGTCCTCCACGCCGGCCACGATGTGACGCGCGTCGATCCCCGCAGCGGCGAGGCGGCGCTCAAGGTCGTGGAGGTGGCTGTCCTTGGCCTCCCAGTCGCGGCCGCGCCAGAGGTCGCGCCCCTGGTCGAGGATGGCGCCTTCCAACGCCTGCCAGTCACCCCCGAAGTCGGTCACGCACAGGAGGCAGAACCAGAGGTCCCAGTGCGACCACTCGGTGGACCCGAAGCGCATCCACGGCTCGGGTCCGAAAATCGGCGATCGCCTCACCGTCAACAGCCGAAGCCCGAGCCGGGCCCCACCGCGCGTCCGTGCAGCGCCTCGAGGGCGATGGCCCTCCCGGCATCGGTGAGCCCGTAGCGGCGGTCGCGCCAGTCGCCGCCCGTCGACAGGAGGCCGAGCGCCCGGCAGCGGTTGAGGGTGGCGTGCATCACCCATGAGATCGACCGCGCATCGGGCGGTGCGTCGGTTCGCCTGTCCCAGAACCCCGCCTCAGCGACGGCCGGGGCGATCGAGGCGGTGATCTCGCTGGGGGCCAGAGTATCGGCGGAGATCAGGAGCGCGAGGGCGAGCTCTCCGCAGGCGGCGGTGAACGGATCATCGTCGATCAGGGCCGCGGCGACCGCCCGCGCGAGAGCGGGCGGGTCTGCCAGGAGCCTGGCCCCTTTCGGCGTGAGCCTGAGCATGCCGCCAGAGCGGCTGGCCAGCCGCAGACGCTGGACGATGTGGCGGACCTCCGCGAGGTCGCCGACGTCATGCTCGCCGCGTGGCGGTGTCTCGTCGTGCCAGCCGAAGCGCGCCGCCGCCGACCGCACGAAGGCGCAATTGAGGTGGCCCGTCTGGGTGAGTGCCAGGCCCCCAGCGAGCTGCTCCAGCAGCCAGCGCAGTGGCGCGGGCGCCTCCCCAAGCACCGCGGGACTCATCTCGGGTGGCCGTCGGATCCGATCGATGACGGGAGACAGGATGCCGCCTCGGGCCTCGCTACGTGGGCCACCAAGCCAGGTCTTGATGCGCTCCGCAACGATCACCTCGGCGAGAGTCGGGCCGTCCTGGTCGAGCCGTGGCGAGGTCAGATGGACGCGGAGCACCTCCTGCTGGCGCCTCCGCCAGCCGTGGCGGCCAGGGACGAGATCGCCCGCCGCCACGGCGCGCTCGAGAGCGTCGGCGCAGGATGAGCGAGCCCGCGCCTCGGCCCAGCCCATCATCAACCGCCACCCGAGCTCGGGCAGGTCGGGGGGCTCGTCCCCGATCCGACATTGGCGCGTCGGTATGCGGTCAGCCCCGCCCGCTCACCGGCCGCATTGGCGCGCAGGACCCCCTGAGTGACGGGAGAGCGGCAGATCGCCGCATAGAGCGAGAGGCCGAGGTCGTCGAGAACCCGCGCGAGGGCGGCCGCAATGTACAGGCTGTGGTCGGGATCCTCCGCGACGCTGAGGGGCAGCTGGTACCACAGGTTGTCCTGCAGCAGCTCGCGGGTGAGGCGACCCGGCCCCTCGTCGTCGAGCAGCCAGTCGAGGGCTGCCTCCACTTCGGCGGCGGCCGTCGGATCATCGCTCTGAAGTGTCGCGATGGCTTCGGCAACGGAGTGGCGCGGCTCACCCAACACGGTGGCATATGGTGCACGGAGCACCACACCTTGGGGAAGGGTCGGGCCAACGCCAGCCTGTCGCGCCGGAGCCGAACGCAACCCGCAGAACCGATCGAGGGGCACATCACAGGCGTCAACGTGGCCTCGGGGGCAGCGCGCTACCAGGGCACGGCGCGAGACCACCGGGCGTGGCGCCGGCACCACACGAGAGAGCGGCGTCAACGCCTTCGTGCTCAGGGTTCGCGACGGCGGACCTTCGACGACCGACGAAGCTTGGCGTCAAACCGATCGAAGCTGACCACCTCGGCGAGGCCGCGATCCTCGGCCGCCGCGATCAGGTAGGCGTCGGCGAAGTCGAACCCTGGCTGGATGTAGAGGTCCACCGCCCTGGCGATCCGCTGGGGGTGCTCAAGCTCGATGGCCGCCAGCCCCATGACGGCGGCGATGAAGTGTGCGACTTTGGCCCGCGATTGATGGTACGGCCCCTCGAGGACGAAGACCATCTCGGCGAGGTGGACGTCGAAGAAGAGGAGTTGGCGGGGCTGGGCGGTGCCGAGAAATGCGGTTGCCCGCGAGGCCTGGTCGGGCGGGTCCCCGGTGAGGTGCCGGACCAAAACGTTGGTGTCGAGGACCTCGGTCACCCCTTTGCCGGGGGCCGTTGGGCGCGCGATGCGCGAGCCCGAGCACGGATCTCCTCCCAGGATGCGCTGCGGAGGTCGGGTGGAACGGGGACAGCCCCGGCGAGGGAGAGGAGGTTTGGGTAGGTGCGCAGAGACGCACGCGGCGTGACGCCTGGATGTTCGACGGTCACGCCCTCCGGCTCGAGGTGGAAGATCACCCGCGTGCCGGGCTGGAGTTGTAGGGCGCGGCGGACCGCGGCCGGGATGGTGACCTGGCCCTTGGTGGTGACGGTCGCGGGGACGTCCATTTCCTTACTTTATCATGAGGTAAGGCGTAAGGAGCCCCGCCGTGTCGAGCGATCCGAGCCGACGCCCAGCGAGACCACCGTGGACCAGCCCACGATACCGCAACGTTCCTTGATCACTCTCGACCCCAACACCCTCGGTACCTCTCCAAGTGCTCGCTTCGGCGGTTCCTCCTCGAGCAACCGCAGCTGGCGTGACGCTGTTCCAGGAAGTGCCGCGGAGCTTCCGCACGGTGATCACCGCGGCAGCGCTCGATCAGATCACTCCCCGCTGCCGCAGGTCGGCGAGCTCGTCGTCGGGCACGTCGAGCAGCCGCTGGTAGACGAGCTCGTTGTCGTGTCCGGTCGGCACCGAGCCGCGCCAGATCCTCCCCGGTGTCCGCGAGAACCTCGGAGCGACGCCGCTGCCCTTCACCGGACCGACCTGGGGGTCCTCCCACTCCTGGTGCACCTCGCGCGCCTGGTAATGGGGATCGGCGGCCATGCTTTCGGCATCCATCACCTGACAGCAGGGCACACGGGCGCGGTTGAAGGCGTCGACGCACTCCGCTGCCGAGCGTTCACCGATCCACTCGCGGAGGTGGCGATCGAACTCCCGGCCCTCCGCCGACGCCACCTGGGTCGCCGCCGCCGCGCAGACCGCGGGGTCAGCGCCGATCACGCCACAGGCCCGGGCGAAGATGGGTCCCACCGCCCCCAGCACCACCCAGCCGTCCCGCGCCCGGAAGACGTCGTAGGGCTGGAAGTTGGGCGAGCTGTTGCCGCTCCGCTGCCGGGTGGTCCCGGTGGCGAAGTACTGGGTCATGGTCCCGCCCAGGATGTGATGGATGGCCTCGAACTGCGCCAGGTCGATGACCTGCCCCTCGCCGGTGCGCTGACGGTGGATGTACGCGGCCAGCGACGACCAGAGCGCGTACAGCGCGGTGATGTAGTCGCCTGTGTAGGGGGCGGCCCTGACCGGGGGCTCCGGATCGGCGAAGCCGGTGAGGTTCATGAGGCCGCCGAACGCCTGGCCGATCATGTCGTAGGACGCCCGGCCCAGGTAGTCGGCGTGGCCGCTCTGCCCATAGCCCGACACGTGGGTGATCACCAGGCCCGGATTCGCCTCATGGACCACCTCGTCGCCAAGACCCCATTTGTCGAACGTCCCCGGCTTCGAGCTCTCCATCCAGATGTCGCGGGTGCGGATCAGCCGGAGGAACAGCTCGCGCCCCTCCGGGACGCTCAGGTCGAGGGAGATGTAGAAGGCGTTTCGGCGTTCCTGGATCCAGCAGGTCGCGACCTCGGCGCCGTCGCTGCCCTGCACGCGCGCATCCAGCGTCCGCCACGGGTCGACGGTGCCGCTGGGGTGCTCGACCTGGATGACCTCGGCGCCGAACAGCCCGGCCAGGTGGGCGGCGAAGGGCTGGGCGATGAGCGTGCCTGTCGAGACGATCCTGACGCCCTGCAGCGGACCGAAGGGATCCGGGACCAGTTGACCGTTCGGGGTGCTCATGTGCTCTCTTCGCCTCCCTCGCAACCCGCTTCAGCGGGAGGAACGATACTGCTGACCGGGTGGCACCGGAAGAAGGGGGGCTCCCCCGCCGCACCCGGGTAAGGGAGGGGCGGTTGGCGCAGGTATCGGCTCCGGGGATGCATCTCTTGTTCGACGCGTCGGCGTCGACGACGTACTCGAACCCCGCGCAGGGAATGGTCCCTCCGGGTGCGGTCGAACTCGACGCCGTGCGACGCACCCGGGATATGCAGTTCGACCACGACTGTTCGCGGTTCGCCGGCGGCGGTTCAAACCCGGCGACCCTGGCGCACGCCACGGCGCGTCAACCTTCCCCGAGGTGGAGGCCCGAAGGCCGAGGGACTGCCCGAATGGGACCCTAAGGTGGATGATCGGCGTGTGTACCCCTTCGAGAGGTTCTCCGACGACGCCAAGCGAGCGCTGACCCTCACCCAGGCTGAGGCAGCGCGGTCGCACCTCTCCTACATCGGCACCGAGCACCTCCTCCTCGGCGTGTTGGGAGTCGAGGAGGGCTTGGGCGTGCGAGTGCTCGCCGAGCTCGGCATCGATTTGAAGGCGGTCCGCACAAGACTTGCCTCCATGCCGCCCGACAAACGCAACATCGTTCAGCAGATCATCCCTACGTCGCGGGTCAAGAGGGTCATCGAGCTGTCCTTCGAGGAGGCCAAGAGGACGGCAGCTGATGAGGTGACCACCGGACACATGGTGGTGGGTCTCCTTCTGGAGGGCGACGGCACCGCCGCACAAATCCTCAAGGAGAAAGGGGCCACCGTCGACGACGCCCGCGAGCTGGTGGCGACGCTGACGGAGGCGGCCGACGACGCCATAGGCCAGCCTTCGAGAACGATCGACGCCGAAGCGGTTCGCCGGATAGTCGCTTCCGCGGAGCGGGACGCTGTCGACTACGGCGCCCGAGTGGTTGGGTCCGACAACCTCCTGCGGGCGCTGATCAGCGACGACGCCTTCGTCGTCGGGGTCCTGAAGCGGCTCGGCGTCGATGTGGTGGACCTCGCTCGGGTGCTGACGCCACCACCGGAGGTGCAGGCACTGTCCGAGGCCGTGCAACTGGTCCGAGCGGCGAGGAAGGAGGCGGTCGCCAGGCAGGACTACCCGGGCGCAGCCGCCGAGCGTCGACGAGAAAAGGAGCTGACACGGGAACTTGACGAGCGGCTGCGCGGGTGGCGCAAGACCTTCGAGTAGCTCCTCACCGGGGTAGGCCTCTGTGGGACAGGCCATGGTGCGTTGAGGTACCTCGAGCGGCCTACCGGTGGGAGGGGACCCGGAGCAGGGCGGACATCTTCCCGGCCTTGGTTACTGTGCAAAGACGGCGGGAGACCCATACTGGGTGATTCCCCCGGTGGCCGAGCAGGAGGACTGGCGGTGATGCCGACCCGTTTCACGGAGCTGGTGGGCTGCCGTCTGCCCCTCCAGCAGGCGCCTATGGGCGGGGTCGCCGCTGGTCCGAGCCTGGCGGCGGCGGTGTGTGAGGCGGGCGCTCTCGGCATGGTCGCCGGCGTGATGATGCCCGCCTCCGCGCTCGCCGCCGTACTTGACGCGGTGGCGGAGCGCACCGCGGCGCCCTGCGGAGTGAACTTCCTGGTCCCCTTCGTCGTCCCGGAGTGTGTCGCACTCGCTGCTTCGCGCGTGCGTGTCGTCGACTTCTTCTACGGGGATCCCGACCCCGACCTCGTCGCCCTCGCGCATGCGGGCGGGGCTCTCGTCGAGTGGCAGGTGGGATCTGTTGAGGAGGCGCGCGCCGCTGCCGGCGCCGGCTGCGACCTGGTGGTGGTCCAGGGGGTGGAGGCGGGCGGGCACGTCCGCGGTCGCCTCGGGTTGCTGCCCCTCCTGGCCGAGGTGCTCGGCGCCGTCAGGATCCCCGTCGTCGCTGCAGGGGGGATCGCCACCGCGGCGGGCGTCGCGGCGGCACTGGCCGCGGGCGCGGACGCGGTGCGGGTGGGAACGCGCTTCATCGCCTCCGACGAGGCGGACGTCCACCCGCGCTACCTGGAGGCGATCCTCGCCGCTCGGGGCGAGGACACCGTGCTCACCGAGGCGTTTTCAGCAGGCTGGCCGGACGCACCGCACAGGGTGCTGGGATCGTGCATCGCCGCCGCCGCCTCCCTCACCGAGGATGTGGTCGCCGAGACTGTTCATGGTGGCCATCCCATGCCAGTGCAGCGCTGGGCACCGCCGGCGCCGAACCGCACCACCACCGGCCACGTCGAGGCGATGGCTCTCTACGCGGGCCAGGGGGTCGGCGCCGTCCACGCGGTGGCGCCGGCGGCGGCGATCGTCGCCGAACTCGCCGGAGAGCCGCGAGCCCCGCGGTAACCCAAGCGCTTACCCTGCTGACCGGGCGGACACTACGACACTCTGCGCCTGACCTGTCCGGCCCCCGACAGGGCGGGGTATCAACCGACGCCACCGTCTGTCCGGCTCAGAGCGACCTGCCCGGGATCGTGTCCAGATGGCCACCCGAGGTAGCCCACCCTGGGCCAGCCCACGGTGGCGGAACCTACCTTGGGGTCGGCACCCTCTCGGGGCCGCCCCGACGCGGTCATACGACGCGGAGCCCTGCGGCCGATAGCGGTGGAGACCGGCTGCACCCGCTCCCGGGACTATCGCCGGCGCGTCGACGCGGCGGCTGCGGAGGCTGCGGCGAGGAGGGTCGTCGGCGCCAGCAGCAGGCCAATGGACGCGATGCCCACCACCGTCACCGTCGCGACCAACCCGGCGAGGCCGACAAGCGCTACCCGGGCCCACAGCTGATCACGCAGGGCGTCGACAAGAGCGGCGCCGCCGATGAGAAGGAAGGGCACGCAGAGCATGACGACCATGGGCGCGGAGGACCATCCGCCACTGGCAAGGCCATGCCTCTCCGTGAGCGTCAGAACCGCGTGCCGAGTCACGCCGCCCTGGATGGAGGTGGCCACGACAAGGCCGCCGCCCTCCACCGGCCCATAGGCCAAGAGGGCGACTGTGACCGAACCGACGACGGCGGCCAGGAGGCCCGTGATGGCCTCCGTCCGGCGCGGTCCGACGAATGGGCGCTCCTCTGGTGCCACTCGGTCACTCTAGTCGCTTCCTGCGGCTTGACCCCCCACCAACGTGTGACGACACGCAGCCGGCGAAGCTCATTTCACCCGCCTCCACCGCCGCCTCCGTGGGCCATGCCACGGTCGCCGAATGTCTCATGGACACATCTGTAGTCACACTGGAATGTGATGGCAACAACGTGCTCATCGGATGCGGCAAGGGTGCACCAAGCCGCAGGGTCTCGATCAGCCGACGGCTCGTGCGATGACGGCGTCAAGACCGCGCGCTTGGCGGAACGCCGAAGCTGCACGGGCGGCAGTGGCCTCGTCTCCGAGTGGCATGAGGTGGAGCGCATCCACGGAGGACATGCTCGCGAGGCGTTCGGCGAGCTCAAGCGCGAGCTCCTCACCGCCGCCGCGACAGATCTGCTCGTACGGTGCGTCAGGGAGTGCACAGCCAGGGAGGCTCCGAGTCCGGTCGGCCATCGCTTGACCTCGCAACACCCCCACGCTAACGAACACGCGCAGGAAACTTGAGCAGCCCGGCGGCGTCGGCTCGGTCGAGGCAGTCGGCCAGGCGTTGCAGGTCGAAGGACATCTGCGTATGGGCGAAGGTTGCGCCGCAGTCGAGCTTGCGGCGCAGCAGTCGCAGCTCACGCGCCGGGTCGTCAGCAAACGGGTTGAGGACGCATCCGCGCGGCACGGGTCGGTCAGCCATCCAGTCCCCGGCGGCCGCGAGCAACTCCGTGCCGGTCATGTCGCCGACGCGGCGGACGCCGCCAACGTCGTCGCCGTGGAGACACACGACGCCGTCGCACCCGAGCGCAACAGCGCCGATGACCTCACTCTGCAGGGCGAGGCGGTTGCGGTCGCGCGCAGAGACGTGGAGGACCGTCCGGACGCCCTGCTCTCGAGCGAGAGCGACAGCGGCCAGCGGCGACATCCGCGCGCGTCCGGCGTGGTTATCCGTCAGGACAACGAGTTCGACGTGATGTGCAAGAGTGGCGATCCGCTCACTGACGCGGGCAGTTGCCGGCGTCGCGGGCAGCGAAATCTCTGCGGAGGTGAGGGCGCGGTCTGGCACGGTGCCCGCAGGCTACGTCGTGCGGCCAGGGACGAGCCTGCCTTGGAGGTCATGAGACAGCTCCGCCAACCAGTCCACGGGTTACCAATCTCTCCTGGCGCTCGGGGCGTCGGGTCCTTCGTCTTGCCCAGTTTACGCTCCGCGCGTAAACTGGCTGCATGCGGCTGATCTCTTCGATGGTCGCCCTGGAGGTGGCGGTGTACCTCGACCAGACCGGCGAGGCGCGCCTTTCCATCGTTGCTCGGGGCCTCGAGCTCCCGGTCTCGAGCTGTCAGCGCGGGCTCGAGGTCCTCGTAGCCGAGGGGCTGGCCCGCGCCACCGCCCGGGGACGGTACGCCGCCGTCGAGGGACCGCGGCTCGAGGCTCTGATCGGGCTCGCCGCCGTCGAGCTCGACGATGCCCGTCTGGCGGCGATCTCCGGCGCGGCCAATGAGGCCGTCGAGCTGATCGGGGACGACGGGCGGCGCCTGATCCTAGTGTATGGACGGAACGCCCCCTTCGCTGGCCGCGCTCGTGCCCGGCGGCTGCTCGGCCCGCTGGCGGCGCGGCTGGGACGGGAGCTCACCGTCCTCCACCATGACGACATCCGGCGCGCTCGCCGCCATCACCTCGCGGACCGCCGCGCCCTGGAGGCCGGCCGCCTCCTCTATGGCGACCTCGGCGGGACCTTCCCCGAGCCAGCACCCGCCCGCAACGGTGCTCCGACTGGTCGGATCGCGGAGCAGCTGCCCCCGCTTCCGGCCCCCGAGGTCGACGCCCTGCGGGCACGCTACGGGCTGCGCTCGCTGATCGTCTTCGGCTCGGCGGTGCGCACCGACTTCCGCGCCGACAGCGACGTCGACGTCGCCGTGGTCCCCGGCGATCGCCCACTGTCCTTCTTCGAGCTGCTCGAGCTCGAGCGGGAGTTGGAACAGCGCCTCGGCCGCGACGTCGACCTCTGCCTGCTCCCCAACGCGATCGACAACGTCGCCAAGGCGGTCGCCCGCGAGGGCGTAGTGCTCGGTGGCTGACACCCGGTCGGCCTTGCAGCGGATGCTGCGCGAGGGCCGCGAGGCGCGCGAGCTGGCGGAGCGCTTTGGGCCGCATTGGAGCAGCGACATCGCAGGCTTCAAGTCGGTGCTCAAGAGTCTCGAGAACATGGGCGAGGAGATCCACGCCGGCAAGGTCGACGACGGCTTCATGGCTGCGCACCCCCAGACCAACTGGGCGGCGATCGAGGCCTTCCGCCACATCAGCGTCCACGACTACGAGAAGGTGCGCCGGGAGATCGTCGAGGGCATCGTCGCCCATCACCTTGACGACACCATCCGCCAGCTCGAGGCCTATCTTCGCGAGCTGGGGTGACTGCTGCTGTGGTTGGACCGCCAACGTCGCTGTGCCAAGCGAGGCGATCGTGGGTCACCCGACGGTGGCGGAGCCTACCTTGGGGCGGCACCTCCCCGGGTGTGATGGCGCTCGCCGACGCGGTCATGCGACACACGGACCCCTCGCGCCGATGGTGTTGAAGTCCGGCTGCATCCCGCTCCCGGGACTATCGCCGGCGCGGGCCCGATGGGTGCGTAGGCTGCGGCGAGGAGCGTCGGCGGCGCCAGCAGGCCAATGGACGCGATGCCGACCACCGTCGCCGCCGCGACCAGCTCGCGGTACCCAGAATCAACGGGTTACGACGACCGTGCCGGCCATCCCGGGCGCATGGAACGTGCAGAAGTAGTGAAAGGTACCTGCGACCTTGAAGCGGACCTGAAAGTCGCTGCCCGCGTTCATGGTGTCCGACGGACGTACGGCCTCGTTGAAGGTCACGTTATGGGGTGTACTACCACCGTTGGTCCACCGAACCTGGCCGCCGATGGCGATGGTGACACTCGAGGGGCGGAAAGTGAGGTCATCGCCTTCTTCGACGATCCCGTCCGGCCTCTGGGAGGCGTCGACCGTCTCCACGCCCTTCATGTAGGGGCCGGGAGTGCCATTGCCGCAGATCCCGCAGGGGGGAGTCGGACCGCAAGCGGGCATCACGACCGACAACAGGGCGCAACTGTAGGCGACCGCCATGGTTCGCGAACCACAACTCCTCACCCGATGGATTTTGCCGCTCCGCTCGTTGCGGTAGCCGGGCTCGCGGAAGTTCGGTCGGGAGGCCGCCGGTGGCCGAGGCAGCCTCCAGCGAGGCTCGGCGGGACAGCGGCGAAGACGATCCACATGCTCAAGGGTCGGTCTACGGCGTCGGCGCTGGCTGATCCAAGGGCGCAGCTGGCGGCCCGACGTCGGCAGGGATCGCCGTTCGGGGTCCGCTGCCAGCTCACTCAGGGAAGGGCATCCTGGACCAGGCCAGGGTGGGCCGATGTACCTCGAGCGCGTCGGCCATGCGGCCCCGGGCGGCCGCGCCGCCGATCAGCTGTCGACGATCCGGAGCGATGGCGGTTCGGCTTCATCTCCGCTCGTGAACGGCCGGTCGATCACCCATGAGAGAAGAGCGGTGGTGACGTCAGAGGCAGCCGTGGCCGGCAGGAGCAGCCGCATGGCAAACGAGCGGCTCTGGCCTACGCCGAAGGTCCGCGCCGGGCCACAGTTGAGCCGGTGGCGCTCCAGTGACGCGATTCTTGTGAGGCTCTCGGAGTATCCCGGACAGGTGTCCATCGTGATCGCGTGACCGCTCACGTTGGTGAGGGTCACGCTGTAGACCAGGTCGCGTCCCAGCCGCGCCTGCGGCGGTACCCGGTAGGTCACCGCGAACTGGACGGGGGGCGCAGGTGGTGGTGACGGCGGTTCGGGCCACTGGAACGACGAGATGCCGATCCCAACGTCCAGGCATCCCTCACCCATGCACCCACGCCACGGCAGCGAATACGACGTGAGGAGGCCGCCGCCCCCTTCGGGCAGCCTGACGTCAATCGTCGCGATAGGGATGGGGAAGGACCCCATGCTGAGGAACTGGATATCGAGCACCGCCTGCCCATCCACGGCGGGCGAGTTCGGTGGCCCGATAGGGACTCCTGGCTCGAGGGCGACACCGCCATTGGGACTGGTCGGAAAGAAGCCGTCGTCCCCGTAGCCCACCGATGGCCTCGGCAGGATCCGCCCGAACCGGTCATGGAGGATGACCTTGGGCAGGCCAGCCAGCTTGCACCGTTGCGCCGACCGGTTGGTGAACACGAGCTGGCTGACCCCGTGGCCGAGGCCGGCAGAGCTCGCACCCTCCCGCAGCATGAGCTGGCCGGCACGACATGCTGGCAGAGGGAGGCTTGTGGGGTTCGGGGTCGGAGTGGGTGTGGGCTCGGGCGCTGCCACGTCGGGAGTCCACGGGATCAAGTCACTCACCGGAGATCGCGCCACCGGCGACGGCGTATGGGCAGTGCTGGTGCCAGCCGCGCCATCGCAGGCTACGAGCAGCACAGTGGAGAATGCGGCAACGGTCCTCGCCGTGGTCGTCATGGTCGGCCGGCGGGCCAGTCGTGTACCGCCGTTGCGGATCGAATTGCTATTGGCGGTTGCCTGCCCGACCACCCTGGCCGAGGTGGGATCGGGCGGAGGAGTGCCTCTCACCCGGCCTGCGCCGGCGCCACCGGCGCCCACGTGTCCCCTCCATCGCTGGAGGCGAACAGCCGGGTGTTCGCCCCGTCGAGGACGAGAGCCCACGCTGCACGGGCGCTGCGCGCGATCAGGCGCAGGGGCTGTCCGGTCAATCCGCGAGCTGCTGCCGTCCGCCAGTGCGCGCCCAGGTCCGCGCTCGTCGCTACCGACAGCGACCCCGGCGGCAGCATCCCTGCCACCCACCACGACCGATCCGGCGCAACTGCCCCTGTGGGTGCGCCGGGGCCACCGTGGAGATCACTGTGCACCGGGGTGAACGAGGTGGCCAGGGTCCCCGCTCGTCGCCAGGTTGCGCCAGCATCGTCGGAGATCAGGATGCTTGCGCGCGACCCCGCGTCGGTGATCGTGGTGATCGGGAGCAGAACCCGGCGCGCGCTGGCCATGGACGGTGCTCCGAGGCAGGTCGCGATCCCGGCGGCGGCGCCCTCTGGCGGCAGCACGCTCGTCGCCCACGAACGACCGCCGTCCGCGCTCCATGAGACCCCGGCGACCGGACCATCGGCGCACCACCACGAGGGGTTGGTGGCGATCGCGTGGGTCGGGTCCAGGAAGCGCACGTCCGCAACCGGCAGCGAGTGGGCCTCCGCGCGGACAGTCCAATGCGCACCGCCGTCAACGGTGACCGACAGCTGGGCGCCCGGACCGCTTGGTTGCTCAGTGTCCATGTAGCCCATGGACGCCGAGAGGAACTGCAGGCGGGTGATCGCACCCGCGTTCATCGTGTGGTCGGTGGTCGCCAGTTGTGCCCAGTGGTGGCCACCGTCGACCGTCCGATAGATCACCACGTCGATATTGGCGGGATTGAAGGTGGTCACCCACCCGCGGGTCGCGTCGAGAAAGAACCCGTCCTCGAACCACGGGTGGCCGGGGTCGGTGGCGGCCTGTGACGGGGTCACTTCGCGCCAGTGAACGAAGTCCTCGGTCAGGAACAGGTGCGAGGGTCCCGGTGTGACCGCCGCGGTGCCGACGCCGACCAGCCCGACCCCGGGACCGGCGTACGCGAGGGTGACCTGTGGGCCGGACGCGACCGGTTCCGGACTCGGGGAGGAGGACGCCGACGGCGCAGTGGGCGCCGGAGCGGGAGCGCTCGGCGACGGCGCGCTCCGCACCGGCGCGCTTCCGCATGCAGCGAGAGCGAGAGGGATGGCCACTAGGAGTTCGGATCGACAGGAGCCGGAAGCCGGGCGACCTCGAGATGGGAGCCACCGTGCCGCGAGCGGACATCATCGGGCGCATCTGCCAGTCGGCGCATAGACGGCGATGCCGTCCGGCACGCTGATGAAGACGTGGCTGACATCGGCCACCATGGCGATCGCACCCGAGGGGTCACCGACCTCGGCACTCGCGAGCACGAGCCCGGTGTGCGGGTCGGCGCAGCTCAGACTGCGGCCCCCGTACACCCAGAGCGCGGTCGCGGACACCTCGTGGACAGCGGAGTTCGGCTCCTGGAAGCGGTCCGCATCGGCGGGGTGCAGCCGGGCGTCGAGCTCGCCGGTGGCGGATGCGAGGCGCACCGCATCGCTGTGCAACCCGGTCGCGAATCCGGCCCAGACGCCGTCGAACATGGCGCTGACCCGCGCGCCGCAGATCCCGCCCGTCTCCCCCGAGAGGTGGAGAAGGGAGAGCCGCGACAGGTCGATCTCGGCGACGCGAAAGCCACCGGACTCCTGGGTGATCGCGGCCCATCCGGTGTGGCTGCGTGGGTCGGCGGCGAGCGCGCCGCCCTGCTGGGGGCACCCTGTGGACGGCGGGCGGGGAAGTTCGAGGCTCGCGGTCACCGCCAAGGTGACGGGGTCACGGCGCTCAAGTCGGGTTCCATCGAGGACGTATACGGCCTCCGGACGAGCCACGACGCTCGGCTCTTCCCCGGCGAGAGTGGCCTGAGCGCGCATCCGCAGCGTTGTCGCATCGAGGCGCACCAGGCTTGCCGGTGAGGGCTTCCCCGAGCCGGCGTCACTGACGATGACGTAAAGGCCGCCTGTCGAGATCGAGCCGGACACGACAGGACGCGGCAGGACGGTCCGGGCGGCCTCTCGCTGCCGGGCCACGTCGATGCGCACAACGGTGTCGGATGCGGGCGGACTCAGAGCCGTCGAGCTCAGGAGCCCCAGGGCATACAGCGCGTCCCCCGCAGGAACCAGCTCACCCGGCCCGCCCCCGAGACTCACCATCCCCTCCGTGATGACCGACCCGGGGTACGGCGTCGGACTCGCGGAGCCCTGGCTGCCGGAGGACGACGCCGCGGTCGAGGCTGCAACGGGGCTGTGCGTCTGCGGCGCCGGTGACGAGGCACCCGCCGAGCAGCCGGCGATGACGAGCGAGGTCATGGCCGCCGAAAGGACGGCCGCACGTCTCCGACCACATGGTCCGGGGCGGAGCTCCGACGGCTGATACCCGGTTCCTGCTGCGGTCCTCATCACCTCACAAACCAGGAGACAGGAGGGTTCGCCACGGTTGACACGGAGGTCTGCCTTGCCGCCCAGAAGCGTGAAGCTTCCGATGGCGGCTTCGGCAACAGGGAGCGCTGCGTCTCTCGTGTGGCCGTCCAAGGTTCCCAACGCGATGTGGTAGCAGACGCCGCTGACGAGGGCCGAAGCCACGAGGCCCCAGAGCGCACCGTGGGCCCCCCCGGGCCCGGTGCCTGTACCTCAAGGTCCGTGGTAACGCCAGCAAGGGTGACCGGTTCCCGGCGTTCAACACAGCCGGGCTGCACTTGCGAGTTGAAGCATTCAGTCGCCCCGGGTGCTACGTCGATGGACAGGAAAATGCCCCCAGGGCTCGCCTCGTACAACGAGGCGACCTTCTGGTTAGCGATGTTGGCTAAGGTGTCCGGGCCACCAGCACTGCCAAGTGCATACCAGGTGGGCGGGTATTTGAGACTGTACCCCCAGCGCTTGTTGACGAATGTCGTCCACCCGCTCGTGTCCAGCCCACCGGGCGTCTGCATTTGGCTTGGCACGGGCTGAACTCGGGTCGTGGCGGTCGGCGCAGCGGAGGCCGCCGGCGGTCCAGAGCCGCATGCCACCAGCAGTCCAATCGACGCGGCGCCGAAGCCAGCTCTTCGCATGGAACGTGGAACGTTCCAAACCGCTCACCAGTTTCAGGTCGCTCGGGGGTCAGCGGCTGCGCCATCCGACCGCGGAGCTTACCCAACAATCGCGTCCGATCCCGGCCCGCCGAGGCACGCCACCCTGGCCCAGGCGACGGTTGGCGAAAGTACCTTGAGCCACAACACGGAGGTGGGCCGCGACGCGCGCCGCCCGACTGATCGCCCCAATTCCGTGCTAGCATTCCGTGCGTGAAAGCTTCTCGCCAAATAGTCAGCCGATGACAAGACGTTACGTCATGGGCGCCCGGGCGAACGCCGCTGCCCATACGCGGCGCCGAATCGTCGACGCCGCGATGGAGGTCCAGGCTATCGAGGGGGCGACGGCGAGCTGGGAGGCCATCGCCCGCCGAGCCGACGTCTCTACCGCCACCGTGTACCGCCACTTCCGCTCGCTCGAGGAACTCGTCCCGGCGTGCGTCGAGACCATCTGGACCCCCGACGAGCTGGCGCCGACGGAAGAGGAGGCGCGACGAGTTTTCGAGGGACTGGATGGCCCCGGTGACCGCTTCGAGCGACTCGTTCGGGGGTCATGCCACTGCTATGCAAGGGCGTCCGGGTGGCTCGCTGTGGCGCGCGCCGAGCGCGAGGCATTCCCAGCGCTGCGAACCGCGACCGAGCGGCAGACGAGTGCGATCGCCGCTCTCGTCGAGGCGGCGCTCGGCGGAGCGCAGGTCGCCCAGGACGCCAAACGGACGCTGCGGGCGCTCGTCGACTTTCCCTTCTGGCGATCGCTGGTCGACACGGGGATGACCCACGACGAAGCCACCGACGTTGTGGTCCGGATGGTCCGTGACGAGTTGCTCAGGAATGGTCTCGACTAAGGAGAGACGTGGTTATGGCATCGGTTCAGCGTGACGGGCGCACCATCGCCTATGACGACCTCGGGTCCGGAGAGCCAGCGCTCGTCATGCTGCATGGCTGGTGCGCCAACCGCCGTCAATTCAACCCGCTGCTGCCCCGTGTGGGTGGCCGGGCGCTGGCCGTCGACTTCCGCGGACACGGCGCCTCGGACCCTGGCACGGGCGCATTTGGCTCACAGGACCTTGTCGAGGACACGATCGCCGTCATCGAGCAGAGCGGTGCACGCTCGGTCGTGCCGGTGGCAGCGGCGCACGCCGGATGGATCGCGCTCGAGCTCTGCCGACAGCTCGGCCGGCGCGTCGAAGGTGTCGTGCTACTCGACTGGATCGTGCTGGATCCGCCGGCGCCGTTTCTCGGCGCCCTCGAGGCGCTGCAGGGTGCGGCGTCATGGGAGGCGACCCGCGCCCGCCTGTTCCAGATGTGGACCGAGGGCGTCGACAACCAGAACCTCAGGGACTTCGTACACGGTGAGATGGGCGCCCATGGTTTTCAGATGTGGGCTCGCGCCGGCCGTGAGATCGCCGCTGCGTACCGACGGCACGGGACTCCGCTTCGCGCTTTCGCAGAACTGCCGGTTCCGCGACCGGTCCTGCACATCTACGCGCAGCCCTCGACGGCCGAGTACCTCGAGGCGCAACGGACATTTGCCGCGTCACACCCATGGTTCTCTGTTCGCCGCCTGGACTCAGCCTGGAGCCATTACCCCTACTTCGAGGTGCCTGGCGACGTCGCTGATCTTCTCGCTGATTTCCGGCTTCGCTGTAGTCCGCCGGGGTAGGCGACCGTGGCTCAAGTCACGGTGTGCCGATGTCTCTCGAGGACGCGATGCGCCGTGCGGACCGCGCGCGGCTGACGAGGCATTTGGCGGTGCACAGCTCCCCAGCGAGGCGCCAGGCGGTTCACCCCTCTTCTGCCGTCCCCATCGGCGTCAGCATATGGACGTGTCGGACCTCGAAGAGCTGGCCACGGCCTACTGGGAGCAATACAGGCTTCACCGCCGCTACTGGTCCTCGCCGGCCGTCCGCGGGCGTGACCAGCCGGTGGACGACGAGCCCGTCGACCTCACCCGCTGGGACTGGGCGAGCTGGGAGGTCCAGCACGCCGTCCGGGAGGGCGGCGTCGAGGCGGTGCGGTTGTCGAGGCCCTGGCTACTGCTGCCCCAAAGGACGAGCCGGGCGCCTTGGGCTTCCTCGGAGCAGGCCCGCTCGAGGATCTGGTCCGGGGGCATGGGTCGCGCTGATGGATCACAGCCTGAGGACTTCCACCACGTCTGGCACATCGAACCTCCGGCCGGGCACTCCGCTCCTCCTTGATCGAACTCGTGGCCGGCATGGTCAGCGCTGTGGCGCCGAGACCACCACCACCCTCACGGCGGCTCCATTTGGTGGTCGCCATATGGCTCCATCACGCGGTCGCCGACACCTGAATGGCGGCGGCCCCGCCCAGCAGAAGCACTGGTGTGGTTGCCGTCACCACGCATCGCGCAAAGCGACCCATCACCTCTCGGCTCCCAGGGTCGAGAGTTGCTCGGTGTCGTATCTCGTGCGCAGCTCGGCGATCACGCGGGCGTCGGGAGGGCCCGGCTTGACCAGGATCACCGCCAGCTCGTCGAAGTAGCCCTCGTGGACGCCCGCGGGAGAGATGAGCAGCAGCATCCTGGCCGGGGCGCCGCTCTGGTTCCCGAAGCCGTGCGCCACGCCTGGGGGCACGAGGACGAAGTCTCCGGGTCGAGCGTTGAGGAGCCGCCCGCCGACCCGGATCCGGACCTCGCCCTCGACGACATAGAAGATCTCCTCGATGCGGCTATGGACGTGATCGCCGGTGGTGAAGCCCGGAGCGGGGCTGAACTCCAGAACGGAGGGGCCACCGCCGGGCCTCTCACCCTCGGCCTTGAAGGCCACCTCGGTACCCCGTAACGAGAGCACCCTGCCCTCGCCCCCGTGGAGGACGATCGAATCGAAAGACATGTTGGGCCTCCGATCTCTGGAATCACGCCGTCGATGACGCAACGGTACCCGCCTCTCAGGAGGGCCGTCGTTCGCGCTGCCGACAGACCGTGTGTCGGCGGCGCGACAGTGCCCCTACCGCCGGCCCGCCCAGGCCAGCGCCTCAGGATCGAGGACGAGCACCTGCCCGCGTCTGCACTCGATGGATCCGGCGGCCTCGAGGCTCTTCATCACCCGGTTCACGGTCGCCCGGGAGGTGCCCGCCAGGCCAGCGATGTCCTCCTGGGTCAGGGGAATCACCCCTCCTGCCCTCCCCTGGCCGTACAGCTCGGAGAGCGCCACCAACCGACGAACGACCCGGTCGTCCACCGGGACGAACAGGGCCTCGACCAGAGCCGAGGCCAGGACCCTGATCTGGCCGGCCAGCAGGTCGACGACGGCCTGGCTCAGAGCCGGATCGCCCGGCCAGAGCTCCCTCGCCTGGTCAGCGCCGATCACAAAGGTGACCACCCGATCCAGGGCGACCACCGTTCCGTATCGCCAGGTTGGTGGAGATTGCAGGCAGAGCAATCCGAACATCTCGCCCGGACCCAGGATCTGATAGGTCACCGTCTCACCCGCGTCGGTCATGGCACGGGACGCGACGTGCCCCTGCTGGATGACGTGCACGGTGTCGGCGGTATCACCCTCGTGGAAGATGACCTCATTGCGCCGATAGGCCCGGCGCCGGGCCAACTCCATGAGGGGCCTGGCGGCCCCGCCTGACAGCCCGTGCACGGAGGGCCATTCCGCGACAGGACCGTGGCCGATCGGGGCTTTGGAGTCATCGTGTTCCACAGCGCCGGAGTTTGCACCGACATGGAGCGGTCCGCCAGCCCGATGGCGAGGCCGAGGCGAACTCAGCCCGGCTGTGGAAGTTGGCCTCCCACACTGCGGTGCGTCAGGTGGAGGCACCAGGCGGCGCGACCCTGGACCACGCCACGGTGGCCGTCGCTGAGGTACGACCGTGCGGTCAGCGCCACAAACGGCCTGCCCTACGCACCACCGATCGCCGGGTCAGCGCCTACACCTTGTGGTTGTCCTCAGGCGGGTCGCTGCCCAAGCCGGGCCTGTCTCGACCTCGCCAGGCTCCGGGGCACGGCCAACTTCTCAGCCGCAGCGCCCCGGTTCGAATCCGGGACGGGGGTCGAGGCTTCCGCCGCGATTCCGACTTCGTCGGTGAGGAGGTGCTGAAGCCCGAGGCACAGAGCCGGCTCCGCGCCGCGCTCCAGCATGGTCTCAGACCCGCTGGACACGGGCGCAGTCACCGACGATCTCCCAGCGCGCCGGGAACGCGAGAGCGTGCGCCGGCGAGTCCCGGGGTCCGGTCACTGCGAACCCTCGATGACGTCGGGCAGGTCGTGGTCGTCGTCGTCCACACCGCGCACCAGCGACCGTCGCAGCGAGTCCAGCGTCGCCGGCTCGAGCCCGCGGTCGGTCAGCCACCTCGCCGCTCCACCGTGCTCGGTGTGCAGGTGGCGCAGGAAGCGGCGCATCGTCTCCGGCTCGGCGAGATGCACGCCCGCGGGGAGACGGCTCAATGCCTCGCGGTGCCAGCTCACCCGGCACAGCCGGGCGAAGACCCGGTCCATGTGCGCCTCGCTGAGCGCGTAGCCGGCGACGATGGCCTCCTCCTCCACGCCCACCGCGTCGAGCAGCAGTGCCGCCAGCACGCCGGTGCGGTCCTTCCCGGCGGCGCAGTGAAACAGCGCAGGCTGCCCGGACGGGTCTGCGAGCAACCGGACGGCCGAGACGATCTCGGGGCCGCTCTCATCGAGGAACCCGATGTAGTGGGTCAGCAGATCGACCTCGACGGCGTCGGGGATGACGTCCGCGCTCACCATGCCGGCGGTCCGGTCCGGACGGGAAGGTTTGACGTATCCTCCGACGCGCTGCGCCAGCGGGACGAGTGCCGGACGCTGCACCTCCTCGCGAGTCGCAGGTTCACGATCGTTCTCACGCCGATGCGTTCCACCAGCCAGTCGATGTCCAGCTCGGTGAGCTCCTGCACCGAGGCCGAGCGGATGAGACGACCCTCGCGGGTGCGCCGGCCGTCTCGCGTGGCCAGCCCACCGAGGTCTCGGACATTGTCGGCACCGCGAAGCGGGATCTGGCGGACGTCGATCATCGTCATCATCCCTCTCGATCGGCCCGTGCAGGTATCGCTGAAGGCCCGCGCAGAGTGCACCCCCGACACCGGGCGAGGCGCGTTGTGCGTGCGGCAAGAGGTCGTCATCATCCCGTTATGGCGCTCCGTCGTCGCACCCATGTCCAATTGTCCAGAGGGCAGCGTGCCGCCGCCGTGACAGGACGCTTCCTGTTATGGCTAATTCCGGACATTTCTACGGAACGTTGCGCGACATGGCCGTCCAGCCTCTACGGGTTCGTCGCCGGAACCTGGCCCTTCGGCATCGTGGAAGCGGTCTGGGCGCTCATCGCCGTCCGCCGATTCGTGATGGATCCACGCCGTGGGGTGGGGCGATCGGCCCGGGAGGTGTGATGCGGACGCCGTTCCGGAGGGTGCACGCGATGGGTAGGCGGTCCATCTCACCGGCCCACCGCCGGGCCTGGTCACCCGGCCGCCAGGACCTGCCCCGACCGATCCCGCCGTACGAGCTCGGGAGCCGGAGGGGCCACTCGGATAGGCTGCGGCGATGGACGCCGCCGACACCCTCGCCGAGCCGCCCTCGCGCCGGGGCGCCACCCGCACCCTGCTCGGCGCCGCCGTGCTCGTCGTCGTCGCCGGAGGCGTCGGCGACACCGCGTCCCCGGTCCTCGTCGTGCACGCCCCCCTGCTGCTGGTCGCCCTCAACCCGCGGGCGCGCAACGTGCTGCTCGCCTCGCCGACCGTCGCGGTGGTCCCCCTGGTGGGCGTCAGTCTGATCCGCCGCCTGGTCCCCATCCCGGTGCTCTACCGGCTGGGACGGATCCACGGCGACACCTCGCTCGCGTGGGCCGATCGACGCTTCCCCCGCAGCGCGAGGTGGCTGCGTCGCGTCGAGCGCTGGTTCCACCGCGCCGAGGCGCCCGTGGTGCTGCTCCTCCCCGGGATGCTGACGGCATACCTCGCGGGCAGCACGGGCATGCGCGAGGCGACGCTGCTGCTCCTCTCCACGCTCAGCATCGCCGTCCGGCTCGCCGTCCTGCTCGTCGCCGGGAACGTCTTCAACGCCCCGCTCACCTGGCTCCTCCACGTCGTCGCCAGCCACCAGTGGTCGCTGCTCGCGCTCTCGATCACGATCACCGTGGCGCAGGCCCTCCGCCTTCTCATGCGCCGACGCCGCCGAGCCGCGGCCTCCGTGGTGCTGCTCGGACACGCCGCGAACCCGCCTGACGCCGTCGAGACGTCCGTGGGGAACCCTCCGCCGCCCGGCGGCGTCTGCTGAGAGAGCATGCGCAGCCTCGCGGCCCTGGTGTGCCTCGTCGGGTGCGGCATTCGGGCCGCCGCTCTCAGCAGCGTCGCAGCATGCGCAGCGCCGAGCGGGCGGCGCCGGCGCCGCACATGCCGTGGACCCCGCCTCCCGGAGGGGTCGCCGCCGAGCAGAGGAACACCCCGGGGATGCCGGTCGCGTAGGGATCCGGGGCGAGCCGGGGGCGTACGAGCATCCGCCACGGGGTGTTCGCGCCGGTGGCGATGTCGCCGCCGACGTAGTTCGGGTTGTACCTGGCCAGATCTACCGGGGTGCACACGTGGCGGCCGACGATGCGGTCGCGCACCCCGGGTGCGAACCGCTCGACCTGAGCGATGACCCGCTCGGTGGCGTCGCCGGTGTATCCGTGGGGAACGTGCGCGTACGCCCAGACGGGATGGACGTTCCCCGCCGAGCGTCGGGGATCCGCGAGGTACTGCTGGCCGACGAGGACGAAGGGCCGCTCCGGCATCCGCCCCCGGTGGACCTCGCTCTCGGTGTGGACGATCTCCGCCAGGGTCCCGCCGAGGTGGACCGTCCCCGCCCGGCGGCACGCGTCGGCGCTCCACGGCACGCCGCCCTCCACGGCGAGGTCGACCTTGAACGCCGAGGGCCCGTACCGCCACCGCGACAGCTGGGCGCGGACCCGCCGGGGCAGGCGGTCGCCGGCGATCTCCACGAGCGCCTGCGGCGCCACGTCGAGCAGGGTGACCCTCGCCGGGGGGAGCTGTTCCAGCGAGGTGACCCGCACCCCGGTCTCGATCCGGCCGCCGAGGCTCTCGACCAGACCGGCAAGGGCCGCGGTGATCGACCGCGAGCCCCCGGCGGCGACCGGCCAGCCGACGTGGTGGCCGGCGGCGATCAGCATCAGCCCGGCGGCGGACGAGGCCGGCCGGCTCAGCGGCTGCATGGCGTGCGCCGCCACCCCCGCGAAGAGCGCCCGCGCCGGCTCGGTGCGCAACCCGCGCGCCAGCAGCGTCGCCGGCAGTGCCGCGGCGATCCCGAACCGCGCGAGCGCGACCGGATGGCGGGGCAGGTGCTGGATGGGGCGGAGCAGCTCGGCGGCGAGGACGTCGAAGCGCCCCGACGGCGGACCGAAGAGCCGCCGCCACCTCCGGCCGTCCTCATCCATGCCCGCCGCGGTGCGGTCGATCGACCGGCACATCACCCCGGTCCGGCCGTCGTCCAGCGGATGGGCGAGGTCGATGTCGGCCCAGCGCCACTCGAGGCCGTGGTCCTCGAGCGAAAGGCTGCGCAGCAGGGGCGAGGCGGCGCCCATCGGATGGACCGCGGAGCACACGTCGTGGAGCACCCCGGGGAGGGTCAGCTCGGCGGTGCGGGTGCCCCCACCGATCTGCCCGGCCGCCTCGAGGACGGTCACCGAGTAGCCCTCGCGGGCGATGGCGGCCGCGGCCGCCAGCCCGTTGGGTCCGGATCCGACCACCACCGCGTCGATCACGCCAGCAGCACTCGGCCGTGCAGGTCGACGGAGCGGAAGGTGAGACTCCTTCTTCCCGGGAACTGGACCATGTCGTCCTTGTAGAGCTTCCGCAGCCCGTCGTGCATCCGGATGCCGGATCGGGAGGGGTAGGATCGAGCTCGAATGAGCCGGCTGTTCCATCAGATCCTGCGCACCCACCAGTGGATCTACGAGCACACCGACGGGTTCCTCGGCCACCGGCTGCTCTTCGGGAACCCCACCCTGCTGCTGCGCACCACCGGCCGGCGCACCGGTCAGCCTCGCACCAACGGGCTCACCTACGCCCGCGACGGTGACGCCTATCTGATCGTGGCCTCGAAGGGTGGCGCGCCCACGCCCCCTGCCTGGCTGGCGAACCTGACCGCCAACCCCGAGTGCGAGATCCAGGTCGGCCGCCACCGCCGGCGCGTCACCGCCAGGGCAACCCTGCCCGACGACCCCGACTGACCTCTACCGGCGGCTGCAGAAGCAGACGCTCAACCAGCGGCTGCGCCGCCGGATCGTCGAGGGCGTTCCCTACGGGATGGCCCTCGAGGGCCTCACCGCGTCGGACCTGGCCTATCAGCGCGAGCCGGCTGACTCGGGCGGACCGGCGGGTCCCGCCGCCACGAGGCGGCGGGACCACTGCCCGACCCGCCCTCATCGGTGCTCCCGGGTTGCGAGGTTGGATTTCGCTCACGCGCCCACCGTCATCCTGCCGGTGATCGCGGGGTCGTCCGGGTGCGGGGTGAGCGGGGTGGTGGCCACCGTCATCCAGGCGGACAGGGCAGCGACTCCAGGATCGATTGCATCTCGGCAGGGTCATGGGCTCGCCACAGGCCCAGGGTGCGCCGGCTGCCCGGCTGGGCCGGCAGCGACCAGAGCCGGAGGAGGTGTCCCTGCTCGGCCAGCGCCCGCGCACGCACCGCCTCGCGCGCCGTGGTGTCGGCGACGGTCTGGACGGGTGTGCCATCGGGGACGGTGATGGTCAGGGTGATCAGAAACTCCATCGCTCGATCCCCGGTCTCGGTGTGCGGATGATCCGGATCTCCCGGGTCATTCGGGTGAGGCGCGAGCGGGGCGACCTCATCGGTCCGCCACGCACGCAGCGGCATCGACGTGAGGACCGCCTCCAGACGACCGCCGTCAGCAGCGGCGAAGAGTCCGAGCGTGCGCCATTCCCCCGGTTGCAGTGGAGGACGCCACAGGCGAAGCAGGTGCCCCTGCGCGGCGAGCTCGCGGGAGCGTTCAGCCTCGCGTGCACGCATCGCCTGGACGGTGTCGTCCGGCGTTCGGTCGGGAACGCGGGTGGTCATGGTGACGAGGTATTCCATGGCCCCATCCTGCCCCGGCAACCAGGACCGACGCCACGACCGGCTTCCTCTCTCCTGTTCGGCGCAGCCTCCCACGGCGCGTACCATGTCGGCCGTGGAGCTGCGCCAACTCCGGTACTTCCTCGCGGTGGCCGAGGAGCTGAACTTCGGCCGGGCCGCCGACAGGCTGCTGAGCGCCGGACCCTCCCTCTCCCAGCAGATCAAGGCGCTCGAAAACGACCTGGGGGTGCGGCTCCTCGACCGCGACCGCCGCTCGGTGGCCCTCACCCCGGCCGGCGCGGCCCTGCTGCCACCCACCGGGGCGCTGCTGGAACGGGCCGACGACCTGCTGCGCGTGGACGCCTGGATCACGTTCCGCCCGACCTGGTCCGGCGCCCGGTGAGCGCCCCGGAGGTCCACTGGACCTGGTCTCTGGTCTGGCCGACGTGGCGAGGAGCGCGCCGCCGTCCTGGCGGTGGTGGACAGCCTCACCGACGGGGTCGGCGACCTCGACATCCATCCGCCGGGCGCGTGGCTGCCCGACAGCGACCCGCACAGACAGTAGGTACGGAGAGGGCTCATGCACTGGCCCGCGACGCGGCTGACCGAACGCCTCGGCCTCCGCTATCCCATCGTGCAGGCGCCGATGGCGGGCGCCACCTCGCCCGAGCTGGTGGCGGCGGTGTCGAACGCCGGTGGGCTGGGTTCCCTCGGCGGGGCCCTCATGTCCCCGGACGCCCTGCGCCAGGCCATCCGGGACATCCGCCGGCGCACCGACCGACCTTTCAACGTGAACCTGTTCGCCTGGCAGGATCCCGCCGAGCCGGAGCCCGCCGCCCTCGAGGCGGTTCGGGCGGCGCTGGCCCCCTTCCGGGGCCGGGTGGGCGTCCCCGACGATGCCGTCCTGCCGCTGCCACGGTCGCCGCGCGCGCTGCTCGAGCAGCAGCTGGTGGTGGTGTGCGAGGAGACGGTCCCGGTGTTCAGCTTCGCCTTCGGCATCCCACCCCTCGCCGAGGTGAGACGCACGGGGGCGGTCATCGCGGGCATGGCCACGACCGTGGACGAGGCGGCCGCCCTCGAGCAGGCCGGTGTGGACCTGGTGGTGGCGCAGGGCGCCGAGGCGGGTGGCCACCGCGGCAGTTTCGTCGCAGGCTTCGAGGAGTCGATGATCGGCGGCCTGGCTCTGATCACCCAGATCGTCGACCGGGTCCGGCTCCCGGTGATCGCCGCCGGCGGGATCATGGATGGGCGGGGGATCGCCGCCGCCCTCGCCCTGGGAGCTCAGGGAGCCCAGCTGGGGACGGCCTTCCTCGCCTGTGTCGAAAGCACCGCCCATCCTCTGCACAAGGCCGCGCTCCGGCGCTCGGCCGATACCGGGACCTGCGTGACCGCGATGTACACCGGCCGTCCGGCACGAGCGGTGCGCACCGCGTTCATCGCCGAGCTGGAGGCCCGGCTCGCGGCGCCGCTCGACTTCCCGCTGCAGTACGGATGGACGGGTCCCGTCCACCACGCCGCCGCGGACAGGGGCGACGCCGAGCTGATGCTCCTGCTCGCCGGTCAGGCCGCCGCGCTCGCCCGCCCGTTGGGTGCCGCCGAGCTGGTCGAGACGCTCGCCCAGGAGGCGCAGGCGGTGATCGCTGGACCAGCGTAGCCACGCCCAGGTCTGGACGGGGGTCCTCCGCGGAAGGCGGCCAGGCGCCCGACGGGTACACTCCCGACGGTGACAGTTCTCGATGGCACCGTGGCGCTGGTGACCGGCGCGTCGAGCGGCATCGGCAGGGCGACGGCGTATGCGCTGTCCGGTCAGGGGGCAGCGGTCGCCCTCGCTGCCCGCCGCAGGGAACGGCTCGAGGCGGTGGCGGCCGACATCCGCGAGCGAGGAGGCACGGCGCTCGTCATCGAGGTCGACGTGACCGATGAGCACCAGGCGTCGGCTGCGGTCGAACGCACGGTGTCCGAGCTCGGGAGGCTCGACACGCTGGTCAACAACGCCGGCACGATGCTGCTCGGGCCCGCCGCCGGCGCCCCGCTCGACGAGTGGCGGCGGATGGTGGAGCTGAACGTGCTCGGCCTCCTCTACTGCACCCACGCCGCGCTCCCGCATCTGCTCGAGGCCGTCGACCGGGAACCCCGGCGTGTGGCCGACGTGGTGAACATCAGCTCGGTCGCGGGACGCTTCGCCCGCAACGGCAACGCCGTCTACGCGCTGACGAAATTCGGCGTGGGCGCCTTCAGCGAGTCGCTCCGCCAGGAGGTGACCAGGCGGTACCTGCGGGTGTCGCTGGTCGAGCCGGGCGCGACCGCCACCGAGCTCGCGAGCCACAACCGTCCCGAGATTCTCGAGAGCATCCGCACCCAGTTCGGGCAGACGATGGCAGCCGAGGACATCGCCGACGCGATCACCTACATCGTCACGCGGCCCCGCCATGTCACCATCAACGAGATCCTGATCCGGCCGACCGAACAGGAGCGCTGACCGGGCGGTTCGATCTGACAAGCGCCGGCGCCTCGACAGACCGTGACGGTAGCGTCCGCGCGGTATCCCGGCTCCGGCCCCAGGCACAGCGGCCCCTCCGTCATACCCGATGACCACGTCGTCGCCCACTCGGCCCACCGATCTCAGCCCCCGCGGCCGACGTCGACGTCGCTTGGCTCGTCAGCAGCGCTCCGGGCACCGCGACGCCCAGATGCTCGAGCAGAGCGGCCAGCTTGCGATCGAGCTCGATGCCGACGGCGGCGATGTCCGGGTTCCCATAGGAACCGAAGTTCGAACTCGGCTGGTCGACGGTGAACCGCGCGGCGCCGTCGGGTCCCTCCCAGATCAGCGTGCGCAGCGGCGCGTGGATCATGACCGCCGGGTCGTGGCGATACATGCGCTCCGCGATGGTGTGATTGCCCATGAGGTAGGCGACGTCACCGGGACGGTGTCCGGCGAGACCGAGCAACGGGCCCAGGTCCAGGGTGTGGTAGACGAGGAACCCGTGCGGCGCGGCGGCCGCGACGGCGGCGAGCATCTCCGACCAGGGTGCCTGCCGCCTCACCAGCTCCTGCATCTGCTCCACCGGCACGCCCGGCACCGCCTGTTCGTACCGCTCCCGGAAATCGGGCAGCGACGACTGCGTCGCGATGGTCAGGCGGATGACGGTGTGGCGTGTCTCACCGATGCTCGAGGGGTTCACGGGCCTGTTCCTCCATTCTCGATCCGGGGAGGAGGCTCCCACATCCCGCGGGCGTCCCGCATCACATGGTCATGCGATCCTGGCGAGGCGCGCCAGCTCGACCCGGGAGGGCGCGCAGCAGACAGACCGGTCTGATCGCACGTAAGGTGTGCCACGTCATGGTCCGAGCGCAGCACCCGCAGCGGTGAGCCCGCGCGTGTCGCATCCGGAGGCGGCGCGCCGGCTGGCGGCGCGGGTTCCGGTGATGGCCGCCCTGGTCGCGGCGGCGGGCCCGATCCGATTGAGCCGGTCGCCGGAGACCCACTTCGCGGCGCTGGCACGGGCGATCACCTATCAGCAGCTCGCCGGCGCGGCAGCCGCCGCCATCCACCGCCGCCTGCTCGGTGCCCTCGACGGCGCGGTGGCACCGGAGGCCCTCCTGGCGCTCTCCGACGAGCAGCTCCGGGCGGTCGGGCTGTCGGCCAACAAGGCCGCCTCCCTGCGGGACCTTGCCGCCAAGGTGCTCGACGGCACCGTGGTGCTCGACCCCCGCCGGGTGGCCCGGCAGTCCGACGCGGAGGTGGTCACCCGGCTCTCCGCGGTGCGCGGGATCGGGGAGTGGACGGCGCAGATGTTCCTGATCTTCCAGCTGCGCCGGCTCGACGTGTGGCCGACCGGCGATCTCGGCGTGCGCAGGGGCTACGGGCTCGCCTGGGGGATCCCGCCGCCGACGGCGAGGGAGCTGGGCCCGCTCGGCGACGAGCTGCGGCCCTACCGCTCCGTCGCGGCATGGTATTGCTGGCGGGCCAACGAGCTGTACGCCGGAACGGTCACCAGCGCGGTCACCCGCTGACCGAAGCACACGGCGGGTCACCCGCCGAGTCCACCACGTCGTAGCCGGGATGAGCCACCGCCAGCGTGGCGGCGACGGTGCGCCGGACCGCGGCGAACACCTCCGGGAGCCGGTCGTCGAGCATGCCCCGGCGGATGGCGCCGGCGAGCTCGGCCTCGGAGCGGACGCCGAGGCCGGCGAGCTCGGCGACCCGCGCCTCCTCCTGGGAGCAGCCGAGGGCGAGTTCGCGCTCGACCATCCGGACCACGTTGGCGGCCACGCGCGCGTGGAAGCGCAGCCGTCCCTCCGTTCCCGGCATCACGTCGGCCTCGAGGAACTCACGCACCGCCTCCACCAGTGACCGGGTCCCCGTCCTCCAGACCGGCGAGCTCGGTGGCGTCGACGGCATGGATCCCGGCGAGGGCGGCGGCGCACTGGCCGGCGAGCCGCTCCCGCGCCGGCGCGTAGCCGTCGTCCCGGAGGATCCGCCGGGGGATGGTCTCTCCGTCGATGCGCTGCATCACCAGGAAGGAGGCGCCCAGCACCGCGGGGTCGTCGCTCGCGGCCAGCACCCGGGGAACCGGCACCCCGGCGGACGCGGCCGCCTCCAGGCAGCGGGCCTCGAGCAGCATCGTGCTCGACGGGAGCCCGGGTGCGTCGCGGCGCAGCACCAGGGGAAGACGCCGCTGCGCCCCCTCGGCGTCGAAGGACCAGGTCTCGCGGCTCGCGCCCCCGGAGAGCCGGCGCAGCCCGGTCACCGACACCGGGTCGCCGGTGGCGGCGCCGACCACCTCCGCAAGCCGGGCGGCCAGGTCGGACGCGGCGCCGGCGGGAACGCTCACCGCGAACGTCAGCCTCCGCCGAAGCCGAAGAGTCGCTGGGCGACCCGCCGCATCTGGATCTCCTCCGACCGCCTCTCGCTCGACCGCGCCAGTCACGAAACGTGGCGACCCGATCGGAGCGCCTGGCCGCCGGCCTGGTTCGGCGGGCCCGACCCACGGTGGCGATCCTGACAGTCTGGTTATACTTCTAGGGGATATTCGCTCGCTCAGGTGGCATCTGTGACCCTCAAGCCGTGACACGTGGACCAGGTCGGGATCGCCGGTGGACCGCGGATGACGGCCGCACCACCCCGCGCCCGACCGCTTGAGGTACGACGCCGTCGCCCCCCTGACCCACCTGAACGCCGACATCGCCGCGGGTGACGACGGGGCGCTGAGGGATCTCGCCGCCGGAGCAACCAGGACCTGGAAGCGGCTGGCCGGCGCCGGCCCCTGGCAACGGATGCTCTGGCGCCTGCGAACACCGCGTTTCTCGCCTCACGAGTACTCCGCCGTGGTGGCGGCCGTCTCCACGGCGGCCCTGCGGGCGAGCAGGGACGACATCGCGGCGGTTCGGAGGAGGCGGCCGACATTGACCCGGGGAGTCGTGCGGCCGGGGTTCACGCTGGCGGCGGTGGCCTTCCTCGAGTGCCTCGAGTCGCTCCTCGACGACGAGCTCGATCAACGTGATCAGTCCATCGGTGGAGCCCCGATGCCGAGGCCGCAGAGCCCGGTGACGGACCCGTGGTGGCGGAGCACGGTCGTCCGCCTGCGGTAGCACACGGCCCCGGCCAGGCGGGCCCCGGAAGCTGTGGCCGTCGCGACGAGTTGGCTGCGGGCCGCGTGACCAACCGGCACATATCTAACAATTCTGTTAGGCTCACCCTCGATCAGCTGGTGCTGCGCATCGTCGGCATCCTGCCGATCACCGCGGCCGGGGTGACGCTCATCTTCCCCGACAGCGATCCCGCTACGTCGCAGCGTCGAACGAGGCTGCGTTGCGCTTCGAGCGGCCGCAGACCGAGCTCGGCGAGGGGCCGTGTCTGGCGGCCTATCAGACCGGCGAGGCGGTCGCCGTGCCGGACCTGCGTGACGACCGCCGGTTCCCGAGGTTCGGGCGCGAGCGCTCGCCGAGGGGCTGGTGGCGGTGTTCACCTTCCCTCTACGGCACGACGTGCACGGCGATCACATCGGCGACGAACTGCTGCTGGCGGTCGCCGGGCGACTGTCCGGACTGCTGCGCCCGGGTGACACCCTGGCGCGCCTGTCCGGAGACGAGTTCGTGGTCCTCTGCGAGAACCTGATCGGCCAGATGGACGTGGACGCGGTGGCCGCTTGCATCACCGCTGCGTCGACGAACCGTAGGTCCTGTCGATCGGCGACGTGGAGCAGACCGCCAGCATGGGAATTGCCGTCGCCGGGACCAACTCCACCGCCAAGGAGGTGCTGCGCAGCGCCGACACCGCCATGTACGCGGCGAAGCAGCAGGGCAAGGGCCGCCGTGCGCTGTTCGATCCCAGTGACGTGCCCAGGAACTATCCCGACAGTGTGGACTCTTATCGGCTCGGACTCCGGACCTTCGTCAGCGTCCCGGTCCTGCTGTCGTCGCAGACGGTGTGGGGGACGCTCTGCGGGGCGAGCAGGGCCGACGTCGCCGTCGACGAGAACACCGTGACCGTCATGGAGCGGTTCGCCGAGCTCATCTCGCATCGCCTGGAGTCCACGCTCGGCCCGCCGACGGCCCGTGACATCGATGGTCGTCGAGCCCGCATCCCGGCGAACGGCGTCCATCGAGCCCTGCCCAGCGCGTAGCCCCGCTCCGCCGGAGCGGCGATCAGGCGCTCGTCGGCAGGAGGTCCCCGACCTGACATGCTGCGTCGTGAGCTCGCCGGGAGACCCGGGCAGCCGGCCTCGTCTGCCGCGGCAGTCCCAGCGTGGGGAGGCCGCCGGGGTGATGGCACGCCGGGTAGAAGTCCCCCCGGCCGCGCACCTCGGCGCGGAGATGGTGGCAGGTCATCCACTCCACAACTCCGGTCCCGATCCCCAGCCCGCGCATGCTCGCAAGGACGGCGGAACAGCCGGGACAGAGGGCCACGTCCAGGCCCGGCGCCACAAAGGGGCATCGAGGCAGGGGTGCCTCCAGGAGGATACGGCCCATCTCGCTTGGCGACACGTGACGCCCTCCGCGTGGCGGACGGAAGGCCTCCGTCCCGTCGGCACCCGCCCGCCTCGGCCCCGACCGGCTGCGCGCCGGCGAGGAGCCCATCATGACAGATCAGTTAGAATTCGCCATCCCCAGGGTGCTACAGCTAAAACCCCAGTGTTCACGGTGATTTTCCTGATAGCCCACGTGTGCCCGTGAGCCGCAGGCTCAGAGCCTGCGGTAGCGCGCCTCGACGAACGAGAACAGGCCGAAGGCGAGCAGCCCGGCGGCGGTGAGCAGCAGCAGGACGGTGCCGAACGGGTGATCCGCGAGCGAGCGCAGGGCATCGTCAAGACCCTTCGCCTGGGCGGCGTCGTAGTCCGCCGCCGCCTTCACCACGGATATTCCCACCAGGACCAGGACCACGCCGCGCGACACGTGCCCGATGACGCCGAGGCGAACCACCCAGCGCCGAGCCGAGGGGCTCAGCGGCCCCAGGGCGAGGGCCTTCTCGAACCCGTGGCGCAACGCCCACCAGACGGTTGCCATGCCGCCCACCAGGACACCGATGCCGATCGCCACCACCAGCACCCGCCCGGCTGGGAGAGCCATCAGGCGGCTGGTCACCCCCGCCGGCTTCTCCCCCGCCGAAGCGCCCCCCCCGGAGCCGGCCAGGATGGCGATGGTGCTGACACAGAGTGCGGCGTAGATGGCTCCCTGCACCCCGGCGGCGACGCGCTGCACGGCCTGCTTCGCCTCGGCGCCGCCATGCACCGCCGGGTCTCCGGTGACCATCGTCAGCAGACGCCACGCTGCATAGCCGGCGAAACCCAGGGCGAGGAGGATGAGCGCCACTCGACCGAAGGGCTGCTCGGACACCTGTTGCAGCGCCCCCTTCTGGTCGGCGGTGTTTCCCTGCCGGCCGGCGGCGATCTGCGCGGCGAGGGCGGCGATGAGGATGTAGACGACCCCACGGGCGCTCAGTCCCCCGCGCGCCAGCGCGTGGCCCCCGGAGCTTGCCGAGACGCGACGAGCCGTCGATCGCCCGGGTCGCGCGCGCCGTCCGAGTTTCATCCCGCCCGCCCGTCCCGGGTGTCGTCGTGCTGGTCAGCGATCGTCGACGCCGGGGGCGGGCCGGTCGTCGACCGTGGTACGCCGGATCACGGGTCGGTCGTCGACGGGCCCGGTCGCCACCACGCGTCCCCGAGATCCCATCCCCCTTCCGCCCCAGGAGGACCAGAAGGCGATCGACAGCACGATGCCCAGCAGACCGATCACGAGCAGGACCAGGCCGGCGCTGTGAATGTTGAGGATGCCGTTGGTGTCCACGTTGTTGCTGTTGACGGCAAATGCCAGGATGGCGCCGATCGCCACCAGCAGAATGCCAACTCCGAGTCCCATGTGCACACTCCTTGCTCGGTCCCGGCGGGAACCGGTGATCGCGTGAGGCCGTCGCCTCGGGCGTGTTGCCGAACACGAGTGTGTCCGATGCAACGGAGCCGGCACCAGTATGGGCCGCCATGATCAAAGACGTCAAATATGTTAGGTAACGGTTTTGTCATTCGAAGGTCGCGGCGTGGTTGCGAGGGTGTTCTGGGCCGCGCGGCTCGGATGGCTCCACCCCCCCGCGCCGTCGTCGCCGGACGTTCCCGCCCTCTATACTGACAGAATTGTTAGCAAAAAGAAGATGGCATCGATCATGACGCAGAATTCCCCTCCCCACCTGCGCTCCGCAACTCCGCCCGGCGTCCGGCACGGGCCTTTGCCGGGCACGCGGGCCGGCGACGGACCGCGCAGGTGACGTCCGCGGTCGACGTTGCCGTCCGCCCCTCGCGCACCGGCGGGACCACCGACTACGCTCAGCTCAAACGGCTGATCGCCGATCGGGGTCTGCTGGAGCGGCGCCCGCTCCGCTACCTGCCCCAGGCGGTGGCGATGGTCGCGATGCTCGCCGCCCTGATCGCCGGGATCGGCCTGCTCCGGTCCAGCTGGTCGGTGCTGGTCCTCGCCGCCCCCGCCGCCTTCCTGTTCGGCCAGCTGGGCTTCCTCGCCCACGAGGCGACCCACAACCAGATCCTTCGGTCCTCCCGCCAGAACCACGTCCTCGGCCTCTTCCTCTTCGACCTCTGCCTCGGCGGCAGCGCCGGCTGGTGGACGGAGAAGCACAACCTCCACCACGCCCAGCCCAACCGGCTCGGCGTCGACCCGGACATCGACGGCGGCCCGATCGCGGTCAGCCCCGGCCAGCTCCCCCAGATCACCGGCGTGAGCCGGGTGATCACCCGCCACCAGGCGTCGGCGATCTGGGGACTGCTCAGCCTCGAGGCGTTCCTGATCCGGGTTCAGACCGCCGGCTACATGCTGCGGCGCTCGGGGCGCAACGCGACCGTCGAGGCGGTCCTGCTGCTGACCCACGCCGCCGCCTACACCGGGGGCCTGATCCTGGTCCTCGGGGTGGGCCGGGGCCTGGTGTTCGCGCTGGTCCACCAGCTGCTGCTCGGCCTCTACCTCGGCCTCGCCTTCCTCCCCAACCACACCGGCATGGCCCTGCTGGAGAAGGACGAGGAGATGGACTTCCTCCGCCGCCAGGTGCTCACCTCCCGCAACCTCCGCGCCCACCCGGTGACCGACTACCTCACCGGGGTGCTCAGCTGCCAGATCGAGCACCACCTCTTCCCGACGATGCCGCGCTCCCAGCTCCGGCTGGCGGCACCGGTGGTGCGCGGGTTCTGCGAGGCGCGGGGCATCGCCTACCACGAGACCGGCGCGCTGCGGGCCTACGCCGACATCTACCGCCACCTCCGCCTGGTCGCGTCACAGCTGTGCGCACCCGCGGCGGGGGCGTCTGCCAGCCCGCGTGTCGAACCTGGCCACTCGGCTGATTCGGAGCTCGGCGCCGGTGGGCTCGCCTCCAGGGAGGGTGTCGGTCGACATCCCTGACCTTGACGTCAGACCCTCACCTGTGATGATTCATCGGTATGACCACGCTCGGGTTCGCCGGGTCCGGCGAACGGACCAGGAGGAGGGCCGACCACCATGCCGAATGTGCGCCTGGAGGCGATCTTCACCGACATCGTCGAGGCCGTGCAGGGGGTGATCCGCGAGCATCGCGTCACCTTCGAGGAGTACCGACTGGCGGCGGGGTGGCTCACCGAGGCCGGAACCCAGCCGAACGAGATCCCGCTGTTGCTCGACGTCCTCTTCGCCTGCACCGTGGACGATGTGAACTTCGCGGTCGAGAAGGGGACGGCGAACAGCGTCGAGGGCCCGTTCTACGTCCCGGGCGCACCCCTGCTGCGACCCCCGTACATCCTGCCCATGCGTCCCGACGAGCCGGGCCGGCGGCTGCGCTTCTCGGGCACGGTGCGCTCCACCGACGGGACGGCTCTCGCCGCAGCCATGCTCGACATCTGGCAGATCAGCGCTGACGGCGGGTACTCACACTTCCACCCCGGGTTCCCCGACTTCAACCTGCGCGGCCGCCTGATGACGGACGAACAGGGGCGGTTCGAGGTGGAGACCGTGGTCCCGAACCCGTATGAGATCCCCACGCAGGGGGCCACCGGACGCCTGCTCGGCGCGCTCGGGCGCACCGCGTATCGGCCGGCGCACCTCCACCTCAAGGTGAGCCACGAGGCGCACCAGGCGCTGACCACTCAGATCTTCTTCGCCGGTGATCCGTGGCTCGACAGGGACGTCGTCGCCGGCGCGACCAAGGCTTCGCTGGTCACGCCGCTGGAGACGGACTCGGTGACCGGCGTCGCCCGCTGCACGTACGACGTGGTCCTCGAACCGGCGGTGGCGCCGGCGCTGGTGTGAACGTGGACGGCAGAGGTGAGGAGGGGGTCATGACCAAGGTGATGGTGCTGGTACGACGGCGTGAGGACGTCAGCGCGGACGACTTCCATGCGCACCTCCATGGAGCGCACGCCAGGCTGGTCGCCCAGCTCCCCGGGCTGCGCCGTGTGGTGTTCAACGACGTGCTCCCCGACCCGTCCGGTGCCGAGACGCCGTACGACGCAATCGCCGAGGACTGGTTCGACAACCCCGAGGCGATGCAGGCGGCCTTCGCGTCGCCGGAAGGACAGGCCGTCATGGCGGACGTCCCGAACTTCCTCGATCCGTCCCAGCTGCGCGTCCTCGTCGTCGAGGAGCGGGAGGCGCCGCTGCGGGTGGGCGCCGGCTGACGCGCGACCGCCCGTGCGGCACGGTCTGAAATAATCGGCCGATGGTTCACAACGTTGCCCTGGTTCTCGGTGGTGGTGGGGCTGCCGGAAATGCGTGGGAGATCGGTGTCATCGCAGGCTTGGCCGATGCTGGTGTCGATATGACGGAGGCCGCCGATCTGGTGGTCGGCACCTCGGCCGGGGCCACCGCGGCAGCACAGGTGCGCAGCGGTATACCGCCGGCCGAACTGCTGGCATCGGTGCTGTCCCCGCCGACGCAACCGGTCGGACAGAACCGGGAACGGGCGCCGTCCCTGCCGATGGCCACGGTGTTCGAGCGGATGCGGGCCATCGGCGCCGCCGCCACCTCGGCAGCCGATCTACAACGTGCGATGGGCGCGTTCGGGTTGGAGAGCGACTCCACACTCGGACCCGGGGCGGGACAGCGACGCGCGATGGTCGCCGCTCGGTTGCCTCGCGCTGAATGGCCGGACAGGCCGATGATTGTGACGGCCGTCGACGCGCATACCGGCGAGCTGGCTGCGTTCGACCGCGATTCCGGCGTCGACCTGGCGGACGCGGTCACCGCGAGCACCGCGTTGCCCGGTCTGGTCCCCACGGTCAGCATCAACGGCCGTCGCTACATCGACGGTGGCGTGCGTTCCACCGAGAACGCCGACCTCGCCTCGGGCTATGCGAACGTCGTGGTGCTCTCGCCGTTGGGCGGACGGAGCCGGACGCCACCGGAAGGGGGCGCCGACCCGGCGGGCCAGTTCGAGGGCCTGCGCAGACTACCGGGCGCGGACCTGGCAAGCCAGGTCGAGGCCCTGCGCAAGCAGGGCAGCCACGTCGAGGTGATCACACCGGACGCCGATTCCCGAGCCGCAATGGGCACGAACCTGATGGATCCGGCGTGCCGCATCCCCGCCGCCCGTGCCGGTTTCGCCCAGGGCAAGCAGGAAGCGACCCGGGTGACGTTCCTCTGACGATTGCAGTCCGACGCCCAGCCGCACCAACCCTGGCTACCGGTTCCGCGACGGATCCAGCCCCCCGACGATCGTCGCAGCGAGCGCGATGCGATGGCCGTTCGCCCAGGGTCGCCCGAGGACCACGTCGAGACGGTGGCTCTCGTAGTGATCGGCGCCGGGGTCCAGACCGGTCAGGGTGATCCGATCGTGGGCCGCGGCAAGGTGGTCCGACCGCACCCTGGTCGGCAGGATCGCCCCGGGCGGCTACGGGCGCGTCGGACCCGGCATCAGAGGGAGGGGTCGCGGCTGGAAGACGAAGGTGCAGTCCGACTGGCCGAGAACGTGGACATTCGCCCAACCGATCGAGGTGGTGGGGAGCGCCGAGGGCAGGGTGAAGAACCCGTTCATGCAGATCGCTCGACGGTGTTGGCGAGAAATCCGTGTCCCGCGACCTCTCTGGCGCCGCCGCAGCCGGCACCTCGCAGCGCGACCGTCCCCGGGTTGGCACGGGGCAGCGGCCCCAGTGAAGCCGAAGCTGCCCACCACATGGAGTTTCAGGGCGAGCTTTCGCAGCGAGTCGTCAGGGTTCGGAAGTGCCGTCGCATGGACCGGGGGGGGTCGCCGGTGTGTGCATTGCGATGGCTCCACTGAGCCCGCCGCGATGGCGAGGGCGGCGGAGGACGTCCGCAATCTCTTCACACGGATCTCCCAGGTGCGTCGAGGAACGCGCCCTCCACTCACGAGAGGTGGATAGGGTGGTGATCCGCCGGCGAGCGGGTGTCCGGTTCGAGGAACATGCAGCCGATGGAAGCCCGGACCCGCCTCGCCGGCTGCGTCGCCCTCGGGCTGTGCGTGTTCGCCGTCCTCGTGCCCTTCACCCCCTGGCAGGTCAGCGTCCTCAGCGGGTGGGACACGACCGCCCTCGCATTCGTCGTCGCCATCTGCTGGGTGATCCGGGGCAAGGACGCTGCCGCGACCGAGGCGCTCGCCACCCGGGAGGACGACTCCCGGACGGCCGCCGACCTCGTCCTGGTCGGGGCGAGTGTCGCGAAGTCTCGTCGGGGTGGCGTTCGCCCTGCTCAAGGCGGCAGCCGAGATCGGGCCACCGCACGCGATCATCACCGGCGTCGCCGTCGTCAGCGTGGTGCTGTCGTGGGCGGCGGTCCACACCGTCTTCACCCTCCGCTACGCCCGGCTCTACTACTCCGGCGGCGGTGGCATCGACTTCCACGTCGATGAGCGTCCGGACTTCGGCGACTTCGCCTACGTGGCACTGACCATCGGCATGACCTTCCAGGTCTCCGACACCGACCTCACCGGCAAGCGGATCCGGATGACCGCGCTGCGCCACGCCCTGCTGTCGTACCTGTTCGGGGTGGTCATCGTGGCCATGACCATCAACGTCGTGGCGGGACTGCTCGCCAAGTAGGGTGGACGGGTCGCACCCTGCCGCCGATCCGGTCATCCGTCGACGAGCAGGCCCTGGAGCGGCCCCCGCAACCGCTCGGACCGGCGCGAGACACCCGCCAGGCGGACCACCCGGTGGGAGAGCGGGGCACCGGCGCGTTGCCGGGCCAGCTGGTCCGCGGAGATCGGCTTCCAGGCACGCTCGATCAGCGCGACGGGATCGTCGCTCATCGTGTCGAGGGGGAGCTCCAGATGCTCCGCCCAGAGCCGCATCCGGGTGGTGCGGGCGAGCCCCGGGTCATGGCAGGCGATGTTCATCTCGCTGTCGTTGAACAGCGAGTGCTCGTTGAGGTTGGCCGACCCGATGGTGAGCCAGCGGTCGTCGATGACGGCGACCTTGGCGTGAACGTAGACCGGTTCGGCCGCGCCCTCCCCGCGCGCATACAGGGTGCAGGCCACCAGCCGCTCGGCCCCGTCGTCGGCGGCCATGAGCACGCCGAGCTGGCCTCGGGTGTCGTCGGCGCCGTTGTTGGCCCGGGAGGGCAGGAGGACCACGAGGCGAAAATCGTCGCACGGCGGACGGAGGAGCTTGTCACGGAGGACGGCGACGACCTCCGGTGACCAGAGGAACTGGTTCTCGAGGTAGATGAATCGCCGCGCCGAGCGCAGCGCCGCCAGGTAGGTCTCGAGGATCCGGAAATCCCCGCGGGGGACGGCGAGATATGCGCCCTCGGGAACGGTGCGGACCACCTGCACGGTGAGGTCGCCCGCGGGCGGGGGAACGCCGACCTCCGGCAACCTCTCCCCCGTCACCGCCCGCCAGCGCATCGCGAGGTGCTCGGCGACGTCGGCGACCACGGGGCCGCGCAGCCGGGTGGCGACGTCGTGCCAGCCCAGCGCCCCGCGATTCGGATGGGTCGACCAGTCGAGGCGGTCGCCTCCCAGGTCGGTGAGGTCGATGCCACCCACGAAGGCGACCTCGTCGTCGACGACGATGACCTTCTCGTGATGGCAGTGCATGGGCCGCTCACGCCCGTCGATCGCACATCGGATCGCGGTGCCCTCGGTGAGGGCTCGAGTGCCCGCCCTCACCTCGCCCCGGCTGGGATGAAAGATCGGCACCGGCGCCCCGGCCCACACCAGGACCCGGACATCCACCCTTCCGGCGACGTCGGCGAGCAGGTCGCGGACGCTCAGGGGCGGGTCGCCGGGCCGCAGGGTGAAGTTCGCCGCCAGGTGCCAACCGGCGATGTGCACGTGGGAGCGGGCGCCGCCGATCGCCTCGACGATGGCCGGGAACGCCTCCGCGCCCTCGATGAGGACGTCGAGGCGGGTGCCGGCACGCGGCGCCGGGTCACCGGCCGCCCAGGCCTGGGTGGCGTCGGGGGTCAGGGCATGGCCCCACCCCAGCCGGCGGAGCCGGCGACGATGGTGCGCTCGAGTGGCCCGCTCGATGCCCTCGCCGACGTGCCCGTCGATACGCTCCAGGAGCCTCACGCCGTGCTGCCCGCCTCGATCGCGCGCCTCCTCACCACCTGTGGGAGGGTACTGCAGGAGTGCGGCGGGTCAGGCCGGCCAGATCCGGCAGATCGGCATGTCCTGGGCGACCGTGTCACCGACCCCGACGGCCAGCTCACGGACGACGCCGTCGATGTGGGCGCGGACGGCGTTCTCCATCTTCATGGCCTCCACCACGGCGACGAGGTCGCCGGCGGTGACCGGCTGCCCCTCCTCCACCGCCAGGCGGACGACCGTGCCCTGCATCGGTGCACGCACGGCGTCGCTCCGCGCCGGCTGGCCGTGGCCCCGCAGGGACCGGTCGGCGATGCCCGCCGCGACCGCGGCGGCTGCGGTTCCCCTCAGCAGGGCGAGACCCGGCAGCCGGACGCTGAGCGCCCGGGTGCCGATGCGGACCGCGACGGTGTCCGGAGGAGGATCGGGGACGGTGCCCGGTGGGGTGACACCGGCGCCCTCACCGGTGGGGTGGTGCTCCTCGATCCACCGGGTGTGGACCGCGAAGCCGCCGCCGTCGCCGACGAAGTCCGGGTGCTCGACCATCGAACGGTGGAAGGGGACGACGGTGGGCAGGCCCTCGATCCGGAGCTCGGCGAGGGCGCGACGGGCCCGGGCCAGCGCGTGGTTGCGGTCCCGGCCGGTGACGATGAGCTTGGCCAGGAGCGAGTCGAACCGGCCGCCGACGACGCTCCCGGCCTCGACGCCGCTGTCGACGCGGACGCCGGGTCCGCCGGGGAATTCGAGGACGGTGACGGTGCCCGGCGACGGCAGGAAGTTCCGGGCCGGGTCCTCGCTGTTCAGCCGGAACTCGAAGGCGTGGCCGCGGCTGACGGGCTCGGCGGGCAGCTGCAGCGGCTCGCCCGCGGCGATGCGCAACTGCTCGGCCACGAGGTCGAGCCCGGTGGTCTCCTCGGTGACCGGGTGCTCCACCTGGAGGCGGGCGTTCACCTCGAGGAACGACACCGTGCCGTCCTCCGCGACCAGGTACTCCACCGTGCCCGCGCTCTCGTACCCGACCTCCCGGCAGATGGCGGCGGCGGACTCGTGGATCGCCTGCCGCTGGGGGTCGGTCAGGAACGGGGCCGGCGCCTCCTCGACCAGCTTCTGGTGGCGGCGCTGCAGCGAGCAGTCGCGGGTGCCGACGACGACGACCCCGCCGTGCGCGTCCGCCAGGACCTGCGCCTCGACGTGCCGGGCGCGGAGCAGGTAGCGCTCGACGAAGCACTCGCCTCGTCCGAAGGCGGCGGTCGCCTCCCGCTCCGCCGAGGCGAACAGCTCGGCGATGTCCTCGACCCGGTGGACGATCTTGATCCCCCGTCCCCCGCCGCCGAACGCAGCCTTGATCGCCAGCGGGAGGCCATGCCGCTCGGCGAACTCCTCCACCTGGCGGACGTCGCTGACCGGCCGGTCGGTCCCGGCGACCATGGGAGCGCCGACCCGCCGGGCCACGGCGCGGGCCGAGACCTTGTCGCCCAGTGCACGCATGGCCGCGGGCGGCGGACCGATCCAGGTGAGACCGGCGCCGATCACCGCCTCGGCGAAGGAGGCGTCCTCGGAGAGGAAACCGTAACCCGGGTGGACGGCGTCGGCACCGGCCTCGGCGGCCACCGCCAGCAGCGCGGCGGGATTGAGGTAGGTCGCGGCCGGTGTGTCGCCCGCAAGGCGGTGGGCCTCATCGGCCAGGCGGGTGTGGGGAGCGCCCTCGTCGGGATCGGCGTAGCAGGCGATGCTGCGCAGCCCCGCATCCCGGCAGGCGCGCACCACCCGGACGGCGATCTCGCCCCGGTTCGCGACCAGCACCGCCGTGATCGCGCTCGCCGTCACGACATGTCCGCCGCACCCGCCCGCTCGAGGACCTGGCGGGCGAGGCGGAGGTGGACGGCGTCCACCATCTGCCCGTCCACCACCGCCACTCCCAACGTGGTCGCCGCCTCGACGACGCGCCGGGCGGCGGCGACCTCCGCCTCGCTCGGGGTGAACACCGCATGGGCGAGCGCGACCTGCCGCGGGTGCACGCAGAGCTTCCCCGCGCAGCCGAGGGCCCGACCCGCCTCCGCGTCGGCCACGAAGGCGCCGTCGTCGTCCAGGGCGACGACCGCCTGGTCGATCACCGGGGTGCCGGCCAGCCGCCCCGCCAGCACCACCTCGCTGCGAGCATGGAGGACCTCGAGCCCGCCGGGGGTGCGCCGGCCGCCGAGATCGGCGATGTAGTCCTCGGCTCCGAAGTAGGCGGCGGTGACGGCCGCCGTGGCGAGGACCTCCCGCGCCCGGGCCACCCCGAGCGCGGTCTCGACACCGACCATGAGGCACGCCCCGGCCCCGAGCGCGGTGGCGAGACGATCGCCGAAGCCGGTCACCGCCTCGGGGTCGTCCGCCTTGGGGAGCACCACCCCCGCGGCACCGCCGGCGACGGCGGCGGCCACGTCGGCCTCGTGCCAGGGCGTTCCGGGTGGGTTCACCCGCACCAGCACGGTGCTGCCGGGCACCCGGAGCTCCGCCTCGCCCACCGCGGCGCGGGCGGCGTCCTTGCCGGCGGCGGAGACGGCGTCCTCGAGGTCGACGACGACCGCGTCGGGCCGCCACCGTGGCACCTTGGCGAGCAGCTCGAGCCGATGCCCGGGGACGAACAGGACGCTGCGGAACCTCATCCGACGCCGGCCCGCTCAGACCGGGCTGACGACGTGGTGGCGGCGACCCGGCGTCCGCCCCCAGCCGTCGGCGGCGGCGAGGCGCGCGATCAGCTCCGCCCGCAGGGCGGACGGGTCGACCACGGCGTCGACGACCAGCTCGCTGCCCATGCGGAGGAGGTTCATCTCCGCCTCCTGCTCGGCCACCCGGGCGGCGATGTAGGCGGCGCGCTCCTCCGGGTCGGCGATCTCGGCGATCCGGTTGGCATACATGGCGTTGGTCGAGGCCTCGGGCGACATCGTGCCGATCGTGGCGGTGGGCAGCGCGAGCGTGGCCCGGGGCTCGAAGCCGGGGGCGCACATCGCGTAGTAGCCGGCTGCGTACGCCTTGCGCATCACCACGGTGAGGCGGGGGACCTCGGCGCTGGCCATCGCCGTCAGCATCTTCGCGCCGTGGCGGATGATCCCCTGACGCTCGACGGCCACGCCCACCATGAACCCGGGGACGTCCTGGAGGAAGATCAGCGGGATGTTGAAGGCGTCGCACAGCGAGATGAACCGAGCCGCCTTGTCGGCGGAGTCGACGAAGATCGCCCCCGCCCGCACCGACGGCTGGTTGGCCACGATCCCGATCACCCGGCCGTCGAGCCGGGCGAGGCCGGTGACCATCTCCTGGGCCCAGCGCGCCTTGATCTCGAAGAACGACCCGCCGTCGACGAATCGGTCGATCACGTCCCGAACGTCATAGGGAGTGTTCGGGTCGGTGGGGATCAGGCCATGCGGCCACTCGAGGATGCTCGGGGCTCGGGACGCGATCGTCGCCGGCGGCTCCCGGAACGAGCCGGGCAGGTACGAGAACAGCAGGCGGGCGGCGGCGATCGCCTCCCAGTCGGCGCTGAACACCTCGTCGCCACACCCCGATACCGAGGCGTGCATCAGCGCCCCGCCCATCTCCTCCAGGGTGGAGATCTCGCCGGTGACCTTCTCCGCCACCCGCGGTGACGCCAGGTACATCGAGGCGTTTCCCTCCACCATGCCGACCCAGTCCGTGAACGCGGGCATGTAGGCGCCGCCCGCGGCCGACGGGCCGTGCAGGCAGCAGATCTGCGGCACCCGTCCGGAGAGGCGGATCTGGAGGTGGAAGATCGCGGCCGCGCCCCGACGCCCGGGGAAGAACCCCATCTGGTCGGAGAGCCGGCCGCCGGCGGCGTCGACGAGATAGAAGACGGGAAGCAGGTCACGGTCGGCACGCTCCAGGATGCGGACCTGCTTCTCGCAGCTGAGGCCGCCCCAGGAGCCGGCCTTCACGGTGAAGTCGTGGGCGATGACGGCGACGGCCCGTCCCTCGATGCGGCCGACGCCGGTGAGCACCCCGTCCGCCGGGAGGCCCGGCTCACCTGCGTTGGCCAGCAGGCCGTCCTCCACCCAGGAATCGGGGTCGAGGAGCAGGCGGAGGCGGTCGCGCACGGGAAGCTTGTCGGACCACCTGGAGGCGTCGAGACCGGCGAGGGCCACGGTCCGGGCGGCGAGCACGTCGGGTGCGGGATCCGGCGCCACGTCAGGCGTCCCCGGCCGGACGGCGGTACATGAGACCGGTGCGCCGGAGCCGGCAGACCAGCTCGTCGCGCTGGTTGAAGGCCCGGTGCTCGAAGACGACCAGCCCGTTCTGCGGCCGGGACCGCGACTCTCTCGCCTCCACGACCTCGCTGACGACCCTGATGGTGTCGCCGGGAAAGACCGGGGCGGGGAAGCTCACGTCGGTGAGCCCCAGCTGGGCCACGATCGTGCCCAGGGTCAGCTCGGGCACCGACAACCCGACCACCAGGGCGACGGTGAACATGCTGTTGACCAGCGGCCGGCCGAACTCCGTCCCCGCGGCGTAGTCGGCGTCGAGGTGCATCGGCGCGGGGTTCATGGTCATCGTCGTGAAGAGCACGTTGTCGGTCTCGGTCACGGTCCGGCGGATGACGTGCTCGACGGTGAAGCCGACCGGCAGCTCCTCGAACCACCGGCCCGAGACCGGTCGGCCGCCCGCGGTCCGGTCAGCTGAGAGCACGCGCTTGACCCCCGGTACGAGATTAATTATCGTTCATTCCGGTGGCCGTAATGTAGGCGGGGGCTGATGGCGAAGTCAAGAGGGGTCTCGGCCGACGCGGTCCGCACGGCGGCCTGCGAGCTGTTCGCCGACCGGGGCTACCGGGGCACGTCGATGAAGGACATCGCGCGCGTGCTCGACGTGTCCGCCCCGAACCTCTACAACCACACCCTCGCCAAGCAGGACCTGCTCGTGGAGATCATGACCCTGGCCATGGATCGGGCCATCGCCGCGCACGACGCCGCGGTCGCGGGGGTCGAGGACCCGGCCGAGCAGCTGCGGCGGGCCACGGAGACCTCCGTCCTCGACTTCCTCGCCCACCCGGCCGAGATCACCGTCTGCAACACCGAGATCCGCAGCCTCGACGAGCCGCATCGCACCGCGATCGTCGGCAAGCGAGACGCCTATGCGGCCCGCATCCGCGGCATCGTCGACCGCGGCTGCGCCGGCCGCCGCTTCTCCACCCTCGAGCCGCGGGTGGCCACGTTCGCCATCCTCGAGCTCCCGGCCAACGCCAAGGCCTGGTTCAGGGAGCGCGGCGAGCTGCCGGCGGCCGAGGTCGCCCGCATCTACGGCCAGTTCGCACTGCACATCGTCGGCTGTGATGCGAGCGCCCCTGTCATGACACCGTGACACACCTGATAACTGATGGTCTCGATGTCCGTGTACACTCATCCTGAGCCGAGTCCCAGTCGACGGCACCACCGCCTGAGACCACGTACCTGTCCATCCGGCTGTCAGGAAGAGTGACTGGGAACGTATACTCCGGCACGGGTGGACCGGAGAGGTAGCGCGGAGAGCGAGGTGCAGGACCGATCGACGGGGGACCGCCCGGATCCCTGCTCAGACACCGACGAGCCGGCCGGGCGCACGGTCGCCGCCCTGGGCCTGGACACCTTCCCGGCGATGGTCGAGAACATCGTCGACTACGCGATCTTCGCGCTGACTCCGGATGGCCGGGTGGCGACGTGGAACCAGGGAGCGCGGCGGCTCAAGCAGTACGACGACAGGGAGATCGTGGGACGTCACATCTCCACCTTCTACCCGCCGGAGGACCGGGCCGCGGGCAAACCGGAGCGGCTGCTGGCGACGGCGGACCACGCCGGTCGCGTGGAGGACGAGGGATGGCGCATCCGGAAGGACGGGTCGCGCTTCTGGGGCAATGTCGTCATCACCGCCGTGCGTGGCCCGGACGGAGAGCTTCGCGGCTTCGTCAAGCTGACCCGGGACCTGACCGAGCGCCGACGCGCGGAGGAGGCGCTCCGCCGGAGCGACCAGCGATTCCGGGTCATGGTCGAGAGCGTGATCGACTACGCGATCTTCATGCTCGATCCGGACGGCGCCGTGGCGACGTGGAACGAGGGGGCGCGGCGGCTCAAGCAGTACGAGGCGGCCGAGATCATCGGTCGTCACTTCTCGGCCTTCTACACGATGGAGGACCGGGCCGCGTCGAAGCCCCGACGGTTGCTCGACGCCGCCCTCCGCGACGGCCGTGTCGAGGACGAGGGGTGGCGCATCCGCAAGGACGGGTCCATCTTCTGGGCAGACGCGGTGATCACCGCGCTGCACACCGATGACGGGCGGCTGATCGGCTTCGCCAAGGTGAACTCGCGACCTCACCGACCGGAAGAGGTTGGAGGGGACCCTTCGCGCGGCGGCCGAGCGTGAACGCGAGGCGGCGGACCAGCTCCGCGAGGTGGCCCGGAGCAGGCAGGCCCTCGTCGCCATCGTCGCCCACGACCTCCGTGCGCCGATCAGCGTCCTCCATGGATCCGCCGACCTGCTCGTCCGGGACTGGGAGCGCCTCGGCGAGGTGGACAGGGGGACGCTGCTCCGCGGCCTGCTGTCGACCAGCTCCCGGCTTCGGGAGCTCGTCGACGACGTCCTCGATCTCAGCCGCATCGAGGCGGGAAAGCTCGACTACCAGATGGGGACCGTCGACCTCCTCGACGCTGTGCTGCGCGCCGCGGGTGATGTGGACCCCGGCCGCCGGCGCATCGCCGTCGTTCCGCCCAACGAGCCGGTGGTGGTGCGGGGAGACGAGCGAAGGATCTGGCAGATCGCCACCAACCTGATGAGCAACGCGCTGAAGTTCTCGCCCTCGACCGCCCCGGTCGACGTCGCCGTCGACGTGGAGGGCGGATCGGCCCGGGTGACCGTGACCGACCACGGCGTCGGGATCAGCGAGGAGGAACAGCTGAGGCTGTTCCAGCCGTTCTCGCGGATCCGGGAGTTGAGGGGTGCCGGTCCGGAGTTGGGGACGGGGCTCGGTCTCTATATCGCGCGGTCGCTGGCGATGGCCCAGGGAGGCGACATCGGTGTTTCCAGCGAGCCCGGTGCCGGCTCGACCTTCCACTTCACCCTGCCCCTCGCCCTCTGAGCGATCTGCCTCCTCAGCCCCGGTCTGGCGCGGTGATCCCGGCGATCTCGGCCAGATCTTCGGCGGTGGGCTGCCACTGACCGGCCTTGACGTTGGCCGCGACCTGCTCCGCGGAGGTGGCGCCGGCGATCACCGACGACACCGCCGGCTGGGCGGCAAGGCCGCCGATGGCGACGTCGAGGATGGTGATCGAACGCTTGCGCGCGAAGGCCTCGAGCTTCTCGAGCACATCGAAGGTCTGCGCGGTGAGGACCGACTCACGCTTCCACGCCTGGATCCGGCTGCCCTGGGGAGGGGCCTCGCCGCGCGGTCCACTCCGCATCCGCCGCCTGCCAGCCGCTGAAGTTGGAGTGACCGAGAGAGCGCACCTTGCCCTCGCGGACGAGGTCATCGAGGGTCGACAGGGTCTCCTCGATCGGAGTGGCCGGGTCGGGCTCGTGCCTCTGATACAGATCGATCCACTCGGTGCGCAGCCGGCGCAGCGAGTTCTCGACCGCCCGGCGGATGTAGCGGCGCGATCCGCGCGCGCCCCAGTCCATGCCGTTGTCCTGGCCCGGCCGGCGAACGTCGCTGCCGAACTTGGTCGCGATCAGGACGTCGCCCCGGCGGCCCTGGAGGATCTCGCCGAGGCGCTGCTCGGAATCGCCGTACGAGTTCGACGTGTCGAACAGGTTGACGCCGTGATCGAGTGCCGCATGCACCACGGCCCGGCTCTGTTCGAGATCGAGCTTCATCCCGAGGTTGTTGGTCTCGAGGCCCACCACGGACACGGCGAGACCGGAGCTTCCGAGACGGCGCAGCGTCATGGTCGTTCTGCTCCAGAGCGATGGATGGACGAGCGGTGATCCCCCCGCATCGTGGTCGCCGCAGGGGGCGTCGCCATCATCCCGGTCTCAGGTGGAGCGACGCCGGTGCAGGTGCTGCCGGACAATCCGCAGCCACCTCGCCTGGGCCGATCGGGCGGCACCCGCTCCGGCCGGGCTCACCCGGAGGACCTGGGGGCCGCTGAGCCGCGGGATCCCGGGGCCGAGTCCCGCCGCGACCGCGCCGGCACGGGCCGGCGGCTGCTCCGGTCCGTTCAGGCGGGCGCGCGCGGATCGGAGCTGCCGGCCGGCCGCCGCCAGGCGCACGCGCAGCTCATCGCGCTCACGCGTCACCTCCTCGAGGCGGCGCCGCAGGGTCGCGTCGGAGTGCTGCGGTCCGGCCGCGGCCCGGAGAGCCGGCTCGGCCGGCTCGTCCTCGTCCGATCCCCTTCTCGCCCGCGAACGCTGGGCGAGCGAGCTCAGCACACCGTCGATCGCGCGCCACTGGTCGTCCAGTTCGGGATCGATCGCACCGGCCGATCGCTGAGGGCTCACCCCGCCAGAGACGACCTGCTGTTTCCAAAACTTGCGGCGACACCGCCAGGTGTGTGACCGAGGGATGTTCACATGGCTTTCGTGTCATCGACGATCGGATCGCCGAGCGCTGCCGGCCGACAGCGTTCAGCAGGCTGTGGTCGGGTACCGTGGCTGCTGTGGTAGCCCGTTCGGCGGCATGAGCAGGATTCTCGGAGCGGGTCTCCGCGCCGGCGTGGCGCTGGTCTGCGCCGCCGGGCTCTCTGGGTGCGGGTCGGCCTCGAGCGGCCCGGCGCCCACGCCGGCGGCACATGCCACGCCCGCGGCGACGGCGACGCCCGGGGGCGGCCGTCTCGCCTATGCGGCCCTCGGTGCCTCCGAGACGTACGGGGTCGGCGCCAGCCCGATCTCCGACGGCTACGCCTACCGGCTGCGCGACGCCCTGCGGCTGACCGCCGCCGACTTCGCGGACGTGGCCATCCCGGGTGCGACCCTCGGCGACGCCTACCAGACCGAGCTGACCAACGCCCTCACCATCCAGCCGACCGTGTCGACGGTGTTCTTCGGCGTCAACGACATCCGCGCCGGCGTCCCGATCGCCCGGTTCAGCTCGGACCTCGGCGACCTCGTCACCACCCTGCGCCGCGCCGGCTCGAGGGTGCTCGTCGTCGGCGTCCCCGACCTCGGCGTCATTCCGGCGGTACGGGCGGCGCTCCACGGCGCCGACGCCGCGGCGCTCACCCGGCAGTGGAACGCGGCGATCCGGGGCGTCGCCGCCGCGACCGGTGCCGCCTTCCTCGACCTCGAGGAGCTCTCGAGGGAGATCTCGACCCATCCCGAGGAGATCGCCCCGGACGGCCTTCATCCCAGCGACGCGGGCCACGCACGGCTCGCCGCGGTCATCCTCGCAGCGCTCCGCTCACAGGGGTACGTCAGCGCATGACCATCGAGACCACCCGGCTCGGCGAGGCCTCCGAGCCCGCCGTCCGCGTTCCCACCCTCTGCTTCGACGACGTCCACACCTCGCTGTGGGCGGGCGGCGAGGAGGTCCGGATCCTGCGCGGGGTGAGCTTCCGGCTCGACCCCGGCGAGCTCGTCGCCCTGGTCGGCCCCAGCGGCAGCGGCAAGAGCACCATCCTCGGGATCGCCGCCGGCCTGGACGCGCCGACGTCGGGCCGCGTCGTCATCGACGGCACCGACGTCAGCCGGATGCCCGAGCGGCCGCTGTCGCGGCTGCGGTCGCGGCGGATCGGCATGGTCTTCCAGTCGTACAACCTGCTGCCGACCCTGACCGCGCTCGAGAACGTCGAGCTGCCCCTGCTGGTCCCGGGCCAGCCGCGGCGGCCGCCGGGCCGGGCGCGTGAGCTGCTCGCCGGGCTGGGGCTGGAGCACCGGCTCCACCACCGCCCCTCGCAGCTCTCGGGGGGCGAGCAGCAGCGCGTCGCCGTGGCCCGGGCCCTGGTCACCGACCCCGCGCTGCTGGTCGCCGACGAGCCGACCGGGAACCTCGACACCGCGACCGGCGAGGCGCTCGTCGACGTGCTCCTCGAGGTGCGGCGGCACCACGGGACCACGGTGCTCGTCGCCACCCACAACGACGCCCTGGCGCGGCGTGCCGACCGGGTTCTGCGCGTCCGCGACGGGGTGCTCGAGTGAGCGGAGCGCTGCGCCTCGCCCTGCAGTACGTGCCCCGGGCGCTGGCGCGCGGCGGCCGCCGCGCCGTGGTCACGCTGCTCTGCATCGCCGTCGGGGTCGCGGCGATCGTCGCCCTCGAGGTCGCGGCGCTGTCGGTCGGCGACGCGCTCACCACCAACGTCCGCGCCGCCAACGGTGGCGACATCTCGGTGTCGACCAACTCCGCGCCGCTCTCGTCGAGCGACCTCGCCGTCGTCCGGCAGCTGGCCGCCCGCGGCGTGGTCAGCCGCTGGACCGCGGTGAGCCGGGTCCACGCCACCGCGGGCACCTCGGGCGGCCGCCTGGTCCCCTTCGACGCCGCCGTGGTCGACACCTCGACCTACCCGGTCGGAGGCCAGCCCACCTTCGTCACCCCGGCCGGCGGCAACGTCCAGCAGCTGCTCCGCCGTCCCGGCGACGTGCTCGTCTCCGCCGTGCTCGCCGACGAGCTGGGGGCGCATGCCGGCTCGCCGCTCCACGTCGACGGCGTCGGCGGCACCGGCCTGCAGGCCACCGTCCGCGGGGTGCTCGCCCAGGCGTCGCTCGAGCACGCGGCGGTGATGTACGTGCGCCTCGCCGATGCGGGCACGCTGACCTCGGCCCCGCCGCAGTACGTCTCGGTGTACGCGAACGTGAACGGCGACGCCACCTCCACCGCCGCGCTGCTGCGGCAGGCCTTCCCCCAGGCGGGGATCACCACCGTCGCCGAGGCGGTGGCCAGCGCCCAGCAGCAGGTCCACGACTTCCACACCTTCGCGCTGCTCTCCGGCCTCGTCGCCCTGCTCGTCGCCGGGGTCGGGATCCAGAACGCGATGCAGTCCTCGCTGGCCTCACGGATCACCGAGGTCGCCATGCTCAAGGCGCTCGGCAACCCGCCGGCCGTCGTCGGCGGTCTCTTCGCGCTGGAGGCGGCCGCTGTCGGCGCCGCCGGCGGGGCGGTCGGCACCGCGGTCGGAATCGGCGTGAGCAGCGCGGTCACCGCGGCGGTGGTGCGTGCCACCGGACTGGCGGCGTCGGCGCGCGTCGACCCGGGGGTGGTCCTCGAGGGCATCGGCCTGGGCCTCGGCGCCACCGTCCTCTTCTCGCTGCTGCCGATCAGCGGGGCGGTCGCCGTCCGCCCCCTGGGCCTGATGCGCGGCGACCTCCTGCCCGCGCGACGCTCGGTGCCGCGACAGCTCGGCCTGCTGCTCGTCGTCGTCGCGCTCTTCGCGCTGCTGGCCGCCTACGTCACCGGCGACCTCCGAGCGTCGGTGCTGCTGGTCGGCGGTGGGGTCGCGATCTGCGGCGTCCTCACCCTGCTCTTCGCCGCGGCGGTCGGCGCGCTGGCGCGGCTGCGGCGGCCGGCGCGCACGGCGACCGCGGCCGGCGTCACCGCCGTGCTGGTCGCGGCCGTCGCCGCGGTGGCAGCGCGCGCCCCCGCCCTCGCGCCGCTCGCGCTGCTCGCGCTCGCGGTCTGGGTCGGGGTCGCGCTCGGCCCCCAGCGCTGGCGGCTGTGGCTGCTGATGGCCGGTCGGAGCCTCGACCGGCGGCGCACCCGCAGCGCGGTGACCATCGTCGCCCTCTTCGCCGGCGCGCTCTCGGCGGGGCTCACGATGACGATGGCGTCCGCCCTCCACGGGCAGATCACCGATGCGATCGCGAGCAGCGGATCGACCAACCTCGTCGCCGTGGCCACCGACCCGTCGCGCGACGCGCTGCTCCGGAGCGCGGCCCGCCTGCCCGGGGTGCAGAGCTCGCAGGCGACGGTGATCGCCGCCGGACGCGCCACCGCCATCGACGGCGTGCCGGTGGCCGCGGCGCCGGTCCCCGACGCCACCCGCGACCCGGGTGAGGGCCGGATGCGGGCCCTGAACGGGCTGACCGGGTACGCCCTCGGCTCCGGGGACCTCCCCGGCTCGATCCGGGTGACCGAGGGCCGCCCCCTGGGACCCGCCGACGCCGGCACCGCCAACGTCCTCGTCGACCGGTCCCTGAGTGGGCCGCCGACCTCGCTCCATCCCGGCTCCACCGTCACCCTCGCCGACGCCACCACCGGCAACCGGGTGACCGTGATTGTGGTCGGCACCTACGGGCGGGCCGGGCTGCGCAGCCAGCTGACCTCCCGCTACTCGCCCCGCGTCCTCGGCGACGAGACCGCCGCGCGGAGCCTCGCCGGAGGGGGCGTGGAGACGGTGCTGAGCCTGTCCATCGCCCCGGCGCGGCTCGACGCCGACAGCGTGGTGCTGCAGCGCGCCGTCCCCAGCGCGCTCGTCGCCAACGTCAACGATCTCACCGTGGTGGTGAGGACGGTCCTCGACAACCTGCTGCTGGTGCTCACCGTGGTCACCGCGATGGTGGTGCTCGCCGGCATCGCGGTCGTCGCCAACAGCGTCACCCTGGCGCTGATCGAGCGGGCGCGCGAGGTCGCCCTGCTGAAGTCGGTCGGATTCGGACCGGGGCACGTCCTCACCGTGGTGGTGCTCGAGCACGGGCTCGCCGGGTTCCTCGCGAGCGCGGCCGGGGTGGTGTCGATCGCCACCGCGCTCGCCATCCTCTCCCGGCAGGTGCTGGACACCCCGATCGCCTTCAGCGTGGCCATCAGCGCGGCGCTGGTGAGCGCCTCGATCGTGGTGACCGCGCTCACCGCCTGGCTGGCGGCACGCAGCGGGGCCTCGGCGCGGCCGTCGACGGCGCTGCGCAACTCCTGAGCGTGCCCCGAGCCCGGCCTCCGGGAAGTCATCGACCTACGCCGTCGGCGGGATCACCGTGGCCGAGGCGCTGCAGGTCGAGGTGCCCGCGGCGCTCGAGGTGCATCCCACCCTGGCCACGGTGTTCTTCACCCTCAAGGACCTGGCGCGGGGGGTGAGCAGCGCCCGGTTCGAGACCGACCTCGACGCCGTCGTCCACGCGCTGCGCCAGGGCGGCCGCGCCACCGTGCTGGTCGCCAACACCCCCCATCTCGATGACCTTCCCGCCGATCGCGCCTGCCTGTCCCCGCTGCGGGCGTCGACCTGCCCGTTTCCCGCGCCGGTGACGGTGCCCCCGCCGAGCGAAATGGCCGCGCTCGTCGACGCCTACGACGCCGCCGCCGCCCGCGTCGCCGCACGCGAGGGAGCGATCCTCGTCGACCTCGCGGCGAACCGCGCCGGCCTCATCGCCCGTCCCGACCTTGTCGCCGCCGACGGATTCCACCCCAGCCCTCTGGGGCACGCAGAGATCGCGCGCCTCTTCGCGGTCGCGTACGCGGCGCGGCGCTGAGCCCGCCGGCGCCACTCGCCGGCGTCAGTGCCTGCCCAGGTACTCGTCGGTGGCGATGACCGACGCGATCAGCAGCTCGTCCCGAAGGCCCGACTGCATCCGGCCCGTCCAGTAGGCGAGGCCAGCGGGGTCGGGCTGGTGGCCGAGGAAGTGCTGGAAGACGCCGCGGACGAGGTTCTGATAGCCCTCGGTGCTGGTCAGGATCGACGCCGACACCAGGTAGCGTTGCGCGCCGGCGTCGAGCCGTCCCCCCCAGTACGCCAGTCCTCCGGGCTCCGGACCGCGTCCGAGGATGTCGTTGTAGAGAACGCGCACGTAGGCGAGGTTGTCGTCGTGTCCGCGCAGGTGGAAGTACTCGTCCGACCCGATCAGGCTCTCGGCGAGCTGCTCGAAGGTCGCTCCCCTGGCGATGTAGCCCACCCAGAAGCCCTCGCCGCCGCTGCCGGTGGTGCCGTCGGTGGGACGCTGGAGGAATCGCGAATAGAGCGCCTGCACCTGGAGGCCGCGGTACTCGGTCGAGGCGGTCAGGCTGGTGGCGACCGGGTACCGGGGTTGACCGGCGTCGATCAACCCGCTCCAGTAGGCGAGGCCGCCGGCGTCGGGGGGTCGCCCCAGGAGGTCACGGTAGACACGGCTGACGAACCCCTGGGTGCCCGCCGCCGCAGCCGGGGGCGCCGTCCCGTGGATGCTGCCCATGCCGGTCGGGCCGTCATATCCGGGCTGTGCGGTGCAGAGGTACGCGGGCGTGCACACCCCGTTGCTGCCGCTGACCACATCGTCGGCGGCGCCGGGCACATACAGGCCGGAGGCGCCCGCCGCCCTGGTGGCTCCACGCAGCGCGTATCCGCCGGCGACGATCGGGGCGCCGGCGCTGGTGCCGCCCACCCGCATCCAGCCCCCGTTCGCGTAGCTGTCGTACACCGCGACCCCGGTGCCCGGATCCGCCACCGCCGACACGTCCACGACCGTGCGCCGGGAGCAACCGGTGTCCCTCTGCCAGGCCGGCTTGGTCTCGTAGGCGCTGCAGCCGCTGCCGCCACCGCTCCACGCGCTCTCCGACCAGCCACGCGGGTCCGACGAGGGGCGAAGGCTGGTGCCGCCCACGGCGGTCACGTAGGGGGAGGCGGCGGGATAGTTGACCCCGTAGCCGCCATCTCCGCCGGCGGCGACGATGGGCACGCCCGGGTGGTTGAAGAGCGCGTCGTCCTGCCGCTCGGCGGGGTACTCCGGCACTCCGAAGCTGAGGCTGACCTCGGTCGCGCCCAGGGCCAACGCCTCGTGCACCGCCTGGAAGACGTCCCTGAGGACGTCGCTGTTCGCCTCGACCAGCAGGATGGAGCAGAGCGGGCAGGCCGCCGACGCCATGTCCAGGTCGAGTGACGTCTCCGTCGCCCAGTTCGCCTGCGGCGGCGGATACGCGGCTCCGCCCTGCTGGTCGACCTTGCGGAAGCACCCGTTCACGCTGGTGCAGGGTGGCAGGGAGAACTGGGCCCGGTAGACCGCGAGGTCCGCCTCGGCCGACGGGTCGTCGTAGGCGAGGACGACGGCCAGCACGTGCCCGCGCCCGCCGCCGGACGATGCGAGCCCGTACGCCGAGCTGAGGTCGGCCGGGGAGTAGCTGTTCGGGAGCGGACCCGCACCCAGGGCGCTGCTCTCGACCCGGCCGCCGCGGGTGCTGACGTCGGCGAGGCAGCGCACGTGGCCCGGCGGGGCCGCTCCGCACACCCCGGCGCTGCCGAGCCCCGCGCCGTCCGGGGTGGTGACGCTCGCCGGGCTGGCCGTCGCCGCCCGGGCCAAAGCCGTCCCCGGGGCGACCGCCGGCAGCAGCATCATGACCAGGAGCCACCATGCTCCAGCGACCTCGCGGAGGGCGCGGCGGCGGTGTCCTCCCCCTGCTCTCATCGAAGTGGTAACGGGGCGCCGCTCGGTTTCTGGCGGGACGGGAAGCAGACACCGCGCGCGTCACCCACTGACCGCCGCGGCGCACCCTGTGGAACCTGAGAGCCGGCAGGCCTGGGTTTCTCGTTCTCCTGCAGGGATCCGGACAGCCCGTCCACGTACGCTGGGGCACGCCTATCGATCGATAGGGAAGTCCGATCAGCATCGGCCCCTGAGGCGTTTCCGCGGAGGAGTGACGATGCCCGCGGCAGACCCTGTCGATGCGATCATCCGGAGGAGGCGAGGCGGCGGCCCGCGGCTCATCGGCCTGTCGGGAGCACCGCTGGTGGCGCTTCTCGCCGCGGTGTCGGTGCCGCAGGGGGTGGCCCATGCCAGTGCGGTCCCGGGCACCGGCTTCTCCGGCGACTACTCGAATGCGGCCGGCACCCGGGCCTATTTCGGGTACCTGCCGTCCTCCTATCACGCCGGGACGCCGCTGCCGCTGGTCGTCGCCCTGCACGGGTGACGGTTCCGAAGGTGGTGTCGGGCCGGTGCGCCATCCCGTCGGCGAAGGCCTGGATGAGCGCAGTTCAACCGCGAGCGCGTCCCTGAGAGGATCGTCCACGCCAAGGGCACGGGGGCGTTCGGCTGGTTCGAGGCCACCCGTGGAGCCGGCGAGTGGACCGGGGCGGACTTCCTGCAGAGGGGGCGGAGGACCCCGATGCTGGCCCGGTTCTCCACCGTCGCCGGAGAGCTGGGATCCGCGGACACGGTGCGCGACCCCCGTGGCTTCGCCCTCAGGTTCTACACCCAGCAGGGCAACTACGACCTGGTCGGCAACCACACGCCGGTCTTCTTCATCCGGGCCGCCCAGAGTTCTCCGACTTCATCCACTCCCAAAAGCGCCTGCCCCACGTCAAGTCACCCGAGTCGGCGCACCAGGTCACCTGGCTGATGGGCGACCGCGGCACCCCCAGGACGATGCGCAACATGAACGGATACGGCAGCCACACCTACCTGTGGCAGAACGCCGGCGGTGAGCGGTTCTGGGTCAAGTACCACTTCACGACCGCCGCATGGCGACTACCCGCTCATCGAGGTCGGGCGGATGGTCCTCGACCGGAACCCCGAGAACTTCTTCGCGGAGATCGAGCAGGCTGCGTTCGAGCCGGCGAACATGGTGCCGGGCATCGGTCCGAGCCCGGACAGGATGCTGCTGGGCCGCATGTTCTCCTATCCGGACGCCCATCGCTACCGGATCGGGACCAACTACCTGCAGCTGCCGGTGAACGCTCCGCATGCCGAGGTGCACAGCTACAACAAGGACGGCAGCATGCGGTATCGCCACAACGGCGACCGGCCCGTGTATGCGCCGTCGGACGAGCGATCGAGTACTGGACGAGCGTCGACCGAAACCTCGGCGCTCGGGTCGCGACGATGACCGGCGTCGCCGCAGCACGGCGGGACGGCGGCCTGGGCGCGTCCTCCCCGATCAGCTGAACGGGGTGCGCGGGCGCTCCTGCAGCACACCGTCGACGTGGAGGTCGACCCTCTCGTTGTAGAAGCAGGCCAGCCCGGCGATTTTCTGGCTCTCCGGCAGGGGCGTCCGGTAGATCCACACCGCGTCGGTGTGCACCCCGTGCCCGGTGTCGAGCGACCAGTAGGCGGCGGTTCCCTTGTAGGGGCAGTGCGACCGGGTCTCGGACGGGAGCAGCAGCTCCATGCGGACGTCGGTCAGCGGCAGGTAGTAGCGCGGCGGGAGGCCGGTCTCGAAGAGGATCCGCGGCTGGTGGGACTCGGCCACGGCCACGCCGTCCACCTCGACGCGCACGTGTCGGGAGCTGCCGAGGATGTCGACGCGGGTGTACGGGTCGCGCGGATGGGTGTAGACGGGCTCGTCCTCCTCGAGCCACTCGTCCATCGCGTCCCACTCCAGGCGGACGGATTCGCGCAGCGGCTCGAGGGGCGAGTCGGGGTGGCGGCGCGCCGCCCCCGGCGCGATCGCCGTCCCCACCCGGACGTCGAGGATCCGGGCGTCGCCGCGGCTCGGGGAGTGCTCGACCCGCCCGGTCGGGACCAGCTCGGCGCGGATGTCCTCCACCGGGAGGTAGTAGGTCGGGTAGTGCGGACTCTCCCAGACGTAGAGGGGTCGCGCCGAGTCGACGACCAGCCGGCCCCCGAGGTAGGCCCGCACCCGCTTGTGGCCCGGCTCGGTCCGCACCCGTCCGCGGACGGTCGTCCCCGTGGTCGTCTGCGTCATGCTCATCTCCTGTCCGGTTGCTGTGGTCGAGCGTAGCGCACCCGCTCTCGACGCCGACTCAGCTGTGGGAGGCGTGAGCATGGCCGGCGCGGAGACCGCGATCGACAGGGGACGTGTCCGGGAGCTGGTCGGCAGGCTCATCGGCCACATGACCGGCGGGGCGATGTGCCTCGGCATCTGGCTGGGCGACGAGCTCGGCCTCTACCGGGTGATGGCCGGCGCCGGACCGCTGAGCGCGGACGCCGTCGCCGAGCGGGCCTGCTGCCACCCCCGGCTGGTCCGCGAATGGCTCGACGGCCAGGTGGCGGGCGGGCTGATCGACCGCCAGGCGGACGCCGACACCTACGCCCTCGGAGCGGAGGCGGCGATGGCCCTCGCCGACGACACCACCCCGATCTTCGTCGCCCGCGGCATGAACACCCTGGGGTCGCTGTTCATCGACATGGAGAGGATCGCCGCCGCCTTCCGCGGTGACGGCGGGCTCGGCTGGGGCGAGCACCACCCCTGCCTCTTCAAGGGCACGGAGTGGTACTTCCGCACCGGGTACCGGGCCCACCTGCCCGCGGAGTGGATCCCCGCGCTCGAGGGCGTCGAGGCGAAGCTCGGCCGGGGCGCCAGGGTCGCGGACGTCGGCTGCGGTCACGGAGCCTCGGTGGTGGTCATGGCCGGCGCCTATCCGAGCTCGCGGTTCTGGGGCTTCGACTACCACGAGCCCTCGATCCGCACCGCTCGCGAGCGCGCCGCCGAGGCCGGGGTCGCGGAGCGCACCAGCTTCGAGGTCGCCTCCGCCAAGGACTACCCCGGCACCTTCGACCTCATCTGCTTCTTCGACTGCCTGCACGACATGGGCGACCCGGTGGGGATCGCCCGCCACGCCCTCGACCGCCTCGAGCCGGACGGCAACGTGTTGCTGGTCGAGCCGTTCGCCATCGACGGTCGCGACGCCAACATCGCCGGCAACCCGCTGGCGGCGCTCCTCTACACGTCGTCGGCGGCGGTCTGCACGCCCAACTCGCTCTCCCAGGAGGTCGGTCTCGGCCTCGGCGCCCAGGCCGGCGAGGCCCGTCTCCGCGAGGTCTTCCGCGAGGCCGGGTTCAGCCGCTTCCGCCGGGCGGCGGAGACCACGATGAACCTCATCCTGGAGGCGCGCCCCTAGCCCTCCCGGCCCGCCACCGGCGCACGGCGAGGAGGATCGCGACCAGGCCGGCGGCGGCGAGCCCCGGCACCAGGACCCGTTCCCCGACCGCGCCACCCGGGCAGCCGCCGGACAGCGGGTGCAGGGTGACCACGCTCGGGCACGGGGGCCGAACCCGGAGCAGGCCCCAGAGACCCGCCTCCTGGTAGGGGCCGCGGTGGTCGCCGTAGAGGTAGTCGCCGGGCAGCCGGTCGGGTCCGCCCGCGCCCCCGTCGAGGCGCAGGGTGAGTGCCTCGAGCCCGCCGAGCTGCGCGGAGCTGCGCAGCGGGGTGCCCGGACGGCCCGGCTCCTGCGGCCATCGATGGCCCTCGACGCTGAACACCTGGGCCTGCTCACTGGTGGCGCCGATCACGTGAAGACGCATCGGGTCGCCGGCGTAGGCCTCGACGAGCGGGGTCGACGGGTCGCCGTGGACGTCGCTGCGGAAGGCCCGCGCGCTGCCGGGTCCGCGGAGCAGACGGTCGGCGAGCGGGGCGGCCCGGTAGTTGATGCCGACGGTGCCGTCGACGTGCTCGGTGTAGGGCATCCGATGGGTGCCGATGCCCGCGTCCTCGTCCTGGAGGAGGAGGGTGACGTCGCGGTAGGTGGGGCCGGACTGCGGATGCACGTCGACCCTCCAGGCGGCGCGGCCGGACGCGTCCGCGCCGGTCACCGGATCGGTGTAGCCGGCCCCGCGGGGACCGACGACGATGGCTCCGAAGAGGCCGAGCCGAGGGGTGCGCAGGACGTCGCCCCAGTCCCGCACCAGCGCCGCCGTCTCCCCGATCTCCGGATGGGCGTAGTACGTGGAGGTGCGCGACGCGCCGGGGGCCACCGCCTGGGGCGCGTCGCGGCCGGCGGCGACGCCGCCCGAGACCCGCGGATCGGCGGCGAGCATGTCGGCGTGGAACGACACCGCACCGCCGGTGGTGGCGTTGCGCAGCGTCACCTCGATGCAGTCGCCGACGTCGACGTGGAGCACCAGCGGCTCCGCCGGCCGGCGCCCCGCGAGCACCGCCTCCCGGTCGCTCTCGAGCACGTAGGTGAGGCCGGTGGCGCCCTCCAGCATCGGCAGCGGGGCCTCGACCGCGGCGACCGCGAACCGCCGGCGCGGCGCCCCGGGCGGGCAGACGGTGGCGGCAGCGGCGGGCGGGCGCTCGTGACCGGGGAGCGGCTGGAGCCCCTGTCCGTCGGTGCCCTCGTGGACGCGCAGCAGCCCCCAGCCGCCCTCACGGAGCTTGAACGACCTGCCGTTGTAGTAGAGGTAGTCGCCGGGCATGCCCTGGGCGCCGCCGGCGCGAGGCAGCACGAGGTCGTACCGCTCCGAGATGCCGACGTCCACGGTGTCCACCGGCGGTGAGCTGCGGCTCTGGGACTCGATGCGGAACCAGTGCCCGTCGACGTGCAGGCTGTGGACGTCGTTGCTCGCGCCCACCAGGGTGCGCACGGCGACGGGATCGCCGAGGTAGGCGTCGAGGACGGGCGTCTCCGGATCGCCGGCCTCGGCGCTGCTGAAGCGCAGCGCTGGATCGCGGGAGCGGTGCTCGACCGGCTCGACGCGCAGGTTCATTGAGCTTCCGCTGGAGCGGTCGATGGCGGTGAGCGGGTTGTCGTCCATGAGGAAGAGCACCAGCTCACGGAAGCTCCCGGCGACGTCGACGGAGAGGGGCGCGGCGGTGCGGATGTCGGCGATGGGACCGCTCTGCATCTCCGCCCCGGTGCGGGGGTCGTGATAGGTGGACCCCGGAGGCTCGGAGACGAACGCCCCGGCGAGCCCGTGCTGGCCGGAGAAGAGCACGTTGACGTGGTCGTGGAAGAAGGCGGTGCCGAACTGCACGTCGGGATACCAGCGATAGCGCACGAACTCGGTGCTCACCACCTCGCCGGCGGCGTGCGCGCTCTGCAGCGGCGCGTCGAGCGCGAGGGTGTCGCCGGCGACCGCCTGCACGGTGCGGGTCTCGAAGGAGCGGTCCTGGTCCACCCCGACGCCGACCAGCTCACCCGGCTGGAAGCGGGTGGTGCTGCCCAGACGGAGGCTGCGGTCGCCGGCGGCGCCGGCGGCGGTCAGGGTCTCGCCCTCCGCGCGGAAGGGCCGCACCGTCTGCTCGTAGTTGAAGCCGGTGTCCACCCCGTCGCTCGCCTGCACGTCGAACTGCATGAAGTGGATGTGGGCGCTCACCTTGCTGAGGGGCTGGCCCTGGACGTCCTCGAGCTCGCTGCGGAAGAGCACGTCGACACAGTCCTCGCCGGCGTTGGCGCGGAGCGCCAGGGGGACGCGGCGGCGGGGGTCGGCGCGCACCGCCTCCTCCTCGTCGCGGAGCACGTAGATCTCGCCGAACGGGTCGACGATGTTCAGGCGGCGGTTGAGCGGCACCGGCACCGTGATCGCGTCGATCGACAGGGACCGAAGCCGCGTCCCGGCCGGGCACAGGCTCCCCGGGCCGTCCGCCCCCGGCGGCGGCGGCCCCTCCCCCGCCGGGGTCGGGTCGAGGAACGGCGCGGGACCGTGGTTCGGGGCGAAGGGCGGACGTCGCCCCAGGTGGGGACGGAGGAACGGATAGGCGAGCCTGCCGGTGGACGGGTCGAAGAGCAGCGGTGGCCGCCGCCCCGGGCTCGCTGATCGGTACCCGGGCCAGCTCTGGTCGGTCTCGGCCTCGCCGAGGTAGCGGTCGCCGCTGCGGCTCCAGTCGAGCACCGCGGCGTCGTCGCCGTGGGGGATCCCCACCGGTGGAAGCTGGCGCTCCACCCACGCCGCCAGCGCGGCGGGGTCGACGGTGGCGCTCCTGCCGTAGGTGGACACGGTCCGGCCGGCGAGGACGTCGGAGGTCACCGCCGGCACCACCCGGCCGGCGCGATCGGTGAGCTCGTGGAGCGGGGGCAGGGAGTCGGTGGACGACGCGCCGTCCTGGCGGGTGTTGTAGACGCGCCAGATCCCCCACATCCCCGCGAAGTAGTGGTGGGTGACGTGGCAGTGGAACATGAAGTCGCCGGCGCTCTGCTGGCATCCGCCGCTGCCGCACTCGTCGGTGACGTCGAAGCTCTCGGAGGGACCGAGCGACTGCGAGTCGGTGCGCTCGGAGGCCCGGGGACGCAGCGGCGGATGCTTGTCGAGCCCGCTGTCGAAGGCCCCCGCCTCGACCCCCGGCTGGCGGCGCCAGCGGATGCCGCCGCCGTGCACGTGGTGGACGTGGAACACCTCCGAGCCCCCGTGGACGATGCGCTGCTTCACCGGGTCGCCGAGGTAGCTGCGCATGATCGGCGTCGCCGGGTCGCCGAAGGCGTAGGAGCTGTAGGCCACCGAGTTCGTCGAACCGTCCGGTGAGGCGCTGCTGCCGCTGGAGGCGGTTCATGAACGCCTCGCTGCGGTAGTTGATGGCGCGGCCGTCCGGCCGGTAGGCGTGGGTGGTCGGGTCGACCTGGGGGACGAGCCCGCCGCCGGCGTCGAGCGGCTGGTAGTTCTCGTCGCCGACCTCGTGGTAGTACAGCGCGAACTCGCGGAAGGCGGGACCGGCGGGGGGCCGCACCACCGCGGCCCAGCCGGTCCGCAGCGGTGCCCCGGTCAGGGGGTCGAGCCAGGTCGCGCCGCGGGGCTCGACGACCACCGCGCCGAAGAGGCCGTGGTCCGCCTGGACGCGATCGTCGCCGTGGCTGTGGAGGTAATGGGTGCCCTCCGGCTCGGCGCCGCCCACCATCCACTCGTAGGTCGCCCGCCCCCCGGGCGCGACCATCGCACCGGGATTGGTGGCGATCGCCGCGCCGCCGCCTCCGGCCATCCGCAGGCTCGCCCCGTGCAGGTGCACGCTCGCGGGCTCGCCGCCCCCGAGCCCGTTGCGCAGCCGGATCCGCAGGCACTCGCCCGGCCGGACCCGCAGCGTGAGCGGCTGGATGGCATCCCCCTGGAGCCCGGAGGACACCGCCGGCTCGCCCCCGCCGGCCCGGGCGCGCAGGTTCCGGGCCTCCTCGTCGCGGACCCGCCCGAGGTCCTCCTCGAGCACGTACATCCGCCCCGCGGGGTCGTGGTCGAGGTACCGGTTGAGGGTGATGTCGACGTTGATGGCGACAACGTCGTAGCCGCGCACCGGCGCGGCGGGGTCGCATCCGGCGCCGGCTCCCGCCGTCCCCGGGTCGGTCGCGGCGGTCAGCACGAACCCCTCCGCCGCCTGGTGGCCCGCGGGCTCACCCCGCGCCGGCGCGGCCGCGGCCGCCGCCGCGGCCGCGGGATGGGTGCTGTGCCCACCCCCGGCCGCGGAGGCCCCGATCAGCGGGAGGAGGCCGAGGAGGGCGAGCCGTGCCCGCAGCCGGAGCAGCTCAGCCGACCTTCACGTCCGCCTTCATGTCGGGATGGATCAGGCACCGGTACGAGAAGGTCCCGGCGCGGGTGAAGGTCAGCTTCAGCGAGACCACGTTCTGCGGCGGCAGCGACTGGACGATCCCGGTGTTCTTGAAGCCGGTTCCGTCCCAGCTGCCGAGGTCGACGACGACCGGCGCGGTGTTGTCCGGCGGCGGGATGTTGATGCCCGCCTGGGGGGGACGGTGAAGCCGGCGGGGGCTCCCGCCTTGGGGCTGAGGTGGATGCTGCCGTCCGCCGCCTTCTGGAGCACGCCGACGTCGCTGTCGGCGGCGCCGAAGGCGATGTTGTGGAAGTAGAAGTTCCTCCAGGTGACCGTGCCGCCGACCGGGATCGAGATGGTCTTCGGTCCGAAGTCGACGATCACCGCGTTGACGGCGGCGGGATCGGCGATCACCGGGTGGGTGATGCTGGGGTCGCCCGCACCGGAGAGGGCGGTCTCGGCGGTGGCGCCCTGCGCGGTCGCCGCGATCGGGGTGAGCGCGTCGACGAGCCGCTTGAGCTGCTGCTGGCCCCTGGCGGTGAGATCGGCCTGGCTCTGCACCGCCTGGCCGCTGTCGACGACCTGGATCTGGGCGGTCATCGCCGAGCGGTGGACCAGGCAGATCACGTTGTAGGTGGCGGGCTTGATGCTCTTCGAGATGGGCAGGCTGTAGGAGGCGCCGTCGTCCATCAGCACGCCGCTGCTGTGGAACGCCTGTGTGCCGGTGAACTCCGGCTCCGCCCGCTTCGGGCACGCCCGAGCGCCGCCCTTCAGCGAGAGCGGGGGGACGCCGGTGTCGAGGTAGCAGGGCTGCGCCGCCGACTGGTTGGCGTCGGGCGGCCCCTGGATGCTGTGGGGGAAGACGTCCACGATGTTCAGCATCTCCGGCGAGTTCTCCTGGGCGGCCACCGTGGCCTGCGGCCCGAGCGCCTTCAGCTTCGTCGCCGCGGCGTCGACCAGCGTGCCCACGGTCACGGTGTGCGGCTCGCCGGAGAAGTGGGGCAGGCTGAAGGTCACGGTGTCGCCGGGGTGGACCGACAGTGTGTTCGGGAAGTAGCCGGTGAAGGCGCCGTGGAAGGCGTCGGCCCGCCCGTCGAGCTGCACCGCCAGGGTCTGCGCGGAGGCCGGGGGCGCGGCGGCCGATGCCTGCGGCGAGGAGCCGCCGCCTCCGCAGGCGGCGAGCGCGAGCCCGAGCGCAGCCAGCGCGGTGACACGTCCGAGACCCGCCATGGCCCACTTCCCCCACGCGATGCCGGATTCGCGGCAAGTGTGTCGCCTCTCACCGTTTCGGTCAACGACCGCGTGTTCCCCCCGCGCCCGTCCGTCCGACCGACCGCTCGGTCGGTCATCGCCTCGGCGGGTGTCGCGCGCTCATACTGCGGGGATGGGGTGGTACGCGGACCGGGTCCTGCCCCGGTTCACCGACCTGGTGATGAACCGTAGGGAGTTCAGGCCGATCCGGGCCCGCGTCACTGCCGGGCTCGAGGGCGACGTGCTCGAGATCGGCTTCGGCTCCGGCCTCAACGTGCCTCACTACCCGGCGGCGGTCACCCGGGTCCGGGCGGTCGATCCGGCGACCCTGGGGCGCTCCCTCGCCGCCGGACGGGTGGCGAGCTCGCCGGTGCCGGTCGAGTTCGTCGGGTTGGACGGGCAGGAGCTTCCGCTGGCCACCGCGAGCGTCGACCATGTCCTCTCGACCTGGACGCTGTGCACCATTCCCGACGTCCAGCGCGCCCTCGGCGAGGTCCACCGCGTCCTCCGGCCGGGCGGCGGCTTCCACTTCGTGGAGCACGGCCGCTCGCCGGACCCCGGGGTGGCACGCTGGCAGGACCGGCTGACCCCGCTGCAACGGCGGCTCGCCGGCGGGTGCCACCTCAACCGACCGATCGACGAGCTGATCGCGCGGTCAGGGCTCGAGCTGAGCCGGATGAGCAACGAGTACGTGAAGGGGCCCCGATCGTTCGGGTACCTGTTCGAGGGAGTCGCCACCAAGGGGGTGCCGCAGTGAGCGTCGACACCGGCGTCGAGGATCTGATCAGCCGGCCCATGCTGCCGCTCGGCGAGCACCGGCTCTCCGCGGCGCAGGCCGCCGACCTGGCCACGGCGCGCGCCCTGGAGGCGGACAGCCCCGACCGCTACTGGGAATGGGCCGCGGGCCACCTGCGCTGGATGGAGCCCTGGACGGCGCTCCGCGAGGGCGGGTTCCCGGTGTTCCGCTACTTCGCCGGCGGTCGCATGAACGTGGCCGACAACTGCGTCGACCGCTGGGCCGAGGATGCCGCGACCGCGGACCGGGCGGCGATCATCTGGGAGGGCGAGCCCGGCGAGGTGCGCACCGTCACCTACTCCGAGCTGCGCGACCAGGTGGCACGGCTCGCCAACGGCCTGAGGTCGCTCGGCATCGGCCGCGGCGACGTGGTGGCCGTCTACATGCAGAACGTGCCCGAGGTCTTCGTGGCCATCCACGCCTGCAACCGCATCGGGGCGATCTACACGGTCATCTTCTCCGCGTTCTCGCCCGACGCCATCGCGCTGCGGCTCCAGGGGGCGAGCGCGAAGGCGGTGATCCTCACCGATCGCAGCCACCGCCGGGGCAGGGAGGTCCGGCTGCTCGACAACCTGCGCAGGGCACGGCGGCAGGCGCCGAGCGTCGAGCACGCGATCGTCGTCGGCCGCTCCGGCGACCGGGTGCCGCTGGAGGCGGACGAGGTCTGGTACGAGGACCTCTGCGCGGCCCAGAGCAGCGCGTGCCCGTGCGAGCCGATGGAGGCGAATGAACCGGCCTTCCTGATCTTCACCAGCGGCACCGAGGCGCGGCCCAAGGGCCTGGTGCACTCGACCGCGGGCTTCCTGGTGGGCACCTGGGCCAACGTGAAGTGGCAGATCGGCCCCGAGACGGACGACGTGTACTGGTGCGCCGCCGACGTGGGCTGGCTCACCTTCCCGATCCAGGCGGTGATCGGCGGACTCGCCCACGGCGCCACCCTCTTCGTCTACGAGGGTGCGCTCGACCATCCCACCGGGGAGCGCCTCTACGAGATGGCCGAGCGCCACGGGGTGACCAAGATGCTCACCGCACCGACCGCGCTGCGCATGCTCCGCCGGCTCGGGGACGCGGCCGCCGACCGCCACCCCTGGCAGCGGCTGCGGCTGGTGAGCGTCCAGGGCGAGCCGCTCGACCCGGCGACCTTCACCTGGGTGACCGAGAGGCTGGGCGGCGGCGTGCCCGTCGTCAACGCCTACGGACAGACCGAGACGGGATCGACGTGGACCTATCCCGTGTACGGCGTCGACGACCTGAAGGCCGGTTCCTGCGGCCGGCCGGTGCCGGGCCACCACTGCTCGATCGTGGACGACGACGGCAACGAGGTGCCCGACGGGCACAAGGGCAACCTCGTCCTGCTCCACCCCTTCCCCACCCTGGCCCGCACCATCTGGGACGACCAGCAGCGCTACGTCGACAGCTACTTCGAACGGTTCCCGGGTCGCTACTGGACCGCCGACGAGGCGGTGCGCGACGCCGACGGCCACCTCTGGGTGCTGGGCCGCGCCGACGATGTCATCAACGTCGCCGGGCACCGGATCAGCACCATGGAGATCGAGTCGGTGGTCACCGCGCAGCCGGGCGTCGCCGAGGCGGCGGTGACGGGTGTCGCCGACCAGATCAAGGGCACCGTTCCCGCGGCCTTCCTGATCATCGCCGCGGGCCACGACCCGGGCACGGTGCGCCGTGGCGTCGAGGACGCGGTGAGGGAGACGATCGGTCCCCACGCCGCCCTGGGCGCGGTGTACGCCGTCGACGCGCTCCCCAAGACCCGTGCCGGCAAGATCATGCGCCGGCTGCTCCGCGAGGTTGCCGAGCGGGGCACGGTGACCGGCGACACCACCGGGCTCGAGGACGCCGAGTTCGATCCAGGTGGTGCTCCGGGGCGTGCGCGGGACGGGCTCGCCGACGTAGCCGGCACCGGGCGGGGCGGTCAGCTCGGTCGGGCGGCGAGGCGGGCGGCCGGCCGGCTGCCCCGGAAGGCATCGTCGAGCATCGCGCGGATGTCGCTCCGGTTGCCGGCGAGGGGGTCGCCCTCGCTCGCCGCGGCGATCCGGTCGGCGGCCTCGCCGAGGGCGTCGCCGGGCATGCCGACGGCGGCGAGCGAGCCGGGCAGGCCCATCGACACGGCCAGCTCGACGAGCGCCTCGGCCGGCTCGCCGTCGAGCACCGAGGTGAGCTGCGCCATCGCCGCCGGAGCGCGTGGCGACACCAGCGCGACCGCGTGCGGGAGCACGATGCCGTGGGTCTCGGCGTGGGGCAGGTTCCAGCCGCCGCCGAGCACGTGGCAGGTGCGGTGGTGGATGCCGCCGCCGACCTGGGCGAGCGCGGTGCCGGCCAGGCAGGCCCCGGTGAGGCACTCGGCGTGCCCGTCGACGTCCCCGGGGTCGGACACCACCCGCGGCAGCCCGCGCAGCAGGCGGCGCATCCCCTCGACCGCCAGCGCCGAGGTGATCGGGTTCGCCGCCACCACCCAGAGTGCCTCGGCGCAGTGGGCGAGCGCGTTCATGCCCGACGCGGCCGCGAGCCGGGGCGGCATCCCGGCACAGAGCTCGGGGTCGTAGACGACCGCGCGGGGGAGCACCCGGAGGTCACGGCCGGTCTCCTTGCGGCCGTCGCGGGTGCGCCCGTGGATCGGCGTCATCTCCGACCCCGAGTAGGTCGTCGGGACGGCGACGAGCGGCACGTCGAGGGCGAGGACGACGGCCTTGCCGAGGCCGGTGGAGGAGCCGCCGCCCACGCTGACCACGACGTCCACCGCCGCGGCGCGGCCGCGCTCGGTCGCCTCGGCGGCGATGAGGTCGGGCACGTGCTGCGCGGCGGTGGGGACGACGGCGGCGACCCGGTCGCCGAGCTGGGCGGCGATGCGCGCGAGCGGGGCCGCGGCCGACCGGCCGCCGCCGATGAGCAGCACCCGCCGGGCCCCGAGACGCTCGACCTCGGCGCCCACCCGGCCGAGGGCACCCCGGCCGGAGACCACCCGCGCGGGCGGCGCCTCCCAGGTGAACTCCCGGATCACGATCCGAGCCTACTCGACCCGGCCCCGGGGACGGGTTCGCTACCGTGGCCGGGGATGCCCGTTCTCATCGGAACCTCGGGGCTGCAGTACGAGGACTGGCGGCACCGCTTCCACAACGGGGTGCCGCAGCGGTACTGGTTCGAGCACACCATGACCTGGTTCCAGACGCTCGAGCTCAACGTGAGCTTCTACCGGCTCCCCCGGAGGGAGGTCTTCGCCGGATGGCGACGGCGCAGCCCCGACGACGCGGTGATCGCGGTCAAGGCGAGCCGCTACCTCACCCACGTCCGGCGGCTGCACGACCCCGCGGAACCGGTGGCGCGGCTGATGTCCCGAGCGTCGGCGCTGGGCCCCAAGCTCGGCCCCGTCCTCATCCAGCTTCCCCCCGACCTGACCGCCGACCCGCCGGCCCTGGCGGCGACGCTCGACAGCTTCCCCGCGGGCACACGGCTGGCCGTCGAGCCTCGACACGAGTCGTGGTGGTCGGACGAGGTGCGCGACCTCCTCGCCGGCCGCGATGCCGCGCTGGTCTGGGCCGACCGCGGCGGCTGCCCGTCCGGGCCGCTGTGGCGCACCGCCACCTGGGGCTACGTGCGGATGCACCACGGCGACGCGCAGGTCCCGCCCAACTACCACCGCCACACCCTCCGCAGCTGGGCGGAACGGATCGCCGCGGCGTACGGCGACCACGAGGACGTCTTCGTGTACTTCAACAACGACGGCCGGTGCGCCGCGGTCGACAACGCCATCACCTTCGCCGAGGAGGTGCGCGCGGTCGGCCGGACCGCGACCCGCACCCCCGGGATCAGGCCGGACAGCTGGTCGTGAGCGATCCCGGGGTCACGGCCGGCCGTTCCGGCCGTTCCCGACCAGGGAAGTGGCGCATCTCCCCCACCCCGGTGACGTGGCTCTCCAGCACGTCGCCGGGGCGCAGATACCGGGGCGGCCTGCGAAACGAGCCGACACCGGCCGGGGTGCCGGTGAAGATGAGGTCACCGGGGCGCAGCGTGACGATCTCCGAGAGACGCCCGACCAGCTCCAGGTCGTCCGGGTCGGAGAGCTCGTCGACGGTGACGACCGCCGGACCGATCGGTCCGACCCGGGGAACGACTTGCCGAGGCAGAACTGCGGCGCCGGCGGCCGCAGCTGCACATCCCGCTCGGACAGGTCCTGTCCCTGGGAACTTGGTGAAGGTGACGGGATGATCGGGCAGCTCGAGCTCCGCCTCCTCGGCGTGCTCCCAGTAGTTCAGCCCGATGGCGAAGATCTGCCCGGGACGCGGGACCGGGGGGCGCAGGTCCTCCGGCGCGTAGGCCGCCGCCGGCTGTGGCCCGAGCCCGGCTGCCCAGTCGGCGAACCGGCCCCGGTCGGCCCAGACCGACTGGGGGTCGGGACCGAACCGTCCCGCGCTGGCCGCGGCGACATCCACCGCCCCCCCGTCGGTGAGCAGCGAGAGCCGTCCCCGCACGTTCGCGACACGCATCACGGTCACCCCCGTCGTCGAGGCTGCCGATCCGCCCGTCTCGCCTCGCCACGAGCATGCCCCGGCGCCGGGATGACGGCATCACCCGAGCGAGTAGTCGCGCCGCTGCGGGCCCTGCCGTCGCCTCAGGCAGGGCCCGCCTCGACGAGCGCGGCGAGGTTCGCGAGCGCCATCCGTGTGCCGGTCTCGTTGTCGGCGGGCCGCACCCCGCGAGGGATCCCCTCATGGACGACGAGGACATCGGTGCCACCGCCGTCGGCGTCGGTGAGCGTCGTGGTCATCGTCATCACGCCGCGCAGCTCGGGATCCGCGGTCTCGAACTCGAGCGCCTCGACCACCTCGCGGTCGGGCACCAGCCTGACGAAGCGGCCGTGGTAGGTGTCGGTGTGCGCCGCCGTCTTGCCGGTGCGGCTCGGCGCGTCGTAGCTGAGCGAGACCCGGAACGCGCCGCCCTCGCGGGCGTCGAACTCGTGCACCCGGCTGGTCATCCCGGCCGGCACCCTCCACCGCGCGATCGCCTGCGCATCGAGCAGCGCGCGGTACACCACCCCGCGCGGCGCGTGGATGCGACGGCCGGCGCGGGTCGAGCTCACGGCCCGATCCCCGCCGCCGCCGCCACCGCGCTGCCGCGGCTCATGAGGCCCACCTCCGGGCTGCTCCTGTGCGCCGAGCCGACCGTAGCAGGGCTCACGCCGCGATGCTCACCGAGAACGCGGTGGTGTGGCCGTGCCCAGCCCGGCGGAGACGGCGTCCGCACCCTGGACGTGGGTGGCGACGTAGCCCGCCGTGGCCGAGGCCGCGACGGTGTTGAGCAGGGCCCGGCCGCGGCGAGCCTCCGCTCCGCCCGGCGGCCGGGGTCGGCGGTCAGGGCGGCGGACCGCTCCAGAAAGGCCGCCGCCGCGGCCACTCCACCCCGGGCGTGCGCCTGGCCGGCGGAGCGCTCGAGATCGCCGGCGACCTCCTCGTCGGGTCCCACCGCCGCCTCGGCGCGATGCCAGGCACGGCGATCGGGGCTCACCTCGGGATCGATGGCCTCGGCGAGGGCTCGATGGGCGCTGCGGCACTCCTCGGGCGTCGCCGCCTGCTGGATCGCCGAGCGCACCAGCGGGTGACGGAAGGTCACCTGCGCGCCGACGCGGATCAGCCCCTCGGCCTCGGCGGGGGTGGCGGCCTCACAGCCGAGACCGATGGGGAGGGCAACCCTCGTGCGCACCGTCCTGGTGCGCGGGTGTCGACCACCGCGACGGCGTTGTCGCCGCCCAACGCGACATAGGCGGACCTGCCGTCGGGCGACACCGCCACCCCCGCGGGCGAGGTGCCCACCGGCCAGGCGGATGTGGCAGGTGAGCGGCGTGAGCAGGCCCTGGGGATCGTTGGTGTAGATCGGGTCCAGGTTGTCCGAGGCCGCCGGCGAGGTCGCGTACGGGATGCCGACCGGGCGGGGCGGGAACCGGAACCCGTCGATGCGCCAGCGCAGCCGCATGCCGCCGGAGGTGTGGGCGAGGATGTCGAGCATGGCGTGGCCGACGGTGTCGCGGTGCACAGCTGCACCAGCAGGTCACCGTCGGAGATCGCCGGGTCGAGGTGGTCGTGGGCGAAGGCCCGCATCGTCTCGAGCTGGGCGGGCGCCGCGACCCGAGCCCGTAGCGGCCGTCGAACAGCGACGCGCCCAGCCCGACGGTGACGGTGAGGTCGTCGGGCAGCACCGTGGGCCCGAGCGGGGCGTCGTCCGAGGGCGCCGCGCCCGGGGCCACCGCCGGTGGGGTGCCGCCCGCGGTGAGGAACGCCGCCCGCGCGGTGAGCGTGCGGAGCAGCTGGCGGAGAGCTCGTCGCGGCCGGCCGCGGTCACGTCGAAGGCGAGGAAGCCCGCGGCGGTCTGCGGCGGGGTGGCGATCCCCGCCTGGTGGGGACCGTGGAACGGGATGCTTCGCAGCCCGGCTCGGGTCTCCTCCAGGTTGTACTGGTCCTGGCCGGCGGCCCGGGCCACACCCCGGCCACCGAGCCCGCCGCCAACCCGCCGGCGACGCCGGCGACGCCGGCGACGCCCCGGAGGAAGGACCGCCGCGGCAGGGTGCGGGCCGGCTCGCCACCCATCGCCACGTCCGCCGTGCCTACTGGACCAGCGCAGTGGTCCGCTGGTGGCAGCTGTCGCACGAGAAGGCGACGACCCGCATCCCGTCCTGCACGATCACGCCCTGGTCGGCTCCGCACCGGCCGCAGGAGACGAAGACGAGATGATGGTCGAGTGCCCCACGTGAGGTGAACTCCCGGTACCGCCGGATGGAGATGTCCTCTGCCGCGTCGGCGATGATCTGTGCAGTCCGCATCGGATGGTCCGCCTGTGTTCGGGTTCGATGCCTGCCATCCTGCTCGCCGGTGTTTCAGCGGCGTTGCACGGCGCCGGGCGACCGGGGACCCTCACCCCGGCCGGTACCCGGGCCCTGGGGTGGACTGGGGAATGCCCGGGGGGCACCCGGATGCGAGTCCCCTCGCCGCGGCGGAGCATGCTCCGCGGGTCGGCACCGACCGCAGTCCATCCACACGGAGGCCACGACCGTGAGCAGTCTCGCAGCGTGCCCCGGCGCCTCGCCCGGTCCCTCGATCGCCCGAGCGGCGGCGGACCACTGCCTGCGCCGCAGCGCGTGGCTCACCGATCGTGAGCTCCAGGAGAGGCGGCGGCGGGCGGTCCGCACCGTGGACGCCCTCCTCGAGACCGTCGAAGAGATCAATCTCGCCGGTCGCGGCCGTCAGCACGACCCGCTCATCCCCCACCGCCTGCGCCGGCTCGAGGCCGCGATCGCGCGGCCGGCCCCGCCGGCGGTGCACCGGGCGCGGAACAACCATGAGCTCCACGCCGCGCTGGTGGACTGGCAGGAGGTGCTGCCCGACGAGATCTGCCCCGCCCGCGAGCTCCATCGTGCCGTCGACGGCGAGCAGCTGGTGGAGTGGGCACGGGGAGACGAGCCGGCCTGACCCGGCGCACATGACCGATGGCGAACGTATCCACACCGTCACGCTCAGGCTTTGTCAGGCCGAGGGCAGCGGTGTAGCCTGATCCCAGTTCAGCTGCTTGAGCCGCCTCTGGACGAGCACCTCACATGCTCCGGAGAACGCCACCATGACAGCTGATTCCCCTCGTGCGCCCCGCCGCCTCGGATCCCGCAGGTGGCTGATGATCGCCGGCGTCCCCCTCCTCCTCGCCGCAGCCGCGCTGGCACCGTCCGCCATCGTTGCGAGCGCCGCGTCCGGAGTGGACCAGTGCAACGGCGCGGACGGCGGCGGCAGCGTCGTGACCTGTGACGTCACGATCGCCAACACGCTCGACGGCGCAACCACATCGTCCACCGTCACCGTGGCCCGGCGCTGCTCCGGCACCAACGTGAACTGCGTCGCCACCACCGGGACCACGACCCGGTCGACCCGGCTGGTCACCGCCGTCCACCAGTGCAACGGCTCCGGCAACGGCGGCGGCAGCACGATGACGTGCCACGTCCGGATCGTCAACACCATCATCGGCGGCTCCGCCGCGGGCCCCGCCGCCGCGACGGTGAACCAGTGCGTCGGCTCCGGAACCGGCGGCGGCACCCAGCCGACGCTGAGCTGCTCGCCGTTCCCCGCGAGCACGTCGGGCGCCACGGTCACGCAGTGCAACGGTTCCGCCAATGGAGGCGGCGCCTCCCGCAGGGTGCGCTGCTCGGTGGCGACCGGATCGACGACCTCGGCGGCGCTGCCGGTCACCGTCGACCAGTGCAACGGATCCGACAACGGTGGCGGCAGCCTGGTGACCTGTGACGTCGCGATCACCACCATCGTCCTCGCCTCCTCCCCCAACGGTGGCGGCACCGCCACCAACGGTGGCACCGCCACCAACGGTGGCACCGCCACCAACGGTGACACCGCCACCAACGGCGGCACGATCGTCCACGGCAACAGCAGTGGCGGCGGCGACACCGCCGCGGGATCGCAGCCGCCCGTCGGCGGCCCCCCGCAGGCCGGCGGCGCCGCTCCGCTCCCGGGACGGTAGCGGGGGCATGCCGGCTGCCGGCTGGCGGCGTCGCGCCGTGGTCCTTTTCACCGCGGGGGCGGCCCTCGCGGGGTGCGGGCAGACGCCCGCGACGCCCCTCCACAGCCGGGCCCGTGGCCCGGTCGCGATCGCGGCCGCGCCCACCCAGGATGCGGTCCCGGCGCAGCTCACCGCCACCGGCCTCGATCTCCGCTCGGGTCCGGTGGACGTCCCCCTGGTGCTGGCGATCCCCTCACTCCAGCTGAGCGTCCCCGTGCTCGGCGTGGGGATCACTCCGCGGAACGTGATGGACGCGCCCTTCGGCCCGGCCGGGGACCCGGTGTGGGGCAAGGCGTTCTGGTATCGCGGCGGCGCCATCCCCGGCGAGGTGGGGACGGCGACGGTCGCGGGCCACGTCGACGACACGCTGGGACGGCCCGCGGCCTTCACCCGTCTCGGCGATCTCCGACCCGGATCCACGATCGTGGTGCACGACACCCGCAGCGGCCTCGACGTCACCTTCACGGTCACCGAGACCGAGACCTACTCCGACGCGCAGACCGCCGACCCGGCGGTGCTCGCCCGCCTGTACGGCGCGGGCCCGGTCGCGGGCCGGGGCTCGCAACCCGCCGCCGACGGGCTGGCCCACCTCGTGCTCATCACCTGCGCGGGAAACTACGTCCACGGCGCCTTCGACCACCATCTCGCCGTCTTCGCGCAGCGCGTCGCCTAGGGGCGCCGTCGGCCTACAGTTCGGACATGACAGAGCCCACCCTGGTGCTGCGGCCGGCCTTCAACAGCTACGTTCGGGCCTCCTTCGCCCTCAACCTGGTGGTCGTCGCCCTCCTGGTCTTCGAGCTCTTCGGACACGCGTTCACACGGCCGGCGAACCTGTTTCTGTGGATCGCGATGGCGGTGGCGTGCGTCGGGCTGCCGCTCTCCGGCTACCTCCGCAGCCGGCTGTCCGTCGACGCCACCCACCTGCGGACCGCGAACTGGCTGGGGATCCGGCGCGAGTACCCGAGAGAGGCCATCCGCAGCATCGCTGCCGAGCGCTCCGGCGTCGCCTTCCTCGGACCCGGCGGTGAGCCGGTCCACCGGGTGTCCCGGGGGATGTGGCAGGACGAGCAGCTCGTCGAGCTCAGCCACCACCTCGGGGTCCCGATCACCGGCCGGCGGCGCGACGCCGACGCGCCGCTGTAGCTCAGGAGCCCCCCGGCGACCGGCCCAGCCAGCCGGCGAGGCGGTCGTACGCGGGCGCGTCGTCGGGCACCGGCACCTCGTGCCCGAAGTGCTTGCCCTCGGCGGCGGTTCCCCGGAACTCGGGGCGGAGCATCGCCCGGGAGGACGCCAGGGCGATCTCGGCGAGCACGGGGTCGAGCTCACCGGTGCGCCCCAGCGCGGCGGCCACGTCCCATCCGTGGATCACCACCTCGATGCGGTGCACGCCGAGCGCGAACGCCGCCGGCACCGGGTGACCGCCGAAGTCGCGGGTCGTCTCCAGCGCCCCGGGTGCGGACCAGGCCGCGAGCAGGCCGGCCGAGGCCTCACCGTAGGCGGCGACCAGGTCGCCCTCCACGGGGTCGGACCGGCCCCACTGTGGGGTGCCGCCCTCGGCGGAGACGCGCATCATCCGGATCGAAGTCGATCAGGTGGCGCACCACCGCGGTGACGTCCCAGCCCACACAGGGGGTGGCCAGCGACCAGCCGCCGTCCGCCACCGACGCGATCACCCGGCCGGTCTGGGCCAGGGCCCGGGCGAGGGTCGCGACCTCGTCAGTGTCCGGTGTCGCCACGTCCATGGGGTGCCTCCCGATGTCGCCGGTCGCCAGGATCCCGACCCGCCATGACCATCGACCGATTCAGGACGCTGCGTGACGAGCGCGGTGCCGTCCTCGACCTCTGCAGGACGCTCACCGATGGGGAGTGGTCGTCGGCGAGCGACTGCGCCGAGTGGAGTGTGAAGGATGTCGTCGCCCACATGGGTGCGGCATTCCACGGCTGCTTCACCCCGTGGCTGCTCCGGTTGATGCGCACCAGCAGCGTGGAACGGAGCAACGACGGCGACGTCGAGAGCCGCCGGGCCTGGGAGCCGGCCCGGGTGCTGCGAGAGTACGAGAGCTGGAGCGGCCGCTTCGTCGCCCTCGTCCCCGTCACCCAGCGACCGCCGATCCGCGGGCTGCGCATCCCCCTCGGCGACATCGGCCGGTACCCCGTGGGGCTGCTCGCCAGCGCGTTCACCTTCGATCACCACGTCCACCTCCGCCACGACATCGCGGCGGCGCTGGGACGGTCGGTGCCGCCGCCGGACGCCGGCCACATCGCGGCGGTCATGGAGTGGCTGCTCGCCGGACTGCCGCAGATGTGCGGCCGCGCCCTGGCATGGATGGACCGGCCGGTGGCCCTGGTCCTCGACGGCCCGGGCGGGGGTGCGTGGACCGTCCGCCCCGGAGTGGGCGGGCCGCTCCGCGGCGGCGGCGGTGATCACCGGGGCCGCGATCGACTTGCCGATCTGGGGCACCACCCGGCGGCCCTGGCGCGAGTACGGCCTGGCCCTCGAGGGCGACGGCGAGCTCGCCGCACGCTTCCTCGACGCCCTCAACCTGGTCTGACGCCACACCCTCGGGCCGGTGCGAGCTGATTGATGATAAAATTGATCATATTTATCAACTATGTGCCGAGAGGGCCCATGTTCCGGTTCCCGAACCCCGTCGACGAGCACGCCGCCCGCACCGTCGCCCTGGGCGTCGTCGCGCTCTCGGTGCTGGTCCTCGCCACCGGCCGGCACGGGCTGCTTCTGCCCCTCGCCTACGGCTTCCTCGCCCGCGTCCTCACCGGACCGCGGCTCAGCCCGCTCGGCCAGCTCGCCACCCGGGTGGTCGTGCCCCGGCTGCCGATGACCCCCCGGCTCGTCCCCGGACCGCCGAAGCGCTTCGCCCAGGGGATCGGCCTGACCTTCAGCGCCACCGCCGCGGTGCTCGCCCTCGGCCTCCACCTCGACCGGGCGGCGGACGTCGTCCTCCTCGGGCTGACCCTGGCGGCGAGCCTGGAGGCCTTCGCGGGAATCTGCCTCGGCTGCAGGGCCTTCGCCCTGGCGATGCGCCTCGGGGTGATCCCGGCCGCGGTGTGCGAGGCGTGCAACGACCTCTCCGCCCGGCGGCTCCCGCACACCGCGGCCTAGCTCGACACGTCGCCGATCGCGACCGTGCCGTCGCGCCGAGGTGACGCCGTCCCCCGGCCGGCGATTCCAGAATGGGCGCATGGCCATCCGGCGCGCCGGCGTGGTGAGCAGGGCGGTCGGCATGATCACCCGGCGCCCGCCCAGCGATCCCCCCACCGCCGCGCACCCGGCATCGGTGCCCACCGCGCCCGGGGCGCTGCGCTGCTCGAACGCCGGCTGCACGGCGGTGACCGGGCTCGCCTGCGCCTACGTCGACCGTCGCGGGCGACGGTGTGACACCGCGTGGTGTCCCGAGCACCGCGCCGTCGTCGGCGAGGCGCCGTACTGCCGCCGGCACGCCGGCGTCGTCACCGCCATCGCGGCGGTGGACGAGTCCCCGGCGAGCCCACCCGACCTCGACAACCGGGCGGCGTCGCTGGTGATGTGGGTCGGCCACGATCTCGAGGACCGGGTGCGGATGCTGGTGGAGCCACGTGCCGGGCAGACCGGGCTCGAGCTGGTGGACGAACCCATCCGCTTCGTGCACCGCGAACTCCAGCGTCCACGCGCCTGGGTGCGCGGGTGGAAGCTCATCGACCAGACCGGGGTCCGCTTCAGCATCGCGGTCGCCGTCGAGGAGGACCGCCCCGACGAGGTCGTCGTCCGCTCCGGTCTCCGTGAGCTGGCCCGGGCGGTCCCGCCGTGGATCGGTCGGAGGAGCCCGGCCGATCCACCGGCGGCGGGCGACGATGCGCGCGAGCGCGCCGCCTTCTACGGTTGGCTGCTGCAGGCGATCGCCGCGGAGCTCACCACCTGGGTGTGACCGGGGGTCGGCGCCGGCGAGTTGCCGCCGTCGATCGACCGAAACCCGGGGTTCACCACTCCAGCGGCCGGCCCAGCAACGCCACCACGTCGATCCCCGGCGAGGGCGCGCCCCCGGCCTTCACCTCGATGCGCGCGGGGCGCTCGGCGGCGAGCCGGGCCACCACCGCCAGCGAGTTCCTGCAGGTCGCGCTGCGAGTCGGTGTAGGCGCCGTGGAGCGCGCCCTGGCGGAGCAGGATGACCCCGGTCTCGGTGCCGCCGGCGACCAGAACGGAGCCGTCGACCCCCTGCTCGGAGAGGTACTCGAGGAGCTGCTCGAAGTTGATGAACCGGCCGAGCAGGCCGGTGAAGAGCGGGGCGGCGCTGAGCAGCTGGGCGAGCGCGACCACGGTCTCGCCGCTCAGCGCGATGACGTCGAGCAGCCCCTCGCCGCGCTCGACCCGCCCGCGCACCTGCTGGAAGGCGCCGTCGCCCTGGGTCCGGCTGCCGTCGCTGTAGAGCGCCTCGAGGACGTGCCCCTCGTGGACCAGGAGCACCCCGCCGAAGCCGGTGCCGCCGAGGCGGACGTAGCCGGTGAGGGCGTCCGCGGCGAGCGTCCGCAGCAGCTTGGGGAAGTCGATGAAGGCGCTCTTCAGCCCGGCGTAGACCGGCCTGCCGGCCGGCAGCGGAGCCAGCCCGCTGAGCGGGACCGCGCTGGGATTGCCGAGGACGGCGGGCGCCGCGGCGGGTCCGGCCCGCCGGCTGCCGACGGTGGGGGTCAGGATCGCGGTCTCGGTCGCCATGGTGTCTCCCGTGGTGGTCGTCGGCGGCGCGCCCGAACCCCAGGGGGCGGCGCTCGAGGTCACCCGCACCTCCGGCTCGGCGACCGCGGTCGCCGACGCCGATCGGGCCGCCCTGACGCCGGCCTCGCCGGCCCGGACCGACGGCCGGTGCCGTTCCGCCTCGGCGAGCAGCGTGGAGACGGCCGCCCTGACCGTCTCCTCGGAGGGAAGCTGGGCGCGGGGCTCGAAGGTGAACTGTCCGTGCGTCCACGCGAGGGCGGCGATCACCGCCGCCTCGCCGTGGCCCAGGTCACCGGCGGCGTGGAAGAGGTGGCCGAACAGGAAGTGGAGCGAGCAGCGGGCCTCCCCGGACACCACCGAGAGCGTCCCGGTGGCACGCTCGGCCTGCAGCGTCTCCAGCAACGAGCCGAGGCTCTTCTGGGCGAGCGAACCCTGCGTCCACACCCGGGTCTCCTCCTTGCAGTGGTCGATGGGCCCGCGGGTGAGTTGCGGCCAGTCCTCGCACGTTCGGCGCGCGCCGTTCCACCGCCCTGTGGTGAGCCGCCACGATTGTGCCGGAGCCGCACCGCCTTGCCTAGCCTTGATTTTTCAGTGGCAGTGAGGTAGAGACCTCTGCGCACACGGCGCCGCATCCGCGACCCGCTGAGACGGTTGCGGCGCACTCGATGCAATTCCACGAAGGAGCCATGCATGCGCGTCACCCGCGTCCGACCCGAGAGCCAGCTCGGAGACCCCGAGAGGTTCAACGGCACCGTCTGGATCGACCAGATCGCCGTGGCCACGGCCCCGTCACGGATCGTGTCCAACAGCGTCCACTTCACGCCCGGCGCCCGGACGGCGTGGCACACCCACCCCTTCGGCCAGGTGCTCCACGTCGTCGAGGGCGCCGGGCGGGTCGGCGAGCGCGGCGGCCCCGTCCACGAGGTCCGCGCCGGCGACACCGTCGTCACCGAGGCCGGCGAGTGCCACTGGCACGGCGCCGCGCCGCGTCAGTTCATGACCCACATCGGCATCACCGAGCTCGACGAGGCGGGGAGCACCGCCGACTGGGGCAGCCACGTGACCGACGCGGAGTACCTCGGCACCGCCGGGTAGCCGGCCGGACCGGGGTGGCCCCGGCCGCCCGGCTGCCGCGGAAGCCGCGCGACGGGATACCCTCGACGGCTCGTGATCGAGCACCGCGGCGACGTCCTCTTCCTGCCGGCCGACCCTCCACGCCTGGGGGCGTTCGCGCTGTGGCACCCGCCTCCCCAGGGCGCCGGCACCGCCTCGACCGTCGGGGTCGTCCACCCCGACGCCGGCCAGCTGCGCAGCCGGTCGGTGCCGGCGCGACACGTGCCGGTCGCCGACGCGCTCCCCTGGCTCGCCGGTCTCGGCGAGGGCGAGGGCGTGGCCCCGAGCCAGCGCGCCTGGGCGGCCGCGGTGCAGGCCGCGGTGGCGCTGGTCGCCCAGGGACGGCTCCGGCCCGGGGTGACCCCCCGCGGCTTCGGAGCCTGGTTCGTGGGACCGCTCAACTCCGCCGACGAGGCCTGGCTCGACCGGCTCGCCCGCGCCTTCCCCGCGCTCGCCCACGCCGCCCCCCTGCCCACCGACGTCGCCCGCCTGCGCAGCCCCCGCCACCTGATCACGGAGTGCTGGGACGCCGTCGCGGACGCCCTGGTGCGCACCGCCGGGGCCCTCCAGGTCTGCCCCGAGCCGTCGCTCGCCGCCCGGGTGCCGGTCAGCGCCGAGCACCTGCGGCCGTGGCTGGAGAGCGTGGCCCAGGTGCAGCCGCTCGCGGTCGCGGCGGGCCTCCGCGTGGTCCTCCCCGACGAGCCGGGCGTCCCCGCCGCCATCGTCCTGCAGCTGCGGCGCCGGGACGACCCCGCGGTCGTGATCGACGCCGCCAACCTCCGCACCGCGCCGCCCGCGCTCCGGCGGCGGCTCGCGGCCGCCGAGCTCGACATCGAGCTCGCCCTCCACCGGGGCGCCCGCCGATGGCCGCCGCTGGCACGCCTGGCCTGGCCCTCGGGCGACGGCCGCACCGAGCTGTCCGACGACGAGCTGGGCTCGCTGCTCGAGGCCGCGGACACGCTCACCGGCCTCGGGGTCGAGGTGCAGTGGCCCGCGTCGCTCGCCGAGCGCACCCTGTCGCTCCGTGCCGTGGTGGGACGTGGCGACCCCCTGGAGCTGCGCGGGCAGGAGGGCTTCAGCCTCGACGGCCTCCTCGACTTCCGGTGGGAGCTGACCCTCGGGGGCACCACCCTCACCAGCGAGGAGATGGACGCGCTCGCCGAGGGCCGGCGCGCCATCGTCCGGCTGCGCGACGGCTGGGCGGTCGCCGATCCGCACCTGGTCGACCGGCTGCGGCAGCGGCCCACCGAGGTCCTGCGCCCCGGCGACGCGCTCGCCGTCGCCCTCACCGGCACCCTGGAGGTCGGCGGCGCGATCGTCACCGCCCGGGCCGAGGGCGAGCTGGAGCGCCTCGGCCGGCGGCTCGCCGAGGTCGCGGCGCCGCAGGAGGCGGCCGAGCCGGAGGGCCTCCACGCCACCCTGCGTGGCTACCAGCGCCGCGGGCTGGCCTGGCTCCTGGCGATGTGCGAGCTGGGGATGGGCGGCTGCCTGGCGGACGACATGGGGCTGGGCAAGACCATCCAGGTCATCTCCCTCCACCTCGCGCGCGGTCGCGGCCCGATGCTGGTGGTCTGCCCGGCATCGCTGCTCGGCAACTGGGCGCGCGAGCTGAGCGCGTTCGCGCCGTCGCTCCCGGTCCGCCGCTACCACGGCGACGGGCGGCACCTCGACGGGCTCGCGCCCGCCGAGGTGGTGCTGGTCACCTACGGCGTCGCCCGCCGCGACCGCGCCTCCCTGGCCACGGTGCGATGGGACCTGGTGGTGGCCGACGAGGCCCAGCACATGAAGAACCCGCACTCGCGGACCGCCCGCGAGCTCCGCGGCATCCCCGCGCAGGCGCGGGTGGCGCTCACCGGCACCCCGGTCGAGAACCGCCTTCTCGACCTCTGGTCGATCCTCGACTGGACCACGCCGGGCCTGCTCGGCCCGCTGGAGACCTTCCGGCGCCGGATCGCGGCCCCGATCGAGCAGGAGGGCGACGCCGCGGCCGCCGAGCGCCTCGGCCGCATCGTCCGCCCCTTCCTCCTCCGCCGCACCAAGCGCGACCCGGACATCGCCCCGGAGCTGCCGCCGAAGACCGAGCTCGACGTGATCGTCCCGCTCACCCCCGAGCAGGCCAGCCTCTACGAGGCGGTGGTCCGCGAGGCGCTGGCGAGCATCAGGAGCACCGCGGGGATCCAGCGGCGCGGCCTCGTCCTCGAGCTCCTCACCGGCCTCAAGCAGATCTGCAACCACCCGGCGCAGTACCTGCGCGAGACCACCCCCCTGCGCGGCCGGTCGGGCAAGCTCGAGGCCCTCGACGAGCTCGTCGAGGTCATCGTCGCCGAGGGCAAGTCGGTGCTGGTGTTCACCCAGTACGTGGCCATGGCCCGGCTCCTCGAGGCGCACCTCGCCGAGCAGGGCATCGGCACCCTCTTCCTCCACGGCGGGGTCGAGGCGCGGCGGCGCGACACCCTGGTGCGGCGATTCCAGGACGGCGAGGTGCCGGTGTTCCTGCTCTCGCTCCGGGCCGGCGGCGTGGGCCTCAACCTCACCCGCGCCACCCACGTGGTGCACTACGACCGGTGGTGGAACCCGGCGGTCGAGGACCAGGCGACCGACCGCGCCCATCGGATCGGCCAGGACCGGCCGGTGCAGGTGCACCGCCTGGTGGCCGAGGGCACGGTCGAGGACCGCATCGCCACCCTGCTCCAGTCCAAGCGCCGGCTGGCCGAGAGCGTCGTCGGCTCCGGCGAGGCCTGGCTCACCGAGCTGACCACGGACGAGCTCGCCGACCTCGTCGCGCTGCAGCAGGCGTTGTGAGCCGGGCTCGCGGGCTCCGGGCCCGCGCGGTGGTGGAGCCCGGCACCGCGGTGGGCGTCTCGGTCCTGGGGGCGGCGTGGCTGGCGAGCCTGGAGAGCCCGCGGCGGGCCGGGCTGGCGGCCGAGGAGGGACGGCGGCTGGCGGAGAGCGGGGCGGTGGGCGTGCTCACCTGGGAGCCCGGCCGCCTGTCCGCCCGGGTCGAGGCCGGGGGGGGCGCGGGCGGGGGGGGCGTGGGCGGGGGGGGCGTGACCGGGATCCACCCGGTGGCGATCCGCGTCGAGCGGCTCGGGCTGCCGGTCTGGCGCGGCCTGGTCGGGGCGATGGCCAGGGACCCGCGGCTGCTCGCCGCGGTCCTCGACGGCGAGCTGCCCGACGAGCTGGTCGCCGCCGCGGGCGGAGTCCACGGCCTGGTGCCGGCGCCGACCGAGGTGCGGATCAGCTGCGACTGCTGCCGGGGAGCCGGCCTCTGCGACCACGCCGCGGCGGTGTGGTACGTGGCCGCCCACGCCATCGACCTCCGGCCCGCCCAGCTGCTCGACCTGCGCAGCTTCGACAGCGACCTCACCGGCGCGGTCCACCGGCGGGTGCAGCGCAACCGCACCCGGGCGGCGCGCAGCGCCCACGATCCCGGCGTCGACCCGGTCGCGGCCTTCGCGCGCGAGCCGGACCCGCTGCCGCCACCGCTGGCGCTGCCGGTGCGGCCGGGAACGCCGGAGTCGCTGCCGGCCCGACCGCCCGCGGGGGTGAGGATCCGCACCGAGGACGTCCAGGGGCTCGCCGCCGACGCCGCCCGCCGCGCCTGGGAGCTCGGGATGGGCACCGGCGACGGCGACCTGGGCCTCGACGCCGACACCGATCTGGCCCGGCGCGTCGCCCCGCTGGTGGACGACCATCCCCGGCTGATCGCGCTCGCCGGCGCCACCGACCGCGACCCGTGGTCACTCGCCCGGCTGGGCCTGGCCTGGCGCGCCGGGGGGGCGGCTGCGGTCGACCTCCTCCTCCACCCCTGGTCACCGCCCCCGGAATGGCTGGCACCGGCGGCGGCGGCCCTCGGCGGGCTGGGCTCGGTGCGCTGCCGGCACAACCGGGTCACCGCCGAGGCGAGTGGGGTGCAGCTGCGCCTGGGCCGGGACCGGCGCTGGTCGCTCCTCGAACGTGAGGGCGACACCTGGGTGCTCCGCGAGCCGGCGCGAACCGATCCCGTGGACGCGTTGCGGGCGGCACGGCTGGCGGTCCTGCCGGTCGCCGTGGTCGACCCCGAGCCGGCCGCCGCCGGAGACGGGGGCGACGTGGCACAGCTCCGGCTTCCGCTGTGACGCGGTGCTCCGCGGTCGCCTAGTTGGCGGCGGGGCGATGCTCCTCGATGACCGCGCGCGCCTGGCGTCGCAGCCGATCGACGTTCTCGGCCGCGGTCGAGGCCAGGATGCTCATGCTGGTCTGCCGCATCGGCGAGGAGTGCAGACGCTCGGCCTGGTCGAGGTCGACGGCGAGCGCCGGGGCCACCCGGCGGAGCACGGTGCGCTCGCCCGCGGAGAGCGCGGAGATGGAGAGCCGGGTGCGGGGGATCTCGGGCCGCTGGACGATCAGAGGCGGACGGGGGGCCTGGGGACGCTCCCACAGCGGGGTACACCCATCACCGGCACGGCGCCGAGCCGGCCGTAGCCGTTGATGACGTCCTGGATGAGGGGATACCGCTCGAACTCGATTTGTCATCGTTCTCCTATGGGTGGCCGCCTCAGCATACCCTCCCCCGGTGGCACCGAAACCGACGGCGCCGTACGCCCGTGTTCCAATGGCTCTCGGCCGATCAGCGTCCCGGTGACAGGGCAATTCGAGGAGGCGACATCGTTGGACTGGAGGCTCTCGCTCATCGTCGTCCCGGTCTCGGACGTGGACCGCGCCAAAGCGTTCTACATCGACCAGGCCGGCTTCGGTCTGGACGTCGACCACAGCGCCGGCGAGGACTTCCGTGTCGTCCAGCTGACCCCGCCGGGCTCGGCGTGCTCGATCGCCCTGATGAGGAACACGAAGTCGCCGGGGTCGCTCCAGGGGCTGCACCTGGTCGTCACCGACATCGACGCCGCCCGCGCCGAGCTGGTCGCGCGCGGGACGGATGCCGGGGAGATCCACCACTTCGGGGCGGGCGGTCGGACGCCGGGGCCGGACCCGGAGCGCCGCGACTACAACTCCTTCGTGTCCTTCAGCGACCCCGACGGGAACGGCTGGCTCGTCCAGGAGGTCGGGAGGGCGCGGCCGGAGACCGGGGCGCGCTAGCGTGGGCCGATCGCGGAGAGGGTCGGAGGTGGTCGGCATGTGGTCCATCGGTCAGCTGTGGCGCTATCCCACCAAGTCGATGCTCGGCGAGCACGTCGACCGCGTCACCCTCGGCGAGAACGGGGTGGTGGGCGACCGGGCGTACGCGCTCCTCGACGTCGCCAGCGGCCGGATCGCGAGCGCCAAGCGGCCGGGGCGCTTCGGGCGGCTGCTGGACTGCCGCGCGACCACGTCCGCCGGCGCCGGCCCGTTCGAGGCGATGGTCACCCTCCCCGACGGCTCGGTCCTGCGGATGGACGACCCCGAGACCGAGCGGCGGTTGACCGCGCTGCTGGGCCGGGAGGTGCGGGTGGTCACCACCGCTCCCGACCTCGCCAGCTACGAGATGATGTTCCCCGACGTCGAGGGGGCGGCACCCGAGGAGTTCGCGGCGATGACGGACATCGCCGAGCGCGACGCGGGGGGACCGGTCTCCGCGGTCGCCGTGGGGCTGTTCGCGCCGGGGACGTTCCTCGACGTGAGCCCGCTGCACGTCGTCGCCGCCAGCACCCTGGCGCAGCTCGCCGGCCGCGACCCCTCGACCGCCTGGGACGTTCGCCGCTTCCGTCCCAACATCGTGATCGACGGCGAGTCGGCGGAGCCGTTCGTGGAGAACGGCTGGATGGGCTGCGAGGTGGCGATCGGTGATGAGGTGGTCCTCCAGATGGGTCCGTCCACGCCGCGGTGCGTGATGACGACGCTCGCGCAGCCGGGGCTGGAACGGGACCTCTCGGTGCTGCGGACGCTGGCGCGCGAGAACCGCCAGGAGATCCCCGAGTACGGGCGGTGGGCGTGCCTCGGCACCTACGCGAGCGTCGAGCGCGGCGGCACCGTGCGGGTCGGCGACCGCGTCGAGATCGGAGCGCCGGTGGGCTGAGAACCGGTGGGTGGGTGAGGCGATGAGCGGGCTGCTGGCACTCGTCGGGGGAGGCGAGTTCATGCCCGGCAACGAGGACTGTGACCGTGCCCTGCTCGCCGCGGCGCCCCCGGGTCCGCGGTTGGTGGTGCCGACGGCGGCCGCCCGGCAGGGACCCGACCGCGCCGTCGAGACCGCGCGCCGGTGGTTCCTGCGCCTGGGAGCGGAGATCGAGGTGCTGCCGGTGCTGCGCCGGCGCGACGCCCGGGATCCGGAGCTGGCCGGCCGCGCCGCCGGGGCGGGCCTCGTCTACATCTGCGGCGGCGACCCCGGCCTGCTCCTCGACGTCCTCGAGGGATCGCCGGTCTGGGACGGGGTGCGGAGCGCCTGGGCCGCGGGCGGCTCGCTGGCCGGCTCCTCGGCGGGGGCGATGGCGCTGGCCCGCAGCATGCTGGTCCGCGCCTCCTGGCCCGACCGGTCGCGCCGCCGGGCCCGCCCGGCGCTCGGCCTCGCCCCGGTCGACGCCGTGCTGCCGCACTTCGACGGCTTCGGCGCCGGCTGGGTCGCCTCGGCGCTCGAGGGGATGCCGGGTGATCCGCTGCTCCTCGGCGTCGACGAGCGCACCGCGGCGGTGTGCAACGGCGGGACGTGGACGGTGACCGGCCCCGGGACGGTGACGGTGATCCGCCGCGTCGGGCGTGAGGCCGTCGGGCCCGGAGGAACGCTCCCGCTCGAGGCGCCGTAGCCGCGGGTGGTGGCGGTCCGGGGGCTGGCGCCCGACTGTCAGACTTGGGGGAGGACGAGGTTGCATGACCGAGGAGGACGACCGTGCTACGTGCCCTGCTCCTCGCCCCGCCCGGGGCGGGCAAGGGGACACAGGGGGAGCGGCTGGCGCAGGTGTACGGCGTGCCCCACCTGGCCACCGGTGACCTGCTGCGCCGCCACGTGGCGGAGGCCACTCCGCTGGGCTCGGAGGCCAAGGCGTACATGGACCGGGGGGAGCTCGTCCCCGACCGTCTCGTGGTCGATGTCATCGTCGACCGCATCGCCGGGTCGAAGCCCCTGGCGGGGTTCGTCCTCGACGGATTTCCCCGGACCCTGGCGCAGGCCCGGCAGTCGTACGACTGGGGACGGCTGCGGGGCCGGACCTTCCACGCGGTGATCTCGCTCCAGGTGCCCGAGGACGAGCTGGTCCGCCGGCTGCTGGAGCGGGGACGGAGGTCGGGTCGCACCGACGACACCGACACCACCATCCGGCACCGCCTCGCCGTCTACGCGGAGCACACCGCACCGCTCCTCGACTTCTACCGGGGACGGGACATCCTGGTCGAGGTCGACGGCACCGGTCCGGTGCCCGAGGTCACCGCGCGCATCCGCGACGCACTCAGCCCCCTCCAGCTGCCGGCGACGCGCACCGTCCACCACGTCACCCAGTCCAACCCCCGGGGACCCTCACAGGGCGACGTGCCCGCCCTCCTGCGACGGATGGCGGACACGATCGAGAGGCTCCGGCCGGCAAAGGTGCACGACATCACCTTCGGGACCGAGATGACCGAGGAGGGTCCCTGGCACCGCCTCACCGTCTACTTCCATCCGGGCGAGCCGGACTGAGGACTGCACCGGGCTGATTGCCGGCCGGCATTCTCGTTGTGAATCGCTATACTCGTCACCACAACCATCCCAACAACTCGCACAACCGGCCGGCCGGGGCACGTGATGGCGACGGCCGTCTGCCACCGCCGGCGTGCCGGCATACGCCTCGACAGTCACACATCTGCGTGCGGTTCGAACCCCGCCCAATCACGGATGCTGGGAGCGGCAGACGTCATGTGGTCCATGCTCGACCCGCGGAGGGCGAGCGCCGTGCCGGCACTCGCCGTGGCAGCGCTTCTCTCGACATCGCTCGCCGCGAGCGCCGCCACCGCGCCCACCCTGGGCACGGACACGGCCTTCGCGGTCCTGGGCGGCAGCACCGTCACCAACACCGGGCCCACCGGCATCACCGGCGACCTCGGGCTGTCTCCGGGCAGCGCGGTGACCGGCTTCCCCCCGGGAGCGCTGAACGGGGCGTCGCACATCGACGACGCCGTCAGCGTCCAGGCCAAGTCGGACCTGACCACCGCGTACAACACCGCGGCGGGGCAGCCGTGCACGGCGACGCTGACCGGCGACCTGGGGGGCCGGACCCTCACCCCGGGCGTGTACTGCTATCCCTCGGCGGCCCAGCTGACCGGGACCCTCACCCTCGACGGCGGGGGCGATCCCAACGCGCTCTTCATCTTCAAGGTCGGGAGCACCCTCACCTCCGCCTCCGGCTCGAGGGTCGCCCTCGTCAACGGAGGGCCGTGCGGGGTGTTCTGGCAGATCGGCAGCTCGGCGACGCTCGGCACCGACACGGCCTTCCTGGGGACGATGCTCGTCAACACCAGCATCACCCTGAACACCCGAGCCAGCATCCTCCCCGGACGAGCCCTGACCCAGACCGGCGCGGTGACCATGGACAGCAACCACATCACCCGGCCGCCGGACACCTGCACCACCCCCAGCACGTCGAGCACGACGTCGCTCACCGGCTCACCGAGCCCGTCCTCCACCGGCGAGTCGATCGTGCTCAGCACCACGGTGACGTCCGTCGGCACCGGGACCCCGACCGGGACGGTCGGGTTCGAGGACGGCACCACCCTCCTCGGCACCACCCCGCTCGACAGCGGCGGCCGGGCCACCCTGGCCACCAGGGCCCTGACCGCCGGGCGGCACACCGTCACCGCGGTCTACTCGGGATCGACCGGCACCATGGCCAGCGTCTCGCCACCGTTCGTGCAGACGGTGACGGGCCCGGGCCCGGGCTCGGGCTCGGCGACCGGGAGCGCACTGAGCACCCCCCAGGTGGGCGCCGCGACCGACGGGTGGCGTCACGGAGCCGCGCTGCTGCTGACCGGGCTGCTGCTCGTGCTCCTGTTCGCCGGCTCCGGGAGCGCGCGGAGAGCGCGGGCGCGGCGCTGCTCGTAGCCGCCGGCGACCCCACCGACACGTAAAAATCTGTCAAGCACCGATCGCCGGGGCCCGGGCCCGTGACTCACGGATGCGAGCGGGTTCGGTGCGCGCGCATCCTCGACGGCGGAGGTTGGGAGGTCCAGCCCACGGATCGCGAGAGGAGCGGGGACGGAGCGAGGGGGTGAATACGACGACGTTGCTCGACAGGGCACTGCGCATTCTCATCGAGGCGTACCGGCGTGATCTCACCGGCAGGTCGGAGGCGGGACCGGCGGGTGACCCACCCGGGGCGGATCGCGAGGGAATGCGGTGCGCCACCCACGGGCGAGACATGCTCGAGGTCGACTCCACCGAGGCTCCCGGCTACTACGTGTGCGTGGTGCCCGGGTGTCAGGTCACCGTCATCGCCGCATGAGCGCCGGGGGCGGAGCCGCGGTGGCTCCGCCCCCGGGCGGGATGATCGGACGGGTCAGGCGAGGACGTCCCGCCGCCGGAAGAGCATCGCCGCGACCACGCAGGCGGCGGCGGCGTACACGCTGCCCATCGCCAGCGCGTGGCCGTAGCCGATCTCGGAGTTGCCCTGGGAGATGATGGCGTCGAGCTGGTTGAAGGGGAGCCACGTCCCCAGGCTCGACCACGCCGAGGTGAGCAGGCCCTCGACGGGCAGCGCCCAGGCGATGCCGGCGATGACCGCCGGCGCCGGGGAGCGGAGCACCACTCCCAGCAGGCAACCGAAGATCCCGTAGCCGAGCGCGGCGAGGACCAGGGTGCCGCCGGTCGAGAGCGTCTGCCCGAGACCCGAGCCCAGCCACGCCGAGGTGTCGATGCCCTGCGAGGGACCGAGGGCCAGCGCCGTCACCAGGGCGGCCACGAAGGCGACGGCGACGCCGGCGGCGACGAACACGAGGTTCGCCGCCAGCTTGCCGGCGAGCAGCTGGATGCGACGCGGCTCGCGCACCAGCAGGCTGCGCAGGGTGCCGTGGGTGTACTCCTGGGCGACCGCGATGGCGACGGTGCCGAGCACGATCACGCCGAGCATCGCCCCGGTGCGGGACATCAGGAACGAGAAGCCGTCGGGCTGGGAGATCCGGGCGACGGTGAGCTCGCCGCGCCCGCTCCTGGCACGGAGGGTGACGAGCACGATGCCGAGGATCGAGAGCGCGGTCATCGACCCGGCGCTGCCCAGCAGCATGCCGCGTCGGAGGACCTTCAGCCACTCGCTGCGAAAGGCGCGGACCATGTCAGTTGTCTCCTGTGAGGGCGAGGAAGCTGTCCTCGAGGGTGGAGCGCTCGACGCCGATCTCGGTGAGCGCGACGCCGGCGCCCATCGACCCCCGGGTGAGGGCGGCGGCGGCCTCCGAGCCGGCGTTCACCATGACGTGCCCGTCGACCACCTCGGCGTCGTATCCGAGGCGGCGCGCCACCGCGGCGACGACCTCGGCATCGGCCGGGCTCTCGCCCGCGACCCGCAACCGGGTCTGCCGGCGCGCCAGAAGGTCGGCGATCGGTCCCTGGAAGAGAAGCCGGCCGTGGTCGAGCACCACCAGCCAGTCGGCGAGCTGCTCGACCTCGCCGAGAAGGTGGCTGCTCACGAACACGGTGGTGCCGCGCTCGCGGAGCGAGCGGAGCAGCGAGCGCATCTCGATGATCCCCGCGGGGTCGAGGCCGTTGCTCGGCTCGTCGAGCACGATCAGCTCGGGGTCGGGGAGCAGCGCGGCGGCGACGCCGAGGCGCTGCTTCATCCCGAGTGAGTAGCGGCGGTACTGGTCGCCGCCACGGTCGGTGAGCCCGACCACCTCCAGCACCTCGTCGACGCGTGCCCGGGTGTAGCCGCCGAGGCTGGCGAGCACCTCGAGGTTGCGACGTCCGCTGAGCGCGGGATGGAACGCCGGCCCCTCGATGAGCGAGCCCACCCGCGAGAGATACGCGGCCGGGTTGCCGACATCCTCGCCCAGAACCTCGGCGCTGCCGCCGCTGGGACGGATGAGGCCGAGGAGCATGCGGATGGTGGTCGTCTTGCCGGCGCCGTTGGGTCCCACGAACCCGGTGATCGACCCTCTCGGCACGTCGAGGTCGAGCCCGTCGACGGCGCGGATGCCGCCGTACATCTTGGTGAGCCCGGTGCTGCGGATGGCCCGGACGGCGATGCCCGGCGACCGGAGGAGCGACGGCGGCGCGGCGTCGCCCTCGACGTCGGGGTGGAGGAGCGGTGCGACGGATGCCATGCTCGGTGGGTCTCCTGAGCGGTGGTCGGGTCGCTCCCCATCATCGGCACCTCCGCCGCTGCCGTCGTCCATCTCCGAGACGATCCTGGTCATCCTCGAGGATGAGTCTCGAGGACGACCTCAGCTGCCGGGGGTGACGAAACCGGTCTCGTAGGCGAGCACCACCGCCTGGGTGCGATCGCGCAGGCCGAGCTTCATCAGCAGGTGGGCGACGTGGCTCTTCACCGTCGCGGTGCTGAGCACGAGCTGCTCGGCGATCTGCTGGTTGGTGTAGCCGCGCGCGATCAGGCGGAGCACCTCACCCTCGCGTCCGCTCAGCTCTCCGAGCACGCCCGGATCGGCTCGGCGGGGTGCGGGCAGGGCGACGAAGCGCTCGATGAGCCGCCGCGTCACCACCGGCGCGAGCAGGGCGTCGCCGGCGGCGACGGTGCGGATGGCGGCGGCGAGCTCGGCGGGCGGGACGTCCTTGAGGAGGAAGCCGGCGGCCCCGGCGCGGAGGGCGTCGTACACGTACTCGTCGAGGTCGAAGGTGGTGAGGATCAGGATGCGGGTCGGAGGTTCGCCCTCGAGGGACGTGATCCGCCGGGTCGCCTCGATGCCGTCGATCAGCGGCATGCGGATGTCCATGAGGACGACGTCGGGGCGGGTCTCGGCGGCGAGCGCCACCGCCTCGGCGCCGTCCGCCGCCTCGCCGACGACGGCGAGGTCCGGCCGCGACTCCACGACCATCCGGAAGCCCGCCCGCACCAGCGCCTGGTCGTCGGCGATGAGGACGCGGATCGTCGCCGGTCCGTCCGGGGCGCCGGCGGCCCCCGCCTCAGGCGGGATCACGCGGCCACGACCCGGTGGGCAGGTGGGCGACGACCCGGAAGCCGCCACCGGGGATGCGGCCGGTGTCGAGCCGGCCCCGGAACAGGGCGACGCGCTCGCGCATCCCCACCAGCCCGCGACCGGCGCCGGGGAGGGAGGCGGGCACGGTCCCGACCCCGCCGTCGTCGACCACGCTGAGCTCGACACCGTCCTCCGTGTACCGCACCGTCACCTCGGCACGGGTCGCGCCCGCGTGCTTCAGGGTGTTGGTCAGCGCCTCCTGGATGATGCGGTAGGCGCAGACGTCGAGCGCGTCGGGCAGTGGCGCCGCCGGACCGTCGACACGCACCCGCACGTCGAGCCCCGCCGACCGGCTCTGGGCGGCGAGCTGGGCGAGCTGAGCGAGGCCCGGCTGGGGCGCGAGGGTCACCCCGTCGCCCTCCTCGTGCAGCACCCCGACGACCGCGCGCATCTCCGCCAGCGCCTCGCGGCTGGTGGCCTGGATGGTCGCCAGGACGGCGCGGGCACGCGCGGGGTCACGCTCGGCCTGCTCCTCGGCGGCGCCGGCCTGGACGGCGATGGCGCTGACGTGGTGGGCGACGACGTCGTGGAGCTCGCGCGCGATCCGCGCCCGCTCGGCGAGGGCGGCGCGCTGCGACACCACGGTCTGCTCGCGCTCCAATCGCTCGGCGCGCTCCTCCAGCCCGGCCAGGTAGGCGCGACGGGTGCCGACGTTGTCGCCGATCGCCCAGGCCCCGGCCACGAGGATGGTGTCCGCGACGACGTCGTGGAGGGCGCCGGTGCGGCCGAGGAGGGTCGCGACCAGCAGGACGAGGCCGTTGCACCCGGCGACGGCCAGCGCCGCGCCCAGGGCCCGGGGGCGCGGGCAGCGCGTGGCCACGGTGAACACGGCGACGACCAGCGCGGGGCCGCCGAGGCGCAGGTCGGGGGTGGCCTGCACCAGGCCCACGACCACGGCGCTCTCGACGGCCGCGAGGACCGCGATCGGCCAGCGCCGGCGCACCAGCAGCGGCAGGCTGGACCAGAGCGCCAGCACCACGCCGAAGGTGCCGGCGGACACCACGTGGCGTTCCTCGCGGACGCCGATGGCCCAGCCGATCGAGACCGCGGACACGAGCGCGGTGAGGCCCACGTCGAGAATCCGATCACGGATCGATCCGGCGTCTGCGCGCTGCGCCGGCGCGGTCCTGGCCATACCTCCGAACCGTACGTCAGGGGTGGCCGCCGGCGCATCCCTCCGCAGACGTCATCCTCGAGGATGACCTCGATCGGGTAACGCATCCCTCACGGTGCGCGCTCGGGGATCGGGATCTGGGCGGCGATGAGGCTGGCGAAGATCCGCATCACCTCGAGCCCGGGATCCGCCAGGGGAACGCGGCGCTCGCTGCCGCCGCCGAGGGTGCCGAAGACGCTGCCGTCACCGAGCACCACCGGCACCGCGACCGCGGTCCCCTGATCGCCCCGGTCCGCGAGGGTGTGGCCCGCGGGCGCGAGGATCGGCGACGAGCCGCGGCTGAACAGCACCTCCTGGTCCGCCGGCTCCCCGCTGATGCGGGTGAGGTACACGGAGTCGAGGCCGGTCAGCCGCTGCAGCTCGACGAGCAGCCCGCGCACCAGGTCGTCGACCGGCGGCTCGAGCGCGGCCACGCCGACAGCGCTCTGGAGGGCCGCCCAGCGCATGTCCTCGATCGGGAGGAGGGGCGAGACCCGCAGCATCGCAGGGATCAGCTGCGGCTCCACCGCAGGGCTGATCAGGTAGCCCTGCAGCTGGGCACAGCCCTGGCGGACGAGGTACATGCGCTGCTGCTCGGTCTCCACGCCCTCGGCGACGACCTCGAGCCCGAGCCCGACTCCCATCGCGACCGTGGCCGACACGATCGGGCAGTCGGCGTCCATGCTGGTGATCCGGGCGATGAAGGAGCGGTCGATCTTGAGCGTGTCGATGGGGAAGTCCTGGAGGCGGCTGAGAATCGAGTAGCCGGTCCCGAAGTCGTCGATGGCGATCCGGATCCCCAGCGACCTGATCTCCCGGAGCATCGCCAGCGCCTCCTCCTGCTGCCGCACCGCCGCGCTCTCGGTGAGCTCCAGCTGGAGCAGCCGGGGGTCGAGCCGGGTCTCGTGCAGCACCCGGCGCACCCCCTCGAGCAGCCCGTCGCCGGCGAGGTCCCGCCCCGAGACGTTGACCGCCATCGACACCGGGCCGGCCCCCGAGCGGAGCCACTCGCTCGCCTGGCGGCAGGCGGTCTCGAGCACCCAGGCGTCGAGCTCCACGATCAGCCCGCTCTCCTCCGCAAGCGCCAGGAAGGCATCCGGCGCCAGCAGCCCGCGCAGGGGGTGGTTCCAGCGCAGCAGCGCCTCCACGCCGACCACCGCGCCGCTCCGGCTGTCGACCTTGGGCTGGTACCGGAGGACGAACTCCTCCCGGGAGATCCCCTCGCGAAGCTCCTGCTCGAGGGTGATGCGTCCGAGGACGGCGGCGTGCATGTCCTGGGAGAACAGCCAGTGACGATCCTTGCCGGCCGCCTTGCCGGCGAAGAGGGCGACGTCCGCGTTGCGCACCACGTCGGTGGCGGTGGCGCCGGCATCGCCGGAGAGGGCGATGCCGATGGTGGCGCCGAGGGTCACCGAGCGCCCCGCGACCACGAACGGCCGGCGCAGGTCGGCGACCAGGCGGGCGGCGACCTGGACCGCCTCCGCCTCCGCCTCCAGGTCCTCGAGGAGGACGCCGAACAGGTCGCCGCCGAGCCGAGCGGCGGTGTCGGCGGGCCGCATCGCGGCGGCGAGCCGGCTCGACACCTCGAGGAGCAGCTCGTCACCGGCGGCGTGGCCGAAGCCGTCGTTGACGGTCTTGAAGTTGTCGAGGTCGAGCATCAGCACGGCGTACCGGGGCGAGCTCCGCAGCAGCCGCCGGTGCACGTGCTCGACGCGGTTGCGGAAGAGGGCGCGGTTGGGGAGGCCGGTCAGCGAGTCGTGGAACGCCTGGTGCTCGAGATCGCGGATCAGCCCGATCCGCTCGGTGACGTCGTCGACGACGGTCAACCACACGTGCAGGCCCTCGAAGTCGACCTCGCGGATCTGGAGCTCGACGTCGATGCTCCGCCCGTCCTTGGTGCGATGGCGGATCCCCTCGAACTCCCGCCTGCCCTCGTCGGCGATGGCGGCGGCGATCTTCAGGACCTCCGCGGCATCCTCCGGCCCGCGAAGGTCGGGAATGCTCATCCCGAGGAGCTCCTCCTGGGTGTACCCGTACTGGGAGAGCGCCGCCCGGTTGGCCGCCAGGATGCGGAGGGTGCCCGCCTCCCACACGAACATCGG
>CAWJVN010000003.1:0-61596 GCA_963846365.1 uncultured Chloroflexia bacterium
GCTGCGGGGGTCAAGCAATTCACCCGTCCGAGCTGCTCGGCGAGTGGCTGTGAGGAACGCGCAGCGTTCCTCGTGGTACCTCGGCGCCCGGCGCGAAGACGCAAGAGCGCGCGAAGCGCGCGTCGCCGGCGAGTGCCGGCGTGGAGACATCCCACGCCGATAGGTTGTCAAGGGGGAGGTAGGGATCGCGTCGAACGCGGCACAACGGGTGCCCGGGGACGTCCTCATGCCACGGCCGCTCTCGCCGTCCAGGCGATCTCTTCGGCGTACCTGCAGCGATGCCGCAGGCAGCCATGGATGATGCCGACCCAGCGGTTGGCGACCATCCGCAAGGCTTGGTGGTGATCCTGCCGGCGGGCTCGCAGGGCGTCGTAGTAGGCCCGCGCACCCGGTGAACAACCCAGCGAGGAGAACGCCCAGCGGTCACATGCGTCGGCCAGCCAGGCGTTGCGCGCGAAGCGGGCCACCACCACCCGTTTGGTCCCTGAGGCTCGGGTGATCGGTGAGGTTCCAGCGTAGTTCTTCCGTGCTTTAGCATCGGCGAATCGGGTCGGCTCGTCGCCGAACTCCGCTAGCACCCGGGCGCCGAGGATGGCGCCGAGTCCGGGAAGACTGCGAATGATCTCGGCGTCCGGGTGCGCTTCAAAACTCTCCACGAGCTCGCTCTCGAGGGCGGCGATCTGCTCGGTGGCCGCCTGGATCAGGGTCACCAGCGCGCGCACGGCGCTGCCGTGAGCACGGGCGACCCGCGGCGGAGCCTCGAGCTGGGGGCTGCGGAGGATCTGCTGGATGGCCTGGGCCTTCTCGTCCAGCTGCTTGCGACGTCCTGCCTTCTGGAGCACCGAACGCACCTTGGCGACCGACAGGTCGCGTCCCTCGGCCGGGGTCGGGGCACGCTGGAGCAGCATCAGGGCATCGGCAGCACCGAGCTCCTTGAACGCGGTCAGGATGGCGGGGTAGTACTGGCGCAGGGCGCTGCGCAGCTGGTTGACCTGGCGCTGCCGCTGCCAGATCAGCTCCTTGTGGGAGCGGGTCAGCACCTTCAAGACCTCGGCAAGCTCGGAGTTGCCGACGTGGCGCCGATGGTTGTGCCGGTCGGTGCGGACCAGGTCGGCGAGCATCTTGCTGTCGCCGGCATCGGACTTCGCTCCCGAGACCGAGTGACGCTCGCGGTAGTGGCTGGCCGACTTCGGGTTGATGGCATAGAGCTCGTAGCCGGTGGCCAGCAGCGCTTGGGGAAGCAGCCCGGTGGGGGTCTCGATGCCGATGATCACGGTGGAGGGGTCGTCGCTGTGCTCGGCGACCAAGGCGTGGAGCCTGCCGATCCCCTGGATCGTGTCGGGGATGCGCAGGTTTCCCAGGACCGCGCCCGCTGCATCGAGCACGGTGACGTCGTGGTGGACCTCGGCCCAGTCGACGCCGACGAAGATCATGGACAGCTCCTCCCTGGACGGTGGCGAGCCAGAGGAGAGCAGCGGCACCCTAATGGATAAGTGCTCAGGGGCACGACATCCCACCAGCCGTCACAACTCTCCTCACCGAGCAGCGGGGGCACGGTCTCCACGGAGGGCTCAGGCCCAGGGGGGAGAAGTGCTCGCCCGCTGCCGGCTCGGACAACGGTCCACAGTTTCCACCACCGCGCACCCCCTCCCTCGCGCTCCCTCCCCACCACTACGACGAGGAAGTGGTACTCACCGTGAGATGGCTTCGCCATCTGCCCATTAGGGGGGTAGGCCCCGGCATCGGGCGCGCCAGCGCACGATGTCTTGGGCCTGAGCGGGGGGAGGCGCAGCCTCCCCCCGGTACAAACGTGTGTAAGAAGATCCCCGGGTAGCTCCACGCGTGTGAGGTCACCCGGGCAACTCGCACCGTGTCAGATCGCCCGAGCAACTCCGGGCATCTCGGCCGTGTCAGCCCACCCGAGCAGCTCGATCCCGAACGCCTGTTTGTCGTCAACACGAAGTAGTTCGGGTCGTGGGTGGAGCATACTGGCGTGACCAGTTTGCGCCGTTCGCGCTGTAAACGGGCGTCCCGAACCCCTTGCGGGCCCTGCGTCCGATCAGTTATGGCCGAAATTCGGAAGATGTCTCGACCCGAACCCCGTTTTGCGATACCCTGTCGCCTCGCACCCGACCAGCCCGGGCGGGACAGGTTGTCATGGGTAGGAGGCATCTACGATGAGCACGCCAGGAAGGAAGGACGGTAAGCGGGTCAGGATCGTGGCCCTGAGCACCGGCGCGATGTTCAGCGCCGCGATGATCGGGGGCTCGGTCATGCATCTGTCCTCGGCGAAGGCCGACTCCACCACCCAGGCGACGACCTTCCACAAGGACAAGAAGTCCAAGGACGAGGAAAGCACCAACGTCAAGAAGTCGTCGAAGACCAACAAGAACAGCAACAACAGCACCAGCAATCGCAAGAGCGAGAGCAACAACAGCAACAACAGCAGCAGCGGCAGCAACAGCAGCAGCCTCGTCGAGCTGAACAACGTTCTGAACAACAGCCTGAACGGGCTCTCCCTCCACATCCTGGGCCTCTAGCCCAGCGCGCGAGGCAAGAAGGGGCGCCGGCGGACCGGCGCCCCTTCTTCGCGTCCGCGGGGATTCGGGCGGGCACGCCGAGGAGCCGGAACCCCTCGATCGCCACGAGAGCAACGGATGGTTCGATCTGGCTGACCGGGCGGGGTGCGCCGGTCACCGGGCCCGCTGCTCGCGCCACTCCGGGCGTGTCGAACCCCCCGCGCGAGGGCACAATCGTCCTATGGGCTCGGCGCTCGATCTCTTCTCGCCGGTTGCGCGCGACTGGTTCTCCTCGACCTTCGACGCCCCCACGGCGGTGCAGGAGAAGGGCTGGCGGCGGATCGCCGCGGGCAGCCACACCCTGCTCTGCGCGCCCACCGGCAGCGGCAAGACCCTGGCCGCCTTCCTCTGGTCGATCGACCGGCTCGCCGCCGAGGCGCCGCCGTCCCCGGGGGAGCGCTGCCGGGTGCTGTACGTCTCGCCGCTGCGCGCGCTCACCCTCGACGTCGAGCGCAACCTGCGCACCCCGCTGCGTGGGATGGCCCTCGAGGCCGAGCGGCTGGGGCTGCCGGTGCCGGACATCGCCGTCGGGGTGCGCAGCGGCGACACCCCCGCGGCCGAGCGCCGGCTCCTGGCCCGCCATCCCCCGGACGTGCTCATCACCACCCCGGAGTCGCTCTACCTGCTGCTCACCAGCGCCGCCCGCGACACCCTGCGCAGCGTCCGCTGGGTGATCGTCGACGAGATCCACGCCGTCGCCGCCACCAAGCGCGGCGCCCATCTCGCCCTGAGCCTGGAGCGGCTCTCCGCGCTCACCGGCGTCGAGCCGCAGCGGATCGGCCTCTCCGCCACCCAGCGGCCGCTCGAGGAGGTGGCCCGGTTCCTCGGCGGCTCCGGTCGCGACGTCGAGATCGTCGACGTCACCAGCGCCGGCCGCAGCGCCGGCGGGGGCCGGCTCGAGGTGCGGGTGGAGGTGCCGGTCGAGGACATGGCCGACCTCGAGCGGGGCGTCGAGCACGCCTCCGGCCCGGCCTCGGCGATCGGCGAGGCGGGCGGGGCGCCGCGGCGCAGCATCTGGCCGGCGCTGCACCCGCGCATCCTCGAGCTGATCCGCGCCCACCGCTCCACCATCGTCTTCGTCAACTCGCGCCGGCTCGCCGAGCGGCTGGCCTCGCGCCTCAACGAGCTCGCCGGGGAGGAGCTGGTCCGCGCCCACCACGGCTCGATCGCCCGCGAGCAGCGGGTGGAGATCGAGGACGCGCTGAAGAGCGGCCGGCTGCCCGCGCTGGTGGCCACCTCCAGCCTGGAGCTCGGCATCGACATGGGCGCGGTCGACCTGGTGATCCAGGTGGAGGCGCCGGTCGGGGTGAGCGCGGGCATCCAGCGGATCGGCCGCGCCGGCCACCGGGTCGGCGAGCCCTCGAAGGGTGTGGTCCTCCCCAAGTACCGCGGCGACCTGCTCGAGTGCGCCGCCGTGGTCGAGCTCATGCTCCGGGGCGAGATCGAGTCCACCCGGGTGCCTCGCAACCCCCTCGACGTGCTCGCTCAGCAGATCGTCGCGATGTGTGCGCTCGAGGAGTGGGACGTCGCCGAGATGGCCGCGCTGGTGCGCCGCGCCCATCCCTTCAGCGACCTCGGCGACCGGGCGCTCGAGACCACCCTCGAGATGCTGAGCGGGGCCTATCCCGCCGATGAGTTCGCCGAGCTGAGGGCGCGGCTGGTCTGGGACCGGGTGCGGAACACCGTCCGCGGCCGCAGCGGCGCCCAGCGGCTGGCGGTGACCAACGGCGGCACCATCCCCGACCGGGGGCTGTACCCGGTCACCCTCTTCGAGGACGGCCGCCGGGTCGGCGAGCTCGACGAGGAGATGGTCTACGAGATCCGGCCGGGCGAGACCTTCGTGCTCGGCGCCACCACCTGGCGGGTGGCCGACATCACCCCCACCCAGGTCCAGGTGACCCCGGCCCCCGGCGAGCCCGGCCGCACCGCCTTCTGGCACGGCGACGCCCTCGGGCGCCCGGTCGAGGTGGGACGCGCGCTGGGCCGGATGTGCCGCGAGCTCGGCGAGGCCGGCGAGGAGGCGGCCACCACCCGCCTCCGCGAGCGCGCCCACCTCGACGAGCGCGCCGCCCGCAACCTGCTCGCGTATCTCGCCGAGCAGCGCGAGGCCACCGGAGCCGTCCCCGACGACCGCACCGTGGTGGTCGAGCGCTTCCGCGACCAGCTCGGCGACTGGCGGGTGTGCGTGCTCACCCCGTTCGGCGCCCGGGTGCACGCCCCCTGGGCGCTGGCCGCGACCGCCCGGCTGCGCGACCGCCTCGGCGTCGACGTGCAGGCGATCCACAGCGACGACGGCTTCGCCATCCGCCTCCCCGACGTCGACCGGCCGCCCCCGGTCGAGGAGCTGCTCATCGACCCCGACGAGGCCGCCGAGCTGGTGACCGCGTCGCTGGGCTCGTCGGCGCTCTTCGCCGCCCGGTTCCGCGAGAACGCCGCCCGCGCGCTGCTGCTGCCGCGGCGGCGCCCGGGCGAGCGCACCCCGCTCTGGAAGCAGCGCCAGCGCAGCCACGACCTGCTCCAGGTTGCGTCCCGCCACGCCTCCTTCCCGATCATCGTCGAGACCCATCGCGAATGCCTTGCGGACGTGTTCGACATGAACGCGCTGACCACGCTGCTGCGGGAGGTGCGCTCGCGGAGGGTGCGGGTGGTCACCGCCGACAGCGAGCGGGCCTCGCCGTTCGCCACCTCGCTGGTCTTCGACTGGGTGGCGGAGTACATGTACGAGGGCGACCAGCCGCTCGCCGAGCGCCGCGCCCAGGCGCTGGCCCTCGACCGCGACCTGCTCGCCGAGCTGCTCGGCACCGAGGAGCTGCGCGAGCTGCTCGACCCCGCCGCCGTCGCCGCCGTCGAGCTGGAGCTGCAGGCGCTCACCGGCACCCGGCCGCCGCGCGACGCCGACGACGCCGCCGACCTGCTCCGCCGCCTCGGCGACCTCGGGGCCGCCGAGGCGGCGGGTCGCGGGATCGACCCCGCCTGGCTGGCCGGTCTCGAGGGCGAGCGGCGGGCGGTGGCGGTCCGCATCGCCGGCGAGACCCGGTGGATCGCCGCCGAGGACGCCGGCCGCTACCGCGACGCCCTCGGGGTCGCCCTTCCCGCCGGCCTCGCCGCCGCCCACGTCGACGGCGGTGCCGACCCGCTCGGCGACCTGCTGCGCCGCCACGCCCGCACTCACGTGCCCTTCCCCGCGGCCGAGCCGGCGCGGCGCTGGGGGCTCGGCGTCGCCGCGGTGGAGGCGGCCCTGCGCCGGCTGGCGGACAGCGACGGCCTGCTCCGGGGCTCCTTCCTCGCCACCGGCGGGGTCGCGGAGTGGTGCCATCCCGAGGTGCTGCGCAGCCTCCGGCGGCGGTCGCTGGCGGCGCTGCGCCGGCAGGTCGAGCCGGTGGCGGTGGAGACGATGGGCGGCTTCCTGCCCGCCTGGCAGGGCGTGGACAGCGGCCGGCGGGGTCTGGAGCAGCTGCTCGAGGTGGTGGGCGGCCTCCAGGGCGCGGTGATCCCGGCCTCGACCCTGGAGCGCGACGTGCTCGGGTCGCGGGTGCGCGACTACCAGCCCCGCCTGCTCGACGAGCTCATCTCGCTCGGCGAGGTGGTCTGGGTGGGTCACGGGCCGCTGGGCAGCGGCGATGGCCGGGTCGCCCTCTACCGCCGCGACGACGCCGTCCGGCTGGTGCCCGAGCCCTCCGACCTCCTCGACGGACCGCTCCACAGCCGCCTCCGCGAGGCGCTGGGGCAGCGCGGCGCCTCCTTCTTCCACGACCTCCACCGCGCCGCCGGCGGCGGTGACCCCGAGGAGCTCACCGACGCCCTCTGGGACATGGTCTGGGCGGGGGAGGTGACCAACGACAGCGCCGCCCCGCTCCGGCTGCTGGGACCGAGGCCGCGGCGGACCACCGGACGGCGGCCGCTGATGCGCCTCGCCCCGCCACGCGCCCAGGGTCGGTGGTCGCTGGTCGCCGGGCTGCGCGAGCCCGCGGCGTCGCCGACCGAGCGGCTCCACGCGCTCAGCGCCACCCTGCTCGGACGCCATGGGGTGCTGACCCGCGAGGCGGTCCTCGCCGAGGGCGTGCCCGGCGGATTCGCCGGCCTCTACCCGGTGCTTCGGGCGATGGAGGAGGCGGGGCGGGTGCGCCGCGGCTACTTCGTCGACGGGCTCGGCGCCTCGCAGTTCGCCCTCCCCGGCGCCGTCGACCGGCTCCGCGCGGTCCGCGACGAGCCGCCGGGCGCGGTGCTGCTCTCCGCCACCGATCCCGCCAGCGCCTACGGGGCCACCGTGCCCTGGCCGCAGCTGGCCGGCCGCGCCGCCCGTGCCGCCGGCGCCTACGTGGTGCTCGAGGGCGGCCGGCTGCGGCTCTTCCTGGAGCGCGGCGGTCGTGGCCTGCTCACCGCCGGCGAGCCCGGCCCCGAGGCGCTGGCGGCGCTCGCCGGCGTCGCCGACCGGGTCGGCAAGCTCGAGATCCTCACCGTGGACGGCGAGCCGGTGCGCGGGACGGCGATCGAGGCGGGACTGCGCGAGGCCGGCTTCGGTCCCTCGCCGCGAGGCATGGTGCTGTGGAGCGGAGCGGGACGGCGGCTGCCCGTCGGGGCCTAACCGGTCTGGCCGGTCACGGTGCGGCGTGCGCCGAAGAGCCGCGAGCGTCGCTGGGCGTCGACGCCCGCCACCGCGAGCGCCACCGCCGGCCGGCCAACCGGCACCAGCCGGGTCGCCAGCTCGCGGATGCCGCGGCTGATCGCCGCCTCGGGGCTGGCGGCGACGAACGCGACCCCGCGGTTCACCGAGGCGTCCACGACCGCCGGATCGCAGGGGATCCGCACGCTGATGGGGAAGCGCAGGTTGGCCTCCACCGCCTCCGGGGTGAGGTCGGAGCGGGCATCGCTGCAGTTGAGCGCGACCAGGACGCGCTCGGGGACGACGCTCAGCGACTCCAGCACCCTGAGGGTGAGCCGGGTGTCCTTGACCGCGGGGATGCTCAGCATGGTCACCACGATCACCCGCGTGGCCAGCTCGATGGCCTCGAGGTTGAGCTCGCCAAGGTGCGAGGCGGTGTCGGCCACGATGAAGTCGAAGTTGCGCCGGAGCTCCTGCATCACGGTGCGCAGGTGCCCCGGGGTCACCAGGTCGGCGAGCTCCGGGCTGCTCGGCGCGAGCAGCACCCTGATGCCCTCCGGTCCGGCGGTGAGCGCGTTGAGGACGAGCTCGGGGTCGTCGCCGCCCGCGGGGTCGGCGACGTCGGTGATGCTGCGGGAGTGATCGAGGTCCAGGAGCACGCCGACGTCGCCGAACTGCAGGTCGAGGTCGACGAGCGCCACCCGGCCGCCGGTCTCCATCCCCAGCGCGACCGCCAGGTTGGCGGCGATGACCGACTTGCCGACACCGCCCTTGCCGGAGAACACCACGAACACCTCGCCACGCGGCGACCCGGTGCCGGCACCGGCGGCCGGGGGCGCGGCCGCGGCCGCCGCCAGGGCGTTCGTCCGCTGCTGCCGCTGGTCGAGCTGGACGACCTGCCGGATGGCGGCGGTCAGCTCGTCACCGCTGAACGGCTTGGTGAGGAACTCGCGCGCTCCGGCCTGCATGGCGCGGCGGACGTAGTCGCTGTCGCCCTGCACCGACATGATGATGACCGGCGAGCCGGGCACCTCCTGGGCGATCAGCGCGGTCGCCTGGAGGCCGTCCAGCTGCGGCATGTTGACGTCCATGAGGACGACGTCCGGCTGCAGCCGGCGGGCCTCCTCGATGGCGAGACGCCCGTCCGCGGCGGTGCCGCACACCTCGATGTCGTCCTCGAACCCGAGCAGCTTCTCGAGGTTGCCGAGCGTGGCCGGGACGTCGTCGACGAGGAGGATGCGGATCATTGGCTCGTACCCAGGGAGTCACAGCTCCCCGGTCTGCGATGTCGAGAGCCGACGTCGAGTGTATCCCCCGGCGTCGCCGGGTCGACCGGCGTTCCACTCCGTAACCCCGGGAGGACGGCGCGTGCCCGAGGGTGACACCATCTGGCGCACCGCCGCCGCGCTGCGTGCGAGGATCGCGGGGCGCACCGTGGTCCGCGCCGCGCCCGCCGGGCTGGAGCGGCTGACCGGAAGGGAGGTCGAGGCGGTCGAGGCCGACGGCAAGCATCTGCTCATCCGCTTCGGCGCGCGGCCGCCGTCGCCGGCGCTGGTGCTCCACTCCCACATGCGGATGACCGGCGCCTGGCACCTGTACGCCCCCGGCGAGCGCTGGCGCAAGCCCGCCCACCGCGCCCGGGCGGTGCTCGAGGTCGAGGGCGCGGTGGCGGTCTGCTTCAACGCGCCGGTGGTCGAGCTGCGTGCCGACGACGGCGGTGCCACCCGCCACCTCGGCCCCGACATCCTCGCCGACGACTTCGACGCCGGCGAGGCGGTGGCGCTGGCCCGGGCGGACCCCGACCGGCCGCTCGGCGAGCTGCTCCTCGACCAGCGCGTTTGTGCCGGCATCGGCAACATCTACAAGTGCAACACGCTCTGGCGGCTGCGGCTCGACCCCTGGGCACCGGCGGGCGCGCTCGGCGACGACGCCCTCCGCCGGGTCTACACCACCGCCCGGGAGCTGATGCTTGCCGGCCGCGACCACGCCGGGCCGGGGCGCTTCCGGATGGCCGGGGTGCACGCCCGCGCGCGCCGCCCCTGCCCGCGCTGCGACACCCCGATCAGGGTGCGTCCCCAGGGCGAGCAGGGGCGGCTGACCTACTTCTGCCCGGGCTGCCAGACCGGCGGCGGCTGAACAGCCCGGCGACGCGGCGGGTGCGGGGATCGTCGAGCGCCTGCTCCAGCGGCACCGGCAGCGCCAGCGACCAGTTCGGCCAGGTGTCGGTGGTCGCGGGCATGTTGGGCCGCTCCGGCACCGCCAGGCAGTCGTCGAGGGTGGCGGTCACCACCGCCGACGGGGCCCGGGCGAGCCGGGCGTGGAGCGCCTCGACGACGGGGTCGACGGGGGTGTCGCCGGGCAGCCCGGTGAACGTGACGATGCGCTCGCGGATCGCCGCGGTGGAGGCGACGTTGGGCTCGACGCCGGAGGCGCGCTGGTCGTCGAGGTCGGAGCACGTCCACATCCCGGCCACGGTGGGGAGGTCGTGGGTGGTGATCGCGCTGAGCGCCCGGCGGGGGTAGCGCTCCGGCGGCTCGGTCTCGAACCAGAGCAGCCGGTACGACAGCATCCGCCGCGCCGCCATCTCGGTGCGCACCGTGTCCTCGACGGTGCCGAGATCCTCGCCGCAGACGTAGGCGCCGGCGCGGGCGCTCTCCAGGGCGAGGACGTCGAGCAGCTCGCCGTGGGGGTAGCGCACGTAGGCCCCCTCGGCCGGTCCGCGTCCGGCGGGGATCCAGTACAGGCGGAACAGCCCCATGACGTGGTCCACGCGCAGCGCTCCGGCGTGGCGCATGGTGGCGCGGATGGTGGCGGCGAAGGGCTCGTAGCCGGCCCGGCGCAGCCGCCAGGGGTGGAAGGGGGGGAGGCCCCAGTCCTGCCCGGCGGTGTTGAACTCGTCGGGCGGGGCGCCGACCCGCACCCCGGGGGCGACGATCTCCTGCCAGCTCCAGGCGTCGGCGCCCCCGGGGTCGACGCCGATGGCGAGGTCGTGCATCACCGCCAGCGGCGCGCTGGCCGCCGCCAGCTGGCGGTCGAGCAGCCACTGCAGCCAGGCGTGGTGGTCGACGCGGCGGCGCCGCTCCTCGCGGATGCGGGCGACCGCGGCGGTGCCGGGGCGGCGCAGCTCCTCCGGCCACTCCTGGAAGCTCGGTCCGTGCACCTCGGCGAGGGCGCACCAGGTGGCGAAGCGCTCCAGCTGCTCGCCCTCGGCGGCGCGGTAGGCGTCGAACTCGGGGTCGCCGTCGAAGTCGTCCCAGATCGCCTCGAGCGCCTCGGTCTTGAGACGGAACACGGCGTCGCGGTCGATCAGCCGCCGCTCGTCGAGCTCGCGGCCGGCGATCGCGAGGGCCTCGAGGCGGGCCCCGAGCCGGGTCGCGCCGGGGACGTCCTCGATCCGGAGGTAGAGGGGGTTGCGGTAGAGGCGGCTGCTCGGGAAGTAGGGGCTGGGCTGCTGCGGGATGGTGGGCGCCGCGGCGTGGAGCGGGTTGACCAGCAGCATCCCCGCGCCCATCTCGGCCGCCGAGCGCCGTCCCAGCTCGGCGAGGTCGGCGAGGTCGCCCATGCCCCAGCTCGCCGCCGAGCGCAGCCCGTAGAGCTGCACCGCCCATCCCCAGGTGCGCAGCCCCGGAGGGAGGTGGCAGCGGCCGGGGCTCACGATCAGCCGGGTCGCGGAGCCGTCCTCGCGGACCAGCCGGTGGTAGCCGAGCGGCAGCCCTGCGGGCAGCCGTCCCCGGGCGACGCCGAGGTCGGTGCCGTCCTCGAGCAGCACCGTCGCCGGCGCCTTCAGCCGCGGCCGCCGGCCGGCCCGGACCACCATCACCCCCGGGTCCGCCTCGGGGCGCTCGCGATCGGCGTCGAGCGCCTCGAGCACCGCGGCGACGGTGTCCGGCGAGGCCGTGCGCCAGCCGCCGGTGGCGTCCTGGTAGCCGGTGAGGACGCCCCAGGCGGCGGGATCGGGAGAGGCGTCGGTCACCGCCCCGAGGGTAGCGCCCGGGACGCCCTGGCGGCGTCGCTCCTCCCCACCACCGCGGTGCCCCGCAGGGCGGCGAGGATGGCGCCGCCGCGCGGGCTGCCCAGCCCGGTGCAGGGATCCCAGCCCGGACCCGCCGAGTAGGCGCCGTTGTCGCCGTCGATGATGTCGCGGAAGCCGCCGCCGGCGAGCACCGCGCCGTAGAGCTCGGGGTTGAGGAAGCCCACCTGCCGCCCCAGGGCCTGGTTGAGCAGGGCGGTGAGGCCGGCCCAGAGCGGCGCCACCGCGCTGGTGCCGCCCACCACGGTGTCCTGGCCGTCGACCCGCACCCTGTAGCCGGTCTGGGGGTCGGCGTCGCCGCTGACGTCGGGGACGCCCCGCCCCCGCCGGCCTCCGGGGTTCGCCGAGGGCGGGACCGCGGCGCCCGCCTGCCAGGCGGGGACGTCGAAGGTGTCGCTGATGCCACCGCCGGTCGCACCACCGGCGGACCCCTGGTTCCAGACCACCTCGGCGGTGATGCCGTCGGCGCCCCCGCTGAGCCGGGTGCCGCCGCAGGCGACCACGTGGGGGCTCGACGCCGGGAAGTCGGTGTGCGCCAGGCCGTCGCCGGCGCCGTCGCCCGACCCGTTGTCGCCGGAAGCGCAGAAAACGGTGACCCCGAGCGCGGCGGCGTCCTGGAGCATGGTGTCGAAGGCGGTCATCGACTGCCCGGTCCAGGTCGAACTCCGGGCCGCCCCAGCTGATCGACACCACCGAGGGGCGGCGCACGCTGTCGTGGACCGCGGTGGAGACGGCGTCGAGGAAGCCGCGGTCGCTGTTGGGCGCGAAGTACACGGCGATCCGCGCCCCGGGGGCGACCGCGCCGGCCACCTCGATGTCGAGCATCACCTCACCGTCGGGGCCGCCGGGGTTGCCGTCGGGCTGGTTGGCGCCGCCGTCGACCGAGACCGCGACCGTCGCCGGCGGGGTGAGGCCCAGCCCCTGGAAGTAGGTGTCGATGTCGGCCTTGGCGTAGCCGCCGCCGAGCTCGATCAGGGCGATGCACTGGCCCGCCCCGGTGGCGGTGGTGGGGAACTCGTAGAGCCGGGCGACGTCGACCGGGGAGAGCGCGGCGGCGGCGGCGTGCGCCGTCACCGGGTGGCCGCCCTCGAGCAGTGGGCGGAAGTGCGGCCTGGCCTGGGGCCGGTCGTCGAGGCCGAACACGCCCTCGACCGCGGGAGCGACGCCGGCGGGGACGGTCAGCGGCCCCTGGCGGCCGCGGCGGACGCCGCCGTCGACGTCGTAGAGCCACAGCTCGGTGCCGAAGGCGCTCTCGAGCGCGGACGCCGGGCCGGCGAGCACCACGCTGCGCCGCGCCGGGCTGGCCTCGACCACCTCGAGACCGTGCTCGTGGGCGAACGCCTCGACCCGCTCGATGTCCGCGGGGTCGGCGCCGGCCAGCTCCTCGAGCTGCCGCCGCTGGAGGTGGGGCCGGGCCGGCCCCGGCTCGGGGAGGTTGCCGCGGCGGCGCAGCAGCACCGTCACCTCGAGGCGCTGGCCCGGGTCGGCGCGGCCGATGCGCCGCTCCTGGGGCAGCGGGGTGCGCTCGCTTCCGGCGATCTCGACCCGTGGTGCGTCGCTCATCTCGGCCGCCTCCCTGCTCGGTGCGGACCCGCCCCCCGCGGCCTAATGTAGCGACGCGTCCACCATCCCGAGAAGAGGTGGATGGGCCGCCTGCTCAGGGGATGGTGGCGCAGGCGGCCCGAAGGACCGGTACGCAGCGGGACCCACGATGGATGTGTCGGATGTCGGAGGCCGGGTGATCGCCGCCGCCGCGGTGGTGCTGGCCGCCTGCTCGTCCACCGCCGCGCCGTCCCCGACGGCGCCGCCCGCCTCGGTGCCGCCCGCCTCGGTGCCGCCCGCCCCGGCGCCGGCCTCGCCGGCGGGGGCCTCGCCGCCGTCCCCGGCCGCGGGCTCGCTCGACCGCTGCCCTCCGGTCCGGCCGCTGGCGGCGCTGCCGGTGCTGGCGCGGCCGCCGCTGCGCCCCGACGACCTGCTGGTGGCGCCCGAGGGCGGCCTCTGGGTCAGCGACCCCGACAACGGCCATCTCGCCAGGGTCGACGCCGCCGGCCGCGCGGTGATCCGCGTCGACGACCCCCGCGGCCCCGAGGGGATGGTGCTGCTCGGCGACGGCCGCATGGTGCTCTCCGAGCAGAGGACCAACCGCCTGGTCACGCTCCGGTTGCCCGATCCCGCGGTCACCCCGCTGGCGACGCTGCCGCCGGCGGCCGGCCGCCTCGGCATCGACAACATCGCCCTCGACGCCGCCCGGCGGCGGGTGCTGGTCCCCGACAGCGCCGCCGGGGCGCTGCGCGCCCTTCCCCTCGACGGCGGGCCGATGGTCACCCTGGCCACCGGCCTGGGCCGGGTGGTGGGTGCCGCGGCCGCCCCCGACGGCTCGGTCTACGTCGCCGCCGAGGCCTCGCCGGGCCTGCTGCGGGTGGATCCCGCCGGCCGGGTGAGCGCGGTCGGCCGGCTCGGCGACCTCGACGACGTGGTGCTCGACCGGGGCCTGCTCTACGCGACCGCGCTCGGCGGCCACGCGGTGCTCGCCGTCGACCCCGCCGGCGGCGCCGACCGCACCCTGGCCACCGGCCTCGGCGAGCCCCAGGGCCTGGCCGTCCTCCCCGACGGCAGGCTGGCCGCCGCCGACTCGCCCTCCGGGGTGATCGTCGCCATCGACGCCTGCTGAGCATCCGGAGGGAGAAGTGACCGGTCTGCCGCACGGGGTCCTCGACCGCGAGGCCTGCGCCGCCCTCGACGCCACCGACCCGCTGGCGCCGATGCGGGGGCGCTTCCTCCTCGACGACGGCGTCGTCTACCTCGACGGCAACAGCCTGGGGGCGCTGCCCGCGACCACCCCGCCGCGGCTGGCCGCGGTGGTGACCGAGGAGTGGGGGAGGGGGCTGATCCGGAGCTGGAACACGGCAGGGTGGATCGAGGCGCCGCGCCGGCTGGGCGGCAAGGTGGCGCGGCTGATCGGAGCCGGGGACGGCGAGGTGCTGGTCGCCGACAGCACCTCGGTGAACCTCTTCAAGCTGCTCGGCGCGGCGGTGCGGGCGCGGCCTGGGCGGCGGGTCATCCTCAGCCACGAGGACAACTTCCCCGCCGACCTCTACGTCGCCCAGGGGCTGTGCGAGCTGCTCGAGGGGCGGTGCGAGCTGCGCACCGTGCCCGCCGCCGGCCTGGCGGGGGCGCTCGACGCCGAGGTCGCGGTGCTGATGGTCACCCACGTCGACTACGCCACCGGCGCGGTGCAGGACATGGCCGGCCTCTGCGACGCCGCCCGCGAGCACGGCGCCCTGACCCTCTGGGACCTCTCCCACAGCACCGCCGCGCTGCCCGTCGACCTCGGCGGGTGCGGCGCCGACCTCGCCGTCGGCTGCGGCTACAAGTACCTCAACGGCGGTCCCGGCGCTCCCGCCTTCCTGTACGTCGCCGGCCGGCTCCACGACCGGGTGGTCTCCCCGCTGCGGGGGTGGATGGGCCACGCCGAGCCGTTCGCCTTCGAGCCCGGCCACCGCCACGCGCCCGGGGTCGGGGGCTTCCTCTGCGGCACCCCTCCGATCCTCGGCATGGCGGCGCTGGAGGCGGCGCTCGACGTCTGGCTGGAGGTCGACCTCGACCGGGTGCGGGCCAAGTCGATGCGGCTGGGCGACCTGCTGGTGCGGCTGGTCGACGAGCGCTGCGCCGGCCTCGGCCTCGAGCTCGCCTCCCCCCGCGAGGCGGCGCGGCGCGGCTCCCAGGTGTCCTTCCGTCACGCCGACGGCTACCGGGTGGTGCGGGCGCTCGCCGACCGCGGAGTGGTCGGTGACTTTCGCGCCCCCGACATCGTCCGCCTCGGGCTGGCGCCGCTCTACCTGCGCCACCTCGACATCTGGGACGCGGTGGAGGTGCTCCGCGAGGTGCTCACCACCGGGGCCCACCGCCGCCCCGAGTACGCGGTGCGCGCCGCGGTCACCTGAGGCGTCGAGGGCTCAGCAGCCGGTCGCGGCGGCGAGGGTCCGGCAGGCCTCTGCCATCCGGGCGGGCGACAGCTCGGTGACCCGGCGTCGAAGCCCTCGTCGAGCGGGTGAGCCGGCCAGGTGCTGGCGTCCTGCTCGCCGGCGAGGCGCTGGAGGTGCCGCGCTGCGCAGCGTCTGACCCCGCCGATCCACCATCCGGGCGTGTACCCGGAGCCCTACGCCCGCCTCGCCCGCGACTGCGGGATCGCGGCGCGGCGCCATCCCTACGGCCCCGGTCCCGACCGGTGGGCGGACCTCCGCCTGCCGCCGGGCCCGGGGCCGCACCCGGTCGCGGTGCTCCTCCACGGCGGCTTCTGGCGGATGCCGTGGGGGGCCGACCTGATGCACGCGCTCGCCGGCGACCTCCACCGCCGCGGCTGGGCCACCTGGAACGTCGAGTACCGGCGTCTCGGCGCCTCCGGGGGCGGCTGGCCGGGCACCCTCGAGGACTGCGCCGCCGCGCTCGACGCCCTGGCCACGGTGGAGGGGGTCGACCATCGCCGGGTGGTCGCCGTCGGTCACTCCGCGGGCGGCCAGCTCGCCCTCTGGCTGGCGACCCGCCCCGGCATCGCCGCGGTGGTGGCGCTCGCCGCGGTGTCGGACCTGGCCGGGGCCGCCCGGCTGGGGCTGGGCGGCGGCGCCGCGGTCGAGCTGCTCGGCGGCCCCCCCGAGGAGGTGCCGGAGCGCTACCGGCGGGCCTCACCGCGGGCGCTGCTGCCGCTCGGCATCCCCCAGCTGCTGGTCCACGGCGAGCTCGACGACCGGGTGCCGGTGGCGATGAGCCGCGACCACGCCGAGGCCGCCCGCGCCGCCGGCGACCCCGTCGAGCTGGCCGCCCTGCCCGGGCTCGGGCACGCCGAGGTGATCGACCCGGAGAGCCGCGCCTGGGGGTTGGCGGCGGCGTGGCTGGGAACCGGCGCGTAGGATGAATCGGGCCCGCCGGCACCGAGAGGAGAGAGATGTCCACGGGAACCGCCGTCTCCACACCGCACATCGTGGTCTGGAGCGACTACATCTGACCCTTCTGCTACGTCGGCCTGGAGCGGGCCACGTGGCTGCAGCGCCGGTACGGCGCCGTCGTCGACTGGAGGCCGTTCGACCTCCACCCGGAATACCCGCCCGAGGGGCTCTCCCGCTCCGAGCTGCTGGCCCGCCACGGCGCGGACCGCTCCGAGCACGTCCGCGCGCTCATCGAGGGCGCGGGGTTCGTCCACGACCCTCCGCCCGACCGGGTGCCGAACTCCAACCGGGCGCTGCGGCTCACCGAGCTGGCCCGCGACCGCGGCGCCCACGACGCCCTCCACACCCGGCTCATCACCGGCTACTGGTCGCGCCGGCGCGACATCGGGGACCCCGAGGTGCTGGTCGAGGAGGCCGCGGCGGTGGGCATCCCCGAGGCGGACGCGCGCGCCGCCCTCGACTCCGAGGAGCTGGCCGCACGGGTCGAGGCCTCGACCCGGGCGGCACTGCGCAACGGGGTCACCGGGGTGCCCGCCTGGGCCATCGACCAACGGCTGATCCTCCCCGGAGCGCAGCCCCGCGAGGTCTTCGACTCGCTTCTCCGCCGGCTCGGGCACCACCCCCTCGAGGATGCAGACGACACCCCATTGCTATAGTGACGATGTGCACTTTCCTGACCATGAAACGATCAGTTAAGCCGGACGTTTTCAGGAGGAACATCGCCATGCGTGTCGCCTGCGTCCTCGACAGCGATTTTGAGGATTCGGAGTTTCGCGGCCCCGTCGACGCGCTTCGCCGGGCGGGCCACGAGGTCACCGTGATCGGCCTCGAGCAGGGGAAGGAGCTGCTCGGCAAGAAGGGGGAGGAGCGGGTCAGCGTCGAGCGCGGCGTCGACGACGTCTCCGCCGGCGACTTCGACGCCCTCCTCATCCCCGGTGGCTACTCGCCCGACCACCTCCGCGCCGAGCGCGCGATGGTCGACTTCACCCGCGCCTTCTTCACCAACGAGCGCCCGGTGTTCGCCATCTGCCACGGTCCCCAGCTGCTGATCACCGCGCGGGTGGTGCGCGGCCGCCGGATGACCGCCTGGCTCACCGTCCAGGACGACCTCGACCAGGTCGGCGCCGACGTGGTCGACGAGGAGGTGGTGGTCGACCGCCGCCTGGTCACCTCGCGCAAGCCCGACGACATCCCGGCGTTCTCGCGCGAGGCGCTGCGGATGCTCGAGACCGCCTCCGCGGGGCGGCGGTGACCAGGGTCGCGGCGGGGATGCCCACCCCGCCGCCACTCCCCGGCGACCCGCCGGCGCTGCCGGGGCCGAAGCCGCCGGAGCTGCCCACCGAGCCCGACCCGACGCCGTCGCCGATCCTCCCCGCCCCCGGGCCGCCGATCCCCGACCCGCTGCCCGCCTGATGGACGAGTACGACGTCGTCGTGCTGGGCTCCGGTTCGGCCGCCGAGGGGGTGTGGCGGAACCTGCGCGGGCGCGCCACGGCGGTGGTGGAGATGGACCGTGTCGGCGGCGAGTGCCCCTACGTCGCCTGCATGCCCAGCAAGGCGATGCTGCGCTCCGCCGAGGTCCGCGGGATGCTCCGCGCGGCGGTGGCCTTCGGCGCCGCCGCCGCGCCCGGGTGCGACCCCGGGGACGGGCGGGCCGCCTATGCCGTCGCCGTGACCCGGCGCGACCGCATCGCCGAGGGCCGCGACGACACCGAGATGGCCCGGAGCCTGGAGCGGGCCGGGGTCGCTCTCCTCCGCGGCCGCGGGCGGGTGGCCCGGCCCGGGGTGGTCGAGGTCGACGGCACCGAGGTGGGGTACCGCGACCTCGTCGTCGCCACCGGGTCGGAGCCGGCGGTCCCGCCGCTGCCGGGTCTGGACGCGGTGCCCACCTGGACCAGCGACGCCGCCCTGAGCAGCGCCGGCCTGCCCGCCTCGGTGGCCATCCTCGGGGGCGGGCCGGTGGGCTGCGAGCTCTCCCAGGTGTTCGCCGCCTTCGGCAGCCGGGTGGTGCTCGTCGAGAGCGCGCCGCGGGTGCTCAGCCAGGAGGAGCCGCTGGTCTCCGAGGTGCTGCTCGAGTTCGCTGCGGCGCGCCGGGGTGGAGGTGCGGCTCGAGACCACGGTCGCAGGGGCGCGGGTCGCCAGGCCCGGTCCCGGCGCGCTGCTGCTGCTCGAGGGCGGCGGCAGCATCGAGGTCGAGCGTGTGGTCGTGGCCACCGGCCGGAGGCCGCGGGTGGGAGGACTGGGGTTGGAGGTGCTGGGGGTGGACGTGGAGGACGGCCCGCTGGGGGTCGACGAACGCTGCGCGGTTCCGGGGGTCGAGCACCTCTGGGCGGCCGGCGACGTCACCGGCGTCGCGCCGTTCACCCACACCGCCGGGTACCAGGGCTCGATCATCGCCCGGAACCTCCTCGGCGAACCCGCCCGTGCCGATTACCGGGCCCTCCCCCGGGCGGTCTACACCCATCCGCCGATGGCAGCCGCCGGCCTCACCGCCGCCGGGGCGCGGGAGCAGGGCATCGAGGTCGAGACCGCCTCCTTCGACGCCGGGCAGACCGCCCGCGCCCTCACCGAGGGCGCCGACGAACCCGCCCGCGGCTGCCTGGTGCTGGTCGCCGACCGCGCCCGGCGGGTGCTGGTGGGCGCGAGCGGGGTGGGGCCGGGGGCCAACTCCTGGATGGGACAGGCGGCGCTCGCGATCCACGCCCGCGTCCCCGTCGAGGTCGCCGCGGAGATGATCCAGCCGTTCCCGACCTTCGGCGAGGCGTTGGCACCGCCGCTCCGCGAGCTGGCCAGGCGGCTCGGGTGAGCCCCCCCTCGCCCCGCGCCACCTATCGCGTCCAGCTCCGCCCCGGGTTCGGCTTCGACGAGGCGGCCGCCCTGGCGCCCTACCTCGCCGAGCTGGGGATCAGCCACCTGTACGCCTCGCCGATCCTCCAGGCGGTGCCGGGCAGCGAGCACGGCTACGACGTCGCCGATCCCACCCGCATCAGCGAGCAGCTGGGGGGCGCCGAGGGGTTCCGCCGCCTGGTCGAGTCGCTGCGCGCCGCCGGGCTGGGCCTGCTCGTCGACATCGTGCCCAACCACATGTCCACGGACGCACGCGCCAACCCGTGGTGGGCCGACGTTCTCGAGGCCGGGCGGGAGAGCCCCCACGCCGAGGTCTTCGACATCGACTGGGATCCGCCTCAGCCGGAGCTCCGCGGGCGGGTGCTCCTCCCCGTGCTCGGCGACACCCCCGAGGCGGTGGCCGGCCGCGGCGAGCTGCGGCTGGAGAGGTCGGCGGACGGGCTGCGGCTCGCCTACTTCGACAGCCGGATCCCGCTCTCTCCCGGCTCGCTCGTGGACCTGCTCGAGACCGCCGCGTCGGCCCCCGGCGCCGGCGTGCTCGGCGATTGCGCCGGCGTCGCCGCGGCCGGGCTGGGCGGCGGCGAGATCGGCCTCGCCGCCCGGCGGCGGTGGTGGGAGGAGCTGGCCGCGGCCGTGGCCGCGCCCCCGGTTGCCGCCGCCCTCGACCGGGAGCTGGAGCGCACCTCCGCCGACCCCGGGAAGCTGCTCGCCCTCTGCGACCGTCAGCACTGGCTGATCGCCCACTGGATGGACGCCGCCACCCGGCTCAACCACCGCCGCTTCTTCACCATCACCTCCCTCGCGGGGGTGCGGGTGGAGGAGCCGCGGGTCTTCGACGCCGTCCACGGGCTGATCGCCGGGCTGGTGCGCGAGGGCAGCGTCGACGGGCTGCGCGTCGACCACGTCGACGGCCTGCGCGACCCCGCCGGCTACCTGGAGCGGCTGCAGGAGGCCACCGGGGCCGGGTGGGTGGTGGTGGAGAAGATCCTCGAGCGCGACGAGCAGCTGCCCGCCGGGTGGCGCACCGACGGCACCACCGGCTACGAGTTCGCGGCGCTGCTGGACGCGCTCAGCGTCGACCCCGCCGGGAGGGTCCCGATCGACGACCTCCACGCCGGCTTCACCGGGCACACCGAGAGCTTCGCGCACTGCGTCCACCGGGCCCGGCTCGAGGTGCTCGGCGGCGAGCTGCGCAGCGACGTGAACCGGCTGGCGGCGCGGCTGGCGCGGGTGGCCGCCGACGCCGGGCTGGCCTCGGCGCCCGGCCTCGCCGAGCTGGAGGAGGTGCTCACCGCGGTGATCGCCGAGCTCGGCGTCTACCGCACCTACGTCGACCCGGTCACCGGGCGCTGCACCCCGGAGGACGCCGCCCTGGTGGGCATCGCGGTGGCCCGGGCCCGCACCTGCCTCCCCGGGCTTCGCGGCGACCTCCTCGACCTGCTCGCCGACTGCCTCTGCGGCCGATTCGCCGGCGAGGGCCTGGAGCTGGCCGCCCGAGTGCAGCAGCTGAGCCCGGCGGTGATGGCCAAGGGCATGGAGGACACCGCGTTCTACCGCTGGAACCGGCTGCTCGCCCTCAACGAGGTGGGCGGCGACCCCGACCGCTTCGGGGTCGAGGTCGGCGCGTTCCACGCCGCCTGCGCGGGCTGGGTGCGGCGGGGCGACCGCGGCCTGCTGCGCCACCTCCACCCACGACACCAAGCGCAGCGAGGACGTGCGCGCCCGGCTCTGCGTGCTCTCGGAGATCCCCGACCGCTGGGCCGACGCGGTGCGCCGCTGGTCGGCCGCCAGCGCCGCCTACCGCCCGGCCGCGGTCCCGACCCCGACACCGAGTACGCTGCTCTACCAGACCCTGCTCGGGGCCCACCCCATCGACGCCGAGCCGGCTCACCGCGTACCTGGAGAAGGCGACCCGCGAGGCGAAGGTGCGGACCTCCTGGACCCGCCCGGACACCGCCTACGATGACGCGGTGCGCGACTTCGCCCTCGCGGTGCTGGAGGACGCGGGGCTGATGACCGACGTGGCCGCCTTCGTCGAGCCGCTGGCCGCGTGGGGGCGGCGGCTCTCGCTGGCCTGGACGCTGCTCAAGCTCACCGCGCCCGGGGTGCCCGACATCTACCAGGGCACCGAGCTCTGGGACCTCAGCCTGGTCGACCCGGACAACCGCCGCGCCGGTCGACTTCGACCGCCGCCGCCGCCTGCTCGGAGGCGCCGGCCTCACCCCGGCGGCCGCCCTCGCCGCCGAGGCCGGCTCCGGGCTGGCCAAGCTGCTGCTGATCCGGCGGGCGCTGGCGGTGCGGCGGGAGCTGGCCGGGGCCTTCGCACCCGGGGCGGCGTACACCCCGCTCGGGGTCGACGGGCCCGCAGGCCGGGCGGGTCGTGGCCTTCTCCCGGGACGAGCCCGCGGCGGTGGTGACCGTGGTCGACCGTCGCGGCACCGACCCGACCGGGGGCTGGGGCGGCACCACCGTCGGGCTGCCGCCGGGCCGCTGGCGCGAGCGGCTCGACGGCGGCGGGGTGCTCGAGGGCGAGATCGCCGCCGGTGACCTGGTCGGTGGGTTTCCCGGCGCCCTGCTGGTGCGCGCGTGACCCCGGGAGGGCGGGGGGAGCCGCGGGCCTGGGCGCCCCGGGCCCGGCGGCTCGACGCCGAGCTGGCCGGCGGCCGGCACCCGCTCCGACCCCTCGACGGGGGCTGGTGGACTGGCGACCGAGCCGCTGGCGCCGGGCACCGACTACCGGCTGTCCCCTCGACGGCGGCCCGGGCCCTGCCCGATCCGCGCTCGCCCGTACCAGCCCGAGGGCGTCCACGGACCCTCGCGCACTCGTCGACCACGCCGCCTTCGCCTGGAGCGACGCCGGCTGGCGCGGTGCCGACCTCGCCGACGCGGTGCTCTACGAGCTCCACGTCGGCACCTTCACCGCCGAGGGCACCTTCGACGCGGCCGTCGGCCCGGCTCGACCACCTGGTCGACCTGGGGGTGACCGCCGTCGAGCTGCATGCCGGTGGCCGAGTTCCCCGGCGGCGCGCGGCTGGGGCTACGACGGTGTCGACCTCTACGCCCCCCACCACGCCTACGGCGGCCCCGAGGGGCTGCAGCGGCTGGTCGACGCCTGCCACGCCCGGGGCCTCGCCGTCGGTGCTCGACGTCGTCTACAACCACCTCGGCCCCGACGGCAACTACCTGGGCGAGCTTCGGGCCCTACTTCACCGATCGCTACCGCACGCCGTGGGGCGAGGCGGTCAACTTCGACGGCGCCGGACAGCGACGAGGTGCGCCGCTTCTTCGTCGACAACGCCCTGATGTGGCTGCGCGACTACCACGTCGACGGGCTGCGCCTCGACGCCGTCCACGCCATCGTCGACACCGTCGGCGGTGCACATCCTCGAGGAGCTGGCCGCCCGAGGTGGACGCGCTCGAGGCCGACGCTCGGCCGCCGGCTGTGGCTGATCGCCGAGAGCGACCTCAACGACCCGCGGCTGGTCGCGCGAGCGCGAGCGCCGGCGGCTACGGCATCGACGCCCAGTGGAGCGACGACTTCCACCACGCCCTCCACGCCGTCCTCACCGGCGAGCGCGCCGGCTACTACGACGACTTCGGCCGGCTCGAGGCCAGCTCGCCAGGGCGCTGCGCCGCGCCTACGTCTACGACGGCCGCTACTCCCGCTCACCGCCGGCGCCGCCACGGCCGGCCCATCGGCGGCCTCCGCGGCGACCGCTTCCTCGGTCTACCTGCAGAACCACGACCAGGTCGGCAACCGGGCCATGGGCGAGCGCAGCTCGGCGCTGATGAGCACCGGGCTGCTCCGGGTCGGCCGCCGCCCTGGTGCTCTGCTCGCCCGTTCGTCCCCATGCTCTTCCAGGGCGAGGAGTGGGGCGCGTCGACGCCCTTCCAGTACTTCACCGACCACGTCGACCCGATGCTCGGCGAAGGCGGTCAGCCAGGGGCGGAAGCGCGAGTTCGCCGCCTTCGGCTGGGACGAGGCGGCGGTGCCCGACCCCCAGGACGAGTCCAGCTTCACCCGCTCGCGGCTGGACTGGGACGAGCCCGGTCGCGAGCCCCACGCCGGCCTGCTCGCCTGGCACCGGGAGCTGATCGCGCTCCGCCGGCGCCTCCCCGGGCTCCGCGACGGCGACCTCAGCTCGGTGTGCGTGCGGGTCGACGAGGAGGACCGGTGGCTGGTGATGGAGCGGCACGGGGTCACCGTCGCCGCCAACCTCGGGGCCCGGCCGGCCCGGATCCCCGGGGGGACCCGGGGCTGGGGCGAGGTGCTGCTCGCCTCCGCCGGCGCCCCCCGGCGCGACCGCGACGCCCTGGTCCTGGCGCCGGAGTCGGTGGCGATCCTGGATCAGGATCAGTCCAGCTGAAGCTGCTCCTCGGCGGCGCCGGCGGCGGTGGCCGCGTCGCAGGCACGGCGGAGCAGGGCGAGACGGCGGTCGCGGTCGGCCTCGGCGGCGACCCGCCCGGCCAGCCAGGCGGCCAGCGGGGCGAACTGCCGGGCCCCCGAGCTGCGCGCCGCGGCGCCGGCGAGCTCGAGGATCAGCGCCGCCTCGTCGCGGTCGATCTGGGGCGCTGCGGCGTCGGCGAGGCCGGCGGCGAATCGGTCGAGCCACGGGTTCACGGCCGGGGAGCATAGCTCGGGGGCTGCAGGGCGCCCCCGGATCCGCCACAATCCCCCGCCGTGGTGAGACCGGCGGCGCCCGCGTCCCGCAGGCATGGTCTCGTCGCTGTGCTCGGCATCCTCCTGCTGTCCGCCTGCGGGGCCCAGCCCCCCGGCCCCGCGGCCCGGATCCCCGCCGCGTCCTCGGCCTCCGCGGCGGCCGCGGCGACGCCGTCGCCCACCCCCAACCCCGACGCGCTCCGCAACCCGGTGATCGTCCAGGTCGAGAACTCCCCGGAGGCGCGGCCACAGCGGGGCCTCGCCGAGGCGGCGGTGCTCTACGAGTACAGCGCCGAGGGCGGGATCTCGCGGTTCAGCGCCCTGTACTTCAGGCCTCCCGCCGGGCAGGTGGGGCCGGTGCGCAGCGCCCGCATCGCCACCGTGGCGCTGCTCGGCCTCTACGACGCCGTGCTGATGTACTCGGGGGCGTCGGACTACATCGAGGGCCGGCTGCGGCAGTCGGGGAAGCGCCACTACGACGAGGACACCTCGTTCGGCGACCTCTTCCGGATCGGCAGCCGCTACCCGCCCCACAACCTCTACACCGACGGCCGCCACATCGCCGACCTGCTCGCCCGGGTCGGCGACCCGCCCGCCGCCTACGCGCTGTGGCCGCGGCTGGCGCCGGGGGTGCCGCCCCCGCCGGGCACGCCGCTGCACTCGCTGGCGGTGCCGATCTCGCCCTTCGAGCAGCCGGTCTTCACCTGGACCGCGGAGGGCTTCACCCGCAGCGAGCCCCGCACCGGCCCGCTGCTCGACGGCGCCACCGCGAAGCCCCTGGTGGTGCCCACCGTGGTCGTCCTCCAGGTGCCGGTGAGGCCCGCCCCCGAGGTGGTCGACGTCAACGGGGTGATGGGCCTCGACCACACCCTGACCGGCGGCGGCCCGGCCCAGGTGTTCACCGGCGGGATGGCCTATGCGGCCACCTGGACCCAGGGGGCCAGCGGCCCGCCCCGCCTGCTGCTCGCCGACGGCACCCCCGCGCCGATCGCCGCCGGCGAGGTCGCCGTGGAGCTGGTGGCGACCGGCAGCCCCGCGACCCTCCGCTGACGCACCCGGCGGTGCTGACAACCCGGTCGGCGTCGCGGCGGCCGCGGCGGGACCCTTTGGTAGCATGCACGGCGCATGCTGTCCGATTACGCACCGATCCTCGTCTTTCTGGCGATCTGTGTCGCCTTCGGCGGAGGCGTCCAGGTGCTCAACTCCCTGGTCGGCCCGCGCAAGCCGTCGCCGGAGAAGGAGCTGCCCTACGAGTGCGGGATCATGCCCGTCGAGTTGGCGCGCCGGCGCTTCTCGGTCAGCTTCTACGTCACCGCGATGCTCTTCATCATCTTCGACGTGGAGTTGGTGTTCCTCTTCCCCTGGGCCACGGTGGTGCGCGACCTCAGGATCTTCGGGCTGGTGGAGATCGGCATCTTCATCCTCACCCTCCTGGTGGCGCTGACCTACGTCTGGCGCAAGGGCGCGCTGCGATGGGACTGAGCGAGCCGGGCTCCCGCCTGGTGCTGCCGGGCGCGCACCTCGCGCAGTCCGACACGCCCGCGATCCCGATTCCCCGGACCGGCGAGCGCGAGCGCACCGCGGTGCAGACCGGGGTGATCACCACCACCGTCGGCAAGGTGATCGCGTGGGGGCGCTACAGCTCGCTGTGGCCGGCGCTGTTCGGGCTGGCCTGCTGCGCCATCGAGATGATGGCGGTGGGCAACAGCCGCTACGACATGTCGCGCTTCGGCGCCGAGGTGTTCCGCGCCTCCCCCCGGCAGGCCGACCTGATGATCGTCGCCGGCCGCGTCTCCCAGAAGATGGCCCCGGTGCTCCGGCAGATCTACGACCAGATGCCGGAGCCCAAGTGGGTGATCAGCATGGGCGCGTGCGCGTCCTGCGGTGGAATGTTCAACAACTACGCGATCGTGCAGGGCGTCGACAAGGTGGTCCCCGTGGACATCTACCTGCCCGGCTGCCCGCCCCGGCCCGAGGGGCTGCTCGACGCCGTGGTGAAGCTCCAGAAGAAGATCGCCGGCGAGCCGGCGTCACTGCGCGGGTAGACCACCCTGACCACCACCCCCGACTCCGCCTCGGCGGCCCGTCCGCCTGCCGGTGCCCGTGCGGCCGCGCTGCTCGCCGCGCGCCTCCCCGATGCGGTGATTCGGCGCGAGCAGGGCTGCGGCGAGGAGACCGTCGTGATCCGTCGCGAGTTGCTCGTCGACGCCTGCGCGCTGCTCCGCGACGACCCCGAGGCGCTGTACACGATGCCGGTGTTCGTGACCGCCGTCGACTGGCCCGACCGCGAGCCCGGCACCCCCCGCTACGACGTCGTCTACCAGCTGCGCTCGCTGCGGTTCAACGACGTCTGCCGGCTGGTGGTGCAGGTGACCGAGGAGGACCCCACCGTGCCCTCCCTCGAGGGTGAGTTCTGCGGCATGGACTGGCACGAACGCGAGTGCTACGACCTGCTCGGCATCGTCTTCGAGGGCCACCACGACCTGCGCCGCATCCTCCTCCCGGACGACTGGGAGGGGCATCCGCTGCGCCGCGACTACGTCTCCTTCGGTGAGCCGGTCGCGTTCACCCACAACATCGAATGGGCGCTGCCAGCGGCGGAGCGTCCGCCGGGCATGCCCGGGTCGTCGCGCTGATGGCCGCCGTGCTCCCGCCCCCCGGCGGATCCGGCCTGCCCGGTGGCGCCGACGAGGGCTTCGCCGAGGGCCGCCGCCGGCTCGGGGTGCCGGCCGACCTCGACAACGTCGAGCTGACCGAGATCGGCGACGACACCATGGAGCTGAACATGGGTCCGCAGCACCCCTCGACCCACGGGGTGCTGCGCCTGGTCCTCGACCTCGACGGCGAGGTGGTGCGGGGCTGCCGCCCCGACATCGGCTTTCTCCACACCGGGTTCGAGAAGGACTTCGAGCGCCACACCTACCAGCAGTGCATCCCCTACAGCGACCGCATGGACTACCTCGCGCCGCTGATCAACAACCTCGGGTTCTCACTCGCCGCCGAGAAGCTGCTCGGGGTTGAGGTGCCGCCGCGGGGCCAGTACCTGCGGGTGATCATGTGCGAGCTGGCGCGCCTCGGCAGCCACCTGGTGTGGTTCGGCACCCACGCGCTCGACATGGGCGCGACCACGCCGTTCCTCTACGCCTGGCGCGAGCGCGAGACCATCATGGACATCAACGAGCTGGTGAGCGGGGTGCGAATGCACACCTCCTTCATCCGCGTCGGCGGCCTGATGGCCGACGTCCCCGACGAGTTCGAGGCGATGGTGCGCACCGTCGTGCACACCTTTCCCAAGGCGATCGACGAGTACGAGCTGCTGATCACCAAGAACCCGATCTGGCGGGAGCGCACCACCGGGCTGGGCACGATCAGCGCCGAGGACGCGCTCGCCTACGGCATGTCCGGGCCCAGCCTGCGCGGCAGCGGCGTCGCCTACGACCTGCGCAAGGCCCAGCCCTACAGCTCGTACGACCACTTCGACTTCGACGTGCCGATCGGCGCCAACGGCGACGTCTACGACCGCTACCTGGTGCGGATGCGAGAGATGCGCGAGTCGCTGAGGATCATCGAGCAGGCGCTCGACAACCTCCCCTCGGGGCCGGTGAACACCCTCGACCGCAAGGTGACGGCGCCGCCGCGCAACGAGATCAACACCAGCATGGAGTCGCTGATCCACCACTTCAAGCTGGTCACCGAGGGGTTCTCGGTGCCCCGCGGGCAGGTCTACCAGGCAGTGGAGTTGCCCCGCGGCGAGCTCGGCTTCTACATGGTCGCCGACGGCAGCAACCGGCCCTATCGCGTCAAGGTGAGAGCGCCATCCTTCAGCAACCTGTGCGCCCTGCCGTACATGGTCAAGGGCGAGCTGATCGCCGACGTGGTGGCGGTGATCGGGTCCATCGACATCGTGCTGGGGGACGTCGACCGGTGATGCTCGCGGCCCAGACCAGGGCGGAGATCGAGCACGCGCGCAGCCGCTACCCGCGGCCGCGGTCGGCGATCCTGCCGTCGCTGTGGGCGGTGCAGCACGAGCTCGGCTGGCTGCCCCCGGAGGCGATGGCCGAGGTCGCCGAGCTGCTCGGGCTCGCTCCCAGCGAGGTCCAGGCGGTCGCCACCTTCTACTCGATGTACTTCAAGCGCCCGCCCGGCCGGCACCACATCCTGGTCTGCGTGAACGCGGCCTGCGCGCTCCGCGGCGCCGACGAGACCGCCGCCCACATCGAGCAGCGGCTCGGCTGCCCCTCGGGGACCACCACCGCCGACGGGATGTTCACCTGGGAGAGCACGATCGAGTGTCTGGGTGGCTGCGGCGGGGCGCCGACGATGCAGGTCGACCACCACTTCGAGGAGCACCTGACCCCGCAGCGGATCGACTCGATCCTGGAGCGGGTCGCCGCTCAGCCCGCCGTCCACCGCGACGGGCCGGCCGCCCGGGTGCCGAATCCGCCGGCCGCGACCACGCCGCCCCCGCCCACCGCCGAGGGACCGCCCTCGGCGGGTGCGGCCGGGTAGGATCACCGCCCAGCAATGGCCGAGTACAAGCTGCTCACCAAGGACATCGGCGTCGAGGGACTGCAGACGCTGCCCGTGTACGAGCGGAGAGGGGGCTACCAGGCGCTGCGCACCGCTGTCCGCGACCGCACCCCTGACGAGATCATCGAGCAGGTGAAGATCAGCGGGCTGCGCGGCCGGGGCGGCGCCGGCTTCCCCACCGGGACGAAGTGGTCGTTCCTGCCCCGCGACGTCTTCCCTCGCTACCTCTGCATCAACGCCGACGAGTCCGAGCCCGGCTGCTTCAAGGACCGCTACCTCATCGACGAGAACCCTCACCAGCTGATCGAGGGCATCGTCATCGCCGCCTACGCGCTGCAGGTGAAGCACGCGTTCCTCTACATCCGCGGCGAGTACCACGACCAGCGGCTGCTGCTCGAGCGCTGCGTCGAGGAGGCGCGAGCCGCCGGCTACATCGGCGAGGGCATCCTCGGCTCCGACTTCGGCTGCGACGTGATCGTCCACGGCGGTGCGGGCGCCTACATCTGCGGCGAGGAGACGGCGCTCATCGACTCGCTGGAGGGCTTCCGCGGCCAGCCCCGGCTGAAGCCGCCCTTCCCCGCGGTCAAGGGCCTCTACGGCAAGCCCACCGTGGTCAACAACGTCGAGACCCTGAGCAACCTTCCCCACATCGTCTCCCGCGGCGGCGAGTGGTTCAAGGCGATCGGCACCGAGCGCAGCACCGGCACCCGGGTGTGGTGCTGCAGCGGCCACATCGAGCGGCCCGGCTGCTACGAGATGGAGCTCGGACGTCCCATCCGCGAGCTCTTCGAGGAGCACTGCGGGGGGATCTGGAAGGGCCGGTCGCTGAAGGCGTTCCAGCCCGGCGGTGGCTCGATGCAGGTGCTGCTCCCCGAGCACCTCGACCTCCCCCTGGACATGGACGCGGTGATGAAGGCGGGCTCGTCGCTGGGCGCCGGCGCGATGATGTTCATGGACGAGACCACCTGCCTGGTCAACGTCTCGATGCGCCTGGTCGACTTCTACCACCACGAGTCCTGCGGCAAGTGCGCGCCCTGCCGCGAGGGCACGTACTTCGAGTTGGAGCTGATGCACCGGCTCGAGGCGGGGGTGGCGACCCTCGACGAGCTGGACACCCTCAAGGACATCTGCGCCAACATGGACGGCAAGTGCTTCTGCCCGCTGGGTGACACCGCCACCTGGTTCGTGATGTCCGCGTACCGGCACTTCCGGGCGGAGTTCGAGGCCCACTGCGGCGCCGGCGCCTGCCCGGTGACCGGCGCGCACCGGCCGCTGCTGGCGGGAACCGCATGACCCAGGCGGGCACGCCGCCGTCCGACGACGGCCGGGTGGAGGTCACCATCGACGGCCGGGTGACCCGCGCACCCCGGGGCCAGCTGGTGCTCGACGCCGCCGCCGACGTGGGCATCCACATCCCGATCTACTGCGCCCATCCCAAGATGGACCCGGTGGCGGTCTGCCGGATGTGCCTGGTCCAGGTCGAGAAGATGCCCAAGCTGCAGCCGGCCTGTGCCACCTACGTGAGCGAGGGGATGGTGATCCAGACCCAGACCGCGCCGGTCGCGAAGGCGCGCGAGGGGGTCCTGGAGTTCCTGCTCCTCAACCACCCGCTCGACTGCCCGGTGTGCGACCGGGGCGGCGAGTGCGACCTCCAGGACTTCGCCTTCCGCTACGGTCCCGAGACCTCGCGGATGCCGATCACCGACAAGGTGCACTTCGACAAGGCGGTGCCGCTGTCGGACAGGATCGAGCTCGACCAGGAGCGCTGCATCCTCTGCTGGCGCTGCACCCGCTACTACGAGGAGATCACCGGCGAGAAGGAGATCGTGCTCCAGCAGCGCGGGGTGCACACCTCGGTGGCCACCTTCGACTCCCGGCCGCTGCGCTCGGCGTTCCAGGGCAACCTCCCCGAGGTCTGCCCGGTGGGGGCGCTCACCCATCGCCAGTACCGCTTCGTCGCCCGTCCCTGGGACCTGCAGCGCGCCCGCAGCGTCTGCCCGGAGTGCTCGTACGGCTGCAACATCAACATCGACAGCCGCGAGTACGAGGTGAAGCGCTTCGCCTCGCGCGACAACCCGCTGGTCGACGACATGTGGCTCTGCGACCGCGGCCGCTACAGCGCCCCGCGCTGGAACCGCACCGAACGGGTGCGGCGGCCGGTGGTGCGCGGCGGTGGCGGCGGCGACCGTGAGGTCACCGCCCAGCAGGCGGTGCGCGAGGCGGGACGCCTGCTGCGCGAGCTGCGCGACCAGCACGGCGCCAACGCCATCGGCGTGATCGGCTCCGCGGAGTGCACCAACGAGGAGGCCTGGCTGCTGCAGCGGCTCGCCCGCGAGGCGATCGGCACCACCCACCTCGACCACCAGCTCGACCCCTTCCCCGGGCTCGCCCCGGACGAGCACGCTCTCGGCATCGCCGAGATCGAGGACTGCTCGGCGGTGGTGGTTCTCGGCGCCCGCCCCGAGCAGCAGGCGCCGGTGCTCACCCTGCGGCTCTTCAAGGCGCAGCGCAAGCGCGGCACCACCGTCCACCGGCTCCCGGTCGACGTCGACGACGCCACCCTGCGCGGCATCACCGGCGGCTCCCTGGTCGGGGTGATCGCCGACGAGGTCGACCGCGCCCACGCCGCCCACGTCGCCCAGCTGCTCGCCGGCGCGAACACCGCGGTCCGCCGCCTCACCGTGACCCGCGGGGTCAACGGCCGCGGCTGCAAGGACCTGGGGCTGCTCCCCAACCTGCTCCCCGGCTACCGGCCCGCCCCGGGGGCGGGACGCTGCGGCACCGAGATCCTCGAGGCCACCAGCGCCGGCCAGGTCCGGGCCCTGGTGATCATGGGCTCGCACCCCTGGGCGGCGACCGCCGGGGTGGTGCTCACCAGCGCGCTCAACGCCGCCGACCTGGTGGTGGCGATCGAGACCCAGCCGGGGCCGGTCGCCCAGTCGGCGACGGTGCTGATCCCCGGCCACACCCACGTCGAGAAGGCGGGGACGGTGACCAACCTCGAGGGCCGTGTCCAGCGCATCCGCCAGGCCCTGCCCCCGGCCACCACCGTGCCCACCGAGCTGCGCGTGCTCTCCCTGCTCGCCGCCGAGCTGGGGTGCGAGCGCTGGCCGGCGGAGATGGTGGCGGTCGGCCGCGAGCTCTCCGCCACGCTTCCCGCCTATGCGGAGGCGGGCAACGGCGGCCGCGCCCGCTGGCCGGTGCCGGTCTGATGCTCGCCGACATCTGGGGCTTCCAGATCGGCCCCGACTACTGGTGGGTGATCGCGCTCAAGGGCGTGATCATCGTCCTCTTCCTCGCCACCGCCGCCGCCTACAGCACCTACGCCGAGCGCAAGGTGGCCGCCCACATCCAGCTGCGCATCGGCCCCAACCGGGTGGGCCCGCTGGGGCTGCTCCAGCCCGCCGCCGACGCGGTGAAGCTGCTCTTCAAGGAGAACGTCGCCCCTGCCGGCCGCGACAAGCTCCTCTACCTGATCGCCCCCGCGTTCGCCGCCGCCGCGGCGATCTTCGCCTTCGCCGTCATCCCGGTCAGCGGGGTGAGCACGGTGAACGGCTACCAGCTGCACTGGGACGTCGCCCACCTCAACGTGGGGCTGCTGTACATCCTCGCGGTGACCTCGCTCGGCGTCTACGCCATCTTCCTCGGCGGCTGGTCGGCGAACAGCAAGTACTCGCTGCTGGGAGCGCTGCGCTCCTCGGCGCAGCTCATCTCCTACGAGATGGCGGTGGCCTTCGCGCTGATGGGCGCCGTGATCCTCAGCCAGAGCCTCGACCTCGAGCAGATCGTGCTCGCCCAGCAGCACGCCTGGTTCGTGCTGCTCCAGCCGCTCGGCTTCCTCCTCTACTTCACCGGGGCGCTGGCCGAGACCAACCGGCTGCCCTTCGACCTGCCCGAGGCCGAGACCGAGCTGGTCGCCGGCTACCACACCGAGTACTCGGGGATGCGCTTCGGCTTCTACTTCCTCGGCGAGTACATCAACATGGTCACGGTCTGCGGCATCGCCACCACGCTCTTCCTCGGCGGCTGGCTCCCGCTCCCGATCCCGCTCCTCGATCGCCTCCCCGGCGTGCTCTGGTTCCTCGGCAAGGCGTTCCTGCTGCTCTTCGTCATGATGTGGATCCGCTGGACCCTGCCTCGGCTGCGCTACGACCGGCTGATGAACCTGGGCTGGAAGGTGATGCTGCCGCTCGGCCTGCTCAACATCGCCGTCACCGGGGCGGTGGTGGCGATCAAGGCGTCGACGTGAGAGGGCGGCCGGGGTGCTGATCGAGATCGTCAAGGGCATGGCCTTCACCCTCCGCCAGCTCTTCCGCAAGCCGATCACCCTGGAGTGGCCCGAGGAGCAGAAGCCGGCGATGCCGCGGCACCGCGGCCGTCACGTGCTCCACCGCTACGACAACGGGCTGGAGAAGTGCATCGGCTGCGAGCTCTGCTCCGGCGCCTGCCCGGTGGGCTGCATCTACGTCGAGCCCGCCGAGAACGACCCTGCCAACCCGGTCGCCCCCGGCGAGCGCTACGCGCGGCGCTACGAGATCAACCTGATGCGCTGCATCTACTGCGGATACTGCGCCGAGGCCTGTCCCACCGAGGCGATCACCCTGGGGCCGCGGTACGACCTCGCCGACTACCGGCGGGAGCGCACCGTGGCGGTCAAGGAGGACCTGCTCGAGGCCTGGCCGAACTTCGCCGCGAGCCTCCGCCAGAACCCGCGCGGCGCCGGCGCCGACCAGCGCGGGCAGGCGGGGCGCTCCCCCGGGGTGAGCCCGCGGCTGGCCTGGGACGAGGACGAGCGGATCCGCCGGGAGGGCGCCGAGCAGACCGTGCCCGGCAACGCCGGCCTCGCCCCCCACGTCCCCACGGTGACCGAGCCGCGGCGTGTCCGGGGGGGCCGATGAGCGCGGTCGACCTGCTCGCCTACGCCGTCGCCGGCCTCGCGCTGGTGAGCGCGGCGGGGGTGGTGCTCTCGGCGAAGACGATCTACTCGGCGCTCTGCCTGGTCGGCAACATGGTGGCGCTGGCGGTGCTGTTCCTGCTGCTCAACGCGCAGTTCGTCGCCGCCGTCCAGATCATCATCTACGCCGGCGCGGTGATGGTCCTCTTCGTCTTCATCATCGCGCTGCTCGACCCCGGCCACGACCCCGACTACGAGGGGCCGCGCCGCGACCCCCGGCTCTGGGTGGGGATCGTGGCGGTCGGCTACATCACCGCCCAGATCTTCGCCCTCGCCGTCAACGGGATCACCTACTCGAAGGCCGACCATGTCCTCCAGGGCCAGCGGCTGGCCCAGGCGGCGACCCCCGGCGACCAGCACAGCTTCGCCTTCGACCCGGCCACGGTGAACGCCGCCGGCAACGTCCAGGTGCTCGGCCGCGAGCTGTTCACCACCTTCCTGCTGCCGTTCGAGATCACCTCGCTGCTGCTCATCGTGGCCGCCGTCGGCGCCGTCTACCTGACCCGCCGGCTGCCCCACGCCCCCACGGAGCCGCCGGAGGCGACGCCGGTGGCGGCGCTCCCCGAGGAGACCGCCCCCTCGCCGGGGCGCGAGACGGTCGGGGTGGGCTGATGCTGAGCATCGACCTCTTCCCGCTCCTCCTCGGGCTCAGCGCCGCGATGTTCACGATCGGCTCGGTCGGGGTGCTGGTGCGCCGCAACCCGCTGGTGGTGCTGATGTCGATCGAGCTGATGCTCAACGCGGTGAACCTCGCCTTCGTCGACTACGGCCGCTACCTGAACAGCGAGGACGGGCAGATCTTCACCCTGGTGGTGATCGTGGTCGCCGCCGCCGAGGCGGTGGTCGGGCTCGCCCTGGTCAGCCAGGTCTACCGGTCCGGTCGCGAGCTCGACATCGACGACCTCAGCGAGATGCGCGAGTGAGCGCCACGATGGCGGGGACGCTGGCCGTCCTCCTCTTCGCGCTCCCCCTCGCCGGCTGCCTCGGCAACGCCGTGCTGGGGCCGCGGCTGGGCCGCCGGTTCTGCAACGTCCTCGGTCCCGGGGTGGTGCTCGCCGCCTTCGCCTGCGCGCTGGTGGCGCTGGTCGCCGTGCTCGGCGCCCATGAGGGCGCCCGCTCCACCACGGTGACGCTCTGGCCCTGGCTCGACCTCGGCCCCCGCGCCCTGCGGGTCAACGTCGACATCACCATCGACCCCCTCAGCGTGCTGATGTGCCTGGTGATCACCGGGGTCGGCTTCCTCATCCACTGGTACAGCGTCGGGTACATGGCCGAGGACGAGACCCCCTGGCGGTTCTTCAGCTACATGAACCTGTTCATCTTCTCGATGCTGCTGCTGGTGCTCGCCGGGGACATGGTGATCCTGATCATCGGCTGGGCGATGGTGGCGCTGAGCAGCTACCTGCTGATCGGCTACTACCACGACCGGCCGAGCGCGGTGACCGCGGCGCGCAAGGCGTTCGTGACCCAGGTGATCGGCGACGTGGCCCTGGTGATCGCCGCCTTCATGATCGTCACCAACCTCAGGGTGCCGTCGCTCCAGCTGAACACGATCTTCCACTACGCCCACGACTCCTTCCCGCAGGGTGGGGCGCTGATCACCGGCATCTGTCTGCTGCTGGCGGTGGGCGCCTTCGCCAAGAGCGCCCAGTTCCCCCTCCACACCTGGCTGCCCGACGCCATGGAGGGCCCCACCCCGGTGAGCGCGCTGATCCACGCCGCCACCATGGTGACCGCGGGCGTCTACCTGATCGCCCGCTTCCACACCCTCTTCGACCTCGCCCCGGTGGCCCAGGGCGTGGTCGCCTGCGTGGGCATGGGCACGGCGGTGATGGCGGGCATCATCGCCCTCAGCCAGGTCGACATCAAGCGGGTCATCGCCTACTCGACGATGTCCCAGATCGGGCTGATGATCTTCGCCGTGGGCATCGGGGCCTACAGCGCGGGGATGTTCCACTTCGCCACCCACGCGGTGTTCAAGGCGCTGCTCTTCATGGCCGCGGGCAACGTCATCCACGCCCTCCACGACGAGCAGGACATCCGGCTGATGGGCGGGCTCGGCCTGACGATGCGGCAGACCGAGCGGTGCTTCCTCGCCGGCTCGCTGGCGCTGGCGGGCATCCCGATCTGGGCCGGCTTCTTCAGCAAGGAGGCGCTGCTCGGCCTCGGCTACAGCCACGGGCCGCTGGCGCCCACCCTCTACCTCGTCGGCCTCGGGGTCAACGTGCTCACCGGCCTCTACGCCTTCCGGCTGTACTTCACCGTCTTCCGCGGCGACCCGCAGACCGCCCGCACCTACGCCGCCCACGAGGCGCCGCCAATGATGCTGGTGCCGGTCGCCATCCTCGCGGTGCTCAGCACCGTGGTCGGCCTCGCCCTTCTCCCCGGCATCCCCGGGGTGGTCGGGCCCTTCGTCCTCGGCAGCTTCCTCGACCCGGTCCTCACCGCCTTCGGCGGCCAGGTGATCACCGAGCCGGGCCGGGTGGCGGGCTTCGTCACCGTGCTCTTCGGCACCGCCGCGAGCCTGATCGGCGCGGGGCTGGCGCGGCGGTGGTGGTACGAGCGCAAGCCCGACGCCCAGGTGGTGGCGGCGCGGGTGCCACGGGCGCTCACCCAGCTGTCGCTGCACAAGTTCTACTTCGACGAGATCTACGACGCCATCCTGGTGCGGCCCACCCGGCAGGTCGCCCGCGGCCTGCGCACCGTGGTCGAGCCGGTCTACGCGGACGGCTGGGTCGAGGCGGTGGGCCGGGGCGCGGCCTGGATGTCGGAGACCTTCCGGGTGCTCCAGACCGGCCGGCTGCGCGACTACGCCACCGGCATGCTGGTCGCCGCCAGCGCCTTCGTGATCGTGCTCGCGGTGTTCGTGCGGTGAGGGCGAGATGACCAACGTGCCCTGGCTGACGGTGGTGATGGTGATCCCGCTGGGCACCGCGATCCTGCTCCAGCTGGTCCCCCGCTCCGACCGGGGTGCGATCAAGGCGGTCACGGTGCTGGGCACCCTCGCCACCGCCGGCCTGGTCGCCGGCCTGCTGATCGCCTTCACCCGGAACCCGGTGGTCCACGCCATCGGCCCGGGGCCGCAGGGCCTGGTGCTCGCCTTCCAGTTCGAGGAGTTCCGCGAGTGGATCCCGGCGATCGGCGCCGCCTACCACCTCGGCCTCGACGGCCTCTCCGCCTGGCTGCTGGCGCTCGACGCCGGCGTCTTCCTGCTCGGCGCGGTGGCGATCTCGTCGCGGACCACCGAGCGGCTGAAGTTCTACTGCGGCCTGCTGCTGGTCACCGAGGCGGCCACCATCGGGGTGCTGCTCAGCGTCGACATGCTGCTCTTCTACCTGTTCTGGGAGGGCATGCTCGTCCCCCTCTACTTCCTGCTCGCCAGCTACGGCGGCCGCGACCGGGGACGGGCGACGCTGAAGTTCATCGGCTACACCGTCGCCGGCAGCCTGCTGATGCTGCTGGCGATCATCTACCTGTACATCCACTCCCGGACCACGGCGACCGGTCATCCCAGCTTCGACCTGCTCGCGCTGATGCTCTACCCGGGCGACTCCCAGCAGCCGGTGACCTTCCTCAACATCCAGCTGCTCACCCCGCAGCAGTTCGCCTTCGTCGCCTTCGCCCTGGCCTTCGCGATCAAGGTGCCGCTGGTGCCCTTCCACACCTGGCTGCCCGACTCGTACGCGAACTGCCCGCCGGCCACGCTCACCTTCTTCGCCGGGATCGTGAGCAAGCTCGGCGCCTTCGGCTTCATCCGCTACGGGCTCACCCTCTTTCCCGGCCCGGTGCACGACTTCCAGTGGATCCTCGAGGGGCTGGCCATCCTCAGCATCGTCTACGGCGCGATGCTCGCCCTCGCCCAGAGCGACATCAAGCGGATCGTCGCCTACTCGAGCATCAGCCACCTCGGCTTCATCGCGCTCGGCATCTTCGCGCTCAACCTCAACGGGGTGAACGGCGCCATCATCCAGATGGTCAACCACGGCCTGATCATCGCCGCCCTCTTCCTGGTGGTCGGCTACATCGAGGCCCGCACCGGCACCCGCGACCGCCACGCGATCTCCGGGCTGGAGCGGCGGATGCCCTGGCTCTACGCGCTCTTCCTGATCATCACCCTGGCCGGCCTGGGCATGCCCGGGATGAACAGCTTCGTGGGCGAGTTCACGATCATGCTCGGCGCCTTCCAGGCCAGCCCGCTGCTCGCGGTGCTCGCCGGGGTGGGGGTGGTGCTCGCCTGCTGGTACATGCTCCGGCTCCACCAGGGGCTGATGCACGAGCCGCTGTCGCCCGCCGCCGAGACGGTGCGCGACATCGGCGCCGGCGAGCGGATGGTGCTGCTGCCGCTGGCCGCCCTGATGATCCTCATCGGGGTCTACCCCAAGCCGCTGGGCGACATCACCCGGAGCAGCGCCGCCCAGTACGTCATCCGCGCGTCGGCGCCACCGCCGCCGCTGGCCGCGGGGCCCCGGCCGCCGGTCGCCACCCTGGGCAGGCCATGATCCACGCCCTCGTCGCCACCATCGCCATGCCCGGCCTGCCGCCGACCGACGACCTGGTCCGGCTGCTGCCGGTGCTGATCCTGAGCGCGGGCTTCGTGATGCTGCTGATGCTCGACCTGGTCACCCCGCCCTCCGCACGCACCGCCCTGGCGGTGCTCGCCGCGGTGTTCCTCGCCGCCACCCTGGGCTCGGTGATCCTGGGCTGGTTCGACACCGCCCACCACGGGCTCGCCTACTACGGCAGCTACGCCTACGACCGATTCAGCCTCTTCGTCGACGGCATCATCCTGGCGAGCGCGCTGGTGGTGGTGCTGATCAGCCCCGGCTACCTCAACCGCCGCGGCCTCCACTACGGCGAGTACTACGCGCTGATCCTCGGCGCCACCGTGGGGATGATGCTGCTCGCCGCCGCCTCGAGCCTGATCGTGATCTTCCTCGGCATCGAGCTGCTCTCGGTGTCGCTCTACATCCTCTGCGGCTTCGCCCACACCGAGGAGCGCTCCCAGGAGTCGGCGCTGAAGTACCTGATGCTCGGCGGCTTCGCCTCCGGCTTCCTGCTCTACGGAATGGCGCTGGTCTACGGGGAGACCGGGCACACCACCCTGTCCGGCATCCGAGCCTCGCTCGACGCCCTCCACGGCACCGATTCGCTGCTGCTCATCGGCATCGGGCTGATGTTCGTCGGCTTCGCCTTCAAGATCAGCGCCGCGCCCTTCCACACCTGGACGCCGGACGTGTACCAGGGGGCGCCGACCTCGGTCACCACGTTCATGAGCGTGACCACCAAGGTGGCGGCGTTCGCCGCGCTGATCCGGGTGTTCAGCTCGACCTTCGAGGGCTCGTACGTCAAGTGGAACGGCATCGTCGCCTTCGTGGCGATCGTCTCCATGGTCATCGGCAACCTCGCCGCCCTCGGCCAGACCAGCGTGAAGCGGATGCTCGCCTACTCGGGCGTCGCCCAGGCCGGCTACATGCTGATCGGCGTCGCCGTGCAGTCACCCCAGGCGACGATCGGCTCGCTCTACTACCTCGCCGCGTACGCCGCCATGAACATCGGCGCCTTCGCGGTGATCACGATGATGGCGGGGAGGGGAGAGGACCTCGACAGCTACGACTCGATCCGCGGGCTCGCCTTCCGGCGCCCCTACGTGGCCGCGGCGATGGGGCTGTTCCTCTTCTCGCTCGGCGGCTTCCCGCCGACCGCGGGCTTCTTCGGCAAGTTCTTCGTCTTCAGCGCGGCCATCCAGCACGGCCAGATCGCGCTCGCCCTCTGGGGCATCGCCACCTCGGCGGTCTCGGTCTTCTACTACCTGAAGGTCGGCCTGCTGATGTACTCGCGGCCCCGCGAGGGCGAGGCCGGCTACGACTGGGCGCGCACCACCGCCGGGGGCGGAGTTGCCCTCGTCGCCACCACCGTGGGCACGCTGGTGCTGGGCATCTTCACGTTCCTGATCTACAGTGCCGCCACCCTGGCGCAGGTGGGGACGTTCCCCGTCCCGCCCAACAGCTGACCGGAGCCCTGCAGCGGCTTCAGACAGGGGGAGAACCATGGCAGCAGATGCCGCGCCGCTCGCCGGCAAGACCATCCTCATGTCCGGCGGCAGCCGCGGCATCGGGCTGGCGATCGCGCTGCGCGCCGCCCGCGACGGCGCCAAGGTGGCCATCATCGCCAAGACCACCGAGCCCCACCCCCGGCTCGAGGGCACCATCCACACCGCGGCGGCCGAGATCGAGGCCGCCGGCGGCAGCGCGCTGGCGATCGTCGGCGACGTCCGCGACGACCAGAGCGTCGCCGGCGCCGTCGCCCAGACCGCGGAGCGCTTCGGCGGCATCGACATCGTGGTCAACAACGCCAGCGCCATCGACCTGTCCGGCTCCGAGTTGCTGTCGATGAAGAAGTACGACCTGATGCAGGACATCAACTGCCGGGGCACCTTCCTGCTGAGCAGGACCGCGATCCCCCACCTGAGGAAGGCCGCCAACCCCCACATCCTCACCCTGTCGCCGCCGCTCAGCCTCGACCCCAAGTGGTACTCGGGGCACCTCGGCTACACCCTGGCGAAGTTCGGGATGAGCATGACCACGCTCGGATTCGCCCGGGAGTTCGCCGGCGACGGCATCGCCGCCAACTCGCTGTGGCCGCGCACCCTGATCGCCACCGCGGCGGTGCGCAACCTGCTTGGCGGCGACGCGGCGCTGCAGCGCTCGCGCAAGCCGGAGATCTACGCCGACGCCGCGCACGCCATCCTCAAGCGCCCCAGCCGCAGCTGCACCGGCAACTTCTACCTGGTCGAGGACGTGCTCGCCGAGGAGGGGGTCACCGACTTCAGCGAGTACGGCTACGGCGGCTCCGACGCCGACCTCCAGGTGGACATCTACGTCGAGGAGCTGGCTCCGGTCTCCTGACCCCAGCCGGCCATCACGTACTCGCGGGCGACGTCGAGGGAGACCAGGCCGCAGCCGAGCAGCCGGTCGTGGAAGTCGCGCAGGGTGAAGCCGGGGCGGCCGGCGAGGGCCTCCCGCCAGCGCAGGATCTCGAGCTTGCCGTAGGTGTAGACGAGGTACATCGGGTCGTGGGTGGCCCGCATCGCCTCCCGCTCGGCGGCGATCCGGGGGATGTGGGCGCGCTCCATGAACAGCCGGGTGCCCTCCTCGAGGCTCATCCCCTCGGTGTGGATGCCGAGGCTGCAGCGGAAGCGGCAGGCGCGGAGCAGCGCGTCCTGGAGCTGGGCGAGGTGGAGGAGGGGGCGGCCGTCGGCGAGCCCCTGCTCGACGCCGAGCTGCTCGGTGTAGTGGGCCCAGCCCTCGCTCACCGCCGGGAACCAGAAGGCGCGGCGGATCAGGCCGGAGCGGCGCGAGGCGCAGACGGCGTGGACGAAGTGGCCCGGGTAGACCTCGTGGACGGAGATGTTCTCCAGGCAGGCGAGGTTGAGGTGGCGGAGCCACTGGTCGGCCTGCTCGTCGCTCCAGCCCGGCTGCACCGGGGTCACGAAGTAGTTGTGGGGGAGGCCGGGGGGGTCGAGCGGCCCGGGGTTGTCGTAGGCGGCGGTCACCCAGGACATGAACGCCGGGGTGGCCCGGACCCGGCAGTGCACCTCGGGGTCGATGGTCACCACCCCGGTGGCGGTCCAGAAGTCGCGGAGCCGGTCGAGCATCCCGGCGGTGGTGGCGAGCAGGCCGGCGGCGGTGGGGCGCTCGGCCTCGAGGGCGGCGAAGGCGGCGCCGAGACCGCCGGCGCCGATCTCGCCGGCGACCTCGGCGGTGGCTGCGGTGAGCCGGTCGAGCTCGGCGCCGGCCTGGGCGATCAGCGCCCCGGCGGTCTCGCGCGCCCCCTCCTGGGCCTCGAGCAGGGCGCAGAACCGGGCCGCGCCGAGGACGTCGTCGTCGAGGCCGCGGCGGGCCTCCACGGCCGCCGCGAAGGCCTCGCAGGCGGCGGCGCCGCCGTCGAGGGCCGCCTCGAGACGGCGGGCGAGCCCGGGGTCGCCGAGGTCGCCGAGCTCGCCGCGCACCTCGTCGCGGTAGAAGGAGGCGTAGCCGTTCGCGGCCTCGATCGCCTGGGCGCGCGGACCCGCGGGCAGCTCGGGGTCGAGCATCGCCGCCGCCTCGCCGAGCCAGGCGGGGAGCTGCTCGAGGTGCCGGCAGACCGCCGCCGCGCGCTCGGCCACGGGGGCGTAGTCGCGGGTGACGTAGCCGAAGATGTCGGCGCCCCGCCAGAGCGCCCACTGCGGGTCGTGCCAGGGGTCGCGCAGCTCGGTGAGCCGGAAGTGCTCGTCGGCGACCAGGCGCCGGCTCATCCCCAGGTCGGCCCGGCCCTCGGCGTCGAGGGGGGCGGGGTCGAGCCCCGCCAGCTCGGCCGCGAGGGCCTCGAGCTCGGCGGCGCGCCGGGTCATCGCCGCCTCGCCGACGTCGCCGAGGACGGCGTCGAAGCGGTGGTCGCCGGTCGACCGGCCGGTCGCCGGGCAGGCGGCGAAGTGCTCGTCGACGGTGCGCGCGGTGAGGGCGGCGAGGCGATCGTGGGGTTCGGGCACGGGGCGCCGAGTTCTAGCCCGGGCCGGCGGCTACACTCGCGACTCCGGAGGAGAAGAGTGGACGCACAGCTCAGAGCCCGGCTCGCCGAGATCGTCGGCTCCCGGGGGGTCGACGGCCGTCTCGAACTCGGTCGCGCCGCGGAGCACCGCGGAGGTGGCCGCCGTCTGCCGCGCCTGCGCCGCGCTGGGCACCCCGATCAGCGTGGTCAGCGGCCAGGTGACCGACCCCGCCCCGGGGGGCAGGGCGATCACGGTGTCGCTCGGCCGGCTCGACCACGTCCACGTCGAGCCGGGGGCGATGGTGGTGCGCGCCGGCGCCGGGGCGACGCTGGTGTCGCTCCGGGTGGCCGTCGACGCCGCCGCGCTGGCGCTCGTCGGTGTCCCCGGCGGCGGCCCCGGCGCGGCGGTCCACGCCGGCAGCCTGGTGGCCCGCGGCCAGCTTCCCCGGCGGGCGCTCACCGGGGTGGTGGCGGTGCTCCCCGAGGGCGAGGTGGTGCGCGGCGGCGGCGGTGTCCTCAAGGACGTGACCGGCTACGACCTCAGCGGAGCCCTGCTCGGCAGCATGGGCCGGCTCGCGCTGGTCACCGAGGTCGTCTTCCGGCTCCAGCCCCGTCAGGCCAGGACCACCGCTCCGGAGGGCCCGCTGGGTCTGGCCATGGCGTCGAGCGAGCTGCTCCGCCTGGCCTTCGACCCCGAGGGCCTCCTGGTGGCGGCCAGGTAGCCGCGTCGATGCGGTGTCGCGAGCGCGCCGCACGCTTCTGGCGCGAGTACACGCGGATGCGCACCGCCATCCTCTTCCTCATCGGCATCGTGCTGATCGTGCTGGTGGGGTCGTTCGTCCCCCAGCAGGAGACCTCGCAGCAGGCCAAGGTCGACGAGTTCCTGCTCGCCCACCGGAACCTCGACGCCCTCACCTCGCACCTGGGATTCCCGCTGACCCAGGTGTTCGTGTCGCCGCTCTTCTACGTGCTCCTCGGCAGCCTCTACATCGCCCTGGCCTCCTGCGTGCTCCGCCGCGGCACCGCGCTGGTGCGGCGCACCCTGCGTGGCCACCGGCGGACCCCGCAGTACTGGGGGGAGTGGGGCTCCTGGCTCTTCCACACCTCCTTCTTCCTGCTGCTCATCGCGGTGGTCTGGGGCAAGGCGACCGGCTTCGAGGGCATCGTCACCGTCACCGAGGGCGACCGGGTCACCGAGGCGCGCACCGGCTTCGACACCCTCCGCGAGGGCTTCCTCTTCGACGGCCACCACGCCGGCTACCAGGTGGCGCTGAACCACTTCCACGCCGGCTACGCCGCCAGCGGCGCGCCCAGCGACTTCGTGAGCAACGTGACCGTCTACGACCAGGGGCGGGCGGTGGAGACCCGCGACGTCCGGGTGAACGACTTCCTCGGCTACCGCGACGTCGACTTCTACCAGCAGGACTACGGCTGGGCGCCCCACCTGGTGGTGCAGAACCCCGCCGGGCGGGTGGTCTACGACGGCAGGGTGCAGCTCTTCGGCAACGACAAGAGCGCCCAGACCGGGGTGCTCAAGGTGCCCGACTTCGGCTACTCGCTGCCCGGGGCCGCCCACCCGGTGCAGATCGGCGCCAAGCTGGTCGCGTTCCCCGACGCCCGTGCCCGGCAGCAGCTCGGCCCCGACGGCGGCGCCACCGGCTACGGACCGGGTGGCCAGGAGGCCCGGAACCCGGTGATGCTGGTGCAGCTCTACGTCGGCGACCTCGGCCTCGACACCGGCCGGCCCCAGGACGTCACCCAGCTCGACACCCGCGGGATGTCGCCCTACTTCCAGGACGGCCGCAGCCTGCCGGTGCCGGTGGGCGGCTCGCTGCGCCTCCCCCTCGCGGGCACCGACTGCTCCGCCGGGGCGGCCTCGGCCTGCTTCACCGTCTCCTTCCCCGAGCTGCGCCAGTACTCCCTCTTCCACGTGAAGAGGGACCAGGGGGTGCCGCTGGTCTACGCCTCCTTCGTGATGGTGATGGTGGGCCTGCTCAGCAAGCTCTACCTCCGCCCCCTGCTCGAGGCGCGGGAGCGGCGCCGTCGCGGTGGCCGGCCCCGGGCCGGGGACGGGACCGAGGCTCCGCCCACCCCCGCCTCCGACTACGCGTGGCTGGCGTCGGCCGCCGCCGAGTCGGCGGTGGAGACCCCGGTCTCCTCGGGCGGGAGGTAGCGCTTCCCCGCCAGCCGCTCGCCCTCGAAGTCGAGTTCGAGCATGCCCCCCTTGGCGCACTCCAGGCGGTGGAGGGCCCACGCGCGCCGGTGCTCGCTCTCCACCCAGAAGGCCTGGATGGGGTCGCCGTGGCTGACGCAGATGCCGCCCTGGCCGGGGTGGTCGCGGACCAGGCGGAGCAGCGGAGCCCGCACCCGCGCGGCCATCTCGGCGACGGTCTCGTCGTTGGGGAGGATGCCCGGCCAGAGCATGTGCACCCCCCAGAGCGGCTTGCGCCAGACGATGTTCAGGTTGGCCCGCACCCCCTGGAGGTAGTGGCCGAAGCGGGCCTCGACCAGCTCGGGGGTGGTGGTGACGGGGACGCCGTCGAGGTGGGAGGCGATGATCCTGGCGGTCTGCTGGGCCCGCTCGAGCGGGCTCGCGTAGATCTGGCGCACAGGGGTCCCGGCCAGCCGCTCGCCGAGGGCGTGGGCCTGGCGCACCCCCTTCTCGCTCAGCCGGAAGCCGTCGAGGTGCCCGTAGAGCACCCGGCCCGGGTTCTCGACGTCGCAGTGGCGGACCAGGTGGACCCGGGTCGTGACGGGAGAGTCGCTCATGGTCCGATCTTCCCAGGTTCTGAGTCCCCGGTTAAAAAGAAGGGGCCGGCACGGAATCCGCCACCGGCCCCCGCAACTGGGGAGAGAAACGCATCGTTGGGAGCGCCGCGAACGGCGCTAGCACGATGGTACCCCGAACTACCGGTCCAAGGGAACTAGCAGCTTCGATCGCGTCGTTCGTGGCGGTCGGCGCAGCGTCCGACCGGACGGTCGCGGAAGCGGCTGCTCAGCCGGCACCCAGCACCGTCTCGCAGACCGAGCACCGGATCGGGGACGCGGGGTCGACCTTGTCCTCGGTGATCCACACCAGGCGGCCGCCGCCGACCAGCTGGTGCATCGGGTCGGTGGCGCCCTGGAGAGCGTGCTCGGTGCAGCGGGGCTCGCCGTCGAGGCGGGCGCCCACCACCTCCACCGGCTTCATCGCCGGCTCGCGCCAGCGCCCACCCATGCGGCCGGGGAGGTCGGGGTCGCGGCGGAAGGTCTCACCCATGGTCGTGGCTCCGTAGCTTGAATCGCTGGATCTTTCCGGTCGCGGTCTTGGGAAGCTGCTCGCAGAGGACCACGCGGCGGGGTCGCTTGAAGGCGGCGAGGCGGGCCCGGCAGAACTCGATCAGGTCGTCGGGCGCGACCGAGCGGCCGGGCCGAACCACCACGTAGGCGACCGGGCGCTGGATGCCGTCGGCGTCGCTCTCGGCGACGACCGCGGCCTCGACCACGTCCTCGTGGGCGACCAGGGTCGCCTCGACCTCGGCGGGCGAGACCCAGATGCCGCCCACCTTCAGCATGTCGTCGGAGCGCCCGCAGTGGCGGTAGACGCCGTCCTCGCCGCGCACGTACATGTCGCCGGTGCGCACCCAGTCGCCGCAGAAGATCCGGCGGGTCACCGCGGTGCGGCACCAGTACCCGGTGGCGAGCGACTCGCCACGCACCAGGAGGTGGCCGGGCTCGTCGCCGTCGACCTCGGCACCGGCCTCGTCGACCAGCCGCACCTCGTAGCCGGGCACCGGGGTGCCGGAGCTGCCCGGGACCACGGAGCCGGGACGGTTGCTGAGGAAGATGTGGAGCGCCTCGGTGCTCCCGAGCCCGTCGAGGATCTCGACGCCGAAGCGCTCCCGGAAGCGCTCGAGCACCGGGGCGGGCAGCCCCTCGCCAGCGGACACGCCCTGGCGCACCGAGGCGAAGGTGTCCTCGGGGAGGTCGGCGGCGAGCAGCCCGGCGTAGAAGGTGGGGGTGGCGAAGAAGAGCGTCGGCCGTTCCGCGGCCACCAGCGCCGCCACCGACGCCGGGCTGGGCGGCCCGGGCTCGAGGATCACGGTGGCGCCGACCGAGAAGGGGAAGCTGAGCGAGTTGCCCAGCCCGTAGGCGAAGAACAGCTTGGCGATGCTGAAGCAGCGGTCGCCGGGGCGGATGCCGAGCACCAGGCTGCCGTAGGTCTCGGCGGTGAAGGGGATGTCGGCGTGGCGGTGCATCGCCCCCTTGGGCTGGCCGGTCGTCCCCGAGGTGTAGAGCCAGAACGCCGGGGAGTCGCGGTGGGTCGCCAGCGGCCCCCCGTCGGCGCCGGCGCCGGCCGCCAGCCAGTCGTCCCAGCGGTGCAGTCGCGCGCCACCGGTCGCCGGCCCGGGATCGCCGCCGCCCACCACGAGGTCGGCGAGCCCGCCGGCGGCCATCGCCCGGCCGCCCTCGAGGAACGGCTCGGACACCACCGCCAGGCGGGCGCGCGAGTTGGCGGCGAGGAAGCCGAGGTCGGCGGGCGTCGACATCGTCGACAGCGGCACCGGCACCGCCCCCATCCGCATCGCCCCGCAGAAGGCGGCGACCATCTCGGGACCGTCGACCATCACCAGCAGCACCCGCTCCTCGGGCCGCACCCCGCTGTGGCGCAGCGCCGCGGCGACCGCGGCCGCCTGGGCGGTGAGCTCCGCATAGGTGTGGTCGCGGCCGCGGCACCGGACCGCGACCCGGTCGCCGTCGCCGGCGGCGAGCCTCCGGTCGAGCAGCCACTCGCAGGCGTTGAGCCGGTCCGGCAGGGTTCCCGGAACGGTGCTGCCGGTGGTCGCGCTCGCCGTCGTCATCCTCGCTCCTCTCCGATCCGGTGACGCCGCAACTCTACTCTCCGGTCTCGGCATGCTCCCAGAGCGCCTCGAGCTCGGCGGCGAAGCGGCGGCGGTCGGTGCGGTGGGGGTCGTGGCCGCCCGCGTCCCACCACGACAGCCGGGCCTCGGGCCGAGCGGCGGCGATCGCCTCGGCGTGGAGCGGCGGCGCCAGCGCGTCGCCGCGGTCCTGGCAGACCAGGACCGGGCAGCGGATGGCGGCGAGCTCGGCCTCGATGGTCCACCGCTCCGCCCACTCCGAGGCGGTCCAGAGCCGGTGCCAGGCGCCCGCCACCTCCTCCCAGTCGGGCCCGTGCACCCGACGCAGGTTGCGGCGCAGCGCGTCGTCCCAGCCGCCGGGCGCACCCATCCGCCGGAGCGTGCCCACCGTGATCGGGTCGCTGCGCACGTGGGTGGCGACGGTGGCGACGCTGAGCACCAGCTCGGGGCGGCGGGCGGCGCAGAGCAGCGCGATGGTGCCGCCGTCGCTGTGGCCGACGAGGTGGGCGGGGGCGGCGTCGCGGTCGAGGAGCAGGGCGGCGAGGTCGGCGGCGTCCTCGTCGAAGAGCCGGTCGCCGAACTCGCGGTCGCGCCCCGAGGCGCCGAAACCGCGGCGGTCGTAGGCGATCGCCCGGCGCCCCCCCGCCGCCGCGGGGAGGAAGGGGCGCCAGGCCGCGGCGGTGCCGACTCCGTGGTGGAGCCAGACCGTCGCGGGGGGCCGCCCCGGGTGCTCCTCGACGTGGATCTCCATCGCCGTCCAGTCTCCCTCACCCGCAAGGTTGCCCGCGGAGCGCGGTCATACTCACACACCGATGCGACGGATCCTGGTCGCGGCCCTCGCCGGGCTGCTCACCGCCGTTCTCGCACCCGCCGGCGGGGCGAGGGCATCCCTCCTCCCCGAGCCGCTGCTCTCCGGGGTGCAGGGGGTGTTGCCGCGCCCGGCGCTGCCTGCGCTGCCCGGCCTCACCCCGCCGCTGCCGGCGCTCACCCTGCCCGTGGGGCCGGCCGCCGCAGCCCCCGGGGGAGCGCATCGGCAGAGCCTCAGCAGTGCGCTGGCGCTCGGGCTGCCCGGCCTCGACGCGGTCGGCGGGGGAGGGGACGACGCCGGGGTCCGCGACGCCTTCCCCGGCACCGGCGTGCCCCGGCCGCCCGCCAACCTCAGCCCCGACGTGCTCGTCAACCAGGACCGCTCGGCGATGCCGCACAACGAGACCTCGGTGGCGATCAACCCGCGCAACCCCCAGAACGTCGTGGTCGGCGCCAACGACTACTCGCTGGGCTTCGGCAGCTCCGGCTTCTACACCAGCTTCGACGGGGGTCAGAGCTTCTTCGGCGGGGTGCTGCCGATGCCCTCGGTGGTCTTCACCCCACCGGTGCCGGCGCTGCCCAGCCCGGTGCCGCCGCTGGCGAGGACGCCGATCGCCCTCGACGGCGGCGGCGACCCCGCGGTCGCCTTCGACCGCGACGGCGTCGCCTACTACGCGGAGATCAACTTCCACCGCACCGGCTGCGTCAGCGGCATCTTCGTGCTCCGCTCCAGCAACGGCGGCCAGACCTGGAGCCGCCCGCTCCACGGCGACCCCCAGCCCGGCGACACCCGGCGCAGCGGGGACGGCGTGGTCGCGGTCAACGCCAACGACAACGACTGCCAGATCTTCTACGACAAGGAGTACATCGCCACCGGTCCGCGCCCGGCCGGCGTGGCCGTGGATGCTCAGGCCGACCGCGCCCATCTCTCCTCGGACCGCCTCTACATCGTGTACTCCGAGTTCAGCCAGGTCCCGCCACTGGCGGTCCAGCCCTACGCCGGCCCGGTCCTGGGCCTGGGGTCGCCGACCTTCATGGCCCACTCGGACGACCAGGGGCGGCACTGGAGCACCCCGGCCTACGTCGACGGCGCCAGCCACGCCCTCTGCAACTCCGGCGGGCTGGGGAACGTGAGCCTGCCCTCGCCGCTGCCCTCGCTCCAGGCGCCGCTGAGCGTGGGCCTGCCCCCGGCGCCACCCGGCCTCGACATGTGCGTGGACAGCCAGGGCGCGGTGCCCACCGTCGATCCCCGGAGCGGCGCCATCCACGTCGCCTTCGCCAACGGCGACAACCCCGCCTGCCCCAACGGCCAGGTGCTGGTCGTCTCCTCGACCGACGGCGGGGCGACCTGGACCCACGAGCCCAGCCAGGCGGCCTGCCTGGTGGTGCCGCTGCCCCAGGCGAGCGACCAGGCCTGCCCCCAGGAGCCCGCCGGCCAGGAGATCCTCAGCGGCTACTGCTTCCGGGTGCCGAGCGCGACCCAGCAGTCGGTGACCGTGAACCCGCTCGACGGCAGCGTCCATGTCGTCTACCAGGACAACCGGAACGGCGGCAAGGACTGGGATGCGGGCAAGCCGGGGGCCAGGCCCTCGGACGTCGACATCTTCGCGACCGCCTCGAGGGACGGCGGCCGCACCTGGGCGCCGGCGGTGCGGGTGAACCAGGATCCGCTCGGCGACCACCGCGACCAGTTCTTCCCCTGGTCGGCGTACGGCCCCGACGGCACCCTGTACGTCTCCTACCTCGACCGCTCCCCGGACCCGACCGGCCGGCTGATCGGCCGAAGCCTGGCGGTCTCGCACGACGGCGGCGCCACCTTCGCGGCCCGGGCGGTCTCGAGCGCCCTCTTCGACGGCAACCTCGGCTTCCGCAAGGGCAGCTTCCTCGGCGACTACACCGGGATCGCCGCCGGCGCCCTGGGCTCCTACACCGCGTGGCCGGATACCCGCCGCGCCGGCGTCTTCGTCAAGGGTGACAACCCCACCGACCTGTGGTCGGACATCGTCGGGTATGCCAGCGCCGCCGGCGGCGCCGGCCCCCGCCCGCGCACCGGCCCGGTCGGAGTGACCGGGGGCGGCGGTGGCGCGGTGCCCGCGCCCCGGCCCGCCGCCGAGGACGCGCCCACCACCACCCACGGCCCCGATCCCGCCCCGGGGTCGCCGGCCGCCCCGGCACGGCCGCTCGCCGTCGCGGTGCCGGCGCCCTCCCGGGTCGCGGACGTGCTCGGCGGTTTCCTCTGCGGCCTGCTGGTGATGGGCGCCTCGTCGCTCGGCGCCCGCCGGCGCCGCCCCTGCCGCGGCTGACGCTCCCGGTTTTCCACACCTACTGTCACGCGCCCCCATGGAGCCGTATGCTCCGTTTCCGAGGTGCGCATCGTGGGTAGCCGTACATCCCGGGACGACGCTGGGACACGCACGGCTCCGACCGATGGAAGTTGCGCCCGGGTCGGTCGAAATGGTGGGATTCAGAGCGAGGGGGAACGCGATCGTCGATGCGATCGGCTGCGCGTGCCCCCGCAGGGAAGGAGCTAGTGGGAGCACACCAGGGCACCGGGTATGAGGATGGGGTCGCTCGGATGCGGCGCCTGCTCGACCAGATGTCGGCCGAGGTGGCCGTTCTCGATCCACCGGTGGCCGCCGCGCCGGAGCTGAGCGTGGCTCCGCCGTCGCCGGCCGCAGCGCCGCCACGGCGGCGGCGGGCGCGGTCGAGCCCGGCGGCGGTCGCCGCCCCGGCGGCGCCCGCGGAACCGGCCGCGGCCGAGCCCGTGGCCGCCGCCACCGAGGTGGTGACCGGGTCCCGCGGCCGCCGGCTCCGGCGGTGGCTGCCGCCGCTGCTGAGCACGCTCGCGGTGATCGCGCTCAGCGCCGGCCTCTGGCGCCTCTTCGGCGCCGGCCTCCAGGGCTGGGTGGTCGGCCTCGGCATGGACGACGAGCGCGGCGCGCTGCTGGGAACCCTGCTGGTCACCGGCGGATCCGCGGCGGTGGTGGTGGCCGCCGGCGGCGGCGTCCGCGCCGCCCGGATCGGAGGCGTGCTCGGCCTGGTCGCCATCGAGGTCGGCCCCTTCCTGGTGCGGGGCACCCGCACCGCCACCACCGAGGGGCTCACCGCCCACCTGCGGGTCCGCGGCTGGATCCTCCAGCCGCTGGGGATGATCCTCCTCGCCCTGCTGGTGGTCAGCGTCGGCGCCGCCCTCGGCCAGCTGCTGCGCAGCGACCTCGCCGGACTGGTGCGGGCGGTGCGGCGGAGGCGCGGCGCCTGGGCGGGCCTCGGAGCGCTCGTGCTCTTCGCGGCGGTGGCCTCCGGCCCGGCGATGACCGCGGTGCAGGACGGCCCGATCAGCGCCCTCTACGACTACTCGTCGCCGGCGACCGGTGGCGCCCGCGCCGGCGGCGGCCCGGCGCTGGCGGCGGGCGGGACGGCGGTGCCCGGCGGCGCCCAGGTCGCCAACCCCGCCGCCCACGCCGTCGTCGCCGACACCCTGCCGGGACGGCTGCGCCCCGGACACGTCGAGTCCTTCAGCGTCGACAACCGGCCCGCGCTGGTCTACCTGCCCGGTGCCTACGCCGCCGAGCGGACCCGCGACTTCCCGGTGATCTGGTTCCTCCACGGCTACCCCGGCAACGAGGACAACTGGATCGGTGACGGCGCCCAGCTGCCCCAGGTGCTCGACCAGCTGATCGGCTCGGGCGAGCTCCCGCCGGTGATCGCGGTGATGCCCAACGGCAACGGCAAGGCGCTGAGCGACGCCGAGTGGGGCAACAGCCAGCGCGGCGACCGCATCGAGGACTGGCTGATCACCCGGGCGGTCCCCGAGGTCGACCACCGCTACCGCACCCTCGGCGTCCCCTTCCGGGGGGTGGCAGGGCTCAGCTCGGGCGGCTTCGGTGCGGTGAACCTGGCGATGCGCCACCCCGACGTCTTCCGTTGGGCGGCCAGCTACTCCGGGTTCTTCGACGCCCGCCGCGACCTCTTCGGGGCCCCTGCGGTCGCCGCCAACAGCCCCCGGCTGCTCGCACCCCAGCTGGCCCCGGCGGCGCGGATGCCGCTGTTCCTCGGCGCCGGTCAGAGCGACACCGCCTTCCTCCCCCAGCAGGCGAGCTTCGTGCAGGAGCTCGGCCGCCTCGACTGGCAGCCGGTCCACCAGGACCTGGTGGCGGGCGGCCACGGCTGGGAGGCCTGGCGCCTCGAGATGGTCCACAGCCTGCAGTGGCTGGGGGGTCTCTGGGGCTCCGACCCGGGGACGCCGCAGTGCCGGATGACCTGCAATGGTTAGCGTCGACCCGCGGCTGCGCCGCCGGCTGCCCCAGACCGCCACCGGTGCGGGCATCCGCGGCGGCGCCGCCCTCGCCCTGATCGGTGCCTGGCTGGCCATCCTCGCCGCCCGCCCCCACCTCGTCCCGGGGCACAGCCCGACCCCACCGGGCCTGGTGGTCGCCGGCACCGCTGCGATCGCCGCCCTCGCCCTCGGGATCTGCCTGGGGCACCTGCTCGCCTGGTGGACCACCGCCGGGGTGCTCTTCGCCGGCATCAGCGCCGCCGCCCTCGCGCCGGTGCATCCCTGGCGCGCCGCCTGGATGCTCGCCGGGGCTGCGGTGCTGCTGGTGCTCGCCTACCCGGTGCGCCGCGGTGCGGTGCCGTCCGGCGCCGGCCGCGGCCTGGCGGTCGCGGGAGTGGCCGCCGAGACCCTCGCGCTGGCCCTCGGCGCCCATGCCCACGCCGGGCCGGTGCCGGTGCCGTTCATGCTCGGAGGCATCGCCGCCGGCGCGGTGGTGGCCCGGTGCCCGCGCGGCTGGCTGCTCCGCGGCGTCACCCCCGGCGACCTCGAGCGCGCTCGCAACGCCCACGGGCGCACCCACATCAGCTGCTTCGTCGCCACCACCGACAAGCGTGCGGTGGAGCTTCCCGGCGGCGCGGTCGGCGCATTCCGGACCGTCGCCGGGGTCGCCCTCTGCGTCGGCGACCCCCTCGCCTCCCCGGAGGCACAGCCGGCGGCGATCGAGGAGTTCACCGCGGCCTGCTCACGCCGCGGCTGGGAGCCGTGCTTCTACCAGACCGCCCCGGAGCTGCGCGACGCCTACCGCGCCGCGGGGATGCGGCTGCTGAAGTTCGGCGAGGAGGCGGTCGTCGACCTCACCACCTTCACCCTGGCGGTGCCGGAGCGGGGCAACCTCCGTCGCGAGGTCTGCCGGGCGCGCCGCGCCGGGCTCACCGCCGCGGTGGCTCCCTGGGCCACCGCCGAGCCGCTGGTCCGCGCCGAGCTCGAGCCGGTGTCACGGGCGTGGCTGCAGCGGCGCTCGAACCGGGAGATGGGCTTCTCCCTGGGCCGCTTCCAGGAGACCGTCGACCCCGGCGCCTGGCTGGCCGTGGTGCGCGGGCCGGGCGGGGTGGTCCACGCGTTCAGCTCCTGGCTGCGCCTCGGGCATGACGGCATCGCCCTCGACCTGGTGCGGCGCCACCCCGCGGCGGGCCCGGGCGCCGTCGACCTCTGCCTCACCGAGGCGCTGCTCGAGGCGCAGCGGCGGGGGATGAGAGTGGCGTCGCTGGGCTCGGTGCCCTGCCGCGACTCCGCCGGCGACGCCCCCGACGGCCGCCTGGCGCGGGCGGTCCGCCGGATCCTCTACGGCCACGGCGTCGGCGGCTACCAGTACCGGTCACTGGCACGCTTCAAGAACAAGTTCGCCCCCCGCTGGGAGAGCCGGGACATCGCCCTCCGCGGCGGTCCCTCGTCGCTGCGGGTGCTGGGCGCGCTGCTCGCGGTGCACGCCGGGCGGAGCCGCCGGGCACGATAGCCCCGGCCGGGACTACTGGCGGCGGGCGATGGCCGCGGCCAGCTCGTTCTTGGTCATCCGCGACCGGCCGCGCACGCCGAGGTCGCGGGCCCGGTCCATCAGCTCCGCCCGGGTGTGGCCGAGCACGTCGACGCCGCCGAAGGTCTCGCCCTCGCCGCGCCGCTTCTGCGCGGTGGTCTTCTGCGAGCGCGAATCGGACGGCCCCGGGTGCGCCTTCGGCTCCCAGTGGTCGCCGACCTTCTCGAAGGAGTGCTTCAGCGCGCCGAAGGCGGTGCGGTGTGCCCGCTCCCCCTCGCCGTACTGCTCGACCGCGCTGTCGTGGGTCTTGACCCAGGTGCGCTGCGCCTTGTCGGGCGAGCGCCTGAGGGTGGCGGGGAGACTCTCGGAACCGGGCATGGCGCGGCTCTCCTGATAAGCAGACTGTCACGAAAAGTGTACCCGATATGCTGGGCTGGCCGGGTCCGCGCCGGGCCGGCTACCGGCGCCGGCGCGGCGGGGGTGGCTTTCGCCGCCTGGCTCGAGCGGCCGCCGCCGCCCGGGTCCGCCGGTTCCGCCGCAGGGCGATCAGGGTCGCGGCGGTGAGCAGCACCGCGCCGGCGGCGAGGACGATGGCGACGATGTCGGTGCCGCTCCTCGGCGCCGACGAGCCCGGGGGCGCGACCAGCGCGAACTCGCCGAGGGCGCCGGTGTCGGCGGTGTAGGAGTCGCCGGCGAGGGCTCCCAGCGGCTGGGTCTCCAGCCGGGTCCAGGCCCCGCCGGCGAAGCGCTCGATGGTGGGGCCGCCGATGCCCGCGGGGCCGCGCAGCACCACCGTCACGGTTCGGCCGGGCCCGACCGCCAGGGGTGCGCCCGCGGCGGTCAGGCTGATGTCGTACACGTTGCCGGCGACCTCGCCGCCGATCGGCGGCCCCGGAGGAGGATCGACGGCAGCGATCGTCGCCGTCACCGCGGTCGCCCCCGGGGGCACCGCGAAGGCGCCCCGGGCGGCGAGCAGCTGCGCCTGTGGAGGCGTCTCCGCGGTGGCCGGGCTCAGCGCCGGGCTCTGCCCGCCCTCGAGCGGCCTGGTCGCGCGGGTGCCGGACGGCCGCGGCGTCGAGCCCAGCCCGGGCGGCGGATGCAGGTAGCGATACGGCTCGGCCTGGGCGGTGAGACCCTCGTACATCGGAGGGGAGGGGAGGGGCGAGGCCCGCCAGGTCAGCGCCAAAAGCCCCGCCCCCACCCCGAGCGCCACCGCGGCGCGGCCGCGTGCGCTGCTGTCCACGCCGCAATGGTATGCGCGCGACCGGGCGTGCCTGGAGGCGGCGGCCTGCTTGAATGGGGCGGTGTCGCAGACCCGGTTCGCCGTCGCCGGAACCGCCTTCGCCGCCATCCGCGAGCACCTCGAGGCCGTCCTCCCCGGCGCCCCGGTCGAGATGGTGCCGGTCTCGCGGCTGCGCGAGGGCGGTCACGCCGCCGAGGTGCTGGTGCCGGCGATGAGCCGGGTCGACGGCGAGCTCATGGACGCGGTCGAGGGGCTGCGCCTGATCCAGCAGTGGGGCGCCGGGCTCGACGGCGTCGACGTCGACGCGGCGACCCGGCGCGGCATCCTGGTTGCCAACGTTCCTGCCGGGGGTGGCGGCAACGCGGAATCGGTCGCGGAGTGGTGCGTGATGGCGGCGATCGCGGTGAGCCGCCGGCTGCCGGTGCTGCAGGAGGTGACCCGGAGCGGGTCGACGTGGGGTGGTCCCATCGGCCGCGCCCTGGCCGGTCGCACCGCCGGCATCGTCGGCCTCGGCGGCATCGGCCAGGCCCTGGCGTCCCGCCTCCGTCCCTTCGGGATGCGCCTGATCGGGGTGCGGCGGCGGCCCGACCCGGAGCTCGCCGCCGGGTTGGGGATGGACTGGGTGGGCGGCGCCGACCGTCTGCCCGAGCTGCTCCAGCAGAGCGACTGCCTCTTCCTCTGCCTGCCCCTCACCGCCGCGACCCGGGGCCTGATCGACGCCGTCGCGCTGGGGCGGCTGCCCGACGGCGCCTGCGTGGTCAACGCCGGGCGCGGCGGCGTCGTCGACCAGGCGGCGCTGCTCGACGCCCTCGACCGCGGCCGGCTCACCGGCGCCGCGCTCGACGTCTTCGACCAGGAGCCGCTGCCCGCCGGGTCGCCGCTCGCCGGGCGCAGCGACGTGCTCGCCACCCCGCACATCGCGGGGGTGACCGACGTCTCCTACCGCGGCATCGCCGAGCGCGTCGTCGACAACGCGCGCCGCCTCGTGGAGGGCCGGCCGCTCCGCGACTGCGTGAACGCCGGGGCGGTGGCGGCTCAGGCCAGCCGGGAGAGCTGATCCACCTGCTCGGGCGAGAGGCGGAGGGTGGCGGCGGCCACGTTCTCCTCGAGGTGGGCGACGGAGCGGGTGCCGGGGATGGGGAGCATCACCGGCGAGCGGTGGAGCAGCCAGGCGAGGGCGAGCTGCGCCGGGGTCGCCCCCAGCTCGTCCGCCATGGTCTGGAGGGGGCTGCCCGGACGCGCCAGCCGGCCGGTCGCGAGCGGGAACCAGGGGATGAAGCCGATGCCCTCCCGCTCGCAGTGGTCGAGCACCGCCTCGTGCTCGCGGTCGGCGAGGTTGTAGCGGTTCTGGACACTGACGATCCCGGCGATCCTCCGGGACTGTTGGATCTGGTCGACGGTCACCTCGGAGAGGCCGATGTGGCCGATCAGCCCCTCCTCCTGGAGGGCGCGCAGCTCGCCGACCTGGTCCTCCAGCGGCACCTGCGGGTCGACGCGGTGCAGCTGGAAGAGGTCGATGCGCTCGCGGCGGAGCCGGCGAAGGCTCATCAGGCATTCCTGGCGCAGGTACTCGGGCCGCCCCAGCGGATGCCACCGGTCCGGCCCGGTGCGCGCCAGGCCCGCCTTGGTGGCGATCACCAGGCCGGCCGGATAGGGATGGAGCGCCTCCGCGATCAGCTCCTCGCTGACGTACGGGCCATACGAGTCGGCGGTGTCGACGAGGTCGACGCCGAGCTCGACGGCGCGGCGCAGCACCCGGACGCACTCGGCGCGGTCGGGCGGGTCACCCCAGATCCCCGGCCCGGTGAGCTGCATCGCGCCATAGCCGAGGCGGTGCACCACCGGGACGCCGCCGAGGGCGAGGGTGCCGCTCTCGGTCGCGGGACGGTCGCTGACCCTGCGCATGGGAAGCCTCCGTGACGGGCCTGCACCCCCAGTCTGGAAGCCGGGACCGCGAGGGTCAAACCGGCTCCGCGCCGTTCCTCGCCCGGCAGGCGGGCACCCGCTCACCCACCCACCGGAGGATGTGGGTGCGCCGCAGCATCCACCCCCTGCCCACCGGGATGCGGCTGAGCACGTCCTGCTGGAAGGTGCGGTAGAGGTCGTCGCTGAGCGTCCGGCCGTCGTTCCAGCCGGGCTCCGGGTCCTCGCCGAGGGCGTCGGCGAGGAGGGCGAGGGCGAGGTCCTGAGGGCTGGGACCGTCGTAGCCCCAGGCGAAGCCTTCGGGCGACTGCCGGACGATGTGCACCAGCGGCCGCCAGCCGTCGACGGTCACCTCGTGGACGCCGTCCTCGACGCGGAAGCGGCCGCGGTAGATGCGCTCACGGGCGCGGGGGCGGTAGTAGGGGCTGTCGGGCGGCGTCTCCATGGGCGCTCCACTCTACGGGCGAACATGCGTTCGCCGCAACCCCCGAGTTCCCGCCCTCGCCGGCCGGCTCGCTCAGCGCGCCACCGGCTCCGGGGCGACCGCGTCGTAGCGGCGCAGCACCGTCTCGAGGATGGCGTTGGTGTCGGCCAGCTCCCGGGCCCACCCGGCCATCACCTCCCGCCCGGCGGAGGTGTTGGCGTAGCAGCGCCGCCCCGGCCCCAACTCCGAGCGCTCCCAGTGGGACGCGATCAGGCCGCCGTCCTCGAGCCCGTTGAGCGCGCGGTAGACCGCGGGCATGTCCCAGCGGACGCCACCGAGCTGCTCGAGCCGCTGGTTCAGCTCGTAGCCGTAGCCGGACTCCTCCTCCAGCAGGATGAGCAGGCAGGGCTGCAGCAGGTTGCGCGGGCGGAAGGTCTCTCCGGCGCTCCGCCAGTCGCGGTGTTCTCCGCTCATCATGCCGTCCCCTCGTCGGCCGACCGGTGCCAGCCCGGGCCCCCTCGCCGGGGGTCGTGGATCGGTTACCTCGCTCAACTGTCCAAACTGACAGCTTGTACCCGACTGGGTCAAGGGTCATCCTCGGCAGGGTCGGTGGCGTGGCAGAACTCGGTCACGCCGATGACCGCCGACGCCGACCCGCCGCCGCCGCTCGAGGAGCCCGCCGAGAAGACCGGGATGCGCAACGCGTGGGGTCGCGTCGCCACCGAGTACGAGCAGCTCTGGACCGAGCGCACCGCCCACCTCACCGCCCTCGGGCTCGACCTGCTCGCGCCCGACCCGGCGGGGGACGGCTGCGACATCGGCTGCGGGCCGGGGCTGACCGCTCGCGCGCTCGCCGACCGGCTGCCCCGCGGCAGCACCCTCGGCCTCGACTTCGCCGCGCCGATGGTGGCGGAGGCCGAGGCGCGCTTCGCCGGACCGGGGCTGACCTTCGCCGTCGACGATGCCGAGCGGCTGTCACAGCCCGACGCCGCCTTCGACGCGGTCACCTGCAGCTTCGGGCTGATGTACTGCTACGACCCGCGGGCGGCGCTGCGCCACATGGCCCGGGTGCTGCGTCCCGGCGGCCGGCTGATGCTCGTGGTCTGGGGCCGCGCCGCCCGGGTGTGGTGGTCGCCGGTGATCGACCTCATCGAGAGCCGGGCCCGGTACTACGCCAGCGTCTGCCCGATGATGTTCTTCTACGGCCTGCCCGGGGTGCTGTCGCGGATGGTCGCCGAGGCCGGGCTCGCGGTGCTGCACGACCAGATCGTGGACGCCCGGATGGTCTTTCCCTCGGTGGCCGCGGCGGTCGACGCCGCCCTCCTCGCCACCCCGCTGTCGGGGCTGTACGCGAACCGGCTCGACCCGGCGCAGCAGCTGGAGGTGCGCACCGCCATGGTCGCCCGCGCCGGCTCGCTGGCGGTGGAGGAGGACGGCGCGCTCAGCCTCCCCGCCGAGGTGGCGGTGGTGGTCGCGGAGCGGGCCTCAGCCTGAGCCGGGGTCGCGCAGCCCCCGGCCCTCGTAGTTCATCGAACCCTCGCGGGTCGTGGCGGTGAACTGCACCCGGTCGTCGGGATCGCCGGTGACCACGTACTCGCTGTGGCCGGGCAGCGTCTGCCCCGGGGGGACGCCCCTGCCGTCGATCGCGTGGATGCCGCCGAGGACCCGGACCCGCGCCCCCTTGTCGGTCTCGTAGAGCCAGGCGACGTCGGCTGCGTCGCCGCGCAGCGGATGCAGGGTCCGGCCGGAGCGGTCCGACACCGTCACCTCGTAGCCGGTGAGGTTGAGCCGTGAGGACTGCCGGATGCGGAAGCTGGTGCGCACCGGCGCGAAGTTTAGACCCCGGCGAGACGCCAGACCAGCCGCGAGACCGGGGTCAGCAGTCCCAGCTCGGCGCAGAGCTGGCGGCTCTTGCGCACCGAGTTCGGCGATGAAGCGGCGCCCCTCGGGCGAGCGGTACGCCCGCCGCACCACCGCCCGCGGGATGCCGCAGTTGCGCACCATGTCGGCCGGAGGCACCAGCATGATGTGGGCGAGCAGCGACAGCTCCAGCGGTGCCAGCAGCGACAGCACGGTGCGCCGGAGGTGGCTGAGCCGGGGCACCTCGAGGCGCAGCACGTGGCGGGCGAAGGTCAGGTGACGCGCCTCCTCGGTCACGTGGATTCGCATGATCCGCTCCACCAGCGGGTGCTCGATGCCGTCGCGGAGGAGCATCCGCTGGATGTGGTCGATGGGGTCCTCGCCGCCCATGACGGCGACGAAGAACACCGTCGGGAACATCTTCGCGACGGGGATGGAGAGCATCGCGACCGGGACCCGGACCAGCGCGGGCATGCCCCGCACCGGCAGGCCGGAGCGGTTCACCAGCTCCTGGAACATCAGCGTGTGCTGCGACTCCTCGATCAGCTCGTGGTGGATGTAGCGGAACTCCGGGGTGCCGTTGGGCAGCTGCATCGCCCGCGCCAGCAGGCCGCGCTGGAGCAGGTTCTCGAAGTGCCAGCCGATCTTCATGTAGGCGGCGATCCGGTACAGGCAGACCCGCGAGCGCACCTCCTGGGGCTGGGAGCGGTACCACTCGGTGGTGGCCAGCGGGTCGAAGCCGGGCAGCTCGAGGCGGGGGTCGTCGGTGGTGAGCGCGCACTCGGGGGCGTCCCAGTCGACGTCGGCGTAGGCGTCGAAGTGCTTCTCGACCGAGGCGCGGTTCAACCGCGCGGTCAGCGAGCGGAAGCCCTCCTCGCTCTGCGCATCGCCGCGCTGCTCCTGGTCCAGGACCGTGGCCATCGACCCTCCTCCCGATCTCGCCGGCAACGCGACAGATGGACATGCTACATCGACTGATGATGTACCGCACGCCCCGCCGAAAGTCCCACTCCCACCGGACCTCGTTGGGTAGGGTGGGGCGATGCTGGGGTCACGGTCGCGCCGCCGGCCCGCGGCGGTGCTCGCCGCCGGGGCGGTGCTGCTCGCGGTCGCGTGGCTCGCCGGGCCGGCGTCGCAGCCACCCCTCTACGACGGCCTCGCCACCGCCGAACCCTACCGCTACTGCCAGCCGCCCCCCGGCTACTCCCCCCAGAAGCCGCCGTCGACGGTCGACCACAACCTTCCGGTGGTGAACGGCCAGAGCCCGGCGATCGCCGACGGCACCGAGGAGCAGCCGCCCCAGGCCGAGCTGCTCGCGCCGGCGAACGCCTTCGCGGTGCCGCCCGGGGCCGTGACCATCCGGGTCGCCATCCTCTGCGCCCCGCCGCCGCGGCTGCTGCCCCTCGACGGGCGCCTCGACGGCAACGTCCACCAGTTCACCGTCTCCGCCAACGGCACCCCGCTCGCCCTCCGCCCCGGACAGCAGGTCACGGTCGTGCTGCGCGGCCCCGCCGGCGCCCCCAACCCGGTGATGGAGCGGTTCGCCGACGGCCAGTGGATGCGGCTCGACACCCAGCCGCTGGGGACCTCCCCGGACAGCTACGCGGCCAACGTCACCGCCCTCGGCACCATGGCGCTGGTGGTCGCGAACGCGGTGGTCCCGGTGACCGCGCCCGACCACACGCTGCTCTACGCCGCCCTGGCGGTGGTCGCGGTGACGCTGCTCGGGGCCGGGACGGCGCTGAGCCTGAGGGGGCGCTCCCGCCGGCGTTAGCCCGGCGGCGCGGTCCACATCCGCAGGCTGACGCCGCCGGTCAGGGCCCGATCAGCGCGAGCACCGTGCTGCGGGTGTCCTCGAGGGTGCCGGACAGCTGGAACACCCCCTGGTGAAAGTGGCCGATCTCCATCTGGGTGATCGGGAAGTGATCGGTCGCGGTGGTCCTCGCCACCACGCCGGGGAGCAGGAAGGGGTTCGACGACTCGCTCAGGCTGGCCGCGGCCTGCATCAGCCCCTGGCGGGTGAGGTCCGTGCCCGCCCGCCGCAGCGCGTCGACGACCATGCAGGCGTTGCTCATCCCGGTGAGGTAGAAGACGTTGCTCTGGTCGGCGGCGGACGTGTACGCCAGCATGATCCGCGGGTGCCAGTCGCGGGCGAGGCTGACCGGGGTTCGCGGCGTCTCTGTGACTGCAGTCACTGGCCCGAAGGTTACCCACAGTGTGACCCCGGTCACCGGCGGTGCGCTTCGCAATCTGAGACGGATGTCGCCGATCGGAGTATGCTGGCGCAAAGCATCCTCGTTGCCGCGCCCGGAGCGGCGATTGCGTGGACCCGGCGGCGTAGATCCGTGAGTCGCAATCCCTGGAGGAGCGTGACCACCATTGTGATGCGGGTGCGTCCCCTGCTGCCGGTCATCGCCCTCCTGTTCGTGACCGACTGCGGGGTCCCCGTGGGTGACCTGGCGGTTCGGCTGGCGAGCGGGCTGGTCGTGATCCTCGCGGTCGTCGGCGTGCTGGCACTGCGCCAGCTGGGGCGCCGCCGCACCGAGGTCGCCCGGCGTCTCGCCGAGGCGGAGCTGGTCGGCGCGGGCGCGCGCAGCTTCCGCCAGCTCTTCGATCACAACCCGCAACCGATGCTGGTGGTCGAGGAGGGCACCTTCCGCATCCTGGCGGCCAACGCCGCGGCGGTCACCCAGTACGGCTACGCCCACGACGACCTGCTCACCATGCGCCTCACCGACCTGCGCTGGCCGGGGGACTCGCCTCCGCAGGCGACGCTCCTCGACGCCGTCGCCGTCGAGGGGCTGAGGGACTTCCCGGCGGTGCGGAGCCGGACCCGCGAGGGGCGCTGCGTCGACGTCGAGCTCCACCTCCGGGAGGTCGACTTCAGGGGGCGGCGGGCATGGCTCGCGGTCATCGACGACGTCACCGAGCAGGTGAAGCTGCACGCGGAGCTGGTGGAGAGGGCACGGAGCTTCCGCGCCCTCTTCGACGACAACCCGCAG
>CAWJVN010000004.1:0-221285 GCA_963846365.1 uncultured Chloroflexia bacterium
TGTACCGGGGGGAGGCTACGCCTCCCCCGGCTCGGCCCAAGACATCGTGCGCTGGCGCGCCCGATGCCGGGCCTGCCCCCCTCCACGCCGGCACTCGCCGGCAACGCTCGCGTTCGCTCGCTCTTCGTCTTCGCGCCGGGCGCCGAGGTACCACGAGGAACGCTGCGCGTTCCTCACAGCCACTCGCCGAGCAGCTCGGACGGGTGAATTGCTTGACCCCCGCAGCCGCACCCCGGCCCTTCGGCGGCAACTCGCTTGCCGGCGAGCAGCGCAGGCGTGAGGAACGCGAAGCGTTCCTCCCTGGTAGCTCGGCGCCCGGCGCGAAGATGCAAAGCGCGTGAAGCGCGCGTCGGCCGGGAGTCCGGCCGTGGAGACATCCCACGCCGATAGGTTGTCAAGGGGGAGGTAGGGATCGCGTCGAACGCGGCACAACGGGTGCCCGGGGACGTCCTCATGCCACGGCCGCTCTCGCCGTCCAGGCGATCTCTTCGGCGTACCTGCAGCGATGCCGCAGGCAGCCATGGATGATGCCGACCCAGCGGTTGGCGACCATCCGCAAGGCTTGGTGGTGATCCTGCCGGCGGGCTCGCAGGGCGTCGTAGTAGGCCCGCGCACCCGGTGAACAACCCAGCGAGGAGAACGCCCGCGGTCACATGCGTCGGCCAGCCAGGCGTTGCGCGCGAAGCGGGCCACCACCACCCGTTTGGTCCCTGAGGCTCGGGTGATCGGTGAGGTTCCAGCGTAGTTCTTCCGTGCTTTAGCATCGGCGAATCGGGTCGGCTCGTCGCCGAACTCCGCTAGCACCCGGGCGCCGAGGATGGCGCCGAGTCCGGGAAGACTGCGAATGATCTCGGCGTCCGGGTGCGCTTCAAAACTCTCCACGAGCTCGCTCTCGAGGGCGGCGATCTGCTCGGTGGCCGCCTGGATCAGGGTCACCAGCGCGCGCACGGCGCTGCCGTGAGCACGGGCGACCCGCGGCGGAGCCTCGAGCTGGGGGCTGCGGAGGATCTGCTGGATGGCCTGGGCCTTCTCGTCCAGCTGCTTGCGACGTCCTGCCTTCTGGAGCACCGAACGCACCTTGGCGACCGACAGGTCGCGTCCCTCGGCCGGGGTCGGGGCACGCTGGAGCAGCATCAGGGCATCGGCAGCACCGAGCTCCTTGAACGCGGTCAGGATGGCGGGGTAGTACTGGCGCAGGGCGCTGCGCAGCTGGTTGACCTGGCGCTGCCGCTGCCAGATCAGCTCCTTGTGGGAGCGGGTCAGCACCTTCAAGACCTCGGCAAGCTCGAAGTCGCCGACGTGGCGCCGATGGTTGTGCCGGTCGGTGCGGACCAGGTCGGCGAGCATCTTGCTGTCGCCGGCATCGGACTTCGCTCCCGAGACCGAGTGACGCTCGCGGTAGTGGCTGGCCGACTTCGGGTTGATGGCATAGAGCTCGTAGCCGGTGGCCAGCAGCGCTTGGGGAAGCAGCCCGGTGGGGGTCTCGATGCCGATGATCACGGTGGAGGGGTCGTCGCTGTGCTCGGCGACCAAGGCGTGGAGCCTGCCGATCCCCTGGATCGTGTCGGGGATGCGCAGGTTTCCCAGGACCGCGCCCGCTGCATCGAGCACGGTGACGTCGTGGTGGACCTCGGCCCAGTCGACGCCGACGAAGATCATGGACAGCTCCTCCCTGGACGGTGGCGAGCCAGAGGAGAGCAGCGGCACCCTAATGGATAAGTGCTCAGGGGCACGACATCCCACCAGCCGTCACAACTCTCCTCACCGAGCAGCGGGGGCACGGTCTCCACGGAGGGCTCAGGCCCAGGGGGGAGAAGTGCTCGCCCGCTGCCGGCTCGGACAACGGTCCACAGTTTCCACCACCGCGCACCCCCTCCCTCTCGCTCCCTCCCCACCACTACGACGAGGAAGTGGTACTCACCGTGAGATGGCTTCGCCATCTGCCCATTAGCCCGGATCCACCGGCCAGGTTTGGCGATGTGATAGTCCCCTGATCCAAAGTTGAGAGCGAACAGGGGGACGGGGACGACGGCGCGAGTGACTCGTCCGCGGGTTTGGTGGCGGCGATGAAGGGGTGGTCGATCACCACCCGCGTTCGGGGCTGGTCGGGGACGAGCTGGCGGTCACGCGGGCGTGGCCATGGGAAGAGTTCGGAGCCGCTGCAGCGCGCCCAAGAAGGGGTCCGCCCAGGGCCAGTGCGCGGGCAGGTGGAGGTCGACGCAACGACCGGAGAAGGCGAGGCGTCCAGGCACGGCGAGATGCCGGTGACGGAGGGTCTTGGTGGTCACGAGCGTCTCGCCGAGGCCGAGGCGGCTGACCCAGCGAGCCAGGTTGTGGGCCACGATGTTCAGCGCCAGCCAGGCAGCGTTGGCGGCGAAGCGGCCCGAGGGGAGGTGGTTGAGGCCGACGCCGTACTTGAGATCGCGGATGGTGTTCTCCACCTCGGCGTGGCGTCGGTGATCAGCCTCCAGCCACAGGGTGTCGCCGTCGCGGTCGGTGATGAAGGCGTGGTAGGTGAAGAGCAGGCCCTCGAGAGCCAGCTGGCTACCGGGAGTGGGCCGGACGCGGCGCACGATGAGGCGGACCGGGCCGGCACCACGACGACCAGCGAACGGTGTGTAGGTGGTCTCGGCCACGTCCGCGCCGTCGAGGAAGTACGGGATCGGCGTCCACGCATCCTCGGGGATGTCGGCGATCGCGTGATGCAGCTTGGCGTTGAGCCGGACCGTGATCGAATAGCGGACGTCGGCCTTCCGGCAGGCTCCGACCACCTTGTGGTTGTAGAAGCCGGAGTCGGCGCGCATCGTGATGGGACCGGTGGCCCCGGCGTCGCGGACACGGCTGAAGGTTTCAGCGACGAAGCTCGCTGCTCCGCGCGCGGTGTTCGCCGGGCCGCTGCGAAGCCGCCCATGCACCACATCGCCGGTTCCCGCCACGACGGCGAGCAGGGGGTGATAACCACGCACGTGGGTGTGGGTGAACCCGGAGCCACCCTGCTTGAGCAGACCGTACGTCTCGCAGATCGTCGAGTCGACGTCGAGGGTGACGGGTGCCTCGCCGGGACCCGCGCCAGCCGCCCATGCGCGACCGAGAAGCTCCCGGCTGACGACATCGAGCTGGCGCGCATGCCCCCAGGTGAAGGCGCGCAGGAAGGTGCCCACCGTCGACGGCGCCGCCACCCGGTGGCCAAGAACACCCTGGGTTCGCCCCGACCGCAGCACGTCCACGTCGTCGATGCAGTCGCCGCCGGCCAACACGCCGGCGACCACCGTCAGCGCCTTCTCGCCCGGGTTCGCACTGCCCGGGACGCCGCCGAGATCGACGTGCGCGTCGAGGAGCGCCTTGACGCCAAGCCGCTGAGCCAGAGTGGCGGGGAGGAGCAACCCGGCATCGGCCACCAGGCGGGGGTCGTCGAAGGCCACACGGAGGCGGTCGAGAGTGTGCGAGACTTTCACCTGACAGGTGCCCCCCGGACTGAGTTGTTGACAGCTTCAAGCACTGCCATTTTCTCAGCTCAGGGAAGGCACTTGTCGCATTTCAGGCCGCGGTCGCCCGGTGGATCAGGGTTAAGGGGCAGTGCAAGGCGGTGGTTGCGCCGCAGAGCGGCAACGCGGTTGATGGACAGGGTGCGGACATCCGTCCCGCGAAAGCCGGGCCGTCAGCCGGTCAGCGACCAGGAGCGGTTGCGGTCGAGCAGCGTGGGGTTCTCGCTGTGCCCACCGTCGGACCACGCCACGGTGACCCGCGCGGGCCAGCTCAGCGCCTGCACCTGCTTGTCCCACCGCAGCCGGTAGCCCAGCACCCCACCCTGCGTCTGAGCGAGGTGCCCGCGGTAGTCGATCTCCAGGGTGGCGTCGCCCCCCCTCGGCACCACCAGGAAGTAGGCGACGGCGAGCCGTCCGCGCTCGGTGGTCACGTCCTCAGGGCTCGCCGGCGTGGTCTGACCTCCCTGCATGACCTGCATGCCGTCGAGCACGGCGTCGGCGGGGAGGTACACCCTCAGGTAGTCGCGGTAGGCGCCGCCCGAGCCCTCCACCAGGCTGGTGTCGGTGGGATTGTCCGGCACGGGGTCGTGGTAGCTGAGCACGAGGCGGTGGCGCACCACGCCGTCCGCACTGATGCGGACGCCGAGATCGAAGTGGCGCGAGACCAGCAGGTCGGCCTTGCTCCCCGACAGGTTGGCGTCGGCGACGAGCAGCCGGTCATCGCCGCTCGCCGAGGACAGCGCGCCGCCGGCGTGGTAGGCCGCCGCCACCGCCTCCACCCTCGGGTCCTGGAAGCTCATCACGATGTGGAGACCCTGCACGCCCTCCGCGAGCGCGGAGGCCAGGCTCGGGTAGGTCTGCATCGGGGCGTGGAGAACCCTGTCGAGAACGGTCTGCCCGAGCGGGGCGAGGTAGACCTTGCCGGGGTCGCCGGGACGGGCCTGGTTGATGATCGCGTTGATCTCTCGCAGGGCGTTGTCCGCGGTGATCACCTGCGGGTAGGGCGCGACCGTCACCGGTCCGAGCACACGGAGCACACCGCTCAGCGCGGTGGGATCGACGGCGATCACGCCGTCGACGGTCTCGCCGGTGGCGAGCTGGTAGAAGCGCCGCACCTCGGCGGCGCTGGTGGGGAAGTCGGCCGACCAGTTGGCGTCGGAGAGCTCCATCGCGTGGCCGCGAAACAGGTAGTCGTCCAGGGCTCTGGGCGGGGGGATCGAGGTGACCAGGTTGTTGGCGAACTCCGACGACCGGAAGCGCGTCGACGTGATCGCGCCGTCGGTCAGGGTGGCCTCGCCGATGCTGCCGATGAAGCCGCCGCCGGGGCGCTCCTCGGCCGAGTTGCCGAGGAGGATCAGGTAGGTGTGCCTCCCGGGCCCGGCGGCGACCGTCAGCGCGCCGAGCACGTCTCGCAGCGGCCGCACGGCATCGATGAGCTTCGGCACGTCGCGGGCGATCGTGGCCTGGGCCGAGCCCAGTGGCCCTGCGACCCGCGCACGGGGAACGAGGGCGGCCGCCGCGGCGAGCGCCGCGACGTCGCCGGCGGCATGGTCGAGGGCCGATCGGTTCCTGACCGCGGCGGTCACCACGCGGGTGAGGGAGGCGGCATGGTCGGAGGGGTCGGGGAGCAGGTCGCTCACCAGCGGAACGACGTCCAGGCCGAGGCGCACCCCCGCGATCCCGGTCTGCCGCACGGCTCGGGCGACGCTCACCTGGTCGCCGACCAGCGGAAGATGACCTGCGGCGCGAGCCAGCCAGCCGTCGTCCACGATCGCCGACTTCACACCGAGGTCGACCGAGGCGCGCTGCAGCAGGGCCGCTGCCTGTGCGATCCGCGCTCGATCGAGGTGCGCCGGGTCGTTGCGGAGCAGCGCCTCGGCCTGGGTCGCCGCGGTCCTGCCATCCGCGAGCGCGCGCAGCGCAGGCACGTAGCGCAGCGCGACATCCGCGGCCAGGATCGCCAGCAGCGCGAGCGGCAGCCCGATCAGCGCGAGCCGCCGCCACCGCCTCCGCAGCCATCCGCCCACGGCGGCGCTCAGCAGCGGGCCCCGGCGCAGCGTGCCGCGCGCTGGCGGCGGAGGCCCACCAGCCGGATCGGCTGGTGGGCTCCGAGGCGGTGGTGCCCGCCGGTCATCGGCTTATGACGTTGCGCTGTGGCGCCGGCGAAGCACGACCGTGGCGCCGCCGGCGAGAAGGATGAGGACGCCGATGCCGGCATCGGCCGCGATCGGCAGGCCGCCGGACGGCGCTCCGGCGCCCCCGCCGGTGTTGCCGGGTCCACCCGGGATCAGGCCGGCGTTGACCGACAGGTTGTTCCTGACCGTTGTCTGCGACCTGGTGCCGTCGGCCGCGGTCGCGACGATCGTGCAGACGCCGGGGTGGCTGGGTGAGGTGAAGGTTGCGGTGGCCAGCCCGGCGGAGTTGGTCGTGGACTGGACCGTGACCGGCGGTGAGGTCGGCACACAGGTCATGACGAAGGTCACGCCCTGGATCGCGCGGTTCGGCTGCCCGTTCGCGAGCAGGAAGAGCGCGCTGACGGTGAACGTGCTGCCGGGGAGTACCGCCGGGCTGATGGTGGTGACGGTCGCCGTCTCGCCGGGAGGTGCCGGGTAGGCCCCGGCGACCTGCACCGTGCAGAGCAGGCCCGCCGTGGCGATCGCCGCGGCGATGGCGGCGCGGCGGCCGAGGTTGTGGTGTGTCGAGAGGCGCCCGAGCATGTCTGATCCTCCGTTACAAAAGGGCGCATACGCGGGCGCAGTACCCAGAGGCTAGCAGGTCTGGCGTACGACTGCGAAACGTGTGATTGCGTCTTTGCGGCGTGCACTGCCGATGCCGGGCCGTACGACTTCGTTTCATCAATTCCGCAGCCGCTCATCGATTGGCGCCGCCTGCACCGGTCGGCCCCGGCGGCGGACGGAGGTCGGGACCGAGCATAACAGAACTGAAAGATTGCGAGCGGGCCAGGGCACGGGCGATCGCCCGGGCCCCGGGCGCGGCCGCCGCTGCCCGAGTACGAGAGTTGCGCACCGCCGCCACCGACGGCAGGCTGTGCGCCGCGTCAGGCCGCTCACCTCGTGGCCGGTCGGTGGCGGCCGGCGCTCGTGCGACGGTGCGGCCACGGGGCCACGGGGCCGCGGGGCACGGGGCCGCGGAGCACGGTGCAAGGACCGCGGCCGCCCGTTCGTATGGATGGGCATTGGGGGGCAGGGGAAGGAGGGGACGTCGGTGATCAGCCATGACGCTCCGGGCGGTCGAGGGCGGCGGCGTTGGACCGGGCTGCAGCCGGTGCTCGTCGCTCTCGGCGCCACCCTCACCGCGTGTGGCGCCCCACTCGTCCCCGGCCACCCTCCCGTCCTCCGGGCCACCGCCACGCCACCGGTTGCGAGCCGGGTCGTGCCCGCCCGTCCGGCGACCATCCCGCCGCTCACCTCCGCGTCGACCCCGCCACCCGTGTCCTCACCCCCGCCCGCCGTCGCACCGGTCGCCAGGGTGGCGTATCGCAACCAGCTGGTCGGGCCCGGGATCAACACCGCGGTCCTCCCGTACACCGACTGCTACGGGACCGCGGCGGTCCCCAGGGTGGCGACCGTGCTCGTGACCTGCAGCCCGACACGCTGGTACTTCGCCGGCCACAACCCCGGGCTGTTCACGCCGCTGATGGGATACACCGTCGGTGAGGAGATCACCTACTGGGACGGCGCCGGCGTGTCCCACACCCTGCGGGTGGTCGCCATCCGCGACGGCCTGCGCGCCACCCCGTGGGTGCCGCGGGCGCGGGCCGACGTGGTGGCGCAGTTTCAGACCTGCGAGACCTCGCACCCCGAGGGCGGGATCGACCGCTTCGTCGATGCCGTCGAGGTCTGAGCCTCAGTAGGCGCCGCGGGGCCGGAGCACCGTGGAGGCCGTCTTCCACAGCAGCATCATGTCCATCGCCACCGACCAGTTGTCGATGTAGTGGAGGTCGAGGCGCACCGCCTCGTCCCAGGCGAGGTCGGAGCGGCCGCTGACCTGCCACAGTCCGGTCATCCCCGGCTTCACCAGCAGCCGGCGGCGGCGTGCGTCCTCTCCGTAGCGGGCCACCTCGGAGGCGAGCGGCGGCCGGGGCCCCACCAGTGACATCGATCCCGCCATCACGTCGAGAAGCTGGGGCAGCTCGTCGAGTGAGTGCCTGCGCAGAAAGCTCCCGAGCCGGGTGATCCGCGGGTCGTCGCGGATCTTGAACTGCTCGCCGTCGTGCTGGTTGAGATGGGCCAGCTGCGCGAGCTCGGTGTCGGCGCCGTTGCGCATGGTGCGGAACTTGGTCATCGTGAACCGCGCGCCCTCGAGCCCCACCCGCTCCTGGCGGTAGAGGAGCGGCCGGCCCTGGCTGATCAGGGCGGCGACCGCGATGGCCGCCAGCACCGGGCTGATCGCCAGCAGCAGGACGGCGGCGCCGGCCCGGTCGATGCAGGCCTTGAGGGCGCGCTGGCCACCGGTGAAGCGGGGCTCCTCGATGTGGAGCATCGGCAGGCCGGCGACGGTGCGCACGCCGATCCTCGAGCCGGCGATGTCGGCGACGTTGGGCACCACCATCAGCCGGATGCCGGTGCCCTCGAGCTCCCAGCAGAGGCGGCGGATGCCGGCGTTGCCGAGGGCGTCGCCGCTGGCGACCGCGATGGTGTCGGCTCCCAGCCGCCGGGCCCCGGCGACCAGATCGCCGAGCAGCGCCTGGGTGGCGCCGTGCAGGGCTGCGGGGTCGTCGCCGTGGATGTGGGGAAGTGAGCCCATGGTGCCCAGCACCCGGTAGCCGGCGAACGGGCTGCGGTTGATGTGGGAGGTGAGGCGGTCGGCGTCGGCCCGCGGGCCCACCACCACGACACGGTGGATCGCCCCGCCGGCGGCGAGGCGGCCGTGGAGGCGCCGGCGGACGAGGTGACGGCCCATCAGCGTGAGGACGGTCGCGAGGGGGACGGTGACTCCGACGAAGCCGCGGGACAGCTGGAGATGCAGCGAGAACGAGGCGATCGCGAGTGCGGCCGCCATCCACACGCCGGCGTTGAGCACCCGGCGGTACTCCTCGGTGCCCGCGGCCAGGAAGCGGCGGGTGTAGGCACCGCCGGCGGCCATCACCAGCACCCAGACGGCGGGGAAGAGGGCGGCGAGCGCCACGTAGGGCATGTGCAGGGCCCGGGCAGCCTCGTCGCCGAAGCGCACGCTGAGGCCGGTGGCGACCGCCGCGCCGGCGACCAGCAGGTCCACGCCCGCGATCACCGCGACCGCGGACCGGAGCGACACCGATCGCTCGGCGTGGGAGGCGGACGGTGCGGACGCGTCAGCTGGGCGCGACGGCGCTCGGACGTAGGTGTCGGCGGTCATGCGAGCCCTCAGGGGGATACGAGGTCTCGGTTGGTGGCGGCCCGCGCCTGCCGGGCGGCGATCTCTCGCCGCACAGACTCCGGGTCCGCAACGCCCACCAACGGTGGCGACGAACCGCGTTACGTCGCCGACCGTATCAGCCGTCCCGCGCCCCGGGACCAGGGGTTGTCCTATGAATGGGGTTCCGTCACTCGCGCGTCGTCCGTGCGACGGATGAACAAGAAATGTAGGGACGGGTGCGATTGCGACCGCAAGGCTTGGCGGGGCGGGCGCGTTGGCCCTGTGAAACGGTGGCGCGAGACCTGACGAGGGGACGACCGATGGGCAGCACGACCCCCGACCAGGTGGCGGTCGCGTCGATCGGTGGCCTCGGCTGGCAGGGGCCGGCGGACGACCCGGCCTACCGCGCACTGAAGTCGAGCGTTCGTGCCAGCGGGGTGCTGGAGCCGCTGCACCTGCGTCCGGTGGAGGGCGGCCTCGAGCTGGTGAGCGGCGCTCGACGGCTCCGTGCCGCGCGCGAGACCGGTCTCCTCAGCGTCCTGGCCCTGATCCTCGAGCCCGGCCATCCCGCCGCGGCGCCGCCGAGTCCGGCGCCGGTGGTCCCCGACCCGCCCGCCGCCGGTGCGCGGCCCTCCCGCCGATGGCCCCCGCCGCCGCGGTCTGGGTCCTCCCCGACCCGCCGCAGACCACCACCCCGCCACCCGCCCCGGCCCGGCGGCCCCGGCTCGGCCGGTCCTGGATGACCGGTGGCACTCTGACCGGGCTCGCCCTCGCCGCCGTCGTCGCCCATCACACCCTGGGCGCGGCCGCCGCCGGGCCGGTCGCCGGCGGCCCGGTCGAGGCGTCACCCCAGATCGCGGGGGTCTCGGTCTCTCACGGCGACGCCCGCCCGGCCGCTCCCACGGCCACGCCCCAGCCCGTGGGCCTGCCCGCGACCGCGCGGGTGGGACGGGAGGGGCGCCGCAACCGGCTCGTCGGCCCCGGGATCGACACCCCGGTGGTGCCCTACACCGACTGCTACGGCACCACCGCGGTGGTCAGGACCGCGGCCGTGCTGGTCACCTGCAGCCCCACGCGCTGGTACCTCGCCGCCCACAACCCCGGGATCTTCACCCCGATGATGAGCTACCGGATCGGCGATCAGATCATTTACGACGACGGCGCCGGCGTGCCCCACACCCTGCGGGTCGTCGCCATCCGTGACAACCTGCGCGCCGCCCCCTGGGTGACCCCGGTGCGCTCCGACGTGGTCGCGCAGTTCCAGCTGTGCGAGACCTCACATCCCGAGGGCGGCATCGACCGCATCATCGACGCGATCGAGGTGTAGGGCCGCTCGACGGCCGGCGATCAGCTCGCAGCCGCGCGCCGCGCCGCGTCGATGCGTCGCAGCAGCGCGATCTGCGAGTCGGTCGGGGCGATCACCGGTCGGGCGCTGCGCACCGCGGTGTAGGCGTCGGTCAGGCCGTAGCCGAGCTCCATCAGCACCGCGCACGCGGCGGTGGCGGCGCGGCCCATGCCGGCGTGGCAGTGGAGGAGCACCACCTCGCCCCGCCGGATCGCCTCGACCACCTCGCGGGCGAGGCCGTTGAGCTCGGCGATGTCGGGGGCGCGGTGGTCGACCACGGGCATGCGCCGGACGGTCACGCCGGGGGGCCAGTGCCCCTCGTTGGCGACCTCGGCACGGAGGTCGACGACCAGGGTGACCCCCCGCCGGCTCAGCTCGGCGCACTGGGCGGCCCCGGGTGCGCTGCCCACCAGCAGCCCGGGCATCACCTCGCTGGCGTCGGCGGGACGGCGGCGCCGGAGGATGCTCACCTCTGGTTCAGGGCGGCGGTGACCACCAGCCGCTGGCTGTAGCCGAGGGTGGTGCCGCGCCAGGTGCCGGCGCAGGTGAGCATCTCGAGGACGCTCTCGTTCGCGGGGCCGAAGACCTGGTCCAGGGGGACCTTCTCCGTGGGGTAGTAGTCGAGTGCGGTCACGGTGTAGCGGAGGGTGCCGCCGGCCGCCCCGTCCACGATCACGGCGTCACCGCGGTGGAGCTTCGCGAGGTTGGAGAACACCGCGGTGGGGCGGCTGGCCAGGTTGGTGTCGAGATGACCGTTGAGCACCGCGTGACCCGGGGCGCCCGGGCGGTAGCCGGGCGAGAACCAGCCCACGGTGTCCCAGTCGGGGGGAGACTGCACGTCGCCGGCGGGGGTCTCTCCCAGGGCCGCCACCGCCGCCGAGACCCCGATGCTCGGCAGCGCGACATGGACGGGGATCACCCCGTCGGCGGCCGCAGGGGTGGCGGGGGGAGCGCTGGTGGTGCGGGCGGTGCGGGTGGGCGCCGGACCCGAGGAGGAGGCGCTCCCGCATCCGGAGAGGGCGGCCGCCGTCAGCAGGGCGGCGGCGACGAGCCCGGCGATGCGCGTCGGGCCGCCGCACGCCGGTCTCATGTCGCCCACCTTACTCCTCTTCTTACAATAGTGTCATCGCGGCTCACGGCCGGTTGAAGTACTCGTCGGTGGCGATGATCGAGGCGGTGAGCAGCTCGTCCCGCAGACCCGCGAGGCTGCGGCCGGTCCAGTAGTCGAGCCCGCTCGCGTCCGGCTGGTGGCGGAGGAGGGTCTGGAACACGCCCCGGACCAGGTTCTGGTGGCTCTCGGTGCTGTTCAGGATCGACGCCGAGACCAGGAAGCGGGCCCCGCCGCCGTTGAGGCGTCCCACCCAGTAGGCGAGCCCCTGGGCCTCGGGACCGCGGCCGAGGATGTCGGTGTAGAGGGCGGTGACGTAGCTGGCGTTGTCGTCGTGGCCCCGGGTGTGGAAGTACTCGTCCGATCCGATCAGGCTCTCGGCGAGCTGCTCGAGGGTGGCGCCGGCGGCGATGTAGCCGACCCAGAAGCCCTCGCCACCGCTGCTGGTGGTGCCGTCGGTCGGGCGCAGGAGGTACCTCTGGTAGAGCGACTGCACCTGGAGGCCGCGGTACTCGGTCGAGCCGGTGAGGTTGATGGCGACCGGGAAGCGGGGCTGGCCGCTGTCGATGAGGCCGCTCCAGTAGGCCAGCCCGCCGGGGTCGGAGGACCGGCCGAGCAGGTCCCGGTACACGTTGGCGACGAAGTGCCGGTTGTCGAGTGCGATCACCGTCTGGCTCACGGCCGGTGAGGAGGCGCCGCCGAAGACGAGGTCGCCGCCGTAGCGCGCCACGATCTGGTGGGCGCCCGGGGTCAACGACTCGGTGACCAGGATGGCGACGCCGTTGGCGAGGGTCGCCGTGCCCAGTGTGGTCGCGCCCTCGGTGAAGGCGACCGTTCCGGTCGGCAGCGCCAGGCCCAGGGGTCCGGGGAAGCCGGCGGTGAGGGTGACCGGCTGGCGGCCGAATGACGGGTTGGGCGATGACCGCAGCGCGGTGCTCGCCGGGGCCACCAGGGCGGGGAGGACCGTCAGGCTGAGCGAGGGGGAGACGCTCGGGGCGCGGTAGAGATCGCCGGTGTAGGCCGCGGTGATGCCGTGGGTGGCCACCGAGAGCCCCGAGGTGGTGAGGGTCGCCACGCCCGAGCTCAGCGTCGCCGTGCCCAGCGGGGTCGACCCGTCGGTGAAGGTCACGGTCCCGAAGGCGGCCGCCGGGGTCACCACCGCCGTGAAGGTGACCGGCAGCCCCGAGTTGGACGGTCCCACCGACGGGGTGACCAGGGTGCTGGTCGCCGCCCTCACGGCGGAGTTCACGGTCTGGGTCAGCGGCGGCGAGCTGCTGCCGCTGTGGGTCGCGTCCGCCCCGTAGATCGCGGTGATGCCGTGCGTCCCCACTCCCAGGGTGGTGGTGCCGAGCGTGGCGGTGCCGGAGCCGAGGGTCGCGGTTCCGAGCGTGGTGGGGCCGTCGGTGAAGGTGACCGTGCCGGTCGCCGAGGCCGGCGTCACCGTCGCGGTGAGGGTGGCGGCCTGGCCCGACGTCGACGGGTTCGCCGCCGAGGTCAGGGTCGTGCTCGTCGTGCTCCCGGAGAGGGGGTTGACGCCCTGGTTCAGCCTCGAGGAGCCGCCCGGGGCGTTGCCGGCGTCACCGCTGTAGGCCGCGGTGATGCCGTGCGCACCCACCGCGAGGGCGGAGCTGGTGTACCTGGCCACGCCGGCGACCACCGGGACGGTACCGAGCGGCGTGGCGCCGTCGTTGAGGGTCACCGTGCCGGTGGCGGCCGCGGGGGTCACCGTCGCGGTGAACGTGACCGCGGCGCCGTTCGTGGACGGGTTCGCCGAGGACGACAGGATTGCGAAGGGCGCGCCGCGAATGCTGCCCATGCCGGTGGGCCCGTCGTATCCGGGCTGGGCGGTGCAGAGATAGGCGAGCGAGCAGACGCCGTTGCTGCCGCTGACGACATCGGCGACGGCGGCGCGGGGCTGATACAGGGTGGAACCACCCGGAGGCGTCCCACCCTGGCCGTTCAGCGCCAGGGTGCCGGCGACGATCGGCGCGGCGGCGCTGGTGCCTCCCATCGCCATCCAGCCCGGCTGCCCGAAGCTGTCGTACACCGCCACCCCGCTGCCGGTGTCGGCGACCGCGGACACGTCGGCAACGGTGCGCCGGCCGCACCCGGTGTCGGTCTGCCAGGCCGGCTTGGGCTCGTAGGCGCTGCAGCCGCTGCCGGCTCCGCTCCACGCGGTCTCCGACCACCCGGTGGGTCCGGAGGTGCGGAGCAGGGTGGTGCCGCCGACCGCGGTCACGTGGGGGGATGCGGCCGGATAGCTGACCCCGAAGCCGCTGTCTCCGCTGGCGGCGACGGTGGCGACGCCGGGGTGGTTGAAGAGTGCGTCGTCGCTCGTCTCGGAGGCGTACTCGTTCGCGCCGAAGCTGAGGTTGACCTCGGTCGCGCCGAGGGCCCGGGCCTCGCCGACCGCCTGGTAGATGTCGCCCAGGCTGTCGCTGCTCGCCTCGACCAGGAGGATGGAGCAGAGCGGGCAGGTCGCCGAGACCATGTCGAGGTCGAGCGACGCCTCCGCCCCCCAGCTCGGGTCCGGTCCGGGGTAGGCGGTGCCGCCGTTCTGGTCGACCTTGCGGAAGCACCCGATCGGGGTCGAGCAGGGCGGCAGCGCGAAGGTGGACCGGTAGACGGCGAGATCGGCCTCGGCCGCCGGATTGTCGAAGGCCACGACGAGTGCGATCGTGTGCCCCGTGCCGCGGGTGGCCGACGCCAGCCCGTAGGCGGAGGTGAGGTCGGAGGGGGCGTAGCTGCCCGGGAGCGGGCCGGCGCCGGCGGTGTTGCTCCTGACCCGGCCGAGGCGGGTGCTGATGTCGGCGAGGCAGCGCACGTGGCCGGGTTTCGTCGCTCCGCACACCCCGGTGCTGCCGAGGCCGAACGCGTCCACCGCTCCCGGGGAGGCGCCCCTGCTCAGCGGCGCCGGCGCGCCTGTCGCCGCCCGGGCCGGGGTGGGCCCCGACGCCACGGTCGGCAGCAGCGCTGTCGCCACGACCCAGAGGGCCAGGTGCCGGGCACGTCGTGGCGCGGGCGAGTGGCGTCGAGCCCGAGGGCGGGATGCGTGGAACACGACGCGTACCTCAGCGTCGGCCCGGGTGGTCTTTCGGTGGCCCGGCTGTCTCGGTGAGACCCGTGGCTTTGCGTCCCCACCTCGCGGCGGGTTTGCCGTGTCGATGACCGACAGCCTCACCTTCGCCGATCGGATCGGGCCGTGGCGGCCGGCCACCACACCGTGCCGCTCCCGTCACCGGAACCACCCCGCCCGGACCGCCGGCACGCGACGCTCCAGGCCCCCGGGGCACGGACAGCCGGACGGCGGCGGCTGGCCGGGTCGCTGATCACCACGAGGTACGCCGGCGGCGAGGAGGTCACCGTGACCTCCCCGCGCGGAGCACCGGGATGCCAGACCGTCCGTGCGCGAAACGTCACCGTGCCGAATTCACGTGGGCGGCCCGGAGGCCGGATCATCGTCACCAGTGACGACTCCCCTGCGCTCCATCCCCCGTCACCACCGCGAGCGTGGCCAGGCCATGGTCCTGATCGCCGTGGTGGCCACGGTCCTCGCCGGCATGGTCGGGGTGGCGCTCGACCTGGGCCAGGCCTACCTCGATCGGCGCGCCCTCCAGGCAGGCGCTGATCTCGCGGCCGATGCGGGTGCTCAGCTCCTCGCGGCCAACTACCAGGCTGGTGGCACCGCCGCCGCACCCGCCACCGACGCCCAGGTGCAGGCGGTCGTCGATCATGTGGTGCACAGGTCCGGGGCGGGGACGAGCGCCGTCACCTCCTACAGCGCTGTGTATACAGACAGCAGCGGCAGCACCCTGGCCACGGTGGGCGCCGGGCTCATCCCCCCGTCGGCGGTGGGGGTGGGGGTGACCCCGACCGACCAGCACCCGACGATGTTCATCCGCGTCCTCGGCATCGGGTCCATGCAGGAGCGGGCCACCGCCACGACCACGGTCTCGGTGCTGCAGAGCATCCAGCTGAGCTCACCGTCGGTCGCGCCCTACGCGGTGTGGTGGCAGAACTGCGTGGCCGGCCGTGCGCTCCAGGTGGGCGACCATGCCACCTTCCGCTCCAACGCCTACGGCTCGAACGCGGCCTGCAACGCGAACGGGTACACCATCGGCTCGAACAACTTCAAGGGGTACTTCCACCAGGGGCCGGCCAGCATCGCCGCCGGCGACACCTTCGCCGCGAAGGGGGGCAACGCCATCGGCCAGGAGCCGCTCGGCCAGCTCTCCGCCGCCTACACCAATCACTCGCTTCTCATCTTTCCGGTGGTCGACACCGCCTCCGGCAACGGGGCGAACCTCACCTTTCACGACCTCGGCTTTGTCGCCCTTCAGATGAACGCGGACTACTCTCAGGTGCCCCCGTCGCAGGACTGGACCGGGACGGTGGTGGCCTTCATCCCGGCGCTGACCGGGCTGAGCGGCTGCACCCCGGGCACGGGTGGGTGCACCACCACCAGCTACACGCCGATCTTCCATGGCCTGCTGCAGTAGGTCGCGGCGTCATCGCGGTCAGAGCGTGGTCGAGTTCGCCATCGCCCTGCCGCTGCTGCTCCTCCTCCTCGCCGGCGGCAGCGACCTTGCGCGCATCTACTTCGTCGGCGACCAGATCGCCGACGCGGCCCGCGAGGCGGCGCTCTACGCCGCCCATCATCCCGGGTACACGGCCGGCGATCTGAGACGGATCGTCAACAGGAATGCGGGCGGGAGCCCGCTGCGCTGCCCCACGTTCACGGTGTCGGTTCCCCCTTCGGTGGCCGGAGCCGCCGGGACCACCGAGCAGCAGGTGACCATCGGGTGCGACATGGCTCTCGTCACCGGCGTGATGCGGATCCCCAGCCCCGTCCACCTGACCGCGACCGCCACGGCGGTGGTCCGGTGAGGGTCGAACGTCCGCCGGCTCGGCGGCAGCGCGGCACCGGCCTGGTGGAGTTCGCCCTGGTGTTCCCGCTGATCGTGGCGCTCACCCTCAGCATCCTCAACGGTGCCTGGTACGTCACCGCCAGCTCGGCCACCACCAGCGCCGCTCGCGAGGGGGCGCGATATGGCGTCGCCGGCTCTCACCCCTGCACAGCGGCCGGCGTCTCGGCGGCGGCCCGGGCGCAGATGGGATCCTTCGCCGGAGCTGCGGCGGTCACCGCCGCCAGCGGATCGGATGGCGACGGCACCTACTGCCGGGTGACCGTGTCCGTGGTGTTCGTCCCCTTCGCCGGCATCTGGCCGTTCCCGTCGACGACGGTCGGGGACACCGCCCAGGAGTACGCCAACTGACGACCGCGGTCACCACGAGTGAGGGTCGCCGGATTCCAGCCTGCGGTCCCGACCCGCCGCCAGCAGCGTGCCCCGCTGTGGTATTCAGAAGATGGGATCCGGCCCATCGACCGCCGGGCCGCGTCTGACGAAGGAGAGATCCATGGGCAGCGAGAAGCATCGCGGCGCGCCGAAGAAGCAGGTGAAGAAGCCGAGCCTCAAGGCGAAGGACAAGGCGGCCAAGAAGCTCGCCAGCCAGCTGGGCACACCCCTGCAGCCGCGCCCCACCGCCGGCTCCGGCCTCGAGACCGGCGGCGGCCCCGGCTGAGTCGCGACACGGCTGCGGCCACGGCGCGGCCGCCCGTGAGATGATCGCGCCGCGCGCGGGCGGCTGCGCGCGGCGCGCCATCCGGACGCCGGCCGCGCGGTAGGCGCAGGCGCAGGGAAGGGAAGAGAGCAGGGAGGGATGAGATGCGTGCCGTTCTTCGGCGCCGCCTCTGGCTGGCCGTACCGCTCCTCATCATCGGGCTCGGCGCGTCCACCGTCACCCCGGGGCTGCCGCGCTCCGCGGGCGCCTCGACCGGTCCGGTCAGCGTCCGCGTCCAGGGCAACCACCTCGTCTCCGCCTCGGCGGCGACGGTGCGGCTGCTCGGAGTCTCGCGCTCCGGCACCGAGTACATGTGCGTCAAGGGGAACGCGATCTTCGACGGTCCCAGCGACCCGGCGAGCATCGCGGCGATCGCCGGCTGGCACGCCGACGCGGTCCGCGTCCCCCTCAACGAGGACTGCTGGCTCGGCATCAACGGCGTCGGTGCCGCCTGGTCGGGCGCCGCCTACCAGCAGGCGATCCGCCAGTACGTGACCAACCTCCACCAGGCCGGTCTGGCGGCGGTGCTCGACCTCCACTGGGCCGCGCCCGGCTCCGTGCAGGCGACCACCCAGCTGCCGATGGCCGACGCCGACCACGCCCCCGCCTTCTGGAGCTCGGTGGCGCAGAGCTTCCGCACCGACCCCGGCGTGGTCTTCGACCTCTACAACGAGCCCTTCCTCGACGGCTCCAACGCCCAGACCTCCGATCCGTGGACCTGCTGGCGCGACGGCTGCACCGTGAACCCCGGCAACGGCGTCGGCTCGGCATGGCGCTCGGCGGGGATGCAGCAGCTGGTCGACACCGTGCGCGGCGCCGGGGCGACCCAGCCGGTGCTGCTTGGCGGGCTGCGCTGGTCCAACGACCTCACCGGCTGGACGGCCCACCGTCCCCGCGACTCCGCGGGGCAGACGATCGCCGGCCTCCACCTCTACAACTTCAACTCCTGCGTGACCGCCGCGTGCTGGGACGCGCAGATCGCCCCGGTGGCGGCGGCCGTCCCGGTGGTCACCGGCGAGCTGGGCGAGAACGACTGCGCCCACGGCTTCATCAACTCCTACATGGCGTGGGCCGACGCGCACGGCGTCTCCTACCTCGGCTGGGCCTGGAACAGCAACTTCAACTGCAACAGCGGTCCGGGGCTGGTCTCCGACGACAGGGGCACACCCACGGGCTTCGGCGCCGGGCTGCGCGACCACCTCGCCGCGATCGGCCGGCAGCTGTTCCAGGGACCGATGATCCCGGCCGCGTCCGCGCCCCCGTGCCACGGGCGGCACTGTTCGGGAGGCTCGAGGGCTCGGTAGCCGGACCCTGCCCGGCGCCCCTACCATCCGCGCGTCCCGTCCAGGCCACGCGGGGGCCACGCCCATGCCGAGCGCCGCGACCGTCCACCGGCTTCGCATCACCCTGCGCACCACCGATCCTCCGGTCTGGCGCCGCGTGGAGGTGGCCTCGTCAACGACGCTCGCCGATCTCCATACCGTCATCCAGACGGCGATGGGCTGGGAGGACTCGCACCTCCACGAGTTCGAGACGTCCCGGGGCCGGCGCCTGCCCGACGAGCGCCGCACGCGCATCGGCGACCTGCTTCCCGGCCGGGGGAGCCGTCTCCTCCACCGGTACGACCTCGGCGACGGCTGGGAGCACGACGTCCTCGTCGAGGCGGTGTCCGAGGGCGATCCCGGCGTCGCACTTCCCCGCTGCACCGGCGGCTCGCTCGCCTGCCCGCCCGAGGACTGCGGCGGCCCGTGGGGATACGGCCGCATCGCCGCGGGCATCCGCGACCCGTCCGTCCTCGAGGACGACGAGCGCGACGAGGTCGAGGCGATTCTCGAGGAGGGGTTCGATCCCGACTGGTTCGACATCGAGGCCGTGAACGCCGCGCTCGGCCGATCGCGGCTCGCGGTCCGGCCGCGCCGGCGGTCGGCCCCCCCTGCGGTGACGCCCGACACGACGCTGCTGCTGCCCCTTCCCCTCGGCGAGGCCGCCACCCCCGCGGTGCGGGATGACCGTGACGACCTGCACGCCCGGCTGCAGGCCGAGGTCCGGCGGCTGCTCGGCGGGGAGGCGCTGGCCGGCCTCGACGCTCCCCTCCTCTACGACCTCGAGGTGCTGCTCGCCGGCAGCCGCAAGATTCAGTCGTACGGGCTCATGGTGGTGGCCGGCACTCCGGAGGAGGCGCCGGCGGAGACGCTGGTGACCGGGCTGCTCCTGATCCCGCCGGGAGCCACCACGCTCCCCGAGGCGCCGGACCTGCGCGATCTGCCGCCCGGAGCCGTTCTCGTCGCCGTGGGTCCGGCGCCGGATGACGGCGCGGCACTCGTGGTCCAGGGGACCCGCCGCGGTCCGGCGCCGCCGACCCTGAAGGGCCTGCGCGTCGCCACGGTGGCCGCCGCCGCCGCCGCCGACGTGCTCTCCCTCGGCGGCGAGCGTGACCCCGACGCTCCGGCGGCGGGCACGGTCGACCTTCCCGGCGGCGTCGCCATGTACCAGATCCTCGACATCGGCGACGCCGTGGACGAGCTGTTCGGTGACGACGCCGATGCCGTCGAGATCGACCTCGGTCCGATCCCCGAGCCGGCCGCATCGCGGCAGCCGCGCCGGCGCCGCTCCTGACCGGCCGATTCGTGCGCGTCAGGTGCGTCTGACAGAACTGTCAGCCTGCGCGCGGTGGCGGGCGAGGGGGCGGGTTATCCTCCCTCCGCAGGCTCTGGATTCCGCGGGAGAGCACCGATGAGCGTCGACGTCCGCGACACCGAGGCGAAGCGCGAGCAGTGGCGCCGTGAGCACCTCCGACCGCGCTCCGAGCGTCCCGCGTCGACGGCGCGCGGGGTGCACCACATGGCGCTGATCTGCAGCGATCCCGAGCGGACCATCCGCTTCTACCAGGACGTCCTCGGCTTCCCCCTCATCGAGGTGATGGAGAACCGCGACTACCGGGGGTCGACCCACTTCTTCCACGACATCGGCAACGGCAACCTGCTCGCCTTCTTCGACTTCCCCGGGCTGGGGCTCGAGCAGGGGGTGGAGGCGATCGGCGGGGTGCAGCACATCGCCATCTCCGTCGACGCGGAGAGCTTCGACCTGATCAGGGCGCGGGCGGACGAGCTGGGTCTGCCCTACATCGGTCCCGACCGGGGGCTGACCAACTCCATCTACGTGAAGGACCCCGACGGGATCCAGATCGAGCTGCTCCGCGAGCCCCTGCTGGTGATGGACGAGCGCGACCTCGGGGACTGACGGCCTCCGCGTCTCTCAGGCTGCCACCATCGAGCCCCGGCCTCGAGGTCAGGCCGGGGCTCGCCGCGGGTGGCGTCGCGGTGCGCCGGTGCGCGGCACGTGGCGCCGGACCCGCACCAGCATCCGGATCATCTCCTCGGCGACCTGCCCCGCCGCGCCGCGGGGGTGGTTGTACACGACGTACTCCTTGACCACCAGGTGGGTGAGGTACTCGAGGAGGGCGGGCTCGTCCTCCTTGACCAGCAGGTAGTCGGGATGGGTCTCGCTGTAGAGCACCACCCCGGCATCGGCGTCGAACCGGCTGCGCGCGGAACCCGGGTCGGGGTCGGGGAGCAGGCTGGGCAGCCGGGAGCTGCGGCCCGATGGGCGGGCGTCGAGGGGGTCGTCGGTCGGCTCGCGGCGGGGCTCGCCCGCCGGCGGCTCGGTGAGTTCGAGCACGGGCAGGTCGTCGTCCTCCTCGCGCTCCTGCGTCTGCGGCTCGGTGCCGGGGGGCGGCTGGTCGAGGAGGGCGCCGTCGCCGGCGTCGCTGCCGAGCGGCGTGCGCATCGGGTTGTCGACGTCCTCCAGCTCGCGAAGCACGTCGCGGAAGATCCGGCGGACGGTGTCGGCCAGCCGCTCGCTGGTCTGCGCGTCGACGTCGCGCGCCATCCGCTCGACCGCCGCGGCGACGGCCGGCTCGATGCTCCGGATCATGTCGAAGAAGAGGGGAAAGGCCTCGCGGTCGCGGAGGACGGCGCGGCGTCCGGCGGTCTGCTGGAGCGCGGGGAACGCGATCTGGCCGGCGACCTGGTCGCTGGTCCACGGTGGACCGTCGAACTCCTCGATCTGGGCGAGGTCGTCGAGGATGGTGGTGCCGGCGCGGCCGACCACGGCGACCCGGCGCCGGCGGCCGTCCGGGGGCGCCACCCACAGCGAGCAGTCGATGCGGCCCCACAGCGTGTTCCGGGGAGCGATGGGCAGGCGCAACCCGTCGGGCCGGTCGGGGACGACCAGCTCCGAGCTGCCGCCCTCGATCACCTCGATCTCGTAGTCGCCGGCGGCGAGGGCCGGACCGCGGCGCAGCCGCAGGTAGTCGACGACCTTGCGCGCGGTCAGCACCCGCAGCACGTCGGGATCGAGGTCGGCGAGGTAGACGGTGGTGCCGGGGAGGGGCCGGGCCCGGCGCCGCTCGAGGCCGAGCTCGGCGGTCGGCTTGCCGCGACGGAGCCGGAGGCACCAGGTGTCGGCGCTCTCCTCGCAGCGGCTGACCACGTCGCAGCGGGCTCCGAGCTGCTGGAAGGCGAGGATCCCGATCGCCTTCTCGCCCAGGGTGCGGTCGTCGCCCGCCTTGGTCGAACTCGAAGAGGTTGCGGGCGACCTGGCGGAGGCGGTCGGAGGAGAGCCCGCGGCCCTCGTCGGACACGGCGACCAGGGGATGGGGCCCGCGGCGCCGGAGGTGGAGGGTGATCCGTGCACCCCGCCGGCCGGCCTCCGCGTACTCGTCGGCGGCGTTGGACACGAACTCGTTGAGGGCGTCCTTGGGCTCCTGGTATGCCTGCCCGCTGACCAGCACCGCCTTGCCGATGTTGGCGATGCGCAGGCGCACGGTCTCGGTGGGCATCGTGGTTGGCATTCTGCATGGTTGCCCCTGCGGCGTTCCGTTGGGAGGCGGTCTGGTCGCCAGCGGCGGAAACGTGAGTGTTGCGCGCTCAGGTGAGGGTAAATTCACAGCGTCGGGAGGAGGATGGGGTCGCGGACCTGTCGTGGCCTCAACAGCGGTTGCCGCCACGACCCCGGGCGTGCTCCTGAAGGAGCCGGTGATAGGTGCGGCGGTTCGCGTGTCCGTTGAGTTGAAGGCGCATGAGCATGAGCAGCCGGTCGGTGCGGCGCTGGTCGGAGAAGGTCGCGTGGCGATCGGCGAGCCAGCCCCGGAGCACGGTGAGCTTCGCCTCCACGGCGCCGGTGGTGAGCGGATGCAGAGGGGCGCCGAGCTGTCACCACGAACTCGTGGTGAGCGTCGAGCCAGTCATGGAGCCGTGCTGAGGGATAGCTGCGAGCTCTGTCGGCGAAGTCCTGCCATGCGGAGAGATCATGGAGGGCGGCCGGCGCCAAGTCAGCGAGCGGGGCTCCCGGGGGAAGCTTGTCGAGGATCTGCCTCACCAGGTGGTGATGGCAGGTCCACACCAGCGGCGCTCCGGGTGGGGGCAGGCCATAGCGATGCCCATGCGCAGGGCGGGCGAGCCATCACAGACCACGCGCTCAGGACGGCCCGCTTTGCTGCGAAGGAACTCGAACCACCCGCCCGCGGATCGATCCCGGCGGTCCGCAGGAGGCAGACGCGGTGGCTCGGGTAGCCCACGGCGCCGAGGACGCTGAAGTGGTGGCGACCACCCGTCTTCCCGGTGGCGACGTGGAAGGGCACCTCGTCAAGCGCGATCACCTCGGGCCACGTGAGCTCGGTGAAAGCTGCGTCCACCACCGGAGCGAAGACCTCGACCCAGTCCTCCAGCAGGTGAGGCTGGTTGCTGAACCGGCGGCCCTCCTTCGGGCGCCGAGCCGGACGGTTGATCTCCCGGCGTATCCCCTCCGAAGCGCTCCGATAGGTGGCACCGGCACCCATCAAGGTCAGGGCGTGGGCCACCTCCCACAGCGTGAACTGATACCGCCGCGGCGTCCGGGGACCCTCATGGGCGGGAGCAAGGCGCACGCAGGCTTCGCACTCATGGGCCTTGGCGACTCGACGCGGCAGTGGCTCGGTGACGACGTGGCGCTCCCCGCTGGACCGAACGCACCTGTATCGCTGGCGCCGGAACTGGCCTGGGGTCTCCCGCCCGTAGTACCCGTCCCGCCAGACCCGACCGTCCGGGTGCTGTGAGCACCGGATCGACCCCATCGAGCCCTGCTTGGGGGAACGCATGTTCGAATGATAATCCCAACGGAACGCCGCGGGGGATGGTTGTGTATGGGAACGCACGTTCGTATACTTCTGGGTATGGGTTCTCCAGCGGCGATGGCCAGCTTGGCCGAGGCGATCGACGCGCTTGTCAGCGAGGACATCGACGGCTTCGATGACCCCGCTCTGGGCGAGGACGTGGTGGTCCTCAGCCGTGACATCGAGCGGCTCCAGGCCGAGCGCGGTCGCCGGCTGTCGCGATTCGCGAGGCGGCGCGGCCACCTCGCCGAGGGCGCGGCGTCGATCGTCTCCTGGGTGCGGCAGCGCTGCCGGATGTCCGGTGGGGCGGCGGCGGAGGTGGTGACCACGGCGCGGCACCTCGAGGAGCTTCCCGAGACCGCCCGGGCGCTGCGCGAGGGCGGGATCGGCTACCAGCACGCCTCGGTGATCGCCCACGCCGCCCGCGACCTCGGCGACGAGGAGGTGCGGAAGGCCGAGCCGATCCTCGTCGAGGCGGCGCGCAATCTCGACGTGCGCCAGCTTCGCGAGGTGACGCTGCGGCTGCGCTCGGCGGTCGACCCCGACGGGGCGCTGCGCGACGCCAACCGGCAGCACGAGCAGCGCCGGCTGCACGTCAGCCAGACGATCGACGGCATGTTCCGGCTCGACGGCTGGCTCGACCCCGAGAGCGGGGCGGTGGTGACGACCGCGCTGAACGCGCTGAGCCGTCCGCGGCCTCAGGAGACGCGCACCGCCGCGCAGCGCCGCCACGACGCCCTCGTCGATGTCTGCCGGCGCCAGATGCAGGACCGCCGGCTGCCGCTGGTCGGCGGTCAGCGGCCCCACCTGTGGGTGATGGCGTCGGAGGCCACGCTCCGCGGCGAGCCCGGGTCGCCGGGCGCGGACCTGCGCTGGGCGGGCCCGGTGGTGGGCGAGCTCGCCCGGCGCCTGGCCTGCGACGCGGCCTGCACCCACGTGTCGGTCGGCGGCGGCGAGGTCGAGGTGGGGCGCACCGTGCGCACCGTCACCCCGGCGATGCGCAGGAAGCTGGTGGCCCGCGACCGGGGCTGCGGGTTCCCCGGGTGCGACCACCCGCCGGAGTGGACCGACGCTCACCACATCCAGCATTGGATCGACGACGGTCCGACTGAATTGAACAATCTGGTGCTCACCTGCTGGTTCCATCACCGACTCGTCCATGAGGGCGGGTGGCGGGTCCGGTGGGGAGCGCACGGGAAGCTGGAGGCAGAGCCTCCGTAGACAGCGGGTGCGCAAGCTTGGCCCTCCCCTGAGCGTTACATGGCGACCGTATCCGGAATCAGGCAGGGTCGGCGGTTGACATGTACTACATTCCCGTGTAGGTTGCCGGGCTGATGCCGGCACTGCACATGGGGAACCACGTGGGACAGGGCTTCGTTCGACGGCACCTCGTCCAGATCGCGGCGCTGACGGTGGCGCTGGCCGCCGTGGCCGTGCTTGCGGTGGTGGCGTTCCGTCCGTCGGGCGGGAGGGACGCGGGTGCGGTGCATGCGCCGGTGACCTCGCGACCGACGGCGACTGCGGATCCTCGGGTGGATGAGGTGAAGGCGGTGGCGCGGCGGTACCTGGAGGCCTTTTGGGAGAGTGCGAAGACGGGCGACACGAGTGCGGTGGACGCACTGACGGAGAAGGACTCGCAGGCTTACTCAAACGCCGCTGTGGCAGCGCGTATCAGCAAGAGCGCAAACCATAACTTCATCGCAGAGACGGATGGAGTTCGACGAGGCTCGTTGGGTGATCGCGCTGTCGTCAGACGCACGCAACTGTTACTACGTGCGTACCGACTCGTAGGACACGACGCGGACTGGCCAAGCCTTCGGCCACGCGAACCTGACCATGAGACCACTGCGTACAGTCACGACATTTCAGATGGAGCGCGTTGGGGCGAAGTGGGTCATCTACCAATCAAGTTGAGCGGATGGCCCCGTGGGCTGCTGGTCGTCTTGTCGCTTTGGTGCCTTGTGGCGCTGTCTTCCCGCATTGAGTCGGTGCGAGCCGCTGCAAGCGCCAGGAGTTCTCAGCCAACAGCCACGTTTGAGGCTACGCGTCGTCGGCAACACAGCGTTTGAGCAGCTGACCGTTCGAGACACGGCAGGTCCGGTCACAAACACGTCAGCGTGTCCCCCCCCGCCGTTCAGCTCGCTACTGTCTATACAGCCAGTGGCACCTCCGCAGCGTCGTTGAAGCCACCCTCGACCGCTACTACGGCGTCTACATCTACGACGCATGCGATGGAGACCGGCAGGTTTTCCCCAAGGCGACAGATCCCCGCTTCGGTCCATGCAACAACGACAACTCCCTGCATGCCTCCGGCCAGTACTCCATCTGCCCAATCTTCGCCACCCACCACGTCCCCGCGGGCCTGGCCCCACACGAATGCAACGCCCTCGCCGTCGCCTCCACCTCCCTCGACGCCACCCTCACCCCGGACACCTACGACCCCCACCTCCCGACCCTCCTCACCGCCTCCACCAGCTTCGCCAGCAACCTCGCCGAGCGCCTCTCCGACGGCACCTGCCTCGCCAACCTCGACTGGCGCGACACCGCCTGGTCGATGCGGTGGTCCGACGGCGCCACCGACGCCCGCCCCGGCTCCGGCCAGCAGGGCATCACCGACGCCCACCTCCTCGCCCCCCAGCCCGCCGCCGGCGACGCCAGCCGCACCGCCGACGTCACCGCCGTCGCCACCCTCCACCTCACCGGCGACGCCGTCGACTTCGACGACGCCGGCGCTCCCACGGTCGTCCACCGGGCCGCGGACGTGCAGATCAGCAACCACCGCACCTCGACCGGCCTTCTCCCCGGCGCGGTCTACACCCCACCGAGCCTCGCCGTCGCCGCCGTCCCCGTCGGTCAGAGGGGCGACGGCAGCATCCCGCCCCCGGACCCGAACCAGCCCCCGCTCACCCACGCCGACACCATCCGCGGCCGCCTCCTCGAGCTGTTTCCCCGCGCCCTGGTCCTACAGCCCGGCACCGAGACGGTCGGAGGCACCACCATCGGCGAGGCCACCAGCGAGGTCGTCGGCTGGACCTACCTCGGCGGACCCACCGACGCCCCGCCCCGGGAGGCCACGGCCCCGGGCGCCTCTGCAGTCCCCGACCGCCCGGTGGCAGTGCAGTGGAACCACGCCGAGCGTCTCGACGGCCAGCGCAGCCCCGTCGACGAGCAGGTGCCACTCCGGCTGATCGTGCGCACCACCTATCCGGACGGCCACGCCGAGGAGCAGACGATCTCCGGTTCGATCGCGGTCAGCATCTACTACGTGGGGCTGATGGACCCGGGCTGAGCAGGCAGCCGCTACCGGGGTCACCCCCCGACGCGGTGTCCCTCACGCCCGGCGGCCTACAGCCGCGGAGTCCAAACGCTCACCCCCGATGCCGAAGTCGGCCTCTGCAATCGCGGGGTTGCCCTCCACACCCCCCGCTCGGGTATACACGTCATGGCAGAGCGGGGCTGGACAGTGTGGAGGCGACGGTCGATGCAGAGCACGATGCAGGACGGGGACCTGACCATCACGGACATCCTCCGGCGTGGGGCGCAGGTCTACCCGGAGAGCCAGGTGGTCAGCTTCGAGGGCGAGGGCAGCCGCCGGGGCACCTTCGCCGAGGTCGCCGAGCGGGCGGCGCGGCTCGCGGGCGCCCTGAAGCGGCTCGGCATCGGGTCCGGCGACCGTGTCGGCACCCTCTCCTGGAACCACCAGGAGCACCTCGAGGCCTACCTCGCCGTCCCCTGCATGGGTGCCGTCCTCCACACCCTCAACCTGCGCCTCAACCCGGATCAGCTTGCCTACGTCATCAACCACGCCGAGGACCGCGTCATCCTGGTTGACGCCTCCCTGGTCCCCCTGCTGGCCAAGATCAAGCCCGACCTCACCACCGTCGAGCACCTCATTCTGGTCGGGGAGGGCGACGCCTCCGCCCTCGGCGACGGTGTGCTGAAGTACGAGGAACTGCTCGCCGCCGAGTCGGCGGAGTACGACTGGCCCGAGCTCGGCGAGAAGACCGCGGCGGCGATGTGCTACACGACCGGCACCACCGGCGCGCCCAAGGGCGTCGTCTACAGCCACCGCTCGATCTGCCTGCACTCCCTCGCGGAGTGGGGCGCGTTCTCGCTCAGGGAGGCCGACCGCGCGCTGGTCATCGTCCCGATGTTCCACGTCAACGCGTGGGGCATTCCCTACACCGCGTTCATGCTCGGCGCCGACCTGCTGATGCCGGGCCGCTTCCTGCAGCCCGAGCCGCTGTGCAGGTTCATCCAGGCCGAGCGCCCCACCTTCGCCGCCGGCGTTCCCACCATCTGGCAGGGCGTGCTCCAGCAGATCGAGGCGCATCCCGCCGACCTCACCAGCATGAGAACGATCATCTGCGGCGGCTCGGCGGTGCCGCGTTCGCTGATGGAGCGCTTCGAGAAGAACCACGGGCTGCGCATCATCCAGGCCTGGGGGATGACCGAGACCAGCCCCATCGGCGCCGTCGCCATCCCGCCGCGCGGCGTTCCCGCCGAGGAGGAGATGGACTGGCGGAGCAAGACCGGCCGCGTCGTCGCCGGCGTGCGGCTGCGCATCATCGACGGCTCCGGGAACGAGCAGCCGTGGGATGGCGAGTCGGTCGGCGAGATCGAGGTGCGCGGTCCCTGGATCACCGCGTCGTACTTCAAGGATCCCGCTCCCGACAAGTTCCACGACGGCTGGCTGCGCACCGGTGACGTCGGCTCTGTCGACTCGCGCGGCTTCATCCAGATCACCGACCGCTCCAAGGACGTGATCAAGTCCGGCGGTGAGTGGATCTCGTCGGTGGCGCTGGAGACGATGCTCGTCGGACATCCCGACGTGCTCGATGCGGCGGTGATCGCGGTGCCCGACGAGCGCTGGGACGAGCGGCCGCTCGCGTCGGTCGTGCTCAAGCCCGGCAGCGCCACCACGCCCGAGGAGCTGCGCGACTTCATCGCCGGCCAGGTTGCGAAGTTCTGGGTGCCGGAGCGGTGGGCGATGGTCGACGAGATCCCGAAGACCAGCGTCGGCAAGTACGACAAGAAGGTTCTGCGCGCGATGTACGCGGACGGCAAGCTTCCCGCCGTCGAGCTCGGCGCCGCCCAGCGTCGCTGACCGTCCGGGCGGGCCGTCGCGGCCCGCCCCGGCACCGGGCTCGGCGCGCTACCCTACTGGACCTCCGTTGAGAGCTGGGTGGTGACAGGGAGGTGTCGCACCGCCATGATGTTGCCTGCGCCACTCCGAACTGCTCGGGCGCTCGCCCTGTTCCAGGGGTGGGCGGCCGGGCTCGGTGTGTTCGTGATGCTCGGTGTCGCCGTGGTCGCCGCGGGCGGGCTGAGGAACGGGGCGTTCGTCGCGCTCGCGCTCCTCTTCCTCGCCGGTGACGTCCTCGCCGTGTCCACCGCCGTCGTCATCGCGGCGCGGCGTCTGTCCGAGGGCGCCGCCTGGGCGCGGCTGCTCCTCGACGTCGTCGAGGGCGTGACCATCGCCGTCGGCCTGCTCGCCATCCTCATGGGGACGGGCGCGCTCGGTGTCCTCGGCGTGGTCATCGGCGTGACCGTGATCGTCTGCCTCCACATGCCCTCGTCGAACGCGCTCTTCGACGGCCAGCCGCTGCTGCCCTGGGAGGGCCCCGCGCGCGAGCGCGAGCCGGAGGCGCCGATGTTCCCGGTGCCGTCGCTGCCCCGTCGCACCCGCTCGGGGATGGCCTGGCCGCTGCCGCCCGCCGCCTCGACCCCGGCACCGGTGCCGCCCCAGCCGCGGAGCGCGGTGGCCCCGCCGGCCTGGCGCGCACCGATCGCGCCCCGCACCGGACCCTACTCGTGGGAGCGGCTGCCCACCCCGCTCGCCCCTCCGCGCCCGGTCGAGGCCGCCGCCGCCCCGCCCGCGCCTCCCGTCGACCCGCTGCCGCTGATCACCCCGCCGGTGGTGGCACCGCCCGACGAGCCGCCGTCCCGGCCGTTCGTGGTGCCGCCGCTCGAGACCATCGCCGAGGTGCCCCGCCACGGCACTCTCCCGGGCGCCGAGGCCGAGGTGGCGCCCGCGATCCGGCCCTTCGTGGTGCCCGCGCCCCAGGAGCCGGCGCTGGTCGAGCCGGCGGCGGTCGCCGAGACCGGGCCGGAGGCGGCGCCCGCACCTCCCGCCGCCGAGGTCGCTCCGGAGCCCGCCCCGTCCGCCGCACCCGCCCCTCCGCCGGCGCCGGCGCCCGCCGTTCCCACCCCTCCCGCCGCGGACCGGTGGGAGCCGCGCCAGCTGCCGCCCGTGGCCGCCGCCACCGCGCGGCCCGCGGCCGCGCCGGTCACCGTGTACGAGCGCCGCCGGGTTCGCACCGCGGCGGCGTCGGCCCGTCCGGGCCGCTCCGCCACCCCGCCGCCTCCCTCCTGGGCGTGGCGCAGGGTGGTCATCGCGGCCTCCCTGCTCGGCGCCATCGGGGGTGGCACCCTCTCCGCGGTCGAGCTTCTCGCCGGCGGCGCCGGCCGGGCCCCCGCCACCGGGCAGGCGCCCGCCCCGCAGCCGCCGCAGAGCGGCCTGCTGCCCGGAGGCGGCACCAACCCGGCGCCGCCTCGGCCGGGCGGCGAGCGCTCCGAGCCGGCGGCCGCCGGCGGCGTCAGCGCGGTCACCGTCAGCCCGGACGGCTGCGGCGGCGGGAGCTGCACCGTCACCGTGCGCGTGGACCTGCAGCCCCACCAGGACGAGCTGGTCGCGTGGACCCTGGTCGTCACCGACCGCTGCTCCTCGCAGCGCCTCGAGGTCCCGGTCACCGGCGTGCCCGCCCCGGCCTCGTACCGCTACGTGACCTCCACCAACCAGGTCACCGTCCCCGGCTGGCGCTCGCCCCAGATCATGGCGGTCACCACCAGCCCGGCCCGGGCGAGCTCGCCGCCGATCGCGGTCGGCGGCAGCGGCTGCTGAGCATCGACGAGGTCCTCCGCACCCCCGACGAGCGGTTCGCCGGGCTGCCCGGCCACCCCTTCGAGCCGCACTACCTCGACGTCGACGGGCTGCGCATCCACACCGTCGACGAGGGTCCGCGCGGCGCCGCGCCGGTGCTGCTGCTCCACGGCGAGCCGTCCTGGTCGTACCTCTACCGGACCATGATCCCGGTGCTCACCGCCGCCGGGCACCGCGCCGTGGCGCCCGACCTGGTCGGCTTCGGCCGCAGCGACAAGCCGGCCCACCGCTCCGACTACACCTACCAGCGGCACGTCGACTGGATGCGCGCCACCGTCGAGGCGCTCGACCTCCGCGACATCACCCTGGTCGGCCAGGACTGGGGCGGCCTGATCGGGCTGCGGCTGGTCGCCGAGATGCCCGACCGCTTCGCCCGCGTGGTCGCGGCCAACACCTTCCTGCCCACCGGCGACCAGGATCCCGGGCCCGCCTTCCACCGCTGGCGGCGCTACTCCCAGGAGACCCCGCGCTTCCACGCCGGCGGCATCGTCAGGGGCGGATGCGTGACCCCGCTGAGTCCCGAGGTGATCGCCGCCTACGACGCCCCCTTCCCCGACGACCGCTACCTGGCCGGCGCCCGGCAGTTCCCCACCCTGGTGCCGGTGACCCCGGACGACCCCGCCGCTCAGCCCAACCGCGATGCCTGGGAGGAGCTGAAGCGCTGGACCCGGCCGTTCCTCTGCGCCTTCAGCGACCAGGACCCGGTCACCCGGGGCGCCGACCGGGTCTTCCGCGAGCTGATCCCCGGCGCCGAGGGGCAGCCGCACACCGTGATCGAGAACGGCGGCCACTTCCTCCAGGAGGACCAGGGCGAGCGGCTCGCCGCGGTGGTGGCCGGCTTCATCGCCGGCTGACCGGGGCAACGGCGGGTGCGGCATCGGTCACGGGTTCGTGAAGCCGCCGCCAGCCGGCCGCGACCCGGGGCGAGAATGGCCCCGTGCTCGCCCTGACCCATCTCGTCGCCGGCGCCACCCTGGGGAGACTGAGCCGCGACCGTCGCGGCGGTGCCCTCGCGGGACTGCTCTCCCACGCCCTGCTCGACGGCATCGGCCACGACGACGTCAGCGTCGGGGTGATCGGTCAGGCGGCGCTCGTCACCGCCGGCGTCGCCGCCCTGGTGCTGAGCTGTGGAGGCGGGTCGGTGGTCACCCTCGCCGGCCTGGCGGCGGTCGCACCCGACGCCGAGATCATCCTGATGAAGCTCCGCGGCCGCGAGACCGCGCGCCTGCTCTTCCCCTCGCACTGGCAGCGCGAGAGCCGGCGCGGCGAGCACCCCTACCGTCTGCCCGGACCGGGCGTGCCGATCGGCGTGGAGATCGCCCTGTCAGTCGCCGCCTGCGCCGCCCTCTGCGTGGTCGGCCGGCGACGCGTCCGGCGGCCGGGGAGGGAAGGTCTCCGAGCGTCCGAGGGGACGGCCCGCGCCTGATCGCGGCGTACCCTCGCTCCGGTCCGGGACCAGCCTCGGCGGGGTGTTGGTGCAGTCGACCCGGTAGCCCGCCTGCAGGTGGTGGAGGTGGAGCTCGTTCGCGTCGAGGTCGGGAGCATCGACCTCGGAGATCATCTCGCCGGCCGCCGGCGGCCCGGTCAGCTCGGTTCCCGGCGGCACGAAGGAGACGATCGTGCCCTCGGCGTCGTGGATCAGCCGAATCCTCATCGGACCTCCGCCATGGTGTTGGCCGCCTCGAAGAGACGCCGTGTGTGTTCCTCGTCGTACGGGCGCTCGCTCAGCGTCTCCCAATCCCACTCGCTCCGGGGCTGGTGCACGAAGTCACCGCCGAACACATGGAGCGCCGCGCTGAAGTCGTCGGTGGGATTGACGACGGCGTGGATGGCGTCCTCCTCGAGGAGGGCGACCTGACCGGAGCGCAGCTCCCAGCTCTCGGAGATCGACAGGCCGCATTCCGACCGCCGGTACACGCGGTTGAGCTCCGCGCCCCGGTACACGCCGATGGCCGCCCACATGCGGTGGTCGTGCGGATACATGGTCATGCGGGGAGCCCACACCAGATGAGCCACGGTGAGGTCGGCCGACACGTAGAGCGGGGTGTCGCCGCCCTCGGTGACCGGCCCGAGAACGCGCTCCAGCTCGGTCGGCCGCCCGATCGCGTCGCGCAGAACCTCGAGGACGGCGGCGCGCCCATCCTCGCGCAGCGCGGCGAGGCAGTCATCCACGAAGCCGTCGAGTGTCAGCACGGGTGGTCCCTCCTTGGCTGGCACCAACTATAGGATCGTGTACCGGCAGCTCCAACGGTCCGAGGTGGCCGGCGGCTCAGCAGCTCGCAGAGCCGGGCAGGAGCGGACGGGAGGAGCGGACGCCCGTCCCGATGAGCAACTCGCCTATGGCACCCGCAGCTTGGCCAGCGCCTGCGCCTCGATGCGGGTGATCTGCTCGTGGGGGACGCCGAGGCGCCTGCCCACCTCCTCGGCGGTGCGCTCCCGGGAGCCGATCACCACGTAGCGCAGCACCAGGACGCGGCGCTCGCGGGGCGTCAGGGTGGCGAGGACGTCCTCGACATCGTCGGCGAGCGTCGCCGGCGGCGACTCCCGGACCAGCGCGGGCGCCACTGAGAGGACCGGTGTCGCTGCCATGTGCAGACCCTCATCTCCGCCGGTCCGTGGGTGACCCCTTCGGTGGCCCGGCTGTCTCGATGAGATCCGTGGCTTTGCGTCCTCACCTCACGGTGAGTTTGCCGTTGTCGAGGACCGACCTCAGCACTGTAACCCCCGGCGAGCTGACCGCCGGGACCGCACGCGATCGTCACAGCGGCCCCGGCAGTCGTCGCTCCCCTCAGCTCAGTCGGCACCAAAGCGCGGCTCGCGCGGCGTGGAGAACTCCCCGGGTCAGCCCACCCCGTAGACGCGCTCGGGCCGCACCAGCACGATGCAGCGGCGCTCCTCGGCCATGACCCGGTCGTAGGTCGGCCAGTCGTCATGGGTGGCGCCGGTGGAGAGGTAGACGTCGCGGAGCAGCTGCGGAAGGTCGGCCGGGTCGACGCCCTCCAGCGGGTCGTCCGGCCCGATCAGCGTGACCGCGCCCTCGACGGTCTGCCAGCGGAAGCCCACCCGCCAGGTCACCGTGGCCCGCGGCCGGGCGCGGAGGTGGCGGAGCTTGAGCGCGCTGCCGAGGGCGACGTAGCCCACCACCTCCTCGCCGGTCACCGGGTGGGTGGTCACCCCGGCGTTGACCACCGCGCTGTGCACCGACCCGTCCGAGCGCAGCGTCGACACCACCGCGAGCCCCCGCTCGCCCGCGACCAGCGCGCGCACCCGGCCCAGGTCGGTCGCCATCTCAGCCGCCTGACACTCAGGCCTGGTCGAGGACGTAGGTGCCGGGGGCGGGCTCGATCGCCGGATGGCGGCGGCTGCCCGGCTGCTTCGGCGCCGGCCGCACCGGCCCGCTCCGCGTCCGCGCCCACTCGAGCCAGTGACCCCACCAGCTGTCGCGGTTCTCGGTGGCGGCGGCGCGCCAGGCGTCCGGGTCGGGACCCGGCCTGGGACCGGTGAAGTAGCTGGCCTTGGGATTGCCGGGCGGGTTGACCAGGGCCTGGATGTGGCCGCTGTTGCTGAGCACGAAGGTGCTCTCGCCGCCGAGCAGGGCGGTGGCCCGGTAGCAGGCGCGCCAGGGGGTGATGTGGTCGGTCACCCCGGCGAGCACGTAGGACGGGATCCGCACCGCGCCGAGGTCGATCGGCGTGCCCAGCACCTCGATCTCCCCGGGCCGGGTGAGCGCGTTGTCGAGCAGGATGCGCAGGAACTGCGCGTGCAGCGCCGCCGGCAGGTTGGTGGTGTCGTTGTTCCAGGCGAGGATGTCGAACGCCGGCGGCGGGTTGCCCATCAGGTAGTTGTTGACCCAGTAGTTCCAGACCAGGTCGTTGGGACGCATCCAGGCGAACACCCGGGCCATCTCCGCGCCCGAGAGCACGCCCCGGCGCTGCGACTGGCGGATCGCGGAGGCGGCGAGCCGCTCGCTCGAGAACATGCCCGCGGTCGAGGGCACGCTCATGTCCAGCATCGTCACCGGCAGGGTCACGCTGTGCACCCGCGGGTCCTTCGCCGCGGCCATGTGCGCCAGGGTGATCGCGGTGGTGATGCCGCCGGCGCAGAGGCCCATGAGGTTGACGTCCTTCGACCCGGTCACCTCGCAGGCGGTGCTGATGGCGTCGAGGCAGCCCTGCACGTAGGTGTCGAGGTCCCAGTCGCGGTGCTCCGGCCGGGGATTGCGCCAGCTGATGGCGAAGAACTGGATGCCGTTCTTCACCGCGTTCTCGATGAAGCTGCGAGCCGGCGCCAGGTCCATGATGTAGTACTTGTTGATCTGCGGCGGGATCATCACCAGCGGCCGCTCGCTCACCTCCGCGGTGGTGGGCGTGAACTGGATCACCTCGCAGACCTCGCTGCGGTACACCACCGCACCCGGGCTGACCGCGATGTTCCTTCCCGGCACGAAGGGGCTGCGGTCGACCTGCGACGGCATGCCCCGGTTGTGGCGGATGTCGTGGACCATGTTGCGGGCGCCGCGCAGCAGGCTGCGCCCCCCGGTCTCGAAGCTGCGCTTCAGCGCCGCCGGGTTGCCGGCGAGGGTGTTGGTGGGGGCGAGCGCCTCGGTGACCAGGGTGGCGGCGAAGCGCGCCCGCTCGGCGTTGCGCCAGTCCAGCCCGGCGCCGTCGACGACCCTGCCGACGCTGCGGCTCCAGGCCAGGTAGCCCTGCATCGCACGGTGGTAGCCGGGGTGCTCGGTCCAGGTGGTGTCGCTGAAGCGGCGGTCGCCCCGGGCGGGCTCGACGCCGGAGCGCCCGACGGCGACGGCGGCGAGCTCGCGGACCAGGGACAGGCTCTCGCGGGTGAGGGTGCCGGGGTTCAGCGCCAGCCGGGTGGCGAGGCGGCCCAGCGCCATCAGCTGCTCGCGGCGGTCGATGCCGAGGAACGGGTTGGCGCCCAGGATGGCGTCGCTGGCGCGCTCCTCGACGGTCTCGGGCTCGGGCGGCGGGCTCGGCGGCGGCGGCGGCGGCGCGGCGGCGGGGCGCTCTCTGCTCGCGCCGTTGACGGGGATCGCGCCGGCGCGGCTGCGCCCGTTCTGGCTCCGCGCCCTGCGGCGGGTGCCGGTGCCGCCATCCATCTGGCTCTCCTCCGCGGTGGTCTGCGACCCTCCCGCGAGGAGGGTCCGGTGCCGACCGGCACTACGATAGCGGCCCGGGGGATGCGCGATCCCCGGCCGAGGGGAGGGCCGCCCCGGGGGATGCAGATGCGCTTCGGCATCTTCTACGAGCACCAGCTGCCCCGGCCCTGGGAGGACGGGGCCGAGGAGCGGCTCCTCAACGACGCGCTCGAGCAGGTGGTCATCGCCGACCGCATCGGCATCGACCACGTCTGGGAGGTGGAGCACCACTTCCTCGAGGAGTACTCGCACTCGTCGGCGCCGGAGGTGTTCCTCGCCGCCGCGAGCCAGCGCACCACCCGGATCCGACTCGGCCACGGCATCGTCCAGCTGCCCCCCGGCTTCAACCATCCCGCCCGGGTGGCCGAGCGCATCGCCACCCTCGACCTGATCAGCGGCGGCCGGGTCGACTTCGGCACCGGCGAGGCGGGCTCGCAGATGGAGCTGGGCGGCTTCGGCGTCGACCGCGGGCAGAAGCGCGCCCAGTGGACCGAGGCGCTCGACGTGGTCACCCGGATGATGGTCGAGGAGCCCTTCGCCGGCCACCGCGGACGCTTCCTCTCGGTGCCGCCCCGCAACGTGGTGCCGAAGCCGAAGCAGAGGCCGCACCCGCCGCTGTGGGTGGCCTGCAGCCGTCGCGACACCATCCTCCTCGCGGCCCGCTGCGGCATCGGCGCGCTCTCCTTCTCCTTCGTCGAGCCCGAGGAGGCGCGGCGGTGGGTCGACGACTACCACGCGATCCTGGCGTCGGAGGAGTGCGTCCCCGCGGGGTTCGCGCTCAACCCCAACGTCGCCGTGGTGGTGCCCTTCATGTGCCACCCCGACGAGGCCACCGCGATCGAGCGGGGCATCGACGGCGCCCACTTCTTCGGCTACTCGCTGGCCCACTACTACGTGTTCGGCGACCACCGGCCCGGGGTCACCGACGTCTGGGAGGAGTTCCAGGCCAACCGCTCCCGCCGCGGCTTCACCCGCGAGATCGTCAGCGCCGGGGCGGCGCCGCTGGGGATGAGGCTGCTCGAGCGCGGCCTCGGCTCGCTCCGCGGCGCCATCGGCACCCCCGCGCAGGTGCGCGAGCTGCTCGAGCGCTACCGCGCCGCCGGCGTCGACCAGGTCATCCTCGTCTCCCAGACCGGCCGCACCCGCCACGAGCACATCTGCGAGTCGCTCGAGCTCTTCGGCGCCGAGGTGCTGCCCCACTTCGCCGAGCAGGCCGAGGCGGAGGAGGCGGCAAAGCGGGAGCGGCTCGCCGAGCACTGCGAGCTCGCGCTGCGCCGCCGGCCGCCCGCCCGGCCCCCGGAGGCGGTCGACCCTGCGGGCTACGTGGTCAGCACCACCGGCGAGCCCTGGGCGCACCCCGCCCCCTCCGGCGATGCCGGTGGGGTGCGGGCGGCGGTCGCCCGGCGCGCCCGCGGCGCCACCCGGGTGGCGCTCTCCCGGGCGGTGCGGGGCCGCAGCGACGCCGCCCTGGCACGCACCCTGGCCTCGCCCGCCGGGCTCTGGGTGCTCTTCCAGGGGATGGCGCGCAGCTACCGCCCGGAGCGGGGGGGCGGCTTCCGCGGCGACATCCAGTACCTGCTCGCGGACGGCGGCGGCGGCCGTCCCTGGTATTTGCGGCTGGATGAGGGCGGCGCCCGTCCTCACCGCGGCCTGGCCCCGGCGCCGGCGCTCACCTTCCGGATGGCCGCCCCGCTGTTCGCGCGGATCGCCGCCGGCGAGGTGCGGCCCGACCAGGCCCTGATCGAGGGCCGGCTCAGCGTCGAGGGCGACTTCGCGCTCGCCCAGCGGCTGCCGGAGATGTTCGGCGACGTGTCCGGGTACTGACGTTCTCGCCGCCACGCCCCCTGGAGCCGTGGCCCTATCGGATACCAGATCTGGTATACTTGGCCGGTGAACCGCGACCTCCTGGCGATCGAGCTGCAGGCGCGCCGGCTCCGTGCCAACCTGACCCAGGCGCAGCTCGCCCGGCGGATGGGAACATCACAGTCGCTCATCGCCCGGGTCGAAGTCGGCGGCAGTGTCCCCCGGCGTCGATGTCATCGATCGCTGGGCGCGGGCGACCGGAATCCCTCTCACGTTGACCTTCGGCACTGCGACCGCCGTGCCCGGCACCGCGGAGCGTGCACGCCTCCTCCGTGAGGCGTTCGGCTCCGACGCGTTCAACCCATGGACGCGCAACCCGAGCGAGGTCGAGCAGCGCACCCTCCGCCGTCTGGGGATCGAGCCTGCCCCCGCCCCTCGACATTGACGGATCCAGACAGACAGCACGCCGCCGCGGTCCTCCTTCGCCGGGCGGGTGCTGCCCAGCCGACAGAGCAGCGGCTGCTCATCGCGGCCGCGCTCCGCGAGGTCATGACGAGGACACCGATCGTCGTCGGCGGCGCGGCCGAGGCGTACTGGGCGGGTGACCTGTACCGTCCCACCGACCTGGACCTGTGCCCTCGGCCGACTCGCGCCGATGAAGCGGCGCTGGCCGCCCTGGGTTTCCATCGGGAGGGCCGTCACTGGGTCCACGACAACCTGCTCTACGGAGTGGAATTTCCCGGGTCCGGAGAGGACATCCAGCGCACCGTCGACGTGTCCGTCGGCGGGGCTCACGCCGTCGTCATCTCGGTCGAGGACCTGTACCTCGACCGACTCCGCCAGTCGACCATGACGGAGAGCACGCGACACCGGCATTTCCAGGATGCCGTGGCGATCATCGTGGCTCGGCGCACCGCCCTCGACTGGAAGTACCTCGACCTGCGCATCGACCGGGCCGCCACGGTGGAGCCGCTGGTGGGGGTCGCGATGCTGCACATGCACCCTCGCGTGAGGGCTGCCGCCAGAAGGGCACTGGCACTGATCCGCCAGCAGGAACTTCCCGAGCCACAGAATCCCGAGGGCGCCTGACGCGGGCGGGGTGATGGGAGACTGATGGGAGACCGGCCCCTGCCCGGTGCTCGGGGCTCCTGTAGAGTGGCGGAGGCCCGCGGCCGGGCCGATCTCCCATCGCGCTCGCGGTGGTCACCACCCCGTGAGGCGCTCTCCCATGGCCGGAGCCACCGACGCGGCGATCGCCCTCGAGGTCGAGGGCCTCACCCTGGAGACGTCCCGGCGCACCCTCGTCGACGGGGTGAGCTTCAGCGTCGAGGCCGGACGCCGGGTCGGGCTGGTGGGTCCCAACGGCAGCGGCAAGACCAGCCTCCTCGAGGCCATCCTCGCCCGCCTGAGCGGCACCGAGCCACCCGAGCACCTGAGCGTCCGCGGCTCGATCACCGCGCCGGAGGACGCGAGCTGCGGCTACCTCGGCCAGCACCCCGCCGCGCTGGAGTCGGCGGGGACGGTCGCCGAGTACCTCGAGGCACGCGCCGGAGAGCGGGCCCGGCTCCACGGCCGGTACGACGCGCTCACCGCCGACCCCGAGGCGCTGACCGGCGCCGACGGCATCGCCGAGTACGGCGACGTCGTCGAGCGGCTCGGCGCCCTCGCCGCCTGGGAGTTCCCGGCCGAGCGCGACACCCTGCTCGCCGGCATGGGCCTGGGCGCCGCCGAGCTGGGGCGTCCGGTCTCCGAGATCAGCGGCGGCGAGGCGACCAGGGTGGCGCTCGCCGGGCTGCTGCTCGCCCGACCCGATCTGCTCCTGCTCGACGAGCCCACCAACAACCTCGACGATCGCACCCTCGGCTTCGTCCGCGACTGGCTGCGGAGCACGCCCGCGACGGTGCTGCTGATCTCCCACGACCGCGACCTCCTCGACGAGGTGAGCGACGGCATCCTCGACATCGACGAGGAGACCGGCCGGGTGACCCTCCACGAGGGCGACTACACCGCCTTCGTCGCGGCCCGCGCGGAGGAGTTCGCCGAGGCCACGCTCGCCTACGCGAGCCAGGTGGCGCAGCGCGAGGCCCTCGAGTTCGAGCGCCGCGATGCTGAGCGGCCGGGGCCAGAGCTTCGAGGACCAGTCGGACAGCGGCTTTTACCATGCCAAGGGGGCCAAGGTGGCCCGCCGGGCCTCGGTGCAGCGCCGCCGCATCGAGCGCCGGCTCTCCGATCTGACCGAACCCCGCCGGCCCCGCCGGCCGGACATCGTGGTGCCGCCCCTCGACCGCAGGGAGGGGGAGCTGCTCTCGAGCCGCGGGCTGACCGTGGGGCATCCGGGGAGCACGCCGCTGATCAGCGCACTCCCCATCAGCCTCTGGCACGGTCAGCGGATCGCCATCTCGGGCCCCAACGGAGCGGGCAAGACCACGCTGCTCCGGGTGCTCGCCGGCGACCTCGCACCCCTGGGCGGCGGCGTGGAGCGCGATCCCAGCGCCCGCACCGCCTTCCTGCCCCAGTCGGTCGCGGATCCCGACCCCACCACCCGGGTCGTCGATCACGCCCGCCGGGTCGCAGGCATCAGCGAGGACGACGCCCGCGAGCTGCTCGCCGGTGTGGTGTTCAGCGACATCGGCGACTTCCCGATCGCGAGCTTCAGCGCCGGCGAGCGGCGGCGCATCGAGCTCGCGGTGTTCTTCGCGGGCAGGCCGGACCTGATCCTCCTCGACGAGCCCACCAACCACCTCGACCTGGCGACGGTCGAGGTCCTCGAGCGGGCGCTCCGCGAGTACCGGGGCGCGGTCGTCACCGTCTGCCACGACCGGCGTTTCCTCGCCGCCCTCGGCCTCGACGGCCTGCTGCTCCTCGACGGGCAGGGAGGCGTCGAGTCCCGGTCGGGGCAGGCGCTCGACCGCTACCTGTCGACCCGCCGGCGTCCCGCCACCCGAGGGATGCAGCGCCTGCTCGCGTCGAGCTCGCGCGGCCGGTGATGAGATGAGGTGGTGAGACCGCCGGTCCCGGAACCCTATTCGCCGTGGCGGCGGCGGGCGCTCGGGGTGGCGCAGGGGCTCGACGCGGGGCTCGACGACGGGCCGGGGGTCTCGCGTCCGGCCGCGGCAGGCTGCCGGGTCTGGTCGCCGGCCGCCGGGCAGACGCCGGGCGAGCCGGCGGGGGAGGGCGAGGCCGGCGGCGCCGGCGAGGCGGTCGCGGACCAGCCGGCCGCCGGCGGCGGCAGCCCCGCCTTCTGGGCGAACGAGCTCAGGGTGTCGTAGCCGCTCACCTCGTAGCGCCGCAGCAGGAACGGCTGGGAGGCGTACTGGCGCGCCCCCGGCTCGGTGGTGGCGGCGTCGGAGAAGCCCGCGGCCGCGACCATCGCGACCACCCGGGTGGTGAAGATGCCGTAGGGGTAGGCGAAGTCGGCGACCGGCTGGCCGGTGAGCTGCTGCAGCACGGTGCGCGACCGGGTGATCTCGTCGGCCGCCACCTGCGGCGACACCGCGGCAAGGTCGACGTGGTGCATGGTGTGCGCCCCGACCGTCATCCCCGCGGCCACCACCGCGTGGACCTGGTCGACGGTCATGTAGCTCGACCTCCCCAGGAAGCCCGGCACCACGAACGAGGTGGCGGTGAGCCCGTTCTCCTGGAGCACCGGGACGGCGCGGTAGGCGAAGTCGTCGTGGCCGTCGTCGAAGGTCAGCACCACCGGCCGGGGGGGCAGCGGGGTGCCGCCGGCGAGGGCCTGCATCACCTCCGCCAGCGAGACGGTGTGGGCGCCGTCGGCGTGGAGCAGCGCCATCTGCCGGGCGAAGTTGGCCGGGGTCACGGAGAGCCGGAAGCCCTCCCTGTCGGTGGCCACCGGGTTGGTGCGGATGTAGTGGTAGAGGAGGATGGGCACGGTCACCGAGGGCCCGGCGGCGGGGGGCGGAGGGGCGGCGCCGCCCTGGGCGTGGCCGGGGACGCCCTCGTGACGCGGTCCCGGCGAGGGCGACCCGGTCGCGGCGGAGGTGGCGATCGAGGCGGCGGTGACGTCGTCGGGCTCGGTGGCGCCGTCCGAACTCCGGGCTGCTGTCCGGGGTTGCGGTCTGGGCGGGGGCGGGCTGGAGCAGCGACGAGGCCACCAGCGGATGGGTGGGCGCCGGCGAGCCGGTGGCGGCCGCGACCGCCACGCCGGCGGTGGCGGTGGCGGCGAGGCCGACCACCAGGGCGGCGACCCGCCGGGGCCGGTGACTGAATTGCGTCAAAGGCGAGAAGCGCATGCAGAGTGGTCAACGCTGCGGCGAGCGCATCAGTTGCGGTGCCGCCCGCGGCCGGGCCGGAGGCCCGGGCTCGGCCGGATATGATGGCACCGCCTGCATCGCCCCGGACACGCCGTGGCGCCGGCCGGCAGGGTGGCGGCGTGGAGTGGAGGAGAGGGCTCGCATGAGCGTGTCGGGTGTCGGCCTGCGCGCGCTCGCGGTGGCGCTGCCGCGCTGGCGGCTGAGCCGCGCCGCCTGGGCGGGAGCCTGGGGGCGTCGCTCCGGGCCCGGGTCGCGCCCCGTCGCCGGGCACGATGAGGACAGCCTCACCCTCGCCGCCGACGCCCTCGACCGCCTCCCCACCGCGGGGGTCGACGCCCTCTACGTCGCCGGCACCACCGCGCCCGACGCCGAGCGCGCCTCGAGCTCGGTGCTCTGCGCCGCCCTCGACCTCGGCGACGCCACCCTCACCGCCGACGTCGGCGGGTCGCTGCGCAGCGGCGCCGCCGCCGCGCTGATCGCCGCCGACCGGGTGCGCGCCCGCGGCACCGACGTGCTGGTGGCCGCCGCCGACCGCCGCGACGCCGAGCCCGGGAGCGACCTCGAGCCGCTGCTCGGCGACGCCGGTGCCGCCGCCCGGCTGGGACCGCCGGCGGGCGGCGACCTCGCCGAGCTGCTCGGCACCGCCTCGGTGGCCGGCGACCTCCCCGACGCCTGGCGCCCGGCGGGGGAGGAGGACGTCCGCCGCGCCGACGCCGCCTTCGCGCCCCGCCTCACCCTCGGCCCGGGGGTGCGCGCCGCCCTGGTGCGCGCCTGCGCGGAGGGGGGGGTGGAGCCGGGGGCGATCGCCGCGCTCGCCGCCGGCGGCGCCGAGCAGCGGCTGCTCGCCCAGGCGGCCGAGGCCGCCGGGCTGCCGGCGGGTGCGCTCGGCGGCTCGGCGCGCGCCCTCGAGGCCGCCGGCGACTCCGGCAGCGCGTCGTCCTGGGTCGCGCTCGCCGCCGCCCTCGACGGCGCCGCTCCGGGCGACCTGATCGCCCAGGTGGCGGCGGCCGGAGGCGGCGCCGACGTGCTCGTCTGGCGCGCCGGTGCCGGGGTCGAGGCCTGGCGCGCCGCCGGCGGCAGCGGGCTCGCCACCCCGCGCGGCGAGGAGATCCCCTCCTACACCCGCTTCCTGCGGCTCCGCGGCCGGATCGGCGCCGAGCCGCTCAGCCCCTACACCTCGGCGGCGCTGCTCTGGCGCGAGGGCGGCGACGAGCTCCGCCTGCGGGGGAGCGAGTGCCCCTCCTGCGGATGGTTCGCCTACCCGCGCCGGACCCTCTGCACCGTCTGCGGCGGCCGCGAGCTCGTCGAACGGCGGCTGAACCGGCGCGGCACCCTGGTGACCTGGACCGAGGACCACGTCTTCCCCAGCCCCGAGCCGCCGACGGTGATGGCGGTCGCCGAGATGGACGGCGGCGGCCGGTTCTTCGGCCAGATGGCGGGGCCCGCCCCCGGCGGGGTCCGCGCCGGGCTGCCGGTGCGGCTGGTGCTCCGCCGCCTCCACGAGGGCGGTGGGATCGTCCACTACTTCTGGAAGCTGCTGCCCACGGAGGAACCGGCGTGAGCGGGAGGCTCGCGCGTGAGGTGGCGGTGGTCGGGGTCGGCGCGACCCGCTTCGGCGAGCTCTTCGACCGCGGCTACCACCAGCTGGTCTGCGAGGCGGGGCTCGCCGCCCTCGACGACGCCGGGGTCGGCCGCGACCGGGTGGAGGCCGCCTGGCTGGGCACCGCCACCCCGGGGGTGAGCGCGCTCGCCGGCGACGCCGGCACCGACCTCAGCGAGCCGCTGGGGCTGCGCGGCATCCCCGCCACCCGGGTGGCCAACTACTGCACCACCGGGATGGAGGCGGTGCGCGCCGGCGCGCTCGCGATCGCGTCGGGGATGTACGACACCGCGCTGGTGGTCGGCGCCGAGAAGATGCGCGACGTCCCCGCCCGGGGCTCGCTGCTCGCCCGCCACATCCTCGAGACCCACCCGCTGCTCGCCAAGGGCCGCACCGCCCCGGGCCAGTTCGCGCTGCTGGGCACCCGGTATCTCGCCGAGCACGGCTACGACCGCGAGGTGCTCGCCGCCGTCGCCCTCAAGAACCACGAGAACGGGGCGCACAACCCCCGCGCCCACTTCCGCAGGGCGATCACCGAGGAGCAGTGGGCGCGGGCGCCGATGGTGGCCTCGCCGCTCGGCCTCTACGACTGCTGCCCCACCACCGACGGCGCCGCCGCCGCGGTGCTGATGTCGCGCGAGGGCGCGGAGCGGCTGGGCCGGCCCTACGCGCTGCTCACCGGGATGGGGCTGGCGGCGCACGGCGGCTACTTCACCACCCAGTTCGACCCCGACTCCGACTTCCTCGGCTTCCCCGCCACCCGTGCCGCCGCCGCCCAGGCGTACGCCCAGGCGGGGGTCGAGGAGCCGGCGCGCGAGCTCGACGTCGCCGAGTGCCACGACTGCTTCACCATCACCGAGCTGGTCAACTACGAGGACCTCGGGCTCTGCGGTCGCGGCCAGGGCGGCCGGATGGCGGCCGAGGGGCGCACCCGGATCGGCGGAGACATCCCCGTCAACACCAGCGGCGGGCTCAAGGCCTGCGGTCACCCGATCGGCGCCACCGGGGTCCGGATGGTCGCGGACGTCGTCGACCAACTGCTCGGCCGCGCCGGCGAGCGCCAGGTGGAGGGGGCGCGCCGCGGCCTCTGCCACACCCTCGGCGGCCCCGGGATCGTCAGCTGCGTCATGATCCTGGAGGCGGCGTCGTGAGCCCGACGATGCGGGCCTGGCGGGCCCACGAGCTCGGCGAGGCCGCCGACGTCCTCCGCCTCGACGAGGTCGAGATCCCCCGGCCCGGCCCCGGCGAGGTGCTGATCGAGGTCGAGGCCACCGGCCTCAACTTCCCCGACGTGCTCCTGCTGCGCGGCCAGTACCAGGAGCGGCCGCCGCTGCCGTTCACCCCCGGGCTCGAGGTCGCCGGCCGGGTGGTGGCCACCGGCGCCGGGTCGAGGCTCGCCGCCGGCCAGCGGGTGGTGGCGGTCGCCAGCCCGCCCCGCGGCGGCCTCGCCGAGCAGGTCTGCGTCGCCGCCGCCGACGTGCTGCCGCTCCCCGACGGCATGTCCTCGCTCACCGCGGCGGCGATGCTCATCACCTATCAGACCGGCTACCTCGCCCTTCACCGCCGCGCCCAGCTGCGCCCCGGCGAGAACCTGCTCGTCCACGGCGGCGCCGGCGGGGTGGGCTCGGCGGCGATCCAGCTGGGCTGCGCCGCCGGCGCGCGGGTGATCGCCACCGCGACCGGCGCCGAGCGCGCCGAGGCCTGCCGCAGGCTCGGCGCCGACGTCACCGTCGACAACACCGCCGCCGACTTCGTCGAGGTGGTGAAGGAGGTGACCCGCGGCCGCGGCGCCGACGTCGTCTACGACCCGGTCGGCGGCGACGTCTTCGACCGCTCCCGCCGCTGCGTCGCCTTCGAGGGGCGGATCCTGGTGATCGGCTTCGCCGGCGGCCGCATCCCCGAGGCCCCCGCCAACCACGTCCTGGTCAAGAACTACGCGGTGGTCGGGGTCCACTGGGGCCTGTACCGGCGGGTGCTCCCCCACGTCGTCCCCGACATCCACGAGCACCTCGTCGACCTCCACCGCGAGGGGCTCATCGATCCGCTGATCGGCGCCGAGCTCGGCTTCGAGGAGGCCCCCCGGGGGATCACGATGCTCGCCGAGCGGCGGGCCCTGGGGAAGATCGTCGTCGTCAGATGAGACACGCCGCGAAAGGCGATGATCGCCACGCAGGCCACGTCCGCAACGAACCCCTGTAAAGACCACAAACGCCAGCACGTCAACGAGTTGACGCCGGGGCGCACTGCAAGAGTTGTGCGCAGGTCTCGTTTTTACTCGCCGTGAGGGATGTGGCCAGAGCGCCGCAGAACTCACCGTCACGGCCCGTGGGACCTGCGGGCCGATGTCGCGCAGCGGACCGGAAGGGACTGGGGACTGATGAACATCCTGGAGATCGGCAGCTTCAAGTTGCTGCTGGCGCCGAAGGTGCAGGCCGCGCTTCTGGCGAGCCTGGCAACCCTGTACGGGGCATCGGCCGCGGCACCGGGCAGCACCACCGGCACCGCGCTGCTCAGCGGGTGCAACGGCGGCGACGGCAGCGCCGGTGGCGCGGCGATCGCCACCGGCGGCAGCGGCAACGGCAACGGCGGCAGCGGCGGCAGCGCGACCGGCACCGGCGGCTCGAGCGTTGGCGGCAGCGGTGGCAGCAACGTGTCCACCGCCGGCAACGGCGGCGGCGGGGGCGGCGGCAACGGCACCTCGGTCGCGGTCGCGGGCAACGGCGGCAACGGCGGCAACGGCGGTGACGGCTGCAACGGCGGCGTGCTCGTGCTCAACTACTCGAGCAGGAGGACGGCGGTGCTGAGCGCCACCGGCGGCTCGGGCTGCAACGGCGGCGCCGGCGGCGCCGGAGGTGCCGCGCTGTCCACCGGGGGAAGCGTCAACGGCAATGCCGGCGACGGAGGGGCGGCCGCCGGCACCGGTGGATCCAGCACGGGTCCCGGCACCGGCAGCGGCGGCGCCAGCACCTCGACCGGCGGAGCCGGCGGTGCCGGCGGCGCAGGCAACTCCACCGCCGCCGCCGTCGCTGGCACTGGCGGCAACGCCGGTAATGGCGGCGGCGGATGCAACGGCCCGCTGGTGATCGCCACCCATGCCAGGAGCTACAGGGGCACTCCCACCGCCGACGGCGGCATCGGCTGCAACGGCGGCGGCGGCGGCGCGGGCGGCACCGCGGTGGCCACCGGCGGCGACCTGAGCGGCAACGCGGGCAGCGGCGGTGCCGCCACCGGCAGCGGCGGCGGCGCCACCGGCGGCAGCGGCGGCGGCACCACCTCGAGCGCGGGCGGTGGCGGCGACGGCGGCGCCGGCAACGGCACCGCCGCGGCGCTCGCGGGCGCTGCCGGCAGCGGCGGCTCCGGCGGCTCCGGCTGCAACGGGGGCGTGCTCATCATCAGCGGCACCGGTCCCAGGGGCGGCAGGGTCGTCCAGGGGAGCAGGGGCAGCGGCTGCGCCGGCGGCGTGGCCGTCACCGGCTCTGGCGTGAGCCCCTCCGCCCCGGGGTTCACCGGCAATGCCGGCTCCGGATGCGCCGCGGGCATCGTCGTGTACGCGGGCAACCCGCCCAGCCACAGCGCCATCAAGAAGGCTCAGCAGAAGGCGAACAGGAAGCACCACTGAGCCCGGCGCAGGGGGCGATCGACACAACGCCAGTCCAGTCCTGGGCCCCGCCGGAGACGGCGGGGCCCTAGGGCGGGGCGCTCACGGAGGAACGCCATTCGGCCCAATCGCTGGGCAATCGCGCGATCGACGCGCATCAACTGGGGAATCAGAACCGAGCCCACAGCGGCTCACCATCAAGAGAAGGGGAACAGTCAGGTGAACGGAACTCGGCTTCGGATCACTCGCTACGTCGCGACCATCGGGGTCGCGGGAGCGATCGTGATCGGTGGAATCGGCAGCGGTGTCACCGCCTCCGCGAAGGCCAGCAGCGGCCACAACAAGCAGAAGCAGACCCAGAAGCAGAAGCAGACCAACAAGCAGAAGCAGAAGGTCGAGCAGGGCAGTCCGGTCGGCGGCAACGGCGGCAACGGCGGCAACGGCGGCAACTCCGCGGCCACCGGCGGCAGCGGCAACAGCAACACCGGCAACGGCGGCGGCGCCACCGCGGTCGCGGGCGCCGGCGGAGCGGGCACCGGCGGCAACTCCAGCGCCACCTTCGCGCAGGGCAACGCAACCGGCGGCGCAGGCGTGGGCGGCGCCGCCAGCGCCAGCACCGCCAACGGCGACGCCGGCGGCGGTCCCGGCGGCAACGGCGGCAACTCCAGCGCCAGCACCACCAACGGCAGCGGCGGCTCCGCGAGCACCGGCGCCGTGACCGGCACCTCCGGCGGCAACACCGCCGGCGGCGGCAATGGTGGCAACGGTCAGGGCGGCAACGGCGGCGCGGGCGGCGCCGGCGGCAACGGCGGCTCGAACGGGAACTGCAGCCCGACGGCGACCACCGGCAACGGCGGCAGCTCGACCGGTGGTGCCGGCAACGGCAACGGCAGCCCCTCCACCCTCGGCGGTTTCGGCGGCGCCGGAAACTCCAGCGGCAGCGGTGCCGCCAGCGGCGCCGCGACCACCGATCCCTGCACCTTCACCGCCGGGAACGGCGGTGGTGGCAACACCGGCGGGAACGGCGCGGCCGGGACCGGCGCCAGCGGTGACGGCGGCAACAACTTCGTCGCCCCCGGCACCACGGCAGGCAGCGGCCAGGCGAACGGCGCGGCAGCCAACGGCGCTCCGGCGGCCGGCGGCGACGCCAGCGGCGGCGCGGGTGCCGCGGGCACCAACTTCGGCGCTCCCGCCACGGCCGGCGCGGGCCAGGGCAACGGCGCTGCGGGCACCAACAACGGCGCCCCGGCGACCGGCGGCAACTCCAGCGGCAACGCCGGCGCGGGCGGCACCGCCACGGCGACCGGCGCCCCGAGCGGCGATGGTGGCTCGAACGTCGGCAACGCGGTCGCGACCGGCGGCGCCGGCGCCCCGGGCGCCCCGGGCGCTCCGGCGAGCAACAGCAACGCCCAGACCTCGAAGCAGACCAGCGAGCAGACCCAGACCCAGAAGCAGACCAGCACCGCGAAGACGATCAGGAACAGCTAGTCGTCGAGACCGGGGGGTGGCCGTCGCGGCCACCCCTCCGGTGCCCCGATGAAGTCGGGGGGAAAGGGAGCCCCGGGGCGTGACCCGGGGCCCTTCTTCGCGCCATCCCCTCCCACCGCCGCCGCAAGACCGGTGACGGCAACTCCGTTGACACACTGGACCGGGGAACCCGCCACTCCGACCGCCGCGCCCACCGGGTGCGGCGCCCCAGCCGCCTCCCGGCGGGGCCGGCGACATCGGCGGGCAGCTGGGGGCCGAGCGCATGCGGCGGATGAGACGGCGATCTGCGGTGGGTCTGCTGGTGGTGGTGGTCCCGGCGACCGCGCTGCTCGGAGCCATGGTGGGCCGTGCCGTGCCGGGCCTGGTCCCCGGCATCGCCGCCGCAGGTCCCGCCTCGACGACATTCACCCACCCGGGAGGCGGCCAGCGCTTCACCGTGCCCGCGCGGGTGACCAGCGTCCACGTGACCGCGATCGGCGGTTCCGGTGGTCGCGGTGGCGGCGGAGCCGCGGGCGGCGAGGGTGCGGTGGTGAGCGCCGACGTCCCGGTGACCGCCGGAACCACCCTGGTCGTCGACGTCGGCGGGCCGGGCAGCTCCTCCGCCCTCGCCTTCAGCGGCGGCGGGGGAGGGGCGTCCTCCGACGTGCGCGCCATCCTCCCCGGCGCCCCCGGGACGCAGTCCTCGCGGCTGGTGGTCGCCGCCGGTGGCGGCGGTGGCGGCGGTGCCGGCACCGTCCCGGCCGGCGGCGGTGGCGTCGGCGGGGCCGCGGACAGCGGCGGGGCGGGCGCGGCCGCCGACGGGGGCGGCGGTGGGGGCCGTGGCGGCCTCGCCGATGTCGCCGGCTCGGGCGGCAACCCCGGCGGCCTCGGGGGCGGGTACAGCGCCGGTGGTGCCGGCGGGCTCGCCAGGGTCGGCTCCGGCAACGGCGGCGGTGGCGGCGGTGGCTGGTTCGGCGGAGGCGGCGGTGGTGGCGGCCTGCTCGGGGCCGGCGGCGGCGGTGGCGGCGGCGGTGCCAGCTGGGTCACCCCGCTGGCGACCGGGGCGTCGGTGACCCTCGACCCGACCGGCCGGGCCGCGGTGACCATCTCTCCCGCGCCGGTCACGGGCGTCGGCCTCCCGCCGGTGGCGCATGCCGCCGTGATCGGCGCGCTCGCCGTGGTCATCGTCATCTGCCTGCTGCTGCTCGTCCGCGGCCGGGGGACGGGGACCCCGCCACCGGGTGGCGCCGGCCGCTCCGGCGCGAGACCGCATCCGGTGACGGGGACGGTCAGGGTGGCCGCCGTGGAGCCGGTGCCGGTCGGGACCGGTGCCGGCGGCCGCAACGGCGGCGGCGATCACCCGGCGCGGTGACCGCGGGCCAGCCCGGGCGCCCCGATCACAAGAACCCCGCCCCGGCGCCGTTGTGCAACCAGGGAGTGCGCCGCGCACGCCCGCGCAGGAGTCCGGTCGCCGCGCGGCCGGCGGTTCAGGGCAAGGTAGGGCAAGGAAGGATTCGATGAGACTGCTGCCGGGAGCCGGGCCGTGCCTGGCGCTGCTCGCAGGTGCCTGCGGGCTCGCGGCGCTGACGGCGACGGTGCCCGGTGAGGTGCGCGCCGCGGCGGCGTCGCAGACGGCCGCGGCGCATGCCTCGCCGACGCCGCGCGCCACCGCCGTCGTCACCGCGGCCCCGCAGCACAGCCCGGCCGCGAGCACCCCCGCCCCGGCCGCCCCGGCCACCCCGGCTCCGGCGCCGGTGGCGACGGCCGTCCCCGTCCCGTCGCCGGCGGCGACCCCCACTCCCGCGGCCTCCGCCCCGCACGGGCACGACGTCACCCCGCTGGTGCCGTCGATTCCCCAGTACAGCCTGCCCACCTTCATCGTGGTGCCGGTGGGCACGCCCCCGCCGGTGCCACGGATCGTGTCGCCGGGCGGGGTGATGGCCCCCTACTCGCCGTACCCCACGCCGATGGCGCTGTCGACCTCGAGGCCGTCGCCGACCCCGGGACCGCTGGCCCCGCCCACCGCCGTGCCCGCGGCGACGGTCGCGGCGAGCGGCGCGCGCCCCTTCACCGGCGGTGGTGGTGGCGGCGGCGGCGGCGCCGGACCGGCCGCGCTCCTCGGCGTGGTCCTGGCCGCCGCCTTCATCACCGTCACCGAGCTCATCGACCGGCGCCGTCCGGCCTGAGGGTCGCGCCGCCGCCGGGGGCGGAGGTGATGGGCGTCCCCGCTACCATCCTGGTCATGGACTTCGCCTACACCGCCCGGGTGGAGGAGCTGCGCTCCAGGCTCCACGACTTCATGCAGAGCCACATCCATCCCGCCGAGGCGGTGTTCCGCGAGCAGGTCGAGGCCCAGGGCGACCCCCACCTCAGCCCGCCCGTGATGGACGAGCTGAAGACGGAGGCCCGGCGGCGCGGCCTCTGGAACCTCTTCCTCCCCGACCCGCGATGGGGCGCGGGGCTCACCAACCTCGAGTACGCGCCGCTCGCCGAGATCACCGGACGCAGCCCCTTCATCGCTCCCGAGGCGCTGAACTGCCAGGCGCCGGACACCGGCAACATGGAGGTGCTCGCCCAGTTCGGCACCCCCGAGCAGCAGGAGCGCTGGCTGCGTCCACTGCTCGACGGCGAGATCCGCTCCTGCTTCTCGATGACCGAGCCCGAGGTGGCGAGCAGCGACGCCACCAACATCCGCAGCAGCATCCGGCGCGACGGCGACGAGTACGTCGTCAACGGCCACAAGTGGTGGACCAGCGGCATCGCCGACCCCCGCTGCCGGGTGATCGTCTTCATGGGCAAGACCGACCCGGAGGCCGACCCCCACCACCAGCAGACCATGGTGCTGGTGCCCGTCGACACCCCCGGGGTCACGGTGGTGCGCACCCTGCCGGTGCTCGGCTTCGACGAGGGCCACGGCCACTGCGAGGTCCGCTACGAGGACGTGCGCGTCCCCGTGACCAACCGCCTCGGCGACGAGGGCAGCGGCTTCGCCATCGCCCAGGCGCGGCTGGGTCCGGGGCGCATCCACCACTGCATGCGGTCGATCGGCATGGCCGAGCGGGCCTTCGACCTGATGTGCGAGCGGGTGCGCGGCCGGGTCGCCTTCGGCAAGCCGCTCGCCGAGCAGGGGGTGATCCAGGACTGGATCGCCGAGTCCCGCATCGAGATCGAGCAGGCGCGGCTGCTGGTGCTCAAGGCGGCCTGGCTGATGGACACGGTGGGGGCCCGCGGAGCCCGGGTGGAGATCTCGGCGATCAAGGTGGCGGCCCCCCGGGTCGCCTGCCAGGTGATCGACCGCGCCATCCAGGCCCACGGAGCCGGCGGCATGAGCGACGACTTCCCGCTCGCCCAGATGTACGCCTGGGCCCGGGCGCTGCGGCTCGCGGACGGCCCCGACGAGGTCCACAAGATGGCGCTGGCCCGCCGCGAGCTGGCGGCCCACTAGCGCGGGGTTGAGCGGGGGGATGGTGGGGTAGGAAGGCCGGCGACGCCGACGAGGGCGCGGGCGCCGCGCCGGTTCCGGCGTCCTCCGCGAGGTGCGAGGTATGAACGTCGGACGGCGTGTCTCCCGGGCGACGGCCCACGCTGGGTGGCGGCTGAGCCGGTGCGGGCTGATGCTCGCGGCCGCGGCGGTGCTGGGGGGCTGCAGCGGCACCGCCGGCTCCACCGCGGCGAGTGGATCGCCCTCGACCGGCGTGCCCCCCGGAGGGATGGCGCCCGGCTCGGCGGCGGCGCTCCAGCAGACCTTCGTCGACGTGGTCAGGAGGGTCCGCCCCGAGGTGGTGCAGATCCAGACCGCCACCGGGCTCGGATCCGGAGTGGTGTTCGACAGGCTCGGCGACGTGGTCACCAACGCCCACGTGGTCGGCGACGCGACCGCGGTGAAGGTGAGCACCGCCGACGGCAAGAGCTACCCGGCGGTCACCGTGGGCACCTTCGTGCCCGACGATCTCGCCCTGGTCCGGGTCGAGAACCCGGGCTCGGCGCAGCTGCCCCCGGCGACGTTCGCCGATTCCAGCAGGCTCGCGGTCGGCGACATCGTCATGGCGGTCGGCAACCCCCTGGGGCTGTCCAGCAGCGTCACCGAGGGGATCGTCAGCGCCGTCGGCCGGACCGTGAGCGAGGGCAACGGGGTGGTCATCCCCGACACCGTCCAGACCAGCGCGGCGATCAACCCGGGGAACAGCGGCGGCGCGCTCGTCGACCTCGGCGGCGACGTGGTGGGGATCCCCACCCTGGCCGCCACCGACCCCCAGCTCGGCGGCGGCGCCGCCCCGGGCATCGGCTTCGCGATCAACAGCAACACGGCGCGGGACATCGCCCAGCAGCTGGCCACGACCGGGAGGGTCACCCGCTCGCACCGGGCCTACCTCGGGGTCAGCCGGCTGGCCACGGTCACCGATGTCACCGGCACCCCGCTGGGCGTGCTGGTCGCCGCGGTGGTGCCCGACGGGCCGGCGGACAGGGCGGGGCTGAAGGCCGGCGACATCATCCTCGCCGTCGACAGCACCCCGATCCCCACCGCCGCGGCGCTCCAGGAGCTGCTCGCCCAGCACCAGCCGGGGGACAGGGTGACGGTGAGGGTGCACCGCGCCGACGGCGATCAGGCGATCGCGGTCACCCTCGGGGAGCAGACCGGGTGAGATGCGGAGCGCCTGACTAGCAGCTCACGTCGCCGTCGACGCTCCCGGTGGGGTACTGCACCAGCTGGACGGGGCCCCCGCTGAAGCCCTGGCCGCCGCACCACGCGGCCGCCTGGGCGGGGCCGCCGGCACCGCCGAGCCAGTTCGGCATCGCCACCTGCCAGCCGCCGGTGATCTGCCCCCACTGGTAGGCGGTGGAGTAGAGCCCGGCGGTCGCGCCCCGGGCCCGCAGCGCCGCGGCGGCGCCCTGGATGACGGCGATGTTCTGGGCGGGGTCGTCCGCCCAGGTGTTGAGCACCTCGACGTCCAGCCACCAGCGGGTGGAGCGGGCGCCCGCCGCCCGGGCGCGGGCGAGGGCGTCGGCGGCGGCGTTGGCGCCGTAGTTCGAGGCGAGGCAGAGGCGGTCGGTGGCGGCGCAGGCGCGGGGACCGGGCTGCCGCCAGTGCGGGCTCTGCGCCCCGGGGTCGCCGAGGTTCATGTAGAGCTGCGGCCGCGCCCCCGAGCGCGCCGCCCAGGCGAACTCGCTCGCGAGGCAGGGATTGCCCGAGAACGCGACCCCCCCGGCCACCCCCACCACGGCGAAGGCGCCGGGGTCGGGCAGCTGCTGGGAGCACTGGGGGATGGAGACGTCGTGGCCCTGGAGCAGCCCGGTGCGCGAGGCGGCGGCGGCCGGCCCGGTCCCGGCGATCGCGTTGATGGCAAGACCGGCACATACCCCGGCGAGCGCGAGCCTCCACGGCCGGCCCGACCGCCGGCCCGACCACGGCGGCGCGGCAGCGACCATGTCCCCTCCTGGCGAGTTGTCCCGAGGCAGCCCGACCCTGCCTGACCGTCGGGGTGCGTCCCGCCGCACGCCGCCACGTGCGGCGGGACGCTGATCCTACCGCGCCCGTCGAGTTTCTGCCAGGTTCGGTTCGATGGCCCGGCTGCTCAGGAGGGCTGGAAGGTCTGCCCCAGGGGCGACGCGAACAGGGTCTGGACCACCCGCAGACCGCCCGGCGACTGGGCGTCGGGCTGGGTGATGAAGACCTGCCGCGCCGGCGGCTGGCCGGGCTGGCTGTAGTTCAGCGGTGCGATCAGGCCCTCGGTGTCGACGGCGCTGAGGCTGCGGAAGGCCCGGAGCAGCGCCGGCCGCTCCAGCGAACCGCTCTTGCAGGCGGCGTCGAGGATCCGGTACATGATCTCGGCCTGGCCGTATCCGTAGCCCGGGCTGCTGGCGCTCACCGCCTGGTTGGGATAGGCGGCGGCGTACTCGCCGCGGACCGTCGAGGGGCCGACCCCGTCACCCGAGTAGGGCGCGTACGACTGCACCACATAGAAGCTGTGGGAGAGCGCCGGCCCCGCCGGTCCGGTGAGCACCGACGGGTCGAAGGTCGGGTTGGAGCCGAGGATGGTGAGGTCGTAGTGCAGCGCCTCGGCCGCGGTGGCGACCGCCGCCACCTGCCCGGGGGTCGCGGTGATCGCGGTGAAGTGGGCCCCGGCCGCCTTGAGCGCCTGCACCGGCGCGGTCATGTCCCTGTCGGTGGAGTGGATCCGCTGCTCGACCACGGTGAGGTGGTCGGCCGCCGCCGCCGCCCGGGTGCCCGCCAGCGCGTTCTCGCCGAACTCGCCCTCGAGGTAGATGTCGCCGATTTTGTCGCCGCTGTGCAGCCCCTTGTTGCGCATCAGCCACTCGACCCCGTTGATCATCTCGAGGTCGTAGGTGGTGCCGCTGATCACCATGTAGGGGTTGGTGAGCAGCCTCGACGACCATGCCACCGCCTCGGTGAGCACCTGGTCGGTGGTGATGTTCGCCAGCACCGCCTGGATCTCCGGCGAGCCCAGCAGCTCCTGGAAGGCGAGCACCTTGGGCTGCATCGCGAGGTAGAGGCCGACGGTGTTCTGGACGTTGTAGCCGTGGTCCTTGATCATCAGGTCGACCTTGCGGCCGCAGACCCCGCCCTTCCGGTTCTGGTCCTGCCAGAAGAGCTGGCTGCCCCGTGAGACGGTCCTGCCGAAGTCGGCGAAGATGCCGCTCAGGTCGGTGAGGACCCCGAGGGTGATGGTGTCGGAGGTGACCCCCGGGCCCACCGGGATCGCCAGGCTGGGCGACACCGCCTGCTCGCAGGAGGTGACCACCTTCTGGGCCTGGGCGCGATCGAGCGCGTCCTGGGCCGCGTCGGGCTGCTTGAGGATGCCGGCGCGGGCGTCGGCGAAGCCGACGTCGAGGTTGTGGTCGGCGGAGCCGTCGACGCCGGTGCGCAGGTAGTCGTAGACCGCCTGGCCGCGGGGCCCGCACTGCGGATAGCGCGAGGTGAAGGCGGCCAGCGAGCCACCGTTGCCGCCGCAGCCGGCGAGCACGCTGATCACGGCGGCGAGGAGCATGGCCCTCGACGGCTTCATGGCGGCACCTCCTCCTCTGTCGTCCGACGCGCCGGGCCGGTGGAGTCTCAGTGGTCTCCGGGGCGCCTTGCACAGCGCGATGGCGGCGACTGACGCGTGTATGGCGAATAGGGTCTCGACGGGCAGGGCCTGCGGATGCCACCATCCCCCCTCTGCCCCGGCGTTCAGGCACGGGCCACAGGAGGGTGGGTTCCGGCGATGTGCTCGTGGTGATGGCGGGGATGGCCGCCGCCCCCAGGTTCGACGAGGTCCGGCAGCTGTACGGCGCCGCCGTCCACCGCTTCTGCCTCGTCGTCCTCGGCGACGGCGACGCCGCCGAGACGGCGGCCAACCGCAGCCTGGATGCGGCCCAGGCGGCCTACCCGGTCGACCACCCGGAGGCGTCGACGGTGCCGGTCTGGCTGCTGGGGATCGCCTGCGAGGTGGCGGGGGATGCCCGCCGGCGCCGGCGTGGATCCCGCCGCCCCGGGTCGGCCTCGGGCGAGCTCGACGCCGCCCTCTCCGCCGCCGCGGGGCTGCCCGAGCAGGAGCTCTTCGCCGCGGCGCTGCGCGGCGCCGCCGGTCTCGGCTACGCGGAGATCGGCAGCCTGCTGGGGACCTCGCCGGAGGCGGCGCGGATGGCCTGCGGCTGGGCGATGCGCCGGATCCGCACCGGAGCGGGGAGGATCGGCTGATGAGCGACGCCTTCGACGCGGACGAGCTGTGGTTCGCCCATCTCCTCGCCTCGGTCCCCACCCCCGGCTCGCTGGAGCGGCCCGCCGCCCGCCCCGCCCGGGCCGGGTCCCGTGGCCGCCGCCGCTCCCGCACCCTGGCGACGGCCGGCGGGCTCGCCCTGCTCGTGGGTGTCCTCGGCGGCCTCGGCCTGGGGCTGACCCGGGCCGGCGACCACAGGACCGGCGCACCGGCCACCGGTGCGGCCGCGCCCACCGCCCGGGTCCAGCCCGCCATGGCCGGCGACGACATCCGCCAGAACGTGGTGCTCTTCGGCGGCCGCGGCCCCGGCGGCGCGGTCCTCGCCGACACCTGGATCTGGGACGGGAAGGCCTGGGCCGAGCAGCACCCGCTGCACCGGCCTCCGTCGCGGCGTGCGGCGGTGATGTCCTCCGACCCGCGCGGCGGCGGGGTCCTCCTCTACGGCGGGATCGGAGCCGATGCCGACAAGCTCGCCGACAGCTGGGAGTGGGACGGCAGCGACTGGCGGCAGGTCGGCCCCCCCGTGGATCAGGGGCCGGGGCCGCGCGCCGGCGCCCTCCTGGTGGAGGACCCGGTGCACCGCCACCTCGTCCTCTTCGGCGGTCAGGGCGCCTCCGCCCCCCGGGGCTCGACCTGGAGCTGGAACGGCACCACCTGGACCGAGGAGAGGCCGGTGGACGCGCCCCCGGACTGCGCCGGGGCCTCGATGGCCTACGACGACGCCTTCCGGCGGGCGGTGCTGGTGACCGGCGCCGGCTGCACCGCCGCCGGCGCCGCCGGGGCGACCTGGACCTGGGACTGGCACAACTGGACCCGGCTGAGCCCGGCCGCCTCGCCGCCGCCGGGCAACGGCCAGACCATGGCCTACGACGACGCCAGCCAGCTGCTGGTGCTCACCGTCCCCCAGGCCGGGCGCGGCTGCGGCCTGGTCACCTGGACCTGGGACGACACCGGCTGGACCCTTCGCCCCGGCGCCGGCTCGCCGGCGGGGCCGGCCGCGGCGGTCCGCGACCCCGCCACCCGCAGGCCGCTGCTGCTCCCCGCCAGCGGCGAGACCTGGCTCTGGTCCGGCGGCGCCTGGACGGTGGTGGCGGGCGTGGCGCCGCCGCCGGGCAGCTGCCCGACCCCGTAGCGGTGGCCGCGGGACTGCACTCGCCCGGTCATCACGCTGCGCGATGGACCGATCAGGAACTGTGTGGCCGGACCGCCCCCGATCGCCGGGAAACCGCTCCGGTGCCCGGCTAGACTGGCTGCAACGGTGTGCGGCCGGCCGGCGGGGGACATGGTGAGGCTCTGCGTCCTTTCGGACATCCACGGCAATCTCCACGCGCTCGAGGCGGTGCTGGACGACGTCCGCAGCGCCGGCGGCGACATGCTGGTGGTCGCCGGCGACCTGGTGCACCAGGGGCCGCGACCGGCCGAGACCCTCGACCTGCTGCGCAGCCTCGACGGTGGCGGCCTCGGCGCGGTGCACATGATCCGGGGCAACACCGACCGCCACGTGCTCGGCGAGCCGCCGCCGCCGCCGCCGGGCCGCGACGCCGCCGGACGGCGGGCCGGGGTGGAGTGGACCCGGGCGCAGCTCGGCGAGGAGCGGCTGGGCTGGCTCGCCTCCCTGCCCGCCGAGCTGGTGGTCGGCGGCAGGCTGGTGGTGCACGGCTCGCCCCGGGCCGACGACCACGGCATCTGGCCGGAGACCCCGGTCGCGGACTTCGACAGCCCGCTCTGGGCCGACCTGCTGCTCTGCGGCCACACCCACCGCTCCATGCACCGCCGCGAGGGGCGGCGTCACGTCGTGAACGGCGGCAGCGTGGCCTGGCCGCTCGACGGCGACCCCCGCCCCGGGTACGCGGTGGTCGAGGAGGACGGCAGCGGCGCCGAGGGGCTGCGGGTCGAGCTGCGCCGGGTCGAGTACGACCGCGCCCGCACCGTCGCCGAGCTCGAGGAGCGGCGGGTCCCCTGGCGCGAGGTGGTGCGGGGCTACATCGAGACCGCCAGCTGGCCCACCCGGACCGGGGAGGCGGTGCGATGAGCCTGGTCAGGCCGCACGGCCCGGCGCGCCGCCTCCAGCCGCTGCTGGTGCCTGCGGGCGAGCGCGACGCCGAGATCGCCCGCGCCGCCTCGCTGCGGCGGCTGCCGATGACCTCGCGGGAGGCCTCCGACCTGCTCATGCTCGGCATCGGCGCCTTCACCCCGCTGCGCGGCTTCATGGGCGCCGCCGACTGGAGGACGGTCTGCGACGAGATGCGCCTCGCCGACGGCACCTTCTGGCCGATCCCCATCACCCTGTCGGCGACCGAGGAGCAGGCCTCCGCCCTCGCCCCCGGCGAGGAGGTGGCGCTGGTCGACGGCGAGAGCGGTGAGCTGATGGGCACGCTGCGGGTGGAGGAGCGGTACGGCATCGACCGGCTCCACGAGTGCCGCGAGGTCTTCCGCACCGTCGATCCCGGGCATCCGGGGGTCGCCAAGGTCCTGGAGCAGGGTCCGGTGAACCTCGCGGGACCGGTCCGCGTGCTCGGCGAGGGCCATTTCCCGGAGCGCTACCCGGACATCTACCTGCGGCCGCACCAGACCCGGGCGCTGTTCGAGTCCCGGGGCTGGTCGACGGTGGCCGCCTTCCAGACCCGCAACCCGATGCACCGCGCCCACGAGTACCTCGCCAAGGTCGCCATCGAGGTGTGCGACGGCCTGCTCGTCCACCAGCTGCTGGGACGGCTGAAGGCGGGCGACATCCCCGCCGAGGTGCGGGTGCGCTGCATCGACGCGCTCGTCGAGGGCTACTTCGTGCCCGGCACCTGCGTGCAGGCGGGGTATCCGATGGAGATGCGCTACGCCGGTCCGCGGGAGGCGCTGCTCCACGCGGTGTTCCGCCAGAACTACGGCTGCAGCCACCTGGTGATCGGGCGTGACCACGCCGGGGTCGGCACCTACTACGGCCCCCTCGACGCCCAGCGGGTCTTCGACGAGATCCCGGCCGGCGCCCTCGAGCTGCGGCCGCTGAAGATCGACTGGACCTTCTTCTGCTCCGGGTGCGACGGCATGGCCTCGGCGAGGACGTGCCCCCACGGTCCCGAGCAGCGCCTGCTCATCAGCGGCACCCGGGTGCGCGAGATGCTCGCCTCGGGCGAGGCCGTCGACGAGCACTTCAGCCGCCCGGAGGTCCTGGCGATCCTCCGCGAGTACTACGCCGGTCTCGACGAGAAGGTCGAGGCCGGGCTCCACTCCCACTGAGGACACAGCGTGCCCACGTATGTCAACCCGGACAAGTGCGACGGTTGCAAGGCGCTCGACAAGCCGGCGTGCGCATACATCTGTCCCAACGACCTGATGATCCTCGACCTGGTGCAGGGCAAATCCTTCAACCAGGAGCCCGACCAGTGCTGGGAGTGCTACTCCTGCGTCAAGGTCTGCCCCCAGTCGGCGATCGCGATGCGCGGCTACAGCGACGTGATGCCGCTCGGCGCCAGCCTGACGCCGCTGCGCGGCACCAACTCGATCATGTGGACGGTGCAGTTCCGCGACAAGCGGGTGAAGCGGTTCAAGTTCCCGATCCGGTCCACCGGCTGGGGGAGCATCGAGCCGTACGACGGGATGCCCGAGCCCAACTCCTCGCGGCTCGGCGATCCGCACCTCTGCGGCGAGGAGACCTGGCTGGGGGTCGACACCCTGCCCGTCCCCGCCGGGACCGCGACCGCCGGGCAGAGGGGGTAGCGAGATGGAGGCGCCCGCACTGGAGGTGGTCGACACCGACCTGCTGATCCTCGGCGGTGGCATGGCGGGCTGCGGCGCCGCCTTCGAGGCCGGCTACTGGGGCCGCGACAAGGGTCTGCGGGTGACCCTCGTCGAGAAGGCGGCGGTGGAGCGGAGCGGCGCGGTGGCCATGGGCCTCAGCGCGATCAACTGCTACATGGGGATGCGCCACGGCGAGAACCAGCCCGAGGACTTCGTGCGCTACGTGCGCCAGGACCTCATGGGACTCTGCCGCGAGGACCTCGTCTACGACATCGCGCGCCACGTCGACTCGACCGTCCACATGTTCGAGAAGTGGGGCCTGCCGATCTTCAAGACCGAGGACGGGCGCTACAAGCGCGAGGGCCGCTGGCAGATCATGATCCACGGCGAGTCCTACAAGCCGATCGTCGCCGAGGCGGCGAAGAAGGCGATCGGACCGGAGAACGTGTACGAGCGCCTCTTCGTCTCCCACGTCCTCACCGACGAGGCCACCGGACGGGCCACCGGCGCGGTCGCGTTCAGCGTCCGCGAGCACAAGGTGTACGTCTTCCGGGCACGGGCGGTGATCTCCAGCGCCGGCGGCGCCACCGGCGTCTTCCGTCCCCACGCGGTGGGCGAGGGGCTGGGGCGGATCTGGTACGCGCCCTGGAACACCGGGTCGGCGTACTCGCTGGCGATCAAGGCCGGCGCCACCATGACCCAGATGGAGCACCGGCTGGTGGTCACCCGCTTCAAGGACGGGTACGGGCCGGTGGGGATGTGGTTCCTGCTCTTCAAGGGCAAGGTGAAGAACGCCTACGGCGAGCTCTACGAGGACACCCAGCAGAAGGCGATCGCCCCCTACGCGCCCTACGACAAGGTGCGGCCGATCCCCACCCCGCTGCGCAACCACCAGATGCTCACCGACCGCGCCGAGGGCAGGGGCCCCCACTACATGCGCACCGACGAGGCCCTGCAGGCGCTCACCATGGGGCTCGACCCCAAGGCGGTCCGCGAGATCGAGAGCGACGCCTGGGAGGACTTCCTCGACATGACGATGTCCCAGGCGCTGCTCTGGGCGTCGCAGAACATCGACCCCGCCAAGGTCCCCTCGGAGCTGACCCTCACCGAGCCCTACCTGATGGGCTCGCACTCGTCGGCGACCGGCGCCTGGGTGAGCGGCCCCGAGGACCTCGCCCGCGACGGCTACTTCTGGGGCTACAACCGCATGACCACGGTGCCGGGGCTCTTCGCCGCCGGCGACGGCGTCGGCGGCTCGGCGCACAAGTTCTCCTCGGGCTCGTACACCGAGGGACGGCTGGCCGCGAAGGGCGCGATCTCCTACATGACCGACAACCCCGGCGCCTTCGAGCACGACCCCGCCCGGGTGGAGGAGATCACCGGCGAGCTGTTCGCGCCCTACCGGGTCTTCGAGGAGGCGCACGGCTCCTCCACGAAGGAGGACATCAACCCGAACTACTTCTATCCGAAGCAGGGTCTGCACCGGCTGCAGAAGATCATGGACGAGTACTGCGCCGGGGTCGGCGCCAACTACATCACCAACGAGCCGACCCTGCGCCGCGGCATGGAGCTGATGGAGGTCTTCAAGGAGGACATGGCGAAGGTCGCCGCCCGCGACCGCCACGAGCTGCTGCGCTGCTGGGAGCTGCGCGACCGGATCTGGTGCGCCGAGGCCCACATGCGCCACATCCTCCACCGCGAGGAGACCCGCTGGCCCGGCTACTACTACCGGATGGACCATCCGAAGATCGACGACGAGAACTGGAAGGTGTTCGTGAACTCGCGGTACGACGGCGGCAACGGCGGCTGGAAGATGTCGACCCATCCCTGCCACACCCTGGTGCCGTGAGCAGCGTCGCCGAGGTCGCGGCCGGGCCGGACGTCTCCGGCTCGGGCCACGACGCCGTCCTGGTCGTGGGCGGCGGGATCGCGGGGATCACCGCCGCCCTCGAGGCCGCCGAGGCGGGGATGTCCGTCTACCTCGTCGAGCGCACCCCCCAGCTCGGCGGCCGGGTGGCGCAGCTGGCCCGCTACTTTCCCAAGCTCTGCCCGCCCACCTGCGGGCTGGAGATCAACTACCAGCGGCTGCGCGACAACCGCTCCGTCCGCGTGCTCACCACCACCGAGGTGGAGTCGATCTCCGGGGGGCCGGGCGGGTACGCGGTGCGGCTGCGGGTCGAGCCGCGCTTCGTCACCGACCGCTGCACGATGTGCAACGCCTGCGCCGAGGTCTGCCCGGTCGACCGGCCCAACGCCTTCGACCACGGGATGAGCACCACCAGGACCGCGTACCTGCCCCACGAGGCCGCCTACCCGGCGCGGTACGCGATCGACGCCTCCACCTGCCTCTTCGACGAGTGCGCGAAGTGCGTCGACGCCTGTGCCTACGGGGCCATCGACCTCCACATGCAGCCGGAGATCGTGGAGCTGCGGGTGGGCGCGGTGATCATCGCCACCGGCTGGCGCCCCTACGACGCCCGGGCGATCACCAACCTCGCCTTCGGCCACTCGCCCAACGTGATCACCAACGTGATGATGGAGCGGATGGCGGCGGAGAGCGGGCCCACCGGCGGCCGCATCGTCCGCCCCTCCGACGGCGCGCCGGTGCGGAGCGTCGCCTTCATCCAGTGCGCCGGGTCGCGCGACCGCCTCCACCTCCGCTACTGCTCGAGCATCTGCTGCCTCGCCTCGCTGAAGGAGGCGAGCCTGGTGCTGGAGCGGAACCCCGACGCGCAGGTGCACGTCTTCTACATCGACCTGCGCACCCCGGGCACCTACGAGGCCTTCGCCGCGGGGGTGCTCGGACATCCCCAGGTGCACGCGGTCAAGGGCAAGGTGGCCGACATCCTCGAGGATCCCGAGACCGGCGAGCTCATCGTCGTCGCCGACGACATGGTGGGGGCGGGGATGAGCCGCACCCGCGCCGACCTCGTCGTCCTCGCCACCGGGATGGCGCCGAGCCTCGGCGACGCCCCCACCGCCGGCGTCGACCTCGACGAGGACGGCTTCGTCGTCGAGGGCACCGACGCCGGGGGCATCCTCGTCGCCGGCTGCGCCCGGGCGCCGGTCGACGTCGCCACCGCCACCGTCGACGCCACCGCCGCGGCGATGCGCGCGATCGCCCTGGTGCGGCGTGCGGGAGCAGGGGGAGCGGGGGAGTCCCCCGCACGGCAGGGGGGAGCGGGGGAGTCCCCCGCACGGCAGGGGGGAGCGGGGGAGTCCCCCGCACGGCAGGGGGGAGCGGGGGAGTTCCCCCGCCCGATGGAGGCCTGATGGCGGTGAGGAAGACCGGCGTCTACGTCTGCGAGGGCTGCGGCATCGGCGAGTGCGTGAGCAGCGCGGCGCTGCTCGAGACCGCCGCCGGCGAGGCCGGGGTCGCGGTCACCCGCACCTCGAGGGCGTTCTGCCTGGAGGACTCGGCGCTGATCCGCGAGGACATCGAGGGCGAGGGCCTCGATGCGGTGGTCATCGCCGCCTGCTCGCCGCGGGTCAACCGGCAGGTCTTCGACCTCCGGCCGGCGATGGTGCGCCGGGTCAACCTCCGCGAGCACGTCGCCTGGAGCCAGGCGCCCCAGGACGAGGCCACCCAGGAGCTGGCCGACGACCTGCTGCGGATGGGCATCGCCGCCGCCCAGCACACCACCCCCCCGGTGGCCCGCATCGAGGACTGCGAGCGGCGCGTGCTCGTCGTCGGCGCCGGGCCCGCCGGGCTGAGCGCCGCGCTCAGCGCCGCCGAGGGCGGCTACGCGGTCACCCTGGTGGAGCGGGAGGCGCAGCCCGGCGGCTTCCTCCGCCGCCTCCACCGCGGCTGGGCGCCCCACGGGTCGCTCGAGCCGGTCGACGTCGACGGCCTCGTCGCCCGGGTGCTCGACCACCCGTCGGTCACGCTCCGGACCGGCACCACCGTCGGCGGGGTCGAGGGCCAGCCGGGGCGGTTCGTGGCCACCCTCGAGGGCCCCGGCGGCGCCGAGACCGTCGAGGTCGGCTCGGTGGTGATGGCCACCGGCTTCGAGCCGGTCGCGGCGGCGAGCTTCGCCGCCTACGGGCTCGGCGAGAACCCCGACGTCATCTCCTCGGTGGAGATGGAGGACCTCTGCCGCGCCGGCGAGCTGCTCCGACCCTCCGACGGCCGGCCGGCGCGGCGGGTGGCCATCCTCGCCTGCGACGGCCCCGCCGACACCGCCAACCTCCCCTACACCGGCAGCGTCACCAGCATGACCGCGCTGAAGCAGGCGATGTACGTCCGCGAGCGCGATCCGGAGGCCGAGGTCTACCTGGTCTACGAGGACATGCAGACCCCGGGGCGCGACGAGCTGTACTACCGGCGGGTGCAGGAGGACCACGGAGTCTTCCTGGTCCGCGGCCAGGTGCGCGCGGTCGAGCCGGCCGGGGTGAACGGCGACGCCCACCTGCGGGTCACCGCGCAGAACACCGTGCTCGCCGGAGACGTCACCCTCGAGGCCGACCTGGTCGTCGTCCAGCAGGGCATGGTGCCGACCTCGGCGCTGCCGGCGGGGAGCAGCGCGCTCTCGCTCGCCTACCTCCAGGGCGGCGCGATGCCGACCGGCCGGGCCGGCTTCGCCAACTCGAACTTCCTCTGCTTCCCCTACGAGACCCGGCGCACCGGCATCTACTCGGCGGGCTGCGTCCACCGCGCCCAGGACATCGGCCAGAGCCGCCGCGACGGCGCCGCGGCCGCGCTCAAGGCGATCCAGGTGGTGGAGAAGGCGGCGTCCGGGCAGGCGGTGCACCCGCGGGTCGGCGAGCTCGGCTATCCGCAGTTCCTGATGAGCCGCTGCACCGCCTGCGGCCGGTGCACCCAGGAGTGCCCCTTCGGCGCCCTCGAGCTCGACGCCCTCCGCCACCCGGAGATCAACACCAACCGCTGCCGCCGCTGCGGCATCTGCATGGGCGCCTGCCCGGTGCAGGTGATCTCGTTCCCCGACTACTCGGTGGAGCAGATCTCGGCGATGCAGAAGGTCATCAGCCTCCCCGAGGACGACGAGGAGCGGCTGCGCGTCCTGGTCTTCGCCTGCGAGAACGACGCCTACCCGGCGCTCGACATGGCGGGGATCAACCGCCTGCGGCTGCCCGTCGAGCTCCGGGTGGTCCCGGTGCGCTGCCTCGGCTCGGTGAACGCCGTGGTCGTCGCCGACGCGGTTCAGCGCGGCTTCGACGGCGTCGCCCTGCTCGGCTGCCGCTCCGGCCCCGACTACCAGTGCCACTTCATCCAGGGCAGCGAGCTGCTCGGCAAGCGCATGGACAACGTCCGCGAGACCCTGGGGCGGCTGGCCCTGGAGGAGGAGCGGGTGCAGGTGCTCGAGACCTCGATCGCCGACGCCCGCCGGCTGCCGGGGGTGCTCGGGGGCTTCGTCGAGCAGATCCGCGGGCTCGGCGCCAACCCGATGAAGGGGTTCTGACGATGACCACTGTGGATCGGCCGGCATCCGTCCCCGTGACCCTGCGTCCCGACGGCGGGTTCCTGCGCGACCTGATCGAGCGCGCCGGCAACTCCTTCAAGCGCTGCTACCAGTGCGGCACCTGCTCGGTGGTCTGCCCGTTCGCGTTCGCCGGCACCGGGCTGCCCCGGCAGGAGATGGCGCTGGCCCAGTGGGGGCTCAAGGACGCGCTGCTCGACAGCCCCAACCTCTGGCTCTGCACCACCTGCGGCAACTGCGCGCGGCTCTGCCCCCGCGAGGTCGACATCCCCGGCACCATCCGGGCGGCGCGCGAGCTCCAGGTGCTCGAGCGGGGCACCACCCCGGAGCTCACCACCGCGTTCGAGAACACCACCCGCCACGGCAACCCGCTGGGACTGCCGGCGCGGCGGCGGGCCGACTGGGCGGCGGACGCCGGCGTCGAGGTGCCGGTGCTCTCGAAGGTCCGGCGCCCCGTCGACGTGCTCCTCTGGGTCGAGTGCTACTGGTCGTACCACCCCCGTGGCAACACCGCCGCGCAGGCGACCGCGCGGATCCTCACCGCGCTCGGCGTCGACTTCGGCATCCTCGGCGTCGAGGAGCGCTGCGTCGCCGACTCCCAGCGGCTCGCCGGCGAGACCGGCATCTTCGAGGAGGCGGCGGAGCGAAACCTCGAGACCCTGCGCGGCCACGAGTACTCGCTGATCGTCACCCCGGATCCCCACGCGTACAACGCCTTCCGCAACCTCTACCCGGCGCTCAACGGTGGCGTCGCCCTGCCGGTGCAGCACTACACCCAGTTCCTCGCCGGCCGGATCGGCGAGCTCGAGCTCCGGCCGGTGCCGCCGCGGCGGGTCACCTTCCACGACCCCTGCTACCTGGGACGCCACAACGGCGAGTTCGAGTCGCCGCGCCGGCTGATCGAGGCGATCCCCGGGCTGACGTTGACGGAGATGGCGCACTGCCGGGCCGCCGGCTACTGCTGCGGCGGCGGCGGCGGCGGGATGTGGAACAGCTCGTTCGTGAAGGAGCACGCCGAGGAGCGGCTCGCCGAGGTGCGGGTGCGCGAGGCCGTCGCCACCGGCGCCGAGGTGCTGGCGGTCTGCTGTCCGTTCGAGGTGTCGCTGTTCGAGGATGCGGTGAAGAGCACCGGCAACGAGGGTTCGCTGCTGGTGCGGGACATCGCCGAGCTGCTGGACGAGTCGCTGAGCGGATAGGGGCGGCGTCGGCGGAAGGTCAGGCCGGGGGTGCTCTACCCGAGCGGTTCCCGGGGCATCGAGCCCTCGGGCATGTCCTCCTGGAACTCGCGGTGGGCGGTCAGCGCGTTGACGATCCCGCGCAGCCGCCGGTTCTCGGCCTGCAACCGGCGCAGCTCGCCGACCAGCTCGGCGCGGTCGCCCTCGAGTACCTCGACCTCGTCCCGGCCGTCGTGCTCGGCGACCAGGTCGTCGATGACCCGGTCGAAGCGCTCCGACTGCTCGCTCACCGTCGGACCGTAGCACTCAGCCCCTGCCGCCCGGGCCTAGGCCTCCCCGTCCTGGATCAGGCGCAGGAGGTGGTACAGCAGCACCAGCTGGGTCAGGGCCAGGGGCTCGCTGCGCTGGGCGCCCTCGAGCTGGCCGAGCGAGGTGGGCACCGGGTCCTCCTCGCCGAGGAGGTTCCAGATGTGCCGCTCGACCTCGGCGCTGTGCTCCTTGGGCGCATGCCCGTGGACGTGCAGGGCGTCGACCGGCTTGCCGTCCTCGTCACGCACCAGCTTGAGGTGGATGGCGCGGCGGTTGTCGTCGGTGAGCACCGTGGAGAGGTCGGGGTGGCGGATGGTCGGGCGCAGCAGCAGGGTGGCGCTGAGCGGATGGTCGCTGCCGCCGGTGGCGGGGCGGCCGGGATGGGTATGCCCGTTGGCGCCGTTCGAGTTGTGCTGGAGCGGGGCGAACTGCACCACCACGTCGGCGTGGCGGCGCTGGGGGCGGATGAACTGCGCCGACTCGGGCTCGCGGCGGGTCAGCTCGGCGAGCACCTGGCCCACCGAGTAGCCGCGCTTCCGGCAGTCGCGGTCGATCTTCCAGCCCTGGCGGATCTCCTCGGGCGGGTCCATGTACACGGTGACGTCGAAGCAGGCGCGGGCCAGCTTGGTGGAGATCGGCAGCAGGCCCTCGACGATGACGATGTCGCTGGGCTCGATCAGCTCGGGGCGTCCGAAGCTACCGCTGCGGTGGTTGTAGACCGGCTTGAGGATCGGCTGGCCGGTGGCGAGCAGCTGGAGGTGCTGCTCCATGATGTCGATGTGGTTGCAGTCGGGGTGGAGCGGGGTGAAGGGGAGGTGCTTGCGCTCCTCCCGGTCGTAGCGGTGGTAGTCGTCGGCGCACACCGCGGTCACCCGGAGGTGCCGGAGTGCCTCGACCAGGCCCGCAGTCAGCGTGGTCTTGCCCGAGGCGCTGTCCCCGGCGATGGCCAGCATGACGGGGCGACGGGTGCGCACCGTCGTAGCGCTCCGCGCACGCCGCATGGCCATCAGCTTCTCGGGCATACCCACTCCTCCTCAGCCTGTCCCGACGACGTTACCGCCGCGCCCTCGCCGAATCCTCCCCCACGGGGGGGAATGACGCGGGGATGCCGTGGAGCCCCATCGTCGCACGCCGTTTCGGGCGCCGTCGACGGCGCCCCCCGGGGGAGCTACAGTGGACTCGCGTGGCCGCCCTCGCGGCACGTCAGGGGAGCGTCATGTCGGGGACGGTGGAACAGCCGGCCGCCACACCGGAGGCGGCGGCGCAGGCGCCCGCGCCACGGTTGCGGCTGCGGGTGCTGCTGGTGGACGACCACCAGATGGTGATCGACGGGCTGCGCGCCATGCTCGCCAACTACCCCGGCCGGGTGGAGGTCATCGGCGACTGCAGCACCCTCGAGGGGGTGCTCGCCCGGCTCCGCACCGACCCGCCCGACGTGGTCCTGCTCGACGTCCGGCTGCGCGGCCAGAGCGGCCTGGACATCTGCAGCGAGGTGGTCCGCGCCCGTCCCCAGACCAAGGTGGTGTTCCTCACCGTCTACGACGACGAGCAGTACCTCTTCCAGGCGCTGCGGCTGGGGGCGGCGGGCTTCCTGCTCAAGCGGGTGACCGGCGCCGAGCTGGTCGACCACCTCGAGCGGGCCCGGGACGGCGAGATCGTGATCGACCCCTCGATGGCGGGCCGGGTGGCCCTGGCCGCGGCCCGGCTCCAGAGCGGCGAGTTCTGGCCCGGCGCCCACCTCGGGCTCAGCCAGCGCGAGAGCGAGGTGCTCCAGCTCATGGTCGGCGGGCTCAGCAACCGGGCCATCGCCCAGCGCCTCTTCGTCGGCGAGGAGACCGTGAAGAGCCACACCCGCTCCATCTACCGCAAGCTCGAGGTCGGCGAGCGCGCCCAGGCGGTCGCGGTGGCGCTGCGCGAGGGCCTCTTCCACTGAGCGACGAGGAGGCCGCGCCGGAGCTCCCCTCCGCCCAGGCGCAGGAGGAGAACGAGCTGTTGCGGCGGATCATCGCCACCTTCTCGGCCGGGCTCGACCTCGACGGCACGGTGCGGCGGCTGGCCCGGCTGATGATCGAGGTGACCGCCGCCGACGTCTGCTTCGTCCACGTCATCGACGAGACCGGGCGGCGGCTGGTGCTCGCCGGCGGCACCCCGCCCTTCGACGAGCTCGCCGGCACCATCGAGCTCGCCGTCGGCGAGGGGGTGGCCGGCTGGGTGGCGCTGCACGGCGAGCCCGCGGTCGTCGAGGACAAGTGGAGCGACCCCCGCTACCGCTACTTTCCGGAGCTGCGGGGCGAGAACTACGCCTCGCTGCTGTCGGTGCCGATGATCAGCCGGCCCGGCCACCTCGTCGGGGTGCTCAACGTCCACTCCGAGAGCCGCCGCCACTTCTCGCCGGACAAGGTGAGCCTGGTCGGCCACGTCGCCAACCTGATGGCCGGCGCGGTCGAGAACGCCCGTCTCTACACCCGGCTCGCCGAGCGCGAGGAGGCGGTGGAGCGCTTCGCCCAGCACACCCTCGAGCTCCAGGAGGCCGAGCGCCAGCGCCTCGCCGCCGAGATCCACGACGGCATCAGCCAGCGGATCGTCAGCCTCCACTATCACCTCTGCGCCGCCGCCAACTCGCTGCCGCCGGAGAGCGCCCGGGTCGCCGCCCAGATCGGCGCCGCCCGCGACCTCGCCGCCGCCGCCCTCGACGAGGCCCGCTCCGCGATCGGCGGGCTGCGGCCGCCGCTGCTCGACGACCTCGGCCTCGGCGCCTGCCTGCGCGGGCTCGCCCGCGACCTGCCCCCGGGGATCTCCGCCGACGTCGAGGTCGACAACTCCGACCTCGACGCCCACGTGGAGACCGCGATCTACCGGATGGCCCAGGAGGCGCTGCAGAACGTGGTCAAGCACGCCGGGGCGAGCCACGTGCGCATCGAGCTGCGCTCACTGCCCCACGTGGTCCGGGTGGTGGTGATCGACGACGGGGTGGGCTTCGTCCCCGAGGCGGTGGTGGGGCAGCCCGGGGGCACCCGCTACGGGCTCACCGGCATGCAGGCCCGCGCCGACCTGGTCGGGGCCGAGCTGCGGATCGAACTCGACCCCGGAGAAGGGCACCCGGGTGAGCATCACCGTGCCGGTCAGCGAACCGCTGCGTCCGTGAGCCCGGCGCCGGCCCCGTTGCCGGCCTTCAGCACCGCCTGACCCCCGGCCGCGGGGCCGTCGGGATGGCCGAACACCGCGGTGCCGGCGACCAGCACGTTGGCCCCCGCCTCCACGCAGGCGCGGGCGTTGGACGCGTCGACGCCGCCGTCGACCTCGATCTCGGTGTCCAGCCCCTGGCGGTCGATCTCGGCGCGGACCCGCTCGACCTTGAGCAGGGTGCGGGGGATCAGCTTCTGGCCGCCGTAGCCCGGGTTGATCGTCATCACCAGCGCCAGGTCGCACACCTCGAGGATGTCGTCGAGGTTGGAGGCCGGGGTGCTGGGATTGATGGCGGCGCCGCTGCGGCAGTCGAGGGCGCGGATCGCGGTGAGGGTGCGGTGGAGGTGCGGGCACACCTCGTAGTGGACGGTGATCGCGTCGGCGCCGGCCCGGGCGAAGGTCTCGAGGTGGCGGTCGGGCTCGACGATCATCAGGTGGAGCTCGAGCGGCAGCGTGGTGATCCGCCGCAGCGCCCGCACCGTGTCGGTGCCGAAGGTGAAGTTGGGGACGAAGACGCCGTCCATGACGTCGACGTGGAGCCGCTCGGTGCCGCTGCCCTCCAGCGACCGCACCGAGTTGGCGAGGTGGGCGAAGTCGGAGGCGAGCAGGCTGGGGGCGAGGTGGATGGCGTCCCTGCACGGGGTCCAGCGTGGCATCCGCCGATCATCACAGAGTCGGACGGTCACCCGCGGGGGATGCGCGGGAGGAGCCGGCTCCCCCGGGCGTCGCCGAGCAGGGCCATCGCGGACTGGCGGCCGGGAGTGCCGGCGACCCCTCCGCTGGGGCTGGTGCCCGCCCCGGAGACGTAGAGACCCGCCACCGGGGTGCGGTGGCCGGCCAGGGCCCGGGTGGGGCGGAGCGGTCCGAGCTGGTCGAGGGTGATGTCGAGGTGCATCGGATGGGCGCCCGGCCAGTGCTCCCGCTCCTCCATCAGGTCGGGGGTCCAGGGCGCCACCGCGGTGACGCTCGCCCGGAACCCCGGTGCCCGCGACTCCACCGTGGCCAGGCACGCCTCGACGAACTCGTCGCGGCGCGCCGCCCAGCCGCCCTCGACCCGGGCCGGGGCGGCGGGGCAGGCGAGGTACACGGTGTGGGCCCCAGCCGGCGCCAGGCCGCCGTCGATCGCCGAGGTGGTGAAGGCGTAGAGCGGCACCGGGTCGGGGAGCACCCCCGCCTCCGCCCTCAGCCACCCGTCGCGGAGGTCGTCGAGGCGGTCGACGAAGCTCTGCAGCCCGTGGTGGTCGCCGGGGCGGCGGTCCGGGTACTCGGGCAGCCGGTCGGTGGCGACGTGGACCAGCGCCTGCACCACGTTGCTGCGCCGGGTGGCCGCGAGGTCGGCCCCGGCCTCGCCACCGAGCGGCGGGTGGAGGAGCTCGAGCAGCGCCCGCCGGGGGTCGAGCGCGGTGGTGACGGTGGCTGCCGCGATCCGCTCGCCGCCCTCGAGGACGACGGCGCGGACCCGACCGTCCGGTGCCTCGATGCGCTCCACCGGGGCGGCGCAGCGCAGCTCGCCGCCGAGCGCGCGCAGCCGGACAGCGAGGGCGTCGATCAGCCCCTGGGCGCCGCCCTGGGCGTGCCACTGGCCGAAGAGGTGGTAGGCGGCCTGCCAGAACGCGAAGAGCGCGCCGCCGGGGCTGCTCGGCCCCACCCCGGCGTGGGCGGCGAAGGCGGCCACCGGCCCGCGGACCAGGTCGCCGCGGAGCTGGCGGCGGAGCAGCTGGTCGTAGGCGCCGAGGAGGTCGCGGGCCCGCGCCAGGGGGTCGTGGCGGAGCAGCCGCAGCAGGGTGGCGCCGCGCCCCGCCAGCGCCGCCACGCTCGAACTCGCCGCGGATGGCGGGGAGCACCGCGCGGACCACCGGCGTCGCCGCCTCGATGAACGCGCGGTAGGCGCGGGCCTCCTCGGGGTCGTGCTCGGCGATCGAGGCGACGGTGCGCTCGACCGAGCGGTGGAAGCGCACCCGCCGGCCGTCCTCGTGGATCGCGACCGAGAAGGGGTCCATCTCGAGGTAGCGCAATCCCGCCCCGGCGAGGTCGAGCTCGGCCGGGATCGAGGTCATGTTGATGAGGTTGTGGGCCACCGAGTGGAGGTCGAAGCGATGACCGGGGACGGTCTCCTCGGTGCGCGAGCCGCCGCCGGGGCGGTCGAGCGCCTCGAGGACGAGCACCTCGCGGCCCGCCCGGGCGAGGTAGCAGGCGGCCACCAGCCCGTTGTGGCCACCGCCGACGACGACGTCCGGCGGGCTCATGCGCCCGGTCGGGCCAGCACCTCGAGCACCGCGTCGGGGGCGCCGTGGATGCGCAGCCCGCCGCCGCTGCCGCCGCCATTGCCGTCGGGGACGATCTCCACCGCGCTCCCCGGGGGCGGGAGGAAGCGGTAGAAGCCGTCGAGGGGGAGCAGGCCGAGCAGCACCGCCGCCGCCCGGATCACCCCCTCGTGAGTGACCGCCACCAGCGGCTCCGACCCCTCGCCCCAGCGCTCGCGGAGGAAGTCGCTGAGCCGTTGGAGCAGCGAGGCCACCGGCTCGCCGCCGGGCGGGGTGCCGCCGAGGACGTCCTCGTAGTGGCGGGCGTGGGCCTCGGGGTCGGCGGCGCGGACGTCCTCGTGGCTGCGCCCCTCCCAGCTCCCGAAGCTCAGCTCGGTCAGCCGGAGATCGGGCCGGCAGGGCGCCCCGGTGGCGGCCGCGATCGCCTCCGCGGTCTCCCGGGTGCGGCTGAGCGGGCTGTGCCACACCGCCGCGGCCGGACGCTCGCGCAGATCGGCGGCGAGCCGCCGTGCCTGGGCCCTGCCCAGCTCGGAGAGGGGCACGTCGATGTGTCCCTGGTAGAGGCGGACCGGGTCGGTCCACGGGGTCGCGCCGTGGCGGACCAGCAGCAGCGGCGGCCGGCCCGCGATCGGGAGTGGGTCGGCGCTGGCGGGGGGCGGCGGCACGGACTCCCAGCCTATCCGCGCGCCCGCCGGGCGTCGTCACCCCGGCGCGGGACCGCGGGTGGGAGGTGGAACTCACCGGCGCTCAGCAGGTGGTCGATGAAGAGCTCGGCGGTGGCGCTGAGGCCGTCGTCGCCGCGGGTGATGAGATGCCAGGCGCGGTGCAGCGGCATGCCGGCGACCCGCAGCTGCACCAGCGTGCCCCGGGCGATCTCGTCGCCGACCGCGTCGAGGGAGAGCAGGGTGATCCCCAGCCCGACGGCGAGGGCCTCGCGGATGGCGCCGTTGGAGCCCAGGGTGAGGGTGGGGGGCGACAGCCCGGCGGCGGCGAGGTACTCGTCGGTGGTGGCGCGGGTGCCGGAGCCGGGCTCGCGCAGCAGCCAGGTCTCGCGGGCGAGCTCGGCGGGCCGGGGCGACCGCGGCAGCATCCCCGGCGGAGCCACCAGCACCAGGGTGTTGGGGCGGACCGCGCGGGTGCGCAGCGGCGAGGGATCCGGGGGACGGCCGCCGATGACCAGGTCGACCTCGTGGTGCTCGAGCAGGGAGAACACCCGCGGCCGGTTGGCCACCTCCAGGCTGATCTCCGCGGAGGGGTGCTTTCCCCGGAAGCCGGCGATGAGGCGGGGGAGGAGCTGCTCGCCGGCGGTGGTGACCCCGGCGAGGCGCACCCGTCCGCGCTCGGGGGCGTCGGCGCCCGCGGTCGCCACCGCCGCCTCCTCGAGCAGGCCCAGGACCCGGCGGGCATAGCCGGCGAGCACCGTGCCCGCCGTGGTGAGGCGCAGGCCGCGGCCGTCGCGGGCCACCAGCCGCACCCCCAGCTCTTTCTGCAGGGCGGCGATCTGGGAGGAGACCGCGGGCTGGGTGACGAAGAGCCGCTCCGCCGCCTCGCGCACCGACCCGGTCGACGCGACCTCGAGGAGAGAGCGGAGCTGTCCCAATGTCATAAGTACAAAGTAATGGATCGCAACCAAAAAAACAATTGACGCTGCAGGGTTGGGTGGCGCATCCTGTCGTCGCGGGGTGTCCCGCGGGTGGATGCCGGCAACGGCGTCGAACCCACCGAGACCCCAGGAGGCGTACATGACCACACTGGACGCGAGCGAGGCCAGGACCGACAAGGCCGAGGGAAAGAAGGCCGGGGGAAAGAAGGAGGAGAAGCGCTCGCGCTGGTCCTCCGGGGTCATCCCCTACAAGACCATGGGGTACTGGGAGCCGGACTACGAGCCGAAGGCCTCCGACATCCTCTGCGCCTTCCGGATCACCCCGCAGGCGGGCGTCGACCCCGAGGAGGCGGCCGCGGCGGTCGCCGGTGAATCCTCGACGGCGACCTGGACGGTGGTCTGGACCGACCGGCTCACCGCCCACAGCCACTACCAGGCGAAGGCCTACCGCTGCGAGGCGATCCCGGGGTCCGACAACCAGTACATGGCGTTCATCGCCTACGACATGGACCTCTTCGAGGAGGGGTCGATCGCCAACCTCACCTCCTCGATCATCGGCAACGTCTTCGGCTTCAAGGCGCTCAAGGCGCTGCGGCTCGAGGACATGCGGATCCCCCCGCACTACGTGAAGACCTTCCAGGGGCCGCCCCACGGCATCGTGATGGAGCGCGAGTACATCAACAAGTACGGCCGCCCGCTGCTCGGCGCCACCACCAAGCCCAAGCTGGGCCTGTCGGCGCGCAACTACGGACGGGTGGTCTACGAGGCGCTGCGCGGCGGGCTCGACTTCACCAAGGACGACGAGAACATCAACAGCCAGCCGTTCATGCGCTGGCGCGACCGCTACCTCTCGTCGATGGAGGCGGTGAACAAGGCGCAGGCCGAGACCGGTGAGATCAAGGGTCACTACCTCAACGTCACCGCCGCGACGATGGAGGAGATGTACGAGCGGGCCGAGTTCGCCAAGGAGATCGGCTCGGTCATCATCATGCAGGACCTCACCGTGGGCTTCACGGCGATGACCTCGATGTCGAAGTGGGCGCGGAGGAACGGGATGATCCTCCATCTCCACCGCGCCGGCCACGGCACCTACACCCGGCAGAAGAACCACGGGGTGAGCTTCCGGGTGATCAGCAAGTGGGTGCGGCTGCTCGGCGTCGACCACGTCCACGCGGGCACCGTGGTGGGCAAGCTCGAGGGCGACCCGAGCATGATCGCCGGCTACTACGACACCCTGCGCCTGCCCTTCATCAAGACCGACCTGGCGCGCGGCATCTACTTCGACCAGGACTGGGCGTCGATGCCGGGCGTGATGCCGGTGGCCTCGGGCGGCATCCACGCCGGCCAGGCCCACGAGCTGCTCCACTACCTCGGCGAGGACGTGGTGCTCCAGTTCGGCGGCGGCACCATCGGCCATCCGATGGGCATCGAGGCCGGCGCCACCGCCAACCGCGTCGCCATCGAGCTGATGATCCAGGCGCGGAACGAGGGGAAGGACTACCTCAAGGAGGGTCCCGAGCTGCTGCGCAAGGCCGCGAAGTGGTGCGCCCCGCTGCGCGCCGCCCTCGACGTCTGGGGCGAGATCAGCTTCAACTACGAGTCCACCGACACCCCCGACGTGATGCCCACGGCGACCCCGGTCTAGCAGGAGAAGCGCACATGTACATCACCCAGGGAACCTTCTCCTACCTGCCGCCGCTCACCGACGACCAGATCAGGGCCCAGATCCAGTACTGCCTCGACAACGGCTGGGCGGTCTCCGTCGAGTACACCGACGATCCCCACCCCCGCAACTTCCTGTGGGACATGTGGGGGCTGCCGATGTTCGACATGAAGGACCCGGCCGCGATCCTGCTCGAGATCAACCGCTGCCGTGAGGCCAACCCGCAGAAGTACGTCCGGGTGAACGCCTACGACGCCACCCTGGGCCGGCAGACCACCGCGCTCCAGTACATCGTCCAGCGTCCCGACAACGAGCCCGGCTTCCGGCTCGAGCGCCAGGAGAGCCACGACCGGCAGATCCGCTACACCCTGCATCCGTACTCGCTCGACCGGCCCGCGGGTGAGCGCTACCAGAAGTAGTCTCGATGAGCGATCAGCCTCCGTCCTTCCAGATGCCTCGCGGCGGTGCGCGGCAGGGACCTCCGTCCCTGCCCGCGCCCGACGAGGAGGAGAACGCGCCGCCGCGGCTCGGCGAGAACGACCTCGTCGACCTCGAGGCCGAGCTCCGCGGCTCCCAGGTCTTCGACGTCCTCGAGCAGCTCGACCGCGAGCTGATCGGCCTGGTGCCGGTGAAGACGCGCATCCGCGAGGTCGCCTCGCTGCTCCTCGTCGACCGGATGCGCCGCAGCTACGGGCTCGACTTCGAGCGGCCCACCCTGCACATGTGCTTCACCGGCAGCCCGGGCACGGGCAAGACCACGATCGCGATGCGCATGGCCGAGGTGCTCCACCGGCTCGGCTACCTCGGCAAGGGTCACCTGGTGACGGTCACCCGCGACGACCTCGTCGGCCAGTACATCGGCCACACCGCGCCGAAGACCCGCGAGGTGCTGAAGCGGGCGATGGGCGGGGTGCTGTTCATCGACGAGGCCTACTACCTGTACCGGCAGGAGAACGAGCGCGACTACGGGCAGGAGACCATCGAGATCCTCCTCCAGGTGATGGAGAACCAGCGCGACGACATCGTCGTGATCCTCGCCGGCTACAAGGACCGGATGGACACGTTCTTCCAGAGCAACCCGGGGATGAGCTCGCGGATCGCCCACCACATCGACTTCCCCGACTACACCATCGACGAGCTGATGGGGATCGCCCAGCTGATCCTCGAGCGCCAGAACTACCGCCTCAGCGAGGACGGGGAGAGCTCCTTCCGGGAGCTGATGGAGCGGCGGATGCGCCAGCCGCGCTTCGCCAACGGGCGCAGCGTGCGCAACGGGCTGGAGCGGGCGCGGCTCCGCCAGGCGAGCCGGCTGATCAGCGCCGGGGGCTCGATCGGCCGCGACGACCTGATGCGGATCGAGGGCGAGGACATCCGCAAGAGCCGTCTCTTCGACAACGACGACGTCAGCGCCGAGGAGCCCAGCGCCGACGCGGAGGCGCCGGCCGCCGAGAACGGTCACCGCTCCTCCTGATCGGCCGGCGCTCGAGCAGGGCGCGGGCGCGAGGGGTGCGGAGCAGCTCGCCGCCGACCACGGTCGCGAGCAGCAGCGCCCCGACCGCGAGGTCGAGGTGGGCGGGCCGGTAGCCGGCGAGCGGGTGGTACCGCGCCATCACCTCGGGGAGGGCGCCGGCCGCCGCCCCGGCGGCGAGTGCGGCGACCACCCGCCCGCGCCCGAGGAGCAGCACCAGGCCGACGAGCAGCAGCGACCGGGCGACCGAGTAGCGCTCCGGCCCCACGCTCCCGGAGGAGAGCGCCAGCGCGCAGCCCGCCACCGCCCCGAGCACGGCGGCGATCAGGTACGCGGCGAAGCGGGTGGCGGTGACGTCGATGCCGCGCACCTCGGCCGGGGTCGCTCCCGCCGCCGCCCGCAGCAGCGCGATGAGGCGCGACTCGCGGAGCACCAGCACGGCCAGGACGCAGACCACCAGGAGCAGGAGCAGGCCGTAGTAGAGCACCACCCCGGCCTCGACCTGGTAGCCGCCCATCCGCAGCGGCTGGGAGACGGCGGGGGTGAGCCGCCGGGTCCCGCCGATCGCGTGGCTGCGGAAGACGGCGGCCTCGAGCACCGCCGCCACCCCCAGGCTGACCACCGCGACCACCTCACCGCGCCGGTGCACCGCGCACGCCGCGCCCACCAGCGCCCCCAGGATCAGCGCCAGCGCCAGCGCGTAGGTGACCGCGATGACCAGCGGCTGCCCCTGGTCGCCCGCGAACCAGGCGGTGGCGTAGGCGGCGAGCCCGGTGGTCGCCAGCGGGGCGAGGAACGGCTGCCCCCCCCACCCGTCCACCACCACCACGCCCAGCGCGGCGATCGCCAGCGCGATCCCGACCGCCGCCGGCTCCAGCCGCCCGCCCACCGCCGTGAGCGGCAGCAGCATCGCCCCCAGCAGCCCCATCAGCGCCAGCGTCAGGGTCAGCACCCGCCGGGTGCCGACCGCCGCGACGATCATCACCAGGCCGGCCAGGAAGGTGAGCACCAGGGTGCTCCTGCTCATCGATCGCCTCGCTCATGATTCCAGCCCGCACGCAGTGTGGATGAACGCTCTCAGCCCCCGCGAGCCGTGATCGACGGCAAGTCACTCCCCGCCGCGCGCCGCCGCCCGGCCCACCGCGCCGATGGCGAGCGACTCATGGGACGGAGCAGCCCGAGCGAGCCCCCCCCTCAGTGCTGGTCGGTCGGGGCGTTCGCCGAGGTCGACACCACCCCGGCGGCCTGGTTGGAGCTGCCGTCCTGGACGCCGCCGACGACGGCGCCGTCGGGGCCGTTGCGGAGGAGGTTGATGGTGGCGACCCGGGGGATGATCAGCGGGGTCGCGCCGCCGAGCTGCTCGGCCGAGGCCACCTCGCGGCCGTTGACCTGGACCAGGTACACGTGCCCGGGGCCGCTGCTCGAGGAGTCGGAGTGGAGCACGACGATGGCCATCTGGGCACCGGTCAGACCGAGGTTCAGGGCGCTCGAGCTGGCGTCGCGGTGGGCCCCGCGGGCGGCGCTGTGGCTCGCGTTGCTGTGCAACTCGAGGACGGCGACGCTCGCCACCGACCCGTCGAGGAGGCGGAGGTCGGCGAAGGTGGCGTTCGAGTGCGCCTCCGACGAGCCGTGGTCGGCGCGGTTGTCCAGCTGGTAGTACCCGAGCGCCACGGCGAGCAGCGAGTTCGGCGGCAGCGAGAGCGCGCTGCCCCCGGTGTAGCCGTTGGCCGGGCCCTGGCCCTCGGAGATGAACTCGTCGGCGATCTTCAGCTCCCGCGACTCCGACGCCGACGAGCCGTTCCCGGCGCTGGCGTTGGTGCAGCTGATACAGGTGCCGAGGGGGTCGATGTTCACCCCGTCACCCCTGCCGACGCGGCTCTCCGCGGGTGGCGGCCCGGCGCTCCCCTGCCGCGCCGAGGGCTGCGGGTTGACGCCGGCGGGACGGTGGGCGAGGGCGCTGCGCTCGGCCGAGCCGGCGGTCACCGGGACCGAGCTCCAGGGTGACAGCTCCTCGGTCTGGGGTGCCGGGGGGGTCAGCGCTGCCGCGGAGGCACCCGCGGGGCCCGCGATCGCGAGCATCGAGAGGGAGGTCGCGATCGCGACCACGGCCCTGGCCAATGTTCGACCCTCCGCCTTCGGGACCGATGGGGGCTGCTGATCGAATTCTGAGGCATTCGTCACAACGGCGTCGTCCTCCAGGCTCCCGATCGCCAGAGCCAGCCGTCGCCGAGCGCCCCGGCGGTGCCCTGTCCGCCGAAGAGCAGCACCGTCCCGCTCGACGGATCGGCGGCGAGCGCGGGGAAGGCACGGGCCGGCGGCGACCCGGCGGGCGCCGCCGCGACCCAGGTGCTGCCGTCCCACAGCCAGGTGTCCTGCTGCGGCTGCCCGCCGACGACGCCGCCGAAGAGGACGATCCTGCCCGTGGACGCGTCCCAGGCCATCGCCGCACCGCTGCGGGCGGCGGGCGACGCCGCGGGATGGAGGGCCTGCCAGCTCCCCGCCGCCCATGCCCAGGTGTCCCCGAGGTCGCCGCTCGCGCCCGCCCCGCCGAACAGCAGCAGCTGCCCGCGGACCGGGTCGTAGGCCATCGCCGCCCCGGACCGCGCCGGGGGCGACGCCGGCGGGCGGGACTCGGTCCAGCGGCCGCCGGAGAACAGCCAGGTGTCGGCGGTGCGCCCGTCGACCCCGGCGCCGCCGAAGAGCAGCACCCGGCGGGAGCCGGCGTCGTACCCCATCGCCATCGCGCTGCGGCGCGATGGCCCGGGGCTGGCGGCCGCCCGGGTCCAGGCGGCGCCGTCCCAGAGCCAGGTGTCGTCGAGGGTGCGGGTGCCGCCCTGCTCGCCGCCGAAGAGCACCACCCGCCCGGCGCCGTCCTCGGCGAGCCCGGCGAGCCCTCGCGGTGGCGGCACCGGGAACGCCTCGGACTGGGTCCAGCGCCCGTCCGCCCAGGTCCAGGTGTCGTCGAGGTCGCCGGCCTGGGTGCCGCCGCCGAAGAGCAGCACGTCGCGGTGGGCGCTGTCGGTCGCCATCGCGGCGTAGAGGCGGAGGGCGGGGCGGGGCACCACGGGGTGCGGTGACGCCGCCGGCGAGGGTCCGGCGGCCGGCGGCGTCGCCGTGGGCCGGGGCGCCGCGGCGGGCGTGCCGCAGCCGGTCAGCAGCAGCGCGGCGGCGAGCAGCAGGGCGGCCCGGCTCACCTTTTGTTGTCGACGCCGCTGGTCCAGTACCAGGTCTGGTTCTGGGGGTTGTAGTCGAAGAAGATCGTGAACGCCTGCGTCGCCGGCCCCGGCAGCCCCTGGTTCACCACCTGGTTGGTGGTGGTGTCGACGTAGTGGTTGTCGGTGGTGTGGTCGGTGAGGTTGAAGACCACCCGCTGCGGGGTGCTCGACGTGATCGAGAGCGAGTTCGAACTGGACGTGGAAGATGTTGCGCAGGTGCCGTGAGTTGAGCTGCTGGATGGTGGCCCTGTGGCCGGTCAGCTCGACCCCGGCCAGAAAGGTGTCGAGGTGGCTCGTATCCCCGGCGGCATAGGCCTGGGCCAGGCGCTCGTCGAAGTCGATGATCAGGGCCCTGCAGGCGGGGGCGTCGAGCTCTCCCGGCGGCCGGGTGTTGATGCCCGGGGTGGGCGCCGGTCCCGACGGGGTGGCCGCGGCCGAGCCCGGGGCCCGGGTCGATGTCGCCGCCGGGGGCGAGCCCGGGGACGGGGCGGTGCCGCCGCCGTCGCAGCCCGCCAGCAGCGCGGCGGCGAGCAGCAGGCCGCCGGCGCCGCCCGGGGCGCGGGTCCGCCGCGTCATCGGGCCGGCCCGAGCATGCTCTGGAGGATCGCGGTGGCGGTCTGCAGGGTGGGGGAGGGCCCGAAGACCGAGACCGAGTAGAAGCGGTTCCCCCGGGTGGCGGCGATCTCGGCCCCGCTCGCGCCGTGGATCGGGTAGCCGACGAAGTCCTGGCCCTGGTCGCTGAAGGCGGCGCGGCTGTCGCCGACCGCCGGCGCCGCGACCTCCTGCTGCCTGGCGTCGCGGCGCAGCTGCCCGAAGGCGCCGAGGAAGCCCTTGGCGCCGTCGGCGGCGGCGAACTCGAGGGCGTCACAGGTGATCAGCTGGTCGTGGGCGGGGCTCTGCGGCCCGGCCGCGCCCGGCGGCGACGTCGCCGCGGCGGTGGCGGTCGCCGGCAGGTTGGTGAACACCTGGCGGGCGCCGCTCTGGAAGTGGAAGAAGACCAGGGCCGCCTGCATGTCGCCGTTGGGGCTGTACCTGCCCACCGACAGCGGCCCGGAGTGCGCCGGGTCGGGGACGAAGCCGGTCTCGGGGATCGAGGGTGCGGCGCAGGCCTGCACCGGCGCCGCCGCCGCGGACGCGGAGGGCGGGACGGCCGCCGGGCTCTCGCCGCATCCGGCGAGGGCGAGGAGCAGACCGAGGGCGACGGGGTGACGAGGGGATGGCATCAGCTCTGAACCTGTTCGTAGGGGCTGAGGCGCACGTAGGCGCCCGCCTTGAGGAAGATGCCGGCGTGGCTGGTCGAGGGGGCCGCGCCGAGCTGGGTGAGGGGGTTGATGAACACGGTGGTGAAGACGGCGAGCTGACCGGCGCCGCCGCCGCCGGTCCCCCACCGCAGCCGGTAGGAGGAGCCGAAGGCGAAGTCGGCGAACCGGGTCTCGAGGGTGGCCACGAGGTTCTTCGGCGAGCGGTCCTGAGCGGCGCCGCGGAGCGCATTGTTCATCACCCAGCCCACGATGTACCCGCGCACCCCGTCGAAGGAGGGACGGCGCCCGCCGTACCACTGCTCGAGCCGGCCGGCGTAGTCGATCGCCGCGGTGTCGTCGGGGTCGACCTCGCTGGCGAAGCCGATCCGCCCCTTCAGCACCCACTCGCCGCCGGCGCTGGCCAGCGAGTTCGACATCAACCCGGAGGCGGCGAGCGCCCCGGAGAGCGGCGACCAGGCGGGGGTGAGGTCGCCGAGGGCGCGGATCACGGGCAGCGCCGCCTCCGGCGAGGCGAGCACGATCACCGTCCCCGGGTTGAGCGCCCGGACCCGCTCGGCCAGGGTGGTGGGCGGCTCGGAGTCGACGGCGAGGCGCCGGGTGGGGATGCCGAGGACGCCGAGGCGGGCCGCGGTCGCGTCGGCCTCGCGGCGGTCGTGGAGCTCGTGGCCGGTGAGCAGCATCGCGCTCAGGCTGTGGTGCCCGGCGGCCTGGTCGGCGAGCGCAGCGCCCTCACCGGCGGCGGGCAGCCCGGTGGTCCACGCCAGCGGCGGGGCGGCGAGCTCCTCGGGGACCCCGACCACCGGCAGGCCGGCGTGCCGGGCCGCGGCCACCACCGCCGCGGTGGTGGCCTCGTCCCCGCAGGGCAGGGCGAGCGCGGCGACGTGGATCGCCCGGAGCCGGTCGACCGCCGCCGCCGCCCCCGCCACGCCGGTGTCGGCGGCGATCACCCGCAGGGTGTCGCCGCCCAGCAGCGCCCCCTGGTTGGCCTCGACCGCGGCCTCCTGGAGGCCCACGGCACGGTCCTGGCAGGCCCGGCCCCCGGGTCCCGACAGGTCGGCGGCGACCCCCACCAGCACCTGGTCGGGCGCCGCCGCGGGCTCGATGTCGGCGCTCTCGGCGGCGGCGTCCTCCAGGGTCCCCGCCACCCTGGGTCGCACCGTCAGCGTCCAGGTCCCCGGGGTGCCGAGCACCACGTCACCGGTGAACCAGGGGCTGCCCGGCACCCGCCGCATCGTCACCTGCCGGGCGCCGCCGGCGCAGGCGCAGCCGGCGGTCACCTCGATGCCGTCGACGCCGTCGACCGGCACCGGCAGGTCGTTGCCGTCGGTGCGGTCGACCCCGGCGATGACCCGGTTGGCGCCGACCACCCCGGGGGCGACGGTGAGCGGGAGGAGGTGGGTGCCGTTCGAGGCGGCGAGCAGGGGCGTCCCCGCCGGCCGGGCGTGGAGCTGCGAGGGGTAGGGGAAGGACACGGGATTGGGGGTCTGGGCCAGCACCCCCGCCATCGTGAGCACCGCCACCGCGACCGCGGCCTCCACGGCGCGGACCCGGCGGCCGCCGATGCGCCGGGTGGCGAGCAGGCCCGCGGCCACCATCGCCACCACCAGGGCCACCTTGACGTCGAGCACCCGGCCGTAGGTCGAGCTCGCCATCTCGGCGAGCGACCGGAGGTTGACGTGGGCGTTGTAGAGCCCGGTCACGATCATCACGGCGACGCTCACCGCCACCAGCGGGGCGAGGCGCCGCGCCCCCCGGCCGGAGGCGGCGACCACGGCGGCAATCGCGCCCACCCAGACGCTGACGGCGAGCAGGTGGACGCCGAGCACGGTGAGCTGGGGGACGCGGTCGGCCTCGGCGAGGGCGTGCCCGGAGAGGGCGAGGGCACCGAGCAGCGCGCCGGCCACCGCCACCCCGTAGGTGCCGGTGCGCCGCGACGGCGACCGGCCCGCGGCCAGGGTCCCGCCGTCGAACACCGCCGGGGCCAGCGCCAGGGTGAGCAGGAGCCGGAGCAGGACCAGCTTGCCGGTGAGCGAGCTGGGCAGCGCCGAGGCCCCGTACTCCGCCACCAGCACGCCGGCGAGGCCGGCGGCGACCGCCACCTGCAGGGCCCACACCGCGGTGCGCAGCCGGGCCAGCCGCCGGCCGGCGGCGGCGCGCAGGGCGGGGTCGGAGGGGAGGATGACGAAGCCGAGGACGAGCACGCCGCAGAGCAGCACGGTGAGCACCGCGAGCAGGGCGCGGCCCACCAGCTCGACCGGGCTGACGTCGCTGGCGGTGTCGTAGCCGGGCGGGCCGGCGGCGGCGGTGAGGGCGGCGGGGTTGCCCGAGGCCCGCTGCACGTTGAAGGGGAAGTCGCCGACCACCCGGTGGCCGTCCTCGCCGACCACCGTCCAGCGCACCACCCAGGTGCCCGGCCCCAGCGCCGGCGGCGCCGCGGTGAGCCGGGTCCCCGAGGCGCTCACCGGCACGGTGCGCTCGCTGCCGTCGGGCGCCACCAGCACCACCGAGCAGTAGGGGGCGTCGAGGCCCTCGGTGTAGAGGATGGTGATCTGCTCCGGGGACGCGTGCAGGGTGGCCCCGGCGGCGGGCTCGGCGCTCACCAGGTAGGGATGGGCGGCGGCGCCGGTGGGCACCAGCGCACCGGCCACGCTGGCGAGGGCGGCGAGCAGCAGCCGGGCCGGCCGGGGACGGAGCGCGAGGCGGAGGCGGTGGGTGATGGTCATCAGGAGCGGCGACATGGTGCACCGGCGGGGCCCGGGCGAAGAAAGGGGGCCGGACATGCCGGCCCCCCGTCATTCAGCCGTGGTGAGCGGTCTCCGCGCCTACTGGGAGTAGGGGAAGCCGCCGGTGTTCTGGCCGCCGTTGATCTCCGAGCCCCAGTAGCCGGTCACGTTGCCGGCGGCGTCCCTGGTGGCGCCGGTCTGGGGTGCGCCGTTCTCCACGAAGAGCATGGAGTGCGGCTTGTAGTAGCCCGTGGTCGCCCCACCCGGCCAGGAGTGCCGGTTGAAGTTGACGCAGGGCGTCCCCTCCTTCTCGTCGATGAAGGCGTTGTCGTAGGAGAGGTCCCCGGTCACGGGGTTCACGTTCACCACGCAGAGCTTGTGGTTGCCGTCCACGCCGGTGCGCGCCACGAAGTAGTTCGCGAACGCCATCCGGGTGAGCCCATGGGTGTCGTTGAAGCCGTTGATGTTGACCGAGGTGAGGCTGAAGTTGTCGAAGCTGCCCCAGTGGGGGCCGCCGGTGGTGGTGTCGTTGACGGGCACGATGCCGGCCACGGTCGGGCAGTCGGAGCCGCCCTGGCTCGGGTCCATCACCGCGCGGATGTTGTTGATGTTGCAGTTGTAGCCGGTCCCGGCCTCGAGCAGCCGCTCGACGTTGATGACGTACACCATCTTCGGGCTGCCGGGGTCGCCGAAGTCGTTCTGGTTGGTGTAGCGGCCGTTGACCGAGTGGAAGACGAAGCGGTTGTCGGGCGATACGTTGACCCATGCGGCGCCGTTGCAGCCACCGCCCTCGGTGATCTGCGAGTTGGGTCCGCCGTTGGCCACCTGGCCGCTGTACGCGGTCTGGTCCTTGGGCGAGAAGACCGCGGCGGTGGAGTCGAAGACCTCGCGCCACGGGTTGCTCGCGGTGGCGGTGATGTCCGGGGTGTAGAAGATGGCACCGCCGCACATGCTCTCGGAGAAGAAGCCCTTGGGCACCTTCCCGTTGGGCAGCGGATAGTCCCAGGTCTTGCCGACCTCCATGATGCCCAGGTTCTCCTGGTGACCCGGGTTGGCGTCGTCACGCGGACCCTTCGGCATCACGTCGACCTTGGTGATCTTCGGGTGGTTGGTGTCGCTGATGTCCCAGATGCGCACCGTCCGCCGGAACACGTTGTAGTTCTCCGGCTTGCCCGGATCCTCGACCAGGCGCGCCGGCTCGGCGTAGTCCGAGGTGACCAGCGTGTGCAGGTCGGCGCGGGCCTGGATGCCGTGCGGGTTGGCGCAGCTGCCCAGGTCGGGGCAGGTGGGCAGGCCGTTGACGTCGGTCGGGGGCAGGCCCTCGGCCGCAGTCGCCGGGAACTCACCCAGGATCTGGCCCTTGGAGCCGATGTGCACGACCTCGCCCGGGGTCATGCCGTAGACCTGGAGCGGGCCGCCCATCAGGGTGCCGTAGGCGGTGCCGTCGGGCAGCGCGTCGAAGGCGTCCCAGATCGAGCCACCCGGGGTGGCGAAGGGCTCCTGGGTGCTGATCAGGGTCACCTTCGGGAGCGCGCTGGTGTCCCAGGTGAAGAGCCGCGAGGTGAACAGGCCACCCGCCCAGAGCGGCTCACCCGGGAACCAGATGTACTGCATGTGGTGGGGCTCGTTCTCGACCCCGTCGGAGCCGGGGATGATGGCCACGTTGACGACGTTGCCGTAGGTGCTGCAGCCGCGCTCGGCGTCGATGGTGGCGATCATGTCCTGCCCGGGAAGCGTCTCCTGGGGGAGGACGTCGCGGATCGACTGCGGGTTCACCGCGCCGCCGTTGGCGAAGATCAGCGCGTCCTTGCCGGTCAGGTCGCCGGCGTTCATCTTGCCGGCCCAGACGACCAGGTACTCGTGCCCTGCACCGGCCCCCGGGCAGGAGGCCACGGCTGGGTTGGCACGCTCCGCCGCAGCGACCCCGCCGGTGGCGGGGGCAGCTCCGCCGGCCCGGGCCACCGCCTTCGGCTGGGTCTGCACCGTGTAGTTGATGACCTGCTTGACCCCGCCCGGGGTCGTGACCGGGGTCACGCTCCTGACCACCTTCACGGCCGTCGAGTGACTGAGCAGATCCGGGATCACCGTGCTCGTCGCCACCAGGGCCGAGGGGATCAGGAGCGCCGCACCCCCGCCTGCCAAGAGTGCTCGTCGTATCCTCATTCGCCTTCCGTCCAATCCGCGTTATGGCCGCCCCGGTCCGCGTCGTACCCCCGTCGAGAGCCACCGGTGAGCGGTTCTTCAGAATTCCCCAACACGTCGAGTGCGCTCGGACTTCGTTCTCTGGCCTACCTCCCCGTAAAGTTGATAAACCTGATCGACATTATCAGGAAGGATGCGCCAGAGTCGAGGCGGCGCCTGGGGGGTGGCGTCCGCGGCGCCCTCGGGCGGAGCGCTCCCGAACCGGGGCGAGCCGCGACGGAACGCACCGCCATCCTCGCCTTCACCCACTCTCCTCCTACCCGGACCTGCCGGTCCTGACCCGATAGACCCGGGTCGGGGAGAGCGTGTATCACCGGGCGGGTGATGCACACCGGTTAATTGCAGGTTTTTCGGAAATTTCACCCGACGGGGTGACGCCGGGTGACGGCGGCGGCTCACCCCGCCGGAGAGTGCCTCCCGCCGGCCCCGGTCAGCCGGCGGTGCGGGCCGACGCCCACCGCACCGCGGTCTCCTCGCTGTCGAAGAAGCGGAACTCGGGGAAGCGTCCCAGGGTCAGCACCGTCGAGGCGAAGGCGCGCATGAACCGGTTGCCGTGGAGCAGGGCGATGCGGCGCAGCGGCAGCTTCCGGAGCCGCCGCATCGCGTAGAGGCCGGCCCGCGGCGTCGCCTTGGAGAGCGAGCTCATGTCCATGACCAGGGCATCGGCCCCGTCGCGCCGCGCCAGCTCCTCGATGCGCTCGCAGAAGGGCTTGGCGACCGGGTAGCGGAGCAGGCTGACGGTCACCGACCCGCGCACCACCGTCGGCGCGGCCAGGCGCACGTCGAGGCGGGGGTCGTCGGCGTCGACCACCCCGGCACCGGTGCCGGCGCGGCGCCGCAGCGCCCCCCCGGCGAGGCTCGCCGTCGCACCGGCGACGAGCAGGGTGGCGAGGAGCCGGAACCGGCGAGAGGGCGACCGCATCCGACGGATTGTAGTGACAGGCGCCCGTCGGGCTACACTCCGGCCGTGCTCGACCAGCCGGCACCCGACTTTCGCTGCGCGGTCGCGGGCGGTGGCAGCCTCGGCCGGGACGACCTCGCCGGCACCACCACCGTGCTGCTCTTCTACCTCGAGGCGGCCACCCCCGACTGCCGGCAGCAGCTGGTCACCTTCGCCGCCGAGGCGGAGACCCTGGAGGCGCTCGGCGCCCGGGTGGTGGCGATCAGCGCCGACCCTCCGGAGCGGCTGGCGGAGTGGGCGGAGAGGCTCGGCGAGCCCTTCCCGCTGCTCTCCGACCCCACCGGCGAGGCGGCGCGGGCGTTCGGGGTGTGGGACCCGGAGCAGCGCCGGGCCCGCCGCGCCGCCTTCGTCCTCGACGCCGCCGGGACGGTGCGGCTCGCCAACCCCCGCTACTCGGTGGGCCGGACCGGCGACGTCCTCGAGGTCTTCGAGGTCCTCGAGCGCCTCGCCGGCGGCTGACCCTCAGCCCCGCAGCAGCAGGTAGGTGACCACGCCCACCCCCAGCGCCGCGGTGAGCAGCGCCAGCAGCCCCTCGGGCCAGAGCTCGGCCCGGAAGCGGCCGGCGCCGATCTGGGCACGGGCCCGGTGGAAGCGCAGCAGGCCGAGGACGGTCGCGGCCACCCCGGCGCCGACCAGGGAGACGCCGATCAGGGTGGGGACGCCCAGGCGCGTCGCCGACCCCGACCGGTCGTCGACGAAGGCGCCGAAACGGGCCATCGCGAACCCCAGGGCGATCAGGGTGACCCCGGTGCGGATCCAGGCGAGCAGGGTGCGCTCGTTGGCGAGGTGCTCACGGGCGGCACCGGGGGGAGGTGGTCTCATCACCGGGGCAGGCTACGCCTCCCCGCTCCGCGGGTGAGGGTCCTCGGCCGCCCCGGGGGGGTGATGCGGCTGCTGGACCTGGGCACGGTGCCCTGGATCCGCTCGCAGAGCGTCCACCACGCCGTCGCCGCCTGCTTCGGCGAGGACAGCCCCGACACCGTGGTGCTGGTGCGGCCCGACCGCTCCTACCTCTGCGTCGGCCGGCACGCGCTCGGCCCCGCCCCCTCGCCCGCGGCGCTCCGCCGGCTCGGCCTGCCGGTGGTGCGCCGCCGGCTGGGCGGGGGCACGGTGCTGATCACCCCGGCGCAGACCTTCTACGTGCTCGTGGTCCACCGCCGCCGGCTCCCGCTGCCCGACGCCGGGGCGCTGCGCTGGTGCCTCGGCCCCGCGGTGGCCGCCTACGCCCGGCTCGGCGTGGCCGCGGAGGTGGGGCCCGGGACCGACGTCACCGGGATGGGTCGCAAGCTCTGCGGCAGCGGCGCCGCCAGCATCGGCGAGGCCTCGGTCTTCGGCGGCAACGTGCTCGCCGACTTCGACCCCGACCTCTTCCTGGCGGCGCTGCGGCTGCCCTCGGGGGCGGTGCGCCGGCTGATGGCGGAGGAGCTGCGCGCCCAGATGGGGTCGGTGCGGCAGGCCACCGGCGCCGTCCCCGGAGCCGGCGCGGTGGCGGCGGCGCTGCGGGAGGCCGTCGAGGAGGCGTGCCAGACCCGGCTGCTCCCCGGCGGCCTCAGCGCCACGGAGACGGCCGCCCTCCCCGGGGTGGAGCGCTGGCTGCGCCGGGTCCCCGCAGGCGTGGCGGCGGCGGCCTCCGGCTGCTGGAAGGTGCGCGCCGGCTGCGGCGTGGTCCGGGTGGTGCTGAGCCGGCCGCGGCGCGTCGTGGTGCTGGTGACGGTGCGCGGCGGGACCGTGGCCGGGGTCGGCGCCGAGCGCCCCGAGGGCCGCGCCGCCGCCGCCCGGCTCGCCGCCGTCCTCGAGCGCCGGCGGCTGGATGCGCCGCTGCCGCCCGGGGTGGTCGACCCGGAGGTGGCGCCCGCCCTCGCCGCCGCCCGCCGGCTCCTCGGCTAGCCGGCCACCCCCTCCGGCGGCCTGCCGCGGCCCCTACACTGCCCCACCATGCCTGGCCGGCGGCGCCTGCCGCTCCCCGCGCGCGTGACCGCGGCCATCGGCGCCGCGATCGTCGTGGTCGCCGTCGCGGTCATCGCCACCTTCCTGATCATCTCCCGGGGCTCCTCCTGCGGCTCCCCGGTCTGGGGCCAGCTCCAGGGCGACGCCGCCCACTCCGGCCAGGGCAGCGGCGGCGGCGGCACCCTGGCGGTGCGCTGGACCCGCCCGGGGAAGGCCTCGGGGGGCGCGGTGCTGGTCGGCGACGACCTGCTCGTCGGCCAGCAGGGGGGGGTCGCCGACCTGGCCGCCGCCGACGGCATCGAGCGCTGGCACTGGTCGACCCCCGACCAGAAGGGCAACAACGTCGGCCCGCCGGCGGTGAACGGCTGCTCGGTCGGGGTCGTGGAGTCGCGGCCCGACCAGCCCACCAGCGGCGTCCACGCCATCCTCCACGTGGTCTCGACGACCGCCCACGACCTTGCCGGCAAGGGCCTCGACATCCCCTCGGCCTCGGCCGGCGGCCTGCTCTCCACCGGCTCGCGGTTCGAGCTGGTCGGCGGCCGCGCCGAGTCCGGGACGATCAGGTGGGGCCTCTACGCGATCGACGCCGGCAACGCCAGGGCGAGCTCGCTCGCCCCGCTCGCCGCCTTCACCCCGGGGCCGCCGGCGGCGGACGGCGACACCAGCTACGTCGCCGCCTGGGACAACGCGATGCAGGCGGTGAGCGGCGCCGGCCGCCAGATCTGGAGGACGGCGACCACCGGGCTGCCGCTGACCGCCCCGGTGCTCAGCGGCGGCAGGGTGATGGTCGGGACCATCGGCGGCGCCGACGCCTTCGACGCCGGCGGCGGGAGGGTGCTGTGGACCGCCACCATCGCCTCGGGCGTGGTCGCGGCGCCGCTGCCCGCCGGCGACGGGGTCCTCGTCCTCGACCGCAGCTTCCACAAGCTCCACCGCCTCGACCTCGCCACCGGCCGCGAGCTCTGGGCGGTGCAGCTGGGCACCACCCTGGCGCCGCCGGTGCTGGTGGGCTCGCGGGTGATCACCGCCGACGAGCAGGGTCAGCTGCTCGCCATCGACGCCGCCAGCGGCAGGGTGCTGCAGAAGCTCGCCCTGAAGAGCGGGGTGCGCAGCCCGCTCGCGGTGGGCGGCGGCAGCCTCTACGCGGTCGGCAACGACGGGCGGGTCACCGCGGTCTCGCTGGGCTGACCACCGGTCGCATTTGACGTACCGGACCGGCAGGGTCAAGAATTGGCCGGGCGGGCACTGTGCGAGGCGAGCACGTCCAACGTCCCCGGGGTGGGTGAGCGGCGGTCACCCCGAGGGGGGACGGCGGCCCTCTCCGCAACGCGGTAGATTCGCACACAGATTCGTAGGGGAGGGGGCGAGGAGACGACGGGATGCTGCTGACCCGGGTCGAGAAGCTGTTCATCGTGGCCGCGGTGCTCGCCATCGTGCTCACCGTCGGTTTCGGCGCGGGCCTCTACCACGCCCTCACCACCCGCGAGCAGACCAGCGCCGCCGCCAACGTCCAGGGCGGCGGCACCGGCGGGTCGGCCCCGCTGCCCGACACCGGGCCGGCGGCGGGCGCCTCGGGTTCCTCCCAGCAGGCGCCGGGGGGCGCGTCCAGCTCGGTCACCTCCGGCGGCGGCGTCAGCCGGGGCACCTCCCCGGTGGCCGGCGGCGGGGCCCCGGCCGCCCGGCGGCCGGCGGTTCCCAACGCGGTGGCACCCTCGGTCTGCCCGTTCTCGAACGGCGTGATGACCCTGGGCAGCATCGTCTCCCTCTCGGGCTTCTTCCAGTTCCCCGAGGCCAAGAACGCCGCCAGCGCGTACTTCCAGGACGCCAACGCCCACGGGGGCGTGCACGGCTGCCGGGTGCAGTACGAGGTGCTCGACGACGCCACCAGCAACACCAACGCGCTCGCCGACGCCAAGCAGCTGGTCGCCGACGACCACGTGCTCGCCATCGTCTCGATGGTCTCGCCCTTCGGGCAGGACACCGTCGACCCCTACTTCGCCAGCCCGGGGGCCGACAACGGCGGCCAGGCGGTGCCGCTGATCGGCATCGACCCCTACGAGGAGGACGCCTTCAAGTTCCCCAACCAGGTGAGCGTCGACGTGCCCATCAAGGACGCGGGGGCGATCATGGCCCAGTACGCCAAGGACCACGTCGCCTTCACCCACCCGGGGATCTTCGGCTACAACGTCTCCCAGCTCACCGCCGCCGAGGCGGGAGCGGTCGGGCAGTTCAAGAAGCTCGGCTACAGCAACGTGAGCGTCCAGACCGTCGACCCCTCGGCCTCGCAGTACGACCAGATCGTCCAGAAGTTCGCCGCCGACAAGGTCGACCTGCTGATGTGGTTCTGCGACATCGGCTGCGGCGACCGCTTCGTCCAGGCGGCGCAGAGCATCAACTACCACCCCAGGTGGGTGAACTACGAGATCGGCTACGACCGCCGCTACGCGGCCCAGTTCGGACAGCCCGGCGGCGAGCAGGACGGTGCGGTGGCGCTGTCGCCCTTCCTCCCCTACGAGGCGGGCGGGGTCGCGGCCGGCCTGCTGAGCACCGTCGAGCACTACTTCCCGGGGACGTCGCCGGACTCGGTCCTGGAGCAGGGCTGGCTGGGCGCCCAGCTGTTCGCCCGGGTGGTGAACAGCCTGCCCCTCTCCGCCGACCTCCACGCCGACCAGGCGGCGATCATCCAGGCGCTGAACGGCATCACCGGCCTCGACCTGGGGCTCACCCCGCCGCTCGACCTGCGCCCCGGGGTCGATCCCGACTACCCGGGGCACGCCCCGCATCGCTGCGCGCAGCTGGTGACCATCAGCGGGGGGTCGCTGCACTGGAACGACCACAGCTGGCACTGCCCGCCGTGATCCTCCCGGTCGCGGCGTCGCTCTCGACCTACGCCACCGACGCCGTCCTCGGGCTGATCCAGGGGGCGGTGTACGGGCTGCTCGCCATGGGGGTGGTGGCCATCTACCGGACCACCCGCACCCTCAACCTCGCCCAGGGGGGGATGGCCACGCTCGGCGCCTTCACCTACATCGCGCTCCGCGAGCACGGCCTGCCCACCCCGGTGGCGGTGGTGGCGGTGGTGGCGCTCGGCGCCGCCCTCGGCCTCGGCATCGGCCAGCTGATCGGCTGGCCGCTGCGCCGCGCCAGCCCGACGGTGAAGCTGGTCTCGAGCCTCGGGGTGCTGCTGGTGGTGCAGAGCGTGGTGGGGATCGTCTTCGGCAACGTGCCCCGCTCGGCGCCGCCGCTGGTGTCGCCGGACAGCGTGAGCCTGCTCGGGATCACCGTGCCCGTGGACGGGCTGGTGGTGCTCGCCGTCGCCGCCGGTTCGGCGGTGCTGCTGAACCGGCTGCTCACCTCCACCCGGCTGGGGCTCCACATGCGCGCGGTCGCCGCCGACCCCGAGGTGGCGGCGCTGCAGGGCGTGAACGTCCGGCTGGTGACCGTGGGCAGCTGGATGCTGGGGGTGGCGATCGCCCTCGGCGGCGGCATCCTGCTCGGCCCGGTGATCCGCACCGTCGCCCCGTTCCTGCTCACCCTCATCGCCCTCCAGGCGCTGGGGGCGACCCTCCTCGGCCGCATCGACAGCCTCTCCGGGGCGCTGGCCGGCGGGCTGATCCTCGGCGAGCTGGTGACCTTCGCCCAGGAGTTCTTCCCCACCACCCAGGGAAGCGCCGACGTCGCGGTCTTCGTGTTCATCCTCGCCGTGCTGCTGCTCCAGCGGCGGGGCGGCCTGGTGGTGGAGCGGGCGTGAGCCGCCGCCAGGCCGCCTCGCTCGCCGCCCTCGCCGCCTTCACGGCCGCCGCCGCGGCGATGCCGTCGCTGCTCGGCTCGGCGCGGCTGCTCTCGATGTCGCTCGCGCTGATCTTCGCCGTCGCCGCCCTCAGCGTGGTGGTGCTCACCGGCTGGACCGGCCAGACCTCGCTGGCCCAGGTCAGCTTCATGGGGGTCGGGGCCTTCGTCGCCGCCCGGCTGATGGCCCCGGGGGTGGGGCTGCCCCTGTACCTCGCCGGCCCGGTCGCGGTGCTCGCCGCCGCCGCGGTCAGCGTGGTGGTGGGGCTGCCCGCGCTGCGGCTGCGCGGCGTCTACCTGGCGGTGGTCACCCTCGGCTTCGCCCAGGTGATGCAGGACGCGGTCTTCAACAACTCCACGCTCACCGGCAGCCAGAACGGCGTCAACGTGGCCCGCCCGGTGCTCGGCGGCCTCGATCTCACCTCCGAGCACACCCTCTACCTCCTGCTGCTCGGCGTGCTGGTGGCCTGCTGCCTCCTCGTCGCCGGCGTCCGCCGCTCGTCGCTGGGGCGCCGGATGATCGCGCTCCGCACCACCGAGGTCGGGGCCAGCGTCCGCGGCATCGACCTGGTCAGCACCAAGCTGCTGGCCTTCTCGCTGAGCGCCGCCCTCGCCGGGCTCGCCGGCGTGCTCTACGCCCTCGAGCTGCAGAGCGTCGGCCCCGCCCCCTTCCATCCGCTGCAGTCGATCTTCCTGCTCGGGCTGGTGGTCATCGCCGGCCAGCGCAGCGTCGCCGCGGCGCTCGCCGCCGGGCTGCTCTACGGCTGGATGCCACCCGAGCTGACCCGGCACTTCGCCGACAGCAGCATCGGGCCCAACGCCACCAACCTGGTCGCCGGGGTGGGGCTGCTGCTGGTGCTGATCGGGCGCGAGCAGCTCGCCGGCCTGTCGGGACGGCTGCCCCGCAGGCTGTGGCCGTCGCCGCGGCGCCTCACCGTCGGCTCGGAGATCACCCGCAATGTTCCTGCTTGAGGCCCGCGGGGTCGGGGTCCGCTACGGCGGCGTCCAGGCCCTCGACGGGGTGACCTGCGCGGTCGACGCCGGCGAGATCACCGCGGTCATCGGTCCCAACGGGGCGGGCAAGACCACCCTGCTCAACGTCATCAGCGGCCTCACCCCGGTGCAGCAGGGGGAGGTGCTCTTCGAGGGCCGCGACCTGGCCCCGCACAGCGCCCACCGCCGCGCCCGGATGGGGCTGGCCCGCACCCTCCAGGGGGTCGACCTCTTCGAGGGGCTCACGGTGCGCGAGAACCTGATGCTGATGGCCCGGATCAGCGAGAGCAGCCGCCGGCCGGGCACGGTCACGGCGCCGGCGGCCGAGCGGGTGACCGCCGCCGCCGGCTTCCTCGGCGTCGAGGACGAGCTGGAGCGGCAGGTGACCGACCTTCCCGGCGGCCGCCAGCGGCTCGTCGACATCGCCGCCGCGCTCTGCCTGCGGCCCCGCTGCCTGCTCCTCGACGAGCCCGCGGCCGGCGCCGGCCCCTCGGAGTCGGCCGCCCTCGGCCGGCTGCTGCTGCGCATCCGCGAGGTCCTCGGGCTCGGCATCCTGCTGGTCGAGCACGACGTCCAGATGGTGCTCGACATCGCCGACTACATCTACGTGCTCGACTTCGGGCGGCTGATCGCCGAGGGCACCCCCGCGGAGATCCGGCGCGACCCGGTGGTGATCGCCGCCTACCTGGGCCGCGAGGCCGGCGAGCCGCTCCCCGCCGTCGCCGCCGCCGCCGCGCCCGTCCCGGCCGCGGCGGTGTCCGCGCCGGTCGCGGACCGCCCGGGCCCGCGCCCGCCGGGGCCGGAGTGGGGGTCGCCCGAGGCGCTCCGGGGAGGCGGCGGTGCTTCGCGCTGAGCGGCTGGAGGTCGCCTACGGCGGCGTGGTCGCGCTCCAGGAGTGCAGCCTCGAGGTCGGCGCGGGCGAGTGTGTCGCCGTCCTCGGCGCCAACGGGGCGGGCAAGAGCACGCTGCTGCGGACCCTCTCCCGTGGCATCCGCCAGCGCAGCGGCCACCTCTGGTGGGACGGCACCCGGATCGACCGCTGGGCGGCCGACCGCGCCGCCCGCCACGGCATCGCCCTGGTGCCGGAGGGGCGGCGGCTGTTCGGCGGGCTCACGGTGCGCGAGAACCTGCTGGTGGGCGCCGCCCCGCTGCCGCAGTCGGAGGAGGCGGGCCGCCTCGCCGAGGTGCTGGGCTGGTTCCCCGAGCTCGGCCAGCGCCTCGGCGTCGCCGCCGGCCGCCTCAGCGGCGGGGAGCAGCAGATGGTCGGGATCGGCCGCGCCCTGATGGGCCGGCCCCGCCTGCTGCTCGTCGACGAGCTGTCGCTGGGGCTGGCGCCGCTGGTCACCCGCCGGATCTACGAGATCCTCGGCCGGATCGCCGCCGCCGGGATCGCGGTCGTCCTCGTCGAGCAGTACACCGACCTCGCCCTCGCCGCCGCCGGCCGCGCCCTGGTGCTGGAGAGGGGCCGGATCACCTTCGGCGGCACCGCCGAGGAGCTGCGCCGCAGGCCGGAGCTGCTCGAGACCGCATACTTGGGCCGGGAGCTGCTGGCGCGGACGCCCGAGGCGGCGCGCGGCGGCGAGCCTGCGGCGGCGGGAGGCCGCCGCTCGGGGACGCGAGGTGCAGGCGATGGCCGGCAGTGGCCGGCGGTGGCCGAGGTGCTGGTCCACCTCGAGGCGCCGGAGAAGCGGCGCATCGAGGAGCAGGCCCGGGCCGCCGGCGTGGACGTCGACGAGTGGATCCGGCGGATGATCCGGGGGTCGGAGCCGGCCCCGTCGCCGCCGCGGGATCGGGACAGAGGGAGTTGGTGATGGCCCGCAGAGGACTGACCGCACTGTCCGGCGGGGTCGGCCTGGCCGGCCTCGCGCTCGCCGCCGCCACCGTGCTCGCGCCCACCGGGGCGCTCGCCGGGTACCAGCCCGACCTCCGGCCCGCCCCGGTGGCGGCGCCGCCCAGCGTCATCTCCTACAGCGGCAGCAGCGCCGGCCTCGAGTTCCATCTCGTCCCCGGCCAGTACCACCCCACCTTCGACCAGGCCTTCGTCGAGTCCTTCCCCTACGCCGCGACCGCGGCGGACAGCAACCCGTCGGCGTCGGCGACGGCGACCCCCGCCGAGCTCGGGCTGTTCCTCGACAACTACCCGACCGCGGCGTGCCTGATCAGCACCTTCGCGCCCTACTGCGACCAGATCCAGAGGTTCCCGGTCGACGCCTTCTTCGCGCGGGCCACCTCGGACAGCGCGAAGTCCCGCGACGCCCGCACCGCCTTCCCCTGCGAGCCCGGGGCGGCGCAGCCGAAGTCGGTGGCGCTGGCCCCGCCGGCCTGCCCCCAGGCGCCGCCGCGGCAGATCACCCTGGGTGACGGCGTCGCCCACGCCGACGCCACCCCCGCCGCCAGCGCCGAGGCGCACCTCGGCGCCTTCGACGTGTCCCCCCCGACCCAGGCGCTGCCCGGCTACCTGGCGCGGCTGCGGCAGGCCCGGGCGCTGCTCGCCTACTTCCACCGCCCCACCGCGGGGGTCGACCGCGCGATCGCCTCGTCGTCGATCCTCGGCACCTCCGGGGTCACCACCCTGTCCGAGTTCCACTCCGGCTCCGACGGCATCCCCCGGGCCCACAACCAGGTGGTGTTCGGGAGCATCGACGCCCTCGGCGGCACCGTCCACGCCGACGGCCTGGTGCTCGACCTCGCCGCCGCCACCCTGGGGCAGGCGAAGCCGCCGCTGCGAGCCGAGCAGACCCGGTTCCTCCACCTCACCGTGATGGGCAAGGACTACGGCGACGTCGACAGCTCCAACTGCAACCAGGTCGCGACCCAGATCAACACCGCGGCGCCGAGCATGGTGCCCGGCGGCCAGCAGTTCAGCCTCGGCGCCTTCGGCTTCCGGCTCAGCTGCTCGGTGGTGAGCTCGAGCGTGGTCACCGACCCGGCAAGGGGGTTCGGGCTCAACCCCGTCGCCCAGGAGCTGACCGGGCCCGGGCTCGACTTCGCCCAGCTGCAGAACCCGCTCGACTACCTCCAGGCCACCGGGCTCCCGATCCCCCAGGCCTGCTATCCGGGGAGCAACCTGCCGCCACCGCCGGCGCTGCCCGCCGCCCCCAAGCCGGTGCCGCCGCCTCCCGGACCGACCTCGACCTGCCAGTTCGCCTCCACCAACTCCTTCGCGAACAACGGCTTCAGCCTCCACCTCGGCCACGCGGTGCAGAGCCTCGCCGCCCAGCCGCCGGTCCCCGATCTGGGGTTCCTCCCCGGCACCGGCAGCCTCGGCGGCGACGGCCTCGGCGGCGGCCTGACCATCGGATCGCGGCTCGACTTCGGCGGCAGCGCCGGCGGCGGCGCCGCCTCCGGCTTCGGGCCGACCCACGCGCCCGCCGGCCTGGTGCCGGGGCGCGAGGCGACGGTGCCGGCCCCGGCCCTGGTGCTCGCCGGGGTGCCGTACCGCGACTGGCTGGTGTTCGGCTACGGCGCCTGGGGCTGCGCGGTGCTCGCCGCCCTCTGTCTCTGGGGGCTGGCGATCCACCGCCGGCGGCTCAGCGGGCTGCTCTGATGTCCGCCCGAGGTGCCGGGCCGGTGGCTCCGATCCTCCAGCTGCTGCGCGGCCCGCGGCTGCCCCGGCGCCGCCCCCCGAGCGCCTGCCCGCGCTGCGCCACCCCGGTGCGGGTGGGCCTCGGCGCCTGCCCGCTCTGCGGCGAGGTGATGCCCGCCGCCCTCGAAAGCCGGCTGGCGGTCTGGCGGCGGCGCGGCCTGCTCGAGGTCACCGTGATCGCGGTGGTGCTGCTCGTCTTCCTGGTCTGCTTCCTGGTGGTCTTCTCCCACCGGTAGCCGAGCCCCCGGGTCCCCCGCCTGCAGGCGAAAATCACCCGGGCCGGGGGACGACATCGCCATCGCCCGCGGCGAATACTGCGACCAGCGAGGAGGACATCTCTGTGGGTTCCGAGACGGCCGACATCACGCTCGACTGCCTGGGCAAGCTGTGCCCCATCCCCGTCATCGAGGTCTCGAAGGCGGTGCGGAAGATGGATTCGGGGCAGACCCTGCTCATGCTCGCCGACGATCCGGGCAGCGACCCCGACATGCACGCGTGGTGTGACGAGACCGGCAACGAGCTCCTCCGCATGGAGAAGGACGGCAGGGTCTACAAGTTCTGGATCCGCCGGGAGGGCTGATGCCCATGGCCGACGACGACGAGAACAAGAGCGTCGTCTACGTGCAGTCGAGCGGGGTGGACACCCCGCAGCGTGCCGCCACCCCCTTCTTCCTCGCCGCCACCGCGGCGGCGATGGAGTGGGACGTGAAGATCTACTTCACGATCAACGGCCCGACCCTGCTGAAGAAGGGGGTCGCCGAGACCCTCTACGTCAAGAAGGACGGCACCGGGGCGCCGCTCAGCCACTTCATCGACCAGGCGCGCGACCTCGGCGTCGAGCTGCTCTGCTGCCAGCCCAGCCTCGACCTCAACGACCTCGACTACGAGGAGCTGATCGACGGGGTGAAGATGATCGGGGGCGCGGCGTTCAACAGCCTGGCGGCGAAGGCATCGGCGGTGGTCTGCTTCTGATGACCGTCCCGGTCGCGCCGCCGGCGACGCCGGAGCTCAAGGCCGAGATCTTCGCCAAGGTCGTGGCCGACACCCGTTTCCACGACTACGTCCACGGCTGCTACGAGTGCGGCATCTGCGTGGCCGCCTGCCCCTCGGCGCGCTTCTACGACTTCAGCCCGCGGAAGATCACCCAGACGGTCTGCCGGGAGGACCTCGACACCTTCTGGGAGCACGTCAACGTCGACGTCTGGAACTGCTCGCAGTGCTTCAGCTGCGACCGCTGCCCCCGGGGCAACTCGCCGGGCGGCCTGATCACGATCATGCGCGAGGTCGCCGTCACCAGCGGCCTGCGCTCCGCCAAGCAGGCGCTCGAGGGCGGCGAGCGGGTGGTCTACAAGATCATGTCGACGGGCACCCAGGTGTCCCCCGACATGCTCCAGCCGGAGGCCTTCCCCGACTGGGGGCCCGAGGTCCAGGACGTCTCCAACAACCTCGACCTGTGGCGCCGCGCCCTGCCCCCGGAGACGCTCCACACCACCACCACCGCGTGGGAGATCAACGACGAGACCCTCGTCGAGCTCTACCTGATCTGGCACATGACCGGGGTGCTGGACATGATCAAGGCGGTGGACGAGGGCCTCCACATGATCCTCAACGACGTCATGGAAGAGCTGCTGGAGGACCACGACATTGTCGTCCCCTGATCTGAATCGTGGCGGTCCCAGCGCTCCCTCGGCGCTGACCGCGGGCACCATCCCGCTCGAGGTGGTCCACGCCCGCAGCTTCACCCGCAACCCCGACCTCGCCCCCATCGAGGACATCCGCGAGGAGATCCTCAAGCTGGAGGCCGAGGGCGAGTGGATCGTCCAGCGGGTGCCCGACGACCACACCGAGGTGACCACCAAGTACGGCCGGGTCAAGAAGATCCCCAACCGGCACACCTGGCATCACAAGAGCTGCGGCCAGTGCGGCCACATCCCCGGCTACTCGACGGCGATCTTCTGGCTGAACCGCGAGCTGGGGACCGAGTACAACGACCCCCGCGACCAGACCTCCTGCACCGCCTGGAACTACTACGCCTCGGCGACCTCGAACGCGCCCGCGCAGGCCGCGGTGGCGATGCGCAACTTCGCGGCGGCGTACGCCACCGGCTTCTATCCGGTGATCCACTGCGGCACCAGCTACGGGCACTACAAGGAGGTGCGCGAGGAGCTGGTGCGGCATCCGGAGATGCGCGCCCAGGTGCGCGACATCCTCGCCCGGATGGGCAAGCCGCTGGTGATGCCCGAGGAGATGATCCACTACAGCGAGTGGATCCACGTGATGCGCCACGAGATCAGGAAGCGCACCGTGGTCGACCTCTCGAACATCACCTGCGTGGTCCATCCCGCCTGCCACTACTACAAGCTGGTGGCCGAGGACGCGATCTACGACGAGGAGATCTACGGCGGCCAGCGCACCGCGATCATGACCTCGCTGCTGGAGGCGCTCGGGGCGAAGGTCGCCGACTACTCGACCTGGTTCGACTGCTGCGGCTTCGGCTTCCGCCACGTGCTGGTGCAGCGCGACTTCACCCGCTCCTTCGCGACCCTGCGGAAGATCGAGCGGATGAAGGAGGAGGCCAACCCCGACGTCACCATCACCCACGACACCGGCTGCGTCACCACCCTCGACAAGAGTCAGTTCGCCGCCAAGGCGCACGGCCGCAAGGTGGGCATCCCGGTGATGTCGGAGGCGCAGTTCGCGGCGCTCGCGATGGGCGCCCACCCCTACCGGGTCTGCCAGCTGCACTGGCACAGCACCGACTACCGGCCGCTGCTCGAGAAGATGGGCATCGACTGGGAGAAGGCCTGGTCGGAGTTCGAGACCGACCTCGAGCGGCTGCGCAGCGGGCAGACGCAGTTCCTCACCTGGGACGACGCCAATGCCAAGTGACACCGTCGTCGTCATCGGGGGCGGGCCGGCCGGGCTCACCGCCGCGCGCGCCGCCGGCGAGCTCGGCGCCTCGGTGATCGTGGTCGAGGCCCGCGAGCGTCTCGGCGGCACCCCGATCAGCTCCAACTACGCGGCGCTGACCCCCGACTTCCGGCCCGCCGAGGAGGCGATGGCGGAGATGGTCGCCGCGGTCGAGGCGCTGCCCGGGTGCACGGTGCGCACCTCGACGCGGGTGACCGCGCGCGAGGGCGAGGCGGGCGCCTTCCGCCTCACCCTGGCGAGCGGCGACACCACCGACACCGTGGAGGCGGCGGCGGTGATCCTCGCCACCGGCTTCGACCACTTCGACCCCGGCCGCGAGACCCAGATGTACGGCTACTACGAGTACGAGGACGTGCTCACCCTGCAGGACCTCGAGGCCCAGCTGAAGGAGCACCGGGTCACCGTGCCCTCGACCGGGAGGCCGCCGGAGCAGCTCTGCTTCATCCAGTGCGTGGGCTCGCGCGACCGGCGGATCGGGAACACCTGGTGCTCCAAGGTGTGCTGCGGCATCGCCACCAAGGAGGCGATCGAGGTCAGGCGGCTGGTGCCGTCCTGCAAGGTCTTCGTCTTCTACATCGACATGCGCATGTACGGCTTCTGGGAGGACCAGATCTACTGGAAGGCCCAGGAGGAGTACAGGGTCAACTTCATCCGCGGCATCGTCACCGAGGTGATCCGCCGCGGCGACAAGCTGATCGTCAAGGGCGAGGACACCACCATGGGCAGGCCGGTCGAGGCGCCCATGGACATGGTCGTGCTCAGCGTGGGCATGGAGCCGAGCAAGGGCACGATCGAGATGGCCGGGGTGCTGGACATCCCCCGCGAGTCGCACGGCTTCATCGAGACCGTCGGGGCGCCCCTCGACACCGTCACCACCCCGGTCCCGGGGATCTTCGTCGCCGGCGCCGCCGCCGGTCCCAAGGACCTCGAGGACAGCGTGTCGATGGGCGGCCTGGCGGCGGCGAAGGCGGTGGCCCTGGTGCGGCGTCACGCCGCCGCGGCCCTGCCGGTCGCATGAGCATGTCCGCCGGCGGCCAGGTCGTCGACACCCCGGCGGCGAGGGAGTTCCTCGACCGGGCCCTGGAGCGGATCAGCCGCGACGACTGCCGGGCGATCACCGCCGACTGCGCCCGCAAGGCGGCCGGCCTGCAGCGGCTGCTCGCCGCCGGCCGTTGCGCGACCCTGGGCGAGGCGGAGCTGCGCACCCTGATGCGCGCCGTGTTCAGCACCCGCCGCCGCGCCGGCGGGGTGATCGAGGCCGCGGGCGGCGCCCGCGGGCTGGCCCGGCTGCTCGACGAGCTCGCCTGGGGCAGCGCGCCGGTCGCGGCGCGCGTCGACGACTTCGTCCTGCGGCTGGCGCCGCTCGGCGACCCCGAGCTCGCCTGCGACCTCGCCGGCGAGGTGCTCCACCACGTCCATCCCGGGCGTCTCTGGCTCTTCTCCCGCTGGCTGTGGAGCCCGCGGCTGCGCACCGGAGCGCTCGGGCTGGTCACCACCGACGCGGACCTCTCCGGCGACACCCCCGGCGAGACCTACCTCAAGCTCGGCCGCACCCTGGCGATGCTGCGCGCCAGCGCCGACGCCGGCGGCCTGCTCGGCCTCGGCGAGGAGCCGTGGGACCTCGACGTCCTGCTCGCCTGCGTCTACTGCGTCTACCTCTACACCATCACCCGGCTGCGCATGACCCAGGAGTTCAACAAGGTCATCCCGCCGCTGCCGGAGCTGGTCCGCCGCTTCCTCGGCGTCCACCGGCTCGAGCTCGAGGAGGCCTGACCATGGCGGTCGAACCCGGACGCATCCACGAGCACGAGCACTGGGTGCAGGACGGCGTCGACATCTCCGGGCACTGGAACCGGATGTTCGACCCGCGGACCATCGACGAGTACCCGCTCGACATCCTCGAGCGGATCACCGGCCTCCCCGGGGGCGAGTCGCTGGGATGGTGCTACCAGTGCGGCAAGTGCACCTCGGTCTGCCCGGTCGATCACGTGGGCGACTACAGCCCGCGGAAGATCTTCCGCAAGGTGCAGACCGGGGTGAACCTCTTCGACGACCCCGACCTGTGGCTCTGCACCACCTGCATGAACTGCCTGCGGGTGTGCCCCAAGGGCGTGAACATGATCGAGATCATGCCCGCGGTGCGCGAGCAGGCGGTCCTCGAGGGGAACGTCCCCGCCGAGCTGCTCACCGCCTTCGAGAACACCATGCGCCACGGCAACCCGCTCGGTGAGCCCCAGCGCAAGCGCGCCGACTGGGCGAGGGGCGCGGGGGTGCCGGTGCCGGTGATCAAGGGCCTGGGCCGCCGCGTCGACCTGCTCTGGTTCGTCGAGTGCTACCCCGCGTACCACCCCCGCGGTCGCGACGCCTCCCAGGCGCTGGCGAGGATCCTCACCGCGCTGGAGCTCGACTTCGCCATCCTCGGTGTCGAGGAGCGGTGCGTCGCCGACTCGCAGCGTCTCGCCGGCGAGACCGGCGTCTTCGAGGCGATGGCCGAGCACAACATCGGGGTGATGCAGCGGTACGAGTTCGACCGGGTGCTGGTCACCGACCCCCACGCCTACAACGCGTTCCTCAAGGAGTATCCGAAGCTGGGCGGCAGCTTCGAGACCATCCACTACAGCCAGCTGCTCGCGCCGCTGATGGAGCGGCTGCCGATGCGGAACTCGCTGGGCCTCCGGGTCACCTTCCACGACCCCTGCTACCTGGGCCGCCACAACGGCGAGTACGACGCCCCCCGGCGCTGCCTGGAGGCGATCCCGGGGGTGGAGCTCACCGAGATGAAGCGCTGCCGCGCCAACGGCTACTGCTGCGGTGGCGGCGGCGGGGGGATGTGGCTGGACGGCACCAACAGCGAGCACATGAGCGAACGGCTCTCGGAGCGGCGGGTGCGGGAGGCGGTGGAGACCGGGGCCGACGTGCTCGCGGTCTGCTGCCCCTTCGAGGTGTCGCGCTTCGAGGACGCGGTCAAGTCCACCGGGAACGCGGGCCGCCTGCGCGTCCTCGACATCGCCGAGCTGATCGACATGGCCATGGCCCCCGAAGCAGGAGAGTAGCCAGTGCACATCGTGGTGCCGATCAAGGAGGTCCCCGACCTCGTCGAGGAGCTCGAGGTCAACGCCGACGGCAGCGACCTCGACCGCGAGTACCTCAAGTACAAGATCAACGAGTGGGACGAGCAGGCGCTCGAGGAGGCGCTCTGCCTCAGGGACGAGGCCGGCGCCACCGTGACCGCCGTCGCCGTCGACACCGGTGACGTCGACGGCTACCTGTACACCGCGCTCGCCAAGGGCGCCGACCGGGCGGTCAAGGTGACCGGCTCGTTCGCCCGGGGCGGCGACAACCACACCGTCGCGGCGGCCCTCGCCGGGGTGATCGGCGGCCTCGGCGCCGACCTGGTGCTCGGCGGCGTGCAGGCGCCCGACGACCTCGACGGCCAGCTCCCGGTGCTGCTCGCGTCGGCGCTGGGGCTGCCCTGCGTCAGCGTGGTCAGCGGCGTCAGCGTCGACGGCGGCACCGCCACGGTGCGGCAGGAGTACTCGGGAGGCCTGATGGCCGAGCTCGAGGTGACCCTGCCCGCGGTGTTCGGGGTGCAGGCCGCCCGCCAGGCCCCCCGCTACGCGGCGGTGAGCAAGGTCCGCCAGCTGATGAAGCAGGTGACCCTCGAGGAGGTCGCCGCCACGGCGGCCGGCGGCGAGGGCGGCGGGCTGCGCATCCGCCGGCTCTACCGGCCCGAGGCCGCGGGTCACGCCGAGATGATCGAGGGCAGCCCCGAGGAGCAGGCGCAGCGGATCTTCGACATCCTCGCCGAGCGCAAGCTCGTCCGGCGCTAGAGGGAGACCACACGATGGGTTCCACCGTCCTCGTCGTCGGCGAGCAGCTCGACGGCGTCCTCGCCGACATCACCTACGAGCTGGTCGCGCTCGCCCGCACCCTGGCCGGCGGCGGCAGCGTGATCGCCGCCGGTGGCGGCCCGGGCTTCGAGAGCGCCGCCGGCTCGATCGCGGCCGACCGGGTCTGCGTGCTCGGCGGCGCGCAGATGGCCGACTACACGCCCGAGGCCTACGCCGCCGCCCTGGGGGCGCTGGCCACCGAGTGCGCCGCCGACCTGGTCCTCGCCGCCACCAGCGCGGTCGGGCTCGACACCGGCGCGGCGGTGGCCGCGGCGCTCGGGGTCCCGCTCGTCTCCTACGTGGTGGGTGCCACCCGCGAGGGCGGCGACCTGATCACCACCAGCCAGCTCTACGGCGGCAAGCTGCTCGCCGAGGCCGAGGTCGCCGGTGGCCGGGCGGTGCTCACCGTCGTCCCCGGGTCGGTCTCGGGCGAGGCCGGGAAGGGCAGCGCGGGCGCGGTCGAGAGCGTCGCCGCGGCCGCGTCGCCGGGCCGGATGGTCTTCAAGGGGATGATCCGCCCCGAGGCCGGCGGCGTCGACATCACCAAGCAGGAGATCCTCGTCTCGGTGGGCCGGGGCATCGAGTCCCAGGAGAACATCGAGCTCGTCGAGGAGCTGGCCGAGGCCCTGGGAGGCACCGTCTCGGCATCCCGCCCGATCATCGACAGCGGCTGGATGTCCAAGGTGCGGCAGGTGGGCAAGTCCGGGCTCACGGTGAAGCCGAAGCTCTACCTCGCGGTGGGCATCAGCGGCGCTCCCGAGCACCTCCAGGGGATGAAGGACGCCGAGTTCATCGTCGCCATCAACACCGATCCCAACGCGCCCATCTTCGACGTCGCCGACTACGGGGTGTGCGGCGACCTCTTCGACGTGGTCCCGGCGCTCACCGAGTGCGCCAAGGCGAGCGCATAGGAGCCCGGCGTGCTGGCGGTGCAGGACACCCACCGGGAGGTCTTCGAGAACTTCGCCTCCTGGATGGCCACGCTCTTCTACACCATGGCCGCGGTGGCGGTCGCGGTGTTCCTGCTCGGCATCGCGGTGCGGGTGCGGAAGTTCCTCCAGGGCCACGGCCGGGTGAGCCTCGACCACCCCCTGCAGCGGCTCCGGAACGCGGCCGGGGAGGTGGCGACCAACTCCACCGTCGGCCGCCGTGACCGGCTCACCCACCTCGCCCACCTGGGGATCATGTGGGGCTTCATCGCCCTCTTCCTTGGCACCGTGATCGTCACCATCGACTACGACTTCGCGCGCAACATCAACCCCTCGCTGCGCTTCTGGAACGGCGGCTTCTACCTCGCGTTCAAGGTGGTCCTCGACACCCTGGGCGCCGCCTTCCTGCTCGGGCTGGGGGCGATGATGGTGCGCCGCTGGGTGATCACCCCCTGGCGGCTGCGCTACGACCGCGTCGACCGCGCGCCGGGCGAGTACGACCGCACCCCCTACCGGCGCGGCGATGTGCTCTTCGTCTCGCTGCTCTTCGCGATCGGGGTCACCGGCTTCCTCCTCGAGTCCTTCCGGCTCGCCGCCGACCGGCCCGACTCCGCCCCGTTCTCGCCGCTGGGCTCGACGATCGCGCGCGGCCTCGACGCGATCACCACCTCCCACACGGTGTGGATCAACTGGCACACCGGGATGTGGTTCACCCACGCGGTGCTGGCGCTCGCCTTCATCGCCTACATCCCCTACAGCAAGGCGGTGCACATCCTCGCCGACCCGATCAACCTCTTCCTCCGCGACCCGCTGGCGGCGCGGCGGCTCCAGCCGTTGCCCGAGCCCGAGCCGGCGCCCGCCGCCGCCGCGGGGACGGCGCCGGTGCTGGCCACGGTCGGGGTTCAGCGGGTGACCGACCTGAGCTGGAAGGACCTGCTCGCCCTCAACTCCTGCACCAAGTGCGGGCGCTGCCACGAGGTCTGCCCGGCGCGGATCGGTGGCGCCCCGCTCTCCCCGCGCGATCTGATCCTCGACCTGCGCGAGTATGCCGACCGCGACCTCGGCGTCGACGGTCTCGCCGCCACCCTGCTCGGCCGGGTGCCCTGCGCCACGGTGACCGGCGGCGACGGCAACGGCAACGGCGACCACACCCTTCCCGGCAACCTGATCCGCGCCGACACGCTGTGGGCGTGCACCACCTGCCGCGCCTGCGTGGAGATCTGCCCGGTGGGCATCGAGCACGTGCCGATGATCGTCGACCTGCGCCGCGCCCTGGTCGACGCCGGCGAGGTCGACCCCAAGGTGCAGAAGGTCTTCCAGAACCTCGACCGCTACGGCAACTCCTTCGGCCAGCCCGAGCGCAACCGGGGACGGTGGACCAAGGGCCTCGAGGTGAAGCTGAAGGACGCCCGCAAGGAGCCCGTCGACGTGCTCTGGTTCGTCGGCGACTACGCCTCCTTCGACCCCCGCTGCCAGGAGGTGAGCCGCGCCCTCGCCCGGCTGCTCACCGCCGCCGGCGTCGACGTCGGCATCCTCTACGAGGGCGAGCACACCGCCGGCAACGACGTCCGGCGGGTGGGGGAGGAGGGGCTCTTCGAGGGGCTCGCCCAGCACAATGTCGAGACCCTCCAGGGGTGCGAGTTCCGGGAGATCGTCACCACCGACCCGCACACCCTCAACACCCTGCGCAACGAGTACCCGGCGCTCGGCGGCAGCTGGCGGGTGCGCCACCACACCGAGCTGCTCGCCGACCTGGTCACCGCCGGCCGGATCCGGATCGGCCCGGGGCTGCGCGACGCCGTCGCCACCTATCACGACCCCTGCTACCTGGGCCGGTACAACGGGGTCTACGACCCGCCCCGGCGGCTGATCGGCGCCACCGGGGCCCGGCTGGTCGAGATGGGCCGCTGCCGCGACAACAGCCTCTGCTGCGGTGCCGGCGGCGGCCGCATCTGGATGGACGAGCTCGGCACCGGCGAGCGGCCCAGCGACCAGCGCATCCGCGAGGCGATGGAGATCCCGGGGGTGACCCACTTCGTGGTGGCCTGCCCCAAGGACGTGAACATGTACGAGGCGGCGGTGCGTGCCACCGGCTTCAGCGACCGGCTCCGGGTGGTCGAGATCACCGAGCTGCTCGCCGAGGCGATGGTGTCCGGCGGTCCGGAGCCGGCCGCCGCGGCCGAGCCGGCGCTCCAGCAGGCGACCAGGGGAGGATCCGATGACGACGGCGAAGGGCTGTGATCTGCCCGAGGACCTGTACTACTTCGTCGAGAAGCACATCTGGCTGCGACCCGAGGGCGAGGAGGTGGTGATGGGCCTCACCGACGTCGCCCAGCATCTCGCCGGCAAGGTGATCGCGGTGACCGTGAAGAAGGTCGGGCGGTCGCTGAGCAAGGGGCAGAGCGCGGCCACGGTGGAGAGCAGCAAGTGGGTGGGACCGGTTCCCACCCCGGTGTCGGGCGAGATCGTCGCGGTGAACTCCGGCCTGGTCGCCGACCCCGAGCTCATCAACCGCGACTGCTACGGGGACGGCTGGGTGGTGCGGCTGCGCGCCGGCAGCTGGGCGGAGGAGAGCGCCGGCCTGGTCACCGGCGCCGCCGGCCTCGAGGCGTATCAGGCCTTCCTCGACCAGGAAGGCATCAGCTGCGAGTGAGGCAACGACACCGGTGGCCACCCTGCGCGGCTGCGAGCTGCCCGACGGCCTCGCCTTCGACGTCGAGCGCGACGTCTGGGTGCGCCGCGACGGCGGCGAGGTGGTCTGCGGCATGACCGACGTCGCCCAGACCCGCTGCGGGCGGATCGTCACCCTGCAGTTCCGCCGGGTGGGGCGGCTGGTCGAGCGCGGCCGCAGCCTCTGCACCGTGGAGAGTGCCAAGTGGGTGGGGCCCTTCCCAGCCCCGCTGACCGGGGAGATCACCGCCGTCAACGAGGCGGGCTTCGCGGCCAACCCGCAGATGGTCAACACCGACCCCTACGGCGAGGGCTGGCTGGTGCGGCTGCGTCCCACCCGCCTGGAGCGGGAGTGGCCGGAGCTGCTCACCGGCGAGGCCGCGGTCGGCGCCTACGCCGCGCGCATCGCCGAGCTCGACGTCCACTGCTACCGGTGCGCAACGGAGGAGAGTGCATGAGCACCGACACGCTGACCCTTCCCGGCGACCTCCGCTACGACGCCCACCACCAGTGGGCGCGGTGGGAGGACCCGGTGTGGCGCTGCGGCGTCACCGCCTGGCAGGCCGAGGCCGCCGGCGACATGGTCCACATCGCGCTGCCGGTGGTGGGCTCGCGGGTGAGCGCCGGCGACGAGCTCGGCAGCGTCGAGTCGGGAAAGTGGGTGAGCGCGCTCTTCGCCCCGGTGAGCGGGGTGGTGGTCGCGGTGAACGGCAGCCTGCGCGTCGACCCCGCGCTGGTGAACCGCTCGCCCTACGAGGACGGCTGGGTCTTCACCATCCAGCCCTCCGAGTCCCTGGTCGGTCTCGACGCCGAGGCGTACCTCCAGGTGATCGTCGCCGAGGAGGCGGCGGACGCGCCGCGGATCAGGGAGCGCGCGGAATGACCATCACCGTCCCCATCCACCGGCGGCGCGAGCCCGTCGCCGAGCACCAGGGCCCCGCCAACAGTCCCGCCCAGGTGCAGACCAGCCTCGCCGGGGCGGTGACCCTGGGGATGGAGCGCGGTCGCTTCAGCGACAACGTGCACCTGCGCGGCCTCAACCTGCTGCTCCTCTACGAGAGCGGCTGCCGCGCCCGCTGCACCTACTGCGGGCTCGCCAAGGACCGGCCCGAGGTCAGCGAGCAGGCGCGCAACCACACCTTCATCCGGGTGAAGTGGCCCACCTACGGCACCGAGGACATCCTCGCGCGGGTGAAGGACGACTGCGGCAACATGCAGCGGGTCTGCGTGGCCATGGTCCAGGACCACCGCGCCTTCGCCAACTCCAACGCGGTGATGCGCCGCTTCCGCGACGAGACCTCGATGGGCATCTCGGCGCTGATCACCGCGACGGTGGTGCGCAGCCGCGCGATGGTCGAGGAGATCCTCGAGGCGGGCGCGGACATGTTCACCGTCGCCTTCGACGCCTGCACCCCCGAGCTCTTCGACCACACCCGTGGCCGCGGCGCCCGGGGGCCGCACCGCTGGGAGCACCACTGGCAGGTGCTGCGCTGGGGGGTCGAGGTCTTCGGCCGCTACAAGACCGGCGTCCACCTGGTCTGCGGGCTCGGCGAGACCGAGCGGCAGATGGCGGAGATGATCCAGCGGGTCCACGACTGCGGCGCCCACACCCACCTCTTCGCCTTCTTCCCCGAGGCGGGCACGGTGATGCAGGACGTCGACCCCGCGCCGATGGGCCACTACCGGCGCATCCAGGTGGCCCGTTACCTGATCAACCACGGGGTCGGCCGGGTCGAGGACATGCGCTTCAACGACGCCGGCCAGATCGTCGAGTTCGGCTGCGACATCGCGCCGCTGCTCGCCGACGGCGAGGTGTTCATGACCTCCGGATGCGCCGGCCACGACGGCCGCAACGCCTGCAACCGCCCCTTCGGCAACGAGCGTCCGAGCATGCGCCAGCGCAACCACCCGATGCCGCTCGACGCCGCCGCCCGCGCCCGGGCCGCGGACGAGCTGGGCGAGGACCTGCGGCCGTGACCGCCACCGCCACCCCCCCGCTGATCGACGCCGCCGACCTCGCCGGGGGCTGGGAGATCGGCCGCCGCCACGGCTCGCGGATGAAGTTCTACGCCCCCGCGCTGAAGCGCTTCGCCACCGCCGAGTGGGCGCCGCTGCCGCGCTTCGCGGCGATCTCGCTCACCGGCGCCGACTGCGCCCTGCAGTGCAACCACTGCCGGGCCAAGGTGCTGGAGACGATGTACCCGGCGCGCCGCCCCGACGAGCTCTGGGAGCTGGCGCAGCGGCTCCACGCCCGCGGCACCCGGGGCGCGCTGATCACCGGCGGCTCGGCGCGCAACGGCACCGTGCCCTTCCTGCCCCACCTGCCGGTGATCCGGCGGCTGCGCGAGGAGCTGGGCTGGCGGATCGTCGTCCACTCCGGGGTCGCCGACGACCGCCTGGTCGACGGCTTCGCCACCGCCGGGGTCGACGGCGTGCTCGTCGACGTGCCCCCGTCGGCGGCTGCGGTGCGCGAGGTGCTCAACCTCCCGCTCGAGCCGGAGCACTTCCTGCGGATGATCGACCGGCTGGTGGAGCGCGGGGTGCGGGTGACCCCGCACGTCGTGCTCGGCATGCACGGCGGCCGCATCGACGGCGAGGCCGAGGTGCTCGACCGCCTCACCGAGTCGGGGATCGCGGCGCTGATCATGGTGGTGCTGATGCCGCTGCCGGGCACCCCGCTGGCGGCGGTCCGGCCTCCCGGGCCGGACCAGCTGGCTCCCCTCTTCGCCCGTGCCCGCCGTGGCTTCGCGGACATCCCGGTGGTGCTCGGCTGCGCCCGCCCCGGCGGCCCTCACAAGGCGATGACCGACCGGCTCGCCATCCTGGCGGGGTTCAACGGCATCGCCTATCCCGCCGACGGCATCGTCGGCCTGGCCGCCGACCTCGGCCTGGTCCCGGAGCTGCACGAGGTCTGCTGCTCGCTCTACGACGTGGAGACGTGACAAGGTGACCTGGACCTCGCTCTGGCACGGCGGCATCCGCGGCGACCTCGGTCTGGCCGTCGACGAGGCGGCGCTCGGCTGGGTGGCGGCGCCGGGCGGCGACGACCGGGGGGTGCTCCACCTCTACCGCTTCGATCCACCGGCGGTGGTGATCGGGTACCACCAGGACCCCCGGACCGAGGCCGACCTCGCCGCCTGCGCCGCCCGCGGCGTCGAGGTGCACCGCCGGCTCACCGGCGGCGGCTGCATCCTCATGGGCCCGGGACAGCTCGGGCTCGCCCTCGCCCTGCCCCGCGCCGCGGTGTCGACGGCGGGCGGCTTCGGGCCGGTGTTCGCGGCGCTGAGCGGCGGCATCATCCATGCGCTGCGCCGCCACGGGGTCGAGAGCGTGCTCCGTCCCAAGAACGACCTCGCCGTCGACGGGCGGAAGATCTGCGGGGTCGGCGCCTACACCGACGCGGCGGGGATGCTGCTCTTCCACGCGTCCACCCTGGTCGACGTCGACTTCGACGTCATGCTCGAGGTGCTGCGCATCCCCGACGCCAAGCACCGGGACAAGTTCGTCGCCCACGCCCGCGAGGGGATGACCACGCTCCGCGAGCAGACCGGCGGGAATGTCTCCGTCGAGGAGTTCGCCGCCGACGTCGAGGACGGCTACCGCGAGGCCCTGGGGGTGGAGGTCGAGCGGGGGGTGCTCGACCCGGAGCGATGGGCGGACGTCGAGCGCCTCGCCGCCACCCGCTACCGCGACCCCGGCTGGCTGCACCTCGGCGGCAGCCCCGGGTCGCAGTTCACCCAGGTGGCGCGCAAGACCCGCGGCGGGATGGTGGTGGTGCGCTGCTGGCAGGAGGACGGCCGGGTGCGCGAGCTCCAGCTCCGCGGCGACTTCTTCGCCGAGCGCGGGGTGGTCGAGTCGCTCGAGGCCGCGCTCCGCGGCGCCACCGCCGCCGACGCCCGCGAGCGGGTGGCGGCGGTGCTGCCCGCGGACGACCTCTGGCTGGTGACCGCCGAGGACGTCGCCGGGCTGGTGGCCGACGCCCTCGCCGCCACCGGCGTGGACGGCGGCCGCAGCGCCACCGCCTGCTTCCTCCCGGTCGAGGCGGTCCGCTGATGTTCCGGGTGCTGCTGAGCTGGAACGTGGCCCCGGGGATGGAGGCGGAGCACGCGGTGCGGCTGCGCGCGATGGTGGTCGACTGGAACCGCCGCCCCGGCTTCCGCCGCCTCGACGTCTGGCAGAACGCCGGCCCGGGGTCGCCCCAGGTGGTCGCCCTCGAGGAGTGGGACGACGCCGCCAGCTGGTCGACGTGGGCCTACGGCTCCGAGGAGGGAAGCCGCGACCTCGCCCGGCTGCGCCCGGTGGTGCGCGACTTCACCAGCGTGCCGCTCTCCGACTCCGCGCTGCTGCCGATGCCGGTCCGCCGTCTCGATGTGCGCGAGCCCCACCCGGAGCGGACGCACCGCAGCTGAACGCCGGAGCCCGGGTCGCGGCGTCTACAGGAGGCCCGACCAGTACCAGCCGTTGGGCGGGGTGCGGGGCGCGGGGTCGTCCCGAGCGGCGTCGCCGGTCCGTCCCGATCTCCGGGTCATGAGCTTCCCCTGGATCGCGTAGAGGGTCTCCATCAGGCCCACGATCGTGGTGCCGGTGGGGAGGTCGCAGCGAAGCTCGGCGGGGAGGCTGGTGGACAGGTGCTCCAACCGCGGGGCGAACGAGGCCGGCACCCGGTGCTGGTCGAGGAGATGCAGCTGCTCGAGGCCGTCGAGGACGGCGTCGATCGCCTCGATGAGCCCGCTGAGCCCGCGGTCGCGGTCACGCTCCTCCTGGCTGCGGCGCCCCTCGGCGATCGCCCTCCCGGTGGCGACCAGTCCCGTCTGAGAGATTGCCAACGCGTCTCACCCCGTGCTCCTGGGGAGCGCTTGCGGCGCTCCGTGCGTTAATTGAAGACCGTTCACGGCCGCACGACATTGCACCGCCCCCAGCGAGACTCAGGACCGAGCAGCCCTAGATGAAGAGGCTGACGTCGGCCTCGGAGGCGAAGCGGATGAAGGCGGCGGCGCCGCAGCCGGGCTCGGCCTCGGGGATGAAGTCGCCGGCCTTGTAGCCGAAGACGTCGACGGTCATCTGGCAGGGCATCAGCCGCACGCCGAGGTCGATGCACTGCTGGAGCAGCTCGTCGATGCCGGCCACGCCCTTGCCCTTGAACTGCTTCTTCATCATCGTCGTCGCCATCGAGGTCATCCCGGGGATGGCGCCGACCAGGTTGGGCACCGGCATCGGCATCGCCGGGTTGGCCAGGGGGGCGACGGCCAGCTTCTTCCCCTTCTGCTTGTGGATGATGTTCAGCCCGTAGAAGGTGAAGAAGATGCCCACCTCCCAGCCCATCGCCGCGGCGCTGCTGGCGAGGATGAGCGGGGGATAGGCCCAGTCGAGGGTGCCCTTGGTGGAGATGATCGCCATCCGCTTCTGGCGCTTGCGCTCCTTCGCCCTCTGCTCGGCGAGGTAGCTGTCGACGCGCTCGCGGATGGCCGCGTCCAGCTCGGGTGTGAGAACGGAGGTGGTGGCCCCCTCGACGTCCAGTGCCATTGCGATCACGGCCTCCGAGGAATGAGGAATGCAGTCGCCTGAGCGGGTGTGAATACTGATCGTACTGCGCCGGGGGCCGGGTCGCGTCCCCCCGTCGGGTGACGCGGGGCCATCCCCCGGGGTGAACCCGGGTTCAGCCGATGTCGAGCAGGCCGGCGCGGACCGCGGCGATCACGGCCTGGGTGCGGTCGGGCTGGGCCAGCTTGCGGAGGATGTGCTTGACGTGGGTCCGCACCGTCTCCTCGCTGACGAAGAGCTGGGTGGCGATCTCGCGGTTGGTGTGACTGGTGGCCATCAGCCGGAGGATGTCGACCTCCCGCGGGGTGAGCGGGGTGGCGATGATCGTCTCCTCGTTCTGCTCGGCCTCGAGGGGGACGGCGCCGAAGAGGCGGCGGATGATCGACCCCTGCAGGTACGGCTTGCCCGCGGCCACGGTGCGCACCGCGTCGAGCAGCTCGCCGGGGGTGGCGTCCTTGAGGATGTAGCCGTCGGCGGCCCCCTGGAACATCGCCAGCGTCGTCGGCGAGGCGGTGATCCCGGTGAGCATCAGGATGCGCACCTCCGGCGCCTCCTGCTTGATCAGCTTGGCCGCCTGGACACCGTCGAGGACGGGCATCTTCACGTCGAGCAGGACCAGGTCGGGACGGAGCCGCACCGCCGCCTCGATCGCCTCCTGGCCGTTGCGCGCCTCGCCGATGACCTGGAACTCCGACTCCGCCTCGAGCACCATCGCGAGACCGCGCCGGACCACGTCGTGGTCGTCGGCGAGCACCACCCGCAGGCGCGGTCGCGCCGCCGCGGGACCGGCGGGGTCACTCGACACGGCAGCTCAGCCGGGGCAGCCGGGCGAGCACGCGGGTGCCGCCCTCGGGCCGCCGCTCCACGGTCAGGGCGCCGCCGGCGGCGCGCGCCCGCTCCGCCATGCTGCGCAGGCCGAAGCCGCGCTCCGGCAGTCGGCCGTCGACCTCCGGGACGCCGACGCCGTCGTCGGTGATCTCCACGCTCGCCTCGTCGACGGTGATGCCGACCTGCACCCGCACGTGGTGGGCGTCGGCGTGCTTGGCGGTGTTGGTGACCGCCTCCTGGGCGATGCGGAAGATCACCTTGCGGAGCTCGACGTCGAGGCTGCCGAAGCCGGCCGGCACCGCGGTGCGCAGGGTCAGCCCGGGCGCCAGCGACTGCACCGAGCTGCCCAGCTCGGTGAGCAGCTCGGTCTCGGTGAGGTGCGCCGGCCAGATGTCGAAGATGGCGTGGCGCACCTCCTCGAGGGCGTCCTGGGCGACCTGCCCCAGCTCCTCGAGCTGGCGGCGCATCGGCGACCCCGAGCCCGCCTGCCGGGCGCAGCCGTCGAGCTGATAGACGATGCCGAAGAGCGCCTGGGCGATCCCGTCGTGCATGTCGGACGCGATCCGCATCCGCTCCTGCTCCTGGGTGAGCTTCTGGGTCCGCTCCACGCAGAGGCGCACGTTGGAGAGGGCGAGCCCGGCCTGGGTGGCGAGCCGCTCGAGGATCGCGGAGGTCTCGGCGTCGAGGGCGGAGCCGTCGGCGGGCGCCTGCACCAGCAGGCCGCCGACCAGGTGCCCGCGGCAGCGCACCGGCACCACCACGATCGACCGCGGCTCCGGACCGAAGAGCTCCATCAGCCTGCGGTCGGCGTCGGACTCGGCGTCCTCGGTGCCGACCATGCTCGGGGCCCGCTGCCCCAGGGCGCGGGTCAGCACCCCGTCGCGGCCGCCGAGGTCGAGGTCGAAGAGGTGCCCGACCCCGGGGGTGCGGCGGCCGCCGGTGGCGGCGAGCCAGCCGGTCATCCGGGTCTCGGTGGGGTCGCAGAGCCCGAGCACCGCGCGGGGGTAGCCCAGCAGCTCGGTGACCCCGACCACCACCCGCTCCTGCACCTCGGTGACGTCCATCGTGGTCTGCATCGTGGAGGCGATCTCCTCGAAGGCCTGCAGCTCGCGGTTGCGCTGCAGCAGCTCGGCGTTCCTGTGCTCCAGGGTCGAGCGCAGCGCCGCCTCGCAGGCGGCGTCCTCGGCGGCGCGGTCGGCGGCGCGGACCGCCTCGGCGAGCACCAGGCAGGCGAGCACCGCGCCGGCGGCGACCGCCCAGGTGAGGGCCCCCGGCGCCGGCCCTCCGGGGGGTCGCAGCCCGGCCAGGGTCAGGGCGGTGCAGGCGACCAGCAGCGCCGCCGGGGTGACGGCGAGGCCGAGGCCACGGGGCAGCAGGATGGCGCCGGCGAGCACCGGCGCGAGCGCGTAGAGGAGGAAGGTGTCGACCCCGCCGAGGGCGATCAGCAGCGCGGCGAGGAGGAGGTCGGGCGCCAGCAGCCAGGGGTGCCGGCGGACCGCCTCCCAGCCGCGCCGGCCGGCGACGGTGACGACCGCGGTGGCGAGCACCGCGGTGCCGACCAGCGCCACCCCGCGGGCGCCGTCGTGCCCGGAGCCGCGGACGCTCCAGACCACCGCCGCCACCGCGCACGCCAGCCAGCGCCACCAGACCAGCGCCCAGGTCAGGTGCGAACCCGTCCCGGCGACGGCCCGGGGGGGTGTCGCTGCCGGCCGGGTGCCCGGCCGCGCGTCGATCACGTCTGCCGCCTCACGACGCGGGTGTACCACAGGCACGCGGGCGGCGATACCGGCGAATGCGGGGACCGGGGCGGCGTCCCCCGGAACGCGCGCACATCGGCGTATTTGGCGGGTGATAATGGTGGTTTTGGTGACGGGCACCGTCGGGGGGATCCAACCTGAACATCACGCTCACCCAGCTCCGCGCCTTCTGCGCGGTCGCCGAGACCCGCAACTTCCGCACCGCCGCGGAGCGGCTGCACCTGAGCCAGTCGGGTGTGTCGGTGCAGGTCGCGGGCCTGGAGCGCGGGCTGCGGCTCGCGCTGCTCGACCGCCGTCCCCCGGGGTGGCGGCTCACCCGGGCCGGCGAGGTCGTCCTCGAGCGCGCCCGGGCCATCGTCGAGCAGGGTGCGCTGCTCGAGCGCGAGGCGGCGGCGATCCGCTCCGGCGTGCGCGGCCAGTTCCGCCTTGGCGCAACCCTGAGCATCGCCGACCACTCGCTCTCGCTGATGCTCTCCGACTACCTCCGCGACCACCCCGAGGTGCGGGTCTCGGTGCGGGTGCAGAACACCCGGGAGATCGAGCACGCCGTGCTCGCCGGCGAGCTCGACGTCGCCCTGGTCGAGGGCTCGCTCAGCACCGGCGGGCACCTCGTCGAGATCCCGTACCAGCGCGACCAGCTGGTGGTGGTCTGCGCCCACGGCCACCCCTTCGCCGAGCGCTGCCACATCACCCGGGAGGAGCTGCTGGAGGCGCCGCTGATCGCCCGCGAGCCGGGCTCGGGAAGCCGCGCGCTGGTGGAGGAGCGGCTCGGGGTGTCGCTCGCCGAGCTCAACCTGCGGATCGAGCTCTCGAGCGTTCGCGCGATCGTCACCGCGGTGGCGGCGGGGATGGGGGTGGCGCTGCTCTCGAGCAGCAGCGTCGCCGAGGCGGTCGCCGAGGGCGAGGTCGCGGCGGTGGACGTCGACGGCGTCGACCTCTCCCGCTTCTTCCGGATGGTGCACGTCGAGGGAGGTCCCCGCAACGACGCGGCGCGCGCCTTCGCGACCCACGTCCGCGCCATCGCCGCGGTGGGCGCGCAGCGCGCCGCGGCGGGATGACCGAGACGGTGGACGCCCTCGCCGAGGGCGTCGCCGACCGTCTCTGGCACCGGATCCAGGCGCGCGACCGCCTCGACGCCCTCGACGAGACCGCCACCGGGCCGACCCATCGCGACCGGCTTGCGGCGAACGGCGACGACCTCGCCACGGCGGTCGAGGAGATGCTCTCCGGCGTGCTCGGCGCCGTCGCCGACGGCGGCCGGCGGACGGCGCTGCGGGCGCTGCGCAGCGGCACCCTCGATCAGCCGACGGCGGAGGTCGAGGTGCTGCTGGGCGCCGGGCTGGCGGTGGCCGCCTGGGGCGGCGACGGGGTCACCGTCTCGGCGGCCGGTCGCGCCGCCGGCGAGCTCTGCGACCAGCTCGCGGCACGGGTCACCGAGCTGGTCGGGCGGCGGCTGCGACGTGATGGCTGACCCGAGCCCGCCCCTGACCACGCTGTGCAGGCTCTGCCAGGTGACCGAGCTGCCCGCCGGCCGCCGTCTCTGCTTCCGCTGCTGGCGGATGATGCGACCGGAGGAGCGCAGGGCGATCGCCGAGTCCAACGGCGGCCGGGTGCCCCCCTGGGTGGACCGCGGCCATGATTGAAGTTTCTCGACCCGGATGAGGAACCCTCATCGCGCTGTCGCATCCCGGTTGCCGGGCGTAGGCTGACGGCACATGTCCCGGCCACCCCGACTCGACCGCACCCTGGCGCTCTGGCTGGGCCTGATCGTCCTCGCCGCCGCCGTGGTGACGCCGGTGGTGGTGGCCGTCAGCCGGCCGCTGACCGGCGACTGGGCCGACACCGTCGGGTTCACCGCCGGGGTCGTCGCCGCCTCCGCCGCCATCGGTGGGCTGCTGCGGCGGCTCGGAGCCGCGTCCCCGGGCTGAGCCGGCGCCGCCGGGTCCTGACGCTCAGGTGCCGCGGGAGCGGCGGAGCACCGCGGCGAAGGCGGCGGCGATGGCGGCGTGGCCGGTCTCGCTGGGGTGGAAGCCGTCCTCGCTGACGTACTCGGGATGCAGCTCCGGCACCTCCCCGAAGGCGTGCAGGTCGACCAGCTCCGCGCCCTCGCGCACCACCACCCGGGCGATCGCCGCGTTGTACTCGTCCACCAGCGCGTTCAGCGCCGCCGGCGGCGGCGGCGACATCCCGGTCAGGCCGCAGGGGGCGGCGGCCACCGGTGGGTCGGGCAGGCAGGCGAGGTAGGCGGGGAGCATGTCGAGCCAGGGGGTGTTGGCGACCAGCACCCGGGTGGCACCCCTCCGCCGCAGGGCGTGGACCAGCTGGGTCAGCCGGCTCTCGTACTGCGCCACCGGCACCGCGGCGAGCAGGTCGTTGACGTTCAGCCAGACGGTGACCAGGTCGGGGCGGGCGGCGAGCGCCGGGGGCAGCTCGGCGGCCAGCGCCTGGGCCACGGTGGCGCCGGGGATGCCGAAGTTGTAGAAGACCGCGCCCCGCTGCAGCGCGGTGAGGTAGAGCACCTGCGGCCAGGCCGAGCGCAGCCGGTCCTGGGTGCCCGCGCCGACGGTCTCGCTGGCGCCGACGGCGACGTCGACGAGGGTGGGGCCGTCGCCGGTGCCGGGGAGGGCGACGCCGGTGGTGCGCACGGCCGGCCCGGGGCTGCAGCCGGCGAGCAGCAGCGACGCCGCTCCGACCAGCGCCGCGACCGCGCGGCGGCTCACAGCGAGCCCACCGCGTCGCGGGCGGGCAGCCGCGCGGCGCGGAGCGCGGGCAATGCTCCCGCCAGCACCGCGAGCACCATGCTCCCCGCCACCCCGACCATGCCGAGGCCCCAGGGGATGCTGCCGAGGTCGATGCCGTCGAGCCCCTGGGCGACCAGGTAGCCGTTGACCACCCCGCCGACGACGGCGGCGACGCCGAGGCCCAGGGCGCCCCCCAGCACCCCGCCCGCGGCACCCACCAGAAGCGCCTCGAGCTCGAACCAGCGGAGCACGTCGCGGTCGCGGGCGCCGATCGCCTTGAGCACGCCGATCTCGCGCTGGCGCTCCCGCACCGCCGCGAAGAGCGCGTTGGCGATGCCCAGCACCGCGATCACCAGTGCGATGGTGCCGATGCCGCCGAGCACGATGTCGACGACGCGGAGGTACTTGAGCACCGAGGCGACCAGGTGCTCCGGGGCGCTGGTGGCGTAGCCGAGCACGGTGATCGAGGCGCGGACGGTGTGCACCTGGTCGAGGTTGGACGCGACCACGATCAGCCCGCTGTACGGCGAGGTGGGCAGCCGGTTGCCCTCCGGGTCCTGGCCGCCGCCGAGCTCCCAGGTGCGGGCCAGCCGGGTCTGGTCGAGGGGGACGAGGAAGTCGCCGTCGCCGAGCTGCTGGGCGACCACCCCGACCACCCGGGCCCGGAACCAGCGGCCGCGGAGGCGCACCGTGCTGCCGGACTCGACCTGGGGGGCGCCGAACTCGATCTCGGTGCCCAGCGCCGCCTCGGGATGGTCGACACCGAGGGTCAGGCGGTCGAGGTAGCCGAGGGTCACCGCCACCTCGGTGAGCGAGTGGGTGGCGGGCAGCCGGCCGGCGAGCACGGTCACCGGCAGGTCGCGGGGGCGGCTGAGGTCGGCGCCGACCAGGTTGTCCTCGAAGGGGGTGGGTCGCTGGCTGCCGCCGGCGCCGGCGCGCAGGCCGCGGAGCGGGGGCAGCGCGATGACCTCGACCGGGGTCTGGAGCACCCCCTCCACCGAGGCGACGTCGGGGGCGCGGCGGATCCTGCGCACCGCCGCCTCGTCGAGGTCGCGGGGCCGCCCGGTGCGCAGCTGGTCGGTGTCCGGCGCCGAGGGGTCGGGCTCGGCGGCGACCACCCTGATCGCCGAGGCGGGGCCGCCCCTGCCGAGCTCGTTGATGATCCGGCTGTCGGCGGTGCCGGCGATGGCGGTGAGCGCGACCAGCAGGCCGGTCCCCAGGGTCACCGCGGCGATGGTCAGGGCGCTGCGCAGCGGCCGCCGCAGCAGGCTGCGCACCGCCAGCATCAGCGCGTCGCGGTGGCTCACGCCCGCACCATCCCGGCGGCGAGGCGCGCCCTCCGGGGGGCGCGGGCGGCCACCGCCGGGTTGTGGGTGACCACCACCAGGGTGCAGCCGCTCTCCGCCCGGAGCCGGTCGATGAGGTCGAGCACCAGGGCCGAGGCGTCCTCGTCGAGGTTGCCGGTGGGCTCGTCGGCGAGCAGCAGCCGGGGCCGGTGGGCGAGCGCCCGGGCGATCGCCACCCGCTGCTGCTCGCCGCCGCTGAGCTGGGCGGGACGGTGGTCGGCGCGGTCGCCGAGGCCGACCTGGCCGAGCAGCGCCTCGGCGCGGGCGGTGCGCACCGTCCGCGGCACCCCGGACAGGGAGAGGGCGAGCTCGAGGTTCTCGCGCGCGGTGAGCACCTGGACCAGCCCGAAGTGCTGGAACACGAAGCCGACGGTGCGCCGGCGGTAGCCGCTCAGGGCGTCGCCGCGCAGCCGGGCGAGCTCCTGGCCGTCCACCCGCAGCTCGCCGCGCTGGGGCCGCTCGAGGCCGCCGACCAGGGAGAGCAGGGTGCTCTTCCCCGCCCCCGACGGGCCGGTGAGGGCGATGTGGTCGCCGGCCTCGATGTCGAGGTCGACGCCGCGGAGCACCTGGAGGCGGCGGGTGCCGCGACCGTATTCGTGCTCGAGGCCGCGGATCCGGACCGCGGCGCCGCCGGGCGGATGCGGGTCGATCAACCGGGGCCGGCCGGCTTCGGCGCCGGGCATGCCGGACGGCGGCAACGCTCCATCGGGAAAACTCTAGGCGATTTCCGGAGATCAGCCCTCGTGCGAATCGCCCGAGCCCGCCCAGCCGCCGCTGAGGCGGTCGGGGTCAGCGCCGGTCGACGAGCAGTGCCTGGAGGGCGTGGCCGATCGAGCCCCGGGTGTCGCTCAGCACGCTGTGCGCCACCCCCACCCCGGCGGGGCTGAGCTCGCTGCGGGCGTCGAGGCAGATCCACTCCCCGGCGGGGGGGCGGTGGACGTACACGGTCAGCTCCGGGTTGATGAAGAGCGAGCTCGCCCACGGCAGCATCGAGCTCACCCCGTTGCCGAAGTCGGCGGCGGCGGCGACGCGCATCAGCGGCGAGGGCTCCTCCCCCTCGACCACCGGGTGGAGCAGCCGCACCCAGACCGTGGCCGGCCCGTCGGGGCGCATCGAGCCGCGCACGAAGCGCAGCTCGACGCCGGTCTCGATGAAGGCGGTCCCCCGGGGCTCGTGGTCGGGCACCCGGCCCTGCTCGGGCCCCGGTGGCGGCGCCGAGGTGCCGTCGCCGGCGGGCAGCTCGAGGCCCGCGGCGGTGCGCATCCGCAGCCCGGTGGCGCGGCAGACCTCGACCCCGTCGCTGTGCAGCGCCGCCTCGACCAGCTGCACCCGCCGGCCGTCGCGGACCACCGTGGAGCTCACCCGCAGCGGCCGCAGCGGCACCGCCCGGAGCAGCCGCACCTCGAAGCGCACCAGCTGCATGGGCACCACCGAGGGCGCCGCCTCGATCGCCCGCACCAGCAGCGCCGCGGGCGGGCCGCCGTGCTGCGCGGCCGGGTCCCAGGGTCCGCGGGTGTGCTCGCCGGGAACCAGGAGATCGCCCTCCGGCCGGTAGAGGGCGGGGCTCAGCAGGTCGAGCCGCCGAAGAAGGAGGCCGGCCCGGCCGAGCCGCCGCCGGCGTCGAGCGAGGCGGTCGCCGTCGACGGGGTCTGGGTCCCCGGGGCCGCGGGGTCGGAGGTGAAGGTGAGGGTCCCGGTGATCGTCGCGGTGTGGGCTCCCGCCTGCTCCGGCGGCACGGTGGTGGTCTCCGCCGCCGAGAACGGCAGCGGCCTGCAGGTGTTGGTCTTGCTCACCACGTTGCCGCCGAGGTGCCAGGCGATGGTGCCGCCGGTTCCCCCGGGGTCGTTCCAGTCGAAGGTGATGCTGAAGGGGCAGACGAAGCCGCCGGCGCCGGCGGTGCAGGGCTGGAAGGCCAGCCGCTTCACCCCGGTGGCGGTCAGCGGACCGGCGGCGGTGGGGGCGGCGGTCGGCGCCGGGGTGGGAGCCGGCGTCGGCGTGGGCCGCGGGGTGAAGGTGGGGAACAGGGTCGGCGGCGCCTTCACCGTGGCGGTGGCCGTGGCCGCCGGCGTCGGGCTGGGCGCGGGGGTCGGCGTCGGGGTCGGCGTCGGGGTGGGGGTGGGTGCGGGGGCCGGCGTGGGGGTGGCGCCGGGGATGACCAGCGGCGGCAGCTCCGAGCTCGGCGCGCCGCCGATGCCGGTGGAGGGCCCGGTCGGCGCCGAGACGGTGCGGTGGCGCAGCGCCATGGTCCCGCCGACCACCGCGAGCAGTGCCGCCGCCACCGCCACCGCGACCACCGCCCGGCGCCGGTCGCGACCTCCGTCCACGACGGCGCCGCCGGCCGCGGGCGCGCCGCCGAGCAGACGCGGCGGCGGGAACAGGAACTCGAGCGGGCGCACCGCGGCGGCCAGCTGCTCCCGGCCGCGCCGCTCCCAGCCCGGCCCCAGGGCACCGCCGGCGGTGGCGGCGAGCTCGAGGAGGAGCAGCCGGGCCTCGGCGCAGCGCTGGTGCGGGTCCCTGTCGAGGCCGTGGCGAACCAGCCCGCGGAGCGCCTCGGGCACCCTCTCGACCGGGATGGGAGCGCCCAGGTGGCGGTCACGGAGCTCGCCGATGTCGCCGCCCCCGAAGGGGGGGCCGCCGCCGAGGCACTCGACGAGCAGGGCGGTGGCCGCGTACACGTCGGAGGCGGGGGTGGCCGGGCCCCCCTGCCACACCTCGGGCGCGAGGTAGGGGGCGGTCGCCACGGTGGTGAGGCCCACCTCGAGCAGCCGCGCCTCGCCGCGACGGGTGAGCAGCACCGTCTCCGGGCGCTGGTCGCCGCGGGGCAGGCCGGCGTCGTTGGCGGCGGCGGCGGCGAGCAGCGAGTCGCGGAGCACCACCAGCGCCGCCTCGACCGGGAGCAGCCCGGTGGCGTCGAGCAGCGCCCGCAGCGACACCCCGTCGACCAGCTCGCCGATGATCAGCACCCCCTCCTCGGTCTCCGCCCAGTCGACCAGGGCGGCGAGGTTGCGGTTGCGCAGCCCGCGCAGCCGGCCGAGGCGCTCGAGCAGCGACGGATCGACCGGGTGGGGGAGGAGCACCACCGCCACCGGGGCTCCGCCGCGCAGGGGCCGGGCCACCGTCACCGGGCCCGACGGCCCGTCGTCGATGACCCCGAGCACGGTGTATCCCGCCGGCAGAATCACGGCTCGAATCATCGCTGATGGCTGGCAGGTACGGCGTGCGGCACCGTGGGGGAGGCTCGAGCGTCGCCGGTCGGGGCGGCGCCGTCGCAGACTGGGGCCCATGCCGGTCGAGCCCAAGCCGTCGCGGTGGAACTTCCCCGACCCCGCCCACGCCGGAGAGGGCGAGGTGGTCGGGCTGGGCGGCGACCTCGAGCCCGGGACCGTCCTCGCCGCCTACCGCCACGGCATCTTCCCGATGCCGCTGCGGGCCCCGGAAGCTGGCCTGGTGGTCGCCGCAGCCGCGGGCGGTGCTGCCCCTCGACGGGCTCCACGCCAGCCGCCGGCTGCTGCGCTCGGCGCGCCGGTTCGAGCTGCGGGTGGACAGCGCCTTCGAGCAGGTGGTCGAGGCCTGCGCCGACCCGCGACGGCCCGGCGCGTGGATCGACCCCGACATCCGGATGGCCTACGTCCGCCTCCACCGGCTCGGCTGGGCCCACTCGGTCGAGGCCTGGTCGACCCTGACCGGCGAGCTCGAGGGCGGCCTCTACGGGATCGCCATCGGCGGCCTCTTCGCCGGCGAGTCGATGTTCCACCGGGCCACCGACGCCTCCAAGGTGGCGCTGATCCACCTCGTCGACCTGCTCGTCGCCGGCGAGGGCGGCCCCGAGGCGGCGGCGCAGGCGGGACGGCTGCTCGACGTCCAGTGGCGCACCGACCACCTCGCCAGCCTGGGGGCGGTGGAGGTCGACCGCGAGCACTACGGCGAGCTGCTCCGCCGCGCGCTCACCCTGCCCCTTCCCCCCGCCTTCGCGTCCTGAGCGCGCTCAGAGCAGCAGGCGGATCGCGACCGCGACCCCGAAGCCGATCACCAGGGCCCGGAGCACGCGGTCGGGGAGGCGGCGGGCCACCGTCACCCCCAGCCGGCCGCCGGCCAGGCTGGCCACCGCCATGATCGCCACCGCCTCCCAGGCCACCCTCCCCGCCACCACGAAGCAGATCGCGGCGACCAGGTTGATGACCAGCGAGAGCAGCCCCTTCAGCGCGTTGAGCCGCTGGAGGCCGTCCTCGACGAAGATCCCGAGGACGGCGAGCATCATGACGCCGACGCCGGCGCCGAAGTAGGCGCCGTAGACGCCGCCGGCCAGCTGGGCGCCGAGCAGCAGCGGCGAGGCGTCACCGTGGGCCGCCCCGCTGCGGGTGCGCAGCCACCGCCCGATCGCCGGCTGGGCGGCGAGCACGGCGCACGAGAAGAGGATCAGCCACGGCACCAGCCGGGAGAACAGCGCCTCGGGGCCGGCGAGCAGCAGCACCGAGCCGAGCACGGCGCCGGCGATGCTCACCGCCACCAGCCGCCCCGCCCGGGCCGCCTGGCCGGCCAGCTCGGGGCGGTAGCCGAGGGTGCCGCCGGCATAGCCGGGGAGGAGGGCGACGGAGTTGGTCACGTTGGCCACCACCGGCGAGTACCCGGCCCACAGCAGCGCCGGGAAGGAGATCAGCGAGCCGCCCCCGGCGACAGCGTTCACCGCCCCGGCGACGAGCGCGCCGCCGGCGAGGACTGCGGCGGTGGCGGCGTCGAGGTGGGGCATCGCGGCAGTCTGCGCGCCGGGGCCGCCGGGGCGGATGATCCCGGGGTGCCGAACCCCTCTCCCGGCCTCTGCGCCGGCTGCCGCCACGGCCGCACCGTGCGCGGCGCGCGCTCGCTCTTCTGGCGGTGCGCGCGCGCCGACACCGAGCCCGAGTTCCCCCGCTATCCGACCCTGCCGGTGCTCGCCTGCCGGGGCTTCGAGGCCGTCGCCGCCGCCCAGCCCGAGGCGGCGCCGTGACCCCGGCCGCGCCCCGCCTGCTGGTGGACACCTCCAGCCTCCTCTACCGTGCCTTCTTCGCTTTGCCCCGGACCATCCGCGACCCCCAGGGCCAGTCGGTGAACGCGGTGCGCGGCTACCTCGACATGTCCAGCCTGGTGATCAGCGCGCGGCGCCCCGGGTCGGTGGTGCACGTGCTCGACGACGACTGGCGGCCGGCGCCGCGGGTGGCCGCCTACGCCGGGTACAAGTCGGCCCGCGCCGACGACCCGCCCGAGCTCGCCGGCCAGCAGGACCTGGTCCTCGAGGTGCTCGCCGCCGCCGGCTGCCAGGTGGCCTGGGCGGCGGGCTGGGAGGCCGACGACGCCATCGCCACCCTGGCGGAGGCGGCCACCGCGGAGCGGCCCGACGAGGTGCTGACCGGCGACCGCGACCTGCTCCAGCTGGTCCGCGACCCCGCCGTCCGGGTGCTCTACACCAAGCAGGGGGTGACCCGCCTCGCGGTCTTCGACGACGCCGCGGTGCGGGAGGCGTACGGCGTGCCCGCCCGCCTCTACGCGGAGCTGGCGATGCTCCGGGGCGATCCCTCCGACGGCCTCCCCGGGGTGGCCGGCATCGGTCCCAAGGGGGCGGCGCGGCTGCTCGCCGACCACGGCTCGCTCGACGCCGTGCTCGGGGCCGTCGCCACCCTGACGCCACGGCTGCGCGCCGCCCTCGAGGGTGCCGCCGACTATCTCGAGGCGATGCGTGCGGTGGTGCCGGTGCGCCGCGACCTCGCCTGCGAGGTCACCCCCGCGGGCACCCCCGATCCCGAGCGGCTGCGCGTCCTCGGCGAGCGCCACGCCATCGAGAACCCGGTGACCCGGATGCTTGCGGCGCTGTCGCTGTAGCTACGTCCGCGTGACCTGCCGATACCCCTGCCAGGCCCGGGCGAGGCCGGCGAGCCGCTCGGCGTGCTCCTCGGGGGCGAGGCCGGTGCCCATGGTGTTGACCGAGACGTGGGTGGCGCCGAGCTGCTCCCAGTCGCGCACCCGGGCGAGGGTCTCGTCGGGGTCGTCGCGGAGGGTGACTCGGCCGGCGATGCCGAAGGCGGCGGGGTCGCGTCCCGCCTCGGCGACCAGGCCGCGGACCGATTCGACCTGCTCGGCGGCGGACCTCACGCCCACGTTGAGCATGAACCCGTCGGCGAGCCGGGCGGCGCGGCGCACCGCGGCGTCTGCCGACCCGCCGATCCACACCGGGATCAGGCCGCGCGGCGGCCGCGGGTTGATGCCCGCGCCGGTGAAGTCGTGGAAACGGCCGTGGAAGGTGACCAGCTCCTGCGACCAGAGCAGGCGCAGCACCTCGATCTGCTCCTCGACCCGCTTCCCGCGGGTGCGGAAGTCCTCGCCGAGCGCCTCGAACTCGACCGAGTTCCAGCCGATGCCGACGCCGAGGCGCAGCCGGCTGCCGCTGAGCAGGTCGATCTCGGCGGCCTGCTTCGCCACCAGCGCGGTCTGCCGCTGGGGGAGGACCAGCACCTCGGTGACCAGCTCGATGCGCTCGGTGATGGCGGCGAGGTGGCCGAGGAGGGCGAAGACCTCGTGGAAGGGGGTCTGGTACGTGTAGGGGCCGCCCATCGCGGCGGCGCGGTCGGGTTCGGCGCCGAGCACGTGGTCGTACACGCTGAGGAAGTCGTAGCCGGAGGTCTCGACGGCGGCCGCGTAGGCGCGGATCAGGGTGGGATCGTTGCCGATCTCGGTCTGCGGGAAGACGACCCCGAGCTCCACGAGATCCAGTGGAGCACCGGTGTCACCAACTCCGCAAGCGAGCCGAACGCCTCAGACGGCGCCGAGCTGCCGCTCGGTGGGCTCGGCGCAGCAGAACCAGGCCTCGCTGAGCCGGGGCCGTCCGGTGTCGACCGCCGGCGGCGCCGCCGCGCTCCACCCCAGGCCCGCCGCCGCCGCCGCCGCCGCGGCCAGGTCGCGCACCCTCGCGTGGGTGTCCGCGGGGGCGATCCCGGCGTCGGCGGCGGCGCCCACCAGGGCGGCGACCTCGCGCTGCAGCAGGTCCACGGCGGGGTCCGGATGCCGCCAGAGATGGCTGAAACTCGCGGGGTCGTAGCCGTCGAGGTGGGGACGCATCTCGGGGTGATCGAGGAGCAGCGAGCCGTCGGGGAGCAGCAGCCGGATGCTGAGGTGCACCGGGTCGACGTTCTCCACCAGGTCGCAGCCGGCGACGAAGTCGAGCAGCTCGAGGTAGTCGGGCAGCGTGCTCCAGGGGGTGAACGGCAGCAGCGACGGGCGCATCTCGATGCCGTGGGCGCGGAGCAGCGCCACCGCCCGGTGGGCGTCGGCGGCGGTGTGCCCCTTGTCGAGCACCGCCAGCACCCGGGGGCTCATCGACTCCACCGCCGACACCACGAAGAGCAGCCCCAGCGAGGCCAGCTCCGCCCAGACGCCGGGGTTCTCGAGGATGTGCTCGACCTTGGCGGTGACGTCGAAGGTGAGGTCGGGGAAGGCGGCGTGCACCGCCCGGGCGGTGGCCATCGCGTGGGGCACCGCGTTGAGGAAGTCGGGGTCGCCGAAGGTCAGGTGGCGCGCGCCCATGGCGTGGAGCTGGGCGACGTCGTCGAGCAGCGCGTCGCGGCCCACCACCCGGATGCGGCCGCCGTACACCACCGGCACCGGGCAGTGGCGGCAGCGGTGGACGCAGCCGCGGGTGGCGTCGACGGCGGCGGCGAGCCGCTCCTCACCGCCGACCAGCAGCCGCGCGTAGCGGTCGAGGGGGGGCAGCAGGTCGCGGGCGGGGGTGGGGAAGGTCAGCCGGTCGAGGATCACGCCACGGCCGCTGGGCTCGCCGGCGGCGATGCGCACCAGCTCCTCCTCGTACTCGCCGCCGACGGCGTGGTCGACCGCGCCCTCGCCGTGCACCCGCGCGCACAGCGGCGCGTAGAGGCCGTAGACGGCCAGGACCACGGAGGCTCCGCGGCGGCGGCGGACCCGCTCGACGACGCCGATCGCCAGCCGCATCGCGGTGTGCATGGGGACGGCGACGCCGACCATCTCGGCCCAGTCCACCGCGGCCTCGTCGAGGCGCTCGACGGCGAGGTCGCAGGCGCGCACCTCGTGGCCGGCGGCGCGCAGGAACCCGGCGGGCGAGGCGACGTGGAGCGGCTGGTGCCCGAGCTCGTAGCAGGACACCAGCAGGACTCTCATGTACGGGGCGGCCCGTCCGGCCCGGCTATTTCTTGGAGGCCTGGTAGTAGGGGTTGGCGCCCTGGGCGTGGTCGGTGGTGTCGCGAACGTCGGTGATCTCGGGGAAGCGGTCGAGGATCGAGGTGCGCACCCCCTGGGCGAGGGTCACCGAGGCCATCCCGCAGCCCTGGCAGCCGCCGCCCATGTGCACGTAGGCGACGCCGTCGGTGACGTCGAGCAGGTCGATGTGGCCGCCGTGCTGGGCCACCGCCGGGTTGATCTCGAGGTCGATGAGCCGCTGCACGTCCTGGGCGAGCGGCTCCAGCCAGAGCGGGTTGGGGTTCTCGACGGTGAGCGCGCCGGTCGAGGGGTCGGCGTCGAGGATGGCCCCCTCGAGGTAGGCGGCGGTGGCCAGGGGCACGTGGAAGGTCAGGCCCCTGGGGCCCTCGACCAGCATGTCGCCGGGGTGCTCCTTGCCGGGCTCGACCAGCTGCATGTCGTAGACGAAGCCCCCGTCGGCGCGGCCGGTGATGGCCACGCGGACGCCGGCATCGGGCTGCCGCCGGTTGGCCCGCACCTGCTCGATGCGGGTGAGCGCGAACTCGGTCGCGCCGATGCGTGGCTGCTGCATGGTGTCCTCCTGGTCGGGGCGAACGCCCCTGGCGTCATTATCTGGGCGATGGCCATCCGCGTGCTGCTCCTGCTTCCCACCCGGACCTACCGCGCCGCCGCCTTCCTCGAGGCGGCGTCCCGGCTCGGCCTCGAGGTGGTGGTCGGGTCCGACCAGGGGTCCTCGCTCGGCCATCTCATGGAGGGGCGCCAGCTCGTCGTCGACCTCGAGCGTCCCGACCTTGCCGCCGAGCTCGCCGCCGGCCTCGCCGCCACCCATCCCCTCGACGCCGCCGTCGGGGTCGACGAGAGCGCGGTGGTCACCGCCGCCGCGGTGGCCGCCCGGCTGGGGCTGCGCCACAGCCCGGTGGAGGCGGTGGCGGCGACCCGGGACAAGCGGAGGCTGCGCGCCGCCCTCGCCGCCGCCGGGGTGGCCCAGCCGGACTGGCGGGCGGTCGAGGCCACCCCCGCGGCGGCGCTCGGGGCCGCCGAGCAGCTGGGCTACCCGGTGGTGGTCAAGCCGGTCGACCTCGCCGGAAGCCGCGGGGTGATCCGCGCCGACGGCCCGGCCTCGGTCACCGCCGCGGTCGAGCGGGTGGCGCGGATGCTCGCCACCGTGCCCGGCTGCGCGGGCCCGGAGCCGCCGCCACTGCTCGTCGAGCGCTTCTGCGGCGGCCCCGAGGTGGCCGTCGAGGGCCTGCTCGACGCCGGGCGGCTGCGCATCCTCGCGGTCTTCGACAAGCCCGATCCCCTCGACGGCCCCTTCTTCGAGGAGACCCTGTACGTCACCCCGTCGCGGCTTGCCCCCGCCGACCTCGAGGCGGTGATCCGCCGCTGCGGCGAGGCGGTGGCCGCCCTCGGGCTCACCGAGGGACCGATCCACGCCGAGCTCCGCCTCCCCGCCCGCGGGGCGCCGGTGGTGATCGAGGTGGCGGCCCGCTCGATCGGCGGCCGCTGCTCGACCGCGCTGCGCTTCTCCGGGGGCGCCACGCTCGAGGAGCTGATCCTCCGCCAGGCGGTGGGCCTGCCCCTCGGTGAGCCGGAGCTGGAGGGGGCCGCGGGCATTCTCATGCTCCCGATCGAGCACCGGGGCCGTCTGGTCGAGGTCGAGGGGCTCGACCGGGCCCGTGCCGTCCCCGGCGTCGAGAGCCTGTCGATCGGGGTGCCCGGCGGCGAGATGCTGGTGCCCCTTCCCGAGGGCGATCGCTACCTCGGGTTCGCCGTGGCCCGGGGCGACCGCCCCGCGGCGGTCGAGGCGGCGCTGCGCCGGGCCTGGGCCGAGATTCACGTTGTCATCACGGGCGACGCCGCCGCCGTGGTCGGGCGGTAGGCTGTCCAGCGCGTATCGACCACAGGAGACCCCGTGAGCACCGCCTCTCCCACCGACATCCGGATCCCCGCCGAGCTTCTCCCCGCCGACGGCCGCTTCGGGTGCGGCCCCTCGAAGGTCCGCCCCGAGGCGGTGCGCGCGCTCGCCGATGCGGCCGCCGAGTACCTCGGCACCAGCCACCGCCAGAAGGGGGTGCGCTCGGTGGTGGGACGGATCCGCTCCGGCATCACCGAGCTGCTCTCGCTGCCGGACGGCTACGAGGTGCTGCTCGGCAACGGCGGCACCACCTGCTTCTGGGACGCCGCCACCTTCGGACTGGTCGAGCGCCACAGCCAGCACCTGTCCTTCGGCGAGTTCTCGTCGAAGTTCGCCTCCGCGGTCGCCGCCACCCCGCACCTCGACGCCCCCGAGGTGATCGAGTTCGGCCGCGGGCAGCCACCCGGAGGCGGTCGCCCGCGACGGCGTCGACCTCTACGCGCTGACCCACAACGAGACCTCCACCGGCGTCGCCATGGAGATCCGGCGCCCCCCGGGCGCCACCGGGCTGGTGGCGGTCGACGCCACCTCCGGCGCCGGCGGCCTGCGCATCGACCCTGCCGAGTTCGACTGCTACTACTTCGCCCCGCAGAAGTGCTTCGCCGCCGACGGCGGCCTCTGGGTTGCCGCCTGCTCGCCCGCCGCGGTCGAGCGCATCGAGCGGCTGAAGGCCTCGGGCCGCTGGGTGCCCGCCTTCCTCGACCTCGGCATCGCCCTCGAGAACTCGCGCCTCGACCAGACCTACAACACCCCGGCGCTCGCCACCCTGTTCCTCTTCGCCGAGCAGCTCGGCTGGATGCTGAAGAACGGTGGCCTGGAGTGGGCGGCCGGACGCAGCGACCGCTCCGCGGAGATCCTGTACGGCTGGGCCGAGGCCTCCGAGTACGCCACCCCGTTCGTCGGCAACCCCGAGCAGCGCAGCCACGTGGTCGGCACCATCGACCTCGACCCCCGGATCGACGCCAAGCAGATGTCGGCGGTGCTCCGCGCCAACGGCGTGGTCGACACCGACTCGTACCGCAAGCTGGGCCGCAACCAGCTGCGGATCGCGATGTTCCCGGCCATCGACCCCGACGACGTCGCCGCGCTGACGGCCTGCATCGACCACGTCGCCGCCGCCCTGGGCTGACCGGCTCATCCCGGCCTCGCCCGGGCCCGGGGCCGCCTCCAGCATCCGCCGGTGGCGGTGCCGACCAGCAGGCCGTCGTGGGTCTCGCAGCAGAGGTCACCCTCGGCGGTGCGGCGGATGTCGTACTCGCCGTCGTGGTGCCGGTTGTGGTGGTACTCGCAGAGCGAGAGGAGGTTCCAGAGTCTCGTCGGACCTCCGTCGATCCAGTGGTGGATGTGGTGGGCATCGGTCCGGGTCGCCGCCATCGCGCAGCCGGGGTAGCGGCAGGTGCCGTCCCGGCCCTGCACCGCGCGCCGCATCCGGGGCGTGATGCCCGGCCGCTCGCGGCCGCTGCCGACCACCTGCCCATCGCGCTCGAGGAGGGTGACCATGGTGGCGTCGCAGCCCAGCCGCCGCGCCGCCGCGGAGGAGAGGGCGGGACCGTCGAGGATGTGGCAGCGCCCGTCGGGCGTCTCGCCGGTGAGCACACCGAGGTCGACGTGCACCACCAGCTGCGCCGGGGACGGCGCACTCCCGCCGCCGTGCCCGGCGGTGCACAGCGCGACCAGGGCGTCGGCACGGAGCGCGGCGGCGGGATCGGCGGCGGGACAGGCGTCCGCCGGCAGGTCCGCGGCCAGCCGGCGCGCCTGCTGCTCGAGGGAGAGGCGGAACCGCGCCCCCTCCTCGGGCGGCAGTGCGCCGCGCAGCTGGAGCATGCCGAGGTCCCACCAGCTGCGCAGGCCCCGCTGCGCCCGCTGAGCCCGGGCCCGGTCGGGGGCGTCGACCAGCGCCGCACGGTGCGCCTCCCGGCAGCGCTGCGCCAGCTGCGGAGGCGACGACTCACGCGCGACCTCCACCCACTCGCCCTGGTCCTCGGCGGTGGCCACGCTGCTCAGCATCCCCACGGTGTCGAGCGACAGCTCACCCGCGGAGAACGCCTCGGCAACGGCGGGCAGCCGTCGCGCGGCGACCCCGGCGCGCAGCAGCTTGTCGGTGGTGTACCGGTCGAACCCGAGGTTCGCCATCACCCAGTCCGCGCAGCTGCGCACTCCCGCCCGCCACCAATCCCCGCCATCCGCGAATGCACAGACCAGCTCCGCCATCCGCGCCGAATCGGCATGCATCCGCACCGCCAGCTCGCACATCTCCGACTCGGGCGACAAGCTGGTAGGCGCAGCGTGACTGTCGGGCATTGCGCTCATTGCACAGCAATTATACCGAACCGATGTTCGCACTGCAACACGCAATCCACCCGCGCAAACCGCCCGCCCTGCCACACAAACCCCCCGCAACCCCTCCCTCCCTGGCCAGCCAGAATACACGAAAAGCAACCGCCAAACACAACCCCCCCGCAACCCGCGCCAACCGAAACCGCACCCAACCGAAAACGACCGCAAGCTCCTCCCACCCTCCCGTTTCACACAGCCGGCTGCCCATCCCGAGCCATCCCCGATCCGACCGCGACGGTCCTGCACCTGCTGCCGGATCCCGCCGGGCTGCTGAGCTCCGGGCTCAACTTCCCGATCGCCAACATGGCGCCGTCGAGCATCGTCGGCATCGTCGCCAGCTCCACCTGCCCGTAGCGGGCGGCCGGCCCGGCGCCGGCGGCTACGAGGTGGCGACCCGCTCCGACATCCGCCGGTACTCGCGCTCCTCCTCGCCGAGGTAGAGCTGGCGGGGGCGCGCGATCTTCTGCTCCTTGTCAAGAAGCATCTCCTCCCACTGCGCCAGCCAGCCGACGGTGCGGGGGATGGCGAAGAGGATGGGGAACATCTCGGTGGGCAGGTTCAGCGCCTGGTAGATGAGCCCGCTGTAGAAGTCGACGGTGGGATGGAGCCCGCGGCTGACGAAGTACTCGTCCTCGAGAGCGATCTTCTCGATCTCGAGCGCGGTGTCGAGCAGGGGATGACCCTCGGTCACCGAGAACACCTGGTCGGCCATCCGCCTCATCACCCGGGCGCGGGGATCCTGCTTCTTGTAGACGACGTGGCCGAAGCCCTTGAGCTCCTCCTCGCCGGCCTTCACCCGGGCGATGAAGTCGGGGATGTTGGCGGTGGAGCCGATCCGCTCGAGCATGCGCAGCACCGCCTCGTCGGTGCCGCCGTGCTGCCCGTAGAGCGCGGCGATCGCCGCCGCCGCCGCCGAGTAGGGATCGGGATGCGAGGAGCCCACCGAGCGCATCGCGTTGGTGGAGCAGTTCTGCTCGTGGTCGGCGTGGAGGATGAAGAGCACGTCGAGTGCGCGCTCGATCTCCGGCACCGGCTGGTACTTCTGCTCGACCATCCTGAACAGCATGTTGAGGAAGTTGCCGGCGTAGCCGAGGTCGTTGTCGGGCCGCACGTAGTAGAAGCCCTTGGAGTGGCGGTAGGCGAGCGCCGCGAGCGTCGGCATCTTGGCGATCAGCCGGTAGATCGACACCCGCCGCTGCTCGGGGTCGTGGATGCTCGTCGCCTCGGGGTAGAACGTGGCCAGCGCGCCCACCGTCGAGAGCAGCATCGCCATCGGGTGGGCGTCGTGGTGGAAGCCGTCCATGAAGCGCTTGATGTTCTCGTGCACCAGCGTGTGCATCGTGATCTCGTGAGTCCAGTCGCTGTACTGCGCGGAGGTGGGCAGCTCTCCGTGGAGGAGGAGGTAGGCGGTCTCGAGGAAGCTGCTCTTCTCGGCGAGCTCCTCGATCGGATAGCCGCGGTAGAGGAGGATTCCGCGCTGGCCGTCGACGTACGTGATGCGGCTGATGCACGACGCCGTGTTGAGGAACGCCGGGTCGTACGAGACCACGCCGCTCAGATCCTCCTCCGAGACCCGGATCTGCTGCAGGTCGGTGGCCCGGATCGAGCCGTGGACGATCGGGATCTCGTAGGTGCGGCCGGTGCGGTTGTCTTTCACCGTCAGCGTGTCGGGCATGGCCTGAGTCTGCCACGTCCCGGACCTCAGCCATCGTGGCCCCCCGGTGCGTGTAGTCCGTGGGGCGATCCTGCCCCGTGGTCAGGAAGGGAGTGCGATGAACGACGACCTCGTGGGGTCCTGGCCCCCGCCGGAGGCTCCCGACGAGATCCCCACCGCGCAGCAGCGGCTCCGCCGCGGCGCCGCCATCGCCGGGGCGACGGTGGTCGCGGTGGCCACAGCCGGGATCCTCTGGCACACCTGGGGGCCGGATCGCTACGCGAACGCCGGCTACTCGCAGGCACCCACCGTCGACCGGAGCGCCCCGCCCTCGGCGCCGACCGCCGGACCCATGGTGGTCGCGCCGGCGGCCTCATCCAGCTTCACACCATTCCCCAGAAAGCCGGACCTGCCCGTCCCGGGGGCCTCGCCGCCGGGCGGGCAGGGCCGGTCCCTCCCAGTCACGGCGTCGCGGGCGGTGCCGCCCACCGCCTGGCCCACGCCGCAGCTGCCGCCACCGCCGAGCGGCAATCCGACCCCGACGGCGACGCCGCAGCCGATCCCGACACCGACCCCGCAGCCGACCCCGACGCCGACGCCACGGCCGACGCCGACTCCCACAGCGACGGCGACGCCCACGCCGAAGCCAACGCCGGTGCCGACCCCCCGGCCGACGCCGTGCCCCACCCCCGCTCCGCACTGCTGACCGCGTCCAGGGGTGGCGCGGACGGTCCGCGCCACCCCGGGGAGTTGGGTGCCTAGACCGTCCAGGTATTGAGCTGGAAGGCTCCCGCGCGCCAGGCGGTCAGCGCCGAGTTCGAGCACGTCGAGCGGGCTGAACGGCTTGACGCCCTCGATGAGGTCGTCCTCGCGATAGCCGTAGAGGGCGCCCATGGCGAAACGGCAGGCGTAGATCGTCGCCCCCTCCTTGAGGAGGGTCTTGATCTGGTTGTTGATGGCGAGGTGGCCGGGGAAGCCCTCGGCGCCGACCGCCGGCCAGCCGCGGGTGCCCGAGGCCATCAGCACGCCGGGGCCGTAGAGGACCACGGTGACGTCGAATCCCTTGCGCACCAGGCGGGTCGCGGTGAGCAGGTTCACCAGGCCGACCGATCCCTCGTAGGGGACGGTGTGCATGAAGATGAACGCCTTCTCCCCGGGATTGGCCTTGATGTCCTCGAAGATCTTCTCCTCGACGTTGTACATGACCTCGCCTTCGGCGGGGCGGGAGACGTGCACGGTCTTGGCGGGCATTGAGCTCTACCTCCCTGTGGGAAAACAGTTGCTGTCAGGATTGGCCGTGAGCGGACCTACCGGATGCCGGGGATGTGCGGGCGTGGCGGCGGCGCCGACCAGTGGCGCCGGTGACTGCCGGGCATGGCCTCGATCGCCGACTGCCGCAGCCGCTGCGGCAGGCGGTGGTACACGGGGACGAACAGGTGCCGCCAGAGGCCGGGGACGAGGCCGCGCTCGACGGCGGGCACCGACCGGCCCAGGTAGCGCTTCGCCATCTCCGCCTGGGCGCTCTCCAGCAGGTAGTGCTCGGAGTTGACGCGCAGCCAGCGGGAGAACCTCGCCCTCATGCGGTGCTCACCGTCGCAGCGAGGCGAGGGCGTTCTGCGCGGCGACGGAGATGGGCTCGTTGAGAGCGCCGATCGGCGGTGAGTACACGTTCTCCATGGTGGCGAGGTCCTCGAGCGTGATCCCGGTGCGCACCGCCACCCCGAGGAAGTCGGCGCGCTCCTTGATGCCCTCGCCGCCCACCATCTGAGCCCCGATCAGGCGGTGTCCGGCGGGCTCGGCGAGCAGCTTCACCCGCACCTTCTTCACGCCGGGATAGTAGCGAGCCCGGGAGATGCCGTCGGCCACGCCCATGACGAAGGGGATGCCGAGTGCGGTGGCCAGGGTCTCGCCGAAGGAGGCGCCGCCGACCATCCACCTGCCGGCGACCATGCCCCAGGGGACGTAGACGGGCTGGTAGGCGCGGCTGCCGCCGGCGGCGTTGGTGCCGGCGACCTTGCCCTGGGCGTAGGCGTGGCTGCCGGTGAGGCACGCGATCGGGACCCGGTTCACGCCGTGGGGAAGCTCGGTGCAGTCACCCGCGGCGAACACCCCCGCCGCCGAGGTGGCCATGCGCTCGTCGACCACCAGCCCCCCGGTCGAGCCCAGCTCCAGCCCCGCCGCGGCCGCCAGCCGGGCGTTGGGCTGCTTGTGGGTGCAGATCACCGCCAGGTCGCACTCGATCTCCCCGGCGGTGGTGCGCACCGCCCGCACCGAGCCCTCGCCGAGGAAGGCCTCGACCCGGGTGCCGAAGTGGGTGGTGATCCCCATCTCCGCCCACAACTCCTCGACCGGCCGCATGATGTCGGGGTCGGCGAGCTCGGCGAGCGCCCAGGGGTGGGGGTCGACGACGTGGACGGTGATGCCGCGGTGGGCGAGCGCGGTGATCATCTCGAGCCCCAGCGGCGAGGCCTCGACCACCACCGCGGTCTTCACCGAGTCGAGGACCGTGTCCCACTCCATCGCGCGGCGGATGTTCTTCACGTAGTAGAGGCCGCCGAGGTCGCCTCCGGGCACCCCGGGGTCGGCGTAGTCGAAGCCGGTGGCGAGGATGAGGCGGTCGTAGGGCACCGCGCCCTGACCCTCGACCTGCACCTCGCGCCGGGTGGTGTCCACCGCGCTCACCCGGGTCTCGTAGCGGACGTCGATGCCCGCCTGGACGTACGCCTCCCTGCTCTGGAGGAAGAGGGCCTCGAAGCTGGGGATCTCCCGGCCATGGACGTAGGGGATCCCGCAGGGGCTGTAGGCGACGTCCTCGTACTCGGTGAAGACGGTGACGGTCGCCCCCGGATCCGCCTGGCGGGCCGCCCCCGCGGCCCCGATGCCGGCCGCACCACCGCCCACCACGACGATCCTCGTCGGCACGAGACGCACCACCTATATGATCGGCCGATTTACGATAATGAACGGCGCGTCTCTTATATAACTCGGTCGTGCGGTGCGTCAAGGTGCCCCGCGCACCGCCAGGGCGAGCTCAGCGCAGGAGGCAGAAGGCAGATGAAGGAGCGGTCGACCCGCGCCCGTGTCCGGGCGGCGGACCCTCCCCCCGACGGGGCTGCGCCGCCGTCCACCGCCGAGGGCGAGCTGGGCCGGATCATCGGCAGCCTGGGTCCGAAGATCCGTGAGCTGCGGCAGCAGAAGGGGCTCTCGCTGCAGCAGCTGGCGGAGCGCTCCGACGTCTCGGCGGCGGCGATCCACAAGCTGGAGCGCAGCGGCATGGTGCCCACCATCGCCACCCTGATGAAGCTGGCGAACGCGCTCAACCGCCCGGTGTCGTACTTCGTCGACGAGGAGTCGGTGATCGACCGTCCGGTGGTGTACACCGCCGCCGACGAGGGCCGCCCGGTCTACACGTCGAAGAGCGGGCTGGAGCTGCGCAGCATCTCCGGCGCCTACGGCCGCTTCTTCATGGCGGGGGCGGCGGCGCTGGTCGCCCCCCAGGCCGACAGCGGGCGCAAGGCGATGGAGCATCCCGGCGAGGAGCTGGTCTACGTGGTCAGCGGCGCCCTCGACTTCGAGGTCGACGGGGTGACCCACCATCTCGGCGCCGGTGACGCGCTCCACTTCCGCACCGATCGCCCCCACCGCTGGTGCAATCCCACCGCCGAGCCGGCCGAGGCGGTGTGGATGGCGCTGCGGCCGATGTAGCCCGGATGACCGTGCAGCCCGGCGGCGAGCCCGCATCCCCGCTTCCCACGGTCGAGCTTCCCTCCCAGGTCGGAGTGGTGAACGTCGGTCTCGGCCTGCTCGCCGACGCGGTGCGGCAGCAGGGCCGGCCGGTGGTCCAGGTCGACTGGCGGATCCCCGCCGGCGGCGACCCCGACGCCGTCGCCATGCTCCGCCGTCTCTTCGGTCCCCGCGCCGCCGCGATCGATGCCGCCAACGCCGAGGTGGTGCGCCGGCTCGACGAGGGGGTGCCGGCGCTCACCGCCGTCGAGACCGCCGCGGCGGTGCTGCCCGGCCTCGGCGAGCGCACCGTGCTCCACTGCGGGCCGCCGATCCCCTGGGAGGAGATCGGCGACCCGCTCCGCCGCTCGGTGCGGGCGGCGGTGGTGGTGGAGGGCTGGGCGAGCCACCCCGCCGGCGTCGACGCCCTGGTCGAGGCCGGCGAGGTGCGGCTCGAGCCCGCCAATCACCACCGGGTGGTGGTGCCGATGGCCACCGCGATCGGCCCGTCGTCACCGCTCCAGGTGGTCGAGAACCCCCAGGGCGGCACCAGCGCGTTCTCGCCGATCAACCAGGGGCCGGGGGAGGCGCCCTGGTTCGGCATGGACACCCCCGCGGCGATCGAGCGGCTGCGCCTGGTCCGCGACGTGATCGGGCCGGTGCTCGCCGAGGTGGTGCGCCGTTCCGGCCCGGTCGACCTCGCATCGCTCGCCGGCCAGGGCCTGCAGATGGGCGACGACGTCCACATCCGCGTCCAGGCGACCACCAACCTGCTGATCCGCCAGCTGCTGCCCCACCTCGCCGCCGTCGAGGGACCGGAGCGGGTCACCGTCGCAGAGTTCCTCGCCCGCAACCACCTCTTCGTCCTCAACCTCGCGATGGCGGCGGCCCGGTCGCTCACCGAGTGGGCGGCCCAGGTCGAGGGCTCGAGCGTGGTCATGTCGATGGCCCGCAACGGCACCAGCTTCGGCGTCCGCCTGGCCGGGCGCGATTGCTGGTTCACCGCCCCGGCACCCCAGATCGAGCACGCCCTCTACCACGCCGGCCACGGCCCCGAGGTGGGCGCGCCGGACATCGGCGACAGCGCCGTGCTCGAGCTGGTCGGGCTGGGCGCGGCGGCGGCGGCGGGCTCGCCGTCGGTCGCCGCCTTCCTCGGCGGCACCATGGCCGACGCGCTCGCCGCCACCGAGGCCATGGACCGCATCTGCGTGGGGCGCAGCACCCGGTTCCGGCTGCCCCCGGTGGGCTTCCGCGGCACCCCGATCGGGGTCGACGTGCGCCGGGTGGTCGAGTCCGGGGTGACCCCGCACATCACCACCGGCATCCTCCACGCCTCCGCCGGGGTGGGCCAGATCGGCGCCGGGGTGGCGGTGGCTCCCCTCGGCTGCTTCCTGGAGGCGCTGGCCGCGCTCGACGCCGGCTGAGCCCGGCCGCGCCGCGGCTAGCGGGGATGCCCGTGGTCGTGGTCGCCGTGATCGTGCCCCGCCGGGCGCTCGCCGAGGCGGACGGCGCGGTCCAGGGTCGCCGCCCGGTCGACGATGCCGCGGTGCTCGAGGAGGGCCTCGAGCGCCTCGAGCCAGCAGCGGTAGTACGGGTACTCCTCGCCCGGGGGGTGGGAGCCCTCCCACCGCACGATCCTGGCTCCGAGCTCGGCCGAGAACTCCTTCCAGGTGAAGGCCCCGGCGGCGTGGAGGGCGAGGGCGAGCCCGAAGGCGCGGCCCTCCCACGGCTCGGCGAAGACCAGCTCGCCGTTGCTCCGCGGCGGCGCCGCGGGTCCGCTCAGGTCCATGGGGAGCGCTGCGGAGGTCATCTCCCGGGAGCCTCGACGGTGGCGATCCCGACCATCGCGTCGCGGGTGACGAGGCCGGCGAGTTCCTCCTCGGTGAGGTCCTCGGTGCCGGCGGGGCGCTGCGGGAGCACCAGGTAGCGCACCTCGGCGGCGCTGTCCCACACCCGGATCTCGACGCCGTCGCCGAGCTGCAGCCCGAACTCGGCGAGGACCGACCGGGGCTCGCGGACGACGCGGGCACGGTACGCCGGGTCCTTGTACCAGCTGGGCGGAAGCCCGAGCAGCGGCCAGGGGTAGCAGGAGCAGAGGGTGCAGACGACCACGTTGTGCACCGCGTCGGTGTTCTCGAGGGCGACGATGCTCTCACCCTGGGCGCCCTTGTACCCGAGCTCCGCGGCGGCGGCCCTGGCGTCGTCGAGCAGCCGGGCGCGGAACTCCGGGTCCACCCAGGCCCTGGCGACCACCCGGGCGCCGTTCATCGGGCCGATGTTCTCCTCGAAGTTCCTGATCAGGCCGGCGAGGACCTTGGGGTCGACGAGGCCACGCTCGGTGAGGATGTCCTCGAGCGCCTCGGTGCGCTCCGCCGGGGTGAACGTCTCCTCGGTCCTCGTCGGGGTCGCCATCAGACCGCCTCCAGGTAGCTCTCGTAGAGGTCGAGATGGGTGGTGAAGGGCTCCGCCTCCGGGCCCCACAGCTCGGTGGAGTTGAAGCGCACCGAGTAGACGTGCTGGGGGTTCTCGGCGATGAAGTGCGCGTTGGTGTCGGGGAGGACCATGGCGGGCCGGAGCCCGGCCACCGTGCCCTCGCGCCGCCGGACGTAGCGCGGCAGCCGGGTGTGGCCTGAGGTGTGGAGATCGACGGTCCGGACCCGCTGGCCGGCCTCGAACCGGGGCGGATCGTCGACCTCGCGCAGCGACCCCGGCCCCGCCGGCGTGTAGTCGGGCCGGTTCGGCTCCGGGACCGGGGGCTCCTCCACCGTCTCACCGCGGCGGGCCCGCACCCGGGCGTCGATCGCCCCCGGCGCGAGCACGCCGGTCTCGGTCAGCAGGGTCTCGGCCATCCGCAGCCACTTGTTGTAGTAGGGGAGAGCCAGGTACTCCTCCGGGGGGGTGCGGTCGATGGCGAAGCGGAAGGCGTCGAGGTTCGCCCCGGTCAGGCGGGTCTGGCAGAGTGCGCCGATCGCGAAGATCCGTGCCTCCCACGGCTCGTGGAACACGGGCTCGTCGCGCTCGGGGAGCTCGACCGCCCCCATGTTCTCCATTCCACCCAGGTCGTGGATGCCGTCCATCTGACCTCCCTCAACTTGCCACAATCACTATCGTGAAGGTCACTGCCCACTGGAGTGGAGGCTACCGCTGTCGCGTGGCGGTCCGCCAGTTCGAGCTCCTCGCCGACGAGCCCGAGGAGGTCGCCGGCGGCACCGACACCGGGCCGACGCCCACCGAGCTGCTCCTCGCCGCGCTGGCGACCTGCTTCACCATGGCGCTCGCGCACGTCGCCCGCAAGCGGAGGGTCGAGCTCGCCGGCGACCTCAACGTGACCGCCAGCGGCGAGCACCACGGTCCCAGCTTCGGCGCGCTCCGCGTCGAGGTGCGCTCCAGCCAGCCGCGCGAGCAGCTCGAGCCGCTGCTGGAGCGGGCGGCGGCGCTGTGCTACGTCTCCAACACCCTCCGCGGGGCACCCCCGGTGGAGTACCTCATCGTGCCCGGCTGAGGTCGCTGCCGTGGCCGTTCTCGGCGGCGCCGAGGAGCGGGTGGGTGCACGCGCTGACGTACGCCCCGCACCGCCGGGGGTCGGCCTGGGGGCGCAGGTGCCGGCAGGAGAGGCCGCTGCCGACGATCCGCTCGGCGCCGATGAGGACCGGCTCGGGCGCGTAGCCCGGACAGCCCTCCATCTCGACGGAGTCGACCCCGCGGACCGCGTACGGGCACCGCGGACGTGGCCGGTCGAGGGTCCTCACGGCCGGAGTGTGCGCGGCTGAGCGTAAGAATGCAGCAACAGTCCGGGACGGCTGTTGCGCTGTCTCCACCCTGACGAAATTGTTGGGATTGCTGGGGTTTGCCGGCGTCCGCAGTCCCAGTCCGCGGCGGGGCGCCGTCCGGGTTCTGCTACGCTCCCACGGGTCGGTCGGAGTGGTTGTGGGAGGCGCGGCATGCCACGGGTGGCGTCGGCGCGCGCGCTGATCATCGAGGTCAACCCCGAGTACCGCGCCGTCATCGGCTGCTGCGCCGGCCTCGCCGACGTCACCGCCGAGAGCGTCGCCACCGTCTCCGCCGGGGTGAACCGGCTCGGCGACGCCGAATTCGACCTGGTGATCTGGGGCGTCAGCCCCGGCGACCCGCGCCGGGGGCCGGTGATCGCCCAGATCCACGAGGAGAGCACCGCGCCGCTGCTGCTGCTCGACGAGACCCACGAGGAGGCGCGGGCGTCGTACGAGGCGGGCGCCGACCAGATCCTCCCCAAGCCCTTCGTCCCCGGCCAGCTGGTGGGGGCGATCAGGGCGGCGCTGCGCGGTCCCGGACCCACCTCGGTGGTGCCGCTGGCCACCCGCATCGAGCTCGCCGGCACCACCATCGACTCCGAGACGCGGACCATCAGCAGGGGCGAGAGGAGCGTCTCCTTCAGCAGGCGCGACTGGGAGCTGCTCACCTTCCTGCTCGCCAACCCCGGGCAGTGGTTCACCGCCGAGGACCTGGTGCGCCTCGCCTGGCGCAGCACCCGGTACTCGACCGAGCAGCTGCGCAGCTACGTGATGCGCCTGCGCCGCAAGATGGAGCCGCTCGACCTCCCCTTCGCCCTCACCAGCCAGCAGGGCCGCGGCTACCGCTTCGATCTGGACGGCTCTATCGGCGGATCCGGCTCAGCGGGGAGCTGACCCGGCGACCTCGGCGGCGAGGCGGAGCATGTCCTCCTGGGCGCGGCGGTGATCGGCGCCCAGCGCGGCGGCGCGGGCGCCGAGGGTGCGCGCCGCCTCGGCGCAGCCGGCCGCCATCCGGGTGACCACCTCGGGAGCGGCGCCGCCGGGGGCGCTGCGGGTCTGCACGATGGCGCGCGGGTCGAGCACCTCGGTGAGGTCGGTGCCGGTGAGCCCCAGGCTGCGCCCGATCTGCTCGATCGCCGCGGCGTCGAGCATCTCCCCGGTGACGTCGATGCCGCGCAGCCCCTCGCGGCCGGCCCGGTTCACCGCGCGGCCGACCACCAGGTAGGCGGTGCGGTAGTCGACGCCGCAGCTGAGCATCACGTGCTCGGCGAGGTCGGTGGCCTGGGAGAAGCCCTGGAGCAGCGCCTGCTCCATCCGCTCGGGGTGGACCCCGAGGGTCGCGACCACCTCGGCCATCAGCCGGACGACACGGGTCGCCAGCTGCATCGAGCGGGGCACCTCGCCCTGGGCGTAGATGAGGTTGTCGCTGCGCGCCGACGGCGTCTTGACCACCGCGAGGTAGCCGCTCACCCGGCCGATCAGCACCCCGGCGGCGCCGCGCACGATCGCCAGCGCGTAGGGGTTGCGCTTCTGGGGCATGAGCACGCTCGACCGGGTGTAGGGCCCGGCGAGCTCGACGAAGTCGAACTCCTGGCTGTCCCAGATCTCCAGGTCCTCGGCGAGCTTGGCGAGGTTGGTGACCAGGCTGGCGGCGGTGGCGAGCAGGTCGACGAGGCCGTCGATCTGCCACATCGCGTCGCGGGTGTGCTCGATGACGCCGTCGAAGCCGAGCAGCCGGGCGATGTGGTCGCGATCGCTGACCAGCCGGCTGCCGTTGACGCAGCCGGCGCCGCCGGGGCTGAGATTGACCCAGTCGAGGCAGGCGAGGAGCCGGTCGGCGTCGCGCAGCGCCGGGTACGCGAAGGTGAGCAGGTAGTGACCGAAGGTGGACGGCTGGGCCTGCTGCAGGTAGGTCTGGTCGGGCATCAGCGTGGCCGCGTGGGCCTCGCTCACCGCGGCGACGCTGGCGGCGAACCCGGCGGCCTCGGCGACCAGGTCGACGATCATCGAGCGCAGCAGCACCCGCAGCGCCACCCGCGCCGCCTCGCGCCGGGGCCGGCCGGCGTGGAGCCAGCCGGCGTCGTCGCCGATGCGCTCGGCGAAGTGGCGCTCGCGGCTGTTGTAGGGGTCGCCGTGGATGGCCTCGTAGGGGAAGTCGGCCGCCGCCATCCCGTGGGTCTCGAGGAGCAGGGCGAGCAGCCGCCGCGCCGCCGGCTCGGGGATGATGCCGCGGGCGCGGAGGTCGAGGACGTGGGCGATGTCGGCGAGGGTGAGGCCCTCGTGGAGCAGCGGCGCGTCGGCGATCTCGAGGGCGAAGCCGGCCTCGACCAGCGATGCCGCCGGGGCCTCGTCGGAGGCGCCGTGGCCGCCCCGGCTCACAGCGCGGTCCCCGCACCGGCGGGGGCGAGCGCCACCGCGGCGCCGCCGGTGTGCCAGAGCAGCACCGGGCCGTCGACCCCGGTGGCGAGCAGCCGGGGGAGCAGGCCGAAGGCCTTGGCGGTGAAGGCGGGGTCGAGGATCAGCCCCTCGTGGACGGCGGCGAGGGTGGCGGCGCGCGCCCCCTCGTCGGAGGCGAGCCCGTAGCCGGGCCCGCGGGCGTCGTGGACCTCCACCGCGGCGGCGGGCGGCGGCGGCGTGCCGAGCAGGCGGGCGCCGGCGCCGGCGAGCTCCAGCACCCGCGCCGCGGTCTCCTCGACGAGGCGGCTCACCGCCGCGCCGGCGACCCGCAGCCGCCGGCCCGAGGCGGCGAGGCCGGCGAGCAGGCCCGCCTGGGTCACCCCCGAGCCGGTGGCCACCAGCATCAGCGCCGGCTCCACGCCGGCGGCGTCGAGCTGGTCGAGCGCCTCGGCGGCGGCGGCGGCGTAGCCGAGCACGGCCACGTCCCGGGCGCCCCCCCGGGGGATCGCGTAGGGACGGCGGCCGGCGGCGCGCAGCTCGGCGGCGGCGGCCTCCAGGCCGGCGTCGACGAACTCGCGGCGGGGCTCGCCGGTGAAGCGCACCGCGGCCCCGAAGCCGCGGGCGAGCACCAGGTTGGGGTGGGGGATCGCCGGCTCGCCGCCGTAGAGCACCAGGGTGCAGCCCAGCCCGGCCACGGCGGCGGCGGCGGCCGCCCCCTGGCACCAGCTGGAGGCGGGGCCGCCGCCGGTGAGGAGCACGTCGCAGCCGGCGGCGAGGGCGTCGCCCACGAGGAACTCGAGCGACCGGGCCTTGTTGCCGGCGAGCGCGAAGCCGGTGAGGTCGTCGCGCTTGCACCAGAGCGGGGGTGCGCCCAGCACCCGCTCCAGCCGCTCGAGGCGCACCAGCGGAGTGGGCAGCACCGCCAGGCGCAGCCGGGCGGCGGCGGTGGTCAGCGCCACGGGTCCGGCTCGGTGGCGAGGGCGGCGCGTCCCCGCCGCACCGCCGCGTCGACGATCGCCCCGGCGCTGCCCGCGGCCGCGGCGAGCGCGGTGCCGCCACCGGCCTCGGCGGCGTCGAGGTGGCCGTGGAGCGCCTCCTCGAGGGTCTCGCCACGCTCCTGTCCGGCCCGCAGCGCCGCCTGCAGCAGGCTCTGGGCGCGGTGCTTGCCGAGCCGCGGGGCGAGCTCGGCGAGCACCGCCTCCGAGGCCGCGTAGCCGCCGGCGCCGAGGTTCGCCAGCATCCGCTCGGCGTCCACCTCCAGGCCGTCGAGCAGCCGCCGGGCCAGCGCCAGGGCGGCGCCGGTGAGCAGGCAGGCCTCGGGGAGGGCGATCCACTCCGCCTTCCAGGCGCGGCCGTCGCGCTCGTGCTCGCCGACCATCCCCTCGAGCAGGGTCGCCGCCTGCTGGCGGACCAGCCGGGCGAGGGTGGAGAGATGCTCGGCGGCCTCGGGATTGCGCTTGTGGGGCATGGTGATGCTGCCCACCGCACCCGCTGCGGTGGGCTCCCGCAGCTCGCCGATCTCGGGACGCTGCAGCTGGTACACCTCGGTGCCGATCCGCGCCAGGGTGGCGGTGACCATCGCCAGCAGGTGGCCGAACTCGGCGACCCGGTCGCGGGCGGTGAGCCAGGGCACCACCGGGTCGCCGAGCTCGAGGCGGGCGCAGAAGCGCGCCCGCAGCTCGAGGCCGGTCGCGCCGAAGAAGGCGAGGGTGCCGACGCCGCCGCCGAGCTGGCCGGCCAGCCAGCGCGGCGCCCCCTCGGTGAGCCGCTCGCGGTGGCGCCGCACCTCGTCGGCCCAGGAGGCGGCCTTGAGGCCGAAGCTGATCGGCGAGCCCGGCTGGCCGTGGGTGCGACCCGGCATCAGGGTGTCGCGGTGGCGTTCGGCGAGGTCGAGCAGAAGGCCCTCGATCGCACCGAGGTCCCGCCACACCACCCGCCCGACCCGGCGCATCGCCAGCGCCGTCCAGGTGTCGGTGAGGTCCTGCACGGTGGCCCCGTAGTAGACGTGCTCCGCCGCCTCGGCGGGCAGCAGCCGCTGCAGCGCCGCGATCAGTCCGAGGGTGGAGTGCGAGGTGCTCCGGGTGACCTCGGCGGCGAGGTCGAGGTCGAGCAGCTCGACCCGGGCGGCGGCCGCGATCGCCTCCGCCGAGGCGGCGGGGATGAGGCCGAGCTCGGCCTGGGCGGCGGCGAGGGCGGCGAGGATCTCCAGCCACGACTGCAGCCGCGCCTCCTCGTCGAAGACGGCGCGCAGCTCGTCGGTGCCCCACAGGTGGGCGTAGAGACGCGAGTCGCTCAGGCGGGCGCCCACGCCGGCTCCGCGATTCGGGCGACCGCGCGGAGGCCGTCGCGGACCAGCTCCAACGACGCTCCCCAGGGCACGGTGACCCGCGCCGGCGTGACCTCCAGGTGCTCCTCGAGCAGGCAGCACTTGGTCAGCACCGGCGCCGGCGCCGCCATCCGCCGCGGGCAGATGTCGATCCGCTCGGCGTCGGCGCCGTAGAACCAGCGGTGGATCTCGCGGGAGCGCTCGCAGCCGAGCTGCAGCCAGTCGCGGTGGATGGGATGCTGGTCGAGGTAGGCGACCTCCACCCCCTCGAGCACGATCCCCGAGCCCCGGCAGGGCAGCAGCCGGTCGCGGCCGTCGCCGCCGTCCGCCCCCAGCTCGCGGAGGTCGACGAGGTGGGGGACCAGCTCGATCGGCGGCAGGTCGTCGGCCACGTCCAGCACCCGGCGGCACTGGTCGAACAGCTTGGGCGGCTCCGGTGGCACCACCTCGACGACGGTGATGCGCAGCGGCCGGGGGTCGAGGATGAAGTTGAGGTGCTCGTAGCGCCCGTGCACCACGACGCAGCGCATCCCGGGGGCGTGGCGCCGGGCGGCGGCGGCGAGCTGGGTGGGCACCGCGGTGTCGACCTCGGGCAGGTGGAGCAGCGCGCACTCGTGGGAGAGGGCGAGGACCTCCACCGCGGTGATCGGCGCGAAGAGCGGCTCCTCGGTGGCCCGGTCGACCCGCACCACCGCGGTCTGCTCGCCGTGGCGGGCGATGATGTAGCGGGTCCGCCGGTAGGAGTCGCGGCCGAGCAGGTGCTGCCGGAGCGACGCCGGGTCGAGTGGGCGGTCGAGCTCGGCGACGGAGACGTCGCGGTAGCGCCGGGGGACGAGGTTGCTCATGTCCCCGCGGCGGCGGCGACGTCCCCCTCGCCGCAGCTCAGCTCGACGGTGTCGGCGCGCAGCCCCAGCCGGAGCGCCTCGAGACCGAGCACCTCGGCGGGCACCACGTTGCCGAGACCGGCGTCGGCGCCGAGCCGGCGGATGAACCATGCCTGCTGGTCCTTGCGGGGAGCCTCGAAGATCACCCGGTGGCGGGCCGCCCGGAGCAGCGCGTCGACCAGGTCCGCGCGCACCGTGCCGTCCGCCGAGTAGAGCCCGACGGTGCCGCTCTCACGGCCCTCGGCGACCACCCAGGTGGCCCCGGCCTCGAGGTCGCCGGCCGCCTCCTCGGCCCAGCTGCAGGCGTGGACCGGGGCGTCCGGCTGCTTCGCCCCCACCTCGGCGAGCACCGTGAACCGGCCCGCGGCGCGCTCGATGAGGTCCCGCTTGGCGGCGAGCGGCAGCCGGCGGGTGCCGTTGGAGACCTCGACGCAGGGAAAGCCGGCCTCCTCCGCCCAGTCGAGCAGCCGCCCGGCGGCGCCCTGCACCCAGGCCACCTCGAGCAGGGTGCCCCCCACGCACGCCGCGACCGCGTGCTCCCGGAGAATGGCCACCCTGTCCGCCACCCGAGGATCGAGGTACGCCGTGCCCCAGCCGAGCTTCCAGACGTCGACGTGGTCGGCGCACAGGTCGAGGAGCGCGGACATCTCCGGGAGCGGCATCCCGCGGTCGAGAACGTGGGTGATCCCCGCCCGCCGGGGCTTCGAGCTGCGCGGGGGGAGCTCGAGGAAATCGGGACGCGGCATTTCTCCGATAGTAAATGCGCATTTCGTCCCGTGCAAGTTGAGCCGCCGGTGAGCGAGCTCGACGCGGTGGTGCGGAGCGTCCGCGAGGGGCCGGGGCTGCGCGCCAAGGCGGCGCTCGCGCTGGTCGGCGAGGTGTTCGGGCCCAGCGACTGGACCGGCGGCCCCGGCGACGACGCCGCCGTCGTCGAGGCGGGCGGGGGCCGGGTGGTGGCCGGCGGCGAGGCGCTGTGGCCGCCCTTCGTCGCCGCCGAGCCGCGGGGGGCGGGCATCGCCGCGGTGGTCGCCAACGTCAACGACGTCTGCGCCATGGGGGCGCGACCGCTGGCGATCCTCGACACCGTGATCGCCCCCGAGCCGCTGGCGCGCCTCGCCCTGGAGGGGATGCGTCACGCCGCCGCCCTCTACGGGGTGCCGGTGGTGGGCGGGCACCTGACCATCCGCGAGGGTCCCCCGGCGATCTCCGCCTTCGGGCTCGGCGAGCTCCGCGGCCCGGTGCTCAGCTCCCGCCACGTCGTCCCCGGGCAGGCGCTGCTCCTCGCCTGCTGCCTGGAGGGGACGATGCACGCCGACTTCCCCTACTTCTCCTCCCTGGCGGAGCGCGGCGAGCGCCTCGCCGGCGACGTCCGGCTGCTCCCCGAGCTCGCCGAGGAGGGGATCTGCGTCGCCGCCCGCGACGTCAGCATGGCCGGGATCCTGGGGTCGCTGGCGATGCTCCTCGAGCCGACCGCAAGCGGCGCCTGCGTCGACCTCGGCGCCCTGCCCCGGCCCACCGGGGTGCCGCTGACCTCCTGGGTGATGGCCTTCCCCGCCTACGGCTTCCTGCTCTGCGCCGACCCCGGCGCGGTCGACCCCTGCCGGGCCCGGTTCGCCGCCCGCGGCCTCGCCTGCGAGGTGATCGCCACCGTCGACGGCGGTGGCGAGCTCCGGGTGCGCGGGGGCGGGGAGGAGCGGCGGGTGCTCGACCTCCGCAGCGAGCCGGTCACCGGGCTGCGGCTGAGATCGGAGTGAGGCGGCTCGGCGCCGGGGAGCGGCGGGCCCGGCTGGCGCGGCGCCACCACCTCGCGCCCGCCGCCCGCGCGGCCGGCCCGGTGGAGGTGGCCGGCGGGCTCGTCGCCCTCCACGCCACCGACCCGGCGACCGTCTTCCTCGCCGCCGCGGCGCGGATGCGCCTCCCCGAGACCGCGGCGGTCGAGCGGGCGCTCTACGAGGACCGCGCCCTGGTGCGCATGCTCGGGATGCGCCGGACCATGTTCGTGGTGCCCCGCGAGCTGGTGGGGGTGGTGCATGCCTCGAGCACCCGGGCGATCGCGGCCGTGGAGCGGCGCCGGACCCTGCGGCTGCTGGAGGCCGCGGGCATCGGCGGCGACGTGGCCGCCTGGCTCGACGGGGTCGAGGAGGCCACCCTTGCCGCCCTCGCCGCCCGCGGCGAGGCCACCGGCGCGGAGCTGTCCGCCGACGTCCCCGGGCTGCGCACCCGGATGCTGCTCGCCGCGGGCAAGCCGTACGAGAGCCTGCAGAACATCACCACCCGGGTGCTGACCCTGCTCGCCGCCGACGGCCGCATCGTCCGCGGCCGGCCCCGGGGCACCTGGATCTCCAGCCAGTACCGGTGGTCGGCGGTGGAGGCGTGGCTGCCCGGCGGGGTGCCGGAGTGGACCGCCGAGGCGGCCCGGACCGAGCTGGTGCGCCGCTGGCTCTCCGCCTACGGCCCCGGCATCGAGGCCGACCTTCGCTGGTGGACGGGATGGGCGGCGGTCCACGTGCGCGCCGCCCTCGCCGGCTGCGGCGCGGTGGCGGTCGACCTCGACGGCGTCGCCGGCCTGGCGCTCGCGGGCGACCTCGAGCCCGAGCCGGCGGAGCAGCCGTGGGTGGGGCTGCTCCCCGCCCTCGACCCCACGGTGATGGGCTGGGCCGGGCGGGACTGGTACCTGGGCGAGCACGGCCCCGCCCTGTTCGACCGCTCCGGCAACGCCGGCCCCACGGTGTGGTGGGACGGCCGGATCGTGGGGGGCTGGGGCCAGACCCCGGACGGCGGGGTCGCCCACCGGCTGCTGGAGGACGTCGGGCTGGAGGTGGCGGGGGCGGTGGAGGAGGCCGCCGCGGCCCTGGGCGGATGGCTGGGCGGGGTGCGGGTGACCCCGCGCTTCCGCACCCCGCTGGAGCGCGAGCTCAGCTCCTGAGGGTCGCCTCGACGCCGCGGACGTCCCCGTCCTCGTCGACGAGGACGGCGACGTCGGCGTAGCCGAGGCGGACGAGGTCGCCGGCGAGGGCGCCGGCCTGCTCGCCGCCGAGCTCGAGCAGGAGCGCGCCGCCGCGCCGGAGGAAGCGGCGGCCGCCGTCGAGGACCCGCCGGAGGATCCCGGTGCCGTCGGGACCGCCGTCGTACGCCAGCGCCGACTCGAAGGCGAAGGTGTCGCGCTGGAGCAGCGGAAGCTCCGGGGTGGGCACGTAGGGCACGACCGCGACGACGACGTCGACCCGCCCCTCGAGGGTGGGCGGCAGCGGGGCGAACAGGTCACCGTGGTAGGCCTCGACGCCGTTCGCCCTCGCGCAGGCCACGGCACCCGCGTCGAGGTCGGAGGCCACCACCCGCGCCCCCGGGTGGCGGACGGCGAGCACCCGGGCGATCGCCCCCGACCCGGTGCAGAGGTCGATCGCCGCACCGTCCGGGGGCAGGCGCTCGGCGGCGCGGCGCGCCAGCGGCTCGCTGAGCCAGCGGGGGACGTAGACCCCCGGGTCGACCCGGACCTCGACGCCGCAGAACACCACGCCACCGGTGATCCAGGCGAGCGGCTCGCCGGTGAGCCGGCGGGCCACCAGCGATTCGAGGAGCCCGGCGTCGCCGGCGGCGCGGGCGAGGAGCTCGCCGGCCTCCTCCTCCGCCGCGATGAACCCGGCGACCGCCAGCCTGGCGGTGAGCGCCTCGAGGTCGTCCGCCGCCGGCACCCCCCAAGTACATCACGCGGACAGCCCGTGACAGCTCCGTTACCCGGACCAGAGTAGTGGTGACCGTATACTCGGCGCCGTATACTCATGAACGAGCAACGCCGCGACATCACCAACCCCCTCGCGCTGGCGGTCCTGGCGCTGCTCTTCGAGCGGCCGATGCACCCCTACGAGATCGCCTCGCTGATGCGGCACCGCGCCATCCACGAGGCGATCAAGCTCAACCACGGCTCGCTCTACACCGTCGTCGACATGCTCCTCCGTCACGGGCTGATCGAGGCCCAGAGCACCGCCCGCGAGGGGCGCCGGCCGGAGCGCACCGTGTACCGGCTGACCGACCCGGGCCGTGCCCGGTTCCAGGGCTGGCTGCGAGAGCTGCTCCGCACCCCCGCGAAGGAGTACACCCAGTTCGCCGCCGGCCTCGCCTTCGCGGGCGCGGTGGGCGTCGACGAGCTGCGCACCCTGCTCGAGGAGCGCGCGGGCCGCGTCGAGGCCGAGCTCGCCGAGGCGCGCGGGATCCTCGAGGTCCTCGCCGCGAAGGGCCTGCCCCGGCTCTTCACCCTCGAGAGCGAGCACGGGATGGCGCTTCGCGCCGCCGAGCTGGAGTGGGTGCGCGGGGTGATCGCCGCCATCGCCGGCGGCAGCCTCGCCTTCCCCACCCTCGAGGCCCTGGCCGCCCTGCACCAGAACTTCCCCGACGCCGCGCCGCTGCCGGCAGAGAGCGACGAACCGGCAACGTCACCTGGAGAGTACCTGTGATCGAGACCAAGGGGCTGCGCCGCAGCTTCACCACCCGGCGTGGCGAGGTCGAGGCCGTCGCGGGCATCGACCTCCGTGTCGACACCGGCGAGATCGTCGGCTTCCTCGGCCCCAACGGGGCGGGGAAGACCACCACCCTGCGGATGCTGACCACCCTGCTCGTGCCCAGCGGCGGCGAGGCCACCGTGGCCGGCTGCGACCTGCTGCGCGAGCCCCGCCAGGTGCGCGAGCGGATCGGCTACGTCGCCCAGGGCGGCTCCACCGATCCCACCGTCACCGGCCGCCAGGAGATGGTGCTCCAGGCCCGCCTGTACGGGATGGACCGCGCCACCGCCGAGGCGCGCGCCGCCGAGGTGCTCGGCGCCCTCGACCTCACCGCCTGCGCCGACCGCAGGGGCGGCACCTACTCGGGCGGCCAGCGGCGCCGCCTCGACCTCGGGCTGGGGCTGGTCCACAAGCCACAGCTGCTCTTCCTCGACGAGCCCACCACCGGGCTCGACCCGCAGAGCCGCGCCCACCTCTGGGACGAGATCCGCCGCCTCCGCGAGCAGGGAACCACGGTGTTCATCACCACCCACTACCTCGACGAGGCCGACGCCCTCTGCGACCGCCTGGCGATCATCGACCACGGCCGCATCGTCGCCGAGGGAACCGCCGAGGAGCTGAAGCGCGACGTCGCCGGCGACGTGGTCACCGTCGGCGTCGGCGAGGACGTGGCCGAGGCGCTGCGCCTGCTCGAGCACCAGCCCTTCGTGCGCGAGGCCACCGTCGACGAGGACACCGTGCGCCTCTACGTGGAGCGCGGCGAGGCCGCCATGCCCCTGATCCTCCGCCTCCTCGACGGTGGCGGGCTGACCCTGCAGACCATCTCGCTGGCGCGACCGTCGCTCGACGACGTCTTCCTCCGCCAGACGGGCCGGTCGCTTCGTGACGAGGCCGCGTGATGAGAATCCTTCGTGACACCTGGCTGGTCTTCCAGCGCAGCATGGGCCAGACCCTTCGCAACCCGGTCTGGGTGGTGGTCGGGCTGATGCAGCCGATCTACTACCTGTTCCTCTTCGGCCCGGTGCTGAAGAAGGTCGCCGAGTTCGACGCCGGACTACGGCGGCAACGCCTACGACATCTTCGTCCCCGCACTGCTGGTGCAGATGGCGCTCTTCGGCTGCGTCTTCGTCGGCTTCGGCCTCATCGCCGAGCTGCGCTACGGGGTCATCGAGCGGATGCGGGTGACCCCGATGAGCCGGCTGTCGATGCTCCTCGGCCGGGCGGGCCGCGACATCGCCGTGCTCCTCTTCCAGTCGGCGCTGCTGGTGCTGATGTCGATCCCCTTCGGCCTGCACATCACCGTCACCTCGATCGCCGTCATCGCCGCCATCCTGGTGCTCATCGGTCTGGGAATGGCCTGCCTCTCCTACGGCCTGGCGCTCAAGCTGCGCAGCGAGGATGCGATGGCGCCGCTGCTCAACGCGGTCTTCCTGCCGATCATGCTGCTCAGCGGCATGCTGTTGCCGCTGAGGCTGGCCCCGAACTGGCTGCAGGCCATCGGCCACGCCAACCCGTTCTACTACGCCGTCGAGGGCGCCCGGAAGGCGTTCCAGACCCCGCTCGCGGGTGGGACCGTCCTCGTCGCGATCGCGGTCGCCGCCGCCCTCGCCGCCGTCACCGTCACCTGGGCGGCCCGCTCGTTCGGGCGGTCGGTGGCCTGAACGTTCAACGCTCTGGGCGCTGACGCGCGCACTCGATCACCATGTCCTGGTGCGGCCTGCCGAGATAGTCGGCGGGCCCACCCAGGGCGGTCCAGCCGAGGCGGCGGAAGAAGCGCACGTTGGCCACCTGGACGTGGGCGCGCATCAGCCGGCCGCCGCGCTCGGCGGCGGTGCGCACCGCGTAGCGCACCAGCGGCTCGGCGACGTGCCGGGCCCGGTAGACGGGCAGCACCGCGAGCCGGTCACCCACCCAGACGCCCTCGCCGTCGAGGTCGAACAGCCGCACCGTCCCCGCCACCTCGCCGTCGCAGAAGCCGAGCACGTGGACGGTCGCCGGGTCGGCGTCACGGTCGTCGAGGTCGGTGGTCGCGAAGATCCCCTGCTCGTCGACGAAGACGCGCTCGCGGATGCGCAGGTGCACGTCGAGCTCGCCCGGCGACGCCACCGGCCGGCAGTGGACGGTGGGCGGGCTAGTGGAGAGGGAGAAGGGGGATGCGCTCGAGGCCGTCACCACCGCTGCTCCGTTCCATGGCTCCGATCACCGAGCACGCCTGGCAGCGGGCGCAGCCGGCGCGCACCGTCCCGGCGCTGATGCCGCGAGCCTGGAGGTGCGGCACCACCCGGCGGTAGATCGCGTCCATCCGCTCCGGCGGCGGCGGCGAGCACGCCTCCATCAGGCTGCCCGGCACCGGCCGCAGCGGCACCACGAAGGGGTAGACGCCGATGTCGACGGCGCGCAGGCAGCCCTGCACGGTGACCTCGGGGTCCTCGCCCATGCCGATGATCACGTAGGTCGAGACCTGGCCGCGGCCGAAGAGCTCGACCGCCCGCTCCCAGGCGGCGAAATAGCCCTCGATCCCGGTGCGCGCCTTCGCAGGGGCGACGCGGGCGAGCACCGCGGGGTCGAAGGACTCGACGTGGATGCCGACCGAGTCGACGCCGGCGTCGTGGACCCGGTCGAGCACCGCGAGGTCGCCCGGGGGCTCGAACTGCGCCTCGATGGGCAGGCCGCTCGCCTCCTTGATCGCCGCCGCGCAGCGCGCCAGGTAGAGGGCGCCGCGGTCGGGCCCGTGGGTGCTGCCGGTGGTGAGGGTGACGTCGACCGCGCCGTCGAGGTCGCGGGCGGCCACCGCCACCGTGGCGAGGTGCTCGGGCCGCTTCACCCGCACCGTGCTGCCCGCCTGCAGGGTCAGCTCGATGCCGCAGAAGTGGCACTGGTCGGCGGTGTCCCAGTAGGCGCAGCTCTGGATCACCGTGCTCGCCAGCAAGTCGAGGTGGAGGAGGGCGATCTTCCAGTAGGGGATGCCGTCGTCGGTGGTGAGGTCGTAGTAGCGGGGACGCGCCGGCGCCGCCGCCGAGGCGAGGCGGACGCCCTCGCGGTAGATGCCCCAGCCCTGGTCCTCGCGTCGCATCGAGTATGGCGAACCGGCGACGTACGCGGCGGTCACCGGGACGGTCACCGGCACCCCCTCGACGTGGATCATCCCCGCGTCCGAGGGGCCTGCACCGCCACGCCGGGCCTCGACCGGCCCCTCCAGCCGGACGCCGCGGCTCTGCAGCTCGGTAAGCAGCCGCCCCAGGTCGGGCGTCACCGGAACGGTGGCCATGCGCGCCTCCTCGCGACCGGACAATTCCACAAACTTTGGGAGACGACCGTTCACCAAAGGAAAACAGAATCTTGCCCGCGCCCTGAGGCGCTGTCAAGGGTGCCGGTGCACAGCCGATCACTCCTCCTCGAGGTACCGGCGGAGCTCCTCGGTGGCCTTCGTCCAGGCCTCGGCGGCGGCGAAGGTGCGGGCGTCCTCGACCTCGGTGCCGGGTGCCTGGTCGCCGCTCCCGGGGTCGAGGCGCAGCCGCTGGAGGCCGTACTCGGGGCGCCCGGTGGCCGGGTCCGGGTCGATGTAGAGGTGGAGGGCCTCGCCGCTGCGGAGGTGCATCTCGAGGCGGCGGTGGCCGGTGCGCTCGGGGTGGCCGCTCTCGTGCAGGACCACCCAGGCATCGCCCCGGTCCCGCGCCTCGGAGATCAGCCGCAGGGTGCGCAACCGTTCCAGCGCACCCAGGATCTCCCGGTGCCGGATGCCGAACGCGGCGCCGGCGATCAGCCCCAGGTCGAGCTCGTCGGCGGCCATCCCGGTGCGCGCCAGGAGGCCGTCGAGGGTCTCCGACGCCCGGGGGAAGGCGGCCGCCAGCTCCTCCACCGTGGTGCGCCCGCGGAGCTCGTCGGCGAGTGCGCGGACCAGCAGCCCGGCGCGCTCGTAGAGGTCCGGGCGGACCATCACGACGGGGTAGAGGCGGGCCTCGTCCTCCCGCCACCGCCGCACCAGGGCGGCGATCTCCTGTTCATTCATCCGAGCACCCGGCGTGTACTATCTTCAACGCCTTGTCCTCTATCATGCACACGACCGGACGGCGGGCGCCGCGCGCGTGGGGTCCCATCCGTGGCTCGGGCTCAGCATGAGGCACACGGTCGTGCTGGCGCTGGGGGGCAACGCCCTCACCCCTCCGGGGCAGTCCGGGGCCTGGGAGCAGCAGCGCGCCAACGCCGTGCCCCTGGCCCGCGCCGCCGCCGCCCTTCTCCGCGCGGGCTGGCGGGTGGCGATCAGCCACGGCAACGGCCCCCAGGTCGGCGCCCTCGCCCTGCAGCAGGAGGAGGGCGGCTCCGGTGTCGCCGCCCAGCCGCTCTTCGCGGTGGGGGCGATGACCCAGGGCCAGATCGGCAGCCTGCTGGCGATGACCCTCGACGAGGTCTGCGGCGGGGGTGTCTCGGTGGTCTCCGTGGTCACCCACGTGGTGGTCGCCGAGCCGGTGACGGGCGCGGTGCCGACCAAGCCGATCGGCCCGTTCTACCCGCGGGAGCGGGCGCTGGAGCTGGCCGCGGAGCGGGGCTGGACGGTGGTCGACGACGCCGGCCGGGGCTGGCGGCGGGTGGTCGACTCCCCCGAGCCCCTGGACATCGTCGAGGCGCGGGCGGTCGGCGACCTCGTCGAGGCCGGCCACCTGGTGATCGCCTGCGGCGGCGGCGGCATCCCGGTCACCCGCCGCGACGGCCGGCTCGACGGCGTCGAGGCGGTGGTCGACAAGGACCTCGCCGCCTGGCGGCTGGCGGTGGGGCTGGAGGCGGGGGTGCTCGCCCTGGTCACCGGGGTGGACTGCGTCAGCCTCGACCACGGCACCCCGCAGGAGCGGGCGATCACCGAGATGTCCGTGGCCGAGTCGGAGGCCCTCGACCGCGCCGGGCACTTCCCCCCGGGCAGCATGGGGCCCAAGGTGGCCGCCGCCCGCCGCTTCGTCCGCGACGGCGGCGAGCTCGCGGTGATCACCTCCGCGGAGCACGTGCTCGAGGCGGTCGAGGGGCGGCACGGCACCCGCATCGTCCCCGGCGCGGACAGCGCGAGGGCGTCCGCATGAGCTTCGCGCCGGTGGCGCTGCTCACCTATTCGACCAAGCCACGGGGCGGGGTGGTGCACACCGTCGAGCTCGCCGAGGCGCTCCACGCTGCCGGCCGCCCGGTGCACATCGTCACCCTGGGTGACCCCGACCAGGGCTTCTACCGTCCGGTGCGGGCGCCCCACACGGTCCTTCCCGCGCCGCCGTCCGCCGCCACTCTCGAGGAGCGGGTGACCGCGGCCGTCGACGCCCTCGCGGAGGGCCTGGCCCCGCTGGCAGGGCGGTTCCGGATCCTCCACGCCCAGGACTGCATCGCCGCCCGGGCGGCGGCCCGGGTGCGCGACCGGGGCGCACGGGCCCTGGTGGTGCGCACCGTCCACCACGTCGACGACTTCACCACCCCGGCGCTGATCGACTGCCAGCGGCGGGCCATCCTCGAGCCCGATCACGTGCTGGTGGTCAGCGAGCAGTGGCGCCGGCTGCTCGGCGAGGACCCCGGGGTCGAGGCGGAGGTGGTCCCCAACGGGGTCGACGCGGAGCGCTTCTCCGGCCCCGGCGCCGTGGATCCCGCGGGGCTGCGCGCCCGGGTGGGGGCGGAGGGTCGCTTCCTCTTCCTCACCGTCGGCGGCATCGAGCCGCGCAAGGGCAGCGCCGAGCTGCTCGAGGCGATGGCGTCGCTGTGCGCCGAGGGCGGGCCCTCGCCGGTGCTGGCGGTGCTCGGAGGCCACTCCTTCCAGGACCACTCCGCCTACCGCGAGGCGGCGCTGGCACGGGCCACCGCCCGGGGCCTCCGGCTGGGGACCGACGTGGTCGTGCTCGGCACCGTGCCCGACGCCGAGCTGGTGGCGTGGTATCGCGCCGCCGACGGGTTCGTCCTGCCCTCGACCCGGGAGGGCTGGGGGCTGGCGGTGCTCGAGGCGCTGGCCGCGGCGCGGCCGGTGGTGGCCAGCGACATCGAGGTGTTCCGCAGCTATCTGGCCGACGGCGAGACCGCCCTGCTGGTGCCCGCCGGCGATGCCGGGGCGATCGCGGCGGCGATGCGACGGCTGATCGCCGACGCCGGGCTCCGCCAGCGGCTCGCCGCCGCCGGGCCCGCGGTGGCGGCCCGCTACAGCTGGGCGGCGAGCGCCCGGCGCCACGCCGAGATCTACGACCGCCTGGCGCCGGCGGCGCCCCCGGCCCGCTGGGCGGGACGGCTCGCCGCCCGGCACTAGCGCCGGCTCAGCTCCCCGGGCGCCTGCGGGCGGGGGCGCGCCGCCGGACGGCGCGGGCGGCGGTGCGCGGGACGCTGGTCAGCTGCACCAGCCGGGTGCCGGCCGGGCGGCTGCGCAGGTGCCACACCGCGGCCAGCCCGGTGGCGATCGCGACCATCACGAAGATGCCGGTGAAGGCGAGCGCCAGCACCCAGTGGGACGGCACCGCGATCGCGATCACCACGGTGGTGAGGCCGACCACGGCGAATGCCCCGGCGGCGGCGAGGGCGGCGACCGCGAAGAGGGTGGCCTGTGCGGCGGCCTCCTGCCGGGGCGTGTCGGCGGACTCCAGGGTGCCCAGGGGTTCGTCGGTCTCGTCGTCGACGACGGTCAGCGGGGGCGGTCGCTTGGTACCCTTCGACCCGGCAAAACTATCAAACATGCTATCAGGCATAGTGATGACGAACACTACCATGTCGACTTCCACAATGCGAGCGATTCGGGAGATCGATGCCCTGCTCACCGGTGCCGCCGACCGGCCGGGTCAGCCGCCCAACAGGGAGTCGACGACCGCGGGGAGGACCATCAGGTCGGGGATCACCGCCCACGCCAGGCCCGGGTCCTCGGAGCCGCGGTCACGGTTCACCCAGACCGACGGGACCCCCAGGCGGTGGGCGGGCGCGATGTCGTGGAACCAGCTGCAGGCGGCATGGACCCACCCCCCGGGCGCCGCCCCGGAGAGCTCGCGGAAGCGCTCGAAGTGGGCGGGCCCCGGCTTGTAGCTCTCCACGTCGGCGGCGGTCACGACCAGGTCGATCTCCACCGGCAGCCGCTCGCGGGTGGCGGCGAAGAGGTCGGGGTCGACGTTGGAGAGCACGGCGAGCTGGTATCCGGCGTCGTGGAGCGCCCCCAGCGAGGGGCCGACGTCGTCGAACACCGGCCAGTCCGGCAGGCTGGCGGCGAGCGCCCGGTCGCCGCCCGCGGCGAGCTCGATCCCGGCGATCCGCGCACTCCGCCGCAGCCCCTCGGCGAGCACCTCGCGGTAGCGGCGGAAGGGCCGTTCCGCCTGCACCTCGGGCTCGACCCGCTCGTAGAGGGCGCGCAGCTCGGCGCCCCGCCCGGGGGCGACCGACTCCATCGCCGCCGCGATGCCGCGGTTCCAGTCGACCAGGGTGCCGTAGCAGTCGAAGGTGACCCAGCAGGGTGCGCTCATGGCGCGGATTCTGCGCTCAGCCGAGGTCGGGGCGGCAGCCGTGCTCCCGGGCCACCAACTCGAGGCCGCGCTGCGGAACCACCGGCACACCGTAGCCGGCGGCGACCCGGCGCACCACCGACTCCGACGCCCACAGGCTCTGGGCGGCACGCTCGGCGGCCCAGTCCGCGTAGGGCTCGACCCGGGCGAGGTAGCGGGCGAGCATGGCGTCGCAGCAGCCGCGGTCGGGGGCCGACAGCGCCACGATCCGGGCCCGGCCGGCACGCCAGCCCTCGCGGTGGAGCACCACCCGCTCCCCCCAGCCCATCACCGCGCCGAGCACCGCCCCCAGCGGGTGCAGCCCCAGCGCGGTGGCGACCGCGTCGGCGGCCTGGCCGACGGCGGTGTCGTCGAGCTGCCACCAGGCGTACAGCCCGCACTCGCAGCGCTCGTCGGGGGCGTCGTGGGGCATCCGGCCGAGGCCGCACGCCGCGGTCTCGTTCGCCGACCGCCAGGCGGAGTGGGGGAGGACCTGGCTGCGGAGCACGACCGCGCCCGACGCCTCCTCGGCGGCAATCCAGGCGCGCACCCCGGCGACGGGGCCGTCGAGCGGCGGCGCCGGCCCGAGCTCGGCGCGGCGGGCGGTGGCGCGGAAGAGGCGCACCTAGGCGGGGACGGGCTCGCCTCGCTCCTCGCGGCGCGGGGCCGGGTCGCGCTCGCGGCGGGGTGCGGGGACCCGCTCGGGCAGCGGCACCCGGGAGGGCTCGGGGACCTCGACGGTCCTCACCGGCTTGCTCAGGAAGCCCATCGCGCCCGCCCTCCAGTCGGCCCGACCTCGACGGTCTCAGGATACCGGCGGGCCCGCGGCCACGACGATCCCGGATTCGACCCGGGTGGCGTCGGTCTGGCCGGCCAGGGTCATCGCGTTCGCGGTCTCGGCGGCCAGCCGCCGCAGCAGCGCCAGCACCCCCGCCTCGCCAGCGAGGGCGAGCGCCCAGAGGTAGGGACGCCCCACCAGCACCGCCCGGGCGCCGAGCGCCAGCGCACGGAGCACGTCGGCGCCGCTGCGCACCCCGCCGTCGACGTACACCTCCAGCCCGCCGGCGATCGCGGCCACCACCTCCGGCAGCGCCAGCGCGGGCGGGATCGAGCCGTCGAGCTGGCGGCCGCCGTGGTTCGAGACCACCACCCCCGCCACCCCGGCGGCGGCGGCGCGGGCGGCGTCGTCGGGGTGGAGGATGCCCTTGAGCACCACCGGCAGAGCGGTGGCGGCGACGATCCGCTCCACCCCGGCCCAGTCGAGCCCGAGATGGGTGGCCGCCCCCGAGCTCACCGCGGTCGATCCCGCCGCCTCGGCGAAGGCGGCGGCGTCGCCCAGGCCGCGGTAGCGCACCCCCCAGACCGGGGCGTCGACGGTGATCACCAGGGCGTCGCAGCCGCACTCCTCGGCGCGGCGCACCCGGCCCAGGGTCACCTCCGGATCGGGGTCGGCATAGAGCTGGAACCAGGCGCCGGCGGTGGCCCGGGGAGCCACCTCCTCGAGGGGCAGCGAGCTGTGGGTCGAGACCACCATGACCGTGCCCGCCGCCGCCGCCGCCCGCGCCGTGGCCGCCTCGGCATCGGCGTGGGCGAGGCGGTGGAAGGCGCAGGGCGCGAGCAGCACCGGGAGGGCGACGGGGGTGCCCAGCACCGTGGTCGCGGTGCTCACCGCGCCGACGTCGACGAGCACCCGCGGTCGCAGCCACCACCGCTCCCACGCCCGGGGATTGGCGGCGACGCTGGTCTCCATCCCCGCTCCCGCGGCGTAGTACGCATATGCGATCGCGGGGAGCCGCTCGCGCGCCGCCGCCTCGAGCGCGGCCGGGTCCCAGGGCAGGTCGACGTCGACGTCCATGCCGAGGATGCTGCCAGCGGAGTCGCCCCCGGCGCATCCCCGGGCCTATGCTCGAACCAGTGGGAGGAGATCAGGGGGAGGGCCGTCGATGCCCGCGCTGTTCCGCCAGGTGCTCGACCCGGCGCACAACCTGGGGCTGACCTCGCTGCTGGCGCTGGTGCCGGTGGTGGTGCTGCTGGTGATGCTCGCCGCCCTCCGGGTCACCGCCTGGCTGGCGGCGGTGATCGGCTCGGCGGTGACGCTGCTGCTCGCGGTCACGCTGTGGCAGGCGCCGGCCGGCCCCACGCTGCGCGCCTACCTCTACGGCAGCGCCACCGGCGTGCTCGCCGTCGACTGGATCACCTTCTGGGGCGTGGTCATCTTCAACACCCTGGTGGTCACCGGGGTGTTCACCACCTTCCAGCGCTGGCTGGTCTCCCAGGCGACCGCCGACGTGCGGGTGCAGGCGATGCTGCTCGCCTGGGCCTTCGGCGCCCTGCTCGAGGGGCTGGTGGGCTTCGGCTACCCGTGGGCGGTGGTGGCGCCGATCCTCGTCGGCCTGGGGATCGCCGAGCTCGACGCCATCCGGGTCGCCGCCATCGCCAACAACGCCCCGGTGTCGTTCGGCGCCCTGGGCGCGCCGATCATCGGCCTCGCCGCGGTCACCGGGCTGCAGACCTCGGTGCTCGCCGCCTCGGTGGGCCGGGTGGTGGCGGTGCTGGCGCTGCTGCCGCCATGGATCCTCATCTACCTGGTCAGCGGCCGTCGCGGGCTCCGCGACGGCTGGCCGCTCGCCGTCGTCGGCTCGCTCGGGTACGTCGCCGGCCAGCTGCCGGTCTCGCAACTCTTCGGTCCCTACCTGCCCGACGTGGTCGGCTCGCTCACCTGCTTCGCCTCGCTGCTGCTGCTGCTGCGCTTCTGGCGGCCCCGCGAGGTGCTCGGCTACCGGGGCGTGCCCCTCCACGGCGCGGCCGCCACCCAGGAGGCGGCCGGCCTGCCGGGGCGGCGGGTGCTCGGCGCGGTGCTGCCCTTCCTCATCCTCATCGCCGTGGTGGTGGCCTGGACCGGCCCCTGGTCGGCGCGCTTCGCCGGCTACGTGGTGCGCCGCTTCTCGGTCTCCGCGGGCTCGTCCATCCCCGGCGCCAAGCCGGTGGTGGTGGCCTTCGCGCTCCAGCCGTTCGTCGCCGGCACCGCCATCCTCACCGCCTGGCTGCTCATCGTCCTGGCGCTCCGGCCCGGCGGCGCGGCGATCGCCGAGGCGTTCCGGCGCACCGCCCGGCAGATGTGGGGGGCGCTGCTGGTCGGCGTCTTCATCTTCGGCCTCGCCTTCGTCTTCAACTTCGCGGGGATGGGCAACTCGCTCGCCTTCGGCCTCAGCCGGATCGGCAGGCCGTTCCTGCTGCTCGCCCCGGTGCTGGGCTGGATCGGTGTCGCCCTGTCGGGGAGCAACACCTCCACCAACGCCCTCTTCGGCGGGTTCCAGCTCACCGTCGGACGGCTGCTCCACCTCCCCGTCCTGCTCCTGCCCACCCTCAACTCGGTGGGTGCGGAGGTGGGGAAGCCGGTGGCGCCGCAGACCGCCAGCGTCGGCGTCTCCACCAGCAGGTACGTGCGCGACGAGGGGGCGGTGATCCGCCACAACCTGCCCTGGACGCTGGTCCTGCTCGCCTACCTGGTGATCATCGGAGCGGTCTTCTACGTGCTCGCGCCGCAGGCGTTCCGGTAGGTGGCCGGCTCACATCCCGCGCAGACGGAGGTAGCGGAGGAAGCTGGGCACGATCAGCACCCCGAGGCCGGCGACGACGAGGACGACCAGAATGATCAGCACGATTCCCATCGGTGTGTCCTCCCCGTGTCAGTGCCGATGCTCTCCCGGCGCCGGACCGGCGCCCGTCTGGACCCGTCAACAGCCCGGCTGGCCGGGGTGCCCGCAGCAGCCGTGGCGCAGCGCCCGCAGCCGGTTGGCGAGCAGCGGCCTCAGCTTCGCGGGCCAGGGCGGCCCCGCGTCGAGGTTGGTGACCAGGGCGCGGCCGCGCTCGCAGAGCTCGTCGAGGATGCCGGGCATGGCCGGGATGGTGCCACGGCGCGGCCCTCGAGATCTAGCGAGGGGCGGTGGGGAGGCCGCCGCCGTGCAGGTCGGCGGCGGTGCCGCCGTCCTCGAAGAGCTCGAGCTGCTCGACCCGGGCCCGGCGCACCAGCTGTCCGCCCGCCATGGTCACGGCCGCCGCGAGGAGGCCCAGGTACCACCCCGGCCCCGGCCCGATCGACACCGGACCGACCCTGAGCGAGGGATTGTCGACCCAGAAGAGGAAGCAGCCGAGCAGCTCAGCGCCTCCCAGTGCGGTGAAGAGGCTCCGATCCGAGAGGGTGAGCCGGGGCAGCCCGGCGGCGTCCCCGAGCAGACCCCGGACCGCGAGCAGGCACGCGGTCGCGGCCATGCCGCCGAAGCTGAGCCAGGCCCAGCCGTGCAGCCCGGCGGACGCCGCCGGCGGCTGCAGCGCGCAGAGGGCCGCGTCGACGCACGACACCGAGGTCCAGTCGAGGAGCAGGGCCACGGCCATCACCACCGAGGCGACGGCGATCACCCATTCCCCCTGGCCCCACCTCGGGAGCAACCTCCGCCGATCCCGGGGCGATCTGCTCATCATGTCCCGCACCCCCTCTTTGTGATATTGGAACTATATCATCGGCGCTCGGGCGCCGGGGGTCAGGAGGTCGCGACCGCCTCCTCCGCCAGCCAGGGCCGGAGCAGCCCGGTGAGCGCGTCGGGGGTCTCCATCGGGAGCATGTGGCCGGCCCCGGCGACGACCAGGGGTGGCTGCCGGAGCGCGCCCGGGATGGTGCCGGCGAGCCAGCGCGCCGTCTCCACGAACTCGGGGAGGTCGAGGTCGCCGACCACCACCAGGGTGGGGGTCTCGATCGCCGCCGCGGCCGCCACCACCTGCCGTCCCAGGCCGCGCGGCGCCGGGCCGGTGAAGGTGCTGAGGTCGTTGGCGCCGACGATCTCGCGCAGCCGCGCCGCCACCTCGGGGATCGCCCGCGCGGCGGCGAAGAGGCGGTCGTCGAGCCAGGCCTCCCGGGCCACGTCGGCGCCCCTCTCCCGGGCCAGCAGGAACGGCGCGGACCAGGTGCTCATCGCCGCGATCGGCATCCAGGCGTCGACCAGCACCAGGCTGTGCAGCCGCTCCGGGAGCCGGGCCGCCGCGGCCAGGGCGTCGAGGCCGCCCAGAGACATCCCCACCAGGTGACAGCGGTCGACGCCGGCGTGGTCGAGCACGCCCTCGAGGTCGTCGACCGGGTCCCAGCCCTGGTGGAGCGGGGCGGAGAGCCCGTGGCCGCGGCGGTCGACGGCGATGCAGCGGTGGCTGGGGGCGAGGGCGTCGACCTGGGCGCCCCACATCCGGCGGTCGAGGGTCACGCCGTGGAGGAACACGACCGGCTCGCCCCCCTGCAGGCTGTCGTCGTAGTGGATTCCGGCGGCGGTGACGGGCATGACGGTGAAGGTATCAGGGCGCCAGCACCGTCGACGCCAGCCCGGCGGCGGCGCCGGTGAGGATGGCGACCGGCTGGGCGGTCGGCCGGGCCAGGAGGAGGAGGAGCGCGAGCCCCGCGCCGACCACCTCGGCGGTGCCGGTGAGGGTGGTGCGAGCCAGGGTCACGGCGGCCGCGGCGATCAGCCCGATCGCCGCCGCGAGCACGCCCTGGAGTGCGGCGCGCGCCGCCGGCCGGGTGCGCACCGCCGTGGCCACCGCGCCGGCCACCTGCACGTACACCGCCGAGGGGGCGAACACCGCGAGCGCCGCCACCACCCCCCCGGGGATGCCGGCGACCTGGACGCCGAGGAAGGCGGCGGTGGCGAGGACGGGGACGGGTGCGGCGCCGAGCAGGCTCGCCACCCCGGCGGCGGCGCCGATCAGCCCGCGAGCATGCAGAGCACCGCCGGCCCGATGAAGAGCACCGCGGTCAGCGCCACCCGGCCCAGCCGGCGCGCAGCCTGCCGAGCATCAGCGCGACGTGGCTCGCGGGGCCGCCGAAGGCGGTCCACCCCAACCTCCCGAAGACCGCCGCCACCTCGGCGAGCCGCGAGCGCCCGGCGTCCTCCACGCGGCCATGATGGCGGTCGCCGGCACGTCGTCACCGGGTCTCCATCGGATCCGCGCAGCCCCGGCCCGATGCTCGGGGGGTGCACGATCAGACCCCGGTGCCGGTGGGAGCGCGGGCGCTCGCCGGCCGCGCCCTGCGGCTGCGCCGCCGCGCCGACGGCTGGGACGTGCTCCGCCCCTACCTCGACGCCGTCGGCGCGATCGCCGCGGTGCTCTTCCTGACGTCCGCGGCCGACCTCGACACCCCGGTCCCCTATCTCTGCGGCGCCGCGGCGCTGCTCGCCGCCCTGGGGGCCGAGCTGGCGCGCTGAGCCGCGCCGGTCAGCCTCCCCTCCGGCCGGGACCGCCGCCGGGGCGTGCCGCACGGCCGGTCAGCTCTCGCCGCGGCGCCGCCGCTCCCGCCGCCCCCTGGCCGGCCATCGACGTCACCGGGTCCACGGCGGCGCCCGGGGGCACGTCGATGCCGGCGGTGCGGCGGACCGCGTAGGGGGGTCGCTGCCCGACCTCGTGGTAGATGCGGATGAGCAGCTCGCCGAGCAGGCCCATCGAGATGAACTGCACCCCGATGATCACCAGGAGCACGCTGAGCACCAGCAGCGGGCGCTCGGCGATGCCCGCGCCGGAGACCACCTTGTAGACGACCAGCCCGGCGAGGGTGGCGCCGCCGATCACCAGGCTGACCAGCCCGAGCAGCCCGAAGAACTGCATCGGCCGGGCGATGTAGCGGAGCAGGAACCGCACCGTGAGCAGGTCGAGGAGGACGCGCAGGGTGCGGGCCAGCCCGTACTTCGAGGTACCCCGGGTGCGCGGCCGGTGGTTGATCGGGACCTCGGCGACCCGCGCCCCGGCGAGGCCGGCGAGCGCCGGGATGAAGCGGTGCATCTCGCCGTACAGGTGGAGCTGCCGCACCACGTCGGAGTGGTACGCCTTGAGGGTGCAGCTGTGGTCGTGCAGCGGGGTGCTGGTGATCCGCGAGATCATCCGGTTGGCCAGCCTCGAGGGCAGCCGGTGGTCCCGCCGGTCGCGCCGCCAGCCGCTGACGACGTCGTAGCCCTCCTCCATGGGGGCGAGCAGGCGGGGCAGGTCGCGGGGGTCGTTCTGCTGGTCGCCGTCCATCGGCACCACCGCCCGGCCCCGGGCGAAGCGGAAGCCGGCGCTGATCGCGGCGGTCTGCCCGAAGTTGCGCCGGAACTGGATCACCCGCACCCGCGGGTCGCGCCGATGCCAGGCGAGCGCCCGGTCGCCGGTGGAGTCGCTGCTGCCGTCGTCGACGAGGATCACCTCGGCCGACTGGGGCATGGTGTCGAGCACCGCGAGCAGCTCCTCGACCGCGGGGTCGATGTTCTCCTCCTCGTTGTAGAGGGGGACGACCACGGTGAGGTCCGGGCCTCGCGGCGGCGCGGCCCGGTCGGGAGCCTGGGTGGGGGTCTCGACGGCCATCTCTCAGATGATGCTGCTTCGCCCGCCGTCTGTGTCACCGCATCGAACGAGGCGGGTGGAGCCCTCCCCGGGGCGCGACCGGTCGAGAGAGCCCGCGCGTCCCTCCCCCAACTCGTCCCCCCGCAGGGTGATTGACCCTCGCCCGAGAGCCCACTGACAATGCCCCGACACGGGGCGCGGCCCCGGAGTCACGGGACACGGTGCATGGCTGAGCTGGGCCGGCGGGTCCGCATCGGGGGGCCCTACTTCGAGGACCTGGCCCGCGGCCGGGTCTTCGACGACGCGCCGTCGGTCACCCTCACCGACGGGCTCGCCGCGGTCTCCCAGGCGATCTTCGGCGACCGCCTGCGCCTGCCCCTCGACGCCGCCCTCAGCGCCGCGGTCACCGGCGGCGGGACGGCGCTGGCGCATCCGATGCTGGTGTGCAACGCCGTCATCGGCCAGAGCACCGACCCCTCCCAGCGGGTCCGGGGCAATCTCTTCTACCGGGGCCTCGTGCTGCTCCGCCCGGTGTTCATCGGCGACACCCTGCGCACCCGCACCGAGGTGGTCGGGCTGCGGCAGAACGCGGTGCGCGAGGGCCGGCCGGCCACCGGGGTGGTGGCGCTGCGGGTCCGCGCCGAGAACCAGCGCGGCGAGCCGGTGCTCGACTTCTGGCGCTGCCCGATGCTCCCGCTCGGCGACCCCGGGGTGCGCACCGGCCACGCCGACGCCTTCGACGACATCCCCGCGGAGCTCGAGCCCGGCCGGGTGGTCGCGGCGGTGCCCAGGGGGTGGCGGCTCGACGCCTTCCGCGAGGCCTGCCCGGGCGAGCACTTCGCCGACCTCGTCGGGGGCACCCTCTACGAGGTCGAGAGCCGCGACACCGTCACCTGCGCCCCGGAGCTCGCGCGGCTCACCCTGAACATGGCGCAGACCCACACCGACGCCGGCGCAAGCGCCTACGGCCGCCGGCTCGTCTATGGCGGCCACACCATCTCGGTGGCCGCGGCCCAGCTGGTGCGGGCGCTGCCCAACCTGGTGACCATCGTCGCCTGGCGGGGTTGCGACCACCTCGCCCCGGTCTTCGAGGACGACCTGCTCCGCTCCGAGGTGGAGGTGGCCGGGCTCCATCCCCTCGACGGCGGCGGCGGCCTGGTCGAGCTGCGAGTGGTGGTGCACGCCGCCCGGGGTGCCGCCGCGGACGCCGAGGAGGTGCCGGTCCTCGACTGGCGGCTCTGGGGCCTGATGGCGTGAGCGGGAGGGAGACCGGATGAGCGCGCAGCCGCAGGGCATCCTCGGCGGGATGCGGGTGGTCGAGGGATCGGCCTTCGTCGCCGCCCCGCTCGGCGGCATGACCCTCGCCCAGCTCGGCGCCGAGGTGATCCGCTTCGACCAGATCGGGGGCGGCCTCGACGCCCAGCGCTGGCCGATCACCAGGGAGGGTCGCAGCCTCTTCTGGGCGGGGATGAACAAGGGAAAGCGGTCGATCGCGGTCGACCTGCGCTCCCCCCGGGGGCGGGAGCTGCTCACCGAGCTGATCACCGCGCCCGGTCCCGACGCGGGACTCTTCCTCACCAACTTCCCGGTGCACGGCTGGCTCGACTACGGGCGGCTGCGTGCCCGCCGCCCCGACCTGGTGATGGTGGCGATCACCGGCAACCACGACGGGTCGTCGGCGGTCGACTACACCGTCAATCCCGCCACCGGGTTCCCCTGGGCGACCGGCCCCACCAACCTCGCGGTGCCCTTCAACCACCTGCTCCCCGCCTGGGACGCGATCACCGGCACCCTCGCCGCCACCGGCCTGCTCGCCGCCGAGCGCCACCGCACCCGCAGCGGCGAGGGCCAGCTGGTGAAGCTCGCCCTCAGCGACGTCGCCATCGCCATGGTCGGCCATCTCGGCAAGATCGCCGAGGTGCAGATCAGCCGGCACGAGCGGCCGAAGTACGGCAACTACCTGTACGGCGCCTTCGGCCGCGACTTCCTGACCCGGGACAACCGGCGGGTGATGGTGGTGGCGCTCACCGCCCGGCAGTGGACCAGCCTCAAGGACGCCACCGGCCTCGATGCGAGCTTCGCCATGGTCGAGCAGCAGATGGGCGTCGACCTCTCCCGGGAGGGCGACCGCTGGAAGGCCCGCGAGGTGCTCGGCGCCATCCTCAAGGCGTGGACGACCCGGCGCACCCTGACCGAGATCCGCGAGTGCTTCGACGCGCACGGGGTGTGCTGGGGTCCGTACCAGACCTTCACCGAGCTGGTCGACCAGGACCCGCGCTGCTCGACCGCGAACCCGATGTTCGCGGAGGTCGACCAGCCTGGGATCGGCACCTACCTGATGCCGGGGTCGCCGCTCGACTGCGGCGCGATGCCCCGCGTCGAGGTGCGCCGCGCGCCCCTGCTCGGTGAGCACACCGACGAGATCCTGGCCACCTGCCTGGGGCTCGGTCACGCCGAGATCGGCCGGCTCCACGACGCCGGCGTGGTCGCGGGGCCGGAGCCGGAGGAGGCCGGCGTCGACGTCACCGGCAGGCTCGCGGTCTAGCTCCGGTCCGGCCGGCGGACGCGGAGCTCGCATTCCGGAGGCGGTCGCAGCTCGCTGCGGCCGCCCTTGGCGTGCCCGGGTGTCTCCCGCGGAGTGACCGGGCCGCGAGAGTCCGTGGGATGAAGGGCGCGCCGGGACCTCTGCTACGGTCGTGCACGGTCGAGGAACCGAGGAGGAGTTCGAGCGTGGCCGTCCCCACCACCGTCGCCGACCTGCACCGGGTCGCGGCTCTCACCCGTCGCGAGTCGGAGGCGCTCGCCACCGTCCTCGAGGGGCTCTCCGCGGAGCAGTGGCGGCTCCCGGCGTGCGGCGACTGGAGCGTCGACCAGGTCACCGGTCACCTCGGGATCGTGCCCAGCAGCGTCGAGCAGTGGTACGACGCGGCGGTGGCGGGGGAGGAGGTCGAGCCCCTGGACATGCGCGACCCCGAGTTCCAGGAGACCCAGCTCGACATGATCGGCGAGGCCGATCCCCAGGACCGCATCGACGGGGTGCGCTACGCCTACGGGTCCGCCGCCGACTACCTCGACGCGCTCGACCCCGGCAGCCTCGGCCTGCCCACCTACACCCCCGAGGGCATGCTGCCGCTGACCCTGGCGGGCCGCATCTCGCTCAGCGAGCTCTTCGTCCACGGCTTCGACGTGCGCCGTGCCGCCGGCCTCGACGACCGCGGCGATGCCGAGGTCGCGGAGGCGCTGCTGCCCCACGCGATGGCGGTGCTGCCCTCCTTCCTCGCCGGCGCCGGCGACCTGGAGGCCCCGGTCGAGGTGGTCGCCGGGGAGCAGCGCTGGACCCTCGCCCCGGCGTCGCCCGGAGTGACCGTGGAGGAGGGGGCGGCGGGCGGAGGTACGAGGCTGCGGATCGCCCCCGCCGACCTGGTGCTGCTGGTCTGGGGGCGGATCACCCTCGCCGAGGCGCGCACCCGGGGCGCCGGCGTCGACGGCGACGCCGCGGCGCTGGAGCGGCTCCTCGCCCAGCTCGACCCGCTGTAGCGCCGTCGCGCCGTACGCGCCGTCGCGGGGGGTTGCCCCGGGCGCAGGGAACCGGGTAGGCTGCCGTTATCATGAGTAAGTCGATCGACTTACTCAACAACGAGAGGAGCCGGGACCGTGGCCGACGGTGGCGCGACGCTGCTGGAGATCCTCCCCGTCGCGCTCGCCGCGGGGTCGATCCAGAGCCTGCGCCCGGCCGGCGCCGCCTCCTGGCGGCTGCAGTGCCCGCCCGGCGCCGACCCCGGCCCGGAGGTCGTCGCGGCGCTGCGGGAGCGCGGCCTGGACGTCTCCGTCGTGCACTCCACGTCCTGGCGCCACCAGGGCGGCCACCTGGTGCTGACCTACCTGGTGGTGCTCGCCGCCCCGGCGCCGCCGGCCGCCGCGCTGGTGACCCGGCCGGTGCGGCCGCTGCCGCTGGCCAGGGGCGGGCCGACCACCGCGCCGGCGGGGCTCGACGTCGACCAGGTGCTCCACCATGCGCTCCGCCATCTCGCCTGGCTCCAGCGCGACGATCCCGGCATCGCCGCAGCGCTCGACCCCGGCTGGGCGTCACCGCTCGCCGGATACGTGCCCGAGCCCTTCCATGCCCACCCCACCGAGGCCGCGCTCAGCGCCTGACGCCGCCCCGGGAGGGGCCCGAGCTACCCTTTCGGCCTCGATGAGGCGGGCGCGCCCGACGCCCGGGGGAGGTGATGCATGGGACGCAGCGACGTCGGCTTTCCGTCCGGCGGCACCGAGTGCGCCGCCTGGCTCTACCGGCCCGACGCGGAGGGCTCGCGGCCGCTGGTGGTGATGGCCCATGGCTTCTCGGCGACCCGCGAGCTCGGCCTCGAGCCCTACGCCGAGCGCTTCCGCGCCGCCGGCCTCGGGGTGCTCCTCTTCGACTACCGGCACTTCGGCGCCAGCGGCGGCGAGCCCCGCCAGCTGCTCGACATCGCCGCCCAGCACGCCGACTACCACGCCGCGATCTCATGGGCGCGGCGCCTCGACTGGGTCGACGCCGAGCGGGTCGCCCTCTTCGGCAGCTCCTTCAGCGGCGGGCACGTGGTCGTGGTCGCCGCCCAGGACCCGCGGATCGCCGCGGTGGTCGCCCAGTGCCCCTTCGAGGACGGCATCGCCACCGCCCGGGCGCTGTTCGGCGTCAACCTGCTGAAGCTCACCGCCGCGGGAATCCGCGACCAGGTCGGGGCGCTCGCCGGCCGGCCGCCCCACTACATCCGCGCAGTGGGCGCGCCGGGCACGTTCGCGGTGATGACCACGCCCGACAGCCAGCCCGGCTTCCAGGCGATCATGCCCGCCCGGACCACCTGGGAGAACCGGGTGGCGGCCCGCATCGCCCTGCGCTTCGCCACCTACCGGCCCGGCGCCCGGGCCCGCGACGTGCGCTGCCCCATCCTCTTCTGCGTCTGCGACACCGACAGGCTGGCGCCGGCGGCGGCGACGGTCCGGCACGCCGCCCGGGCGCCCCGCGCCGAGGTGAGGCGCTACCCCATCGGCCACTTCGACATCTACGTCGGCGAGTGGTACGAGCGGGCGGTCGGCGACCAGACCGCGTTCCTCACGCGTCACCTTCTCGGCACCGCTGCGACACCCGCGACGGAGGTGGCCGGACTAGCGTGGACATAGCCCCGGGGAGGGGGAGCGACGCCCACCCTGAGGGCCCCAGGCTCTCCACGGGAGACCGGCCATGCAGAAGACCCCCCACCTGGCCATCATCGCCGCCGTCCACGCGCGTCTGGTGACCGTCGACAACGCTCTCGCCGCCGCGCCCCGCGACCCCGCCCTCCACCGCAAGCAGCGTGAGCTCGAGGACTGGCTCTCCGGGCTGCTTCGCGGCCGCGCCGCCTGACCCTCCGGAGCACCTCCTCGGGGAGGCGCACCGGCCGGCGCAGGGGTGATGCTCGGCGCCGCTGACAGCACTCCCGGCGCGCCCGATGACTGCGCGCTGAAACGCAGCTTAAGTCGGTTTGACGCGCTTGATGAAAGTGTGATGAAACCGGCGCGGCGGGCTCGCAAGCTTGGCGAATCGTGACCGTTGAAGCCATATCGCCGGATCGCGGCGAGGACGGAAAGGCTCCCATCGCCACGCCTGTTGATCTTCTGTTCAGGTTCCGTTAGTGTTCCGTTCAGCAGGAAGGGATGGCGGTCGACGGACGGAGATGAAGATGCCGCACGCGGTGCCGGCCGCCACCCGGAGAGGAGGGGATTCCACGTCATGATCCGCGAGCTCGTCGCGCTGAGCCTCAAGTTCCGCGTCCTCGTCGTCGGCGTGGCCGTCGTGGTCATGGGCCTTGGGGTGTTCCAGCTCCGCAGCGCGTCGGTGGACGCGCTCCCCGAGTTTGCGCCGCCCACGGTCACCGTGCAGGCCGAGGCGAACGGCCTGTCCGCCGCCGAGGTGGAGCAGTACGTCACCACCGGCCTCGAGCAGGACCTGCTCAACGGGGTTCCCTGGCTCGATCACATGGAGTTCGAATTCCTCGGCCGGGCTGGTGCGGGTCGACCTCGTGTTCAAGCCCGGCACCGACCCGCTGAAGGCGCGGCAGGCGGTGCAGGAGCGCCTCACCCAGGCGTACGTGCTTCCCCAGGTCGGCACGCCGCCGACGATGCTCCAGCCGCTGTCCTCGACCAGCCGGGTGATGATGATCGGCCTGTCGTCGAAGGACCTCTCCCTGACCGACCTGTCGGTCCTGGCGCGCTGGAAGGTCAAGCCGCGGCTCACCGGCATCCCCGGGGTGGCCAACGTGAGCATCTGGGGGCAGCGTGACCGCCAGCTCCAGGTGCAGGTCGATCCGGACAAGCTCCGCCAGAACGGCGTGACCCTGAACCAGGTGATCAGCACCGCCGGCAACGCGCTGTTCGTGTCGCCGCTGAACTTCCTCCAGGCGTCGACGCCCGGGACCGGCGGCTTCGTCGACACCTCCACGCAGCGGCTGGCGATCCAGCACGTGCTGCCCGTGACCACCGCGAAGAACCTCTCCTCGGTGACCATCGAGGACACCACCGGCAGGTCGCTGACCCTCGGTGACGTCGCCTCGGTGGTCGAGGACCACCAGCCCTACCTCATCGGCGACGCGGTCCTGCACAACGGCCCCGGTTTGATGCTGGTGATCCAGAAGTTCCCGGAGGCGAGCACCCAGGAGGTGACCAGGGGCGTGGAGAACGCCCTCGCCGCGCTCCGTCCCGGCCTGTCCGGCGTCGCCATCGACACCGGCGTCTACCAGGCGCAGTCGTTCGTCGACACCGCGATCCACGACCTCGGCGTGATCGGGCTGGTGAGCCTGGCCACGTTCGTGCTCGTGGTCGGGCTGCTCCTCCTCTCCTGGCGGCGGGCGGTGATCACGGTCACGGCCGCGCTGCTGTCCCTCGTCGCCGCCGCCTACGTGCTCTACCTGCGCGGCACCACCTTCAACCTCATGGTGCTCGGTGGCCTGGCGATGGCGCTGGGCGTGGTCGTCGACGACGCCGTCGCCGAGCTCGGCGCGGTCCGCCGAAGGCTGCGCGAGCACCGCGCCTCCGGGACCTCCACCTCCGCCGCCACGGTCATCGCCGAGGCGTTGGGCGCGGTGCGCGGCCCGCTCCTCTACGGGACGCTGGTGGCGCTGCTGGTGCCGCTCCCGCTCCTCTTCCTCGACGGGGTGGCGGGGTCGTTCACCCGGCCGATCGTGCTCTCGTATGCGATCGCGGTGGCGGTCTCGACGGTGGTGGCGCTCGCGGTCACCCCCGCGCTGGCCTCGCTGCTGCTCGGCGGCGCCGGCGACGACCGGCCCGGGCCGGGGCTCCGCCTCGCCCACCGCGTCTTCGACGTCACCGTGGCCCGGCTCATCGGCCAGCCCCGCGCGGCCTACGCGATGGTCGCGCTGCTGCTCGCCGCCGGGCTCGCGGTGGTCCCGCAGCTCACCACCCGCGCCGCGCTGCCCACCCCGCAGGACCGCAACGTGCTGGTTCGCTGGCAGGCCGTGCCCGGCACCTCGCTGGCGGAGATGGACCGGATCACCGGCGCCGCCTCCGCGGAGCTGCGCCACCTGTCCGGGGTGCGCGACGTCGGCGCCCACGTGGGCCGGGCGCTCGCCTCCGACGAGGTCGTCGACGTCAACGCCGGCGAGATGTGGGTCAGCCTCAACGGCACCGCCGACTACGACACCACCCTCGCGGCGGTGCGCCGCGTCCTCCGCGGCTATCCCGGCCTGGCGAGCACGATCGAGTCGTACACGCAGGACCGTGTCGACGCCGTCACCGCCGACGCGGGGACGGGCAGCGACCTGGCGGTGCGGGTGTACGGCACCGACCTGGCCACGCTGAAGAGCACCGCGCAGGAGATGAGCCGCCGGGTCGCCAGGGTGAACGGCGTGGTCCAGCCCAGGGTGCTGGAGCAGCCGGAGCAGCCCACCCTCGAGGTGAAGGTCGACCTCGACGCGGCCCAGAAGTACGGGCTGGCCCCGGGCGACGTGCGCCGTGCCGCCTCCACCTTCTTCGCCGGCACCCTGGTCGGGAACCTGTACCAGGACCAGCGGATCTTCGACGTGGTGGTGTGGAGCACGCCGTCGACGCGCTACGCCCCCGCCAACCTCGCCGATCTCATGGTCGACACCCCCGCCGGCCCGCAGGTGCGGCTCGGGGACGTCGCCAGCGTGAAGGTGGTGCCGTATCCGACCCAGCTGCTCCACGACGCCAACTCGCGCTACGTGGAGATCGACGCGCAGATCGGCGGCCGCGACACCGGCGCGGTGCTGAACGACGTGCGCAGCCGGGTGGCGGCGATGCCGATGCCGCTCGAGTACCACGCCGAGGTGTTCTCCCAGCTGGCCCAGCAGCAGGGCCAGGACCGGACCATGCTCGGCCTCGCCGCCGGCACCGCGATCGTCATCTTCCTGCTGCTGCAGGCGGCGTTCGGCAGCTGGCGGCTGGCGACCCTCGCCTCGCTGCTGCTGCCGCTGTCGCTGGTCGGCGGCGTGGCGGGCAACCTCCTCGCCGGCGGTGAGCTCTCGCTCGCCGCGATGCTGGGCCTGGTCACGGTGCTGGGCCTGACCGCGCGCCACATCGTGGTGCTGGTCTGCGGATACCTGGGTCTCGAGGCCGCCGGGGGCATCGTCGACCGCGGCGCCGCGGTGCGGGGTGTCACCCGCGACCGGGTCGGCTCCATCCTGCTCACCGCGGCCGCGACGGCGGCGGTGTTCGTCCCGGTGCTGGTGGCGGGAAGCCGCCCCGGCACCGAGGTCCTGTACCCGATGGCAGCCGTGGTCCTGGGCGGCCTGGTCAGCTCGACGCTGGTCGCCCTGGTGGTGGTGCCGTCGCTGTATCTGCGCTTCGCACCCGCGTTGACGCTGACCGGAAGGGGGACCCGTCGGGTCCGCCTGCGGCCGCGTGGCGAACGGGTCGCCACGAGCTCGCCAATGGGGGAAGGTTGAGATGCACCGCCGCAATCACTGGGTCGCCGCCGGTCTCGTCGTCGTCGGCCTCGGCCTGACCGGGTGCGGCACGACCAAGGCTGACTACGGAGAGGTCAGCCAGGGCGGTCCCGCGCAGGTGGTGCCCATCAAGGGCACCCAGCTCAACCGGGTCACCCTCACCTCCGATGCCGCCTCGAAGCTGGGCGTCCAGACCGCGCCGGTGGCGGCCGCGGTCATGCCGGCGAGCACCGACGGCACCGCCGCCGCCGCCCCGGAGACGACCGTCCCCGTCAACGCGGTGATCTACGACAAGGACGGCAACACCTGGGTGTACACCGTCACCCAGTCGCTCACCTACCAGCGCCAGGCGGTCGGCATCGCCCGGGTCGACGGTGACACCGCGGTGCTGAAGTCCGGTCCCGCGCCGGGCACCAGGGTCGTGACCGTGGGTGCACAGGAGCTCCTCGGCGCCGAGCTGGGTGTCGCTGGGGAATGACCACACCGGGGGGGAACCGCACGCTGATGCGGTTCATCGTCAGCACCAGCCTGCGGTTCCGCTTCCTGGTGGTCGCCGCCGCCACCGCCATGATGGTGGTGGGCATCCTCCAGATCCAGAACATGCGGGTCGACGTCTTCCCTGAGTTCGCGCCGCCGCGCGTCCAGATCCAGACGATCTGCCAGGGCCTGTCCACCGCGGACGTCGAGGCGCTGGTCACCGTCCCGCTCGAGCAGGCCCTGAACGGGATCAAGGGCCTCGACGTGATGCGGTCGAAGTCGGTGCCGCAGCTCTCCGCCATCGACATGATCTTCAAGCAGGGCGCCGACGAGCTCCAGGCTCGCCAGCTCGTCCAGGAGAGGCTGTCGACGGTGGTGAGCAGCCTGCCGACCTGGGCGTCGCCCCCGGTGATGCTGGCGCCGCTCTCGGCGACCGCCCGGGTGATGCAGATCGGGATGACCTCCAAGGAGCACACCCAGGTCGCCATGTCGATGATGGCGTACTGGACGGTCAGGTCGCGGATGCTCGAGGTTCCCGGGGTGGCCAACGTGGCCATCTGGGGCGAGCAGCTGCAGATGCGCACCGTCCAGGTCAAGCCCGAGGAGATGCAGGCGAAGAAGGTGACCCTCGAGGCGGTCATGGAGGGGGTCTCGTCCTCGATCGACACCGGCCTGCTGCGATTCTCCAGCGGCAACGTGATCGGCACCGGCGGCAACGTGGTGACCGCCGGCCAGTCGATCAACATCCGCCACGTCATCCCGATCGTCACCCCCGCCGACCTCGCCCGGATCACGGTGCAGAACACCGACGGCACCCCGGTGCCGATCAGCTCGGTGGCCGACGTGAAGGAGGACCACCAGCCGCTCATCGGCGACGCCATCGTGGGCGACAGCACCGGCCTGATGCTGGTCGTCGAGAAGCTGCCGTGGGCCGACACCGTCAAGGTCACCCAGGGGGTCGAGGAGGTGGTCCGGATGCTCCAGCCGGGCCTCCAGGGGATCACCTTCGACACCAGGATCTTCCAGCAGGCCGACTTCATCCAGACCTCGATCCACAACCTCACCCAGTCGCTGCTGCTGGGCTTCGCGCTGGTGGTCGCCATCCTCCTGCTCTTCCTCTTCGAGTGGCGGGTGGCGCTGATCAGCCTGCTGACCATCCCGCTGTCGCTGATGGCGGCGATGCTGGTGCTCTACCTGCGCGGTGACACCGTCAACACGATGACCCTCGCCGGGCTGGTGATCGCCCTCGGTGCGGTGGTCGACGACGCCATCATCGACGTCGAGAACATCCTCCGACGCCTGCGTGAGGCCCGCCGCAGCGGCAGCGAGGTGTCGACCGGGCGGATCATCCTCGACGCCTCGCTCGAGGTGCGGAGCCCGATCGTCTACGCGACGATGATCATCGTCGCCGCCGCGATCCCGGTGTTCCTGCTCGGGGGGCTGACCGGCTCGTTCTTCCAGCCGCTCGCGGTCTCCTACACGCTGGCGATCGTGGCCTCGATGGCGGTGGCGCTGACGGTGACGCCGGCGCTCACCCTGATCCTGCTGAGCCGGACCCGGGTGGAACGGCGCGAGTCGCCGGTGACCCGCTGGCTGCAGCGCCGGTACACGGCGATGCTGTCGCGCATCGTGGTGCGACCGCGCAGCGTCTACCTCGGCTTCCTCGCGGTGGTCGCGGCCGCGGTGCTGCTGCTCCCGCAGATGGGGTCGAGCTTCTTCCCCACCTTCAAGGAGCGGGACTTCCTCATCCACCTGCTCACCACCCCGGGCACCTCCGCCCAGGAGCAGGACCGGATCGTCATCGCCCTCGGCAAGGACCTGCGCAAGGTCCCCGGGGTGCTCAGCTTCGGCAGCCACATCGGCCAGGCGTACCAGGGCGAGGAGGTCGCCGGTGTCAACTTCGCCGAGAACTGGCTGAGGATCGACCCCAACGCCGACCTCGACGCGACCCTCGCGGGGGTGCGCAAGGTCATCGCCAGGTACCCCGGCGTCTATCGCGACGTGATGACGTACCTCAACGAGCGGATCGAGGAGGTGCTCACCGGCGCCAAGGAGCCGATCATCGTCCGGGTCTACGGTCAGGACCTGAAGACCCTGCGCGACGAGGCGGCGCAGATCCAGCACCGCCTGGCGGGGATCAGGGGCATCGCCGACGACCACACCGACCTCCAGTTCGACACCCCCCAGATCCAGGTCGAGGTCGACCTCGCCAAGGCGGCCGCCTACGGGTTGAAGCCCGGCGACGTGCGCCGGGCCGCGTCCACCCTGGTCGCCGGCGAGGAGGTCGGCGACATCTTCCGCGACGGCAAGGCCTACGACACCGTGGTGTGGAGCACCCCCGAGACCCGCTCGAGCGTGGCCAGCATCAGCGAGCTGCCGATCGACACCCCGTCGGGCAGGGCGGTGCGGCTCGGCGACGTCGCCACCGTGAAGGTCCAGCCCAACCCCAGCTCGATCGATCGTGAGAACAACTCCCGGAAGATCGACGTGGCCGCCTCGGTCAGCGGTCGTGACCTCGGCTCGGTGGTCGCCGACGTGCGCGCGGCCGTGAACAGCATGCAGCTGCCCCAGGGGTACAACGCCGAGGTGCTCGGCGAGTACACCGAGCGCCAGGGTGCGCAGGGTCAGATGCTCTGGATCGGCCTCATCGCCGGCCTGGCGATCCTGCTCCTGCTGCAGACGTCATTCCGCAGCTGGCGGCTCGCCGTGCTCATCCTGAGCACCCTGCCGATGGCCCTGGTCGGCGGCGTCATCGGCGCCTACCTCGGCGGCGGCATCATCTCGATCGGTTCCCTGGTCGGCTTCTTCACGGTCTTCGGGATCGCCGCCCGCAACGGCATCCTCCTGATCAACCACTTCCAGCACCTCGAGGAGGTCGAGGGTGAGCCCTTCGGACCCGAGCTGGTGCTGCGCGGCGCCCGGGAGCGGCTCTCGCCAATCCTGATGACCTCGCTGGCGACCGGTCTCGCGGTGGTGCCCCTGGTGGTGCTCGGCGCCCGGCCCGGATACGAGATCGAGTACCCGCTCGCGGTCGTCATCCTCGGCGGTCTGCTGACCTCGACGCTGCTGAACCTGTTCCTGGTGCCCTCCCTCTACCTGCGTTTCGGCAGGCGCCGCGAGGCACGCCCGCGGGGATTGCGACTGCGTCGCGATTCCTGACGGACGACACCGTCATCGACCACAGGAGAACCCGCGGAGTCCCGTTCTCATGAACGAGGCACCCGCGGGTTCTTTTCATGAATCCCGGTCCGCCCGAATCGGTCAGGTTGGGAAGGGATCACTCCGATGTTGCGTCTGCCCCAGGTCCGCCGCGCGTGGGCCGGCCCGCTGCTCCTCTCCGCGCTCGCGCTGAGCACCTTCGCGCCCGCGGCGGCGTCCTCCACCCCGGCCACGGCCGCCCCGGCGACGGCGCACGCCGCCACCGACTGCGGCCCGCCGCTGAAGCTCGACCACAGGGACTTCCCCACCAGCCCCAGGGTCACCAACCGGTATCTCCCGCTGTCGCCGGGGATGCAGTACGTGCAGGACGGCGTCGTCCTCGACGACCTCGGCCAGCCGCACCCGCACCAGATCGTGACCACGGTGACCGACCTGACCAAGGTGATCGACGGGGTCCGGACCCTGGTGGTGTTCGACGAGGACATCCAGGACGGTCAGACCACCGAGTCGGAGATCTTCTTCGTCGCCCAGGACCACGACGGCACCGTGTGGACCCTCGGCGAGAACCCCGAGCTCTACGACAACGGCGTGCTCACCGGCGCGCCGAGCAGCTGGCTCTCCGGGCAGCAGGGCGCCCGGGCGGGGATCGCGATGCCGGCCAGGCCGAAGGCCGGCACCAGGACCTACCTCCAGGGCCTGGCGCCGGCGGTCGGCTTCAAGGACTGCGCGACCGTGGTCAGGACCGGCGAGAAGAAGGTCTGCGTCCCGGTGAGCTGCTTCAACAACGTGCTCGAGATCGACGAGTTCGCCCCCCTCGATCCCGCCGGCGGCCACCAGCGCAAGTTCTACGCACCCGGCGTCGGCCTCATCCAGGTCACCGCCGCCGGCGGCGTCGACCCCGAGGCGCTCAGGCTGATCTCTGCGGAGCGGCTCTGCAAGGCCGACCTCGCCGGCATCCGCCAGCGGGCGCTCGACCAGGACACCCGCGCCTACACCACCGCGCCCGACGTGTGGCCGGGCTCCCCGCACGCCAAGGACACCATCGACGCGAGGACCTGTTAGAGGACGAACCGCCCCTCGGCGGCGAGGACGACACCGCCGGCGACCCGGAGATCGCCGGGCTCGGCGTGGACCCGGATCCGGCAGGGACGGCCGATCTGGTCCCCCTGGCGGATGAGCAGGTCGGGCCCGAGATCCCACAACCGGCGTGCCAGCACCCCGATCGGCCCCGCCGCCGACCCGGTCCCCGGGTCCTCGGCGATCCCGTTGGCGCGGAAGAGGACACGGACCTGCAGGGTGGTCGCGTCGAGGCGGTGGACCAGCCCGAGGGTGGTGGTGGCGTGGCGGTCGAGGAGCTCGAGAGCCGCCTCGCGATCGGGCCGCAGGGTGGCGAGCGGCGCGTCGACCGCGACCACCAGGTGGGCGTTGCCCGCCGCCTCGGCGCGCCAGGCACCGAGGACGCGGTCGACGCCCACCGCCTCGGGCACCCCGGCGTCGCCGGCCTCGGTGACCGCGGGGTCCGGCTGGGTCATCTCCGCGCCGTGCCCGTCGACGGTGACCGCGATCGGGCCGCCGGCGGTGAGCTGGGTCCACCGGCCCGGCCCCATCACCCATGCGGTTCCCAGGGTGGGATGGCCGGCGAAGGGCAGCTCGACCCCCGGGGTGAAGATCCGCATCGAGTAGGTGCCCTCGCCCCGGTCGGTGACGAAGGTGGTCTCGCTGAGGTTCGTCTCCCGGGCGATCGCCTGCATGCGCTCCTCCGGGCAGGGGTCGAGCACCACGCAGAGCGGGTTGCCCGCGAGCGGCCGGTCGGTGAAGACGTCGACGACGCGGTAGCGCATCCGGCGATTGTGCCGGAGGGCCTAGAGGTGGGCCGCGAGGGCGGTGAGCATCCCGCCGGTCAGGCCGAGGAAGCTGCCGACGATCACCGCGTCCTCCCAGTGAGGGCACCGGTTCTCCAGCCAGTCGAGCAGGCGCTCCAGCCGGGGCGGGAAGACCCAGTCGGCGGGCCGTTCCCCGAACAGGTGGTACAGATCGCGCTCTTTGCCGTCGAATCGCGTCCAGATGCTAATGGCGCTATACCCTCTCGTCGCAGTGCTGCCGGGGTGCTCGCCGCTCATCAGGTGGCGACTAGGTGACAGCAGTGTACGCACAAGTCCTCGCCAGGGCAAGGATTCGCCATTCGACCAAAAGGCGCTCAAGCTGTTTGGTCGACATGAACTGTCCACATCGAGGATCCGGCGCACACCCGTTCGACTGTGTCGTGAGTCAGTGCGCGGCACTGAACCGGCAGTCAGTCGGGGAAGTGGAACTCCAGGTGACCGGCGCCGCGGAGGTCGAGCCAGAGGCGCCGCGCCGTCGAGGGTGCGTGCCATCGGGGTCATCCTCCTGTGGCGCCGAAGCGCTCGGTCCGCACCCGGCCGGGGGGGTGGCCGAGCCCGGTGAGCAGGGTCGTCCCGGCGCGCGAGGGCGGCGAGCTCGTCCCGGGTGATGATGTCGTCCGCGGTCCGCGAGGAGAGCAGGAGGAGCGCCGGCGGCGGCGACGCCAGCCCGGCGCGGGCCCGGAGCATCGCCATCAGCGGCACCACGCCGGAGCCGCCGGCGAGCAGCTGGAGCGGCGAGGGATCGTCGGGGCACCACACGAAGTGGCCACCGATCGGTCCGCGCAGCTCGAGGCGGTCGCCCGGCATCGCCTCGTCGACCAGGTACGGCGACACCTCGCCGTCGTCGAGGCGCTCGACGGTGAGGGTCACGGTGGGCTCGTCCCGGGCCGAGGCGATGGAGTGGCTGGCCGGGCAGAACCACCACCGATCTGATTGACGACGACCTTGACGGATATTGACAGATCGGGTACGTTCCCTCCGGCCGCAGGAGCCCCACACATGCAGCGGGCTCGCGGACCGACCTGAGGATCAGCGGAGGTGGGGGCATCCGAGGAGGCCTCCACGTGTCCGCTCCTGTCGACGAACGGCCGCTCGCGACGAGCGAGCCCTGCGCCCACGGACCCTGAGCGCCGCCGCGCTCATCGCTTCCGCAGAGGAACTCGACGACAGCAGTTCACACACGAGGGGTGCACATGTCCATGAGTCGGCGCATCGCCGCCGCAGGGGCTGCGGCCGTGCTCGTCACCGTGGGGGTGGCGGTGGAGCGCACCGCCGCCGGCGCATCGGCGACCGAGCTGGTGACCAACGGCGGCTTCGAGAAGCCCGCGCTCGCCACCCACACCTGGAACGTCTTCCACAGCATCCCCGGCTGGACCGAGACCGGCGGCAGGACGTGCGGGATCGAGATCCAGAATCACGTGGCGGGATCCCCCTTCGAGGGCACCCAGTTCACCGAGCTCGAACTCGAACTGCTCCACCGGGATCCAGCAGGACCTGGCGACCGAGCCGGGGCGGGTGTACACGCTCACCTACGCGTTCTCGGCGCGCCCGGGCACGAGCGCGGGCGACAACATCCTGAAGGTGTGGTGGAACGGCAGGCTGATCAACTCCCACCAGGCCGACGGGACCAGGCTCACCGACACCGCCTGGACCACGGCCACCTTCACGGTCAGGGCGACCAGGGAGACGACCCGGCTGGCGTTCGGCGACGGGGGCGTCAGCAACGGACTGGGCACCTATCTCGACGCGGTGTCGGTGACCGCGGACAGCGAGGGCGAGGACGACGACGGCTGACCCGGCGGTGCGGTGCGGAGAGGTGACTCCGCACCGCACCCCACCGGCGTGGCGGCGCAGCGCTGTAGGATGCCGGGGATGTCCGACGAGCACGCGCTGGTCGAGGCCGCCGGACGCGAGGTCCCGATCACCAGTCCCGGCAAGGTGCTCTTCTCGGAGCGAGGCGAGACCAAGCTCGACCTGGCCCGCTACTACCAGGCCGTCGAGGCGCCGCTGATGCGCGCGATGGGCGGCCGGCCGGTGCTGCTCCAGCGTTTCCCGAGCGGCGCCGAGGGGCCGTCCTTCTTCCAGAAGAGGGTGCCGGACACCGCTCCCGACTGGCTGGAGACGACCATCGTCAGCACCCCGAACGGCACCACCTCGCGGGCCCTGGTGGCGGCGGACCTGGCCCACGTGCTCTGGGCGGTGAACCTGGCCTGTCTCGGCTTCCACGTCTGGCCGTCGAAGGCCTCCGACCCCGAGCACGCCGACGAGCTGCGCATCGACCTCGACCCCACCCCCGGCGTCACCTTCCCGATGGTCCGCGAGGCCGCCCACCACGTCCGCGCGCTGCTCGACGAGATGGGGGTCGCGGCGATGCCGAAGACCACCGGCAACCGCGGCATCCACGTGTACGTGCGCCTGCTGCCGCTGTGGACCTCCTACCAGGTGCGGTCGGCCGCGGTCGCGGTCGCCCGCGAGCTGGAGCGCCGCCATCCCGACCTGATGACCGCGGCGTGGTGGAAGGAGGAGCGCGGAACCCGCGTCTTCATCGACTTCAACCAGAACGCCCCGCACAAGACCATCTTCGGCGCCTGGTCGGTGCGCGCCCGGCGGGGCGCCCAGGTGTCGACCCCGTTCCCGTGGGAGGAGCTCGACACCGTCGACCCCGAGCGGCTGACCATCGCCACCGTGCCGGCTCGGGTCGCCCGCGACGGTGACCCCTGGGCCGGGATGGACGCCGCCCCGCAGTCGCTCGAGCCGCTGCTCGGCCTGCACACCCGGGACATGGAGGCGGGGCTGGTCGACGCACCCTGGCCGCCGGTCTATCCCAAGATGCCGGGCGAGCCGCCACGGGTGGCGCCGAGCCGGGCCCGCAAGGTCGCCGACCCCGGCCCGCCGGCGTGACCGGCCCCGACCTGGTCACCTGGGCGGCGGCGGAGTCGGCGGCCCTGCTGAGCGGGCTCGGGGATCGCTGGAGGTACGTCGAGGGGGTGGTGGCGACCGCTCGGAGCGTGGCCGAGACCTTCGAGCGGGAGGACGGAGAGCACCTCGTCGCCGCCGCCCTTCTCCACGCCGCCGGCCACGCCCCGGAGCTCCACGTGACCGGCCTCGTCCAGCTCGACGGCGCCCTGCACGTCCGCGCCCACGGCCACGAGCGGCTTGCCGGCCTGGTCGCCCATCAGACCAAGTCGCGGTACGAGCTCGGCATGCGCGGCTACGCGCGCCACCTCGACGCCTACCCCGCGGAGCGCTCCGAGGTCTCCGCCGCGCTGATCTACTGCGTGATGACCACCGGCGCGACCGGGGAGCGGATGAGCTACGCCGACCGGGTCGCCGACATCCAGCGGCGGAACGGCCCGGAGACGCTGATCGGGGAGGCGCTGCGGCGGGCGCTGCCCGACCTCGGCCTGGCGATCGCGGGCATCACCGTCCGGCTGCGCCGCTTCGGGCGGGTCGCCTAACCGGGCAGGGCACGCTCGCGTGCGATCTGCAGATCGCGCCGGGCCCGCAGCCGTGCCGCTCCGGGGGTGGCGTGGCGGGCGACCGCGTCCATCGGCGGCGGCGGCACCACCCCGTAGTCGGCGAGGCCGGCGAGGTCGAGCGACCAGTCCTCGATCAGCTCGCGCCGCCTCCAGACCTCCGCGGCGGCGCGGAGATGCGCCTCCACCTCGGCCTCGCCCCACCCGTTGACCCGGGCCAGGTGGGCGGTCACCCGGTCGCCGCGACCCAGCCGCAGCGCCCGGCCGTAGTGCTTCACCGCGTGGCAGTCGGGGCAGAGCGCGAGCATCCCGACGAGCCGCTGCACCCGCTCCGCCTCGTCGAACTCCCAGACCTCGTGGGCCTCGACGGGATGGCCGGCCCCGACGCCAGCGCAGATCGCGCAGCGCGAGCCGTGGCGCCGGTACACCCGTCGCCGCAGCGTGTCCCACCGGCCCTCCGAGACCGACGATCGCACGTTGCTGCAGTGGCAGGAGCTGGGCGTCCGCTCGACGGTGAGCCGGGGTGGGATGGCGATCGCCGGAGTCTGCTCTAGGCGGCCTCGTCCTTGCCGGGGACGTGGGGCACCGGCTCGGCGATCACGCCGGCCTCCTCGACGCCGCCGATCTCCTCGCCCAGGCGGGGCAGGTTGTCGACGGTGACGGCGCCGTCGCCGTGGGTGCTCAGCGCCTCGTCGCCGCGGCGGGAGCGGTAGAGGGCGCCCAGGAAGATGTTGGCGATCGCCGCGATGGGAACGGCGAACAGGGCGCCGAGGATGCCGCCGAGCTCGGCGCCCACCACCAGCGCCGCCATCGCCACCAGCGGGTGCAGCTGGGTGACCCGGCCGTTCACCCGGGGCCCGACCACGTAGGCGTCGAGGGCGTGCCCCACCACCCCGGCGATCGCCGCGAGGAGAGCGAGGAGCGGGCTCTGGAGGAGGGCGATCACCACCGCGAGGCCCATCGCCACCACCGCGCCGATGACCGGGATGAACTCGAGGAAGAACGCCGCCACCCCGATCAGGATCCCGTAGTGGACGCCGAGGAGCGACATCACCACCGCGGTGTAGGCGCCGATCAGGCACGACATCAGCAGCTGACCGCGGACGTAGGCGCCGATGGTCGCGCCCACCGCGAGGACGGTGAAATCGAAGGCGCGGGCCCTGCGGGGGAAGAGGTTGCGCATCGTCGCGATCAGCACCCGTCCCTCGATGAGCAGGTAGATGGAGATCACCACCACGAGCACGATGCTGGTCACCGTCGAGATCACGCCGCTGAGCACGCTCACCGCGGCGCCGATGCCGAGAGGGCTTCCCGTGGGTCTCAGCGAGGCGAGGTCGACGTGCAGCCCGCGCCGGGCCAGCCCGGCCTGGAGCTCGCTGGCGAGGTCGGGAAGGTGTCGCGCCTGGGTGACGATCGAGGGGACGATCAGTGTGATCGCGGCGGCGATGGCGCCCACGATGACGAGATACAGCGCCAGCACGGTCGCGCCCCGATGCCCCCGCAGGGGCGGCACCCGCTGCATGCGGTCGACCACCGGCGTGAGCAGCAGGGCGACGATCGCGGCGAAGGTGAAGAGGACGGCCACGCTGAAGAGGTGGACCACCAGGAACTCGGCGCCGTGGAAGAGGCTGACCACGCTCAGTGCGATGAGGAGCCACACCAGCGCCCGGACGGGACCGTAGAGGTGCTGCCACCTGGACTGCGGGTCGGTAACCACGGATTCGTGCTCCATCTGGCGCGACACCGGCGTCGGGGCCGGACTGAGAGCGATCCTATCAGCCCCTGATCTTGATACGCTGGCGTCTCTATTCTCTGCTATGGTCGGTATCATATCTGAAACCAGCCGGTCCGGTCGGAGGTGCCCTGGCGTGTCACTCGTGTCAATGCCGCATGGCCACGGTCATGTTCCCATCACCGACGGTGGCGGCTGGGAGCCCCCACTCCCCGGGCCCCGGGGCCCGCTGAGCGCGGTCCTGCTGGCGCAGCTGACGTCATCCCCCCGGCACCTTCCGGAGCCGCCGTCCCTCCCCGCGGACGCGCTCGGTGACGACGACCTCCACCTCGCCCTCTACGTCTGCTACGAGCTCGGATACCGCGGTTTCGGCGGCGTCGACGAGGGCTGGGAGTGGCACCCCTCGCTGATCGCCTACCGCGCCTGTCTGGAGCGGGCCTTCGAGGCCGCGCTCCGCGCCGCCCACCCGGGCGGCCCGGTGGATCCGCGGGACGTGGCCGGCGAGCTGCAGGCGATCGTGGATGGCGACCGGTCGCCATCGCTGTCGGGAGCGCTGGCCGCCACCGGCACGATCGAGCAGTATCGCGAGTTCGTCGTCCACCGCTCCGCGTACCAGCTCAAGGAGGCGGACCCGCACACCTGGGCGATCCCGCGGCTGACGGGTGTCCCCAAGGCGACCCTCATCCGCATCCAGTCGGAGGAGTATGGGGACGGGTGCGCCGAGCGGATGCACTCCAGCCTGTTCGCCGGCACCATGGAGCAGCTCGGCCTCGACAGCCGGTACGGCGCCCACCTCGAGCAGCTGCCCGGCCCGACCCTGGCGACCGTGAACCTGATGTCGATGTTCGGGCTGCACCGCCGCCTGCGCGGAGCGATCGTCGGTCACCTCGCCGTCTTCGAGATGACCTCGTCGGGGCCGAATGCGCGCTATGCGGCCGGCCTCCGCCGGCTCGGCCTGGCCACCGCGGCGACCCACTTCTACGACGAGCACGTCGAGGCCGACGGCGTCCACGAGGTGATGGCGCGCGACCAGCTGGCCGCGGCCCTCGCCCGCGACGAGCCGCGGCTCGCCGGCGACATCCTGTTCGGCGCCCGCGCCCTGCTCGACGTCGAGGGCCGCTTCGCCCGGCGGCTGCTCGATCGCTGGGCCGGTGGGGAGAGCTCGCTGCTCGGTCCACTGGCGCAGCCGGCAGCCATGTCCGTGGGATGACGCTCAGCTACGTGCTGCCCCTCCGCTGCGACGGGGCGTGCGACGACGGGCACCACGACCTGTCCGCCTACCTGCACACCCTGCCGGCACTGGCCGAGATCCTGGTCGTGGACGGCTCCGCCCCGGCCGTCTTCGAGCGTCACCGGAGCCTCTGGCCGCCCGGCGTCCGCCACCTGCGCCCGGATCCCGACCTCGGGGGCCGCAACGGGAAGGTGGCCGGGGTGATCACCGGCGTGCGCCACGCCGCCGCCGACCGGGTGGTGATCGCCGACGACGACGTGCGCTGGCGTGCGGACGGGCTGCGGCGGGCCGAGGCGCTGCTCGACGGCGCCGAGGTGGTCCGCCCGCAGAACCACTTCGACCCGGTCCCGTGGCACGCGGCGTGGGACACGGCACGGACCCTGCTCAACCGGTGCGGCGGCGGCGACTTTCCCGGCACCCTCGCGGTCCGGGGCTCCGTCCTCCTCGACGCCGGCGGGTATGCCGGCGACGTCCTCTTCGAGAACCTGGAGCTGATCCGCACCGTCCGCGCGGCGGGCGGGCGGGAGACGGTGGCCCTGGACCTGTACGTGCCCCGGCGGCCGCCGTCGACCCGCAGGTTCCTCTCCCAGCGGGTGCGCCAGGCCTACGACGACCTGGCCATCCCCGCCCGGTTCGCCGCCGCGCTGGCGGTGGTCCCGGTGGTCGCCTGGACCGCCCGGCGGCGGCCCGCCGCCCTGGGGTCGCTGGCGCTGGGCGTCGTGGCGCTGGCGGAGGCCGGCCGCCGCCGCGCCGGAGGTGCCGCGGTGTTCCCGGCGCGAGCGTCGTGGCTCGCTCCGCTGTGGGTCCTGGAGCGCGGCGTGTGCTCGTGGCTCGCGCTGGGCAGCCGTCTGCTCCTGGGCGGCTGCCGGTATCGAGGCGTTCGCATCGCCCGCGCCGCGTCGTCACCGGCGGCGCTGCGCAGAGACATCGCCAGGAATGGCAGGGTGCAGGGATGACCGAGGACATCGAGGTCTGGCCGGGACGGGCGTACCCCCTCGGCGCGACCTATGACGGCGCCGGGACCAACTTCTCGCTGTTCTCCGAGGTCGCCGAGAAGGTCGACCTCTGCCTGTTCGACGACGACGGCGGTGAGCGGCGGATCGCCCTCGAGGAGGTCGACGCCTTCTGCTGGCACGCCTACCTCCCCGGGGTGACGCCGGGTCAGCGCTACGGCTACCGGGTCCACGGGCCCTGGGAGCCGGAGCAGGGGCGGCGCTGCAACCCCGCCAAGCTGCTCATCGACCCGTACGCCAGGGCGATCGAGGGCGAGGTCGACTGGGACCAGGCCTGCTTCCCGTACAGCTTCGGCGACGAGGGCTCCCGCAACGACGACGACAGCGCCGCCCACGTCCCGAAGTCGATCGTGCACAACCCGTACTTCGACTGGGGCAGCGACCGCTCGCCGGACGTCCCCCTCAACGAGTCGGTGATCTACGAGGTGCACGTCAAGGGATTCACCGCCAACCACCCGGGCATCCCCGAGGCGCAGCGCGGCACCTATGCCGGCCTCGCCCACCCCGCCGCCATCGAGTACCTCACCGGGCTCGGCGTCACCGCCGTGGAGCTGCTGCCGGTGCACCAGTTCGTCCACGACGCCCACCTCGTCGAGCGCGGCCTGCGGAACTACTGGGGGTACAACTCGATCGGCTTCCTCGCCCCCCACAACGGCTACGCCGCGAGCGGCCAGCGCGGCGAGCAGGTCGCCGAGTTCAAGGCGATGGTCCGGGCGCTGCACGAGGCGGGCATCGAGGTGATCCTCGACGTGGTCTACAACCACACCGCCGAGGGCAACCACATGGGGCCGGTGCTGTCGATGAAGGGCATCGACAACGCGGCGTACTACCGGCTGGTGCCCGAGGATCCCCGCTTCTACTACGACACCACCGGGACGGGGAACAGCCTCAACGTGCGCAACCCGCACACCCTGCAGCTGATCATGGACTCGCTGCGCTACTGGGTGACCGAGATGCACGTGGACGGCTTCCGCTTCGACCTCGCCGCCAGCCTGGCGCGCATGTTCCACGAGGTCGACCGGCTCTCCGCGTTCTTCGACCTCATCCAGCAGGACCCGATCGTCTCCCAGGTCAAGCTGATCGCCGAGCCCTGGGACATCGGCGAGGGCGGCTACCAGGTGGGCAACTTCCCCGCGCTCTGGTCGGAGTGGAACGGCCGCTACCGCGACACGGTGCGCGACTTCTGGCGCGGCGAGCCGGCCACGCTCGGGGAGTTCGCCTCGCGTCTCACCGGCAGCTCCGACATGTACGAGGCCGACACCCGCCACCCCGGGGCCAGCGTCAACTTCGTCACCGCCCACGACGGCTTCACCCTGCGCGACCTGGTCTCGTACAACGAGAAGCACAACGAGGCCAACGGCGAGGACGGTGCCGACGGCGAGAGTCACAACCGCTCCTGGAACTGTGGTGTCGAGGGCGACACCGACGACGAGGCGGTGCTGGCGCTGCGAGGCCGGCAGCAGCGCAATCTGCTGGCGACGCTGCTGCTGTCCCAGGGGGTGCCGATGCTGCTCGGCGGCGACGAGTGTGGACGCACCCAGGGGGGCAACAACAACGCCTACTGCCAGGACAACGAGATCTCCTGGTACGACTGGGAGCACCTCGACAGCGAGCTCCTCGAGTTCACCCGCCGCGTGATCGCGTTGCGGCGGGCGCATCCGGTGCTGCGGCGGCGGCGCTGGTTCCAGGGCCGCCCGATCCGCGGCACCGTGGACCTCGGCTGGTTCCGGCCCGACGGCGCCGAGATGAGCGACGACGACTGGGAGGCGGGGTTCGCCCGCTCCGTCGGCCTCTTCCTCAACGGCGACGCGATCGCCGGCCCCGACCGGCGGGGCCGGCGGGTCACCGACGACTCGTTCCTGCTGCTGTTCAACGCCCACGACGAGGCCATCGACTGGACGCTGCCCTCGCAGTGGGGGGACCGGTGGGAGCCGGTGCTCGAGACCTCCGGGCCGGAGTGGGAGGGCGAGCCGCTCGAGGCCGGTGGGGTGCTGCCGGTGGCGGGCCGCTCCGTCGTCCTGCTCCGGCGTGCGGCCGAGCCGGCCGAGGGGTCGTCCTAGGTCACTGCCAAGTGGTTGTGGCCGCTTTCGTCTTCTTCTCCCCGATGTGGACGGGGGCCGCCGCTCGGCCCGCCGACCACGCCATGCGCCTCTGGATGGACGGTGTTGGAGCCGTCGCGCAGCCCGCCCCTGGGGTCGCACGCGACGAAGTGGTAGACGGTGTCGTGGGGCGAGGCCGACCAGCACGCTGCCGGCGATCGTGCAGCTCAGCCGCCACGACCACGGCCCGAAGCCGAGGGCCGCGATCGGCGGTGCCATCAGCAGCTTGGCGAGCGGCGGCTCGGGGTCGAAGTAGTCGACGGGGGGCTGGTGGAGGTCCCTGACGGCGTCGACCGGGAAGTACAGCTCGTCGAAGACGAAGCCGCGGTGGGGCTGGAGCGGCTGGTCGCCGTGGGTGATGTTGCCGTGGCCGTCGACCGGGACCGGCACGGGGGGCTGGTTCGGGTCGGAGTTGTCGGGGTAGCCCCCCCCAGGCCACGATCGGTGGGCGGGATGAGGGGTGGCCGAGGGCGTCGGGAACGATCGGGCCGGCGATCCGGAGCACGAACGCAGAGACCACCAGGGCCAGCAGCCAGAGCACGTCGACCCGGTCGAGGTCGAGGAAGGCTCGAGCCCCGGCGCGGGGCACGCTGCCCGCGGGCCGCGGTCTCACCGGCGCCGCGACCGCCGGAGGTCCTCCATCGGGACCGAGGGGTACATGTCTCCCTCAGCCCGCGCCGGTCGCACCGCCGATCAGGAGGTCGGCGCCGGTGACCTCCGCGCCGCGGGCATCGCCCGGGTGGCCGATGTGAGGTGCTGGTGGACCGAGGCCACCGCGCTCGAACCCTCGCCGACGGCCGACGCGACCCGCTTCATCGAGCCCTGGCGGACGTCGCCGGCCGCGAAGACGCCCGGGACCGAGGTCTCGAAGGGGAGGGGCTGTCGCGACGCGAACGCCGGTCCGGTGGTCACCGGGTTCGGGAGGGAGCGGTCGGTGAGGACGAAGCCGTCGCGGTCGAGCTCGACGGCGCCGCCGAGCCAGGAGGTCGCGGCCTCGGCGCCGATGAAGCAGAAGAGCCCGGCGCATCCGACGGTCCGGCGCTCGCCGGTCCTGGTCTGCTCGAGGGTCACCTGCTCGAGGTGCCGGTCACCGGCGAGGGCGCGAACCTCGGTGCAGGTGAACAGCCGGATCCGCGGGTCGGCCTCGATCCTGCCGATCAGGTACTGCGACATCGTCCGGGTGAGATCGTCGCGGCGGATGGCGATCGACACCCGGCTGCCCTGCTGGGCGAGGAAGATCGCCGCCTGGCCGGCCGAGTTGCCACCCCCGACGACGACAACCTCCGAACCGTTGCAGACGCGCGCCTCCAGGTCGGTGGCCGCGTAGTACACGCCGGCTCCCTCGAAACGGGCGAGGTCGTCGACCGCCAGGCGCCGGTAGCGGGCGCCCGTCGCCACGATCACCGACCGGCACCGGATCTCGCAGCGGTCGGAGAGGACGAGCACGAGGAACCCGTCCTCGATGCGCAGCGTGCACGCCTCGCAGGGACTGGTCAGCCAGGCACCGAGACGCTGGGCCTGGATCGCCGCCCCGGCGGTGAGCTCGCCACCCGAGATGCCGTTGGGGAAGCCGACGTAGTTCTCGATGCGGGAGCTGGCGCCGGCCTGGCCGCCGACGCCGACGGCATCGACCGACAGCGTGTCGAGCCCCTCCGAGGCGCCGTACACCGCGGCGCCCAGACCGGCGGGGCCGGTGCCGACCACCACCAGGTCGAAGATGCGACCCGGGATTGCGTGATAGGTGAGGCCGAGGTGGTCGGCGAACTCCCCCGGCGTGGCCCGGCGCAGCACCCCGGTGGGGGTGAGCACGGCGGGGACGTCGCCGCGACCCAGCCCCAGGCCGCTCAGCAGGGCGTCGGCGCCGTCGGTGTCCTCGAGGTCCATCCACGAGTGAGGGAGGCCGGCCCGCAGGGCGAACCGGCGCAGCGCCATCGCCTCGGGCGAGTGGCGGGAGCCGACGATGCGCAGCGCCAGCGCCGCCTCGCCGGTGCGCAGCGCCTCCCGGCGGGCGGCGAGCGCGCTGAAGATGATGTCGGCGACGTCCGGCTTGGTGGTCATGAGCCGCCGGAACGGGTCGTGCTCGATCACCAGCAGCCGCCCCGGCCGGGTGACCCGGGCGGTGAGGTACGGGCGCTGGCCGGTCAGGAGGGTCAGGTCGCCGAGGAACCGGCCGGCGAGGTGGGTGGCGATGATCGCCTCGCCGCCGTCGCAGTCGACGCGCACCACCTCGACCGTGCCCTCGAGGACGACGAAGAAGTCGGACGCCTCGTCGCCCGGGTGGTACAGCACCTCGCCGGGTTCGACCACCCGCTCGTGACCGAACTCCGCGAGGTCGGCGAGCGCGGACGCCGACAGGGTGGGGATGTAGAGGTCCGCTCCGGGGACATCCGCGGTGCCCGCCGCGACGGCGCGCGCCATCTCGGCCAGGCGAGCCTCCGAGGTCACGGCGCGGTCGCGGTGGGGGCGGGTGCCCCGGTCTGCTCCTCGCTCACCTGCCAGAGACGCCGTGCCGCCGCGGTGTCGAGGGCGGCGGGCGACGGCGTGGCGGGCCGCCGGTCGACGTAGTATCCGCCGCTCTCGCCGGCGACGTCGGGCGACTCGACCAGCCACACCAGGGTCTCGGCCCCTCGCTCGGGGCTGCGCGCGATCGGCCGGAGGAGGGTCATCAACGCCCCGAACACGGGTCCGTTGTTCCGGTTGAACCCGCTGGCCACGAATCCGGGATGGAAGCAGGTGGCGGTGACCCCGGTGCCCGCGAGTCGCCGCGCCAGCTCGGCGGTGAAGAGGATGTTCGCCAGCTTCGACTCGCCGTACCGGCCGAAGCCGCGGGCGCGGTACGAGCGCTGTGCGTCGAGATCGTCGAAGGGGATGTGCGCGCCCCTGTGGGCGTCGGACGCGGTGGTGACGATGCGCGCCGGCGCGCTCTCCCTCAGCCGGTCGAGCAGCAGGGTGGTGAGCAGGAACGGGGCGAGGTGGTTGAGCGCCCAGGTGGCCTCGGCACCGTCCTCGGTGAGCCGGCGCGAACCGAACATCGCCCCGGCGTTGTTGACGAGGACGTCGAGGCGGGGGTACCGGTCGAGCACGTCGGCGGCGAGGCGTCGCACCGACGCCTGCGAGGAGAGGTCGGCGAGGAGCACGTCGACGGTCGCCTCGGCACCGCCCGCGGCCCTGATCCGGGCGACCGCGTCGCGCGCCCGGGAATCGCTGCGGGCCACGATCGCCAGCCTGGCTCCCCGCGCCGCCAGGGCCTCGGCGGCGGCCAGACCGATGCCGTTGGTGGCCCCGGTGATCAGGACCCGCCTGCCGCGCACGCCGGTGGGGTTCATCGCGATCAGCCTAGCGGGTCGGGGGCCGAGCTCGGAGTCAGGGGGCGGGGAGGCGGCGGCTCAGCCAGGACAGCGCCCGCGGGACGTCCGGTCAGTTCCCCGGAGGCCAGCTGGGTGGATCCGCGGCGAAGAAACCGGACACCGCCTGGAGCTCCATCATCCCGGACCACGAGTTGTTCACGCCGGAGAGGACGCAACCGTTCGGGTCGCAGTCCACACCGGTTCCCGCGATCGTCACCCGGTGGCATGCGTACGGGTCCCTCGGTCGGCGACACACGGACGCGGGTCGGTCGGCACGGCGGCCGACGTCGTCACGCTGGAAACGACGAAACCGGCGCGGTCTTGCGGCGCGCGCCCACCCGGACCGCACGATCAACGCGTCTGGCATCAAGTGCCGACTTGCACTGAGTGCCACTCGGACCCATACTGGTTCATCGTGAGCACGCGACGATCCGACCCGGGCGGGGCCGACGGGCTTCGCGAACGGCACCGCCTGCGGACCGAGGCAGCCCTCGAGGTGGCGGCTCTCCGTCTGTTCGCAGAGCGCGGGTTCGACGTCGTCAGCGTCGACGACATCGCCGCGCGAGCCGACGTGTCACGCCGGACGTTCTTCCGGTACTTCGCCAGCAAGGAGGACGTCCTGCTGTCGGACCATCCGAGGCGGCTCGCCCACCTGCGTCGCGCCCTCGGCGGCCGTCCCGAGGACGAACCGGCGCTCACCGCCCTCCGTCACGCCATCCTGTCGATGGCGGGAGGCTACGAGGAGGAGCGGCAGCGGCTGCTCGACCGGGCGAGGATCATGGCCCGGACACCGTCGCTGCACGCGCGCAGCCTGGCCCACCAGCGTCTCTGGGAGGAGGCGGTGGCGGACATGGTGGCGGAGCGCATGGGGGTCGATCCGGCGGTCGACCTGAGGCCGGGCGTGGTCGCGGCCACCACCCTGGCGTCGTTGCGCGTGGCCGTCGCCGCCTGGCTGGTACGAGACGGCCGGCCTCACCTTCCGACCCTGATCGCCGAGGCACTCGATCTGCTCGACGGCGGCCTGGAGCGGGGACTGACCCGAATGCCGGCGTTGCGACGGCGTCCCCGGCAGTCCGCCGCAGTCCCGGAGCCCGCTGAGGAGGGAAACCGATGACGACGGTGTCCGTGGCCGACGCGCTCCACCGTGTGGTGGCCACCGCCGACGGCTGGGCCGACCCCTATCCGCTCTACCGGCAGGTCCTCGAGCAGCCGGACCTGCAGCGCAGCGAGCGGGACGACCTCTGGTACGCGTTCCGCCACCGGAGCTGCCGGCAGCTGCTCCAGGACAACCGCCTCGGTCACGACAGCGCCGGCCCCCTCCGCCGCCCGGGCCTGGGCGAGGTCCGCTCGCCCGCGCTCCGCGAGCACTTCGAGCGCCGCCGCCGGCGCGGGTCGTCGATGCTGATGGCGAACCCGCCGGACCACAGCCGGCTCCGCGCTCTCGTGAACCGGGCCTTCACCCCGCGCCGGGTCGCCGGGTTGCGCGAGCGGATCACCGAGCTGGTCGACGGGCATCTCGACGGCATCGCCGAGAAGGGCTCCGCCGAGCTGATCGCGGATCTCGCGCTGCCGCTCCCGGTCAGCGTCATCAGCGAGCTGGTGGGCGTCCCCGACGAGTACCGCGACCTGCTCCGCCCGATGTTCCTCGACACCCGGCTCGACGGCGGTCGCGAGCCCAGCGACGACCTGGTGCGGGAGATCGACGGCGCCGCCGAGGTCCGCGACGGCTTCCTTCGGGCGCTGATCGCCCAGCGGCGGGCGGATCCCCGGGACGACATGCTCTCGGCACTCATCGCGGTGCGCGACGAGGACGATGGACGGCTCTCCGAGACCGAGCTCATGGGCACGGTGTTCCTCCTCTACGTCGCGGGCTTCGTCACCACCACGAACCTGATCGGCAACGGGCTGCTCGCACTGTTCCGGCATCCCGGTGAGATGCACCGCCTGTGGGCGGACGGCAGCCTGGTGTCCTCGGCGGTCGAGGAGATGCTGCGCTACGACTCGCCGGTGCAGTTCGTGACCCGCGAGGTCCTCGAGCCGGCCGAGGTGGACTCGGTGACCCTGGCACCCGGCGACGCCGTCGTCGCGATGCTCGGCGCCGCCAACCGCGACCCCGAACGCTTTGTCGAGCCGGACCGGTTCGATGTGGGGCGCACCGACAACCAGCCCCTGAGCTTCGGCGCGGGAATCCACTTCTGCCTGGGGGCTCCGCTGGCCCGCCTCGAGGCGCAGGTGGTGTTCGCGCGGCTGCGGGAGCGGTTCGCCGGCCTGGAGCTCCTCGTCGACGAGCCGCCGCGGGCGACCGGGTTCCTCCGCGGGGTGCGGTCCCTGCCGGTCCGCGCGCGGATGCGCTGAGCTCGCGTGCACCGTGAGCTCATTCAATTACAGATCAGTTAGAATCGGCCCGCAGCGCCGGGGCCCCAGGCTCCTCTGGGTCCACGGAGGCCAACCATGCCGGCCCCAGGACGCGCCCGGTGGGCGGGACAGGAGCGGCTGAACGAGGGTCCCGCCGGGTGGCGAGCGCACAATTCGCCAGATCATGACCCCAACGGCCGTCCGGGTCCCTCCCGGTCCCGCCGCCACCGCCTGGCTCCGCGAACGCATTCGCTCGGTGCAGGGTGACGACCCGCTCGCCGCGGTCACGGTGGTGGTGCCCACCCACCACGCCGGCCTCCACCTCCGGCACGGCCTCGCCGCCACCGGCTACGCCGGCGTCCGCTTCACCGTGCTCTCGCGGCTCGCCGAGATGCTCGGAGCGCGGCGGCTCGGCGACAGCGATCAGGCACCGCTCACCGCGCCGGTGCGCGGCGCCCTGATCCGCTCCGCGCTGCGGTCGTCCGGTGGTCCGCTGGCGACCTCGGCGGCGCACGCCGGTCTCGTGGACCTGGTCGCCGCTCTCGCCGCGGAGCTGCGGAATCGCCGTGACCCGGATGCCGACGTGGCTCACATCCGCGCCACCGGGACCCCGACCGCACGGGCTGCGCTCGATGCCGTGGACGCCTACCGGGTCGGGCTCGCCGACGAGCGTCGCTACGACGACGTCGATCTGCTCTCGGCCGCCGCCGCCGCCGTCAGCGCCGGGGAGGCGGCCTCCATCCTGCGCGACGTCGGCACCACCATCGTGCTTCTCCCGGACCACGTCGATCTCCCCACCGCAGGTCTGCTTCGGGCACTCGCCGGCCGTGTCCCGGTCGAGGTGGCCGTGCCCGACGTCGACGACGCCATCGCCGGCCTCGACCTGCTCGGTCTCGGCTCGGTCCCGGCTGCGATCACCGTCCACGCGCCACCGCCCACCTCCGTGACCATTGCGGTCGACGCCGTCGAGGAGGTCCGCTCCGCGGTCCGGGACGCCCTCGGCGCCCTCGAGCGCGACACTCCGGTCCCGCTGCACCGCCAGGCCATCGTCTACCGCGACCGCGCCGCCTACGGCGCACTGCTCCGGGACACGCTCACCCTTGCGGGCCTCCCGTACAGTTCGCTCGACGGCCGCCCGCTCGGCGACACGGTGCCGGCCCGCGCCCTCCTCGGCGTGGTTCGCCTCCGCGACGAGGACTTCAGCCGGAGCTCGGTGCTCGGCTGGCTCTCCGGCCTTCCCCACCAGGGTGGGGTGCTGCGCAGCCAGGCGCGCTGGGACCAGCTGAGCCGGCAGGCGGGGGTCGTCCGCGGTCTCGATCAGTGGGTCGCGCGCCTCGGACGCCTCGCCGAGGAGCGGCGGCGGGACATCGCGTATCTCGAGAGGGACGACAGCGACGAGCACCTCGGCCGACGCACCGCGCTGCAGCGCGACATCGACGACGCCCTGCGGATCGTCGAGCACGTCCAGGCGATCGCGCAGATCACCCGGCCTCCGGCCGAGCGCACCTGGCCGGCGCACGTCGCCTGGCTCCGCCGCATCCGCGACGAGATCCTCACCCCCGACCACGCCTGGGGCGACGTCGACCTCGAGGCCTCACAGCTGGTCGGAGAGATCGTCGACGGGCTGGGAGCCGCCGCCGACGTCGAACCCGAGGTCGATGTCCGCGTCGTCCTGCGCAGCCTCGAGGACGCCCTGGGCACGCGGGCCCGGCCCGAGGGACGGATCGGCGGCGGCATCCTCATCGGTCCGCATCGCGACCTGCTCGGGCTCGACCTCGAGCGCGTCCATGTCCTCGGCGTGCTCGAGGGGGCGTTCCCCGGCGGCCTCCGCGTCGATCCCCTGCTCGCCGGCGACCCGCTCGACCGCCGGCCCGAGCATGAGGCCGTGGAGCGGCGCGCCTGGCAGGTGGCGCTGCGAGCCGCCGGCGGCGAGGTGGTGGTGAGCGCGCCCACCGTCGACGTCGACGGGCGCACCGTCTACCCGTCACCGTGGCTGCTCGAGCTCCTGACCGTGGATGGCCGGCGACCGCGCGCCGACGAGGTGCGCCGGGGGTCGGTCACTCATCCGCGGCTCCGCCGGGCCGGCGCGCTCACCACCGACGAGCACGCGTCGCCGCCGCTCTCGGTCGCCGAGCGTCGCGAGCGCGAGGCACTGCGCGCCCACGCCGGCGGCCTCGACATCGCCGCGATCGCGCTGGGGCGCCGGTCCGATCTGCCGCTCGGGCAGACACTGCGGGTGGCGCGGGCTCGGCGCTCCTCCGAGCTCACCGAGTTCGACGGCGACCTCGCCGCCGCGGCGCTGAACTCCTCGCTCCTCGGCGCCGGCCTGTCCGCTCGCGGCCAGTCGGCGACCGGCGTGCAGCAGTGGGCGACCTGTCCCTTCCGCTTCCTCCTCGGTCGCATCCTCTCGGTCGCGGCCACCCAGGACGCCGACGAGGAGCGCTGGTGGCAGATCGACGCGGCGGAGCGCGGCACCCTGATCCACGGGATCCTCGAGGACTTCTTCGGTGAGGTGGCGGCCGCCGGCGACCCCGCTCCGGGCCGGCCGTACACCGCCGACCACCTCGCCCGGCTGGATGAGATCGCCGAGGTGCGGTTCCGCGATGCCGAGGCGCGTGGGGTCACCGGTCACGACCTGGTCTGGGCGAACGAGCGCGCCACCATCCTCCGCGACCTGCGGTCGTTGCTGGCCGTCGACGCCGAGACCCGCGGCGAGGGCGGATGGGTTCCCGAGCTCCTCGAGCAGCCGTTCGGGATCGACCGCGACGGGACCTCGTGGCGCGCCCTCGAGGTGCCGATCGCCGCCGGGCCGGTGGTGCGGTTCCGCGGGTTCATCGACCGGGTCGACACCGCGCCCGGCCGCGCCCGGGTGCTCGACTACAAGACCGGCAAGTTCCAGAAGCTGGCTGTGGGGGTCGAGGACCGCCTCGACCACGGCCGCCGCCTCCAGCTGGCGATCTACGCGCTCGCGGTGCGGCAGCAGGCGGTGCGGGAGGGGCGCCCGCCACCGGAGATCACCTCGCTGTACTGGTACGCGACCTCCCGAGGTGACTTCAGGACGACGGGGCTGACGGTGACCGCGGAGGTCGAGGCCACCCTCGTCGACGTCCTTGGGCGCATCGACGCCGGCGTCCGCGCTGGATGCTTTCCCCAGGTGCCGGGCGACTTCAGCGAGCATTGGGGGCGTTGCGAGAACTGCTCGTTCTGCGAGTTCGACCCGGTCTGTCCCGCCGGCCGCGACGCCGTCACCAGGGCGAAGCGCGACAGCCCGGCGATGCAGCCGTACCACGCCCTCACCCCCGACGCCACCGCTCGCGACGATCCGGATGCGGAGGACCTCGACGGATGAGGCGGACTCCGGTCGACGACGCCGAACGCACCCGGCTGGTGTCCGAGCTCGACACCACCCTCTTCGTCGAGGCCGGAGCCGGCACCGGCAAGACCACCGCGGTCGTCAACCGCATCGTCGCATTCGTCGCCGCGGGACGCCTGTCGATGGAGCGGCTGGTGGCGATCACCTTCACCATCGCGGCCGCCGGTGAGCTCCGGGTCCGCGTCCGCGAGGGACTCGAGCGGGCCGCCGCCGACGAGGACCGGCCGCAGCCGGAGCGGGACAGCTGCGCGGTTGCGGCGAGCGAGGTGGAGCGCGCGCGGATCGAGACCATCCACGCCTTCTGCTCGGCGCTGCTCCGCATGCACCCGCTCGAGGCCGGCCTTCCCCCCGACTTCGAGACCCTCGCCGCGCTGTCGGCGACCATCGACCTCCGCGAACGGTTCCGGCAGTGGTTCGCCGGCCTGGAGCCCGGCGACCCCGGGAGCGAGGCGGTGCGCCGCGGCCTGCTCCTGGGGATCACGCCCGCGAGCCTGCTCTCCCTGCTCGACACCTTCAACGAGAACTGGGACCTCCTGGAGGCGGCCCCACCCTGGCAGGCCCAGCTGCCGGGCGACCTCATCCCCGCGGCGCGGCGCATCGGCGAGGACCTGGCCTCGGCCATCCGGGAGGCGGTCCACTGCCACACGCCGGACAGGCTCTCCGCCCGTCTGCTGGCGCTGCGGCCACTCGCATCCCGTCTCGAGGGCTCCGCCACCGTGGACGACGCCCTCGCCGCGCTGAGCCTCGTGCACCTCTCCCCGAGCCTGAACGTCGGCGCCGCGGGCGACTGGCAGCCAGGTGTGTGCAGGGACGTCAAGGACGCGATGAAGGAGCTGCGCAAGGAGGTCGCCACCGTCGTCGCGGCCTCACGAATCGCGGTGGTCTGTGGGATCGCGACCGCACTCCGGGAGGTGGCCCTCGCATACGCGGAGGAGCGGCGCGTCCGCGGGCTGGTCTCCTACCAGGACCTGCTGGTCCGTGCCCGCAACCTGGTGCGCGACCATCCGGCGATCCGGGCCACGTTGCGCGAGCGCTGGGACTGCATCGTGGTCGACGAGTTCCAGGACACCGATCCGCTCCAGGCGGAGCTGGCCTTCCTGCTGGCCGGCCTGCGCGCCGCCGAGGCCGGCTTCTGGGCGGAGCTGGCGCTGCGGCCGGGCACGCTGTGCGTGGTCGGCGACCCCAAGCAGTCGATCTACCGTTTCCGCCGGGCCGACATCGCCCTCTACTCCGCGGTGGAGGAGGCCCTGACCGCAGCGGCACCGGCGGCCCGCATCTCGCTGCAGGTGAACTTCCGCTCCGGCCGGCGCATCGTCGAGGCGGTCAACGCCGCATTCCGGGGTGAGGACGGGCTGATGGGGCCGTCCGGCCAGACCGGCGTCCAGGCCACCTACGTCGACCTCATCGCCCACGCGCCGGAGATCGACGGCGGGGTGCACGTGTTCGGTGACGCCCTCGACGTCAGGGCACCGGAGATGTGGCGCGAGGAGGCGCGGTCGACCGCCGCGGTGATCACCCGCATCCTCTCCGAGGGCTGGACGGTGGGGGAGGGGGGGAGCGAACCCGATCCCCGCCCCTGCCGCGCCTCCGACATCTGCATCCTGATGCCGAGCCGCACCAACCTCCGCAACCTCGAGCGCGCCCTGGAGCGGGCGCGCATCCGCTTCCGGCTGGAGAGCGGATCGCTGATGGTCGCAACCCAGGAGGTGCGCGACCTGCTGAACTGCCTGCGCGCCGTCGACGATCCCACCGACCAGGTGGCACTGGTCGCGGCGCTGCGCAGCCCCGCCTACGGCTGCAGCGACGTCGACCTGCTGCGCTGGCGCGAGGCCGGTGGACGCTGGTCGTACGAGCGGCCCGGCGGCGCCGAGGTGCCCCGCGTCGTCGCGGCGATGTCCGACCTGCGCGAGCTGCACGCGATCCGGCACACCCTGTCGGTGGCGGCCCTGGTCGAGATGCTGATCTCGCGCCGCCTGCTGCGCGCCGCGGCGGCGGACGACTGGCGCCCGCGGGAGACGCTGCGCCGGCTGCGCTACCTGCTCGACCAGGTGGGTGCGCTCGGCCGCACCGGGCGGACGACCCTCCACGACGCCGTCGAGCATCTCGAACGGCTCGCGCGCGACCCGCACTACGACAGCGTCACCGCCGACGGCGACGACGAGGACTGCGTGCGGGTCATGACCATCCACGCCGCGAAGGGCCTGGAGTTCCCCATCGTCCTGGTCACCGGTCTGGGCCGCAAGCCACCCGGCAACCGCGGCCAGGTCACGACCGATCGGGCCGGCGGGCGGGTCGAGGTCCAGCTCTCGAAGGACTTCGCGACCCCGGGATGGGAGGAGCTGGCGGCGCGGGAGGCGGCGATGCAGGACGCCGAGCGGATGCGCCTCCTCTACGTCGCGCTCACCCGTGCCCGCGACCACCTCATCGTCAGTCGCTACCGCACCGCGAGGGGAGGAGAGCACACCGACGTCCACGCGCTCGACGAGCGCCTTCGCGCCGTCGAGGGCATCGCCGTCCTCGACACCGAGCAGCCGGCTGCCGCGGCTCCCGGCTCGTCGCCGCCGGTCGCCGTGGAGATGGATCCCGATGTTCATCGCCGCGACGAGGATGCATGGATGGCCCGGCGTGTGGAGCTGATCGCCGGCTTCAGCGCGCTCCGCGCGACCACGGCCACGGCGGTGGCCCACGAGCCGGAGGCGGACCGCGTCGGTGCCCCGGGAGACGTCGCCGCCCGGCGGCGCGGCCGCGGTGGCACCTCGCTCGGTCGCGCGGTCCACGCGGTCCTCCAGGTCGTCGACCTCGGCTCGCTGGCCGGGCTGGCCGGGCATGCGGCGGCGCAGGCGGCAGCCGAGGGCATCCCGGAGCGGACCGCCGAGGTGGAGCGCCTGGTCCGGGCGGCGTGTGCGAGTTCGGCGGTGCGCCGGGCCGCGGGCTCGCGTCACTGGCGGGAGATGCCCGTCGGTGCGCTGGTCGACGGGGTCGTCGTCGAGGGTTTCATCGACCTGCTCTACCAGGACCCGGACGGGCGGCTCGCCATCCTCGACTACAAGACCGACGCGGTCGCCGCCGGCGGTGTCGACGCGCGGTTCGACCGCTACCGGTTGCAGGGCGGCGTGTACGCGCTGCTGACCGGCCGGGCGACCGGACGGGAGGTGGCCCGGATCGAGTTCGTCTTCGCCGCCGCGGGGGAGACCCGGACGATCACCGATGTGGCCGGGGTGGTCGCCGAGGTGCGGGCGGCGCTGACCCCGGCACCCCTGGCGGGTTCGTGATCTCAGCGGCCGGCGTCAGCCTGCCGCGGCGGTCGCGACGGTCAGGCGGTGGAGCGCGACCAGCTGGTCGGCGCCGAGCCGGGTCGAGACGTAGCCACCGGCGAGGCAGAAGGCGACAGGCGCCCCGAGCCCGCGGGCCCAGTCGAAGACCAGGGTCTCGCGCTGGCGGAGCACGTCATCGGTGATGCCGTACCCAGGCCGCCCTCGCGCGGGTCCATCCCGGCGTTGTAGAGGACGAGGTCGAAGGCCCCGCACGGGTGGTGTCGAAGGCGTGCGCAGCCGCGACGTACGCCGGCGAATAGTGGAGTCTCACCGCGGATCCCTGCCTCCGTCTCGTAGCGACCTGGTGCTGTCGCGATCGGATGGGACAACGGGGTCATGTTCACATGCGACCGGTTTGCCACCCAGCGCCTCCTCTTCCTCGACCTGGAGACGGGCGGCCTCGATGCCCGCAGCCACGAGATCCTGGAGATCGGGGCGGTCCTCACCGCGCCCGACGGGGTGTCGGAGTTCAGACGGCTCGATGCGCGCGTCCAGCCCCGTCACCCGGATCGGATCACCGAGGGCGCGGCGGCCGTCAACGGCTACTCCGCCGCCGGCTGGCGCACCGCCCGTTCTCTGGACGAGGTGCTCATCGAGCTCCTCGACCTCGCCCGCGGGGCGACGCTGGTCGGCCACAACATCGGCTTCGACTGGGGGTTCATCCTCACCGCACTGCGGGCCCGCGGTCTCCGCTGGAGCGGGAACGGACGCTACCTCGACACCATGTCGCTGGCGGCCCTGGTCCCGGGTGGGGTTCCGAACCGGCGGCTTCTGACCATGGCCTCGCAGCTTGGAATCCCGACCACCGGCGCCCACTGCGCGGTCGTCGACGCGCTGATGTGCCGGTCTCTGTTCCTGCGCCTGGCGCCCACCGTGTGCGCGCCGTTGGTGGGCCGGCTGCCCGCCGAGGTGGTCCGGCGCACCCCGGCGATGGGCCGGGCCCGTCCGAGCAGGTGGCGTCGCGCTGCCGGCGCGGCCGCTCGCGCCATGACGAGGTTCAGGGCACTGACGGCCGCCGGTCACGACGGCTGAGGGGATGCGCATCGGCTGACGCCGATCAGGCTCACGCCACCGCGCGGGCGAGCAGCGCGAGCACGTCGGGCGTCATCCGCGCCAGCGACAGGCCGAGCACCTCACCTCCGGCGACCAGGAGCCGGAGCTGCAGATCACCGAGAGGCGCGAGTCCCGCCTCCGCCGTGTCCAGCCGCGCCCGGTCGGCGATCCGACCGAGAACCGTGTCGACGAGCACCGCCGCATCGGGGCGGCGGCGGATCGCACCCGGCGCGGCCCCGGCGCCGAGGACACGGGGGAGGGCCCGAGTCCATCGGTAGATGCCGGCGCCGATGAGACCAGCGCCGTCACCGATCGCCCATCCGCGCGCCTGCGCCACCGGTGACCAGCCCCGCGACGACGGCGTGCGGGTGAATCCCACCCCCGCCTGCGCCGACCAGATCGCTGTCCGGGCCATCGCCGGGACGCCGGGACCGCCGCCATGCCGCAGCAGCTCCACCGCGGTGGTGATCAGCGGGTCGACGCTCGGGGCCGACCGCAGCGGACCAACCGGCCACCACCGCGCCTCCGTCGCCTCCACCCGCACCGAGCCGCGAGCCCCCGGAGGGATCACGGCCGCCGCGGCGACGACACGGTCGGCCAGGCCGCCGGAGATGGCGTCGCCCGGGTAGGCGACGGCCTCGCGGTCGGTCCGGTTGACCACGATGATCCGGTCGGCGACCGGCGGCTCCTCCTCGAGGAAGCCGATGCCCGCGGTGCCATGCAGCTCCGCCGGCCCAGCCGGCCGCGGACGACCGTCGAGGGCCACCATCCAGAGCCCGTCCTCGCGCAGTCTCGGCCGCCAGGCCTTCAGGCCGCTGATCAGATCGAGGACGGCGGGGGTGACGTTCTGCTGCATCGTGGGCCTCGGTCGCGACGTCGGGGCGGGCTCGAGAGCCACCGTGCCCGACCGCCGTGACAGCTACCTGTCGCGCATGTACTGCTCGGCCGCGAGCCGGACCGTCTCGGCGATGTGCTCGCGGAGCGACGCCGGCGCCAGCGCCTCGACCTGGTGCCCCCAGCCGAGCACCCAGGGACGCATCTCCACCTCGCTGGCGACGCGCACCCGCATCTCCAGCGCCCCGCCCTCGAGCTCGACGAGCTTCTGGTCTGGATGCCACGGGGTCTCGCGCACCCGTCGCGCGGCCTCGGGGTGGAAGCGGAGGACGACACGGTCCCCGGGTCCGTCGCTCCACCAGATCCCCCAGGAATCGCGGGCGATGCGCTCGATGTCGAAGCTGTCGGGAACCTCGTAGTGCTGCAGGATGGTCCGTGCCTGGAGGATGCGGTCCATGCGGAAGACGCGCCGGCCCCGCGACTTCTCGTCGTAGGAGTAGATGTACACCGTCCTGCCCTCGGCGCTCGGCTCGAGGAAGTAGGGACGGATGCAGCGGCGGCTCTCCTTGCCGTCGAAGTCCCGGTACTGGATCTCCACCACCAGGCGCTTGATGAACCCGTCGGTCACGGTGCGCGTCACCTGCTCGCGCGCCGTGTCCCGGGGACGCTGCTCGGCCGCGGCGATGGTCGCCTGCAGGTACCGGGTGATCACCGGCGACCGCAGTGCGCGGGTGATCTGGGCGAGGGCGCCGAGCAGCGGCTGGTCCTGGACACCCTCCATCCGGTGGCGTACCCGGGCGGCGAGGAGCAGCGCGACCGCCTGCTGGTCGGTGAGCTGCATCGGTGGCAACCGCCCGCGCTCGCCGAACCGGTAGCGCCCGCGCCGCACCTCCTCGACGTCCAGGCCAAGGGTGTCGCGGAGGGTCTTGATGTAGCGCTGCACCGAGCGCTGCTCGACACCCAGGTCGGCGGCGATCTCGGCGGTCGACAATCCCTGCTGGGTGTCGGAGAGCCTCATGAAGAGCTGGACGACCCGGAGGAACTTCTCGCCCGCCTCGGTCTTCGTCGTCGTCTTCCCCATCGTCGGCGAGGGTACGCCGAGCCGCGGCGGCTGTGGCGACCCCACCGCTATGCCCCGATCGCCTGGGGCGGCGCCTGGTCGGCGACCCGCAGCTCCACCTCGACGGCCACGATGCACTCGAGGACGTCGGCACGCATCTCGTCGAGGGTCGCCGCGATCTCGCCGGCGCACGAGGCGATCGAGGTCAGCTTCGACTTCATCCCCCGCACCGCCTGGAGGCGGTTGCGCGCGGAGTCGAGGTGGCCGCGCACCGCCTCGGCGTCGATCTCCACCGAGCGCTGCCGCACCGAGGCGATCGCCAGCGCGCGGGCGAGCCGGATCGCCGCCTCGAAGCCGGGGTCGCCGGCGTCCTCGGGGTCGAGCTCGCAGATGACGTCCTGGCCGTGCAGGGTGAGCGGTGCGCATCCGGGCGGCGCGGTGCCGGCGTGATACACCGCGACGGCGACGGCCGCGCGGCGGTTGCGGCGGGCGGCGTCGAGGTGGCGGCCGATCGCGGTCACCCCGACCGGACCGTTCTTGGCCTCCACCGCGATCCGGACCTCGAGCCCGCGGGTGACGGCGGGATTGACGAGCAGGACCAGGTCCCCCGACCTGCCCCGGACGCTCTCGCCGACCATCGCTCCGCAGCGTTCGACGAGGTCGCCGCAGGAGCGGGCGATGGTCCCGAGCCGCGCCTCGACGACGTCCTCGAACTCGACGCCCTTCGCGGTGCCGCGGGCGCGCTCCTCGGCCCGGGCCGCCTGCCCCGCCTCGAGGCGGGTGAGCCGGTCGGTGAGGTCCCGCAGCCCCTCGCGCACCTCGCCGCGGAACCCGTGGAGCGGGCTGCCCTCCCGGGTCGGGTCGAGCAGCCGGGCGAGCACGGCGCCGTCGCCGTCGAAGTAGCCGGCGAGCAGGGTGCGCATCCGCCCGATGGCGCTGTCGCGGCGCTCGTCGTCGAAGAGGTCGTCGACCAGGCGGCGCAGCGTGCCCCGGTCGCCGAGGAAGCGGTCGAGCGTCTGGGGCAGCCGGCCCTGCTCGTCGCCGAAGGTCTCGCAGAGCACCTTCTCCACCGCCGCCTCGGCCCGCGCGTGGGTCGCCTCCATCTGGTGGACGAGGCGCGCGAACTCCTTCTCGACGTAGTCGACGTTGACGCTGACGCCGGCGTTGCGCAGGGCGATCAGGCCGACGCGCAGGGCCCGCTCGAGCAGCGCGCCGCGCTGGTCCTCGGCGGTCTCGGCGACGAAGCGGACGAGGTCGGCGTCGCCGAGCCGCATTCCGCCGGCCTCGAGGCCCCCGGGGCCGAGGGTGACCCGCGGTCCGCTCACCACGGCAGCTCGGCCTGGCCGCCGCCGCCGGGGGTGGCGAAGGCGGTGAGGTGGACGACCCGGCCGCCGGCGACCAGGGCGGTTGCGGTGCGGTCGGCGAGGGTGAGGGCGACCGTCGAGCCCAGCCCCACGGCGGGATGCACGGAGGTCTCCGCCACGGTCAGCGCGTGGAGCCAGGCGGCGACGTCACCGGCGGTCACCGGCTGGGTGTCGAGCACGTCGGGGCGCAGGGCGTCGGCGGCATAGCTGCCGACGATCCGCCGCCAGAGCCGCCGGAAGGTGGTCGACTTGTCCACCAGGTCCGCGCAGCGGGGACGGCCGTCGACGACCGCCACCACCCCGGTCTGACCGGGCATCGGCCGGATGCCGGCGAGCAGCGCCCGGATCTCCGCGTCCCGCCGGATGTTGACGTCGGAGTAGGCGTGGGTCGGCGAGTTGATCGCGTGCCCGTCGAGCTCGTCCTCGACCCCTCTCCACACCGCGCCCTGATCGGCGTGGTAGGAGCCGGACGCCCGCACCCCACGCACCACCGACTCGCTCTTCACCTGGCGCACCCGCGGCGAGAGCAGGTAGTCGTCGCTGCGAGCGAACGCCGACTGGCGGTTCCAGCGTCCCTGCTCGACACACGCGACGGGGACGAGGGTCGTCGTGCCGGCGGGGACGAGAATGGTCGTCGTCAGGGTGCGGTTCTGCTTCAGGCCGACCAGCACCTCGCCCTCGATGAGGAGCACCGGCATGGTGGCGGAGTTGCTCACCAGCAGCTCGGGAACCGAGCCCGCCTCGTCGACCTCCGCGACCCGGACCAGACCCCTGCCGGCGGCGTGGGAGAAGAGCAGGTAGGGGAGAGCGCGCGCCACGTGGAAGAGGGGCACCAGGGTGAGCGCGCCCGCAGTGTGCGCGGGGCCGGCGCGCATCGCGCTCGGGGCCGCGGGGTCCAGCAACCGCTGGACGATCGTCGAGGCGTCGGTGGTCTCCATGTGTCCCCCCACCGCCAATTCGGGCGGTCAACAATTCCTGGTGACTGCCCGAAGTCTCGGCGGTGGTGGCGACAGCTGACTGTCGCTTCAGACCGACCCGGTGTCCCACCTCCGCTCCACGGCGTTGGCCAGGTCCCAGACGTCGGTCAGCCAGCCGTCGAGCTCCTCGTGCGTCGGTCCCAGGTCGTAGGGGTGGTGGTGACCGGCGCGGCTCAGCGCCCACCACGCGTGCGCGGCCCTGCGGGCAAGCTCGGCGTCGCCGAGGAAGGTCGGCAGCGACAGCAGCTGGCAGCGCATCGGCGTCCACTGGACACCGTCGGCACAGCGTGTCCAGAGGCGCACGAGGGTCATCTCGAGAGCCTGCCGGCCGAGCAGCGCCGAGGCGCGGGGCCACAGCCCGGCGGTGTTCTCGTCGGCCATGGTGAGCAGGTCCTTTGCCGACGCGACCAGGTCGAGGGCGTCGTCCTTCACGGCAGCGTCGCCAGGTATCTGGTGAGGCGCTCGGTGGCACGGGTGAGCTGGACGAGATCGCCGGTGTCGGGCTGGTGGGCGCCGTGACGCGCGCGTTCGAACGCCTCGGCCTCGGTGGCGCCCACCCGGTTGCGGATGCGGTCGATGACCCGGTTTCCCGCCCTCACGTCGTCGACGAGGGCCAGCGCCATCCACATGTTCACGGTGGTGACGCCGGCGAACTCCCTCTCGATGTCCTCGTGCGACCTGCCGTTGCGCAGCCGGCGCTCGCGGACGAGGCGGATGCACGCCGCCTCGAGGGCCGAGCGGCAGAAGCCGGGCACCACCCGGGCCGCATGGACGTTCCGCTCCTCTGTTCTCGCCACCGCGAGCGCGTCCTGGATGTGGCGCGTGACCGGGTCGTCGACCGGCCGGATCTCCACCTGGGATCGCTCCCGCCGGGTCACCTGGAGCACGGTCACCGGGATCCCGAGGTACCGGACGGCCTCGGGCAGCCGCTCGTCGTGGGTGAACACGATCACCTGCCTGCGCTCTGCCGACGCGGCCAGGCAGCGGGCGAGCCCGTCGATCTTGGCCGGGTCCATCGCCTGGACGGGGTCGTCGACGGCGACGAACCGAAAGGGGCTCTCGGGCAGCAGCGCCCGGGGGAGGAAGAGCGAGAGCGACAGGCAGTTGAGCTCGCCCTGGCTCATGACCCCGAGCGCCGGGCCCGGAGCGCCGTCGACGGTGACATCGAGACTCACGCGACGCTGGGTGCTCGCGCCCTCGAGGCGGATGCCGCCGAGGTCGACACTGCTCTGCTGCCGGAGCAGGGACCAGTTGCGCTGCGCCAGCTCGGCGATCGGCCGGAACCGCTCCTCGCGAAGGCTGCCGGCGGCGTCCTTCAGCCACTTCTCGGCAGCCTTCAGCTCGGCGATCAGCGGCGCGGCCGCCTCGCTCCGGCGGGCGCCGTCGAGCCAGACGGTGAGGTCGCGTGCCACCGGCCGCCAGAGGTCCTGGCGTCGGGAGATCTCCTGGGCGGCGGCCTCGGTGAGGTCGTGGGCCGCCCTGGCCAGGGCGGGATGCGCGGTGAGCAGGTGCTCGCCGAGCGCCTGCGACGCCTGGGGGCCCTCGGCCCACGCCTGCCAGGCGGTGATCAGTTCGGCGGAATCGAGGCCGACCTCAGGTGCCCGCTGGAGCGGCGCGGGCGGGTAGCTCAGCAGGCGTCGCGCCACGGCATCGGCCCGGGCGAGCGTGGCGTGGGCCGCGTCCGCCTCGGTGGCCTCGCGGCCCAGCTGGGCGACCTCCGACTCGGCGGTGATCCGCCACAGCGGATTGAGGGCGGCCCGGGCGCCGCAGACCGGGCAGTCGGCGTCGCCGTGGAGGGTGTGCAGGTCGAGGGACTCCTGCAGCAGGCGGGCGGTTCTCCGCGCTCGCTCGGCGTCGGTGCCGCCGGCGGCCGCAACCAGTGTGCAGGCGCCCTCGAGCTGGACGGCGGCCACCGCGACCTCGTCCTCCGCGGGGACGCTGATGCGGGACAGCTCGCCGAGGAGCGCCAGCTCGGTCCCCGCGGCACCACCGCCGGTCTGATCCTCGAGTGCGGACGCCAGCGCGTCCAGGTTCCAGCTGCGGCCGGCCAGCGCCGCGAGGCATGTCCGAGCCCGCTCGTCGCGGGCCGCCTCCAGACGCGCTCTGAGTGGTCCCAGCGCGTCGACCACCGACCTCTGCGCTCTCTCGCGGCTCAGGCGTTCCTCCCCCAGCAGCCGGATGGTGGTGGTGACGTCCTCGAGACCCAGCACGCCCGCGAGGGCGTCGTGCAGGTCGCTCGGCCGCGCGTCCAGTCGCGTGCCCACCTCGTTGTGGGTGAGGAAGGGCCGGTGCGTCGCCAGCGCCGCTCGCCAGCCGATGCTGTCCAGCCAGGGGTCGGGTGCGCCGTTGACGGTGAGGGTCGACGCCTCGAGCTCGGCGCCGTCCGGCCACGTCCGGGCCAGGGTGTACACGGCGGACGACCCCTCGAGGAGGAACTCCGCCGTCACCCGCGCGCGCTCGTGGTGAAGGTTCCGCCAGGCTCCGCTCCACACCCTCGACCGGCCCTCCCACCGCTGGTTGTGGCCGGTGAGGAGGATCTCCAGCCCCTCCGAGAAGGAGGACTTGCCGCTGCCGTTGCGACCGACGACGAGGGTCAGCCCGGGGCCGGGGTCGATCCGGAGGGTGGCCGGGGGGCCGACGCCGCGGAAGCCCTCGACGGTGACGCTCCTGAGGTAGGCGCCGGGGGGCTCGGTCGTGGATTCGTCGGCGGGCGCGGGGGCAGGCGTCGTGGGTGCGGTGTCTGCGGAGGTGAGGGCGGTCAGGAGTGCCTCGGGCCCGTCACAGGCCGCGAGGACCAGGTCCGCCGCTCGGGCCCCCGGCGGGGCGGTGTCGTCGAGGCGGCGCTCGATGAGCTCGCGAAGCGTCCGATCCACCGCAGGTGCGCTCTATCTCTGGGGGAGGCGCCGCTCAGGATGGTGCGGCTCACCGACGCTCATGGCGGGCGACAGCGTACCCCGCGGATCGAGCGTCCGGTGGATGCGGAGTGCCGGGATCAGCCGGCGGTCCGCCGGCGAGCGCTCCCCGACCTCTCGATCTGGAGGGGCTGCTCTCGGCACCCTTGCCGACGGCGATGATGGTCGTCGACGGCGTCGACGGCGATGCCGAAGAGCCACGCCGAGCATGACTGGTCAGACGGCCGAGACCGGCCGACGCCACGCAGGGCCCGCATGAAGACCTCAGCGGTGATGTCCTCCGCCGCGGCCCGGTCGCTCACCTGTCCGGCGACGAACCCGTGGATACGGCCGACGTACCGGTCGTAGAGCTCCCCGAGAGCCGCGGGCTCCGTCCTCGCGCGCCGCACCAGCGCGTCCTCGTACGCTCGCGGCCTCGATCGCCTGCCAGGCGCCGACGCGCGCCGCCGCGCCCAGGGGTCAGGTGCGATGTCACGCCTCCTCGGATCGGATGCGGCGGTCCGGCGGGTCCGACTGTCGAGGACCCGGCTGACCGTCCGTTCGGAGATGGTCCGTGAATATTACGAAATCGTCAGCTTCAGCCGCCGCGGCCGTCTCGAGGCCTGCTTCACAGGCGCTGAGGGGACCGCGCCCTCTCCCACCCGCCACGGGGCCGGGGATGCCTCCCCGGCGCCTGGGTGGGATGGACGCCGGCGGGTGACCCTCCACCCGGCGTTGTTCCCGCTGAGGTCGTTCACGTCGAGCACACAGGCGCCGGTCTGGATCGTGGCCACCCCGGTGACAGCTGTGGACCCGAAGGTGATGTCCGGGGATGTCGTGGTGAGGCCACCGCCGGTGATGGTCTCCGTGGCAGTCGCTGTTCCCCTTCTGTACGCGCGTCCCAAACTCGAGTGACCCGACGCATCACTGCGGTGACCCCTAGACCGCGGCGCGCGCCGCCTGGAAGAAGTCCGGCGGCATCTCGTGCTCGAGGCGCCAGACGATTGCGATGGGGCGATCGCGCTCATGGCGCACGTATGTGGCGGGACCGAGGAACAGGAAGGGGGATGCGCCGATTCCGTCGCCCACGGAGTCCTCGCGGGCGAAGAGCAGCACCCGTGAGCCGTCCCGCTGGTGGTTGAGATAGCGCTGACCCGAGGGTGAGGCGACCGAGGTGAGCGACTGCGACTCCCAGTGAAAGAGGGTCGGCGAGACCGGGTAGTCCCGATACCGAGTGGAGGGCGTAAAGCGCTTCTCGGACTTGTTGAGGGTGACGGCGAAGATGTCCGTCCTGTAGTCGGCCAGCCATCGCACCCCCTCCCGCCATGTCGCGGGTCGCTCCGCAGAGGTGGCACCGAAGGCGGCAAGAATCTCGTTTCGCGTATATCTGGAGTGGACCAGGAGGGGAACCTCCTCGGGGAGAAGAGCGTCGACGGCAAGGTGCCGAGCCTGGTCGCCGAGGACCTCGAGGAGCTGGCGTAGCTCGTCGCGGATGAGCGGGTTACGCCACACGCGTGCCAGGGTCGCCGCGACGCTTCCCTGGTCCTCACCACCGGAGCGGAGGTCGAAGTGCAGCATGGTGAGCAGCCGCTGGTCACGAGGGCTGAGGGCCGAGATGACGGGGGGCGTCTCCGTGCCGAGCCACGCGCGGTAGCGGTGCACGCGAACGGGGTCGTCCAGGTGGAGCATCCGGCTGAGCACCCTGGCGAGCCCTGCCTCGTCGGGCCCGCGCGCGGTCACGAATCCGGCCGCTCTGCGCAACTCCGTCCACCCCGGGGAGCTGCCGGAGTAGATCTCCAACGGTCCGAGGCCGGTGGTCGCCAGGAAGTCGGCGAGGCGAACATCGCCCGCCTCTCTGAGCCTCTCCACCAGCTCGCCGCGACGGCTGCGCACGGCGCTGCGGAGGTTCTCGAGAACGAGCTGCGTGGACTGGCGGTCGAGGGTGATGGAGCATCCGGCGGGCAGGTACGGGAATCCCTCCGCCACCTGCCGATCGAGCCGGTGCGGCTGCCCGGTCAGTGCCTGGAATCGATCCGCGTAGCGGAATCTGCGGTGCTGCTGGCCGATGAAGTCGAGGATGGTGAGGCCGTCCTTGCCCTCGGTCTGACGGAGGCCACGGCCGATCTGCTGCATGAACACCACCGGGCTCTCGGTGGGCCGGAGCAGCAGCACGGTGTCGATGTCGGGGATGTCGAGGCCCTCGTTGAACAGGTCGACGGCGAAGAGGACGTTGACCTCGCCTGTCCGCAGCCTCCGCAGGGCGTCGGACCGCTCGGCGACGGTCGACTGGGAGGAGACGTGCAGGGAGGCGAAGCCCGCCTCAGAAAATCGGCGCGCCATGTACTCCGCGTGCCTGATGCTGACGCAGAAGCCCAGAGCCCGCATCGCCAGTGGGTTCTCGACGATATCCGTCACCGCCCGGATGACCTTGCCCAGTCGCATGTCATTGCCGGTGTACAGGGAGGTGAGCTCGGCCGTGTCGTATCCGCCGTGACTCCACCGCAGCGACCGCAGATCGGTGCCGTCGGCGACGCCGAAATACTGGAACGGGCACAGCAGTCCCTGCTCCAACGCGTCCCAGAGGCGGAGCTCGACCGCGATGTGGCCGCCGAACCAGTGCAGGATGTCCAGCCCGTCGGCGCGCTCGGGGGTGGCGGTGAGGCCCAGCAGGACGCGAGGCGTCACGTGATCCAGCAGTGCCCGGTAGGTCGGCGCCTCGGCATGGTGGAACTCGTCAACGATGACGACGTCGTAGGCGTCCGGAGGAAAGCCGGCAGACCGTCCGCGCAACGCGGCTGCGAGGGACTGGATGGAGGCGAACACGTGCCGTCCGGCCTGAGGGCGGCTGCCACCGACCAGCAGCTCGCCGAAGCTCCCGTCCCGGAGCACGTTGCGGAAGGTGACGAGGCTCTGCTCGAGGATCTCCTTGCGGTGGGCGACGAAGAGCAGTGATGGATCGCCCCATCGCTCGCGCAGGCTCCGGTAGTCAAAGGCAGAGACGACGGTCTTGCCCGTTCCGGTTGCCGCCACGACCAAATTGCGCCAGCGATCGAACCGCTCCCGTTCCACCTCCAGCTCGTACAGCATCTCCCGCTGGAAGGGATGGGCGCGGAGGTCGAAGGGGAGCAGCAGTGTGGTCTGCCCACCGTGACGGGCACGCTCGATCGCCACCTCGAAGACATCTGACTGATACGCCTCGAACGAGGGATCCGCCCAGTAGGTCTCGAAGGTCGCTCGGAAGCGCGCCAGCAGGTCACCGGCGACGATGTCGCTGAGGCGGACATTCCACTCCAGCCCGTCATGCAGCGCGGTGTGGGTGAGGTTGGACGAGCCGATGTAGGCGGTCGAATAGCCCGAGTTCCGCTCGAAGAGCCAGGCCTTGGCGTGCAGCCTGGTCGAGCCGGTCTCGTAGCTGACCCTGATCTCGACGCCGAGGTCCCTGAGCTCGTCAAGAGCGCGGCCCTCTGTCGAGCCCGTATAGACGGTGGTGATCACGCGCACCGGCACTCCGCGTGCGCGGGCCGCCCGAAGCTCGGGGAGGAGCACACGGATGCCGCTCCAGCGGACGAAGGCGCAGAGAAGGTCGACGCGGTCGGCCGAAGCGAGTTCGTGACGAAGTTCCGCGCTGAGGGCCGGCTCCTGGTGAGACGAGACCAGCAGTGCGTTGTCTGACAGCCCCACGGTCGGACGCGGCAGGGGCTCGAGGCGACCGAGCGGCGTCGCCGGGGGCTGAAGGACCTCCATGAGACGGGTCGCCTCCGCCACCAACTCATCGTGGAGTTCGTCGAGATCGGCTCGGTCGGCGATGGCGCTGCGGATCAGGGCGTTGGTCAGATCGATCTGGGCACGAATGTCGTCATGCAGTCCGCGGCCGCGCAGGATGAGACCGAGCACGCGCCCGAGGTGTGCGGCGAGGGCGAGCTGTGCCTCCGGCGGATCGAGCGCTTCCAGCGAGTACATATCTGCCGTGGCCGGCAGTCCCCGTCGGATCCTCTCGGTGAGGAGGGCCTCGTAGAGACCCGAGGAGAGCGGCTTGGCGGGGGTCGTCTCGAAGGTCACCGGGGAAGAGTGCCACGTTACGACCGCGGGGGTCTCGGCCGCCCAACAAATATGCCCTTCACGCGACGGTCAAGGGCAGCCCGGGCACGGGGATCGTGCGTCTCGGCCACCGGTGGGTTCCTTGATGTGAGGAGCACCACGAATACCCCATTGCACTCCACGACAATCCCACGGGAGACCCCTGATCAAGGTGGTTTCTGTGCTCGCGGTGGGCGCCATCGTCTATGCTGCCGCGGAGTACAGCACCCAGATCGCCTCGATGCGGATGCACCCCGACGGCACCTACAGCATGTTCGCGAAATCAGACCGGCATTGGGATCGTCAATCCTGAGCGTGGCCAGAAGGGCGTCTAAAGGTGGTCAGCGTCACCCAGATCCGCTTCCTCTCCGGGGCGTACGCCGGGCTCTCGGCGAACCTGGACCCCAACCACAGCGGCCGCACGTACATCGACGTGCTGCTCGCCAACGGCTACAGGCAGTCGTACGAGTACCTGAACCCTGAGCCGTCGCCGTCGACATGACCGGCCGCGTCCGGTGGTCACCGAAGCTCATCCGCCTCCGGAGGCCGGGTGAGGTGCCACACCTCCCAGGCGAGGTGGCCCCACGCTCGGGGCCAGCCCTCGGCGCGTCGGCGTCACCGCCCGGCCGCCCAGGTGGACCCACCTCACGGCCCCCACCCGACGGGATCCACCGCCGGGAAGCTCGGCGCGGGGATTGCAACGGGGAACACAACGGGTCTATCGTACTGGTCATGTCCGCCACACCGAAGCTGGCCATCACCGTCGCCGCGATCGTGGGACTGCCCCTCAGCGCCATCGGGATCGTTTCCCATGCCGAAGCGCGGGTCACGCCGGCGTTCAACGTCGGACCCTCCAGCCCGACCATCACCATCACCAATCAGGGCCTCAACTACACGTTCAGCCCGGCTCAGCTCGCAGCGAAGGTCGGGCAGGCCATCACGATCACGAACAAGGATCCGAACGGCGTCCACAACGTCACCGCGAACGACCACTCGTTCTCCGTGGACGTGCCGTCCCAGAGCAGCGTGACCCTGACTGTGTCAAAGCCGGGGCAGTATCCGTACTACTGCCAGTACCACCCGGACGCTCACAACCCGGCGTCGCTCACCATCTCCTGAGCAAGGCGGTTCTCCCTCGGCTCAGCGGGCCCCTCGCTCGAGTTCGTCGAGGAGGGCCCGGCCCGAGACCAGGACACCGCCACGTTGCGAGCGGCGATGTCGAGAACGCGGATGTGGGCCGGCGGTCGCGCCGAGCCTGGCGCGCCTGGTGGTCGCTCCCTGCGGCGGAGGTGTCGGACGCCGAGCCACCGGCTCACGGTGAGTCCGTCGACGGACGCCTCGGGCGGCGGCCAGCTCGGCGCGGAGGTTCGGTGACCTCGGTCGTGGCCAGCCAGCCCCAGAACTCGAGGATGCCGCCGATCACCCGCCTGGTGAACTCGTCGAAGAGCTCACGGTGGATGCCCGGGCCGAGAGGGAGATCGGCGCTGACGCCGATCCGCCACTCCCTGCCGTGGTCGACGACGAACGCCTTCGGCCAGATGTGCTCCTGGTTCCAGGTGTTGCAGCGTGCCACCGTCTCGGCCCGTGTCGACGGCTGTGGCGCACCCGACGCCGAGCCGGAGATGGTGTACATGGTGTCCTCGGGCCCGTGGGCGATCAGCCAGACGGTGATCGTCCCGGGGCGCTCGTCGCTGGTGAAGTCGACGCGGAAGTCGCCGTCCTCGTCACGCAGGAAGTGCACGTCGTGGGCGCGCAGATGCGCCTCGACCATGTCGCGGGTGAAGGGTCGCGCCTGCGGCATGGTGACGTCGCGCAGGTTCATCTCCCGGACGACGGGGTCGTAGTCGTCGGAGAGCTCGTACGCGGTGCGGAGAAGCCGGTCTGCGAGTTGCGCAAGCTCGACCGCGACCGCCGGCAGGCCATCGCGTGTGAAGTTGCGCTCCGGCCCGCCTCCGGTGAAGCCGAGTGAGTTGAGACCGGCGACGGCGCCGGCGGGCAGGGGGCGTTCGGGCTCGTTCCACTGGCGGGAGCCGACCTCACCGCGGATGCGGCCGCTGTGGAGCTGGAACTGGACGATTTCGTCCGGCCTCCCCAGAACCTCGAGGATGATGTAGCCGCGCTCCCGCGCCCGTTCGAGGAAGGTGTCGAGCAGGCTTGCGAAGAGCCCGAGTCGCTCGGTCTGGTTCACCGTATGCCCCCCAGTTCCCGTGGTTCCTCCGGTCGTCGAGCATGGCGGCTCACGGCGACATCACCCTGTCGCCTCGGACCACGCGGCGGTGTCAGCCGGGATGGCGGTCGACGCATGGGGGATGTGCACGACCGCGACCGGCGCGGGTGGGGAGCCGGCCCGATCGTCCGCCGTCGGCGGCCCGGTCATGCGGCGACGTCGCCGGCTCCCGCGGTGAGCGCGTAGAGGCGGTCGGGACCGCGCCCGGGGCGGGGATCCCAGCCGCGACAGGCGATGCAGTCCGCCTCCACGAGCGCGTCGAGTGCCGGCCGGACCGCGGTGTGCGAATGGCCAGCCAGCTCCGACACCTCAGTCGTGGTGAGAGGGCGGGCCGCCTCCACGATCGCCGTGTAGACGGCCTCGTCGACGTCGAGGGCGGCCCGCCACGGGTCGTCGAGCTCGGGCTCCCCTGCGGTGAGCGCAGCTTGCGGTCGCGGCCTGCACGGCGTATGTCGCCCCTGCCAGGAGAAGCCCAGACGGCGCAGGTCGGCGAGGCACTTGTGGATCGCCTCCCGGTCGCTCGGGGACGTCGAGATGCAGACGTGCCCCCGCCCGGAGGGTGCCCACAGGATGAGATGCCGGGTTCGGCGCTCCTCGCGCCAGCCCTGGCGCACCGCCTCGGCGACCACGACGTTCCAGCCCAGAGTCATCGGACCGTCCTCCCGTGCGCGGATCGAGGGTCCCGGAGAGACCTCCGGCGCACGACCGGCTCAGGGTGGTGTCCAGCGGCGACAGCATCCTGTCGCCCTCGGCATTGAGGGGCCGGCTCAGCCCACGACGTAGCGCTCGTACGCCGCGTACCAGTCGGTGGCGACCTCGCGCTGCGCCTCGTGGAGGTCGAGGCGGCCAGAGCAGACCAGGTCGTGGAGGGCGTTCTCCAGCTGGTCCTTCTGATGGAACCCGGGGACACTCGCCGGCTCCGGCCAGAGGTTGGCATTGGCGTTGTCGCCACCGATCTCGAGCGGGATGAGGTGGTCGAGCTCGTAGGTGCCCGACGGCTGCGGGTAGGGGATGCCGTACGCGGCATCGACCTCGTGGTACTGCTCGAGGGTCACGTGACGTACACGGCCGGAGTATCCGGAGACGCAGACCTGCGCCGGGGTCGCGTCGGGAAAAACCTCTCCGGGGGTGAGGGCGGGCCGGGGCATCGCGACCCCGAGTGGGACGGAGACCGTGGCCGCCGGCGGAGGAGTGGCGGGCGGCGCGGCTACGGGGGAGGGCGTGGGCGACGGGACCGTGGCCGGCGTTGATGCCGGCGCCCTCGTTGCCGGGGCGGTCGGGGACGCCGGTGCTTGCGTCGGCGGGGCGCCGGAGGCGTCGGCGCAGCCGGCGAGTCCGGCCACCAGTGCGACGACGAGCAACCACCTGCCTGCCAGGGGACGGAGCCGGAGGAGGGGCGTCATTTCAGCATCTCGGAGAGGGTCAGAAGGATCCAATGCATCGGAGTGGAGACGAGGAGGAGAGCACCACGATCCCCAGCCCGGGTGGCTTGCACCGAAAGAGGACGAGATCAGCAGGACGAGGATCACCCCGTCGATCACTGCGAAGCAGGTGTGGAGGTCACGATACATGGCTGGTGTCGCCCATCGGCTCCCGCTGTGTGCCGCATTCTCACGCTGGCGGCCACAGCCGGACACGCAGCGGACCCTCCTCCGCCTTCAGATCCAGTCCTGCGCCAGCCGGGGAGCGGGTCGAAGGCCTCCACGGCCTCCACGGTGGCGCGGAATCGCAGCACATCTTCTCCGGAGGCCGGGTGAGGTGCCACACCTCCCAGGCGGGGTTGTCCCACGCTCGGGCCCCAGCCCTCAGCGCGTCGGCGTCACCGCCCCATCCTCATGTCCGCCACAGCGAAGCTAGCCATCACCGTCGCCGCCATCGTGGGAGTGTCCTTCACCGCCATGATCGTTTCCCATGCCGAAGCGCGGGCCACGCCGGCGTTCAACGTCGGACCCTCCGGCCCGATCATCACCATCACCGATCAGGGCCTCAACGACACGTTCAGCCCGGCTCAGCTCGCAGCGAAGGTCGACCGGGCCATCACGATCACGAACAAGGATCCGAACGGCGTCCACAACGTCACCGCGAACGACCACTCGTTCTCCGTGGACGTGCCGCCGCAGAGCAGCGTGACCCTGACGTTTCAAAGGCGGGGCACCATCCCGACTAGCCGGCCCTGAGGTGGTGGTCACCGCCGCCGGGAAGACGAAGGGCATCGGAAAGAGGTCACCGGCGATGAGTCCGGGCCGTGACCACGTGAGTGCGGCCTCGAATCGCATCCTGCCGCGAACATAGGGGAGCTCGTCCTTGGACCACGACGTAGTCCTGGCGCATCCCCTCTGGCTGCAGGCCGACGGGCTCGTCGAGCATGAGGCCTAGACGCTGGGGGCGGTCGGCAGCCCGAGGTCGATGCGCAGCCGGTTCGACGCCGTCGTCGCCAGCGGGAAGGTGGCGTTCAGCGCCTTCCAGGTGACGGCGCTCGGATGCGCCACGAAGGCGTCCGCGGCCGCCACGTTCGCCCCGATCCGCTGGAGCTCCACGGTCGCATCCGCCTGCGCGGCCGCCGGGAACTGGATCGCCTGCACCTGCCCCTGCTCCGCGCGCAGGGCGACGAGGAGCCCCTTGACGGGCTGGACGGCGGCAGCAAAGGCGTTCTGGCCCAGCGTGCGCAGGCTGGCCTTGGCGGCCGCCAGGGCCCCGTCATACGTCGTCACGGCGGCCAGGTACTGCTGCCCTGCGACCATCACGGGGTCCAGCGTCGGCGCCGGGATCGCCGTCGCTGCAGCGGCTGTCGCGAGGGGCGCCGAGCTCGTCCGGGGAATGGCGGCTCCCGCCCGTTGCACGGTGGCCGGGTGGGTGAGTCCGTACACGCTCATGCCCAGGCCGACCACGACACCGACCGTGCACAGCTTCTGCATCGTCCCTTCCTCCCGTTGCCTTCCCGTGCCCCCTTCAACGTAGGACCAGCCAAAATCCTGCATCTTCGGTGACCATGCAAGGTTCGCCGACCCAGGTACGTATGGAGGATCGTAAGCCGCGCCATCAGCCCGGCATCAGCAACGGCGGGAAGGGAAGGATGACAGCAATGATGAGTCTTCGATACGGAGCACTCGGGATCACCGCGCTCCTCGCGATGGGCGGCGTGACCACAGTGGTCCACGCGACCAGCGGCTCGCACGCCTCGCTCACCTGCATCGACAACCACGCCAGCCAGATCGGCCTCAACGACAAGCAGGAGGCCATCGTCGACGAGGGGATCGCGAAGGGCTGGTCGGAGGAAAAGACCACCGCCATGCTGCACATGGGCGCGGAGAAGGCCAAGGCCGAGACCCGCCTCTGCGAGAACGGCGGCGGTGGCGGCGGTAGTGACAACGGCGGTGGCGGTGGTGACAACGGCGGTGGCGGTGGTGACAACGGCGGTGGCGGTGGTGACAACGGCGGCGGCAGCACCAGCGGCGGCGGCACCGGTTCCACCGGCGGGACCACCGGCGACAACTCGCCCGGCAGCCCCAGCGGCTCGCCCGGCAGCATGGTGACCCACTGCACCACCGGCGACCAGAGCGGTCTGGTCAACGTCGGCAACCTCTGCGGTGTCGGCGTCCTCAACGGCACCCTGAGCAACGTCGCCAACGGCATCCTCGCCAGCGGCAGCGGCACCGGCGGGCTGCTCAACAGCGTCACCGGCAACCACTCCACCGGCGGCCTCCTGGGCGGCCTCAACGGACTGCTCGACCTGGGCGGGCTGCTCGGCCTCTAGCAGAACCTTCCAACGTTGCGGAGGCCCCCCTGGCGTGCGTCGCCGGGGGGGCTTTCCTGTTCCCTGGGGGGATGACCTCGAACACACGAGCGCGTCTTGAGGCGAACCGCCTCGACAGTCTCTACAAGCAGCGGTTCGCGACGCGCTACGACGCGCAGATCAGCCTCCTGGCGGCTGGCCTTCCTCGTACCGGTGTCGCGCCGCCGGCGTGCCCGGCGACGATCAACGGTGATCCAGAGAGCCCTCTCAGGCTCGATCTGAGATCGGATGCGGGCTTCACGCCTCCAGAAGGAGGGGTGGAGCGGGAGACGAGATTCGAACTCGCGACCCCTACCTTGGCAAGGT
>CAWJVN010000005.1:0-219800 GCA_963846365.1 uncultured Chloroflexia bacterium
TCAGCCTCGGTGGCCTATGTCCGCCACTCCCCGGGCCGCTGATGACCCACACATTGGGTCGAAGAGCCCCTTTCGATGCCATTCTCGCACGTCCTGGACCGCCTTGACATCGTCTTCGACGACCCCCACGCGGTCGCGAACGCCGAGCATCCTGCTCCCCGCCACTCTGGCGGCCCACCTGGGGATCGAAGATGCCGCCGATGCGGTGATCGATCTCGGCGACCGCCCCGGGCACTTCCGCCCGGGCCGCAAGGTGATGACGGTGGTGCACGCCATCGTGGCTGGCGGCACCACATCGACCATGCCGACGTGCTGCGCTGCGGCGGACCGAGAAGGTCTGGCGTTCCGGGTGATGGCGCCCTCGACGCTGGGCAGCTTCCTGCGCGCCTTCACCTTCGGCCACGTCCGCCAGCTCGAAGCCGTCGTGGGCGAGACCCTGCGGCGGGCGTGGTCGCTGGGCGCCGGGCCCGGGCGGAGCGGCTCGTGATCGACGTCGACTCGACGATCTGCGAGGTGACGGGCAAGAAGCAGGGTGCGGCCTACGGCTACACCAAGGTGCTCGGCTACCACCCGATCCTGGCCACCCGGGCCGACACCGGCGAGGTGTGCATGCCCGCATGCGCAAGGGCTCGGCCAACACCGCCCGGGGCGCCCGGCGCTTCATCGACGAGCTGGTGGCCCGGCTGCGGCGGGCCGGGGCGAGCGGTGAGATCGTCATGCGCTTCGACTCGGGGTTCTGGTCGAAGGACACCATCGCCACGCCTGCGGGCGCCTCGACGTCCGCTACACGATGGCGGTGCGCACCAGCACCTCGGGCGTCGCCGCCGCCATCGCGGCCATGGACCGCCACGCCTGGGTCGACATCGACTACACCGCCGACGGCCAAGCCCAGGTGGCCGAGTGCACCTACCAGGGCGGCGCGCTGATCGTGCGCCGCGGCGCACCGGCGCCGCCCAGGCCCGGCTGTGGCCCGACTGGCGTCACTTCGGCTTCCTCACCGATCTCGTGGCGACGTCGTGCTCATCGACGACCACCGCGACCACGCCACCGTCGAGCTGGCCATCCGGGACCTCAAGGAGGGAGCGGGGATGGGCCACTGTCCGTCGGGCGCTTCCGCGCCAACAGCGCCTGGCTGGTGCTCGCCGCGCTGGCGCACAACCTCATCCGCTGGGTGGCCGCGCTGGGGCTGGGGCACACCGGCTCGTTGGTGGTGAAGACGGTGCGCCGCCAGCTCATCGATGTGCCCGGACGGCTGACCCGGTCGGCGCGCCGCCTGCGGCTCTCGCTGCCGCGCGGCTGGCCCTGGGAGGCGGCGTTCCTGACTGTTGCGGAGAGGCTGCGCAGCATCCCCCTCGCCACCTGAGGAGGACCTCCGAACCCAGTCGTCGTCCGGATGCCGATCGAGCACGTCCCCGTCTGCCCGCAGCCGGTCGCTGTCCGTGCCGTCGACACGCTGGATGGTCCCACCGAGTGCGAACAAGTCATCGAACTCACCGTCGGTCCCGCCCCTCGCCGCCGTGCACTCGATCGACCCTCACCCAGCGGCGCTCACGCGGTCCTCAGGTGGTTGGACGGTAGGGTAGGCGACTGGCGCGGTAGCTGACGCCCCGTTTCCAGCCGCCCCCCATCGAACCGTGCGTGCGATTTTCCCGCACACGGCTCTCCGACGGCCTCTGCTCCTTGGGCATTCGCGGACGAACTCATGCTGAGGTGGCCACAGACAGTTGGTAAGGCCCGATCCGGCGTGGCCAGGAAGGGTCGCGACACAGCCTCGGGAGTCTCCCAGAGGTGCAGCTTCTTCCTGACGAACAGGACCAATCTGAGCTTCACGTATTGGTCGATCTGGGTCATCTGGCGACCGGTACCTGGCCGCTTGAAGTACACGCCCCATCCGCGCACGATCGGGTTCAACTCTTTGACGATGTCCTCAACCTGGAGATGGAGTATGGCTCTGGAAGAGGTCACCTCCTTGATCCTTGCCCGAATCGACGTCATTGCGCGCCTGCTCGGCCAGTTCCTGGCCGTCCAGTGCCCACGCCGACGCCACGAGGGCAGGCGTCGAAAGTGAAACCCCAGAAAGTCGAATCCCTGGCTGCCGTCGGCGAGGTGCACCACCCGGGTCTTGTCCGGGTGGCACTCCAGCTTCAGGCCCTTGAGGGTCGCGACCAGCCACTTGTGGGCCGCTTGCGCCTGCTGCTCGGTCGTGCAGAGCACGACCATGTCATCGGCGTAGCGCACCAGCCGCCCCAGGTGACCCGCGTTCGCCTCCCACAGCGCGTCCAGCGCATGCAGATAGACGTTGGCGAGCAGGGGTGAGATCACCCCGCCCTGAGGCACCCCCGCCACGGACGACCGCACCACCCCGTCCTCCAACACCCCGGCCCTGAGCCACTCCCGAACCAGCCTCAGGACGCGCCGGTCACTGACCCGACGCGCCACGAGCTTGAGCAGGATCTCGTCGTCGACGTTGTCGAAGTAGGAGCGGATGTCCAACTCAACCACCCAGAGGTACCCGAAGTTGATCCCCTTGCGCACCTCCTCCACCGCCTGGCGAGCCGAGCGCTTCGGCCTGAACCCGAACGAGCACGGCTTGAATGACGCCTCGAAAACGGGCTCCATCACCAGTCGGGCAGCGGCTTGCAAGACGCGATCCCGAACTCCAGGAATTCCGAGCGGCCTCTGGCTCCTGCCGTCCGCCTTGGGGATGTAGACCCGCCGGACCGGCTGCGGCCGGTAATCGGTGGCCCTCCAGTTGCTCCCGCAGCTCGTCGAGCATCCGGGCCACACCGTAGGCTTCCACCTCGGCGATCGTCTGGCCGTCGATGCCCGCTGCCCCGCGGTTGCGACGCACCTGCTCCCAGGCACGTTCGAGAACATCGCGCCGAGCGATCCTGTCGTACAACGCATGGAAGCGCCGCTGAGCCGACCGCTTGGCCGCAAGGTAGAGCTGGCGTTGGAGGTGGCGGACTTTGTCGGTGGGGTGGTTGGCTTGCGCCATGCCCTCATCCGTGCCCCCGTCGCCAGCACGACCGAAGTGCCGGGCCTTCCCTGCCGCCGGTTGTGCTGTCCGGCGCGTCAACGGTACTACTCCCAACTCCAACTCCCTCTGCCCAGCCACCGACTTCGGCTCTCGCCTTATACGGGGGCTCGCTGCCGCTCACCCGACCTGGCTCACGGCGGGCAGGAGGCCCTCCCCTAGTCACTCGATCACCTTCCGGGCATGCCGCGACCCCTACACCGGGGAGTGTCCCGTCGCGCTCCAAGTTCCCACGACGGGCTGCTGGCTTCGCCAAATCCACCGAGGCTCGCCACTCCCTTCCCGAAAGCATTTCGATGCGGCAGTCTTCGCTTCATGCTGCGGCCTGTCCGGTCGCCACCTCCTTCCGAGGCTGATCCTGGCGCTTCGACGGCGGGATCTCTCCCGGCGCCGGCCATTTGCTACGGGGCTTCTTGGCCATTACCCCGGCGGGACTTCCACCCGCTGGTGATCGAGCCCTTCGCAGGGCGCACGTGGATCCAGGCTGATACTGAACCCGTGATTGATCGCCGCCGCTTCAGGCTGACGGGAACTCCAGTCAACTGTTCCTCCGTTCCACCCGGTACACACCCCACAAGGCTACCCTCATACTCACCTCCCGATCAGCGCCCCTGAGAAGTCCTCTGCGGCGGAATCCGGCGGCTGCTGAGCCCGCACCACCGGCCGTGCCGCGACACTCATTAGGCTCGTTACCGCTCGTACCACGCCCTCGCACTCGAGCTGCGTGCATACACCTGCGTCTAGCTTCTCAACGACCCGGCGAACCCAACGGGATCCACCCGCGACGATCGGAACGCCCGCGTGGATCGCGCTTGCAAGGAGGCCGCTGGGAGCGTCCAGTTCATACAAGAGCATCACCGCGTCGCTGGCGCTAACACATTTACCGAGCTGAGCGTCGGTGAGGTACTCATCTATCCAAATCACCCGACCAGCGGTGACTGTCGAGCGCTGAGCCGCTCCGACAAGTTGCGCTGTCGACTCGTCCGTGCGGCCAGCAACGAGCACGACCACACGGTCCGGCAGATACCGTATGGCGTCGAATGTTAGCTCCGGCCGCTTATTTGCCCCGACAGCGCCAAGCAATCCCAAAACAAAGGCGTCGGGCGCAATACCAAGTTCGGACCTCGCGTCCAGCCGGTCCGTCTGCGGTAGGCGCCCAGCTGGATCACGGACCGGCCGCATCCAGCGATACCCGCGCCGCCCTGTGACCACCCCAAATGCATCGGTTAAGAAGTACGATCGGCTGTGTGGCCACCAACACCGCAATGCAAACGCCAAGCCAATTTTTCCGCATGCCACCACATTGTGCCGACCGATGTGCATAGTTGGTTCAGGCGTACGCATGATGAGCAGTCGTATCTCAGGCAGCGCCGACCGGCGGTACTGAAAACTCCCCCACAGCAGCCACAGAAGCAATCTGTCGGCATCGGGTACAATTACGCGCAGGGCACGTGTTTCCACGGCCATCCTCAACGCGGTATAAACGAGGCGTCGAGGCGCTTCCTTTGACGCACCGACTGCCGTAACTTGCAATAATCCACGGGCCGTCAGCTCGGAGAGGTGTACTTTGAACTCCCGGCTTGCAAGCGCCTCACGGGTCGTAAACAGACGAGAGCCATCCCCTGGGCCACATGCTTCAACCAGTGTTCGGATATAGTGGAACCGATGACCAGTGTAGTCGAGTTGGATGAACGCACGTGCAGTCGACATTTATGGCCTACTAGGTCCTTGCCCATTCGCGCCGAGTGGGTACTGCCCGATGTGGGGCGACCTCCGGTAAACTGGATCGCGTCTGGCGGTTGCTTCGGCGCCACACACTGACGCGGGTCCACAAAGCATTGCGCATGACCGACTATAGACACCCCTATTCTTCTCGCATCCCTGGCCCGAAATGCACCGCCTAGGCAGTCGCCAGTCGCGATGGATCCTGTGCGCCAAAGTTTCCGCACAAGCACGACGGCCTCTACACTTGCTGGTCTGAGCCAATTCCTTAGCCGCCGCCGGAGACGGGCCCGGGCCGGTTGGATGTCGCCCTCGACTGCCCCCCGCCGTGTTGGCGTCCCTCCCCGTACCCCGCGCTCCGTGGGGCGCCGCACGTACAAGCCTTGACCCGCCTACGGTCTTTCCGACTGAGCGGGTGCCTACAGTGGACGAACCGCGGACGCTCTGTAGGCTACCCAGGTTCGCGCAGGCTATCAGAGCAAGTAGAAAGAATCCGGTTGATTCAGCCAGCGGCTGCGCGATGAGGCAGGTGAGAACGACGACCGCCCACGAACCGAGCGCCGATACCTTTTGAGAGCTCGCCACCAATGGTCCTATGAGTGCCCCGATGGAGCAGACCAATCCTGGTATGCCCGTGACTAAAAGAGCACCTATGATGTTTATCCCCGCATTTCGATCTAACCCTGCCGCACCAGCCTGACCGAGTGGATGACCCATCATCGACGTGATACCGGCCATAGACGCGTTAAAACGGTCATTGACCGATACTTCGTTGCTCTGATTCTTATAACCCAGGCCAAACACGGGCGCCACAACCGCGAGATAACCAGCCGCCGCCAGGGCGGCAATACCAATTGAGCCTCGGACGACCGCGGCTCCAGTCGAGACGCGCCACTCTCCCACGAAGAACTTCGTCACCACTAGTACCAAAAGAAAGATCCCGAAACCCGCGGTGGACTGCGTGCCAGCCAACCCCGCCAGTAGAAGCACTTTCAACTCTGGTCTTCTCCACCCCACGCGCGAAACCATGAAATATGCCCAAGTAATAATTGCCGCCATGACGCCTGGCTCACGTCCCAATCCTAAGAATCGGGGCACAAGGGAGTCGCCGATGGCAACCGTTGACGACGTTGTCGTGAACGGCGGGTAGAGCGGAACGCCCGGGAGCAGCGCTCCGTCGAACTCCTTGTAACTTCCAGGGATCGTGGCCAGTTGGAACGACCCGAAGCCATAGATCCGCCACAGACAGAACGTGATCACAAAGGATCCGCACGTAACGAGTACAATTCCGAGCGTCACCTTCACGAATAGGCGACGGCGCCAAGGGTCCGCGGCGATGAGCCAGGCGACCGCCAACACGACCGGGACATCCACAATGCCCCGCAGGACTGTCTCCACCGACACGTTCGGCTGAAGAGCCAAGATTAAGTCCCACAAGAACAGTAACGACACCCAGACCACAGCTGAAGTACCCGACCTCTCGGGTACACGAAGGCCGTCAATAGCTGCGCAGCCCAGAGCAGCGATCGCTAGCCCAACGGATACTAGGCTATACCTCTCGCCGAAAATCATTGGCCGCATAAACAGCGTTGCTAGCGCGAGGAGCACGACGCTCGCGGCCCCAGGGCGCCGGACCGCTAGAGCAACCATCAGGAGCATCCCAACTCCCGCACCGAGGAGTAGTGCGGATTCAGGGAAGGTGACCGCGACAACGCAGCCCGCCAACAGTGCCAGACAGATAGCCGCGACCGTCAAACGACAATATTTCATCAGACCCGACCCGATCATCTCTACTCTCGTGATGAAGCTGGCATACGCAGGCGAAGGATGCCGCATCGCCTACACAAGACGACGGCGGCCAACAGTCCCAGAGGGTCGCGCATGAGGGAGGCAATCGCCGCGCCGACCGCGCCGAACCGCGGGTCAAGCGCAATATGCAAAGCGAGCGCACCGGCGAACGTCACTCCGAAGACTACGACCGTGTCCTTCGCACGGCCGATGGCAATCAAGCCAGCAAGAAGAGGTGCCCCAAGCGCAGCGAAAGGCAAGAACCAGACTAAGATTCGCACGGCCGTCGTCGCCTCTTCGTAGTTCGGCCCTAAGAACAATCTAAGTACAGTACCTGCGAATAGAGATAACAGAAGCGCTGCGGGAAGACACACGGCCAACCCCAAAGCGACAAGTCGCCGGACAACCCGAGCGACGTCAACGGTCGACCCTCTCGCGGCCCACGTCCTAGACAGGTAGGGTAGTGCCACCAACCCGATAGAACCAGGGATTAGATAAAGCGCGTCTTGAATTCGGGAAGCGGGTGCGTAAGCCCGCAATTGTGCCAGCGTGGCTAGCGCCGGTAGCAACACAACGTCGGATCTATTGTATGCCGTCGACAGAACGCCATTGACTGCGAATGGCGCTGCGCTGCGTAGGGTGAGCGAACGTCCGGTACTCGCAGCACCCGAGCGGACGACCGAGGTCCCTATGGAGTAGACAGCAAGCGAGAGCGTGACCAGTTCCCCCACCGACAACGCAATGCTGATTTCTATTAGTGAATGTATTGGCCCCACCAGGACACCGACTGCGGCAATCAGGCCAACACAGCGACCCAAAGCGACACACATCGAAGCATGCGCATAGTCGCTCCGTGCGCGCAGGACGCTGATCGGTAGCACCGACACGGCCGCCACAATGGACACAACCGCGAAGATCCCCGCCACTGGCAGGCGATCCATGCCAACCCGGAGAAGCGCGAAGGCTGACACGACATACGTCCCGACCCAAAGCGGGGCGCTTCGAATGCGGAGACGCAGGGCCTCCGTCAAGCCCTTTGACGCCTCGATGCGTCCGGCCGCCACCTCGCGTGTCAGAAGCGTGGCGATCCCGAAGTCCCAACTTGCCCCTGCAAGCGCGCCGCTCGCCATGAGGCCGATCATAATCGCAAATTCTTCAGGTACTAGCAGTCGGGCTGCAACCGCCGTTGTGCCGGCCAATGCCGCCTTCCCCACAAGGTCGCCTGCCACTGTCCAACTGAGGCCGTGGACGAGTGGGCTAGCAAGGACCCGTCGACGTCGTCCTTGAATCACTCGGTACTGCGCCCTGGGCAACCGGGCGCTGGGTGCACCCTCGCAGGTTGGGTGGCGATCGGCGGCACTGGCACGCGCGAGTCCACGAGGTGCTGCCTCAAAGGCGAAGTACGACCCCCGAGAGACCGTGCAAATATTCGGTTACATGCGTCGGTGTGTCGCGTCAACGGATCATTGAGGGGCGCCGCATCATCGATTGAAGTCTGGCGTCGATACAAGCTCGTTACGCGATGCGAAAAGGGTCCTGCCAGATCCAAGTTGGGGGTGGAAGGCGCCCTCCAGCAACCCCCACGACCATCCCGACCATGCATCCCGCGCCACGGTAACCTAGTCACCAAGGGAACGGGAACGTGCACTTCCTCGCGGTTTGCTACCGCGTCATTAATGTGCGTTGTCATGGCTACCGTTGACATAAATGGCATCACCGAATACGAACTGTCCGGATGCCGCATCTTGTCTAAGGTCGTAAAAGTTGTAGAACTCGAACCCTGCGCGACGAAGTTCCGTATCGACCTCGCTAAACAGGGAGCTTTTACTGTAGTACGGAATGAAATTGCACTCCACTAGAACCACGCGACTGCGATGCAGCGCGACGGTGCCACCGGCGAAGACGCCCAACTCCCCGCCCTGCACATCGATTTTGAGAAGGTCGACGGCACCCAGTTCCTCGACCGCCCAGAACGTGTCGAGTCGAGCCACAGTGACCTCGACCGCTGCGACGACTGCCGTCTGTAGTGGGAAGAACCGCCGCCCGGCAGCATTGGTCTCGAGGAGTGAGTTTGTAGCAGTACCCGCATTCACGTTGAACTGCGCCACCCCATCGGTCGCGCCGATCGCCAACTTGCGGACCTGCACGCGCGGTAGTTGCTTGGCCACGATTGTGTCGTAGCTCGGCGTAAACGGCTCTACTGCATAAATCGAGGCGTTGGGAAACATCTGAGAGTAGCGCTTCGAGGATTCCCCTAGATGAGCTCCTATATCTACAATCACCGATGCGTTTTGGCCCACTAGTCGTACCAGGTCGGCGTTCACATCGCGATACTGTCTAACCTCGACGCCCAATTGATCACGCAACATATCGTTCACTTTCAGCTTGGCGCCAACCTTTTGGAGCACCCTGCTCCGCGATGACCTTTCCCTTTCCATTACTTAACTTCCCTGCTTCCGCCTGCTGCGCCCGGGCCTCACACGCTGTCGCCAGGCAAACCAGTTACCGCAGAGCCGCGCAATTGGACGCGCACAGCGCAACCTCACGGCCCAACATCTGAAAACTTAGGTAGACAGTTGTTGCGACGAGACGACCGTCCGCTGGGCCCAGGCGGAAGCGGCTCAAGCGGGTCCGGCGTCGCTTGTTGAAAGGGCTGCACGGTAGAGAGGGGGCGGACAGCACCGGAGGAACTGGCACGGCCTTCATGGGACTGCTTGGCTAATTCGTCGCCGAATACTGCAAACAATTTCGTCAAAGAGGCGGCGGCTTTCTGTCAGCTGCTGGTGCGGTCGAAGGATCAGGACGTGCAGCGGCGCCAATCGGTTCCCAAGTCTGCCGGTGGCCGCTCTTCTCCTGTTGACCATTGGAAGAGGATTGAGAGCGTCGTTTGCCCCTGGACGCCGGGACGGGAGGATCGCCGTCTTCGTTGCCGTCTGCCGTGTACCCGTAGCCGCCGTAATAGTCGGCATAGCCACGTATCTCCCGATCCTGAACCTTGTTGAGTACGACCCCCAGCACGTTCGCACCGACCGATCGAAGTGATTCGACAGCGGCCCCGACGGCGCGAGCATTCGACTTGCCGGGCTCCACAACGATGACCGTGGCGGTGGCCGTCGACGCAAGGGTGAGCGCGTCAGTCACCAACGCCGTCGGAGGGGTGTCGAATACCACAAAGTCGAACGTGTTCTGGAGGTATCGTATGACGCCGGCGGTGTGTTTGGACGCGAGAAGTTCGGACGGATTGGGTGGAATCATCCCGGCGGTAATGACCGACAGATGGGGGATAGTGGTGCTGAATCGACCGTCTAGAGCCGGAGGCGTCCCGCGCGCGGCAACTCAGGAGCAACTCGGAGAGTCCGTTACGGAGAGGTCGGTCAAACAGCCGATGCTGGGTCGGTCGACGCATGTCGGCGTCGACAAGTAGTACGTTCTGACCGGCCGCCGCCATCACCGCGGCCAGATTGGCGGCCGTTCTGCTCTTCCCCTCCCCCGCCGCCACGGAGACGACCACCACGCTGGTGGTTGGCCCATCCACACCGGCGAACAGGACGTTCGTGCGAAGTCGGCGATACGCTTCGCCGGCAGCCTCGACACGCTTGTCGCTTCGGGCGATTCCTGGGCTCGAGGGTGCGAATTTGGGGATAACTGCCAGCGTCGGCAGTCCAAGCCTTTCGCGCACGTCATCCGGGTTGCGTAGCCCTTGGTCGACGTACTCGAAGAGCGCTGCGATCCCAAACCCGATCAGCAGGCCCGCTAATGCGCCAAGGCAGGGTTTGAGAGTCTTCTGCGGCGATGATGGCGTGAGCGGCGCCGCGGCCGGAGACGCGATCGCGATGCTGTCTAGTACCTGAGCCTGTTGCGACTGGAAGCTGCTGTAGTTGGTCGTGAGTTGGACCAGCAGCGCACTGTTCGCTTGAATTTGCTGTTGGAGTGTAGCGGTGTCGGTCTTGGCTGCCTGCGCCTTGGCGAGTTGCGACTCCTCGTCCGGCGAGCGTTTTCTCTAGGCTGCTGATCTGTGCTGCCAGGGCGGCACCTGCCTGGGCTATGCGCGCCTGATTGTCAGACGTGAAAGTCGCGACGAAGTCCGACATGAGCTTGTTGGCGATATCAGCCGCCCGCTGGGGATTGCGGTCAGTCAACCGTGACATCGATGAGATTCGTGGTCTGCTGAGGAGCCACGGTGATTCGTGCTCGCAACTGATCGGGCGTGTCGGACAGTCCGAGTTCCTTGATCACCTGCTGCCGCATCGGAAGTTGGCGTCACCAGTGCAGCGTCAGTTGCTGTGACCTGGTTGGAGGTCTGCGAAAAGGCGTTGCTCGACTGGGCTCCGGCTGCCCGAACCACCAGTACGCCGCTTGCTCGGTATGATGGAGTGATCACGCGGCTGGTGAGGTAGGCGGACGCCGCGCCGCCCAGCCATCAACGCCACGATCACGAGGGCCCACCGGCGCGCGAATTTCGCCAATCGCTGCGGTGTCATCCTGCCCTCGCGGGACCGGCGAGTTGCCCAGCCCTCACGCTTCCGGGTGACCGTTGATGGCGCCAGTAGCCATGGTGAACTCCTGCGCGAACCGGTGTCGCCCGAGCCGGTGCGGTGATGTGCGGGCCACCGCCGATGGGCGATGGCCACCATACATTACTTCATTTCTAACAAAAATGTTGCTCGCGGGGCCCGCTGGATGTCAAGTCGTGGAGCACCGGGCCCGCTGCGTCTGATCCGGCGGAGGCGATCCAACGCCCCGCCGCGGTCGCGTGACCGCCAGGGTGCCGAGCAACGTGCCAACAAGCGACGTGAACGATCATCTCGGCGCGACGACAGCCGAGCACGGCGGTGTGACGACGTCTGCCCAGGCTACGCACAGACCGATCCATGCGGCCCTCGACGGGGTATACAGCCCATGACCCGAGGGTCCAGCGTGCCGATCACAGTCAACCGGTGCCGACTACCGAAGGGAGATCCACCCCCCATGCCAATGTTCCACACCGCTCCAACCGCCCTGGCGCAACTTGGGGTGGCCGCCACCCTGGCCGCCGGCGCGGCGCTGGGCAGCGTGGGGGTGGTCGGCGCGTACCCCACGGCTGCCGGCAGCGCGATCATGACCACCGGTTGCGGCGGCACGGTCGCTGCCGGTGGCAGCTGCCCCTTCACCCTCACCCTGGTCGACGCAAACAACCTGGCCGTGAGCGCCGCCTCGGTCACGTTCACCCTCACCGGCCTCAGCACCGGCTCGGTGACCGCCGGCCGCACCACGAACCGCAGCGGCGTCGCGTCGGGCAGGATCTCGGCCACCGCTCCCGCCCTGCTCACCTCCGATGCCGACTGTGGCAAGGTCGGCACCATCCTGGGCACCGACGGCAACGTGACGGCCCAGACCCAGGTCACCATCACCTGCTCGACCGGCGTGGGCGGTCTCCTGCACAACGCACTGGGGACGATCATCACCGACGTCACCGGTGGCATCCTCAACGGCGCGGTGGGCGGAACGACCTACACCCTCACCGTGCCGGCGGGCTCGCTGCCGGCGGCCACCCATGTCGACCTCCTCAGCCCCAGCGCCACCGACCTCGCCGCGGTCACGACGCTGCTCCCCGCCGGCACCTCGCTCGCCGCGGTCTTCGACATCGTCTGGCCGGCCGGCGTCTCGGCGAGCGCGCCGATCACCCTCGTGACCAGGAACCTCGCCGTCCACTCTGGCGACCACATCGACAAGCTGGTCAACGGCAGGCTTCAGCCGTACTCGAGCGCGACGGTGACCGAGGGTGTTGCGACGATCACCTTTAGCAATGACCCCGTCTTCGCTGTGGTCCATCCGGCGGCGTCGGTGCCCGCCGGCCTCGGCAACGAGGGCGCCGGCACACCGAGCCTGCATCCCACCGGGCTGCTCGCCGTCGTGGCCGGCTCTCTTCTCCTCACGGCCCTGTTCGCGATGCCGGTCCTGCGCCGCCGTCAGTCCGTCTGACGTCGTGGCCGGGCACACCATGAGCTTCGCGAACGGAAGGCCGAGGCAGGTGCCGTGGCTCGTCGCTGCCGCACTTGTGGCGGCGGCCACCGCCTCCGCCTGCGGAGGCGGGCCCTCGTCCGGCTCGGCACCCGGCCACACCGCCCAGACCACGAGCCGCTCCACGGGCGCCTCGTCGAGCGCCCCGTCGCCATCGCCCGGCGGCGGTGGGGTCATTCCCGCCCATCTCTCGGTGCCGGCCATCGGCGTCTCCGCCACGGTCGTCGCGCTCGGGGAGACCGCTGATGGTGACCTCCAGTCTCCCCCCGGCTGGGACGACGTGGGCTGGTTCTCGCCCGGCTTCCGTCCCGGCGCTCCGGGGCACGCGGTGCTCAACGGTCATCTCGACACCAACCTCGCCAACCGCCCCACCGCGGTGTTCTGGAGGCTCGACAGGCTGCTGCGGGGTGACGCCGTGATCGTCGACGGGGCCGACGGGAGTACCCTGCATTTCACGGTGTCCGCCCTCGACTACTACCTTGCGGAGAAGGCGCCGCTGAACCAGATCTTCGGACCGTCAAACGACAGCGTCGTCGAGCTGGTCACCTGCGCCGGTACCTGGCGTGGGCAGAAGCTGGGCTACAGCCAGCGGCTCGTGGTCACCGCCACCCTGGACCACGCGTGAGTAGCCCTAAGTCAACCCCCCATGGCGAGAACCCTCTGGAGAGCGCGGTGACGGTCGGGGTCGTAAGCAACGCGGTCCTGCCAGCAGCGCCAGATGACGTCGATCCAGGACCGCGCGAGAATGCGCGAGATGTGGGGATGGGTCTTGCGCTGGGCACGGTGCCGTCGGTACAGCTGATCGGCCCAGGGGCTGCCACGTCGGGAATCCTGGGCGAAGTCCAAAAGGGCGTCGCGGAGCTTCTTGTCGCAGGCCGCAGCGGAAGGTCACCGTACGGTGCTTGCCGGAGCTTCGCGTAGAGGGAACGGCGCCGGCCAGGCAGGCGAGCGCGTCCGGCGTCGGGAAGCGAGCGCGGCAGTCACCGATCTCGGCGAGCATCGCGGCGGCGCGGACGGTGCCGGAGCGGGGCAGGCTCTGGAAGATGAAGCCGTCGGGATGGAGGGCGAGCTGCTCGATGATCTGCGCCTTGAGGCGGTCGATGCCAGCGAGCAGGGTGCGCAGCACCTGGACGAGGACAAGAGTCGACCTCCGCCTGCGAGGCAGCGGTGGCGCCATGTCGTCCACGGGGCGCGGCCTGGAGACGACCGAACAGCGCGGCGACCGGGGTGCGCCCGGAGTAGGCGTTGGCGCGAAGCCAAGCGGCCGGACGCTTCTCCGTGAGCCAGGCGGCCTTGGTGGCGGTCGGGAAGCGCTCCAGGAAGCTGAGGCTGATCGGGCGCTCAAGGTCGACGAAGAGGCCGACGGCGCCAGGGAAGACGACCTCGAGATGGGCGCGCAGCTGGTTGGTGGTGGCGATGCGGGTGGCCACGAGGTCCTTGCGGCTGCGCACCGCGGAGCGCAGCGCGACGGTCGTCGGCGCATCGGGCTGCAGCGAGGGCCAGCGGTGGCCGTCGGTGCGCAGGCAATCGGCGAGGACGAAGGCATCGCTGCGATCGTCCTTGTTGCCGGCCAGCCCGTAGCGGGTGCGCAGCGCCTTCACGGAACGGCTGGAGACGACCACGACCTCGAGGCCGGCGTCCATGAGGGCTTCGACGACGGGGCCGTCGGGCCGTTCGATGGCGACGCGATGGACACGGGCGCGCAGGAAGCAGCGACACAGGGCCGACAGCCCCGCGCCCTCGTGGGCCACGTCCAGCTCGTCGACCACCTGCCCATCCCCATCGACCACGCATGCGCTGTGCTTCTGGCTGGTTCAGTCGACACTGCCGAAGCGAACGGTGGCATCCTTCATCCTTGCCTCCTAGCCATTGGACCGGTCGGGAAGCACCCGGTGGTCCCGGGTCGTGACAGCCGGTGGCTCACTGATCGGCGTTCGCAGACGCTCAGCCCTAAAGCCGGTCGGCACGACCTGGGCCACCGGTCCTCGCATAACTCACGCTGGCCCTCGAGGGGCGAGCTACTCAGGCGATGGACCGGTGGGCACCAGGGATGCATCGCCAGCCTTGTAGCTGACGGGATGCCGATTCAGTGCGGACCTGACGTGTCCTCCACAGTCTCCACAGAGTCCACAGACCGACTACTACGAACTAGTTTGTCTTCGTCTCTGATGAGTGCACCCCAGAGGGTGCACCAGTGAGCATCTTCCGCCGTCACCGTCCCGCCGATGCCAGTGAGGTGATGCCGGGGCTGCTCGTGGGCAGCGCCCCCGACGCCGCTCAGTGCGCCGAACTCGTCCGGCGCGGGGTCACCCACGTGGTCGACCTCCGTGCCGAGGTCGCCAACGAGGGGCACTGGCCCTCCAGCGTGGCCGTCCGGCGCATGCCGGTGGTCGACCACAGGGCCCCTGACGCCGGTGAGCTCGCCGACCTGGCCCGCGAGGTGGTCGGAGCCCTGGGGCGTGAGGAGGTCGTCCTCATCCACTGCCACGCAGGCATGGGCCGCGCCGCCACCGCCGCGTGCGCGGTGCTCATGGAGATCGGCTACAGCCTGACCGAGGCCTACGGGACGGTGCGAGACGCCCGGCCGGTCATCGCGCCCACCACCCCCCAGATCGCGCTCCTGCAGCAGCTGGACAGGGCCCGGCAGCGGGCGGCCGGCTGAGCATCGACCCACCATGAACTCGCTCGACAGCGGTCTCCACGGGCTCGCCGGCCGGTCGACGGCCCTCGACGGCGCCGCCCGCTTCGCGGCGGGCACCCTCCCCTACATCATCGAGGTGGTGGTGATCATCGGGCTGTGGCGCCGCCGCGCGGCTCTGCGGGCCGGCGCCGCCGCCGTCCTCGGCGTCCTCGCCGCCCTGGGCGTGGGCTCGCTGCTCACCGCCGCCTGGGCCCGCCCCCGACCCTTCGTCGCCGAGCACTTCACCCCGCTGGTCGCCCATGCCCCCGACGCCTCCTTCCCCTCCGACCACCTCCTGGCGCTGGGAGCCCTCTCCATGGCCGCCTGGCTGGCCTGGCACATGGTGGGCCTGGTCGCGGGCGGCCTGGCGGCGGTGGTCGCAGCGGCCAGGGCGGTCACCGGCGTCCACTACCTCAGCGACGTCGTCGCCGGATTCGTCCTCGGCGCCGCCCTCACCCTGGCCGCCTGGTACGTGATCCGGCCCCTGCTGCCCCTTCTCCAGACCCTCGACAACGGACTGGCGAAGCTCCGGCTGAGGCCCTCCCCAGCACGCCGCCGTCGGTAGGCCGCCCCCCTCAGCCGGGCCCGGCTCGAAAGCTGGACCGCACCGGCAGGTGCTCCGCCAGCCGCCCCTGCACGGAGTGGCTGACCGGCAGACCCGGCCGCTGGGCCCCCAGCGCGCTCGCGAAGCGGCCGAAGCCCCGCACCGCCCACACCAGCAGCGCCGGTCCCCCCTCGATCTCCAGCACCTCGATGTTCGAGAACAGCCAGCTCGGCCGCAGCCGTCGCAGCCCGGCGACCGGCACCGTCCCGGAGCGCAGCGGCGCCCTCCACCTCAGCACCCCGTCCTCGACCTCCACGGCGTAGGCGAAGCGCATCAGGAACCAGTAGGCGTTCCAGCCGGCGATCGCCAGCCAGAGGAGGTTGCCGCCGGGGAGGTCGCGCCGGATGATCACGTCGAACAGCACCCAGCCCGCCGCCGCCGGCACCAGGGTGAAGGTGGCGATCGCCCCGACGAGGTGGGCGATCGGCAGGCGGTACGACGGCGGGGCGGCCCCGGTCGTCGGGGCGGCGGCGGTCAACGGCACGACGGATCCATGCCGCCGGATCATCCGTCGCCGCCGGCCACGGCCGGATGCGGCTTCCGTAACGACCCGTATCGGTTGGGGCTACCGTCACGACTGTATGGGTGTCACCGACCTGAAGGACCGGATCGACCGCGCTCGACGCGGCGACCGCCGGGCAATGAACGAGATCCTCGAGGAGCACATGGCCACCGTCTACCGGTTCGTCGCGGTGAAGCTGGGATCCGGCCACCCTGCCGTCGAGGACATGGTCCAGGAGACCCTCATCGGGGCGCTCGGGTCGATCCAGAGGCTGCGCGGCGACGACGAGGCCGCCCTGGTCCGCTGGCTGCTCACGATCGCGCGCTACAAGGTGGCCGACCACCTCCGCGCCCGCTACGCCCATCCGACCGCCCCCCTCGAGTTCCGCCCCCGCGGGCATGCCGGAGACCACGTCGGCGTCGCCGGAGGAGCTGGTCGCCGATCGTGCGCGCGGCCAGGAGCTGCGCCTGGCGCTCGACGAGCTCACCCCCGAGCAGGCGGAGATCCTCACCCTCAAGTACGTCCTCGGCTACGAGAACCACCAGATCGCCGCCATCACCGGGCGCACCGTGGGCGCCGTGAAGGCGCTCCAGCACCGCGGCCTGGCCGGCCTGGAGCGCCGGCTGGCGGGAGGGCGGGCGGCATGGAGCTAGAGCCGGGCACTCCCCTGACTCCCGAGCAGGAGCGCCTGGGCGAGGAGCTCACCCGCATGGTCGAGGGGCCGAGCCCCGAGGCGACCGCCCGAATCATGGCCGCGGTGCGGGCGGCGCCCGGCCCGGCGGTGGCGCCCGGCCGGTGGCGGTGGCGGAAGCGCGCCCTCGCCGCCACCGGCGGCCTCGCCCTGGTGGCCGGCAGCGGGGTCACCGCCCTGGCGGCGTCGGCCCACGCCCTCCCCGGCAGCCCCGCCTACACGATGCGGAACCTGGGTGAGCGGCTGCGCCTCGACCTCGCCGGCTCGGCCGACCGGGAGCGGCTGCGCATCTCCTTCGCGCGCGACCGGCTCCAGCAGGCGGCGGCCGCCGGCTCGCACGGCGACAGCCCGGTGGCGGCCGAGCTCCTCGCCGACAGCCGCAGCTACCTCCGCAGCGCGATCGCCGGCCTGCGCGACCTGCCCGCCCAGGAGCGCGGTGACGTGCAGAACGAGCTGAACAGCGCCGGGCACCAGGAGAGGACGACCGCGGGCGAGCTGCAGCAGGAGGGCGTCCCGGTTGCGCCGTCGCCGGAACCGTCCCACGGCGCGCGACCGCAGCAGCCGGCGCCGTCCCCCTCGGGCGAGAACGGTGGCGGGAGCTCCCCGCAGAACCCGCCGGAGCCCCGGCCGTCCGAGACACCCGCGCCCGCCGACATGCCCGAGCCCACTCCACCTCCCGTCCCCGCGAGCCCGGGAGACAGCGGCGCCGGCAACGCGAACTGAGCCCGGCACCCGTATCCCGCGGGCCCGATCCCGCGACATTGCCGGCATGAGACTCACCCTCGCATCCACCGCCCTTGCCATCGCCCTCTGTGGCTGCGGAGCGGCGACCCAGGCGGCTCCCCGACCCTCGCAGCAGCCGGCGGCACAGCCCAGCCCCGGGTCGCCGTCCGCAGCCGCGGCGGTGCCCGCAGTGGCCGGATCGCCGGCCCCGTCGACCACCCCCGCCGGCAGCCCGAGCCCGCCGGCACCGGGGACGCCACCCGCCCGGGTCGCCACCCGGCCGGGGATCACCGGCGCCCAGACCGCGCGGTCGCTGGCGCCGGACGGCTCCGCGCAGGACCCCACCAGCGCCTTCCAGTCCGCGACCGACCGCAGGATCGTGGCGGTGATCGCTCTGGCCGGTCTGCCGGCGGGAACAAAGATCAGCTCCGTGCGCTCCCTGGACGGACACTACGTCGACTCCCGCAGCGCCGTCCTGGCGAAGACCTCGAGGTACGCGTACTTCGAGTTCACCGCCCTGCCCGGCAGGACCTTCACCACCGGTCACTACCGGCTCCGCCTCTACGTCAACGAGGCGGCGGCGTGGGAGACCGGCTACCAGGTCAGCTGAGCTCACCCGTATCCGCCGGGGGGCGAACCCCGACTGAGGTGAATGGCACGGCACGAGACCGGGCCGATCAGATCACACGCAACTGGAGATCGAGAACATGACGAGACTGCACAGGGTTGCGATCACCGCCGCGGTGGCGCTGGCCGCCAGCGCGTGCCTCGGCGGCGCGGCCGCCTCCGCCGCCGCGGCGCCGGCCAGCACCCAGCTGGCGTCCGACATCGCCGGCGCCGTCCAGTCCGGCGAGCACGCCACCGCCAACGACCAGACCCAGGTCGCCGAGGGGAACGTCGACGACGGCCAGGTCGAGAACGTCGACTCCCAGGACAACGAGACCGGCGATCACCAGACCGGCCCCACGACCAACGACCAGAGCACCGCGTCCGACGGCGATGCCGGGACCACCGGCGCCACCGGGACCACCGGGACCACGACGGACGGTCAGAGCGGAACCGACGGCGAGAGCAAGTAACCCCACCATCCCCCTCCCCTCCCGAGAGCCCCCCGCCCGCCGGGGGGCTCTTTTTGGTTACCGGTGTCACGAACCTGTGCGGCCCTCTCCGAGCCCGTTCCGCAGGGCTCCGACCCCGACTGACTGAGCAGCAACCGGGCCAAACACCGCGACCAGTGGGAGCACATCGAAGTGAACCGACGTCCGAGCGAGGGGAGCCGCGCTCTCCTCCTCACCCTGCTGCGCCACCGGCGCACCGCTGCCCTCGCCATCGCGGCGTCCACCGTCCTCCTCTGCCTCGCCACCTGGTGGGTCGCGGGCAGCTTCCTCCAGGGATGGGCGGTCGGCCTCGGGATGGACGACGAGCGGGGTGCCCTCATCGCCGCGCTGCTGCTGGTCGGGGTGGCCGCCGCGGCCACCACGATCGCGACCGGGCGCACCGGTGCCAGCCGCGCCGGCGCCGTGCTGGCGATGATCCTCGTGCAGGTCGGTCCCTTCCTGGTCCGCGGCGCGCACGTGACCACTACCCCCGGGCTCCACGCCCACCTCAACCCCTGGGGCTGGGTCTCGCAGCCACTGGGCATGATCCTCCTCGGCTGCCTCTCCGCGACGATGGGTGCCGCCGCCGGCAGCCTCCTGCGCCGTGACCTGGTCGCGCTCTTCCGGGTGGTGCGCCGGCGGCGCGCCTGGCCGGTCACCCCGGTGGCGGCCGCGGCCGTCCTGCTGGCATCGGGCGGGAGCGCCGTCGCCCTCCAGGACGGGCCGGTCAGCGCCCTCTACGGCTACTCCGCGGCGCCCGCCCCGGCCCCGCCGGTCATGGTGCCGTCGCCGACCCTGATATCGGCCCCCGCGCCGGTGCCGGCCCCGGAGGTCATCGCGCCTGCGCCGGTGGACGTCCCCCAGCCGGCGACCGCGGTCCCCGCGCCGGTCGCGGTGGCACCCCCGCCCGCGGGCACCGCCGCGCCCCGGCCGCCCGCCCCGACCGCCGCGCCACCGGTGCAGCATCGCGCCGGGGTCAGCTCCATCAACTCGCTGGTCGTCCGGGGCCGGCAGGTCGAGGTTTACACCCCCGCCATCTACGATGCGAGCCCGGGCCGCGCCCTCCCCGTCCTGTACTTCCTCCACGGATATCCCGGCAACGGCGGCCACTGGGCCGGCTCCGGGGCGCAGCTTCCCGGGGTGCTCGACCAGCTCATCGGCTCGCGCGCCCTCCCGCCGGTCATCGCGGTGATGCCGAACGGCAACGGACAGGTGCTCAGCGACGCCGAGTGGGGCGACACCGCGCGGGGCGACCGGGTCGAGATCTGGCTGGTCGGCGACGTCCTGCCCGCCATCGACCGGCGGTACCGAACCCTCGGAGCGCCGTATCGCGGCATCGCCGGGCTCAGCGCCGGCGGCTACGGCGCCGTCAACCTGGCGCTGCGCCACCCCGACCTGTTCCGCTGGGCGGCAAGCTACTCCGGATACTTCACCGCCCGCCCGGGCATCTTCGGTGCCGCCACCGCGGCGAACAGCCCGGACACGACCGCGCCCCAGCTCGCCGCCGCCCGGCGGATGCCCCTCTACATCGGCATCGGTGACACCGATCGCGACTTCCTCGACGCCAACAACCGCTTCGTCGGGCAGCTCGAGGGGCTGGGCTGGCAGCCGCTGCTCCACGAGACGGTGGCCGGTGGCCACGGCTGGGAGGCCTGGCGCGCCGAGATGACGCGCAGCCTGATGTGGCTGGGCACGCTGTGGGGTCCCGACGCGAGGATGCCGAAGCCGGTCCCGACGCCCGCACCCCGGCCAACGCCGACGCCCACGCCGGCACCGACCGCCACGCGACGCCCGTGACCTGCGCGGCTCCCTGCAATGGCCGCTAGCATGCACGGCCGGCTGACGCTCGCCAGCCCCGCCGCGGTTTCAGGAGATGGGCTTCTCGCTGGGACGCCTCGACGACGCCGTCGACGCGGGCGCCTGGCTCACCGTCGTCCGCGGCCCGTCGGGTGCGATCCGGGCGTTCAGCTCCTGGCTGCCGCTCGGCCCCGACGGCATCGCCCTCGATCTCGTCCGCCGGCATCCGCAGGCGCCCGCGGGGGCGATGGACCTCTGCCTGGCGGAGACCCTGGAGAAGGCTCGGCGGCGCGGCCTCCGGGTGGCCTCGCTGGGGTCGGTCCCCTGCCGTGACGCCAACCTCAGCGCCCCCGACGGCCGCCTCGCCCGGCGGGTCCGTGCGGCGCTGTACCGGCGGGGGATCGGCGGCTACCAGTACGTGTCGCTGGCGCGGTTCAAGGACAAGTTCGCTCCCACCTGGGTGGACCGCGACGTGGCCCTGCCCCGCGGCCTCGCCGCCGCCCGTGTCCTGGTGGCCCTCCTCGCCGTGCATCGCGGCGGCTCCTCACCGCGGCGTCCCGCGTCGGCGGCGTCGCCGGTCGCGGAGCGGTGGACGGGCGAAGGGACGGTCAACCCGACCGGTGACCACCGCGTCACACCGGGGCGGCGGTGTCACGATCACCCGTGGAGCGGCGGTGCTGCGTTCCTCGGATGAGCCGATGCCGGTTCTGCCGCGGGCCCTGCCCCGGTCGAGGGCGATGCCGACGGTGGCGCCAACGCTGAGCGAGCACCCGGCGACGGCGAGGGGGCGGCCAGCCGCTCGACACCTCGCGCAGCAGCTCGTCGCCGGCCCCGTGGCCGAGGGTGTCGTTGAGGTGCTCGAGGTTGTCGAGGTCGATCATCGGCACGGCACAGCGGCTCGAAGTTCGCACCTGGACCGCAGGCGGCCCCCGCCGTCCTCGGACGGCGGGGGCCGGGGCCGGGGGGAGCGTCTCCGCTCCCGCTCGGGGTCCGGCTAGCTGGTGCGGCGGCGGCGGACGGCCACCGTGGCGAGGGTGCCGAGTCCGGCGAGGATCAGGGCGCCCGCGGGAAGCAGGGGCAGGTCAGCGCCGGTCTTGGGGACGGCGGTGACGGCGGCGGGAGTGGCGGGAGTGGCGGGAGTGGCGACACTGGCGGCCGCGGCCACCGCGCCGGTGGTGGTCGAGGTGGTGGTGACCTTCACCACCGCGGGGGTGGGCGTGGGGGTGGGAGTGGTGACCGCGGGGGTCGGGGTCGGGGTCGCGACCGGCACGCAACCGTCGTTGTCCAGGTCGCTGTTCGCGTCCTTGATCTGGACCGTGAGGACGGCGATCTCCTCGGTGGTGGCGGCGATCTCGCTCTGGTCGGCGGTCACGTTATCGGCGTCCGCGTCCAGGGCCAGGTCGAGCAGATCCTCGGCGGCGGTGTCGGTGGCCAGGGTGGTGTCGAGCACGGCCTCCGCGGCCGTCTCGGCGGTGAGGGTGGCGGACGCGGCCGCGTAGCCGGCCAAGGCGACCGACTGCGCAGCGGTGGCGCTGTTCAGCGCAGCCTGAGCAGCCGCCAGGGAGGCGGAGTCGTCCGAGCCGTCCTCGTTGGACATCGAGGTCTCGGCCTCGTTCTCGGACTGTGCATTGGTGAAGGTGACCAGTGCGGCGGCGTGGGTGGCGTTCGCGGTGTGAGGGTGGCGAGCGCCGCACCGGCGGCCGCTGCATCGGCGATCTCGACCGCCCCGGCGGCGTTGTCGGTCGCGGTGCTGGCGGCGAGCCTGGCCTCGGCGGCGGTGTGTGCACTGGTGTCCCGGGCACTCTGAGCCTGCGCTGCCTCGAGCGCGGCGGCGTCCGTCGACAGATCACCCTGACTGACGGTCAGGGTGACGTTGAGCTCGGCGATCCTCTCCCGGTCCGAGCTGCAGTCGTGATCGAGGGTGGCGGTGCTGCCGTGCGAGGTCTCGTTGGCGGCGACCGGAGTGGCATGCGAGAAGGCGACACCACCGAGCACGAGGGCCCCGGTGCTCAGGACTGCAGCCATGGTCGTACGCAGGGTCATCTGGATACCTCTTTGCCTGTCCCACAAGGCTTGTCCGCAGAACACAGTTGCGTCCGAGGGGCGGGGGGTTCGGGCTCAGTATGTTTGCGGGTTCGCGAACATGTCAAACATGTAATATTTGAATTTGCAAAGCCCTGTGTGCCCCGGTGAAGAAATGTGGTGGGCACGTCATCCCGTCCGCGCGGAAACACCACGGGAGCTCAGGGGCGATGCCTGGCCGGCCGACAAGCAGATGGTCGAGCTCGCCGGCGGCGCGGCATCACCCTCGCGGTGCCCCAGCGGGCCAACCTTCGCCGCGAGGTGAGCCGCGCCCGCCACGCCGGGCTCTCCGCAACCGTCCTCTCCTGGGCGACCGCCAGGCCGCTCCTCCAGCCCGAGCTCGAGCAGGTCTCGGAGGCCTGGCTGCAGCGCCATGGGCGGCAGGAGATGGGCTTCTCGCTGGGCCGCCTCGACGACGCCGTCGACGCGGGCGCCTGGCTCAACGTCGTCCGCGGCCCGTCGGGTGCGATCCAGGCGCTCAGCTCCTGGCTGCCGCTCGGCCCCGACGGCATCGCCCTCGATCTCGCCCACCGGCATCCCCAGCCGCCCGCGGGCGCGATGGACCTCTGCCTGGCGGAGACCCTGGAGGAGGCGGCGGGGCGGTCTCCGGGTGGCCTCGCTGATCGGCGGCTACCAGTACGTGTCGCTGGCGCGGTTCAAGGACAAGTTCGCTCCCACCTGGGTGGACCGCGACGTGGCCCTCCCCCGCGGCCTCGCCGCCGCCTGTGTCCTGGTGGCCCTGCTCGCCGTGCATCGCGGCGGCTCCTCACCGACGCATCCGTCGCCGGCGGCGTCGCCGGTGCTGCGGGGACGCCAGCGCTCCCACGGGTAGTCTGCCCGGCGCCCGAGCCATGCCTCTGGGGGTGCACCCGCCGCCCTGCCCGAAGCTGTCGTACACCGCGACCCAGTCCGCCATCACCGGTTGAAAGTGGGAGCGTCGGCTGGTTGGTAATGGGAGATCATGACGGTTGAAACAGGTATGCTGGCTCTGGCATGACCTCCTCACCCCGACCGCGCGCGTACCTTCCCCGCCTGGCGGACCGCAGGCTTGCGGAGTTGCTGGGGGTTTTCTCCGCCGTCCTGATCAACGGCCCGCGAGCCGTGGGCAAGACCACCACCGCCCGTCAGGTGGCGGCAAGCGTCGTCCGTCTCGACGACCCCCGCGAGGCGGCGGCCTTTGAAGCGGACGCCGGCGCGGCACTGCGTCTGCAGCGGGAACCAGTCCTCCTCGACGAGTGGCAGGAGGTTCCCGCGCTGCTGGGCGCGGTGAAACGAGCGGTGGACGACGACCCCCGTCCTGGACGCTTCATCCTCACCGGGAGTGTGCGGGGTGAGGTGGAACAGCGCGTCTGGCCCGGGACCGGGCGTCTCCTGCGGATGGCGATGTACGGTCTCACCGAGGCGGAGTTGAGAGGCGATGGGGGCGTTCGCCCCCCGTTCCTCGCACGGCTCGAGCAGGCGGACCCGACCGCCCTTCCCACGCCGCCCGACCCGCCCGACCTGGTGGGCTACATCGCCCGGGCGGCGCGCGGCGGGTTCCCCGATGTCGTGCTGCGGGAGCTGGACACGGGTGAGCGAAACGCCTGGTTGGACAGTTACGTCGGCAGCCTGCTCGGTCGCGACGCGCTGGCCATCGATCCGCGGAGGGATGCCGGGAAGATGCGGGCGTACTTCGAGGCACTGGCTGTGAGCACAGGCGGGATGCCGCACGAGAAGACGCTCGCCGACGCCGCGGGCATCGACGTGAAGACTGCCAAGGCATACGACCGGCTGATGGAGGACCTGTTCATCACCGAGCAGGTCCCAGCGTGGTCGACCAACCGGCTGTCCCGCCTGGTGCACGCATCCAAGCGGTACATCGTCGACACCGGCCTGGCCGCCAGGGCGGCTCGGGTGAGCGAGGAGGCCATCCTTCGTGACCGTGACCTTCTTGGTCGCACCATCGACAGCTTCGCGGTGGCGCAGCTGAGGGCGGAGATGGCGGCCTCGCCGGGTCGCTACCGGGCCCATCACCTCCGCACCCAGGCGGGGCGGCAGGAGGTCGACCTGGTCGTGGAACTGGACTCGGGCCGCGTCCTGGCCCTGGAGTTCAAGGCGAGCGCCGCTCCGTCGGCCGGCGATGCCCGGCACCTCATCTGGCTTCGCGACGAGCTCGGCGAGCGCTTCGCGGCCGGGGCGGTCATGCACACCGGCCCGCGCGCGTACTCACTCTCGGCGCGCATCCTGGCGGTCCCCCTCTGCGCGATGTGGGCGTGAGCGGGGGTCGCGGTCAGGAGAATTCGACCCGCGAATGGTCGCCGAGCATCAGCTTGAGCGCCCTGGGACGCATCGGAGCGGGACAGACCACACAGTCCTTGCCGATGAGCGACCCTCGATCTTGGTGGGCACATCCTCGATGCGGCTGTTCTCGAGCACGATGCTGTGCTCGATCTCGCTGTTGCGCAGCACACAGCCGTAGTAGATGGAGGTGAACGGACCGACGTAGGCGTTGTCGATCACCGTTCGCTCGCCGATGATCGCCGGGCCGCGCACCACGCAGTCGCGCAGCCGGGCTCCCCTCTCCACCACGACCTTGCCCTCGAGCCGGACGTTCTCACCGACTCGCCGTCCACCCTGGGCACCAGCGCGTCGAGGAGCATGCGGTTGGCCTCGAGGATGTCGTCGAGCCGGCCGGTGTCCTTCCACCATCCGCTGATGATGTGCGGGGCGACCTCTCGGCCGTCGTCGATGACGCGCTGGATGGCGTCGGTGATCTCCAGCTCGCCGCGCGGGCTGGGCTCGATGCGATCGATCGCCTCGAAGATGTAGGGAGAGAAGAGGTACACGCCGACCAGCGCGAGGTTCGATCTGGGCACCGACGGCTTCTCCACGAGGGAGACGATCCGGCCGTCGCGCAGCTCGGCGACGCCGAAGCGCTGCGGCTCGGGCACCTCGCGCGAGCAGGATCATCGCCTCCGCGGCGCTGCGCCTCGAACGCGTCGACGATGGGTGAGATCCCTCGGCGATGAGGTTGTCGCCGAGGTAGACGACGAACCGTCACCGCCGAGGAAGTCTCGGGCGATCGACACCGCGTGGGCGAGGCCGAGGGGCGCCTCCTGGGGGATGTAGCTGACCGAGGCGCCGAATCGCGAGCCGTCGCCGACGGCGGCCCGGATCTCCTCCGCGGTGTCGCCGACGATGATGCCGATCTCGGTGATGCCCGCCTCGCGCATCGCCTCGATGCCGTAGAAGAGGATGGGCCGGTTCGCGACGGGACCAGCTGCTTGGCGCTCGTGTGGGTGATCGGCCGCAGCCGCGTGCCCTTGCCGCCGCTGAGGATCAGCCCCTTCATCCGTCTCCCCGTTCGTCGGTTCGCCGGCGACCTTAGCATCGGGCTTCTGCTGACCGAAGGGTCAGGGGAGCTGCGTGTGACCCAGATCGCGCCAGAGATCCGCCGGCGCGGCGTTCACACAGGGATGAACAGGAGGGGACGGGGCCTGTGCGCGCCCGGCGTCATGGCCGCCGCCGTCTGGGCAGTGCTCGCCACCCAGGTCGGGGCCGTGGCGGCGGCCACCAGCGCGCCGAGCGACCCCTGGTTCGCCACCGGCCGGCAGTGGGGCCTCACCCAGGCGGGCTTCCCCTGGGCCTGGTGCACCTCGACCGGCGCGGGAGCGCTGATCGTCGTCATCGACGGCGGCGTCGACGCCACCCACCCCGACCTCGCCGGCAAGGTGGTGGGGTCGTACGCGGTGCAGAACGGCCACGTCGTCCGCGGCGGTGGGGTGAGCGACCACGCCACCCACGTCGCCGGCGTCGCCGCCGCCGACACCAACAACGGGCAGGGCATGGCCGGAGCGGCCCCCGATGCCCGCCTGCTGTCGGTGCAGGTGCTCGGCGACGGCGGTCAGGGCACCGCCACCGACCTGGCCACCGCCATCCGCTGGGTCGCCGACGGGTTCGCGCCCACCTGGTCGGGGCCGGTGGTGCTGAACATCAGTGTGGGCACCGCCACCACCGCAACGTCCCCCGGGGTGGTCTCGGCCATCGCCGAGGCCGATTCGCGCGGCCTGGGGATCGCCCTCGCCGCCGGCGACCTGCCGGGCACCAGCGCCTACGCGGCCGAGACCGGCCAGGCGATGGTGGTCGGCGCCCTCACCGAGGCGGGGACGGTCGCCTCCTACAGCCCCACCGGGGGCGTCAACGTCCTCGCCCCCGGCGGTGAGAGCGTGGCTGGCAGCAGCGTCGGCAGCGGCATCGTCTCCACCTACACCGGCGGGCGGTACGGCTGGCTCAACGGCAGCTCGATGGCGGCGCCCCACGTCGCCGCCGCCCTGGCCCTGCTGATGAGCACGGGCATGAGCAACCGGGCCGCCTACGCGCGCATCACCGGCACCGAGGCCGGCGGGGCGCTGCGCGTCGATCGCGCCCTGGGGAGCACCGGCCGCTGCGGCCTGGGCGCCGCCCCGGCCTCACGCGGCGTGGGGACGGTTCCCCCGCTGACCGGGGTCGCCGTCTCCGCTCCTCCTCCGGCGCGCCGATTCCCGCCGGCCCCGCCCTCGCCGGCGTCGCCGCCGCCGCCCTCACCCTCCAGGTGGGTGCCGCCCACCGCCGCCTCCGCCGGCGCCAGGGCCGTCGAGCGCGCTGACCCTCCCCGGCTCAGGATCGGCCGCTCGACGAAGCGGTACGACAGCTCCGCGGCCACCACCGCCAGGCCGACGGCGAGCACGGTGGGCAGGCCGAACTGCAGCAGCATGAAGTGCCACAGGTACAGGCCGTAGCTGATCTGGCCGAGATGGCGGAGCGCCCGGCCGCGCAGCGCCGGGACGTCGGCGGCGCGGGTGATCACCAGCCCGCACGCCAAAGTGGCCAGGGTGTAGTCGACCGGCCGCAGCGGCGAGGGAAGGTGGATGACGTAGAACGCCAGCACCGCGACCGATGCCAGGGCGATCACCCGGTTGACGCGGAGGGGGCGCACCGCCAGGATGCAGCCGAGCAGGGGCGCGTCCCACCGCATGATCGAGTACGTCCTGACCCCGCGTGCCTCGAGCGCGAAGCGCAGGACCACGGTGAGGGCGATGCCCAGCGCGCACGCGGCGAGGATCGCCCGCCGCCCGCCCAGCCGGTGGGCGACGATCAGCGTGACCGGCCAGAGGATGTAGAACTGCTCCTCGACCGCCAGGCTCCACGTGTGCGCCAGCCACGGCCCGTTGGCGACGTGGCGCAGGAGGAAGTCGAGGTCGGTCGTGTAGGTGAGCGCGCGCGCGAGGCTGCCGGCCGCCTGGGTGCGGGCGCCGCCCGAGAGGGTCAGCGCGAACCCGGCGAACATCGCGCACACGATCAGCAGGGCGGGCATCAGCCGCCGCGCCCGGCGTGCGTAGAAGGCGCGGAGGCCGATCCGGCCGGTGCCCTCCAGCTCGGCGAGGATGATGGAGGTGATCAGGAAGCCGGAGAGGACGAAGAAGAGGTCGACTCCGACGAAGCCCCCGCCACCGTGCGCCAGCGGAAGGCCGGGCAGCAGCGGGTGGAAGAGCGGGTTCACGCCGCTGGTGGCGTGCTCGAGCACCACCAGGGCGACGGCGAGCCCGCGGAGCCCGTCGAGCTCGGGGCGCCGTGTCACGACCCGCGACGCCGGGTCATCACCTCACGGTAGACGCCGAGCATCGCCGCCACGTGCTGCTCCACCCGGAACGAGGATTCGACCCGGCGGCGGCTCCGCCGTCCCATCTCGCGCAGCTCGTCGGGGTCGCCGAGCAGCCGTCCGATGGCGGCGATCCAGGCCGCGGGGTCGCGGGGCGGAAGCAGCAGGCCGTCCTCGCCGTCGGTGATGATCTCGGGCGGTCCGCCGACCGCGGTCGCGGCCACCGGCGTCTCCATCGCCATCGCCTCGATGACCGAGCGGCCGAACGGCTCCTCCCACGACGGCACGAGCACCAGGTCGGCGGCGCGCATCACGGTGGCGACGTCGTCGCGATGGCCGAGGAAGCGCACCGCGTCGCCGAGGCCGAGCTCGACGACGAGGGCGTGGAGCTCACGCCAGTACGCGGTGTTGTCGTACCGGGTCGCCCTGCCCACGAACCGGGGCTCGCCGGCGATCAGCAGCCGGGCGTCCGGGTGGTGGGCGCGCAGACCGGCGAGGATGCGGATGGCGTCCGCCTGCGCCTTCCAGGGCGAGATCTGACCGACGATCGCCAGCACCGGCGCGTCTCCGACGATGTCCAGCCGTGCCCGGGCGTCGGACCGGGTGAGGAGCTCCGGATCGAAGCGCCCGAGGTCGACCGGGTTGTGCACCCAGCGGATCCGTGCCCGGCCCCGGCCCGCGAAGCGCTCGGCGGTGTGCCCGGAGTTGGCGACGATCGAGGCGGCTCGCGCCCGCAGGAACCCCGAGATCAGGTGGGCGACACGCGTGTCGGGAAGGCAGTCGCGCACGTGCACGATCAGCGGCGTGCGCGATCCCGCCAGCGCGACCGCGGCGAGCAGGCCACCCCGCACCGAGTTGGCGTGGACGACGTCGACGCCCGGGCCGCGCCGCGCCGCGCGCCGCAGCCCGGCCGCGCTCGACGCCAGGCGGATGAGGTGCATGGTGGTGTGCACCGGGTGAAGGCGAAGGCTCGCGTCCATCCCCCGAATGGGAACCACGGTCACGCCGAGAGCCGCCAGCGCGGTGGCCAGCTCTCCCGGGGGGCAGGCGACCGCCGCCTCGACGTCGTCGGGGAGGCCGCGCAGCAGGTCCATGAGGGAGTGCTCGGCGCCGCTCATGGTGCCGGTGTGGTTGACGTAGAGGACGCGCACGGCTCAGCCTCCGATGCACGCGAGGAGGACGTCCTCGACCCGGCGGGAGATCAGCGGCCAGGCATACGTGGCGGCACGCTCGGCGCCGGCGCACCCCATCGCCTCGGCCCGCTCGCGGTTGCCGAGCAGGCCGGCGAGGGCGCCGGCGACGGCCACGTGGTCCTCCGGATCGACCAGCAGACCGGTGACGCCGTCCACCACGGCATCACCGGCACCGCCCGACGACCCTCCGACCACCGGCAGCTGGTGGGCGCCGGCCTCGAGGTAGACGATCCCGAACCCCTCGCCGGCGCCGTCGCCGTCGAGGCGTGACACCATGGCGAACACCTGCGCCTCGTCGAGCCAGCGGTCGCGCCGGTCGTTGTCGACGGCGCCGGCGAAGCCCACCGCCTCGCCCAGTCCGAGGGCGGAGGCCAGCGCCTCGAGCCCGGGGCGGAGGGGGCCGTCGCCGACGATCACGAGCCGGGAGCCGGGCACGACGGCGCGGACCAGCGGCAGGGCGCGGATCAGCACCTCCATCCCCTTGTAGCGCTCGGCGAGCCGCGAGACCGTCACCACCAGTGGCGTGGCCGAGCGCGAGCCGTGAATCCGGGAGGGCAGGTCGACGCCGGGAGGGATGCGGTGCACGGCGCCGCGCGGCGTCGCGATCGAGCGCAGGGTGCGCTCGGTGTACTCGCTGATCACCACCAGCGCCGCCGCCGACGCCGCCGCCTGCCGCACCAGCCCGGCGCGGGGGGACATCTCCGAGCCGTACAGGTACTGCACGTAGGACACCTGCCCGACCCGGCCGATGACCCGGGCGGCGGGAGCGGTCACCAGGTGGCCGCTGAGGACGAGGTCGGGCCGGAACCTGCCCGCCTCGAGCAGGGCGCGCGCGTTGAGGGCGGCGACCCCACCCCGGTGGCCGGCGACCACGGGCACCCGCATCCGCACCACTGCGGCCTCACCGGCGCCGCCGGCGCTGCGCGGGCCGGGCGCCGCGAGGGTGAGCACGCGCGCATCGATCCGCTGCCAGCCCTCGACGATGCGATGCATCAGCAGCTGGATGCCGCCCCGCGCCGGGGGGAAGTCCGGGGTGAGCACCAGGACGCGGGGCCTACGAGCCATCGGGGCCACCGTGATACCGCTCCAGCCAGAGGCCGAGAGCCAGGGCGGGCCAGAGCACGCCGCTGCGGTCGTGGCTGCCGGCGAGGTGCTCCTCGGCGCAGCGCACCATCCCGGGCCGGTCGAACCATCCCGCGGCGGTGAGCGGGCCGTTGAGCACGGTGCGTTCGACCAGTCCGCGCAGGGGGCCGCGCAGCCAGTCCGCGGTCGGCGTCCGGAAGGCGACCTTGCGACGCCGCGACGGCCCCTCGGGCAGCAGCTGGGCGAGGACCGCGCGCAGCAGGAACTTGCCACCGTCGCCACGGTGCACCGCGGCGGGGATGCTGCAGGCGAACTCGGCGAGGCTGCGGTCGAGGTAGGGGGTGCGCAGCTCCAGCGAGACCTGCATGCTCGCCCGGTCCGCCTTGGCGAGGATGTCGTCGGGAAGCCAGACCCGCTGGTCGGTGTGCATGCTGGCGGCGCCGGCGGGCCAGCCGTCGAGCTCACCCTCGGGAAGCTGTCCCAGGCTCTCGAGGGGGGCGGCGAGGTGCCGCAGCCGCGGCCCGTAGAGGTCGTCGCGCAGGTCGCCACGGCCAGCGGTCACCCAGGTCACCCGGCGCGCCGCCGGCGTCGCCGCGGCGACCAGGTGCCGGAGATGCGCGCTCGGGACCCGGCCCCCGGCGGCGGCGAGCGCGGCGCCGGCGGCGGCGAGCGCGGGCGCGGGCGCGCGGCGGTGCAGCTGCTCCGCACGGTCGAGCCACGCGTACCGCGGGTATCCGCAGAAGAGCTCGTCGGCGCCCTCGCCGCCGATGGCGACGGTGACGCTGCGGCGGGCGAACTCCGCCACCGCGTGGGTGGCGACCAGCGCCTGGTCGGCGAGCGGCTGGTCGAGCGCCCCGAGCACGCTGGGGACGCGGGCGGCCACGTCGGCGGACGACAGCACCAGCTCGTGGTGGTCGGTGCCGAGGACAGCGGCGGCGGCACGGGCGGCCTCCAGCTCGCTGACCGCACCCACGTCGTACCCGACGGTGAAGGTGCGGACCGGGGCGCTGCTCGCGCGCACGGCGAGCGCCGCGACCAGAAATCGAGTCGGTCCCGCCGCTGAGGAACACGCCGAGGGGGACGTCGGCGATCATCCGCGACCGCACCGACCGCTCCAGGAGGCGCCGGGTCTCGGTGACCAGGTCCGGGGTGCTGCCCGGGCCGCCGGCGGCGGTCAGCGGCGGCGACCAGTACCGGCGGATGCCGGCGCCGGGGCGGTCGAGCTCCCAGGTCATCAGGTGCCCGGGGGAAAGCTGCCGCGCCCTGGTGAGGATCGTGCCCGGCCCGGGGATGTAGCCGAGCACGAAGAAGGCGTCGACGGCGGCGGGGTCGACCTCCCACGGACCGGGCGCGCCCGCCCGCAGCGCGGTCAGGTCGGACGCGAAGGTCAGTGCGCCGTCGTGCTCGGAGTAGAAGAGCGGCTTCTCGCCGAAGCGGTCGCGGGCGACCAGCAGCCGGCGGCGGGGCGCGTCCCAGATGGCGAACGCGTACATCCCCTCGAGGGCGTGGACCAGGTCGTCCCCGTACTCCTCGTAGAGGTGGACGAGGACCTCGGTGTCGGTGCCCGCGAGAACCCGGTGACCCTGCCGCAGCAGCCGCTCGCGGAGGCCGGGGTGGTTGTAGATCTCCCCGTTGAGCACCGCCCAGACACTGCCGTCCTCGTTGCAGAGCGGCTGGTGGCCCCCGTCGACGTCGATCACCGCGAACGCCGCGCCCCGAGACCGATGCCGGCGTCTCGGTCGAGATGCACACCCTGGTCGTCCGGGCCGCGCAGGTGCATGGCGTCGTTCATCCGCTCGACGCCGCCGCCGTCCCCGGCGCGGGTGGTGCCGCAGATGCCGCACATGTCAGACCCCGCTCAGCGCCAGCGCCGGCAGCGGAGCCGCCGCCGGAGCGGGGGCCTCGGCCGCGCGCTGCTCCAGCCAGGCCCGGTTGGCCCAGCCGATCAGCAGCCAGAGCAGCGGTGCGAGCGCGTAGTAGCCGCCGTTCAGCCACTGTCCCAGGGTGATGACGAGCAGCCCCATCACCGCCAAAGCGGCGCGGTCGCGGGTGCGCAGGCAGAGCTGGCCGACCCGGCGGAAGGTCACCACGATGGTGGCGAGGAAGAGCACACGCCTCCGAGGAGACCCAGGCTGACGAAGGCGTTGGAGACGTCGACCTCGGTGCCCTGGCTGTCGGCGGTGGTGTTCAGCTGATCGGTGATCGATCGATGGGAGGCGGCCAGGCTGGTGGCCGCGGTGCCCAGGCCCAGAGGATGGCTCAGGCTGCTGACCATGCCGTTGCCGACGATCTGCAGGTGGAGCAGAAGGTGACTGATCGGGATTCAGGGGGTCGGTGAGGCCGCCGACCTGATGGGCGACCAGCGAGTTCCCGGACTGCTGCGCGCTGGTGTTCAGTGACGAGCCGATCGCGTGATTGGCGGCGAACACCCCGCCGATGCCCATCGCGATGACCGCCAGGGTGATCCGGCCGCTCCCGGTGCGAAAGCCCGACCAGCAGCACCGCGGCGAACCCGATCACGACGATGCCGCGGCTGCTGTCGAGGAACAGGGCGATGGCGAGGGGCGGGAGCGCCAGCAACGGGAGGACCCGGCCGTGCATCACCCAGATCGCGGCGAGCACCAGCCCGGCGGCGAGGTACGCGGCGTACTCGGCGGAGCTGGCCAGGGTGCCGAAGGCGCGCGACGCGTTGCCGACCCGCAGCGCCGCGTAGCCGCTGACCTGGAGCCACTGCGAGTCCCAAGGAGCAGCCCCACCGAGGTCTGACGCAGCCCGTAGAGGGCGATGACCAGCGACACGATCATCAGCACGGGCAGGAGGATGACCACCAGCCGCCGGTCGACGAGCTCGCGGCCGATGAAGTACCAGAGGAGCGGCGCACCGAGGAACAGGAGGCCGGTGACGCCGACCAGGAGGCCGCCGCCACCCTGGGGGTTCGCCGTCTCCAGGACGGTCAGCGCGAGCAGCGCCACGATCAGGTTGGAGAGCAGGTCTCCGCCGAGGGGTCTGCCCCGGACGAACAGGCGCGTCACCAGCAGCACCGAGAGCATCGGCGCGATCAGCAGCAACGGGTCGTTGCCGCTCCAGCCGGCGACGGGGATGAGGATGCGGCGCGCCAGCCCCAGGAACGGCAGGAAGACCATGACCCCGACGATGGCGTGCTGCGGGCGCCGCAGCGCCACCAGGCAGAGGCACAGAGTGGCCAGGGCGGCGAACAGGGGACGGTCGACACGGGGGGACCACCGACGCGGCGGCGGCCAGGCCACCGATCACCGACCCCGCCACGATGAGCAGCTGGGAGCCGCTCGGCCGCGGCAGCGACAGGTGGGGAATCCGGACGCTTGGGCGATCACCCGACGGCCTCCCGGGCGGGCAGCGCGGCCGGAGCCGGCCAGTCGCCGAGGCGGGTGTAGAGCGCGTGATAGGCGGCGATCGCCGCCGCCCAGGTGTACGCGTCGACCGAGCTCCGGGCGGCATCGCCCATGCGCCGCCTCCGCTCTGCGTCGGCGCCGAGCACGGCAAGGCGGTCGCTGATCTGGAGCGGGTCGCGCTCGATGAACCAGCCGTTGATCCCGTCGACGAGCATGTCCTCGACCCCGTTGATGCGCGTGACCAGCAGTGGCAGCCCCGCCGCGGCGGCCTCGAACGACACCAGCGAGAAGGTCTCGTAGGCCGAGGGCAGGAGGAAGGCATCGGCTGCGGCGAAGTACGGTGCGGTGCCGGCCGGCCTGCCCGCGAAGTGGACCCTCGACCCGGCGCCGAGCGTCGCCGCAAGTCGCCGACCCGCCTCGATGTCACCCTCGCCGACGACGATGAGGTGCCAGCCCGCGGTCCGGGCCACCGCCTCGACGGCCAGGTTCAGGCCCTTGCGCTCCCAGTCGCCCCCGACGAAGAGGGCGACGTGCTCGCCCGCGGCCAGGTTCAGCCCGGCGCGCACCGCGTCGCCCCCGCCGGCGGCGACGCCGCCGAGAGCGTGGTCGACACCGAGGGGGATCACGCTGATCGCTCCGGCCATCGCCGGGAAGTGCTCGCCCATCTCCCGGGCCAGGCCGACGGAGTCGGCGACCACGTGGCCGGTGACCGCGGGGCGGTAGCACCAGCGCTCACCGGCGCGCTTGAGGGGCTCGGCGATCGCGGAGTTCAGCCGGTGGAGGAGCGAGTCGCGGCTCCTCGGCACGATGCCGGCCCGCTGCACGGCGTGGTGGAGGTGGTGCACGGTGGAGACGTCCGCCCGGTTGCCGACGATGGCGCCGGTGGTGTGCAGCACCCCCGTCGATGACGGGCGACCAGCGCGACCCCACCACGAAGAACCACGGATAGGCGATCCCGAAGGGCCGGTTGGGCCCGGGCACCCGGATGAGACGCAGCGCCGGATGCGCCGGCAGCGCGGCGAAGCGCGCCACCACGGTCACCCGCACGCCCTTCGCCAGCAGCCCGGTCACCAGCTCGGTCAGCTGCTCTACATGCCGCCGACCGGCCCCAGGTCGTTGGCGACGATGGTCACCTCATCCATCTACCGGACCCCCAGCTCGAGCGTCAGGTGCGCGGTCAGCACCGGCCAGTCGAACCACCGCTCGTAGAGAGACCGCGCCGCCCGCGCCATCCTGAGGCGCTCGGAGGGCTGCTGCGCGAGCTCGGCGACGGCGCCGGCGAACAGGTCGGGACGTCCCACCAGAACAGGCGCAGCGCGCCGTCGGTGCCGGCGAGGGCGCTGTCGATCCTAGACCCCGCGTGCCCACGATCGGAAGCCCGTGCTGGAGCGCGGCCATCATCGTGCCCCGCCGGGTCGACACCCCGTCGATGAAGGGGGCGAGGAAGATGTCGGCGGCGCTCAGCTCGCGGGCGAGCTCACCGGCCGCCTGCCGACCGGGCGACCGGACGGTGACGGCGGCGCCACCGATCGACCGGGGCGTCCGGGCGCCGAGCTCGGTCAGGAACACCCTGCCGCTCCGGCCCGGCGCGACCGCCTCGAGGGCGCGCTCGACGGGATCCTGCAGATGGGACGGATGGTCGGTGCCGAAGGTGGCGAGAACCAGGTCGTCGTCACCGGCACCGATGGCCCGCCGCGCCTCCTCACGGCAGCCGCGCATGTCGGGGAGGTTGGACGGGACCGGGAGGTGGGTGACGCGCCGCCGCGGTCGCCAGCCGTCGAGCAGCGACACCCAGGCCTCGGTCGAGCAGAGCATGACGTCCGCGGAGAGCGCGACGCCGCGCAGCTGGGCGCGCTGCCACGCACCCATGAGAACGCTTCTCGCATCGGTCATGGGCACGTACGGTTCGTGGACGATCACGGCGGTCACCGGGCGAGTGTGCGACAGGCGTGCCCGCCCCAGGAGCACCGGTAACCACGGTGCGACACCCCAGCGACCGTACAGGAACGGGTTGTACTGGAGGACGACGGCGTCGTATGCAGCCAGCTGGGGCCGGCGCTCGGCGGTCCAGCCGCCTCCCCAACGGCGCAGGTGCACGTCGACCTCGATGCCGCGGCCGGCGAGATGCGCCTCCAGCAACCGGGTGTGATCGCGGATGCCGTCGACGGCCTGGCCGGTCACGGCACCGACGATGGCGAGCCTGCGCACCGCCGACGGAGCCGCGACTTCGCCGAATCGGCGACCTGCGGCCGACCATTGTGAGATTGCACGGGCGCGATCACTGAACGAGGTTCTCCATCCTGACTGCGCGGGAGGGGCGGACGATGCAGAGCCTCGCAGTCACGAGCAGCTCGGTCGAGGGCCGTTGCCGGAACGTCACCCACCTCGGACAGCGACGAGTTCGGCTGTCAAATCACGCCGAACGTGCCCAGTTGCCGGATCTCCGCAGTTCAGGCGCATGCTGACAGATGGACGGCGCGACGTCCACAGCGATGCAGGATGGTGATCGCGCCGTTGCGCGCCGCGCGCGGTCAGGGGTCAGAATGCCGTCCATGGCCAATCAGGGAAGGTCGTTGGGTGGTGCGCCCGCGGTCGTCACACCCATGCTCCCAACGCCCGCGCCGCACCGGACCCGCCGGCAACGTGCTCGGCTGGACGCGCCGTCACCTCGGGCCGCTGCTCGGCGCCGGCGTGGCGCTGATCCTGCTCGTGCTGGTCGCGGTCGACCTCAGCGTCCACTACGTCCCCGTGGCCCGCAGCCTCCAGGACGGACGCGACAGCCTCCTCCGAGCGGAGAGCTCGCTGCGCGACGTCGGTCACCTCAGCCATGTGCAGCTGCTCCAGACCAGGACGCTGCTGGTGCGCGCCGAAGCCGACTTCGGTGCCGGCTCGAGCCTGGTCGACAGCGGCGTGCTGATGAAGGTCGCGGCGCGACTTCCCTGGCTCGGCGGACAGGTGGACGGCGTGCGAGCGCTGCGCCGGAGCGGGCAGGACGCGGTGGCGATCGCGCTCGAGCTCGAGCCCGTCGTCGACGAGGCGCTCACCGGCGCCGGGAGCATCCCGGCCGGCTTCGACGTGGTGTCCCGTCTGGTGGCCGCGCTCGAGACCCGGCCCCGGTCGGTGCCCCGGCTCTCCGCGCGTCTCGACGACCTGAACCGTCAGCTGGTGACGCTCCGAGGCGGCAGCCTGGTCGGCCCGCTCGCCGGTCCCCGGTCCCGCGCGCTGAGCGACGGACAGAAGGCCGGCGGTGGACGACCTGCGTCCGGTCGTGGCGATGTTCGGAGGACTGCCGAGCATCATCGGCGCCGGCGAGCACCGGTACCTGCTGATGCTCGAGAACCCCGGTGAGGAGAGGCCGGGCGGGGGGTTCATCGGGGCCGTCGGCAAGGTGACCTACCCCAACGGAAAGCGGCGTCGCAGTCGTTCCAGGGCTCCGAGTTCTCCAACGAGCACACCCCGTCATTCGCGCCCCGACCACTGGACGAGTACCTCTTCACGGTGAGCCGCTGGAGCTCGCCGACGCCAACTGGTCGCCGGACTTCCCCACCCGGCCGCCAAGGTCGAGCGCTTCTACAAGGAGGCGACCGGCCAGTGGGTGGACGGCGACATCAGCATCGATCCGGTGGCGCTCAGCTACGTCCTCGGATCCGGGCCCGGTGCACGTGCCCCCGTACCCGCAGGTGCTCACCGCGGCGAACGCCTGCACGAGCTCAACTACATCACCAACAGCGCGCGCCCCCAGGATCCCGGCAAGGTGTACCTGCCGCCGTTCGGCGAGCTGATGACCCGCGACCTGCTCCAGGCCCCGGTCGAGCTGCCCGAGCTGACTCGGCGGCACGCAGAGGGGTGCCAGAAGCACATCGCCCTCAACTTCCACAACCAGCCTCGAGAGCTCGTGGTCGGGGCGGGCGCGGCGGTCGGCTGACCACTGCCGACGCGGCCATCAGTGCTGGTCGACGACGCCAACCTGTCCGGCACCAAGGGCGACCTCTTCGTCACCCGCGACCTCGCCCTGACCGATCCCAACGGTTCGACGGCGCAGTGACCGGCAGCCTCACCCTCCAGTACAGGAATCCCCGCCCGACCAACCCGGCGGACCTCAACCTGCTCCCGAACTCCGGCGGCGCCTACCGTGACTACCTCCGCGTCTTCCTTCCCCAGGGGTCGATCCTCGCGGGCATCACCCTCTCCACCGGCGGGCAGCCGGTGCGGATCACCCCGGAGGAGTACGGGTCGGAGCTCGGGCGGGACTATGTGGCGGTGGCGATGATCATCCCGCCGGATGGCACGATGAGCCTCACCTTCGACTTCCAGCAGCGGGCGAACGCCGTCAATTTCGCGGCATGGAGCCTGATGTGGCAGAAGCAGGTGAACGCCCTGACCTGGCCCGCCCACGTCACCGTCACCACCGCCGACGGCCGCTCCCAGCACTGGGACTTCCCACTCGACGCCGACCATCGGGTGAGCCTGGGAGCGCGCTGAGTGACGGCGACGGGACCGATGAGGCTGCTCGGCATCGCCACCCAGGGGGGCGGCGGGGACGAGGCACGGCTGCGTGACCTGCTCGCGGCCTTCGACATGCGGATGATCTCCTTCCACCGCGGCACCCCGGTCGACAGGCTCCGGCAGGTGGCGAGCATCGCCGGTCAGCTGGTCCGGGCCCGCCCCGACCTCGTCGTCATGGAGGGGACGGGGGTGGCGGGCGGCATCGCGCTGCTGCTGGCGCGGGTGTGGGGACGCGTTCCCTACGTGGTGAGCACCGGTGATGCCGTCGGCCCCTTCGTCGGCGCCCAGCGCCCCGAGCTGGAACCGGTCTTCGGCGCCTACGAGCGGCTGCTGTACCGCCTCTCGGCCGGTGTCATCGGATGGACCCCCTACATCGCCGGGCGCGCGCTCACCTTCGGCAGCCCGCGCGCGGTGACGGTGCCGGGGTGGAGCAGGCTGGTGCTCGGCGACGCCGATCGCGGCATCCACCGCCGCGAGCTTCGCGCCGCCCTCGGCATCCCCGAGGGCGCGATCGTGGTCGGAATCTGCGGCTCCATCGACTGGAACCAGCGGCGCGGCTACTGCTACGGGAGCGAGCTGGTGGCCGCCGCGCACGGCGTCACCCGACCGGACGTGCACGTGCTGGTCGTGGGCGGCGGCACCGGGCTCGAGCGCCTGCAGCGGAGCGCCGGAGACCTGCTCGGCAGCCGGGTGCACCTGGTGGGCCGGGTTCCCGCGGAGGACGTGGCCCGCCATCTGGCGGCCATGGACGTCGGCAGCCTGCCCCAGAGCCGCGACCGCCTCGGCAGCTTCCGGTACTCCACCAAGCTGCCCGAATACCTCGGCGCCGGCCTCCCCGTCGTCACCGGACGGCTGCCGCTGGCCTACGACCTCGACGAGGGCTGGCTCTGGCGGCTGCCGGGCCGCGCCCCGTGGTCGCCGGTCTACGTCGACGCCCTGACCGGGCTTCTCAACTCGCTGAGCCACGAGCAGATCCAGACCCGGCGGCGGGCGATCGCCCGCTCGCTCCCCCTCTTCGACCGGGACGCCCAGCTGGCACGGGTCACCGCCTTCCTCACCGAGATCATCGAGGAGCAGCGCGCGTGAGCGCGGTCCTCACCCGGTGGCCGCGCATCGTGGGCGCCGTGCTCGCGGTGGCAGGCCTCGCGGTTCTGATGGCGTGCGTGCGACCGGGATCCGACCTGTCGGACTTCCGCGACACCTATTACATCGCCGCCCAGCACACCCTCCAGGGCAGCAGTCCCTATGCGGTGTGGAGCTACCTGCCCTACCAGATGTACATCTACCCGCCCCCCTTCGCCGTTCTCCTGGCCCCCATCGCCGAGCTGTCCGTCCACCACGCCCAGCAGCTGTGGTACGCGGTCAGCCTGGGAATGATCGTCGCCGCGGCCACGGTGGTCGCACGGCTGGTGCGAGGCGTGCCGACACCGCTGGCGATCGGAGCGACGCTGCTGCTGTTCGCCGGGTTCGCGCCGCTGCGCGAGGGGCTGCGGATCGGGCAGGCGGAGTGCGTCCTCCTGCTGCTCATCGGCGCCGGACTGGTGCTGGCCCGGAGGCGGGGCGACGCCCGTTTCGAGATCGCCGCAGGGCTCTGCCTCGGCGCCGCCGCCGTGCTCAAGCTCTACCCGGCGGTGATCCTGCTGTACTTCGGCTGGAGCTGCCGGTGGCGGCTCCTCGCGGGCGCGGGAGCGGCGATCGCCGCGCTCATGGCGGTCTCGGTCGCGGTGCTCGGGCCCTCCGCCATCACCGGCTACCTGACCTCGCTCGCGACCCAGGGAACCGCGGCCTTCGAGGCGCGACCCTGGTCGTTCGGTGCGTCGGGATTCCTCTACCGCGCCGCCGCCGACAACCCCTGGTCGTCCCCGCTGGTGCACGTGAGCCCGTCGATCCTGCGGGGCCTGCTGATCGCCTACGTCCTCGCCGTCGCCGTGGGCGGCACCTACCTCGTCGCCCGGCGCTGGCGACCACCGCCGGCGGCCGCCCACCTCGCGGTGGTCTGGCTGATGTTGATGGCCGACCCGCTGCTCGAGGTGCACCATCTCCAGCTGCTGCTGGTGGTCCTGGCCGAACCCCTGGCCGTGGCCCTGCGCACGGTCGCACGCGGCGGGCGCCGTGGCGCCGCCTGGCTGCTCGCCGGAGGCGTCCTCGCCGTCCCTGCGGTCCTGGCGCTGGCCGGGCTGCGGATCTCGCAGCACGGGGTCGTCGTCCTGACCGTCGCGATCGTGGTCGCCCTCGGCATCGCCGGTGTGCGGGCCCTGCGCCTGCCGTCGACGCGCCTCGGAGCGGAGCACGGAGTCCTCGCCCTGGTGATCGTCTACGTGCTCACCGCCTCGCCGGCCCTGATGAACATGTCGACGTGGTGGGGAGCGCCGATGAGCGCGGTCCACGTGATCGAGGGCGAGGGTCAGCTCTACCTGCTCCTGCTTCTCGGCCTGGTCGGCTTCCTCGTCCTTCGGGACGGCGGGGGGAGGAGGCCGAGCGCCGGTTCGACGGCTCCGGCGATCCGCCCCGCCCCGCTGCCGCACGGCGCGGCCCGATCCTGATCGAGCCGGTCGCCCGCGACCGGAGCACCTACGCCGCGGTGCCCACCCGGGGGCGCACCGAGGCGGTGCCCGTCAGGTCCGCATTGCGCAGCGCCTCGGTGGTGACGCGGAGATCGTTGTGGACCATCGCCGCGACCAGCTCGGGGAAGGAGGTCGTGGTCTGCCATCCCAGCTCCCGGTGCGCCCGGCTCGCGTCGCCGATCAGCAGGTCGACCTCGGCGGGGCGCATGAACTTCGGATCGATGACCACGTGCTCGCGCCAGTCCAGCCCCGCGTGCGCGAATGCGAGCGCACAGAACTCCTCGACGCTGTGGGTCTCACCGGTGGCGATGACGTAGTCGTCCGGCTGGTCCTGCTGCAACATCAGGTGCATGGCACGGACATAGTCGCCGGCGAACCCCCAGTCGCGCTGCGCGCTGAGGTTGCCGAGCGCGATCTGCTGCTGCAGGCCGAGCCTGATCCTGGCCACGCCGTTGGTGATCTTGCGGGTGACGAACTCCAAACCGCGGCGGGGGCTCTCGTGGTTGAAGAGGATGCCGCTGCAGGCGAACACCCCGTAGCTCTCACGGTAGTTGACGGTGATGTAGTGCCCGTATGCCTTGGCCACACCGTACGGAGAGCGGGGATGGAAGGGAGTCCGCTCGTTCTGGGGCGTCTCCCGCACCTTGCCGAACATCTCGCTGCTGGACGCCTGGTAGAAGCGGATTCCGCTGTTCACGGTGCGGATGGCATCGAGCATGCGCACCACTCCGAGACCGGTGATCTCGCCGGTGAGCGACGCCTGCTTGAAGGAGAGGCCGACAAAGCTGATGGCGCCGAGGTTGTAGACCTCGTCGGGCTGGCAGGTCTCCAGCGCGGCGATCAGCGAGGACTGGTCGAGAAGGTCGCCCTCGACGAACTGGATGCCCGGGCAGAGAGCCTCGACCGCGGCGAGCCGCGGGTTGTTCTGACCGCGCACCAGCCCGTACACGGTGTAGCCCTTCGCGATGAGGAGCTGGGCGAGGTACGAGCCGTCCTGTCCGGTGATCCCGGTGATCAGCGCGCTGGTCATGATGTTGTCTCCTGGTGTGGGAGGTGGCGCCTCATCAGCCGGCCACCTCGACGACGAGGTCATTGAGCCGCCGGATGAAGCCGCTCTCCGAGTAGTGCCGGGCGTGGGCCAGGATGTCCGCTCGATCCCAGCTCGTCTCCGCGAGGCGGACGATGGCGTCGCGGATGTCATCGGCCCGGGGCTCGTCGAAGAAGACGCCGGTGCGTCCATCGACGACGGTGTCGAGGAAGCCGCCCCAGCGGAGCACCGCGACCGGACGTGCGAAGGAGTTCGCCTCCAGCGGGGTCAGCCCGTAGTCCTCGTACGAGGCGGCGACCAGCCCCAGCGAGCTCCCGTAGAGCCAGCGCAGCTGCTCGTCGGTGACCGAGCCGAGAACGGTGACGTTGGGGCCGGCGAGCAGGCTGAGCCGGGCCCTCTCCGGGCCGTCGCCGACGACCACCAGTCGGTGGTCCGGGAGCGACCGCATCGCCTCGACGATCGCGTCCACGTTCTTGTAGGGAAGCAGCCGCGACACGCAGAGGAGGAACCCGGGCTCGACTCCGCCGACCGGACCCGTGGGCCCGTGGGCGTCGATGGTGTGCGGTGGCGGAAGCAGATCGGCGTCGATCCCGTAGACGTCACGGATGCTGTCCCGCATCGCCGAGGAGCTGGTGACGTACCGGTCCGCGCTGGCGGCGGCCCGCCGGTCCCAGCCCTTGAGCATCGGCCGCAGCGCGGTCAGCAGCGCCCTGGCCGCGCCCTGGCGTCCGCCGCCGAGGTACCGCTCCGACTGGTACAGCCAGCGCGCCGGCGCATAGCAGTAGACCAGTTTCATCCCGTCGGTGCGGGCCCCGTGCGCCCATCCGCTGGAGCTGCAGATGGTCACATCGGCCCTCACCCGCAGCTGCGAGAAGGCGGGCGCCAGCAGCGGCAGCGCCAGCCGGTGGTTGCGCCGCAGCGCCGCCGAGCGGTTCATCGGCAGGGTGCGCACGTCGACTTCCGCGAAACCCCGGGAGAGTGGTCTCGGGCGAGTAGAGCGAGGTGTAGAGCGGCGCGCGGGGAAAGGCCTTGAGCATGGAGAGCACCACCCGCTCGGCGCCGCCCCGCTGGGTGACGTAGTCGTGGACGATCGCGACCCTCGGGCGGCTCGACCGTCCGATGAGATCGATGTGTCGAGTGGTCACGGGTGTCTCCGGTGAGTGGCGATCCACTGCGGCGATGGACGTGGACGAACGCCGTGTTGCAGCGTGCACTGCGCATCGCCGGGCCCTGAGAGGAGCGTCCGGATGTGGAAACGAGATCCCGGGTGGGAAGCTTGTGGTGTGAGACCGAGCGCCAGACGTCGCAGTCGCCGGCGTCCTTTTAGAATGCGGTCAGCCCCACCGGGGTGCGGCCTCCGAGCCATCGCTCATAGCGGCGGAGGAGCGCGATCTGCGCATCGGTCGGTGCCGCGACGGGACGGCGGTCGCACACGGCGCGGTAGGCGCCGGGCAGGTCGTAGCCGAGCCAGACGAGGACGGCACAGCCGACCGTCGCCTCCAATCCGAGGCCGCGATCACCGTGGACCAGGATCCTGCCGCCGTCGCGGATCAGATCGACGATCCAGCCGGCGAGCTCATCGAGCTGTTCGAACGGGGAGACCGGATGGTGGACGACGTCCGAGTGCCGGACCACCACCTCGTCGGGCCATTCCCCACCGGTGCCGGGGACGGCCTCGCCGAGGTCGAGGACGAACCGGACACCCCTGCGATGGAGGGTCTGGCGCTGCCGGCGGGTGGGGCGGCTGCCGAGGAGCAGACCCGGCAGGATCTCGTCCGCGTCCGGACGACGGCTCCGCAGCAGTCTCACACCCGATGTCCGACAGGGACCGAGCCGGGCTCAGACGGGCCGGCGGCGGGCGTGGCGGACGGCGGCACCGGTGCCCAGGACGATCAGGAGGAGGACGGCGCCCTCGACCTCGAGCGAGGTGTGGGTGAAGGAACCGATCGCGCTCGCAGGACCGGCGCCCTCGTTGCCCAGACCGGTGGGCACAGGATTGCCGAGCGCAATCACCTGAGCACCGCTGGTGGAGCCGGTGCCGTTGGAGCCGGTGCCGGAGACGCCCAGCACCCGGGGCGACGAGGAGAGCGTGGTGCCGCCGCTGTGCGAGCCGGCTCCCTTGCAGACGATCTCGATCTGGACCTGCGCCGAGACCTTCTCGCCGGTGCCCTCGGTACCGGTGATGGTCGCGATCGTCCCGCACTTCGCGTCGCCGGGGAGGAAGGTGGTCTCCGCGGTGCCCTTCCCGTCCGACCCGGTGGTGGCCGAGGAGGGATGCAGCGACGCGCCGTGGACGCCGTCGATGGTGAACTCCACCTCGTGCCCGTCCAGCTTGTGCCCGTCGTGATCCTCGAGGGTGAAAGGTGTATCTCGCACCCGATGGTCGAACCCTGGACGACGGAGTCGCACTCGGCATGCATCTCGGCGTCCTTGTCAGGCGACGGGTAGGCGGCAACGGCGCTCGCCCCGGCGACCGAGGCGACGACGGCCATCGAGGCCGCGGTCAGGAGCCGCCCTCACCGCCGCTCGTCGGACTGTTTGGATGTCGCACCTGTCACATCCCATGGGTTTTCACTGACGTATTGCCTTAACCGCCCGCCCAGGTTAGAACCCACCCCACCGAGTTTCTTGCGATGGAAGGGGCTCCGCCGGCCTCACGCGCTGCGAGGGGTCGGCTCCGCGGAGAGAATCGCCGCATAGGCACGGAGTGCGGCGATCTGCAGCCCCGTCGGCGACGCCACCGGCCGGCGTCCTGGCAGCAGCCGGGGACCCAGCGAGCGGCCGGCAGGTCGTATCCGAGGCGAACCAGGGTGGCGCAGCCGACGGTGGCGGCGCGACCCTGGCCGGCGTGGCAGTGGGCCAGGACGGTGCCGCCCGCCCGGACGGCCTCGATGATCCAGCCGGCGAGGTCGTCGAGCAGCTCCCGGTCAGGAGCCTCGCGGTCGACGATCGGCGCGTGGCGAACCACGACCGGCTGCGGCCACTGCTCGCTCCCGCCGGCGGCTTCCGCCCGCAGGTCGACGACGAACCCGACGCCGGCGTCGACGAGGGCGCGACGCTGGCCCCGGCCCGGTGCGCTGCCGATCAGCAGACCGGGCAGGAGCTCGTCGGCGTCGGACGGGAGGTTCCGGGAAACCTCACAGCCGGTGTCCTCCGCAGAGATGACGAACGGGGGCTGCGGCGCTCTCCGCAGCCCCCGTCGTGGGTCTGGTGTGCGTCCTGCGCCTACTCGGCGGTCTCGCGGCGACGGCGGCCGGCGACGAGCACGGTCCCGGCGAGGGCCAGCACGGCCACACCGCCGGCTCCGGCGATCACCTCGTCGCGATGCGACGTGCTCGCCGCAGTCACCTTCGCCCCGACGGTGGCCGGAACGTGGGCCAGGGAACCGGCGCCGTTGGAGAGGCCGGTGATGGTGATCCCGGCGGCGCAGGCCTGGGTCTGCGCGTCGGTGCCGGCTGCGGCGCCGGCGGTGGTCACCGTGCCGGTGTAGGTGCTGTTGCCGACCAGAGCGCAGAGGGCCACGGTGCCACTGACGACCGGGCCGGTGGCGACACCGCTGCTGTTGGTGACCGCGTTGGCGCTGACCCCCGCTCCGGCGAAGTGCACGGTGAGGCCGCCGACCTGTCCGGGCGGGCCGCTCAGCGTGAACACCAGAGTGCAACTCTCGTTGAGGCCCGACCGCTGCTCGACGCAGGTGAGCATGGCGCTGAAGCCGGGCGACGAGTAGGCGTGCACGGCGCCGACGCTGCCGAGCGCCGCGCCGGCTGCCAGCGATCCGGCCAGCACCACACGCGTCAGCGTGGACCGGCATGGCCGCCTGGAAAGGACGTTCTGTACGGTGGTCACGGGATTCTCCGTTGTGGCAATCACTGCGGCGAGACCGCGGATGAACGCCGTTGTGGCAGCTTGCGCAGCGCATCGCCGGGCCCAGCCCCTTTCAGGGTGAGTCCGAGGTGACAACGTCTCCTGTCCGCGAAGCTTGCGGTGCCGGGAGCGGCATCCTGCGGTCCACCGGATCGCGAGCCAACGCCGGGTCCGGCCACCGTGACACGAACGCCACCGCGACGGCCTCGCGCGGATCCAGGCGCGCGTGCATGCGGTTCCCTGCATTGCAGGGGCGACGGCGGCGGTGCGCGGAAGCGGTCGCAATCCGGTCACAACCGCGCATGCGGACCCGCGACGACGTCGGCGTCGGCGGTGCTCGAGTTCCGGTCCAATGCGACCGGTTTCCGCAAGGATTCACCGGAGGACCACGTTTCGGAGGTGGATCGACCGAAGCAACTGGGATGGCTACCGAATGACCGCAGACCCCGTCACCGCCACGTTGGCGACGAGCCGCACAACCGGGCACGTCGCTCCGTTGTGGCAGGTGCACAATCGTCCGACGGCTCGACCGGTGTCGGTTCCCCGGGCGATCGCCCTGATGGTGAGCGTCGACGCAGCGGTCGCGGCGGCGGCGATGTCTCACCGGTCGCAGCACGCGCTTTGGAGATTCGTTCCACGCCTCCGCGCTGGGGATGGCTCTGCTGGTCGCCGGCTTCGCGGTGGCCTGGCTGGCGGCGATGGCGGTCGGTGGGTCGTACAACCCGCGCTTCCTCGCCGCCGGTCCCCAGGAGTATCGCCACGTGGTGAACGCGGCGGTGTGGCTGGGGGCGACGATGGCCATCGCCTCGTTCCTGCTGCGCCTGGAGCTGTCGCGCGGGTTCGTCGCCGTGACCATCCCTGCCGCCCTCCTGCTGACGCTCATCGGTCGATGCACCGTACGGCGGCTGCTGCGCCGCCATCTTGCGACGGGTCACGCCATCCATCGCGTGGCGGTGGTGGGAACGTCGGTCAGCGGGGATCGGCTCGCGCGGCACCTGCGGCAGAACTCGTTCGCCGGGTATGAGGTGGTGGGAACCCTCGGTCGCATCCCCGATGTCCACGCCGACGACAAAACGGTCCAGCAGAGGCAGGCGAGAGCGCTGCTCCGCGACCTCATCTCCGACGCTCGCCGGATGGGCGCCGACACCATCGCGGTGACCAGCGTCGAGGCGCTCGGTCACGCCGGCATCCGCCGTCTCTCCTGGGAGCTCGAGGGCACCGGTATCCGGCTCGTCGTCGCCCCCAATGTGGCCGACGTCGCGGGTCCGCGGATCGTCGTCCGCCCCGTCGCCGGGCTGCCGTTGCTGCACATCGACGAGCCCAGTTTCGGCGGCGCCCAGCGCGTCGTGAAGGCGTGCATCGACCGGGTGGGCGCGGCCCTCCTCCTGGTGCTCGTCAGCCCGGTGATGGCGGCGATCGCGATCACCGCCCTGATCGAGCAGGGACGGCCGATCCTCTACCGGCAGGAGCGGATCGGCCAGAACGGCCGGGTGTTCACGATGCACAAGTTCCGGAGCATGCGCAACGGCGCCATCAACGAGATGGAGGCGCTCGCCCACCTCAACCAGCACGCCGGCGAGATGTTCAAGATCCGCCAGGACCCGCGCATCACCCCGCTGGGCGCTTTGCTGCGGCGCTACTCGCTGGACGAGCTGCCACAGCTGATGGGATGTGGTCACCGGCTCGATGTCGCTGGTCGGTCCGCGACCGCCGCTCGCGGCCGGAGGTTGAGCTGTACGAGCATCGACGCCCACCGCCGGCTTCTGGTCAAGCCCGGTGATCACCGGCCTCTGGCAGGTGAGCGGACGCTCCGACCTCACCTGGGACGAGACCGTGCGGCTCGACCTCGCACTACGTGGAGAACTGGTCGGTGGCCCTCGACGTCACCCTGCTCTGGAAGACCCTCTTCGCGGTGATGAAAACGAGCGGCGCTTACTGAGAAGGGGCGGCGACGGGTGCCGGCGGCAGGCCGTAGGCCGCCACGCAGCTCTCGGCGACCGCCCTCCAGGTGAACCGCTCGAGGACGCGGTCACGGGCCGCCGAGCCCATCGCCCCGGCCAGCCCCGGGGTGTCGAGGACGGTCAGGATCCGCGCGCGCAGGGCGACCGGGTCGTTCGGGGGCACGATGAAGCCGGTGACGCCGTCGTCGACGATCTCGGGCATGCCGCCGACGTCGGTACAGATGACCGCCGTGCCGCAGGCCATGGCCTCGAGCAGAACCAGGCCCAGCAGCTCGGGAACGTGATGATGGTGCCCGAGGATGTCGTCGTAGACCGACGGCAGGATCGAGACCGACGCGCGGCTGTACTCGTCGATGACGCGCCGGTCGTCGGCATCGGTGATGAAGGAGACGTCCTTCCCCTCGGCGAGACCGCGCAGCCTGTCGAGATACGCCGGATCGTAGGGGCGACCGATGATCGCGAGCGGGACGCCGTCCGGGATCGCCTCGATGAGGTGATCCAGCCCCTTGTGCGCAAGCAGGCGCCCCACGAAGACGACCCTGCGCTCCTTGGCGGAGCCGGAGGGACGGAACCGGCTCACGTCGACGCCTCCATAGATCACCGTCCTGCGGGGCGGCCCGGGCCGGTACATGCAGTCGGCGAAGCGCGAGACCTGGAGGAGGCCGTGGGAGAGCGCGGCGATGTTCGCCACCCGTGCGAGGGTGATGTAGCCACCGCCACCGTGGTGGGTGATGAACACCCTCCGACCGGTGAGCCGGGCCAGGAGGATGCAGGTGTCGGAGAGCACCGTGGAGAAGGTCTGGCAGTGGATCACGTCGACCCCGAGAAGGCTGCGGAGCACCCCGGCGCCGGCCGCGCTGGTTCGCAACCCCCGGCGGAGGGCGACCCGCGGATAGGTCTCCACCCGCAGTGAGCCCATCGTCTCCGAGGCGCGCTCGCCTCCCACGGCCACCAGGCGGGTGTCGACGATCTCCGACAGCGCGCGGGCCAGCTCGAGCGAGTAGCGTTCACCGCCGCCGAACTCACCCCGATCCCCGAACGACATCGGGGTCACGACCGCGACCCTGAGGCGGGACCGGCCCATCACCGGGGCCGCCGAACCATGCGCTGCACGACCGCCACGAGCTGACCCGTCGCGGTCGGCCGGAGCGCGCAGAGCACCGCCGCGCCGGCGGCCGCCGACAGCAGCGCGGAGGGGATCTCGCCCGTCCGCGACGCGACCAGGGCCACCAGGACCCCCACCGCGGCCGCGGCCACCGCCGCCAGCGGCGCACCGAGCGGCACCGCCACGCCCAGTCGCCGGCGAGCGACCGTGAAGGTGGTGACGGCGATGAAGCACCAGCACACGACCAGCGCGGCGCTGGCCCCGGTGGCGCCATCGCGGGGCACGAGGACGATCAGCAGCCCGACCAGCAGCAGCGAGGCCAGCAGGGTGATCACCAGGTTCACCCGCTGGAACCCGGCGGCGATCATCGCCTCGCCCACCAGGATGCAGGGGGTCATCAGGCCCACCATGACCATCAGCAGCACGAAAGGGGTGGTGGCACCGAGATAGGCGCTTCCGAAGATGACGCCGATGACCACCCGGTTCAGCCCGGCGACGAGCAGCACCATGGGGACCACCACGATCACGCTCCCGTTGATCAGCAGGGTGAGCAGCCGGGCGTAGCGTGCACGGTCGGAGACCCAGAAGCTCGAGAGCAGGGGGAAGGTCGAGGCGCGCACGATCAGGGGGAGCATGGTCAGCTGCAGCGGGATGCGAGCCGCGGCGCTGAACAGTCCGGCGGCCTCCAGGCTGGCGGCGGAGACCACCAGCAGGGGCGCCTGCTGCATCACCGTCGTGAAGATCGTGGCCACACCGAGGGGGCCCGCCTCGCGGACGTACATGAGCCAATGGCCGCGCAACGGCCGGAGCGCACCGCGCAGGTTGGGGGCGGCGAGGGCCATCAGCCACCCGTACTGCACCAGCAGCGCCACCAGGGTGGCCACGATCACCGCCACCAGCCCGCCGCCGGCGACCAGGGCTGCGACGACGAGCCCGAACCGGAGCACCATCCCGCTCAGGATCGGGCCGAGGGTCCGGTGCAGCTGCAGGTCAGCCTGGAAGGGAAGGGTCAGGAGGTCGAGTGCGGCGGTGAACAGGGTCACGCCGAAGAGCACCGCCGCCAGACTGATCGACCCGGGGCGGTGCATGAACAGCAGCGCCGTCACCAGCGCCAGGTAGGTGATCGCCGAGATCCAGAACTGCAGTGCGGCGGCGCTCATCACCAGCGTGGAGCGGAGCGCCGGTCGCTGGGAGATCTCCCGCAGGCAGATGGCGTTGAGCCCCCAGTCGTTGAGGACCCCGCCGAACGCGGCCACGTAGCTGGTGACGAAGGCGTACGCGCCGAACCCCGCCAGGCCGAGGTGGCGGCTGAGAATCGCGCTGAGCGGGATGCCGACGACGACCGCCAGGATCGGCGGCGCGAACTGCACCAGGGTGTTGCCGGCGAGGCGTCGCTGCAGGCTGTGGGCAGCGGAGACACTCAATGGAAGAGTTGCCGGTACTCGCCCCGGTGCCGGGGAACCCCGCTCCGCTCGCCGATGGGACGCGCCGGGTTGCCGGCGACGATGACTTCGTCAGGCACGTCCCTGGTCACCACCGACCCGGCTCCGACGACCGCGGCGCGGCCGATCCGGATGCCGGGAAGCAGCAGCGCACGGGTGGCGATCCAGGCGTGGTCCTCGATCACCACTGCGGAGGTGATCCCGCCGAAGCCGTCCAGATCGTCGGCGTCGTGCGAGGCGGTGAGCACCATCACCTCCGGAGCCAGGTTGACGTTGTCACCGATGCGGACGCTGCCGCGGCCGTCGAGCACGCAGTCGCGGTCGATCACGGAATTGCGGCCGATCGCGAGGCCTCCGCGCGTGTACAGACGCAGGCCCAGGTGCACCGACGATCGTGGACCGAGCTGCACGCACATGACCCGCCGGAGGAAGAGGTTGCGCACGAGGTGGCTGGGGATCCGCGCCACCAGGGTGTTGCAGACGGCGAGCAGGGCGTCGGAGCGCACCCGGCGGACGAGGGCGCGCGCGCGCGCGCTCATGCCGTCCACCGTTCCGGAACCGCCGCCACCCTTCTGATCAGAGACCAGAGGTCGGGCAGCCCGGCCCCCTGCGTGGATGCCACGGCCGTCGTGCCACCGGCCACCGCCTCGATCGCCAGAGCGAGTCCATCGACGTCGCCCCGCGGCACCACGGTGACACCGTCGAGGCGCTCGGCCCACTCCGCGAGCCCACCCGAGGCGTAGGTCACCACCGGCAGCCCGTGGCTCCTCGCCTCGGGCACGGTGAGCGGCGCCGGATCGGGCCACAGGGAGGTGACGATCATCATCGCGGCGCGGGCCCATACGGCCTCGAGCTCGGCGCCGTCCAGCCAGCCGGTGAAGGTGACGCGGCCGGCGACGCCGAGGGTGCTCGCCAGCGTCTCCAGCTCGGCTCGGTGCCAGCCGTCGCCGACGACGGTCAGGCGGAAGCGCGCGTCGAGCCGGGCGAGCGCCTGAAGCGCATGCTGAGGGCCCTTGGCGTGGGTGAGCCGGCCGATGAAGACGACCTCGACACGATCTCCGTGCTGACGCCGCACCGGCTGCTGTCGACCGATGCCGGTGCTGTTGTCGATCACGTGGACGCGATCGGGCGGGAGGCCCTCCCCGACCAGGTAGTCACGCAGGAACCTGCTGGGGACGGCGAGGGCGTCGAGGGCTCGAAGCGCCGCGAGGTGCTCCAGCACGTTCGGTTCGTAGGACGCCAGCGCCGCCGCCGGCCTCGGGCTGTCCCCGCAGGGACCGGTGTACCAGTCGACCGGACATCGCCGGCCCAGGGGATGGGTGCACTGGCGGTCACCGCGCCGGAACAGCTTTCCGCCGCGGCAGAGATAGCCGTGCAGCATCTGGATGGACCGGTGGTGCTGCGCGACCGCCTCGATGAGCGGGCGGTTGCCGACGTGGTGGGACACCACCACGTCGGGACGGAGGTTCGCGCAGAGGTCGAGGACGCGCGCGGTGGCCTGGAGATCTCCGCCACCGTCGACGCCCGGGACGTGCACGACCTCGTACTCGAAGGTCATCGGCGACGGGTTCTGCGCGGACACCACCACGACCTCGCATCCGTGGGCGCGCAGGTCGCGCGTCGATCGATCCACGTAGTGCTCCATGCCACCACCGCGCAGGGCGTTGGCGATCTGGAGGACCCCGATTGCTCACGCCGCAGGGTGCAGATCAGGGTGCCGAGAACAGCCATCTCAACGTGGGCACACGGTCGAGGCCGTCGATGCCCACGTGCGCCACGGCGCCGATCCCCGGCAGCCGCAGCACCGGCTGGCCGGGCGTCGCGCAGGGAGAGAGACGCTTCCACACCGGCGAACTCGACCACGCCTCGGCCGACTTCGTCGGGATTCATCTCGATCTCGAAGCTCCGATCGCGTCACTTCGAACAGGTGGTCCTGGCCACTAGGTCCGTACCGCCGGCGCCTCCATGTCCTTCACTGGGCCGCCGGCCTTTAAAAGGCTCGGTCGTTATCGCCGAGACGAGACCTTCGTCGTTGGGGGTGGTGACGACGACAAACCCGCCGACGCGCACCATGTCGACGGCTCGCCGGAGGAGCAGGTCGGGGTGGGCCACGTGCTCCAGAAGCTCGGAGAGGATGACGCCGTCATAGGTGCCCGCGGCGGGCTGATCGAAACGCGTCGCCGACCACCCAGTTCATCGACCCGTGTTCGAACTTCTTCCGTCCATAGGCGATGGCATCGGCATCGATGTCGCAGGCGGTGCAGTCGTAGCCACTCTCGGCGAGCAGCAGGCTCATGTTCGCCTGCGCGCAGCCGATCTCGATGATCCGGCCGCCGGTGGGCACGTGACCCCGCACACCTCGGCGACCACCGCTCCGATCCTCGCAAGGTACTTGAGACGCCAGAAGTCACGACGATCGGGATTGTCGATGTCGCGCAGATCGAACTCCTGGACCAAGGCCTCGTGGCTCGTCGACGGGACGATCCCTGAGTTCTGCTCCCACGCTGTCTCCTCTCGTGTGGGTGATCGCGGCGGAACCGGAACGGACAGTCACCACCCAGATGCGATCACACGCGGTGGGAGTGGGGAACAGCTGCCGCTGGCACCGGTGTACCATGGCACGGCAATCGTCGCATGCTCGTCGCATTCTGTCCACCGATCGGTCACGGTGCATGCCGGCCTCGAGAGGGTCGCGCGCAATGCGCGAACCGACAGTGTCGCGACCGCGGCATGGCCCGGTGGCCGGTCGATCGCGGCGTGCGGCGTTTCCAGGGTGATTCACGCAATTCACAGCGGAATCACAGTCGCATACAGCACGGTAACGGGTCGGCGGGTCAGAATCTTCCTGCTAGGATCGCCCTGTTCTCGGGCTCGGCCTGCGCCGGCCTCGGTCACGCTCTGTACCACGTCCACCCGTTTGACGGTAGGCAACGCTGCACGTTATGAATCCTCAACGGTTCCGCAAGATCGTGTTGCGCTGGGCGGGCCCCGTGGTCGGGCTCACGCTCATCGGCGCCATCGTCGCATTTCTGGCCACAAGCACCCAGAAGCTCGTCTATGAGGCGACCGGACGCCTGCTCGTCCTCGGCCAGGTCCAGGCGTCGGCGCTGAGCGTGAGCTCCGATCAGATCATCAACACCGACGCTGCGTTGCTGAACTGGGAGGGCCCCCTGCTGCGGAAGGTGATCGCCGACCTGCACCTCGCCGGCACCCCCGACCAGCTCGCGGGTCGGATCACCGTGACCCCGGAGCCCACCACCGAGCTGATCGACGTCAAGGTGAGGGACGGCAACCCGCTTCTGGCCGGAGCCATCGCCAACTCGGTGATGAACACCTTCATCGCCAATGGCGCCAGTCAGACCACGCCGGTGGCCGACCAGACACGAGCGCAGCTGAAGGACGCTCAGACCCGAGCGCAGTCGCAGCTGGCCATCGACCAGACCGCGCTCGACGCCGCCCAGCGCGCCCGCCAGGACACCACCGCCCTGCGGACCCAGGTGGACAACGACACCACCCAGCTCGCGCAGCTCACCGATCGTGTCGCCGCCCTCGACACCCGGGCGCAGCAGGCGTCCAACGCCATCGTCATCGCCTCGCCGGCAACCGCTCCCACCGCCGCGGTGGGACCGGGCCGCAGCACCATGGCCGCCCTCGGGGCCTTCGCCTGCATCCTCCTTCTCGGACTGAGCCTGGCGGTGCTGCTCGAATACCTCGACCAGGGGCTCCGCACCGAGGACGACGTGCGCGATCCGGCTCAACCTGCCCACCCTCGGGGTCATCCCCCGGTCGGCCGGATCGGCGAATCGCGACGGCCAGGGTGACGCGGCCGGCGAGGCCTACCGCCGCCTGCGCACCAACATCCTCTTCAGCTCGGTCGACACCCCGCTCAAGAGCATCGTGATCACCTCGGCGCGTCCCGGCGAGGGCAAGACCCGCACCGCGGCGAACCTCGCCGGAATCATGGCCGCTGCCGGCGAGCGGGTGCTGCTGGTGGACGCCGACATGCGGCGCCCCAACCAGCACCGCCTATTCGAGCAGCCGATGCAGGCCGGCGTGTCCGAGCTGCTGCTGCAGTCGGCGCATGCCCGCGAGCCGCAGCTCACCGGCAGGCACAGCACCCGGTTCCCGAACCTGTGGCTGCTCACCGCCGGGACGCTTCCCCCCGTGATACGTCGGAGCTGCTCGCCTCGAAGCACACCGCGCGCGTCCTGAGCATGCTGGAGGAGAAGCACGACCTCGTGGTCATCGACACCCCTCCGGCCCAGCTCGTCACCGACGCGCTGAGCCTGGCCGCAAAGGCGTCGGGGACCATCCTGGTCGTCGAGGCAGGAAAGACCAATGCACGGCTGGCCGAGCAGACGATCAGGGCCCTGCGCAACGTTGGCGCCAACGTCGTCGGTGTCGTCCTCAACAAGGCGAAGCGCGGCCGCAGCCTCGGCTACTACTACTCGTCGAACGCGGACGCGGACCTTCTCCGGACGGACCTGGCCGCCGACGAGAGCTCCAGCACCAAGGTGTGGCTGCCACTCGACAGCGGCCCGGCGGCCGCCAGGCCGCCGGCCAGGTCGGCGGAGCGCAGCCTGGCCAGGAGGTCGTAGCGCCGGGGCCCGGGACATGAGCGTCGAGCGATCCACGCCGTCGCTGCTCGCCGTCTCGCCCGTGGGGGTGGTGGGAGGAGCCGAGGTGCTCCTCCTCACCGTCCTCGCGGGCCTGGAGCGGTGCGGGGTCAGGACCCGGCTGGTCGCCCTCGGCGACGGGCCGCTGGTTGCCGAGGCCGGGCTGCGCGGTGTCGATTCCGCCGAGAGCGGCCCCCGGCTCTCCCTCCGTGAGCCGGCGACGGTGCTGCGGGCGATCCGGGTGGTGCGCCGGGCGGCGCGGACCTGGCGCCCCGACGTGGTGCTCTCCAATCACCCGAAGGGCCAGCTGCTCAGCCGGCTGGCGATTCCGGTGGGCCGAATCGCCCACGCCGCGATCCTGCACGATCCCCCGGACACGAGCTCGGTGCAGGATCGGCTCTGTGCGCGCTTCCCCGACCTGCGCATCGCCAACAGCGCGGAGACCAGCGGAGCCTATGCCGCCATGGGAGCCCGCCCCGCGCCCTGGTGGTCATCGAGCCGGCCGGGCCGATTTTTAGCGGCCGATGGAATGCGCACGCCGGGGGCCGGGCCGAGACCATCTTCGAGGGATGCGGCCTCGCACCCTTCGCGGGACCGCGGATCCTCATGGTCGGACGCATGCAGCGGTTCAAGGGAGGTCTCGACTTCATCGACCTGGCGGCTCGGCTCCTGCGGGGCCGGCCGGCGCAGTTCCTGATGGTGGGGCCCGACGAGGCCAACGCGCCAGGAGTGCGTGCCGACCTGGCCCGAGAGATCGCCGCCCGGGGCCTGGAGGCATCGATCGGCATCGCCGGCCGGGCCGGCTCCGACGACCTCGCCGCCGCGATCGCCCAGGTCGCCCTGCTCGTCCACCCCGCCCACAGCGAGCCGTTCGGCCTCGTGGTCGCCGAGGCCCTCGCCCTGGGCACTCCGGTGGTCGCCTACGGAGCGCCGGGACCCTCGCGCATCCTCGCCGGGGGCGGAGGGGCGCTGGTCCCGGTGGGTGACGTCGGCGCCCTGACCGCCACCGTCGGATCCGCTCTCGACGATCGCTCCCTCCTCGAGGGGTGGCGGGCCGAGACCCTCCATGCATCGGAGGCGTTCGCGGCCGGCGCCATGGTGGAGCGGTACGTCGCGGCCCTGGCCACCGTCTCGCCGCGCTTCCGGTCGGTGCCTCCGCCGGGACGGTAGGACGGGGTCGCGCTACTTCTCGACGACCAGCTCGACGCTGAGAAACCACGCGGGCAGCACCCAGCAGAGGTGCCGCTCGTAGAAGGCGGGCCAGCGGTTGGCGATCCGGCGGATCAGGGTGTTCTTGCGCGAGGGGAAGAAGCACGAGCTCGCGCCGCCGGTAGGAGAAGCGCGCGTCCGTGTAGTGGTTGTGGGTGGCCGTCCCCACGAAGTAGTCGAACGTGAAGTATCCGAGCCGGTGGCAATGGGTGGGATCGGTGTAGGCGTTGGCGCAGCTGAAGTGGGGCGTGGCCAGGCGGACGATCGCGCCGGGACGGCAGATCCGGCTGATCTCCTCCATGGTGGCCAGCATGTCGGGGAGGTGCTCGATGACGTCCATCCCGACGACGGTCGAGAAGGTCGAATCCGGGAGGGGCCACGGAAACCGGCGGAGATCGTGGACGACGTCGGCGCCCACGGCGGCGCTGATGTCCAGGTTGACGGCGCCCTCGATGCGATCGGTGCCGCACCCCAGGTTCAGCACCGCCTCGTGGACATCGCTGGTGGTCCCCGACCGGTGGACCGGGGTCGCGGGGATGGTCAGGACCTCCTGCCCCTCGCTGGTCTGCATCGCGGGCTCCTTCACCGGGCGGCCGTGGCTCTCGACACCGTACGTGGGACCGGTGACCACCGCGTCACACCGGGGCGGCGGCGGCGTCACGATCACCCGGTGCGCATCCCGAGCCGGGTCGCCTCCTGCTCGAGGCGGTGGTCGCCTCCGGGGGAAGGCTGATCCTACCGCCGGTCATCCCGATCAGACCGGAGCCACCAGCGCAACCAGCCGCCGCGGGTCGGCGTCGGGCGGGTGGTGCACCTCCCAGGTCCCCGAGCGCAGCACCAGGAGGTACCAGAGGCCATCGTCGTGCCTGTGGCGGAGCTGGACGCCGGCGCGGCGGTTGCCGGCCCGCTCGCCGCGCACCGAGGCCTGCCCGAAGGCCTCGACCATCGCCGCCGCGCCCTCCTCCATCACCTCGGGGGGAGGCTGCCAGCCCGGCCCTGTCGAGCACCTCGAGCGCGCTCGCGCCGCCGTGGTGCCAGGCGAGCGCGGCGCGCATCAGCGCCCGCGGGCGGGTCCCGCGCGGGCGGCGAGGTCGTCGAATCCCTCGACCCTCCCAGCCGCGCGGCGGCGAGGCGGGCCAGGTCGGCGTCGGCGGAGAGGCCGAGGCCGCCGTCGCCGCTGCCGTGGGCCAGCTCCCAGGCGCGGCGGGCGGCGTCCGCGGCCAGGGCGGCCAGGTCGCCGGCGGCGACCCGGGCACCCTCCGGGGGGTCGACGGCGAGGCTCGCGGCGAGGCGGGCCGGGCCGGCGGGGGCGGCGGCGGCGGCAGCTCGGCGCCCGCCTCGCGGGTGAGCGCAGCCCGCGCCTCCACGCCCGGGTCGGCCTCGGGCTCCTCCTCGGCGGCAGCCGGCGGCGCCGCCGGCGTGGGGTGGGCGCCCTCACCGCGCAGGCTGCGCAGGCCGGCGAGCGCCTGCTCGCGGCCGCGCCCGCGCAGCAGCAGGATGGTGAAGGGGTCCTCGTCCATGCGGTCGGCGACCAGGTAGCAGACCGCGGCGGCGTGCTTGCAGGGATCCGCCCAGTCGGGGCAGGAGCAGGCGGTGCCGATCTCGCCCGCGCCGGGGAGCAGCGAGATGCCCGCCCCGGCGGCGTCGTCGACCACCCCGGGGTCGAGCTCGCCGTCGAGCAGGGCGGCGGCGCGCGAGGCGCGGGCGGCGATCGCCCCCAGGACCGCCCGCCACTCCTCGGCGGTGAACTGGCGGGCACGCGCAGCCGCACCGTGTACGGAGACGGCCGCGACCCCTGCACCCGGGCGCTCACCTCCCCGGGCACGACCACCAGCGGACCCACCGCGCCGCTGCGGGCGAAGCCGCGCCCGCGGGGCAGGCGGTTGGGCTTGAGGCGGGCCCGCTGCTCGAGGGCCTCGACCCAGGTCCGGCCCCACCAGCGGGCGCCGAAGCGGGTGCCGCCCCGCGGTGCGGAGAGCCGGCCCAGCGGTCCCGGCGAGGCCGGCGGCCAGCGGCCGTCGCCGCCGTCCCGGCGCCAGCGGACCCCCGGCCGCCGCCCGGCCTCGGAGATTCCGCTCCGGCAGGTCGGCGTCCCACCCGTCCCCCTGCTCGCCGTCCTCGTCCTCCGCGTCCGGGTCGGCGTCGTGCTCCAGCTCCTCGAACTCGTCGAGGAGCTCGTCGAGCCGGTCGAGCCGCTCGTCGAGGCCCGGCTCCGAGGCGATCACCGCGAAGCTGTCGGCGAGGTCGCGGCGCACCCACGGGTCGCCCTCCTCGGCGACGCGCCGGACCAGCCGCAGCACCTCGTCGGGCAGCCGCGGCGGCCGGGGGGTCACGCCGCCGCCCGCAGCGACACCAGCTCGGCCAGCTCGGGGTGGAGAGCTCGCTGATCCATGACTCGCCGCCCCCGACCACCGCCGGCGAGCTCCCGCTTGCGGCCAGCACCGCGGCGATCTGGTCCTCGAGGGTGCCCTCGGCGATCATCCGGTGCACCTGCACCGGGCGGTGTTGACCGATGCGGTGGGCGCGGTCGGTGGCCTGGTCCTCGACCGCGGGGTTCCACCAGCGGTCGTAGTGGAGGACGTGGGTCGCCCGGGTCAGGTCGAGGACCGACACCGCCGGCCTTGAGCGAGAGCAGGAACACCGGGGCCGCCCCCGCCTGGAAGCGGCGACCATCGCGTCGCGGCTGGCCGGGGGCCAGCGCCGCCGTGCAGAAACAGGGCTCTGACTCCACGCTGGCGCAGATGCCCCCTCGATCAGCCTCCCCATCTGGACGTACTGGGTGAAGACGAGCGCCGACTTCCCTTCCTCCAGGATCACCCCCAGCAGCTCATCCAAGGCGTCGAGCTTTCCCGAGCGTCCGGGCAGGGGCCCCGCCTGCTGAAGTAGTGGGCGGGATGGTTGCAGATCTGCTTGAGCGCGGTGAGCAGCGGGATCACCAGGCCGCGCCGCGGAGAGCCCCTCATCCTGCCTGGATCTCGGCCAGGGTCTCGGCACACCGCCCCGTACAGCGACGCCTGCTCGGGGGTGAGCGGCACCAGCCGGTCGGTCTCGGTCTTCGCCGGCAGCTCCGGGGCGATGTCGGGGTCGCACTTGCGCCGGCGCAGCAGGAAGGGCCGCACCGTCCGGGCGAAACGTTCGCGGGCGCGGCGTCGGCGTAGCGCTCGACGGGCCCGGCGAGCCGCTCGCGGAAGCCGTCCAGGCGCCGAGCAGGCCCGGGGTGGTCCAGTCCAGCAGCGACCACAGTTCGCTGAGCCGGTTCTCCACCGGCGTGCCGGTCAGCGCCATCCTCACCCGGCCGGGCACCTGCGCAGCTCCCGCGCGGAGCGGGAGAGCGGGCTCTTGACGTGCTGGGCCTCGTCGGCGACCATCAGGCCCCAGTCGACGGCGGCGAGCGGCGGCCCGTCGGCACGCACCACCCCGTAGGTGGCCAGCACGACCTCGCCGGCGTCGCGCGCCTCCAGGTGTCGGCTGCCGCCGTGGTAGCGCCGGACAGGCTGCCGGGGCCGAAGCGGTCTAGCTCCCGCTCCCAGTTGCCGAGCAGCGAGGCGGGGCAGACCACCAGCGGGGGGCCGCCGCGCCCGCCAGCAGATGGACAGGTGGAGCGCGATGACCTGGATGGTCTTGCCCAGGCCCATGTCGTCGGCGAGGCAGCCGCCCAGGCCGAGCTCGGCCATCGCGGCCAGCCAGGCCAGGCCCCGCCCCTGATAGGGGCGCAGCTTGGCGCCGGCCGGCCGGGCCGGCGGGGGCGCGGCCCCCGCCCACCCCCGCAGGCGCTCGCCGAGCACGGCCCCGCCCTCGACGCGGAGCCGACTGTCCGCCGCCCACTCTCAGGCGCGCCCCCGAGCGCCGCGGCCAGCGCCCGGTCGGCGGCACCCGCGCCGGGCCCGCGCGGCGCACCGGTCGAGCGCCGGCGTCCACCGTCACCCACCGCCCCCGCACCCGCACCAACGCACGCTTCGCCGCGGCCACCCGGCCAGCTCCTCGGCGCTGAGGACCTCGCCGCCGAGGGCCGGCCGCCAGCGGAAGTCGTAGTAGCGCCTCGAGGCTGGAACCCGGCCGGCGTCACCGCCTCGGGGGTGGGCGTCCGCCCCACCACCCGCCCGCGGCCTCCAGCCCGCGCCGGCGAGCTCGGCCGGCCAGAGCACCTCGAGCCCGGCGGCGGCGAGCGGCTCGGCGGCGGGGCCGAGCAGCTGGCGCGGTCTCCTCGTCATCGAGGCTCGAGGCGGTCGGGCCGCGCCTCCTCCAGCACCCGGCCCAGCGGCGGCCAGGCCCGGGTGCCCCGCCGCAGGGCGAGCAGCAGGTCGCTCTCGACGCTGCTCGTCCGAAGCGCCGCAGCACCGCCGACGGCGCCCGCTCCACAGGTCGGCGGCGTCGACCACCAGCGAGGGGTCGGCGTGGCTGCTGTAGCTGCAGCTACGGCGCGGAACGGCTGCTCGGGCTGCGTCGGGCGGCACCAGCCGCAGGCCGGGGCGCGCGCCCTCGCGCCAAGCGGCTGGGCGGCGGCGTGCGAGCCACTCGCGCATCCCGCCCACCGCCGACCCTCGCCGCCGGCCGGCGAAGGCGGGGGTGGGCGGTGACCCGGGGGCGCCGCCGGGCTGCGCGCCAGGGCAGTCGGCGACCGCGTCCCAGCAGCTCGCGCACCAGCGAGGCTCGAGGGGAGCGCACCCGCAGCGGCCGGCTGCCCTCGACGGGAAGCGCGTGGGCCGGCGGCGGGAAGGCGGCGGCGAGGCGGGCGAGCCACTCCTCGTCGGCGGGGTCGAGCGGACCGGCGCGCCAGGCGTCGTAGCCGCCCGGGCTGATGGCGGGGAGCAGCCGCCCCGGGCGACCAGCCCGACCGCCGCCTTGACCGCGACCGCCCAGGCCGCCAGCGAGGGGGCCGATTCGGCGCCGGCGGGCAGGCGGGCGAGCCAGCCCAGCGCCTCGGCCATGGGCACGATCCGGGCGTCGACGGTGGTCCTGCGCACCGTGGCGCCGGCGCGCCGCGCCACGGTGTCGGGCGCGGCGGCCGGGCCCGCGGGGCGGCGCCGTCGCGAAAGCGCCATCGCACCCCGGCGGGGCGGGTCGCCGGGAAGGAAGACGGCCTCTCCGCGATGCTCGATCACCGGCGTGGGAGCGACCCGCCAGGGGTGTGGATGTGGGAGGGAGAGGCTGTGGATTCCGGCGAGGGAGTATGCGATGGGGGCAGGAGTGTCGGACCAGCCGGCGCCCAGACGTGCGGTCGCTGGCGCCGGACGGCTCCGCGCACAACCCACCGTCAGCTGAGGCCACGCCACCGCCAACGACCAGAGCAGCCAGTGCTGGATGGCGGATCATCCCGGTCATCGTCGCTCGGTGAGCTCGCGGCCCGCCGGGGTTGCGAGGTGGGCGGCGATGAGGCTGGCGAAGATCCGCATCACCTCGAGCCCCGCCTGTGCCAGCGGAACCCGGCATCGGCTGGCGCCGCTGAGGGCGCCGAAGATGTTCCCGTCGCCGAGGAGGACCGGCACCGTGACCGGCGTCTGTGACCCAGCGCGGTCGCGGCCCGGGACGGCTGGAACTCAACGGGGATCCCGTCGGTGTACTGGGGGCCGCCGGCCGGCGCGGTGCCGGAGAGGCTGTCCGGCCACGGGAGGACGAGGCCCTCGGGCACGGGGATGGAGCCGGAGTTGTGGCTGACCAGGATCGCCTGCTGATTGCGATCCCAGTCGATCCGGGTGAGGTACACCGAGTTGAGGCCGGTGAGTTGCTGCAGCTCGACCAGCAGCCCGCGCACCAGATCCTCCAAAGCGGGTTCGGTGGACGCGACGGCCACGGCGCGGTCGAGAGCCTCCCACCTCCGGTCCTCGATCGGCGGCAGCGGCGAGACCAGCAGCATCGCCGGAATCAGCTCGGGCTCGACCGGGCGGCTGATCAGGTATCCCTGCAGCCGGTCACAGCCCTGGCGCACCAGATACAGGCGCTGCGCCTCGGTCTCGACCCCCTCGGCGACGACCTCCAGGCCCAGGCCCCGGCCATGGCGACCGTCGCCGACACGATCGGGGAGTTGGCGTCCGGGCCGGTGATCCGGCTGATGAAGGCCCGGTCGATCTTCAGGGTGTCGATGGGGAAGTCCTGGAGGCGGCTGAGCATCGAGTAGCCGGTGCCGAAGTCGTCGATGGCGATGCGCACCCCGAGTGCCCGGATCTCCCGCAGCTGCGCCAGCGCCTCACCCTGCTGCTGCACCGTCGGCGCTCTCGGTGAGCTCCAGCTCCAGCAGCCGTGGATCCAGACCGGTCTCGCCGAGGATTCGGCGCACCTCGATCGAGCAGCCCGCCTCCCTCGAGGTCGCGCCCCGAGACGTTGACCGCCATCGAGAGCGGGCAGGCCGCGGATCGGGCCCAGTCGCCGGCCTGCCGGCAGGCGGCCTCGAGCACCCAGGCGTCGAGATCGACGATCGACCCGCACTCCTCCGCCACCGCGATGAAGGCGGCCGGCACCAGCATGCCCCGGACCGGGTGGTTCCAGTGGACCAGGGCCTCGACCCCGACTACCCGGCCGCTCTCGGCGTCGACCTTGGGCTGATGGCGGAGACTAGTTTCCCCCGGAGATGCCCTCGCGCAGCTCCTGCTCCAGGGTGAACCGTTCGAGCACGGCGACATGCATCTCCTCGGAGAACAGCTGCTGACGATCCTTGCCGCGGGTTTGCCGGCGTACAGAGCGACATCCGCGTTGCGCACCACGTCGGTGGCGCTGGCGGCCGCGTCGCCGGAGAGGGCGATCCCGATGGTGGCACCGAGGGTCACCGAGCGCCCCGCCACCGCGAAGGGCTCGCGGAGCGCGGCGAGCAGACGCTCGGCGGTGATGACCGCATCCGCCACACCCTCGAGATCCTCGAGAACGATGCCGAACTCGTCGCCGCCGAGCCGGGCGGCGGTGTCGCCCTGCCGCACCCCGTCGGCCAGCCGCCGCGACACCTCGAGCAGCAGCTCGTCACCGGCGCCGTGGCCGAAGCTGTCGTTGACGGTCTTGAAGTTGTCGAGGTCGAGCATGAGAACCGCGTACCCGCGCGAGCTTCGCGCCAGCCGGCGGTGCACGTGCTCGACGCGGTCGCGGAAGAGGGCGCGATTGGGGAGGTCGGTCAGCGCGTCGTGGAACGCCTGGTGCTCCAGCTTGCGCTGCAGCCGGAGCCGCTCGGTGACGTCGTCGACGACGGTCAGCCATGCGCGCCGCCCCTCGAAGTCGACCTCGCGCACGTCGATCTCGATGTCGACGCTGCGGCCCCCCTTGGTGCGATGGCGAATCGCTGTGAACTCCCTTCTCCCCTCGCTGTCGATGGCGCCGATGATCTCCGTCAACTGCGCCGAGTCCTCCGGCAGGCGGAGGTCGGTGACGGTCATCGTGAGGAACTCGTCCTGGGTGTAGCCGTACTGGGCGACCGCCGCCACGTTGGCCGCCAGGATCCGGAAGGTGCGCTTCTCCCACACGTACATCGGCTGCGGGTTGTCGTCGAAGAGGGCGCGGAAGCCGCGTTCGCTCTCGCGCAGCGCCGCCTCGGCCCGGGTGCGCCTGACGAACTGGCCGAACGGCTGTCCCAGGTCGGCGAGCACCGCCACCAGCGCGTCATCCAGGCTGGGCATGTCACCGGCGAGGAAGGTCATCACTCCGACGACCTTCCCGTCGTGGGTGATGGGGAAGCCCACCGCCGGCCAGGCCGATCGCCGCAGCCTGCTCCCAGACACGTCGGGCGATCCCGGCGCCCGGCGTGGTGGTTGGCTTGCCGCCGAGCTCGCGCAGGCCCGCGTCCTCGATGCCGGGCGCGCTCCGAGGCTCTCCCGGGGATCCCGCCACCGGGACCGTCGGTGAGCCAGAGCTCGCCGACGTCCCATGCCATCGCCGTCCCGATGTCCCGGAGCATGGCCTCGCCGCCCTCCGCCAGCGTCCCCGACAGGGCCAGCGCGCGGGTCACCGCAAGTCGCATCCTGAGGATGCGGTCGAGCCCGGCCTGCTCGCGCCTGTGCTCGGTGCGGTCGGTGAACACGCCGAGGATGCCGGCTCCTCTCCGATGGACACCATCTCGGCGGAGAAGAGTCCGTCGAGGATCCCGCCGTCCCGTGCCCGCAGGCGAACCTCCACGTTGCGCACCACGGCGCCGGACCTCACCAGGCCGGCGATTCGACCGTTCTCCGGAGTCGGCCCGATGACCAGCTCGGAATTCGTGTGTCCGATCACCTCCTCCCGCGCATATCCGAGGGCGGTGAGGAACGCGTCGTTGGCGTCGACGAAGCGCCCATCCCCGGCCGAGCGGATGGCGAGCATCGCCGGGCTGGATCGGAAGACGGTGGCGAACCCCTGCTGCGACGCCCGCAGCGCCCTCTCGGTCTCGAGGCGCTCGGTGACGTTCTCGACCAGCAGGAGGCGGGCGAGCCGCCCTTCGAAATCCGCCACCCTGGCGGTGACCTCGACGTCGAGGATCCCCCCCTCTTTGGTTCGATGGCTGATTCCTGCGAAACGAGTTTGCCCCTTGCCGAAGGCCGCCACATCCTCTGCCAGCCGGGAGGGCTCGTCGGCGCGCAGGTCGTCGATGCTCAGCTCGAGGAACTCCGCGCGGGCTGTAGCCGTAGAGGGCGAGCGCCGCCTCGTTGACCCCCAGGAACCGGGCGGTGCTCTGGTCCCACAGAAACATCGGCTGGGGGTTGCCGTCGAAGAGGCTGCGAAAGCTGCGCTCACTGAGCCGCAGCGACTCCTCGGTCTGCTTGCGCGCGGTGATGTCCTGCACCGTGACCACCGCGCCCGCCCTTTTCCCGCGGACGAAGACCGCCTGGCCGCTGGCGAGCACGGTGCGCTGCTGCGCGTCCCCGGTGGCGATCACCATCTCGACGTTGCGCAGCACCTCGCCGTCGAGCGCGCGCAGCAGAGGGAGCCGATCACACCGCCTCGGCACGCCCTGCCCGGCACCACCGGCCGCAGCCGGCGGGGCCGGGGCGCCGACCGTCGGTGGCGCCGGGCCGAGCAGGTCCTGGATCGCCCGGTCGGAGACGGCGAGGACTCCGCGCGCTCACAGGCGACGATCCCGTCCTGCATGTTCTCGAGGATGGCGGCGAGGAAGCGTCGCTCGCGTCGACCACGGTGTCGGAGCGATGACGATGATGCGGCCGATCACCAGCAGTGCCAGCGCCACCGACCGCCCAGGAGAAGGCCATGTTCAGGTGCCGCCGTTGAGCACCTCGATGAGGGCCGACCAGGGGTGATCAGCAGGGTCGCGACCAGCAGCCCGAGCCGGCGCGCCGAGAGCCCTTGGTCCGCCCTTGACGCGCGCGCGGACAGCGCGGTCATCGACGGATGCAGCGCGGCCACCCCGAACAGCGCGCTGGAGAGCATCCACCAGGTCCGGTTTGCCAGGGTGGGGGTGGCTGAGCCCGTGCTGACGAGCTGCAGGGTGTGCACGATGTCGCCGGCCAGCAGGGCCAGCAGCGCGCCGCCCAGGAGGGACATGGACGCGGCGCGCCGGCCGGGCACGAAGGCCAGGTGCACCGCGGCGGCGAGCAGCATCACATCGAGCAGCGGATAGGCGAACGCGACCCCGCCGGCGGAGGAGGTGAGCGTCCTGCTCACCGCCGGCGCCAGGAGGAACGCATACACCACCACGCCGAGGGTGGTGGAGATGATCGCGGTGTCGATGGCGGTGGCCAGGTCACGGCGGGGGGCGTGGTTGCGGACGAGCAGGACCAGGGCGCCGATCAGGGCGAGGTAGGCTCCGACGAAGAGGATTTCGGCCGGGACCGGCAGGCTCAGGTCCTTCCGCAGGCCCAGACCACCGACCCCGAACAGCAGCTGGGCGGCCGCGATCAGCAGCCAGGAGGCCCGGTGTCTCGGACGGTGGAGGAGAGCGGCGGCGAGGATGGCCAGGACCGAGGCGGCGCCCACAGCGGTGTAGATGCCCTCGCGCAGCCCCCCGGAGCTGAGCCCATGCGCGATCGCGGTGGCGAGGCCGAGCCCCAGGGCGAGGACCCAGGTCGCCGGGGCCCAGCGTTCGGCGGTGCCAGGTCGGGCAGAGCTGCGTGCCGCGATGGCGGGACCCTCGGGTCGAGGGGCGGAGTGCCCGGCGGCGCGTGGCACCGAGCAGATCGTCGCGTCGTCGCTGGGCGAGCACGGCTGCCCGAGGTCCCGCTCGCGGAGCGGCCTCCCCCCTCGGGTCTCCGGTGGCGGTAAATGTGACAGAACCGTAATCATAGCCATTCGGACGGTTGCACGGGAACGGCAGACACGCACAGCGCCGCTCTCACTTCTTCACCTCGCCCATCGGCATGTCAGCGGCACCGCGGCCCAACTTACCACCCCCACTGTCGCTTCTTCCGCTCGACCAGCGGCATGAACCCGCCGCCATTCCGCTGACGAAACGCCCCAGCCCCACCCGGGAGCCGGTATCGTTCCAGCACCACCCATCGACGGCCCGACCCTGCCCCCCGAGAGGACCTCCATGCCCACCGCACCGGCCCCCGCCGACCTCGATATCCGAGCACTCCTAACGACTTTGTCAGCATTCCGCCGGGGCGACTTCTCCGCCCGTCTGCCCCTCGACTGGACCGGGAATGCCGGCAAGGTGGCAGACCACCTCAACGCCGTGCTGGAGATGAACCAGCGGATGGGCGAGGAGCTGGAGCGGGTCGGGAAGGTGGTCGGCAAGGAGGGGAAGATCGGGGAGCGGATCTCGCTCGGCGACGCCCGGGGTGGGTGGGCGCGCTGGGTGAGCTCGGTCAACGGCACCCTCGAGGACCTGGTGCGGCCGACCAGCGAGATGGCCCGGGTGATCGGGGCGGTGGCCACCGGCGACCTCTCCCAGACCATGGCGATGGAGGTCGACGGCCGCAAGCTCGAGGGGCAGTTTCTCCGCACCGCCAGGACGGTGAACACCATGGTCGCCCAGCTGAACGGCTTCGCCGGGGAGGTGACCCGCGTCGCCCGCGAGGTGGGCACCGAGGGCAAGCTCGGCGGTCAGGCCCAGGTGAAGGAGGTCGGCGGGGTCTGGAAGGACCTCACCGAGAGCGTGAACATGATGGCCGGCAACCTCACCGGCCAGGTGCGGAACATCGCCGAGGTGACCACCGCGGTGGCCAACGGCGACCTCTCCAAGAAGATCACCGTCGACGTCCGCGGCGAGATCCAGGAGCTCAAGAACACCATCAACACGATGGTCGACCAGCTCAACAGCTTCGCCGGCGAGGTCACCCGCGTCGCCCGCGAGGTGGGCACCGAGGGCAAGCTGGGCGGCCAGGCCGAGGTGAAGGGGGTCGGCGGGGTCTGGAAGGACCTGACCGACAACGTGAACATGATGGCCGGCAACCTCACCGGCCAGGTGCGCAACATCGCCGACGTCACCACCGCGGTGGCGAACGGCGACCTCTCCAAGAAGATCACCGTCGACGTCCGCGGCGAGATCCTCGAGCTGAAGAACACCATCAACGTCATGGTCGACCAGCTCAACGCCTTCGCCGGCGAGGTCACCCGCGTCGCCCGCGAGGTGGGCACCGAGGGCAACCTCGGCGGCCAGGCCGAGGTGAAGGGCGTCGGCGGGGTCTGGAAGGACCTCACCGACTCCGTGAACTCGATGGCCGGCAACCTCACCGACCAGGTGCGGAACATCGCCGAGGTGACCACCGCGGTCGCGAACGGCGACCTCAGCCGCAAGATCACCGTGCCGGTCCGCGGCGAGATCCTCGAGCTGAAGGAGACCATCAACGTGATGGTCGACCAGCTCAACGCCTTCGCCGGCGAGGTGACCCGCGTCGCCCGCGAGGTCGGCACCGAGGGCAAGCTGGGCGGTCAGGCGCAGGTGAAGGAGGTCGGCGGGGTCTGGAAGGACCTCACCGACAACGTCAACTTCATGGCCTCCAACCTCACCGCCCAGGTGCGCAACATCGCCGAGGTCACCACCGCGGTGGCCAACGGCGACCTCTCCAAGAAGATCACCGTCGCGGTGCAGGGGGAGATCCTCGAGCTGAAGAACACCATGAACGTGATGGTCGACCAGCTCAACAGCTTCGCCGGCGAGGTGACCCGCGTGGCCCGCGAGGTGGGCACCGAGGGCAAGCTCGGCGGCCAGGCGCAGGTGCGCGAGGTCGGCGGGGTCTGGAAGGACCTCACCGACAGCGTGAACATGATGGCCGGCAACCTCACCGGCCAGGTGCGCAACATCGCCGACGTCACCACCGCGGTGGCCAACGGCGACCTCTCCAAGAAGATCACCGTCGACGTCCGCGGCGAGATCCTCGAGCTCAAGAACACCATCAACATCATGGTCGACCAGCTCAACGGCTTCGCCGGCGAGGTCACCCGCGTCGCCCGCGAGGTCGGCACCGACGGCAAGCTGGGCGGCCAGGCCCAGGTCAAGGGCGTCGGCGGGGTCTGGAAGGACCTGACCGACAACGTGAACTTCATGGCCGGCAACCTCACCGCCCAGGTGCGCAACATCGCCGAGGTGACCACCGCGGTCGCCCGCGGCGACCTCAGCAAGAAGATCACCGTCGACGTCCGCGGCGAGATCCTCGAGCTGAAGGACACCATCAACATGATGGTCGACCAGCTCAACGGCTTCGCCGGCGAGGTGACCCGCGTCGCCCGCGAGGTGGGCACCGAGGGACGGCTGGGCGGCCAGGCCCAGGTCAAGGGCGTCGGCGGCGTCTGGAAGGACCTCACCGACAACGTGAACATGATGGCCGGCAACCTCACCGGCCAGGTGCGCAACATCGCCGAGGTCACCACCGCGGTGGCGAACGGCGACCTCAGCCGGAAGATCACCGTCGACGTCCGCGGCGAGATCCTCGAGCTGAAGAACACCATCAACACCATGGTCGACCAGCTCAACAGCTTCGCCGGGGAGGTGACCCGCGTCGCCCGCGAGGTCGGCACCGACGGCAAGCTCGGCGGCCAGGCCCAGGTGCGCGGCGTCGGCGGGGTCTGGAAGGACCTGACCGACAACGTGAACATGATGGCCGGCAACCTCACCGACCAGGTGCGCGGCATCGCCCGGGTGGTCACCTCGGTCGCCGACGGCGACCTCAAGCGCCGCCTCACCGTGGAGGCCAAGGGCGAGGTGGCGGCGCTCGCCGACACCATCAACAACATGACCGACACCCTGGCGACCTTCGCCGACCAGGTCACCACCGTGGCCCGCGAGGTGGGCGTCGAGGGCAAGCTGGGCGGCCAGGCCCGCGTGCCCGGCGCGGCGGGCACCTGGAAGGACCTCACCGACAACGTCAACCAGCTCGCCGCCAACCTCACCACCCAGGTGCGCGCCATCGCCGACGTGGCCACCGCGGTGACCGAGGGCGACCTCACCCGGTCGATCGGCGTCGAGGCGAGCGGCGAGGTCGCGGTCCTCAAGGACAACGTCAACGCGATGATCCGCAACCTCCGGGAGACCACCGAGAAGAACACCGAGCAGGACTGGCTCAAGACCAACCTCGCCCGGTTCACCTCGATGCTCCAGGGTCAGCGCGACCTGCTCACCGTCGCCAAGCTCATCCTCTCCGAGCTGGCCCCGCTGGTCACCGCCCAGCACGGGGTCATCTACATGGCCGAGCAGCGCAACGGCGATCCGCCGGTGCTCCGTTACCACGCCGGCTACGGCTACCGCGAGCGCAAGCACCTGGCCACCACCTTCCGCCTCGGCGAGGGCCTGGTCGGCCAGTGCGCGCTGGAGAAGGAGCGCATCCTGCTCACCCAGGTGCCCGCCGACTACGTCCAGATCACCTCGGGGCTCGGCGAGGCGCCGCCGCTCAACATCATCGTGCTGCCGGTGCTCTTCGAGGGCCAGGTGCGCGCGGTCATCGAGCTGGCCTCGTTCAACCGCTTCTCCCCCATCCACCAGGACTTCCTCGACCAGCTCACCGAGAACATCGGCATCGTCCTCAACACGATCGAGGCGAACATGCGCACCGAGGAGCTGCTCGAGCAGTCGCAGTCGCTCGCCCACGAGCTGCAGAGCCAGCAGGAGGAGCTGCAGCAGACCAACGAGGAGCTCGAGGACAAGGCCCGCCTGCTCGCCGAGCAGAACACCGAGGTCGAGCGCAAGAACGTCGAGGTGGAGACCGCCCGCCGCGCCCTGGAGGAGAAGGCGGAGCAGCTGGCGCTGACCTCGAAGTACAAGTCCGAGTTCCTCGCCAACATGTCGCACGAGCTGCGCACGCCGCTCAACAGCCTGCTCATCCTCGCCCAGCACATCGCCGACAACACCGACGGCAACCTCACCGACAAGCAGGTCGAGTACGCCGAACATCATCCGGGCCTCGGGCCAGGACCTGCTGGCGCTGATCAACGACATCCTCGACCTCTCCAAGATCGAGTCGGGCACGGTCTCGCTCGACCTCGCCGACCAGAGCATCACCGAGCTGCTCGAGGACATCGAGCGCAGCTTCCGCCACGTCGCCACCGGCCGCGACCTCGCCTTCACGGTGGAGGTCGAGGCGGGCCTGCCCCCCACCCTGCAGACCGATCCCAAGCGCCTCCAGCAGGTGCTCCGCAACCTGCTCGCCAACGCCTTCAAGTTCACCGAGCAGGGGTCGGTGACGCTGCGCGCCACCCGGGCCACCTCGGGCTGGCGCAGCGACCACGAGCAGCTCAACGCCGCCTCCGCGGTGGTCGCCTTCAGCATCACCGACACCGGCATCGGCATCGCCAAGTCGAAGCAGCGGCTCATCTTCGAGGCCTTCCAGCAGGCCGACGGCACCACCAGCCGCAAGTACGGCGGCACCGGGCTCGGCCTCTCCATCGTCCGCGAGCTGGCCCGCCTGCTCCACGGCGACGTGACCGTGGAGAGCAGCCCGGGGAAGGGCAGCACCTTCACCGTCTACCTCCCGCTCACCGCGGCCGCGCCCGCGGCGGCGCCCGGCCGGCAGCACCCGGCGCGCACCGAGGTCGCCCCCGCTCGCACCGGCGGCGGCAACGGCTCGCGGGCGACCGCGACCGCCACCGCCCCCACCGCGACCGAGATGGACGAGATGGAGCAGTCGCCGATCACCATCCCGGTCACCGACATCCAGGACGACCGCTACGCGGTGCGCCCCGGCGACCGGGTCGTGCTCATCGTCGAGGACGACCCCAACTTCGCGCGGGTGCTCATCGACATGGCCAACGAGCGCCGCCTCAAGGCGGTGGTGGCGCTGCACGGTGAGGAGGCGGTGGCGCTGGCGCGGGAGTTCCGGCCCGACGCCATCACCCTCGACATCCACCTCCAGGACCTGAGCGGCTGGACCGTGCTCGACTGGCTGCAGCACAATCCCGACACCCGCCACGTGCCCGTGCACATCGTCTCCATCGACGAGGACAACGTGCGCGCCCACCGCTCCGGCGCCACCAGCGCGCTGATCAAGCCCGCCGCCAAGGAGACCCTGGACCGGCTCTTCGACGAGATCCACGGCTCGATCGAGAAGCGGACGAAGCGGCTGCTGATCGTCGAGGACGACGAGACCCAGCGCGCCAGCACCGTCGACCTCTGCGCCGGCGACGACGTCGAGATCACCACCGCGGCGACCGGCGCCGATGCGCTGGCGGCGCTCGCCCGCGAGCGCTTCGACTGCATGGTGCTCGATCTCGGGCTGCCCGACATCAGCGGCTTCCAGGTGATCGAGAGGGTGCAGGAGGAGGTGTCGCTGCGGGGCATGCCGGTGGTGGTCTACACCGCCGGGGAGCTGGGCCGCCGCGACGAGACCCGGCTGCGCAAGGCGGCCAAGAGCGTGGTCGTCAAGGACGTCCGCTCCCCGGAGCGGCTGCTCGAGGAGGTCACCCACCTGCTCCACCGGGTCGAGGCCGAGCTGCCCGCCGAGAAGCGGCAGATGCTCCGCTCGGCACGCAAGGTCGACACCCAGCTCGCCGGCCGGCGGGTGCTGGTGGTCGACGACGACATCCGCAACGTGTTCGCGATCACCGCCGTCCTCGAGCGCCAGGGCATGGAGGTGGTGACCGCCGAGACCGGCTCCGAGGCGCTCGCCGCCCTGGAGTCGCGCACCGACATCGACATCGCCCTCGTCGACGTGATGATGCCGGAGATGGACGGCTACGAGACCATGGAGCGGATCCGGCGGATGTCCCAGTACCAGAAGCTGCCGCTGATCGCGCTCACCGCCAAGGCGATGCGCGGCGACCGCGAGCGCTGCCTCGAGGCGGGCGCGTCCGACTACATCTCCAAGCCGGTCGACAACGAGCAGCTGCTCTCGCTGCTGCGCGTCCACCTCTATCGCTGATGGCGCTCCGGGCCACGGCGGCGGACAGCGCGACGCCGACCCTCGAGGACATCGAGGTCGGACTGCTCCTCGAGGGTGTCCGCCGCCACTTCGGACTCGACTTCGGACGCTTCGCGTCACCGGCGCTGCGCCGCCGGCTGCGGCTCTGCATGGAGGCCGAGGGGGTCACCACGGTCTCGGCATTGCAGGATCGCGTGCTCCACGACCCCGACAGCCTGCGCCGCTTCGTGCGCACCGTCTCGGTGCGGGTCACCGGGATGTTCCGCGACCCCCGGCTGTTCGGGGCGGTGCGGCGGCACGTGGTGCCCTGGCTGCGCACCCATCCCTCGATCCGGATCTGGCACGCCGGCTGCAGCACCGGCGAGGAGGTGTTCTCCATGGCCATCCTCCTCGAGGAGGAGGGCCTGCTGGAGCGCACCCGCATCTACGCCAGCGACATCGACACCGAGCTGCTGGAGGTGGCCGCGCAGGGACGGGTGCCGCTGCAGCGGCTCGCCGGCTACATCGAGGCCCACCGCCGCGCCGGCGGCACCGGCTCGCTGCTCGACCACCTCCACATCGAGGGCGAGTGGGCGGTGCTCGACGCCCGGCTGCGCTCCCGGATCACCTGGGCCCACCACAACCTCGCCACCGACGGCTCCTTCAACGACTTCCACCTGCTGCTCTGCTCGAACGTGCTCATCTACCTCGACCGCGAGCCCCAGCGGCACGCCGTCGGGGTGCTCGGCGACAGCGTGGTGAGGTTCGGCTTCCTCGGCCTGGGCACCCGCGAGCTGCTCGGGCCCGGCGTCGAGGAGCTCGGCTTCCGCCGCCTCGACGACGGCGATGTCAACCTCTACAAGCGGATGCGCTGATGGCCGGGGGCACGCCGCAACCCGCGGTCGCCGGCGTCCTGCTCGTCGACGACGACGACGCCAAGCTCACCGCGCTCGAGACCGTGCTCGAGCCGCTGGGCCAGAGGCTGGTGCGGGCGCTCTCCGGCCGGGAGGCGCTCCGCCACGTGCTCGCCGACGACTTCGCGGTGATCCTCCTCGACGTGCGGATGTCCGACATGGACGGCTTCGAGACCGCCGAGCTGATCCGTCAGCGGGCGCGTTCGGAGCGCACCCCGATCATCTTCGTCACCGCGTACAGCGGTGACGAGGCCAACCTCGACCGCGGCTACCGGCTCGGCGCCGTCGACTTCATCTTCGCCCCGGTGGTCCCGGAGATCCTCCGCGCCAAGGTGAGCGTCTTCGTCGACCTCTTCCTCAAGACCGAGGAGATCCGCGTCCAGACCGAGCGGCTGCGCGAGCTCGAGCAGCGCGAGCTGCGCCGCCAGCTCGAGCTCTCCGAGCTGGGGCGGCTCCAGGCGGAGGCGCGCTTCGCCTCGGTGCTCGGCTTCGCCGCCGACGGCATCATCGCCCTCGACGGCGAGCGCCACGTGGTGCTCTTCAACCGGGGCGCCGAGGAGATCTTCCGGCGGAGCGCGGCGCAGACCATCGGCAGGCCGGTCGACGTGCTCCTGCCCGACGGCGTCGAGGAGATGCTGGCGCCACGCGACGGCGACGGCAAGGCGGTGGGCCGGGGAGCGGAGCACCGCCACGAGGTGGAGGCGGTGCGCGCCGACGGCAGCCCCTTCCCCGCGGAGATGACCATCTCCGAGTTCCCCGAGGGGGGGCACACGATCACCGCCCTCATCCTCCGCGACATCTCCGAGCGGAGGACCGCCGAGGCCGAGGTGCGCCGCCTCAACGAGGACCTCAACCACCGGCTCAGCGCCGGCGTCGACCTGGTCGCCCACCTCGCCGCCTCGCTCGACCCCTCGGAGGTGCTCGCCCGCCTGCTGGTGCGGGTCACCGCCGCGGTGCGGGCCGACGAGGGGATGCTGCTCCGCCTCGACGAGGCGGGCGGCCTCAGCGTCGCCGGCCGCCACGCCGGCGCCGGGGCGGACGCCGACGATCTCGGGATGCTCCTCGACCGCCAGCCGCTGATCCGCCGCGCCATCTCCGAGCGGATGCCGGTGGTCGGCGGCGGCCTCGACCTCCGCCTGGTCGACGAGCGGGCGCGGGCGCAGCTGCACGGCGTGCTCCACACCGCGGTGCTGCCGCTGGCGGTCGAGGGCCGGGTGAGCGCGGTCCTGGTGCTCACCCGCCACCGCGACGACCCCTTCAGCGCCAGCGACACCGAGATGCTGCTGCTCATCGGCAACGTCGCCACCATCGCCCTGCGCAACGCCCAGCTCTTCGACGAGGCGCAGCAGGCGAGTCAAACCAAGAGCGAGTTCCTCCGGATGGCGGCGCACGAGCTGCGCACCCCGGCGGGGGTGCTGCGCGGCTACGTCTCGATGCTGCGCGACGGCACCATGGGGGACATCCCGCCGGGCTGGGAGCGGCCCCTCGAGGTGGTCGACGCCAAGGCGACCGAGCTCACCGGGCTGATCGACGACCTCCTGCTCGCCGCCAGCATGGAGGGGGGCACGGTCCCGACCAACCCCGAGGTCTTCGACCTTCGCGACGCGGTCCGGGCCGCGGTGATCCGCGCCGAGGGGCGGGCGACGCTGCTCGGCGCGGACGTCGTGCAGGACCTCCCGGGCGAGCCGGTGACCGTCGAGGCCGACAGCGAGCACGTGGGCCGGGTGCTCGACAACCTCATCAACAACGCCCTCACCTACTCGGCGGGAAAGCCCTGGGTGCGGCTGGAGGTGACCGACGGGCGGCGGCCGCAGGTCAGCGTCGAGGACCACGGCGTCGGCATCGACCCCGTCCTGGCGGAGCGCGTCTTCGAGCGCTTCTACCGGGTCAACGACCCCGCGCTCGGCTACCCGCCGGGCACCGGCCTCGGCCTCTACATCAGCCGCGACCTCGCCGAGCGCTCCGGTGGCGCGCTGGTGCTGGAGCGGAGCGCGCCCCGCGAGGGCAGCCGCTTCCGCTTCAGCCTGCCCGCGGCCGCGCCCGCGAGCTCGGACGCGGAGAGAGGCCTCCTCGAGGCGGACACCGCGGCCGCGCCGGGGCGCCAACGGAACCGCGCCGGCTAGGTTCGAGCGGGCCGCTGTGCTCCACAGTGGTGATTGGCGCGCGGTGAGCTGACGCGGGGCGTGGACACGCCGCAGTCTTGAAAGCGGGCACCCCTCACGGCGATCGGCGGGGCGCCGAGCGGGGTGTGAGGTATTAAACTCCGAATGCAACCGTCCGGTAACGGACGGGGCCGCAATCGCCCCCACCTCGGCCGGCCCACTCGGACGGGCATAAGCTGCGGCCAATCGCGAGATGGCGTCTCGACGTGTGTTGCCTCGAACACCCCCTTGCCGTCGGAAGCTCGCACAGACACGTAGGAGACCGCATGGTCACATGCAACCTGATCGATGGGGGAACCGCCATCACGGCGGCCGACACCATGGATATCGAACATGATTAGGCTCGGAGGGCGGCGCTTCGGCCGCCTCGGCAGCGCCGTCGGCATCGCCGGCATCCTGGCGCTCAGCATGGGAACCACGACCGGCCACGCCATCCCCGTGGCCCCCTCGCAGAGCACGACCACCACGCTCAGCTCGTCGGCCGGTGCAACCAATGCCTCGACCTACGGCACCACCGTCACCCTGAGCGCGACCGTCTTTCCCACCAGCCTGGCGTCGCCGCCCCAGCCCACCTCGGCGCCGAGCGGCTCCGTCCGGTTCTGGGACGGCGGCACCAACCTGGGCACCGTCGCGGTGACCGCGGCCGGCGGCAATGCGACCGCCTCCCTGGCCACCAACGCCCTGCCGGTCGGCAGCCACAGCCTCACCGCCGTGTACCTGGGCAACGCTGTGAGCACAGGCTCCCAGTCGACGCCTGCGATCGTGCACGTCGTCAGCAAGGCGAGCACCTCGACGACCGCATCGTCCTCGAAGAACCCCTCAACCCTCGGCGACCTGGTGACCTTCACCGCCGTCGTCGCGGGCGCGGGAGGCCTCTTCCCGACCGGCACCGTGACCTTCTCCGACGGCAGCACGGTGGTCGCCGCGGGAACGCTCGACGCCGCCGGCACGACGACGTTCAGCAGCGCAATGGCGCTCGGCTCCCACTCGATCACCGCCGCGTACCAGGGCGACGCCAACTTCAGCCCGTCCGCGGCCCCCGCCGTCGTCCAGGTCGTGCGCGCCGCCAGCGTGACGGTGCTGACCTCGGCACCGAACCCCTCCACCTGGGGTGACTCGGTGGCCCTCACCGCGACCGTGAGCGGGACCAACGGCGTTCCCACGGGCACGGTCGTCTTCTCCGACGGCGGTGCGACCATCGGCACCACCACGCTCGACAGCACCGGCACGGCGACCGTCAACGTCAGCACGCTGGCCGCCGGCGCCACCCCGCACAGCCTCACCGCCACCTACAGCGGCGACCCGATCGGCTACACCGGCTCGGCGAGCGCGCCGGCGACCGACCAGGTGGTGAACCCGGCGACCTCCGGCGTGACCCTGAGCGCCACGCCCAGCTCGTCGAAGTTCGGCAACTCCGTCAGCCTTCTGGCGACAGTGACCCCCGCCGACGCGACCGGCACCGTCTCCTTCATGGAGGGCCTGGTCACGCTCGGATCCGCCCCGCTCAGCGCCGGCAGCGCCGCGATGAGCACGTCCGCGCTGAGCGTGGGCTCGCACGACATCACCGCGTCCTTCGCTTCCGGTGACACCAACCACACCTCCGGCACCTCGACGTTCGTCACCGTCACCGTGGCCAGGGCGGACACCACCACGGTGCTGACCGCCACCCCGAACCCGGTCATCTCCGGCAACATGCTGAGCCTCAGCGCCGCCGTCGGCAGCGCCAGGACGGGGACGGTCGCCTTCTCGGCCAACGGCACCCCTCTGGGGACCGGCACGGTCACCTCCGGCACCGCCAGCCTCAACACCTCGGCGCTGACGGCGGGCTCCTACACCATCACCGCCACCTACTCGGGCGACGCCAACTACGCCCCCGGCACCGCGGCAACCGCGGACGTGACCGTGCTCGACCTCACCAGCACCGCGATCTCGTCCTCGTCCAACAACGCCGCGTACGGCACCGGCATCACCTTCACCGCGACGGTCACCGGCGCCACCCTGACATCGCCGGCGCCCGGCGGCACCGTGTCCTTCATGGACGGCCCGACCCTCCTGGGGACGGGCACCCTGAACGGGTCCAGCGTCGCGACCTTCAGCACGGCGAGCCTCGCCGGCGGCTCCCACAACGTCACCGCCGTCTACGGCGGTGACCTCGCCTACCACGGCTCCACCTCGTCGGTGCTGGTTCAGACCGTGACCCTGAAGAGCACCACCACCGGTCTGGCGGCCTCGCCGTCCACCGTTGAGCACGGCCAGGGCGTCAGCCTCAGCGCGACCGTGACCTCGGGCGCGACCGGCACGGTCACCTTCTGGGACTTCAACGGCACCACCAACACCCCGATCGGGACCGCCGCGATCTCCGGCGGAACCGCCGCCATGACCACCTCGTCGCTGACGACCGGGAGCCACCAGATCGGAGCCGTGTACAGCGGCGACGGGAACTTCTCCGGCTCCAGCGCGTCGCCCTCGGTCACCGTGAACGTGAACCGGACGACCACCGCCCTCCGGCTCGTCGCCCTCCCCAATCCCGCGACCCTCGGCCAGGACGTGACCCTCACCGCCACGGTGAGCGGATCGGTGGCCCCGTCGGGCACCGTCGACTTCTGGGAGGGCACCACCAACCTGGCGACGGTCACGCTCGACAGCTCCGGGAAGGCCGTCTTCACGGTCGTCCAGCCCGCCGCCGGCACCCACGCCCTCACCGCCACCTACAGCGGCGACGGTGACAATGTCGGATCCCTCGGAAACACGAGCCTGACCGTCAACCTGAGGTCGAGCGCGACCTCCCTCAGCTCGAACCACAATCCGTCGACGCCCGGGCAGTCCGTCACCATCACCGCCGCGGTGACCCCCGGCGCGACCGGAACGGTGACCTTCAGGGACGGCTCGACCACGATCGGGAGCGGCACGCTCAGCGCGGGCGCTGCCACCCTCACCACCAGCGGCCTGTCGGTGGGCTCGCACAGCCTCACCGCCGCCTACGGCGGCGACGCCGGCTACAGCCCGAGCACCTCGAGCCCGCTGGCCCAGGTTGTCGGCACCCTGACCACGACCGTCCTCGGGTCGTCCCCCAACGCCTCGGCCTCCGGGCAGGCGGTGGTCTTCACCGCGACGGTGAGCCCCGGCAGCGCGACCGGGATGGTCACCTTCACCGAGGGCACCACCCAGATCGGGACCGGAACGCTCGGCGGCTCCGGCGTCGCCACCCTCAGCATCTCGACGCTGACGGCGGGCACCCACCCGATCACCGCGACCTACGCCGGCAGCGCAAGCCACGCCGGCAGCACCTCGAACACCGTGAGCCAGGTCGTCAACGGCCCGACGGCCACCACGACCGCGCTCACCTCGTCGCTCAATCCCTCGACCGCCGGCCAGAGCGTCACCCTCCAGGCGACGGTGACCGCCGGCGCGACCGGGTCGGTCGCCTTCAAGGACGGCACCACCGTGCTCGGCACCGTCGCTCTCACCGGCACCACCGCGACCACCACCGTCTCCACGCTGGCGGCGGGCAGCCATCCCATCACCGCGGTCTACAACGGCAGCGCCGGCTACAGCACCAGCACCTCGAACACCGTGACCCAGGTGGTCGTCGCACCTCCCGCCGACGCGGTGACCGTCAACCTCAGCAGCCACGCGATGCGGGCCGACGGCACCTCACACGACACCGCCACCGCGACGGTGAGGGACTCGCTCGGGGCCGCTCGCCCCGGCGTCCTCGTGACCTGGACGAGCAGCGCGACCGGGGCCGCTGCCACCGGTGGCGTCACCTTCGCCAGCGGCACCACCTCCACCACCGACCTCAATGGTGTCGCCACCATCGTCGTCAGCGCCTCGACCCACGCGAATGCGCCGGCAACGAGGACGACCATCACCGCCACCGAGGCGAACGGCACCGGCTCCGATCAGGTCAAGCTGACCGGGAGCAAGTTCAAGGCGGCGCTGAAGCTCACGCCCGCCAGCGTCCCTGTCAACGGCCAGTCCACCGCCGTGGCCAACGTGGTCGACGGCAGCGGCGCCCCGGTCCAGGGAGAGCGGGTTGACTTCGCAAACGACGGCTCCGCCGGGAGCCCGACCTTTGCGACCGCCTTCGCCACCACCGACGCCAACGGCGATGCCACCACCACGCTCACCGCGGGCAACACCGGGGGCACCAGGACCGTCACGGCCTCCGACGCCGCGTCGGATGTCACCGCCTCCAACTTCGCCCAGACGTCCGTCCTCACCCAGATCGGTCAGTCCAACGCGAGCTTCATCCACGCCGCCTTCCAGACCATGCTCGGTCACGACACGGACGCGGCCGGTCTCGCCAACTGGCTGAACCAGTTCAACAGCGGCACCCCGCGCTCCGCCCTGGCCACGTACCTGGCATCGACGCCCGACTACCGGACCAAGGTGATCAGCGGAAGCGGCACCGCCCTCAGCGACTTCTACAACCTCTACCTCGACCGCAACGGCGACGCCGGCGGGATCGCCTACTGGGTCGGCCGCATGGCCGGGTCCGGTGGCCTGACCTTCGAGCAGGTTCGCCTCCGCTTCGCCGGCTCGCCGGAGTACTTCTCCAGCCTGCTGGTCGGCAGCAACGACAGGGCCACCGCGATCAGGGCCCTCTACACCGACCTGCTCGGCAGGACGGACGGCGGCGCGTCGGATACCGCCGGCACCGCCTACTGGATGTCCCACTATGACGCGACCGTCATCGCGGGTCAGTTCCTCTACAGCCCGGAGGGACGCGCCTTCCTGGTGAACGCCGTCTACCAGCAGATCCTCAACCGCGGCGCCGAGCCCGGCGGGCTGTCCTACTGGACCAACGCCCTCCTCAGCGGCGCCAGCGATGAGAACATCATCGCCTCCATCCTCAGCTCGGACGAGTACTTCCTGAGCCACTGACCTCACCGGTCGACCAACGAGGGGCGGCACCCGACGCGGGTGCCGCCCCTTCGCGTTCCGGCTCGACCCTCGCCGGAGCCCGGCGCTCGCCTCTCTGGAAGCCGGTCACCGCAGGCGGCACGGCAGCGGCATCCCGAGAGCGAGGTGCAGCGCCCGCTCGATCTCGGAGAGCCTCTCAGGGCTGAGGCTGGCGATGAGTTGGAGCAGCGCGCCCTGGTCGATCGTCACCACGTCCTGCGTGGCCGCCACGCAGGGCCGGCGAAGCCCGTCGCGCTGGTCGAGCGGGACCTCCGTCGGCACGTCTCGAGCCGTGGAGGTCACGGGGACGACGGTCACGCGCCGGCGGCGCCGGGCCAGCCCGGTCGGAGACATCAGGACGACGGGGTGCGGCGACTCCATCGAGGGATATCGCGCCCACCACACCTCACCCCGCTGCACGGCGATCGCAGTCCATCCGGTAGTCGCCGGACCAGTCGTGCGCATCCTCCAACGCGACCGCACCGAGGGTCGAGGCACCCGCCTCGGCGACCCAGGCGAGATCGTCGCCGCCCTCCGGATGCCTCTCGTAGCCGGCCGTGTACCGCGCCTCGAGGTCACGCAGCTCGAGCTCGCCGACCAGCCGGGCGGCGAGCTCGGCGAAGAGAGCCGACCGGGTGAGGCCGCGGCGGTGACGCTCCTGCTCGAGGCGCTCGAACTGAACCGCCGGGAGGCTGATCGTCACCTTGACCGTACCCGGCTCCTTATCCATCTTCACACCCGCGATCCTACCAGGAGTCATACCGCTTGCATCCGACGAGATCAGGTGACGACCGGGGTTGAGTCAGTCAGTTCCCCCGGAGGTCGCCGCCGCCGACGTCGCTCTCCTCGAGCAGGGCGGCGAGCTCGAGCAGGTCGCGCTGCATCGACTCGGGCAGCCGCTGGGCGGCGGCGCCGAGGGTCACCACCGGCGCGCCGCCGGCGTCCACCACCGGGGGCGCGGTCACCGCCGCCACCGGCGCGGTCATCGCCAGCTGGGCGGTGGCGGCGAGCCGCCAGGGCCAGCGCACCAGCCACACCCCGCCGGTGAGCAGCAGGGCGAGCACCACGGCGATCCCCGGCACCACCGCCCAGGGGATCACCGGGGGGACCTGGGTCGCGCTGACCGCAGGGGCCAGGGCGGCGAGCCGGCGGGGGCGCTGCGGCCCGGTGGCGGCCGGCTCGGTGCCGGTGCTCGGCGGCAGCGCGGGCACCAGGTCGGTGGCGGCGAGCGGCGGCCCGTCGGCGGGCGTCGCCGGCGCCGGCTCCGGAGCCGGGGCGGGGGCCGGCTCGGCGGCGGGTGGCGGCGGTGCCGGGGTGCCGGCGAGGCCGCCCACCGGCACCGGCGCGGGCACCGTGGCCGGCGGCGGCGCCGCCGCGGGCGGGGCCGGCGCCGCGGGGGGCGCGGGGGCCGGCGTCGCCGGCGGCTCGTCGGGTGGGGTGCGGAGCACCGGCGCGGCGAGGGCGGCGCCGACGGGCGCGCCGATCACCCCCGCCGGCATCAGCAGCAGCGCGGCCAGCACGGCCGCCATCCGCGTCATCGCCACACCATCCGACCTCGCCAATCGGACCGCCCCCGCCGCCCGCGCCGGCGATGCTACCCCAGCGGTCCACGGCGGGTGGGCGCCGGGCAGGCCGGAGCCACCACCGTCAGCGCGCCGGTGCCCTGGACGGCGTGCACCAGCTGGTCGGCACCGAGCAGGAACACCTGGGCGGTGAGGTCGACCGCGGCGCTGCCGCAGGACGGTCCGCCCCTCGGCAGCGCCGCCACCGCGGTCTCGCGCTCCACCAGCGGCTGCCCCGGCTGGAGGACGCGGGCGGCCACGCTGTCGGCGCAGGCACGGCTCTGCCGCGACTCGTACCAGTCGCTGCTGTGCCCTCCCGGCGTGGCCCGGAACACGGCGAAGACGTCCGGGGGCGCGCACCGGGTGAGCACGGTGCAGGCCCGTGCCGACCGGTCGACCACCGACGAGGTGATCGACACCGTCTCGCCCGGCCGGTACTGCGACCGGTCGGCGGCCACGCTGACGCCGAGGGCGGCGGCGGCGCACGCGGCCGGACCGGACGGCCCCGCGGCCGGGGCGGCCGTCGACCGCCCCGGGTCCGCGGTGGTGGGGACCGGTGAGGCCGCACCCTGCAGCGGCGTCCCCTCGGCCGGCGGCGATGTGGCCGGCGGGGGCTTCGCCTGCTGCGGGTGCGTCCCCACCGATCCGATCAGCAGGGTGGCCGCCACCCCCAGCAGCAGTCCACCCGCCACGGTGATCGTCCAGCGGATCAGGCGCGCTCGTCTATTCGACGACGAGGGTCCCCCTCATGAACGGGTGGTTCTGGCACGTGAAGGTGTACGTGCCGGGGGACAGCTTGTCGACGCCGTGCACGGTGTGCACGTACGTCCAGTCGACGAGCCCGCTGGAGAAGCGGGGATAGGTGCAGCCGGCGTGTCCGGCGTTGTTGCCGACGAACGGCGGCGCGGAGCAGTCCTTCACCACCTCGTCGAGGCTGTGGGCCGGGTTGCCGAACAGCGGGTCGTAGTTGCCGAAGCTGAAGTTGTGGCCCTGCTTGACGTGCACCGTCGAGGGCACGTACTCCCAGTTGACCACGAAGACGTCGGCGGGATGGTTCTGCACGCCGCCGTCGGCGTGGGCGCGCTGGGTGCCGGGGCCACCGACGAGGAGCCCCGCGGTGACCATCACCGCGGCGGCGGCGACGCCGCCGAACCGTGCTCGAAGCGATCTCATCGTGCTCACCCCGCCGTGACCGACGTGAAGGTGACCTTGCCCATCTCGAAGGGCCGGCTGCCCCAGATGCCGACCGGCTGTGACGGAAGGCATCCGGCGTGGACCTGCAGGCCGAAGATGGTGGTCATGGTCTCGTCCGGCTGCGGGACGGTGAAGAGCGGGATGCTCACGGTGCCGGTGGCGCCCATCTTCTGTCCGAGCACGGCGCCGTGGCCGAGCGCACCGCTCCGCGAGCCGACCACGTCGACGTTGAGCACCACCGTGTCCGTCCACGAGGCGTCCCGGTAGGCGACCGCCACCGAGCGGACGCCGCCGGCCGGCTGGCTGGTCTGCAGGGTCGCCATCGGACCCTGGCCGGCGCAGTTGACCGCCGCCGCCTGGCGGATGTTCAGCTGGAAGATCGAGACCTCACCGGTGTTGGGATCGGCCGAGGTCTGGGTGAACTGGTCACCGTGCTTCGGCCCCGCCTGGAACGGCGGTCCGCCCCCGGCGGCCGAGGCGGGGATGGCCATGACCACCCCCACCGCGCCCACCGCGAGCGCTGTCAGAAGTCGTCTCATGAAAGTGGTCCCCCTCCTACCACGGGTAGTCGGTCTTCACGAAGTTGAAGAACTCGCGCCGGGTGCGCGGGCCGGCGATGATGTTGGCGCGGGTCGGCATCGACTCCATCGGCGTCATCGGGTTCAGAAGGTAGGCATCGCGCATCTTCTGCACCTGGTCGCAGCTGATCGCGCCCCGGGTGGCCTCCGGGTCGACGCCGTACGCCTCGGCGGCGTTGCGGCCGAAGATGCCGTTGCGGATGCTGCGCTCGGGATGGGCGCGCAGGTCGGTCGGCCACCCGCTCACGTTGGGATGCCCGGTGGTCGGGTAGCTGGAGGCGCTCATCGCGTTCTTGGTCGGGTCCCAGCGGTCGCCGTCGAGGCCGTAGGGCAGGTTGTAGAGGGCCTTGGCCTCGTCGCTGAACTGGAGCGCGCGCAGCATCACGAACTGCGGCTGCGGCGAGCCGTACCAGATGCAGTCGGTGCCGAGCACGATCCGGCGCGGGCCGACGTACTTGATCAGCTTGCCGAGCATGTGCGCGGACTGGTCGGCGTCGCGCATCACGCCCCACCAGGCGGTGCCCAGCTCGGCGTACATGTTCACGGTGTTGCCGTGCTGCAGGCCGGGCGGGACGAAGCGGGTGGCGTCCCAGCCGTTCTCGCGCAGGCTCTTGATGAAGGCGTCGACGCCGCGGTTCGAGGAGTTGACGTTCTCGTCGCCGGCGTAGGCCTTCTGGTACTCGCCGTCGTATCCGGAATGGTACGTATAGAAGGTGATATCGGGGAACTGGCGGCCGATCACGCCCATGTCGCGCGGCGAGAAGTGCGCCGAGTCGAAGGTGCCGTTGAAGGCGAGGCCCTTGTGGGTGCAGATCACCGGCGGCCGCGCCCCGGGCATCTTGGACAGGTTCCGGATGTGGTTGACGACCGACATCCCCATCTCGTCGTCGAACCACCAGCCGTTGACGGTGGGAATGGGATCGCCCCAGCCGCAGTAGAGCTTCCAGCCGCGCACGTCACGGGCACGGTTGGTGTCGGCCATCCACTGGTAGTCCTCGGCCTGGTGGGTGGGCACCTTGCCCTCGCCCTGATAGCCGCGGTTGGGCTGGGTGAACGCGTGGATGAGGCACCGCTCCGAGTGGGTGATCCCGTTGATCATGTCCCGGGTCTCGGTCGCGAACTTCATCGGGGTGATGTTGGTGTCGTCGGGGAGGTTGGGGAGAGCGGTCAGCAGCACCACGTCGGCCGAGGAGTTCAGGAACGACTCCCGGAAGAACATGGTCCGGCCGAGGTTCTCCATCTTGTCGACCTCGCCGCCGCCCATGCCGCGGACCCGGCCGTCCTGGATGCTGGGGGGGGCGCCGATCGCGGGCGTCGTCCAGACCGTGAGGAACCACTCGAAGTCGGGCTGCTGGATGCGCCACTTGCCCGCCGAGTCGAGGCAGTGCCCCTGGGTGTCCAGGATGAACTCGCCGGGCAGGTTGGCGAGCTGCGAGCCCGGGTTCTCCAGGTCGCAGGCGTTGCCGGGGCCGATCGGGAGCCCGGTCGGGTTGAAGTTGAACCGGCCCCACCGGCCGCCGGTGACCTGGTCGATCGCCCACACGCCCACCGAGAAGGCGGCGGCGGTGCGCACGAAGTCGCGCCGGCTCATCCCGAACTTGCGGCGCAGCTCCTCGATCTTGGTGTTCTGGAGCTCCATGATCCGCAGCTCGTTCTGCGAGGGCTCCTTGGGGATGAACTCGCCGTTCGACGCCGGCAGGACGTCGATCGGCGGGGTCTCGGGAATGTCCGGCCAGTGCCGTCTCCAGGGAATGGGCATCGCCTCGTCCTCGTGGGGCCGCCGCGCCGCCCTGGGGGTGGCGGCGGGCCGGCTGGGGTCAGTGGAGCAGAGCCGGTGGCCCGCTCAAAAGGGGGGAGTTTTCAGATGGTGAAGTCGGACCCTTCCACGCCGTCAGAGGGCGCTCATCGCCAGCGCCCGCGACACCCGGGCGGCGGTGCGGCGGAGGGTCTCGCCGCCCTGCTCGAGGGCCCGCAGCCGGTTCACCGGCATCGAGAGGGCCACCGCGCCGATCACCGAGCCGTCGCTCACCAGCGCCGCGGCGCAGGCGGTGCCGAGGGAGTACTCCTCGTGGTCCATGATCACGCCGTCGCCGCCGTCCGCCTGGAGGCTGCGGAGCAGCCGGCCCGGGTCGGTGATGGTGTGGGGGGTGAGGTCGGGGAGCCCGTGGCGGGAGAGGTAGTCGCTGCGCTCCTCGGCGGGGAGCGAGGCGAGCACGCTCTTGCCCAGCGCGGTGGCGTGGCCGGCGTCGTGGAAGCCCACCCAGAGGTCGACCCGCGGGGTGGTGGGACCGTCGGCGATCTCGCGCACCACGATCTCACCGTCCTCGTACAGGCAGAGGTAGGCGGCCGCCCTCACCTCGTCGCGGAGGGCGGCGAGGGCGGGCCGGACCCGGCTCAGCGCGGCCTGGTGGCGGCTGTGCGCGAGCAGGCTGGCGACCCGGTCGCTGAGCACGTAGCTGCCGTCGCAGAGACGCACCACGTAGCCCTCGTGGACCAGGGTGCGGAGCAGGTGATAGGCGGTGCCCAGCTGCACCCCGGCCTCCCGCGCGAGCAGCTTCGCGGGGGCGCCGTTGGGATGGTTGCAGACCGCCTCCATGAGGTGGAGGGCGCGCTGCACCGAGCCGATCAGCGTGGGTGCGCGGGGCTCCCCACCGGTGTCGTCAGCCCGCGGTGCCATCACCTCCACGTCTCGCTCCAGAGGTGCGTGCGAATCAGCGCGGGAACCACCATCGCCTCAAACCATCCTCGCCCACGGCGCACACGGCGTCTGGGGGACAGCCGGGGCACCTTCGGCGGATGCTAGGACTCGCTTCCACCTTCGTCTACCTGCGGATGCAGGTTTCGGGTCACCCACGCCCAGAGACCCCGAGCCGCCACCATTGACGCGTGATCGAGACCCGCGCCGGCGACCGCAGCCACCCCGGCATCGCCTCCCCCCCGGGCGCGGCGATGCGCTGGGTGATCTGCGTGGAGCCCACCCCCGCGGAGGTCGAGGAGCTGGCCGCGGCCTTCCACATCCATCCGCTGGCGGTCGAGGACATCCAGACCCGCAACCAGCGGCCAAAGGTCGACGAGTACGGCGAGCAGCTCTTCGTGGTGCTCTTCGCCGCGGTGCGGGAGGGCGACTCCGCGCACGTGCGCCTCGCCGAGGTCCACGTCCTCGTCGGTCCCGACTACGTGGTCACGGTCACCGATGAGGCGATCCCGGTGATCAGCGACCTGGCGACGCTCTGCGGCCGCCGCGACGACATCCTCGTGTCCGGGCCGGGCCGGCTCTTCTACCGGCTCTGCGACGCGGTCATCGACTCCTACTTCCCGGTCCTCGACTTCCTCGACGGCGCCATCGACGACCTGGAGACGGCGATCATCGAGCGGGCCGACCAGGAGACCATCCGGGACATCTTCTCGATCAAGCGCGAGCTGAACGTGATGCGCCGGGTGCTGGGCCCGCAGCGCGACCTGATCCAGGGCCTGGCGGGGCCGCACGGCCCGCTGCTCGGCGCCGACGCCCAGCTCTACCTCCGCGACGTCTACGACCACGCGGTGCGGATCGTCGAGCAGGTCGACGCCTACCGCGACATCGTCACCAGCGCCCTCGACGTCTACCTCTCCTCGGTGTCGAACCGGCTCGGCGAGCAGACCAAGCGGCTGTCGATCGTGGCCACCATCTTCCTCCCCCTCACCTTCCTCACCGGCTTCTTCGGCCAGAACTTCGGCTACCTCGTCCAGTCGATCCAGAGCAGCCGCGCCTTCGTCGTCGGGGTGAGCATCGAGCTGTTCTCGGTGCTGATGATCTGGTTCGTCGCCCGCCGGACCACGATGGGGGCGCGTCCCATCCCCGAGGAGAGGGCACGGCGGCGGCCGGTGATGACGGTGGGACGCCCGCGGCTGCGGCGGCCCACCTCGGGATCCGCCACCGCCGCCCCCCATCGGGGCGAGAAGCGGAAACACACGGTCTGATCGATGCGTTTGTGCGTTTGTGCGGAGCAACTGCACGGATTGGGCACGTGTTACGCATTCGTGACGTAGGAATCCGCGGTGTCGGGACGTCTTGCTGACGTGATCCCGAATCAGTCGGGACCGTGGCGGAGGACCCCTCATGAACATGTTCCGAACTCGCCCCCGTGCTCTCGGTTGCGGGCGCCATCGCCCTCGGCGTCGGCGCCGCGTCCGCAGCCGGCGTGATGCCCCTCGACACGCTGCCGGCGGCGCCGGTCTCCAGCCCGCTCGGCGGCACCGTGTCCGCGGTCGCCGGGCCGGTCGGCGGCGTGGTCGGCGGCACCACCGGAGCGGTGTCCGGAGCCGTCGCCGGGGTGACCGCGCCGGTGGCGCCACCGGTCGGCGGCGCGACCCCGAGACAGCGCACCACCTCCACCACCCCGCCGCCTCCGGGCAACGCGACCGCCCACGGCGCCCGGGTGAACCCGCTCGACACCTGCGTCAGCTGCACCGGCGCCGGCGCCCAGGGCGGCTCCTCCCAGTCCGGCGCCACCGCGCTGCGGGTGCTCGGCCAGACCCTCTCCGGCGGCTCCTCGTCGAGCACCGGCAGCCAGAGCGGCCAGCTGATCGCCGTTCCCGCCAACCCGCTGATGACCCTGGCGATCGCCAACTGGATGACCGCGGCCGAGGCCGGCACCGGCGGCTCGTCGAGCTCGCGCTCGCGCTCCGCCCTCGTCGACCTCGCCGCGGGCAACGGCCAGGTGGCCACCGTGGCCGTCCTCGAGGCGGCGAGCGCGGCCAGCTTCGACGGCGCCGGCTCCCACGGTGCCGGGGCGAGCAACGGCGTCAACCTCAGCGCCGGCAACGGTTCGCTGGTGCTGGTGCTGCTCCACTCCGAGGCGAACAGCAACGGCGGCCGCTCCGCGTACCTGGCGTCGATCAACGGCACCACCCTCGGCGGCAGCAGCCAGGACGGCGACATCCCGATCACCGTGCCCGGCGTGATCACCATCCACCTGCTCACCGTCGGTGCCAGCGGCGGGATCGGCGGCGCCGGCATCGGCAGCGTCAACGACGTCCTCAGCATCCCCGGCCAGGTGGCCTCGGTGCTCGCCTCGACCGCCGGCGGCGCCGCCGCCCCGGCCGCGGTGACGCCGCCGGCGCCCACCACCGGCATCGCCTCCGCCGCCTCGACGGCGCCGAGCGCCCATGCCGCCGGGCCCGGCGTCCCCCTCACCGGCATCTCGGTCGGAGCCGGCGGCCTGGTGCTGCTGACCTCCGGGCTCGGCCTGCTGGCGGCCTCCGCCCGCCGGCGCCGGGGCACGACCGCCTGATTGAACGAGCCGGGCGCGCCCGGCCCCCCGACTGGGAGGGAGGGAGCCCGACGGGCGGGACCGCAGCAGCGGTCCCGCCCGCCTCTGTGTCCCCGGCCCCTCTCGCGCCGCAAGGGAATCGGCCCTCCTCCCGTTCTACCGCGTGACGGGTTGCCCTGCCTGCAGCCGGCAGCCGCGACCCCGGAGGACGGAGATGGACCCCGAGATCCCCGAGTCGTTCCACGAGGCCGCCTCGCGGCTCATCGTCGAGCTGGAGGGCCGGCGCTCGCCCGAGGTGGTGGTGCGATGCCTGCTCCGCGCGTTCGACCGGGTGTCGCGTCCCGGTGACCTCGCCGCCGACGAGGCGGTGCTCCGTGCCGAGGCGATGGCCCGCGGCCTGCTCACCGTGGGCAGCGCGGAGCGGCGCCTCGCCAGCTGACCCGCGCCGCCAGGGCGACCGGGCCGCGACCTCCCGCACCTCGAGGTTTGCAGGACGCGGCGGTCCCGGAGTTCAATATCGGGTGACTCCGCGCGAATCCACCGGACGATTCGAGATTCACCTGGCGGTGGCGCTCGTGCCGCACGATGCGGCCGCTGCGCAGGAACAGGCGGGCGTCGGGGCGTCACCCCGTGGTGGCGCCCCGACATCTGCCCCTCCGGGGCTCTGTAGAGTGGCCCGCATGCGCCGACTCCTCCTCGCCGTGCCGGCCGCCGTGCTCGGGCTGCTCTGCGCCTGCGGGTCGTCCCCGGCGGCCTCCCCCACCCCGGCCCCGCCCCACCCCACCGCCACCGCCACCGCGGCGCCGACCCCGCTGCCCGGGCCCGAGGTGCAGCGCGTGGACGTGGTCGCCAGCGGCGTCGGCGTCTACCAGATCACCACCATCCCGGTCGCGGTGGTGCGGAACGTCGCCACCCGGCACGCCGCCACCTCGGTGCAGGTGCGCTTCGCCGTGCTCGACTCCGCCGGGAGGCCGGTGGGGGGTGCCGACGCCACCATCCCCTTCATCGCCCCCAACCAGACGATGGCGATCGCGGCGCGGGTCGAGCAGTCGGGGAGCGGGCTGCACGCCACCGCCACCGTGCTCGGCGCCCAGTGGACCGCCGCCGCCGCGGTCGCCCCGCTGACCGTGACCGGCACCACCTACACCTGCGGCACCTGCCGGCCCGGCCCCGGCTACGGCACCGCGGCGGGGACGCTCACCGCCGCGCCCGGGGTGACGCTGTCGAACATCACCCTCACCGCGGTCTGCTACGAGGGAGACGCCATCACCGGCGGCGACACCTCGGTCGAGACCGTCACCGCGCTGCCGAGGCCGGTCCAGGAGCCGGTGATCATCAGCGCGGTGCCGACCCGCTGCGACCTCTACGCCGCACCCGGGTCCTGACCCGGCGGCGTCCTCACCGGAGCGGCCACCGGCACTACACTCGCCCGGTGCTCCGCACCCGCCACCGCCCGACCCTGCTCGGCCTGGCGGGACTGATGGCGGGGTCGGGCACCCTGCACCTCGTCGCCCCCGGCCTCTACCGGCGGATCGTGCCGCGGGTGCTCGGCCACGCCGGCGCGGTGGTGGCGGTCAGCGGGGTCTGCGAGCTCGCCTGCGCCGCGCTGTTGCTGGTGCCGGCGACCCGGCGGCTGGGAGCGTACGCGACCGTCGCGCTGCTGGTGGCGGTGTTCCCCGCCAACGTGCAGATGGCCGTCGACGGCGGCCTCGGAGGAGGCCCGTTCCCACTGGGCCTCGGCGGTGCGATGGTGGCGTGGCTGCGGCTGCCGCTGCAGGTGCCGCTGGTGCTCTGGGCACTGCGGCTGCGCGAGGACGCCGCCGGCCCCGCCGCCTGACCGGGCCGGTGCACCGGCACTCGAGGGGAGGGCAGCGGGGGCGCCCGGCGCCCCCGCTCATCGCGGCCGCGCGGGGACGTCGCGCGACTCCGTCGACCACGTTTGCTGCGGCATCAGCATGCATGCCGGAATCATGAATCCACGTCCCGCGACTCGGCGTTCGGTTGCGGGAAAGGGGGGAGCCGCGGGCGCGCCGCGGTGACGATCTCCCCCGTTCACACAATCGGGTCGGAGAGTGGGGATGGCTCCGGCCCCCGCCGCGCCATACCGTACCGGGTGCATCGACAGCAGTCCGGGCCGTGAGGAGGCAGCAATGGCGATCGACACCCGGCCACGCCGACCCGAGGTCGCGCTCGTCGATCGGCTGCCGCGCAGGCTGCTGATCGGCGGCGCCTGGGTCGACGCCCGGACCGACGCCACCTTCGACACCGTCGACCCCGCCACCGGCGAGGTGCTCGCCGCCCTTCCCGCCGGCACCGCCGCCGACGTCGACCGCGCCGTCCGCGCCGCCCGCGCGGCGTTCGAGGACAGCTGGCGCGACCTCTCCCCCGCCGCCCGCGGCCGCTGCCTGCTCCGCCTCGCCGACCTCATCGACGAGAACGCCGAGGAGCTGGCCACCATCGAGACCCTCGACGTGGGCAAGCCGCTCACCGAGTCGCAGTACATCGACATGGCGGTGACCAGCGAGGTCTACCGCTACTACGGCGGGTGGGCGACGAAGATCACCGGCCAGACCCTGCCGGTCTCGCCGGTGGTGGGCTCCGCCTTCGCCTACACGCGCCGCGAGCCGTACGGCGTGGTCGGCTGCATCGTCCCCTGGAACTTCCCCTTCCTGCTGACCGCGTGGAAGCTGGGACCGGCGCTGGCGGCGGGCAACACCATCGTGCTGAAGCCCGCCGAGAACACCTCGCTCAGCTCGCTGCGCCTCGGCGAGCTGTTCGCGGAGGCGGGCTTCCCCGACGGTGTGCTGAACATCGTCACCGGCCTCGGTCACGAGGCGGGGCAGGCGGTGGCCGAGCACCCGGGCATCGACACGGTGAGCTTCACCGGCAGCACCGCCACCGGCCGCCGCATCCTCCAGGCCTCGGTGAGCACCCTCCACCCCGTGCACCTCGAGCTCGGCGGCAAGAGCCCGAACATCGTGCTCGCCGACGCCAACCTCGACGACGCCGTGCAGGGCGCGTTCACCGCGATCTTCGTGAACCAGGGCCAGGTCTGCTGCGCCGGGTCGCGGCTCTACGTGGAGCGCAGCGTCCACGACGAGGTCGTCGAGCGGCTCGCCGCCGAGGCCGAGGAGGTCGTGCTCGGGCACGGGCTCGACGCCGACACGACGATGGGACCGCTGGTGTCCCAGGTGCAGCAGCGGCGCGTCGCCGGCTACGTCGAGGAGGGCGTGAAGGCGGGCGCCACCTGCCGCACCGGCGGCGCCGTGCCCGGCGGCGACCTCGGCGACGGCTTCTTCTACCAGCCCACCCTGCTCACCAACGTGAGCGACGACATGACCGTGGCCCGCGAGGAGATCTTCGGACCGGTGCTCTCGGTGATGTCCTTCGACGACATCGACGAGGTGGTGCGCCGCGCCAACGACACCAGCTACGGGCTGGCCGCGGGCATCTGGACCCGGGACATCTCCAAGGCCCACACCATCGCCCACCGGCTCCAGGCCGGGCTGGTGTGGATCAATGCCTACAACATGCTCGACCCAGCAGCCCCCTTCGGCGGCTACAAGCAGTCCGGCTTCGGCCGCGACCTGGGCGAGGAGGGGCTGAACGCCTACACCCAGACCAAGACGGTCTGGGTCGGGCTCGACTGACAGCAGGAGCCAGGAGGAGACACATGGCGGTTTTCAAGGACGCAGCCGACGTCGACGCCCACATCGGGCAGATCTTCCGCGAGGCGACCGCCGACCCCGAGCTGGGGCCGAAGTTCGCCGAGTCCGGCGTCGTGCTCAAGCTCCACTACACCGAGCCCGCCTGCACCATGACCGCGGACTTCGCCAACTCGAAGGTGTACTTCGACGACAACTCGGCGCCGGCGCCGAACGTCGAGATGTTCATGAAGGCCGACATCGCGCACAAGTTCTGGCTGGGCAAGGTGAACATCGCCGCGGCGCTCGCCAAGGGCGACATGCGCGCCAAGGGACCGATCCCCAAGATCCTCAAGATGGTCCCGCTGGCCAAGCGCGTCTTCCCGCGCTACACCGAGCTCTGCGAGAAGATCCCGGTCGGCGCCGTCTAGCAGAGACTGACACGGACGGTCCGGACCGGGTGACGCGCCGGGTCCGGACCGCTCCGGTCTCCACGGCTCAGACGAGCAGGCCCCGGCGCAGCGCCGCGCTCACCGCGGCGGCGCGGCTGGTCACGCCCATTCTCTTCAGCAGCAGGGAGATGTCGCGGCTCACCGTGGCCTGCGGCTTGCTGAGGATGCGCGCGATGTCGCGGTCGGTGAGGCCGTCGGCGAGCAGGGTGAGCAGGCGCTCCTCGGAGGCCTGGCGGTCGACGTTGTCGGGGAAGACCAGGGCGTCGACGATCGCCTCGCCGAGGCGCGGATCGAGGTAGATGTGGCCCTGCTTGGCCCACTCCAGGGCCTCGAGCAGGGCGCCGCCGCCGGCCTCCTTGAGGACGAACCCGCGGGCCCCGATGGCGAGCGCGCGGCGGAGGATGCGCGCGCTCGGGAAGGAGGTGAGCACGATCACCTCCAGCGGCGGCTCGCGCAGCCGGGCCTCGCGGATGATGTCGATCCCCGACCCGCCCTTCAGCTGCATGTCGGCGATCAGCAGGGTGGTGGTCTCGGGCAGCGTGCTCATGCGCATCCGCGCCTCGGTGAGGCTGCTCGCCTCCGCGACCACCCGGTACCGGCCGGTGCCCTCGAGGAAGCTGCGCACCCCCACCCGGACGACCGCATGGTCGTCGACGACGAAGACGTCGGTCCTCTCCTCGGCGGTCATGACAGGCGTACCTCGTGGGGCATGGGGCCGGGCGAGGGCAGCGGCACCAGCGGCGGTGGCGCCGGAGCGGGCACCGGCGCGGGCGGCGGCGGCGCCGGCCGCGGCGGGGCCGTGGGGGCCGCGGGAGCGCGCCGCTGCGGCGGGGCGGCGGCCACCACCGGCGGCGGCGCGGTGGCGGCCGGGGTCGTCGCCGGGCCGAGGGCGAGCTTGACCGGCGTGGCGTGGCCGAGCATGGCGCGGGCCATCGCGGGGTCGTTGCCGTCCATCCCCAGCGCCCAGATGCCGACCCCGCGGAGGTGGGCGGCGTCGGCGAGCTCGGCCTTCATCGCGATCGACTGCGGGTCCTCGTAGTACGCGAGGTGCCACTGGCCCGAGGCCTCCTGCCAGGAGGTCCACGGCGCCGCGGTGACCGGGTCCCAGTAGCGGGGGTGGCCGGCGGCGGTGAGCTCCGCGTAGGTCACCGGCTTCGAGGGACCGGACGCCGGGGCGGCGTGGTCGCCGCTCGCGGTCGGCCAGTCGACCCCGTAGAAGGGCATGCCGAGGATCACCTTCCCCGGCCCCGCGGTGGCCGAGTACGCCGCCACCGCGGCGGCGTCGTTGCTGGGGGCGCCGCGGAGCGGGGCGACCGCCGAGGGGTTGTCGCCCTGCATGTTGTAGGCCATGACGAAGAAGGCGTCGACGGCCGGGGCGATGCGGGCGACGTCGAAGTACCCGGTTGTGTCGCTCGCCGAGTTGGCGTAGGTGTCGACGGTCACCTGCCAGCGCGGGTTGGCGGCGTGGAGCGCGTTCGCCACCGCCACGGTGAAGCCGGCGAAGGCGCCGCGGTCCTGGTTGCCGATGCCCTCGAGGTCGAGGTTCACCCCGTCCATCCGCCGGGCGGTGACCGCGTCGACGAGCTCGTGGCCCAGCCGTGCCGGGGCGCCGGGGTCGTTGACCAGGCTGTGCAGGGTGGCGGCGTCGAACTGCTTGGCGGTGAGCACCACCCCGGCGCCGGCGCCGTGGGCGCGGTCGACCAGCCCGGTGAGCGCGGCGCTCTGATAGCCGTCCCAGCCGTCGCCGCTGCGGAGCAGCGAGCCGTCGCCGTTGACGTCGACGCCGAAGTAGGCGACGGTGGTGAGCGCGCGCAGCGGGTAGCCGCCCGCGGCCCCCAGGTTCCAGTACGGGGCGAAGCCGAAGATCTCGTGGGGGTGCAGCGCGTGCTCGGCGTAGCCGCTGGCGGGGAGCGCCACCGCCTGCCCCACCGGCGGCGGCGGCGCGGTGCCGGGGAGGTCCGCCGGGGCGCCGGGGGCGGCGGGCCGGAGCAGGCTCAGGGAGTGCGGCGCGACCGCGGTGGGGAGGGCGCGGTGCGGTGTCGCCGCGGAGAGTCCGGCCCCGGCGGCGACCAGCGCCACCACGCCGAGGGCGTTGCGGCGCCGTGCCGGCAGCCCGGCGATCCGGCGTGACAGAGCCCGGACCATCTCCCCTCCCCCTCCCCTCAGGCCGGCAGCCGCAGCTGGCGGGCGACGTAGATGGCGAGATCGGGGCGCAGCGCCATCACCCGCACCGGCAGACCGCCGACCCTGGTCTCGATCTCGACGTAGCCGGCGCGGTAGAGGATCTCCGACGGCTGGCCGTTGCCGATGTCGATCTTGAAGCCGCCCCGGCCCGTCCACGGCGAGCCCAGGCTGGCGTCGAGCGGCTGCTCGACCACGATCTGCTCGCCGTTGCCCACGAAGTTCTGGACGTAGTACAGCACCGGCGGCGAGTCCGGCCCGAGCTGGTGACCGACGTTGGCGGCGAGGTCGAGGTGGAACCCGCCCGGGGTCTGGACCAGCAGCGCCTTCGCCGCGCCCCGCGGCGGCCCGTCGATGATCTCGTCGGGGATCTGCTCGGCGGAGTCGGGGAGCACCACCTTCGCCGGCCGGAAGGCGTCGGGGCCGAAGCTCGGCGACCGGTCCACCGTCACCGCCTCGGCGGTGCGCACCGTCTTGCCGGCGAAGACGATCACCTCGCGGAGCATGATGTCGTCGGCGGTGACGCAGGAGTCGACTTTGGCCTGGTTGTCGGCGGAGCCGATCGGCTCGCTGCCGAACTGGTCGTAGACGTAGTGGGTGCAGCGCTCGCCGAGCACCGTCGACTCGCCCTTCCGGCTCGCCCTGCCGCCGCCGACGGCGGCGTCGAGCGCCGGCCGCGAGATCAGCCCGGCGAGCATCGCGGGCGCGTGCGGGGTGGTGAAGCCGTCGGCGCTGCCCCCCAGGGTCACCGTGTTGGTGCGGGTGACGATGCTGCCGGAGAGCACCGCGCCCCCGGGCGGCGGCCCGTCACGGTGCTCGAGGCGGACGTCGAAGGGGCGCTTCACCGCCAGGTAGTCGGTCTCGACCTTGAGGTCCGGGCCGGCGCTGTCCTCGACGTGGTAGCTGACCGTGAACGACTGCGCCGGCTGCACCGCGGGCGGGGGCGGCACCTCGACGGCGCCGGCGCCACCCCGGCCGTGGAGGGCGAGGAGGCCCAGCGAGGCCACCAGCACGAGCAGGGTGGCGCCCACGATCAGCGCGATCCCGAGTGCCCGCCGCGACCGCGGCGGCGCCGCCACGGCGGTGCGGGGGGCGCCGGTGGTCATCGGCCGGTGTCCGTTCGTCGACCCCGTCACGGGGAGGGCGCGCTCCGTCCTGGAGCCCTTGACACTCCACGAGCTGCGTCGTCTCGGCACCTTCTCCCTTCCCCTACTGGCACCCGGAGCCGAACAGCCCGGGCTCCACCACATTCTGCACATCTCCGGGGAGGGCGCGGCCGTTGAACAGGGGAGGCAGCTGGGTCTCGCCGAGAACCGCGGCGAGCACCAGCACACCGAGCAGCAGCACCGCCTCGGCGATCACCACGCGGCGCAGCGACAGCACCGTCGGCCCGGCGCGCCGTCCCCGCCGCGCCATCTCCGGCAGCTCCTCCTCGCGGCGGTGGGCGGCGACCATGCGGTTGTTCACCAGCCCGAAGATCAGGGCGAGGGCGACCCCGGTCACCTTGAAGCCCGCCACCACGCCGTAGCTGGTGCACCACAGCGCGTTGAGGTTGGAGAGCAGCCGCACCAGGATGACCAGCCCGGTGGCGACGAGGATGCCCGCGGTCACGGTCATGACCCGCGAGAACCGGCTCACCGCCGTCCAGATCTGGGCCGCGTCGCCGCCGGGGAACACCACCACCAGCAGCGCCAGCAGTCCTCCCGCCCAGAAGGCGGTGAGCAGGATGTGGCTCATCATCATCGGGATGTAGAGCCACTCCGGGCTGGCGCTGCCGGTGCCGACGTGGGTGCCGGCGACGAACGCGCCCGCCAGCGCCAGGGCGAGGACGGCGAGCACCAGCGGCAGCCGGTCGAGGGCGCGGCCGTCGCGGGTGCGGTGGACGATCAGCACCACCACGCCGACGAGGCCGAGCCAGAGCAGCGCCTTGAGCCCCCAGAGGGCGCCGATCGACGAGGCGACGATCCGCGAGGTGCCCACGCCGATGAGCAGCTCGCTGAGCCGCTCGGCGTTGAGCCAGAGCAGCACCGGCATCAGCACCGCGGAGACCGCGCCGGCGACCAGCAGCGCCCGCAATGCCCGGCCGGTGGGCAGTGACGGACCGCCCGCGGTGGCGAGCGCCGGACGGCTGCGCCAGAGCAGCGCGCCGAGGAGGACGATGCCGAGGACCGCGTAGAGGAGGACGATCTCCACCGACCGGGCCGCCTCGATGAGGGCGGTGAGCCCGGCGGCGCCCCCGCCGCTCTCGAAGCTGCCCACCCGTCGCGCCGCCTGGCTGATGTCGTACTGCAGCGCCGCGGCGGTCTGCGGGGTGCGCACCGCGAAGTAGTACTGGCCGACCACCGGGTGGGCGTCGAGGCCGACCGCCACCCAGGTGACCAGGAGCACGCCGGCGGCGGTGGGCTTCAGCCGGGCGACGATGGTCTCGTCGTCCTGGAAGGCGGGAGGGCCGCCGAGCACCGAGCCCTGGTCGCCCTCGACGGTCAGCCGGAAGAGCGACCGGTCGACCGGCTCGTTGTACCGGAGCAGCACCTGGGACTGCGGCCCGGTCACCGTCGACGAGGGCGCGGGGAGCACCGCCAGGATCCGGGCGTGGGCCTGGGCGTGGAGGGGGAGCGCGAGCAGCAGCCCGGCCGCCACCACGGTGGCGGCCAGGCCACGGCCCAGCCGGGCGTTGCGCATCCGCGCTCCGACCGTTCGGTGAGCTCTCAGCTCACCTCAGAGAGGTGGTGCCGGCGGCGCCGCCGGCAGCATCCGGAGGACGTCGGTCAGGGTCCGCTCCACCGGGCTCGCCGGCGCCGGCGCGGTGCTCACCCCCAGCGAGGAGGTCGGCACCGGTGCCTTGCCGCCGGGCGCTCCCGGGAGGCCCGGGAGGGTCGGCGGGAAGGGCTGCTTGCTGCAGCCGTTCTGGGTGCAGTGGTCCGGCGGGAAGGTCGGCGGGTTGGGGCCGGGCGGAGGCGCCGACTGGGTGAAGGGCACCGGCTGGCTGACCAGGTCGCAGGGGCCGAGGCCGGCGCGGACGTGCTGCTCGACGCGGCCGAGCTCGATGGCGCCCGCCGAGGTGGTCTTGCCCCGGGTGGCCTTGGGAGCCAGGCGGGCCTGGATCCCCGCGCCCTTGATGTCCATGTGGTCGCCGCTCACCACGGCGGTGCCGGGCTGGAGCTGGAAGTCGGCCTGGCCGATGCCCGCGGCCTCCAGCGCCTGGGAGAACTTCTGCTGCTGGTCGTTGAACGCCTTGCGCTGGGCCTCGCCGGGGCTGGCGGTGCCGCCCTGGAGGCTGAAGCCGTCGCCGCTGAAGCTGTAGACGGAGGCGTTGGCGTTGCGCACGCCGTGGAAGTCGAGCTTCCAGGTGCCCACCGCACCGCCCGGGGTGCCGTCGGTGCTCCACTTGATCTCGGAGCGGAGGAAGTCGATGTGCAGCGCACCGATGTTGATGTCGTACCCGGTGGCCAGCTGGCTGCCGCCGACGGTCTTGGTGTCGTAGGTGACGTCGGAGTGGGCCAGGCTCTGGCCGCCGTTGGCGTTGGCGCCCTCGGGGGTGCCGAGCACCATGGCGCGGGCGTCGGCGACCGCCTTGCGCGGCTCCGCGTACGCGGTGGTGTGCGCGAACGGGCCGTCGTCGTGCTGGTCGGCGGTGCGGCCGTTGACGGGCGGCGGCCAGTAGGCGTTCGCCCCGGTCGGGTTCGCCGGATAGAAGCCCGAGGTGCCGAGCACCACCTCGCCGGCGTAGCCCTCGTAGTACTCCGTCGCCAGCGCACGCAGAGTCCGGCTGGGCGGTCAGAACCGTCGAGGTGAAGGGGCCGCCGGCGAGGTTCTGGTACGGGATCTCCAGGATCCCGGCGATCACCAGCGCGTTGCCGTCCGCGTAGTAGTCGGTGAGGCACTGCGGCCCGTCGCTCACCGGTCCCGCGTCGATCGCCTCCGATGCGCGCGCAGAGCGCGCGCCTGCGGTCGCCAGCATGCTGCCGGCCACCGTCAGCACCAGTGCCGTCCGGGCGATGCGCCCCCGGCTCCTCCGCCTGCCCATGGAATCCCCTCCTAGCTTCATCACCGTCCCTCGCCCGTTGCCACTGCCGCGGGGAACTTCGCCCCTGCTGCCCGCTGCCCCGCCGTGTTGGCGTGGGCCATGTACCCGTTCTCCTCCAGCCAGTTCGCCGCCTGCTGCGAGGGGCCGTGGAACTTGACCCGGCCGCGCTCGAGCACGTGGATCGTGTCCGCGGTCTTGAGCAGGACCCCGATGTACTGCTCGACGAGCACGATGATCCGGCCCTCGTCGGCGATCGAGCGGACGGTGCCGATCAGGTCGGCGACGATCCGCGGGGCCAGGCCCAGCGACAGCTCGTCGAACAGGATCACCCGCGCGCCGGTGACCAGCGCGCGCCCGATCGACACCATCCGCTGCTCGCCGCCCGAGAGCCGGAAGGACGGGACCTTCTCGCGCTCCTTGAGGCGGGGGAACATGGTGAAGATCTTCTCGACGCGGTCGTTGACCTCGCCCTTGTCGAGCCCCCAGCCGCCGACGGTGAGGTTCTCCCGCACCGACAGCGAGGGGAAGACGCGCCGGCGCTCGGCGACGTACACGATGCCCGCCTGGCCGCGCCGGTGGGCGGGCCAGCCGGTGATGTCGCGGCCGTCGAGATCGACGCTGCCGCCCTGGGTCTTGACCAGGCCGGCGATGCCGGAGAGCAGGCTGGTCTTGCCCGCCCCGTTGGCGCCGATGACGCCGACCACCTGGCCCGGGGGGCAGTCGAGGCTGACGCCCCGCACCGCCGGCACCGGGCCGTAGAAGACCTTGAGGTCACGGACCCTCAGGCCGGTGCCCTCGATCGCCGCCCGCGGCGGCTGGGCCGGGGGCGGCGCCGCGGTGGCCCGCACCACCGGCTCGGCCTGGGGCTGCGCGACCGGTGCTGCCGGTGCCGGTGCCGCCGCCTGGGGCTGGGGCCGGGCCCACTCCAGGTGCCCGTCGGGCACCTGCGGCGCCGCGTACTGGCGGCGCTGCACCGCGGGCACCGGCGGCGCCGCCTCCGGTGCCGGCTGGGCCGGCTGCTGCCCCTGGGGGGTGCGCAGCGAGAAGCCCGGGTCGGTCTCGATGGAGTTGTTCTCAGACATCACGCGGTCACCATCTCACCCAGATAGACACGCCGTACCTGCTCCTCTTTCATCACGCTCTCGAGCGGCCCCTGCACCAGCAGGTGTCCGTCCTCCATGACCATCAGGTGCTGCGCGATCGAGGTGATGAACTTGAGGTCGTGCTCGATCGCGAGCAGCCCCCAGCCCTCCTTCGCCTGCAGCCCGATGAGCACCTCCACCAGCCGCTCGGCCTCCTCGTCCTCGAGGCCGCTCACCGGCTCGTCGAGCATCAGGACCTGGGGCCGCACCGAGAGGGCGCGGATCAGCTCCACCTCGCGGCGCACGCCGAAGGGGAGCGCGATCACCGGCACGTCGCGCATGGCGGCGAGCCCGAAGTGGTCGAGCAGCCAGTCGATCCGCTCGGTGCGCTCGACCGAACCGCCGCCGAAGCCGCACACCACGTTCTGTCCGACGGTCAGGATGTCGGCGAGACGGGGCTGCTGGAAGGTCCGGCGCACCCCCAGGCGCGCCCGTGCGAACGGCGGCCGTCCGCTGATGTCCTCGCCGCCGAGGAGCACCGAGCCCTCGCACGGCACGAAGCCGGTGAGGGCGTTGAACAGGGTGGTCTTGCCGGCGCCGTTGGCGCCGACGATGCCCACCCGCTCGGCGGGGCCGACCCGCACGCTGACGCTGTCGACGGCGGTGACGCCGCCGAAGCGGACGGTGATCTGGCGCCCCTCGAGCGCCGCGGCACCGGAGATGTGCGAGGACGGGGCCACCACCGGCGGGGCGATCGTGGTCAGGTCGCTGAGCCGGACCGAGGTGGTGCCGGCCCCGTTGGCGCCGTTGACCGCCACCCCGGTGAGCTCCATCTCGGAGCCGCCCGCCTCGGCGGGCTTCCTGCCGCGCAGCCGGCCCGCGAGCGACCGCAGCGCCACGCCGAGCCGGTCACGGTGGCGGCCGAGCAGCAGCGCGGTGAGCAGGATCACCCCGGAGAGAAGGTTCGGCGGGGGGCTGTAGCCGAAGTGCTCGAGGGTGATGGGGATGCCGACGAACGCCACCGCCACCAGCAGGATCGAGGAGAGATCGCGCATCCCGCTGGCGATCGGGATCGCCATGAAGATGACCGAGTAGATGATCCCGAAGCTGAACGGCGTCGGCGGGGTGCCGTTGACGAAGGCGGAGAGGCAGCCGGCGATGGCGATCAGCAGGCCGGAGACGCCGAAGACGAGCAGCTTGATCGACCAGTTGCGCAGCCCGGTCGCCGAGGCGCCCTCGGGCACGTGCCCGACCAGCACCGCCTGGAACCCCATCCGCGATCGGAGCAGCCGGTGCACCGCGTACATGCTGGCGAACACCACCACCGCGGCCACCAGGTAGATGCACCGCTGGGTGTCGAACCAGCCGCTGAGATCGGGCTGGTAGACGCTGCGGCCGGCGGCGCCGCCGGTGAGCACCGGGATGGAGAAGATGACCTTCTCGATGCCCACCTGGATCACCAGCGAGGCGACCACGAAGTAGAGGCCGGTCACCGCCAGCGAGGCGAGCCCGCCGAGCAGCGAGAGACCCATCACACAGACGATCGCGATCGCCAGACCCAGGAGGTGGTGGCCGATCCCGCCCTGGGCGCCGTTGTAGGCGAAGAGGTAGGCGGCCAGGCCGGCCATGCCGGCACCGTTGAGGGGCAGCTCGCGCAGCGCGGCGATGGGCAGGAAGAGCCCGAGGCCGATGAGGCCGGCCACCACCGACGACGAGCCCGCGTAGAGCAGGTCGTTGGGGAGCAGGAAGAACCCCGCCACGGTGAGCGCGAGCACCACCGTGAGCGGCGAGAGCCTCGGCTTGGGGAGGCGCAGGGAGGCGAGGCGGGAGACCGCTCCGCCAGGTGCCACGGCGCCCGTCACTGGTGCGTTCATCTCCCCTACCTCAGGTCTGCAGGTGCGCCAGGTGGCGCCGCTTGGTGCCCGCGTAGAACACCGCGATGGCCATGATCACCACTGTGCCCAGCTGCTCGGTCCCCGGGGGCATGATGCCCAGGACACCGCCGCCGAGGATGCCCTCCGCGGTGCCGATGAGGACCCCGCCGCCGAAGGCCAGGGCGAAGGACTCCAGCCCGCCGAGGATCGAGCCCGCCAGGGCGTACACCGAGACGAACAGCAGCAGGGTGGTGTCGAGCAGGGTGCGGTTGCTGATCAGGATTCCGGCCAGGCCGGCCATGCCGCCGGCCATCGCCCACACCCCGATCACGTAGATGCCGAGCGGGATGCCCAGGGTGGCCGCACCCGCCGGGTCGTCGTAGATGGCCCGGACGAAGAGACCGAATCGGGTGTAGCGGATCAGCGCCGTGGCCGCGAGCACCACCAGCAGGGTCACCGCGAAGGTGCCGATCTGGTGCGCCGCGACGAAGGTGAGCGCGAAGTTGAAGCCGCCGGTGCCGAAGGGCGAGACCGGGGCGATCGTGGTCGGGGGCAGGATGCGGTCGACCAGCGCGAAGAGCAGCAGGGTGACGCAGAGCGTGAAGATCATGACGAAGCCCTTCGGCCAGTCCTTCATGAGCAGGTTGCACCAGCCCATGAAGCCGCCGCACAGCGCCCCCACCACCACCGCGGCGATGAGCGAGACGATCACCGGAGCCCCCCACTGGGCGGTCATCCAGTAGAAGACGGTCGCTCCCAGGGCGGCGACTCCCGCCTGTCCCAGGTTGACGACGCGGCTGATGCGGTAGGAGGCGACCATGCCGAAGGCCATCAGTCCGTAGATCGTCCCCAGGAACACGCCGATGATCAGCGCGGAGACGAAGAGCGCCACCGTGTGTTTCTCCTTGTTGGTCGACAGGCCGAAGCCGTCGTGGATCGGAGGGGGTGAGCCCGGGGGACCCTTGAGTGGAGGTGGAGGCCCCCCGGGCTCGTGTCGTCAGTCGGCCGGCGCGGCCGGCGAGCTGTCTAGGTGTTGACGGGATCCGGCAGGATGCGCTTCAGGCCGTAGCCCTGGTCGGCATCACCGGTGGTCCACTGGTAGAGGTACTCCCGGTTGAAGGAGTAGGGCTCCTGGCCATGGTCTCCGTGCGGCCACCGCAGGGTCACGCCCATCCCGCTGTCGAAGGACTGCGTCTCCAGCGCCTGCATGAAGCGGGCGCGGGTGAGGTTGGGTCCGAGGGTGCGGGCCACGTCGCCGAAGATCTTGGTGCAGACGATCGTGGACTGGGTGATGTGATGGCCCATCACGTACTTCAGGTGGAAGCCGACGATGTCGAAGCCGGTGTACTTGTTGGTGAGCATCCGCCAGAACTGCAGGCCCGGAAGGGCCTCGTCGGCGGCCGAGTTGCCCTGCGCGCCGGGCACGACCCACGAGGTGATCGTGGTGACGTGGTTCTTGGTGTAGTCACCGAAGATGGGGCCGTAGCCCGGGTCGCCGGTGAGGTGGTTCGCGAAGAAGCCCTTGCTGGGGTACCAGTTCTGGCCCTGCGCGTCGTGGAAGAACTTGGCCACGGGAGCCGGCCACGAGAACGAGACGATGGCGTCGGGGTTGGCGACGCGCATCGCCAGCACGTGCTGCGACTTGTCGGGGGAGTCCCACTCCTGTCCGATCCGCTGCACCACCTTGATGCCGTGCTGCTGGAAGACGGACGCGGCCACGTCGGCCGCCGCGATGTCCTCGGAGACGTTCAGGTAGAGGATGCCGACGGTGGCGGGACGGGTGTTGTTCGAGATCCACTTGGCCACGTTGCTGGCCTCGCGCATGCCGTTCGCATGGCAGGGGAACATGTACGGGTCGGTGTACTCGCTCTTGAACCAGCCCCAGCTCATCCACGGCACCTTGTCCTTGGCGAGGGTGTCGTGGATGACGTCGGTGACGAAGGTCTCGGACGGCACGAACGCGAAGACCTGGCCCTTCAGCTTCTCGTAGCAGGCGCGGGCGCGGGTCACGTCGCCGCCGTCGTCGCAGGTCAGCAGGTTGACCTTGCGGCCCGCGACACCACCGGTGTCGTTGATGTAGCGGACCACGGCGTCGGTCATGCGCTGGCTGGCCAGGGCGATGGGGGGACCGAGGCTGCGGTTCGCCGATGCGATGTTGATGAGGCCGATGTTGATCGACGTCGCGGTCACGCCCACGTCGGAGGCGAAGTTCGCGCCGGGAGCGGGCGCGGCGGGATTCGGCACCGCCGGCTTGGGCACCACCGGGGCGGGCGGCAGGTTCTTGTTGGCTCCGGGCGCCGGAGCGGCCGGGTTGGCGGCGCCGGGCGCGGGATTGGCGGCGCCGGGCGCGGCCGGCGCCGGGTTCGGGGCACTCGGGTTCTGGGCGCCGGTGCCCGGGGCCTGAGCCTGGGACTGGCTGGAGCCGCCCTGCACCGAGCCGTCGGTGCGGGCGGTGCTGGAGCCTCCGCCGCCGCACGCCGCAACCGCGACGACGACGCCGGCCGAGGCGACCCAGAAGCGCGCCTGCCTCGACTTCAGTATGTTCCTCATCAGCGTATTCCGCCTCCTTCATCCATACGACTATTGCTGCACCCAGCCTCGTGCAGTCAGGGTCCAAGCGATCTGTGGGGCCCTGGCATGGACCCTGTTCGGGTGAATCTCCGCGCGATAAACACGTGCCCTCCGTGGCGCCAGGCGTCCCCTGGGGCGGGGTTGGAGTTCCAACCCGCCCCCACCGACTCCCGATCCGGCAACTGGAGGGAATTCTGAGACAGGCTCTTCGCGAGTTGATACACCCGCAAGCCGCGCTCGACCGCGTTGACGATGACCACCAAAGACCGAGCCGCGGTCGAGAAAGGGGGAGGCGGCGGGGGGTGCGGTGACGCTATCGTGCTTCGCCCCGTCCGGCGAATTCCGGTTCTTCCGGGCGGTCAGACCGCCGCGTAGAAGCGGTCGAAGAAGATGCGCCCGTCGCGCACGCCCTTGGCCTCGAGCAGCAGCGAGGTGCTGTCGCACATCGGCGGATTGCCGCAGAGGTAGACGTCGTAGGGGCTGGCGTCGTGGAGGTGGCGCTGGATCGCGTTGGTGACCCTGCCCACCTCGCCCGCCCAGCCGTCCCCGGGCATCTCGACGACGGGGAGGTGGGTGAACGAGCGCAGCCGCCGGCCGATCGCCGCGACCTCGCCGGCGAGCACCACCTCCTCGGGGATGCGGGCGCCGAAGTAGAAGCGGAACTCGCGGGGATCGTCGCGCTCGGCGGCCTGCTCGAGCATGGAGAGGATGGGGGCGATCCCCGAGCCCCCCGCCACCAGCAGCACCGGGTCGGTGCCCTCGCGGAGGTAGCCGATGCCGTAGGGTCCGCGCACCCGGATCGGGCTGCCCCGCTCGAGGCGGTCGATCTGGCCGCTGAACCGCCCTCCCTGGATGCGCTTGGCGACGAACTCGGTGGTGGGCTGGAGCGACGGGGGGCTGCTGATCGAGTAGGCGCGCCAGTCGTCCTGGCTGCCGGGGACGCCCAGCTGCACGTACTGCCCGGCGTAGAAGTGGAGCGGGCGGTCGAGCTCGAGGCGCAGCCTCCAGAGGTCGCCGCCGAGGTGCTCGACCCCGGCCACCTGGGCGCAGCGCTCCTCGGGCACCAGGTCGGGAAGCATCCGGGGGTCGTTCGCCGTCGAGCTCTGGATCTCCAGGTCGCAGAGCGGGGTGGCGCAGCAGAGCAGCGCCCAGCCGTCCTCGCGCTCGCCGGGGGGCAGCGAGTAGGGCGAGGCGATGCCGAAGTCGACCTCGCCGTCGAGCAGCAGGTACTTGCAGCTCGAGCAGTTGCCGTGGAGGCAGCCGTACTTCAGCCGCACCCCCTGGCGGAGGGCGGCGGCGAGCACGGTCTCGCCGGGGTTGACCTCGAAGCTGCGCCCGTCGGGGGTGAGCTGGACCTGGTGGATCTCGGTGGTCTCGGCCACGGGTGGACGATCAGCCGGCGGTCGGGCCGGGCGCCTCCGCCTCGTCCCCCTCGAGGTAGCTCATCTCCGAGGTCACCAGGAAGTAGTCGCCGCCGGCGTGGGCGCGGCCCACGAAGGTGGCCATGGTCACCAGCCACTGGCTCAGCTGCAGGGGCCTGCCCAGGGCCTCGGCCACGTCGTCCATCTCGATGCGCAGCTCGCCCTCGCCCTCGATCTTCCAGTAGGTGCCGAAGTCGTGCACCTGGGCGTCGGGATACCTGGTCTCCACCACCTCGATGGTGGCGTCGGCCTCCTCGCTCTTCATCAGGCCGAGGGCGACCCTGCGGCGCGGCCCCGAGATCATCGTGCTCACCCGACGTTCGCCGGCGACAGGCCGAGCGCCTCCACCAGCTCGCGCTGGCCCCGCAGCACCCCGGTGAGGGCGTCGTCGAAGGTGACCACGTCGATCCGCGCCCGGTCGAAGACGGGGCGCAGCGCGCGGGTGGCCTCGAGCACCGGCGGGGTCCAGGCGTCGATCCACTCCACGATGGTGTCGCGGTTGGCGGCGTGACCCTCGACCGCCTCGGCGGTGACCATCCGCACCAGCTCCTCGGTGTAGGCGAGGTTGCGGCGGCGGTCGCGCTCGGTGGTGCTGACGATGAAGGGGGTGACCGAGTCGCCCCGGTGGGGGCCGCCCCGGCGCACCAGCTGGCTCATGCTCATGTCGGCGAGGATCGGTGCCACCACCAGGTTGACGGCGACGGCGAGCTCGGCCCAGTCGTCGGTGCTGAGCATCAGCCGCTCGGCGAGGGCGCGCATCGGCTGGTAGATCGGATCGTCGAGCCAGCGCTCCTTGGCACCGGCGTCCCTGAAGCCCTCGACGCTCTCCTCGAGCACCATCAGGTAGAGCACCGCCGCCTGGGCGTGGCGCATGTGGTCGAAGCCCTGGAAGCAGAGCACGTTGCCGAGGGTGTCGGAGAGGGCCTCGCGGGAGCCCACCGCGAAGGCGCGGAAGAGCGCGTACTCGAAGAAGGACCAGATCCGGTAGTGCCCGGCGACCACGTCCTGCAGCCAGGCGGGGTCGACGTCGGCGAACGCGCCGGCGCTGGCGGCGTCCTCGGTGGCCCGCTCGATCGACCGCTCCTGCTCCGCCTGCATCCGCACGTAGGTGCGCTGCCACTGCTGCGCCGGGTCGCGGAAGTCCCACCAGTGGGGATGCACCAGGCGGGTCGAACTCCTTCCGCCAGGCGGTGCGGTGCTCGGGACCGGGGCCGAGGGTGAACCAGCCCTCGATGTCGAACGCGTCCGGGCCCGGCTGGGTGTAGCAGGTGACCGCCTCGTACTCGGAGAGGCGGCGCTTGCGCGGGGTGATGTAGACGTGGTCGCGCGGCTGCTTGCCGAAGGCCGCTCCCGGTCCGGTGCTCATCTGCCCTGTCCTCCTCTGTGCGGCGAGGGTACGTACGCCGCCGCGCGTCCCGCCACCCCCTTTTTCCCCAGCGGTGGGACTTCGTCGGACGGGCCGGCGGCGGGAGCCGCCTCCACGGTCACGGGCATGCCGTTGAGGACGGCGTTGCCGGAGAGGGGGTCGACCATGCTCCCGTCGACGAGCAGGTTGCAGTTGACCCCGGGATGGGCCGCGGCCACCCGCATCGCGGTGCCCTCGTGGCCCCAGCCGTGGGGGATGCTCACCACCCCGGGCATCACCGCGTCGGTCACCTCCACGGTGATGTCGACGCCGCCCACCCGCGAGCCCACCCGGGCGCGGCCGCCGTCGACGAGGCCGCGCTCGCGGGCGTCGTCGGGATGCACCTGGAGGGTGCAGCGCTCGGGGCCGCGCACCAGCACCTCGACGTTGTGCATCCACGAGTTGTTCGACCGGAGGTGGCGGCGGCCGACCAGCACCAGGCCGCCGGCCAGCCGGTCCAGCGACCCGCGCAGCCGCTCGAGGTCGGCGAGCAGCGGCGCCGGGGCCAGCTCAACGGTGCCCGAGCGGGTGCGCAGCACGCCCGGCAGGCGGGGCTGGAGCGGCCCCAGGTCGAGGCCGTGGGGGTGGGCGAGGAGCCGCTCGAAGGTGAGCCCCTCGGGGGTCGCGCCGAAGCCGTCGCCGTAGGGGCCGACCCTCAGGTGGAGGTCGAGCAGCCGCTCCGGGCCGCGCCGCGGCGCCAGCATCCCGAGCAGCTCGGCGGGGTCGCGCCCCTCCACCCGCGAACCGCGCAGGGTGACCGACCGCTCCACCTCCGCGGCGGCGACGGCGTCGTCGAGCGCCTCCACCGGCGCCGCCGCGCCCCGGCCGCCGAGGATGGCGCCGAGGCGGAGGAGCACCTCCCACTCGTCGGGGGTGCCCGGCTCCAGCGGCAGCACCGGCGGCGAGTAGTGGGCCACGTTGCGCACCGCCAGCTGGAGCAGCAGCAGGTCGTAGTGGGCGCGCGAGAGCGGCCCCGGCGCGGGCAGCACCACGTCGGCGTGGCGGGTGGTCTCGTTCACGTAGATGTCGACGCTCACCATGAACTCGAGGCCGGCGAGCGCCCGCTCCAGCCGGCCGGCGTCGGGATGGCTGAGCACCGGGTTGCCGGCGACGGTGATCAGGGCGCGCACCCGGCCGTCGCCGGGGGTGTCGATCTCCTCGGCGAGGCAGGCGGAGGGCAGCTCGCCGAGCACCTCGGGGAGGCCGCGCACCCGGCTCCGCCAGCGCCCGGTGGCGAAGCCCCGGCCGCGCCCGGCGACGCCCACGGTGTTGCGGGCCCCGGCGGCGGCGGCGGGGAACATCGCCCCGCCCTCGCGGTCGAGGTTGCCGGTGAGCGCGTTGAGCACGTCCACCAGCCAGCTCGCCAGGGTGCCGAACTCCTGGGTGCAGGTGCCGATGCGCCCGTAGACGGCCGCGCTCGGCGCGGCGGCGAGCTCGCGGGCGAGCCGGCGGATGGTGGCGGCCTCGATCCGGCACACCGGGGCGACCGCCTCGGGGGTGAGCGGGGCCAGCGCGGTCCCGACCTCGTCGATTCCGCTGAGAAGGCCGGCGAGCCGCCCCGGCGCCACCAGCCCCTCGGCGAAGAGGGTGCTCGCCATCGCCGCCAGCAGGTGGGCGTCGGTGCCCGGCCGGATGGCGACGTGCTCGTCCGCCGCCTCGGCGGTGCGGCTGCGCCGGGGGTCGACCACCACCAGCCGGCCGCCCCGCTCGCGCAGCCGCCGCAGCCGGCCGCGCATGTCCGGCGCGGTCATCAGGCTGCCGTTCGACTCCAGCGGGTTGGCGCCGAGGATCAGCAGGTGCCGGGTGCGGTCGACGTCGGGGACGGGGATGCTCAGCGGCGCGCCGAACATCAGCCCGCTGCTGACGTGCTTGGGCATCTGGTCGAGGGTGCTCGCCGAGTAGATGTTGGGGGTGCCGGCGGCGCGGAGCATGTGCGGGAGGTAGAAGGCGCCGGCGATGCCGTGGGCGTTGGGGTTGCCGGCGTAGACCGCGAGGGCCTGGCGCCCGTTCCCGGCGATCACCGTGCCGAGGCCCCGCTCCACCTCGGCGAACGCCTCCTCCCAGCCCACCGGCCGGAGCTCACCGTCGCGGCGCACCAGTGGGGTGCGCACCCGGTCGGGGTCGCTCTCCAGGGCGGCCACCCCCACCGCCTTGGGGCAGACGTAGCCGTGGCTGAAGACGTCCTCGCGGTCGCCCCGGACGGAGCGCACCTCGCCGTCGCGCAGGGTCACCTCGAGGCCGCAGGTGGCCTCGCAGAGCGGGCAGGTGCGCAGCGCGGTGCGGTCGGGCATGCCGGGCGCCTCAGATCTCCTGGACGGGGACGCTCCCGCTGAGGATGGTCCCGCCGCCGTCGCTGGCTCGTACGACGAGCTCGCCGTCGAGCCGTCCCAGCGCCTCCTGCAGCGAGGTCAGGGCGGGGTCGCGGGGCCGGTCGGGCGAGGCCGGGCCGTCGTCCTCGACCTCGACCCCGCAGCGCTGGGGCGCGTACTGGAGGGTGACCAGGACCGAGGACGCCTCCGCCCGGGTGGCGACGACGTGCAGCCCCACCCGCACCACCGCGAGCAGCACCATCTCCTGCTCGGCGAGCAGGTCGTAGGGCTCACCGATGACCGCGAAGTCGGCGGCGAGGTCGGTGAGGCCGGCGAGGCCGTCGAGGTCGACCCCGATCGCGGCGGGCAGCCCCTCCGCGACCGGGTCGAGGGCGCGGAGCACCTCCTCGAGCCAGGTGGCGGCCTCGGCGGCCTGGGCCTCGATGCTGCGCAGGTCGGCGAGGATGTCGGCGTCGGTGGCGGACACCGTCTCGCTCGCCCTGTGGGCGGCCTCGCTGATGTCGACCAGCCAGGGGCCGAGGCTGGCGCAGAGATCGCGGGAGATCCTCCGCCGCTCCTCGAGCGCGCTGCGCCGGGCGGCACGGCCGGTGTGCATCGCCGCTCCCAGCACCGGGCCGAGCGCAGCCGCGAACTCGAGCGCGAGCCCGCGGGCGCGGTCGCCGACGTGCCCCGGGGTGCGGTTCATCCCGTAGAGGACGCCGATCACCTCGCCGCGATCCTTGATGGGCACGCCGAGCATGCCGTGCACGCCCTCCTGGCGCACCAGCCGTTCGATCAGCCGCTCCAAGTCGGGGCCGACGGCGACCCGGAGGCCGTCGCGGATCATCTCGGTGCGCACCCCCCAGCCGCCGCGGGTGACGACCGCGTCGGGGGCCTCGCGGATGCTCACCCCGGAGGCGTCGGTGCCGACCAGCTCGCCGAACTCGCGGGCGGCGCGCCGCGCCAGGGTGGTGATGTCGAGCAGGCCGGTGAGGCGTCGTGATGCCTGGGACAGCCGAACCAGGTCGTCCGCGGCCACCGAGTCCACGAGCGCGGGACGGCGTCTCATGGGCGCAACGATCGCGGCCACGGCGGTGGACTGGGAATCCCCCGTTGTGAGTTCGGGCTTGCCCGGAAAGAGGCGGGGGCCTCAGCAGGTGGCGGTGGGGAGGGTCGCGTGGAGGGTCATGCCGCCGTCCTCGTTGGCCCCCAGCTGCAGCTCGCCGCCCACCCGGGCGAGCCGCTGGCTCAGCGACGCCAGCCCGTAGTGGCTGCCGTCGCGGGGCACCTCGATGACGGTGAAGTCCTCCGGCAGCCCCCGCCCGTCGTCCTGGATGAGCACGTCGGCGCTGTCGATACCGTAGTGGAGGGTGATCACCACCGAGCTGGCGTTGGCGTGCTTGCCGACGTTGTGGAGGCCCTCGCGGACCACCGCCACCAGCACCGACTCCTGCTCGCCGCTGAGCTCGTACGGCTCGCCGATGACCGCGAGGTCGGCGGCCACCCCGGTGAAGCTCGCGAAGCTGCTCACGTCCATCCGGACCACCGCCGGGAGCCCCTCCTCGCTGTTGGCGGGGGCGAGCGCGCGGAGGATGTCGCGGAGCGAGGAGGCCGCCTGCGAGACCCGGGCCTCGATGCACCTCAGCTCGGCGAGCAGGTGCTCGCCGCCGGCGGGCAGGGCGTCGCTGGTGCGCCGCACCGCGGTGCCGATGCCGAAGAGCAGCGGGCTGAGGTTGTCGTGGAGGTCACGGGAGATCCGCTGCCGCTCCTCGAGGGCGCTCAGCCGCGAGGCGCGGCGGGCGTGCATCGCCGCCCCCAGCGCCGGCCCCAGCGCGCCCGCGAACTCCATCGCCAGGGTCTGGGCGCGATCGCCGATCTCCCCCGGCGACCGGTTGGCCGCGTAGAGCACGCCGATCAGCCGTCCGCGAAAGCAGATCGGCACGCCGAGCATCGCCCGGACCCCCTCGCCGCGCATCGACTCGACGAGACGCACCGAGATCGAGGTCTCGCGGTGGTAGTCGGTGACCATCACCGGACGTCCCGAGGAGAGCACGCGCCCGCCGACGCCGTCGCCGATGGGGATCTCCAGGCCGTTGCGCACCCGCTCGTCGCGGATGTGCCATCCGGCCCGGGTCACCACCAGGTCCTGTGCCTCGCGCAGACCCAGCGCGGTGACGTCGGTGCCCACCAGCGTGCCGAGCTCGCGGGTGGCCCTGCCCGCGATCGCGGAGGCGTTCAGCAGACCGGTGACCCGGCGCGTGGCCGCCGAGAGTTTGCGCAGGTCAGCGACGGCAACACAGGCAGAACTGTCGTCCCTGGATGGCATTGCTCGCCGCCTCCGGGGGGATCGGGCTGACAGGGGCCCGAGGCCTCGCCCCGGGCCTGGGGCCTGGAAGGTCAACCCGCCCCACCTCCACTCCGCTGGATGGTGTGTGGGGCGGGACCGTTATGTCAAGCGGCAGGCGGCCGAACGTCCGGGAGGCGACGGAGCCGGCGCCGCACCGCCCAGGCGATCACGGCGAGGGCGGCGACCGGCAGGACCGTGACCGCGACCAGCAGGCCGCCGGCGATCAGCTGCAGCGCGTTCGCCGCGCCGGTGCGCAGTGCGTGGAGCAGGGCGGGCTCGCTCGGGTCGGGCGGTGCGACCGCCGGCCTGGCGTCCTTCTCGGCGAGGCCGATGCTCGCGGTGGCGAGGTCGACGCGGGCGTTGACGGCGTTGAGGGCGCCCTGCTCCTGGTCGACCTCGAGCTGGACCTGGGCGATCTGCTGCTCGAGCGAGGCCACCTCCGCGATCGAGCCGGTGCGGTCGCGCAACCGCTCCAGCGCGGTGCGGTGGGCGATCGACGCCGCCAGCCGGGCGCCGAGGTCGACGGTCTCGGCGGTGTGGTCCTGGCTGCCGTAGTTGAGCGCGGACACGGTGAAGGTGGAGGGCAGGCCGCCGATCAGCTCGCTGAGGTGGGCGGCGGGCACCTTGACGGTGACCGCGCCGGAGGAGATCCGGCCGGTCGAGTCCGGGGTGGTGGTGGAGTCGACGACGAATCCCCCGAGCCCGGTGGCCCGGTTCACGACCGCGTCGAAGGCGTCGAGGAAGCCACCGTGGGGCACGACGTACCGGGCGTTCACGCTGCGCTCGACCCGCCCCTGGGCGGTGCCGAGGTTGGCCGGGAGCGACGCCGGGCCGGGCCCGCCCGCCGCGTTCCCGGAGCCGGCGGCGGACCTGGCGGAGCCCGCGGCCGAGTCCTGGGCCGCCCCGGCCGGAGCCTGCTGGGGGGCGGGGGCCGCGGGCATGGGGACGGGCGCGGGGGCCTGGCCGGAGGATCCCTGTGCGCTGGAGAGCCCGGCGGTGCCGGAGCCCGGCGCGGCCGCGTCGCCGCAGGCGGCGGCGAGCAGTGCGCAGGAGGCGAGGAGAAGGCAGCGGATGGTGCGGCCGGGCATCGATGGGTCCCCCTCTGTTCGTCGGTCGTGGGTACGACGCGGCGGAGGGCCCGCGGGTTCCCGGAGCTCAGCCGGAGCGGGGGTAGACCGGGTCGGCGTCGCGCCGTCCCCAGCGGTGGCCGCAGCCGGTGCAGCGCCAGAGCGGCGAGGCCGGCGAGGCGATGCAGCCACCGGGATGGACGTCGCCCGCCTCGACCGCGCGGCGGCCGGCCACGGTGAGCCGTCCGTAGAGGATGTGCACCCCGGCGCCGCCGCAGCCGGGGCAGGGGCGGCGCATCGCCCGCCACTCCAGCCAGCGCTCCACCCCCCGGGGCTGGGCGAGGCTGGGGTTGCGGGGCGTCCGCGGACCGGCGGTCATCGCCGTCCGAGGGTACCCGCCGGGGTCAGGCCGCCCTCGCCGCCATCCCCTCGCCCATCCGCTGCTGGATGCGCTCCTGCACGTCGAAGAGCACGTCGAGGACGCGGGCCGGCTGCGGCTGGGTTCCCATGGCGCGGGCGAGGCGGCGGCTGTGACGGCGCACGAAGCGGCGGATCTCGGTCATCAGCGGCTCGGGCGCGGTGCGATGGTTGAGCTCGACGAGGTCCTCGATCGCCGCGGCGTAGGCCTCGGCCCGGGTCAGCTCTGCGCGCGCTGCGATCCGCTCCTCGCGAGCGCGCTCGTCGGCGCGGGCGGCCTGCTCCATCTCCCGGACGGCATCCCTCAGCATGGGCCCTCTCCCTCCAGCACCACTCTCGACCGGGCGCGTGCCCGGTGATCGATTCAGCCAAGTGTGATAGCGCCGTGCACACTATAAGCCATAGCGTGGCTGAGGGGAAGGGGGTGGCCAGGTCGACGGCGGCGGCCGGTCCCATACTGCGGGGCGCGAGATCAGCGAGGGAGGGGCACGGGGGGCATGTCGCGGCCGAGGTGCTGCGGCGGCGCGGCGTCGACACCGTGTTCACCCTCTTGGGGGGCCACCTGTTCCCGATCTACGACGGCCCGGTGGAGCGCGGCATCCGCCTCGTCGACACCCGCCACGAGCAGACCGCGGCGTTCGCCGCCGAGGGCGGGTCGAAGCTACCCGCCGGCTCGGGGTGGCCATGGTCACCGCCGGCCCGGGAGTACCAACGCGATCAGCGCGATCGCCGGCGCCCACCTCGCCGGGTCGCCGATGATGGTGCTCGCCGGCCGCGCCCCGGCGGCACGCTGGGGCAGCGGCTCGCTCCAGGAGCTCGACCACGTGCCCCTGGTGGCGAGCATCTGCCGGCGGGCCGCCACCGCGACCTCGCCCGCCACCCTCGCCGCCGAGGTCGAGGCGACCGCCGCCGCCGCGCTCACCGCCCACCGCGGGCCCGCCTTCCTCGATGTGCCCCTCGACGTCCTCCTCTCCACCACCGACCCCGGCCTGCCCGAGCCGGTGGCCGCCGAGCGTGCCGCCCCCGATCCCGACGCCGTCGCCAGGGTCGCCGGCCTCCTCCTCGCCGCCGAGCGGCCGGTGCTGATCGCCGGATCCGACCTCTACTGGGACGGCGGCGAGGCAGCGCCGGTACGCTGCGCCGAGGCGCTCGCTGCTCGTCTTCACCAGCGGGCTGGCCCGGGGCACCATCCCCGCCGACCACCCCCTCGCCCTCGCCCGCTGCCGCGGCCGCGCCCTCGCCGAGACCGACCTGGTGGTCGCCGCCGGCGTGCCCCTCGACTTCCGGCTGCGGTTCGGCGAGCTGGGGGCGGCGAGGGTGGTCCACCTCTGCGACAGCCCCGAGCAGGTGGCGCGCCACGTGCCCCTGGCGGCGTCGGCGGCGGGCGACCTCGGCGCCATCCTCGACCTGGTGGTGGCCACCGCGGAGCGCCGCGGGGCGCGGCCCGACCGCACCGGCTGGCTGGGACGGCTCGGCGACGAGGAGGCGGCGCTGCGTCGCGCTGATGGCGGGCGCCCTGCTCGCCGCCGCGATCCTCCTCCGCCGTGACGACCGCCGAACCTGGGCGGCGGTGATGGCGCTCAACGCCGCTGCGATCGTCGCCCACGCGCTCTCCCGCACCACCGGCCTCCCCCTGTCGAGCGGCGACGTCGGCAACTGGGGCGAACCCTCGGGCATGGCCGCCCTCTTCGTCGAGGGGGTGCTGGTCGCCCTCGGCCGCCAGCAGCCTCAGCGAGGTCTGAGCGGCGCGAGGCGCCGGCTACGGGGGCGCGGTGTCGGGCGGGGGTCTGCGCATATCGGGTCTGGCAAGGAGGGAGGGGTCCGGGGTCCTGCGTGGCATTGCTCTGCTCTGAGGTCTGACCGCGGAAAGGGGTTTCGCTTGAAGTGCGAACGTCTGTTTGCCATACTGCGTTGTGATGATTGCGCTGCAGCCCTCCGGGTTCGATCGCACCCAGGCCAGGGCGTCGCCGGACACGCTGCCCGCGAGCTCCCTGAGCTCGGGAGGGCCTTCCTCGCCGGCGAGGTCTCGCTGGACAAGATGCGGCTGGTGGCCCCCGTCGTCACCGCCGAGGAGGAGGGCGGGTGGGTCCGGACGGCCCGCGAGTCGTCGCCCGCCGAGCTGGCCCGGCGGTGCCGTGAGCACCGGAGCGTGCAGACCGCCGGCCCCGAGCGCGACCGCGCGCGGCGAGCGCAGCGGCGTCTCCACACCTGGTACGACGAGGCCAGCATGTTCCGGATCTCCGGAGCGCTTCCGCCGGACGAGGGGGCGATGGTCCAGATCGCGCTCGACAACGCCGGGCACATCCTCGACCGGCAGCGGGCGGCAGAGAGCGTCGTCGACCTCGACCCTCCCGAGAACCCCTTTCACGCCCGCCAGGCCGATGCGCTCGTCTGGATCTGCACCGAGGCGGTGCTGGGTGAGCCCGGCTCCACCGCGCCCTCGCCGGCGGTCCAGATGGTCGTGCACGTCGACTACGACGTCCTCACCGGGGAGAACCCCAAGGGTCGCGGCCACATCGAGAACGGCCCGGCGGTCTCCACCGCGGTGCTGCGCCGGCTGGGTTGCAACTCCACCGTCAGGGCGCTGATCGAGCGCGACGGAGTGCCGATCGCCCTGGGCCGGGAGAAGCCCACCGTGACCCCGGCGATGAGGTGCAAGGTGCAGAGCCGGGACCGCGTCTGCCAGGTCCCGGACTGCGCGGTCGATGCCACCCGCTGCGAGGCCCACCACATCCACCACGTGGACGACGGCGGCCCGACCGAGCTCTGGTCTCGCCGCCATGTGCAGATGGCATCACCAGCGCCACCACGACGGGGTGTTCGACATCCACCGCACCCTCGAGGGCGACCTCCACTTCGTGGACCGCGACGGGCGGAACTTCGGCACGGCCACCGGCGGGAGGTGGAAGCGGCCGAGCAACAGGGCCGGACCCTGATGACCCGCCCGGGCGCGAGAGCCCCTACGCCTCGACCAGCTTTGCCGCGGGGGTCATCAGGTGGTGGTGCTCGGCGAGGTACTCGCGGAGGGCGATGAGGGCGGCGATGCCGTCGCCGACGGCGGAGCCGAGCTGCTTGGTCGAGCCCTGGCGGGCGTCGCCGGCGGCGAAGATGCCGCCCTGGCTGGTGCGGAAGCGGCCGTCGGTGCGGATGAAGCCGCGCTCGTCGAGGTCGACGAGGCCGCGCAGGAAGCCGGTGTTGGGGTCGAGCCCGATGAAGACGAAGGCGGCGGCGGGCTGGAGCACGCTCTCGTCCCCGCTGGCCCGGTCGCGGATCACCACCTCGGAGAGCCGGTGGTCGCCGCGCAGCTCCTTCACCTCGCTGCCGAGGTGGACGGCGAAGCGGGGATCGTCGGTCACCCGGTCCACCAGCAGCCGTGAGGCGGTGAGCTCGGGCTCCCGCTGGACGATGTGGATCCTCTTCGCGAACTGGGAGAGGAACACCCCCTCCTCGAGCGCGGAGTTGCCCCCGCCGACCACCAGCAGCTCGTCGCTGCCGCGGTAGAAGGGGCCGTCGCAGGTGGCGCAGAAGTGGACGCCGGCACCGATCAGCCCGTCCTCACCGGGGACGCCGAGGCGGCGATAGGTCGATCCCGGGGCGGCGAGCACGGCGTGCGCGGCGATCCGCTGGCCCGAGCCCAGCCGCAGGCAGAGGTCGTCGCCGTCGCGGTCGACGGCCTCGACCCCGACCGCGGAGAGCAGCTCGATCCCGTAGCGGCGGGCCTGGGCGATGAAGCGGTCGGCGAGCTCGCCGCCGCCCACGCCCTCGGGGAAGCCCGGGTAGTTGTCGATGCGCTCGGTCACCCCGGCCTGGCCGCCGAGGGCGCTGCGGTCGATGACGATCGCGTCGATGCCCTCGCGGGCGGCGTAGATCGCCGCCGCCAGGCCGGCCGGCCCGCCGCCGACGATGGCCAGGTCGTAGAAGGGACGCTGGGCCTCGAGGTTCAGCCCCAGCCGCCCGGCCAGCTGCTCGTTGGAGGGGTCGATGAGCGGCTCGCCCTCGGTGAAGACGACCGTGGGGATGGTGCGGCCGCCCTCCTGCAGCTCCTCGACGGTCCGGAGCCCCTCGGCGTCCACGTCGATGTCGACCCAGTCGTAGGCGACCCGCTGCTCGCCGAGGAACTTCTTCGCACGGCGGCAGTCGGGGCACCACGGCGCCCCGTAGACGGTCACCTTGGCCATGTCGAGCCTCCTGGGATCCGCTGCTGCCGCCCATGGTGCCCCGCCGGCGTGTCGTTGCGGTGACGCGGGTGGCCCTCCCCCTGGTTGGGGGATGGTCCCTCGGCGGGTCGCTGCGTACGCTGGCACCCGCGAGGAGTGAGGAGGAGCCGGGCCATGCCGAACCTGGTCGAAGCCCACGAGCGGGTGAAGGACTTCGAGTGGGCCCCCTCGTACGCCGCCAGGCGCGATCGCTACCCGACCAGGTACCGCATCCCCCGGAGGACCAGGGACCCCTTCCGCCACCTGATCCGCGACTACTGCTCGATGGAGCAGGAGAAGGACGACCGGCAGTACGGCGCGATGGAGGACGTGCTCGCCCGCTCCGACGCCCCCGCCCACGCCCACCGCAAGTGGCTGGAGATCCTCAAGATCGTCCTCCCCGCCACCAACTTCGCCGAGTACGCGGCGATGAAGTGCGTCGCCCAGCTCATCGACACCGTCGACAACGCCGAGCTGCGCCAGGGCTACATGGCCCAGATGATCGACGAGGTGCGCCACACCAACCAGCAGATGTACCTGAACCGGTACTTCGCGAAGCACGCGCCCGACCCCGACGGCTTCGCCTGGGGGATGAGGTACAAGGGCCGCGACCTCTTCGGCCGGGCCTCGCGGACCGCGTTCGAGACCTTCTTCATGGGCGACCCGATCGAGGGCGCGCTCAACCTCCAGGTGATCGCCGAGACCGCGTACACCAACCCGGTGTTCGTGGCGATGACCCAGGTGGCCGCGCTCCAGGGCGACCAGGCCACCGCGAGCGTGTTCCTCAGCGTTCAGTCGGACGAGGCCCGGCACATGGCCAACGGCTACAGCACGCTGGCGGCGATCGTCTCGGAGGAGGAGAACCTCCCCCGCCTCCAGGCCGACTTCGAGCGCGCCTTCTGGCGGCAGCACACCTTCATCGACCCCTTCGTCGCCGGGGTCTACGACTACGCCCAGGTGACCCGCAGCTCCAGCTACCTGGAGAAGTGGCGGGAGTGGATCGCCGAGGACTGGGTGGGCTCGTACATCTCCCGGCTCGAGCCCTTCGGGCTGCGGGCGCCGAGCACCCTGCCGCTCGCCGAGGAGCGGGTGCGCTGGTGCGGCCACACCGCCGCGATGGTGGGGATGGCGGGCTGGCCGCTGGTGTTCTGGCGCCAGCAGACCCTCACCCCCGCCGACTTCGAGTGGTTCGAGGACAAGTATCCCGGCTGGTACGACCACTACGGGTGGTTCTACGAGGGGATGGCGGAGATGACCGAGCCGGGCTCGGGCAACCCGTTCCTGCTCTTCCCGGAGATGCCCCCGCTCTGCCGGGTCTGCCAGATGCCGTGCATCTTCCCCCGGGTCGACGTCAACACCATCCGCATCCGCGAGCACGCCGGCCGCCGCCACGCCTTCTGCTCCGCACCCTGCGAGCGGATCTTCGACGAGGACCCGGGCCGCTACCTCGGCTACACGACCTTCTGGGAGATCTGGGACGGCCACGGCCTCGACGAGTACATCGTCAAGCAGGGTCTCCTGCGCGCCGACGGCCGGACCCTGCTCCCCCAGCCCCACAACTCCGACGACCCCCGGATGATGTGGACCCTGGACGACATCAGGGCGCTGGACGTCGAGATCAGGGACCCGCTGAACAACCCCGACAGCATCTACGTCGCCTGACCCTCAGATCAGGCCCCGTCGCGAGGCGACCACGACCGTCTCCACCCGGTTCCGGGTCTGCAGCTTCTCCTGGGCGGAGCGCACGTAGGTCTTCACCGTCTGCTCGCCGATGCCGAGCTCGGCGGCGATCTCGCTGTTGCTGAGACCGCGGGCCACCAGCTTGATCACCTGGGTCTCGCGGGGCGAGAGCAGGCTGCTGCCGCCTCGGGGCACCACCAGCTCGCTGACCACCTTGGGGTCGAAGACCTGGCCGCCGCGGGCGATCCGGAGCACGGCATGGACGAGGTCGTAGCGCTCCACGTCCTTGAGCAGGTAGCCCTGCGCCCCCAGCGACATGTAGTCGCGGGCCATCCCGGTCTCGAGGAAGGCGCTGAGCACCACGATCCGCACCTCGGGGGCGGTCTGGCGCAGCGCGACGCAGACGTCGAGCCCGCTGATCCCGGGCAGGCGCGAGTCGAGCACGAGGATGTCCGGGTGGAGCGCGGGCACCTCCTGGACGGCCGCCTCCCCGGTGCCCCACTCCCCCACCACCTCGATGCGGGGGTCCTCGGTGAGCACCCGGCGGATGCCCTCGCGGACCAGCTCGTGGTCGTCGACGATGCCGACGCGGATGGTCTCAGCCACCGCCGACCCTCACCGCGGGCTGGAGCGGGATGTCGCCGCGCAGGGCGAAGCCGCCGTCCTCGAGCGGGCCGGCGTGGAGCCGGCCGCCGAGCAGCTCGAGGCGCTGGCGGATCAGCCGCAGCCCGAGCGACGGGCCGTCGTCGACGCCCCCCTGACGGCCGCCGCCGCCGTCGTCCTCGAGGGTCACCGAGACCTCGCGGACCCCGTAGGTGACCCGGAGGATGGCGTGGCGCGCGCCGGAGTGCTTGAGCACGTTCTGCACCCCCTCGCGGGCGAGCTCGACGAGGGCGCGACGGGCCCCCTCGGGCAGGGCGTGCTCGTCGCCGTGCACCACCATCTCCGCGCTGACCCCGGCGTCGCGCAGCCGCTGCACGTGGGGGAGCATGTCGTCGACCACCCGCGCCGACGAGCGCGAGAGGCTGGTGGTGGCGCTGATCGCGCGGCGCAGCTCGCTGGTCGCCGACGAGGCCAGCAGCCGGATCTCGTCGACCTGGGCGCGCAGGGTGGCGTCGCCGTTCATCGTCGTGCTGGCGTGGCGGGCGAGCAGTCCCACCCGGTACAGCTGCTGGGCGACGGTGTCATGGAGCTCCTCGGCCAGCCGCAGCCGTTCGCGCTGCACGTGGAGCATCCGCTCGCGCAGCTCCAGGGAGGCGTTGACCATCGCCGCGGTGGTGAGCTGCACCAGGGTGGCCAGCCAGGTGCGGCTCTCGTCGTCGATGTCGGAGACCTCGGCGACGAACGCCTCGACGCTCCCCAGCGCGCTGTCGCCACTGATCTCGATGCTGTCCCAGAGCATCGCGCCGCCACCCGCGAGGCGCATCTCGTCACCCTGGTCCGAGATCAGGGTGGTGCCGTCCTCGGACATGGTCATCAGGCGGGCGCCGGCGAGCGATCCGGAGCTCGCCGAGACGGCGCCGCCGGCCCCCACCAGGGCGGCGCCGCGCACCGCGTCGAGGTTGAGGGCGACCTCGACCGCAACCTGGCGCACCGCGTCGGGACCGTGCGCCGCGAGCAGCCGCTGGCCGCCCTCGAGGAGCATCCGCAGCCGGTCGGCGAGCACCCGCACCAACTCCAGCAGCCCGAGGTTGGTGCGCACCTCCTGGGCGCTGCGGCTGGCCGCCTCGGCGACCTCCTCGTACAGCGAGATGGTCCGCAGCAGGATGGCGCCGGCGCGCGAGGCGAGGGTGAGAAAGGTGCGGTCACGCGGCGGCAGGGTGGCGGGCAGGTGCCAGAGCAGGGTGGCCCAGTGGTCGCCGAGGACGACGCTGGTGGCGGCGACGCCGCCGCGGATGAAGAGCTCACCCTGGGGCTGGTCGCCGGCGGCGGCGGGCAGCTCCGGCACCGCCCCGCCCAGCGCCCCGTCGTCGAGCCGGCGCACCCCGTGGCGGTCGACCTCGAGGACGCTGGTGCCCTGCCGGCCCTGCTGGACCAGGCGCAGCGTGCCCACCGAGATGCCCTGGGCGACGCCGCGGTGGAGGGCGGTGAGCACCGACTCGACGGTGGGCTGGCGGAGGCCGTCCCAGAGGATCTGGTTGATGGCGTCCAGCTCCTCGATGCGCTGCTGCTGCTCCTCGCTGCGCTGCAGCTTGGAGAGGCCCACCGCCAGCGACCGGGCGGCGTCGGGGAGCACGTCGGTCAGTCGCCGCGAGATCCGCGCCGTCCCGGTCTCGACGAGGATCACGCCGGTGCACTCGTCGGCGTTCCAGAGGGCGATGCCCAGCCAGCTGAGGCCGTCGTCGAAGGTGCCGGTCTGATAGCCGCCGGCGCTGTTGCGCACCGCGAAGGCGGTGGTCAGCACGGTGTTCGGCCGCGCCGACGACGCCCCGGGGCCGCCCGAGGCGAGCAGCTCCAGCCGGTCCTCCGGCACCACCCGCACCAGGTGGACGGCGGCCGCGCCCATCCGCGACGCCAGCCGCGCCAGGGTGACCCGCAGGTGGTCGGGCTGGGTGTCGTCGGAGAGGATCGAGGCGGTGACGGTGCGGACGCTGTCGAGCAGGTCGGCGCGGCTCTCGGCGGCGGAGCGGACCGTGGTCAGCACCGAGACCACCGTCCCGCAGATCACGAAGTAGCCGAGCCGCCAGGCCAGGGTCTGATACGCGGCGGCGCCGTGGAGGCTGCCCGCGGCCCAGCAGCCGAGGGTGTAGATGAGCGCGTAGAAGCAGGGGATGCCGGCGGTCAGCGAGCCGCCGTAGCGCAGCGCCACGCTGGCGATGGCGGGGAAGAAGACCAGGTAGATCTCGCTGTCGAGGCCGCCGGTCTGGGCGACCATGGCGGTGATGCAGAGCGGGTCGACGACGGTGGCCACCGCGGGGACGAGGGCGCGGGTCCGGGGCAGCCGCAGCCCCAGCGCCATCGCCAGCGGGTAGACGAGGAGGACGGCCTCGTCGATCGCCAGCCGCGTCCCCCGGCCGGTCCCGGGAATGCCGGGGAGGACGGCGTAGACCACCAGGCTGAGCACGCAGGCGAGGCGGATCCAGTTGACCGCACCCTCGACGGACTCCTGGACGGTCCTCGAGGCGGGGGTCGAATCCCGCGCCGAAGCGGCACCCCCCCGCCCCGAGTGCGCCGGTGGGCCCGGGAAACGCTCCCTCATTGGTGAGAGAGTACGCCCCGAACGCACTATTCGGTGAACACCCGTTTCCATCCGGAGACGGTCGACGCGTTGTGGGGCGGTATCCTGCCATTGTGGCCGACAGCTGCGAGAACCCCACAGAACCCACAGACGGTGCAGCGCGGCCACTGCGGCGGGATCCGGGGCATCCCACCCGCCGCACCGGCCTGGTGCGCGTCGACGGCGTCGACCTGCGGGTCGCGGTGGAGGGCGAGGGGCCGCCCCTGCTGATGATCAACGGGATCGGCGCCAACATCGAGATGTGGGCCCCCTTCGTCGCCCGGCTGCGCGATCGCCAGGTCATCCTCTTCGACGCCCCGGGCACCGGATACTCCTCGCGGACCCGCCGGCCGGTGCGGATGCGGCGCCTCAGCCGGATCGTCACCGGCCTGCTCGACCAGCTCGGCCACCGGCGGGTCGACGTGCTCGGCTACTCCTTCGGCGGCGCCCTCGCCCAGCAGGTCGCCCACCAGTCGCCGGAGCGGGTCCGCCGCCTGGTGCTCGCCGGCACGATGTGCGGCATCGGCGTGCCCGCCAACCCGGTGGTGCTGGCGCTGATGGCCACCCCCCTCCGCTACTACTCGCGCAGCCACCTGGAGCGGATCTCGCCGCGGATCTACGGGGGCCGCAGCCGCCGCGAGCCCGAGGTGCTCCGCCGCCACCTGGCCGCCCGGTTGACCCGGCCGCCGAGCATGCTCGGCTACCAGTGGCAGCTCTACGCCCTGGCGGGGTGGTCGAGCCTGCTCTGGCTCCACCGGCTCGAGCAGCCGACGCTGGTGCTCCACGGCGAGAAGGACCCGATCGTGCCGCTGGTCAACTCCCGGCTGATGGCCAGCCGCATCCCCGGGGCCCGGCTCCACGTGCTGCCCGCAGCCGGGCACCTCTTCCTCATCGACCAGCCCGAGGAGCCCGCAGCCCTGGTGATGGACTTCCTCGACCGCGACGCCGCGTAATCACCTGGGAGACACATCCGATGTTCGACGAGGACGAGCTGCTCAGCCGGGTCGAGGACGGCGTCCTGGCCGTGGTGCGGCTGGTGCACGAGGCCAATCTGAGCGTGCTCGGCGCCATCGGCGACAGCCTGCCGACGCCGCCGTGGATCGACATCGTGCCCGCGGTGCCCCGGCTGCTCGACCACGGCTTCCGCTTCGCGTCGCGGCTGCTCGACCTCCAGCGGCATTACAGCCTCGAGTACCTGGCGCTGCTCGGTGGTCCCGACCCGGACCGCACCAGCTCGGCGGCCTGAGCGGCCGCCTCAGCCCTCGGCGGGGCCGAACTCGACGCGGTAGCGCACCGTGGGGACGCCGGCGACGCCCTCGCACTCGTCGCGGCGGGCGCCGTCGGGGGTCAGTCCCGCCACCTCGTAGAAGCGGCGGGCCCGCTCGGCGGTCTCCAGGACCCAGAGCGTCACCACCTCGGAGCCGCGCCCCCGGAGGTCGGCGAGCGCCCTGGAGAAGAGGCTGTTGCCCACCCCGAAGCCGATCAGGTCGGGCTCGACGTAGAGCGCGTAGACCTCGTCGCGGCCCGCGGGCGCGTCGGCGTCACGGGACGGGCCGGTGTGGCAGTAGCCGACGATCTTGCCGCCGGCGAAGGCCACCCAGAGCCGCTCCTCGCCGCGCTCGCCGCGGGCGATCGTCTGCCACTCCTCCTCGTCGAGGGGCATCTCGTGGAGCACCGCGTCGGGGAGCGTCCCCCGGTAGGCCGCCTGCCAGGCGCGGCTGCGCAGCGCACCGATCGCCCAGCCCTCGTTCTCGACGGCGGGCCTGACCTCGACCACGGCGGGCTCCTCCTCTCCCTGGACGGACACGGCGGCGGGCAGCGGACTATAGCGGAGCGCTCCCCCCGGAGCGGCGCCGGGTACCCTCGCCCGGTGCGCCCTCACCGCCCCCGCGCCGCCCTGGTGGCCGCCCTCCTGGCGGCCAGCTGCGGCAGCGGCGCCACCGCCACCCCGCCGGTCCAGGACCACGTCCACGCCGCGGTGGAGGGCGCCCGGCCCGGCGAGATCCTCCTCGGCACCCATTACGGGCTGCGGATCTCCGGGGACGGGGGGCGGACCTGGCCGGCGACCGGCGACCTCGCCCACGCCCAGATCCGGCTGCTCACCGCCACCGGCGGCGGCTTCGTCGCCGTCACCGCGACCGACGCCGGCGGCTCCCAGACCCTGTTCTCGACCGACGGCCGGCGCTGGCAGCCGGCCACCGGGATGCCCAGCGGCCGCCCGGTCGCCGCGCTCGTCGCCGGCGCGGCGCCGGGGACGGTCTGGGCCGAGGTCACCGACACCGGCGTGCTCGGCAGCGACGACGGCGGCCGGAGCTGGCATGCGGTGCTGCCCACCCCGCTGACCATCAACGACCTCGCCGCCGGGGTCGACGGTCCCGACCTGCTCGCCTACGCCTCGAGCGCGGGGGTGTTCCTGGCCCGGGGCGCCCAGCTGGTGCCGGTCTTCGACGCGCCGGTGCTCGAGGGGGACGTGCAGACGGTGCAGCGCTGGGCGGCCTGTCCCCGCTGCCTGGTGGCGAGCCTGCCCGGCGCGGTCGCCACCAGCGCCGACGGCGGCCGCCACTGGAGCTCCCACCCCACCCGGCTGCCCTTCACCGCGGTGCAGTCGTGGGGGGGCGGCGGCGCCGCGCTGCTCGGCCTGGTGCCCGCGCCCGCCGCGGCGGACCACGGCGTCTACCTCTCCACCGACAACGCGGTCACCTGGACCCGGGTGGTGGACGCCCCGCTGGTCGACCGCCTCCTCCTCCCCACCACCGCGGACGCGCCGCTGCTCGCCTTCCGCTGGGGGATCGCCGTGTACCGCAGCACCGACGCCGGCCGGACCTGGACCGCCGAGGGTCCGCTGCACGGCTGAGCCCGCCCGCGCCTGACTCCCCGTTTCGGGAACGCCACACTCGCCGGATGAGGCGGCTCCGGATGCTGGTGGTGGGGGCGCTGCTGCTCTCCTCCCTGCTGCTCGACCCCGCGCCCTCCGCGCATGCCCAGGGCGGCGCCGTGTGCACCTTCGCGGCGAGCTTCCGGGTGCTTCCCGGCTTCTCCACCACGCCGAGCCGGGGGACCTTCACCTGCCTCTACCAGTTCCGCCCCACCGAGGGCGACTGCGTCACCACCCCGGCTCGGGCCGAGACGCTCACCGGCCAGGGGACGATCGTCGCCTGACCCCGCCGGCCCAGCGGGGTCACGCGTCGGGCACCCAGCTGCCGTGGAAGCCGAAGGGCACCCGCTGGGGCAGCTCGATGCTCGCCACCGGCGGGGGGGCGAGGTCGGCGGCGTCGAGGATCACCAGCTCGGAGCGGTCGGTGGCGGCGTCGTGGAGGTAGGTGAGCAGCCACCCGGCCTCCTCGGCGTCGCCCTCGGCGGGGACGAAGACGGCCTCCGAGGGCACCCGGCCGGGCCCGAAGTCGTGGCGCTCGGTGGCGCAGGTGGCGAGGTCGTAGCGCACCAGCGCCGTCGCCCTGCCCCCGAGGAGGTCGCCCTCGAGCGCGTAGCCGTAGCGGTGGGGCAGCCCGGTGCGGCGCTCGTCGACCCGGGGGAACTCGATGTGCCGGTCGTCGAGGGCGCCCTCGGACACGGTGCCTGCCTCGAGGTCGACGGTCCAGCGGTGGAGCGTCGACCGCGGGAAGGTCTCGCCGTCGGGCCCGTCGCGCCACAGCTCGGGGTAGCGCACCGCGTCGACGACGACCTTCGACCCCTCGTCGTGGGCGTTGAGGGTGTGGAAGACGTAGCAGGGCTCGATCTCGAACCAGCGCACCGGGGCGCCGGGGACGTCGCGGGGCATCACCCCGATCCGGGCGCCGTGGCTGTCGCTCCAGCTGAACGGCATGGTGCCCTGCATCGCCAGGCCGAGGTCGAAGACCACCGGCAGGTCGAGGAACACGACGTGCCCGCGGGTGATCGCGAAGTCGTGGATCATCGCCGGGCCCGGCACCTCGATGACCCGGCTCTCCACCAGCGCCCCGGTGGCGTCGCAGCGGTGGTGGGTGAGGAAGGGGGGCATGAAGCCGTAGCCGAAGAAGTGGAGCTCGCCGGTGACCGGGCACCGCTTGGGGTGGGCGGTCATCGCGGTGGCGAGCCGGCCGTCCATGTCACTGGCGCCCACGGTGTCGAGCTCGGGGGTCATCTCGGTGGGCAGCGAGGACTCGACCAGCGCGTAGAGGCGGCCGGCGTGGCAGACGATGTGGGTGTTGGCGACACCCACGCTCAGGTCCACGGTGAGGTCGGGCCGGAGGAAGGGGGCGCCCTCGAGCGCCCGGGTGCGCACCCAGCGGTTGCGGTACCAGGCGGCCCGCCCCTCCTCGAGGCGCACCCCGTGGATCATGCCGTCGCCGACGAACCAGTGCGGCGACGCGCCGTCGCGCGGGTTGGGCCCGTTGCGCAGGAAGCGGCCGTTGAGGCCCTCGGGGATCCGGCCGCGGACGGGGAGGTCGAGGGCGGTCAGCTCCTCGTGGACCGGGGCGAAGTTCCCGCGCAGGTGGAAGGGCAGGGTGCCGGTGACGCCGCTCACGCTCATCTGGGTCCCCCTCGGACGCGCCGGGCCGTCGATCGTCGCGAGGAATGGTGCGCCTTCCCCGCGGTCTCGGGGAGTCGGGGTCAGCTCCTCGACTGGGACGCGGAGGTGCGGCGGATGAGCACGGCGAGCGCCACCGCGGCGGCGAGGTCGACGGCCGCGAAGATCGCGTAGAGCCACCACACGCTGGTGGGGGCCGCGGCCGCGAGCCGGGGCGCGGGCACCGCGACCGGTGCGGACTGCGAGCCGCCGGTGAGCGGCGGGGTGTCGTGCGCGGCCGCGGCCGGCACCGAGCGCACCACCGGGCTGACCACCACCGTCGCCGGCGGGGCGGCGGGGGGCGGGGCGGCCGGGACCACGGTCACGTGGGGCGCCACCCGGGCCACCGGGGCGGGTCGGACCGGGGCGGGATGGGCGGGGGGCGCCGCGGGGGCGGCCGGGGCCACCACCGGGGTGCGCGGCGCCGGGGGCGCCGGGGCCGGGGGGGCCGGCGAGGCGGTCACCGGGAGCAGGCAGCTGCCGCCGAGGCCGGCGGCGCAGGAGCTGCCGAGCAGGCAGACGGTCTGGCCGCAGCCGCCGGAGTCGCCGACGGAGAGCAGGGTGCCGAGCTGGAGCGAGGCCGCCGAGGCATCCCGGTAGGGCACGACCAGGCTCAGCTGGAGGGCGATCAGCGCCACGTACCCGGCGGTCGCCGCCGCCACCGCCGCGGTCATCCGCATCCGGCGCAGCGGGAGCACGGCGTCGGCGGCACCCAGCAGCGCCGCGGCAACTCCTCTCATCTCATCACCCTCTTCCGTCCAGTCCGCGATCGGACCGTGGCCCGCCCCGGCCTGTCCCTCGATCCTAGTGCCCCGAGCGCGCCGGGGTCAACGACCCTGAGACGGAGTCTCAACGGAGGCGGGTGACCAGGAAGATGGCCCCGCCCCCGACCACCACGAGGAAGGCGAGGACGGTCAGCGGCAGCACGCTGCTCGAGTCGCCGCCGGGCTGGGGGTTGATCACCGTGGTCGCCCGGGTGGCCTGGGTGGTGGTCGCGGTGGTGTCGGCTCCCAGGGCGCTGGCCCCGGTGTCGGTGAAGGCCGCCGGGCTCGGGCTGGGCTTCGGCGGCGGCTTCGGGGTGGCCGTCGGGGGGATGCTCACGTTCCCGGGGAGCACCGCATAGGTGAGGGTGGTGGCTGTGGCCGTGGAGGCGGCGGTGGTCGTGGGGGTGGTGGTCGTGCTGCCGAAGGTGGTGCAGGAGATGGTCCTCCCCCCCAGGGTCACGCAGCTCGTCGTCGAGGTGGTCGTCGAGGTGGTCGTCGACTTCGTGGTCGTCAGACCGACCGCCTGGGTCGACAGCGAGCCGGTCGTCGTCGTGGTGGCGACGATCGTCTCGGCGGACGAGCCGGCGGGGCTGAGCAGGATCGCGAGCAGTCCGGCAAGGACGACGGTCGCCGCGATGGCACCGCGACGGGCGGCGCTCATCGGGAGGACTGCAGCGGAGAGGGGCTCTGGGACATCGCCTGAGGGAGTCGAACTGTACAGGGACGCGGGGCCGCGCCGTGGTCAGAGCGTCGCACCCCGCCGGACAGCCGACGTGACCGGCCGCTGACAGGGCGGCGACGGCGGTGTGACGGCCGTTGTCACAGCCGGGCCGAGGGCCCAGAGTGCCCCCATGCGAGACCCACGCACGCGGCTGCTCCTCCTCATCCTGCTGGGAGCGCTGCTGAGCGTCCCCCTGCTCGTGGTCATGGTCCTCACCGTGGTCACGGGGTATCGCGTCGGCGACGGCCAGCGCACCCTGCTCACGATGCTGCCGATCGTCGGCGGCATCCTGCTCCTCGTCCTCACCTTCGTGATGCTCTCGCGGATGCGCGGTGGCGGCGGGATGCGGGGGATGGGCTCGATGCCCCGCCGCGACATCAGCCGGCCGACCATCCGCTTCTCCGACGTCGCCGGCGTCGAGGAGGCCAAGGAGGAGCTGGCGGAGATCGTCGAGTACCTCAAGGATGCCGAGCGGCTGCGCAGCCTGGGGGCCAGGATCCCCAAGGGCGTGCTCCTCGCCGGCCCTCCCGGCACCGGCAAGACCCTGCTCAGCAAGGCGGTGGCGGGCGAGGCCGGGGTGGCCTTCATCGCGATCAGCGGCTCGGAGTTCGTCGAGATGATCGTCGGCGTCGGCGCCAGCCGGGTGCGGGGCGTCTTCGCCCAGGCCCGCAAGACCGCCCCCTGCCTCATCTTCATCGACGAGATCGACGCGGTCGGCCGCCGCCGGGGCAGCGGCATGAACAGCAACGACGAGCGCGAGCAGACCCTCAACCAGCTGCTCGTGGAGATGGACGGCTTCGACGACCGGGCCAACATCATCGTCATCGCCGCCACCAACCGGATCGACGTGCTCGACCCCGCGCTGCTGCGCCCCGGACGCTTCGACCGCCAGGTCAGCGTGGACCTGCCCGACATCGCCGGCCGGGTGAAGATCCTCGAGGTCCATGCCCGCGACAAGAAGCTGTCCCCCACCGTCGACCTCCGCACCCTGGCGCGGCAGACGCCGGGCTTCTCGGGCGCCGACCTGGCCAACGTGCTGAACGAGGCCGCCCTGCTCGGCGCCCGCCGCAACGCCGGCGCGATCGGCATGGAGCACCTCGAGGAGGCGATCGCCCGGGTGATGGGCGGCGCCGCCAGCCGCAGCCGCATCCTCACCGAGCGCGACCGCTCGATCATCGCGAACCACGAGACCGGCCACGCGCTCGTCTTCCACGTCCTCGCCCACGCCGACCCGGTCCACAAGATCACCATCGTCAGCCGCGGCCGCTCGCTGGGCTGGACCATGGCCCTCCCCGAGCAGGAGCGGGTGCTGCTGAGCCGCGCCCAGCTGCGCGACCAGCTCGCCGCCATGCTCGGCGGCCGCTGCGCCGAGGAGCTGGTCTTCGGGGCCGAGCACATCACCACCGGGGCCCACGACGACCTCCAGCGCGCCACCGACATGGCCCGGCGGATGGTCACCGAGTGGGGCATGAGCCCGCTGGGCCTGCGCACCTTCAGCGGCACCGGCGCCGACAGCCTCGGCCGCGACCACTCCGAGCGGATGGCCTGGGCGGTCGACGAGGAGGTCGAGCGGCTGATCTCCGAGGCCGAGCAGCGGGCCCGGCAGACCCTGATCGAGTATCGCGACGCGCTCGAGGCGGTGGCCCGCCGGCTGCTCGAGGTGGAGACGATGGAGGCGTCCGAGATGGCCGCCCTGGTGATCGCCAACCCGCCCGGGGTCAGCGGCTCCAACTCCACCCCCGTGCAGCTGCCCCAGGCGGGCCCGGCGCCGCGGCCCGCGGTCCGGCGGCGCACTCCGAGGCTCCGCCGCCCGGCATAGCTCTTCACCGCCGGTTCCCCTGTAGAGTTCCCGGGCGCAGTGAAGGAGGTCGTCCGCACGCGCCCGCTGGTGGGACAGCCCATCCCCCGGGTCGAGGACGCCCGCCTGCTCCGCGGCAGGGGCCGGTTCGTCGCCGACATCTCCCCGGTCGCCGGCGTCCACCACGCGGCGATCGTGCGCAGCCCCCACGCGCACGCCCGGGTGGGCGCGGTCGACGCCGCCGCGGCCCTCGCCCTCGAGGGCGTGCTCGCGGTGGTCACCCCCGACGACGCCCGCCGTCTGCTGCGGCCGTTCAGCGTCGGCGTGGGCGGCGCCGAGCCCTACTGGCCCCTGGCCCTCGACACCGCCCGCTACGTCGGCGAGCCGGTCGCGGTGGTGGTCGCCCGCGACCGCTACGTCGCCGAGGACGCCGCCGACCTGGTGGAGGTCGACTACGAGCCGCTCGACCCGGTGCTCGACGTCGAGGCGGGCACGGTGATCAGCTCCCGCTCCTTCCGCTACGGCGACCCCGAGGCCGCCTTCGCCGATGCCGAGCACCGGGTCGACGCGAGCTTCCGCTTCCCCCGCTACAGCTCGACCCCGATCGAGTGCTACGCGGTGCTGGCGGAGTGGGAGGCGGCCGCCGGCGAGTGCACGGTGTGGAGCAACTTCCACGGTCCCCTGGTGATGCAGCCGCTGGTCGCCGCCAGCCTCGGGCTGCCCGAGAACCGGCTGCGGCTGGTGGTCCCGCCCGACATCGGCGGCAGCTTCGGCATCAAGTCCGGGGTCTACGCCTACATCCCGCTGATCGCACTCGCCAGCCGCATCGCCGGGGTGCCGGTGCGCTGGACCGCCGACCGCTGGGAGGACCTGGTCGCCAGCCAGGCGGGCACCGACCGGCTCACCCACGCGTCGGCCGCGGTCGACGGCCAGGGGCGGATCACCGCGCTGCGGCTGGAGATCCTCGACGACGTCGGCGCCCACCTCCGGCCGCCGGAGCCGGCCACCCTCTACCGCTGCTTCGGCAACCTGACCGGCCCCTATGCGGTCGAGCACCTCGCGGTCGAGGCGCGGGCGGTGCTCACCAACCGGCCGCCGACCGGGCTGAACCGCGGCTTCGGCGGCCAGCAGCTGTACTTCGGCCTGGAGCGGCTGGTCGAGATGGTGGGACGGCGCCTCGGGCTCGACCCCGTCGAGGTGCGCCGGCGCAACCTCATCCCTGCCCATCGCATGCCCTATCGCACCCCCTCGGGCGGGGTCTACGACTCCGGCGACCTCCCCGGGCTGCTCGACACCCTGCTCCGCGAGGGCGGCCACGCCGAGATGCTGGCCGAGTGCGACCGGCTCCGCGCCGCGGGGAGGCTCGCCGGGGTGGGGATGGCGATGATCGTCGACCCCTCCGGCACCAACCTCGGCTACATCGACCTCGCCCGCACCCCCGAGGAGCGCGGCCGCGGGCTGGGCAAGTCGGGGTGCACCGAGAGCGCCACCCTGAGCATGGACCCGATGGGCGGGGTGCGGCTGCGCATCGCCACCGCGCCCGAGGGGCAGGGGCACGAGACCGTGGCCGCCCAGATCGTCGCCGACGAGCTCGGGGTGGCGATGGCGGCGGTGCGCGTCGACCCCTCGATCGATACCGCCGCACAGGTGTGGAACGTCTCCTCGGGCTCCTACTCGAGCCGGTTCGCCCCGATCGTCGCCTCCGCGATCCACCGCGCCTGCGCCGCCCTGCGCGAGCGCATCCGTGCGATCGCCGCGGAGATGCTCGAGGTCGACCCCGCCGACCTCGAGCTGGTGGACGGCAGCGTCCGCGCCCGGGGCAGCGACCGCGCCGTGCCCATCCGCCGGGTCGCCGGCCTCGCCCACTGGGACCCCGGCGCGCTGCCCCCCGGGGTGGAGCCGCTGCTCACCGTCACCGCCTCCTTCAGCAGCGACCTGGCGCGGAGCCCGGCGGGCGACGACACCGTCGACTCCTCGATCTGCTACGGCGGCGTCGCCGACCTCTGCCTGGTCGACATCGACCCCGACACCTGCGCGGTGCGGGTGCTGCGCTACGCCACCGTCCACGACTCCGGGCGCATCCTCAACCCGCTGCTCGCCGACGGGCAGGTGGCCGGGGCGCTCGCCCACGGGCTCGGCGGGACCCTCTACGAGGAGCTGGTCCACGACCGCGACGGCACCCCGCTGACCACCTCGTTCATGGACTACCTCTGCCCCACCGTCGCGGAGATGCCCGAATTGCGCATCCACCACATCGACGGCGACACCGACTTCGTCCCCAGCCGGGCCAAGGGCATCGGCGAGGGCAACTGCATGGCGGCGCCGGCGGCGATCGCCAACGCGGTGACCGACGCGCTCTCGGCGCACGGCGTCGAGGTGAACGAGCTGCCCGTGCACGGCGGGAGGATCTGGGAATGGCTGCAGGCGCCCCGGCGCCGGGAGGAGAGGAAGTGAGCGAGATCGTCGTCGAGCGGCTGGAGGACCGGCCGGTGGCCCGGCTCACCATCGACCGCCCGGAGAAGCGGAACACGATCACCTGGGAGATGCGCCAGGAGATCGCCGACCGGATCACCGAGCTCGGCCGCGACCGCTCGGTGCGGGTCATCGTCATCACCGGCGCGGGCGGCTACTTCAGCTCCGGCGGTGACATGCGCGGCTTCCTCGAGCGCGAGCCGTACGAATTCGCCCACCTTGGCGAGAACCTGGCGGCGGTCGAGGAGGTGCCCCAGCCGGTGATCGCCGCGGTCGACGGCTACTGCTTCGGCGCCGGGATGGAGCTGGCGCTGATGTGCGACATCCGCCTCTGCAGCACCCGCGCGGAGTTCGCCCTGCCGGAGTTGACCCGCGGCCAGATGCCGGGCTCGGGCGGCAGCCAGCGGCTGCCCCGGCTGATCGGCTGGTCGCGGGGGCGGGAGATGATCCTCCGCGGCCGGAGGATGCTCGCCGAGGAGGCGCTGCACTGCGGGCTGGTCTGCGAGGTGACCGCGCCCGAGGGCCTGCAGACGGCGGCGCTGGCCATCGCCGACGAGCTCGCCGCCCGCTCCCCGCTGGCGCTGGCGACGCTGAAGTCGGCGCTCAACCACGGCATGGACACCAACCTGCGCGCCGCCATGGAGATCGAGCGCAAGGCCTACGCGATGCTGCGCAGCACCCACGACTACCACGAGGGGGTCACCTCGTTCTTCGAGCGGCGCGAGCCCGAGTACGAGGGCCGGTGAGCTGAAGCCGCCGCCGCTCGAGCACGCCGCCCCGGCCAGCGTCGAGGAGGCCGTCGCCCTGCTGGGCGAGGCCGGTGACGGGGCCAAGGTGCTCGCCGGGGGCCAGAGCCTGATGCCCCTGCTCGCCTTCCGGCTGGCCCGGCCCGGCCTGCTCGTCGACCTCAACCGGCTCGGCGGCGAGCTCGGCGGGGTGCGGCGGGAGGACGGCGGCGCGCTCCGGGTCGGCGCCCTGGCCCGCCAGCGCGAGGTGGAGCGGGCCGGGCTGCTCGGGGTGCTCGGTGAGGCCCTGGGGATGGTCGGCCATCCCGCCATCCGCAACCGGGGCACGGTGGTGGGCAGCGTGTGCCACGCCGACCCCGCCGCCGAGATGTGCGCGCTGGCGATCGCCCTCGACGGCAGCCTCGAGCTGCGCTCGGTGCGGGGCACCCGCGAGGTCGCCGTCGACGAGCTGCTCACCGGTCCGTTCATCACCACCATCGAGCCCGACGAGCTGGCGGTCGCGCTCCGGCTGCGGCCGCCCGGTGGGTGGCGCTGGCGGGTGCTCGAGGTGGCCCGGCGCGCCGGCGACTTCGCCCTCGCCGGGGTGGTCGCCGGTCTCGACGAGACCGGCGAGCGGGGACGGCTGGCGGTGTTCGGCGCCGGGCCCCGCGCCTACCGGGTCGAGGGGCCCGCCGCCGGGCTGGTCGACCGCGCCGTCGCCGCCGCCGCCCCGGTGGGCGACCTCCACGGCGGTGCCGGCTACCGCCGCCACCTCGTCGGCGTGGTCGCGCGGCGCGCCCTCGCCCAGCTGGGGGTGGCGGGGTGAGGGAGGTCCGGGTCTCGGTGAACGGCCGGTCGGTCGCGGCCGCGGTGGAGCCGCGGACCACCCTCGCCGACTTCGTCCGCGAGCGCGCCCTGCTCACCGGCACCCACCTGGGCTGCGAGCACGGCGTCTGCGGCGCCTGCACCGTCCTCCTCGACGGGGTGGCGGTGCGGTCCTGCCTGCTGCTCGCGGTGCAGGCCGAGGGGTCCGAGGTGACCACCGTCGAGGCCCTCGCCGCCGGCGGCGAGCTGCACCCCCTGCAGGACGCCCTCCACCGTCACCACGGCCTGCAGTGCGGCTTCTGCACCGCCGGGATCCTGATGTCGCTCGCCGAGCTGTGGCCGCGGCGGGGAGAGGTCACCCGCGAGGAGGTCATGGACTGCCTCGGCGGCCACCTCTGCCGCTGCACCGGCTACGTGGGCATCGTCCGCGCCGCCGAGGACGCCTTCGGGTTCGGCGCGGCGGGTGCGCCGGGATGAGCGGGGTCCGGGTCGAGCACGACGGTCCGGTGACCGTGGTCACCATCGACCGCCCGGAGGTGCGCAACGCCGTCGACCGCCCCACCGCGGAGGCGCTCGCGGCCGCCTTCCGCGCCTTCGACGCCGACCCCGAGCGCAGCGTCGCGGTGCTCACCGGGGCGGACGGCGTCTTCTGCGCCGGCGCCGACCTCCACGCCATGGCCGGCGGCGGAGAGCGCATCAACCGGCTGACCGCGGACGGCGACGCCCCGCTCGGCCTCGCCCGCATCCACCTCGGCAAGCCGGTGATCGCCGCGGTCGAGGGGCACGCGGTCGCCGGCGGCCTGGAGCTGGCGCTGTGGTGCGACCTCCGCGTCGCCTCCGAGACCGCGGTCTTCGGGGTGTTCTGCCGTCGGTGGGGGGTGCCGCTCATCGACGGTGGCACGGTCCGGCTGCCCCGCGTCGTCGGCCAGGGGCGGGCGCTCGACATGATCCTCACCGGCCGGCCGGTGGCCGCCGCCGAGGCCCACGCCTGGGGGCTCGCCGACCGGCTGGTGCCGGCCGGGTCGGCGCTCGCCGCCGCCACCGGCCTGGCCCGCGAGCTCGCGGCACTGCCCCAGCGCTGCATGCGGTCCGACCGTCTCAGCACGCTCGAACAGTGGTCGCTCGACCTCGACGGCGCCCTCGGCAACGAGTTCCGCCACGGCATCGAGGTGGTGCGCTCGGGGGAGACGGGTCGCGGCGCGGCGCGCTTCAGCGGCGGTGCCGGACGCCACGGCGCGGCGGCGGAGGAGCCCTCCGCGAGCTGACTCTGGAGATCATGCCTACGCATGCCGATGCGTTTGCGTCAGATGACGTAAAAAGGGCGCCCCCGGAAACCAGGGACGCCCCGAGAGGGGGGGGAACAAAGTCAGTGGTTTCCGAGTATACACGCAAACGTGCGCAAGGTTGCGCATCCGCCCATGGGCATGCCCATGAACCTGCCCATGCGACATGGGTCGATGACAGGTGCGGTGGTTTCCCCGATCCTCGCGGGTCCGCCCCGGGGAGGTGCCGCAGGTCAGCCCGCGGAGCCGGGATCCTGAAAGTCGTCCTCGGGCCGGAGCTCGAGGCCGGGGCGGCGCCGCTGCCACCATCGGCGCGGCGGCTCAGGAGCGTCGACGGTCTCGTGCTCGCCCTCGGGGCCGGTGATGCCCGGGCGCCGCAGCGTGATCATCGCGAGGATGCGCCGCAGCTCGGACTCGGCCTCGACGGTGCGGTCCCGCGAGGTGCGCACCTCCTCGAGGAGCATCTGCAACGCCCGGTTCTCGGCGCGCAGCCGGATCAGATCCTCACGGTCGCTGCTGATCAGCTCGGTCGGAGCTGGAGCGGCAGGAACCACCAGCAAGTCGTCGAGGTCGATCAGCCAGCGGCCACTCGCATCCTTGTGCGCGGGCAGGTCACGACGCTCGATCCGCCGCCGGATCGTGTCGGTGCTGACACCAAGCAGTCGTGCCGCCTCGCGGATGCCCACCGTGGCCATCTGTATCTCATCTCCCGGAGAGAACCCTGCTGCCATGGCATGCACTGGGCATCCTTCCTGGTACTGATAACGCGGCTCGCGGCTTCTTCTTTCAGCACCCCGCCCCAGGCCGGGCGCGCCGGATGGCGCAGCCGGGCGCGTGCGCCTCTCCGGAACGGCCCCGCCCGGGCCGCGGACAGCGCCGGCATTCCCCCACCAGCCCGCCTGATGTTATATTCATCATGTAAGCTTCTTGGAGAGGACCGATGGGGATTCAGACACTCGTCGCCGGTGGGCCCGCGACGCGCGAGCGAGTGGTCGGCCTCCTGCGGGCGGCCGGCGGCTACACCGTCGTCGCCGAGGCCGAGAACGGCGTCAGCGCGGTGCAGCTCGCCGAGCACCACCAGCCCGACCTCGTGGTCATCGAGGCCGAGCTGGCCGAGCTGGGCGGCATCGAGGCCACCGCGCCGATCCGGTCGCGGGTGCCCGCCTCGACGATCGTGGTGCTGACCCGCAGCGCCGGCGGCCGCCTGGCGATCCGTGCCGGCGCCGACCGCTCGATCTCCGTCGAGAGCGACGACGCCGCCATCACCGCCGCGGTGCGGGAGGCGCTCCCCCAGGAGCTGCGAGGGCACTCCACCGCGACCGCCGTCTCCGGCCTCTGACCGCCCTTCCCGGCGGGCCCGGGGCCGTATGATCGGGTGCCCCGGTGCAGAGGGAGACGCGGATGGCGCTGGTGGGCCTGGCGCTCGACGGAGTCGCGCCGGCGGACCTCGCCGGTCACGGCGCCACCCTCAGCGTGGCGCCGGGTGAGACCGCGGTGCTGGCCGGCCGGGTGCCCGCCGTCAGCGTCGAGATGCTGAGGGTGGCGACGCCGGAGCCGCCGAGCGTTCCGGTCCCGATCTGGGTGGTGCCCTCGGCATCGAGGACCGGCTGCTCGGCCTCCACCCCGCGCAGGTGCCGCTCCGCGGCCGGCAGCTGCTGTCGCTCGCCCAGATGCTCGCCGCGGGGAAGCTGGCGGTGGTCTGGGACCTCGCGCGCGCCGACCTCTGGGCCGACCTCGACCGCGCCCGCGCCGCGTTCGGCGAGGTGACCTGGCTGGTGCTGGTGCAGTCGGCCCGGGCCGCCCTGGCCCACGGCGAGCACGCCGGCATCCTCGAGCGCGGCCGGGTGACCTGCTACGGCCCCTGCGCCGAGGTGGCGGAGCGGCTCGCCTTCGCGGTGGCGCTGCGCGCCGAGGACGGCGCCAGGTCCTGAGCGGCGGTCAGGCCGCCCGCTCGAGGAGGATGACGGGGATCGCCCGGCCGCCGGTCTTCGTCTCGTAGTCGGCGAAGCCGGGCATCGCCGCCTTCTGCTCCTCCCAGATCCGCTCGCGCTCGTCGCCCTCGGCGACCCGGGCGTGGACCGGGTAGGTCTCGGTGCCCACCTCGACGGTGGTCTCGGGATGGGCCATGAGGTTGTGGAACCAGGCCGGATGCTCGGGCGAGCCGCCCTTCGAGCCGAAGACGGCGATGTCACCGTCCACCGGGCGGTAGACGAGCGGGGTGATCCGCTCCTGGCCGCTGCGCGCGCCGGTGGTGTGGAGCAGCACCATCGGTGCGCCCTCGAACACCCCGCCGCAGCGGCCCCGGTTGGCGCGGAACTCCTCGATGATCCCGCGGTTGAGGTCGTCCATCCGACCAGCGTACCGCCAGGTGCCTATTCCGCGGCGTCGGACGGCTCGGCCGGCTCCATCAGGTAGGCGAAGGGCGAGCGGGCGCGCTGGTCCGCGATCAGCTCGGCCAGGGGTCCCTCGAGACGCTCTCGGAGGGCCGCCAGCTCCTCGAGCAGGCTCCTCAGGTGGTCGTGCAGGTCGTCCATGCCGGCATGGTCTCACCTCGTCCCGGCACGAGGTGACCGTGGCGGTCACATGATCGCTGCACCGTCTTCACAAGTCTGAACGGGTGCTTCACGGTGGCCGGTAGCCCTCCCTGAGACGCTGTCCCTGCGGTCGCAACGGCGGCGGCAGAGAGAGCAGAGCACCGGAAGGGAGACCACCATGACACGCATCGCCATCACCTGCGAGGACTGCGGCCGCCGGCATCAGCTGGAGCGCTCGGTCGGCGAGGCCGGCATGATCTGGATCGTCTGCCACGACTGCGAGCTTCCCATCCAGGCGATGTTCGACAGCCCCGCCAGCGCGCCGGAGGCCGCCCTTCCCTCGCGGAGCTTCCAGGACGCCTGGGCGGGACTGTTCAACGTCTCCTCGGAGAGCACGCCGTCGCTGTGAGCGCGGCGGCGTAGTCAGATCGCGCAGGAGACCGCGGGCGGGATCGTCCCGTCGGCGACCCGCAGCTCGAGAAAGCGCTGGATGGCCAGGCGCCTGGCCTCCGCCAGCCCGACCGGCGCGGCCGGCGCCCCCGGCGGGAGGAGGCGGTCGCCGGCGGCGAGGGGGGTGCCCGGGACCTGCCAGTACACACCGCCGGGCGCCACCGCGATCTCGCGGATGCCGGGTGTCGCCGTGGCCGCCTCCTCGCCGTCGCCGACCACGCACCGCTCGGCGAACCCCTGCTCGAGGGCCTCGGCGCCGATGCGCTCCAGGAGGTCGGGGCCGGGCCACTCCGGGCGGTCCGCGGATGCGGCCCGGGTGTGGATCCACAGCCGGGCGGGCAGCAGCGGCGAGCCGAACAGGGGCACCACCGGACGCTCGCTCCCGGCGTCGTGGTCCTCGGTGGCCGGGCGCAGCCCGTGGTGGCGCATCAACCCCGGCACCGCCGAACGGTAGATGTGGAAGCGGCCGCGGGAGCGCTCCAGCGGCGGGAGACACTCCAGGCAGGTCGTCCACCACCCGGTCTCGATGGCCTCGACGAACACCTCGGGAAGACCGGCTCGGCGCATCGATGCGGCCTGAGCCCGCCACTCGTAGTCGAGCGCCACGTGCTCGGCGGACACCCCCGCATCGTCGAGGTCGAGCACGCAGTACCAGACGCCCTGGCGGCCGTCGTTGGCGGGACGCCCGAGCACGCCGACGTTCACCACCAGGGTGGCGCCGACCCGTCGCTGCCAGGGAAGACCCGAGTGGGTGCAGAGGATGACGTCGGCGCCGCTCGCCTCCACCCGGCGCCGGTGCTCCTCCTCGGGGAGCAACTCCCACCAGAAGTCGCTGACCCCCAGGGTGGAGCCGTGCACCAGGTGCACCTCCCAGCCGCCGACCCGCTCGCGGCGCTCGGTGGCCAGGGTGCCCATCCACCGGGCGAAGTCGCGCCCGGTGTGGGCGAGGGTGTGGTCGTAGATGATCTGGGCGAAGCGGTTGTCGTCGGGGTCCCGGTACCCGCACCCGCACTCCGGGCCGCCCGCGCTCACCGCGAGCTCGTAGTTCCCGGCGATGCACTCGACCCCGCCCTCCCGGAGCAGGGGCCAGACCTCGTCCGGCTCGGCCCCGAACCCGCCCAGGTCGCCGAGACACAGCAGCCGCTCCGCGCCTCGAGCGCGAGCGTCGGCGATGAACGCGCGGAGCGCATACGGGTTGGAGTACACCCCGCCGCAGGCGGCGAGCCTGGTCACGCCGACGGATCGTAGGACACGCCGCCACCGCCGTCCATCACCGGGCTCACGCCCGCGCGCCGGTGATCAGGTGGGAACTGTCCGGGCGGACAGGTCCGGGGCGGGCCGGTGGCGGTGAGCATCGAGCCATGCCCGAGATGAGGGCCCGCACGGGCCCATCTGGACACTGTCGACAACCTTGACGGGGTCAACCTGGGCGGCGTAGGATCCCCCGCGATGGAAGCGCCCCCGACGGCGGCGATGCAACTCCACGGCGCGGGGCTGCGCGCCACCGCGATCCGGCTCGCCGTGCTCGACGTGCTCCAGACGATGCCCCATGCGGGGGTGCAGGACATCGCCGAGGCGGTGCAGCAGGTGCTGGGAACCGCATCCCGGCAGGCGGTGTACGACGCCCTCGACCACCTCCTCGCCGCCCATCTGGTCCGGCGCATCGAGCCCGCCGGCTCGCCCGCCCGGTACGAGGCGCGGGTGGGCGACAACCATCACCACGTCGTCTGCCGCCGTTGCGGACGGGCCGCCGACGTGGACTGCGCCATCGGTGAGGTGCCCTGCCTGGAGCCCTCGCAGACCCACGGATTCGTTCTCGACGAGGCAGAGGTGACCTTCTGGGGTCTCTGCCCGCAATGTCACGGCACGGAGGATCAGGATGGCTGACACGATGCGGCCCGACACCACCGCGGATGTGGGCAGCGAAAGCGAGAACCCGGTAATCCCGACCCCGACTCCCAAGGCGGGTCGGCCGAGGACGAACAGGGACTGGTGGCCGAATCAGCTGGACCTGCAGGTTCTGCACCAGCACTCGCCCCTGTCCAACCCGATGGACGCGGACTTCGACTACGCGGAGGAGTTCAAGACCCTCGACCTCGACGCGCTCAAGCGCGACGTCGTCGAGATGATGACGACCTCGCAGGACTGGTGGCCGGCCGACTACGGCCACTACGGCGGGCTCTTCATCCGGATGGCGTGGCACAGCGCGGGCACGTACCGCACCGCCGACGGCCGGGGCGGCGGCGGCAGCGGCGCCCAGCGCTTCGCCCCCCTCAACAGCTGGCCGGACAACGCGAACCTCGACAAGGCGCGCAGGCTGCTCTGGCCGATCAAGCAGAAGTACGGCCGGAAGATCTCCTGGGCCGACCTGATGATCTTCACCGGCAACTGCGCCCTGGAATCGATGGGGTTCACGACCTTCGGCTTCGGCGGCGGGCGCGAGGACATCTGGGAGCCCGACGAGGTCATCTGGGGCTCCGAGGACATTTGGCTCGGCGATGAGCGCTACAGCGGCGATCGGGAGCTCGCCAGGCCCTACGGCGCGGTGCAGATGGGCCTGATCTACGTGAATCCGGAGGGGCCCAACGGCAACCCGGATCCGCTCGCCGCCGCCAGGGACATCCGCGAGACCTTCGGCCGGATGGCGATGAACGACGAGGAGACGCTGGCGCTCATCGTCGGCGGCCACACCTTCGGCAAGTGCCACGGTGCGGTGGGGTCGGAGTGCGTCGGTCCGGAGCCCGAGGGCGCCCCCCTCGAGGAGCAGGGCCTGGGCTGGAGGAACACCTGCGGCTCTGGCAACGGCGCCCACACCCTCACCAGCGGGCTGGAGGGCGCGTGGACCAACCGGCCGACGACGTGGGACAACGGATACCTCGACAACCTGCTCACCTACGACTGGGAGCTGACGGCGAGCCCCGCCGGTGCGAAGCAGTGGACCCCCAAGGATGCCGCCGCACAGGACACCGTGCCCGATGCCCACGTGCCCTCGAAGCGGCACGCCCCGATGATGCTGACCACCGACCTCGCGCTGAAGATGGATCCGATCTACGGACCGATCGCGAAGCGCTTCCACGAGAACCCGGACCAGCTCGCCGAGGCGTTCGCCAAGGCGTGGTTCAAGCTGACCCACCGCGACATGGGGCCGATCACCCGCTACCTCGGACCGCTGGTTCCCTCGGAGCCGCAGCTGTGGCAGGACCCCGTCCCCGCGGTCGATCACGAGCTGATCGGTGACCAGGAGATCGCCGCCCTCAAGGGCACGCTCCTGGGGTCGGGACTGTCCATCCCCCAGCTGGTCTCGACCGCCTGGGCGTCGGCGGCGAGCTTCCGCGGCACCGACAAGCGTGGCGGTGCCAACGGGGCGCGGATCCGGCTGGCGCCGCAGCGGGACTGGGACGTCAACGACCCGGCCACGCTGGCCACGGTGCTGTCGGCCCTCGAGCAGATCCAGCAGGACTTCAACGGCTCTCAGTCCGGCGGAAAGCAGGTCTCGCTCGCCGACCTGATCGTCCTCGGCGGGTGCGCCGCGATCGAGCAGGCGGCGAAGGACGCCGGGCACGACGTGACCGTTCCCTTCACGCCGGGGCGCACCGACGCCCTCCAGGAGCAGACCGACGAGGAGTCGTTCGCGGTGCTCGAACCGACCGCGGACGGGTTCCGCAACTACCTCCGCGCCGGCGAGACGCTGCCGGCGGAGACCCTGCTGCTGGACCGGGCCAACCTGTTGAGGCTCACCGCCCCCGAGATGACGGTTCTCGTCGGCGGCATGCGGGCCCTGAACGCCAACTTCGGGCAGTCCCAGCACGGCGTGCTCACCGACCGGCCCGGGAAGCTGACCAACGACTTCTTCGTGAACCTGCTCGACATGAGCACGGATTGGAAGCCGTCCGCCACGGCCGAGCACGTGTACGAGGGCCGGGACCGCACGACCGGCCAGGTCAGGTGGACCGCCACCGCGGTCGACCTCGTCTTCGGCGCCAACTCCCAGCTCCGTGCCATCGCGGAGGTCTACGCCTGCGGCGACTCGAAGGACAAGCTGGTGCGTGACTTCGTGGCCGCGTGGGACAAGGTCATGAACAACGATCGGTTCGACCTCGGCTGATCGAGGTCCGGTCTGGTGACCGGTTCGACGTGACCGGTCACCAGACCACCGCCTCGACGGCATCCGTTGCAGGGAGCGCGCCGCTCCGACAGGTCCGTCCGGCGCCCCCGCTGGTACCCCCGGCAGGAATTGAACCTGCGCACATGGTTTAGGAAACCACTGCTCTATCCACTGAGCTACGGGGGCGGGCGGGGCCCTGGAGGGCCCCGACTTTACCGGCCCCGGGCCTCGCGAGCACACCGAACGTCCGTACGTCGGACATCCCCGGACGCACCTCAGCCGCCGCTGGCCGAAGCACTGGGTCAGGCGAGGACGCCGCCAGGCGCGAGGGTCAGTGCAGGGGCAGTGGCTGCGCCGAGCCTGAGACGGAGCGCTCCTCGTAGACGCCGGCGAGGGCGCGCAGCAGCGCCGGGCAGTCACCGCCGAACGACGAACCGTGCATCACCGCCAGCGTGCGGGGCGCGAGGTCCGCGAGCCGCCGGTAGGTCGGTGCGATCGCGGGCCCGAGGGAGGTCTGCCGGAACATGTCCTCGGCCTGGACTGCAGCCTCCAGGAGGTCGCCGTCGGTGACCGCCGGCCCGTCGCCGATCTGGCTGCACAGATCGCCGCAGAAGAGCGTGCCGGTCTGCTGCTCGAAGAGCACGTGCAACTCCCAGTTGTGGGGCACGTGGGGCGTCGACACCTCGAGCACCCGGCGCTGCAGGGCCGCGCCGCCGAGCTCGAGCACCTCGCCGTCGGCGAGCGGGCGCGGGGACCGGTCGCAGTAGTCGTTCAGCGAGAGCATGCAGCCGAGGGCGCCATGGGTCACCTGGGCGTGCGGCGCCACCGCGAGGAAGTCGTTGACCGAGCCGCACTCGTCCGCCTCGAGGTGGGCGAACGCGATCCAGCGCAGGCGCTCCACCGGCATGACCCGCTCGACGGCCTCGCGCACCAGCGGGAAGAGCCCCCGCATCCCGGTGTGGTAGAGCAACGGCTCCTCGGCCTCGACCAGGAACTGGTTGAAGGTGAAGCCGCCGGGCGCGACCTCGGCGATGCAGGTCGAGATGCGGTAGATCCGGTCGGCGATCTGGTCGACGCGTGTCTCCATTGCACTCTCCTCGGTCGGGACCCTGCGCACCCGCATCGTCTCACATCTGCAACAGTTCTGTAATGTGGACGCGGCGCGGGCTACCGGGGTTCGGGTGCGCCCACCCTCTGACGCGACGGGACCACGGTCTCGGGCCGTGGGGGCGGGGTCATGTCGATGCCCTCGCGGCCGCGCTTGAGCTCCCAGAACGTTCCCGGCCGCACCAGCGTGAGCCAGGCGTCGAACAGCTCGAGCGCGTCCTCGCCGGCGGGCACGGGGGCCACCACCGGCCCGAAGTAGACGCGGCCGCCGGTGCCGACGAGCGGCGTTCCGACGTCCTCGCCGGTGCGGCTCAGCGCCTCCGACATCGAGGCCCGGATGGCGTCGTCGAGGCTCTCGTCGTCGAGCGCGCCGGCGACCGACGGGTCGGCGCCGAGGGCGCTGAGGACGGCGGCGACGTCGAGGTCCTCGGCGTCGACGCCGTCGTGGTGGATCTGGGTTCCGACCTCGGTGTAGAAGCCCTCGATCAGGTCGCTTCTCCCCTCCGCACGAAGCCGCTCGACCACACGCAGCATGCGGTGGGTCGCCATCAGCCGGGCCCGGCGGTGCTCGGGGACCTTCTCGGCGCCGCCGTTCTTCTCGAGCAGGCTGATGCTGCGCCAGCGGATGGTCACGTCGCGGTGAGGGGCGACGCCGAGGAGCCACCGCGATGTGCGCCAGCAGAAGGGGCAGGCGGGGTCGAACCAGAGGTCGATGTCCATCAGCCGATTGTCACCCACCGGTCCCGTTGCCGGCACCGGCACCGACCACCTAGGGTCGGAGCGGCGGTCGGCGCAGGGCGGCGAGCTGCCGGTCGATCTCGGCGTCCAGCGCCTGCTGGTGCGCCGAGTCGCCGAGGGTGTCGATGCGGCCCCGGACCTCGCTGCGGGCGGTGTCGTTCGAGTGGGCGCGGGCCCGGAGGTGGCGGCGCTCGGCGGCCTCACCCTCGGCGTCGGTGGCGGCCTGGGTCGCGTTCTCGAACACGATCGCCCTGGCGGTCTCGGTGTGATGGCGCGCCTCGGCGTCGGCCTTCTCACGCTCGGCGTAGCGACCTCCGCGCCACCCACACGTGCTGCAAGTCGCACGGTGTGAGGCGCCGGGGATGAACCCGCCGGTGCTGATCATCACGGTCACGCTGTGTCCGGTCATGTGGCATGTACCCCGGTGCGGCGCTGTGCGTGAGCGAGGAGATCGGTCTCCGGGGCGAGCCTAACATATCCGTAATATCGTGGCCGGTCGGCCTCGGTGGGGTAGCCTGTCGACTCCACGAGCCGCAGCGCGCGGGTCACCGACAGCTGAGGGAATCGCATGCCGACCGAGGAGCTCGACGACACCACCGCCGCTCTGATCGGCCACGCCCTGGTGCGCTATCTGGTCGACGACGATCCCGCCGGGATCGCGCGCTACATCCCGGACCTCGACCCCAGCGTCGTGGATGACGCCAAGGCGGCACGCATCGGGCACACCATGGTCGACCTGCTGCGAAACTTCGGCCTCGTCTGACACCCCGGGAACAGTGCATTCGGCGCCGGGGCGCCCGCGCCGCCGGCGTGGTCCGCTGACCCGCTGATCCATCCGCCGCGCGGCGCCGTAGGAGTCGACGCCCCCCCGGGAGCCCTGGGCGCCGAGCCCGGGGCTCCACTCCCTCCTCGAGGGCGTAGGCTTGAGATCCACAGCCAGGCTTCGGAGGGACGTCGATGACCGTGAGCGACGGCAGCACGAGGACCGCCGCGGCGGCCATCCAGGACATGCCGCGGCCACCCTGGCAGGGGGTCAACCACCTCGCACTGGTCACCCCGGACATGGACGCGACCGTGCGCTTCTACCACGGGGTCCTCGGGATGCGGCTGGTCGCCACCCTGATGGCGGGGCCGATGCGTCACTACTTCTTCGAGATCGCCCCCGGCAACTGCGTGGCATTCTTCGAGTGGCAGGGCGCGGACACCTTCTGCAAGCCCGCGGGATGGCGGGTGGAGCAGCCGCTCCAGCTCGACCACCTCTCCTTCAACCTCCCCGACCACGAGGCGCTGCTCGACCTCCACGCCCGCCTCGAGGAGGCAGGCGTCGAGGTGACCGAGGAGATCGACCACGGCTTCATCCACTCGATCTACTTCACCGACCCGAACGGAATCGCCCTCGAGGCCAGCTTCTGGCTGTCGGACGCGACCGCGAAGCCCGATGGCGACCGCAGCTCCTTCAGCGATCCCGACCCGGTGGCCGCGGTCCGCGAGCTCGTCGCCGGCGGCCGGCTCGACTGGATGCCCGCCACCGACCTGGTGCCCGAGCCGCGGGGGGTGTCCTGACCGTCAGCGTCTCGCCAGCCGGCGGATGACGCTCCGCGCCACCAGCAGGGCGACGATGGCGACCAGCTGGCCGCCGACGGCGATGCGGGTGACGTCCACCGCCGGCCGCCAGCTCACCTCGCCGTTGCGGATCACGTAGACGCCGACCGGGCGTGCCTCCAGCCCGAAGCCACCGCCGCTGCCACTGCCCTCGCTCGGGCTGCCGCCCCCACCCCCGCCCCCGCCGCCGGCCACCCGCGCGACCGGGACGACGAGGACGCCGTCACGCTCGTAGGGCTCGCCGAACACCTGGCGGACGGTCAGGGTGTCCCGCACCTTGTCGAGGATCTCCTCCGGGCGCATGGCTCTCCCTCCGCAGCATCGATCAGGGAGCCGAGAGTACCGCGCCTGTCCCGACGGTCAGTGCCCGCGGGCCGACGCCGTCGAGGTGCGGGCGGCGACCGCGGACCAGTTGCGCTGTCCCGCGCCCTCCCCCGCCACCTCCGGGGGGTGCGCGGCGCCGTGTTCACCGCCCGGGTGCGGGGCCGCCCGGCGCCGGCCGCCGGCTGAGCTCCGCTCCGGGGCTCACCGCCGACCGCAGCGGCATACACTGGGGTGAGGCGCGACCCACCCGTCGGGCGGCGGTGGGACGCGCGGGAGGGCGCATGGGGACGATCACCGGCGAGCGATCGACGGCTCTCCGCTCGACGGCGGCAGGCCCCGCCGCAGGCGCCACGGCGGCCACCGGCGCCGCCGACTGGACGGTGGCCGCACTCGGCTGCTGGGTGGTCGGCGGCGGCTACCTCGACGTCTGGGCCCACTCCAACCTGCGCCTCGCCAACTCCTTCCTCACCCCCTGGCACGCCGTCCTCTACTCGGGGATGCTCGCCACCGCCGGCTACCTGCTGGTGCTCCGGCGCAGCCGCCTCGCAAGCGGCCTCGGATGGAATCGGGCCAGCGGCTACGGGCTCTCCCTCACCGGCTGCGGGCTCTTCGCGCTGTCGGGCGCCGCCGACGGGGTGTGGCACACCGTCTTCGGGATCGAGACCGGCGTCAACGGCCTGATCAGCCCACCGCACGTCCTCCTCACCCTCAGCACCGGGCTGATCGTCAGCGGGCCGCTGCGGGTCGCCTGGCGCTCCGAGCGGGGCCACGCCTCCTGGCCGGCGGTGATCTCGGCGGCGCTGCTGCTCAGCGTGCTCACCTACCTCACCCAGTTCGACCATCCGCTCAGCAACCTCTGGGCGGCGGGTGAGGCCCCGCCCGCGGTGCTCGGGGTGCGGCCCCGCGAGATCCAGCTCGGCATCCTCGGCGTCCTGCTCCAGACCGGCCTGCTCGCCGGGCTGATGCTGCTGCTCCTGGCCCACCTGCGCCTGCCCCGGGGAGCGCTGCTCGTGATCCTCGGGATCAACGGCTTCCTGGTCACCGCGGTCGACCACATCGGCCTGCTCGCCCTGCTCGCCGTCGCGATGGGCGCGCTCGGCGAGGTGCTCCTGGGCGTGCTGCGGGTGGAGCCGGGGCGGCCCGGCCGGCTCCGCCTCTTCGCCGCGACCTGGACGGCGGGCCTCTACGTCCTCTACTTCCTCGAGCTGCAGGCCTGGCGGGGGGTGTGGTGGCCCACCCACGTCTGGACCGGGACGATCCTGCTGGCGGCCGTGGAGGGCTGGCTGATCAGCTACCTGGTGGCGCCCACACCGCGAGAGGGCTCCGAGGGTCCCTGAGGTCGCGGATGTGCACCGAACGGCTGTCCGCGGACGTTTCTCACTTAAGATGCCGATTACGCCGTGCGATCATGCCGACGCCGAGCCTGGCAGGGGTTCGGTCCGTGGCTTGGAACCGGCACGGTCAGGGCATTGGGGGCCGTCGTGAGCCTCGGCATGGATACCCCGGCTGGAGCGGCCAACGAGACCAAGGAGTGGCTGAAGACTCAGCACGCGATCGCGGTCGGCCGCTGGATCGCGGTCGCCGTCGGCTTTGCGCTGATCCTCCTCATCCCCGACAAGCCCCCGATGTACCCGGGTCCGATCTCGCGCCCGGCGTTGGTGCTGATGAGCGTCGCCCTGGTCGCCTACAACTCGGTCGCCTACTTCGGCCTGGAACGGATCGTCGGTAGGTCCCGAAGGCTTGGAGAGCGCCTGGTGGGGGCGTTCGTGATCGGTGACTTCCTCGTCTGCGCGGGATGGCTGCTGCTGCTCAGCAACAACCACTTCAACACCGGCTTTGCGCTCTTCTGCGTCATCGCCATCGAGGTGGCGGTGAACTATCCACGAACGTGGTCGATCGCGGGAACCTTCGTCGTCGCCTATGCCCTCGTCATCCTCGGGTCACGGCAGATCGGTGAGCACTACGGCTTCCAGCTGCACTACGACGAGCTCCTCTTCCGCCTCTTCGTGGTGGTGACGGTCTCGTTCCTCACCACCGCGATCACCCGGGAGCGCGAGAAGCTCCGTGAGCTCGCCGAGGAACGCTCCGTCACCGACGCGCTCACCGGGCTGGGCAATCGCCGTGCGCTCGACACCCGCCTGGCCGAGGAGGTCGTCCGCGCCGAGCGGATCGGCTACCCGCTCACCGTGCTCCTCGCCGACGTCGACAACTTCAAGACCTACAACGACACCTACGGGCACCGCCTCGGCGACGAGATCCTCCGGGTGATCGGCCGGGTGCTCCAGACCCAGGGGCTGCGCCAGGGCTCGGACCACGCCTACCGCTACGGCGGCGAGGAGTTCCTGGTGCTCCTCCCCGGCACCGGCGGCAACGACGCGCTCGAGGTCGCCGAGCGGCTGCGCGAGGCGATCCGGTCCGAGACCTCCACGATCCGGCTGCCCCACGGCCCGGTGCCGGTCACGGTGAGCGTCGGGCTCGCCGTCTATCCCACCGACGCCGCCACCGCCGACGAGGTGGTGCAGCGCGCCAACTCCGCCCTCTACAAGGCCAAGGAGACGCGCGACAGCGCGGTCGCCTACCGGCCCGAGGACACCCTGCCGCCGGCGCCCCAGCGCCACAGCCCGCGGGCCGCGGCGGGCTGAGCCCGGGACCGGGGCAGCGGCCTATCATCCGCCGCTCATGAGCGCGCCGGCCGGCTCCCCGATCAGCGAGGACCTGCTGCTGCGCATCTACCGGGTCGCGGTGCTGACCCGGGCGCTCGACCACCAGCTCTGGCTGCTCACCCGCCAGGGCCGCGCCGGCTTCGTGCTCACCGGCCGCGGTCACGAGATCGCGCAGATCGCCAGCGCCGCGACCCTGCGCCGCGGCCACGACTCCGCGTGGCCCTACTACCGCGACATGGGGGTCGGCCTCGCCCTCGGGGTGACCCCGTACGAGATCCTGCTCGGGGCCCTGGCCCGCGCCGCCGACCCCCACTCCGGCGGCCGCCAGCTGACCATGCACCTGTCCAGCCCGAGCCTGCGGATCGGCAGCGTCTCCAGCGCCATCGCCGCCCACCTCCCCCACGCCGTCGGGGCCGCCTACGCCGCCCGGGTGCGGGGCGACGACAGCGTCGCGGTGTGCTGGTTCGGCGACGGCGCCGCCAGCGAGGGCGCGACCCACGAGGCGATGAACCTCGCCGCGGTCCACCGGCTGCCGGTGGTGTTCATCTGCGAGAACAACGGCATCGCGATCAGCGTGCCCCTCGCCCTGCAGATGCCGGTGGAGCGGGTCAGCGACCGCGCCGCCGCCTACGCCATGCCCGGGGTGAGCGTCGACGGCACCGACGCCGAGACGGTGTACACCGTCACCCGCGCCGCGGTGGAGCGGGCGCGGGGTGGCGAGGGTCCGAGCCTGCTCGAGCTGCGGGTGCCCCGGATCACCCCGCACTCCTCGCAGGACGACGACGCCTACCGCAGCGACGCGCAGCGCGCCGCCGCCGCCGCCGCCGACCCGCTGCCCCGGCTCCGCGAGACCCTGGTCGAGCGCGGGCTGCTCGGCCTCGACGAGGACGAGCGGATGGTCCACGCCGCCCGCGAGCAGGTGATCGCCGACGAGGACCTCGCCCTCGCCATGCCCGACCCCGCGCCCGAGCGGGCCCGGCGCTGGCTGCACGCCGGCGACCCGCCCCACGGCGGCGCCGTCCTCCCCGCCCGCTATGCGGGGTGGGCGGGGGTCTTCGGTGACTGAGCCCGCGGCGGGCCGGACGATGGTGCAGGTGCTCCACGACACCCTGCGCGCGGAGATGGCGCGCGACCCGAGCGTGGTGCTGCTGGGCCAGGACGTCGGCGTCAAGGGCGGGGTGTTCAAGGTCACCGACGGGCTCCAGGCGGAGTTCGGGCCGGTCCGGGTGCTCGACACCCCGATCTCCGAGGTCGCCATCGCCGGGGCGGCGATCGGGGCCGCGATGATGGGGCTGCGGCCGGTGGCCGAGTTCCAGTTCGCCGACTACATGCACCCCGCCTACGACCAGATCGTCAACCAGGCGGCGACGATGCGCTGGCGGAGCGTGGGCGCGTGGTCTGTGCCGGTGGTGTTCCGCGCCCCCTGCGGCGGCGGGGTGCGCGGCGGCGTCTACCACTCGCAGAGCATCGAGGCGCTCTACGGGCACATCCCCGGCCTCAGGGTGGTGGTCCCCGCCACCCCCGGCGACGCCGGTGGGCTGCTGCGCGCCGCCATCCGCGACGACGACCCGGTGGTGTTCTTCGAGCACAAGGCGCTCTACCGCCGCGGCCGTGAGGTGACCGGCGACACCGAGGTCATCCCCCTCGGCGTCGCCCGGGTGGACCGCGCCGGCGGCGACGTCTCGGTGATCACCTACGGCATGGGTGTCCACCTCGCCCGCGAGGCGGCGGAACGGTGCGCCGCCGCGGGGGTGGAGACCGAGATCGTCGACCTGCGCACGGTCTCGCCCTTCGACCGGGAGGCGGTGGCCCGCACCGTCGCCCGCACCGGCAAGGTGCTGCTGCTGCACGAGGCAAACCGCACCATGGGCCCGGCCGCCGAGATCGCCGCCTTCATCGCCGAGGAGCTCTTCACCGAGCTCGACGCCCCGGTGCTCCGGATCGGCGCCGACGACTGCCACCTCCCCTACAACGCCTCCGAGGAGACCGCGATCCTCCCCGATGCCGGCCGGGTCGGCGAGGCGATCCGCCGCCTCGCCGCCTACTGAGGAGGCCCCGACCCAGCCGGTATGACGGCGGCCTCGCCGGTGTGGTGATCGGCGCGCTCCCCGTGACAGACCGGCGGTTCGCGGTGACCACCGGGTCTCGGAGGCCCCGGTGACGGCGCCGCCGGGGCACACTGCGGGACGTCGGCACCACTGACAAAGGCAAACCCTCCGCGAGGGGGGGACGCAAAGCCACGGATCTCTCGCAGACCGCCGGGTTACCAAGGGTCGCCAATCGGGGCCGACAGCACGGAGTGCTGCCATGCCCCTGCGCACGCTGTTCACAGCGCTCGCGGCCACCGGCTCGTTTGCCGGCGCCTTTGCCTGGGTCCACGCCGGCGTGGTGTCCCCGAGCTCCAGCCCGATCGCGTCCGCGGCGACCACGGTGAGCCATGCCGGCGACCGCGCCGGCGTCAAGGCGGTCACCGCCACCCCGGCCCCGACCGCGGTGCCCACCCCCCTGCGGGCGCCGGCGCCGACACCGGTCACGGTGGTGCAGCGGGCTGCCTCCGCCCCGGTGCAGGTGCCCGCGCCGGTGGTGGTCCACCGGGCGCCGGCCCCGCCGCCACCGCCCCCCGCGCCGGTGGTGCTCCGCAACCAGCTCAGCAGCGGCGACGGCACCCTGCACACCGCCGTCGGCATCTACGGTGACTGCTCCGGCCGCAGCGAGCTCACCCACGCGATGGCCGCCATCGACACCTGCATCCCCGGCCCGCAGTACTTCGTCGGCCACAACGTCGGGGTGTTCACCCCGCTCATGCACATGGGCGTGGGCTCGATCATCACCTACTACGACGGCGGCGCCACCGCCCACGTGTGGCGGGTGGTGTCGGTGCGTGCCAACTGGGTCTCGGCCAGCGGCCTGCCCCCGGCCACCCAGGGCGACGTGGTCGCCCAGTTCCAGACCTGCGTCGTCCCCGACGGCTCCATCGACCGCATCCTCGACGTCGTGCCCGCCTGATACGCGGGGTGGAGTCGCCCGTCGCCCTCTCTGGGCGCGGGAGAGCGACCCGCCTCCACCGGTATGGCTTTGTGCTGAGAGTCCGGGTGGGCACCGGCCGGGCTCCGGCGCGGCGTCCCGCGTCCGGGCGCGCCCGAGCTGGCGACTACGAGGACGGAGGCCCCGAGCGAGCCCGTGCCCAGGCGAGGAGCGCGCCGGCGTCCTGGGTGTTGATGACCGATGTGGCATCAACTCCACAGGCGGCGGCGCGGTCGCAGCCGATCACCTGCCAGTCGAGCTGGCCGGGCGCATGGGCGTCGGTGTCGATCGAGAACCGGCAGCCGGCCTCGACGGCGAGGCGCAGCAGCCGTTTCGGCGGGTCGAGCCGCTCCGGGCGGCAGTTGATCTCCACGGCGACGTCGTGGCGGTGGCAGGCGTCGAAGACCGCCTCGGGGTCGAAGGTGGACTCCGGGCGTCCCCTCCCCCTGACCAGCCGCCCGGTGCAGTGGCCGAGCACGTCGGTGTGGGGGTTGGCCACCGCCGCCACCATCCGCCGGGTCATCTCCTCGGCGGGCATGCGCAGCTCGGAGTGGACGCTGGCGACGACCAGGTCGAGCTCGGCGAGCAGGTCGGGCTCCTGGTCGAGCGAGCCGTCGTCGAGGATGTCGACCTCGATGCCGGTGAGGATCCGGAAGGGGGCGAGCCCGGCGTTGAGCTCGGCCACCACCTCGAGCTGCCTGCGGAGCCGCTCGGCGGTGAGACCGCGGGCCACCTTGAGCCGCGGGGAGTGGTCGGTGAGCACCATGTACTCGTGGCCGAGGGCGCGGGCGGCGGCGGCCATCTCGTCGATGGGGCTGCCCCCGTCCGACCAGTCCGAGTGCACGTGGCAGTCGCCGCGGAGCGCGGCGCGAAGCTCGGCGCCGGCGGTGGCGACGGGCGTGCCCTCGGTGGCCTCCAGCCGACGCAGGTACACGGGCACCTCGCCGGCGGCCGCCTCGGTGATCACCCGGGCGATCACCTCGCCGACGCCCGGCAGCTGCTGCAGGGTGCCCTCCCGGAGGCGGAGGGCGAGCTCGCCCTCGGGCAGCGCTTCGACGGTGGCCGCCGCCCGGCGGAAGGCGCGCACCCGGTAGGAGGGCTCGAGGGCGCGCTCCAGCAGGAAGGCGATGCGCTTGAGCGCGGTGGCGCACCCGGCGGCTGCGGTCACCCCTCAGGTGTACCGCAACCGCCGGGTCGGCCGCAGCCTCACTTCACCTCCACCACCCCGGCCATGCCCGGATGGATGGGGCAGGTGTAGGGGTACCTTCCCGCCGTGGTGAACTTCAGCGAGTAGCTGCTGGCCGGCAGCGGCCTGCCCCCGAAGAGCCCGGAGACCGCCAGGCCGCTGGCGTACTCGCTGCCCGGCGGCGGGTTGGGGCCCCCGAAGACCAGCGGGTCCTCGGGAGTGAGCTGGCGGCCGAGGGCGACGACGTGGGGCTCGTAGCTGTCGTTCCTCCAGGTCACGGTCTCGCCCGCGGAGATGCCGAGCGTGGTGGGGAAGAACTGGTTGACGGTCAGCTCCTTGCCCACGGCGCCGGCCTGGACGATCCCCGGCGCGGTGGTGGGCACCCCCGAGGCGACGGTCGCGGCGTCGGCCTTGTCGCCGCTGAGCTGGCGGTCGGCGGCGCTCCGCAGCGCGGCCGCGGTCTGGATGGGGCTGCCCGACGGCACCACCGTCAGCGTCGCCGCCATCGTCGGGTGGAGCAGGCAGATGAACCGGTAGGCGCCGGGCTTGAGGTCGGAGGCCAGCGGCAGGACCGCGGTCTGGCCGCCGACGAAGACGCCGCTGTTGTAGAAGGCCTGTCCGGAGAAGGGGCCGGGCAGCGTCATCACCGGGTCCGGCGTCCCCGCGGGCGCGGGCGGCGGCGCCCCGGCGGGCGCGCCCGGGCAGGTGGCGGTGGTGGAGGTCACCGGCTCGCTGCTGAGGCAGGGGCCGCCGGAGATGGCGGTGAAACCGACCCCCGGGTTGATCAGCGGCGGCTGGTTGGAGTGGTCGGGCAGCACCCCGAAGGTCACCGTGTGGGGCGTCCCCCGGGTGGGGTTGACCATCCGGAGGGTGTCGCCGGCGTGGGCGCTCAGGGTGGCCGGATAGAAGGCGAGGAAGTCGCGCTCGGGATGGGTGGCGTCGATCCCGCCGACGTTGACGCCGAGCGTCGCCGGCCCCGAGGGGACGCTGGTCGGGGCGCTGGTGGCGCCGCCGCCCCCTCCCCCGCCACCGCACCCGGCAACCACCGCGGTCGCCGCCACGGTGGCGACCCATCCGAAGCCCGATCGCCGTCGATCCATCGTCCTACCTCCACACGCTGACGGGGGCGCCCTGGCCCGCGGCGCCGATGATGCACCACCGCCCGGGCCGGGGTGGCGCCGGAGGACCGCGTAGGAAAACGGTGGGGTCGTGCGTCGAAGTGGAGACGCATCCGCGTCCCTCCCCCGGGGGTGGGGGAGGCGCAGCAGCCGAGGGCCCGGCGGGCCCCCCGGAGGACCCGCGATGAGCAGCCCGGAGCCGACCCGGCTCGACCCGGCGCACCCGGCGCTGCGCTCTCTGCGCGCCGCCCGCCGGGACCTCGACGTCGCCGTGGACATCCTCGACCAGCGGGAGCCGGGCACCGCGCAGCACCGGCTCGCGGTGCGGGCGTGGACCGACGTCCGCCGGCTGATCCGCAGCCTCGCCACCGGCAGCGACGAGGGTCTCGAGGACGCCGAGGTGCCGGTGGCCTCGATCCGCACCTCGCAGGACCGCAAGCTGCAGCGCGCCCGCGGCGCCTGAGGCCCGCGCCATCGGGGCGGGCGCGCTACATTCGAGCCTGCGATGGACACCGACCAGGACCAGGGAGCGCGGCGGCAGCCGCCGCCGCCCCGCCGATTCACCAGCTCGATCCCGCTCAGCGAGCCCTCCCGCCGCTCGCAGCTGCTGATCTGGCTGTTCATCGGGGTCTCCGGGGGCGCCGTGCTCCTGGTGATGGTCCTCTACTACACCTCGGGCTTCGGCCTCTGGTTCTCCCGCTGAGCCCGCGCTGAGCACCCTGCGCTACCTCGGCAGCCACTGGGACACCCTCCGTCCCCAGCTGCTCACCCACCTCCAGATCGTCGCGGTGGCGATGGCGGCGGCGTCGGTCGCCGGGCTGGCGACCGGGGTGCTGGCGGCGCGCCGGCCCCGGCTCGAGGCGGCCGCCCTCGGCGTCGCCGGGGTGATCCTCACCATCCCCAGCTTCGCCCTGTTCGGGATGCTCACCATCCTGCTCGGGATCGGCAACCCGGCGGTCGAGCTGGGGCTCGCCCTCTACGCGCTGCTGCCGATCATCCGCAACACCCGCACCGGCCTGGGCGCCGTCGACCCCGCGGTGGTCGAGTTGGCTCGGGGGATGGGGATGAGCCCGGCCCAGGTGCTGCTCCGGGTCGAGCTGCCCCTCGCCCTGCCGGTGATCGTCGCCGGGCTGCGCCAGGCGACGGTGATGGTGGTGGCGATCGCCACCGTCGGCGCCACCGTGGGCGCCAACGACCTCGGCCAGCCGCTGCTCGAGGGCATCCGCGGCAACGACCGCGACGCCATCTTCGCCGGTGCGCTGCTGGTGGGCGCCCTCGGGGTGAGCGCCGACGCCCTCCTCGCCGCCCTCGAGCGCGGCCTCTCCCGGGGGCGCACCGCGTGATCAGCCTCGAGCACGTGGTCAGGCGCTACGGCGACCGGGTCGCCGTCGACGACCTCTCGGTGGAGATCGGGGCCGGCGAGATGGCGGTGCTCGTCGGCCCCTCCGGCTGCGGCAAGACCACCACGCTGCGGATGATCAACCGCCTCGTCGAGCCCACCTCGGGCGCCATCCGGGTGGACGGGCGCGACACCCGCGAGCGCGGCGTCGAGGAGCTGCGCCGGTCGATCGGGTACGTGATCCAGCAGGCGGGGCTCTTCCCCCACCTCACCGTCGCCGAGAACATCGCCACCGTGCCCCGGCTGCTCGGCTGGGACCGGCGGCGCATCCGGGCCCGGGTCGAGGAGCTGCTCGAGCTGGTGGGGCTGCCCCCCGCCACCTACGCCGAGCGGCTGCCCCGGGCGCTCTCCGGCGGCGAGCGGCAGCGGGTGGGGGTGGCCCGCGCGCTCGGCGCCGACCCCCCGGTGCTGCTGATGGACGAGCCCTTCAGCGCCCTCGACCCGGTGACCCGGCTGCGCCTCCAGGGCGAGCTGCTGCGGGTGCAGTCGCTGGTGCGCAAGACCATCGTGGTGGTCACCCACGACATCGACGAGGCGCTGCGGCTCGGCGACCGGGTCATCCTGCTCCAGACCGGCGGCCGCCTCGCCCAGGTGGCGACTCCCGCCGAGCTCCTCGCCCACCCCGCCTCGGAGTTCGTCGCCGGCTTCCTCGGCGGCGACCGCACCCTCCGCCGGCTGGCGCTGGTCGCGCTCGCCGCCGCCGAGCTGCGCCCCGCCGGCGACGAGGTGCCGGCCGAGCGGGTGGACGCCGGGGGCAGCCTCCGCGACGCCCTCGAGGTGGTGCTGCGCTCCGCCGGAGGCCGCGCCGCGGTGGCCGACGGCGACCGGGTGCTGGGGGTGGTCGACGCCGAGGTGATCCGGCGCGCGGCGGCGCCGCGATGAGGGCCCGGCGGCCCGGCGGGCTCCGGCTCGCGCTCACCCCGTTGCTGGTCGGGGTGGCGCTGCTGCTGCTCTACCTGTGGGTGCACACCGCCGACGTGCCCCCGGAGGAGTCGGCGGTGCTCTCCCCCGACTTCATCGGCACCCGGCTGACCCAGCACGTCGAGCTCACCGCCGTCTCCTTCCTGATCGCCGCCGCCGTCGCCCTGCCCCTCGGCGTGGTGGCGGCACGCGCCGGACGGGGGGTGCGGCTGCCGGTGCTGCTCGCCGCCAACCTCGGCCAGGCGATCCCCAGCATCGCCCTGCTCGCCCTGGTGTTCACGGTGACCGGGTTCACCTTCCGCACCACCGTGATCGCCCTCGTCGTCTACGCGGTGCTGCCGATCCTGCGCAACACCGTGGCGGGGCTCCAGGGGGTCGATCCCGACGCCGTCGAGGCGGCCCGGGGGATGGGGATGAGCCCCGCCCAGGTGCTGCTCCGGGTCGAGCTGCCGCTGGCCTCACCGGTGGTCTTCGCCGGGATGCGGACCGCCCTCGTCCTGGTGGTCGGCACCGCCACCCTCGGCAACTTCGTCGGCGGCGGCGGGCTCGGCGACGTGATCGAGTTGGGGCTGACCGCCGCCGGGCTGCAGCCCGCCTCGCGTATCGTCGTGGTCGGCGCCGTCCTGGTGGCGGCGCTGGCGCTGCTCGCCGACTGGGTGCTGAGCCTGATCGAGCGCGCCGTGGTCCCCACCTGGGAGGACGCATGAGATGAGACGCCCCCTCGCGCTCGCCGCGCTGACCGCGGCCTCGGTGCTCGTCCCCGGCTGCGGCGGGAGCGGCGCCGGCAGCAGCAGCGGCGCCGCCACCGGAGCGCCGGTGATCTGCATCATGTCCGAGTTCCGCACCCGGGCCGACGGCGTGCCCGGCCTGGCCCGCACCTACAGCCCCGCCTTCTCCACCGCCAACTACAAGGACATCGGCAGCACCGCCGAGGCGGGCATCGCCAGCGGCCAGTGCGCCGCCGGCGAGGTGTTCACCACCGACTCCGCGATCAGCGCCGACAGCCTCGTCGTCCTGAGGGACGACAGGGGCCTCTTCCCGCCCGACAACGTGGGGCTGATCGTCCGCTCCGCCGTCCTGCAGAAGCATCCCGGCATCGCCGCGATCATGGCGCCGGTCGCCGCCCGGATCACCACCGACGAGATCACCAGGCTGAACCGCGCGGTGGAGATCGACAAGCGGGCGGTCAACGACGTCGCCCAGCAGTGGCTGCAGCAGAACGGCCTGCTCGACGTGGCGCCGGCGGCCACCGGCGCGGGCAGCGCCGCCTGCCCGGTGAGCGCGTCGGCGGTCGACGGCGGCGGCGCCCAGCTGAAGATCGGCAGCAAGCCCTTCGCCGAGGAGGAGCTGCTCGCCGCCATGACCCGGCTGGTGCTGGCCCGCCACGGCTACACCGTCGACGACAGCGTGCACGCCGCCGACCCCGCCATCGACCGGGCGCTGCGCGACGGCACCGTCGACATGCTCTGGCAGTACACCGGCACCGAGCTGCAGGAGTTCCTCGGGGTCAAGCACCCGCCCGCCGCGCTCGACGCCGCCTTCGAGGAGGCGCGCAGCCGAGACGAGGCGAGCAGCCTCTGCTGGACCTCCCCGGCGCCGATGAACGACACCAATGGGCTCGCCATCCGCGCCGCCGACGCCGGCCGCTACGGCACCACCCTGACCGCCTTCGGGCAGTACCTGGCCAGCCACCACTGACGGCCCGTGGCCCGATCCCGGGGACTACGCGATTGCGCGGTGTCGGGGTAGACTGATCCCCCACCCGGGGGAGGCGCCACCCCCCACCACCCCAACTCCGGATGCCCGTGGACCAGACCGTCAACGACCTCACCATCCTCGCCGCCACCGTCAACGGATCGGGCAGCCAGTCGGCCAACCTGGTGCTCACCCGGGCGATCTTCTCGATGGGCCTGCCGGTGGCACCGAAGAACGTCTTCCCCTCGAACATCGAGGGGCTGCCCACCTGGTACGACCTCCGGGTCAGCGCCCACGGCTACCAGGCGCGCGGCGGCCGTCCCGACCTGCTGGTGGCGCGCAACCCGCAGACCTGGCTGCGCGACCTCGCCGCGGTCCGGCCCGGGGGCGCGGTGGTCCACGACGAGGTCCTCCCCAGCGCCGGCCAGCGCGACGACGTCGAGTACTTCCCGGTGCCGTTCGCGCGGCTCGCCAGGGCGCGGATCATCAGCGACGCGCTGCGCAAGCAGCTCACCAACATGATCTACGTCGGGGTGGTGGCGGGCCTGCTCGGCATCCCCTTCGACAGCGTGGTCGCGGGGATCGAGCGCACCCTGCAGTCGAAGCCGCGGGCGTGGGCGCCGAACGTCGCCGCCGCCCGGGTGGGTCACGAGTACTGGGAGGAGCACTTCGCCGGCCGCCGGATCGGCCACGTGCTGCGGGCGGTCGAGGGCGGCACCGACGGGATGGTGCTCGTCGACGGCAACCAGGCGGCGGCGCTGGGCTGCGTGATGGGCGGCTGCACGGTCACCGCCTGGTACCCGATCACCCCCTCCTCGAGCCTGTGCGAGAGCCTGATCGCCTACGCCGAGCGCTTCCGCACCGACCTCGAGACCGGCGAGCGCCGCATCGCCGTGGTGCAGGCCGAGGACGAGCTCGCCGCGGTGGGGATGGCGATCGGCGCCGGCTGGGCGGGGGCGCGGGCGATGACCGCCACCAGCGGGCCGGGGATCTCGCTGATGGCCGAGTTCACCGGGCTGGCCTTCTACGCCGAGGTGCCGGTGGTGATCTTCGACATCCAGCGGCTGGGGCCCTCGACCGGGCTGCCCACCCGCACCTCGCAGGGCGACCTCGCCTTCGTCCACCGGCTGGGGCACGGCGACACCCGCCACCCGGTGCTGCTCCCCGGCACCGTGGAGGAGTGCTACGAGATGGCCCAGCAGGCCTTCGACCTCGCCGACCGTCTCCAGACCCCGGTGTTCGTGCTCAGCGACCTCGACCTCGGCATGAACCTGTGGATGTCGCGGCCGTTCACCTACCCGGAGCGGCCCTTCGACCGCGGCAAGGTGCTGACCGCCGACGACCTCGAGGAGCTGGAGGGGCGGTGGGCGCGCTACCGCGACGTCGACGGCGACGGCATCCCCTACCGCACCCTGCCGGGCACCCGGCACGGCAGCGCCGGCTACCTGACCCGCGGCTCCGGCCACGACGACGAGGCCCGGTACACCGAGAGCCCGGAGGCGTACCGGCAGACCGTCGACCGGCTGGCGCGCAAGCACGACGGCGCCCGCGCCCTGGTGCCCGCCCCGGTGGTCGTCGCCGGCGGCGCGCCGCTGGGGGTGATCGCCTACGGCAGCAGCCACCACGCGGTGGTCGAGGCCCGCGACCTGCTCGCCGCCCGCGGCCTGCGGCTCGACTACCTGCGGCTGCGGGCGCTGCCGCTGGCACCGCAGGTCGCCGCGTTCGTCGCCGACCACGAGCGGGTCTACGTCGTCGAGCAGAACCACGACGGCCAGCTGCTCGGCATCCTCCGCGACGCGCTGCCCGCCGAGCTCGCCGGCCGGCTCCGCTCCATCCGCCACTACGACGGCCAGCCCCTGGCCGCCGACGCGATCACCGAACCCCTGCTCGAGCTGGAGGCAGTCGCCGTCTAGATGTCAGCCATCGCCCTCAACCGGATCGGGCTGCCCCGCGAGGCCTACAAGGGCGCCGCCTCGACGCTGTGCGCGGGCTGCGGCCACAACTCGATCACCAACCACATCGTCAAGGCGCTCCACGACCTGGGGGTCGAGCCCCACCGCCTCGCCAAGCTCAGCGGCATCGGCTGCTCGTCGAAGACCCCGGCCTACTTCGTCGACCAGGCCCACGGCTTCAACGGCCTCCACGGGCGCATGCCCGCGATCGCCACCGGCGCCGGGCTCGCCGACCGCGAGCTGGTGCTGCTCGGGGTGTCGGGCGACGGCGACAGCGCCAGCATCGGGCTGGGGCAGTTCATGCACCTGATGCGCCGCAACCTCGACTGCACCTACCTCATCGAGGACAACGGCACCTACGGCCTGACCAAGGGACAGTTCTCGGCCACCGCCGACATCGAGTCGGTGCACAAGCGGGGCACCGTCAACCACTACCAGCCGATCGACCCCTGCGCCGTCGCCCTCGCGGTGGGCACCACCTTCGTGGCCCGCTCCTTCTCCGGCGACGGCCGCCAGCTGGTGCCGCTGATCAAGGCGGCGGTGGCCCATCGCGGCACCGCCCTCATCGACATCATCTCGCCGTGCGTCACCTTCAACGACCACGAGGGCTCCACCCGGAGCTACAGCTGGATCAAGGACAACGACGCCGGCCTTCACGATCTCTCCTTCATCCCCTACTACGAGGAGATCCGGGTCGACTACGAGCCCGACCAGGTGCAGGAGGTCGAGCTCTACGACGGGTCCACCCTGGTGCTCAGCAAGCTCGCCGAGGACCACGACGCCACCGACCGGCTCGGCGCCATCCGGCTGCTCGAGGAGAGCCGCGCCCGCGGGCAGCTGGTCACCGGGCTGCTCTACGTCGACGAGCACGCCCAGGACTTCGCCACCCGCGAGCGGCTCGCCGAGCGCCCCCTGCGCGACCTCGGCGAGGCCGAGCTGCGCATCGGCCGGGACGACTTCGACCGGCTCATGGACGAGTTGATGTAGCTCCCCTCGGGAGCGCCCCTCAGGGTAGGCTGGTCGGCCACGACGCCCCATCCCCTCCCGAGGAGGTCAATGTCCCATGAGCCTCGACGCCGACGCGGAGACCGCGGCGCCGGTCACCCCACCCGGCTGGACGCCCCCGGCCACCCAGGCTGTCCCCCCGATGGCCACCCAGCCCGGCTCATCCGCCCGCGGCGGGCTGGGCGGAAGCCTGAAGACCGGCCTGATCGTCAGCGGCGTCGGGGTGGTGCTGCTCCTCGCCGCCCTGCTCGTCACCATGATCCGCCTCCACAACGCGGACGCGGTGAGCGACGCGCGCGCCGGCGCCACCGCCGCCGCCAGCAGCTTCGCGACCGAGCTGCTCACCTACGACTACCACCACGTCGACAGGGACTTCGGCGTGGTCGTCGACCATGCCACCGGCACCTTCAAGGCGAACTTCACCAAGACGAGCAAGGATCTCAAGGCGCTGATCACCAAGTACCAGGTCGTGTCCACCGGCAGGGTCGCCGCCATCGGTGTCGCCGACGCCACCCCCGACCGGGCCACCGTGGTCGTCTTCGCCGACCAGACCGGCCGCAGCACCAACAACGCCACCCCCCACGTCGACCGCACCCGCCTCCGCCTCACCCTCACCCGCACCGCCGGCAGCTGGCTGGTCGAGAAGGTCGAGAGCCTGTAGCCGGTCAACCCGGGGAGCCGAGCGGCTCGAGGTAGTTCATCGGATCCGCGGGGCCGGCGAGGCTGTCGACCTCGAAGTGGAGATGCGGGCCGGAGGAGTTGCCGGTGGAGCCGGAGTAGCCGATCACCTGCCCGAGGATCACCCGGTCGCCGGCCTCGACGACGCGGTTGGAGAGGTGCCCGTAGAGGGTGCTGTAGTCGACCCCGGGGAGGTCGCAGGAGATCACGACGTGGATGCCGAAGCCGGTGGAGCCGTCGACCGCCTGGGTGACCGTGCCGGGGCAGGCGGCGCCGACGGCGGTGCCGCTGGGGGCGCCGAGGTCGATGCCGGTATGGAAGTGGGGACAGCCGCCCCGGGAGGGCTCGAGGCCGACGCCGGTGCAGCCGAAGGGCTGGGTGGTGACGGCGATCACCGGCCAGGGCAGGGCCGCGTCCGGCCCGGGGCGGCCGAGGTCGATCCAGTCCTGGTAGGCGGCCTGACGCGCCTGCACCTGGGCGACGTAGGCGGGGTCGTGGTTGTAGGCGAGCAGCGCCCGGCCGGGGTCGCCGGCGCTCACCCCGTCGGCGGCGAGCATCGCCGCGGCGGCGTCGATCTCGACCTCGGGCTTCCAGATGTCGGCCGCCTGGGCGCCCGCGGGGGCGTAGGCGGCGAAGGTGGCGGGCATCATCTGCATCACCCCCAGCGCCCCCGCCGAGCTGCGGGCGTCGGCGTTGTAGCCGCTCTCGGTGGCGCCGACGGCGAGGAGCAGGCTGAGGGGAACGTGATGGGCGTCGGCGGCGCGCTGGAAGTGGGCGAGCATCAAGGGCGGCGGCAGCGGGTTGTGGGGCGGACCGCCGCTGAGCGGGGCGCTCGCGGCGGTGCTGTGGGCGTCGTCGTAGGCGGCCATCAGGGCGATCCCGGTCACCCCCAGGCCGGACACCAGCATCAGCAGCATCACCGCCCGGCGGACGCCGTTTCTCTTCTTCCGGCGCATCAGTCCTCCGGGCCGTCCAGCACCTCGCCGCGCATCGCCCCGTCGGTGTCGACGATCGCCCACTCCGCCGGCTGCACGTCGAGCTTGACCACGAAGGAGCGCTCGCCGACCCGCCAGAGCGCCCAGGCGCGGCCCAGGCTGCGGACGTACTCGACCTCGGTCGAGCTGAGGCCGAGGTGCCTCTGGAGGAGCGGGATCTCGCCCGGCTCCTGGTTGAAGATCACCTTGGTGGCGCAGTCGGAGAGCAGGCCGCGGACGCTCGCCATGGTGCCGTCGGCGGCCTCGAGGTCGCTGAGCCGGTGGAGCACGGCGACGTTGGCGGTCGAGGTGGCCCGGCACAGCTTCCACTGCGCCTGGAACCACTCCGCCGCGGCCCGGTGGCGGAGCATGAACCACGCCTCGTCGGCGACGAAGAGCTTGTAGCCGGGGCGCCGCGAGACGATCGCGAAGAGCCACGCCGCCGCCAGCGCGAGGGTGACCAGCCGCTGCTTCTCGGCGGTGAGGGTCTGGGTCAGCCGCCGCAGGTTGAGGGCGAGGAGCGGGGCGTTGAGGTCGACACCCTCGGAGGTGGGGGCGTCGAAGAGGGCGCCGGCGGGGCCGTGGATGTAGTCCCAGAGCGCGTCGGCGGGGTCGCAGGTCGCCGCGCCGCGGGCGGCGAGCCCGCTGTGCACGTCGCGCAGGGTCGGGTTGGGGCAGCTCTCGACCACCTCGCGCACCACCTCGCTGACGATGCGCAGCTCGGCGGGCCTGAGCGGCCGTTCCAGCATCACCGGGAGCACCGCGCGCATCAGCAGCTCGCGCTCGCGGGTGGGGTCGAGCCCGGTGGCCGAGGTCAGCTTCTCGTCGAGCGGGTTGAGGCGCAGCGCCCCGCCGGTGGCGAGCCGCAGCGGCTCGACCCCGAAGGCGCGGGCCAGCGGGGTGGTCTCGCCCTTGGGGTCGAGGTAGATGGTCGAGTAGCCGACCACGTTGAGCCGCCGCGAGAGCGCCTTCATCAGCGCCGACTTGCCGTAGCCGAGCCGGCCGATGACCAGGATGTTCGGGTCGCCGATGACCCCGTCGAGGTACATGCGGATGGGGTCGTAGTAGAAGGGCGAGCGGCTGAAGGCGTCGGTGCCGATGTACACCCCGGCCGAGCCCAGGCTCGAACTCGGCGATGAAGGGCAGCAGCGCCTGCAGGCTCGCGGTGGTGGCGCGGTGCGCGACCCGCCGCGGCGGTGGCACCCGGGTGGAGAGCGCGTCCATCAGAGGCCGCGGCAGAGGGGCAGGGTGAAGGTGAAGGCGGGGCCCTGCTCGCCCACCAGCCGCTGGAGGTCGAGGTGGGAGCGCAGCGCGCAGTCCTCGACGTCGGCGATCGCCGCCTCGAGCGCCTCGGGCCCCTCGGCGGAGACGGTGATGTAGCCGGCGTAGACGAACTCGCGGTGACCCTCGGCGAGCTCCTGCTCGCGGCGCTCGATGCCCATCCGCTGGTTGCGCCGGCTGGCGGTCTCGATGAAGCCGCGGGACGCCCGCATCTGGGCGTCGCCGAGGTCGGCGGTGCGCGCCAACTCGGCGGCGCGGAGCGCCTTGCTGGGGGGCACGGGCTGGAGCACGATGCTGTAGCAGTGCGCCGCCCGCGCCTCGAGAATGAGGGGGATCTGGAAGCCGCAGTCGACCGGCAGCCGGGGGAAGTGGCGCACCGCGAAGCTGACGTGGCAGTACTGCTGCGCCTCGTAGTGGGTCGCGGTCTCGCGCTCGTAGGAGGGGCTCACCGAGTCCCAGCTGACCTCGTGGCCGTCGTGGAAGCGCCGCGCCTCGGGGTCGTAGGCGTTGCGCACCACCGCGGCGACCCCGCCCGGGCTGAGCACCGCCGCCCCGGGGAGGATCTCGTGGAGCTCGGCCTTGAGCCGCTCGACCTCGGCGGCGAGGATGCTCATCGCGCCCATGTCGACGTCGCCCCCGCCGCGGCGGGCCGCCTGGCGGCGTCCGATGCGGGTGAGCGAGACCTGCACGACCACGAAGTTCTCGTGCTCGGTCGGCGGCCGGCGGTCGATCTGCTCGGCCAGCGCCTCGTCGAAGAAGGGCGACCCCGGGTCGGCGTGGCGCGCGAACCAGCTGCGGTTGTCGCGGGCGGCGCCCGGCGCGGTCCGGTGGAGGAGCTGGATGCGCGACAGCGGCGAGTGCTCGCGGACCAGGCTGCCGAGCACCAGGCCCCAGCGGTTGAGCTGGTTCACCCGCTCCTCGACCGAGCGCAGCACGAAGGGCATCGCCCCGAGCTGCATCAGCGCGCAGTAGGTGACCTCGCCGGCGGCCTGCTGCTCGCGGAGGATGCCGTAGCGGCGGCCGCCGCGCTCGAGGGTGAGCAGCGCCACCTCGGGGAGGACGTGGCTGATGGTCCGGGGGTCGCCGCGGCGCCGGCTCGTCCGGGTGCGGGTGGCGTAGCCGGCGAGGATCAGCGCCCAGTCGTCGACGTGGTGGCCGTTGATCGGCACCAGGGCGAGCACCGCCGCGGCGACGCACCAGCCGCAGACCACCACGGCTCCGAGGGCGCGGGGCACGAAGTGCAGGCTGATCAGCCCCATCACCAGCCCGCCGATCATCACCGCGAGCTGGGGGAAGCGGATGCCGAGGAAGACCCCCGGGGAGTGGTGGGCGGGGAAGACGAAGCGCGGAGCGGAGGTCTCGGTGCCGCTGCCCTCGGCGGTCTCGACGCTCATCTATGCGCTCCTCACGAGCCCGGCTGGACGCGCGGGCGCAGCGGCGGCGGCGCCGGGTTCCGTGGCCCCTCCAGCAGCGGGGGCGGCTCGACGACCGGCGCCATCGCCGGCGCCGCCACCGTGGCGGGGGCGGGCACGGCGCCGCCGACCGGCACCGGCGGCCGGTGTCCCGCCGCCGCCGCAGCCAACTCCTGCGGGGTCACCCCGGCGGGCTCGGGGGGGCGGCTGCGCTCCGGCTGGGGGCGGTAGACCGCGGGGGCGGTCAGCCGCGGCGCCCGGGGGCGGCCGCCCTCCTCGGCATCGCGGCGGTGCATCTGGCCGATGCCCCAGGCGACGCTCCCGGCGGCCGCGTCCCCGGCCCCGCCCATGGTGCTCGCCGGCCCTGCGGTGGCCGCCCGGCGGCGGACCAGGCCCATCGTCTCCATCTCGGCGAGGTGGATGCCGCGCAGCAGCGCCCACGGGGTGAAGGCGACCATGCCGAGCAGCACCGTCGCCGAGGTGATCGCCAGCCAGTCGGGCACCCCCTCGAGGCCGAAGGCGAGGATCTGGAAGCCCACCGAGAGGAAGATCACCATCGCCAGCTTGGTGAGGATCAGCGAGGCGAGGTACTCGCCCATGCGCTTCGCCGCGCCCGCGGTGCGCGGGTAGATGGCCATCACCGCGACCAGTGGCAGGAAGACCACCAGCGCCTGGACGAGCACCAGCCGGAGCACCAGCCAGGCCACCACCAGGAGGGTGGTGATCAGTGCGAAGAGCGCGAGCACAGCGATCGCCGCCGCCTCGGGCACGCCGCCGCCGGAGTGGCTCTCGAGCATCTGGGTCAGCCGGTCGATCACCTGGGTGCTCGCCGACCCCATGCTCGTCGCCCAGAGGCCGGCGATGGCGTCGACGCCCTGGACGAACCAGGCGACCAGGGGCAGGCCGGCGAGCGCGACCATCACCGCGGCGATGAGCCGGCTCAGCACCGCCGGACCGGCGCCGCGGATGCCTCCCGCCATGTGCTCGAGCAGGGCGAGCGCGACGAAGGCCACCACCAGGCCGAGGGCGAGCGCGGTCATCTCGCTGTAGGCGGGGTTGACCACGTGCCAGTTGGGCTCGAGGCTGGGCGAGAGCAGCGACTGCTTGAGCCAGCCGAGGGTGGTGACCACCCCGTCGACGAGGAAGCTCTGGACGTGGTCGAGGGCGCCGTGGGCGACGTAGCCGGCGGTGCGCCGGGCCAGGCTGGGCGAGGAGGCGGGCGGCGGCGGCGCCATCGCCGGCTGGGGCTGGGGCGCGGCCGCCGGGGCCATGTCGGGCGCCGCCACCGGGGGTGGCTGGACCGGGGCGGGGGCGAGCGCGGGTCCCCCGACCGGGGCGGGATGGAGCATCCGGTGCAGCACCCCGGGACGCTTCGGCGCGGCCGCGCCGGGGCTGGCGGGTGGCCCGGGCGAGCCGTCGTTCTGGGTGACGGTGCAGTGCATCGTCGGCCAGCCCCAGGTGCAGCTGATGTCGTCCGCCCGCACCGCCTGCGCAGGCCCGATGCACAGCGCCGCCACGGTGGCGAGCAGGGCGGCGAGGACCGCGGCCGCGAGGTGACGGCGCGTGGCCGGGACCGGCCTCATCAGTGGCCGAACAGCCCGGTGAGCGAGTTGGCGATCGCCGCGGCGGCGTAGAGCAGCGCTCCCGACACCACCGCCATGAAGGTGGTCGCCTTGCCCCGCTGCGCGACCATCACGTTGTGGCTGGCCGAGCCCACCAGGGTCATCAGCACCCCGGCGGCGAGGGCGACCCCGGCGGCGAGGATGACCAGCGCCGCGAGGTTCCCCCCGACGTGGTTGATGGCGTTGCGCACCGGTTCGGGGAAGCCGTCCCAGGTGGGGTTGACGTCGACCTTGGTCACGTCGCCGAGGGTCATGGGTGCTCCTCTGGGGTCGATGCGGCACGGCCCTCGGTGAAGCCGTCCGCGATGAGGGCTGCGAGTTCCAGGTAGCAGTCGCGGGTGCGGTGCTCGAGCAGGTCCCACTGGAGGGTGCCGCCGGCGGCGAGGTGGCGGTCCCAGGCCACCCGGTGGGTGGCGCGCACGTGGGGGGCGAAGAACTCCTCGAGCCGGCGCACGTCGACCAGGGTGTCGTTCCGGACCGCGTTGACCACCACGATCACGTGGCGGCGGCACCAGTCGGCGCCGCGGGCCACCACCAGGTGGTCGAGGGTGAAGCCGGCGATGCGGCCGGCGTCGAGGCTGGGGGCGCTGACCAGGATCACCTGGTCGGCGCGGCGGCGCAGGAAGTACGAGGTGGCCGGGCCGAGCAGGGCGGTGCCGAGGTCGGCGTAGATGATGCTGTAGAAGCGGGTGAGCACCTCGAGGGCGCGGCTGTACTCGGCCTCGCCGAGCTGGCGGGTGACCGCCGGGTCGAGGGGGGCGGCGAGCACGTCGAGGCGGGAGGGGTGCTGGATCAGGTAGCGCCACGCCTCCGCCGCCCGGGTGATCGAGCCGGCGTTCGCGAGCAGGTCGGTGATCGTCGCCGGCGGCGGCTGGGGGGAGACGCGCCCCGCCAGCGAGCCGGCGTCGGGGTTGGCGTCGATGACGGCGAGCCGGTCGGCGCGCACCAGCGCGGCCGCCACCGAGGCGCCGAGGGCGACGGTGGTCTTGCCCACCCCGCCCTTGCCGGCGGCGCTGGCGATCACCGTCGGGGTGCTCACCGACGCCCGCGCCCGCAGGGTGACGGCCTGGCGCCGCTGCTCGTTGCGCGAGAGCGGCGGGATGTAGCGGTGGCCGCTGGCCTGCCAGACCGCCCTCCGCCAGCCCGCGGCCGGAGGCATCGCCGCCGGCTTGAGGAAGCTCTCGGCGGCGAAGTCGACGGCGGCGCGAGGGGCCTGCGGCAGCTCGCGCGCCGCGGCGGGGGCGGGCGGGGGCGCCGCGCGCGCCGCGAACGCGTCGACGGTGCCGCCGGGATCGACCCGGCCCGTCTCCGGCTCCCGCGGCTGCAGCGGCGGAGGCGGCTCGACCGGCGCCGGGGCGGGCTCGAGCACCGGCGGGGGCGGGGCCACGATCGCGACCGGGGCCGGCGGCGGGGTGGGTGGGGACGCCGGCGGGCTCGGGGCCACGGCTCCGGGCGGAGGCGCCTCGTCGGCGACGGCGGCAGCGTCGAGGTCGACATCGACCACGGGAACCACCGGCACCGCCACCCGGTGACGGCCGTTCGCGGCGCGGCCGACCACGTCCTGCTGCTGCCTGGTCGCGGGTGCCCGGAGGGGCCGGTCGTCGGAGCTGTAGAGGGTCACCTCGGGGTCTCTGTCCCATCCTCGGGTCGACGGTCTCGCCGTCTGCTGGCATGCCGGCTCGAGGAGGTGTTGGGATGCGCGGCGGCTCAGGGCCACCCGCCGGGCACGTCGATGCCGCGGGCCCTCCTCGAGGCAGGGGCGAACGTACGACGCGGCGGGCCGACAGTCAACACCCCACGATCGTCCCGATAGCCCCGATCGAGGCGTGCAGGCGGTTCTCACCCCCCGTCGGAAACTGTCAATGACCACGGCCCGGCGCCGAGACGGGCCGCCGGGTGGCCGCGATATCGTCGCCTGGTGGATCACCGAGCCCAGGGCGCGGATCCCCGGCGACCGGCGGTGAGGGCCGGCGCCGTGCTCGGCGCGCTGCTGACCCTCGCCGGCTGCGGCGCCGCCCCCCCGGCCACGCTGGTGGTGGCCAGCCACCGCCCGGCGCCGCCGCAGCCCGCCGCCACCCCCGGGCCCCGCTCCGGGATGCTCGTCGCCGTGCTCGAGCGGCGCGGCGGCGCGAGCACCCCCAACCTGGTCGCGATCGTCGGGCTCGACGGCCGGGCCCGGGCCAGGGCGAGCTTCACCGAGCGGGCGGTGCCCACCGCCGGAGGCCTCACCGCCGTGCTCCAGCCCGAGGCCCGGGTGGTGGGCGGCGCCGTCTACTACACCGACGGCCTCGGGGTGGTGCGCCGGCTCACGCCCCGGGGCGGCGACCCGGCCACGCTGGCGACCTTCCCGATCAGCTCCGACCAGCAGGCGGTCGCGGTCGTGGTCAGCCCCGACGGCGCCCGGCTGATTGCCACGGTGCTCACCGTCGCGCCCTGGCACGTGGACGTCGAGGCCGCCTCGGCGGGGGGCCCCACGGTCACGGTGCGCAGCATCGACGTGCCCGACACCGACCCGGGCACGGCGCCGCGCCTGCTCCAGGTCGCCGGCTGGGACGCGATCGGCCCGGTGGCGCTCGCCGACGGCCTCGCCGCCCAGGCCGTGGACGACGGCGGGGGGCTCTGGCAGGGCCATCCCGCCCACCTCGACGACCACGGGCTCGCCGGGCCGCCGCTGGGCGGGCCCGCCTGCGGTGCCTCCTCCGAGGCGCCGGACGGAACCCTCCTCTGCCACGATGCGATCGGCGCGACCACCATGCTCCGCCGCCCCGACGGCTCGCTCGTGCACCGCTTCACCCACACCGGCGGGGGCCCCCGCCTCTCCCCCGACGGCCGCCGGCTCGCCTACAGCCTCGGCGGCGGCCGCAGCGCGGTGCAGTCCTGGGACGGGTCCACCGTCGACCTCGCCGCCGGGTTCACCCCGTCGGGGTGGCTCGCCCCCGATCTGCTGATCGGCAACACCCGGGGTGACGAGCTCGCCTACGTCGACCTGACCGCCCCCGGCCGTGCGGTGGACATGGGCTTCCCCGGCGGCTTCGTGGGGGTGGTGCAGGGGTAGCGGCGCGTGGCGGCGGGGGCCCGGCCCCCGCCGCCACCTGGGTCAGAACGCGGGATTCTTCTGGAAGTACTCGTCGAGGGCGAGGATGCTGATGATCCCGATGTCGTCGCGGTTGCCGGCATCGAGGTAGTTGGCCCAGTAGTCGGCGCCGCCGCCGTCGGGGCCGCGTCCGAGGTACTTGGGGTACCAGCTGTTCACCAGCCGCAGGTGGTACTCGTGCGAGAAGGAGAAGTTGTTCCCCATGCTCGAGCGCGGGGCGCCCGCGGCCAGCCGCCCGGTCCAGTAGTCGACCTCGGACTGCGCCGGGGTGCGGCCGAGCAGGTCGCGGTAGAGCGAGCGGACGAAGGTGGTGTCGTTGCCCGCGCCCTTGCGCGAGGTCGCGTAGTACTCGGGCGAGCCGCCGAAGAGGCCGAGGATCGCCTCGTTGAAGACGCCGTGGTCGAGCTGGTCGACCCAGTAGGCACGGCCGCCGGGATCGGGGGCGCGGAGCAGCATCAGCTCGTAGTCGGCGTCCACGATGTGGCCGTGGGCCTCGGTCGAGGCGACGAACGCCGCGGCGATGTCGGCGCGGCTCATGCCCCCGAGCAGCCGTCCCACCCAGTAGGCGATCTCCGAGTCGGCGGGCACCCGGGTGCGGCCGAGCACGTCGTGGTAGAGGTCGGCGACGAAGGCGTCGTTGCGGGAGAGCACGGTCAGGTGGGGGATCGCGGCCGGGCCGGTGGCGCAGTGCCAGGGGAAGTGGGGCGCCGGCGAGCCCGGGCAGACGCTCGCCTCGCTGCCCTCGGGGGTGTACCCGCAGGAGCTGCTCGGGGTGCCGGTCGACCAGTCGTCGGCGTCGAAGTCACCGTCGCACTGGCGGGTGCCGGGAGCCGGGGTGGCGGGCGGCACCGGCACCGCGACCGGCGGCGCCAGGCCGAAGTCGTGGAAGACGATCGGGTCGGCCGCGGTGGCCGCGTAGTACCTCTGGTGGCCGGGGATGCTCGGCCAGGTCTGCAGATTCCCGTTCGGGTACATGTTCGAGACCTGGGCGCCGACGCTGCCGTCCCAGGTGACGGTGACGTCCGCCTGCTGCCAGCGGCAGGCGCTGCCGCCCTCACAGGGGGCGTAGCCGGCGGGGTTCGCGGTGTTCCCCGCGGGGGTCGCGGTCTGCTTCAGCCGGTAGTCACCGGGGGGCACGTTGGTGAACACCAGGCAGCCCTTGGTGGTGCCGGCGCAGTTCCCCTGCTGCAGCGGGCAGGTCGCCGAGGGGCCGATGCCGCCGGGCGACGAGGCGCCCTGGGTGCCCACCGTGGCCGAGAAGCCATGGCCGTCGGTGAGGGTGTAGACCGCGCCGGAGAGACCGCTCTTGCAGGAGTCCATGGTCTGGACGACCACCTGGAAGGGCGCGTCGCTGATCGACGTGGGAAACACCGCCGCGCTCGCGGGGGCGCGGTCGCTGCCGAGCGCGAGCAGCACCGTGGCGACCCCGATCAGCAGGGTGATCGCGGTCAGGATCATTCGAGATGGGTTTCGCCTCATACCGTCCTTCCTGTTCAGAGCATGCCCGCGCCTGACAGTGAGGGAGTGCGCGGCTCGATACTCTGTACATCCCCGCCGCGCCGCCGATCTTGCGCTCTGCCGGCAATCGCGGCGTGCAGATGAAAGCGCGATGAAACCTGGGTGAATCCCAGTGGGCGTGCAGACAGGATTGCAGTCCGACTGCAACCCCCACCCCCCGGGCACGGCTGCCGCCCCCCATCCTGCGACCCGGCGATGAACTCTCGCTGACGCCGGCGCCCGTTCAGCGGGAGTTCATCAGGACCGGCGAGACTGGCGCCATGCGTGTGCTCATCGTCGAGGACGACCGCCGCCTCGCCGCCGCCCTGCGGCGTGGCCTGCTCCGCGAGGGCTTCGTCGTCGACCTCGTCGAGGACGGCCAGGAGGCGATCGGCGCCGCCGCCGCCACCCCCTTCGACGTCATCGTGCTCGACGTCATGCTCCCCGGCGAGGGCGACGGGTTCACCGTCTGCACCGAGCTCCGCAACCGCCGGATCCGCACCCCGGTGCTGATGCTCACCGCCCTCGACGCGGTCAGCGATCGGGTCCAGGGGCTCAACGCCGGCGCCGACGACTACCTGGTCAAGCCCTTCGCCTTCAGCGAGCTGCTCGCCCGCCTCCGGGCGCTCACCCGCCGCCACCTCGACGACCGCACCGCGATCCTGCGTGCCGGTGACCTCGAGGTGGACATGTCGGCACGGCGCGCGACGGTTCGAGGTGTCCCGGTCGCCCTCACAATGAAGGAGCTGGGCATCCTCGAGTACCTGATGCACCACCCTGATCAGCTCATCACCACCGAGCAGATCGAGGAGCACGTGTGGAACTACGACTACGTGAGCGGGTCGAACCTGGTGGAGGTGTACATCGGGAGGATCCGCCGCAAGCTGGGAGTGGCCGGCGTGCCCAACCCCTTCGCCACCGTCCGCGGCGGGGGCGGGGGGTACCGCTTCGAGCCGCAGCGGCTGTCCGCGGTTTCCTCCGCCGCACCCGGGTCCGGCTGACCGCGGTCTACGCGGGGGTCTTCGCGCTCGTCGCCTGCGCCGGCGCGGTCGTCTTCTGGGTGGCCTTCTCGCGCGCCGAGCTGGGCACCTTCGACGCCAGCCTCCAGGCCCAGCAGCGGTACATCGCCGCGGCGATCCCCCGGAACCCCTCCGAGAACTTCGCCGACCGCGACCTCCTGCCCAACCAGAACCCGGTCGGCATCGGCATCAGCGCCGTGCTCCTCGACGAGAGTGGACGGCTGCTCGACGACTCCGGCCAGGCGCCGCCCGCGGGCCCGCTCGCGCCCATCGTCGGCGAGGTGCGCCGCTCCGGGCAGCTGCTCGAGAGCCGCACCGTCGACGGCGAGCGCCAGCGGATGCTCGCCACCCGGATCCCGATCGACCGCGGCCGCACCGGCACCCTCGTCCTGCTGCGCTCGCTGGTCGAGTACCAGGACACCATGGCGCGCACCGTCCTCTTCCTCGTGATCACCGTGGTCACCCTGGTCGGGGGCGCCTCGATGTCCGGGTACTGGCTGGCGGGGCGGGTGCTGCGCCCGGTCCGGTTCATGGCGGAGACCGCCCAGGACCTCAGCGAGCACGACCTCCACCGCCGCATCGAGCTCGACCTCCCCGCCGACGAGCTCGGCGACCTCGCCTCCACCCTGAACGGCATGCTCGGCCGCCTCGAGGCCGCCTTCGGCAGCCTCCAGCGCTTCACCGCCGACGCCGCCCACGAGCTCCGGGCACCGCTGGCGCTGATGCGCACCGAGGTCGAGGTGGCGCTGCGCGCCGGGGTCGAGTCGGACGACGCCCGCCGGGTGCTGGAGACGGTGGGCGCCGAGGTGCGCCGGCTCAGCCGCACCGCCGACCAGCTGCTGCTGCTCGCCCGCGCCGACGCCGGCGTGCTCGAGCCGCTCCACGAGGAGGTCGACGTCACCGACCTGCTCGAGGAGACGGCGGCCCGATGGCAGCCCACGCTGGGGGTCCGCGGCATCGAGCTGCGCACCTCCATCCCCCACTCCGGGGGCACCGTGGTCGCCGACGGCGGGATGCTGCGCCGGCTGCTCGACAACCTCCTCGACAACGCCGCCCGCTACACCCCCGCGGGCGGGCTCATCCGGCTCAGCGGCGAGCCGGTCGCCGGCGGGTGGGTGATCTCCGTCGCCGACAGCGGGCCGGGCATCGACCCCGCGCTCCGCCCCCGGGTCTTCGAGCGGTTCACCCGGGCTGACTCGGCACGGGGGCGCGACACCGGCGGGGCCGGGCTGGGGCTCTCGCTCTGCGCCGCCATCGCCGAGCTCCACGGCGGCACCCTGGAGCTCGACGACAGCCACCGCGGCGCCCGCTGGCTGCTGCGGCTGCCGGCCGGCACCGCGGCGTAGGGTCATGTCCGTCGCCGGCCCCGGGCCCCGGGCGGTGCCCCTCGCGAACCGCTACGGCGCCGCCGACTGCGGGGTGCTCACCGCCGCCGAGCGGGCCCGCTTCCTCGCCCCGGGCGCCTGGGAGGAGGGCGGCGGGGACGGCCTTCCGCCCGGCCTGCAGTGGCAGCTCCTCTACCGGCTCGAGCCCGAGCTCTACGACCGCCTCACCCGCGCCGAGCGGCTGCACCCGGGGGTGGTGGGCTGGCTGCCCGGCCGGGTCGACCGGGCGATCGAGGTGGGTGCGGGCAGCGGGCGCCTGACCGTCGCGCTGGCGCGGCGCTGCGCCTCCATGCTCGCCGTCGAGCCCGCCGCGGGGCTGCGCCGGCTGCTGCGCCGCCGCCTCGCCGGCCAGGGCCTCGACCACGTCGAGGTGCGCTCGGGATTCGTCGACGCCATCCCCGCGCCCTCGGCGTCGGCCGGCCTGGTGGTGACCGCCTCGGCCTTCACCCCGGAGCGAGCCCACGGCGGCGACGCCGGCCTCACCGAGCTGGAGCGGGTCACCGCCCCCGGCGGCCTGGTCGTGATCGTCTGGCCCAACCACCTCGACTGGCTGCGCGAGCGCGGCTACCGCCACCTCAGCTTCCCCGGAGAGATGGCTTTGGAGTTCGCCAGCCTGGAGGAGGCGCTCGAGCTGAGCGCGATCTTCCACCCCGAGGCGGTCGACGAGGTCCGCCGCCGCGGGTCGCACCGGGTGCCCTACTCGGTGGTGGGCAGGGACGCCCCCCGCGACCTGGCCTGGCGCCGGATGCCGGGGTGAGGATCGGGCTGCTCGCCCCGCTCGTCGCGGCGCTGCGCGAGCCCCAGATCGGCGGCGCCCAGGCGCTGGTCTGCGACCTCGCCGCCGCCCTCGCCGCCCGCGGCCACGAGGTCGAGGTGATCGCCGCCTCCGGCTCGAGCGTGCCCGGGATCACGGTGGTCGACAGCGGCGTCGACGCCGCCGAGCTGGCCGGATCCGTGTACCGCTGGGACGAGGGCAGCGGCGACGGCGCCGGCAGCGACCTCGCCTACCGCCGGGCGCTCGGCGTCGCCCGCGCCCGGGGCTACGCGGTGCTCCACAACCACGCCTTCGACATCGCCGCGGTCCGCGGCGCGGAGGGGGCCGGGACGGTGGTGGTCCACACCCTCCACCTCCCCCCCGACCCCGGCGTGGCCGCCGCGCTGGGTGAGGCCCGGGGCGCGCGGCGACCGCCCACCGTCGCCTGTGTCTCCGCCTCCCAGGCGGGGGCGTGGCGGGCACTCTGCGGAATCGAGCCGGTTCTCCTCGCCAACGGCGTGCCGGTGGAGGCGATCGGCTGGGCGGCGGAGGCGGGCGACACCGCCGTCTTCGCGGGGAGGCTGAGCCCGGAGAAGGGGGTCGACGACGCGGTGCGGATCGCGCTCGGCGCCGGGCTGCGCATCGACGTCTACGGCGCCGCCTACGACCCCGCCTTCGCGGCCCGCTGCCGGGCCCGCTGGAGCGGTCACCCCGGGGTGCGCTTCCTCGGCGCGGTGCCGCGCCGGCTGCTGTGGGAGCGGCTGGCCCGGGCGCGGGCGCTGATCGCCCCCTCGCGCTGGGACGAGCCCTTCGGGCTGGCCGCGGCCGAGGCCCAGGCCGCCGGGACCCCGGTGGTCGCCTACCGCAGCGGGGGCCTCGGCGAGGTCGTCGCGGAGGGCCGGTCGGGCTACCTCGTCGACCCCGGCGACGTCGGAGGCGCCAGCGCGGCGCTGCGCCGGGTGGGGTCCGCGATCGCGCGGGCGGACTGCCGCCGGCACGCCGAGGACCACCTCGACATCGCCGCCACCGCCGCCGCCCACGAGCGGCTCTACGACGGGCTGCTGCGCGGCTGAGGCGGGGCGGGGCTCAGCCGGGGAGGAAGCTGCTCCGCGCCTCCAGGCGGTCGCCGCGGGGGGTGCGATCCCGCGGGGCGCCGGAGGCGAGCCGCCGCCACAGCGCCCGGTAGCTCGGGTACTCGAGCTGGGGGACCACCCAGCCGGAGCCCACCAGCTCGGCGTGGAAGGCGGGCAGGTGGCGGAACGGCACCCCGATGTCGACGTGGTGGGCGAGGTGCCAGCCGGTGTTGTAGGGCACGAAAAGGAGCCGGGCGAGAGCGGTCTGGCGGACCACGTGGGTGGTCAGGCGGCGGTCGGAGGAGCGGCCCATGCCGCCGTGCTCGGCGATCGCCCGCAGCCGGTTCGAGACCTTCCAGAGGCTCATCCAGGGGAGCAGCCAGCACACCGGGTACAGCAGCGGCCGCCCCCAGGCGCAGGCGGCGGCGAACATCGCGAGCTGCACCGCCAGCAGCTGCCGGGCCTCGCGGCCGCCCCCGCCGGAGCGGCGGGCGGCGTGGAGCAGTGCCCGCAGGTTCTTGACCGCGGAGACGAGGAGGAGGTCGCGGGTCAGCTTCCGGCGCAGCGAGTTGGGGGCGATCGGGTACCCGGCGTAGAGCCCGGTGTCGGGCTCGTCGGGACCCATCTCGTCACGGTGGTGGGCCATGTGGGCCCGCCGGTAGCTCAGCATCCCCTGGAGGCCCGGGTAGGCGAGCAGCCAGCGGCCGCACAGATCGTTCAGCCGCCGCCGCGAGAACAGCAGCTTGTGGGCGGCCTCGTGACCGAGGATGTTCAGCTGGCAGTGTCCCCGGCCCATGACCAGCAGGGCCAGGAGGTAGGACCACCAGGTGCCGATCCACCCCGCCGCCACCACCACCCCCACGGTCTGGAGCAGCGCCCCGGCGACGGTGAGCGCGTTGCGCGCGTCGGGGATGCGGCGGTACTCGTCACGGACCGGAGGACGGGCCATCCCCCGGGCGTTGAGCCGCTCGGTGGGGAGGACATCGGGCAGGATCTCCGGGGCGGGCAGCATGGTGAGCGCCATGGTCCCTACATTACACTTATGGAACAGATGAGTCAAGAACGTAATACCGTCCTCTCGGGGCTGGGCCTGCGCCCCCTCTCCGCCCGCTCGGTGGTGGCGTCGGTGCTGATGGCGAATCACCCGCCGGAGCTGCCCGCGGCATTGCTGGTGCGGCTCTGCGACCGCTTCCGGATCGCCCCCGGCACCACCCGGGTCGCCCTCTCGCGGATGGTGGCCGCGGGCGAGCTCTCCCCTGTCGAGGGGGGCTACCGGCTCGCCGGGCCGGCGCTGCTCGCCCGCCAGCGGGCCCAGGACGAGGCCCGCATCCCGCCCGACCGGCCCTGGGACGGCGACTGGCGGGTGGCGGTCGTGGTCGGGGGCGGCCGGCTCGCCACCGAGCGGGCGGAGCTGCGCCGGGGCCTCGCCTCCGCCCGCTTCGCCGAGTGGCGGGAGGGGGTCTGGCTGCGCCCGTCGAACCTGCCCCCGCCCGATCCCGGGCTCGGCGGCGCCGAGGTCTGCCGCTGGCTGCTCGCCCGGCCCGACGACGACCCCGTCGAGCTCGCCGGCCGGCTCTGGGGCCTCGACGGCTGGGTGACCAGGGGGCGCGAGCTGCTCGCCGCCACCGGGGCCGAGCCCGGCGACCTGCTCGCCGGCGACCCCGACGGTCCGATGACCGTCTTCACCGCCGCCGCCGCGCTGCTCCGGCACCTGCGCACCGACCCCCTGCTCCCCGCCGGGCTGCTGCCGCCGGGGTGGCCCGGGGACGAGCTCCGCACCCGGTACACGGCCCACGTGCGCTCCCTCGAGGAGCTGATCCACGACGTGCCCCGCGAGGCCGCCGCCGGCTGACCGCGGCGCCGGCGTCACCGATCCGAAAGGTGCCGGGCCGCACGATGCGCCCATGCTGTCCGGTGCCCCGTCATGACCAGGGTGGGCCGCCTGCTCGACCTCCGCGCCGGCGAGCGCCCCGACGCCGTCGCCCTCCTCGACGCCGTCGACGGGCGCCGGCTGCGCTGGCGCGACCTCGCCGCCCACGCGGCGCGGTGGACGGAGCGTGCCGGTGAGAGCGGGCTGACGCCGCGACGCCGCATCGGGCTCTCCCTCGCCGACCCGCTGAGCTTCGGCGCCGCCTACCTCGGCTGCCTCGCCGCCGGGATGACGGTGGTGCCCCTCGACCCCCGCGGCACCCCCGCGGAGCTCGACGCCGCGATCGCCCGGCTGCGCGTCGACGTGCTCGTCGCCGGCCCCGGCGACGCGGCCGGGGCGGCGGCCGTGGAGGCCTGGACCGCGGACCTCGACGGCCCCCGCCGGCTGCGCCCGGCACCGGCCGGGCTCCGTCCCAGCGACGCCGCGGCGCTGCGGCCCGCCGCCCTGCTGGCCAGCTCCGGCACCACCGGCGCCCCCAAGGGCGTGCCCCTCTCCGAGCGCCAGCTGCTCCTCGGCGCCGCCCGGGTGGTCCGTCACCACCGCCTCGGCCCCGCCGACCGGGGGCACACCCCGCTCCCCCTCTTTCACGTCAACGCCCAGGTGGTGGGGCTGCTCGTCACCCTGCTGAGCGGTGGCTCGCTCGCGGTCGAGGCCCGATTCGACCGCGAGGGGTACTGGGAGCGGGTGGCGGCGGCGGCTCCCACCTGGCTGAACACCGTGCCCGCGGTGCTCGCCGCGCTCGCCGAGCTCACCGCCCCGCCCGAGGCGCTGGCGGCGGGGCTGCGCTTCGCCCGCTCGGCCTCGGCGCCGCTGCCCCCGGCGGTGCTGGAGCGCTTCGAGGCGCACACCGGCGTGACCGTGCTCGAGACCTACGGGATGACCGAGAGTGCCGGGCAGATCACCGCGAACCCGGCCGAGCCGGGGTCGCGGCGGCCCGGATCGGTGGGCCGGCCCACCGGCGTGGGGCTGTGGGTGGTCACCCCCGACGGCCGCCGCGCCGCCCCCGGCGAGCCCGGGGCGGTGCGGCTGCGCGGCCGGGCGGTGGTCACCGACTACCTCGAGCTCACCGGGGAGGGCCCCGAGCGGGTGCGCCCGGCACGCGATGCCGCCGGCTGGCTGCCCACCGGCGACCTCGGGGTCTGCGACGAGGCCGGGTTCGTCCGCCTCCTCGGCCGCGAGGACGACGTCATCAACCGAGGCGGCGAGAAGTTCCACCCCCTCGAGGTGGAGAGCGTGCTGCTCGACCACGCCGGGGTGGCCTCGGCGGTGGTGGTGGGCGCTCCGCACCCGCGGCTGGGCCAGGTCGCGATCGCCTTCGTCACCCTCCGGCCCGGCGCCCCGACGGGGCTCACCGACGAGCTCGCCCGGACCTGCGCGGCGCGGCTGGCCCGCTACAAGTGCCCGGTCGAGATCCGCGTCGCCGCCGCGCTGCCGGTGGGGCCCACCGGCAAGGTGCGCCGCCGCCAGCTCCGCGCCGGGCTGGCCGCCTGAGCATGGCCGTGAGCCCGCCCGCCCGCACCCACCTGCACGCCGTCGACCTGATGCGGGTGCTGACCGTCGCGCTGGTGGTGGGGGTGCACACCGTCACCCACTCGGCGGTCAACGACAGCATCGCGGCGGGGGGGCTGACGATCGTGCTCCACACCAGCCGCGAGGTCTTCTTCGTCCTCACCGCCCTGGTGCTGATGCACGGCTACGGACGCCGGCGGGTGCGCTGGCTGGGCTTCTGGCGCCGCCGCTACCTCTGCGTCGCCGTGCCCTACCTGGCGTGGACGGTGGTCTACATCGTCGCCGACGGCCACGCCGCCGAGCCGCTCGGCTCCCAACTGGTACGGCTGGGAACGGACCTGCTCTTCGGCGGCGCCAAGTACCAGATGTACTTCCTGCTGGTGTCGATGCAGATCTACCTCTGCTTCCCGGTGATCCGCTGGGTGATCCGGTCCAGCGCCGGCCACCACCGCCTGCTGGTCGGCGCCTGCGCGGTCTTCCAGCTCGGCTTCGCGCTGGCGGTGCACCTCCAGTGGTCGCCCGGCGGCGCGATCACCGCCTGGGTGCACGGACCCGACGCGGTGCTCCCCAGCTACCTGCTCTACGTCATCGCCGGCGGCGTCGCCGCCTGGCACCTCGAGGCCTTCACCGCGTGGACGCTGGCCCACCGCCGCCACGTCCTCGGCGGCGCCGCGCTGACGGCGGCGGCGGGGGTGGGCGTCTTCCTGCTGCAGCGGCTCGCCCTCGGCGAGACCACGGTGGTGGCGAGCGGCGTCTTCCAGCCCGTGGTGGTGCTCGAGAGCCTGGCGGTGGCCTGGACGTTCTTCCTGGCGGGGAGCGTCTGGGCGGAGCGCGGGTCGCCGGCGCGCCGGGCGGTCCACGCGGTGTCCGACGCCACCTTCGGCGTCTACCTCGCCCATCCGCTGGTGCTGATGGGCATCTACTGGGCGACCGCCGCCACCGGGCTCTGGGTGGGATCGCAACGGCTGCCGGCGGCCCTGGTGCTGTTCGTCGCCGTGGCGGTGGTGGTGCCGCTGGTGTACGCCGTCGCCGCCCTGCCCGCGCTGCTGCTGCGGAGCACGCCGCTCAGCCTCGCCGCCGGCGGCCGGCCGCGGCGGCGGGGGCGGACGGCCGCCCGGAGCCACACCGCCGCGGACGCGGTGGCGGCCTGACCGGTGCGACGCCCGCTCCTGCTCGCCCTGCCGCTGGCGGCGCTCGCCGCCGCCGCCGGTCTGCTGGCCACCCGCCCCGCCGGCTCGTCGGGAACGGCGCACGCGCCGGTCACCCGAACCGTGGCCCGCTCCCCCCTGCCCACCGCGACGCCCCGGCCCACCCCGGCGCCCCCGGCGGCGCCGGCCGTCAGCGTCCACACCCTGCTGGTCGGCGGGGTGGCGCGGCAGTGGGAGCAGCTGAGCCCCGGCGGCGGAGCCGGACCGGCCACCCCGATCCTGGTGGTGCTCCACGGCCAGAAGGCCACGCCCACCCTGGAGGTGGCGCGCGACGGTCTCACCCCCCTGGTCGCCGCGGGCAGGGCCGAGCTGGTCTACCCCCAGGGGATCGGCAGCTCGTGGAACGCCGGCGGCTGCTGCGGGCCCGCCTCGAGCCAGGGGGTCGACGACCTCGGCTTCCTCCGCGCCCTGATCACCCAGGTCGACCCCGGGCGGGCCCGTCCCATCTTCCTGGTCGGGTTCAGCAACGGCGGCCGGCTCGCCTACGCGGTCGCCTGCGACGACCCCACGCTGGTGGACGGCTTCGCGATCGTCGACGCGATGCCGCTGGGCTGCACCGTCGGCCGTCCGGTCACCATCCTCCAGGTCGACGGCACCGCCGACCCGGCCATCCCCTACCGCCCCGGCGACCCCGGGGGCGAGCAGCCCGAGGCGACCACCCAGGTCGACCGGCTGCGGGTGCTCGACGGCTGCCCGGCGACGCCGGCGACGGCGACCACCGGAAACCTCACCCTCGACAGCTGGAGCGGCTGCGGCAGCGGCGCCCGGCTCGCCTTCGCCACGTACCACGGCGGCACCCACAGCTGGCCCGCCGGCGACGCCACCACCCCGGGCGCGGGGCCGGTGATCTGGCAGTTCCTGACCGGGCAGGCGTGGTGAGCGCCACCGTCACGCTCCACCTGGTGCGCCACGGCGAGAGCGGCTGGAACGCCGAGCGCCGGGTCCAGGGCCAGTCGGCCGAGGCGCCGTCGCTCACCCCGCTGGGGCGCGCCCAGGCCCGCACCGCCGCGACCCTGCTCGCCGAGCTCGCGCCCCACGCCCGGCTGGTGGTCTCGAGCGACCTCCCCCGGGCCCGCGAGACCGCTCTCCTCGTCGCCGCGGCGCTGGGGCTGCCGCTGCGCTGCGACCCCGCCCTGCGCGAGCAGCGGCTCGGCGAGCTGGAGGGCCGCGGGCTCGACGAGCCCGACGGGGACGGCACCGTCGCCGCCACCCTCGAGACGCTCTGGCGCGAGCCCTGGCGGCGCCCCCCCGGCGGCGAGAGCATCGGGGACCTCCACCTCCGGGTCCACACCGCCCTCGCCCGGCTCGCCGGCGGCATGCCCCGTGGCCTGATCGTGGTCACCCACGGCGGGCCGGTCCGGGTGGCCGCCGTCGCGAGCGTGGCCGCGGTGCGGCGGCTGCCGGTGGACAACGCCTCGGTGACCGCCCTGGCGGTGCCGGTGGCGCCGGCGTGGTGGGGCCGGCGCGCCTCGTGGGCGAATTCAAGCTCGTCCGCGGCGCCGCGGCCCCCGTCCCTCCTCAGCCCACGCGCGCGCGGGCCCTCGCACTCCTCAGCCGCTCACGCGCCTGCCAGTCGCCCCGTGCCTGCCAGTCGCGGCCGTCGCGGGTGTCGGCACCCCACAGCGGGCTCGCCAGCGCGAGCACCAGGACCATCACCATCAGCACGATCTCCATGTCCCGAAGGGTACGACGCCCCTCTCCGCCCAGCCAGTGGCCGAAATGACACTGACCGACGGCTTTCTGCCAACCTCGTCCGGGCGTTGACGGACGAGCTGTTCCGATATATCGTGATCCAACGTACGTCATCGTTGGAGGCCCAGATGTCGACCCAGGTTCCCCCGTTCGACCCATGGACGCAGTGGCGTCAGGGTGCCGAGCACCTTCGTGACCGCATCCACCAGGCCCGCCACCACCGCGGCGGGCGGCCGCCCTTCGGCCCCGGCAGCTTCGGCCGCGGCTTCCCCTTCGGACCGCACTTCCCCGGCGGTGGCCGCCGCGCCGGGCGGGGCGACATCCGCGCCGCCATCCTCGCCCTGCTCGCCGAGCAGCCGATGCACGGATACCAGATCATCCAGGAGCTGAGCGAGCGCAGTGGCGGCGCCTGGCGGCCCAGCCCGGGCTCGGTCTACCCCACCCTCCAGCAGCTCGAGGACGAGGGCCTGGTGCGGGCGGTCCAGACCGAGGCGGGCAGGCGGGTCCACGAGCTCACCGAGGCCGGACGCGCCGAGGCGGCCGCCTCCAGCCGGGAGAGCGCTCCCTGGGATGACGCCGCCGAGAACCGGGCCGGCGAGACCGGGGGGATGCGCGACCTCCTCTTCCAGGTGGCCGCAGCGACCTGGCAGGTCGCCCAGGCGGGGTCGGCCCGGCAGCAGGCCGCGGCCGCCGAGATCCTCCGCGAGACCCGGCGCCGGCTCTACCAGCTGCTCGCCGAGGACGCACCGGAGCCCGATCAGCCGAGCCGGTAGATCGACCCCGTGTCCGAGTAGTAGAGGGCGTGGTCGGGGCCCTGCCTGATGTCCAGCCTGCACTGGGGAGCCCCGGCGGCGACGGTCGCGGGGCTCCCCGGGGTGAGGATGCGCGCCCCGGAGTTGAAGGTGCAGAAGACGAGGTGCCCGGCGTAGCCCGCCGGTCCGGCGGCGTCGACGAAGGTCGCCCCGGTGGGCACCACCGTGGACCCCTCGCTGCTCCAGTCGGGGCCGGGCTGGCCGGCGCAGCTCGTCGCCGGGGCGAGCGGATGGCTGTAGCCGTAGCAGAGCGCCCACTGGTGACCGCTGCCCCGGGCGACCGATGCGATCACGGTGTCGTAGCCGGTGGGCGGGCTGCCCGCATCCCCGGACGGGCCGTTGTTGGTGAGCGCCACCTGCCCGCTCGCCGAGACGGCGATGCCGAAGGGGTTGCGGAGCCCGTATGCCCACACCGGGTTGCCGAAGGGGTTGTCAGCGGGGACGCTGCCGTCGGCGTTGTAGCGGAGCAGCTTGCCGCGCACGTCGCCGGTGTTCTGGGCGGCGGCGGAGGTGTGCTCCTCGCCGAGGGTCACGAAGAGGTGGCCGTCGGGGGCGAAGGCGAGGCGGCCCCCCTTGTGGCAGCAGTCGCCGCCGGCGGGGAGGGTGACGACGGTTGCGGGGTTGGTGCCGGTGCCCGCGCAGTCGGTCCAGCGGATCACCGTCTGGTGGGCGCGATCGGCGTTCGAGAAGAACGCGTAGACGAGGTGGTCCTGGACGAAGCCCGGGGAGATGGCGAGCCCGAGCAGCCCGCGCTCGCTGTAGCCGCCGGCCGCCTCGGTGGTGACCGTCGCCACCGTGGCGAACACCTTCGCGGCGCCGTTCTGCCAGACCCGCACCGTCCCCGAGCGCTCCGCCCAGAACAGCCGGCCGTCGGGGGCGAAGGCGAGCGCGGTCGGGTACGCGGCGGTGATCGTGCCGGCCGGCGGCGCCTGGGGCCCGAGGGCGCAGGGACTGGCCGGAGCCGGTGTCACCGCCGGAGCGGCGGTGGACTCGGCCGTCGACGGCGCGGTGCTGGTCGCGGCGGGGGCGACCGGCCTCGGCGAGGTCGACGCCGAGCCGCCCCCGCAGGCGGCGGAACAGGCGGCGACCAGGGCGAGCAGCGCCGGGCGGCCGATCATCCCCGCATCCTAGTGCAGGGCACCGCTGTGCTAGAACCTGCCCATGGTGGAGAACGGCGCGCCGCTGCGCAGCGAGCGGCTCGAGAGGGTGGTCACCGAGGCCGACACCGCGGCGGTGTACGGACCCTCCCTCCCCCCGGCCGCGGCCACCCCGTTCATCCTCGGGTGGGCCGAGATGGCCTGCCACCGGATGCTGCTCGACGACCTCGGGCCCGAGGAGATCAGCGTCGGGGTCCGCGCCGTCATCGACCATCTCGCCCCCAGCCCGGTGGGAGCCACCCTGGTGTTCAGCGCGAGCCTGCTCCGGGCGGAGGGTCGCCGCCGCCACTTCGCGATCGAGGTGCGGGACGGCGACCTGCTCGTCGCCCGCATCGAGCACCAGCGCGCGGTGGTGGCCCGCGCCGGCATCGAGGAACGGCTGGCTCGCTGAGCCCCGGGGGTCTCGCGCATCGCCGTGTCCTGATTCGGACTTCCACGTTGCCCGCTCACGTACTAGGATTCGGCGTGGAGGGATCGGATCGTTGGGCACGGTGACCATCTCCGCGAGCTACGGGTCCGGGGGGAGCGTGGTCGCCCCCGCGGTCGCCGAACGCCTCGGCCTGCCCCTGCTCGACCGGGCCATCCCCGCCTCGGTCGCCACCGAGCTCGCCGAGCCGCTGCTGGCCGCGCTCGCCGACGACGAGCGTCACGAGGGCGGCCTGGTGGGGCGGCTCTTCAGCCGCGCGGTCACCGTCAGCGGCTACTACCAGGGCACGCCGCTCACCATCCCCCTCGGCGACAGCGACCTCGTCTCCCGCACCGAGGAGGTGATCCGCTGCGCCGCCCGGCGCTGCGGGGCGGTGGTGCTGGGACGGGCGGGGATGTTCGTGCTCCGCGGCTGGCCGGACACCCTGCACGTCCGCCTCGACGGCCCACCCGAGGCACGCCGGCGCCAGGCGATGGCGCACGAGGGCCTCGACGCCGAGACCGCGGCGCGGCAGCAGGTGGCGACCGACCGCGCCCGCGCCGCCTACGTCCGCCACTTCTACCGCGACCAGGGACGGTGGGACGATCCCGCCAACTACCACCTGGTGCTGGACAGCACCGTGCTCGCCCTCGACGCCTGCGTGAAGCTGATCGTGACCGCGGCGCGGGCCCACTGCGGGCTCGGAGCGCGCTCCGCCGCCGCCACCGCGAGGGCCGCCGCCACTCCCCCGGGGTAGCCGTCCCGGCACGCAGGACCTCCGGCGATCCCCCGTTGTGCACCCTGGCGACACCTCGCAGGACGCCGGGATCGCGCGGATCTCCCCGGTCGCCGCCCGGGAGTTCTCGGGCTCGTCGAGCACCTCGGGGTGGGTCTACTGGGAGCTGCTCGATATCGCCGGGCTGACCGGTGACCCGGCATGGACCGCGGACGCCACCTCGATGGCCACCCACTACGCCGCATCGATCGACCCGAACTCCGGCGTGGAGCACGGCAGGGTGGTGTCGTCCACCGGCTCGAAGGCGAGGACCTGCGCCGACGGCTATCGGGTCGACAGCCAGCTCGAGCTCGCCGCGATGCTGGTCGACGCCGGCACCCGCTTCGCCAAACCCGCCTGGACGCAGCAGGGGCAGCGCGCCGACGCCGCGGTGCGCGCCGCCGCGCTCGAGCCCGCATACGGCCTCTACGACCGGATCATCTGCGGCGGCGCCCGCTGGGACCGCCAGGCCAAGGTCGAGGAGATCGCCGACGAGGCGCGCACCGCGATCCTCGCCGGCCGCTCCGCCGGCGACAGCGCGATGGCCGCCGACGGCCTCGCCCTCCTGGACACGCTCGTCAGCAATCGAGCCGGCCTCCACGACGACGTCGACGGCGGCTGGTGCCCGCTCGTCGACATGGGCACCGGCGTGCTCGACTGTCACATCAAGACGGCGCGGCAGTTCCTGCTGCTGCGCGTGTTCCATGAGGTCGACCGCTTCGCGCCCGGCCACTTCGCGGCCCAGGAGAGCGAGCTCCTCGACCTGGTGCCCCGCCTGGTCACCGGCCCCCACGCCGGCTTCCTGTACGAGCGCGCCCGCGACTTCAGCCAGTACCGGACCGAGAACTGGATCACCACCGAGTTGGACGGCATCGTGGTCGGGGCGGTGCAGTCGGTGCTCGCCGGCTCCGGCGGCGGCACCACCACGAGCAGCACCACGGCGAGCAGCACCACGACCAGCAGCACCACGACGATGACGACCACCAGCACCACCACCGCCACGACGACAACCAGGTCGTCCAGCACCGGCGCCTGCCCGGCGACGACGCGGACCACGACCGGCACGGTGAGCGGCAGCAGCCAGTCGGTGTTCGTCACCGCGACCGGCGGCAGCCTCTGCGCCACGCTCACGTGGAGCGGGGGGGCGGTGCTCGACCTGATCGTCTACGACCACGGCGGCAGCACCGTGCTCGGACAGGTGACCATCGGCACCTCGCCGGAGGCGCTGCGCATCGCCACCACCCCGGGGACGGTCTACAAGGTGAAGATCAAGCCGGTCTCCGGGTCGGCGGCGTACACGCTGACCACCGCGGCGTAGGGCGCGCCCACGGCCGCGGGCCGGGGGCGCGCCCGGGTGCGGCGGGCGCTACGAGGCGGGGGTGCCGGCCGGCATCGAGGCGAGCACCACCTCGTACCTCTCGACCTCGAGGCCGGTGCTGCCGACGCGCTCGGCGAACGCCGCCCGCTGCTCGGCGGTCGCCTCCTCGGCGGCGTCGCGGTCGGCCGGGGTGTCCCATCCCGTGGCCACGTAGTAGCGGCCCGAGGAGCGCTCGACACCGGCGATGAACGCCCTGAATCCCGGCAGCGTCGACGCCACGGCAACGCCCTCGCGCAGCTGGGCCAGCGCGTCGCCGATCGGCTCGGCGGTGCCCCGGGCCCGGGAGAGCCGGACCGCGTTTCCCGGCGACGGCAGCCCCCGGCGCTCCATGAGGACGACCTCGTACTCCTCGATCCCGAGCACCTCGAGGCCCTGCGCCGCGGTCACGCGGTCGCGGAGGGCCGCCATCCCGGCGGTGCTCGCGGTCAGCGCCTCCTCGCTCTCCCAGTAGGTCGCCACCGCCCCGGCGCCGCTGGCGGGATCGGCGAGCACGACCACCCCGGCGAACCCCGGCTGCTCGCGGATCACCGGCAGCGCCTCACCCTCGAAGGCGGCCCCGCGCTCGCCCACCCCCTCCGGGGACCCCTTCACGCGCACCAGCCGTGCATGCATGGCGTCACCTCCTCTCGCCCGGGCTCTTCCGACCCGGCCCGACAAGGCTACTCCGGCCCGCGACTGGTGAAAAGACCGGAGTGCGGCTCAATGTCGCGACTGCAGACGTCTGCGCCGGATGCGGCAATTCACCGCGCCGGAGCACCCTCCTGTACGATGGACCCGAGCGGTCATCCGGTTGTCGACGTGTGAAGAGGCGCAAATGGCGAGGAGCGCAATCGGTGCGGCGGTGGGGGTGATCGCCGCCGCCGCGATGGCCTCCTGCGGGGGCGGCACCCTGGCGCCCACCGGCCCGCCGGTCGCCACCTCCATGCCCACCCCGGCGACGGTGCCTCCCCACGATCTCGCCGTGGCGCTGCGCAAGGTCACCACCCAGGGCGGCGCCGAGCTGACCGCCACCGGCAACGACCTGGCGCGCGCCGGCAGCCTCGACGTGGCGGCCCAGACCATGGGCGACCACGCCACCACCTTCAGCAGCCTGCACTCGACCCTCGACCAGCTGCCCGGGTTCCCGGTGGCGCAGACCCAGAGGGACGTGGGACGGCTGAGCGCCGACCTGGCGAGCCTGTCGTCGGTGATCAGCGCCATGCTCGCCGCCGAGGTCAGCCAGTACGCCGAGTTCAAGCGCCAGATCACCGCGCAGATCCCCACGGTGAGGCGGGACATGGCCACCGTCGACAACGATCTGAAGGGGTACTGAGAGAGGGGTCAGCCACGCCGTCCGGCAACCACCGCGTCGGGGTGGAGCCCGCGCCAGCGGGCCGGCTCCGCGGGGCGGGCGAGCACGAAGCCCTGGCCGAGGGTGACCCCCAGCCGCAGCACGGTGGCGACCTGCTCCTCGGATTCCAGCCCCTCGGCGATCACCTCGGCGCCGGTCGACCGCGCGAAGGTGACCAGCGCCTCGACCGCGGCGCGGGGGCCGCGGGCGTGGCTCTGGCGGGTCAGCTTTCCCGCCACCTTGATGAACTCGGGGATCACCGTCGCCAGCGCGTCGAAGGTCGAGAAGCCCTCGCCGACGTCGTCGAGGGCGAACCGGAAGCCCTCGGCGCGGTAGATGGCGACCACCTCGCCCAGCCGGTCGAGATCGCGCACCGCCTCCCGCTCGGTGATCTCGAGCACCACCTCCTGGGGCACCCGGCCCGCGGAGCGCAGCAGCAGCAGCATCTGGTCGACGTCGTGGACGGGATCGAGCAGCGGGGTGGCGCCGACGTTGATGAAGACCGGGTGCCCGGCGGGCAGCTCGTGGCAGTTGCGGAGGATGGCGCGGCGGCAGACCCAGTCGAGGTCTCGTCCCAGGCCGAGCTGGTGGGCGGCGGCGAACAGCCCCTCCACCCCCGCATCCAAGGGTCCGTCGACGGGGCGTGAGAGCCCCTCGTAGCCGACCGCGCGGCGGTGGTCGAGCTCGATGATCGGCTGGTAGACCGCCCGCATCCCCTGGGAGGCGATGAGCTCGGGAAGGTAGCTCTCCCAGCGCGCCCGGCTGCCGGTGTGGCCGCTCGGCACCGCCGTCGCCACCTCGGAGCGGTCGCGGCCGCCGACCTTGGCCCGGTACAGCGCCTCGTCGGCGAGGATCCAGACGGTGCCCGGGTCGGCGTCGCCGGCGCCGATGGCGCAGCCGATGCTGAGGCGGGCCTGGCCGCGGGCCAGGGCGATGCCGTACATCGAGGTGCGGAGCCGCTCGGCGACGGTGGCGGCCTCCTCGGCGTCGGCGCCCACCAGCAGCGCGGCGAACTCGTCGCCCCCGGTGCGGGCCACGGTGTCGTGGTCGCGCAGCCCCAGGCGCAGGGCCATGCCCACGGCGCGCAGCGCGGCGTCGCCGGCGTCGTGCCCGTAGGAGTCGTTGATCGCCTTGAGGCCGTCGACGTCGATGGCGAGGATGGCGAAGCACCCCGCCGGGGGAAGCGCCAGCAGCCGCTCGAACTCGCGGCGGTTGGCCAGGCCGGTCAGCGGATCGGTGCCGGCGAGGGTGGCGAGCCGCTGGGCGGTGTCGCGCAGCGCCACCTCGATGGTCCGGCGCTCGATGAACTGCCCGATCTGGCTGCCGACGTCGACGAGCACCACCGCCAGGTCGGCGTCGAGCGCGGCCTCGGAGCCGGAGCCGAGGAGCATCACGCCGTTGATCCGGCCCTCGTTGAGCAGCGGGAACGCCACCAGGCCTCCCCCGCTCTCGAGCCGGCCGGTGGCCCAGGCCCGCCCGGCGACGCCCTCGCCGTGGCCCACCGTCTCGGCGACGCCGGGCCACTGCTCCGAGGGCTCGCACCAGCCCGCCTCGCGGCGGAGCACGCCCTCGTCGGGGTCGACGAGGAGCAGCGCCCCGGCGGTGCTGCCGACGGTGGCGCCGATACCGGCGAGGATCAGCGGCGCCGCCTCGGCCGGGCTCGCCGCCTCCGCCAGCGTTCGGGTGACGGTGAACTGCAGGGTGCGGATGCGTTCGAGGCGGAGCTGCTCGCCGGCGGCGACGCTCAGCGCCCGGGCCCGCTCGCGGATCTGCTCGACCAGCCCCTGGACGGTGAGCCCGGCGATGCCCGCCACCACCGCCCAGAAGACCAGCTCGGCGAGCGCCGCCCAGGTCCCGTGGAGCGCGGTCGGCACCACCAGCACGGTGGCGGCGCAGACGATCCCCGCCCAGAGCTCGGGCCGGGTGTGGTGGATGGCCATCCAGAAGAGCGGGAGCAGCACCAGCGGCTCGTAGATCTTCACGGTGCCGCCGGTGGACTGGTAGACGAGCAGCACCACCCAGAAGTACGCCAACGGCGGCGCCGCCTGGGCGAGGCGGGGCAGGCGGGCCCAGGGGGTGCCGAGCGCCACCGCGAGGATGACGCCGATCAGGCACACGGCGAGGAGGAGCAGCCACGGCTCGCGCAGCGAGACGCCCGAGCCGAGGGCGCAGAGCAGGCCGAGCACCGCCGCCACCATGAAGGGTGCGACGCGGCGCAGCAGGCCCTCTCGCTCGAAGGGGTTGTCCGGCCCACCCAGCCCGACGCTCAGGTCGGCGATCAGTTCCAGCATTCCCGGTCACTGTACGAACCCGCTGACGAGGCACCGTCCCGGGCACCTCATCGTCGCCCTCGGGTGACGTCTACTCGACTTTCGGTGCAATCCCGCCACATGGGGCACGGTGCCGTGATCGCAATCGCGGAGGCAACCGACGTTTTGCGATGCAACCGTCACCCAGCCGGCTCCGCCCCGCCACCGCGACCCCGCGCCGGCGGGGGACGATGCCTCCGTCGACCCCCGTCGACCGCACCGGAGGAACATCATGACCAGGAGCAGGCTGCTTCTCGCCCTCGCCGGCGCCACCGGCGCGGTGCTCGCGGTGGTTGTTGACAGGCACGCCCAGAACCACTACACCCCCGGGAACGGCGGCAACCCCTGAGCGCGGCCCCTACCAGGGTGCCCCCAGCGCCTCCGCGAGGAAGCGGCTGAAGGGAGCCGCGGTGCGACAGGCGTCCACGAAGCGATCCAGGAACGCGGGGTCGCACACGTCAACCTCGCTGAAGCGCGCGTGCCACCCGTATCCCTTCCGCCTGAGGTCGTCGACGCGCGGGTGCGCCGGGTCGTATCCCTGCGGCGCACGCCGCAGCGTGTCGCCCATGTTGACGAACCCGGGCGCGAAGCCGGGGTCGTCGACGATCGCCGCCCACTCGTCGGTGCGGTCGACGATGGCGTCGCGGACCAGGCGCAGGGTCGGACCGTCGGCCATGTGCACGCCACCGCCCGCGAATGACTCGCCGGGCTCGAGGTGCAGGTAGAACCCCGGCGCGGGACCGTCCCGGCCACGGTCGTGACCGAAGGAGATGCCGACCGCGGTCTTGTACGGGCTCTTGTCCGCGGAGAACCTCACGTCGCGGTTGACGCGGAACAGCGAGCCGCCCACCGGCCGCGGGTCGGCGACGATGTGCTCGCTGATGCGGTGGAGGGCGGGACCGGCGGCGGCGACGAAGCGCAACGCAGGATCGCGGACGTCGGACTCGTAGCGCGCACGATTGCGCAGAAACCAGTCACGCTGGTTGTTCTCGCGCAGTTCGTGCAGAAACTCGAAGAGCGCGGGAGAGAAGTGGGCGGGGACCGCGCTCACGCGACCGGCCCACCCGGTGGAGGACCGGCGAGTCCGGTCACCGTCGGGACGGTGACCGGACGTCGCAGATCAACGGATCAGGCCGACTTGACCTGACGCGCGCGGGGGCCCTTGTCGCTCCGCTCGATCTCGAAACTCACGCGCTCACCGGCGCCGAGCGAGTTCGAACTCGAGCGAGCTGTCGAGCCCGCTGCGGTGGAAGAAGTACTCCTGCCCGTCGTCTGCGGCGATGAAGCCGAAGCCACGATCGGACACGACCTTCTTGACACTACCAGTCAACATTTCTGGCTGTCTCCAACACCTTCCCGAAGAACTTTCCACTCACGAGCGCGCGTCCGATTCGAGAAGGTGTACGACGACGAGCGACCGGCGGCCCTCTGTGGGCCGACTGCTTCACAGACTACCACGGGGGTGCGAAACCATGCCTCAGCCACCACCGCGCTGCAGCACCAGCGGGTAGACGGGCCCCGCTCCCGCCTCGCGGAGCAGCGCGCTCAGCCCGGTCAGGGTCCAGCCCGACCCGGTGAGGTCGTCGAGGAGCAGGAGCGGACCCTCCGGAGGGGGCCCGGCGAGGCTGAAGCCGGCGAGCACGTTGCGGCAGAGGTGGGCGCTGTTCTCCAGGTCCGCCTGGAACGGACCCTCCGCACCGGACCGCTCGAGCAGCGGGAGCACCGGCAACCGGCCGATCCGGCCGAGGGCGGCAGCCACCGCGTCGATCAGCGCCTGGCGCCGGCGGGAGGGCACCGGCACGATGCCGACGGGGCGGCCCTGGGGCCACCCCCAGCGGGCGAGCACCCCGACCAGCCCGTCGACGACCTCGCCGGGCACCGCCGCCGACGGGTCGTCGAGGAGGGGGCGGAGCAGCCGGGCGTACCCGGGCTGGAGGGCGTCGCAGAGCGCCCGTCCGGCCTCGGCGCGGAGGCCGGCGGCGATCGCACCGCGGCGGTCCTCGAGCCCCGACGGCCACATCTTCCGCGGCTCGATGACGAGGTCGCCGTCGCGGGCGCTGCGTTCCGCCTCGGCCACCAGGGCCACCGGGACGTCGGTCGAGAGCGGCCGGCCGGTGCAGGTGTCGCAGCGGCCGCAGCGGGTCTCGGCGTCGACCCGGGGGTCGTCGAGGGCGGCGCGGAGGAAGGCCATGCGGCAGCGGTCGGTTCGGGCGTAGGCGAGCATCTCCCGGGCGTCTGCCTCGCGCACCGCCCGCACCCGGGCATAGCGCTCCTGGGCGTACTCCCAGGGGCTGCGGGTGCGCACCCAGCCGCCCTTGACGTGCTCCACCGCCCCCTCGACGTCGAGCACCCGGAGCATCGTCGAGAGGCGCGACCGCCGGATGTCGACCCTGGCCTCGATCGCCGCCTCGCCGAGGGGACGGCCGGCGTGCTCGAGGGCGGCGACCACCGCCTCGGCCTGCTCGCGGGGCGGGAAGGCGGTGCTCTCGAAGTAGCGCCACACCGCGACGTCGTCCGGCGAGGGCAGCAGCACCACGTCGGCGCGGGGGATGGCACGACCGGCGCGTCCGACCATCTGGTAGTAGGAGACCGCCGAGCTGGGGGCGCCGAGGTGGATGACGAACGCGAGGTCGGGCTTGTCGTAGCCCATCCCGAGCGCGCTGGTCGCGACCACCACCCGCAGCCGGTTGGCGCGGAGCGCCTCCTCGATGGCAAGCCGCTCCTCCGGCTCGGTCTGGCTGGTGTATCCCCGGGCGTCGATGCCCCGGAGGCGGAGGAACCCGGCGAGCCGCTCCGCCTCGGCGACGGTCAGGGTGTAGACGATCCCGGCGCCGGCGAAGCCGGGCAGGTTGTGGGCGATCCACGCGTAGCGCTCCGCCGCGGTGTCGAGGTGGACGACGCCGAGGTGCAGGCTCTCGCGGTCGAGGTCGCCCCGGAGCACCAGCGGCTCCACGCCGAGCTGGGTGGCGACGTCCTCGACCACGCTCGCAGTGGCGGTCGCGGTGGTGGCCAGTACCGGGGTGCCCTCGGCCAGCAGCGGCAGCAGGGTGCGCACCCGGAAGTAGTCGGGCCGGAAGTCGTGACCCCACTGGGAGATGCAGTGGGCCTCGTCGATGACCAGCATCCCGGTGCCGGCGGCGAGCCCGGGCAGCACCTCCTCGCGGAAGGAGCGGTTGTTGAGCCGCTCGGGGCTCACCAGCAGCAGGTCGATGCCGCCGGCGCGGAGCTCGGCGAGGATCTCCGGCCAGTCGGCCTGGTTGCTCGAGTTCAGGGTGGCGGCGCGCACCCCGAGGCGGGTGGCCGCCTCGACCTGGTCGCGCATCAGCGCCAGCAGCGGGCTGACCAGCAGCACCGGCCCGGAGCCGCGCTCGCGCAGCAGCCGGGTGGCGATCATGTAGACCGCCGACTTCCCCCAGCCGGTGCGCTGCACCACCAGCACCCGGGCGGCGTCGTCCACCAGCGCGGCGATCGCCCGTGCCTGGTCGGTGTGCAGGCTGGCGCCGGGGATCGCCTGGGACAGCAGATCCTCGGCACGGCCGGCGGTGCTGGCGGTGGGGATCGCCCCAGGCTAGCAGGCGCAGCCGCCCGCCGAGCCTCCGGCGCCCTCCCGCGGCTCCCTCGATCTGTTTACGCGGGGAGAACACGGCCTGTGTAGCATCCTGTCTCGAGAGGCTCGGTCCCAGGGCGCGGGACGGCGGCCACCCCTCCGCCGTCCCGCCGCCCGGCCGGTCACCCCACCCCCCACCGCCGCGGTGGGATGCTCTGCGTCCGTGACGCCGACCCCCGAGACCGCCGGGATCAGTGGTGGTGGGCCATGGTGGCGTGGTCGTGAGCGCCGGGGGGATGGTCCATCGCCCGCAGCATCGCGATCCCGCCGGTGCGGAGGAAGCGGATCAGGAGCAGCCCGGCCACCGCGAGGAAGACGATGTCGAGCACGGTGTTGTAGTTCCACGAGACCGTGGACTCGAACACGGTGACGTGGCGGTCGGTCGGGGTGCGCCCGAGGGCGCGGAAGAGCAGGCCGACGGAGAGGCCGGCGAGCGCCATCGTCGCGTAGGAGACGGCGAGGAGGTACGCGCTCACCCTGCCGGTGTAGTACCGGCGGTGGATGCTGATGATCGGGATGATGATCAGGTCCGCGAAGATGAACGAGATCACCCCGCCGAAGCTCATCCCGCCCGACCAGAGGATGGCGGCGAGGGGCACGTTGCCCACCGAGCAGACGAAGCTGATCATCGCCACCAGCGGCCCCACCAGCGCCCCCCACAGCTCGGCACCGGGGCCGCTCCCGCCGAGGAACAGCCTGCTCCAGAACGAGTTCGGGCACCCAGGCGCCGAGCGCCCCGGCGGCGAGGAACCCGATCAGCAGGTCGGACCACAGGCTGTAGATGTTCATGAAGAAGTAGTGGCTGATCGAGGTCAGCGCCCGGGGTGAGAGGAGGCGCTGCAGGAAGGGGCCGTCGGTGACCGACATGTCCATGCCCCCGTGCCCCTCCATCCTGCCGGGGAGGCCGCGCTCGGCCTGGGACTGGGCCCGCGCCACCGTCGCGGGTCGCAGGGTCAGCCGGAGGATGACCGCGAGCAGCACCACCATGACGAGCCCGCCCAGCAGCTCGGCGGCGAGGAACTGCCAGCCGAGCAGGATCAGCAGCACCAGGCCGAGCTCGAAGACGAGGTTGGTCGAGGCGAACTCGAAGATGATCGCGTTGGCGAAGGTCGCCCCCTTCCGGACGAGGGTGCGCGCCACCGCAACCGCGGCGTAGGAGCACGAGGAGGAGGCGGCGCCGAAGGCGGTCGCCAGTGCCGCCGATCGCACCGAGTCGCGGCCGAGCGCCCGCGAGATCGCCCGCTTCGACACCAGCGTCTCCACCACCGCGGAGAGCAGGAAGCCGAGCGCCAGCGGCCAGAGCACCTCCCAGAACATCGCGAAGGACAGCCGGAGGGCGCTGCCGAGGTGGTCGAGGAGCGCGGACACGACTCCATCATACCCCCCAGGGGCATGTCGACGGGCTCAGCGCCGCCGCGGCCTCCGGGCCCTGGCCGCGGGCTCGGCGTCGACCCCGTTCCTCGCCGCGGGACGGTGGGGCTCCAGCGCCCTGAACGGCTCGGAGACGAGCAGGGTGCGGAGCAGGTCGGTGAGCTGGCGACGCTCGCCGGCCGAGAGCGCGCTCAGGAGCCGCTCCTCGTTCTCCACGTGCGCCACCACCGCCTCGTCGACGACCGCGTGTCCCCTCTCGGTGAGGGCGACCAGGGTGCCGCGCCGGTCGTCGGGATCGGGGAGCCGTTCCACCAACCCCGCCGCCTCGACCCGGTCGATGCGGTTGGTCATCGCCCCCGACGAGAGCACCAGGGCGCCGACCAGCTCGGTGGGCTTCAGCCGGTGGGGCGGACCCAACCGCTTCAGGGCGGCCAGGACCTCGTACTCCCCGAAGCTGAGGTCGAACCGCGCGAAGACCTCCGCGAAGCTCGCCGACTGGAGGAGGTAGAGCCGGGTGAGCCGCTGGAGCACGTGGGTGGGAGAGACGTCGAGGTCGGGGCGCACCCGGTTCCACTGCTCGACGATCCGGTCGATCGCGTCACTGGACATCCCGCACATGATAGCTCGATATGGAGATTCTTGACTACATAGTTCGCTGTGAAGTAGCTTGGAATCAAGGCAGAACCCCACGGGAGCCACCCCATGACAACCTCCCGGCTCGAGCTCCACCGGCGGCGGCTCGGAGCCACCGACCTGAGGATCACCACGGTCGGGTTCGGGGCGTGGGCGATCGGCGGAGGGGGCTGGGCGCACTGGGAGGCGCCACGACGACGCGAGCTCGATCGCGGCCATCCGGCTCGCCGTCGACCGCGGTGTGAACTGGGTCGACACCGCCGGAACCCTGCAGGAACCCGACGATCACGCCGCCGACGACACCGGTGACGAGCCCGAGGGCGGGCGGGACGCCCGACGCCAGGGCGATCCCCAGGCAGAGCGGCAGGGCCACGAGGACGACGACGACCGACGCGAAGAGGTCGTCGAGGAAGCGGGGACCTCGGCCTCGCCCGGGCGAGGCCGGCGGTGATGCGGTGTCGTGCATGCGCAGGAAGGTATGCGCCGGCCGGCGCGCCGTCACCGGACGCTGGTGTGAACCGGATGACCGGACGGTCGACAGAACCACCAGCCCCCGGGGCCCTGGTGCGCGCCGACCAAGGCGACCGCTCGCCGGGCTCGCGCCGGGCACATGAGCGCGGCTCCTCCGGGCCCGGCGCCGATGCGCTCATCGCATACCGTCGCCGGCGCGGAGGCCGCGTGGCCCGACGACCCGCGGAGGGGCGATGCGGGGCGGTCGTCAGCCGCGGATCCCGGCGCGGCAGCATAGGGATGTTCACCGGACCAGCGAGGAGTGCACCCCGATGACGCGTGAGGGCAGCGTCGGCATCAGCGACCGGGTCCGCGACCACACCGAGCGGTTCCGCCGCTTCCTCGACGACGAGGTCGCGCCGCTGGAGCAGCAGCTCGCCGCCCGGGGCGTCGGCTCCGCCGGGCAGCCGCACCTCGACGAGGCCGGGCGGATGCATCGGGAGGTGTGGGAGGCGCGCCGGGAGGTGCAGCGCCGGGCCGCCAGGGCCGGTCTGTACGCGCCGCACACCGCCGCGGAGGTGGGCGGGGGCGGCTTCTCGCGGGTGGAGATGCACCACGTCGAGGAGTTCGTCTACCGGCACTCCGGGCTGGGTCTCGGGCTGGCGGCGCTGGCCTGGACCGAGGGCCCCAGCCCGGCGTTCGAGCACTGCTCGGCGGCGGCGCGCGAGCGGTACCTGACTCCGCTGATCAACGCCGAGATCACCGCGGCGTTCGCCAACACCGAGCCGGACGTCGGCTCCGACGTGCTGAGCATGTCGACCCGGGCGCGGCCCGACGGCGACGACTGGATCGTCAGCGGGCGCAAGTCCTGGATCACCAATGCGCACTTCGCCGACGTCGTCGCGGTGGTGGCGGTCACCGAGCCGGGTGCGGGCACGAGGTCGCTGTCGATGTTCCTGGTCGACGCCGACGCGCCCGGGTTCCGCCGCGGCCGCGACATCCCCACGATGCTCGACGACGGGCTCACCGGCGAGCTCGAGCTCACCGACGTCCGGGTGCCCGCGGAGAACGTCGTCGGTGAGATCGGCGACGGCTTCGCGCTGGCGATGTCGTGGATCAACTGGCGGCGGCTGTGCCGGGGCGGGATGTGCGCGGGATGGGGGGCGTGGCTGCTCGACCGCGCGCTCGCCTACGCCCGGGAGCGGAGGTCCGGCGGCCGGCCGATCGCGTCGCTGCAGGCGGTGCAGCACCTGCTGGCGAGCATGGACGCCGACATCTACCAGGCCCGTGCGGCGTCGCTGGTCGCCCAGGCCGAGCTCGACGAGCTGGGGCCGTTCGGCATCCCGCTGCACCCCGACGCCCCCCGGCTGATCAGTCTGGTCAAGCTGATCAACGACGAGGCGTTCTTCCGGGTCGCCGACAACGCGGTGCAGGCCCGGGGCGCCCGGGGGCTGCTGCGGGGCTCGCCCGAGGAGAAGCTGTTCCGGGTGGCACGGAATCTGCGCATCCCGGCCGGCACCGTGGAGATCCAGCGCAACGCCATCGCCCGGGGCCTGCTGCGCGACCGGGAGCGGGTGTCGTGAGTGCGCCGGCGTCCGCCCTGGCGTGTGTGACCGGGCGGTTCCAGCCGGTGCACGCCCAGCACCTGGAGCTGTTCGAGATCGCGCTGCGCGACGCCGACCGGCTGGTGGTCGCGATCACCAACCCCGACCCCGGCGCGCTCCGCGAGGAGGCGACCTCGGCGCACCGGCACCGGCCCGCGGCCAACCCGTTCAGCTACTACGAACGGGTCCGGATGCTCGACGCCGCGCTCGCCGAACGCGGCCTCGTCGACCGGACCACGATCGTGCCCCTCGACCTCACCCAGCCCGAGCACTGGCCCGGCTACGTGCCGCTCCACGCCCGGCAGCTGGTGCGCGCCTACAGCGACTGGGAACGGCGGAAGGCAGGGCTGCTCGCCGCCGCCGGATACACCGTCCAGGTCATCGAGGGTGACCCGGTCGGGCGGATGTCCAGCACCGGCATCCGGGCACGGATCGAGCAGGGCTCGGGCTGGGAGGAGCTGGTGCCGGCCGCGGTGGTCCCGGTGCTCCGGACCCTGCTCACCTCGGTCACGGCCGCCGACCGGCGATGAGACCCGCGGGCGACGGAGACGACCGCCTGCCGATCGTCCTGGTCGTGCTCGACGGGCTGGGCGACCGGCCGATCCCCGAGCTGGGCGGCCGCACCCCCGCCGAGGCCGCCCACACCCCGAACCTCGACGCGCTCGCCCGGGCCGGCGCCAGCGGCTGGCACCTGCCCTTCGGCTGGGGCCGCGCCCCGACCTCCGAGCTCGCCCACTGGGCGATGTTCGGCTTCGCCGGCGTCCCGTTCCCGGGCCGGGCGGTGCTCGAGGCACTCGGCGCCGGCCTGCCGGTCGTGCCCGACACCGCCGTCGCCCACGCCGCGCTGCGCACCTCGTGCCGCGAGCGCGACCTGCTGTGGATCACGGGCCGCGCAGGCCGCGCCGACGAGGCCGACGCGGCCGCCCTGCTGGCCGAGCTCGAGCCGGTTCTGGCCCGCCTCGAGATGCGGCTGCTGCCACTCGGTGGCGGCGGCGAGGCGCTGCTGACCGCGCCCGGCCACGCCAACGCGGACGTGACCGACTCCGACCCGTTCTTCGAGACCCTCCACCCCTGGCTGCGGCCCCTGCCCACCAGCCTGGAGGGCGCCGCCTTCGCGGAGACGCTGACCACGGTCCTGGGTGCGGCCCGCGACCACCTCGTCGCCAGTGCGGTCAACGCGTCCCGCCAGCAGCGCGGGGTCCCCGCGCTGGATGTGCTCACGACCAAGTGGGCGGGGACGCGCGGTGAGCTCCCGAGCTTCGCCGAGCAGGTCGGTGTCGCCGGTGCGGCGGTCACGGGCACCCGCCTCTACCGAGGCCTCGCCGCCGCGCTCGGCATGTCCGCGATCCATCTCCCACCGGTCGTCGACCTCGAGGCGGACCTCGCGTCCCGGGTGCACGCCGCCACCGAGCTGGTCGCCGGCGGCGCACGGTTCGTGCACGTGCACACCAAGGCGACGGACGAGGCCGGCCACAGCAAGCAGCCCCTCGCCAAGCGGGACGTGCTGGCGGCGGTCGACCGGGGGCTGGCCGGCCTCTCCGAGCTGGCGGCCGGCGCGATCGTCGCGGTCACCGGCGACCACGCCACCCCGTCCACCCACGGGGTGATGCACGCCGGTGAGCCGACCCCGCTCGTCGTCGCCGGCCCCACCGTGCGGGCCGACGAGGTGACCGAGTTCGGCGAGCGGCCCGCCCACCGAGGCTGGTACGGGCACGTTCGCGCCGACGAGCTGCTCCCGCTGCTGCTCGGCCAGGCCAACCGGCCCGTCCTCCTCGGCCACCGGATCACGCCGCGCCCGGTCATCGCCCTCGCCGACCACCCGGAACCGCTGCGCGTCCCGGAGTCCTGAGACCAGGGCCGGGGGAGCCGTCGAACAAGGGTGACGGTTTTTGCCAAGCCGAACAGCGGATCACGTCGCAAAGCGATACGTGGGCGCTCAGGTCATCGGCCAGCCGCCGGCGGCCTCCCCGCGGCGCTGCGGCACTGTGAGCTCCTCGCGGACCCGCTGGAGCACGGCGCCAGCGCGGCCTGAGCGACCGGGGGAGGTGTCCCCGGTCGCCCGCCGCAACCGCTACTTCAGGGCGAACTCACCGACACCCTTGACCTGGGTGACGGGGCTGAGGACGCAGTCCCCCTTCGTGGGGGTGAGCTCGACGGTGCCCTTCACCCTGCTGCCCTCGAAGTCGCCGTGGACGACCCCACCCTTGGTCGACGGCTTGCCGAAGGTGAGCTTGATGTGATCGGTGAAGGTCCTGTCGCCGATGGTGAAGCGGGGGTCGCCCTCGGCGACACCGCCCCCCTGGCAGGTCCCCGTCACCGTGCCGCTGTCGGTGTAGGACCCGGAGCCGCTGACGTCGCCGGTGCACTTGGCGGTGCCGCCGCCGGGGTCGGTGAAGGTGCCGGTGGTGGACTGGTAGGAGAGGCCGGGGCTCAGGTTGGGGACGTGCTGGAAGGTGCAGTGGGTCCCCGAATCAGCTCGGGAGTGGGTGACCCCGAGGACGCCGGCGGCGCCGAGACCGAGGCTCATCGTGGCTGCGAACATGACTGCCCTGCGCACCATGCGGTTCTCCTCTCAGCTGCGCCCACGACCTGGGCGGGGGCCCGATCGTCGCATCCTGGGGTTGAGCGGAGACACGTGCAAAAGCAGGACGTGGGTCGAGCGGGCGCTGCAGACCTCCCAGGGGAGGGACGTCAGTACCCGGTGTCGTATGCGAGGTTGCCGTAGTACCTGCCGACGATCGGGTGGCCTGGGTCGCCCAGGAAGCCCTGGTCCGCCGGTCGGGCGGCGGCGTCGGCCCGGAGCCTGGCGATGATTCGCGCCGGCGTCAGCCCGGCGCAGGGGCCGGCGTCGATGCAGCGGGCGACGAGGCCTGCGACGTGGGGCGAGGCCATCGAGGTGCCGGAGATCGTCTTCGTCCCGCCGTCGTTCCACGTCGAGGTGATGCACACGCCGGGAGCGGCGATGGTGTGGTTGGCGTCGGCCGAGCCGGGGACGGCGAAGTCGGAGAAGCCGGCGACGGTGTCGTCCTTCTCCCGGGCGTCGCACGGGCTGCTGGACACCAGCCCACCCGGCTTGCCGTCGAAGTCGGCCATGGCGGTGACCGCCAGCACCTCGCCGTAGGCGCCGGCGCCGAGCCGGCCAGGTCGCCGCCCTCGTTGCCGGCCGCAGCGACGACGGTCACGCCGGCGGCGGCCATCCGGCAGACCGCCCCTTGACCTCCCAATCGACTGAGCCCGGCGTGACCGCCGAGCCCTGATCGAGCCGATCGGCGGCAGGGTGGGTTCGGACTGTCCCTCGGTACCGGCTGCACACGCCCGAACGACGGGGCGGAGAGAGTCGGTCAGCCCTCCCTTCGCACTACGCCGCAGCCGGCGGTCCGAACCAGGTGGTCAGCGCTTCGGGGAGGCTCTGGTCGGTCCGGTCTCCGACCCAGGCCACATGTCCGTCAGGCCGAATCAGGACCGCATTGGGGGCGCCGACCACGCCGAGCACGGGGAGCTCCCACTCCCCCCTGTAGCTCGCGTCGATCAGCCGCACCCGGTCGGACCATGGAGTGATGTCAACGCCGCCGGGCTCGCCGAGGTCGAGCAGCACCGGCCTGGCGCCGTGCAGCAGCTCGAAGACCCGGAGCGGGCCGCCGGCGGTCACGAGGTCCAGGTCGGGCATGCGCCGTCCGAGCAACGGATGTCCCTCGCCGAGGTCGTAGTGGATGTCGAGACCCGACATCATGGCGGCCATGCTCCGACGCGGCTCGTCCATGCTGAGCAGCTCGGCCATGGTGTTGCGCAGGGCCTGGTGGCGGTCGCCGGGGCTGGTCAGTGCGACCTGTGCCATGGTGGTCTGCAACACCCGGGCGCCGACCGGATGCCGTTCGTCGTGGTAGGTGTCCAGCAGGCTCTGGGGTGATGTCCTTCTGACCACCTGGGCCAGCTTCCACCCCAGGTTCACGGCATCCTGGACACCGGTGTTGAGACCCTGACCACCGAGCGGGGGATGCACGTGTGCTGCATCGCCCGCCAGCAGGATACGTCCCCTGCGATACGACGCCGCCTGCCGGGTGTTGTCCGTGAAACGGGAGGTCCAACTCAGGCTGTGCACGCCGTAGTCCGTCCCGTCGGCGGCGATGAGCGCCTCGCTGACGTCCTGCAGAGTGGGCTCACCGGTGTGCTCGACCCGGCGTTCGGTCAGGACCACGCGAATCCGATCCCCGCCCTCGGCCGGGCCGATCCCACCGCCTGGACGCAGGCCGAACTCCGGCCTCTCGACCATCGCGACCTCGGCCATGAGCCAGCTCGTCGACGGATCCCATCCGGCGAACTCGATACCGGCCGCCTTTCGGATCACACTGCGGCCCCCGTCGCACCCGACCAGATAGTCCGCCAGGATCGAGGTGCCGTCGGACAGCGCGACATCGACGCCGGCGTCGTCCTGCGTGAATCCTGTCACCTCACGTTCGCGCGCGGTCGGCACCCCGAGCTCCTGGACCCAGGTCGCCAGCAGGCGCTCGGTCTGAATCTGCGGGAGGGCGAGCCCGTAGTTGTGGCGGGATGGGAAATCACCGATGTCCAGGGGGATTCGGCCGAATCCCTGGATCTGCATCGCCCTCCCCTCCGCGAGAAATCGATGGGCGACGCCGCGCTGGTCGAGCACCTCGATGGTGCGCGCGTGCAGTCCGCCGGCGCGTGACCGGTCGGGGTCCGGAGTGGCGCGTCGTTCAACGATGACGACATCGACCTGGGCCAGGGCCAGCTCAGCCGCCAGCATCATTCCTGTCGGACCGCCTCCGGCGATCACCACCGCATGCCTGGCCATGCGTTACCCCTTCGTGTGCGTGGGTTCTGGTTCCGGCCGCAGATTCTGCGGCACGATCCGGGTCTTGCCAAAGCCCTCGGTGCTCGCACGCCGTCCCGGCCCGCGCATCCGTACACACGGATCGGGCGGAGGACCCACAATTGCGGCCATGACCACGACCCGACGAGCCGACATGTTCGCCGATCTCAGGGACGACCCGCGTGAGAACGGACCAACCTTGGGCGACGAGCGCACCGCGCTGGTCGAGTCCCTGCGCTGCGTACGCCTCACGCTGGAGATGAAGTGCTCAGGCCTTGACGCCGAGGCTCTGGCGCGGCGCTCGGTCGAGCCGTCGACCATGTCGCTCCTGGGGCTGGTGCGACACCTGGCGGAGATGGAGCGTCATGCATTCCGGAGCGTGATGGCGGGACAGGACGCACCCCGGCTGTTCTGCACCGCCACCGACCGCGACGGGGATTTCGACGGCGCTGTCCCCGACCCCCGGGTGGTGGCGGGGGCGTGGGACGCATGGCGAGCAGAGGTGGACTTCGCCGAGCGGTTGGTGGCCGGGTCACCCAGTCTCGACATCACCGGCGCCGATCGCAGTGGCATCGGCCAGGGGCAGGGGCCGATCTCGCTGCGCGAGGTGCTGCTCGAAATGCTCCACGAGTACGCCCGCCACCTCGGTCACGCCGATCTGTTGCGCGAGCGGATTGACGGACGCATCGGCCAGTAACCCGTTCATCGTTCTCGAAGGCTGCTGCGGGAGCGCAGCGCGTCAGGTTCGTTCTCCCGGAGGTGCCGGCGTGCGGTCGTAGAGGCTGTACGCCTGCCGGGTCGGGCCGAAGATGCCGACCACCGAGCCGACGGGCAGGTCGCGGATGCGCGCCCGGACCTCGCGGATGTCGTCGAAGACGACCCCGGGGAAGTCGTCCTCCTCATCCCAGCCGTCGGCGTACTCGCCGCCGACGACCGCGGAGGCGACCTCGCCGATGGAGCGGATCTCGACCACGGCCCAGGTGGCGACCCTCGCACTGGCCATGCCGACGAATCCCCACCCGGTGTGACCGGGTCGAGGATCGCAGCCGACGACCTCAGGGACGAGGATCTCGCCGGCCGTTGTCCAGCAGCACTCGGGGCCGTGCACCTCGGACGGACGGACGGCCCTCGCTGCCGCCGGACGGCTCACGAGGACCTTGATGGGCGTGGATGCCAGCGGGGCATCCGGCTGGGCAAGGGTTTGGGTGCTCATGGGCGGAGTATAGCGAACAGATGTTCGCCGCCACATCTCCCGCGCCGGCCTCGACGTCACGGTGGGGCGACACCCACGCCAACGAGATGGACCCCGACTGCCGCGAACGGTTCCGGCTGGAGTTGACCAGAAGCAGCGTGCGGGTCCTCGTGAACGGCGCGCCCTGCTTCGAACAGTCGGGCATGGCATCCCGGTACCAGCCCCCCGACGAGTTCCTCCGCTCGGATCTCCACGTCTACTACACGAGCTGGGTCAACCGGCCCCTCGCAGCCGCCTACCGGTTCCACTCTGGCCTGGCCTCGCCCTCTGCGTCGGTCTCGGCAGCCTCGCCTTCGCCGGCTGGGTGAAGCACACCGTGCATGCCGGCCCGCTGCTGCTGGTGCCCCTCGCCGGCATGGCCTGGCAGACGGCTGCCGGCATGCCCGCCCGGCTGCGCCCCCGGATGTCAACCTGGCCAAGAGGGCGGTCCTGCGCTGGGCGGTGGCCGGCCTGGGGTTCCGGCTCGGCGTGGCCGACCTGTGGCGGGTCAGCGGGCCCGCCCTGGGCGTTGTGATCATCTCGACCGCGCCGCCGTCTGGGTCGGTCTCCGCCTCGCTCGCCGACTCGGCGTCTCCGAGAAGCTGGGGGTGCTCCTCAGCGTCGGCGGCGCCGTCTGCGGCGCCTCGGCGGTGGTGGCCACCGACACTGTGATCCAGGCGGAGGAGAACGACGCGGCCTATGCGGTCGCAGCGATCACCGTGGTGGGCACGGTGGGGACCATCCTCTACCCGCTGGTCCAGCACCTTCTCGGGTTGAGCGAGCGGCTGTACTCCCTCTGGGACGGGGCCAGCCTTCCCGAGATGGCGCAGGTGGTGGCGGCCGGCGACAGCGTGAGCGCCGCCGCCGCCGAGCACGCCACCGTCGTGAGGCTGGTGCGGATCTGCCTGCTTGCCCCGATCGTCCTCTGGGTCGCATGGGCACTGCGGACCCGACCTCGGGCGGCCGGGCAGCCGAGGGTGCCCCTGGTGCCGTGGTTCCTCGCCGCCTTCGTCGGTTGCGTCGTCCTGACCTCGACCGGTTGGCTGGACGCAGGGGTTTCTCGTCTGGCTGCAACGCGCCGACCTGTGGCTTCTCTGCGTCGGAATGGCCGGCGTCGGCCTCCATACCGACCTCCGCACCCTGCGCACCACCGGGCCGCGACCCCTGATCATCGGGACCCTGCAATGGCTGTTCCTGGCCGCTCTCTCGCTCGGCCTCGGCTCGGCCGCCCTCCGGTAGCAGTTGCCGGCCCTCAGCTCAGTCGCGCGTGCAGTCGCACCACTGTGCCGGAGGAGAACGACCGCACCTGGACGAGATCGCACAGCTGGTTGGCCAGCCACAGGCCACGCCCGCAGTGCACCGCGGTCGGCTCGCAGCGATCGACGAGCAGATCGTCGATGTGGCCGCTGTCGCGGATCTCACAGATGAGGGTGTCGCCATCCCTCCACATCCGCAGGACGCCCTCGCCACCGCCATGGCGCAGGCTGTTGCTGGCAACCTCGTGCACCGCGTGGACGAGGTCGGCCGCCTGCGCGGCCCCCATGCCCAGCTGAGCCGCCTGCGTCGCGACGACCTTGCGGATCGCTGCCAGCGGTCCCTCTCGGAACGCCACCTCGATCCATTCGCCCCCCGGTTCCGGGAGCGGGAGGTTGCCGACGCCGGGGGCATGGACGTAGTCGGCGCTGGTCATGTGCGCGGTGCCGACGGTGACCAGGGGATGGCTGTGCCGAGCCTCGTCGATGACCGCGGGAGGCAGGCTCTCGGTGTCATACGGGCACAGCAGCCACCACGCGGGGCCGTCATCGAAGGCGGCGTTCAGCAGCGACTCGTGTCGCTGGCACTCGGCCAGGGCTGCGGCGCTCCAACTCGGGAAGATGGGCTCACCGATTCCCCGGAACCGGGGCGCCCGCTCCTTCTGCCGGTCCACGAAGCGTCGCCATGCGGGGATGATCAGCGCCGGATTCGCCCCCACCTCTGCCATGTCGAGGAACTGGACGCCGTGTACCCGATCACCGAGGTTCGACCGCAACCGGTCGATCTTCCCCGCGCTGACGACCACCAGGGCGGGTTCGCCGCCGGCCAACCCCTCGCGGAGGAAGGCGGAGGTGCGCTCCACGAAGTCGTCCTCTCCCTGGTACAGGAGGGCCTCGTGGCGGAAGCCCGCAGTGTGGGAGGGCATCACCGGAGCCTGCCCGCTCATGCCGGGATCTCCAGCCCAGGATGGTGGTCCCATCCGACCAGGCGGAGCACCTTCCTGAGCTGTGCCGGCAGTCCCTCGATCACCAGGCGCCGGCCGTCACAGAGGTCCTCGGCCGCGGACACGAGGGCTCGAAGCCCCTCGACATCGCAGAAGGCGACCCCGCTCAGGTCGAGATGGACATCGCCCTCACCCTTCAACGCGGTCTGGAGCGCCTGGGACACCAGGCGGGCGTTCCAGTGATCGATCTCGCCGGTCACGCTCAACCTCGCAGGTCGCAGGGTGCGGGTCACCCGCAACCCTCCGCCGTCGTACAGGGGGCTGGCTTCCGATACCTCGCTCAAGCTGGCCATGGGGACCTCGTCCGACAACGCCGGCGCCGCCGGCAGCAGATGCGGAGACACCGAGTCTCTCACACGCCGCCCGGGGAGATGGTGGCGAATGGCCAGCGGTCAATCCTTACTGGAATGTCAAATGAGAGCGGGGCCCGGCCCACACCCTGGGGCCTCTCGACGCCTCTTTCAAGACCCTCGACGGCGCAGGCAACCGCTGCTACTGAACTCGAAGAGTGAAACGGGAGCGGGAGACGAGACTCGAACTCGCGACATCCAGCTTGGAAGGCAGTCGTTTTGTTTTTTGGCGGCCACAAGTGCCACTTCGATCTCAGTGCCAGCGATAGCCCAGTGGCTTATTGCTCACGATCAGTAACCTCACACACGGCCGCCGCGCTCAAAGTGGCGATCAGGCCCTGAGCGACAGCCGATCCAAAGCGCTGCCAATGGCGTCGTCGATGGCCATCGCCCCACCCCGCCGGAGGGCACCCTCCAAGTCCTCGGCGCTGCGGTTCTCGACGATACGGCGGCGGCAGTCCTCGATGCGCCTGGCCAGGATTCCGCCCGGGTTGGCCGGTTCGCCCAGCGCGGTGCGCACCGCCTCGGCGGCCCCGAGCGCGAGCGCCGCCGCGGCGGGGTCGGAGGCGCCGATGACGAGCGCTGTCAGCTCCAGGGCCTCGGCGACCCAGCGGCGGGCCCCGAGTTCCCGGAGTAGCACCAGGAGCTCGCGCAGGATGAGGTCGGCACGGTCGAGACGGTCGGCGATGATGGCCGCTTCGGCGGCGCGAGTGAGGGACGACGCCAGCACTTGTCGAGCCGGGCAGCGCCGGGCAGTGCAGATCGCCTCTTCTCCCAGCGCCTCTGCGTCGTCCGGCTGGTCAAGCAGCGCCAGGACGAGACAGAAGTCCTCCGAGGGCATTGGACCGGACGTTCTCGTCTTTCACGGCATCGAACTCGAGCGACCGTTCGAAACAGCTTCGGGCCGCCGCGACGTCGCCGCGGGCCAGGTTGAGCCAGCCCAGGAAGGCCCCCCTCACGACGAGTTCGCTCGTTTCTGACGAACCGGGGAAAGCGCCCAGCTGCCGCTCCGCCTCGGCAAGGTGTCCGGTCGCAAGGAAGAGTTCGGCCAGGTTGGCGCGGACGATTACCAGCATGGCTGGGTCGTCAGCGGCCAGCGCTAGAGACAACGCCTCTTCGAGAAGCTCCCGCGGGCGTTCCCCAGTGTAGCCACCGACGTTGCGGAGAAGGAAGGACAAGCCGACCCGGGCAAGCACCGCTGCGCGGAAGGGCGGGGCCGGCATGGCCGCGACCGATTCGAGCCAGTCGCGACCTTCGACCGCCGCGTCCAGCCAGTAGAGAAAGTGAGCCGAGGCCAGGAGGGCCACGGCGTCGTCGTCGCCATCCGCCAGCGACCAGTGCAGCGCCGCCCGAAAGTTGTCTACCTCGGCGGTGATACGCCGCAGGCAGGGGGTAAAGGCCCAACTGTCGGGGGCGCTCCGGTTCCACTCCTCCGCCAGTCGGAGAAAGAAGTCGCGGTGGCGCCGCCGAATGGCGGCCTCCTCGCCGGCACCGGCCAGCCGCTCAGCGGCGTAGGCCCGGATCGTCTCGAGGAGGCGGTAGTGCACCTCGCTGTCCTGGCGAGCGGCCACGGCCACGAAGGATTTGTCGATGAGGCGGCTCAGGTGGTCGAGGGTCTCGAACCCCGTGCCGACCGGGCCGCCGCCGCCGTCATGGTCGCTGTCGACGTCACCCGCCACGGCCTCGGCCGCCTCGAGGTCGAACGTCCCGGGGAACACGGAGAGGCGTCGGAGGACCCGCTGCTCGGCGGAAGGCAGGAGGTCATGGCTCCAGTCGATGGCCGCCCGTAGCGTCCGGTGGCGGGGATCGTCGGTGCGGGCGCCGCTGCCCAGGAACCCGAACCGCCGGTCGAGGCGCTCGGCCACCTGGTGGGCGGCGAGCACCCGGATGCGGGCGGCGGCCAGCTCCAAGGCCAGCGGGATGCCGTCAAGGCGGTGGCAGATCCGGGCCACTGCGGCGGCATTGGCGGCGTTGAGCTCGAACCCCGCCTCGGCGGCCTGGGCCCGGTCGCAGAACAGGGACACGGCGTCGGCGGCGCCAAGCTCGTCCGGCCCGGCGCCGGTAGCCAGGGGCAGGGACAGGGGCGGCACCCGAAACACCACTTCGCCGGGAACCCCCAGGACCGCCACGCTGGTGGCCAGGATCGTCACGTCCGAGCAGCCGGCCAGGATGGCGTGCACGAGGGCCGCCGCTGGCTCGACAAGGTGCTCACAGTTGTCGAGCACGAGAAGGAGGCGGCGACGCGCCAGATGGTCGCACAACGCCCGCTCCAGCGACTGGCCCTGCCGGACGAGCTCGCCCGGGAGGAGCCCGAGCGCGGCCACCACCGCCGACACGACCAGGGAGGGGTCACGCAACGGGGCCAGCTCGGCGAGCCAGACACCGTCGGGGAACCGCTCGCCGGCCCCGGCTGCCACCACCAGGGCCAGGCGGGTCTTGCCCGTCCCGCCGATGCCGGTGAGGGTGACGAGCCGGGCCTGGCCGAGGAGGGCGGCCACCTCTTCCTGCTCGCGGCGCCGTCCGATGAAGGTGGTGAGAGCGGCCGGCAGGTTGTGGCGCTTCACGTCGAGGGAGCGCAGCGAAGGGAAGTCGGAGCCCAGCTCGGCATGGGCCACCTGGAACACCCGCTCGGGGCGGGCCAGGTCGGCCAGCCGGTGCTCGCCCAGGTCGAGCAGACTGACGCCCTTCGGAAGGTCGTCCCGCGCGAGGTCCGCGGCGGCGCCGGAACACAGGACCTGGCCGCCATGTCCCGTGGCCATCAGCCTGGCCGCGCGGTTGAGAGTGGGTCCAAAGTAATTGCCGCCCCGACGCTGCGCGCGCCCAGCGTGAATCGCCATCCGCACCCGAAGGGGTCCCGCGGCCCAGGGCTCTGCAAGGAGCGCGCGCTGACCGGCAAGGGCGGCCGCCAGCGCCGCCGAGGCGGTGGAGAAGGCGGCTGCCAGGCCATCCCCAGTGTGGGTGAAGACCTCGCCGCGGACCCCGGCGACGGCGGCTCGGAGAACCTCGTCGTGACGGGCGAGGTCCAGGGCCGTCGCCTCCGTATTCCCCTCCCAGCGGCGCGTGCTGGCCTCGATGTCCGTGAGGAGAAAGGCGATGGTGTCGTCAGGAGCACCAGGCCGGGCCAGCGTTGCGCCAGCGGCGTGAGCTGCTCTTGGGCCGTCCAGTTCGCTGCTCTGATGGAGGATCTGCTCCTCGAGCCGGCGGAGCGAGGGGGTCGGTTCCACCCCCAGCTCCTCGACGATGGTGCCCCGCGCGCGCCGGTAGAGGGCGAGCGCGTCGGCCTGCCGTCCGAGCCGGTAGAGGGAGAGCATCAGCTGGCCCGTGGCACGCTCTCGGAACGGATGGTCGTCGACGTGACGCTGGAGGAGGGCCAGAGCCTCGTCCGGACGGCCGCAGGCCAGCTCTGCGTCCGCCAGATCCTCGACAGCGCCGAGGCGCGCCTCCTCGAGGCGGTCGGCTTCCTGGTGCACGGCCCGCACGTCCGACAGGTCGGCCAGTGCGCGGCCACGCCACAGTCCCAGGGCCTGGCGCAGTGCCTGAGCCGCCATCCCGGGCTCCCCTCGTCCGAGGCTGTGCCGCGCCTCGGCAGCAAGCCTCTCGAAGCGGGAGGCGTCGACGCAGTCCGGATCGCCCTCGAGGACATACCCCGGCTCCCGCGTGTGCAGGTGGATGCGCATTCCGGCGAATCCGGACGCCGGTTCCGATCGAAAGCGAACACCGATTCCGGCTGAAAGCGGACGCCCGTTCCGGTCGAAAGCGATCGGGGCGGGTGGCGCCACGTCATCGAGTGTCAGTAGAAGCCGGTCATCACCTCCGGGTGGAAGAGTAGTTCGTCATCGGGTGCTCGCCGGGTAGGGGCCAGGTGTCAGGGGTCGTGTCGAGGTCGTTCCGGGCCGTGTAGGCCATCCTGGTGGCACGCGTTCGGCCACCTTGGAGGGTTCATGTTGTTTTCGCCTGCTTGGGCTTGTCCTCGGGCTCCCGGCGGCGCAGCGAGGCGCCCTTCAGGGGAAGGCGGTGGGCCCGGTGCAGCACGCGGTCGAGGACGGCCTCGGCCAGGGTGGGGTCGGCCATGGCGCCGTGCCAGGCGTCGACCGGCAGCTGGCTGGCGACCAGGGTGGAGCGGAGCTGGGCGCGATCCTCGACCACCTCGAGGAGATCGCGACACTGCTCAACCGTCGCCGGGGTGAGCAGGAAGTCGTCGAGCACCAGCAGCGTCACCCGCTGGAGCTGGGCGAGCAGGCGCTGGTAGCGACCGTCGCCCCGGCTCACCGCGAGGTCATCGAGCAGTCGCGGCGTGCGCATGTAGAGCGCCGTGTGCCCCTGGCGGATCGCCGCCTGGGCCAGCGCGCAGGCGAGGAACGACTTGCCGCACCCGGTCGCCCCGGTGATCAGAACGTTGTGGCGATGGAGCACCCAGCCGGCCTGAGCGAGGCTGAGGATGGTGGCGCGGTCGAGGCCGCGCGGGGCCCGGAAGTCGATGTCCTCCACGGTGGCCGGATAGCGGAGCTTGGCCGCCTTGAGGCGCGTCGCCAGGCGGCGGCTGTCCCGCCAGTCGGCCTCGCGGTCGACGAGCAGGCCGAGCCGGTCCTCGAAGCTGAGCTCGGCGTACTGGGGGGCGTTCTCGAGCTGTTCACGCAGGGCCGTGGCCATCCCGCCCAGGCCGATGGCGTCGAGCTTGTCGAGGGTCTGCTGGACCAGCATGCTCAGGCCTCCTGCTCGGTGTAGTAGGCGGGGCCGCGCAGGTTCTCGTGCGCGGTCGGCGACGGGACCAGGGCGAGCTGCACGGTGGGCAGCGGCAGGCGGTCGAGGTTCTGGTCGAGGATCGACTTCACCGAGGTGTACGAGATGGCGTTGATGGTGAGGGCGCGCGCGCAGGCAGCGGCCACGCGCTCGTTGCCATGCCGCTTGGCCAGGCTCATCAGCCCCAGGCAGGCGCGGTAGCCGTGCTCCGGGTGGGGTCGGGTCTCGAGGATCCGCCGGGTCACCTCCGCCGCCGCCGGTCCCACCGTCGCCGCCCACCGGATCAGCCGCGACGGCGTCCACTCCAGATGGGCCCGGTGCGACGCCGGCATGTGCGCCGGGTCGGTGATGTAGCGCCGCCGGCCGTACTCGCGGGCGTGGCTGGCGACCCGCTGATGGCGGTGCAGGACCTCGATGGTGGTGGCCGTGGCCCGCACCTCCAGGCGCTGCCGCACCAGCCGGTGGGGCACCGAGTAGAAGCGGCGGTCGAACTCGACGTGGTAGTCGATGTTGGCGGTCACCTTCTTGAACTCGGCGAACTCGTACGGGGTCGCCGGCAGCGGCTGGAGCGCCGGCCGTTCCAGTTCCTCGAAGAGCTCGCGGCGGCTGGTCGGCTGACCGCGGAACGGCCGGCCGTTGACCTCGGCGGTGTTGATGGCGATGGCCTCGTTGAGCTCGGCGAGGCTGAAGAAGCGGCGGTGGCGCAGCGGGGCCAGCACCCATCTCTCGGCCACGAGAACCCCGGCTTCCACGGCGGCCTTGTCCCGAGGGTGCGCCACCCTGGTCGGCAGGACGATCGTGTGGAAGTGACGGGCCAGCTCCAGGTAGCTGGGATTGATCTCGGGCTCGTACCAGCACGCCTTGGTCACACCCGACTTCAGGTTGTCGGGGACGGTGGTCATGGTGACCCCGCCATATGCCTGGTACGCCCGGACGTGGGCGAGCAGCCAGGACTTCAGGTCCTGGCCACGGGTGGCCTCCACGTAGAGCAGCCCGCTGCAGCCGAGGACCGCGACGAAGATCTCCACCTCGGTGACCTCGCCGGTGGCGGCGTCGACGAAGGACATCCGGTCGCCGGCGAAGTCGACGAAGAGCCTCTCCCCGGCGGCGTACTCGAGGCGCATCACCACGTCCTGCCGTCCCAGCCACTCGTGGTAGCGGAGGCAGAACTGGCTGTACCCCCACCCATCGGGATGGCCCTCTCGCCACTCCAGCCAGAGCAGGCGGAGGGTGACGTGCCGGCCCCGCTTCAGCTCGCGATGCACCTCCCGCCAGTCGGGGACCGGCCGGCGCGCGAACAGGGCGGCGCTGGGTGGCGGGAACAGCTTCGCCTCGATCTCCGCCGCGTCCAACTCGGCGGGCAGCGGCCAGCTCAGCCCCGCCGCCTCCGCCCGGCCCAGGTACTCGTAGACGGTCGTCCTCCCGAGGCCGGCGCTTCGAGCGATCTCCGGGATGTTGAGGCCCGCGGCCTTGAGCCGCAGCACCTCGCCGATCTTGCGCATGGGTAGTCTTCTCCTGGGCACGCGGGACCTCCTTGCCGAACCTCAGAAGTCCGCAAGGGGACCGCGTGCCTGCCTTGGCGTTCAAGGCGCCGCCCGCCCCTCCCTGCCGGGGGGCAAGCCCTCAGGAGCTGTTCGCTTTCAGCCGGAACGACCGTCCGGATTCGATCGGAATCACCGTCCGGAATCGATCGGAATCACCGTCCGCTTTCGTCCGGATTACGCAGGTGGACGCCACCGTCTGCACTGTGGCACCGGGCCAGGGTTCGCCGGACGAGCGATACAAGACTGTAGAGGGAGGCGGTGGCGCTGGCCGGCGGCGCCTCGCCCCAGAGCTGCTCAATGAGCTCGTCCCCGGGCACCACGTGATTGAGCCGCAGGGCGAGCATCGCCATGAGCGCGCGTTGCTTGCCGCTACCGATGGCGAGGCGCCGATCTCCTGAGACGACCTCAAAGGTGCCCAGGAGGCGGAGCTCCAGCTGCTGACGGCTCGTCGTCGAACTCGGCGGGGCCCATTTCGCTCGGAGATCCGAACCTACCGCGGTCCCGGCGTACTCTCCGAGGACGAGGGTGCCCCCAGGCTTGTTCTGCGTTTGCTGTGAGCCAGGCCCAAGGTCACCATAAGGTGACTCTCGCATGCTGAGAGGCGCGTGTGGGACTCCTCCCGCCGCAAGGAGGAACGACGATGGCCACGGTGAGCGATACGACGATCGTCGTCGACCAGGCTCGAGCCGCGCTCGAAACCCTGGCCGCCCGAACGAGTGACCTGCTCTGCGCGCTCCCCTCGACCGACCTTCCCATTCCCAGCTCGGAGTGGACGGTCCGGGACGCCGCCGCCCATCTGGTGAACGGGTCGACCGTCTACTGCGAGATCGCTAACGGCGTGCCGTCGCCAATCGACATCCAAGCTGGCGACGGAGAAGCCTTCCGTGATACCGCCGCCGTCATCAGCCGCCAAATGTTGGCGGACATCCCGGAAACCGACCCTGCGAGGCTGGCGAGGCTGATCGTCGACGCAGCTCGGCGTTTCGTCGACACCATGGCCGGAAGGCCCGATGACCAGCTGGTTGCTTGGCATTGCGGCCTTCCCCTGCGGAATGCGGACCTCCTGTGCATCATTGTCGGCGAGCATCTCCTGCATGGCTACGACATGGCTCTCGCCGTCGGTACACCGTGGCTCATCGATCCCGCTCATGCGGCGCTCGTGCTGGGCGGGTACGCACCCATCTACTGTCTCTGCATCAACCTCGAGACCACGAGGGGGCTGAACGTCGCCTACGAGATCGAGCTGCGAGGCCTGGGTCGCTCGGTGGTGCGCTTCGTTGATGGTGAGTACCGTCTCGAGCCGGCCGACTCCGGTCCGGTCGACTGCATCATCTCCGCCGACCCTGTTGCCTACCTTCTCGTGGGCGCCGGGCGTCTGAGTTTGGGGTCTGCGATCGCTTTGGGTCTCCTGTCCGCCGGTGGGCCCCAGCCAGAGCTGGCCTGGCGGTTCAACGACCTGTTCATCTACCCGTAGCTCCGCCTCACCCGGCAAGTAGCTCGTCAACCCCTGGGACCGGTGGTGCAGATGCGAGCGCCTCAGCGATACGCCTGACAGTCTTCGGAGCAAGAGGCCGTCCCGCCATCGCCGCCGAGACCGTGGGCGGGCTTATCCCGGCAAACTGCGCCAAATCGCAATGAGACCAGCCCCGGCGCGCCAGCTCGAGGCGCAAGCGCGGCGAAAAGGATCATGACGCCCATGATCCATCTCCTGCGCGCGAGCACGGCTGGCCTGCCGCCTTCAGCCTGCTGGGCTGCCCTCTCTCCCGATGTGGCGCCAGGCCCACTCGGTAGTGGCCGGTGGCCTCGTCCCAGACTGCACTCACCGTCTCCCACGCTGCACCACAGATCGGGCAGGGCTTGCTGTCCGGCTCGTCGAGCAGTTCCTCTGCGGTGACTGGCTCCACCAGCCCCCGGAAGACCCCGGTAGTCGTGAGCAACCGGCGACCCCGGATGGCACGGTGGAGCTCGAGCACGTCGCTCCGACCGTCCTCCCGCTGCTTGGAGCTCACTTCGGTCAGCTTGGTGCAGTACTTGACCACCTCCCGCACGGCACCCGCCATGCTCCGGTCCTCCTCGGCCCGGGCGGCACGGATGTCGACCACGAAGCTCTCTCCCGTGATCTCGCGCCACGCCTCGGAAATGCAGCACTGGTTCAGGGCGTGGGGGCACCAGACTCTCCCGTGCGAGCACCGCGGGCCATCGTCGTCGAGGCGGCGACCCCGGAGACAGGTGCATGACGGCCGGGCGACCAGGACATGCAGGTGCGGATGCCAGAGGCCTGAGCCCTGGCCGCGCTGGATCTCCATGGTGGCGAGGCAACCCAGCGCCTGCTCCCAGAGCTTGCGCTGGCGCAGCTTGCGGAAGTCTCGCCAGCCGCGCTCCACGCAGCCGTCCAGGGCCTCGGTGTCGCGGTAGGTGAGCGTCAACAGCGCGTACCGGTGATCCCCTGGGCTCGGAGCTTGCCGAACATCTCGTGCACCCTGGCGGCGAGCTTCCGGCTCCGCAGCTTCGCGCAGTGGTGGCACATGCGGTGCGTGCGCAGGTTCGCCCCGACCAGGAGAGGCCGGGCGGTCGGGTCGCACTCGCAGTTCGGCGACCGGAAGATCAGCCTCTCCCCGCAGTGAGCGATCCGCTCACCGAGCCGGTGCTCCTCCTTCGTCGCCTCCGGCACCTGGAGCCCGACGCCGACCAGGCGGCTGCCCCTGGTGACGGCCCTCCCAGCCACGGTTCCGCCGCTGAATACCACCAACCTCGGGCCACCCGCGGACCTCGGCGACCGCACGCCGCTCGGCAGGGCTGTCCCCCTCGCACCCCACAGGTGCATCCGGTGGGAGGGGCGAACAGGTGGTCGCTCTTTGTTCGTTATGTATCCAGTGAACTGACGCGGCTCCGCGATCGCCGCCCTCGAGCTGCTGGCCGTCGAGCTCGGGGAAGCCGACGAACACGGTCTCCGTCCCGTCCCAGCTCTCCAGGCCGCCGTCGTCCTGGGCGCGCAGCCAGTCGTTGACCCACGCCTCCCAGGCAGACGCGGAGACGGCCGGGCGGGATCCTCCACCCGGACCCCCCTTCCTCCACCTCTCGGGGCCCGTGATCGGCTCGTCCGCGGTCCATGCGATCGCGTCGAGGTCAGCCGGATGCGCATCCTCCAGCGCCGCCTCCTCCGCGCAGACGCGACGCCACCATGCGAGCAGGGCCTCGGGAGGCTCGTGCCAGGCACCGATGGTCCCGTCCAACTCCGGCGTGCCCCCCACCGCCGGGAACGTGACCAGTTGAGCGACGACGGGGTCGGCCTCCTGGGCTTCGCCTCCGGCCGCCCCGTCCGCCCACCGATGACGAGCACCCGGGTCGGGGCCCGCCGGGGCGTGCATGACGTCGATGACGTCGTCGTGATCCCGAGGCCCGTCCGTGGAGGAGCCTCGTGCGTGGCCGGCAGTAAAGAAGGCGCACCTCTACTGTCCCCGAGGTGCCCGCGCGGCACCGCGACCGCTCCACGAACCGACCCGCGCAGGGCGCGGCGCCGTCGTGCTTCGGCCCGATGGCGGCGGTTTCGTCCGGCACCGCATCACCGGGGACAGTGGCCCGCGCCCCCGCCGATGGCCTCGGCGTCGGGTTGGGCCTTCTCACGCCCTCCTTCCCAGGGGAGACCGGCCCTGCACTCGCAGGCGCATACGTTGAGCGTCTATCGCCGGCTGCCGTAGTCACCACGCCGACGCGCTCGGGGCTCCTGGAGCCCGGACCCGTCCGCCCGACCCGACCGGTTGCCGGGCCCGTTTTCCGCACTTCTCGGAGAGCATTTCTCCCCCATCTACGGGGTGCTGGCGTAAACGCTGAGCGGGATGCGCAGCAGGCGGAGCACCTGGAGCTGGAGTGGGGTGAGGGTGGGCTCGAACACCTGGATGGTCGTCCTGCCACTGCGGAGGTGATGCCGGGCGACCCCGGTGAAGACCTCCAGCACCCGGGCGGCGGTGGGAGCACGGCAGCCGCGGTCCTCGGGATAGATCGGCAGTTCGGCGGCCTTCCTGGTGGCCATGCCCGCTCGGATCTCGCGCTCGATGAGCGCGTGCACCAGCAGCGCGATGAAGTGGCAGCAGAGCAGCGCCTCGATCCGCGCCGCCTCCTTGAGGAAGACCGGCGTGACCAGCTGGACGCCCTTGAGCTGGGCGTGTCGGGTCTCCAACTTGGGCTGGTACTTGTAGGCAGCGAGCAGCTCGCCGTCCGAGAGTGAGGTGTCGTTGGTGATCAGCGGGAAGCAGCCGTCGGAGGCAGCGTCGGCGGCCACCGCCGCCTCGCGAACCACCCAGCGCAGCCGGAAGCGCTTGCGCGCGGTCTGGCGAAAGCGGGTCGTGGCCCCGGGCGAGCCCCGGTGCTCCTGCCGGTAGCTCTTCTCCATGACCGCGGTGACCGTGACCGCCAGCCATCGCTCGGCGCCGGCATCGCGAAGGGCAGCGGCGGCCGCCTCCTCGACGGCGACCATGTCGTGGAACCGGCAGCGTGAGCCGCGCAGCCGCACCTCGAGAGCCGAGAGGGCGGTGAGGCCGGCCTCGATGCGTGCCGTCCGAGCCGCCTGGTCGTGCTCGACCTTGGCGGAGGACTTCACCCAGACGATGCGATAGCCCTCGCCCGAGGGGCTCGGCGACGGCGCTGTCCACCACACCTCGTCGGGTTCGCCGATCCGGCGGCCCGGTCGTCGCGACGCCTCGACCCAGGCAGGAGGATGGGTGCGCATCCACCGCCGGTACCAGCCGTCTTCACGACGGGTGCGTGGCAGCACGGTTAGGAAACGCCCGCCGCTGCGGGCGATGTGATCCATGGCCGAACGGGTGCAGAGCTTGCAGTCGGCCACATAGAGGAAGTCGGGCCTGCCGGCCAGTGCCACCAGCTCGTCCCAGGTACGGATGTGGGTGGTGTCGTCGGTGGTGTTGCCGTCGGCGACGCGGTGGGCGATGGGGACGGCGCCGTCGGCGGATACGGTGAGGATCCACACCAGCTGACGCAGATCAGGACGGTGATCCTTGTTGTAGCCGAAGGCGATCGCCGCCGTGCGCTTGCCGCCGCGCGCCCTGCCGGTGGCGCCGGCGTAGCGGCCGGAGAACGTGATCGAGGTGGAGTCGTTGTGGAGCTGGGAGAGATCGACGGCGAACGCGGAGACGGCGCCGAGGATGAGCTCGGTGAGCAGGGTGGCGCGGTCGGCGTCGAAGAGGCGGTCCAGTGCCCGTCCCACCCGATCGTCGTTGAGGAGCGCTCCCTCATCAGCGACGAGCCCGAGCAGGTGGGGGTCGAAGGGGGCCGCCCATTCGCCGAGGGCGTAGACGGGCTCGCGGTGCAGCACGAGGTTGCGCACCAGCACTCCCAGGGCGAGGCTGGGAGCCAGGCGCAGACGTCGGTCGTGGTGAGGGACGTGGCGCTCGAGGAGCTCGGCGAGGCGGAGCCGCTCGAGGAAGTGGTTGACCAGGGGGAGGGGGCCGAGGACCTGGGTGTCGAGGGAGAACCGCCCAGACCCTGGCACGACGAGCTCCTTGACGTGGCCCTGGCTTGTCGGACAGTATAGATACTGATCGAACGGATGTCCACCCTCCCGGACCACCATCAGGAATGCCCGACGAGACCGCCGACCAGCGCCTGGCTGGGTACCGAGATCGGTACCGCAGCCTCCAGGCACAGCTGACCCAGCTCGGCTTCATCAGCACCGGCAGCGTGGTCCGACGCCACACCTTCTGCGGCAAAGCCGGCTGCCGCTGCCAGGCCGATCCCCCGCAACCCCACGGCCCGTACTGGCAGTGGACGCGCAAGGTGGCCGGCAAAACGGTCAGTCGCCGCCTCACCGCACGCGAGGCCGCGCTCTACCGCGAGTGGATCGCCAACTCACGCCGCCTCAGCGCAATCGTCGGCGAGATGGAGACCGTGTCTCAGCGCGCCGCCGAACTCATCCTCGGTGATCGCGACCCCGGCTGACCGCTCGGATGGGGGCGATATGGCTCGGCAGAAGTGCGGAAAAC